>CBDFJZ010000008.1:0-2046306 GCA_965248675.1 Dehalococcoidia bacterium
GCGCTGCCCGGCGTGCACGCGGTGATCACCTTCGACGACTTTCCCGCGCCCGCCGAGCCGGTGATGCAGACGATCCGCGGGCCGATGCCGGCGCAGTGGGACGTCGAGCGGCTGCTGGCGCGGCGCAAGGTGCTGTTCAAGGGCCACCCCGTGGCCGCCGTCTGCGCCGCCGATCCGCACCTCGCGGAGGACGCCGTCGAGCTGATCGAGGTCGACTACGAGCTGCTGCCGCCGGTCGTCAGCCTCGACGACGCGCTCGCACCGGGGGCGCCGATCCTCCACGACGACGGACTCGACGAGCTGATCGACGGCCTGTTCGATCCGATCGACGGTCAGCCCTCGAACGTCGCGCGCACGATCGAGATGGGCTTCGGCGACCTCGACGAGGGCTTCGCCGCGTCCGAGCTCGTGCTCGAGCGAGTCTTCGAAACCGGGATGGCGCACCAGGGCTACATCGAGACGCACAACGGCACGGCCGTCTGGAACGCGGACGGCAAGCTGACCGTCTGGACCAGCACCCAGGGCGCCTTCGGCCACCGCGCGAACATCGCGCGGGTGCTGGCTGTCCCGCTCGGCGATCTGCGCGTGATCCCGGCCGAGATCGGCGGCGGCTTCGGCGCGAAGAATGTGATCTACCTGGAGCCGCTGGCGGCGCTGCTCGCGAGGAAGAGCGGGCGCCCCGTGCAGGTGACGATGAACCGCACCGAGGTGCTGGAGGCGACCGGACCGACCTCGGGCACGCGCACCTTCATCAAACTCGGCGCGAAACGCGACGGCACGCTCGTCGCGGCGGACATCCGGCTCGAGTACATGGCCGGCGCCTACCCCGGCTCGCCGGTGCCCGGCGGCGCGCGCTGCGCGCTCGGGCCGTACCTCGTCCCGCACCAGCGGATCGTCGGCCTCGACGTCGTGCTGAACCGCCCGAAGGTGGCGGCCTACCGCGCGCCCGGCGCGCCCGCCTCGGCCTTCGCCGTCGAGGCGGTGCTCGACGAGCTGGCCGAACGGCTCGACCTCGATCCGATGGAGCTGCGCGCGAAGAACGCCGTCACCGAGGGCGATCCGCGCAGCGACGGCGCGACCCACGGCTCGGTCGCCGCGCGCGAGCTGGTCGCGGCCACGATCGCGCACCCCCACTATCGCGCCGAGATCCAGGATCCCGACGTCGGCCGCGGCGTCGCGATGGGCTTCTGGCAGAACGGCGGCGGCGAGTCCAGCGCCTACGCGAACGTGCACGCCGACGGCACGGTCACGCTGACCACCGGCTCGGTCGACATCGGCGGCCAGCGCGCCGCCCTCGCGATGCAGTTCGCCGAGACGATGGGCATCGCCTACGCGGACGTGAACTCGCTCGTCGGCGACACCGACACGATCGGCTTCACCGGCAACACCGGCGGCAGCCGCACCACGTTCGCGACCGGCTGGGCCGTCTACCAGGCGGCGCTCGACATCCGCGAGCAGCTCGAACAGCGGGTCGCCTCGCTCTGGGACGTCTCCGCCGACGCGGTCAGCTACGACCCCGCAGACGCGAGCCTGCACGGCCCGGACGGCAAGCTGATGACGTTCAAGGAGGCGGCGTCGCGGCTGCCGGGCAGCGGCGGCAACATCCAGGGCCGCGCCGACGTCGTCTCGACCAGCGTCGGCAAGGTCGGCGCCTGCTTCGGCGCGCACATCGCCGACGTCCACGTCGACCGCGATACCGGCAAGGTGACGGTGCTGCGCTATACGGCGCTGCAGGACGTGGGAAAGGCGATCCACCCCGCCTACGTCGAGGGCCAGATCCAGGGCGGCGCCGTGCAGGGGATCGGCATGGCGCTGAACGAGGACTACCTCTACAACGCCGACGGCTCGATGGCCAACGCCTCGTTCCTCGACTACCGGATGCCGGTCACGAACGACCTGCCGATGATCGACACGCTGCTCGTCGAGGTGCCGAACCCCGGCCATCCCTACGGCGTGCGCGGCGTCGGCGAGGTGCCGATCGTGCCGCCGCTGGCGGCGATCGCGAACGCGATCCACGACGCCGTCGGCATCCGCGTGCAGAAGCTCCCGGCGACGCCGGACGTGATCCTCGACGAGCTCGAGGCGGCCCGGTCCTAGGGACGGCCTCTCCGTGGCGGTGCTGCACGTCCCCGCCTCGATCCGCTCGCTCTGCGACGGCTGCGAGCGGATCGAGGCCGAGGGCGCTACGCTGCGCGCCGTGTTCAGCGCGGTCGCGGCGCGGCACCCGGAGCTCGTCGCGCGCATCCTCGACGAGCATGGTCTCCGGCCCGAGATGGCGGTCGCGATCGACGGCTCGATCCTCGATCAGAATGCGCTCACCGAGGCGGTCGCGGCCGACACCGAAATCTACCTGGTGCCCCCGATCGGCGGCGGCTAGCGGCCGGCCTCGTTCGCACCAACACCCGACCGCCCGTCCGGGAGGCGTGAGGCGCTCTCCGAGCGGGGTGTGGGGGCCCACGCCCCACCGGGGCGATCAGTGAAGAACCCCCGCTGAGCATCCGGGTGCCTCGCCCCGGCCGTTCGCCATCCGCGACTTGCTGCAGTCCTGCTCCAACGCCCCCGACCAGGCGGCGCGCCTTGCTACCATCCCGCCCTCGATGTCAGCGCGACTCGCGAGGAGAATCGATGCTCGACGGGCTGCGCGTGATCGACCTCAGCGCCGACGTCGGCGGCGCCTTCGCGGCGCGCCTGCTCGCCGTCTACGGCGCGGACGTCGTGCTCGTCGAGCCGCCCGAGGGCCACGCGATCCGCCACCTCGCTCCTCACCTGTCGGGCGCCGAGGACGACGCCGACGCCAGCATCCTCGCCGCCGCCTACCACGCCGGCAAGCGCTCGCTCACACTCGATCTCGGCGCCACCGAGGACCGCGCCGTCCTTGAGCAGTTGATCGCCGGCGCGGACGCCGTGATCGAGTCGCACGCGCCGGGCGCGCTCGCCGCGAAAGGTGTAAATCTCGAGGCGTTGAGGGAACAGCACCCGGCGCTCGTCGTGACGCAGGTCACGCCGTATGGCCAGACCGGCCCGCGCGCGGGCTGGCGCGCGACCGCGCTGACGGCCGCCGCCGGCGGCGAGATGGCGCTCTGCGGCGAGCCCGACCAGGAGCCGCTGAAGACCGCCGGCCACCAAGCGCACCTGCAGGGCGGGCTGCACGCCTTCTCCGCCACCGCCACCGCGCTCTACGCCGCCGCCCACACGGGGATCGGCGATCGCATCGACCTCTCGCTGCAGGAGCTGCAGAACGCGACGCTCGAGGGCGCGGGTCCGGCCGCGCTCACGCGCGGCAGCGACGCCACCCGCGGCGGCAACACGATCCTGGCGACCTTCGGCATTCACCCCTGCGCGGACGGCTATATTGGGCTGGCCGGGCTGCCGCGCCAGAGCCATTCGATCTACGACTGCATCGAGCACCCGGAGCTGAAGGACGATCCGCTCTTCAACAGCGGCTGGTCGCCCGAGGCGAACGGCGTCCTACAGGTGCTGGTCCCCGAGTGGACGATGCGCCACACGGCGAGCGAAATCTTCCAGCTGGCGGTGCGCTACCGCACGCCGTTCTCGATGATCCCGACGCCACGCGAGCTGCTGGAGTGGCCGGGCCTCGTGGCGACCGGGTTCTGGCACGCGGTCGAACACCCGCTGCTCGGCAGCCACCCGCTGCCGGCCGGCCCGATCGTCTTCGACGGCGACCGCGGCACGCAGCGCCGCGCCCCGCTCGTCGGCGAGCATTCCGCGGCGATCCGCGCCGAGCTCGAGGCCGCCTCGACACCGACGGTGACTCCGCCACCCGCCGTCGACGCCAGCGCGGTCGAGGCGCCGCTCGCAGGGGTGCGGGTGATCGACGTGACGCAGGTCTGGGCGGGGCCGTTCGGCTGCCGCTTCCTCGCCGACATGGGCGCCGACACGATCAAGATCGAGGGCCCGACCTTCCCCGACTCGGTGCGCGGCCTCGGCGCCAGCGCCGACCCGGACGCGATCAACCGCAGCGCCTACTTCAACGAGTACAACCGGAACAAGCGCGGCCTCGCGATCAACCTCCAGCAGCCGGCGGGCGCCGAGGCGGTCAAGCGCCTGATCGCCGGCGCCGATGTCTTCGTCGAGAACTGGAGCTCAGGCGTCGCCGACCGGCTCGGCCTCGGCTATGAGGCGCTGCGCGCGATCAACCCGCGCCTGATCTACGTCTCGATGCCGGGCTTCGGTCACGACGGTCCCGACGCGAACCGCGTCGGCTACGGCCCCACCATCGAGCAGATGGGCGGCCTCGTGGCGTTGCAGGGCTACGCGGGCGGACCGCCGCACAAGAGCGGCATCTCCTACGGCGACCCCGTCTCCGGCACCACCGCCGCCGGCGCGGTCGGCGTCGCCCTCCACCGCCGCGAACACAGCGACCAGGGCTGCTACATCGTCGTCCCGCAGCGCGACGGCATCGTCGGCCTGATCGGCGAATACCTGATCGCCGAGGGCATCGGCGAACCGATCCATACGCGGATCGGCAACCGCGACCTGGAATTCGCGCCGCACAACGTCTACCGCACGCGCGACACCGAGCCGCGCCCGCGCCTCGGCCTAGACGAGCAGCTGGTGGGCGCGGAGGTCGACACCTGGCTGGCCGTCGCCGTCGACGCCGACGAGGCCTGGCTGGGCCTGCGCTCGGTCGTCGCCGACCCGCGGCTCGACGACGCCTCGTACGACCGCGTCGAGGGCCGTCGCGCCGCGCAGGACGCGATCGACGCGGTGCTCGGGGAGTGGGCGCGCAAGCGCGATCCGGAGCAGGCCGCCGCCGCGCTCCAGGCCGCGGGCGTTGCCGCCTCGCCGGTCCACACGGCGCTCGGCCTCGCGAACGACGCCCACCTCGACGCGCGCGGCGCCTTCACCACCTACGATCACGCCGTCACCGGCGTGCAGCGCACCACCCTTCCCGCCTGGCGCTTCGCCCGCCGCCCGGTCACCCACGTCGGCCCCGCCCCCGCCTTCGGCCAGCACAACGTCGAGGTGTTGACCGAGCTCGCGGGCTATTCGGAGGCCGAGGTCGAGGCGATGGGGACCTCGGGACTGATCGCAACGGCACCGGTGGGGGTCTAGGGGCACTACGCCGAGTAGCGACGCTTGTTTCCCTGGCCGATCGCGCTACTCGAAGAGCGGTCGGCACGTTGGCGCATTCACGATCGCGCGACGGAGTTCCTCGCCAGCAGCGGTCATCGCCCGATCGGTCGATCCGGCGGAACCACCCGTCGTCTCGAGCCATGTCACGTACCGTTCGAGTACCCCATCCAGCGCCTGGTGCGTCTCCGCGCCCCCTGCGCCGGCAAGCGCCTGCTCCAGAACGTCGCCGTGCGCGGCCGCGTCGTCGATCAGCGCGGCCTGGTATCCACGATCGGCGTTCGGTGGCGACAGCTGATCGAGCTCGGCGCTGAACAGCCTTCCGCTGTCGCGGAGTGAGCTGAAGACAGACAGTGCGGCACCGCGGCGTGTTTCGAGTGACTCGGCATCGAGGTCGAGCCCGGCGGACTCAAGAATCGAGACGTTGCCGTCGAGCTGACTCCGCTGAAGATCGCACACCGCGTCGGCGTAGCGAGCGAGTTCGTTTGATCCAGCCAACGGGGCGGGCGTGTCTGATGCATCGTCGTCACCCGAACACGCGACGGCGATCGCCACAACGAGCGCCAATAGGCCTGGCCAAAAACGAGGTGATACCACACTCCACACTTACGCGGGCCTTCGCGTGGCGGCAACCGGGATCGCGGCAACGGGTCGGTGCTGGTTAGCCAACGCGGCCAGCGCACGCGGCCCGGACTCCCTCCGAGATGAGCAGCTGAGCCGCGAGATCTAGCGCGGCGAGCTGCGGGACGACAAAACTCGGCGACGGTCACGGGATCGGTCACCCATTCCGCGAAACTGGCCATCAGCTTGTCGCGGCCCCAAGGATCATTGGAGTAGATTTCCAGCCACCGGTTGTTCTCTCCGTCGAAGCGCTTTCCATTGAGGCCATCGGCGATCCTCGCGGCCCACCACTCGTCAACGGGCGCGTCCGGGTGCGGATTCGAGGTCACGAACCCAAGCAACGCCTGACGCACCCGCTCCTTCGCGACGCAGCCACCGGTAATCACGTAATCAAGCAACCCCATAATGGCGTCCGGCGACTCGCGAGCGAGTCGCTCAAGTCTCGATCGAACTTCCCGCAGATCCTCGATGCGGTCGCCTGTCAACTCAGCGAATTCCACCGCGCCGTCGATAGTGAACTCGGTGACCTCGGCTCCAGTGTCGACCACCACGCGCACCGCATCGTCGGCGAGATCGACGGTTAGCGCGGCCCCAGCACCGGCGGCGTCGATCCCGAACCTGAGCCCACGGTCCGCAGCGTCACCGACGGCGCGACCGGCCTCAACACCGAGATCGATACCAGCCGCCGTCGCATCGAAGCCGGCGTCGATCACAGCGTCTGAGGCTCCGAGAGCGAAGCCGATGCCAGTGCCTGCTGCGCTGATCGCGTCATCGACGAAGTTGAAAGGATCGCCAATCGGCTCCCCGGCGCCCAACCGTTGGGCGCGCTCCTGGTCGGCCCGGCCGCCGAATTTCTCCAACTGAGCGATCAGCGCCGCCAGCTGCTGAGTCTTCTGAGAGAACCCATTCGCGTATTGAATCTCGACTTCCGTGAACTCGCCACGCTTGAAGATGTCGATCAGGGTCTCGGTGAGTTCTGGCTCGTCAGCCGCGGTCGCTTGCAGGGGCCGGGCCTGCTCGGACCCCCCGCTGCGATCCCACGGGCGAGGTGACGCGCGAAGCGTTGCGGTCCTCGAATAGGCGCTCCCGGGCGTCCACGGAAAGCGGAGGCGGGGTCGCCGGCACCGCCGGCGTCGGCACGGGCAGGGAGATCCGGCCGACGCCAGCGCCGGTGCCGCGCACCGGGCTGTCGAGGATCGCCCGCAGCCGCTCCTCGCGGGTGCGAGGCTGGAGGGTCAGCTCGTCGGGGAGCAGCGTCGCCGTCGACGGGTTCCTCGGAGTGGGGAGCGGCGCCCGCGGGGTCGCCAGTGGCGAGGTCGTCAGACCGAGGCCTGCCGCCTCGATCCCCGCGAGCTGCGCCTGACGACGGCGTTCCTCTTCTTGCTGGCGGAGCCGGTCTTGCACCCAGATCGGCAGCGCCGACCTCGGGACCGCGCCGCTCGAGGGCGACGCGCCGGCGACGCCTGGCGCGATGCCGCCGATCCGACCTTGCAGCCGGCGCCGGAGGCGGACGGCGGGAGATTCGGGTTCCGAGGTGAAATCGTCGGCGAACTGCGGCAAGGGACGCTCCCGGGCTTCCCTTCGAAGCTGGCCCGTTCGCGATCGCTAATCAAACGACCGCCGATTGCGGAACCTAAGGATCGAAGCCCCGTCACCCCCGTCGGCTCCGCCCGCCTTCGGCCAGCACAACGTCGAGCTGCTCACCGAGTTCGCGGGCTCCTCGCAGCCGGAGGTCGATGGGATGGAGGCCTCGGGACTGATCGCCACGGCGCTGGTCGGGGCATAGCGCGGCAGCCGCAGGCGAAGCTCGGCGGCGAGCCCGCTGCTGCGCGGGCCTAAGGAATTTCGACTCTGAAGTCTCGTTCAACCAGATCGTCCCAAGTCACGGTCACCTCCGCGATCAACGCGCCGGACTCATCGAGGACCGACCAGCGGTGTATCACGACGTAGTCTCTTTCGTTCGGCATGAACACCCCCACTTCTTCGCCCGGAGTCAGCCTCTCGAACTCGATCCCTCTACTCATCAGGACGCGAACCTCGTCCGACGTGTTGACGATCGTGTAGCACTCACCTGGGTGGCACGCGGCGAGCAAGATCAGTGCTGCGAGCGATGCGACCAGCTGCCGTGATCGACGTCGGGTCAGGAGACGACTCATGTACGACGGTACGCGTCACGCGAGCGTGCGGATTCTGTGAGCCGATCTAGGGCGGTGGGGCCGTCCCCGTCTGGATCGCCGCGAACACCTTCGCTTCGCGCTCGAACTCGTTCTCTATGTACCCGTGTGCAGCCAGCGCCAGGAGGTAACGAAGGAGGAACAGGTCCCCCACGTCGTCGTACTGCGCCGCATGGTACCGCTCTTCCCACTCTCCGAAGCCGCCTCGGTCCAGCTTCCGGGGAACGAAGACGTGAGAGCCGAGGGTAAACGGTCTTCCGCCGGTCAGCTTGAACACGTCAGCGTCGCCGCAGCGCTCGTGAATCGTCACCGTCCTCCCCCCGTGACGGATCGGAGGAAGGACCCGTTGGTCGGGACAATCGGTCAGACCGGCGATCGCTTGTCCGACCCACGCATTTACGAAGCCGGTATCGAAAGGCTCCGCCAAACTCGCCGCATCGCCGATCCGATCAACCCAGAAGTCGAAGTACGCGTCGGTCACGTCGCGGGTCAGCTGCGGCACCGCTTCGAGCTGATCCAGTGCCGTCTCGGCGGCGCCTCGCCCGATCTCTACTGCGAAATCCACCCCGGCGTCCGCGGTACCGAGCCCGAGGTCGATCCCCTTCTCCGCCCCGCTGATTCCCAGGCCGAAGGCCCACCTCGCTATATCGAGGGGGTCGATGGTGGTGGTTGAACCATCTCCCGGCTCAGCAAGACCAGGCGTGGCCGACGGGGGCGGACCAGGGCGTCCAAGCTCTTCATCCGCCGCCAGCTCATCGTCGGGCCGCAGGAGGTCGCGCGCTCGATCGAACGCGCTCTCCGATCCCACCGAGGAGTTGACGTCCCGCTCCAACGCCTCGTCGAACAACCGCGCCTCCTCGCGGAGCGCGCGGTAGACCGAAGGCGCATCGCTGCGCGCCGCCTGCTGCTCCTGCGCCGATGCCTCGGCGAACACCGCCTCCTCCGCCTCCTCCGACAGCGGCTGGTGGGGTGGGCGCGGCGGAGCCGCTGGCGTCGGCACGGGCAGGGAGATCCGGCCGACGCCAGCGCCGGTGCCGCGCACCGGGCTGTCGAGGATGGCGCGCAGTCGCTCCTCGCTGGTACGAGGCTCGAGGAGCAGCTCGTCGCGGAGCAGCGTCGCCGTCGACGGGTTCCTCGGAGTGGGTAGCGGCCTCGGGAGCGGCGCCCGCGGGAGCGCCGCCCCCTGGCGGCGCCGCTCCTCCTCCTGCTGGCGCAGCCGGTCCTGCACCCAGATCGGCAGCGACGACCTCGGAACCGCGGCGTTCGAGGGTGACGCGCCGGCGACGCCTGGCGCGATGCCGCCGATCCGACCCTGCAGCCGGCGGCGCAAGCGGACGGCGGGGGATTCGGGTTCCGAGGTGAATTCGTCGGCGAACTGCGGCAAGGGACGCTCCCGGGCTTGCCTTCGAAGCTGGCCCGTTCCCGATCGCTAATCAAATCCGTGGAGCTGGCCGGCGGATCAGGGATCGACGCCGGGCGCAAGGATCGAGGCTAGCCGGTCAGCTCCTGGTAGAAGGCGAGCTCGCGCCCGTCGAGGGCGCCGCAGGACTCGTGTGCGGCGAGCGCCGACTGGAGGTCGCGGGGCGCCCCGTCGCGGGCCGCGATCAGCGCTTCCGCCTCCGCGAGGAAGGCGAACACCAGATCGTTGAGCGCGGCGTTGATGCCCTCCGCGGTCGGGGCCGCGGCGACCGCTTCCTCACCGAAGAACGCCGCGACCAGGCGAGCCGTCGAGTTGCGGGAGAGCTGGTCGTGAAAGCCGAGCAGATCGCGAGGCGGAACGATCGCCTGCAGGCCGAGCCCGATCAGGAGCTGCGTGCGCTCTTCCTGCCTCGTGAACTCGGAGATCCCAAGCCGGAAGTCCTCCAGCGTCGCGGCCCGTTCGGGGATCCCCGCCAGGTCCTGGAAGTTCAGCTGCTGTTGCTCCCAACCGAGGTCATGCAGCCAGCAGGTCTGCGCCGCGTAGGAGGAGAGGCCAGCGTCCGAAGAGAGCGCCACCTCCGAACCGGAGATCAGCAGCGGTTCGCACGGCTGTACCAGGAACGCGGCGAGCGCCGGGCCGCGGACCGATTGACTCGCCGCGATGAACGGCAAGGGCTCCAGCAGCGTCATCGCCCAGGCGCGTTGGCCCAGGATCCAGGCGCCGGATGAGTCGGTCGTCTCCCGTGCCTCCTCGGCGAGGCGCGCGCGATCGAGCGCCATCTTCGAGAGGATATCGACGAGGTAGGCGTGGAAGCTGGCGAGCGCCGGCGGGGCCTCGACGGTCACGGACCAGTCCGCCACCGCCAGCCATGTCTCCGCGCTCGCGAGCGCCCAGTCCGCGACGGAGTTCGCCTCGGCCGCGAGGTCGCCCCGCGCGACCGCGAAGTCGTCAGCCGCCTCGAGGAATCTAGCGAACGCGATGTCGGAGGCATCGGTCGTGCGGGTGCAGACCTGCGCGGCGTAATCGTCCAGGCCCGGTGCCGCGGCGGACGGTTCCCTCGGCGTCGGATCACGCGCTGCGGCGGTCGGCGGCGCGGTCGGCTCGGCGACGGACGTCACGCCCGCCGTTTCGTTGGCCGCGGCGGGCGTGGTGGTTCCGGGGTTGCCACCGCCCGTGCAGGCGACCAGCGTCGCGACGACGACCGTGGCGAGGGGGGTGAGGTACTTGAGAGGTGTCAGCACGAGCGAAGCTTACTGGCCGGCGCGCCTTTGCCGGTCGCCATTCAACCGAGGGCCGTGCGCATCGCCGGCCCGGGTTCTACCCCCCGCCGCGGGCCTGGCGGTACAGGTCGTAGTTCTCGACGGCGCGCTGGACCATCGGGCGGCGGCGCCCCTCGGGCTTGTCGATCGCGAAGTCGGGATCCTGCTCGCCGCTGGCGCTGAGCAGGTGCAGCGGGTGCGCGGCGCGGATCGCGGCTGTGAATCCCTGCGCCTCCTGGGCCTGGTTCACCGCGAGCTTCGTCATCCGCAGCTGGAACGGATCGTTCTCGGCCACGCGGTTGGCGTAGGCCATCGTCTCCACCTCCAGCTCGTCGGCGGGATACACGCGATTCGCGAGGCCCAGCTCCTGCGCCTCGCGACCGTCGATGAAACGCGCCTCGTAGAGCAGCTCCTTCGCCTTCCGCGGGTGGATGTCCCACGGCGTCGAGAAGTACTGGTGGTTCGATCCGAGGAACATCGCGTCCTCGGCGGCGAAGATCAGATCCATCGCCGAGGCGATCATCCAGCCGCCGAAGATGCAGTAACCGTGCACCATCGCGATCGTCGGCTTCGGCAGCTCGCGCCAGCGCAGCGTGTTCTCGACGTTCGTCGACACCGATCGCTCGAAGTTGCCGCGCATCCCCTCCTCGTAAGGGCGCTGCTCGCGGTCGGCCTGCTCCTCGGGGGTTCCGAGGTCGTGCCCGGACGAGAACGACTCGCCGGCGCCGGAGAGCACGATCACGCGCACGTCGCGGTCGTCGACCGCCCGGTTGAACGCGTCGTCCATCTCCTCGCGGAGCAGCCGGCTCTGCGCGTTGCGGTACTTCGGCCGGTCGAGGATCACCCGCGCGATGCGGCCATCGGTTTCGTAGCGGACCTGCTCGTACTCACTCATTGCGCCGCCTCTACTGTGGGGGTCCCTCTCCGGTGATGTTCTTCGCCACCAGCTCCGCGTAGCGATCGTCGCTCATCCCGAGGAACTCCGCGAACACCTCGCGCGAGTGCTGGCCCTGCGCCGGCGCCGCACGCTCGACCTTGACCGGCGTCCGCGAGAAGTGGAATGGCGCGCCGACCTGCGGCCAGCGACCGGCCTCGAGGTGATCGAGCTCGACGATCACGCCGCGCTCGCGGAGCACCGGGTCGGCGGCCACCTCGAACGCGTCGGCGACCGGCGCCGCCAGCACGCCCGCGGCGGAGAGCCGGTCGGCGAGGGCGTCCCGCTCCTCGCCCGCCACCCACTCCGCGATCGCACGGTCGAGCTCGTCCTCGTGCCGCTTTCGCGAGGCGTTGTCCGCGAAGCGGGCATCGAGCTGCCAGTCGCGGCCGGCGGCGCCACAGAGCGCGGCCCACTGCGCACCGTCCTCGGCGGCGATCGCGACCCAGCGCCGCGCACCCTCGGCCCCCGGCTGCGCCTCGTAGATGCCGTGCGGCGCGAAGCTCAGGTGGCGGTTGCCGAGGCGCGGGCGCTGCTCGCCGGTGATCGCGGACTCGAGCGCGGCGTCCCCGACGTGCGCGAGGTTCGCCTCCTGCATCGAGAGGTCGATGTACTGCCCCTCGCCGGTGCGGTCGCGGTGGTGCAGCGCGGTGACGATCGCGGCGAAGCCGTACAGCCCGGCGACGGCGTCCGGGTACATCTGCCCCGAGTTCAGCGGCGGACCGTCCGGATAACCGAGCAGCGCCGACATCCCCGAGGTCGGCTCGATCGTCCCGCCGATCCCCGGCACGTTCACCCACGGCCCGTCGTGGCCGTAGGCGGAGAGGCTGGCCATGATCACGCTCGGGTTGATCGCGGAGAGCTCCTCGTAAGAGAGCCCGAGGTTGCCCATCACCCGCGGCGAAAAGTTCTCCGCGATCACGTCCGCGTGCGGCACGAGCGCGCGATAGATCTCCAACCCCTCCGGGGTCGACAGATCGATCGTGAACGACCGCTTCCCGAGGTTGACCGAGTTGAACAGCGCGCTGCAGTTCCACGGGTGCTCGGCGGTCGCGATCTGGCCCACGGCCTCGGCCATCGGCGCGCTGTAGGTCCCGCGCCAGGAATCGGGGCGCTTGCGTACCTCGAGCTGGATCACGTCGGCGCCGGCCATCGCGAGCAGCTCCGTGCAGTAGCTCCCGGCCCACGCCTGCGTGAGCACGATCCCGCGCACGCCGGTCAGCGGCCCGCTCATCGCATCGCTCCCGCGTGCTCGCCGACCGCGGCCGCGAGCACGCCCGCCTCGAGCAGGGCGTGCACCCGGTCCTCCTCGAGGTCGTACTCGCCGAGCAGGATCTGCGTGTGCTCGCCGACGCGCGGGGCGCGATGGCGAAGCCGCCACGGCGTCGCGGTCAGCTTCGCCGGCGCGCCGGGCCGTTCGGGGCCCTCGGGATCGTCGTCCGGCCGGGTCCAGAAGCCGCGCTCACGCAGGTGCTCGTTCTCGCTCAGCTCGCTCATCGTGAAGACCGGGCCGGCAACGACCCGCCGCAGCGCGAGTTCGCCGAACAGATCGCGGCGACTCCAGCCGGCCATCGCCGCGTGCACGCGTTCGATCCACAGCTCCTTGTGGGCGACCCGGTACCAGCCCTCGTGGAGCTGCTCGTTCTCGGCGAGGTCATCGAGCCCGAGCACCGTCATCGCGTCGCGGTAGAAGTGCGCGCGACTCAGCGTCAGCGCGAAGTGCCCGTCGGCGACGGGCACCGGGCCACTCTGCACGTCCATCGCCGCCTTCCGAGGCGGCGCCGCACCGGCGTACTGCGCCCGCAGCAACGCGGGCGCAAATGCCGAGGCCATCACCTCGTACTCGCTGATGTCGATCCGCTGCCCGCCCCCGGCGGAGCCGTCCGTGGAGTTTCGGTCGGGGTCTCCGCCCCCCGTGGCGGAGCCACGTTCAGTGTGAGCGACGCTCTCGCGGTGGTGCAGCGCGGCGACGGCGGCGCCGTACGCGAGCGCCCCGGCGCAGTAAGAGGCCTGGTACGCGCTCGTCTGAAGCGGCGGCTGCCCCTCGAGCCCGTTGATCGACGCCCAGCCCGATCGCGCGGAGGCGGTGAGGTCGTTCCCGGGCAGCCCCGCGTACGCGCCGTCCTGCCCGTGCGGCGTGATCGACACGACGATCAGACCGGGGTGGATCGCCTCGAGCGTCTCGAGGTCGAGCCCCCAGCCGTCCAGCGTCCCCGGCGTGAGGCTCTCGATCAGCACGTCGACCTGCGTCACGAGATCGCGCAGCAGCTCGCGCCCGGGCTCGGCCTCGAGATCGAGCGCCAGCGAGCGCTTGTTCGCGAGCACGTGCTCGGCCGGGATGCCGCGTCCGTCCTCGGTCACCGGCGCGTGCGCGCGCAGCGGGTGGCCGGCCGGCGCCTCGACCACGGTGACGTCGGCGCCGAAGTCTCCGAACAGGCGCGAGCACCAGGCGCCGGCCATCGAGCTGCTCAGGTCGAGCACCTGGAGCCCGTGGAGGGCGCTCTCGGCGTGGTGCGCTCCGTTCGCGGTCACGGCGATCGTCCTCGACAACTCGCAGCGTGGTTAGTCAGCGTGGTCGCGTTTCGCGACCTGGAAGATCGTCGTGTGGCGGATGCGCGCCAGCTCGGTTCCGTCCTCGCCGATCAGCATGCAGTCGACGACCGCGTAGTCGTGCCCCTTGCGCTCGTACGCGTCGACGATCCGGCCGGCCTGGGTGATCCTCTGGCCCGACTCGAACGGAGCGAGGTGCTGGATGTGGCTCTGGGCGTGGATCGCGGGACCGTAGTCGAACGTGTGGTGCAGCAGTCGGATCGGGCGTCCGGCGATCCAGCCGGGATGCACGCGCGGCTCTTCGCCGACGAACAGCAGGTTCGTCGTCCGCTGCTTCTCGATCGCGAACTCGCGGGCCTCCTCGGCGCTGATCGCGGTCGCCATCGGCCGGATGTCGCCAGCGGCGCGCGCCAGCTCCAGCGTCGCCTGCGGGATCTCCGGCGGGCGCTCCTCCGCCGTCCGCCGTTCCGCCTGCGCGATCTCCTCGAACCAGGCCGCCTTCCTGAGGCCCACCGTCCCGACGAGCGCGTCCTCACCACCGCGCTTCGTCATCCGAAACTCGTGCGCTCCATCCGCGTCCGGCTCGTCGACCCGCACCGTCAGCTCGTCGCCGGGGTAAGTCGGCCGCCGGAAGCGGACGTGCGCCCAGCCATCCTCGAGCCAGCGCTCGCCCAGCACCTCGAGGATCGTCGGCGTCGCCCAGCCCCAGACGGTGACGCCCCCGACCAGCGCCGCCCGGTAGCCGTAGTCCTTCGCGCCCTCGGTCGAGTGAATCGCGTTCGGGATGTTCGGGTCGTCCGGGCCATCGAGGAACGCGGTCACCACGTGCTCGGCGAAGCGATTGGCGGTCGTCATCAGGCTCTCCCGTCCGCCTTCCGGCCGGCCGCGATTGTAGCGGCTGTCCTCGCCAATCCGAACGTGCCAAGCCGAACGTGCCAAGCCGAACGTGCCAAGCCGAACGTGCCAAGCCGAACGTGCCAGTCCAAACGTGTCAGTCCGACGGCACCTCGGCGATCACTCCGTCCGCGCGGAGCGCGGCCAGCTCCGCCACGCTGCACCCGAGCATTCCGCCCAGGACTTCGTCGTTATGTTGCCCGAGCGTCGGCGTCGGCCGCCGAAAGGTCACGGGCGTCAGTTCGAGGCGGATCGCGTTGCCCGGGTAGCGCCGCAGCCCGACGTCGGGATGATCCAGCTCCGCCCAGAACGCCCGTGCGGCGAGCTGCTCGTCCTCCACGAGGTCGCGCGCGTCCGCGACCACCATCGCGATCACGCCATGGTCTTGCAGCCAGCGCATCAGCGCGTGCGGGCTGAACGCGCTCGTCCACTCGCCGATCGCCACGTCCAGCTCGTCGTGCCGAGCCCGCCGCCCCTCGATCTCCAGAGCGGCCACGTCCATGTCGAGGCCAGCGAGCGCCGCGAGCGCCCTCCACTCCTCATCCGAGGAGACCGAGATCGCGATCCAGCGGTCGTCGCCGGCACAGGGGTAGACGCCCTGCGGCGCATGGATCGGATCGCGATTGCCGATCCGCGGCGCGTTCTCGCCGCGCACCTGCGCGCCGAGCAGCTCCTCGCCGACGAACGCGCCCATCGCCTCGATCATCGCGTTCTCGACCGCGCGGCCGGCGTGGTCGGGATCCGCATCGCGGTCCCACAGCGCGATCAGCAGCGCCGCGACGGCGTTCATCCCGGCGACCGGGTCCGGCCACGCGATGCCGGAGCGATAGGGTCCGCTGTCGCGGTAGCCCATCATCGCGGAGAGCCCCGCGCCGGCCTCGATCACCGGCCCGAGGGCGACGCGATCGCGGTCGGGGCCGCTCCCGCCAAACCCCGGCATCGCGACATAGACGATCGAGGGATTGATCGCGCGCAGCGCCTCGAAGTCGAAACCGTACTGCGGCATCACCCGTGGGCTGTAGTTCTCGATCACGGCGTCCGCCTCGGCAACCAGTCGCTCGAACAGCGCGCGGCCGCGCTCGTCGCGGAAGTTCAGCGTCACGGGGCGCCGGTTGCGACGCAGCTTGTTGTAGCCGCCGTTGCGGTTCCATGGCTGCTCACCGACCTCGTTCTCCGGGTAGAGGTGGCCGACGAACGCCGCGGAATCCGGGACCTCGCGCCGTCCGCGGCCCCACGGCGCCTCGATCGAGATCACGTCGGCGCCGAGGTCGCCAAGCAGCCGGCCGGCAATCGGGCCGGCCCAGGCGCGCGTTAGGTCGAGGATGCGGACGCCCTCGAGCGGACCGTCCGCTGGCAGCTCCGCGCGCGACACATCGGTGGCGGGCGCCGCGGTCGGGATGTCGCCGCTGCCGAGGGCGGGTGGCGGTGTCGGGTTCGGTTCGCGCCCGCTGATCTGGAACGGGCCGCGAGGGATCGTCAGCGGCGGCGCGCCGGCCAGCTGACGCCAGTATTCCCGCTCGACGAGCTGCGGATCATCGAGCACCTCGAGCATCGTCGGCACCGGGGCCACCGGTGCGGAGATCTGGTGACCGATCGCGATGATCTCCTCGGCCGTGTGCTTCATCAGCCACGGCAGGAACGCCTCGTCGAACTCGTCCTTGTGGGTACCGCGCGCGTAGTCCTCGTTGAAGCGCGAGTCCTCGCGCATCTCTGTCAGCCCGGCCGCCTCGAGGAACTTCATCAGCTTGACGCCGGATGCGAGGCTGAGCTGCACGTAGCCGTCCCGGCACGGATAAACCCCGACGGGGTGCCACTGTCCCGGCTGCCGGTTGCCCTCACGCTTCAGGACGTGCCCGGCCAGCGACCACATCGTCGTCGTGTGCTGGTGGAGCGACGCGAGGCCCTCGAAGTGGGCGATCTCGACGGCCTGGCCGCGGCCGCTCAGCGCGCGGACCCGCAGCGCGGCGATCGTCCCGATGAATGCGTGCGTGCCGGCCTGGTACGCGACGTGCAGCCCCGGCCGGCGAATCGGTTCGCGCGAGGGCTCGCCGTTCGGGTAGAGCTGCCCGCCGATCGCCTCGTCGGTGAAGAGGTTCGAGCGGAACAAGGCGTACGGACCGGAGCTGCCGAACGGCGAGATCCGCGTCCGCACGAGCCGGCCGTCCCCAGGCCCATCCGTCCGGGGCGCCAGCGGCCCCGGCGACGAGCTCTCGATCACCGCATCCGCATCCGCCAGCAGCTCGGCCAGCCCGGTATCGTCGCCCTCCTCGAGCACCAGCGATCGCTTCGAGGTGTTCAGGTAGGCCCAGGTCGTGCCAACCGCGTCGCCGCCCGGGAGCGTCCACGGCGCGCCCTCGGAACGGAGCGGATCGCCACCCGACGGTTCGACCTTGATTACGGTCGCGCCATATTCGGCGAATATCCTCGCGGCGTAGGCGCCAGCCTCTGACCCGGCGAGCTCCACGATTCGTAACGTTTCGAACGACTTCATTGACGTCGGCTCCGCGGATCGCCGGCTACGCCAGCCACTCGGCCAGCACCTCGCCGGTGTCCTGCCCCGGCTGAGCGGACGCCCGCCGAGCCGGTGCCGGCGGCCCCTCCTCGAGGCGAAACGGACGGCCCGGAATGGCGACCGTAGCGCGCTCTGGACCAGATACGTACCGCATCATCTGGCGCGCCTCGAGCTGTGGACACGAGAACAGGTCGTCCACCGTCTGGACGAGCGCGAACGTGAGGCGCAGCGCCTCGGCCTGTTCGAACCACTGCTGCGCCGTCTGACGCTCGAACGGCGGCACGAACAGCTCGAGGTACTCGTCCCAGTGCTGCATCCGTCCCTCGGCGGTCTGGAAGCGCTCCTCGGCCAGCCGCGGCTCGTCGATCAGCTGCGCCACGCCCTCCATCCGCACGTTCGAGACCGCGCCCGGGGCGCAGTACACGAACCGGTCCGAGGCCGGCACCATCCGCAGCGCCTGCTTGATCCGCTGCTCGCGACGCGCCACCTCGCCGCTCTGCGCGTAGTTCGAGGTCGGCGCGTAGGTCAGCGTCGCCATCGCCTCGAGCTGCGAGACGTCGACGCGCCGCACGCCCCCTCCCGGAGTCGCATCGAGGTCCGCCGACAGCTTCGAAGCGACCGCGGCCCCGGCGGCGGCCAGTCCGCCGGTCATCGCCGCCGCGTACGGCGGGAGCTGCATCGGTGGCTGATCCCACTCGCCGGTCAGGAACATCAGCCCGCTCGCCGCCTGCACCACCAGGTCCGAGGCCGCCCAGCTCGCGCGCGGGCCGTGCAGCCCGAACGGCGTCACCGACACGACCGCCGCCTTCGGCCCGAGCGAGGCGAACGCCTCTCGCTCGATCCCGCTCGCCGCGGCCCCGGCCGGCGAGAAGTCGCCGACCACCACGTCCGCCGCGGCGACCAGCTCATCCAGCCGCGCGCGGTCCTCGAGGACAACGCCACGTTTGCCATGGTTCGCGAAGGCGAACGCGCCACCCTCGCCGCCGCCCCAGCGCGAGCCCCGCCGCCGCAGCGGATCGCCGCCCGCGGGCTCGACCTTGACGACGTCCCAGCCGACCTCGGCAAGCAGCTTCGTCGCGTACGCGCCGGACACGCCGGTCGCGAGGTCGATCGCGCGAGGCGTACCCGCCGTCACAACGCGACGCCCGTCCTCGAGGCGCTGCGCGCTGACTCCCAGCGCTCGTGCACCGCCTCGAGCGCCACGACCCGCGACAGCTCGCCGCGGTCGATCCGCAGCTCGTCGCTGGCCGCGGGGCCGCCGGGCCTCGGGGGCGGGGCTGTCACCTCGACCGCGACGCGATCCGCGAACAACGCCTCGACCTCGGCGCTGTCGTAGCCCGCCTCGAGCAGCACCGCGCGCGTCGAAGCGCCGATGTGCTCCGGACGCCGCAGCTCCGGCGCGCCGCCGCCCCAGGCCGGACCGGCTTGCGGGAGCGTGCCGGCGAGCCCGGGCAGATCGAGGTCCAACACCCCGAAGTAGGAGCGCGCCCAGAGGTGCTCGTCGCTCAAGTGATCGGCGGCGTCCGCGACCACCGCGGCTGCAACGCCCGCGGCCTGCAACGCCGACGCGGCCTCCTCGGCGCTCCGCTCCCCGATCGCCGCGGCGATCGCGGACGTGTCCGGTTCGCCCTCGAGCCCGAGGGTGCGCGCGAGCGCCGCGAGCTGCTCCGCCGTCGCGCTCATCGCGACGTGGCGATCCTCGCCGGCCGCCGCGAACACCTCGTGCAGGGCGTACCGCGCATCGAGGCTGCCCGAGCGCCGGGGCTCCTCGCCGCCGAATGCGCGCTCGGCGACCGTCGCGCCGATCTGGCTGATCGCCGTCTCGTAGAGCGAAACGTCGATGTGCTGGCCCTCGCCGGTGCGCCCGCGGCGTTCGATCGCGGCGAGAATCGCCGTCAGCGCGTGCAGCCCGCAGATGTTGTCGGCGTAGACGATCGTGCCCGGGCGACCGGGCCAGGCGTCCTCCTCCCCGATCAGGTGGTTCTGCCCGGAGATCGCCTCGGCGCCCGGACCGAACAGCGGGCGTTCGCCCCACGGCCCGGTCGTGCCGAAGCCGGTCAGCGAGACGTAAACGGCATCCGCGCGCAGCGCCTTGATGCCCGGGTAGTCGATCCCGAATTTGCGCATCACCCGCGGCGTGTAGTTGTGCGCGACCACGTCGCAGCTCGCCGCGATCCGGCGGAACGCCTCGGGACCGGCGGGCTGCGACAGGTCGAGGGCGATCCGGCGCTTGTTGCGGAAGAGGTCGACGCCCGCCACCACCGGCGCGCGACCGGGCGCCTCGAGGCGGATCACCTCGGCGCCGAGGTCGGTGAGGTGCCGCGTCGCGAAGGGCAGCGCCGCCGCCTGCTCCATCGAGAGCACGCGGACGCCCTCGAGCGGGCGTCCGACGCCGCTGATCGCCGCTTCGATCGCCGCCTGTTCGCCCTCCGCGACAGTCGGGTCGGCGGTCATCCCCTGTACGGTGCCCGCGCTAGAACGTCGCGATCGGGTTCACCGGCGAGCCGGTCCCGCCGATCACGATCAGCGGCGCGATCACCAGCAGGAACTCGTAACGCCCGTGTTCCGCGCAGACCTCGGACAGACGCTCGAAGTTCGCGTTGTCGAGCAGCGGCAGCCCCATGTGCGGGATCACCACCTCGTGGATCGGGATCCGCCCGTACTGCTCCTGGCCGCCGGCCTCCTGGAGGTCCCAGCCGAGCATCGCCGCGTCCGTGTCGTAGAGGAACTCAATCGCCGAGACGCCCACGCCGGGGTTCTTCGAGGGCACGCCGCCGAACACGTGATCGGGGTTCAGCCGGAAGAACGGCTCGGCGCCGGAGCGGATCAGCACCACGTCGCCGGCGCGCGGCTCGATGCGCTGCCGCTCGGCCCACTCCTGGAGGTGCCAGCCCTCGACCGGATCGTCGAGCGTCACGTGATCGGTGCCGCGCATGACGGGGATGTCGTAGAGCACCCCGCGCGTGACGATCCCGTCGCGCCAGTAGTCGACCGAGTTCGTTTTGGCGCCGTCCTCGGTCACCAACGAGGAGTCGCGGCCGTTGTAGAGCTGCCCGTTCTCGCCGGTGAAGAAGTGACACAACGCGTCGATGTGCGTATTCACGAACCCGTGGTACGCCACCCCGATGTAGTCGCCCGAGGTCGTCGGCCCGACCGACATCTGGTGATCGGCCGGTCGCGGGTTCCGAGGCCCGCTGATCACGGCCTCGGTCGCGATCGGGTTCGCCAGCGAGACGGTGCGCCCGTTCGTCACGAGGCTGGTCGCCTGCCGCCGCGCCTCGTCGCTGATGTGGTTCAAGGTCCCCAGCTGGTCGTCGTCGCCCCAGCGCCCCCAGTTGTTGAAGCGCTCCTTGTAGGCCAGGTACTCCTCGACGCTCGGCTGCGTCTGTGTCTGCAGCGTCATGCAACCCCCTCCGCCACGCCGCCGGATTGTAGCAACGCCCGCGATGCCCTTGAACCCGTGGTTCGACCCAGCGACAGGCGAGATCCGCGATACCCTCCTTGTGACAAGAAGTACAACCTGGAGCGAACCGCATGTCGCAACTTCGACGGCTGACCGCACTCGCCGTGCTCTCAGTTGGAACCCTCGCGCTGGCCGCCTGCGGCGGCGGGGGCGACGACGATCGGAGCGGCGCCCCGACCGCAACGGTCACCACTACCACGGACGCCCGCACCAATGAAACCGCTGTTGAGTTCTCGCTCGTCGACTTCGCGATCGAGGGACCAGCGGCGGCCCCCGCTGGTCCGATTCGCTTCGCGGTCGCCAACGGCGGAACAACCCCGCATGAGTTCGTGATCGTGCGAAGCGACGCCGCTCGCGATGCCCTGCCGGTCGAGGCCAGCGTCGTCCTCGAGGGCGAAATCGACGTGATCGGCGAAATCGAGCAGTTCCCGGCGGGCGAAGAGCGCACGAGCACCTTCACCCTCGAACCCGGCCGCTATCTCCTTGCTCTGTAACGTTCCGGGGCACTACGTGCTCGGCATGGTGTCCGAGTTCAACGTCGAGTAGCTCGACCGCGACGACGAACGTCGCCAGCGACGAACCGGCTGGCGCAACTGGGAGCGGCACTTCTGCGGGTCACGCCCGTCAGCCCGCAGACCCCGTTCGATCAGCGGCTCCGCCCCCGGTCCCCCGCCACCTGGTACCCCTTCCCCTCGACCGCAGGCGGTCGACAAGCAGCCGTGGGGGCGTTCCGGATGCGCTCAGCGCGTGCCGCGACCGACGTTCGAGGCATGCGAGCATCCTCGATCATCGCGGCCGTCAGCGTCAGCGCGTCTGTGCTCGGCGTGGCGTGCGCGACGCCCGGCGATGCTGCGCCGGCGGCGACACTGGTCGCCAGCGAGCCGCTCGCGCCGACCGCGATCGCGGCAACGCCGGCGCCCACCGACGAGCCGCACGAGGAGCCGCGGGCCGACGAACCGTCAGTGGCCACGAGCACGCCGCGCAGTCTCAGTCCCGGCGCCGCTTCGAACACCAGCGCGCCGCCGGCGATCGGGATGCCGTTCGCGATCGAGGATCTGACCGACGACCCGGTCAACCCGTTCGGCGTCGTGCGCTGGTCGCTCGACCGTGCCCACACCGGCCATTCGGGGATCGACCTGCTGATCGACTTCGGGGCGGAGTTCGTGGCGGTGGGCGACGGCGAGATCGTCGCGGTCAAGCCGTCGCCGGACCCGCGACCGGGGCTGGAAATTGTGCTGCTCCTCGACGACGGCGCGTCCACGCGACCAGGCGAAGGCTGGGCCTTCATCTACGAGCACGTGGAGCTGCTCAACGGGATCGCGGCCGGCACGAGGGTGCTGCGTGGTCAGCCGCTGGGCGTGTCGCCGCTGACGAGAGACGTCGGCAACCACCACCTGCAGATCACCTACCTCTTCAACGACTACGAGCTCTCCCGTGACCACCGCTGCTGGCTTGACTCCCTCGCCCCCGAGGACCGTGCCAGCCTGGAAGTCGCGATGGAGCGCATCGGCGCCAGCGAGCCGCTCCACAGCTCTTGGCTCGACGACGAGCGCGAGGGCCGCCACCCGTTCCGCGCCTTGCTCGACGCGGCGCGCTTCCCCGACGGCCCGCGCCTCTGCTACCCGCCCGGCACCGACGTCCGCGACTAACCGTCGGGACTAGTCCGGAGCAGCCGGCTCCGCGCCACCCTGCGACTCAGCCCCCAGCTCGCCCGGCACGTAGTACACGTTCCCCTCCACCGAGGGCGGGCGATGCGTCTGACCCGGCACCACGTGCCCCGGCTGGTCGTGCGCGTACTGGTAGCCGGCGCCGTAGCCCAGCTCCTTCATCAGCCCGGTCGCCGCGTTGCGCAGGTGCACCGGCACCGCGTCGTTGCGGGTGCGCTCCGCGTCTGCCTGCGCACGGCCGTAGGCCGCATAGGCGGAGTTCGACTTCGGCGCGCGGGCGAGGTAAACCGTCGTCTCGGCGAGCGGGAGGCGCGCCTCCGGCATGCCGAGGAAGTGCACCGCCTGCTGGCACGCGACCGCGAGCGGCAGCGCCTGCGGATCGGCGAGACCGACGTCCTCGGCGGCGAGGATCACGAGGCGGCGGACGACGAACAACGGATCCTCGCCCGCCTCGAGCATCCGCGCCAGCCAGTAGAGGGCGCCGTCCGGATCGGAGTCGCGCAGCGTCTTGATGAACGCCGAGACCGTGTCGTAGTGCGCGTCGCCCATCCGGTCGTACAGCATCGTCGGGTGCTGGGCGGCGCCCTCGAGCGCGTCGCGCGTGACCCGGCGGACGCCATCCTCGCCCGGCTTCGTGATCCGCGCCGTCAGCTCCACGAGGTTGAGCGCGGTGCGCGCGTCGCCGACCGCCAGCTCCGGGATCACCCGCAGCGCCTCTTGCTCCACCTCGACGCGGTGGGCGCCGAGGCCACGCTCGTCGTCGGCGACGGCGTGCTTCACGATCGCGATCAGGTCCTCCGGGCCGAGCAGCTCGAGGCGGAATACCCGGCAGCGCGAGAGCAGCGGTGCTACGACGTAGAACGAGGGGTTCTCGGTCGTCGCGCCGATCAGCGTCACCGTGCCCGCCTCGACGTGCGGCAGCAGCGCGTCCTGCTGCGCGCGGTTGAAGCGGTGTAGCTCGTCGATGAAGAGGATCGTGCGCCGCCCCGAGATCCGCTCGCGCTCGCGCGCCTCTTCGATCAGCCTCCGCACGTCCGCGACGCCCGAGGAGACCGCCGACAGTTCCGAGAAGTAGCGCTGCGTGTGCGAGGCGACGATCGCCGCCAACGTCGTCTTCCCCGACCCGGGCGGTCCCCAGAGGATGATCGAGGTCAGATCGTCGGCGTCGATCATCCGCCGCAGCGGACGGTCTTCGCCGACCACCTCCTCCTGGCCGACGAACTCCTCGAGCGAGCGCGGTCGCATCCGCGCCGCCAGCGGCGCGCCCGCCGGCAGCGACGGCGCGCTCGACGCTTCCTCGAAAAGATCGCTCTGCACGCCGGGCGGCGGCGCGCCGGCCTGGGAACGGCCTCGACGAGGGCGTGAGCTGCTCATGCGCGCAGTCTATGCGCCCGCAATCGCGAACGTTTATGGGTGCTAGCCCCCGCCGGTGCTAGGGTGATCGACGCACCCAGCATTCCGACCCAGCCGGAGGAACTCGCACATGGCCGCCACGATTCAACACGCCGACCCGCACATCCGAGTCAAGAACGTCGCCCGCGCCGCCGAGTGGTACTCGCGGATGCTCGGCCTCAAGGTCGAGATGACGATGCCCGACAAGAAGAAGCCCGCGTTCGTCCGCCTCGGCAACGACGCCGGCGTCGCGATGATGATCAGCAACGGCGGCGACCCGATGAAGGGCAAGCCGCCGACGAAGCTCGTCTCCCAGGCGATCACCGCCCGCAAGGCTCAGCACGTCGTCGACATCTACTACCGCGTCGACACCGACATCAAGAAGCTCTACGGCTCGGTGAAGCGCAAAGGCGCGAAGATCAGCCAGGAGCTGACCGAGCAGCCGTACGGCATGCTCGAGTTTTCGATGAAGGACCCGGACGGCTACACCGTCAACGTCGGCCAGGACGTCACGTAAGCCTCGACGTTCACCAGTCACGCCAAGAAGGCCGGCGCGAGAGCGCCGGCCGTTCTGATCTCGGGACCAGCGCTGGCTAGACTGCAGAGACCCGCGCACACGAGTCCCAAGGATCCCGCCCGTGACGACCAGCACCGCCGCCACCGACAAGTACGAGGTCGTGATCGGTCTCGAGGTGCACTGTCAGCTCCGCACCGAGTCGAAGATGTTCTCCGACTGCCCTCGCGACTACTTCGACCGCGAGCCGAACACGCTGATCGACCCGGTCACGCTCGGGCTGCCCGGCACGCTGCCCGTGATCAACGAGCAGGCGGTCTCGTACACGATCCTCGCCGGGTTGGCGCTCGGCTGTGAGATCCCGGAGTTCGCCAAGTTCGATCGCAAGAACTACCCCTACCCCGACCTGCCGAAGGGTTACCAGATCACGCAGTACGACCAGCCGTTCTGCCTCGGCGGCACGCTCGAGGTCGAGACGGACGCCGGCACGCGCACGGTCCGCATCGAGCGCATCCACCTCGAGGAGGACACCGGCCGGCTGCTGCATCGCGACGACGGCGCTGAGGAGTACTCGCTGATCGACTTCAACCGCGCCGGCGTACCGCTGATGGAGCTCGTTACGCACCCCGATCTGCGCTCGTCCGAGGAGGCGGCCGCCTTCCTACGCGCGCTGCGCCAGATCTACCGCTACGCGGGCGTCTCCGACGCCGACATGGAGAAGGGCTCGTTCCGTTGCGACGCGAACGTGTCGCTGCGACTGCACGGCGCTGAGCAGCTGGGCTCCAAGGTCGAGGTGAAGAACATGAACTCCTTCCGCGCCGTCCAGCGCGCGATCGAGTTCGAGATCGAGCGCCAGGCCGCGATGCTCGATGCCGGCGAGCGGATCGAGCAGGAGACGCGCGGCTTCGTCGACGCGACCAACGAGACGGTCTCGCAGCGCTCGAAGGAAGAGGCGAACGACTACCGCTACTTTCCCGAACCCGACCTGCCGCCGCTGCACATCGAGCGCGCGATGGTCGAGGAGCTGCGCGCCGCGCTGCCCGAGCTGCCGCGCGCCCGCGCCGCCCGCTTCGAGACCGATCACGGGCTCTCCGCGGACGAAGCGCACCTGCTGACCGAGTCGCGCCAGCGCGCCGACGACTACGAGGCCGCCGTCGGGCTGGCCGGCGACGCCTCGCGGGCGCGCGCCGTCGCGCTCTGGTTTATCGGCGACGTGGCCGGTCGCATCAACGAGCTCGGCCGCGCCGACGCCGAGCTCGCCGACACCGGCATCACGCCCGAACACGTCGCCCAGCTCGTCCAGCTCGTCGAAGCGAACACGATCACCGCCAGCACCGCCAAGGACGTGCTTGGCTTCGCCTTCGAGAGCGGCGACCTCCCCGAGGCGATCGTCGACGCGCGCGGCCTCGAGCAGGTCACCGACAGCGGCGCGATCGAGGCCGTCGTCGCACAGGTGATCGACGCCAACCCGAAGGCCGTCGACGACTACCGCGGCGGCAAGGAGAGCGCCGTCAAGTTCCTCGTCGGCCAGGTGATGCGCGAGACCAGGGGGCGCACGGACCCGAACTCAGCGGCGGAGCTGATCAAGGCCGCCCTCGACGCGTAGGGTCCCCGGCGCTACGTGCTCTTCGCGTTCGGATCGAGAATCGTGATCTCGCCGCTGACCATTTCGCCAGTGAACGTGAATTCTGGACCGAAGACGGCGTGGTTCAGCGGCGCCTCTTCCGGATCGAAGAAGACCGTGAAGGCGAAGCTGTCGCCAGCCGCGCCACCTCCCACTCCGCCGTCGACCGCCTCGATGCGGTAGGTCGCGTGCTCCGAGGTAGTGCGGTCGCCGAGCTTCGAATCTGCCTGCCCGACCTCGGTCGCGCAGCCGAGGCCTCCGCGAAGCACGACGCGGCGCGAGCTCTCATTGATCGTCTCGATCTCCCACTGCTCGATCGCGGTGACGTCCATGGCCATGTAGAAGCTGTAGGGCTCGATCAGCACGTCGCCCATCTCAAACGTCGGCATCACGAAGGCGTGCGGATTCGTATCGACGCGGCAGAACGCGTGGTTGCGGTCGAAACTGAACACCTCTGGTAGCGGGACGGTCGCCTCACCCGTCTCCGGATCGGGCATGAGCTTGACGTTGACGCCTCCGCCAGAGGCGGTGTTGTACGACAGCCGCGAGATCAGCGCCTGCAGCTCCCGCTGAGACTCGCTCGTCGCGGACTCGGGGCCGTCGTCGTCGCCGCATCCGACGAGCGCGGCGGCGCCCAGTCCTACCGCCGCGAGCGAGGACCCTCGCAGCATCCGTCGCCGGCTGATTGCTCGGTTCCGTGAAGCGATCACTGATTGCCCTCTCGATCGATCGTTCCCTCTGACGGGCTGACGTCGGTGGTTTCCAGCGGTCGTCCCGACGCCCGCCAGCCACCGGTACCATCCACGACGTTGAACACCTGGGTGAGGCCGGCGGCCTGCAAGAGGCTCGCGGCCGACGAGCTGCGCACGCCCGCCTCGCAGATCACCGCGACGTCGCGATCGGCCGGCACCTCGGCCAGCCGCTCGCGCACCTCGCCCAGCGCGATTAGCTGTGCGCCCGGCACATGACCGATGGCCCACTCCATCGGCTCCCGCACGTCGAGGACGTGGAACCGCCGCTGAGACGGATCGTCGTCGAGATCGCCTGTCTCGAGTGAGCGCAGGCTGATCCACGCCGCGCCCGCTTCCGCCCACTCGTCCAGCATTCCGCTGGCGAGCCCGAGTACTTCCAGCCCCGCGTCCGCGAACTGGCGGGCGGCCGCTTCGGCCTGCGCCGGATCGGCGGCGAGCAGCAGCAGCCGCGGCTCGCCCCCGATCACCCGCGTGACACGCTCGGCGAGATGGCGATCGTCGAAGCGCACGTTGATCGCCCCGGGCGGGTGGCCCTCGGCGAAGGCCGCCGCCCTCGCGGAGATCGAGAAGCGAGGCGCCTGCGGCGCCGAGCGCGACACATTCCGAGGGCGCCACGACCGGAAGCATCAACCTCAGACCACGCTGCGCACGAACGGCATCGTCGGATTCGTGCCGAGCATGATCCGGTCGATCACCTCCCAGCTCGCCGTGTCGATCACCGCGACTGAGCCCTCCTTGGTCACGATCGCGTAGACCCGCGTGCCGTCCGGGTGCACGGCGATCTTCTGCGGGTTGGTGCCGACCGTGACGCGCGCCACCTCCTCGTAGCTGGCAGTGTCGATCACCTGGAACATCGTGTCGCCGCTGTGCCCGATGTAGGCGTACGCCCCATCCGGACTGAACGCCGCGACAATCGGGCCCTCGCCGGCGGGGAATCGTGCCAGCTCGCTGAGATCCACCGGATCGAACACGGAGTTCGTCTTGCTGCCGGTGTCCTGCACCCAGATCCGCCCGTCGGGACCGGTGCTCAGCATCAGCGGAACGCTACCGATCGGCGTCGCGACCTCCATCAGCGTCTCGCCCGTCCGAGGGTCGAGCGTGACGATCGAGTCGCCGGCGCGGGTGGGGTAGACGAAGCGCTCCACGCCGTCAGACCCGACCGAGATGTCGGCGTCGCAGACGACGCCGTCCGTGCCGCTGCCCAGCGGCACGTCGTCCCAGTCCGCGATCACCTCGAACGTCGCAGGGTTGATCGGAACCACGCGCCCCGAGCCCTGCAGCCCGATGTGCACCGCGCTGCGATCGGCCAGCGCCTTGCCGATGTAGACGTTCTGCGGGTCCTGTCCGACCGAGATCCGCTGCGTCACCTCGAGCGAGTCGAGGTCGAGCGTCATGATCGTGACCTCGTTGGTGTCGCGATCCTTCGTCCCCAGCCAGAGCAGGCTGCCGTCGAGGTAGTTGTTGTCGTCGTTCCAGGTCCAGCTCGTGAACTCGGGGACGTCCGCGGTGCGGACGACCATGTTCGTCGCCGTGTCGATCACCGAGATGTGCGGCGAGCTATTGCTGAGGGCGAACAGCTCGACCCGCGCGGGCGCCTCGCTGGCCGTCGCCGTCTCATCGCTCGTGTCATCGGAGCAGCCGATGAGCGCAGCGCCGGCGAGGCCGAGCGCTCCGAGCACCGAACCGCGGACGAACTAGCGGCGAGACGGTCGTCCAAACCTCTGGTCGTTCATGCTGTTACCTCGGTGCGCGCGGGCGTGAGCGTGATACGCCACTCCGGCGTCCCGGTCTGCTCGATCGTCACCTCGTAGCCGTGGCGGGGAGCCTGCGGCGGGATCGTGTCCAGGCACAGAGCGTGGTCGGTGATCACCACCACCGAGTCCTCACCGTTGAGCTTCTTCATCGCCTCGACGGCTTTCATCATCGGGTAGGGGCATACCTCGCCCCGAACGTCCAGTTCCATGGCGTCCTCCTATCGATCTGGTCTCGCCGCGTCCCGCCGCCGCAACGTGATCGTCCATTGCTGGCCAGGCGCCCGTTCCGTTTCGGCGTCGTACCCGAGGGCGTTGGCCTGGTGAGGGATGTCTGCCGCGCAGATCGCGTCATCGAGCTGAATGACCAGCGTCCCGGCGGTTCCTGCGTCCCGCGCGCGACGCATCGCGTCAACTGCCTGCTCCGTCGGAACCGGGCATTCGAGGCCACGTGCGTCGATTTCCACGCTGTCCGCCCCGACGGTCACGGAATCCGTCGCAGCAGCTGCACGCCGAGCCACGCCCCGCCGGCTAGCGAGCCGCCAAAGACCCAGCCGCTCAGCGCGAGCGAGGGGACGGCGGAAAAGAAGGCGCCGATCGTACAGCCGATCGCGAGGCCCGAGGCGTAGCCCATCGCCAGACCACCGCCGAGCGCCTGAGCGTAGCGGCGGCGCTGGGGCGGGAAGCGCAGCTTGAACTCGCCGGCGAACAGCGCCGCGACGAGCGCGCCGGCGACAAGCCCGACCGTGATCGCGAAGGTCGCGGTGAACACCCCGCCCTCGCCAGAGCGCGCCGCGCAGCCGCCGATCGCGTCGAGTCCCTTCAGCATCGGGGGGCCGATGTTGAGGGAGTTGGTCGCGTTCTGACCCCAGCGCGACAGCTCGCCGGTGACGCCCCAGGGCTGCGCCGCGAGGTACATCAGCAAGGCGGTGATGCCGAGCACGGCGTCACCGACGACGGGTGACCATCCGTCGACGAAGACGCGCTGCCAGAGCGCGTTGAGCCGCCCTCGGAGCGTGGCGTCGTCCGCCTCATCCTCGAGCCGCCGGATCGCCGGCATCGCAATCCCGTTCCGCGTCTCCCACCACAGCGCGGCGAGAAACACGACGAGCAGCCCTCCAAGGGTGAGCGCGACCGCCGTGCCGTACCCGCCGGGCAGCGCCTCCGCCAGCCAGATCTTGGGTTCGTGCTGAATGATCGTGTCCCACCACCAGTTCCACTGGTAGGCGAGCAGCGCCAACCCGAGGATCATGCCCATCACGGCCACCCCCGACGCGACGTAGCCTTCGCCGACGCGGTAGAGCGATCCGGAGGAGCAGCCCCCGGCCATCACCATCCCGACCCCGAAGAGCACGCCGCCGAAGACAGTCGAGAGGCCGACCGGCAGCACGTGCGCCTCGGCCGGGAGCGCGCCAAACTGCGGGAAGGGGACCTCGTCGTACATCAGCAGCGCGAACCCGAGCGTCGTGATCGCGAGACCGACCAGGATTCCGTTGAGGATGCGGCTCTGGCCGAACAGGAACAGGTCCCGGAACGCCGAGGCGAAGCAGAAGCGGGAGCGCTGTAGCGCGAACCCGGCGACCATGCCCAACAGCCAGAGCGGTGCGAGCACGGCCGTTGACGCACCGATCACCCTCGAGAAGGCGAGCGCCGCGACCAGGACGACCACACCGACGACGCTTTGCGCCGCCCACGGCAAGGAGGTGGAGGTTGTGCTGCCGATGGCGGATTTGAGGGCCACCGTGGGGAGCGTCCAATCCATCGCGAGCAAGGCGTTGCGGGCCCGTGTGGCCCGGAACAGGGTGGTTCCCCCGAACCTTCGCGCGACACTGGCCTAATCACGATGAGCTTTGTCAAGAATATCATCCTCTCAACACGGATGGCCGCGCGGCCAGGGCCGGAGGCCGTCAGGCGCGGCGCACGGCGCTTCATCGTGATCGGCGCCCCCGTCGCCCTGGCGGTGCTGGAGTTATGGCATCCGCTGTTCGCCTCGGAACCGGGCAAGAGCCTGCTGCCGGTCGCCGATCGGTGGCTGCTCGTCCACCTCCTGCAACTGCCGCTGTTCGCCCTGCTGGCGCTGTCGCTGTATCTCCTCGTCGACGGCTTGCGGGGCGTGGCGCCCGCCGTCGCGCGCATCGGGGCGGTGGTGTTCGGCGCGCTCTACGCGGCGTTCGATGCCGTGGCCGGGATCGCCACCGGCGTGCTGGCGAGGGAAGCGAACGGCCTCGGACCGGTCGAGCGCCAGACCGTCGAGGCCACCATCGACGCGCTCTTCACCGATCGGATCGTCGGCGGAGAGTCGTCGCTGCTGGCGGTGGCCGCGAGCCTCGCGTGGTTGGTCGCGGCATTCGCCGTGGCGCTGTCGCTGCGCCGCGCGGGCGCCCATCGCATCGCGGTCCTACTGGTCGGGCTCTCGGCGTTGCTCTTCCCGCTGGGACATACCCCGCCGAACGCACAACTCGCGCTCGGCTGCTTCGCCGCAGGCGCCGCGCTCGCTGAGTTCGGCCCCCGCGTCCGCCGTCGGGCCTGAGGTCACGCCGATCGGTTCGGCCGCCCTGTCATCACTGGCGATCGAGCGAGCCCCATCTTGTGCGCGACCCGGCGAGCAAGCTGGGCACCACGTCCGGGGCGGGGCTGTCGGGGCCTCTGGCCCCCACAGGGATTGAGGCTCGTGGGTTCAAACTTCAAGACAGCGTCGCGGGCGAAGCGCGCGACCCTATCGGGCGCAAAGCGCCAGCTCCGCACAACCGGCGGAGCAGGCACCCGGCACCTCGGAACGGGCGGGGGCACATTTCTCCGGCGGCCCGTCCGACCCCGCTCCAGCTCGCAAAGTGACTCCGGTCCGAAGAGGGGGTCTGGGGCGCCAGCCCCACAGGTATGTGGGGTGGGTGGGCGGGTTCCACAACTCAACACGGCGTCGCGGGCGAAGCGCGCGACCCCATCGGGCGCAAAGCGCCCGTCCGAGGGTTCGGCGCCCACCGGCGGCCGGCAACAGTCTCTGCTGCTACCATCCCCACGCACACTCACCCCCGACTCCCCGCCGCGAGACGACCGACCGGTGACGACCAACCTCTGGGGTGACGAACCCCGCACGTACCGCCTCTCGGCGGGCGTCTACGCCATTCGCGACGGCAGGGCCGCATTCCTCCGGCGCGCGGTTGGCGTGATGGTCGGTTTCTGGAGTATTCCCGGCGGCCGGGTCGATCCCCGCGAGGACCCGCTCACGGGGGCGCTCCGCGAACTGAAAGAGGAGTCCGGTCTCGAGCCCACCGGGCCGATCGAGTACCTATGCGCCCTCCCAGTCCAGGGCTACGGGGAGCATGCTCTGCGGTTCTTCTACGTCGCGAACTGCGACGAGGGCGAGATCGTGCTCAGCCGGGAGCACTCGGACTGCGCTTGGCTGAGCCCCCGCGAATACCGCGACGCGCACCTCAACGACGACGAACTCGCCAGGTGGACGGAAGCCAGCCCGCACGACGGCTTCAACGTGCTCGCCAACCGCGCCGGCATCGAGGCCCTGATCGACTGGCTGGCACGATGACACTCCCCGCCTCGACGCCGCGCTGCTCCGGCAGAGTTCTTATGTCTCGACAACGTTCCCTCGCTCACGCTCCGCGACACCGGGAACCCGGAACCGGCCTCGAACGTTCGGCCCACAGCGCACGGGTTGACCAACGCGAGGCCAGGCGATTGGATGGATCGTGGCGGGCCTCAGACGAAGGATCAGTGTGAGCCGCGCCGGCCTCACCAAGTGGATGTACATCGGCCTGCACATCAAGCGCTGGCTGATCCTGCTCGTCCTCAGCGTCGCAATCATGGGCCTCGGCTTCGCCTACCTGCTCCGCGAGTTCTATCTCACCTACACGTTCCCCGAGTGGACCTTCTACGCGACGCTCCAGTTCATCCCGCGCTGGGCGCGCGGCCTCCTCTTCGTCGGGTCCGCCAGTGCGCTCACCCTCTTCGCCGGCTGGCGCCTGAACCGTTCACTCGCCGCGTCGCTCGTCCCCGGGAGCGACGAATCGGACATCGTCGACCTCGTCTATCAGCGACGCACCCTCGCGCGCGGGCCGAAGCTCGTGGCGATCGGCGGTGGCACCGGGCTTTCGACCTTGCTGCGCGGCCTCAAGCGGTACACCGGCAACCTGACCGCGATCGTCACCGTCGCCGACGACGGCGGCTCCAGCGGCCGCCTCCGCCGCGACCGCAACGTGATCCCGCCCGGCGACATCCGCAACTGCATCGCCGCCCTGGCCGAGGCCGAGCCGCTCGTCACCGAGCTCTTCCAGCACCGCTTCGAGGAGCGCGACGGCGACGCGATCGGCGGCCACTCCTTCGGCAATCTCTTCATCACCGCGATGGCCGACGTCACTGGCTCAATGGAGCGCGGGATCGCCGAGACCTCGCGTGTACTGGCGGTCCGCGGACAGATCGTGCCCGCCTCGCTCGCCGACGTGACGCTGAGCGCCCGCCTCGCCGACGGTAGCGTGATCCGCGGCGAGTCGCGGATCCCGGAATCCGGGGCGCCGCCCGTCGAGGTCTTCATCGAGCCCGCCGACGCCCCGGCGCACCCGCAGGCCGTCCGCGCGATCCGCGAGGCCGACTTGATCGTGATCGGGCCCGGGAGCCTCTACACCTCGATCCTGCCGAACCTGCTCGTGCCCGAGCTCGGCCGCGCCCTGTTCGAGTCGAACGCCCATCGCGTCTACGTGAGCAACGTGGCGACCCAGGCCGGCGAGACCGACGGCTACACCGCCGCCGACCACCTCGCGGCGCTCCAGCGCCACCTCGGGCGCCCCGACGTCGCACAGATGGTGCTCGCCAACAGCAACCTGCCGTCCGAGCCGCTGCCCGAGGAATGGCGCTCGACCCCGGTCACGGCTCCCGGCGACGCTGACTACGGCGGCGCGCGCCTCGTACTGCTCGACGTGGTCGACCACGACCGCCGCTATCGACACGACGGTGAGCGGCTGGCGAGCGCGGTGGTGCGGCTCTACTACGAGCGCGACCTGCGCGCGCAGGCCCCACAGGCCGCCTCCACCACCTAGCTGGCCGTCCGCGCCGGATTCCGGTAGCCCTATCCGCCCCAGGCCTCGGTAGAATCGCTCGCGCGAACTTCGAGGACCGCGCCGTGCCCCGCTCCTTCCGCATCCGTACCGCCCGTATCGAGGACGCTCCTACACTGGTCGCGCTCGGCGCCCGCCGCTTCGCCGACGCGCATCGCGACGGGTTCGCTCCCGACGATCTGCAGGTCGTCGTCGAACGGGACTGGAACGAGCCGCAGGTCGCCAACGAGATCGCCGACCCTGACGTTCGGTTCTTCGTCGGCGTCAGTCCCGAGGCCAGCGACGACCACCCGGTTGGCCTCTGCGCGCTCCGCCCGGGCAGCATCCACGGCACCGACGAAACCGCGATGGAACTCGGCCGCCTCTACCTCGAACCCGACTACCTGGGTACCGGCCTTGGCTCGGCGCTGGTGGACGCCGTTCTCGAGGCCTGCGACGGCGCCGGCCATGATCGCTGCTGGTTGATCGTGTGGGACCACAACGACCGCGCGACCGCGTTGTACGAGCGTCGCGGCTTCGAGGTCGTTGGCGAATTCCCGTACGCGATCGGCAACAGCGCGCGGACGGCGGTGCTGATGATTCGGCCGCGACCGGCACCGTGACGCTGACCGCCGCCCGTCCCGAGCACGGCTAGCGTCGCCGCCGCGTGGACGAGCACACCGCCGCCTGGCTCGACTTCGCCGTCGGTGGCCGGCCCTCGCGCTTCATGCGCGCGCAGGCCGATTGGGAGCGCTACTACCGCTTCATCGAACACGTCGCCGCCCTCGATGAGCGCGAGCGCCCGCCGGTCTCCGAGGTGCGCGCACGCCTCGATCATTGGCTGCCGCACCGCGCGGAGTGGGTCGCGGAGCTGATCACCGTCTACGAACACGGCCTCGCGCTGCTCGATCACGGGCGAGACTGTGGCTGACTCGTTCGCCGACCCAACGGTCGTACAAGTGCGCACGCTCACGAACGTTCGCAGCGGTACTATCTACTCGTAATCGTGGCGAGAGGAGGACACTCCTGTTCCACGAAACAGGCCGTCGACGAACGGCTCCAACGAAGCGCTGAGCCGACAAGGAGTCCGCCCTTGTACGAAGAGTCGTCCCGACCAGGGATCTAGCGCCTCGCAACCCGCATGGCCACCGCCTCGCCCGCCCATCGGCGGCGACGCGGGCCAGCACGACGGAATCGGCACAGAGGCGAAGGTCCCGTCCGAACCCCCAACGCCCGATAGCATGGGCATCGAACGCGAATCAGGCCCCGGCTCTGCCGGGGCCTGATTGCGCTTGGCGCGCGACTGAACTCGGCAGCTCAGCAGATCGACATCCACCTCGGGAATCGCCCCCGCCGAGGTCGGCGTGATGCTCGTGATCCCGGTCAGCCCCTCCGGGGTAGGCTGCGCGGCCTACCCCGTATGTCTCTCGGCCCGGTGACGGCTACTTCGGGTCTTCCACTCGCTTCGGTGCCGGGTTGTCGATCCCGGCGACGAGCTGCAGCGGCACGGCACGGCTCAGCTCGTCCACCGTCCAGTGATCCGACTTGGCGATCGAGCGCGTCACCTGGCGGAACGAGTATCGCGAGGCCTGCCAGCCCGAGCTGCCGATCACCTGCCCGCTCACCGCGCCCCCGGCGTCGGTGCAGAGCCACGTGACCGTCGGGGCGTTGTTCTCCGGGTCGCCCGTCTGCGGACCGTCCTCGGGCCAGGCAGCCGCGACGCTGGCCGCGCGGCCCGCGCGGACGATCCCGGCCTGCGCGCGGATGTCCGCCGCCGCCGTTGGGATCGACTGGGTCATCCGCGTGTTGCCGCCGGGATAGATCGCGTTGGCCGTGATCCCGTACGGGCCCAGCTCGCGAGCGAGCGCGCGCGCGAAGCCGACCATCCCTTCCTTCGCCGCGGAGTAATTCGCCTGACCCGACGATCCGAGGCCCGATCCGGACGAGAACAACAGGATCCGGCCGCGCCCGTTCGCGAGCATCGCCGGCACCGCGTTCCGCACCGTGTTGAAGGCGCCCTTCAGGTGCACCGCCAGCACCGCGTCCCACTCCTCCTCGGTCATGTTGAAGACCATCCGGTCGCGCAGGATCCCCGCGACGTGGCAGAGGATGTCGAGCCGCCCGAACTCGTCGACAGCCGTCTGTGCGAGCGCCGCGCCGTCCTCGAACTTCGAGATGTCGCCGTAGTGCGCCGCTGCCTGGCCGCCGGCCGCGCGGATCTCGTTCACCACCTCGTCCGCCGGACCGACGTCTCCGCCGGTCCCGTCGAGGCTGCCGCCGAAGTCGTTGACCACCACCGCGGCGCCTTCCGCGGCGAGCTGCTGCGCGACGCCGCGACCGATGCCGCGCCCCGCCCCCGTGACGATCGCGACGCGTCCTTCGAGTCGATGTCCCATCGTGAAGCTCCCTTCCGACCTAGCCGCGCAACGGGCTGCTCGCGCCGAAGGCGAGCGCGCGCGGGGCTTGTTCGTCGAGTTCGTCCATCGTGAAGCGACGCCCGTAGCTCAGGATCTGGCGGTCGATCCCGGGCGAGGTGTAGAGGTACACCTCCCCGGCGCGCACGCCGAAGAGCTGCCCGTTCACCTCGCCCGCCGCCTCACTCGCGAGGTAGACGGCAAGCGGCGCCACGCTCCGCGGGTCGTCCGGGTGGGCGTCGCCCTCCCAGTGGCGGGTCGGGAACGGCGGCGCGATCCGCGCCATCTCATCCGCTGAGAGCACGCCGGCCGGCGGCCGCAGCTCCTCCGAGCCGCCCCCAAACATCCGCGTCCGCGCTAGCGGCGAGATCGCGTTGCAGGTCACCCCGTAGCGACCGACGTCGCGCGCCACGGTGCGGCTGAGACCGATCGTACCCTCGCCCGCGGCCGCGTAGTTCGAGGCGCCGACCGCACCGAGGCCGGCGTCGGAGGCCATCATCACTACCCGGCCGTAGCGCTGCTGCCGCATCACGACCGTCGCGAACTTCACGGGCGCGAAGACCGACTTCACGTTGCCCTCTATCACGGCGTCCCAGTCGTCCTCCGCCATCTCCCAGATCGGCGTGTCGCGCCGCACGCCCGCGCACGTGATCAGCGCGTCGAGCTGATCCGCCGAATCGAGCGCGGCCTTCACGGCATCCTCGGCGCCGGCCATCGTGGCGACGTCCGAGCTGACCGCGACCGCCTTGCCCCCGGCGCCGGTGATCTCGTCGACCACGGCCTGCGCGACCGCCGCGTTGGAGCCGGTCCCATCCGGCTCACAGCCGTTGTCCGCCACCACCACCGAGGCCCCCTCGGCTGCCGCGAGCAGCGCGACCTCGCGTCCGATCCCGCGGCCACCTCCCGTCACGATCACCCCATTGCCGTCTAGCGCACCCATCCCCCACCCACCTCTCGATCTCCCAGTGCTGGATCGATGTCCGCCGTTCGCGCCTCAGCGCCCGCCGGTCCGACGAGGCCGTGCTGTCGACCTCGTCGGAGCCTGAGCAGCTCAGACTCGCGCGTCGAACAGCCGCGTTGTACCACACTGCGGGCCCGATCTCGCGGACGGGGCACGTCCGGCCAGCGGCGTGAGCGCTCGCCAGCGGCGAGAGCACCTACTCGCTCCGCCTAAGGGATTCCCCGATCCATGCCGATGATCGAACCCGGCTGAACTTGCCGGAGGAAATCATGCCCCGACCCCACTACTCGAGCCGCCCTTGCCGTCGCTGGCGCCCTGTTCGCGATCGGCCTGTTCGGCGCATCCATCGTCCAGGCGTCGACGCCCGGGACTCCGATTGTCACTACGATCGAGGACCCACGCGGCCTCACCCCGCTCCCCGGCGGAGAGTTGCTCGTCTCCGCGGGAAGCACCGGACGCGTCTGGCGCGTCGAGGCTGACGGCACCGTGAAGGCGATCATCGCCGGGCTCCCAGTCGCTTCGACCACCAGCATTGGACCGCTCGGCACCGAGGGCGTCTCCGCCGCGGTTCCGGACGGCATGGGCGGCTACCGCGCCGTGATCGGAGGCGACGCCGGCGCGCAGTACAGCGTCTCATCCGGCGGCGTCACCAACGAGCTCGTCGACCTCGCCGCCTACGAGCAGGCCAACAACACCGACGGCGTGAAGGACGCGAACGGCGACCCGGTGCTGAACTCGAGTCCGTACGACGTCGTGGTCGACGCCGTCGGTCGCACCTACGTGACCGATACCGGCGCCAACGCCGTGCTCCGCTACTCCGGCGGCAACACCAACACGTACTTCGTCTTCCAGAAGATCTCCAACCCGGTCTTCCCGGTGAACGGGACGGCCACGATTGAGCAGTGGCCCACCGGCATCACGATCGGGCCCGACGACGCGATCTACGTCTCCACGTTCACCGCTCCCCCGTACCCCGTGGGCGAGGCTCGCGTGTACCGGTTGGAGGACAAGAACGGCGACGGCGACGCGCGCGACACCGGCGAGTGGTCGGTCTTCGCGACCGGGCTCAGCGCCGCGACCGACCTCGCGTTCGACGCGAACGGCAGGCTATGGGTCAGCGAGTTCAGCACGAACATGAGCGTCAACTCACTGGGCCGCGTTTCGCGGATCACGAACGGCGTGCCGACAGGTGTCGTCTTCTCGATCCTGGAGCCGACCAGCCTCACGTTCATGGACGACGGCCGCATGATCGTCTCTCAGGAGTCGATCGGTCGCGTCGCCGACATCAGCGGTATCTCGGGCGGCGGATTCTCGCCCGCGACCAGCTCCGGCATCTCGTTGACCATCTACGGCGGTGGCCCCGTCGACCAGCTCAACCTCGAGGCCGCCGGCCTGGGGGCGACTGCGGTCGCGATCACCGTGAGCGGGAAGATGGTGATACTCGTCCCGGGCGCCCCCGCGTTCGTGAATCAGGCGTTCAGCAACGCCTTCCCCGGCGGGATCTCCGCCGGCACGGCGATGATCGTGGTTCGCCCGTAGCCCGGGCGGTCGCCGGCCGATCGTGATCGCCGCACACGCCGAGCCCCGCCCGCTCGGCGAGAGCGCTCAGCGTGTGCGTCGCGGCACGAGGCCTGCGAGTACTCTCAAGTCTCGGACCACGGGCCTCCGCACCGCGGATCAGAGTGCCGGCGATCAACGACCGGCAACGGTGCGGCGGCCATGTTCGCGGCTCGACCTAGCGATCCCCAACGAGGACGTTCGCCGCGCGGTTCGCGTTCGTCATCGGCGCGTCCAGCGACTGCCGCTGAAGCTCGTTTGATGGGAAGCGGGGCGCGAGGCTCACGAGCACGCCGAAACGCCCGATAATCGTGGGTCGGACGTTCACGGAAGCCTGACCACCCGGTTCAGGCTGCGCAGACGCCCCGAGGCGAGCGCGCGGTTCGAGGGGATGCGTCATGAACGAACCAGCCGCCAGCTCGAGCCGCTCACCGATCGCTGCGATCGCGATCGCCGCCATCCTCGTCGCCGTCGTCTCCGCCGGGGTCCTGGTCTTCCTGGGCCGCAGCGCCAGCGCCGAGTTCGATCCGGTGTCCGGCGCCGCGCTCTTCCCGGACGACACCCACTTCTACGTTGCGTTCAACACCGACTTCACCTCCGATCCGTGGTCTGCGATGCCTCGCCTCCTCGCTGCGCTCGGCATCGAGCAGCAGGTGCGCGACGACCTCCAGCAGGCGGCGGCGGCGGAGGATCTCGACTTCGAGCAGGACATCGTCACCGCCTTGGCGAGCGTGCGGAGCGCCGGGACCGCCGTCCAGTACAACGGGACCGAGGAGGGCGAAGTCGTCGGCGTGATCGATTCTCGCGATCGCGAGCGCGTGATCGCGCTGCTCGCGGACAGCGCGGACGCCTCGACCCGCAGCGAACGCGACGACGAACTCGGCCTCGATTTCGACATCTACGTCACCGGTCAACTCAACGGCGATGAGGAAGTCGTGGTCAGTGTTGAGAACGGCATCATCTACGTCGCCGACCGCCCCGAGCACATCTCCAACTTCATTCGCCGCCAACGCGAGCGCCCACCGCTGAGCGAGCTGGACTCGTTCCTGGCGGCGCTCGATACCGTCGGCGCGGACGCGCTGATCGTCGCCTACGGCAGCGGATCGATCTTCGACCACCGCGATTTCCGCGACGTCGTCGACGCGTTCGCCGACTCCGCCGAATTCGACCCCCGCGATGCCTCGCTCGCCTTCTCGGTCACGGCAAGCACCGATGGCTTCGGTGCACGCATGGTGATCAACACGGGCGCCGGCGCGGGCTTGCTCGAGCGGCTCATCACGGAGCCCGCGGACATCGATGGGCTCGCCGCCCTCACACCGGACGACGCGCTCTTCTTCGCGGCCGGGGCCGGCCTCCATGACGCGCTCGACGAGGCCTACGCGAACCTCGAGCAGCAGGGGCGCGAAGCGCTCGAGCTCTGGGTCTACCCGTTCGAGGACGCCACTGGGCTGAGCGTCGAGCACGACTTGATCCCGCTGATCGGCAGCTCCTATGGCCTCGCGGTCGGCGCCGACGACTTCGATGGCGACAATTTCGATCCCCAGTCGATCTGGGTCCTCGGTCTGATCCAGTCGGACGAGCCTGGCATCTTCCGTGGCCACCTGGAGACGCTGGTCGACGAGTTCGAGTTCGAGTGCAACTGCGACACCGACGTCAGCATCAGCGAGCGAACCGGCTACACCGCCGTCCAATGGCCACGGGCGTTCCTCCCGGACACGCCACTGATCGATGCGGAGGCGTTCCAGCGCACTCGGGCGCTCCTTCCCAATGATCCGGCGTTCCTCTACTTCGTCAACGCGTCGGCGTTCCCGCCGGGAGCCGTTGACGCGATGGCAGACGAGATCGCCGCCGACCCTGACGGCTACGAGTTCAATCTCGAAGCGATCCTCGGCTTCGCCGTCGCCGGTTCGGGCGACGACGACGGCTCCTTCTCCATCGAGATGGTGATGCCGATCGATCTCTCCGCGGCAAACTAGGCATGCCACCGGTCGGCCGCGCCAGCCTCGCCGGCGGCGTCGCGGCGCTCGGCCACGGCATGGTCTTCGTGGGCTTTCTCCAGCCGTGGGTCGCCGGGCAATTCGGCGCTCGCGACCGGCTCTCGGGCCTCGACCTGGCCCGGGTCACCGATGGGCTGATCGACCACGGTCTCGCCGGGGACGCCCTCGCCCTCCCGATCACCCGGGTCCTGCTCTTCGCCGTACCGATCGCTGCCGCGAACGCGCTGGTTCTGCTGGCGCTGGCCCGGACGGGCGTGATCGGTCGCTCCCATGCCCGCCGTGCCCGAGGCCTGACGGTGCGTCGCTTCGCCCTGCCGCTCATCGCGGCGCTGCTCGCTCTCGCGCTCGGCGCCTGTGGCAACTCGGACGCCGCACCGATCGTCGCGCCCTCGCCGGCGGCCGGCGCCGACCTCGATGCCAGCGCGACGCTCGCCCTCGTGATCGAACGAACAGAGCAACTCTTCGACCTCGACGGTGCCGGTGGCCCGGAGATCTTGCTGATCGATCAGGAACAGCTCGCCGCGGTTCCTCGCGGAACTGCTCGCCGATCCAGAGCTGATCGAAAGCCTCCGCCGCGATCAGGCGTTCTACACGCTGCTCGGCTTGATCCCGCCCGGCACCGATCTGCTCTCGCTGAACGAAGAGTTGCTGAACGCCGGCGTCGCCGGGCTGTATCGCCCCGAGGTCGACCGCCTCTACGTCCGCCTCTTCGGCAGCTTCTCCGCGCTCGAGGAGGCAACCGCCAGTCACGAATACGCCCACTACCTCCAGGACGCGGGCTATGACCTCGAGCGGATGTTCGAAGTCGTGGCCGGCAACCGCGACGCCGAGCTCGCCCTCCGGGTGCTAGTCGAGGGCGACGCGTTCTACGTTCAGCAGCAATACATCGCCGAGCACTTCAACGCCGTCCAGCTCTTCGGCATGAGCTTCGGCGGCATCCTCGCCGCGGCCGAGGCGCCGTCCATCCCGTACGCGTTGACCCGCCAGACAACCTTCGTCTACCCGACGGACAACGCTGGATCGACGAGCTGCCGACCGACGGCTACGAACGCGCCGAGCTCTACTCGAACCCGCCGCGCGCCACGCGCGAGATCCTCCACCCGGAGACCTACGCGAGCCAGCACGACGACCTTCGCGTCCACATCGACATCGCCGTGAGCGAATTGCCGGCCGAATGGAGTGTTGGGGTCGCGGAAACGATCGGCGAGCTCATGCTGACGATTTGGCTGCAAGATCTGAGCGCTCGAGGCGCCGCCATCGCCGCCGACGGCTGGACCGGCGACGCGCTCCACGTGTTCCACGAGGACGGCATACCGATCGGGTTCATCGCCGAGATCGCCTGGGCGACGTCAGCTGACGGCGCCGAATTCAGCGCGGCGGCATCCACTGCGCTCGATGCCGACCGCCGCTACGAGCGGGCAGTCTGCCCGGTCTGCGCGCCTCTGACCTGGCAGGGCCCGGCGGGCGTCCTCCAGATCGAGGACAGCGTGGCGGGTTCGACCTGGATCGCCGTTGCACCCTCGGCGGACGCCGTCGAACAACTGATCGACGCAGTGCGCTAGGCTGCGGGGGCGCCGTCAGGAGGCCGCCCATGCTCGAGCGCTTCAAAGTCCCCGTGGCCGATCAGGTCGTCGTCCCCGAACCGCAGGTCCGTGACGCCACCCACGCCATCTTCGATTCGATGGGCCTCGCCGAGGAGGACGCCGCTCTCGCCACGGATGTGCTGATGTTCAACGACCTGCGCGGCGTCGAGACCCATGGCGTCTCGAACATGCTTCGCGCGTACGTCGCCGGCTACCGCGGTGGCACGCTGAAGCCCCACACCGAAATCACGACCACACGCGAGACCGAGACCACCGCCGTCATCGACGGCGGCGGCGCGCTCGGCCTCCACGTCGCCCCGCACGCGATGGACATCGCCGTCGACAAGGCCGCGAAGTACGGCCTCGGAGCAGTCTGCGTCACGGGCGTCGGACACATGGGCGGCACCGGCTACCACGCGATGCGAGCCGTGCCGCACGACATGATCGGCGTCGCAATGTCCTCCAGCGGTCGCGCCGTGATGCTGCCTACCTTCGGCGCCGAGCCGCGCCTCGGCACGAACCCGTTCGCCTGGGCCGCCCCCGCCGACGAGATGCCGCCCTTCATGATCGACGTCGGCACCACCCAGATCGCCAACAACAAGCTGCAGCTGGCACGTCGCCTCGGCGTCCAGGTCGAGCCTGGCTGGCTCGCCCGCACCGACGGCACGCCGATCATGGAGCGGATCGACGTGCCCGAGAAAAGCTACATGCTCCCGCTGGGCGGGGTGCGCGAGCAGGGCTCTCACAAGGGCTACGGGCTCGGCGCCGTGGTCGACATCATGTGCAGCAGCCTGAGCGGCCTCGGGCCGGGCTTCGTCGCCCTGGTGCCCGGGTTCCACCTGCTCGCCTACCGCATCGACGCGTTCGTCGACACCGCCGAGTTCAAGGCGAGCATGGACGAGTTCCTGCGCGGCCTCGCGGACACCCCGCCTGCTCCCGGCCACGACCGCGTCGTCTACCCCGGCCTGCTCGAGGCCGAGGAGGAGGCCGTCCGCCGCGAACAGGGCATCCCCTACCACACCAAGGTGATCGAGTGGTTCCGCGGCATCGAGGGCGAGCTCGGGCTCAGCTTCGCCTTCACATAGCGCACGGCAGCCGGGCGCCGAGTCAGCGGGAGACGAGCGTCGACTCCGTGCCGGTGGAGGCCGCGATCAGCTCGCCGACCGTGCTGTTGCCGCACGGCGCATCGAGGACGGCCTGGGTCGTCGCACTGACGAACATTCCCGCCCCGAGTCCAAGCTCCCGGCCGAGGAAGCTCGTCAGCTCCTCTTCGTAGCGCTTCGGATCGTCGTTCCAGGCGCGCGTGTGCCCCGGGTCGTCGAACGCGACCAGCTCGATCGCCGAGGAGTTCTTCGCCGCTCGTTCGCTGGAGTCGATCGGCACGATGTGATCGCCGCGCTGGTGGAGGATCAGCGTCGCCAGCTCGTGCTCGTTCGCCAGCTCGACCAGCGCGTCGAGGTACACCGCCGAGTCGAAATCGCGGCGCAGCCGCAGCTCTGCCGCCCACGCCAGCGGATCCGCGAACCAGCCGAGCACCGGCGTCGGCGCGATCCCATGCGCGATCGTCGCCTCGAGGTCGAGCATCGGCGCATCGAGCACGATCGCGGCGGGCAGCTCGTCGCCGGCCTGGTCAGTCTCGATCAGGTAATTAGCCTCCACGCCGCCGCCCATGCTGTAGCCGTAGAGGACGATCCGGCCGGCCCCCCGGTCGCGCGCGTAGTCGACCGCGGCGGCCAGGTCCTCCCACTCGCTGCGACCGTAGTCGTAGCTGACCCGCTCGCCCTGGATCGACTCGGGATCGTTGCGGCAGCTGATCGATAGCACGGTCATCCCCAGCGCCCGCAGCGCCGGGACGGCACGCAGCCCCTCCTCGCGAGTGCCACCCCTTCCGTGCACGAGGATCGCCCAGTCGCCGCCTCTCGACTCGTCGGTGACTTAGGCTGGCCGCTGGCCGCTTGGAGTCGCGATCGTCACCTCGCGGAGCCTGAAGCCGCCGCTTGTCGGTGGCACGTCAGGGCGTCCCTCCATGGCCGGCGCGGCGAAGTACGCCTCGCTCTCGACGCGCGCGGCGCCAACCGGCGGCAACGCGGAAGCGCCACGCTCCCCTGGCAGCACGCAGCGCAACGCCGCGCCGTCCGAACTCGAGATCACCGGCCCGCGGAGCACGCGGCCGTCCTCCCAGCGGAGGGCTAGCAGGCCGTGCTTCCCCGCATCGCCGCCGCTGAGCAGCACGTTCCCCGATTCCGCCCAGAGCACCTCGACGTTGTTCGACTTCGCGCCGAGGGAGACGGTGAACGCGCCATCCTCGATCCGCGCGGGTATCCAGAGGAACGCGACGATCGCGAGCACGAAGCTCACGGCGAGCAGCGGCGCCCAGAACGCGCCGTGGTACGGGTTCCAGGCACTCGCTTCGTCGAAGCCCTCGGCGCGCCAGCGCCGGAACGCGAGCGCCACCCTCGCCAGCCCGAGCGCCACGAGGATCAACGCGCTCAGCCTCGGCACGCCGCCCGCCCAGAGCACAATCGCGAGCAGCAACCCGAGGATCGCGGTGTTCGTCGGCGCGCGCACGGCGAGACCGCGCAGTCTCGAAGCGATCTCGATCGCGCGCTGCCGGCCCTGCGGCCAGCACAGCCCCTCGTCGTCGACCTTCGGCCGCGACCAGGAGTAGGCCGCGCGTGCGACGAGGAACAGCGCGCTGCCGGCCACCAGCAGCGTCGCGGCGTGCCTCGGATCGACCGCCAGCCGGGAAGCCAGCGCGTCGCTGGAGCCGGAGACGGCCGGGAACCCGCGCAGGAATCCGCCGACGCCGAGCGTGAGATCGCGCCAACCGGGCACGTCGACGAGGTAGAGCAGCGCATGCAGGCCACCGGCGTAGAACGGCAGCATCCGCACCGTCGTCAGCCAGAACACCGAGGTCAGCCGCCGGTCGTCATCCGCCCTCGCGCCCACCGCGGGCTCGAGGCGCGCGTCCTGGAGCGCCCAGTCTGCCTGCCCGAACACGATCGGCAGGACGCGTGAAACGACCTGCTCGCGGTTGCGGAAGTAGCCGCCGTGATCGTCGACCAGGTGGTCGTAGTTGATCACGCGCCGCCCTCGGAATGAGCGATCGCGCACCAGCCCCGACAGATCGGTGATCTCCTCCGTCACCACGCCCGCCGGGACGTAGTCGAAGCGTGCGAAGAGGTCGGTCCAGAACGCGTCGTGTGGCTCGTCGCCCGTCGCCGCCAGCGCGATCAGGCCGCCATCGAGCGGCGTGCTCGCCAGCTCGGCTCGTTCGCGGATCCCGTTGTTGTTCATCCGCGCGAAGGCCCACAGGTGGTTGACGCCGGCGCCGACCGTGACGAGGCGTACGCGCTTCTGCATCGCTCGCGCTCGCCTCGGGATCGGCCGCTCCTGCAGCAGCGCGTCGTACCCCACCATCGCCCCCGCTGAGTAGGCGACGATCGTCACGTCGTCGATGTCGCCACGTCCCAGCAGCTCGAGCACCGGCCCCTCCAGCCGCGCTCGGATCGTCGCCGCCCAGGCGCGGTCGGTGACGAGGCGCTGCGAGTTGCCCAGCGTGTGCTGGAGGAAGGGGTTCATCCCGCGGATCGCCTCCGCGACGCGCCTGGTCAGCCCAAAGATCGCGAGCCCGGGCATCTTCGAGACGGTGAGCAGCAACCACCCGACTGGCTGGATCACCGTCGTCAGCACGAGGCCGGCGCCGAGCGCGAGCACGAGCAAGGCAATCTGGATCCGCGCCCACAGGTCGCGCCAGCTCCACGACGTCCGGTGCCGCGTGGACGGGTCGCGGAACCAGCCGTGGAGCATCCCCCCGGCGCGCTGCCGCAGCCCCATCAGCGCCCACTGCGCGACGTCGTCCGCGCTCGGCGGCGGGAAGGCGTCGTCCCAGAACGCCTCGCGGAAGATGATCCGATCGCCGGCCACCGCGCCGGCGCCGAATTCCCCTTCGGCCAGCGTGAGCGACGCCCGAGGCGGGTTCGCCTTCAGGTCGATCTCTCGCTCGACGCGGTACCCACCCGCCTCCAGCGACGGGATCGTGCTGTTGAGCAGCTGGGCCAGCGTCGCACCGGGGTACTGCGCCGTCCCCTGGCCGTGAATCACGACCACGCCGTGAGTCTTCGCCATCTCGCGGCCCGCCCTCCACCCCTTCAGCAGCCTGCCGTCCGACCATATCCGAAATGCCACCCGGTTCTGACGGCTCAGCCACTCCGGCGCGTTTCGTCAACATCCGTCCCGAGGGTGGCCACATGCACGCAGGCCAGCGCCCGCGTAGCGTCGCTCGATGGAACTCGCGCTGGTGGTATTCATCCTCTGTCTGGCGACGCTCGTCCACGGGACGCTCGGCTTCGGAACCGGCCTGGTCGCGATGCCGCTGCTCACGCTGGTGATCGGCGTGCCGGACGCGACCGCCCTCGTCGCATTCGTGATCCTCGGGACGGCGATCCTCGTGCTCCGGCGTGACTGGCGCCGCCTCGAGGCGCGCGCCGCGCGGCAGCTGATCGTGAGCTCGGTCCCCGGCGTCCCGATCGGCATCTTCCTGCTGACGAACGCCCCCGCGGACGCGATCCAGCGCGGGCTCGGCCTGCTGCTGATCGTCTACGCGCTCTACAACCTCGTCGCGCCGCCGCTGTTCGAGGCCAGGCGCAGCGCCTGGGCGTACTCGCTCGGCTTCGCCAGCGGCATCCTCGGCGGCGCCTACAACACGAACGCGCCGCCGATCGTGGTATACGGCGCACTCCGCCGCTGGCCGCCCGATGTCTTCCGCGCCACGCTCCAGGCCTACTTCGTCCCGCTCGCCGCCGTCGTCTGGATCGGCCACGGCCTCTCCGGCCTCTGGTCCACCGACATCGTCATCAGCTACGCCATCTTCTTCCCCTTCGGCCTGATCGCACTCTGGATCGGCCGCCGCCTCTCGACCCGCCTCCCGGTCACCTCCTTCGACCGCCTGCTCTACCTCGTGATCGCGGCCCTCGGGGCGCTGCTGCTCATCTGAACGCGCTGGCGCCCGACGATCCGCTAGGCTCCCACCGCCGATCGACACCTCAAACCGGAGATAGGGTGATTGGTACGTGACCCGAGCTCCGGACTGCATCTTCTGCGACATCGTCGCTGGCCAACTCCCCGCGAGCGTGGTCTTCGAGGACGCGCGAGTGCTCGCCTTCATGGATCTCGCCCAGACTACCGAGGGGCACACGCTTGTCGTCCCCAGGGCCCACTTCGACGACATGCGCGACTTCGATCCGACTACCGGCGCCGCAGTAATGAACGCCGTCGCCGCGGTCACGCGCGCCGTGACCGCGGCGTTCGAGCCCGAAGGGCTCACCATCCGCCACAACATCGGCGAAGCCGGCGGCCAGGACGTTTTCCACGCGCATTTCCACGTCTACGCTCGCTACCAGGGAGACGGCCTCCACCGCCCCTACCAATCCGCCCCGTCACGTCCGTCTCGCGCCGAACTCGATAGGCTCGCGACAACCATCCGCATGCACTTGCCCGATCGACCCACCTGAAAGGCCCACCCCAATGTCCGAGCAACGTCTGATCGTCACCGCCGAGTCGTCCGTCGACGAGACGCAGTCGCGAGGCGACCTCCACGTCCGCCGCGTCTTCGAGGCGGGTTCGATGCCGTTCGAGAGCGGGTTCCAGTTCGTGCTGCGGAACCGCCTGCCGGCCGGCGGCGCGAACGAGCGCCACGTGCACGAGGACGTCGAAAAGGTCTACTACTTCCTGGACGGTCGCGGCGAGGTGAGCTGTGGCCCCTGGACGAAGCGCGTCGGGCCGGGCGACTTCCTGTTCTTCCCGGCCGCGATCGAGCACGAGATCCACGCCGACGCGGACGCCGACCTCGAGTTCATCGTCTGCGCCGCGCGGACGCTCGATACCCCCCGCGGCCTCGAGGACGGCTAAGGCGGGCCGCTCCCAGGCAGCTCCCCCCTCGGTGGCGGCCCCAAGGCGATCCCACTCGGGTCAGCGGGCACGCCGCCCTCGGCCCCAATGCAAACGCGCTCCGCACGCGGCGCAAGCGCCCCACTCCACGCGCGAACAGGCCCCGGGGGCGAAGCCCTTCCGAGTGGGGTGTGGGGCGCCAGCCCCGCAGTCATTCGGGGTGGGCGGGCGGGCCCAAACCTAAGACCACGTCGCGGGCGACAGCCCGCGACCTTTCCCGAGCGCATCGCGCTCGGCTCCCCACGAACGTGGTGCCACTCGAGCTCCCCGCTCAAGCCGAGGAAACCGTCCCCTCGAAACCTCCCGGCCGCAGCTGGCCCGCTACTCGCCCCCGTCCATCCGCTCGCGCGCGAGCTGGTAGACGCTGGCGTGCTCGATCGTCGCCACCGGGCGTCCGTCGCCGGCCGCCACCAGCGATGTGAACTCGACGATCTTGTTGCCCCGCCGCTCGGAGAAGCCGGTGATCACGCCCGTCGTGCTGAACGACTCGTCCTCGAACAGCGGCGAGTGGTGCCAGATCCGGCCCGCGAAATGGATCGTCGTGGAGCGGCCGAAGTACTCGTAGATCAGGCCGATCGGGTTGATCCACTGCCCGACCGGGATCAGCTTCCGCCCGCCCAGCTCCCTCGGAAACCCTGAGTTCGCGGCGATCTCGTCGAAGCGCGCTGGATCGAGGCGGTCCTCGACGCGCATCACCAGCCCGATCAGCGACGGATCGCCGAGCGGGACGCCGGCCGGCGCTTCCGCCGCGTCACCCGCTGGCACCGAGGGCGCCTCGTCGTCGACCTCGAACGAGCCGCTCGCGCGAGCGCCCATGCCGTCATCGCCGCGGATCTCGAAGCCGTTCGTCTCGGGATCGACGGACCACGTCACCGCCTCGTCGTCGTAGACCGGGCGGCGGAAGCGCAGCGATACCCGACCCTCCTCGAGCCAGGGCAGCCCCTGCCGCATCAGCTCGCCGGCGATCTGCTCGTAGAGCGCGACGCCGGGCACGAAGCCGCCCTCGAAGCCCAGCTGACGGGCGCGGTCATCGCCGTGGATCCCGTCCGGGCTGACGTTCCGAGGGCTCGTGATCCACTCGCGCGCCTCAAACGTGGTGGTGTTCATCGGGCGACTCTACCGCGTGTTGAGGCGTGCGTGGCCCGCGGGACGCCTCGGCGAACCGCCCGCAGGCCACGGCCGCATGGCTAGTCGGCGCTGTCGCCCTCGGTCGTCGTCGCGACGGTCGACGCCGGTGGCGTCGGGGCCGGCCGCGACGGCGTCATCCGGCGCACGAAGTACACCAGCCCAACGACGATCAGCGGCACCCAGACGAAGGGAATCGCGACGCCAACCGCCAGCACGCCGACCTGTGCGATCACCTTGACCGCGTCCCAGCTCCTGGACAGCCCGTCCGCGAAGCTCGGCACCGAGGTGTCCACCACGACGTCGAACTCGAACAGTTCGGCCTCGACCTGCACCGGCACCCGCACCGGCTCGCCGTCCTCGTCGACGGCGACCGCCGAGAGTCGCGGCGCCGGCGAGGTGCGCAGCTCGGCGGCCGTGTCGAAGTAGCCGATCAGACGGTCGCCGGGCTTCAGCGGTCCGGCCAGCGACCCCTCGAGCACCACGAAGTCCTTCTCGTCGAGGTCGAGCCCGACGTCCCGGATCTCCAGCTCGGTCAGCACGAGGTTGCCGTTGTTCTCGACCGAGATGCAGACCGTCATCGCCTCGTGCTCGTCGATCGTCAGCTCGTCGTCGCCGGGACAGCGAGCGCCATCGTCGGTGCCGAGGTAGGCCGTCTCCACCAGCTCGACGCGAGCCTCCGGGGCGTCCGGCGTCGGCTCGATCAGCGTCAGGAAGATCGTCGCCAGCGCCGCCTGGTCCTGTAGCGTGCGGAGCTGACCGCGCAGCCGCTCGAGGTCCGTCTCGCGGATCAGCAGCTGTGATTCGAGTTGCGCGACGCCAGCGAGGTCGGTCGCGCTGCTGAGGAAGTTGCGCAGCCGCTCGACCGACGCCGCTGCCGTGATGATCCGGCTCTCGAGGTCGACCACCCGCTCGGTCACGTCATCGGCGGAGACCTGCTGGCTGTCGAGCTTGCCGAGCTCCTCGAGCCGGCTCATCGCCTCCTGGAAGTCCTCCGGCAGCACCTTGAACGTGAGCAGCGTGCGCGGGACCGGTTGGCTCGTCGTCTCCTGCCCGAACACCAGCCCACCGAGGCCCGCGATCGTCGCCTGCGCCTGCTGCGTCGCCAGCCGTACGTCCTCGACGATCACGACCATCGAGCCAATGAACACGATCGCCCGGCCCTCGCCGACCTGCTGCAGCACAACCGGCGCGAGACCGTCATCGCCGCCGCCATCAGTCTCCGCCGGCGCTACGGCGTTCGGGGGTTGCGGCGCCACCGCCGGCGCGCCCTCGCGTGATGACGTGGCCGCGGCCCCGTCGGTGGCGTTCCCCGCGGAATCCTGCGCCGCGAAAGCGCCGCCACCCCCACCGCCAGCACCTGAATCCGCGGACTCGGCGCGATCACCACTGCTGTTCTCGTCCGCGCTGCTGCATGCGACAAGCAGTGTCATCGCCACCACGAGCGCACCGAGGACCGCCCAGATCGACTTCCGCATGTCGCCCTCCCTCCCGGCGCACAAGACGCCGGTCGTTAGCTGATAGAACGCGGCCCGGCGGCGGTGGGTTCCATTCAATCAGCTAACAGGCGTCAGCGAATAGACCGATCTGCTAGGCGGCTGCCTCGCGACCTCCCCGATCGCCCGCCGCCGTCAGGTCTGCTGAGCAAGGATGCTCGGCGCCGTGCGTCGCAACCTTCGAAGACCGGGGCATCTCGGGGCGAAGTCCGCGTCCGAAACGGGGGAAGCGGGGGCCCTCGCCCGGAGGGCGATCTCCGCATGGGAGCCCCCGCAGTCATTCGGGGCGGGCGGGCGGGCCAAACGTAAGATTGGTCGCGGGCAAAGCCCGCGGCGTACTCGGGCGCGAAGCGCCCGTCACAAACATGTCCCCGGTGGCAGCACGCACCCTAGGTCGTCAGCAGCCCTTCCGGCACCGGCTCCTCGTCCGCTAGCGGGATCTGCTCCATCTCCTCGAGCACCGCTTCCAGCGGGTCGCCGCTACCGGCGGCACCGGTGGCCGGCGGCAGGTCGAACGCTGCCGCGAAGCGGTTGTACGACTCGAGCGAGTCGCCGTACTTCGCGTGCCCGGCGGTGTGCTTCGCGCACGCGAGGAGCAGGCGATCGCGGTCGGGTGACGACGTGCGACCGTAGTCCTCGATCATGCAGTATCCGATCTCCTGGTTGTGCGGATCGTTGCCCTGCTTGGCCGCGGCCAGCGTCAGTGTCATGATCAGCGGCCGGCGGTCGTGGCCCGCATCGAGGTAAGCCCACACCCACGAGGCGGCCTCGTCCGGCTGGAGCGAGGTGATCGCGCTGTCGAGGGCGTGGAGCACCTCGTCGCGTGACATGCCCTCGGCGGCACCGGGCGCCCGGAACACCGGCTTGCCGTTGCCCGGCGTGTCGCGCACCCAGCGCGCGCACTGGTTGACGAACGAGCCGGCGACGAACAGCAGCTTCGTCTGGTGGCGGTGCTCGAAGTTCGCGTAGAACCAGGCCAGCGTGTTCGTGTACTCGTACCCGTGCTGCGGCATCGAGAAGCTCGGCGGCTCGCCGCAGCGCAGCACGACCTCCGCGGCGGCGATCTGGATCGTGTCGAGGATCGCCTTCGGCGATCGGCCCGCGAGCAGCAGGCTGATGATCGCCTCCATGTAGGCCGGCTCGTGCTCTTCGAGGATCGCGTGCTTCAGCAGCTCACGCTCGGCCGCGGACAGATCCTCGGTCTGAGCGAACAGCTCCGCGTCGCGGCCGGTGATCACCGTCCGCGCGAGCGAGGACGGCGGCGCTTCGTCCTCGAGCCGGCGGATCTGCACCTCGCAGGCCATCTCGTACGCGGAGTACCAGCGCGGCCCGACGGCAAGATCGGGTACGCCCGCGTAGATGATGTCGTGCGCGTCCTCCCAGCCGACGGCACGCGACAGTTCGATCGTCGCGCGAGCGCGGTACGACTTGTGCCCCGTCGTGTAGCTGCGGTTCATGTAGATCCGGTCCTGCACGTCGATCAGTCCCGCGAACATGAGCTGCGCCAGTACCTGCGGTCGGTCCGCCGGCTCCGCGAGCAGGCCGCGGAACACGCCGTACGACTCCTCGACGAGCCCGCGCTGCACCAGCGTCAACCAGTGGTTCAGCCGCTCGTCGAGCGTGCCCTCGGTCGCGATCGGATCGGCGTCCGGCCAGTGCGAGGTCGGCGGCGGCGGGTTCGGGTACTTCGACTCGTCGTACACCCGCCGGCCGTAGTGACCCGGCGCCTTGCCGAGCAGCTGACTCCAGGCGTCGAGGCCGGTCGGGACGTACCACATCGTCTGCGCCATCGGCAGGAAGCGCAGCCGTTTCGGCAGCTCCTCCGGCATCCGCAGGCTGGCGCGGGCGCTCAGCAGGCAATGGTCGTTGTTGACGAAGCGGACCATGCCGTCGTCGATCCGCTGGTGATACGGCATGTGCGTGTAGGGCGCGTGCACCCGCACCGTTTCGCGCAGCAGCTCCTCCAGTGGCCGCCCGTCGCGCACGAGGTCGTAGAACACCTCGCTGGCCGCGACCTGGTCACGGTCCATGATGCGCTCCTCGAGCTGCGCATATCGGGAGCCGACCTCCCCGGTCCGTGCTTCGATCGTTGACGTGGCCATACGTGCATCCCCCGGCCCGCCGCGAGCCATCATCACCTATGTGCTAGCGGCAGCATACCGAACCACACCCACTAGAGCCTCATACGAAATCTGATCGATCGAGGGGTTAAGTACGGACCCCATTCCAGCCGACAATCAGGGTCGAGGCACCTGACCGCACGGAACGCGGTCGCGCAATGACGCGTCTGACGAGCTGTACGAAGCAAGGCTGCCTCATGTTCTCCTTCATCCCCTGGAATGCGGCGTTCGCCGCGAAAGCCGGAGCGGTCACCGCCGCGCTGGCGCTCGGCATTGCGATGACCCTCGCCAGCGCCGAGGCCTCCGACGCGTTCGGCGACAGCGTCGCCACTACCGGCGCGATCGACGGAACCCCGACTGACGTACTCGGAGATCCCATCGACGCCGCCTTCGTGCAGATCGGAACCGGCGGGTCGCTCACCATCTCCTTCGTCGACAACGTCGCCTTCAACGGCGACGGTTTCGATCTGCGGAGTTCACACCGTCGACGCCGCGTCCCCTGCGACCGCGACGATTGAGGTCAGCGCGGACGGAGTCACCTTCGTCAGCACGGGCGCGTTCTACGATGACGACGCCGGAGACATCAACCTCGACCTCCAGGACTTCGGCCTGTCGTTCGCGACCGCGATCCGCATCTCCTATTTCAGCGGCGCCCTCCCCGGATTCGACGTCAACGCCGTTTCGGCGCTCAACCAGATCGGCCTCGACACCCTCGTGATCTCGGTGGCGCCGCTGATCTCCAGCTCGCCCGGCTTCACCGAGCACGCCGTCACCGCGACCCTCGGCGGCATCGACCCGACCGAGGGCGTGCTCGTCAACTTCGAGGTGAGTAGCGGACCGAATAGCGGCGAGGCCGGCAGCTCGCTGACCGACGGGGCTAGCGACGCGCCGTTCGCGTGGACCGGTGAGAACGGCCCTAGCATCGACGTCGTCGACGCCTGGCTGGACATCGACGGCAACGGCGACCTCGTGCACGTGACGGTCGACGATCGCGACCTCGACGTGACGGATGCGCCCGACACCGTCGACGTCAACGTCAAGAGCGACACCGACATGCCTGGCATCACGGTCACGCTTACCGAGACGGGCGATCACACCGGCGTCTTCACCGGTCTCCTCGAACTCGGCAACACGTCTGACGACACCGCGGACATCCTCGAGGCGGTCGATGGCGATACGGTCACCGCGACCTACGACGACGAACTCGACGGTGAGGGCAATGACCCTGACGCGGTCGAGGCCTTCCTCTCCGTCGTCGCCACCGAGGAGGCCGGTGCGAAGGCGACCATCTGCCACCGGCCGCCCGGGAACCCCGGCAACCAGCACACGCGCAGCGTCGGCGGCTCCGCAGTCCCGGCCCACCTCGCCCACGGCGACCTGATCGGCGAGTGCGGCGAGAGCGACGTGCTCTCGAACCAGGAGCAGCAGCAGGAGCTGAAGGAACTGCGCGACGCCGAGCGCGAGCTGCAGCAGCTCGACCAGGAGTTCGACCGCGAGCAGGACCGCCTGGACCGTGAGGCCGGGCGGGCCGCCGCCGCCGAGCAGCGCGCCGCTGACCGTGACGCGGCCGCGGAGGGCGCCCTGGCCGCGTTCTGCGCGAAGAAGGGCCCCGATCACCCCCGCTGCATCGAGGACTAACGGCACCGATCAGCGTGCCTGACGAGGGCCGCCCGAACGGGCGGCCCTCGTCTATCTCTCGCAACCGTCACCGCCGTCCCGCGCGCCCGAAACGACGGGCCCGCACCTCCCCCGCCCCTCACCGGGCTGTGGGCCGCCAAACGCATCTGGTATAACGCCACAAACGGCATCACAGCACACCTGCCGGGAGTACTGATGGCCAGCGAAGCAATCGAACTGCGCGCCCACCTCATGCGCCGCGTCGGCGTCGGCGCCACCCGCGACGAGCTCGAAGCGCTCGCCGAACGGCCCTACGAAGAGATCGTCGAGGAGCTGCTCCACCCCGAGCAGCGCCCGAATCCCAACGAGGACCTGCTTGATCGCTACTTCCCCGCGACCTACAGCCCGGACGTCCCGATCACGGCCGCATCGCTCTGGATCTTCAACCTCGCTCACGGCGGTGCGCCGCTCGGCGAGAAGATGGCGCTGTTCTGGCACCACGTCTTCGCCACGGGGTGGTTCAAGGGCGAGCACGGCCCCGCAATCATCCAACAGCTCGACACCTTCCGCGACAATTGCCTCGGCAACCTGCGCCAGATCCTCCTCGACCTCTCGCGCGACCCGGCGATGATCCACTTCCTCGACAACTGCGAGAACCACGCCACCGAGATCAACGAGAACTACGGGCGGGAGCTGCTCGAGCTGTTCTCGATGGGCATCGGCAACTACAGCGAGGACGACATCAAGGCCGCCGCCCGTGCCTTCACCGGATGGACCTTCGAACAGCCGATCCCGCTCTACCCCTTCGGCGGCTACAGCGCCCACTTCGAGTACCGCGATGACGATCACGACGACGGCGAGAAGACGTTCCTCGGTCGCACCGGCAACCTCAACGGTGAGGACATCATCGACGTGATCGTCCAGCAGGAGGCGACCGCACGCTTCCTCTGCCGTCACCTCTACAACTTCTTCGTCGCCGACGAACAGCAGATACCGGCCTGGAGCATCGACCCGCCTCGCGACCCCGAGGCGATCGACCAGCTCGTCGCCTCGTACACGGAGTCCGGTGCGGACCTGCGCGTCGTCATGCGCACGCTGCTCAACTCGGACTTCTTCAAGGAAGCGCAATTCGCGCGCGTGAAGAGCCCGGCCGAGCTCGTCGGCGGCGCGATCAAACTCGCGAACTGGCCGCAGGCGCCCGACCCCGCGATCACTGGCTGGTCACCCGCCACCGCCGCGATGGGCCAGAAGCTGATGGACCCACCCAGCGTCGAAGGCTGGCACACCGGCAAGGAGTGGCTCGACGGCGGCACGCTGACCGAACGTGTCAACTTCGCCGTTGAGCAGGTGATGGACACTTCGAAGCCCGGCGTCCAGTCGATCGTCGCCCGCATCGCCGCCGACGGCAGCCCCGTCGAGCCAGGCGCGTTCGTGGACGAATGTCTGGATCTCGCCGGTCCGGTCCACGCCAGCAAGGACACGCGCCGCGTCCTCGAGGAGTTCGCCGCGGAGGAGGGTCCGCTGACCTTCGGCGACGACGAGGAACGTGCCGCGAGCGAGGCGCGCATCGGCCGCATGCTCCAGCTCGTCGTCTCCAGCCCCGAGTACCAGTTCGGCTAGGACTGCGCGCCGGCAAGCGAGCGCGTCGCGCGTGTCAGGGAGGCATCGATGCCCAAGATCAACGGACAGGACCCGGTGCTGGTCGTCATCCAGCTCACCGGTGGCCTCGACTTCATGAACACGCTGATCCCGCACACCAGCGAGCACTATCGCGACGCGCGCCCGACCGTTGGAGTCGCCTCGGAGGACGTGCTCCCGCTGAACGGGGGCAAGAGCGATCTCGGCTGGCACCCCGCCGCCGCCGCGCTCAAGGAGCTCTACGACGCCGGTGACGTCGCCGTCGTGCAGGGCATCGGCTACGAGAACTCCAGCCGCTCCCACTTCCGCGGCATGGACATCTGGCACACCTGTGAGCCGAACAAGATCTCGACCGAGGGCTGGCTCGCCCGGGCGACGCGTGAGCTGGATCCGAACAGCGAGAACCCGCTGACCGCGGTCAGCTTCGGCCGCGGCCTCCCGCGCGCGCTCGCCGCGGCCGGTGTCACCGCCACCTCGATTGGCGACCTCGACCACTTCGGCCTCATGACCAAGGTCGAGGCGGAACAGGAGCGCCAGCAGGATCTGGACATCTTCAGGCGCATGTACACGCCCGCCGTCGGCACCGGGATCGTCGGCGACTACCTCGCACAGACCGGGCGCGACGTGCTGACCGGCATCGGCATGCTGCGTGACGTCCCCTCGCAGTACAGCTCGACGATCGAGTACGGACAGAACCCGATCGCGAAGGCGCTGCGCGATGTCGCGAGGGTACACACGGCCCGCCTCGGGACACGCTTCTTCTACACCCAGCACGCAGGCTACGACTACCACTCGCTCGAGCCGGAGACGCACCCCAAGCTGCTCAGCGACCTCACCGAGGCGATCTCCGACTTCATGGCCGATCTCCGCGAGCACGACGCCGCCGAGGAGGTCACGGTGCTGGCCTTCACCGAGTTCGGCCGCCGCATCAAGGACAACGGCTCCGGGACCGATCACGGTTCCGGCGGCGGCGCCTACATCATCGGCGAGCACGTCGACGGCGGCCTCTACTCCGAGTACCCGTCCGTCGACCCGAAGGACTGGCTGTACGGCGAAGATCTCCGCCCGAACTTCGATTTCCGGGGCGTCTACGGCACTGTCCTCGAGCAGTGGATGAAGATGGACCCGACGGCGCTCGTCAACGGCAACTACGAACAGTTGAACCCCTACAAGGTGACAGCGGCCTAGCGGCGAAGCCGCATCAGGAGTGTTGGAGCCGCAGCAGGGAATGTTGCGGCTGCCTCTCAGGCTGGAACGAGGGACGAGATGACCCAGAACGGCCACCAGAACGGACACGCCGATCACGAGCTGCTCCTGAGGGCGGGCTTCCCCTACGTGCGGACGATGGGGATGCGGCGGCTGACCTGGTATCCGGTCGACTTCGCCCTCGGCGACGACCGGCTCTATTCGCTCTCCCGGTTCGACGGCGCCGGCTCGATCCGGGCGATCAGCTACGAGGACCAGGACATGGGCGCCGTCGGTGGCGGCTTCCTCTGGCCCGCCGGCATCGTCCGCGGCGCCGACGCGCGGCTGTACGTCTCCGACGAGGCGAAGCATGAGATCACCGTCCTCACCCATGAGGGTGACGAGGTCACCCGCTGGGGCGAGCACGGTTCCGAGCCGGGCCAGCTCGACCGTCCTTCGCACATGGCGTTCGACGCCGAGCAGCGGCTCTGGGTCAGCGACACGATGAACCACCGCGTCCAGCTCTTCAGCAAGGACGGCGAGTACATCACCGGCTTCGGGACTCACGGGGATGGTCCCGGCGAGTTCGACACCCCCTGGGGCATCACCGTCGATCTCGAGGGCTGCATCTACGTCGTCGACTGGCGCAACGACCGCGTCCAGAAGTTCTCCGCCGGTGGCGAGTTCATCTCGCAGTTCGGCGAATCAGGCAGCGGCCACGGCCAGCTCAACCGCCCGGCCGGCATCGCCGTCGACCAGCACGGCGACATCTACGTCGCCGATCGGGGCAACAACCGCGTCCTGCTCTTCGATCGCAACGCGCGCTACGTCGAGCAGTTCATCGGCGACGCCACCCTGTCGAGGATGGGCCGCGAGTACATCATGGCGAACCAGAAGGTGCTGCGCCTGCGCGACATGACCACGCTCGAAGCACAGAAGCGCTTCCGCGCGCCGGTCTCGGTCCACGTCGACGGCGAGGGCCAGCTGTTTGTCGGCGACTACGGCTCGCACCGGATCCAGATCTATCAGAAGGAGGCCTACCCGCTCCGCGCCGACGAGGTGATGCCGATCCCACGCTCACCCACGCTGACGACGGTTTAGGCTTCCGAAGCGCGCGCTGGAGCTGCTCCTCATTCGATCCCCACCAAACGGTGGATCCAATGAGCGAAGCGACTCTGGAGCGGGGGTGTGGGGGCCAAGGGCCCCACTGGGGATTCGGGTGGGCGGGTGGGATACACAGAAATTCCGCAGACAGCGCCGAAGGCATCGAGGCTCCGCCGCTCAGGTGCCGGGGCCGCGAGCCGACGCCCGGTGCGGATTCAGACCGGTACCTCCCCTGTGAGGCGATTGAAGAGGTCGAACCGTACCTGCCCGATCATGCGAACGACAGCGAACTCGAGGCTGCAGGACGCGCCTGCCGGGATCGGCCCTCGACCTTCGTTCTCCGAGTGCCACCACCAATGCCCATGATGATCGGCTTCGCCGAACAGCGCCGCGCCTTGCTCGAGGCCGAGCTCGTGCGTTTCGTCGAGGAACTGCCGCCCTTCGGGGTGCAACGGCTCTACGTCACCGGCGCGTTCGGCCGGCACGAGGTCCGCTCGGACACGCCGCTCGAGGTGGTGATCGTCCACCCGACGGCGGAGCCCTTCCACCGCCGCGCCGACTTCTTCGTCGATCACCTGCGCCCGCGCCTCCAGACCCAGTTCCTCGTCTACACCCCCGAGGAGTTCGAGGAGTTGGCCGACGAGGACCCGGTACTGATCCGCGCAATCTCGCTGGCCGAGCCCGTCTATGCCCGCTGACGAGACCGCACGCTGGCGGCGCCAGGCCGCCTTCGACCTCGAAGACGCGCGCCACTGCGCCGACTCCGGCCGCTACGCCCCCGCCTGCTTCTTCAGCCACCAGGCTGCAGAAAAGGCGGTCGTGGCCTACCTCTATGCGCGAGGCGCGGAGCTGGTCTGGGGGCACGGCCTCGCCGACCTCTGCGAGGACGCGATGGCGTTCGATCCCTCGTTCGACCTCCTGAAGTCAAGCGCTGCACACCTCGACAAGCACTACCTCGGCGCGCGCTACCCGAGCGGGATCCCGGCCGGCGTCCCCTCCGAGGTCTACGACGAGACCGACTCCGATCGCGCGATCGACATCGCCGAGGAGGTACTACGGTTCGTCGATACCCGCCTCGAGGCGCTGGCTTCGGGCGCCAGCTGACGGCCGTTATCGCGGCGGCTGCGTGATCAACTGATCGACGGGCGCGAAATCGTCGCGCAGCGCGCGCGCGCCAGCCGCGAACGCCTCCACATCTGCGCCCGACAGCACCGCGTCGAACCCGCCGCGTTCGAGGATGCGCGCGGCGATCGCGTTCCAGTCGAGCGGCGCCTGCGAGCCGGCCAACACGTAGTTGCCGCCGCGATCGCCCTCGAGGCGCTCGAACGTCGAGATCACCGCGACGTCGTCGAACACCTCGAGGAAGGTCGCCGCCTCCGCGCGGGCGAAGCCGAGCGGCGGGTAGTCGATCAGGTTGATCACGTAGACACCGTCATCGGTGAGGACGCGGTCGATCTCCTCGAGGAACTCGCGCGTGGTGAGGTGCCACGGCACGCTCAGCCCGCCAAACGCGTCGCCGATCACGACGTCATACGAGCTGGCCTCGAGATCGGGGAGCGCCAGGCGCGCGTCTCCCACCTCGACCCGCAGCGCATCGGTCAGCTCGAGGCCGAGCTCGGCCTCGACGAGCTCCACGAGCTCGCCGTCGATCTCGAACACCTGCGCGGTGCTGGCGGGCCGTACCGCGGCGAAGTACCGAGGTAGCGTGAAGCCTCCGCCGCCGATGTACGCAACGGTGAGCGGGCCCGCCGGCAGCTCCGCGATCACGTCGGCCATGATCCGCGAGTAGCGGAACTCGAGGTGTGTCGGATCCTCGAGATCGACGTAGCTGTGCCGCAGCGTGTCGAGCCGCAGCGTCCGCCCGCTCGGATTGGCGGGATCGGCCTCGATCGAGGCGCAGAAGTAGGTGGTCTCGACGTCACACGGGCCCTCCGCGACGAGCAGCCCGCCGCCAACGCCAAGCGCCGCAACGACGCCGAGCGCGCCAGCACGTGTCGACCAGATGCGCAGCAGCAGCGGCAGGCCGGCGACCACCAGCACGAGGCCGACGATCAGCACCAGCGAGCGAGACGGCACGGCCGCCAGCAGCACGAACCCGGTGACGAAGGTGCCGGCCAGCGCGCCGATCGTGCCGACCGCGGAGAAGGAACCGACGACGCTCCCGGTCTCCTCGAGCGAGCGGAGCCGCAGCTTGACGACGATCGGCGTGATCGTCGACAACGTCAGCGAGGGCCAGAAGAAGGCGCTCGCGGTGAGGATCGTGATCTCGGCCGGACCGCCGGCCCGCATCGACGGTCCCACCCAGTCGACGAGCGTCGGAGCGGCGAGCACGAGCACACCCGACAGGACCAGCATCGGGCCGAGCAGGTTGCGCGGCGGCACCTCGTCCGCGGCGCGCCCCCCCAGCCAGGCGCCCGCGGCGATCCCGGCCAGCACCACGCCGATGATGCCCGTGAACGTCTCCAGCGTGACGCCCACGTAGGGCGCCATCAGCCGCCCCGCGAGAATCTCGATCACCAGCACGGCCGCCGAGCTACCGAACACCAGCAGCCGCGCCCACAGCAAAGACATGCCGCACAGGGTCGCCCACCCCGACCGCTCCGACAAATGAGCCCTCATTGCCGAGCTCGACTACGCCTCGGACCGGGCGCGCTCAGGCTCCGACTGCGTGGGCAGGCGACCGCTGCGCCGAAGCTGCGCCATTCATGATCAACACTGGGGCGACCGCCGCGGGAGCGGCTAGGCTGATTCGGTCTGGTCCCGAGGTCCCGATCACGATCATCGAGCCTCGAATCGCGACCAACGCCGTGCCTGCCCGCCCGCCACCTGATGGAGCGTCCGTGTCACCGACCGAGGGGCCACTGCTGATCGCGCACCGCGCTGGAAACGAGCTACGGTCGCTCGCGCCGGCGGCGGCGGCCGGCGCGCACCTGATCGAACTCGACGTCTGGCTGCATCGCGGTCGTCTCGAGGTTGGCCACAACAAGACGCTCGGCTGGCTACCGCTCCTCTGGGATCGCTGGGAGCTCTCGCTCGGCTGGAGGCGCGAGTTGCTCGTGTCCGACGTGCTTCGTCACCTGCCGGCCGGGAGCGAGCCGATGTTCGACCTCAAGGGGGAGAGTCCCGGTCTGCCCGCTGCGCTCCGCGAACTGATCGACGAGCACCTGCCCAACCGGAGCTACTCGGTGAGCTCTCAGAACTGGCAGTACCTCGAACACTTCCTCGAGGTGGAACGCGCCCGCGTCGTTCGGTCGATCGGCTCGGATGCCGCGCTGGAGCGGATGCGGGACGAGCTGGACACGTGGGCGGGCGCGGGGATCGGCCTCGACAGCGAACTGCTCACGCCGCCCGTGGTCGCGGAGCTGCGCGAGCGAACGCCACTGATCCTCACCCGGACGGTCAACGAGCTGGAGCGCGCAACCGAGCTGGTGCGCGCGGGTGTGGGCGGGATCATCAGCGACAACCTGGAGCTGATCCGCGCGATGCGCGCGGAACACCCGCGGTAGCCTCCGTTCGGGAGCGATCGTCAGATCGAGAATCAGGTTGGGCTTAGATCGTATCCGAGGCCGGTGCCGCCGCCTCGCCGCCAGACGAGGCGTCTCGCCCGATCGCCACATACTCCAGCGCGAGGAACACGGCGCACCCGACCACGCCGAGGAAGATCACCGTCGCTCGTGCCGACACCAGATCCGTCGACAGTGCCGCGAGCAGCAGCGCCGGTACCACCAGCACATTGGAGAGCACCGCCTCCGCGGCGAACACACGCCCCTGCTGCTCCGAAGGTGCCGTCGCCGTCAGCACGCTGCGTGCCACGATCGGCGCCATGCTGAGCGCCGCGCCGAGCACCAGCACCGCTGGCACCGCGGCCAGCGATCCGGCCGGCAACGGCCCGGCCGACGTATCGAAGTTGAACGCGGTCCCGGTCAGCGTCAGCGTCAGCGTCGCCAGCCCGTCACCGAGCGGAGTCAACGCGAACGTCGCGCCGAGCGTCGCGAGCAGCACGAAGCGCATCACCAGCGGTGACCGTGCCGGCGGCAGGTGGCGCCCCGACCAGATCAACCCGAGGACCGCGCCCACCGCAGCCGTCCCCACCAGCATCGCGATCTGCGCACGGCCGAGCCCGAGCTCCGAGTGGAAGTAGATCGGCGCCGCGATCAGCAGACACTTCGTCGTCACGTCGACGAAGGCGAGCAGTCCGACCGCGTATAACGCGCGCGGCTCGCTCCCGATGAATCGCAGCGTCGAGCGAAACGGGATACGCGATCGCCGCGACCTCGACCGCTGCCCCGGCGCCTCCGCCACCACGCCGCGCAGACGCCCGCCGAGCACGGTCGCCAGCACCACCATCGCCCCCCTAGAGCAGCAGCGCGCCAGCCAGCATCGCCCCGGTTCCGCCGGCCCAGAACAGCGCCGGTGCGAAGGCGCCGACGATCTGTCCACCGAACTGCAGCGCGAACAGCGACGCGTGCGTGCCAGCCGGTCGTTCGCGGCGAATCGTCGACACCAGCGCCAGCTCCGCGGGCGAGAACACCTGCGAGGCGGCGGAGTAGACGAACGCCGCGGCCCACGCGTACTCGCCGTGACCGAGCACGGCGACGGCGCATCCGATCGCCAGCAGCCGCAGCACCGCGCCGGCCGGCAGCGCGAGACGAGGCCCGAGCCGGTCGACGGCGCTGCCGCCGAACGGCCCCAGCGCGATCGCCGCGACGGTCATCGCGACCATCACGCTGCCCAGTCCCAGCGCGCCGGCGCCATTGGGGCCCGCCAGCACGACGATCAGAGCGAAAAACAGGCCTTGCCCGGCTTGACTGGTCAGACGCGAGGCGTAGTACAGCGCCTCCACGTGCCGGCCGGCAGCAGCCGAACCTCGGCGCGAACGCGCGAGGTCGTCGAGGGCGATTGATGTCTCTGAGACCGAAGCCGCAAGCATCCAGCCGCACCTCGCCTCTGCGATCTTGGCGTGGTGGGCCTCGCTTCGCCTGCCACTCACGTTACGCGATCAGATCATCGGCACGCCAGACCCGAAGGTCACCCTCGACGGTCGCGCGCCGCCGTGGCAACGTTCCGATGTGGCCCACGACCGCCAAACGTCTCTCAGCAGAGGAGATTACGTGGACGAGCTGAATCCGACCCTTCGCCCCGCGACGGACGCGGATCTCGAGGCGATGGTCGCGCTGTTCCAGGCCGCGTTTCCGCGCTGGCCGGCAGTCGACATCGACGTGCCGGCCGTCGAACACCTGCGCTGGAAGATGCAGAGCCATCCCCGTGCCTTGGAAACAAACACCGTCATGGAAACCGATGGCGAGATCGTCGGCGCCGTGGTGCAGTTCTGCCGCGACGTGAATGTCGGCGGTGAAATCCTCGTCGCCCATTCCGGTTCGGACACCGCCATCCACCCGCGGGTCCAGGCGCGAGGCCTGTTGCGGCATGCTCAGCCGTACGCGGATTCGCACATCGAGGCGAAGTTCGACTTCGCGCTCAACACCGCGAGCCACCACCCCCGCATGCGGCGTCGCAACGCGAGGCGCGGCGTTCATATCCGCGTCTCCAACGAGCTGAGGATGCTCGTTCGACCGTTTGACCTCCGCACGTTTGTCGGTGTGCATCGCGGCCGCGGCGGCTGGCGACACTTCGCCGCCACGACAGCCCGCGCCGCGCTCCGGCGGCGCGGCGGCCGTCGGGGCGCCGAGCCCTGCGACGTCCAGGTGTCCACCGTCTCGCGATTCGACGAGCGCTTCGATCGACTCTGGGAGGCCGCTTCCCCGGGCTTCGACTTCGTCCCGGATCGACGCAGCGCGTACCTGAACTGGCGCTATGACCCGCGTGGAGGCGCGAGCCTGGTGCTGGTCGCACTCGACGATCAGGATCTGCGCGGCTACGCGGTTCTCAGGTGGTCCGGCGACACGGCCCAGCTCGTCGACCTGCTCGTCGACCCCGCGTCTCCCGCGGTCGTGGCGACGCTCGCTGCGGACGCGGTGGATCGAGCCAGGCAGCGAGGCGCCCGGCAACTCACCTGCGCCCTGCCGCGCGTGCATCCCTATCGACAACCGCTCCTCGATCACGGATTCCTGGACGCCGGCGGGGACGCACGGCTCGAATACCAGCCACACGGCGATCGGCACGAACAGCTCGCGTTCCTTGGCGAAGACGCCAACGCTCGGATCCACGTCACGCTCGGCGACTTCGACTACATCTAGCCGGCGACGGCGCATCTGGTTCTACGAAAAGTCCGAGGCCGGCTCCGCGCCTTCGGGCCACGCCGGGCGCGCCTGGTAGAAACGCTCCTCGCCGTAGAACTGCGTCAGCAGATCCTCAGGAATCCGCGACCACCTCCCGTCCTCGCCGAACTGCGTGCGATGCATCGAGGCGGCGCGTCGCTTGGCGTCGATGAACGCGCTGGTATCGACGACCACGCTCACCGGCGGCGGCGGGCGCTTCAGCATCTCAGCGAAGCGCGCGCGCGTCTCCTCGTCGATCGGCTCGTCGAGCAGACCGCGCTCCTCCATCTCGAGGCGCATCGACACGAAGCGGCTCATCATCCGTGCGCCCCAGTAGAGTCGCTCCGGCTGCCACGGTTCCCCTGTCTCCGGGAACATCGAGGCGTCGCTGCACGCCTCGAACGCGGCCAGCGTATGGCGGTGTGCGGCGACGTGATCCGGGTGCCCGTACCCGCCCTCCGCCGACCACGTGAAGACGAGCTGCGGACGCACCTCGCGCATCACCTCGAGCACGGCGGGCAGGGCCACCTCCGACGGCTGCTGGTGGAACGAGCGCGGATCCTCGTTCTCGTCGGTCCCGTCCGTCCCGCTGTCACGAAACGGCAGGAAGCGGACGTCCGCGAGGCCGATCTGCGCCATCGAGGCGCGCAGTTCCAGCTCGCGCGTGTAGCCCAGCGTCTCCGGCGTGCTCAGCCCCGCGTCCGAGATCTCGCCGACCTCGCCCCGGGTCGCGCAGAGCAGCGTCACCGCGCTCCCCGCATCGAGGAACGCGGCCAGCGTGCCCGTCGCCTGTCCCTCGTCGTCGGGGTGGCCGTAGACGGCCAGCACTCGCTTGTCCGCGAACCCCTCGTTCGAAGCCATCCCGCCTCGCCGCCTCGCTGACCGCCCGAAGGCAGCAGCCTATCGCGCGCTCCGGTCACGAAGTACTGGCTGAACGGTTAGTCGGACGCCGCCGCGAAACGCCGATCGACCGGTGAGGCGCGTCCAGACCGGACGGCACATCCGGCTTCAGCGCCCTGCTGTCCCGGGTGCGCTCCGCGTTCGACCGACGAGCTACGAACGCCCTGGCTCACCCTCGCTCGGCGACGCTCCGCTGGCATTCGGTGGGGCGCTGCCCGCCCCCCGCCGCCCGAGGCTCGGCAAGGCCAGGCCTACTCCGAAGCCGCCCGCAGCACCCGCGGCACCCGGTTCCGCCGCGCCACGACATGCGCCGATCGCTCCTCGATCGCCTCGTCACCGTGCTCCGCCAGTCGGTCTTCGAGCGATCGGCCGGGACCGTCCGAGCGAGTCGAAGTGTCATCCCTGCACCACACACGGAGGGCCGATGCGACGGTCTTTCGCGAATCGTCAGCGGGCCTGCGAACTGGTACTTGACGAGTTCTCTTGACCCGTTACCATCCGGACACTTATGTATACGGCCGTGCCGCATGGGGGACGAACGGAATCGCGGGCAGGTGTCGGTCGGCGGGACGCGTCGGCCCCTCGCTACTCCCCATGCTCACCTCGGCGTCACGCGGATGCGGTCCAGTCGGACCTCTATCCGTGCCGCGGGAGAGTTGGGGGGGAACACCACAAACGCAGTATTCACACCATCCGCAACGCCCAAAAAAAGTCACAACGGTGAGTTGAGGCTTGTTTAGGTGAGCAAAAAGGGCCCCGACGCGGCGGTAACCGCGTCGAGGCTGATGCGAGGGGACTGTAGCACACCTCGCTCTTCACAGTCTATGTGCAGAGCGGCCCCCGTGCATCGGGGTCGCTTTAATTTTGTTGAGCAACCTTCTCTTTTCTCTCACGGTCTGAGCTTCGTCCCGCCACGAAAGGAGGGACTGCGGAAAAGACCATGCGGGGCGGACCGATCACGCCCCAACCTCAGGGCTGTTTGCCGGCTTCGCGCCGGTGAACGGCCGCGTGAAGAGAAAGGCAAACGAAGCAATGACGCAAACATTGAGTGCGTCTAAAGCCACCGCCGTAGCGATCATCGCGACGGTGTTGGCGCTTAGTCTGGCGCTCGTACTGGCCACTCAACCGGCCGGTGCGGAAGAGCCGGCCACCGAGGTGGCAACCACGGGCGAGGTCACCTCCGGGAGCGGGGGCACCTCCCTCGTCGTCAACCTCGGCGATCTGAAGAAGTTCCCCTGTACCACGACCATAGGCGTCCCGTGTCACGCGGGCTACGAGGTGGTCGCGACCGACTACGACGACGACCCGGGTGGGGAGCCCGGCGCGCCGGACTTCTACGTCACGCCGAACCTCGGCGATTCGCCGTCGTTGCGGCACGCCTGGAAGATCGTGTTCATCGACTTCGGTGGCACGAACGACGTGACCGCGATCCAGAAGGCGATCCGCTGGACAGCTGCTGAGGTTCCGACGGCACCTGGTCCTGACCAGAACCCGGCGGGACAGATCGTCTACGAAACCGTCGTCGACGTCGTTGCGAATCCGGGTGAGCTGCTGGTCGGGCAGGCATGTGCGGACTTCCTGGGTGACCCGCTCACGCCGAATACCCCGGCGCACGGTCTGGTCACGACTGACCAGATGGCTGCGAGTGTCCTCGTGGACCTGACGAACCGCTGTATCCAGCAAGAGGTTGGGGTCCACCCCAACAACTTCACCGTCTCCAAGCACCTGCCCCCGGGCACGTACACGGAGTCGATCACGCTGGTGTACGGTTCCAACGGTCAGGCGGCCCCCTTTACGAAGGATTTCTTCGTCAACGCGGTGACCGGCTACACGGTCGACTTCGACCTCGTCGACTGGGGGGGACGGGCTCGCTCAGGGTCTGAAGGGCGTGGCCTCGGGTGACTGGGACCTCACTACCCCGGGCGCGCCGACGATCCAGGGTCTGGGCAACACCCGCCCGGTGCTCAGCGTGCGCTACACGCCACTGCTGAACATCCAGCCCGACCAGTCGCGGAAGCTGATCACGGATGACTTCGACATCCAGATCAACCGCAAGAACACGACCGGCACGCTGGTCGAGTTCCAGCACCTGGAGCCGATCAGCGGCGGTACGGTCGAAGGTGCGTTCGGACCGCTGGCAACGCTCAGTGGGCCAACCAGCACCATCGGCGGGCGACCCAGCTCCGGTGCGGTTTGCCTCGAGCCGAACGAGCAGTTGAAGCTAGACTTCTCGGTCACGCCGTTCGACCCGGTCTTCACCGGCACCTACGACGGTCTGGTGGAGCTCTCCATCGCCGTTGACCTTGTTATCTGCACGCCATCGCTGGACCCGGGCGAGAGCTCGACCGGCGACCTGGACGTGTTCGACAACAACCCGTCGCAACCGTAGCGAACGGGGGGGGGGAGTCGCTCGTAGGTTTCTACGGGCGCAGAGGCCATGGCGAGGGCGGCTGATGCGCCCTCGCCATGGCCTCTCAAGCCAGGCAGAACTGACGAGGACGAGACGATGCGTACCCGGCACGCCGGCCTCCCATTGCTCGTGATAGCCGTGATCGCGGCGGCCGCCCTCGGCGCGTTGACGCCGGCACAGGCACAGGAGGCAACCGGCCGGGGCGACGGCCTGACGACCGTCGGCTTCTTCCCGGCCCTCGTCAACATCGACGACGCCCTGCGTGGACAGCGCTACGACCAGGGCACCATCTTGATCAACGGTTCCGACGACGCCCGACGCTTCGAGTTCATCGCCGAGGGCGAAATCGCCCCGTGGGTTCAGTTCGCGTTGCGTTCCGCTCCCGAGGACCTCGTCACCGAAGGACGTGCGGAACCGCATCCCGAGCTTCCCGTCATCGTCTACCTGAACGCTCCCGCCGGCACGCCGAACGGCAGCTACGGCGGACTGATTCGATATCGATCGTCCTCGGATACTCGCTCCTCCGGAGAGACCAGCACCACGAGCCTCGTCCTCTCGCTCGACCAGCCGGTCTCCATCGATGTCACCGGCCAGCAGGTGCTCGGTCTAAGCATCTCCGACGTATCCACACGAGACGTGGAAATCGGACAGACGCTGCTCGTCCTCGCGGGAATTACGAACGAGTCGAACGTCGATGTCGCACCCGTGATTCGGCTGAAGATCTCCACCATCGCCGGCATCCTCGTCGACGAGCCCGAACAGGTCATCGAGTCCTTCAAGCCCCGCGAGAGCAAAAACATCACCGCGCTCGAATGGGAGACCGAGGGGTTCCAACCGGGTGGCTACGTCGCCGAGTACCAGATCACTGCGCAGGGGAAGCCCTTCGCCAGCGGCGAACTCCAGTTCAGCCTCGTTCCGTTTGGCGCCCTGACCCGCAGCGGCGAACTGGTCTCCATCACCTTTGCTGGTGATCTCACGGTCGGCTCGATCGCCCGCGCCGACATCCTCTTCCGCAACACCGGCCAATCCGTAGTGGGCGCCCGGTTCGAGGGCCAGCTCCTCCGCGATTCGAAGCTGATTGCCGAGGCGTTGAGCCGCAACGAGGTACTCGCCACCCCGGGCCAGTCGGTCGAGCTCAACGTCTTCTTCCCCGTGGAAGAAGCCGGAACCTACGACGTCGTCGGCCGCGTCAACTTCGATGGCGCACTCACCGAGGAGCTGTCGGCCTCCTTCTCGACGGGCGGCACCGGGTCGTCCGTCATCAACCTGGGCCCCGTCCAGGGCGCCGCCGCAATAGTTCTCGCCCTGTCGGCGCTGATCGCCGCGGCGGGTTTCCATCTGGTGCGGCAGAGATACCGGCCGCTCGCCGCTGCGACTAACCGGTTCTCCGACCCGGCGCGACCATCGCTGGGTGCGCAATTGAACGCACGCCGGCTTACACCGCGCGCGTCCGCGAGTACCCGCTCACCCGCCGGGACACGTCCCCCGGCGAGACACACTCCCCCGGCAAGACACGCTCACCCGGCGAGACACGCTCCCCCGGCGAGACACGCTCACCCGGCGGGACACGCTCCCCCGGCGAGACACGCTCCCCCGGCGAGAGACGCTCCCCCGGCGAGACACGCTCCCCCCGGCAAGACACGCTCCCCGGGCAAGACGCGCTCGCCGGGCGGGACGAGCCCACCCAACGAGACACCCCTGCCCGGTCGCTTACCTCCACCCGGGCGCCGACCCCCGCCCGAACCCGATCCGCCGGCCAGCGCCCTCCCGCCGCCGCTGCGGCGGGAGCGTTAACCCTGAGCGACGGACCGCTGGCGCCTCGGGATTGCGTTCGTCGCTGACGACGGACCAGGCCCCGCGACGCCGCGAGCAGACGAGGGACAGGCTGCCGCCGGTTCCCCTGTCTCCGGGAACATCGAGGCGTCGCTGCAGGCCTCGAACGCGGCCAGCGTATGGCGGTGTGCGGCGACGTGATCCGGGTGCCCGTAGCCGCCCTCCGCCGACCACGTGAAGACGAGCTGCGGACGCACCTCGCGCGTCACCTCGAGCACGGCCGGCAGCGCAACCTCCGATGGTGGAACGAGCGCGGATCCTCGTTCTCGTCGGTGCCGTCCGTCCCGCTGTCACGAAACGGCAGGAAGCGGGTGGGGACTACGAGGCCTCGCAAACAACGCCGGAGGCGAGCCCCACGCTGCCACCCCACGCCGCGAGCCACCGACCGAGACTCGGCAAGGCCAGGCCTACTCCGAAGCCGCTCGCAGCATCCGCGGCACCCAGTTCCGCCGCGCCACGACATTCGCCGCTCGCTCCTCGATCGCCTCGTCGAACGAGGCGAACGGCGCCAGGTAGAACCGCTCCTCGCGAATGCCTGCGAGCACGAAGTCGGCGATCTCCTCGGGCAGCATCCCGTTCTCGACGAGCGAATGGCGATCGTCCGGATCGATCTCCGCGGCGCCGGGTCGGTTGCGCGCCGAGCGCAAGATCTGCGTCCGTACGAAGGGTGGACAGAGCACCGAGGCGCCCACCTCCGCGCCCTCGACCTGGAGGTTCGCGTTGAGCGTCTCGCTCAGCGCGACCACCGCGTGCTTCGACACGCCGTAGATGCCGCTTCCGGCGATCAGCCCCGCCACCGAAGCGGTGTTGACGACGTGACCCGGCTCGTCCTGCGCGACCATCGTCGGGACGAAGGCGCGGATGCCTCGCAGCACCCCGTCGAAATTGGTCCCGAACACCCAGTCCCAGTCCGCCTGTGTCGACTCCCAGACCGGAACTGCCGCCGAGTCGATCACGCCGGCGTTGTTGCACAGCACGTGCACCCCGCCAAAGCGCTCGACCGCCTCGTCCCGCAGCCGCTCGACGTCCTCGTCCTTGAGGACGTCCATCTGGACGCCCAGCACCTCGTGCTCCTCCTGCGTCAGCGCCTCCACCGCGGCGTCCAACGCCGGCCCATCGAAGTCCCCCAGGACCACGCGCATCCCCTCCTGCGCGAACCGCCGCGCCATCGCCAGACCGATGCCGCTCCCCGCGCCGGTGACCACGGCCACGCGCCCCTCGAACTGCTGCATTCACGCCCCCGTCGTCTCCCGCTGGTCGCCTCGCGGTCGTGTGCCGCATCGGCGCATGCTACGTCGAGCTGAACCGCTTACAACGCTCCGCTTCCCGCTTGCCTCCCGCTCGGGCACGCCCTAACGTCGAACCCCTGATGGAACTCCGCGACTTCCTCTCGTTCGCCCAGATCCTGATCTCATCGCTCGTGATCGTGCTCGTGCTGATGCAGGTCAAGGGCACCGGCTTCGGCGCCGCACTCGGCGGCCAAGATCAGAGCTTCCGCACCCGTCGAGGCCTGCAGCGCTCGCTGCACAACCTGACGATCGTCGTCGTCGGCATCTTCCTCGCGATCTCCGCGTGGAGCGTCGCCGCCTCGTAGCCGAGGGCGGCCGCCGGCTCTCGCGTGCCTCGACCGACCGTCCGCAACGCCTACCTCGCCCTGCTCGCCGGCGGGCTGGTGCTGATCGCACTCGGCTGGCTGGCGGCCGCGCGCGCCGAGGATGACCGTGGCGGCCGTTGGCTGGAGGGCGTGGTCGGCGCTGCGCGCTCGATCAACCCGCTGCTCGCCGATCCGGGATCGACCGACGCCGACCTCGTGGCGTTGATCTTCAACGGGCTGATCCGGATCGATGGCGACGGCACCCCGCTGCCCGACCTCGCGGCACGCTGGGAGGTGACGCCGGACGGTCGCACCTACACGATCGTGCTGCGCGACGACGTCGCCTGGCACGACGGCCGTCCGGTCACCACCGCCGACGTGGCGACGACGATCGCGCTGTTGCAGAACGCGGACTTCCCGGGCAAGGTCGCGCTCGCCGCGAACTGGGCGGCCGTCGATCCGTTCGTGATCGACGAGCGGACGATCCTGCTCCGGCTCCCCGATCCCGCGGCGGACTTCCTCTCCCGGCTCGCGGTCGGGATCGTCCCCGCCCATCGCTTCGAGGCCACCGACCCGACCGCCCTCGCGACCTCGCCCGCGAACCTGACGCCGATCGGCACCGGCCCGTACCGGCTCACCTCGCTCGACGCCAACCGCGCGCTGCTGGAGCGCAACACGAGCTACCACCGCGAGGCACCGACGATCGAGCAAATCGAGCTGCGCTTCTATCCCGACGCCACACGCCAGCTCGAGGCGCTCGCGCGGGGCGAGATCAACGCGGCGCTGCGCGGCGAACAGCCCGATCCCCGAGAGGGTGAGGTCGTCCTCGCGCGCACGGAGCTGCTGGCGACGCCGCTGACCCGCCATGCGTTCACGCTCCTCTACCTCAACAACCAGCAGGCACCCCTCGACGATCGCGCACTCCGGCGCGCGATCGTCGCCTCGATCACCCCGGCGGAGGTGATCCGCTCCGCGGGCGTCCGCGGGCTCCCCGGAGACGGGGTGATCGTCCCTGGCTCGTGGGTCAAGGATCCCGAACCTCCGGCGCCGGTACTCCCGAACACCCCTGGCAACGCCTCCGTGGATCCTGCGGCCGCATGGGCCGAGGCCGGTTACGTCCTCGACGACGACGGACTGCTCGGGCGCGCTGGCCGGCCGCTCAGCCTCGAGCTGCTGACCAACGCCGACCCCGCGCGCATCCGTGTCGCCGAGGCGGTCGCCGCCGCGCTCGCGATGCAAGGCGTGACGGTCGAGGTCACCCCGCTCCCGGCGAGCGATCTGCTGGCCCGCCGGCTCGTGCCTCGTGATTACGAGCTGGCGCTGTTCGGCTGGGAGGCGAACGTCGACCCGGACCCCTACCTCGGCTGGCACACCTCGCAGATCTCGGCGACCGGTCGCAACATCGCCGGCTACCAGGACGCGACCGCCGACGCGCTCCTCGAGGCCGCGCGCCTCACGGTCGACGCCGCCGAGCGGCGGGAGCTCTACGCGGCCTTCGAGGCGCGCTTCGCCGATCAGGCGGCCAGCGTAGTCCTCGCGTACCCCTCGCGCCTCTACATCCACCCGGGAAGCCTCGACGGCTTCGAACCCGGGCTGCTGTTCACGCCCGCGGACCGCTTCCGCGATGTGCATCTCTGGCGTCTCGACGCCGGCGAGTAACGGCCAACCCCGGCGCCGAACCACACCTGGCGGCGGCGGCTGAGGCCCCGAGACGAAGTCCGAGTCCGCCAGCACGTGGTGCACTCGCGCATCCGCGCGGTCGAGGAACGCCAGATCGGCGGGTGGCATCCCTCGCGGCGCAACCAGCTCACCTGCGGTGCTCCCCACGTCAAAGAATCCCGCGCGTGCGAGAGCGCTCCGGTACGGATGGTGCCGTGGCAGCCTCGTACTGATGACGTGCGCGCTCCCCTGCTTCGCCAGCTCGACGGCATCACGGATCAGTGTCTCCGCCACGGCCACTCGCCCCGGCAGCACCAGGAGGTCCGCGATCTGGGCCGTGCCGTCGTACACCCGCGTCACCGCATACCCCAGCTGCTCGCCGTCGTGCTCCGCGCTCCGGACGGTGAACGGACCCGCGCGTTCGTCGCAATACCGCCAGTTCAGATAGGCGATCGACCGCTCGGCGACGAAGTCGAACTGACTCAGCGCGGCAGCGATGAACGCGTCTTGCCGCTCCTCAAACCGCGTGAGCATCGAGATCGTCCAGGGAACGCCTCGCGGCGCCGGCCGGCGGGCGAGCAGCGACTCGACGTACGAGGTAGTCCGGCGGAGCAGATCGCGTACCCGATCGAACCGTGTCACCTCGCGTGCCCGAATCACAGCGGCAGTGTTGCTGAGCGCGGGCGACGAAGATCGTGCCTTGCGACGGCGCACCCGGCCCACCCGCTCGCGGGCGCGCCGGAGCGGTCGCAAGTGGCGGATGAAGTCGCGCAGCTCATTGGCCGGCGCCGTGTCGCCGCCGTCGACCGCGAGATGACGATCGGCGGGGTGGGTCACGTAGTTGACACCCAGATCCTCCGAGGGATGCCCCTCACGCTCAACGTAGGGATGCAACGCGCGCTGCACCCCCCGTCCTTGCCATTCGGGCAGCAGACACAGGTCGTACCCACTACCGCCGACGTAGGGCCGACCGTGCAACAGCCAGATGCGACGGACGCCGCCGATGAACCCTACGACGTGACCTTCTCGATCGACGGTGAGGCGCGCCGTCGCCCCCGTCGGATGGTCCCGGAACTTCCAATCGAAGTGATCGTCAGGTGCGACGCCCAGCGCGAACCAACTCACCTGGTCGTTGAACGCGGTGCGGATCACGTTCATCACCTCGGCGCGCAGCTCTGGTGCGATCTCGCGGGCATCGATCCAGCGTTGCGTGAGCTCGAAGCCGGGCACAGCATAGCTGCCCGCAAACGGCGCCACCGGACTGATCGCGTCGGCCTCGTTCTGTGGCACTCGCTCGCTCCCAACGCGGTCACAGCCTACCTCGCTGCTACGATCCCTCGGTGCGCATCGTCTTCTTCGGCTCCCCCGACTACGCCGTCCCGTCCCTCCGTACCTGCCTCGAGCTCCCCGCGGCCGAGGTGGTCGCGGTCGTCACGCAGCCCGATCGTCCGCGCGGCCGCAGCGGGCGCGCCGTGGCGACGCCGGTCAAGCAGCTCGCCGAGGACGCCGGCGTCGAGGTGATCCTCCAGCCGCAGAAGACGCGCCGCGACACGACCGCGGCGCTCACCGCGCTCGCGCCCGACGTCGGCGTCGTCGCCGCGTTCGGCCAGATCCTGCCCACGCACCTGCTCGAGGCGTTCCCGCACCACGTGCTGAACGTGCACGCCTCGCTGCTGCCGCGACACCGTGGCGCGGCGCCGGTCGCGGCCGCGATCCTCGCGGGCGACGACGAGACCGGCGCCTCGATCATGCGGGTGGTTCGCGAGCTCGACGCCGGGCCGGTTGTCGGCGAGGTGCGGACGCCGATCGGACCGCTGGACGCGGCCGGGGAGCTGACCGATCGGATCGCCCAGCTCGGTGCCGACCGCCTCGGCGAGCTGCTCCCGCCCTGGGTCGCCGGCGAGATCGAGGCGGTCCAGCAGGACGACGCGCTGATGACCTACGCCCCGCGGCTCACGAAAGCCGACGGCTACATCGACTGGGACCAGCCGGCGAACCAGCTCGATCGCCACGTCCGCGCCTTCCACCCCTGGCGCTCCGCCACCACCAGCTACGGCGACCAGCCACTTACCATCCACGAAGCCTGCCCGCTCCCCGACCTCGACACCCACGAGGCGCCCGGCACCGTCCTCACCGGCGACGGGAGCGAGCTCACGACGCTGCTCCCCGGCCGCCAGGCGCGCGCCCTCGTCGCCTGCGGCACCGGCGCCCTCGCCCTCCTCCGCATCCAGCGCGCGGGGCGCCAGGCGCAGGACATCGAGGGCTACCTGAACGGCGACCGAGCGCTGATCGGCTCCCGCCTCGGGTAGCCCGAGTCGCGCCGGTGGCCGCGTAAACTCGATCCGGTGAAGCAGCACCTCCTCGACCTCAGCTTCGACGAGTTCGAATCGCGGCTCACCGCCTGGGGCGAGCCGCGCTATCGCGCGGCGCAGGTCGCCCGCTGGGCGCTCGGCGACGGCGTCACCACGTTCGAGGCGATGACCAACCTTCCGTCGGCGCTCCGCGCCCGCCTCGACTCCGAGTTCGAGCTCGCCGCGCCATCGGTGCTCGCGACCCGTGCGGCCGACGACGGGTCGACGACGAAGGTCTTGCTCGACCTCGGGAACGGCGAGGCCATCGAGGCCGTGCGGATGGACTACGACCCCGAGGCGGTCGACGGGGCCAACGAACACCGCGGCCGCGAGCGCACGACGGTCTGCGTCTCCACGCAGGCCGGCTGCGCGATGGGCTGCATCTTCTGCGCCACGGGCCAGCAGGGCTTCACGCGCAACCTCACGCCGGCCGAGATCGTCGCGCAGGTGCTCCACTTCTCACGCGAGCGGCGCGTCACGAACGTCGTGTTCATGGGCATGGGCGAGCCGCTCGCGAACTATCAGGCGATGATCCGCGCGATCCACTGGCTCGTCGACGAGTGCGGCCTCGACATGCGCCAGCGCGGCGTCACCGTCTCCACCGTCGGCCTGATCCGGCCGATCCAACGCCTCGCCGAGGAAGGCCTGCAGGTCGGCCTCACCATCTCGCTCCACGCCCCCGACGACGACCTCCGCCGCCACCTCATCCCGACCGCCGGTGGCGTCACGATCGACGCGCTCCTCGCGGCCGGCGCGCGGTACCAGCAGGCCACCGGTCGCCGCGTCACCTACGCCTACGCACTCCTCGAGGGCGTCAACGACGAGCCCGACCAGGCCCGCGCGCTGGCCGCCCGGCTGCGCGGCCGCCCCGTCCATGTCAACCTCATCCCGTACAACCCGACCGTTGGCGACGACCTGCGACGCCCCGGACCAGCTCGCGTACGGGCCTTCCGCGCGGTGCTCCTCGAAGAAGGCATCAACGCCACCATCCGGATCGAGCGTGGCGTTGAAATCTCCGCCGCCTGCGGCCAGCTCCGCACCGACTTGAACGGCGGTCCCCAGCCGATCGTGCTCAATGCGGCCGCCCGCTCCTGACCACCGTTCCAGCACGCCCTGACCGCCTTCCATGCCAGCGGGACCAAAAAAGGTCACTGGAGGCACGAGCGAAGATCCCCTCCCTACCGACCGGGCCTTAACCCGGATTCGCGAGCACTAGCGGCGAAGCCACGTCCGGATCAGGGGTGTGGGGGCCCTCGCCCGGAGGGCGATTGAGACGTGACAGCCCCCACAGAGATTCGGGTGGGCGGGCGGGATCTAAACAACTCTGCAAACAACGCCGAAGGCAGCGCGGCTGGCGCGCCAGAGCCTCGCATGCGAACGAAGTGGAACCGAAACAACGTCGGCCTACGGGGCGATCGAAACGGAGGAATCGCACTGACCGAGCCGGCGGACCGAGGGACCGAGGACTACCCCTCGCTCGCCTCGCCCTCCCCCTCGGCAGCAGCAACGCCCTCTTCGCCCTCTTCGCTTTCTTCGCCCTCGGGCAGCACGCCCTCTTCGCCCTCGGGGACCTCTTCCTCTTCTTCCACCTCGAGGCGTGGTCGCGCAATCTGCGCGATTGCCTGCTCGGTGACGCTGAGGATCGTCACCCCGGACGGCACGACGATGTCGCTAACGCTCAGCGACTGATCGAGCTCCTCGAGACCGTCGATCGCCACCTCGAGCGCCTCGGGCATCTCGTTGGGCAGCGCTTCGAGGCGCACGACGTCAAGCGCCTGCACGAACACGCCGCCGTAGGTGGCCACCGCCGGCGCCTCGCCGGTGAAGTGGATCGGCACATCGGCCTGGATCGTCCGCGTCAGGTCGACCTGGAAGAAGTCGACGTGCTGCACTTCGCCGGTCACCGGGTCGCGACCGATGTCACGGACGACCACCGGGCGGGTGTCGCCCTCGCTGCCGAGCTGCACCTCGATCAGCGTGTTGCGGCCGTGGGCGTTGAGCATCTCGCGGGCGCGCGACCACGGCAGCTGCACGGCGACGGACTCCAGGCCGCGGCCGTAGATGTTGCCCGGAATCGTACCGTCACGACGGAGCTGCTTCACGGCCTTGCCCGTCACCGAGCGCAGTTCAACGGCGTAGGTATCCGGCATCGGTCATGCTCCCGCGAAACGAACATGGGGTGGCCGGCTGCGGCCCGCGCAATCGACGCTAGCAACGCCTGATCGGGCGGTCAAGAATCGAGTGGGATAAGGGACGAGGCCGGTGAAAACCGGACCCCCTATGAAACCTCGTCCTGGGAAGGCCGATCTTCCCCAAGTGCGGGGGCGTTCGGGAGGCGCCTCACAGGCCCGCGGAGTTCGAGATCTCCGGTGGGTCGCCGTAATGTCCCCATGCTCCATCGCGTTGGGGGAAGCCACGAGGCGTGCTCGCCGAGCTGCGACGGGTACTGAGACCAACGGGCGAAGTCTTCGTGGGCCAGTCGAGCTGCCCCCTGGTGTCCTAGGATCGTCCCGTGATCATTCATATCAACGGCTGGCCTGGCGTCGGCAAGTACACGGTGGCGAAGATCGTCGCTGAGCGGCTCGATGCGCGGTTGCTCGATAACCACCTCATCATCAACCCGGCGACAGCGATCACAGAGCATGGCTCGGAAGCCTATACGCGGCTCACGGCGAAGATTCGCGGCGCGCTCTATGCCGAGATGGCGGGGGAGGCGCGCGATCGCATACACGTCCTCACCGACGCGCTGGAACACGGTGGCGCAGTCTCCCGGGAGATCTTTGGAGAGCTAGAGGTACTCGCCCAGCGCCGCGACGTACAGCTCTTACTGGTGGCCCTCGAGTGCTCTGTCGAGGAGAACATCCGGCGGCTCCAGTCGCCTGAACGCGCCGATCGTCTGAAGCTTCGCGACGCCGAAACCCTGAGGCAGATCCGGCGAGAGCATGGGCTGGCTCGGCCCGGGACGGGGCATCGCCTCGACCTGGACACGACCGACCTCGGGCCCGACGCGGTGGCGCATCGGATCATCGAAGTCGCGAAGCCACTTCGGTCCGCCTAGGCTCCAACGGGATCTTGGAACCGCCGAAGACGCCGGCAAGCATCCGATAGAGGCATGCCTGCCGTTTGATCTCTGCTGTCCTGCCAGGAGTCTTTGGAACGCGCGGCAGCCAGTCCCCGTCCTCGGCGGGCACGCGTCAAGCGACGGTGCTTCAACCTTCGCCCACGCGCTCCGGCTGTGTTCTTGACAGGATAAAAGACGAGGCCGGTGAAAACCGGACCCCGATGAAGATTCGGCATCCGAAGGGCTGGTCCGCCCCCCAGGTCCGGGCGTTCGCAGTGCCTATCACGGAGCCATCGCGGCACCTCTGTACAAGCACTGCCCGCCTCGGAAGGACTGGGCCCGGATGAAAGCGTGCAGGCTCCACCGAAACGGGCCCGGCAGATGATACTCGTGGAGCATCTCGTGGAAGAAGAAGTGCACCTCATCGAATCGCTCGTGACTACGGGGAATTGGACAGCTATCAGACATGTCTTGCAGACCCCTGATCTGTCGCACTTTCGAGCCCAGCCCCGCTTCTCGTATGGGGGAAATGGATCGGTGCCCACCGCCGAGCCCTGGTTTCGAGGCCCACAGAATCATCATCCCAAGGTATGTCTCGACGCATTCGACGAGAGCCTCATGAGCCCGTCCTAACACTCCTCCGCAACGGTCGGGAAGACCCGCGAGTGGCGCTGAAACAACAGCACGCCTAGCGTGCGGTGCGACGCTGTCTGCGCCATCTCGGGGGCTCAGTCATGTCTGAGCTCGCCGTCCTAGCGGGGGGGGGTCCGGTTTTCACCGGCCTCGTCTCTTATCCCGTCAAGAATCGAGTGCCGTCCCGTACGATGCCCGCCATGGCAACACTGCTCGGTGTGGACGTGGGTGGCACCTTCACGGATTTCCTGCTCTGGCGGGACGGCGAGTTTCGCGCGCACAAGCGCCCATCGACACCTGACGATCCATCCCGCTCCGTGCTCGCCGGAATCGACGAGCTCGATGTGTCGCCCGACCTGATCATCCACGGCTCGACCGTCGCCACGAACGCGGTCCTCGAGCGGCGCGGCGCCCGCACCGCGCTCGTCACCACCGAGGGCATGGGCGACCTGCTGGTGATCGGCCGCCAGAACCGACAGGACATCTACGACCTCGAACCGGAGACCCCGGAGCCACTCGTCCCCGAGGAGCTGCGCCTCGAGCTCTCGGCCGCGCTCGCCCCGGACGGCGCGGTCGAGCGGCCGTTCGACGCGGCGCAGGCGACGGAGCTCCTCGCGGCGGCGCGCGCCGGCGGCGCCGAGGCGCTCGCCGTCTCGCTGCTCTACGCCTACGCGAATCCCGAGCTCGAGGATGCCTTCGCCGAGGTGGCGGCCGAGTTCGAGGGCTACCTGTCGCTCTCGTCGCAGGTCTCGCCGGAGTACCGGGAGGTCGAACGCACCGCGACCGTCGTGCTCAACGCCTATGTCGGCCCGGTCATGTCGAGGTACCTCGAGCGGCTGTCGGACGGCCTCGTCGAACGTGGCTGCGGGCCACTGCGGATCGTTCAGTCCGACGGCGGATCGGCCGACGTCCGCCGCGCCGCGCGGCTCCCCGTCGCCACGCTCCTCTCCGGACCGTCGGCCGGCGTCGCCGGCGCCTTCGAGATCGCGAGGGCGGCCGGGTCCGACCGCGTGATCACCTTCGACATGGGCGGCACATCCACCGACGTCACCCTCTGCGACGCCGCGATCCCGACGCGCCCGGACGTCGTGGTCGACGGGTTCCCCGCGCGCACGCCTGTCGTCGACGTGCACACGGTCGGCGCCGGTGGCGGCTCGATCGCACGCCTCGACGCCGGCGGCGCGCTCCGCGTCGGACCGCAGTCGGCGGGTGCCGACCCGGGGCCGGCGAGCTACGGACGTGGCGAGGCGTTTACGGTCACCGACGCCCAGGTCGTGCTCGGCCGCCTCGGCGGCGGCGGCCTGCTCGGCGGCGCGATGAGCCTCGACGTCGAGCGTGCCCGCACCGCCGCCGCGCCGCTCGTCGACGCGTTCGGGACCGTCGAGGCGGCCGCGCAGGCGGTCGTCTCCGTCGCCACCGCGAACATCGAGGCGGCGCTGCGGGTCGTGTCGGTGCAGCGCGGTCACGATCCTCGTGAGTTCACGCTCGTCGCGTTCGGTGGCGCCGGTCCCCTGCACGCCTGTGCGCTCGCGGATGCCCTCGAACTGCCGCGCGTGCTCATACCGCTGCTCCCCGGCGTCCTCGCGGCGCAAGGCGCCGTCTGGAGCGATGTCACCGCGACCCGCTCACGCTCCGTGCTCACGCCGTTCGAGGAGCGCGCATGGCCCGCGCTCGGCGACGCGCTGCTCGCCGCCGGCGAGGAGGTGCGAGCGGAGCCGGGCCTCGATGGCGCCGCCACCCGCTACGCCTTCGACATGCGCTACGCCGGACAGTCGTACGAGCTGACGATCGAGGCCGATCCCGCTGACCTGGCGCCCTCGGGCGCGGCGTTCCACGCGTTGCATCAGCAGCGCTTCGCGCACAGCGACCTCGACGCCGCGGTCGAGGTGGTGAACGTGCGCGCGACGGCGATCGTGCCCGGCGCCGGCGAACCGGCTCGCCCCACCTTCAGCTCGGACCGTCCGGTGATCACGACGGCTCCTGTCTGGTTCGGCGAACAGCAGCTGGACACGGCCAGCTACGAGCGCGCGGAGCTGGCACCCGGTACCCGCATCGAGGGTCCGGCGGTGATCCACCAGCTCGACACGACCACCCTCGTGCTCCCGCACTGGCACGCCGAGGTAGACGTCGACGGCAACCTGATCCTGGAGCGCCGATGACCTCCCAGCCGCCCACCCCAGAGGGCGGGGCGCTCGGCGCGGCCGACCTCGCGATCGCCGATGCCGTGCTCACCTCGATCGCCGAGGAGATGGGCGAGGCGCTCGGACGCACCGCCTACTCGCCCAACATCAAGGAGCGCCGCGACTTCTCGTGCGGCGTCTTCGACGCCGAGGGCCAGATGGTCGCGCAGGCGGCGCACATGCCGGTCCACCTCGGAGCGATGCCGGCCGCCGTCCGCGCGGTGATGGAGCTGGCGCCCTTCCAGCCCGGTGACGTGCTCGCGCTGAACGACCCGTTTCGAGGCGGCACCCACCTGCCCGACCTCACGACGGTGTCGCCGGTGTTCACCGGCGGCGCGCTGATCGGCTTCGTCGCCACGCGCGCACACCACGCCGACGTCGGCGGGATGGCGCCGGGCTCGATGCCGGTCGCGCGCGAGCTGCTCCAGGAAGGACTCGTCGTCCCGCCGATTCACCTCGTCGAGGGCGGGCGCCGCAACGAGTCCGCGTTCGCGCTGATCGTGCGCAACTCGCGCGCGCCGGACGAGCGTCGAGGCGACCTCCGCGCCCAGCTCGCCGCCACCGCCGTCGGCGCGCAGCGCCTCGAGGCCGCCGCGGGGCGCTGCGGCGTCCCCGGCCTGCTCCAGCGATTCGTCGCGCTGCTCGATCACGGCGAGCGTGTCGTCCGCGCCGTGATCGCCGAGATCCCGGACGGCCGTTACCCGTTCGAGGATCGCCTGGAGGTGGGGCCGGACGGCCTCGCGATCCGCGTCACCCTCGAGATTGCCGGTGACGAGGCCCACTTCGACTTCTCGGGCAGCGATCCGGAGACGGCGGAGGCGTCGCTGAACGCCGTCGCGACCGTAACCCGCTCGGCCTGCTACTACACGATCCGCTGCCTCGCGGGAGCCGACGCGCCTCGGAACGAGGGCTGCTACCGCCCGATTCGGTTCACGCTGCCGGAGCGAACGATCGTCGCCGCTGGCCCGCCGCGCGCGGTCTCGGCTGGGAACGTGGAGACGAGCCAGCGGATCACCGACGTGGCGCTCGGTGCGCTCGCGCAGGCGGTCCCCGACCGCATCCCCGCCGCCTCCTCGGGGACGATGAACAACATCACGATCGGCGGCTACGACACGGCGCGCGAACGCCCGTACGCCTACTATGAGACGATCGCCGGCGGCGCCGGCGGCGGCCCGCGGCGCAGCGGGCGCTCCGGCGTCCACACGCACATGACGAACACCATGAACACGCCGATCGAGGCGCTGCCGCTCGCGTACCCGTTCACCGTCGAGCGCTATGCGCTGCGCGCCGGCACCGGCGGTGCGGGCGCCCATCCCGGCGGCGACGGGGTGATCCGTGAGTATCGCTTCCACGACCACGCCACCGTCTCGATCGTGAGCGAGCGCCGCCGCTTCACCCCCTGGGGCCTCGCCGGCGGCGCGGACGGCGCCCCCGGTCGCAACACCCTGATTCGTGCCGACGGATCGACGCACGACCTCGGCCCCCGCGCGGAGCTGGACGTCGCCCCCGGCGACCGCGTGCGCGTCGAGACACCCGGCGGGGGCGGCTGGGGCGTCGCGGCTCCCGAGGCGTAACCGTCGGCTCATGCCAATCCCACCTGGATCGGGCTATTCGCACCGCCACACCGCGGGTGGCCTCGGACACGCCGCCGCACCGAGGTTGGCTATACTGATCCGGCAACGCACGCCTCTCACCGGCGGAAACAGGCGGCCACATGTCGGATCGACTCGAGCGCGAGATCGAGGAAATCCTCGACAAAATCGAGCATTTCCCGACGCCCGAATCGCGGCGCGCACGCGCACGCAAGCGTTTCTTCCGACAGCTCGGTAGCTCGATCGGCCGGCGCCAGCGCGCGGTCGCGACGCAGCTCGGCCGAATCTCGATCTCGCAGGTGCTGCTGATCTCGTTCCTGATGATCCTCGGATCGTTCTTCTTCCGCCGTTTCAACCCGGTGCTGATGCCGTGGCTCCTCTACGCCGGGATCATCCTCTTCGTGACGAGCTTCGCGATCCTGATGTTCACGCGCGGGCAGGCGACCTCGTCCCAACAGCGCTGGCGCGGTCGCGAAATCGAGGCCGGCTACCGTCAGCCCAGTCCGATCGACCGGCTCCGCCGCTGGTGGGACACCCGCCGCACACGCCGCTAGCCAGCCACCCGGTCCTACGACATCTGACTCGCACGCTTCCTTCGGTCCCGCTCCCACCCCGAAAGACCGTCCCGTGATCCGAAGCCCGCGTCGCCGCGCGCTCCCGCTCCTCATCGTCGCCGCTCTGCTCATCGCCGCCTGTGGCGGCAACGCCGCGAGCTCCGAGCCGGCTCCGACGAACACCGTTGCCAGCCCGGCCGCCAGCGCGAGCGCCGAACCGACGGCTGCCGCGCCGTCCGCGGCCACTCCTACCGCGCCACCCGCAGCCGCCTCCGGTTCCTCCGACGTCGACCAGGTCGTCGCGCACATTGACGCGCTGTCCGGCGACATCGGCAGCCGCGCCGCCGGCACCGAGGCCGAGCGAGCAGCCGCGACCTACATCGCCGGTGTCCTCGAGGCCGCCGGCTACGACACGACGATCGAGCCGTTCGCGGTCAGCACCAGCGTCGATGGATCCACGCTCAGCGCGGCCGGCGAGGATCTCTCGGTCCGGCCGTTCATCATGAACGGCTCCGCCACCGCCACCGCCAGCGGACCGCTCGTCTACGGCGCGCTGGGCGCGCCTGAGGATCTCGCGGGCCTCGCGGTCGAGGGACGCGTACTACTGCTCGATCGCGGCGTGCTCACGTTCGCCGCCAAGGTGCGCAACGCGGAGCTGGCCGGAGCCGTCGCCGTCGTGATCGCCAACAACGAAGCCGGCATCTACTCCGGCAGCCTCGGCGACCGGCCGGCAACCGTGCCCCTCGTCGCGATCTCCCGCGACGAGGGGGGCGCTGCTCCGGCCCCTCGCTGATACGGGCGCGACGGCGACCGTCCGTGCCTCGATCGACACGCTCGAGGGCCAGTCCCAGAACGTCGTCGGCCGCAGCGGCGAGCTCTGCCGCTTCTACATCGGCGGCCACTACGACTCGGTGCCGGTCAGCCCCGGTGCGAACGACAACGCCTCGGGCACCGCGCTGATCCTCGAGCTCGCCCGCGTGCACCGCGTCGACGGCCTCTGCGTCGTCGCGTTTGGCGCCGAGGAGATCGGCCTCGTCGGCTCCCAGGCGTACGTCGCCGAGCACGACCTCGACGCCGCCGTGTTCATGCTGAACTTCGACGTCGTTGGCGTCCTCGATGGCGCGCTCGTGATCGGCGATCGGGCGCTCAGCGACGTGCTGCTCGCCGCTGTCGAGGAGCTGCCGATTCGCTCCGGCCGCTTCCCGCCCTTCGCGTCCTCTGATCACGTGAGCTTCCTCACCGCGGGCATCCCGGCGGTGACGATCACCAGCGACGACGATTCGGCGATCCACACCTCCGGCGACGGCGTCGAGCACCTCTCGCGCGAGGCGCTCACGACGATGCTCGAGATCGGCGATCGAGTGATCCGCGCCGCGTTCGCCGCGGCGGGCTAGCCTTCGTCGCGAACGTTCGCTTACGCTCGACGCGGCCCCCCCGAAAGGACCGCATGGCACGCCGCACGCTCCGCCCGACGTTGATCGGCGCCTCGGCCGGCATCGCCATCTTCCTCGCCGCTTGCAGCGGCAGCTTGGCCGACCCGGACGCGACCCCCGGCCCGGTTGGCGGCGCGACACCGATCCCGACCGCGTCCCCACTCGCCGCCGTTCCCGCGCCGACGATCCTCGATACCGGCGGCAACCGAGGCAACGGCGGGACCGGCGAGGAGCCCTCGCCGGACGTCGCGTACATCGTCGTCGCCGGCGACACCCTCTCGCGGATCGCGGCCGAATTCGGAACCACCGTGAGCGCCCTGATCGACGCGAACGAACTCACGAGTGAGGACATCCTCATTGGACAGCAACTGCTGATCCCGGGAGCGTCCGGCGGCACGGTGCCCACGCCGACCCCGACCCGCCCGACCGGCGTCCAGACCTATGTCGTACAGCCCGGTGATACCGGGTTTGGCATCGCCCTCCAGTTCGATACGACGCTCGAGGCACTCGCGGCCGCGAATGGACTCGCCGTCGACGACCTGAGCCGGCTCTCGATCGGTCAGGAGCTGCTCATCCCCGGTTCATAGCCTGGAACCAAACGTCGTTTGGCACAACTGGCGTGCGGCCCTCAACTCGTGGATACTCTCTCGGCATTGCCACGACACCTTGCCGCCGAGCGCGCTGGGGATAACCCGGGCGCGGCGACACGCGCCTCACCGCAGGCGTCACCCCGGGAGGAACGATGGCGATCGAGGACAGCCTCGAGTACCTGCGACAGCTCAAGCAACGAGCGTTGCTGGGCGGCGGCGAGGCGCGCATCGAGGCGCAGCACGGCCGCGGCAAGCTCACCGCCCGCGAGCGCATCGAGGCGCTGCTCGACGCCGGCACCTTCGAGGAGCTCGACGCCCTCGCCGTCCACCTCGACAACGGCAACGGCAACGGCGCCGCCGAGCGCTTCTACGGCGACGCCGTGGTCACCGGTTGGGGGCGTATCGACGGGCGCGGCGTCGGCGTCTTCGCGCAGGACTTCACCGTCTTCGGCGGATCGCTCGGCGAGGTCGTCGGCGAGAAGATCGCCAAGGCAATGGATCTCGCCATGAAGACCGGCATCCCGATGATCGGCCTCAACGACTCCGGTGGCGCCCGCATCCAGGAAGGTGTCGGCTCGCTCGCCGGCTACGGCGCGATCTTCCACCGCAACGTCCGTGCTTCCGGCGTGATTCCGCAGCTCAGCGTCATCCTCGGCCCCTGCGCCGGTGGCGCCGTCTACTCACCCGCGCTGACCGACTTCGTCTTCATGGTCGAAGGCACCTCGCAGATGTTCCTCACCGGGCCCGATGTGATCGCCAGCGTGACCGGCGAGATCACCACCTTCGAGGAGCTCGGCGGCGCCCAGTCGCACGCCAGCAAGTCCGGCGTCGCGCACTTCGCCGTCGAGGGCGAGGACGAGACGCTCGAGGAGGTGCGCCGTCTCCTCTCCTTCCTGCCCAGCAACAACATGGACGAGGTGCCGGTCGTCGACACCGGCGACCCTACCGACCGCCGGATGGAGGACGTGCTCAGCGTGCTCCCGGCGGAAGCACAGAGCCCGTACGACGTGCGCGACATTATCGAGCGCCTCGTCGACAACGGTGACTTCCTCGAGGTCCACGAATTCTTCGCCCAGAACATCACGGTCGGCTTCGCCCGCATCGGCGGCCGTACGGTCGGCATCGTCGGCAACCAGCCGCTCTTCCTCGCCGGCGTGCTCGACATCGACTCCTCGCGCAAGGCCGCCCGGTTCGTCCGCTTCTGCGACGCGTTCAACATCCCGGTCGTCACGCTCGTCGACGTCCCCGGGTTCCTCCCGGGCGTCTCCCAGGAGTACGGCGGCATCATCAGCCACGGCGCGAAGCTCGTCTTCGCCTATGCCGAGGCGACCGTCCCCAAGGTCACGATCATCCTCCGCAAGGCCTTCGGCGGCGCGTACGACGCGATGGGCTCGAAGCACCTCGGCGCGGACGTCAACTATGCGTGGGCTGGCGCGGCGGTCGCCGTGATGGCCGGCACTCAGGCCGTCAACATCATCAAGCGCCGCGAGCTCCAGGCCGCGGACGACGAGGACGCCGAGCGCGCGCGCCTCGTCGCCGACTACGAGGCACAGCTCGAGCACCCCTACATCGCGGCCGCCAACGGCTACATCGACGACGTGATCGACCCGCGTGACACCCGCATCAAGGTCGCCAGCGCGCTCGAGGTGCTGCGTCACAAGTCGGAGCCCCTTCCGCCGAAGAAGCACGGCAGCATCCCGCTCTAGGAGCGTCGCCCGCGGGCTCGCATCGGGCGCGCTGAGCGTTCCACCCGTACGTGGCGTACGAGCCTACAGCGGGAAGCGGTTCCGACTGATCCAGCGGCGCCTGCTCAGGCCCGCGCCGCCCGCCCACTCGACGAAGCTCACGGTTGGGCCGCCAGCACGCCGTCTCGCAGCTCTTCCGCGACCGTCTCTAGCAGCGCCGCATTGGACGCCGCTGCGTCGACCGGCCCGCGTGCCACCAGCATCAGGTACACATCGCCAGACGAGGCGTCCGAGTTGAACGCCAGCGCGAACAACATCACCGTCGAGTACTCATCACCAACCTTGTTGATCTCGATCCGCAGCTCTCCCAGCTCCGTCCAGGGAACTCCGCGAACCTCGGTCGCGTCGGCCGTATAGCTGCGCCAGGCCTGCAGCATCCCGGCGCCACCGGCGGAGTTGCGGGAGATCGACATGAACAGGTTGGAGCTGACAGTGACATCGGCGCCCGCTGATTGCTCCCAGGCACAAGTCTTCTCGCGCTCTTCCTCGCGCACTCCGATCGGCCCCGCCGCGGTTCCCAGCAGGCTGGCCCGCTGCGCGGCGTGGGGCCGGAGGGAGCTGAGCCAGAGCCGCCCGAAGAGGACGAGCCAGATGAGCCCGAGGAATGAGCCGGATGCGCCCGAGGAGGCGGACCCGCTGGAGGAGCTGGAGCCGGAGGACGAGCCGCCACTGTCACCCGGAAGTCCGGCGTCTCCACCGCCGCCGGGGAGGAGGAGAACGAGTCCGACCATGGCGACCGCGAAGATGCCACCGCCGCCGATCATGACGGCGCGGCGACTGAGGCCGGCTATGCCTCCAGCGGTCCCGGCAGCTTGCGGCACGGAGGCCTGCGGGCCGGGGTCTGCGGTTTGCTGTAGCCGTAGGTCTCGAGGGCGCCGGTGACGGTGCCGCGGATCGGGCCCAGCAGCTCGGTGACCCGGTGCCGCGCGTCGTTGAGGGTGTTGAGGCTGTTGATCGCGTTGGCACGCGCCTCGGATCCTTCGGGGGCGTTGGCGGCCTCAGTGATCAGGTCGAAGGAGGCTCCGGTGGCGCTGCCGGCCCAGGTTTCGAGCTGACCGGGGGTTTCGCCGTTGATTGGGGCATCGGTAGTGACGCCGCCGTGCTCGCTGGCGATGTCGATCAGCTCCTGCATTTCGTCGGGGTGGCGGCTGGCAGCGAAGTCGAGCGCGACGACGTACTGGCCGCCCTGCAGGTCCGCGATCAGTTCGCCACGGCGTGCGTAGAGCGCGTTGAGCTGTTCGGTGAGCGCGAGCTGGGTTTCGGCGGCAGCGTCATCGGCGGCTTGCTGCGCCGCCTGCGCGGCGGCGATGTCGATCCCCTCGGTGCTGCTTTCGATCACCTCGTCACGAATCGCGACCCGGTCGGCGATGATCTGGATCGGGATCATGGCGCTCTTGAGGGCGGTGGCGTAGAGGCCGATGAAGACGCCGATGATCGGGTTGAGGGAGAGGCCGGTGAGCAGCTGCGAGAGGCTGGTGAGGTTGCTCAGGATGTCCGCTAGTTGACCAGCCTTGTCCGCGCCGACGTCCTCTTGCACCTGGTCGATCGCAGTCACGATCGAGAGCGCGGTCTGCACGGCCGTGTTGATGTCGCCGGCTGCGCCGGCGGCATCAGTGAGCGGCTCGAAATTCTCAGCGAAGCCGCCGAGCGTTTCTGAGAACTCGAAGGCGGCGTCTCTGAGTCCGCCGAGCACGAACTGCACCGTGGGGTCGTCGCTGACCCAGTTGACGGCTTCGCCGCCGGCAAAGGTGGACAGCCACTCGGTGAACTCCTGGAGCTTGCTACCGAAGCGCTCGGCGACCTCGAGCAGTTCGATCTGTTCGTTGATCTCAGCGAGCGTGAGGTCGTTGAGGTTGGTCATGACGCCTCCTCGAGGAGCGCCGATGCTACCTCAATCGGTAGCCGCTTCGGGTGGCGGGCGGCAAGCCCAGAACGGCCAGGCTGACACCGATCGGCGCGGTTGCCGCAACGCCAGACGAGACGGCTAGGCTCGCTCACGTGGCTGTACCGACCGACGCGAGTCGGCGGGAGCTGCGCGATGATCCGCTGGAGGTGGAGCCTGTGCGATCGGAATCCGCGGAGGAGCCGGCTGGGTCATCTCCCGCCCGAGGGGCTTCCGCCTCGACCGCCCACGCCTCGGCTGTGGGTCCGTTTTCGCCCAACCACTACCTCGGCGGCTTGCGCCCTGACCAGCCTCGAGCGCCCCCGTCAGAAACCTGTCCGGCGCCTCCGCTCGTGCCGATGATCGGGAGGTCACTGGAGGACGCGATGCAGTCGCTCACCAGGCTGATCCGGGATGCCGCCGCCGACAACCCGCTCGCTCGGGCACTCGAGGCGATCCTCGACTCGGGGATGATCATCTTCAGTCGTGACAACGAAGGTCGCTTTGTCCAGCTGAGCGAAAAGCTGACCGAACGGGCCGGGCTGATCGCGCCGGCCGGCGCGTCCCAACCGCGCAACATGCGGGTCTTCAACAGCGAGGGGCGCCTGCTCGCCGGCTCCGAATACCCGGCCTCGATCACCCGCAGAACCGGCGCGGCACAGCGCGACGTCCTGACGCGGGTCGTCTCGGATGACGATCGCCATCTCTGGCTGCAGCTGAGCACGATGCCGCTCGAGCGCGGCGCCGAGGGTTGGAGCGTCCTCTCGGTCACCGCCGACGTCACCGATCTCGTGGACGACCTGGAAAGCACCCGGCGTGAGGTCGCAGCCCGAGGTGAGCTGCTCACGCTCGCGACCTCGTTGGCCGGCCCGCCTCGGACCTGCGCCGGCGTGATCGAACGCCTCGGATCGGTGCTCGCGACGATCCTGCCGAGCGCGAACGCGACGCTCGTGTCTCGGCACGGCATGCAGTTCCACAGCGAGGCGCTCCAGCACGGATACGGCACCCCGTTCAGCGAGACCGGCGGCCGCTTCACCGAGGAGCAGCAGCGGCGCTGGTCCGCCGACCGCGCGCACGTCAACCTCGACGTCCAGGACACCGACATCTACGACTCGCGCGTGGTCGCGGAAATGGCGAACCCCGTCCGCTCGATCGTGATTGCGCCGTTCGGCGCCAACCCGGCTGGCCACGTCGGCGCCATCGTCGTGCTCGGGGAGCAGCCGAACGCGTTCTCGGACGATCAAATCGAAAGCCTCGAGCACCTCGGACGGATCGCGGGGCACGCGCTCCCGGCGGAACAGCCGCTCGCCCGCAGCGCCTGACCTGAGGCAGGCGCTCCGGTTCAGCACGTTCACGCTGTTGCCTTGGATCGAGCGCATCGAGCAGCGCTACCCCTTCGCCTCCCCGTGTCGCTTGAGGCAGTCGGGGAGCGGGTGGTCGAGCACGTGGTTCCGCGTCGCCGAGGCGGAGATCCACGCGTCCCACTCCTCGCCGTTCGTCGGAACGATCGGGTCGCCAGCGGCGCTTCGTGTCAGCGCGTCAGTACCCAGTTCGTCTCCAGTGGAGTACTAGGCCTTCAATTCCGCGCTCTCAGCACCAGACTTCATCAGCCCCACCACCTTCAAGACGCTGCTTCAGGCTTTTGTGGCTCTGAAGCAACTCCCTCTTCGCTTGCCTGCGGACGAGTAACGGCACGAGCAGCTTGCCGATGCCGTAGCCCTCGAAGTCGAGCTCGAACGTGAACCGCGTCGGTGCCCGTCGTCGAGGGCCTCGAACCGACCTTTCCCGACGGCGCGAACGGGACCCGCGGTGACGCGGAACGCGTAACTGTGCGGCTCATCCCAATCCGTGAGGTCGCTGGTCATCGTCTGCTCGCGCATCCCCCATCTTTCGCGTCAACTGGATTTGCGAGCCTTCCTGTAGCGGGCCATCGCCCTCGAGGCTCGCCCTGACGACCGCGTCCTGCCATTCGGTGAATCGGCTCGGGTCGGTCACGTAGGCGAAGACGTCCGCCGGGCTGCGGTTGATCTCGACGCTGTGCACCATCGCTGCCATGCTCATTACCTTTCACGCTGGCGCCAATCCTCTGCCGCTCATGGAGGCGCGTAATGACGGCCCGAAGGTCGCCAGCTCGACAGACGCCGCCACGGCGGTAGCGACCGACGTCGGACCTCGCCATCTCAGGAGATGATCTCATGACCGACTTGACCACATACGAGCAGGTGGGCGACGTGGCCCTCATCAGCATGGACGATGGCAAGGCCAACGCCTTCGGGCCACCGATGATTGCCGCCGTCGATGCAATGCTCGACCGCGCCGCTGAGGACGCCAGGGCCGTCGTATTGACCGGCCGGCCAGGCATCTTCTCGGGCGGGTTCGACCTCAACGTGATTCGCGGTGGAGATGCAACGCAGGCGCGCGCCCAGGCGCTGGGCGGTGCCCGTCTCATGATGCGCTTGTACGGATGGCCGCAGCCGCTGGTCGCCGCTGCGTCGGGACACGCCATCGCGCTTGGCGCGTTCTGTCTGCTCACCAGCGATCATCGCCTTGGTGCAGACGGTGATTTTCGAATCGGTCTGAACGAAGTCTCGATCGGCGCGACGCTGCCGCCGTTCGCGTGGTTACTGGCGAAGGACCGCCTTTCCAAACGCTACCTGACGCAAGCTACGGTGACCGCGAGGATCTACGACCCCAACGGCGCGCGCGATGCGGGTTTTCTCGACGAGGTGGTGCCGGCTGACAGGCTGCGTGACGTCGCGCTCGAACATGCTGGACAGTTGGCCGAGCTCGATGCCAATGCGTACGCGGGCATGAAGCAGGGCCTCAGAGGTGATTCGATCGACGTCGTCCTTGCTGGTCTCGGGGGCTGACGGAGTGGTCACCGGACAGGCGGCACTTGAGGAGTCGAGGGGCTGATAGGAGCAGTAAGAATGGCGGTCGGATTCTGGACCATGGGCGGCGGCCGCCCGACGAGCGGCGATCCCTCGATCTTCAGCGGCGTGCGCCAGGCGGTACGCGCTGAGGAGCTCGGGTACGACGGGATCGTGTACGTGGACTCGCAGAACCTCGTGGCCGACTGCTACATCTCGATGGCGCTGGCTGCGCACGCGACGACCAGCATCAAACTCGGCACGGGCGTCACCAACTCCTTCACGCGCCATCCCGCCATAACCGCTTCGGCGATCGCGACCGTGCAGGCCGAAAGTGGCGGCCGCGCGTACATGGGGATCGGTCGCGGAGACTCGGCGCTGGCGCACCTCGGGCTCGCCCCCGACGGAGTCGGCCGCTTCGAACGCTACCTCGAACGTCTCCAGGCCTACCTCCGGGGTGACGAGGTGCCGTTCGACGGCGGCGATGTCGACGCCCTCGGCCTGGCAGACAGCCCCGAGAGCAGCCACATCCGCTGGATCGGCGCGGCTGGGCCGAAGGTGCCGGTCGATGTCGCGGCCACGGGCCCGCGAGTGATCGCGGCGGCTGCACGCCAAGCGGATCGCGTGAGCCTGAACGTGGGCGCGGACGTGGAGCGAGTGCGCTGGGGGATGGAGGTTGCGAGAGCGGCCCGCGAGGCGGCGGGCCTCGAGGGCGACATTCCCTTCGCCGCGTACCTCCCGCTGGTGGTGCACGACGATCCGGAGGAGGCGATGCGCATCGGCGCGGGGCAGGTCTCGCTGTTCGCGAGGTTCTCGAACATGTACGGCACGGTCGTCGGGCCCGTCTCGGAGCGCCAGCGCGACGTGCTGGAGGCGATCCACGACACCTACGACATGCACAGTCATGGCCGTCCCGGCAGCGCCCAGGACATGGCCGCCACGTCCGAGTTCTCTCGGGAGTTCGGTGTGTTCGGGTCGCCGGACTACTGCGTCGAGCGCCTCGCGCCGCTGATCGAACTCGGCGTGGATCGATTCGTCCTCCGCGGCTCACCCATCGATCCCGCTAACCCGAGTTCAGTCGCGAGCGAGCGCTTCATCAACGACGTCGTGCGGCAGTTACGGGGCTAGAAGGCAGCCGCTCCTTGCGGTCTTCCCGGGCGACGTCGACATGCCGATCCTCGATCACCGTGCGCTGCCTCAAGAGCGTCGCGAGGCCGCGCGAACTCTCGGTCGCCGCGGGCAGGCGAGCTGCGCGCAGCTCGCCGTAGCGTAGGACCACACAGCTAGACTCAGCGGCCGGGTGCTGGGGTGGCGTTGTGTCCGCGACGCACCGCGTCGTGGCGCGCTCAGGCGCGGATGGAATATTGGCTTCCCCGGCCCCCTCGTCCAGGCGCTCGGCCAGCTTCTGAGCAGCGCGAACGGCCGCGCCATTGGAGACGCCGGCTGGCCTAGTCGACCGCCACCTCGACCTTGCTCCCCAGCTCGTCTCCGATGCGGTGGCACCAGTCGCCGAAGCTCTCACCCTCCAGGCGCTCGTCCCGGAACCTCTCGAGCACCGGGCTCAACGTCGGCACGATCTCGTCCTGATGCACCATCTCGGCGAACAGCCGATTCAGGCGGGTGCCGGCGAAGTCGCCACCGAGGTAGACCTGGTAGTGATCGGCCGTCTTGCCGACGAGGCCCACGTCCCCGAGGAAGGGGCGAGCGCAGCCGTTCGGGCACCCCGTCATGCGGACGCTGAGACGCTCCTGACCCAGACCCAGACGCTCGAGTTCGGTGTCGAGGCTACGAATCACGTCCGGCAGCGAGCGCTCCGCCTCGGCCAGCGCCAGGCCGCAGGTCGGCATCGCTGGGCACGCCATCGCCGCGCGGAACATCGGCGACATCGACTCGACCGATCGCACCTCGTGGTCGGCGAGGAGCGCATCGATGGCGGCTCGGTCGCCCGCCTCGATGTCGGTGAAGAGGATGTTCTGCTGGGCAGTCAGCCGGACGTCGGGCTTGAACTGCTCGACCACGGAGCGAAGCGCAGTGCGCGTCCGCTGGCTGCCCGTATCCAGCACGCGACCGTTCTCGACGTGGACGCCAAGGAACCAGCGCCCGTCGCCCTGCTCATGCCAGCCGAGGTGGTCGTCGACGTCCCAGTCCTCGATCGGCGTGGGGTCGCTCAGGCGCCAGCCGAGCCGTTCCTCGACCTGCGCGCGGAACCACTCGGTGCCGCGGTCGTCTAACAGGTACTTCAGACGCGCCTGCCGGCGGTCGCTTCGGTTCCCGAAGTCACGCTGCACCGCGATGATCGCCTCGGAGACCGGCAGAACCTGCTCGGGTGTCACGTTCCCCAGCAGCGTGGCCGCGCGCGGGTGGGTCTTCGCCATGCCATGCGTCGCGCCCATGCCCCCGCCAACCAACACCGCGAACGCGCCGACCGCGCCTCCGGTCACGACCGGCACGAATCCGAGGTCCTGGGAATACACATCGACGCAGTTGTCGCCCGGTAGCGCGAACCCCACCTTGAACTTGCGAGGCAGGTACGTGGCCCCGTAGAAGGGCTCTTCGTCCTCGCCGATCGTCGCGGCCTTTTCGCCGTTCAGCCAGATCTCCTGGTAGGCCCCGGTCTTCGGGAGCAAGTGATCGCTCAGCTCCAGCGCGACCCGCATCACCTGTTCACGCACCGCATCGGAGACCGGCGCAGGACACGCCATGACGTTGCGCGTGATGTCGCCGCAGGCACCGAGCGTCGTGACGTGCGCCTCGTTCAGGGCGCGAATGACCGCCCGAAGGTCGTGCTTCAGCGTGCCGTGGAGCTGGAAGTCCTGACGGGTTGTGATCCGGAGCGTGCCGTTCGCGTACTCCCCCGCCAGCCGGTCGTGCACGAGGTACTGCTCCGCGGTGAGTACGCCACCCGGCACCTTGGAGCGGATCATGAACATGTACTTCTTGGCGCCGCCGGTGCCTCGTACCGCCCGACGAACGTCGCGGTCCTCTTGCTCGTAAATGCCGTGAAATTTGATCAGGTGGATGTTGTCGCCGATCCGGTCGCTATCCGCCTCCAACATCTCGGCGATCGTGCCGCGCAGGAATTCGCTGTTCTCCTTCGCAACCTCAACCTTCGACGGTCGGGCGGCGGTACGGTTGGTGGGGGACATCGTCACGCTCCTGCTAACGAGATCGGATGACGCCCCGTGCGGAGGCGTGGTTGTCGCTGGCGGCTCTCGTCGGACCAGGTGGCGAGTTCGCCTCCAGACGGGACCGCCGGCAGCGCACCTCGTAACAATCCTGAGTTCCATGATCGTGTTTGTCAACTATACGCGCCATTCCGCATCATCCGGATCGCGGGAGAGGATCTCGGGCCCAGCGGCCGGTACACCCAGCGGCCCGTGGGGCGCCAATATTCCATCCGCCTCGAGACTGAGCCTGTGACGAGTTCCCCTGGTCGTTGCTGGATCCGAATGCGACAGCGCCTGCAGGCGCGCATTCATCTGATTCTGGAGGACGTCGCGCTGCGCCATCAGCTAATGGTGTGCGAGCGTGGGCGAACACCCCGGCGCAGCCTGAGCGGTAGCCACCGCCTGCTCTGGCCCTTCCTCGCCCCGGTTCTGGTCGAGCTGGCCGAAGGGGCTCGATATCTTCCAACCCGCGACCGTGACCCGTTGGCGGCACGCGCGCTGGTGGCGACTCCTACTCCGTCGGCGAAGACGGCGACCAGGGCTCCGGCGCATCGACCCTCAGCTACAGGCTTGATCCCTCAGATCGCTCGCGAGAACCGGCGCTGGGGGAGCGCGTCTCCTTGGCGAACTCCGGCACCTTGGCTTCCAGGTCAACAACTCGACCGTCCGGCGCTACCGCGGAACAGCGCCGCGGCCGCCACGCACCAGGCCCCACCGATCGTGCCACCCTCGCCGCGGCCGCTCCGTCCGAGCACGGTTCGTGATCTGAATCTCGCAAGGCCTGATGCAGCGGCGTAGGATTCATACCCCGCAGATCGATTTCCCTGGGAGGACCCATGTCCCTGCGTATTAACGACACCGCGCCGGATTTCACGGCCGAGAGCACCGAGGGCACGATCAAGTTCCACGACTGGATCGGCGACGGCTGGGCGCTGCTGTTCTCGCACCCCAAAGACTTCACCCCCGTCTGCACCACTGAGCTGGGTGCCGTCGCGGGCCTCAAGCCCGAGTTCGACCGCCGCAACTGCAAGGTCATCGGGATCAGCGTCGACGGTGTCAGCGATCACGAGAAGTGGTCCGGCGACATCGAGGCCTCGCAGGGCCATGCCGTGAACTACCCGCTCATCGGCGACCCCACGCTCGAGGTCGTCAAGGCCTGGGACATGCTGCCCGCCGACGCCGGTGACACCTCGGAAGGCCGCACGGCTGCCGACAACGCAACCGCCCGCTCGGTCTACATCATCGGTCCCGACAAGAAGATCAAGGTCTCGCTGACCTACCCGATGACCACGGGTCGCAACTTCGCCGAGATTCTGAGGATTCTCGACTCCGTCCAGCTCACCGCCAAAGAGCAGGTCGCGACGCCGGCCAACTGGGAGCAGGGCGACGACGTCATCATCGTCCCCTCCGTCTCCGACGAGGCCGCCAGGGAGAAGTACCCGGACGGCTGGGAGTCCCCGCTGCCCTACATCCGCCTGGTCAAGCAGCCCACATAGCGCCCGACCGCCGCGACCCCAGGGCTGCAGGCCGGCACCCCGTCCTCGAACCTCTTTGGTTCGAGGACGGTCCGGTATGTCCGCCATCCGCCGACGAGCCCAGGGTGGAGCAGCCACTGATGGCGACAGAACCGCAGCACGAGATTCCTCGCGGCGATCGGCCAGCAGTGATGTAGGCGTTGCCCCTTGGCTCCCCAGGGCGTGAGAAGTCAAGTTCGACCTTGTTAAACTAGGCCCACGGGTCGAGCACGCGACCGGCGAGCTCCGGGCCACTGTCGCAGCGGAACAGCCGCCCGCCCGCGGCGCCTGATCGGACCCACCGCGCCCGCGCGTCACCTCGACGCTGCACCTGCCGGACCCGCGGGCGAGCCGAATCCGACAGGTGTCGCGCACGTGGGTTCGGCGCGTTCCGCGATCCCGAGTCCGGGCCCGCGACGCGTCGTCCCTGATGATCTGAAGGAGCCCGGCGGAGCGCCGCTGGTCGCCCGGTGGGAGGACGCAGGCGCCACGCTCCGCTCCGTGCGGCGCGACATGGTCCTCGAAGAGGAGGCGCGGCCGATGATCGCCTACGCCGGGCGCCCGCTGCCCGAGACGCCGCTCGAGGATCGCCGTCCCGCCTGCGGCCTGCGCCGCTGGACGATCGATCCGGCCAACTGGGATCGCTGCACCGACCTCTCCGCGAACGGCGTCTGGCCGGCGATGGACACGGTGGGCCACCGCGTGCTCGGCCAGTTCCGCACCCCCGTGTCACAGACGCATCCCGACCAGGCCGGCGCTAGCGTCATCGTGGCGGCGGCCAGAGCTTGAGCGGCCACTCCCACGTCGCCAGCAGACGGTCGCGCGGCCAGCGCCAGCACCGCGAGCAGCGGCAGCGCAACGAACCATCCGAAATGGTGCATCTGCACGATGCGACCCTGGGTCGTGGATGAAATCGTGGTGACTCGGAACGGTTCACCGCACGGAGGCCCTCATGTTCATCGTCGCGATCATCGGCAACCTGCTCCCGCTCGCGCTGCTTGGGCTAATCATCTGGACGATCGTGAGCTGGCGGCGTTCGCGCCGGGTCGCCGCGCCCGAGGACGCGGGCATCGGCGCCGTACGACGCCTGTTCATGTACGGCCTGCTCTTCGTGGCCGCCATGGTCGCCACGACGGGACTCTCAATGCTCGGCGGCGAGGCGATCGATGCGATCCGCGGCGCCTCCGACCGCTCAGGCGACGACTCGAGGCTCGCGCTGGCGCTCGCGCTCTCGGTGGTGGGTGTGCCGACCTGGGGTGCGCTCTGGTACGTGGTCGGACGTGTGACGCGGGCGGACCCCGCGGAGTCTCGCGCCGAGCTGCGCCGATCGTATTTCGTCGCCACCCGGATGGTGGCCTTGACCGTCGCCCTGACGGCAGCGGTCATTGCCGTCCCGGACGCCCTCGGTGGCGGCCTGGTCTCGTCAGCGGCGTGGGGCACCTTGCTCGCGTGGACGTTGCTGTGGGCGGTCCACGAGTCCGTCGCGCTACGCGAGGCCGTCCGCACCGCCGCGCTGGACGAGCTCGAGCGCCTCTACCGCTACGGCGCCTCGACGCTTGCGCTCGGCTTCCTCGCGATCGGAGGCGTCTTCGCTGTTGGCGAGCTGCTCCAGTCTGCCTACCAGGAGTGGTTCCTCACGGGCGTTCGCGGGTTCGATGGCTGGCGCTGGACGGACGCCAGTCGCAGTGGATCGGTCGCGGCGGTGGCCGGTGGCGGAGTCTGGCTCTACCACTGGCGGCGCGTGCAAGCGGATCGCCAGTCTCTGCTCTGGTTGATCACCGTGTTCCTGCTCGTGATGCCGGCGGCCATTGCTGCAACGCTGATCGCGCTGGGCCGTGGCGCATACGTCTCCCTCGAATGGCTGCTGGACGGCGCCGATCGCTCGGCCGCCGCTGGTGAGCTCGAGCCGCTGCCGATGCTGATCGCGACCGCGGCAGCTGGCGTGGTGGTGTGGGCCTATCACCGCTTCGCGCTGGTGCGAGGTCCAGCCCTACTCAGCGAGCCAGAGCGCGTCTACCGCTACCTCGTCGCGGCAGCGGGCCTCGTCACGTTGGCCGGCGGTGTGGCCGCCTTGCTGACGCTGCCGCTGGAGGCCCTGGCGAATGCTGGCGACGGCCGCGGTAGCGACCTGATCGCTCCCGATCGTGCGGCACTCGTGCTGTCGCTCATCGGCGTTGGCGGTGCCACTTGGCTGCGCTACTGGTCGGGCGTGCGCGCCGCCGTCGCGGCCGATCCAGTCGTTGAGCGCGAGGCAGTGTCGCGGCGCGTCTACCTCTTCGGGACGTTCGGCGTGGCGGCCGCGGTGATGATCACCACCATGTCGATCGCGCTCTACCAAGTGTTTGAGGCTGGACTCGAAAGCTCGATGTCGGGCGACACGCTGCGCGACGTGCGCTGGCCGCTGGCGCTGTTCGCCAGCGCGACCATCGCTGCCGTGTACCACTGGTTCGTGCTCGCCAGCGACCGGCGCGCGCTGCCGAAGCGCGAGCCCACAGAGCGCCGCGCCGGACCACAGTCGATCCTCGTTGTCCCGGGAGCGGACCGGCCGCGCCTGATGGCCGAGCTCCGTGCGTCGTTCGACAGCCAGGTGCAGGAGACTGAGCCAGTGACAGGCCTGCCACCAGACGCCGACATCGACGAGCTGCTCGATCTGCTGGGCAGCGAGGCGCGCGGACGGCGAGTGGTGGTGTGTTCCCACGGCCGTGAGCTGGGCGTCGTGGCGTATTAGAGGGTGACTGCTGCGTTAGGCCGGGCGGAGTGATGCGGCGAACGCCGCGATCTCCGTCCGGCGATGCATCCCGAGCTTGTTCAGGATGTGACTCACGTGATTGCGCGCCGTCACTGCCGAGATCACCAGCCGTTCAGCGATCTCTCGGTTCGTCAGGCCCTCGGCTACGAGCTGTAGCACCTCACGTTCGCGCGCTGAAAGCTTGGCCAGACGCGGGTCCTCGGCACTCGCGGCGAGTTCAGCCAGCCGCCGCATGACCGCGCCGGTCACCGTCGGGTCAAGCGATGAACCGCCCGCGCCGACGGCGCACACCGCACGCAATAGCTCGTCGCGGCCGGTGTTCTTCAGCAGGAACCCCGCGGCACCGGCCATGATCGCGGCCAACACCGCCTCTTCGGTCCCGAAGGAGGTGAGCATCAACACCCCGACGTCGGGCAGCCGCTCTCTGAGCGCACGGCATGCTTCGATGCCGTTCATCGCGCCCATGCGCACGTCCATCACCACCACGTCCGGGCGCGTGCGCTCCGCCTCGCCCGTCGCTGCCTCGCCGCTCGCGACCTCCGCGACCACCTCGAGGTCGGCTTCCAGCTCGAACAGCGCGCGAAGCCCGAGCCGCACCACCTCGTGGTCGTCGACGATCATCACGCGGATGCGACGATCCATTCGTCAGTCCAGTCCCGCGAGTTCCAGCCGCACCGTGGTACCCCCGCCGCGGGTCGACGAAACCGTGAGCGCGGCGCCGATGCGCTTGGCGCGCTCATGCATGCCGGCCAGCCCGCGGCCCGACTCGCGCCCCGGCGGATCGAAGCCTACGCCCTGGTCCGCGACCTCGACGATTAACGGCGGCCCACCCTGCACTCGTACCACCGCCGCATCGACTCCGGCATGCCGGTAGACGTTCGCGAGCGACTCCTGAACGATGCGATAGACCTCGACGGTGGTCTCCGGGCTCACCCACTCGCCCGCTCCGTCGCGCTCAAGCGCCACCTGCACACCCGTGACCGCGCCGAATTCCTCCGCATGGCGCCGCACGAGGTCGGCGAGCGCTTCGTCGCCCGAGAGCGGGGGTTCGAGGTTGAAGAGCAGGCTCCGCGTTTCGAGCAGCGCGCGTCGGGCGATCTGGACCAGCAGCTGCATGCGCTCGTAGAGCGTCGGGTGGTCGATCTCGTTCTCGACCAGGCTCGCGTTTGCCTCGAGGTTCATCGTCAGCATGTAGACGCTCTGGGCGACGCTGTCGTGGAGCGCGTTCGAGACTCGCTCGCGTTCGGCCGACGCCGCCAGTGCCTCAGTGACCGCCCGTTCGCGGCGGGCGCGCTCGATGCCGACGACGAGGTTCGCGATCAGCACCGTGCTCGCCATTGTGGCGACGCGGGACACGACGTGCTTCACGTCGGTCGCGTTGTTTGGGTCGAAGCTCTCGTGCACGGAGATGACCGCGACGTACGCGCCGATCGTGATCGCGGCGTAGACAAGGCTCCAGCGTCCCGCGAAGACGAGCGTGAACGCCAACAGCGCCGGGTAGTAGAGCACGAAGGCGCTGTTGTCGAGGCCGTCGACGACCCCGACCGCGGTGGTGATCGCCGTGACGTCGTACAGGGCTAGCGCGATCGGCAGCGCCGTGACCATGCCGGCCCGCCGCCGCAGACGCCACTGCATGAATCCGTTGAACGCCGCACCACCGAGCACGAGCACGTTGAGAATGACGCGCGCGGTCGGGGACGTCCCGGGTTCGTAATTGATGAGGAAGAGTGACACGGCCACGAGCACCCACCGCATCACGATCTGGATCGGCAGGGTCGTCAATCGACCTTCGTCGAGCGGCCTCCATAGCTGTTGCACGGTTCGTACAGCCTACGGGGAGTTACACGCCGTTCGCGCGCCGCCTCGACGGCGTACTCCGCGCCGCGATCTTCCGATTCGCGCTCGGAGCCGGGAGAATCCGTCGCCTGTGAGCATCCCGCAGCGGGACCGCTCGATTCAGAGTGGCTCGCTCGTGGCACCTCCTGCTCCGACCGCCGGTGAGTAAGCTGGTCGACCGGTGGGAGGACGCAGGCGCCGCGCTCCCTACGTGCGGCGCGACATGGTCCTCGAAGAGGAGGCGCGGCCGATGATCGCCTACGCCGGGCGCCCGCTGGCCGATCCGCTCAAAACGCCGGCCGACTTCGATCGGCGCTTCTTACTGCTGTGTGGGTGAGCAACGGGGCACGGCGAGACCGAGGCACCGAAAGGCCGCCGTCCCCCGGGGGATGGCGGCCTCGTTCGGGTCGAGTAGTCGTGGTGGCTACGTGGCCTCGGTCTCCGCAGCCACCGATCCGCTGTCGACCGCGCCCATCGGCGCCATCGAGGGCGGCGCCTCGGCGATGGCCGGCTGGAGCGCGGGTGCCGCCACCGCCTGCGTCTCGCGCATGCGGTTCGGCAGCATCAGCGCGGCGATGGCCAGTCCGCCGATGAGGAACGCGATGCTGACGATGAAGCCCGCACCGATGGCGTCGATGAACGACTGGTTGACGGCGGACGTCACCGTGGAGGCCAGCTCGGGCGAGAGCTGGGCCGCGGTGATCGTGGCCACTCCGACGCTCTCGCGGGCCGCCTCGATCACCTCGGCCGGCGCTTGCCCCGCCAGAGCGTCCGCGACGTTCGAGCGGTAGAAGCCGTTGACGATGGAGCCGATCAGAGCGATGCCGAGCGCGCCGCCCAGCTCGCGCGAGACGTCGTTGATCGCGGAGCCGATACCGGCGTCGTCCACCGGCACCGCGGCCATCACCGTGTCGGTGAGCGGCGTCTCGGCGAGCCCGGCACCGATCCCGAAGAAGAACAGTGTCGCCGCAACCTGCAGCGTCGAGGAGTCCGCGTCGAGCTGCGTCAACGCCAGCATCCCGAGGATCACCGCGCTGAGCGAGCCCAGTACCAGGATCCGAGGCCCGGTGCGCTGGACCAGCACGCCGGAGATCGAAGCCGCCACCATGATCGCCAGCGCGACCGGGATGATGAGCAGGCCGGCCTCGAACGGGCTGCGCCCCTGAACCAGCTGGAACAGCTGGGTCAGGAAGAAGAAGGTCACGAACATCGCGAAGAAGACGATGCCGATGATCAGGACGGCGCCGGTGAAGTCGCGCTTGCGGAAGAAGCGCAGCGGCAGCATCGGCTGGTCGCTGCGCAGTTCGACGGCCGCGAAGGCGACGAGCGCGAGCGTGCCGAGGCCGAAGGCGCCGATGATCTCAGGCGAGGCCCAACCCGCCTCGGGGCCCTGGATGATGGCGTAGACGATAGCGAGCAGGCCGCTGGTGGCGAGCACGGCGCCCGGGATGTCCAGGCGGCGGGCGCGGCTGGCACTCGACTCCGGGACGACCAGCGTCAGCCCGATCAGCACGATCGCGACGACGGGGATGTGCAGCCAGAACACTGCGGCCCAGCTCAGCTGGTCGACGAGATAGCCGCCCAGTGCCGGACCGAAACCGATGCCGAGGCCGCCGACCCCGATCCAGATACCGATCGCCTTCGCGCGCTCCTCGCGCGGGAAGACGTCGGTCAGGATCGACAGCGTCGCCGGCATCACCAGCGCAGCGCCGGCGCCCTGCAGCGCACGGAACGCGATGAGCGTACCGGCGCTCGAGGAGAGCGCAGCGCCGACCGAGGCGAGTCCGAAGACGACCATGCCGATCGTCATCGAGCGGCGCCGGCCGAAGCGGTCACCGATCGTGCCGCCGGTGAGTAGGAGCGCGGCGAGGACGAGCGTGTAGCCATCGACGACCCACTGCAGGGTGCTCGTCGAGGCCTCGAGGTCGCGCGCGATCGAGGGGATCGCTGTATTCACGACCGTGTTGTCAACGAAAATCATGAAAATGCTGAGCGACATCACCGCGAGCACCCACCAGCGGCGCGGATCAGCTGCGCTGGGAGCCTCGGGTGAGCGGTCCAATGTTGTGGTGGCCATCGGTCTCTCCTTGTTTCTGGCACCGGCGGCGGAATCGACCTTGCCCGCTGGAACCGTGGACTTCATTTGGTGACGTGAAGACGCTGACGTCCGTGTAGAGGCGCATCGCGTTGACGCTCAGCGCGTGCTCCGAGAGATCGAAGAGCGCTGTGCCGATCATCCAGTCCCTCTACGAACGCCGAGATGATCTCGACGAAACGCTCGGGCGCCGCCGCGTGCAGGTAGTGACCCGCCCCGGCCACGGGTGCGAAGCGGGCCGCGGGATGCTGCGTGACGAGGCGTCTGCGGTCCTCGGGAGGCAACATCGAGCCGCGCTCCGGCTCTCCGTGGAGCACGAGCAGCGGCTGCGCGAGCCGGCGCAGCAGTCGATCGACACCCTGTGAGACTCCGACCCACGTCTCAAGGAAGAGCTCGTACGCGTCGAGGTCGGTCTCCGCCATCGCTTCGTCGCGCGGGGAATCGATCAGTTCCACGATCTGCTCGTGCGACATCTCCGAACGCAGGAGCTGGACCATGCCCTCGAACGCCTGGCGCATGGCTTCCGGCATGCCGCGCTCGGATACGTAGAGCGGCGGGTCTTCGAGGACGACCGCGCTCACCAGATCGGGCCGACGCACCGCCGCCCTCAGAGCGACGAACGAGGACGCCGAATGCGCGACGAGGATCGCCGGTGTAACCACGTGCGCCTGAAGAAACAACAGCAGATCCGAGGTATGGTCCGCGACCTCGTACCCGAGAGGCACCCGCGCCGAGGCGCCATGGCCGCGCGCCTCGAGGGCGTGAACGGGTCCGATCTGCGCCAGCTGGACCATCAGTGGTTCCCAATCGCGCCAGCTCCGAGCGAAGCCGTGCGTGAGGACCAGCGGCGTGCCCTCGGCGGGAAGCGCGGCGTGCGTCAGGACGGCCAGCCCCTTGTCAAACTGGTCGACTGCGATGTTCATGAGCCTGTCTCTCTCTGGTTGCCACTTGGCTTCGGTACTGACTCAGACCTCGTCGGGTGCCGCCTCGAAGGTGGCGAGTAATGTTGATGAAAAAGCGCTGCACCGTGGCTTACCCTCCTGGTCCTTGTCGTCGGGTCTACCTGCTACCGCCCGAAATCGAGCCGCGGCAGGGTTCATCGGCGGCAGTGATGACTGACTATCAGTCATCACTGCCCAAAAAAAGAGTAGCCTCGTTGCCGCTCCCTTGTGATCGGTAGGCCGGATGATCATGCCTGGCCAAAAGACTGCCCCGTCTATCCCCAGGAAGTATGCTTCACGATCAGTCACTACGATGCACGCTTCCTAATCGGTTCTTCGTGTTAGCGCATTGAGCAGCAGTGCGGAAACACCTTGCTCAAGCTGGCTAGATTCTTCTCCATCGCCAAAGACAAAGGCCTCAACCATGGCATGCTGAAGCAGGCCAATAGCCAACCGCGCGGCGATCTCCGGATCCATCGGCTCCATCTCTCCCGTGTCGACCGCGCCCCTGAAGAGATCCGTAAGAGCTGTCAAGATCGAGGCGTGCTCCTGGGACTCGCTGTGCATCTCCGAGTGTGTTTCGTCGGCTCCTATGAAAGTCAACTGCAAGAGGTCAGGGTTCTTTCGAGCGACCTTGAAGCCTGCTGCGATCAGCGATCGGAGTCGGTCCTCGAAGGACGTGCGCGATCTCACTGCGGTTGCCGCCGCCATGGCCATCGTCTCCATCAGGCCGCCCCGCAGCGATACTGCGGCGTCCCTCTTCGACGGGAAGTAGAGATAGAAAGTCCCTTGGGCCACCCCTGCCTCACGCACGATCTCAGACACGCTCGCTCCGTCGTATCCTTTCGCACGAAATACCTTCCGAGCTGCCTTGAGTAGCTGTGCTCTTCTAACCGGTTCGCTTTCGGTTCTTCTAGGCTTCGCCGCAGGCACGGCGTCCTCCTGGTATCCGTTATCCGTTGACGCTGCCATTATGACTGACGCTCAGTCATTTATCAAGGTGACCTGCCCCCGCCTCCTAAGTTAGAGCCAGGACGGGTGCGAGCCGTCCTGGGGTAATCGGCTGTGGAGCCGCATCTGGTGGCGGTGGCCGGTAGCCGAGCGAGCTGTGCGGTCGCAGCTGGTTGTACTCACAGCGCCAACGCTCGACCAGCACCTGCGCCTCGGGCAGCGTGTCGAAGCGCTCCAGGTTCAGGCACTCGTCGCGCAGCTTCCCGTTGAACGACTCCACGTAGCCGTTCTCCCAGGGGCTGCCGGGCGCGATGAACAGCGTTCGCGGGCTCGGCGCCTGCTTCAGCCCAAACGCCGCGGGATCACCGCGGATCTGGGCACCCAGGCGCTCGAGGCCGCGCTCGGACCCCTCCTGCTCGACGTAGGCGTTGAAGGCGAGACGGTAACGCGTGTTCTCACGCATTGCTAGATCCACACGTTTTTCGTTGACACCCACTTGTACAGTGTGTCCTTGGAGGCCGTGGCCAACGCCTGTCGCGAGCTGCGTCGAGCGTCTCGACTACGGCTACCCCTCTGACGAGCAGGTCGAGCTTCACCTGCGCGAGTTCGCGCGTGACGGCGGCGCCGCCCGCGCCCCAGAGGCTGTGAACAACCTTCCTGGGAACTACAACTAGTCCGATGACCGCGTATACTTCGGCGGGTTCCGCACCCTCTGAGACTCGCACCACGCCCGACGGGGCCGTACGCCCGCCGCGTACCGTCATGCCAGGCGCAGCGGAAGGTACTCCATGGCGAAAATCAAGGTTCAGAATCCCGTCGTCGAACTCGACGGCGACGAGATGACGAGGATCATCTGGGGCTTCATTCGCGAACGCCTGATCCTCCCCTACCTGGATATCGACCTCGAGTACTACGACCTTGGCATCGAATCCCGCGACGCAACCGACGACCAGATCACCATCGACTCGGCCGAGGCGATCAAGCGCCACGGCGTCGGCGTGAAGTGCGCCACCATCACCCCGGACGAGGCTCGCGTCGAGGAGTTCAACCTCAAACAGATGTGGCGCTCCCCGAACGGCACGATCCGCAACATCCTCGGCGGCACCGTCTTCCGTGAGCCGATCATCGCCTCGAACATCCCCAAAATCGTCCCCAACTGGGAACAGCCGATCATCATCGGTCGGCACGCGCACGGCGATCAGTACCGCGCGACCGACTTCCTCGTGCCGGGCGCGGGCAAGCTCACGATGCGCTTCGAGCCAAAGGGCGGCGGGGACCCCGTCGAGTACGAGGTGATGCAGTTCGAAGACGCCGGCATCGCGATGGGGATGTACAACCTCGATGAGTCGATCCGCGGCTTCGCACGCTCCTCCTTTCACTACGCGCTGCAGCAGAACTTCCCGGCCTACCTCTCCACGAAAAACATGATCCTCAAGGCCTACGACGGCCGCTTCATGGACCTCTTCCAGGAGGTCTACGACGCCGAGTTCAAGACCCGGTTCGAGGCCGCCGGCCTCTGGTACGTGCACCGGCTGATCGATGACATGGTCGCCCAGGCCCTGAAGGGCAGCGGTGGCATCGTCTGGGCCTGCAAGAACTACGACGGCGACGTTCAGTCGGACATCGTCGCCCAGGGCTTCGGCTCGCTCGGCCTGATGAGCTCCGTGCTCATGACCCCGGACGGACAGACCGTCGAGGCCGAAGCCGCCCACGGCACCGTCACCCGCCACTACCGGCAGCACCAGCAGGGCCTGGAGACGTCGACGAACCGATCGCCTCGATCTTCGCCTGGACGCGAGGCCTCGCCCACCGCGCGAAGCTCGACGATCACGACGACCTCGCCGGCTTCGCGACCACCGTCGAGCAGGTCTGCGTCAAGACCGTCGAGGACGGCTTCATGACCAAGGATCTCGCGATCCTCGTCGGTCCGGATCAGGAGTGGCAGACCACCAACGAGTTCCTCGCGAAGCTCGACGAGGGCCTCCAGGCGCGCATGAACTAGCGCCTGCGGGCCGAACAACTCACAGCCTCCGCCGCGCATCGCGAGGAGCTGCACGAAGGGAAACGGATCACCGTGCGCAAGAAGGTGACGATTGTCGGCGCCGGAAACACCGGCGCGGCGACGGCTCAGGTGCTCAGCGCCCACGGAGACGCCGACGTCCTGCTCTTCGACATCGTCGAGGGCCTCCCACAGGGCCGCGCGCTCGATATCGCTCAGGGCTCCGCCTGGATCGACTTCAGCAGCGCGGTGCGCGGCACGAACGACTGGGCTGACACCGCTCGCTCGGACGTCGTGGTCGTGACGTCCGGGGTACCCCGCAAGCCGGGCATGACCCGCGAAGACCTGCTCGGCACGAATGCGGGCATCGTCCGCTCCGTCGTCGCGAGCGCCGTCGAGCAGTCGCCTGACACAACCTTCGTGATCCTCGCGAACCCCATGGACGCGATGTGCCACGTCGCCCTCGAGGCCAGCGGGTTCGACAGCAACCGCATCGTCGGGCAGGGCGGCCTGCTCGACACCGGGCGCTACCGCGCGTTCATCTCGATGGAGAGCGGAGCCTCGGTCCGCGACGTCAGCGCCTGGGTGCTCGGCGGTCATACCGAGGCGACCATGGTCCCGATCGTCTCCAACGCGACCGTGGGCGGCGTCCCCCTCGAGAAGCTCATGCCCGCCGACACGATCGGGGCCATCGTCGAGCGCACGAAGCGCGGCGGCGCGGAGATCGTCGACCTGATCAAGACCGGCAGCTCCGTCTTCGCCCCGGCCGCGGCGCTCGTCGATATGATCGAGGCGATCCTCCTCGATGAGCACCGGATCGTCCCCGCCTGCGCCCTGCTCCACGGCGAGTACGGGATCACCGACGCCTACGTCGGCGTGCCGCTCCGCCTTGCTGCCAGCGGCATCCAGCAGGTCTACGAGATCGGCCTCGCCGGCGACGAGCTCGAGGCGATCCAGGCCGCGGGCGACGCCGTCAAGGAGCTCGTCGAGGCGACCCCGAGCGCCTGAGCGAGCGCATACTCGTTCCAGACAGCATCACGCCAGACAGCATCACGGAGGTACCGCGATGACGGACGTCGCTGCACGCGCCCCAACCCCCGCTGGTCAGACCCCTGCTGGTCAGACCCGCACCGAATCCGACAGCATGGGCGACATCGAGGTGCCCGCCGACCGCTACTGGGGCGCCCAGACCCAGCGCTCGCTGGAGAACTTCAAGATCGGCACCGAGCGCATGCCGCGCCCGCTGATCCGCGGCTTCGGCATCGTCAAGCACGCCAGCGCGCAGGTTAACGAGGATCTGGGCATGCTCGAGGCGAATCTCGGATCCGCCATTCGTGACGCGGCCGAAGAGGTCATCTCGGGCGCCCTCGACGACCATTTCCCGCTAGTGGTCTGGCAGACTGGCTCAGGCACCCAGACCAACATGAACACCAACGAGGTCATCTCGAACCGCGCGATCGAAGCCCTCGGCGGCGAGCGCGGGTCGAAGGATCCCGTGCACCCCAACGACCACGTGAACATGTCGCAGTCCTCGAACGACACGTTCCCCGGCGCGATGAGCGCGTCCACGGTCGAACAGGTGGTACACGAGCTGCTGCCCGCCCTGGCGACATTGCGCGACGCGCTGAGGGCGAAGTCCGAGCAGCTCGACGCGATCGTGAAGATCGGCCGCACCCACCTGATGGATGCCGTGCCGCTCACGCTGGGCCAGGAGTTCTCCGGCTACGTGCAGCAGCTCGACAACGGCATCGCGCGCGTCGAGGGCGTGCTGCCGCGATTGTACGAGCTCGCCCTCGGCGGAACCGCCGTCGGCACCGGCCTCAACTCGCACCCGGAGTTCGCCGAGCGGATCGCAAGGGCGATCGCCGACTACACCGGGCTCCCCTTCGTCACCGCGCCGAACAAGTTCGAGTCGCTCGCCGCCCATGACGCCCAGGTCGAGCTGGCCGGTCAGCTCAAGGTCGTGGCCACCTCGTTGATGAAGATCGCCAACGACATCCGGATGCTCGGCTCCGGCCCTCGCGCCGGCCTCGGGGAGCTGATCCTGCCGGCGAACGAGCCGGGCTCCTCGATCATGCCGGGCAAGGTGAACCCCACCCAGTCCGAGGCGGTGACCATGGTTTGCGCGCAGGTGATCGGCAACGACGTCGCCGTCACTGTCGGCGGCGCGACCGGCCACTTCGAGCTGAACGTCTTCAAGCCAGTGATCGCCTACAACAACCTGCAGTCGATCCGCCTGCTGGCCGACGCCTCGCGCTCCTTCACCGACAACTGCGTCGTCGGCATCGAGGCGAACGAGGGCCGCATCCGCGAGCTGATGGAGTCCTCGCTGATGCTCGTGACCGCCCTCAACCCGCACATCGGCTACGACAACGCGGCGAAAATCGCCAAGAAGGCCTACGACGAGAACTCGACGCTCCGCGAAGCCGGCGCCGCCCTCGGTCTGATGACCGACGAGCAGTTCGCGGAGTGGATCAAGCCCGAAGAGATGACGAAGCCGTGACAGGTGCCGAGTGGACGGTGGTCGACTAGCAGATTGGGAGATTAATCGATTACTCGACCAGTTCGGTAGATTAATCATGTGGACTGTGCGATAGTTCGATTAATCTACCAGATCAGGAGATTAATCGACCATGCCGCTGACGCTCAGCTACGAGCTCTCCGACGAGTGCAAAGAAGACCTGAACGCGATCGATGCAGAGCGGTACGCGGTGCGCGCCCTGATTCCTGGCGGGCTCGAGGACTACTTCGCGAGGCAGGCGCGGATCTTCTCGACTCGGGGATCGACCGCGATCGAGGGCAACGAGGTGGAAGAGGGGCAGACGGCGTCGATCGTCGAAGGGACGCTGGCACCCAGCGACCAGCAGGAGCTGGAGGTCTACAACCTGGCTCAGGCGTACGACCTCGCCTACCAGCTCACCGAAGACCGCTCGATGGTGGTCGACGGCGGGACCATTCGCTCGCTGAACTCTGTGCTGCAGAAGGGCGCAACGGAGCCCGGAGCCGTGTCACGTGGGACGTACCGACGTCCCGGAGGGCCAGAGGTGGCGATCCGCGCCGATCGAGGGCGCGGGGCGGTGCTGTATCAACCCCCTCGGGCGGATGAGGTCACCAGGCTGATGGTGGGGTACGTCGAGGACGTGCAGCGGTGGCGCCGGGACGAGCCGGGGCCGGTGGCGGCGGCGCTGACGCACTTCGCGTTCGTCGCCATCCATCCGTTCGAGAACGGGAACGGACGGACCGCCCGGCTGCTGGCGGACATGGTGCTAGACCTGACGGGGTGGTCGGTGGAGCGGATGCTCTCGGTGAGTTCGGCGATCCACGCGTCTGGAGAGGGGTACTTCGACGCCCTTCGCGCGACGCAGGGACCGGCGTTCCGCGAGACGGTGGATGCGAGCCGGTTCATCGAATACCACACACGGCAGTTGCGGCGCGCGATCGACCAGCTGCAGCAATCGGTGGTCTGGCTCGTCCGTACCGCGGAGGAGATCAGCGATACGCGCGGTACGGATCAGGCCGTGGTGTTGCTCTCCTGGTATCTTTTGAACCTGGGCCCGATCACCTCATCAGCGTACGCGAAGCTGATCGGAACCTCGCAGAGCACGGCAGTGGAGAAACTCGGAGCCCAGGTTGAGATCGGCTTCCTGACCCGACTCGGAGCGGGACGCTCGACGCGCTATACCCTGACGTCGGACGTCAGCGCGCGCGTGGCCCAGCGGGTCCGCGAGGAGCCTTCGTTGTACCGCTAGCTCTTGCCGAGCAACCTCCGTCCGAGGGCACGCAGCGGATCGTAGTGGGCGTCCACGCGGCGCTCCTTGAGCGGGATGATCGCGTTGTCGGTGGTGTGGATGCCCTCCGGGCAGACGTCGGTGCAGCACTTCGTGATGTTGCAGTACTCGAGGCCGAAGCTGTGCTTGACGGTGGCGCCCTTCGGGTTCGTGTCCAGCGGGTGCATCGCGACCGCGGCGAGGCGCACGAAGAACCAAGGCCCCGCGAGGGCGTCCATGTTCTCGGGGTGATCGCGGATCACGTGGCAGCCGTCCTGGTAGATGAAGCACTCGATGCACTTCCGGGACTCCTGCCCGCGGTCGACGTCGATCTGAGCCATCCGGTGCGTGCCGTCGGACTCGTGCTCCTTGAGCTTGATCTCGGGGATCGCCTTCGCGATCTCGTCGTTCCAGAGCTGCAGTGCATGCAGCGCATGGACCCGCGATCTGGTGATTGACGTGTCCTGGGCGACCCGTTCACCTCGGCGCTGCATGACCCGCACTTCCCGGCCTTGCAGTTCCAGCGCACCGCGAGGTCCCGGCGTCGCCGTCCCTGCACGGTCAAGCGACCGCTCTTAGGGTTGATCGGAGCGATGCAGCCGGAGCAAGGTCATCGCCGCGATCGTCTTCGCGTCGCTGATCTCGCCGCTCGCGATCGCCGCCTCGACCTCGGCTTCGGTCATCCGCTCCGGCGCGCCGATGTACTCATCGTCGTCCTGCGGCAGCGGCGACTGCTCGAGCTCGGTCGCGAGGTAGAACTCCATGTACTCGCCGAACACGCCGGGCGCCATCCACGCCCCACCCAGGTGCACCAGCGAGCCCGCGGCGTAGCCCGTTTCCTCGCGCACCTCGCGCGCCGCCGTCACCTCCGGCGGCTCGCCAGGTTCGCGCGTGCCCGCTGGAATCTCGAGCAGCGGCTTGCCGGCAGGATGCCGGTACTGACGCACGAGCAGCCAGCGCCCCTCCTCGTCGATCACGATCATGGACACGGCGCCGGGGTGCCGGACGACCAATCGCTCGGCCTCGTGCCCGTCACGGAAGCGGATCGTGTCCCGATCGAGCCGGATGATCTTGTGCTCGAAGATCACCTCAGACGAGGCGACTTCGGGGATCTCGGGCTCGTCCGACTCCGTCACACTCGGATCAGTCGAGGTCAAAGGTCAGCGCGATCTCGTCGCAGCCGGGGAACTTCGGACAGCGGTAGCACTCGTTCCAGACTTTGCGCGGCAGGTTCATCACGTCCGCCTGCTGCCAGCCGAGTCGCTCGAAGAAGCCGGGGCGGTAGCTGAGCGCAAAGAGCCGTTGCATGCCGAGCCGCCGCCCTTCCTCGACACAGGCTGCAACGAGGGAGCTCCCATGGCCGCGCGACTGGATCTCGGGATCGACTGCCAGCGACTTCAGCTCCGCCATGTCGGCCCACATAATATGCAGCGCCGCGCAGGCGATCACCTCGTCGCCTTCGCGGATCACGAAGAAGTCGCGCAGGTTCTCGTAGGTCTCGGCGAGCGTGCGCGGCAGCATCTGCCCTTCGGCGGCCCAGTAGTTCACCAGCTTGTGGATGCCGGCAGCGTCTTGCACTGTCGCCGGCACAACGGCCGCCGGCGCCTGCGCCGCAGGAGTTTCGCTCGTCATCGAGACAGCATAGACCGAGGCACGCCCGCGATCAGGCGCGAAGCGTCATGAGCGCCCCGAGGGGCCCTTACGCCTCGGGTTGCTCGAGCACGTGATCGGAACGCAGCCAGCCGAGCCGCTGCGCGAGGTTGGCGTAGAACTGGTTCGGGCCGCCGAGGCGGACGAAATCGACCGGCCGATCGCCATGTGTGATCGAGACCGTCGATCCGGCGTCGAGCGAGCGCTCGCGCAGGCCGTCGACGGTCAACACCGCCTCGTAGCCGCGCTCGACGTAGAGGCTGATCTCGCAGGCCGGCGGGAGCACGAGCGCGTTGGCGCGGGTGAGGTGGGGCGCGACCGGCACGAGGACCATCTCGTCCGATTCCGGCGGCAGGATCGGCCCGTTGACCGACAGCGAGTAACCGGTGGAGCCCGTCGCCGTGGCGACGATCACGGCGTCGGCTCGGTACTCAGCGAGCAGCACCCCATCGACGCGCGCGCCGACCGAGATCGTGCGGCCCAGGCTCGACCGCCCAATCACGACGTCATTGAGCGCGTAGTTCGGGTCTTCGCCGTTCACCTGCGCGCGGACCGTCGAGCGCCGTTCGAGCCGTCCCGCGCCATCGAGCACGAGCGCCAGCGCCGCCGATGCCTCCTCGCCCGTCACTTCGCTGAGGAACCCGAGACGGCCCATTCGCACCCCGAACACAGGCGTGCCGGTCGCCGCCGCATGCTCCGAGGCGTGCAGGACGGTCCCGTCGCCGCCGACGCAGACGAGCAAGTCGGACTCCTCCAGGTGGCGCCGAAAGTCGTCGGCCGGCCCTTCGCTCGGATCGGGGAGCGAGCCGAGCCAGGCGTGACGATCGATCGCCTCGGCCTGCGCCGCCAGTGCGCCGGAGAGATCGCCCGCGCCGCTGACCGCCGGGTTGAAGCAGAAGGCGATCCGCCGCGGCGAGGCGACTCCGGTCACGAAGCGCCAGCCTCGGCCAGGCGGAACCAGAGGAAGAACTCGCGGTTGCCGGCGGGGCCCAGCAGCGGCGATCGCACCACCCCGCGGACGCGGAACCCGTGGTCGAGCGCCCACGACGCCAGGCGCGCGACGACACGTGCGTGCTCGTCCGAGGCGCGCACCACGCCGCCGCGTTCCACGTCGCGACGCTCCGCCTCGAACTGCGGCTTGACGAGGGCCAGCACGTCTGCGGCGGGACGCAGCGAGCGGGCGATCGCGGGCAAGACGGCCGTCAGCGAGATGAACGACACGTCGATCGCTGCCAGGTCGGCGGGCACCTCGAGTGGCTCGAGATCGCGCGCGTTGGTGCGTTCGAGCACGGTCACGCGCACGTCGTTCCGCAGGCTCGGGACGATCTCTCCATAGGCGACATCGACCGCGACGACGTGTGCCGCGCCCCGCTGCAGCAGGCAGTCCGTGAATCCACCCGTCGCTGCGCCGATATCGAGGCAGCGCCGGCCCTCGACCGGAAGGTCGGTCCGCTGGAGGGCGTGCGCGAGCTTGTCGCCGCCTCGGCTGACGAACGCCGCGCCCTGCTTCAGCGCGAGCTCGCTGTCCGAGGCGATCGGCGCGGCCGCACGCAGCGCGACCTGACCGTCGACGAGCACGGCGCGGGCCAGGATCAGCGCACGAGCGCGATCACGGTCAACGGCGAGACCGCGGTCGACAAGCAGATCGTCGAGACGGCGCTTCGCGGCGCCGCGCTGCCTCGGTCGGAGGGCGGGCACAGGCGGAGTATCCGTGGACGCCGTCATCCAGGGTCGCCTCGCGATCTCGCTCACCCGAAGAGGGCGTTGAGCCACCCGACCGGAGGCGGCACGAATCAAGGCGCGAGGATGTTACCGGGTTCGGCGTATCCGAGCTGGCCGGATGGCGCTACGCGGATTCCTTGACCGTCTCTTCGTCCACGTCGTCTTCGTCCGACTCGGCCGTCAGCACCGGCTGGCCCGACTCCGTGGCCAGCAGCGGACGGCGACGCTGGGTCACCGTCTCCTCAGAGATGACGCACTTGCGAACGTCACCTCGCGAAGGCAGTTCGAACATCACGTCGAGCAGCAGCTCCTCGACGACCGTGCGCAGGCCGCGGGCGCCGGTCTTCTGCCCGAGCGCCTCCTCGGCGATCGCGCGGCGGGCTTCTTCGCTGAAGATCAGCTCGACGTCGTCCATATGGAACAGGCGCTGGAACTGGCGAGCGACGGCGTTGCGCGGCTCGGTCAGGATCATCGTCATCATCTCGATGTCGAGGGGATCGAGCACGGAGACGACCGGCAGCCGTCCGACGAACTCGGGGATCAAGCCGTACTGGAGCAGATCGTCGTGCGTCACGTCGCCGATGATCTGCTGGCGCTCGGCCTCCAGCTCGGCCTCGGTCCGATCCACGCCGGCAAAGCCGAGCGCGCGCGACCCCTTGCCAGTCCGTCTGCCAACGACCTGATCCAGGCCCTCGAACGCGCCACCGCAGATGAACAGGATGTTCGAGGTGTCGATCTGGATGAAGTCCTGGTGCGGGTGCTTGCGCCCGCCCTGCGGCGGCACGCTGGCGACCGAACCCTCGATGATCTTCAGCAACGCCTGCTGCACGCCCTCACCGGAGACGTCGCGGGTGATCGAGGGGTTGTCGCTCTTGCGAGCGATCTTGTCGATCTCATCGATGTAGACGATCCCGCGCTCGGCGCGCTGGATGTCGAAGTCGGCCGACTGGATCAGGTGGAGCAGGATGTTCTCGACGTCCTCGCCGACGTAGCCGGCCTCGGTCAGGGCCGTCGCGTCGGCGATCGAGAAGGGTACGTCCAGGACGCGCGCGAGCGTGCGCGCGAACTCGGTCTTGCCGGTCCCGGTCGGGCCGATCAGCAGGATGTTGGACTTCTCGAGGGTGACGTCGGTCTGGGCCGGCGCGTCGACGCGCTTGAAGTGGTTGTAGACCGCCACCGAGAGGACGCGCTTCGTGTGGTCCTGGCCGACGATGTACTCGTCCAACTGGCTGACCAGCTCGGCGGGCGTGCGGACCTTCCGGTCGGCGGTCTTGCCGCCGGACTTCCCGGTCTGCGTCTCCTCGGAAATGATCTCCTGGCACAGATCGACGCACTCGTTGCAGATATAGACGGAGCCAGGGCCCGCGATCAGGCGCTTCACCTGATCCTGGCTCTTCCCGCAGAAGGAGCAGTTGTACTGCACCCGATTGCTGCGCGTCGATCCGGCCATCGATCCTCCGGTCCGCTTCCGTCAGGCGATCCCGAGTCGTTACTCGGGCTTCGCCAGCACTTCGTCGATCAGGCCGTACGCGTGCGCCTCATCCGCCGACATGTAGAAGTCTCGGTCCGTGTCGCGCTCGATGCGCTCCATCGGCTGGTCGGTCGAGTCGGCGAGAATCTGGCGAATCTTCTGGTTGTTGCGCATCAGTTCCTGGGCCTGGATCTGGACGTCGGTCGCCTGGCCGGATCCGCCACCCAGCGCCTGGTGCATGTGCACTGTCGCGTTCGGCAACGCGAACCGCTTGCCCTTCGCTCCGGCCGCGAGCAGCACCGTCCCCATCGAGGCGGTGACGCCGACGGCGATCGTCGAGACTTCCGAGCGAATGAGGTTCATGGTGTCGAACATTGCGAGGCCCGCGTACACCATTCCACCGGGGGAGTGAATGTACATCGAGATGTCGCGATCCGGGTCCTCCCGATCCAGGTACAGCAGCTGCGCCACGATGCTGTTCGCCACCTGATCATCGATCCCCGTTCCCAGGAAGACGATCCGCTCCTTGAGCAGTAGCGAATAGATATCGTAGGCCCGCTCACCGCGCGCGCTCGTCTCTACGACCATCGGCACGATGTTCTCTGGCTTGAGGAAGCCCGGTGAGAAGTCCTCCGGGCGCGGCGCGCTGTACGTCATGATCGAGTCAGACCTTCCCAGTGTGCTGATCGTCGGTCGATCAACTCCGGATTCGCTCAGGGTCGTTGCCCGGTTCATCGTCTTCGGTCCCGGGTTCGCTGACGGAGTCGTCAACGGATGCTGCGGGTTGTTCGTCCGCGGAGTCAGGGTCGCCCCCACTACGGCGGCGACGGCCGCGCCGGCGACCGCGCGCCGGCTCGTCGCCATCCTCGGCTTCTGGCTCTGACGCGATCGCTTCGAGGCGCTCGAGCGTCAGCTGCGTCAGCAGCCGGTTCGAGATCGAGGCGCGGCCCTCGGGGGTGTCGACCAGCCCGCGGACCGAGGCCATTTGCTCTTCGGCGGCTTCCTCGCCGCCGGCCATCCCCTGCACCAGCGTGTCGATCTCCTCGGTCACCCGCTCGTCGTCGACCTCGATCTCCTCGGTCGTCGCGAGCTCGCCGAGGATCAGGGCGCGGCGCACGCTCTGCTCCGCTCCGTCACGGAGGCGGTCGCGGACCTCGTCGGTCGTCTGCCCCGTGGTCTCAAGCCACTGCTGCAGACCCTCTTCGGTGTGAGAGGCGTGGTTGGACTCGATGTCGATCAGGCGATCGATGTCGCGCTCGATCATCACCTCGGGGAAGTCGACGCTGGCGCGCGCCACCAGCAGGTCCACGATCTCGTTGTGGTACTCGTCGCGGATCGCCGCGTCCTTCTGGGCGTTCAAGTCGCTGTCGATCCGCTCGTTCAGCTCCTCCAGCGTCTCGAAGCCGTCATCGAGCGAGACGGCGAAGGCGTCGGCGGCGTCCGGCAGGATCTCCTGCTTTACCTCGTGGATGGTGATCACGTACGACGCTTCCTTACCGGCGAGATTCTCCGGAAGATCGTCGTCGGGCAGCGTTGCCGCGAACTCCTGCGGACCGCCGCGCTCGCGACCGAGCAGCTCCTCGACGAACCCCGGCAGCAGCACGACGCCGCCTTCGCGAACCGCGAACTCGGCGTCGGACTCTTCGTGCGGCGCGTCCTCGCCCTCAATCTCTACTTTCACGTCGGCGCGGACGGTGTCACCCCATTCAATCGGGCGGTCGACGGGCTCGAGCATCGCGAAGCGACGGCGTAGCTCCGTCAGCGCGCCCTCGCGCTCGTCGTCAGTCACCTCGACCTCGGGACGCGAGGCGCGGATCGACTGGTAGTCGCCCAGGTCCACCTCGGGACGCACGGGCACGGTCGCGCGGACGACGAGCGGCTCGGTCGAGGTGAGCTCGATCTCGGGCTGGTCGATCACCTCGATCTCCTCGGCCTCGACCGCCTCCTGGTAGATGTCGGGGACGAGCTTGTCGAGCGCTTCCTGGAGGATCATCCCGGATCCGACGTGGCGCTCGACGATCTTTCGGGGCGCCTTGCCCGGCCGAAAGCCTGGGATCTTCACCTGCTTGGAGATGCGGTTGACGGCCTTCGCCATCTCGCCCTCGAGGCGATCGTCGTCGACCTCGATGTCGAGCTGGACGAGCGAGCCCTCGAGTTTTTCGGTCGTTACAGCCACGCGTACACCTTCAACCGTCACGTCCGCGGAGACGCCCTCGTATCGCTGAAAACTCCCAGATGACGGGCCTGAGACGGTAATGGGCAGTATAACATCGCGCGATCCGGGCTCCCTCTCAGGGGAGCGGGGCCGGGCCTCGGCCAGAGTTAGCGCGAAGCGATCGCGTCGTTGAGCGCGTCGCCGAGGAGGGCGAACGCGAACAGCAGCGACGTCACGATCACGCCGGGGACCAGCAGCAGGTGCGGGTGCGTCTGGAATGTGCGCACGCTCGACGCCTGGAACAGCATGTCGCCGAACGAGGGCGCCGGGGGCTGCACGCCGACGCCGAACCAGGAGAGGAAAATTTCGGATCCGGCGATCCCGCCAAGCGTCGCCGAGATCTGCAGCACGATCAGAAACGAGACGCCGGGGAGCAAGTGCCGCACGACGATGCGTCGCGGCGAAGCCCCCAGCGACTCGGCGGCCATGATGTACTCGCGTTCGCGCAGCTGGAGCACCTGAGCGCGGATGATCCTCGCGGTGCCGACCCAGAAGAACAGCGACAGGGCGCCAAAGACGGTGAGGTAGGAGGCGAATCCAGTGGCGACGAGGTTGTTGAGGGAGCTGTGATCCTCGATCCAGCGGACGCCCTCTTGTACCCGGTCACCGACGGAGACGTTGATCAGGATCAGCATCAGCAGTGCGGGCAGGGCGGAGAACATCTCGCCGACGCGCATGATCAGGTTGTCGATCCAGCCGCCCTTGTATCCGGCGAGCAGGCCGAGCCCGTTCCCGATGATCAGCGAGCCGCTGATCATGACGGCGGTGGAAACGATGAGCGTGGTCCGGGCGGAGTACATGGCGCGGCTGAGCATGTCGCGGCCGAGGCGGTCGGTGCCAAGCAGATGATCGGCGCTCGGGCCTTCGAGGCCGCGGTCGAGGTCGACCGCACGGTAGTCCTGAGCGATGAATGGCGCCAGCAGGCCGGAACCATAGATCACGATAATCACGGTGAGCGAGATCATCGCGAGGCGTTTCTTCCTGAGCCGCTCCCAGAGCAGCGCCCACTCACTGCGGCCAGCGACGGTCCGCCGGGTTGCGCTGGGAGCGGCGGTTTCGACGGCCATCAGCGGGACGCGCCGAGTCGGACGCGCGGGTCGATGAATGCGTAGGTGAGCTCAACAAGGAGGTTCATGACCACGAACACCGTGGCGAAGATGACGGTCGTGGTGAGGATGATGTCGTAGTCGCGACTGGACACCGCCTCGAAGAGCAGGCGGCCGATGCCCGGGATGCCCAGGAGGGTTTCGACGAAGAACGCGCCCTCGATGATCCCGGCGAGGGCGAAGCCAACGACGGTGACGATCGGCAGCAGCGAGTTGGGGAGGACGTGGCGGAACGAGACGCGCGTCTCGGACAGGCCCTTGGCGCGGGCCGTGCGGATGTAGTCCTCGCGCCCTACCTCGAGCGCCGAGATCCGCATCAGTCGGGCGACACCGGCGAGGCCGGGCAGCGTGAAGGTGAGCAGTGGCAGATAGAGGTGCGGATCGGGAATCGGCACCGCGACCACGCCGCCGATCCACCAGATATCGAACAGACCGTCCCAGCCACCAGTCGGCAAGATGTCGAGTTTCAAGGCGAAGAGCCAGAGCAGCGGCGGGATGATCACGAGGACAGGGATCGCCTGGAGGAAGAGGAGCGCGCCGATCACGAGCGGGTCGAGCCAGGTGCCGTTCGCCCGCGCCGCCAGCAAGCCCAATGGGATGCCCAGCGCGAAAACGATCAAGAGCGCGACGAAGCCGAGTTGGGCGGAGACCCACATCTTGGGAAGGATGACCTCGGTGATCTCGAAGTCACGCTGGAGGAACGACTCGCCGAAGTCTCCCTGGACAAAGCGGGAAAGCCAGGTGACGTACTGCTCGACCACGTTGCCGTCGAGGCCGCGGTCCTCGCGGATTTGAGCGAGGATCTCCTCGTCGCGGATCTGACCGGCGGCCACCACCAGCGGGTCGCCGGGGCCGAAGCGGGTGATCGAGAAGGTAAAGAAGGTGACGCCGAGCAGGATGAAGGGGACCCAGAGCAGACGACGGACGACGTAGGTACCCATAGGGTCCGCCGCGCCGCGGGGCGGCTAGCGATCGACCTCGACGAAGCGGAGACGTGGAATCACCATCGGCGGCTCAAACCACCCGGCGACCGCTTCGTTCACGACGATGTGCGCCTGCGAGAAGTAGAGGGGCAGCCAGGCAGCGTCATCGATGATCAGCTCTTCCGCGTCGCGATACAGCTGCAACCGGAGTTCCGGATCGAGCTCAGTGCGGGCGCGCTCCAGGAGGTCGTCGACCGCGGGGTTGTTGTAGTCGAAGTCGTTGAGCTGTGAGTTGGAGTGGAACTTCAGATCGAGGATGTCCTCCGGGTCGGGGTAGTCCATGATCCAGCCGGCGTTGAACATCTGGAGCTCGCCGGCGTCCTGCTCCGCGAGGAAGGTCGCGAAGTCGGTCTGGCGGATCTCGATGTCGAGGCCGAGCTCGGTGCGCCATTGTTCTAGGAACGCCTGCGTGTCGATCGCGGCGGCGGCGCCCGCCCCGACCTCGGTGATCACGATCGAGACCGGGCCGTCCGGACCGACGAGGCGGCCGTTCTCGACGGAGTACTTCGAGGCAGCGAGGGCCGCGCGCGCCGCATCCGGGTCGAACTGGAAGGTCTTGTCGTTCTCGGTGTAGCCGGGGAGGCCCGGGGCGAGAATGCCAGTCGCCGGCCTGAGCATGTTGTTGAAGGTCACTTCGGCGATCTTCGCGCGATCGATCGAGAGGCCGAGCGCGCGGCGCACGTTGACGTCGTCGAACGGCGGCGTCTCGGTCGAGAACGCGAAGTACGAGATCGTGAACTGGGGCCAGAAGCTGTAGAGCGGACCGAGGTTGCTGGAGGGGTCGCGGGCGCGCTCGATGTCGTCGAGCCCGACGTTCGCGACGTCGAGCTCGTCGTTCTCGAAGCGGGTCAGCGCGGAGCCCCCCGAGAGTGTGTACAGCACCTCGGCGAGTGGCGGCTCTCCGAGGTAGTAGCGCGGGTTGGACTCGAGGATGATGCGCTCGCTGAGGCGCCACTCCTGAAGCTTGTACGGCCCGGTGCCGTTGGGCTTGCGGGTCCAGTTGCGGGGGTTCGACTCGATCTGTTGCTGGTCGACCACGAAAGCGGTCGGGTACGTGAGCTTCGCGAGGAAGAAGGGCTTCGGGGCGTCGAGCGTGAAGCGGATGGTGCGGTCGTCGATCACCTCGAGGCCGGAGACATCGTCCGCGAGCCCGGCGATGTGCTCGCGCACGCCGACGATGTCGCCGAGGTAGGCGCGGGCGACCGTGGACTGCAGCTCGCGCGAGGTCGCGCGGTTAATCGAGTACTCGACGTCCCGGGCGGTCACCGGACGGCCCGAGTGGAAGAACGCATCCTCGCGCAGCGTAAACGTGTAGACGGTACCGCCGCCCGTGATCTCGACGTTCTCGGCGAGGTCGAGCACGATCTCGAGGTCGGGCGAGATCGTGACGAGGCCGGAGTAGATCTCGACGATGTACTCGGCGGACAGCGCGTCGGTCGCGAGGTGCGGATCGAGCGTCACCGGATCGCCTGAGGTGAGTCTGAGCCGGCCGGTGGCGCTGCTGTCAACCGGGTCCGCGCCCCCGTTGGCGCCGCCGCCGGAACTGACTCCGGTAGGACCGCCATCGGCGCTGTCGCCGCCGGAGAGCAGCAACACCGCCGAGAGCCCGCCCACCAGGAGGACGAGCATGGCGAGCACACCAAGCAAGACAGCGAGAAGTCGGTTCTGACCGCTCATCGATCGGCTCCACTCATGCGTGCGCGAGACGCCAGTCGGTGGGGACGCTGACGCGAATCAGAGCAGCAAGGATAGCCTACCGCCCGTCGACGGTCGGTACGTAATCGAGATCGCGCTAGATCGCCGCGCGTCCACCGGCACGCAGAGAGCACCGTCAAGGCCTGAGGCGCTTGGTCAGGTACAGGACCAAGTCGTCGTCCGCGACGACCGGGGGGCCGAGGTACTCAACCGGTTGTTCATTCGTCATCAAGCCGCGGGCGTCCGGGACGTACCCGCGCAGCACGTACATCCGCTGGGCCGCGCCGTAGTTCTCCGTCATGCCGAAACCGATACCCGCCGTGTCGCCGCGAGCGGCGATCCGGGATTCGGCCTCGTCCACCAGCCTCGAGGCGATCCCGCGCCGACGGAGGTCGGGCAGCACGTTCAGGTCCTGGATCTCCGGGATCGAGGCGTCGCGAAACGGTGGGTATGTGGCTTGCCACAACACGGTGCCGTAGCCGGCAAACACACCGTCCAGCTCGGCGACGAGGATGTCGCGGGTGCCATCAGCCTGCTCGGCGAGATAGCGCTCGTACTGCGATGCGGGTTTGTTCCACCCGATCGCCGCGAACGCCGCCTCGAGGACAGGGGGATCGTCAGGGTGGATCGCTCGAATCGTGAGATCGTCCGGACCGTCACTCACCCTCGTCATCCTCGAGGCCGTCGCGGACGTCGCCGGCAGCGGCGGCGAGGGTTTCGAGGGCGCCCGCGGAGAGGTCGATGTGGACCTCGCCGAGCTGGGCGGTGGTGACGGGCGCTGGTGCTCCGGTCATCATGTCGACCGCCGATTTCGTCTTCGGGAAGGCGATCACCTCGCGGATGTCGGATTCGCCGGCGAAGAGGGCGACCGCGCGGTCGAGGCCCCACGCGATGCCGCCGTGTGGCGGGGCGCCGTACTCGAAGGCGTCGAGCATGTGCGCGAACTTCGCCTGCGCTTCTTCGGGCGACATGCCGAGGAGGCGCATCACGTCGAGCTGCATCTCGCGGCGGTGCATCCGGATCGAGCCGCCGCCGATCTCCTGGCCGTTGCAGACCACGTCGTAGGCACGGGCACGAACCTTGCCAGGGTCGGTGGCGAGCAGGTGTTCGTCTTCGGGCATGGGCGAGGTGAACAGGTGGTGCTCGGCCTCCCAGCGCTCCTCGGTTTCGTCCCAGTGCAGTAGCGGGAACTCGGTGATCCACACGAAGGCGAAGACCTCGGGGTCCGCCAGCTCGCGTTGCTCCGCGACGCGTCGCCGCAACACGTCGAGGACGCGCGAGGTGACGGCGTCCGGGTCCGCCGAGATCAGCAGCATGTCGCCGCGCTCGGCACCGCAGGCGCGGGCGATCTCCGCGAGCGCGTCCGCCTCGAAGAAGCGGACGATCGGGGACTTGATGTCGTCAGCGGTGAGCGAGTCGAGCGGGCCGTCGCCCGTGAACTGCACCCAGACGAGGCCTTTCGCGCCGGCCTCGCGCGCCAGATCGGTCAGCCGGTCGAGGTCGCGGCGCGAGACGTCGGCGCCCCCGGACACGGCGAAGCCGCGCACCCGGCCCCCCGCCTCGATCGCACCGCTGAACACGTTGAACTCGGAGCAGCGCACGTAGTGGGTGAGGTCGTGGATCTCGAGGCCGTAGCGCAGGTCGGGGCGGTCCGTGCCGAACCGCTCCATCGCCTCGGCGTAGGGCATGCGGGGGAACGGCGTCTCGACGCGTTTGTCGGGCGTCAACGTGTTGGCGAGCTCGATCAGCAGCTCCTCGTTGAGCTGCATCACGTCGTCCTCCTCGACGAAGGCCATCTCGACGTCGAGTTGGGTGAACTCGGGCTGGCGGTCGGCGCGCAGGTCCTCGTCGCGGTAGCAGCGGGCGATCTGGTAGTAGCGGTCGATGCCCGCCACCATCAGCAGCTGCTTCCACTGCTGCGGCGACTGCGGTAGCGCGTAGAAGCTGCCCGGATGGACGCGGCTGGGCACGAGGTAGTCGCGCGCGCCCTCCGGCGTCGCCAACCCGAGCACGGGCGTCTCGACCTCGATGAAGCCGCGCGCATCGTGGAAGTCGCGGATCTGCTTCACCACGCGGTGACGGAGGCGCATGTTCCGCGCCATCCGCTCGCGGCGCAGATCCAGAAAGCGATAGCGCAGCCGCGTCTCGTCGCCGACGTTCGCCTCCTGGTTGACCGGGAATGGCGGCGTCTTCGCCGGGTTGAGCACGGAGACGGCGCTCGATTGCACCTCGATGTCGCCGGTCGCCAGCTCCGGGTTCTCGGTCCCGTCGCGGCGGCGCACGACCTCGCCGCCGACCTGCAGCACGTACTCGTCGCGCACGCCCGAAGCGACGGCGGTCGCCTCGGGCGCCTGCTCGGGGTGAAAGACGACCTGCACGAGGCCGGTCGAGTCCCGCAGATCGACGAACACCAGCCCACCGTGATCGCGGCGGCGGTGCACCCAGCCAGACAGCGTCACCCGCTGCCCGGCGTGCTCCGCACGGAGTTCGCCACAGTCATGGGTCTTCAGCACGTCGTCGTCCTCGGTCGGTCGCGATCCTCGGTGCTGGCGCGCGCGGCGCCGTGCGAGCGAGTGTCGCACGGGGTGCAGAGGGCTTCTAGGCGGGACCGCTGGGAACGGCGCGGGACGACCCTCATCTCGGTACCCTGACCGGTCTATGACGGAGACGCCTCCCGAGCCCGCAGCTGACTCGCGGTCCTCAGACGACGACTACGTCGCACGTCTCGGGCTGTCCGAGCCGGGGACCACGCTCGGAAAGCTACAGCGCGGTCGTGGCGCCGGGTGGCTGGAGTGCCTCGAACTACCTCGGGAGGAAGCACACCACTACCTGTGGCAGTGCATCGCGGTTGATCCGCGCCTCGATCAACAGGTTGAGAGACGATCTGAGTACTACGCCTCGCTGGCGCGACTCACCGACTTCGACGTGAATCGTCTGCTCCCGGACGAGCTTCCGCCGGAGGAGGCCTGGCGCGACCAGCGGCTCGTGCCTCAGGTTCTGGTCGATTTGGACCGTGCCGGCGTTGAAGATGCCGGAAGCGTCCTGCTCGCGCAGATCCACCCTGAAGATGACATGCACGAAAACGTGCTTCTGGAGATGTACGAATCCTCGGAAGGAACGATCGCGCGGCTACCAGCCGCCCTGGTCGAACGGCGCAACGACGAGCACCTGACGGGTACGGTGAACCGCTGGTTCGACGAGTTCCCTTGGGAAAGCTGGGCCGAAGCGCACCCACGAATCGAGGCCGCGCTCACCGAGGTCAAACGTCGCAAGGCACTCGAGCAACCGCGCCCGAGTAGGACGCCCCCGCCGATGGCGGCCCCGTTGAATGAGATCCTCGAATATCGATGGGGGGTGGAGAAAGCTCCCTCCCCGCCTCGTGCAGAGACTCACCGAGGACCTGCGACCCGGCGAATACGACCAACTCCTCCTGGCTTGCAGTGAGCGACCCGAGCCGGCGTTGCCTTTCGCCATCCTCGGGACGACTAATGATCCAGCCGGACTCGCTGCTGCAACGGCCATCACCGATGAACGCGAACCGGTTCCTCGTGACGCCGACACGTCTTACTACGCCCGCGGAGGAGCCGCATACCGCTACTTCAGGGCGCTCGGCCCAGAGCACACGCTTCCACTCGCGCGCGACTGGCTCGGCACCACTCGACCGCGGGATGGGATCGCGGGCAAGATTTTCTCCGATCACGCCGAGCCGGCGGACATCCCGATGGTCCACGCAGGTCTCGAGCGGGCTTGGCGCAACCGCGAGATCTACGAGGTCTGTGACCTCACCGACGCGCTCAGACGCTTCCCCGAGCACGGCCCATTCGAGGTGCTGCGCGAGATCTTCGAGGGGGGTCGAGTACTCCTACGCTCGGTGGCGCACCGCGGAGGTGATGGCGGTCAGTGACCCGACCTTCGGATCGACATTTGCTCGGGAGTGCCTGTGGGACTCCGACGAAGGTGTGCAGGATGCCGGCATCGGCTTCGTGGAACCGGACGACTCGGACGCGGTCGTGAGGGTCGCGGAGATTTCGGCGCTCAGGCTTGAAGAGGCAGCGGCACGGGAGCAGTACTGGTCGCGCAGGGGGCGCCGGAAGGACAGCTAGCGAGCGGCCGGCGCGATCAGCTTGAGGAAACGCAGGTACTCGACCGCCCCGGCGCGGTATTGAGGGCGAGCCACTGGCCCTCGGCGCCCCAGTTCATGTCGAAGAGCCCGACGTGCGGCGAGGCCGCCAGCAGCGAAATGTCGAACCAGACGGCTGCGCCGTCCAGTTCGAGGATAGAGACCGGCACGCCGCTGAGCCGGCTGCGCGCGAGCGTCGAGGTCGCCTCGTGCCAGGCGAGGGTGTCGTAGGGCTGCCGGTCATCGAGGATCGTGTGCATTTCGCCCGTCTCGATCTCGAGGAGCGAGAGGGCGCCCTTTGAGCCGACGATGAGCTCGCTCGTGCCGCGCCACCACCAGGCCCATGAGCCATCGAGTGGTGGGAACGGCAGTCCGTCGGCGGCCGATGCACCGAAGTCAGGCTGCGAAACGGCCTCGAGGTTCTCGACGTCGAACACGAAGGCTTGCGTGGTGTCCTCGAAGGCGTCGAATACGGTCGCCGCAATGTACCGAGCGCCGGGCGACCAGAGGACGGAACCGTACTCTGCCGGCCGGCCGAGCACCCAGAGGCGATCGGCCTCGATCTCGTACACGATGAGTTGCGAGCGGTTGGCGATCATCAGCAGGCGTGCGCCGTCGGGACTCAGCTCCCAGCGGTCGACAGGGCCCGCCAGCTCGGCGCCCAGGCCGCCGTCTCCGCGGTTCAGCGAACGCCGGCCGTTGACGACCAACATCGAAACATCGCCGAACTGACCCGCGCGCCAGGTGCCCTCGACCTGGATGACCGAGGATGGGACTCGCCTTCGCTCCTCGACGAGCATCAGCGTCGCCGTTCCGAGGTTGAGCGTGTAGCTGCCCTCGGGGACGGTTAGCCCGTCGACGGTGACGACCTGGTTAATGGAGACGCTCACCGTCGTGTCTCCATCCCAACGAGGATCGAATGGTGCTCCCTGGACGTTGACGATCAGGGGGAGTGCCACGGCCTCGAGCGGATCGAGGCGCACGATCACGCTGCGCAGCACGTCGAGGTCGTAGAGCGGCGTGAACGCGATCCCGATCGGGCGTTCGTCGACCGAACCCGGCGCCAGGAAAAGGTTGCGTATGCCGTCGATGAACAGCAGGCGGTCCGTGGCGCGCTGCCAGGCGAACGCGCCGCCGTCGCGATCGAGGGCGTTGCGAGGCGGGAGCACGGTCTTGGCGGTGACCTCGGAGAGCGTGGCCCCGTCGTAGGAGGTGACCGCGAGGGCGATCGGCTCGCCGACCTGCCAGCGTTGCCTCGGCGCTAGGGCCGCGGTGGCGACGATAGGCGGAGGCGAGGCGGTCGCCATCGGAACGGTCTCGGTCGGGGCCGCCTCGGGATCGGCGGGTTTGCCGCCGCCGGTGCAGGCGAGGAGGGCCAGCGCCACAAGCACCACGACAAACGGGGCGCCTGTTGGCTTTCGATTCGCCGGCATCATCTGGCGCCGTTCCGGCGACGTCGGTCGCTCATGGTCGGATAACGACCGGCGACCTCGAGGCGTTCCGCCGAGATCGCCGTGGACCGCGCGGACGCTAGGGTGCGGCGCTCCGATAAATCGCCAGCCAACGGTCGACGTGTTGGTTGACGAATTCGGCGTCGACGGGCTCATGCTGGACGAGCGCCCGGAAGAAGATCGGAGCGGCGAGGTCGAGTGACATCGTGGGCCCATCGACGGTCGTGGGGAGCTCGCCTCGCTCGACGCCGCGGGCGACTGCCGCGGCCGTGCGCTGTTGGCGCCCACGTAGGAACTGAGCGTGGATCGCGGCGACGACCGGGTCGCGTTGCGATTCCGCGATCAGGGCCACGGCCATGGGGCTGAGCCGCGGTGAGGTCAGAAACTCGCCGAGCTCGCCCATGAGGATCACGAGGTCCCCACGCAGTTCGCCGGTGTTGGGCGGTGTGTCGCCCTCGATGCTCGCGGCGAGGGCGGCGGCGAGCAGCTCGGGGAGCTGCTTCCAGTGGCGGTAGATCGTGGAGCGCGCGACGCCCGAGCGTTCGGCGATCGCCTCGACGGTGACTCGGCCATATCCAAGCTCCGCGACGAGATCGGAGGCAGCGGCGAGCACGACTTCCCTCGTTCGCTCGATGCGCGGATCGACAGACGCAGACGGGTTGGGTGTCATCGCGATCCATGGTAACGAAACAGTTCTGACTCGATATACAACGTTACTGTTGCATTACGCTACAGTTGTGTTGTAAAGTGCCTCCATCAACGACATGTGCAAGCGGACTCCACCAGACGGAGGCCGCGACGAGGGAGAAGATCGATGCGAGTGATGCTCAAGGCACAGCCGGACGTCGCAGTAGGAAGCCGAGCGATTCAAGACGGAACGCTCCCCGAGGTGATCAGGCAGCTCAGCGAGCTGACGAACCCGGAGGCACCGTACGTCGGCCCCGAGGACGGCACCCGCACGCTGCACATGGTGTTCGAGCTCGACGACTCCTCCATCATCCCGCAGATCACCGAGCCGCTGTTTCAAAAGCTCAACGCCACGGTCGAGCTGCTACCAGTGATGAACCAGGAGGAGCTGAAGCAGAGCCTGGAAAACCTGGCCGGGTGAGGCAGCCGACTCGGGGTCCGGAGACGGCTCCCGCGATCAGCGGCGGGGCGGTGGATCACCGCCGCGCCGCTGTTTTCGGTCCGGCGAGAGCGGGCGTCAGTCGTTCATGAACCCGCGGTCTGGCGTCAACTTGAGGATCACGCGGTTCGCCGCGTCGAGCTCCGCGGTCAGCTCCTCGTCGATCACCGTCACCTCGCGGCCGGTGCGGGCGCGGATGCGCTTCGTGCCGGCGTTGCGCGCCTCGGTGTCGGTGACGCCCTCGACGGCGCCGTAGACGATGAGTTGCTTGCGGCCGTCGGGGACGAGCAGGGCGACGTTCGGCTGGCGCATCGCGTTCCGCCACTTGGCGCGGTCCGTGGTCACGGAGATCAAAAGGTCGTCGTAGTCGTAGACGATCAGCGAGAGCTGCGGCGAACCGTCGCGACGCCCGGTTCCGAGGATCCCCAGGCTGTGGTCGCGGAGGTACTGGTCCTGATCGGCGGTCAGCGCCATCGGCGATGCTCCTTCTGTGCGCCGGTATCGTAGGCGGGACGCCCCCTGCCCGGCGGCCCGAAACCCGAGGTGGCTGCTAGCCTGATCCGATGACCGCGATCGTCACTCAGCCCACGGCCACGGCCGATCTGACCGAGGATGCAGCACCCTCACTGGCACTGTATCTGCACATCCCGTTTTGCTCGGCGAAGTGCGGCTACTGCGACTTCAACTCCTACGAGCACCTCGATCACCTGGTACCCGAGTACACGCCGGCGCTGGTCAACGAGATCGAGCTCTGGGCGCCTGCGGCGAGGCAGCATCGCGTCAGCTCGGTCTTCTTTGGCGGCGGCACGCCCTCGCTCACCTCGCTCGAGGACCTCGAGGCGATCACCGGCGCGGTACGGGAGCGGTACGCCGTCGATCCCGAGGCGGAGTGGACGCTCGAGGCGAACCCGACCGAACTGACCGCGCAGCACCTCACCGGGATGCGCGCCCTCGGGATCAACCGGCTGTCGATGGGCGTGCAATCGATGCACGCCGACGAGCTGGAGTTGCTCGACCGCCAGCACACGCCGGCGCGCGTCGTCGAAGCGGTCGCGGCGGCACGCGCGGCGGGGTTCGACAACCTCAACCTCGATCTGATCTTTGGGCTGATCGGCCACACCGAGGAGCGCTGGCGCGACACCCTCGAGCAGGTGTTGGCCCTCGAGCCGGAGCACCTCTCGTGCTATGCGCTGAGCGTGGAGCCGGAGACGGCGCTCTACTACCGCGTCGAGAAAGGGCTGCTGCCCGAGCCCGACCCGGACGTCGCGGCGGCACAGTACGAGTGGACACGCGGTCGCCTCGCGGAGGCCGGGTACGAGCACTACGAGATCTCGAACTGGGCCAAGCCCGGCCGCCGCTGCGAGCACAACCTCGTGTACTGGCGCGCCGAGCCCTACCTCGGCATGGGCGCCGGCGCGCACTCGTTCTTCGTCGGCCAGCGTTTCGCGAACGTGGACGCGCCGAACCGCTACGTCGAGGCAGTCAACGCCAGCGCCGAGGAACGCGCCGCGCGCGGCCGCGGCACCATGCAGCAGATCGTCGGCCGCGAGACGCCTGACGAGGCGACGGGGCGCGCGGACGTCGCGATCCTCGGACTGCGGTTGCTCGAGGGCATCGACGAGGCCGGCTTCGCCGACCGCTTCGGGACGACGCTGGACGCCGAGTTCGGTCCCGCCCTCGAACGGCACGAGCGCCTCGGGCTGATCGAACGTGCCGACGGGCGCGTCCGCCTGACCGAGCGTGGCTTGCTGCTGTCGAACGAGGTGTTCATCGACCTGCTACCCGACGAGCCCGAAGCGTAGCGAGTGGCAGTCGAGGTCTTCCGCTGCAACGGCTGTGGTCGCGAGGTGCTCGTTCGTCGCCCCGGACCGATGTCCGAGGCGGAGATCGCGCGCCGGGTGAAAGAGGAGTTCGAACCCTCGAAACCCGGTCCCACTGGCCGGCCGGACTTCAGCTCGCGCCTGCGCGACGACATCTGGGTCGGCGTTTCTGGCACCCGCGAACAGGTGCCGCGAGACGAGCTGCCCGAGGCATGTCCGGTGTGCGCGAGGGCCGACTGGGCCTCGATGCGGGTGCTCGACTAAGCAGCCTGATCCGCCCTGTTCAAACTCGACCTCGCTGCTACGATGCGCGCCGCGAACCGAACGGCACCAATTCGTCTCGAGAGCGGCACGAATAGCGGGGGATCAGATGGCGAATCGACTCGACGGAAGAGTAGCGATCGTGACCGGCGCCGGACGCGGCATCGGGCGTGGCGAGGCGCTGGCGCTGGCGGCCGAGGGGGCCGCGGTGGTCGTGAACGACCTCGGCGGCAGCACGAGCGGCGAGGGCGACGATCAGACGCCGGCCCAGGAGGTCGTCAACGAGATCGAGCAGATAGGTGGCCGCGCGGTCGCGAACTACGCCGACGTCTCCGACTTCGACGCGTGCGGCGCGATGGTCAAGCAGGCGATGGACGAGCTGGGCGGCCTCGACATCCTCGTCAACAACGCCGGGATCCTCCGCGACCGGATGGTCTTCAACATGACGAAGGAGGAGTGGGACATCGTGGTTGCCGTGCACATGACGGGCACGTTCAACACGATCAAGCACGCCGCGGTGATCATGCGCCAGCAGCGCTCGGGCCGGATCATTAACACCAGCTCGAGCTCCGGCCTCGGGAACGCCGGCCAGACGAACTACTCTGCCGCGAAGGAGGGCATCGTCGGGATCACGCGCACGGTGGCCCGCGACCTCGGGCGCTACGGCGTCACCTGCAACGCGATCCGCCCGACGGCCGCCACTCGGCTGACGCTGTCGCCGGAGATGGAGGCGGCCGCGAAGGCTGCCGAGGCGCGCGGCGAGACCCGAGCCGGCGGTGGCCTGGAGGCGCTCGACCCGAGCGCGATCGGCGCGCTGATCACCTACCTCGCCTCGGACGAGGCGCAGAACGTGAACGGCCGCGACTTCGCGATCCGCGGGCGCGAGGTGGGGCTGTACACGATCCCCGAGGTCGAGGCGCGCGCCTTCGCCAGCGGCGACATTTGGAGCACGGACGAGATGTTCGAGGTCTTCCCGAAGACCCTCGGCGGTCTACTGACGAACGACTTCGAGCCCAAGGAAGAGAGCTAGACGCTACCGCCCAGTCATCGTCGGCCGAGCTCTGGAGAAGTGCGGCTTCGTCATGATCGCCAACCCGAGGCCGATCACCGAGTACACCACCACGAGCAGATAGGCGACGCGCCAACCGTCGATGAAGGCGTCACCGGCCCCGGCGCTATCCGCGATCTCGCTGAGGGGGACGTCAAACGCGTTCGCCGCCATGATCGCCACCACGACGCCCGAGGCAACAGCCTGCCCGGTGACGTTGCCGACGTTGCGCGTGAGGTTCGTGAACGCGCCAACCACCCCGAGGCTCCCCGCCGGTACAGATCCCATGATCACGCTCGTGTTCGGAACGTTCCAGAGCCCCATCCCGAGGCCGTTCACGAACAGCAGCAACGCGACGATCCACATCGCGGTGTCCGCGGTGAAGAAGGCCATCGGCACCGACGTCGCGATCAGCACGCTGAAGCCGAAGATGCCAAACGGCCTCGGACCGAAGCGGTCGGAGAGCCGCCCCGAACTCTGGGCGGCGATGCCCATGCCGAGCGAGCTCAGGAAGAGGATGCCGCCGGCGGCGGCCTCCTCCATGCTGCGCAAGCTGATCAGGTAGATCGGCATCAGGAACCGCGTGACGGTGGTCCCGAGGAAGCCGAGATAGCGCGCCAGGATCGCCATGCTGAAGACTCTGTTGCGGAACATCCGCAACTCGAGCATCGGCTCGTGCGTCCGCAGCTCCCAGCGCACGAACGCGACGAACAGCAGGACGACGGTGCCAAGGCCACCGAGGATCAGCGGCGAGAGCCAGCTGACACCGAGCGGATTGTTGATCGTGATCACGAGCAGCACGATCGCGAGCGCCGAGAGCGCCGCCCCGCCGTAGTCGAACGGCGGTCGCTCGCCGCTGCGGTCCTGCTTCAGGCGCTCGTCATCGAGGATCAAGTAGCCGGCCACGAACGCGATGCTGATCGGCACGATCAGCATCAGGAACATCGCCTCCCACGGCAGCACCTGGAGCACGAGACCGCCGACGATCGGCCCCGAGGCGCCGCCGATCGAGACAGCGGTGGTCTGGCTGCCGATCGCCGTGCCTCGCTCCACGGGCGGGAACACCGAGACGACCATCGCGGTGCCGACGGACTGCCCCATCGCGTTGCCGGTCGCCATCACGACCCGAGCGACGATCAGCAGCCAGAACGCCGGCGCGACCGCGGTGAAGACCGCGCCGGCGCCGAAGAGTGCGAGCCCGGTCAGGTGGATGCGCTTCCAGCCGACGATGTCGGCCAGCCGCCCCATCGGCATCATCAGCGCACTGATCGTCAGCGCCTGCGCGATTACCACCCAGGTCACCGCGCGGAGCGTGATCCCGAAATCGTCAGCGATCGACGACAGCGCGACGAACACCATCGACATGCTCATCACCTGCGTGACGAACGCGATCCCGATCGCTGTGAACGCCTTCCACTTGTAGGAGTCGTTCGGGTCTTGGCCTGAGTCGACCGCGGCTGGAACGGTCGGGGCGCCGGTAACGCTCAACCGCGGTCAGCGATCACATATGTCGAGGACGAGGGCATCAGCGGAGTCTAGACGGGTCCTGCCGGAGGCGCACGAAAAAATACTGCGCCCGACTGCACCTTGCATCCCGACGGCTGGACGCGCGCGCGACCCTCGCGCGACCATCCCTCACTTGAGCTAGTCTCCGGCCATGACCCAGCGAGCCAACTACTTCGGAGAGCGCGTCGCCGCTACGTACGACGAGTCCTCGGCGGAGATGTTTGATCCGGCCGCCGTCGATCCGGTCGTTGACTTCCTCGTCGCGCTCGCCGGCAGTGGGCGGGCGCTCGAACTCGGAGTCGGTACTGGCCGGATTGCGCTCCCGCTCGCGCACCGCGGCGTACCGGTGCATGGCATCGAGTTGTCGCCGGCGATGGCCGAGCAGCTCCACGGCAAGCCGGGCGCTGACCGCGTCGGCGTGACCATCGGCGACTTCGCGACGGCGAAGGTGGACGGGTCGTTCTCCGTCGCGTACCTGGTGTTCAACACGATTATGAACCTGACGACGCAGGCCGCGCAGGCGGCGTGCTTCCGGAACGTTGCGGCGCACCTCGAACCCGGCGGCCGGTTCGTGATCGAGGTACTGGTACCCGAGCTGCGGCGGCTGCCGCCGGGCGAAACGGCTCGCGTCTTCCGAGTGAGCGAGGCGCGATGGGGTATCGACGACTACGACGTGGCGAATCAGGGCCTGACGTCCCATCACTTCCTCTTCGTCGACGACGAGCTCGAACACCGCTCCGCTCCGTTCCGCTACGTCTGGCCGTCGGAGCTCGACCTGATGGCGCAGCTCGCGGGGATGGAGCTGCGCGAGCGCTGGGCGGGATGGAAGCGAGAGCCGTTCACCAGCGAACGCCGCGCGCACGTCTCGGTGTGGGAGAAACCGGCAGTCTGACGCGCCGCGCCGCGAGCTTCGCCCGGAGCCGGGAACAGCATCGTCCGCCCGGCCCGCGAGCGCTCACCTCCGTACACTCTCCCGATGTATGTCATCGGCACGGCGGGGCACGTCGATCACGGCAAGTCGTCGCTGATCGAGGCGCTGACCGGCATCAACCCTGACCGGCTCCGCGAGGAGCAGGAACGAGGGCTCACGATCGAGCTGGGCTTCGCCTGGCTCACCCTCCCGAGCGGTCGCGAGGTGTCGATCGTCGACGTGCCGGGGCACGTCCGCTTCGTGCGGCACATGCTCGCCGGGATCGGCGCGGTCGACCTCGCGCTGCTCGTGATCGCCGCCGACGAGGGCGTGATGCCGCAGACGAGCGAGCACCTGGAGATCCTCGATCTGCTCGAGGTCCAACACGCCGTCGTCGCCCTCACCAAGACCGACCTCGCCGAGGCCGAGTGGACCGATCTGATCGAAGAGGAGGTCCGGGAGCTGATCGATACGACCTCGATTGCGGGTGCGTCGATCGTGCGCGTCTCCTCGGTGACCGGCGATGGGTTCGAGGAGCTGCGCGCCACGCTGGACGAGGCGCTAACCGACGTCCCGGAGCCGGCGGACATCGGCCGCGCACGCCTCGGGATCGACCGCGTCTTCACGATGCAGGGCTTCGGCACGGTGGTCACCGGCACGCTGCTCGGCGGCCGCCTTGCGATCGGCGACACGCTCGAGGCGGTGCCGGACGGACCGACGGCGCGCATCCGCGGGCTGCAGACCCACCGCCAGGAGGTCGAAGAGGCGCAGCCCGGCACCCGCGTCGCCGTCAACCTCGCCGGCGTGAGCACCGACGAACTGCACCGCGGCCAGGTGCTCGCCGCTCCGGGCCGGATGACGCGGGTACAGGCGTTCGACGTCAGGCTGCGGACGCTGGCGCAGCGCGCGCTCGCGCACAACTTGCGGGTCGCGGTTCACACCGGCTCGGCCGAAGCCCAGGGGCGCGTCCGCGTGCTGGCTGGCGACGAGATCGAACCCGGCGCCGAGGGCTGGGCTCAGGTGGTGCTGACCTCGCCGCTCGCCTGCGTGACCGGCGACCTGGTGGTGCTCCGCGTCTCCGACGAGACGATCGCCGGTGGCCGCATCGTGGCGACGAACCCGCCGCGCCACCGCCGCCGCGACGACGGCACGGTCGCCCGCCTCGACGCGCTCGCGACCGGCACCCCCGAGAGCGAGGCGCTGGCCGCGCTGGAGTCGATCGAGCCCGCCGCCGCCTCCGCACTGCTCGCTGCGGTGGAACTGGACGCCCCGGGCCTCGAGGGGGCGCTCGACACGCTCGTCGGCGACGGCTCCGTGGTCGCGCTCGCCTTGGAGCAGGCAGGCGGCGCATCGCTCTACGTCACCAGCGCGGGCCTCGAGGCCTTGCGCCGCCAGGCGCAGGGCGCGCTCGAGGCGTATCACGCCGAGTTCCCGCTGCGCTTCACGATGCCGCGCGAGGAGCTGCGCAGCCGGCTGCGCCTCGATCAGCGCGCGTTCACGGCGGTGATCGCGGCACTCGGCCTCGAGATCGCGGCCGGCGGCGACGGGGTGACCGAGGCCGGCTGGGCGCCGCGCCCGACCCCTGCCCAGACGACGAGCCTCGAAGAGCTCGAACGCACGCTCGCCGCTGCGGGGTTGCAGCCGCCACGCCTCGACGCCGACGTGGAGCTGATCGCGCACCTCGCGGCCGGCGGGCGGGTGGTCGACTGCGGCAGCGACGTCGTCGTGTCGGCGGGGGCGTTCGCCGAGGCGGAGCGCACCGTGCGCAATCTGCTGGCGGACGGTGCGGAGCTGTCGCTGGCGGCCGCGCGCGATGCGTTCGGCACGAATCGCCGCGTCGCTCAGGCGGTCCTCGAAACACTCGACGCGCGCGGCGTGACGCGCAGGCAAGGCGACGCCCGCGTGCTCGCCGCCGGGGCCGGGCAGGCCCGTCCCTCGAACGATGGCGCCCGCGCCGCGGAAGAGAGCACCACTCGATGACCCACGCGCTGTTCATCGTCTCGGCGTTCCTGATCGGTACCGGGGGCGCCGCGCAGGTCGCGATGCTCGCTTCGGTCAGCCGCGACCGCGGCTCGCTCGAGGCCTCGTGGATCTCGATGCTGGGCACGGCGGTCGGGCTCACCGTCTTGCTGCTCGCCCGCGCGCTGCGCGACGACGTTGCGCTCACGGCGCCGCTGCACCGCCTGGAGGTCTGGGGCGTGCTGCTCGTGGTGACCGCGGGGTTGCTGGTCCTCTCGATGCGCGGCATTGCGCCCGGCTTCGCCGTGATCGGCCTGCTCGGCCTGGCCTTCATCGTCGGGGCCGCGCTGCTGATCCCCGAGATCGGCGTCGCCCAGTTCGTGGTCGGGCTGACCGCCGGCACGCTGCTCGCCGGTCTCGCCCTCGATCACGTCGGCGCCTTCGGCAGCGACGTGCGGCCGATCACCCTCGTGCGAACCTTCGGCGTTGGCCTCGCGCTCCTCGGCGCGCTGCTCGTGCGCCTCGATGGGTAGCGCGGCCCGGGCGGGCGGACCTGAAGATCCACTGACCACGCGTCAGACTTCTTGTGCGACGGGCCGAGATACGCCGAAGATCCCACGTGGACAGCGGACGAGCAGCCCGCTCGTCCGTCATGAGGTGAAACCGATGGCCCTGGACACGAACCAGAGTTCCTGCGACGAGTGTCGCCCGTGGATGGACGAGCTCGGCTCGCTCCGCTCGCTCTACACGATGCAAAACCTCGCCGGCGGCGACCGCAACGCGCTCGCCCAGCTCCAGCGACGCCTCGACGTCGCCGAACGGCGACTGACCGATCACCGCTGCGCCGCCCCGGAGATCGACTTCCGGGCGCCCGGATCGGCCCTCGGCTAAGCGGCCACCCGATCTCGAGGGTTTCGCCCGTCTGGAACAGGCGCGACCGCGCCTACGCCTGCTCGACGACCTCGGTTGGACGGCCGGGATCGCCGCGGCCAGGCCAGCGCGGGAAGTCGCCTTCCTCCCACGCGACGAGGAACTGCGCGGCGATCGCGATGCTAGAGTACCTACCGTCGTCGAGTGGAACTCACGGATAGTTTGCAGGCGCTGGGAACCCGCCCGGGATCAACGGGCTCTCAGTGGCTGCTTGCTTGCGGCCAGTCTGGAGGTACCGATCGCTATCGAGGAAGCAGACCTCATCAAAGCGAGCGATCTGCCTGTCGCTCTTTACCTCAACCAGCGGGTGACGTTCGACCTCCTCGCCGCGTTGGAGGATGGGTTTACGCAGTTGACGACCGTTCAAGAGTCTTCGTCGGATGAAACTGCGTCCGGCATCGAGCGGAAGGCAGGCCTCGGCATCAGCAACGTGTTCGCGCTTCTCGGCGTCAGCCTCGGCCAAGAAACATCCCAAGCCTCCTCAGCATCAGCATCAGGGACGGCCACCGAAGAACTCGTCCACACGCCAACGTCCCTGTTCGCGAGGCTCCGGCAAGAACTGCTCAGTCGGGAGATCGTCAAGTCCGTTGAGGCTGACGGTCGCGGCTTCGAGGCGATTGACCCCGGTGATTTCGTCGAGTTCCAAGCAACCTTGCGACGCTCGCCGTTGATCGACGTCCTCACGACGTTGATTCAGCTCGTCCCGCTGATGGACGCCTTCTCGACGACCTCGTCACTCAGCAGTCCGGAACGGAAGGGCCAGCGCCGAAAGACGAACCGGCCGAGCGAAACGACGGGAATCCTGCATCAGGCGGAGGCGATGTTGGAGGCGGTGACCGCGGCTGGCTCTCAGGATCTACTTGCGGACTGCGGCTCGCTGCGCTTTGTGCTCACTACCGAGCAGTCATACTACGTCGACCCCACGATGAATGACGTCATCGACGGCACGTTCCGCGTGTTTGGGAAGGTCACTCGGGTTGTCCCCGAGAGCGCCGACACAGGGATCAGCCTCTTGCGCAAGACTGCACTCGGGAATCTGGGAGAAGCCGTCGAAAAGCTCGCGGAGGCCCTCTCCTCACTTCCTGATGCTGGATTCACGGGCGACGTCGAGACCGAGATACCTCCACCTACGCTGCAAGTGATACCGATTGCGATTTTCGCGTAAGTGCAGCCTGACAGCGAGGGGCGCCCTCGGACTTAGAATTCGCGTCTTGCGCTCGTCTACGCCTGCTCGACCACCTCGGGGCGGGCGGGGCCGCCGCCGCCGAGCCAGCGGCGGAAGTCGCCTTCCTCCCACGCGACGAGGATCTGCGCGGCGATCGCGATGCTGGAGTAGGTGCCGACGATCACGCCGACGAGGATCGTGAGCAGGAACGCGCGGATCGTGTCACCGCCGAGCAGCAGCATCGCGGTGACCGTGAGCAGCAGGGTAAGCGAGGTGTTCAGGGACCTCGAGAGCGTCTGCACCAGCGCCGCGTTCACATTGTCGGCGAGCGAGGCGTGGGGTGAGAACCGGACGTTCTCGCGGATGCGGTCGAAGACCACGATCGAGTCGTGGACCGAGAAGCCGACGACCGTCAGCAGCGCGGTTACGAACATCAGGTTGATCTCGAGCCCGAACAGCTTCCCGAAGAGCGAGAAGGCGCCGAGCACGATCACGACGTCGTGGACCAGCGCGATGATCGCGCAGGCGGCGTAGCGGAACGGCTTCGGCACCGAGGAGAAGGCGAACGCGACGTAGCCCATGATGAACACCGAGGCGACAACCACGGCGATCGTGGCGTTGCGGACCGCGACCCGCGACACGACCGGCGAGACGGAGGCGAACTCGAGGACGGCGAACGGACCGAACCGCTCCTCGAGCGCCTGCTCGATCACGGCCCGCTCGCCGAGGGCGGCGACGTCCGGTTCCGGTACGGGCGCCGGAACGAACAGCTGAGTGTCGGCGGCCAGGATGTAGCCAAGGTCGTCGCCGACCTGGACGCGGTAGACGAGCTCGGGACCGACCCCGCACTCGGGGTGAATCGCACGCACGGTGCCGCTCGTGCCGGGATCGATCCTGCCCGCGATGGCTCCGAAGACGCAGAGGTTGCCCCGTAACGGATCGCGCAGGTAGACGACGTCATCGCCAGCATCCGGGGCGCCGAGCACGATCGTGCCAAGGTCCTCGAGCGGCACGGGACCGACGGGCTGGAAGCTGCCCTCGACGTCGGGGGCGACCTCGCTGAAGCCGCCGGGTGGGGCTTCCAGCTCGTCGGTGCGGATCAGGTACTCGTTGGCGCCGGACGATTGGATGCGCGTCTCGGAGTGGCCGAGGTCGGCGTAGGCGTCGCGCAGATCGGCCTGGCTCACGTTGCGTTCGAACCGCAGCAGCGTGGTGGTGCCGGAGGTGAACTCGATACCGGGCACGAGCGTGGGCGGGATCGCGAGCAGGACCAGCGAGGCGAGCACCACGATCGCGCTGCCAAAGAAGAGGCGGCCACGGATCGAAACGAGGTTGATCTTCATCAATCGCCGCCCTCGGCGGGTTCGGTGACAGGGCGGTGATCGCGGACGTCGGCGACGAGCCAGTCGGTCCGCGAGGCGAGCGGAGTGCCAATCAGCGAGCGCATCATGATCCTCGTGACGGTGAGCGCGCTGAACATCGAGACGAGCACGCCGATCGCGAGCGTGACGGCGAAGCCCTGGACGAGCGGGGCGTCGAAGGTGCCGATGCCCGGCACCTGGATCCCGCCCCCGAGCACGAACAGGATCGCGCAGGTGATCAGGGTCGTGACGTTGGAGTCGCGGATCGACGGCCAGGCGCGGTCGAAGCCGGACTGGAGCGAGGCGGCATAGGAGCGTCCGTTGCGCAGCTCCTCCTTCATCCGCTCGAAGACGAGCACGTTCGCGTCCACGGCCATGCCGACCGACAGCACGAATGCGCCGATCCCGGCGAGCGTCAGTGTGACCGGCACGAGTTTGAACACGGCGAGCGTCAGCACGGCGTAGATGCCGAGCGCGACGGCGGCGATCAGGCCGGGCAGCCGGTAGTAGAGAATCATGAACAGCGCGACGAGGAGCAACCCCACCTCGCCGGCGAGGACTGAACGCCGCACGGAGTCCTCGCCCAGCGTCGCATCGACCGTCTGCTCCTGGAGCACCGTGAGCAGCAACGGCAGCGCGCCGGAGTTGAGCTGGATCACCAGCTCGCGCGCGCGGTCGAGCGAGAGGCCGGTGATCTGGCCCTGGTCTCGGATCACCGAGTTGATCACCGGCTCCGAGATCCGTTCGTCGTCGAGGAAGATCGCGAGCTGCAGTCCGAGCAGCCGCGTCGTGATCTGCTCGAAGAGTTCGGGCCCCTCATCCTTGAGCTCGAATGAAACGGCCGGGTTTCCGATCTGATCGGTCGAGATGAATGAGTTCGGCTCGAGGAAACGCCCGGTCAGCGCGATCTCGCGGCCGTCGACCGCGCCGGTCGCCTGTTGCCACCGACCGGCCGCATCGCAGGCGCCCACCTCGAGCAGGCGCGCGGTCGCGGGCTCGCAGAAGCGCAGCAGCGCGGTCCGGCCAAGCAGCGACTGCGCCTCGGCCGGTGTCAGGCCGGGGAGCTGGATCGCGATGTTCTCGCTGCCCTGCTTGGTGATCTCGGCCTCCGAGACGCCGGTCGAGTCGACGCGGCGTCGGAGCACGCGAATCGTACCCTCGAGGGCATCGTCGATGTCGCCGTCGAAGCCCTCGGGCGGGGAGGCGTTCAGCAGCAGTCGGGTGCCGCCCTGGAGGTCGAGGCCGAGCCGCATCTCCTCGCGCTCGAAGCCGCCGATGTTCACCCCCTGTCCCTCGGGCCACGGGATGCCGCTCGGCAGGAAATCGTTCGGCTGGCTGGGCCAGACGACGTAGAGCGCCGTGAGGGCCAGCAGCAGCACGCCGAACAGCGGGCCCAGCCGCTGCGCGTTCACTCCGCCGCCTCGCTCTGTGCGGCCTCGATGCGGGCGGGATCGGACGGCGAGTCCTCCTCGAGGTCACCGGGGCGATCGGCAGCCGGCTCGTCGCCGTTAGGATCGTCGGCGGGCCGGCCGCGCGGGTTGACCTCCGCGATCGCGCCGGGCGTCGCCTCCAGCTCCACGCCGGCCGCCACCTCGAGGATGATCAGCGGCGGGCCGTCGTCCTGCGTCTCGATGTCGAGCACGATCGCGAAGAAGCCACCGGATGTGAGCACCTCGTCCCCGACTTCGAGGTCGGCGATGTTGCCGCGGTGCCGCTTCTGGGCGTCGAGCTGCGGCTTGAGCAGCATGAAGTAGAAGAGCAGCACGATCGCCACTGGGAGGAGCACGAACTCCATCTACACGCCGTCCTCTTCGTGCCCCTCGTGCCCTTCGTCGTCGGCTGCTTCAGGGCCGTCCTGGGAGTCCTCTTCACGACGTAGTTCCGCCATCGACGGGTCGGCCGGTTCGACCTTCTCGAGGTCGTCCTTGGAGTCGAGGCGGTCGACGTAGACGGTGCCGTTGAGGTGATCGACTTCGTGCTCGAGCGCCTGGGCGAGGAGGCTCTCCTCGGCTTTGATCCTGATCTCGCGTCCGTTCTTGTCCAGCGCCTTGACGGTGACGCGGGTCGAGCGCGTCACCTCAGCGCGGTAGCCGGGAACCGACAGACAGCCCTCGTACAGCCGTCGCTCACCGTCGCGCTTGATCACTTCGGGATTGACGAGCGGGTACGGCTCCTCGTCGGGCATTCCGATCACGACGACGCGGAGGCCAACGCCGATCTGCGGCGCGGCGAGACCAACACCCTGCGCCTCGACCATCGATTCGGTCATGTCGGCGATCAGACGGCGGATCGAGTCGTCCACGCGGCGTACTTTCTTCGCCGGGCGACGAAGCACGGGGTCGCCGAGATAGCGGATCGGACGCACGGTCATGAGGCGCGCGGGGACAGGCAGCTGCTCATGGGTGGCGAGTGTAACCAAGCGTCCTCGCAGCGTCCGCCGGGGTCCCGAAGCAGCGGAGCGTCGACCGGTCAGCCGACCTGGACGGGATCGACGTCGACGACCCAGCCGACCGGCAGCTCGTCGTGCAGCTCCTCGATCAGCGCGGCCGGGTCGTCGCCGTAGATCAGGATCTGTAGCCGGTGACGCCCTCGAAGGCGGGCAACCTGGGGCGGGGTGGGGCCGACGACCTCGACGTTCGGCAGCGACGGCGCGAGGCGCCGCAGCTCTGAGGCGAGGCGGTGCGCCTCCTCGGCGACGAAGGGGAGCTTGGGGTGGCTGAAGACGAGCCGCACGAGGCGCCGAAACGGCGGATAGCCGTGCTCCGCGCGCCAGCCCAACTCCTCCTCGAAGAAACGGTCGCTGTCCTGGACGGCGGCAGCGAGGATCGCGGGGTGATCGGGCTGCAGCGTCTGGATCAGCACGCGCCCGTCGCGTTCGGCACGGCCCGCCCGGCCGGCAACCTGCACGAGCAGCTGGAAGGTCCGCTCGCCGGCTCGGAAGTCGCCCTCTCGCAGCGAGTAGTCCGCGAGCACGACGCCGACGAGCGTGACACTCGGCAAGTCGAGGCCCTTCGCGACCATCTGCGTCCCGACGAGTACGTCGGCCTCGCGATCGATGAACTGGCGGAGGTTCCGCTCGTGGTCATCGGCCGATCGCGTCGTGTCGCGATCCCAGCGGACGATGCGTGCGGTGGGGAAGTGTCGGCGGACCTCGGACTCGACGCGCTGGGTGCCGGCGCTGACCGGCCGCAGCGGGTGGCCGCAGCCGGACTCGGTGCAGCGGGCAGGCACCGGGCGGGTACGTCCGCACTGGTGGCAGACGAGGCGTTCGCGACCGCCGCCCTCGCGGTGGAGCGAGAGCGCGACGTCGCACGAGGAACAGACCGGCGAGTGGCCTCGGCTGCAGAGCAGGAACGCGGCGAAGCCGCGCCGGTTGAGGAACAGGATCGCCTGCTCCTCGCGGTCGAGCGTCTCGCCGAGGGCAGTGGTGAGTTCCGAGGAGAACAGCTCGCGCGCGCCGCGCATGTCGACGAGCTCGATCTGCGGCAGCTCCTCGACCGGCCAGAGCCGCGAGCTGCCGTCGGGCTGGACGACTGGCCGGATGCGGTTCGGGAGATCGAGGCGCAGCAGGTCACCGCGATCGGCGGCGACCCAGCGCTCGGCATCCGGCGTCGCCGATCCGTAGACGACGGCGGCGCCGCTCAGGCGTCCGAGTTCGAGCGCGACCGTCCGCGCGTCGTAGCGCGGGGCGGGGTCGGACTGCTTGTACGTCCATTCGTGCGCCTCGTCGATCACGATCAACCCGAGGTCGGGCTGTGGGGCGAAGATCGCCGAGCGCGATCCGATCACGACCTCGTACTCGCCCTCGGCGATCGCGTGCCATTCGTCGAAGGCCTCGCCGAGGGTGAGGCCGGAGTGCAGCACGCCGACGCGGCCGGGGAAGCGTTCGGCGAAACGTCGCACCGTCTGTGGCGTGAGCGCGATCTCCGGCACGAGCACGATCCCGCGCCGGCCGGACTCGACGGCGTGCCGCAGCGCATCGAGGTAGACCTCGGTCTTGCCGCTGCCGGTGACGCCGTGCAGCACGAAACCCGATCCGTCGCGCCGGTCGACGCCCGCGCGGATCGCCTCGGCGGCGGCCTGCTGCGCGCCGATCAGCTCGACGGGTGGCCGGTGCACGACCAGCAGGTCGCGCAACGGGTCGCGGCGATCGAGCACCTCCTCGACGCGTACGACGGCGGCGGCGACCAGCCGGCGCACGCCTTCGCGTGCGCCGGGGCCGAACTCGGCGCGCAGTCCGCGCAGCTCGAGGCCGTGCTCGATCCCCTCGTCGGCGCGATCAGCGAGCCGCTCCAGCAGCCCGGCCGACGCCTGATCCGCCTGCCCGCGCGAGAGGCGTCTCAGCAGCGGGGCAGTCTCGTCCTCCTCGAGGAGCAGCTGCACTTCGTCGCCGTCGCGCGCGAGCGTGCCCTCCGCGATCAGCGTCTCGACCGCGGGGGCGCCGCGCGCCTCCTTCGCGAGGTCGTCGAACGGCAACGGGCCATCCGCTGCCACCAGCGCGCGGATCGCGCGTGCACGCCGCGACGCCCGCCGGCCCTCGATCGCGTCCGCGAATGTGCGCGCGCCCTCGGGCGAGACAGCGAGCCGCACCACGTCGACCAGCCGCGCACGACCGCGAGGGCGGGCGAGACGGTAGCGACGCTCCGCGAGGTCGCGGCGCACCAGGGCGCGTAGCGCGGCGTCGAACCCGCGCGCCGGTACGCCCGGCGCCAGCCGTTTCTTCAGCGCGTCCTGTTCCTCGGGCTCGTCGCTCAGCGCCTCGAAGATCGTGCGCTGGCGTTCGGACAGCGCCTCCGGATCCGCATCGCCGGCGGCCGAACCGCGCGCCACGAGGCGCTCTGGCCGCTCGCCCGCGCCCGGCGGCAGGAAGACCGCGTGCGCCTCCCATGGGGGCGCGAGGTAGTACTCCTGCAACCAGCCGGCCAGCGCCATGCGCTCGGCGCTGACCCGCGGCGCGCCCTCGAGCGGCGGCTCCAACGGGCGCACCTCGGCGCGGTCGTAGCCCGGCATGTCGTGGGGTCCGTCGACGACGATGCCTTGCAAGGTCTGGCGCCCGAACGGCGCGTGCACCACCTCGCCGGGCGCGATCTCGCGCTCGGCTGGCACAGCGTAGGAGAAGGTGAGGTACGTCGGTCGGCCGGCGTTGACGGCCACCTTTACGTACCGCGGACGCCCCTCGACGGCCGGATCAAGCGGCTCCACCCCCGGGCGCGTCATCGTCGCTCAATCATATGGGGAGGAATGGGTGATTCGGGCGGGGTCGCCGTCAGCGATCCCGGAGCCAAAGAAGCAACCGAGGTCAAAAGCAGCTCTCGCTGATGCGAAGCGTCAAACGACGAGGTCTACGACCTCCGGGCCTCGCGGATGCGGGCGGCGCGGCCGGTGCGGCCGCGCAGGTAGTAGAGGCGTGAGCGGCGGACGCGGCCGCGGCGCGTGACCTCGATCGCCTCGAGGCGCGGGCTGTTGAACGGGAATGTTCGCTCCACGCCAACGCCCGAGGTCACGCGCCGGACGGTGAAGTTGCCGGCCGGGCCGTTCTTCACGCGGATCACCGTGCCCTCGAAGGGCTGGAGCCGCTCGCGGGTGCCCTCGATGACGCGTACCTGGACGCGGACCTGATCGCCGGCGCCGAACTCGGGGAAGTCGGGGTTTCGCGGCTGCGCGAACTCGCGGAGGTCGACTGCCATCGCCATCTCACCAGGGACTGAACGCGTGTGTGTGGGTTCGAGAACTTCGAGCGAGCAGTCAGTCTAGCGGTCCTCGCTCGCCAGCGTCGAGCGCTTCGGTTGGGGTGGGCTCCGATTCCAGCCAGCGTCGTTCCTCGTCGCTGAGATCGGCCGCCTCGAGGAGATCGGGACGCCGCGCACGGGTGCGCAGTAGCCGTTGTTGGCGCCGCCAGCGCTCCACCTCGGCGTGGTGGCCGGAGCGCAGCACCTCGGGCGGCTCCCAGCCTCGGAACTCCGCTGGTCGCGTGTACTGGGGGTATTCGAGCAGGTGCTCGTCGAACGACTCTTCGCGCAGCGCGTCCTCGGCGCCGAGGACGCCGGGGACGCGGCGGGCGACGGCGTCGATCAGCATCAGTGCCGGGAGCTCCCCGCCGGAGAGCACGAAGTCACCGACGCTCACCTCGCGATCGACGACGTGTTCGCGCACGCGCTCGTCAACGCCCTCGTAGCGCCCGCAGATCAACAGCAGGCGAGGGAGGGCGGCCAACTCGATGACGAGCGCGCCGTCGAGGCGGCGGCCCTGCGGGGTCAGGAGGACGACCTCGGCCGACGGCTCGGCGAGCGGTTGGATCGCCTCGACGGCGGCGAACAGCGGATCGGGCTTCATCACCATCCCTGGGCCGCCGCCGAAGGGGTAATCGTCGACGGTGTGGTGCTTGTCCGTCGCCCAGTCGCGGAGCTGGTGCAGCGCGACCTCGATCAGACCAGCCTCTTGTGCGCGCTTGAGGATCGACTCGTCGAGCGGACCGTCGAACATCGCCGGGAATAGCGTCAGCACGTCGAAGCGCGTCACTCTTCCCCCCCTTGGTGGCCCGCGAACTCTCACGGTCTCACACCGCCACTCGATCGCGGCGCTCGGCCGCGCTGATTCCGGAATCTACCAGCCGTGCGTGATCAGGTCCGAAAAATCGACCATATGTTCGATTGTTGCGTTGTGGGGTGTCTGGTAGTGTCTAGGGGCGTTATGGGGGGAAATGGGGTCGCAACCCTGCCCGCTTCCCCACCCCCCAGACGTTGCGAGGGGGGCCGGATGTTTTTCTTCGGCACCTTCGAGCACTCCATCGACGAACGCGGGCGGTTAGCGATCCCCGCCCGTTACCGCCGCGCGTTCGTCGACGGGGGTGTCGTCCGGCCTGGGCCGGACGGCTGTCTGGAGATCTACACACAGGAAACGTTCGACGGAGAGGCACAGCGCCGGCTGGACTCCGAGGACGGCAACCGGCGTCGCTCCGCGCGACGCACCCGCCGAGGCTTCATGCACGACGCTTACTCGCTGGAGCTCGATCGCCAGGGCCGCGTGCTCGTCCCGCAGATGCTGCGCGAGTCAGCGAGCATCGAGGGGCGCGTCGCGCTCGTCGGCTGCGGCGACTACATCGAGATCTGGGACCCGGCGCGCTGGTCAAGGGAACTGAGCGCCGTTGCTGAGGACGATCAGGACGACGAGGGCGCGGAATGACCAGCCCCACACCTCCCCATCACGTCCCCGTCATGGTCGACGAGGTGATCGACGGCCTGGCCGTACGCCGCGGCGGCAGCTACGTCGACGGCACGGTCGGGCTCGGTGGGCACGCGCTCGCCATCCTCGAGGCCGCGCAACCGGGTGGCCGGTTGCTCGGGATCGACCGCGACCCGCACGCGCTGGCGACCGCGGCGGAGCGCCTCGCCGCCTACGGCGACGCGGTCGTGCTGGTGCGCGGCAACTATGCGGACGTGCGGGCGATCTGCGGGGAACACGGGTTCGAGGCGGTCGATGCGCTGCTGCTGGACCTCGGTGTTTCGTCGCTGCAACTGGAGCAGCCGGCGCGGGGGTTCTCGTTCCAGCGCGACGAGCCGCTGGACATGCGCATGGACCCGGATCAGGAGCTGACCGCCGCCGACGTCGTCAACGAGACGGAAGAACGAGAACTGGCAGACATCATCTGGCGCTACGGCGAGGAACGCCGCAGCCGCCGCATTGCGAGGGCGATCGTCGCGCATCGCCCGATGGAGACGACCGGCGAACTCGCCGGTGTCATCGAGCAGGCCGTGGGACGGGGCCGGGGACGACCCAACAATATCCACCCCGCCACGTTGACGTTCCAAGCCTTGCGAATCGCGGTCAACCAGGAGCTCATGCACCTGGATGCCGTGCTCGCTTCGGCCCACGGCCTGCTCGAGGCCACCGGTGGTCGCCTCGTCGTGATCTCCTTCCACTCGCTGGAAGATCGACGGGTCAAAGAATACATCCGCGACCACAGCCCTGATCGGCCGCGCGACCGCTGGGCGCCCGACAGCGGCCCGCCGCCGAGCTGGCGCCGCATCACGCGGCGCGTCCGCAAGGCCTCGAGCGACGAGATCGCCCGCAATCCCCGCGCGCGCTCGGCACGGCTCCGCGTCGCCGAGGCGATCCCGGTCGCCGAGGCCGCCTGATGGCGACCCTGGGGACTGCGGTCCGCCATGGTATTGCGGCGCCCGCGGTCGGCCGTCAAGGTCGCAGGACCCCGGCCGCCGCTGAGCGCATCCGTCGTCCCGCGACGGCGCGCAGTTCCGGCCACCTCTCGAGGCTGCTGATCGTGGGGCTGATGCTGATCGGCGTCGCGATCCTCGGGCTGCTACAGGTGCTGCAGACCAGCCAGGTCGCCAGCACCGGCTTCGAGCTGCGCACGCTGCAGGCCGAACGCACGCGCCTCGAATCGGAGATCCGTCTCCTGGAAGCGGGGATCGCGGATCGATCGCAACTCGAACGCACGCTGAACGAGGCGATCACCCGCCTTGGGATGGTCGAGCCGGAACGGACGTTGCGGCTGTCAGTCGACGAGCCGGCGCCGAACACCATGCCACTGCCGCGCCGCTACATCGAGGCCGCGCCGGCGATCGAGCAGGATCCGGCGGCCTGGTGGGAGCCGTTGTTGGAACGGATTCCGGGATTCGACTAGCCCGCGCGAGCGGGTGACTGAGCCAATGATCCGCGGTGGGGTAGAGAGGGTTCGCGGTGAGTAACGCCCGACCCGACCACCTGACGTGGCGGCACTGGGTCGTCACGCTGCTGGTGATCGCCGCCCTCGGCCTGATCGTCGTCCGCCTCTACCGGCTCCAGATCGTCGATCACGATCTCTACCTGACCCGCGCGATCGAGGCGCGCCACGGCAACGCCGAGGTGCCAGCGCCGCGCGGCGTGATCACCGACGCCACCGGATACCCGCTCGCCGCCTCGGTCGACACCTGGGACATCTACATCGACCGCTTCCTCTGGCGCGACCGCGACCAGGCCTCGTTAGCGGCGATCCAGCTTGGCGACTTCCTCCAACTCGATCCGAGCGTGCTGCTCGCCGACGGCACCTCCGCCGAGATCGGCGACATCATCGTGCGGCGGGACGTCGGTTACGAGGAGGGCGTGGCGCTACGCGACCTCGATCTCTGGGGCGTGCGCACGCTGCCCTCGGCGGTGCGCACGTATCCCGAGGGCGCCCTCGCGCGTCAGATCATCGGGCACGTCGGGATCGACGGTGTCGGCCTCTGGGGTGTCGAGGCCGACTACGACCACCTGCTGCGCGGCCAACCCGGCAGCCTCAGCCGCGAGCTCGACCCGCTCGGCCGGCCGATCGCCTTCGGCGGCAACACCGACGACCGTCCGGTACGCGGCGGCGAGGTGCAGCTGACGATCGACCGCTTCATCCAGGCGATCATCGAGCGCGAGCTCGAATGGGCGCTCGCGGAGTTCGAGGCACCCAGCGGCTCGATCCTCGTGATGGACCCGCGCACGGGCGCGATCCTCGGGATGGCGTCCCGCCCGAGCACCAACATCACGCCTGAGGCGTTCGAGAATCCCGAGCTGCCCGACCTCGTTCGCAACCGGCCGATGACCGACCTCTACGAGCCCGGCTCGGTGTTCAAGACGCTCACCGCCGCTGCCGCGATCGACCTCGGCCGTGTCACGTCGGAGACCACCTACGTCGACGAGGGCGTTGTCCTGATTGGCCCTAACCCGATCTACAACTGGGACTTCCAGGCCTACGGCGAGGTCAGCGTTCGCACGCTGCTCCAGCGGTCGCTCAACACCGGCGCGGTCTGGCTGTCCGAGGAGATCGGCGCGGCGGATTTCTACGACTACCTCGCGGCGTTCGGCATCGGCGAGCCGACGCACCTCGGGCTGAGCGGCGAGGCCGAGGGCCTCGTCCGTCACCCGAGCGATCCCGCGTGGTACCCGGTCGACCTCGCGACGAACTCGTACGGCCAGGGCCTCGCGGCCAGCCCGCTCCAGGTGCTGACCGCCGTCAGCGTGTTCGCGAACGACGGCTGGCTGATGCGGCCGTACATCGTGTCGCGCGTCGTCTCCGAGGATGACGTCCGCACCTTCGACCCGGTCTCCGTCCGCCAGGTCGTCTCCGCCGCCACCGCTTCGACGATGGCGGCGCTGATGAACGACGTCGTCGACGGCGTCCAGTGGCACCTCGCCCAGGTCGACGGCTATTCGGTCTCCGGAAAAACCGGCACGACGATCGTCTCGATTCCGACCGGCTACGACTTCGACACGACGATCGCCTCGTTCGCCGGTTTCCTCCCCTACGAGGAGCCCGAGGTGTCGATCCTCGTCAAGATCGATACGCCGTCGGGCGAACTGACGCTCGGCGGCCAGGTGGCGGCGCCGGTGTTTTCGCGCGTCGCCAGTGCAATCATGGAATACCTGCGCGTCCCACCACGTGACGCCCTGGTTTCGACCCCGTGAACACGACCGCTCCCGTGCTCGACTCGGCGTTCGTCGCGACCGCCCTCGCCCCCCTGCTCCGCGGCCGAGGCGGGACCAACCGCGTCTTCGCGCGCGCCGTGATCGACTCGCGCGAGGCGGGTCCGAACGACCTGTTCACCGCGCTGCTAGGCGAACGCACCGACGGCCATGACCACGCCGCGGCGGCCGTTCAGGCCGGCGCCACCGGCTGCCTCCTCGGCCGGATCGTCGACGGCACCGAGGCGGCGTCACGCTTCTACGTCGACGACCCGCTGGTCGCGCTGCAGACGCTGGCTGCCGCATGGCGCGCGGCGCTGCCCGACCTCGAGGTGATCGGGGTGACGGGGAACGTCGGCAAGACGACGACGAAGCTGATCGTCGCGCAGCTCCTCGAGCCGAAGTACCGGGTGCAGGTGAACCCGCTGAACTACAACAACGAGATCAGCGTGCCGCTCTGCCTGCTGGAGCTGCAGCCCGAGACCGAGCGCGCGGTGATCGAGCACGGGATGTACACCACCGGCGAGATCGCGCTGCTGACCGCCTGGACGCGCCCACGCATCGGGATCGTGCTCAACGTCGGGCCGGTGCACCTCGAACGCGCAGGCTCGATCGAGACGATCGCGCTGGCGAAGCGCGAGCTGATCGAGGCGCTGCCGGCGAACGGCCATGCGCTGCTCAACATCGACGACCCGTTGGTCGCCGAGATGGCGCCGCACACGGCGGCGACGGTGACCACCTTCGGCAGCTCAGGGAGCGCGCGGATCCGAGGTCACAGCGTCGTGAGCGACGGCGCGAAAGGCTTCAGCTTCACGCTCGAAATCGAGGGCGAAGCGGAGCGGCGCCTCTGCGTACCGCTGCCGGGCGCGCACCTGCTGAGCAACGTGCTCGCCGGAATCGCCGCTGCCCTGGTCGACGACGTTCCCCTCGAAGCGATCGGGGAGGCCGTCGAGCGGCTGACGATCGCGCTGCGGCTCAGCGTCTCGACGATCGGCGACGAGGTCACGCTCCTAGACGACACCTACAACGCCAACCCGGCCTCGATGAACGCGGCGCTCGACCTGCTAGGCGAGATGCCGGGCCGGCACGTCGCGCTGCTCGGCGACATGCTGGAGCTGGGCAGCGAGGAGGACCGTGCGCACGTCGCGATCGGCGAACGCGCGGGTGCGGAGCTGGATCTGTTGTTCACGGTCGGCGACCTCGGCGCGCGGATCGGGGAGGTGGCAGCGGCCGCTGGCGCTGAGACCCAGCATATGGAGAACAAAGAGCAGGCAGCGAGCGTTCTGACAGAGCGACTCCGGCCGGGCGACGCGGTCCTGATCAAAGGCTCGAACGCGCTGCACCTCGAGACCGTCGTCAGCGACCTGAAGGCGGCGATGGGCCCCCGTCCCGAGCCCGGCGCAGGGAAGAACGGCGAGGAGCGCCCATGATCTTCGCACTGTTCGTCGGGAGCGCGGCGTTCCTGCTCGCGCTGATCGTGGGTCGGTTCATCGTGCCGGCGCTGCGCGAGCGCAAGATTGGCAAGGTGATCTCCGCTGAGGGACCGACCACGCACGCCGGCAAAGAGGGCACCCCAACGATGGGCGGGTTGATCATCTACGGCACGGTGGCGATCGTCACCGTGCTGACGAACATCTTTGAGATCGAGGACGGGGCGCTGGTCTTCGAGCGTCGCTCGATCCTGCTCCCACTGTTCGTCGTGCTCGTGACAATGGCGATCGGCTTCTGGGACGACCTCGGGACGCTGATCCGCGTGGATCGCCGGCGGGCGCTGAGCTGGCGCCTGAAGTTCATCCTGATCGGCCTGCTCTCGGTGACCGTCGCGCTGGTGCTCTTCATCGGCCTCGACGTGCACAGCGCGAACGTGCCCTGGGCCGGCCAGTTCGATCTCGGACCGGCATACGTTCCGATCGCGGTCGTCACGGTGTTCGCGACGACGAGCGCGGTGTCGATCACGGATGGCCTCGATGGATTGCTCGGCGGCACCGCGGCGATCGCGTTCACCGCGTACGCGGTGGTCGGCTTCGGGCAGGGTCAGGAGTTCCTCGCGACCTTCTCGTTCACGGTCGTCGGCGCGCTGCTCGGGTTCCTCTGGTACAACGCCCACCCCGCGCAGGTGTTCATGGGCGACACCGGGGCGCTGCCGCTGGGCGCGTCGCTGGCCACGGTCGCGTTGATGACCGGGCACTGGCTGCTGCTGCCGGTGATCGGGATCGTCTTCGTCGCGAACGCCGCCTCGACCGTCCTCCAGATCGCCTACTTCCAGACCACGGGCGGCCGCCGGCTCTTCCGGATGACGCCGCTCCACCACCACTTCGAGCTGCTCGGGTGGAGCGAACCGCAAGTCGTACTGCGGATGTGGTTGTTCGCGTTCGCCGGGGCGATGGTCGGCGTCGCGCTGGCCCTGTCGGTTTGACCGGCCCGGAATGGGGGACGGTATGACGGTCGGCCGCGTGAACGGCCCGTGTGATTGTGAGTCCGTGCGAATGTGGATATCTTAATGGCTGAGTTGCTATGATCCGTATACCGAACCTGCAGGGGGCTCGGGTGACTGTTGTTGGCCTCGGCATCGAGGGAATCGACCTCGTACGTTACCTGACGGCCGAAGGGGCTGAGGTCACCGTGTCCGACGCACGGCCCGCGGAACAGCTCGTCGATCCGCTCGCAGCGGTCGCCGGCTGTGAGCCACGGCTCTCGCTCGGCGAAAACCGGATCGAGGACACCGAGCACGCCGACGCCGTGTTCGTCTCCCAGGCCGTCCCGACCGATCTCCCGGCCCTCCGCGCTGCGCGGCGCGCCGACGTGCCGATCTCCTCGATGTCCCAGCTCTTCCTCGAACGTTGTCCCGCCCCGGTCGCCGGCATCACCGGCTCCTCCGGCAAGACCACAACCACTGCACTCGCCGGCGCGATGCTCGAAGCGGCTGAGCTGGACCACGTCATCGGCGGCAACATCGGCGTCGGCCTGCTCGGGCTCATCGAGGAGATCGAGCCGGAGACCCGGGTCCTAGTCGAGCTGTCGCACACGCAGCTCGAGCTTGTCGAGCGGAGCCCGCAGCTCGCCTGCGTCACGAACGTGACGCCGAACCACCTCGATCAGTTCTCATGGGCGTCGTACGTCAGTCTCAAGCGCCGCATCTTCGAGTTCCAGGGCCCCGCCGACCTGGCGATCTTCAACCTCGATGACGAGGTCTGCGCCGGCTTCGTCGACGAGGCGCCTGGCGGCGTGGCCTACACCTCGATGACCCGCGATCTGCCCGGCGACGGCGTTCTGCTTGTCGATGGGCTCGAGGATGGCATCGTTGTGCGGCGCGACGGCGGCGAGGATCACCCGCTCGTCCCGCGCGAGGAGATCGCGCTGCGCGGCGAGCACAACGTCGCCAACGTGCTGTCCGCGGCCGCGATCGCGACCCGCCTTGGGGTGAGCGACGATGCGATCGCCGAGGCCGTCCGCTCCTTCAGCGGCGTTCCGCACCGCCTAGAGCTCGTGGCGACGGTCCGCCAGATTGTTTATGTCAATGACTCGATCGCCACCACGCCCGAGCGGACGCTTGCCGGGCTCCGCTCGTTCGAGGAGCCGATCGTTCTGCTGCTCGGCGGACGAGACAAGCATCTCCCGTTGCTCCAACTTGGAGCGCTCGCGGTCGAACGTTGCCGCGCGGTCGTCACGTTCGGCGAGGCCGGCGACCTGTTCGCCGAGGCCGTGCGTGAGGCGCGGGACGGTGGCACGCCCTCGATCGAACGGGTCGAGGACGTACCGTCCGCGGTCAGACACGCCGCCGAGCTGGCACGTCCCGGCGACGTCGTGCTCCTCTCCCCCGCGGGGACCTCGTTCGACGCGTATCGCACCTTCGAGGCGCGCGGCGCCGACTTCCGCGACGCCGTCGCGACCCTCGAGGCCGACGCGTGACCAAGGAAGCGGCCGTGCGCCGCCGGCACGCACCCGACTACGGGCTGCTCACCGCCGTGCTGGTGCTGCTGATCGTCGGCCTGATCTTCGTCTACTCGTCCTCGTACGTCCTCGCCGAGGTCAAGTACGGCGACCCGAACCACTTCATCAAGCGACAGCTGATCTTCGCCCTCCTCGGACTGACCGGGCTCGCGATCGTGCAGCAGTTCGACTACCGGCACCTGCGGCGGCTCAGTCCGCTCTTGATGCTCGGCGCGCTGCTCGCCCTCGGGGCGGTGCTGGTGCCGGGGATGGGCGTCGAATCGAACGGCGCGCTGCGTTGGATCCAGGTCGGCCCGCTGCCGCCGGTCCAGCCCAGCGAGTTCGCCAAGCTCGCGGTGCTGATCTACATGGCGGCCTGGCTGGCTTCGCGAGGCGATGCGCTGCGCGACTTCTCGCTCGGCGTGCTGCCGTTCGTCGGGATGGTCGGCGCGCTAGTCATGCTCGAGCCCGACCTCGGGACGACCGTGATGATCGCGATCATCACGGGCACGCTGTTCTTCATCGCCGGGGCGCGCCTCGTTCACGTCGTCACGCTTGCCGCGAGCGGGATCTTCGCCGCGGTCTTGCTGATCCTCGCCGGCGGCTACCGGATGGACCGCATCCTCTCGTTCACCGACGCGGAGTCGGACCCAACGGGTGTCGGATTCCAGACCCTGCAGCTGCTCGTCGCCTTCGGCTCGGGCGGCGTCTGGGGCCTTGGGCTGGGGGTGTCGCGGCAGAAGTTCTTCTACGTGCCCGGATCGCACACGGACGGCGTGCTCGCGATCATCGGCGAGGAGATCGGCTTCGTCGGTGTGCTCGTCGTGCTGGCGCTGTTCGTGGTGCTGTTCTGGCGCGCCTGGTTGATCATGCGCCGCGCGCCGGACGCGTTCGGATCGCTGATCGCGGCGGGCGTGCTCGCCTGGTTCGCGTTCCAGCTCCTGATCAACGTCGGCGGCGTGACGAGGCTGATCCCGCTCACCGGCATCCCGTTGCCGTTCCTCTCGGCGGGCGGCTCCTCCCTGCTCGTGTCGCTGATCGCGATCGGCCTGCTGCTCTCGGTCAGCCGCTACGCGGCGTTCGCGCCCGAGCCCGAGCAGCCTCGAGGCGTGCGTCGTGGCTCCATCCCCGGTCCCGCGCCCGCCGCCGGAGCCGGCTCATGAACGTAACGGGGACGAGCCGATGAAGTTTGCGCTGGCAGGCGGTGGCACGGGCGGTCACGCGTACCCGGCACTCGCGGTCGCGGAGCGGCTGCGCGAGCGCGTCGACACCGAGCTCGTCTACTACGGAACGGAGCGCGGTCCCGAGCGCGCGCTCGCCGAGGAACAAGAGATCGATTACCGTGTGGTGCCCGCCGCCCAGCTCCGAGGGCGCTCGCCGGTGCGCATCGCGCGCGGATTCTGGAGCCTGTGGCGGGGCAGTCGCACGGCCCGGACGTGGATGCGCGAGGACCGGCCGGACGCCGTGTTCGCGACGGGTGGGTACGGCGCGGCGCCGATCGGGCGCGCTGCGCGCCAGCAGCGGATCCCGCTAATCGTGTTCCTGCCGGACGTCAAGCCGGGCTGGGCGGTGCGGCTGCTCCAGCGCTACGCCTCGACGGTTGCGTGCTCCGTCGATGGTTCGCTGCCCTACCTCCGCCCCTCGAAAGCGATCGTGACCGGCTATCCCGTGCGGCGGCAGTTCCTCGAGGCGACAGCGCGAGGAAGGGATCCGCCGTTTTGGGCTCGATGCGGCGGTGCAGACGCTGCTGATCGCCGGCGGATCCCTTGGTGCGCATCAGATCAACCTAGTGATCAGCAAGGAGTTGCCGCGGCTGCTGCCGCGGATGCAGATCATCCACGTCTCCGGCCGCGACGAGTTCGACTGGCTCGAACGGGAGCGGGCGCGGCTCCCGGACTGGCAGCGCGACCGCTACCACCTGCACGCTTATAGCGAGGAGATGGCCTACGCGATGGCCGCCGCCGACCTGGCGGTGATGCGCGCGGGCGCCTCGACGCTCGGTGAGCTCCCGGCGATGGGGCTGCCGGCAATCCTGATTCCCGGGGGCTTCTCTGACCAGTCGGTCAACGCCTCCTACCTGGAAGATCGTGGCGCCGCTCAGACGCGCACCAGCGCTTCGATCGACGACCTCGTCGACGAAGTGGTCGCGCTGCTCGACGACGACGAGCGCCGCGAAGCGATGGCCGCGGCGATGCGCGCGCTGTGTCAGGACGACGCGGCGGTGCGGATCGCCTCGCTACTGCGGGAGGCGGCCTCGTGATGAGCCTGATCTCGCGCAACCGCACTGGCGACGATCAGCTCGCTCCGGACCGGGTGCACCTGCTGGGCGCCGGCGGGGTGCACATGTCCGCGATCGGCCAGTTGCTGATCGCCCGAGGACGCACCGTGACCGGCTCCGACCTCAGTCCGTCCGACTACACGCGCCGGCTCGAACGGCTCGGCGCGACGATCTACGAGGGGCACACCGCGGCGAACATCGGCGACGCGGAGCTGCTGGTCGCCACGGCCGCGGCGAAGGACGACAACCCGGAGCTGGTCGCGGCGCGGGAGCGCGGCGTGCCGGTAATCCTGCGCGCGGAGATGGTGCAGCGGCTGATCGCCGATCGCGAGGTGCTCGCCATCGCCGGCAGCCACGGCAAGACCACGACGACGAACCTGCTCGCGCTCATGACCGAGCGCGGCGGTCTCGATCCGCTCGTGCTGCTGGGCGGTGATTCGCCTGACCTCGGCGGCAACGTCCGCGACGGCAGCGGCAATCACGCCGTCCTCGAGGCGGACGAGTACGCCGAGGCGTTCCTGCAGTACGCGCCGAAGATCGCGCTCGTCACGAACCTCGAGGTGGACCACCTCGACTATTACGGGACCGAGGAGCGCTACCGCGCCGCCTTCGCACAGTTCGCCTCGCAGGTGGTTCCTGACGGCACGCTGATCGTCTGCGCGGATTCGCCGGGCGCCGAGGCGCTGGGCGCGGCGCGCGCCGCGGCCGGCGCGCACGTCGAGCGCTACAGCGTCGAGGGCGCCCCGGAGCTTGGGGCCGGCTGGCGCGCGCGCGGCCTGCGGGCCAACGAGCGCGGCGGCCTGGACTGCACGGTCGAGCTCGACGGGCGCGAGCTGGGCAAGCTGTCGCTCGGCGTCCCCGGTCGCCACAACGTCACGAACGCCCTCGGGGCGCTCGCGGTAGCGATGCGCGCGGGCGTCGACTTCCACCGCGCCGCCGCGGCCGCCTCGGACTTCCGAGGCGCGCGCCGCCACTTCGAGCTGATCGGCGAGGTGGTGCGCGACGGCAGCCCGATCACGATCGTCGACGACTACGCGCACCACCCGACCGAGGTGCGCGCGACCCTCGCCGCCGCGCGCCAGCGCTTCGCCGGGCGTCGCCTCGTGGCCTGCTTCCAGCCGCACACCTTCTCGCGCTCGCGCTACCTGCTCGAGGGCTTCCGCACCTGCTTCGAGGCGCTCGATGCGCTCTACGTGCTGCCGACCTATGCCGCGCGAGAGACGGCGGATGACGGGATCGACGCGGCAGCCCTGGCGCAAGAGATCACGAGCCCGACCCCGATCGAGCTCGACTCGATCGAGGAGGGCGCGCGACGCATCGCGGCTGAGCTGAAGCCTGGCGACGCGTTCCTCACGATCGGCGCCGGCAGCGTCACCGAGCTCGCTCCTGCCGTCCTCGAGGCGCTGCGCCGGCAGCGCGACGCTGGCGGTGCATCGTGAGCGCGGAGCGCCAGCGCCTCGGCGTCGTGATCGGCGGCGAGTCGACCGAGCACGAGGTCTCGGTGTCCTCCGGCCGTTCGGTGATGCGTGAGGCGGACGCCGCCCGCTTCGACGTGATCCCGTTCGGGGTGACGCGCAGCGGCGCCTGGCTGACGCCGGAGGAGACGGCGCGCCGCCTCGAGGACCCGGACGCCGCCAACCTCGGCGACGACGAAGGCGAGGGGCTACTCGCCTACCCCGAAGTCCTCGAGGCGTTACGCGGGATGGACGTCGTCTTCCCGATCATGCACGGCACTCGCGGCGAGGACGGCACCCTGCAAGGCCTCTTCGAGCTGGCGGGTCTGCCGTACGTCGGCGCCGGTGTCGGCGCGAGCGCGATCGGGATGGACAAGGAGCTGATGCGCGCCGTCTTCGCGGCTGCGGAGATCCCGCAGCCGCCCCATCTCGTGCTCGCGGGCCCCGAGGTCGACACCCCGCCGTCCGAGGCGCTGAGCTTCGTCGATGACCAGCTCGGCTACCCGTGCTTCGTGAAGCCGTGCAACGGCGGCTCATCGGTCGGGGTCAGCAAGGCCCGCTCGCGCGAGGACTTCGGCGAGGCGGTCGCCGTCGCCGCCCGCCACGACCGCAAGGTGATCGTCGAACAGGCGATGGCCGGTCACGAGGTGGAGTGCGCGGTCCTCGGCAACGACGCGCCCGCCGCGTCACAGGTCGCGGAGATCATCCCGGAGGCGGAGTTCTACACCTACGAGGCGAAGTACGAGGACGCCGCGACGCGGATGGTCTTCCCGGCCCCGATCTCCGCGACGACAACCGAGCGGGTCCGCGATCTGGCGCTGCGCGCCTACCGCGCCTTGGACTGCGCCGGCCTGGCGAGGGTCGACTTCTTCGCCGAGGACGAAGGCCCGGTCCAGATCATCGAGATCAACACCCTGCCCGGCTTCACGCCGATCTCGCAGTTCCCACGTCTCTGGCAGGAGGAGGGCATCAGCTATCCCGAGCTGATCACCCGCCTGGTCGACCTCGCGTTAGAGCGCCACGCACAGCGCACCGATCGCGAACTGCGGCGGGAGGCGTAGCGATGCAGTTCCGCTGGCCCGTCGTGTTCGAACGCAGCCGCTCGCCCCGCGCGGGCTCGGCCCGACGCGCTCGCCAGCCACGCCCGACCGGCGGCGCGCGCACCCGCTTCGAGTTGACCCGCGCCGCGCAGCCCGAGCCGAAGCGCCACTTGCCGTGGCGCGGCATCGTCCGAGGCGTGCTCGCGGCCTCGATCATCGGCGCGCTTGCATACGGCGGCGCCTGGTTCTACTTCAGCGACACCGTTCGCGTGCAGCAGCTGAGCATCAGCGGCGTCGACGTCGTCGACCCGTACGCCGTCGCCGCCGCCGCCGACCTGGACGCGACCTCGCTGCTGACGGCCGACCTCGACGGAGCGCCCGCGCGAATCGAGGCGCTGCCCGGCGTGGCGAGCGCGACGGTGTCCCGCGACTGGCCGCGAGGCGTCGCGATCGCGATCGAGGAACGCCAGGGCTGGGGCTACTGGCAGGCCACCGGCCGCCGCGTGATGGTCGACGAGCGCGGTCAGCCGCTGGACCTCGGACGGCCGCCGGCGGCGGGTGCGCCGACGATCATCGACATCGCCGCGCCGGCCGACCTCGCAGGCGGCATCGACGTCGACGCGGACACGGTGCAGCTCGTCGCGAGCCTGATCAACGACGGCACCTTCGAGCGGCTGGGCGTGGAGCCCAGCGGCTACGTCTTCCGCCGCGACCGTGGGCTGACCGTGGTCGTCGATGGCGCTCCGGATGCCGTGTTTGGCGATTCCACGAACTACGCGTTCAAAGTCTCGACCTGGTCAGCGGTGCTCGAGCAGCTCTCGACCGAGGAGCTGTTCGTGGCCGAGATCGATCTGCGGTTCGGACGGAACGTGGTGTTGCGATGACCCCCGTGGTGGGCGCGGGTCGGTTCTCACAGTCCTCGGCGGCACTGGCCGGGGCTCCCCAGGAGGTGCGGTGATGGCGAACCCCACGCTCGCCGCGATCGACGTCGGCACGACCAAGGTGTGCACGATCGTCGCAGAACTGACGGCGCAGCATGAGCTGCGCATCCTCGGTGTTGGGATCGGCCCGTCGGCCGGCCTCGCCAAGGGCATGGTCGACAACGTGCAGGCAGCGATCGAGGCGATCGCGTCCTCGGTCGAGCGCGCGGAGCGGGCGTCGGGATCGAAGATCCTCTCGGCGCACGTCGGGATCGCCGGGCCGCATGTCTCGTCGCGAAACTCGCAGGGGATCGTCGCGGTCGCCGATCCGCGACACCCGATCACGGACGCCGACGTCCAGCGTGCGCTCGAGAGCGCTCGGATCTTCAACGTGCCGAACAACCGCGAGGTGATCCACGTGGTGCCTCGGTACTACGTGGTCGACGGGCACGACCACGTGTCCGACCCGGTAGGCATGTTCGGGTCGCGCCTGGACGTGGAGACGCATGTGGTGACGTGCTCCTCGTCGGCGATGCAGAACCTCGTGCAGTGCGTGGAGGGCGCCGGCGTCCGGGTGGAGTCGCTGGTCCTCCAGCCGCTCGCCTCGGCCGAGGCGGTTGCGGAGTCCGAGGAGCTGGCCCACGGCGCGGTGCTGATCGACATCGGCGGCGGTACGACCGACATCAGCGTCTACCGCGACGGCGCGGTCGTACACACGGCCGTGCTCCCAGTCGGCGGCACGCACATGACTCGCGATCTCGTGGTCGCGATGCGCGTCCCGCAGCCGGCCGCGGAGCAGGCGAAGCGCGACTTCGGCCACGCGATCCCGTCGCTGATCGACGAAACCGAGGAGGTCGAACTGGCCTCGTTCGGATCGGACGGTCGCAAGACGGTACAGCGCCGGATGATCGCCGAAGTGCTCCAGGCGCGTGCCGAGGAGCTGATGGAGATGGTCCAGGCGGAGGTCGGCCGCGGCACAGAACCGGAAATGCTCTCCGCCGGCGCGATCCTGACCGGCGGCGCCGCGGCGCTCCCGGGGATTGACCTGCTCGCCGAGGAGGTGCTGTCGCTGCCGGCGCGGGTCGGCCGCCCCCGACACCTCTCCGGGCTCTCGGACATCCTCAACGACCCGGCGTACGCGACCTCGGTCGGGCTGCTGCGCTGGGCGCTGAAGGAGCAGGAGATCATGTTCCGCTCGACTGCCGCGCCGGCCGCGCCACTGGGCGGGCTCATGCGCCGCGTAGCGCACCTGATGCGGGTGGTACTCCCGCAATGACCAGACAGACAACGACGAAGGCAATCACTAGGACAACCGATCCGGCGGGGGACGGTCACAGCAGTGCAGATCGCTGCATAGGGGGTTCGAAATGAACGACCAGCTGGCCCGAACCGGCGGCGGCAAACGCAAGCGCGGCGCCAAGGGCAAGATCGAACAGCCCTCGCTCACGCCGCACACGCTCTTCGACTACCTCGAGGCGGCGCGCGAGGCAGACGCGACGGAGCAAGGGCTTGACCACATCGAGGAGGCGCTGGTTTCCGGCGCCGACGTCGCGTTGGAGGAAGTGATCGAAGACGCTATCGCCACGGCGCCGGCCTCCCACGAGCCGATCCCCGAGGCAACGGCGAAACGCGGATCAAGCCTGGACGCGGCATGGCCCGCACCGGCGCCGGCGAGGCCTGACCTCGACCTGAGCGCCGACGAGGCGCCCGAGGAAAGCGCGTCGGAGTTCGAGGCGGTGGTGGGCGCAGCGATGCCAGTCGAAACGGGGGTCGCGGCCTCGACAGCACAGTTGATCGACAGGGCGATGTCAGGGCACGAACCGGCGGCGACGGCCGAGGACGCAGTCGCGGACATGACGACGGGAGCCGATCAGTCGGCGCAAACCACGCACACCGCTGCCGCGGTAGGGGGGAACCCAACGATGGCAAATGAGCAGACGAGCACGGTGTTCAGCGACCGCGACCTGGATGGGCTACCGCCGATCAAGGTGGTCGGCGTCGGCGGCGGCGGCTCAAACGCCGTCAACCGGATGATGGCCTCGCGGCTGCCGGGCGTGCAGTACCTGGCGGTGAACACGGACCTGCAGGCGCTCGACGCGTGCGACGCCGAGCTGAAGGTGCGGATCGGGGACCGGCTGACGCGCGGCCTCGGCGCGGGCAGCGATCCGCTGCGCGGGAACCGCGCGGCGGAGGAATCGCGCGAACTCATCGCGGAGGCGCTGCAGGGCGCGGAGATGGCGTTCGTCACCTCGTGCCTCGGCGGCGGCACCGGGACCGGCGCCGCGCCGATCGTCGCCGAGGTGGCACGGGAGATGGGCGCGCTGACGATCGGCGTGGTGACGAAGCCGTTCAGCTTCGAAGGAGCGAAGCGCCGACAGCAGGCGGAGGACGGCGTGCGCGACCTGCAGGACAAGGTCGACACGCTGATCGTGATCCCGAACGACCGGCTGCTCCAGCTCAACGCCGAAGACCTCTCGATCGAGGACGCGTTCCGCGCGGCCGACGACGTGTTGCGCCAGGGCATCCAAGGGATCAGCGAGCTGATCACGGTACCCGGGATGGTCAACCTCGACTTCGCGGACGTGCGCAAGGTGATGACGGACGCCGGTCCGGCGCTGATGGCGATCGGCCACGGCCGCGGCGAGCATCGCGCCGTCGAGGCCGCGCGCGAAGCGATCTCGAGCCCGCTGCTCGAAGTGGACATCACCGGAGCGACGGGCGTGCTGTTCAACGTGACCGGACCGAAGAACCTCAGCCTGCGCGAGCTCGACGCCGCGGCGCGCGTGATTGCCGAGGTGGTCGACCCGGACGCCGAGATCATCTTCGGCACGAGCATGGACGACACGCTCACTGACGAGGTGCGGATCACCGTGATCGCAACGGGGTTCAGCGGCAATCGCCCGACGACGATCCGCCGCGCGATTGAGGAGATCGAGACGCCGGCCGCGGCTCAGCCGATCAAGCTCGGCGAGATCACACCCGATCCGATCTCAGGCGACTCGCTCAACGAAGCAGATCTGCCGACGTTCCTGCGTCGGTCCTTCCCCAGCCGGTAGGGGTTCGTTCAGACGTTGCCGGCGACGTACAGCGGTGCGGGAGTGGCACGGATGCTGCTCCCGCACCCAGCATTCGCCGGGGTGGCACGGATGCCGCTCCGGCGTCTGCTGCCTTGAGAATTCCGCTAGAAGACCAGGAAGCCGGCGCCGACGAGCGCGGGGAGCGCGAACCAGACGAGCGCCGTCAGCACGATCGCGATCGTGGCGAAGAGGACGGAGTCGTCCTCGGGCGGGTCGCCGGCGCGGCCGATGGTCTCCCAGAGGGCAGCGATCGGTTGGCGCATGATCAGCTGACTGCGGTGGCGCGCGACGGCGGCGCCGCGCAACAGCAACCACGACAAGACGACGAACAGCAGCAGCGGCACCGCGACGCCGGCGAACACCCAGCGCGCGCTGAGGTCGATTGCTCCGACCTGCTGCCCGAGCGAGGCGAGCGCCGGGATCGCCGCGCCGGCGGCGAGCAGTAGCGGCGCCCCGATGCCTCCGCCCGAGTAGCCCGGTGCGAGCCGCTCTACATCGAGGCGAGCGCGCGCGAGCGTGCTCCGTTCGGGTGAGCGCGGCGGCGCCTGGCTCTCTCGCTGCGCGTACAGCTTCACGAGGTCATCGACGATGCCTTTGGTGTACGAGCGGACGATGAAGCGGGCGACGAACTCGACGGCCGCTTTCGCGATCGGGCGTAGCGGGCCGATCGCCACCACCGAAGGATCGCGGAATCCGTCGCGATCGAGGATCTCGACCGCGCGCATCACGAGCCGGTGCGCCTCGGCGAAGCGCTCGGGCGCCGCCAGTGGCGTGCTGAGCGCCAGCTCCGAGGCGAAGCGGGCGTCGGCCTCGCTGGCGCCGCCGATGCGGCCCAGCGCGCGCTCCGCGGCGTCGGCCGGGCTCCCGGTCAGCAGCCGGCGCGTGCGATCGAGCTGATCCGTTAGCTCGTCCAACAACAGTTCGTCAGGCCGGCGCGGTTGCCCAGTTGGCTGCGGAGTTGGCTCGGTCATCACGTCATCATCTCGGGCCGCGGTCAGTCTCGCCAGTGAAGAACGGGAGTGGCAGCGATCGCCGCGCTACGGCCGGCCTCGGATCGTGCGGCGCCCCGGTGGACCCGACGAGCGCCTGCCAACGGACTGACGGACGGGCCACATCGGCCCCATTCAACGCGCGATCAACGCACAGCACGGGGGCATGGGGACAACTCAAGCACAGGGTGTTGACGCCCCGCGTTGTCCGACATCCGATGCGCGTGGTCTACTCCCGACTACCCCCAGAACGCGACCGAACCACTGACTCCCTGTGGTAGCGAGGGCCCACCACCGTATGAACTGTCCGTTCTGTGGCAAGGACGCCAGCAGCGAGACCAGCGTCGTCGAGACCCGGGAGGCGCCCAGCGGTGTCCACCGGCGCCGGCGCTGCCCCAGCTGCGACGAACCGTTCACGACCTACGAGCAGATCCAGCGCACGCTGGTGATGGTCGTGAAGAAGGACGGACGCCGCGAGGAGTTCCAGCGCGAGAAGCTGCTGACCAGCCTCCGCATCGCCGCCCGCAAGCGCCCGTTGCCGGAGGGCGCGCTGGACGCCATCGTCGAGGACATCGAGCGGCGCGTGCTGGGCACCAGCCGCGGCGAAGTGGGCAGCCGGATTCTCAGCGAGATGGTGATCTCGCGGCTCAAGGACCTCGATCCGATCGCCTACATCCGCTTCGCCTCGCTCTACCGCCAGTTCGTCTCGCTCGAGCAGATGCTCGAGGAGCTGGAGCGGATCGCGCTCGCGCCGGACCTCCCGGCGCCGGAGCAGGCGCGGATGTTCGACGACGAGGCAAGCGGCTTCGTCAGCGCCAGCACCGACGGCGAGCCGATCAGCCTCGAGGCCCATCGCGGCGTCAGCCAGCCCGCCGTCCGCTGAGCGGTTCGCGTCGGGCGAACCCCGTTGCCAGCGATCGCGGCCTGGTTCACTCTGACCTGACGTCGAGGCGGTCGGCGTCGTCGGCGGAGCGAAGATGTTCTGCAGCCAGTGCGGCACGGAAGCCCAATCGGACGACCAGTTCTGCCGCTCCTGTGGCCGGCCGCTGGCCACCACACCAGTTCAACCCGCCTCGGAACCGGCAAGCCCGGCGCCAGCCGGCGCTGGCCAGCCGGGCCCGACCTGGAGCGGGCAGGTCGCCCAGGCGGCGCCGGCCCGCAGTGGCGTCGGCGTCGGCACAGCCACTCCGCTCGACATCGAAACCCTGGCCGAGTTCGCCTCGATCGGACGCCGTATCGGCGCGTTCGCCATCGACGTAGTGCTCGCGATGCTGGTACTTCTGGCGGTCTCGCTGGTCGTGGTCCTGTCGCAGGAGGCATTCACGGGCGTGCCGAACGACGCACTGACCGAAGCTGGGGAAGAGATTATGGGCGTCTGGATACTCGGTGTCTGGGGCGCGCTCCTCTTCTTCAGCACGCTGACGCTCAACACGACGGGCGCCACCCTCGGCAGCGGATCCTCGGGCTGACGATCGTCCGTGACGACCTGCAAACGCCAGGCTTCGCGGTCGGGCTGGGACGGACGCTCGCGGCGTGGCTGAGCTGGATTCCGCTCGGACTCGGGTTCCTCTGGGCGACGTGGGACGAGCGGTCGCAGACCTGGCACGACAAGATGGCGAGCACGTATGTCGTCCGAACGGACTCGCTGCCGAGACCGGAGCGAGGTCCGGTGGGGAACCCACGCTTACAATGAATGCACAAACCTGCTGATCCGGCGCTCAATCGATTGAGGCTGATCAGAACTTTTATTCTGATAGGCGCGTAGTCTACAGAGCCAGCGCGCCGGTGCCCGCGCTGGCAGGCGCATCAGGAAATCATGGTAGCCACCGAACCGATCCGCACCACCCCGGTCGCCCTCACCGGCAACGCCGAAACCGTGCTCGAGCGCCGCTATCTGCTGCGCGACGACGGCGGCGCGGTCGTCGAGACGGCCGAGCAGCTCTTTGCTCGAGTCGCCCGAGCGATCGCGGAAGTCGAGCCGGATCCGGCATCGAGGCAGCGCTGGGCGCAGCGCTTCTACGACGAGATGGTCGCGCTGCGCTTCCTGCCGAATTCGCCGACGCTGATGAACGCCGGCACCGGCCGCGGCACGCTCGCCGCGTGCTTCGTGCTGCCGATCGAGGACAGCCTGGAGTCGATCATGTCGACCGCGGAGGCGGCGGCGATGGTTCAGAAGTTCGGCGGCGGCACCGGGTTCGCGTTCTCGCGGCTGCGCGGCGCCGGCGAGCCGATCGCCTCGACCCACGGCGCCGCCTGCGGGCCGGTCTCCGTGCTCCGCCACTATGACGACGTCTCGCGGCTGGTCACGCAGGGCGGCAAGCGCGACGGCGCGAACATGGGCGTGCTGCGCGTCGATCACCCGGACGTCGAGCAGTTCATCCACGCCAAGGACGACGGCGTCACCGCGCAGCGGTTCAACCTCTCGATCGGAGTCACCGACGAGTTCCTCGCGACCGCCGACCGCGGCGAAGCGTTCACGCTGCGCGACCCCCGCGACGGCAGCCCGCGGGGCACAGTGGACGCGGCGGCGCTCCTCGATCAGGTCGCCCGGGCCGCGTGGACGACCGGGGATCCGGGGTTGGTGTTCCTCGACGAGATCAACCGCCGCAACCCGACCCCCGCGCTTGGCGCGATCGAGGCGACCAACCCCTGTGGCGAGGTACCGCTGTTGCCATGGGAGGCCTGCACGCTCGGCTCGATCAACGTCGGTCGGTTCTGGGACGCGGCACGTGGCGACGTCGACTGGGACGCGCTGCGAGAAGCCGCACGGCTCGGGGTGCGCTTCCTCGACGACGTGGTCGAGGCGAACACGTTCCCGGTGCCCGAGATCGCCGAGGCCGTACGCGGGAACCGCAAGATCGGCCTCGGGATCATGGGCTGGGCGGACCTGCTGATCGCCTCGGGCCTGCCATACGAAAGCGACGAGGCGCTCGCGCTGGCGGAGCGCCTCGCGACGGCGATCGGCGGAGCGGCGGACGAGACGTCGGCGGCGCTCGGCGCGGAGAAGGGTGTGTTCCCGAACTGGGAGCGCTCGATCTACGCGGACGGTCCCCGCTACCGGAACGCGACCCGTACCTGCATCGCACCGACCGGCACGATCGCGATCATCGCCGGCGCCTCGTCTGGCATCGAGCCGCTGTTCTCGCTGGCTCATTACCGGCGCATGGGAGACGGGGCGGTCCTGCCGGAGGTCAACGACGCCTTCCAGGCGGCGGCCAGCGGCGCGGGGTACGCCTCGGACGAGCTGACGGAGGCGCTGATCGGCGGCGCCCGGCTCGCCGACCGCGACGAGGTGCCGGAGGTCGACCGCCGGCGGTTCGCGACGGCGCACGAGATCAGCCCCCCGTGGCACGTGCGCATGCAGGCGGCGTTCCAGGCGCACACCGACCTCGCGGTGTCGAAGACGGTGAACCTGCCGCGCGAAGCCAGCGTCGAGGACGTGCTGACCGTGTATCGCCTCGCGCACGAACTCGGCTGCAAGGGCGTCACCGTCTACCGCGACGGGTCACGCGCCGTGCAAGTCCTCGCCCATGCCGTCGACAGCGAGCCGACGTCCGCGATCGAGCCGCGCCGCCGCCATCTGGCGGACGAGCGTCAGTCGCTGACCCACAAGTTCCGCGTCGGCGAACAAGAGGGATACATCACCGTCGGTCTCTACGAGGACGGCGCGCCGGGCGAGGTGTTCATCAAGATCGCGAAGGAGGGCTCGACGGTCTCCGGGCTCACCGACGCCGTCGCGCTGCTCACCTCGATCGCGCTGCAATACGGCGTCAGCCTCGACAAGCTCGCGGACAAGCTGGAGCAGACGCGGTTCGAGCCCTACGGCGTGACCGCGAATCCGGACGTGCCGTTCGCGACCAGCCTCCTGGACTACGTGTTCCGGTGGCTCCGCCTCCACTTCGGGACGGCCGCGGCGACCGCTGGCGGGGTGCCCTTCGCGGCCACGGGCCCCGGCTCCCACGACGGCGCGGTCTCACCGGCTAGCCCGCTCTCCGGGCTGACCTGTCCGGACTGCGGGATGCAGCTCGAGTTCGCCGAACGCTGCTTGACCTGCCGGTCGTGCGGCTACACGAAGTGTGGGTGAGACCGCCGATCGGCCGCCTCGCCCTCGACCCCGCGCGTTACACTGGCACCATGAAGGAGCCGGCGTGAGCTACGGATACCAGCCGCCGAAGCAAGATCGGTCCGGGAGCTGGTCCGAGGTCTTCCTGATCACGAAGGTCGCGTTTGGGCTGCTGCTTCCGCTGATCGGTGCGATCGTCGGGATCCTGTTGCTGCTGGTCGCGATCATCTTCTTGTTCTCCACACACCCGGCACTCGCGCTGATCCCCGTCGTTCCTGTCGTCGCGGGATTCGCCTACCTCCTCCGCCGCGAGCGTCAGAAACATGAAGACGAGGTCGCGCGCAGCCGTGGCGACTAACACCGTCGGATGACCACCGCCGCGCGGCAGACCGCCGCCCGAGAACGTCACAGTATCGCGGCCAACCTCGAGGCTGTGCGCGCCCGGATCGGCGTGGCGTGCGAGCGTGCCGGGCGCGATCCGGCGACGGTGACGCTCGTCGGCGTGACGAAGACGCATGGCTCCGAGGTGATCGAGGCCGCCGTGGCCGCCGGTCTCACCAACCTGGGCGAGAACCGCGCGCAGGAGTTCGTTCCGAAGGCGGAAGCCGCTGCCGCGACTGGCCTCGAGGTGAGCTGGCACTTCATCGGGCACCTGCAGCGGAACAAGGCGCGGCAGGTCGTCCCGCACCTCGGCACGCTGCACTCGCTGGATTCCGAGCCGCTGATCGGCGAGGTCGCCAGACGCTGGGAGTCGGGGAACCGACCCACCTCGGGCCAGCCGGTGCGCTGCTACCTTGAGGTGAATGTCGCCGGCGAGGCACAGAAGCACGGCGTCGCGCCCGACGGCTTGGCAGCGCTCCTCGCGGTCGCGAGCGAGTGCGCAGCGCTCGAGGTGGTCGGGCTGATGACGATGGCGCCCTGGGCGGACGATCCGGAGAAGGTTCGGCCCGTCTTCCGGCAGCTCAGCGTGCTCGCGGCGTCGCACGGACTGGCCGAGCTCTCGATGGGGATGACGGACGATTACGAGGTCGCGATCGAAGAGGGAGCGACGGTGATCCGCGTCGGCCGAGCGATCTTCGGCGAACGCGCGACCTAGCGGCCGAGCGAAGGACGGAACTGCGATGCGCGTGGGAATCCTCGGTGGCGGCTTCATGGGCGAGGCGTTCCTCCGTGGATTGCTGCGCGCCGAAGTCGCTAGCCCGACGGACATCGCCGTCGCCGAGGTCAGCGAGGCGCGGCGCACCGCGCTCAGCGAGCACGGCGTCCGGATCACCGCCGACCTGGAGAGCGCGTCGATCGGGGCCGAGCTGGTTCTGATCGCGCTCAAGCCCCAGGACTTCGAGGCCCTCAGCTCGCTCCGCGGCCAACTGTCCGGCGACGCGGTGGTCGTCTCGATCGCCGCCGGTGTCCCGCTCGCTGAGGTCCAACGTGTCACGGGACACCGCGCCTCCGCTCGGGTGATCCCAAACCTCGCCGCCACGATCGGAGAGAGCGCAGCCGTCTACCTCGTGGCACCCGACGTCTCAGACGCACAGCGTGGCCGCATCGCTCAGGTCATCGACGCCGTCGCAACCGTCGCCGTCGAGGTGGCTGACGACGAGGCGGTAGACCTCGCGACGGCGTTGCACGGCTCAGGCCCCGGTTATGTCTACTACGTCATCGAGGCGATGATCGATTCCGGGGTGCGCCTAGGCATGCGCCGCCCGGACGCCACCGCGTTAGTCCTGGCGACGGTGGCAGGCGCCGCACGATACGCTATTGAGAGCGGCTCTCACCCCGCCGAGCTCCGAAACGCGGTCACCTCGCCCGGTGGCACGACAGCGGCCGGGCTCGCGGAGTTGGAGTCGGCTGGCGTCCGCGCCGCGTTCGACGACGCGATCGATGCAGCGTTCCAGCGAGCTCGCGAACTCGCCGAGGACGCCGATTAGTCGGTCAGCCTCGCGAGCGTCGCGGACCAAGACGGAGCGATGCGGCGGTAGCGGCAAGGAGTGCCTCATGATCGAACTCGTCGCCCTGCTCCTGCAGGTGCTGGGCTTCGCGATCTTCGCCCGCGCGATCATCAGCTGGTTCCCGATCGATCGCGACGGTCCAGTGGTCCAGGCGCTCAACGCGATTACCGATCCGATCCTCGAGCCACTGCGACGGGTGATCCCGCCGATCGGCATGATCGACATCACGCCGATGGTCGCGATGATCTCGCTCTTCGTGATCTCCGGAATCCTTCTGGACTCCGTCGGTTAGCCGGGCCACCTAGCCTCGCGACGCCGCGTCGGTTCGAGGCGCGCTCCGTGATCGCGCGACCCCGAGGCGCGACCGCAGTTCGTCATCGCTCAGCCCGCCGACCTCGATCAGCTTCCGGCGCGACCGCTGCCCGCGCACGATCTTGACGGCGCCACGCGCCACGCGGAGCCGCTTCGCCAGCAGCCGCGTCACGGCCTCGTTCGCGCGTCCGTCGACCGGCGGTGCGGTGACGCGAACGATCAACTCATTGCCGAGCATCGCGCCGATCGCCTCCCGCGAGGCTCGAGGCGCGATCCTGACCGCGATCCGCGCCCTCGGCTCCCGCTCTGACTTGCCCGAGATCGACACCCGGCACGCCCTTCCGACACCTACACTGGACCATACGGCGGCGGTTGAGGCGGCCAGGCTTGATGGCTTGACCTAGAACGTCCGTTCTACTAGTGTTCGGAACGCGGGGGATTGAGTCACTGAAGCGCCCCTCCGGGGCTGAGCACGCGAGAGGCGCGATCCGTCATGGCCAGGTCCAAGAAGTCCGATGCCGAGACCCGACACGAAGACCTGAATCGGGCGCTCGAACAGATCACGAAGGACTTCGGGAAAGGCGCCGTCATGCGCCTCGGTGACCCCGAGGCTGCGATCCGCGTCTCCTCGATCCCGACGGGCGCGCTCTCGCTCGACATCGCGCTCGGGATCGGTGGGATCCCGCGCGGCCGGGTGACCGAGATCTTCGGCCCCGAGTCCGCCGGCAAGTCGACCCTCGCGCAGCACATCCTCGCCGAGTCCCAGAACCGAGGCGGCACCGCCGCGTACATCGACGTCGAGCACGCACTCGACCCCGAGTACGCCGCGCACTGCGGCATCAACATCGACGAACTACTGATCTCCCAGCCGGACACCGGCGAGCAGGCGCTCGAGATCTGCGAAGCGCTGATCCGCTCCGGCGCGATCGATCTCGTCGTGATCGACTCCGTCGCCGCGCTCGTGCCGCGCGCGGAGATCGAGGGCGACATGGGCGACTCGCTGCCCGGCCTCCAGGCGCGGCTGATGTCGCAGGCGATGCGCAAGCTCGTCTCGGCCGTGGCCCGCAACAACACGGCGTTGGTATTCATCAACCAGCTCCGCGAGAAGATTGGCGTGATCTTCGGCAGCCCGGAGACGACGCCGGGCGGTCGCGCGCTGAAGTTCTACTCCTCGGTGCGGATCGACATTCGCCGGATCGAGTCGCTGAAGGACGGCCAGACGTTCATCGGCAATCGCGTCCGCTGCAAGGTCGTCAAGAACAAGGTCGCCCCGCCGTTCCGCCAGGCGGAGTTCGACATCCTGTTCACCAGCGACCTCCACGGCATCAACCGACACGGCGACATCCTCGACCTGAGCGTGGAGTACGACGTGGTCAAGAAGCTTGGTTCGTTCTACTCCTACGGTGATCTCCGCCTGGGCCAGGGGCGGATGAACTCCGCCGCATACCTGCGCGAGCACGAAGAGCTCTCCGACGAGATCGAGGCGCGGGTCCGCGCTGCCGCCGGCGTCGAGGAGTCCGTCGAAGACACGGCGCCCACCTCGGACGACGCGCCGCCGCTGGAGAGCGAACCGCCGCTGGAGAGCGAACCGCCGCTGGAGAGCGAACCGCCGGTCGAGACCGAAGCGGCGCAGCTCCCGATCAACGCGTAGCGGCGGCGGATCGATGCCGGTCGTCCGGTCGATCGAGCAGCAACGAGGCGGCACCGCGCTGGTCGGCGTCGATGACGCCGATCCGGTCGAGCTCCCGCTCGAAGCGCTACTGGAACACAACCTCCATCAGAACCGCGCGCTGGACCCGGAACGCTGGGCGACGATTCAGCTCGAGGGCCGGCATCGGATCGCAGTACGTCGTGCGCTCGTGTTTCTCGCGAGACGTCGCCGCACCCGGGCGGAGCTGGTCGGCCACCTCGGTCCTGACTTCAGCGAGGGGGAGGTCAGCCGCGCGGTCGAGCGTGTCGAGGAGCTCGGCTACCTCGATGACGGCGCGTGGGCGCGCGCGTACGTGGCGCTGCCGCGTTCCGAGGGCCGCGGACGCGCGATGCTGACGCGCGAGCTGCAGTCGCGGGGGATCGGCGCGGACGACCTCGAGACCGCGCTGGCGGCGCGGAATGACCGTGACCAGGCCGTCGCAGCGGCCCGCAAGCGGACGCGAGCGCTGCGCCGGCTCGAGCCCGCGGTCCGGGGGCGTCGGTTGTACGCCTTCCTCCTGCGCCGCGGCTTCAATGCGGCGACGATCCGGCGCGCGATCGTCGCCGTCGACGATGATGCTGGCGCGTCCAGCTCGGTGATCGCCGTTCAGTAGCGGCAGGCCGGTTCGCTCGAAGGCTGGGGCGAATCGCTCACGTGACCGTCACACGCCTCACCCGGCAGCGCCTCGGACCCCATCGCTCAGACAGCCTCGGTGCTACGATGCGGAAAACAGCCGCCGCGTCGGTTATGACGCGGAGCGAGATCGACTACCCGCCGAGCGCGACGCCACGACGGCGCGACGGTGGCCGAAGCGGAGCGCGTCATGGACTCGTTGGTGCCGGTGATCATCGCCGTGGGCGCGTTCGCCCTCGGCGCCGCCGCCGTGTTCGTGTTCGTCAGACTCAGCGGCAGCGGGACGCTGCGCCGGGCGCAGGACGAGGCGAGCGGGATCGTGGCGGACGCCCGCCGCGAAGCGCGCGAGCTGACGCTGGATGCGGACAAGGAAGCGCTCGAACGCCGCGAGGCGGTCGAGACCGAGGCGCGTGACGCCCGTCGCGAGCTGAACCGCACCGAGCGCCGCCTGGAGCAGCGGGAAGAGGCGCTCGATCGGCGCGCCGAGCAGCTCGACCGCAACGAACAGTCCGTCCGCGACCGCTCGACGAAGCTGGACGACGAGGAGCGGCGCCTCGAGGAGCAGGAAAGCGGCATCCGCGCCCGCCTGGAGGAGATCGCGCAACTCACGGCCGACGAGGCCAAGGAGCGACTGCTGGAGGACCTGGACGCGGAGCTTCGAGACGAGGCGTCGCGACGCGTGCGGGCGATGGAAGCGTCGGCCAAGAACGAGGCGGACGTGCGTTCGCGCAAGATCCTCGCAACGGTGATGCAGCGGATGACCTCGGAGGTCACGGCGGAGACGACCGTCAGCACCGTGCCGCTGCCCTCGGACGATCTGAAGGGCCGCATCATTGGCCGCGAAGGCCGCAACATTCGCGCATTCGAGGCCGCCACCGGCTGCGACGTGATCATCGACGACACGCCCGGCCTGGTCACGGTATCGGGCTTCGACCCGGTCCGGCGCGAGGTCGCTCGACAGGCGCTCACCAAGCTGGTCCAGGATGGCCGCATTCAGCCGATCCGGATCGAGGAAACGGTCAACCGCGCGCGCGAGGACGTCGAGCAGACGGTCAAGGAAGCTGGCGAACAGGCGTCAGTCGACGCGGAGGTCGCCGGACTGCACCCGGAGATCGTGAAGACCCTCGGGCGGCTCAAGTTCCGCTATTCGTACGGCCAGAACCAGCTCCGGCACGCCCTCGAAACCTCGTGGCTCGCCGCCGCGCTCGCCTTCGAGCTGGGCGCGGACGTGGAAGTCGCTCGCACCGGCGGACTGCTGCACGACCTCGGGAAGGCAGTCGACCGCGAGACCGAGGGCACGCATGCGCTGATCGGCGCGGACATCGCGAAACGGTTCAGCGTCGGTCGCGACATCGTGCACTGCATCGAGGCGCACCACGAAGAGGTGCGCCCCGAAACCGTCGAGGCGCTGATCGTGATCTGCGCGGACGCGATGTCGGGCAGCCGCCCGGGCGCACGACGCGAATCGGCCGACAGGTACATCAAGCGCCTCGAAGCGCTCGAGGCAATTGCGAACTCCTACGACGGCGTCGAAGAGTCGTTCGCGATCCAGGCGGGTCGCGAGGTGCGGATCATGGTCCGCCCCGACTCGGTCGACGACATGGAGGCGACGCGCCTCGCGCGCGACGTCTCGCGCAAGATCGAGGAGACGATGCAGTACCCGGGCGAGATCAAGGTGACCGTGATCCGCGAAACCCGCGCCTCGGCAACGGCGCGCTAACTCACCCACACGCCCCCTCGCCGTTCATCGGGCGTCAAGAGCGTCGATCGTTCGGTCCTCACACCGATCCGCCTCGGGACCGGTAGCCTATTGGCATGAACGAGCGCGACTCGACGGCGCAAGAGCCGGCCGTCATCGAACCGTCCGTCTTCACCTGCAACTCGACGTGGCACCCCGAGAGCCAACTCGCGTGTGGCCGCTGCGGCGCGATCATCTGCCCGCATTGCCTGGTGCACACGCCGGGCGGCACCCGCTGCAAGCCCTGCGCCAACCTGCGCCGCCCGCCGATGTACGAGGTGGGCGCGACGCACTATCTCCGCGCGATCGGCATCACCCTGGCGCTCGCGATCCCAATGGGATTCGTCGGCGCCCTCTTCCTGCCGCCGGGTGGCGTCGGGTTCTTCGGGATCCTGATCGGCTTCATCCTCGGGAGCGGCATCGGTTCGCTCCTCGCGCGGGCGATTACGCGAGCCAGTGGCGGCAAGCGCGGCACTGGGATGCAGAGCATCGCGATCGGCGGCGTTGTGGTGATCCTGCTGACCCGCTTCGCGCTCGCCGGGCTGCCGTTCGAACTGCTGCGCTTCGACCTGATCGGCCCGATCGCAGCCTTCATGGCGGCGAGCGTCGCCTACCAGCAACTGAGGTAGAGGCGACGCCCAGGCATCGAGCCTGCCCCGCGCCGAGCCGCGGGTGGCCCAGGCCGGGGAGACGCACGGCCTCGCTATTGCAGGCGGTCGACGACGACCAGCGCGACGAGCAAGCCGAAGCTCACGATCGACACCGAGAGCACGCGCCGCAGCTCGGCAGCGAGATACGGCGACTCCCGCTCCACGTAACGAACCGGCCGCTCGTCCTGCGCGGTCACCGCCTCCACAGCGTCCTCGATTTCGGGCGCTCCGGAGTAGGTCGGACGTGGCGGTAGACGGCGAGGAGTGCGACGGCGTCGCGGCGTGCGTGGCATCGATCCTCCTCGAACGAGTGTGGACCTCGAGGAAGACGATTGTCCTCGTTGACCGGCGCGCGGGGAAGGCCTTACCGTCGAACGAGCTTCACGCGGCCCCGTAGTGTAGCGGTCAAACACGCCACCCTGTCACGGTGGAGATCGGCGGTTCGAATCCGCTCGGGGTCGCCAAAACCCGCTAGCCCCCCCCCCCCGCCCCAGAGTCCGCGTTAGGTGTCGGGCGCGAATACTCGATCCGGCTCTGTGTGGGCTTGCACCGCCGACCGAGAAACGCTGAAAACGCTGAGCGGATGGAATATTGCCGCCCCACGACCTCGTCCGCTACGAACGCGGCCCGTCCGTTCGCGCCCTGCCCGAGGCCACGACCCGTCGCGGTCATCCCGCCCTCGCTTTCACCTCGGCAAGGGCGCCATGCCATCGGCGTGGTCGCTAATCGTCGCCGGCGACGGCCAGCGCAAGGGGGGGTCAGCTGGTCCGCGAACTGCGGCATGATCAGCCGCCCAAACACTCCAGATGCACCCTTCGGTCGGCGGAGGCCCCGCCGCGGGCCGCACGACCGCCTCATCGCAGGACCGACTCCACGCCTCGATGAGAGCCCGTCGAGGCGTGGAGAATCGGGACGTTGAACGCGTTCGAGTAGTGGATGATCGCGGCCTCCTGGAAGAGGTCGCGCCGCTCCGTCTCGTCGAACTTCGTCCGCGCCTCGTCCACCTTCGCCTGGAACGCGGCGAACTCGGGGAGGAAGTCCTGGCCTTCGTCCGCGTGGGAGTAGGGCGCGCCGACCGTGGCGATCAGCCCGTACGCGGTGTCGGCGTTCTTGAAGCCGGCCCCGGCCGTGGTCGCTCCCTGGTTGAAGATGAACGGCCCGGGGAAGGTGCGTCCGCGCATCGCCGACAGCGCCTCCGACAGCGGCTGGTACTACACGCGTTGCGGGACGGCGTCGCGTACGAGGCGCGCGATCTGGCGGAACGGCGGTTCGCCGGTGTCCCTCGAGATCGTGGCGGCGGCGAACAGGCGTCGCGACTCGTCGGTGGTCACGAGGCGGGCTGGAACACCTCGATCGGGTTGCCGGAGGGATCCTCGATCAGCACCTGGGTGCCACCCGGCCCCTCGAGCGGCTCGTTGCGGAACGACGTCCCGCGCTGCCGCAGCTCGGCGACGACAGCCTTGAGGTCGCCGACCTCGACGACGATGCGATTCCATCCACCGGGCGCGGGGCTCGCGCCGTCCGGCATCGCCTCGCGTGCCGAGGTGCCCGGACCGGAGAGCCAGAGTTGCAGGTCATCCTTGCCGATCGACGCGAACGGTGGCCCCCAGCGTTGGACCAACTCGAACCCGAGCACCTCGGTATAGAACGCGAGCGACGCGTCCACGTCCTCGACGATGTAGCGAGCGATAGCCATCGGGCACCCCCTCGGCGTCACCGTAGCGGACGCGTCGACGGAGGCACGAGCCATTGCACATGATTGGCGCGGGCCAATTCAGATTCGCGGACACCGTGAACCGGATACATACGCCGTTAGCGGATGCCGTGAGCTCTGCGAATGCATCCGCCGTTAGCGGATGCCGGGTTCGGGGGATCGGTTGCGGTTGGTTGTGATGAAGTCGCGAATCAGTTGCTCGTCGACCTCGTCGAGGATGATCCGGCGTCCCCACGAGACGACGATGATCGGCGATGCGTTCTCGACGCGCGGCGAGAGGATCGCGTCGGTACCGAAGTCGGAGGCGATGTTTCGCATCAGCTCGAGATCCGCTTCCGAGACGTCGTCGGGCTGGTAGGACATCCAGACCATGCCGTGCTCGAGGGCGTGGATCGCGTTCCCGTCGGCGACTTGCTGGTCGTAGATCCCCTGGCGGAGCGGCTGGAGGTAATGCGGCCCGCCGGCCGGGGTGAGCGGGGGGTTGGGACCGAGTGAACCGACGGGGACGTGCAGGGCTCGATCGAGGTCCACGGCCTCGCCGAGCAACCGGTCCTCGGATGAGCTGAAGCCAAGCGGCGTACGGGCGACGATGACGAGGACGACGACGAGCGCGATCGCGATCGGGACCAAGACTGTGAATCCACCCCAGGAGTCGATCGCCTGTCGCCATCGCGGCTTCGTGGAAACCGGGGGCGTGGGAGCAGCGGTGCTGGGCCGCCGGCGGCGGCGACGTCTCGTGGTGCCCAATTGATCGACCGATCCAGCGGCGGTGTGGGTGCTCCGAAAACTGTAGCAACGGCGATCAGCAGCCGCGAGTAGCGCCCGATCAGCGGCGCCTGACCGGTCCGGAAGAGGCCGGGCGCGACGCGGGCCGCAGCCGAGAATCGCAGCTAGACGCGCGGCTCCCACGAGAAGCGGCGCGCCGCGACGAGGGCGCCGATCGCGCCCCAGAGGACGATGATCGCGAGGTGGCCCGGCTCGAAGCCCGCGCCCGCTTCGAACGGGTTGAACGCGGTTTGCAGGGCCAGCGAGAGGTGCTTGACCGGGAAGACGTCGCCGATCAGCGTGAGCCATTGCGGGCTGTCGTCGTCGATCGGGATGAAGACGTCGGAGATGAAGAGCAACGGCAGGATCGAGGCGTTGACCACCGCCGGCGCGGCGTCGGCGTTCGGGATGAAGCTCGTGATCGCGAGGCCGAGGATGGAGAAGGTGGCGGCGCCGAGCGCGAGGCTGATCACGAACGCGGGCAGCGTATTCGTGGGGATGTCGACGCCGTAGAAGAGCGTCCCGAACAGCGTCACGATGGCGACGAGGGCGATCGCGACGAGCGTCATGAACACGACGCGACCGATGAGGAATGAGGCGGCGGGGAGCGGGGTACCTCGGAGGCGTTTGAGCAGGCCCTGGTCGCGCGAGATGGACATGCTCATCGCGAGGCCGGTGTAGCAGGCGTTGACCACGGACAGCGCGGCGATGGCGGGAACGTAGAAGGTGGAGACGTTGGTGGTGCCGCCCTCGAGCTGGAGCTGCTCGTTCCCGAACAAGAGATTGAAGATGATGAGGAAGATCAGCGGGAAGACGAAAGTGAAGAAGGCGGAGGCGGGGTTGCGCGTGAATGCGACCGCCTCGTAGCGAACCTGGCGGAGGCCGAGGCTGAGCCTCCTCGTGCTGCCGCTCACGCGGCTGGTGCCCCTCGTGATGCCGCTCACCCGGCTGGCTCGCTCGTGATGCCGCTCACGCGGCTGGCTCGCTCGTGATGCCGCTCACGCGGCTGGCTCGGGATCGCCGTTTGCGCCGTTCGCGTCCGTTGCGGCGAGCTGGAGGTAGACATCCTCGAGGGTGGCGCGGGTGACGGTGAGGCCCTCGAGTTCGATCCCGCGTTCAGCCGCGCGGCTGCTGATCATGGCGAGCGCCTGCGTAGGCCGAGCGGTGCGGATGGTGACGACGTCCTCGGAGATCGCGACCTCGTCGAGGACGCCGGCGATCAGCGAGGTGGCGGCGGGGGTCTGCTGGAACTCGATCGTCGAGACGTGATCGCGGTCCATCAGCTCGCTCGGCGTGCCCTCCGCAACAATTTCGCCGGCGACGATGATCGCGAGGCGGTCGGCGAGCTGCTGCGTCTCGTCCATGTAGTGGGTGGTGAGGAACACCGTCTTGCCGAGGGCCTTGAGGTTGCGGACGAGCTCCCAGGCCTGCCGGCGCGCCGCCGGGTCGAAACCGGTGGTCGGCTCGTCCAGGAAGAGCAGGTCGGGGTCCCCGGCGAGACCGACGGCGACGTCGAGGCGCCGCTGCTGGCCGCCGGAGAGGCGACGGACGCGGGTGGCGCGCTGGTCGGCCAGACCAACCACCTCGAGGATCTCGTCCAAGGGGCGAGGGTGGGGGTAGAAGCCTCGGAACTGACGGAGCGTCTCCTCGACGGTGAGGTACGGCTCGACGCCGGTGGACTGGAGGACGATGCCGATCTGCTCGCGGAAGGCGCGACCGGGATGCTGAGGGTCGTGGCCAAGGACGTCGACTGTCCCGCCGTCGCGGTCACGGTGCCCCTCGAGGATCTCGACCGTCGTGGTCTTCCCGGCGCCGTTGGGGCCGAGGAGCGCGAAGACCTCGGCGCGGTCGACGTGGAGGTCGATGCCGCGCACGGCCTCGACGGCGCCGTAGCGCTTGCGGAGGCCGCTGACCTCGATCGCGTGGGTGCTGGCGGCGGTCATCGGGCAAGTGTGCGTGATCTCGCCGCGGCGATCGCCTCTATCGCTATGCCAGCCTGTAGAAGCGGAAGAAGTCGTTCTCCAGCGGCAGTACCTCGATGTCCGCGAAGCCGGCCTCCCGGACGTAGCCGCGCAGCGTGTCGGGGCGCATGACGGTGCCCGTGCCAACGGACGGTTGATGTGACATACCGTCTGGCAAGCAGACCAGCAGGCTGTAGCCGTAGAAGAGCCGATCGAGGTCGTTGGCGGGGGCCTCGAACTGCTCCGCGACGTTCTCGTCCATGACGATCACGGTGCCATTTTCGCCCGCGAGCTTGCGCATCGTCGCGAGGACGCCGACCGGCTGCGGCAAGTCGTGGATGCACTCGCAGGCCAGCACGAGGTCGTACGAGCCGTCTGCCTCCGGCGGCGTCCCTGGCGTAGAAGGCGACGCGATCGCCGACTCCTCGATCGCGCGCGTGCGCGGTCGCACGCTCCATCGCTGGCGCATCGAGGTCGTAGCCGTCGACGATGGCGTTGGGGTAGGCCTCGGCGATGCCGATCGCCGACCAGCCGAAGCCGGTGCCGACGTCGGCGACGCGAGCGCCGGGCTGCTGGAGGCGCTGGTGCAGCGCGGGCATTTGCGCGAGGTACTCGCCGAGCTGGTTGAGGAACATCGGCTTGTTGGCGTCGCCCTGGGCCTCACGCATGTCGTCGCCGTAGTCCGTCCACGGCACGCCGCCGCCGGTGCGATAGGCGTCGAGGATCGCAGGTATCTGGTTGCCACCCGCGACGAGCAGGCGCATGAACGGCGCGAAGTAGTTGAGGCTGTTGTCGTCGGTGAGCACCTCGGCGTGCGCGGCCGGCAGCTCGAAACTCCGCGCTGCCGGATCCGAGGAGTCGGAGGCGAGCGTGAGGATGCCGTCGGCGGCTTGCTGTTCGAGCCACTCGCGGGCGTAGCGCTCGGCGACGCCGGCGCGGGTTCCCAGCTCGGCCGCGGTCGCGGGGCCGCCCGCGGTGAGCGCGCGGTAGAGGCCGAGCCGGTCGCCGATGTAGACGCCGTAGGTCGTCATCGCGCCGAGCAGGTCGCCAAAGAGTCGCTCAACGAGGGCCTCGGCCTGCTCGCCCTGGACGGCTGGAGTCGTTGCCTGGGTCATGAGTTCTCCCTCCTCGTGAGCCCGATCTCGTGGTCGTGGCAGCCCGACCGGTACGATAACGCCTCGGACGAATCGGGGGCCGCAGATGGCGGAACTTTATCACGATGGGCACCGCGGGCTGCAGGACCGCTTCGACACGCGGCGGCTGGCGGACCGCCTCGAGGAGCGGATCGTGCACCCGACGTTCAGCGACGACGAGCGCGAGTTCATCGCGCGGCAGTCGATGTTCTTCCTCGCGACGGTGGACGCCGATGGGCACCCGAACTGCTCGTACAAGGGCGGAACGCCAGGGTTCGTGCGCGTGGTCGAGCCCGACACGCTCGCCTTTCCGAGCTATGACGGGAACGGGATGTTCCTCTCGATGGGCAACGTCGCACAGACGGGTGAGGTGGGGATGCTGTTCGTCGACTTCGCCGGTCAGACACGGATGCGCGTGAATGGGACGGCATCGATCGATTTCGATGACCCGCTGATCGGGTCGTTCGCCGACGCGCAGTTCCTCGTGCGGGTGCGAGCGCGCGAGATCTTCATGAACTGCCCGCGCTATATCCACAAGATGGAGCTCGTGGAGCCCTCGGTGTTCGCGCCGACGGGTGACGAGCCGCCGCCGATCCCGGCATGGAAACGCTCCGAGGCGATGCGCGACAGCTTGCCGGCGAACGACCCGGCTCGCGACCCGAGCCGGCCGACGGCCCCGTAGTCGCTGGCGACGATCTGATCGGAGCGAGGGCACCGCGCGCGCTCTAAGATGACGCGCGAAACCGATCAGGGAACAGGCGGGGAACGATGATCGACGAAGCGCTCTTGCGCCATCTCTATCGCTACGACCGCTCGTTGCCGCTGCTCGGCACGTCGGAGCGCGAACCATGCCGCGATCCGGAAACGCGGCAGCCGATCGAGGGCCTCGAGGCGGAGCGGGTGTCGTTCGCATCGACGCACGACGAGCGGGTGGTGGCGACGGTGACCCGGCCGACCGAGGGCGGGCCGTTCCCGGCCCTGATCATCCAGCACGGCTCGACGCCGATGGGACGCCATAGCTGGGCGATGCCTGGGCGGAATCCGCTGCATCAGCTCTGGGCGCAGCGTGGCTTCCTGACCGTTGCTGTCGACGCGTACGGCTTTGGTTCGCGCGAGGGCCCGGACAATCGAGGGCGCCTCGGGACGGAGCGCGCCGACCTGATGTTCCGTACGCGCGACGCGCGGATGCAGGCGGTGCAGGATTTGATGCGGACCGTCGACTACCTCGAGGCGCGGTACGACGTTCGGGCCGACGCGATCGGCTACGCGGGCGTCTCGATGGGCTGCCGAATCGGCGTGCCGTTCGCGGGCCTCGATGACCGCGTGCGAGCCGCCGCGTTCTTCGTCGGCGGATCCGGTCCGTACGCGAGCTGGGCGATCGAGGGGACCGAGTACGCCGGCCTCGCGGAGGACCGCGACCACGTCCTGGCGCTGACCGATCCGCTGGCGTTCGCGTCGATGACCAGCGGCCGCCCGATGTTCATGGCGAACGGCGAGCAGGACGTGCTCGTCGGCAAGGAGCCGGGCGAACGGCTACAGGCCGCGCTCGGCGAACCGAAGACGCTGCACTGGTTCGATGGCGGTCACGGCGAGACGCCGCGCGCGCTGTTCGACGAAGCGGCCGACTTCCTCGCGGAACACCTCGGCGTGCTCGCGACCGCGACGGCGTGACGTTCGCGGGCCAGATCGACCCGCTGCTGGCGGGCGTGGTGGAGCGAGGTGAGCTCGCGGGGATCGCCGCCACCGTCGAGTCCGCGGGCGAAACACGGTACGCCGGCGCCGCCGGGCACTTCGAGGTCGACGGCAGTGGTCCGGCGTACGCGCTCGATACGCCGCTGCGGATCGCCTCGATGACGAAGGCCATCACCTCGGTGGCCGCGATGCAGCCGTGGAGCTTGGGCAGCTCGACCTGGACGCACCTGTGTCGAGGTGGCTCCCCCAGCTCGAGGCGCCGTCGGTGCTGGCGGCGGACGGCACGCTGTGTCCGGCGCGGACGCCGATCACCGCGCGGCAGCTGCTGACGCACACCTCGGGATTCGGCTACACAATCTGGAACGAGCGGCTCGCCGCGCACGTCAGGGAGCACCCGCTACCGGCGGCGGCCGTTCCCGGAGCGGAGATCCTCGGCGCACCGCTGCTCTTCGAGCCCGGGACGACCTGGCAGTACAGCATCAGCACGGACTGGATCGGCGAGCTGATCTCGGCGATCTCCGGACAGCGCCTCGGGCAATACTTCGCGGAGCATCTCTTCCGGCCGCTGGGTATGACGGCCACGCGCTTCTTCGACGCGGCGGGCGGCGCCGAGGTCGCATCGCTCCACGCGCGGCAGGTCGACGGATCGCTCGCACGCGAGGTGGCGCTGCCTCGGCGGGGGGGGGGGGGGACGCCCACCAGTCGGGCGGCGGAGGACTGCAGTCGACGGCCCGTGACTACGGGCGCTTTCTGCGAATGATCCTCGGACGAGGCGCGCTCGACGAGGCGCGCGTCCTCGAGGCGGCGACGGTGCAACAGATGGCGACGAGCCAGACCGGCGATCTGGATGTGGTCGGCGTGCTGGCCGCGGCGGACCCGAAGCTCAGCAACAGCGAGGACATGAGCTTTGGCCACGCGGCCGGGTTCGGGCTCGGGTTCCTGGTGACCCTCGAAACGTCGCGCACCGGACGGACGGCGGGGAGCCTGAGCTGGGGCGGGCTGTTCAACACGTACTACTGGATCGACCTCGAACGGGACGTGGCCGGAGCGGTGTACACGCAGGTGCTGCCCTTCCTCGACCGTGCGGTGCTGGACGTGAGCCGCGAGTTCGAGCGCGTGACCTACGAGTCGCTGGACGCGTAGCGGAGCCGGCGGAGCTGGATCGGTCGGCTCACGCTGGTCCCAGCGGCGCCGTGTCGCCGGTTCGCGCCTGCCAGGCACGCAGCCGCTCGGTCAGATCGGAGATGCGTGCCTGTTGTTCCGGGCTGCGGAAGAGATTGGTCAGCTCGTGCGGGTCCGAGTTGAGGTCGAACAGCTCGCCGTCGTCCCCTTCGCAGAGAACGAGCTTCCATCGGTCGGGGGACACGATCGCACGTCGGGGAATGGCGATCATCTCATTGATCACGTCGTTCCCGAGGTCGCGGTCGCCCTGGCCGTTCCACTCGATGAAGACGTCGTTGCTCTCGAGGGTGGCCTCGCCTCGGAGCACGGCCGCGCCGCTTTCGCCCTGCAGGTGGTCCGGTGGCTCGGCGCCCATCAACTCGAGCAGCGTCGGGACCAGATCGATGTGGCCGAAGTTGCCTGGGACGCTCGTCTGTTCCTTCGACAACGCGGGAACGCGAAGAATGAACGGCACGCGCGCTGATTCCTCGTAAAATGCGCGCTTTTCCAGCAGGCCGTGGTCACCGAGCATCTCGCCGTGATCGCTCGTCACCACGATGATCGTGTCGTCCATCAGGCCCGCTTCGTCGAGGGCTGCGATCATGCGTCCGACCTGGCGGTCCACGAGCGTGATGTTCGCGAAGTACTGCGCGCGCAGTGCCCGCCAGCCGGCCTCGGTGTGGAGGTCGTGGCCGTCACAGCCGGCGACCGAATCCTCGCGATGGTCGCCCGCGAGGTAGAACTCGGCACGCGCCGTGTTGAACAGCGATGCGCCGACCGGCTGCTTCAGGAACGCTGGTCCGACCGGCAGGTCCTCGGGACCGTAGAGATCACCGCGCGGGCCTGAATAGGGCGGGTGAGGCTCGAAGAAGTTCACGAACAGCAGGAACGGCGGACCTGATTGGCGCCCGAAGAAGTCGATCGCCTCGTTCGACACCCAGGCTGCCTGCGTCAGGTGCTCGGGCAGGTTGGCCCGGGCGACCGCACGCTCCGATGCGGCCCCGTCGCCACCCGGCCGGACGTGCGCCGGTGGCAGCTCGACGCCGTTCCGCTCGAGGAACGCCTCGTAGCTGCGACTCGTGGATGCGTCGGCAGCGTCTTTGCCGACCGGCACCCATTCGGCGAAGCCGTGCTGAGCACTGGTGTCGTTGCCGAGGTGCCACTTGCCGAAGTAGGCGCAGTGGTAATCGGAAGGGGCCAGCTCGGCGATGGTGCTCGTGTCGTCGCGCATCGGGATGGCGTTGCGGACCTGGCCGGTCGTATGCGGATAGAGCCCGGTCAGCAGCGACGATCGGGCTGGCGTGCAAACCGGCTGAGTGACGTACGCGTTCTCGAAGACGAAGCTGGTGTCAGCGAGTGCGTCGAGGTTGGGCGTCTGGACCCAATCGTTGCCGTAGCAGCGGAGCGAGTCGAACCGCTGCTGGTCGGTGATGATGACGAGCACGTTCGGTTCGTCGGGCATACGGGCTCCTCTTGATCCACCGCCCGGAGGGCACATCATCGCGCTGCCGCAGCGAATTGTTGCCGATTACCCGCGGTTTCGCATCGGCCTTGACGGCGCAGACGCAGGCGGTGCGAGCCGTCGGCTAGCGCCTATGGTCGCCGAGCCAGACGGTGATCGCGACACCGAGGCCGGTCAGTAGAGCCCAGAGGGCGAAGCTACCAGTTGGACTCGTCTCCGTTCCGGATGACAGCTCCGCCGGCGCCTGAGGTGTGGCCGTGCGGCGCTCCCCTCGGGTCTCCGGAGCGCGGTGGTCCGGCACGGCCGGGACTGCCTCGGGAGCTGTCGCAGGCGGCGCCTCCTCGGGCGAGATCCACGCCCGCGCCACGTCGCGAGCCGCCGGTGTGCGCCGCGGCTCGGGGAGCCAAGGCAGACCGCGGCCGAGCACGGGGATCGCCCGGCCGCGGTCGAGGGCGGCCCGCGTCCGTTCGAGCACGTTGGCGACGGTCGGGAACCCGCCGCCCGAGCGCTCCAACACTCGCACCTCGACGTTGGCGCGTGCGACCTCGGCGCCGAAGAGCATGACCTGTGCGCTGAAGTTGAAGAACAGCAGCAGGACGATCACGAACCCGAGGGCGCCGTAGGTCGCGTCGTAGTTGCCGAACGAGGCGACGTACTGCGCGAAGCCGATCTTCAGCAGCTCGAAGAGGAGCGCGGCGAGGATCACACCGGGGAGCACCTGGCGCGCCGTGTAACCCGCGCGAGCGACCGACGTGTAGAGGAGCAAGAAGACGAGGCCGGTGACGAGCGGCGGAATCAGCAGATAGGCGAGGCTGGCGAGCCAGGCGGTGAGCGTCGCGAGGTTGTCGCCGACGAGCGCGTCGGTCTGACGCTGAGCGAAGGCGATCGCGACGGTCAGCGCGAACGAGGCGAGCAGCAGCAGTCCGAAGCCGACGACCAGTGCAAGGTCGATCGTCTTGCCGAGGACCAACGGCCGCTGACGCTCGACGTGGAACACGCCATTGAGGGCGACGCGCACGCTGGTGAACAGCGCGCTCGCCGCGTAGGCGGTACCGACGAAGCCGATCACCCCGAGCGCGCCGCGCGCCGAGACCACCGAGTCGACGACCTGTTCGAGGTCGCCACGTCCATCTTCCTCGGTGAGCGGCAGGGTCTCCATCAGCTCGTCGATCAAGCGCTGTTGGTCGCCGACGTCAGTGACGAAAAACGCCAGGACGCCGACGGCGAAGAGCGCGAGTGGGAACAGCGAGATCAGTGCGAAGTAGGTGATACCCGCCGCGAAGATCGTGCAGCGGTCGCGCCCGTAGGCGGTGCCGGCGCGCAGTGCGACTTCGAACCAGCGGATGGCAGCGCTTCCCTCCCGTCGCGGACCTGCGCGCCAGCCTAGCGCGTGCCCCTCCTCGGGTTGTTGGCTCGCGGCTCCGGCTGTTACCGTCACCGTAGATCAAGCCCGACACGGCACGGGGCCCGAGCGAGGAGTGCGCATGCGTTATGTGAAGCCGAAAATCGTTCGTGCCCGTCTGATCGCGGCAATGGCCGCCCAGATATCCGCGAACTAGGACTCAGGGCCCTCCGACCGCCTCCGAGCGGCACCCGCCACTTCCCGACCTAACCCGCGACGCCCGCGCGTCCCCGAGTCAATCCTGCTTCGTCGCGATGACGACGTGCGCCTGGATCTTGCCGTCGACCTCGCCCGCGCCGAAGCGGGCGGCGACGGCCTCGGTTGATCTGGTGACGGCCTCCTCCAGGCGGGTCGGATCGCGTGCCTCGATCTCGTTGCGCAGCGGGGTGCCGGCGCAGAAGGCGACTGCCGCGTCGCGAGGCGACGGCGCGACACTGCGGTGGGCGACGGTGTTCACGTCGATGTTGTCGAAGCCCGCCGCGTAGACGTCCTCGCGGATCGCGGTGACGTCGTGATAGCCGTGGGGGGTACGACGGAGGAAGAGCGGCGGGTCGGAGGGGAACATGGCGGCGACGGCGTCGCTGATGAGCATGGGGATCTCGTTGTCCTCGATGCGGTCCCAGGTGTTGAAGATGAGGCGACCGCCCGGCCTCAACACGCGGCGCGCCTCCTGGTAGGCGTCGACGCGATCGGGGAAGAACATGACACCGAACTGACAGACGACAGCGTCGAACTCGGCACGGGCGAAGGGCAGGGTCATGGCGTCGGCGCGTCGCCAGTCGATGTTTGGCGCGTGCGTCTGGGTGGCGGCGTAGTCGAGCATGGCCTGATTGAGATCGGTGGCCGTGACCGCGGCGGAAGGGAGGCGGCGGGAGAGGGTGCGGCTGACGACGCCGGTGCCGGCGGCGAGTTCGAGCACTCGCTCGGTTGTCGCGGCGGCGACGAGCTCAGCGAGGTCGTTGGCGTAGGCCTCGAAGATGAGTGGCACGACGTAACGGTCGTACAACTCCGGGATCTCGCCGGAAAAGACCATGTCGACCTGTTCGGCGCACATCGATGCGGGGCCTTTCGGTGGGATGTGTGGCAAGCCTCGTTGACGGTTTCGACGCGGCTCCAGAATATGCGCCGAAACGGAGTTGGGAAGGTTCGAGATGCGCCTGGAGCACCGAATCGAGATTGAGGCGCCCGTTGAGGATGAATGGGCCGCCAACGAGGACGTCGAACGGTGGCCGGAGCTGACGCCCTCGATGGAGCGCGTGGAGCGCCTTGATGAGGGCGCGCTGGACGTGGGGAGTCGGGCGCGGGTTCAAGCAACCGCGGTTCCCTGCGGCGGAGTGGGTGGTGACCGCGCTCGACCGCGGCCGCAGCTTCAGCTGGGAGAGCCGCAACATCGGAATGCTGTCGGTGGCGACACACGTACTGGAGGCGAGCGACGACGGTGGCACGACGTTGACGCTGGTCGTCGAGATGTCGGGCCTCCCGGCCCGGGTCATGTGGCCGTTCATGCGCGGCACGGCCCGCCGCTTCATGGAGCAAGAGGCCGCCGGCTTCAAGGCGTATTGCGAGCAAGGCTGATGCCGCGCCTCGTCGAGGAGGCCCTCGACGTAGGCGGCGATCGCGGCCGCCTCGACGGCGGTGATCCAGGCACGACGGCCGGCGTCATGCGGAAGGAAGACGAACGAGGCCGCGACGACAGCGCGAGCGCGGAGGCGCCTGGCGGCTAGACTCACGGCATGTGTGGACGATTCACGCTCACCGAGACGAACACGCAGAAGCTGGCGCTGCAGCTCGGGATCGCGGAGGAGGCGATCACGGACGAGTACCGCCCGCGGTGGAACGTCGCGCCGACCGATCCGCACTGGGTGTTGCGGCTCAAACGCGAAGAGCGCGAGCTGCTGCCGGCGAAGTGGGGCCTGGTACCGTTCGGGTCGAAGGACGCGAAGCGGGCGTTTCGCGCGATCAACGCGCGGGCTGAGAGCCTGGAGCAGCGGCCGGCGTTTCGGAATGCGTGGCGACGGCATCGCCGCTGCGCGGTACCGGTGGACGGGTTCTTCGAATGGGTCGGGCCCAAGGAGGCGCGCCAGCCGGTGTGGTTCCACCGGCCGGATCACTCGGTGTTCCTGCTGGCGGGGCTGTACGAGTCGTGGCAGCCGGAGCCGGATCAATGGCAGCGGACGTTCACGATCATCACGACCGAACCGAACGAGCTCGTGCGCCCGATCCACGACCGGATGCCGGTCGTGCTCCCAGCGGATGGCCTCGATGACTGGCTGTTCCAGGGGAACGAGGACCTCGAGGCGGCGCGCGCCTTCCTCCGGCCGGCGCCAGAGGACACGCTGGTCGCGACGCCGGTCTCGCCGCGCGTGAACTCCGTGAAGAACGACGACACAGGGTGCGTCGAGCCGGTGGAGTACGCGCTACCGGTCTGAGCGTCTCCGAGAGCCAGCGTCAGTCGTCCTCGCCCTCGATCTCGACGTAGACGGATTCGCCGCCGCTCTCGTCGAAGCGGGTGATGCCAGCAGGCTCCCGTTCCGATAGGTTTCGGTCGCGGTCGACCCGTTCTGGCCGAGTGGTCGTGGTGGCGTCGGTGGCCTCGGTGAAGCCGGGCGCGAGCGGGATCGGCGGAATGGCGAACTCGGCCTCGCGACCGTCGCTGGTCAAGGCGAGGGCGGAGGAGAGGCGGTAGGCGTTCGGGTCGCCCGGGTCGATGCGATACTCGGGCGCGGCGGCGTGGAGGAGCGGGCGAAAATCGACGGCCTCGGTACCCGCGCGGACGATGAACTCGTGCTCGACGCCGACGAGCACCTCGCCGGCTGGGACGTCGGGCTCCGAGCGCGCGGGACGCCGGACGAGCGTGACCATCACTTGCCCCCGTCCCGCTGAGCCGGCGTTCGCGGCGAACGATACCATCGGCCTCCGGTTTCGAGCGCCGCAGGCGGAGGTGTGGTGATGACGACGTACAGTCGACAGCCCGTCATCATCGAGGCGTCGCTGAACGGCGGCACGCAGAAGTCGACGAACCCGAGCGTGCCAAGGACGCCGGCCGAGGTCATCGAGGACGCGCTGCGCTGCATCGACGCAGGCGCGACGATGGTGCACAACCACACGGACGACCCGGTGGCGGGCGGATCAGGCGTCCACGACCCGGCGCCCTACCTCGAGGCGTGGCGTCCGATCCTCGAGGCGCGGCCGGGGACGCTGCTGTTCCCAACGGCGCCCGTCGGGCAGCCCGTGCCGGTCGAGGACCGCTACTCGCACGTGGTGGCGCTCGCCGAGGCGGGGGTGCTGGCGCAGGCGCCCGTCGACCCTGGATCGACGAACATCGGGCGGTCCGGCGCGGACGGGCTGCCGCCAGACAGCGACGGTGTATACTCGAACAACTTCAGCGACTCGCGTTGGATGGTAGAGCTGTGCCGGCGGCTCGAGATCGGGATCAGCTTCTCCGTGTTCGAGCCGGGGTTTCTGCGCTTCATCGTCGCCTACTACCGCGCGGGACAGCTCCCACCCGGCGTGATGGTCAAGCTCTACTTCGGCACCGACCCGCTGCTGTTCGGGCTGCCGCCGACCGTCCCCAGCCTCGAGGCGTATCTACAGCTCCTCGATGGGACCGGGCTGCCGTGGCTGGTTTCGGCGATCGGCGGTGATGTGGTTGGCTGCGGGCTCGCCGAGGCGGCGCTCGAACGCGGCGGGTACCTGCAGGTCGGCCTCGAGCCGTTCACGGGCGAGCGGCAGCCGACGAACCTCGAACTGGTCGAGGAGGCGGTCGCGCTGGCCGAGCGGGCCGGCAGGACAGTGGCGACGGCGGACGAGGCGGCGGCGATCCTCGGGATCAAGCGGTAGGCGGCGGCGAAATGACGGTCGAACAGGGCTTCGTGCAGGCAGGCGACGTGCGGCTCGAGTACTTCGAAGCGGGCCCCGCGGGCGGACCGACGCTGGTGCTTCAGCACGGGGCGGGAAGCTCGGCGCGGATCTGGGACACGGTGCAACGCCTGCTCGCGGACGAGGGTTTCCATAGCTACGCCGTGGGTACGCGCGGCGCCGGCGGGTCCGACCACACGCCCAACGACGAGGACTACGCGCCCTCGAACTACGCGGTCGATCTGATGGCGGCGATCGACGCGCTGGGGATCGGGCGGTTCACGCTGGTCGGGCACTCGCTGGGCACGATCACGGCCAGCTACATCGCCCGCGACCACCGCGAGCGCCTCGAGGCCCTTGTGCAGATGGCCGGACCGGCGCCCGACCGGGAGGGCCCGAGGCAACCGGCCACGCCTTCGATTGGACGGGCCGGCGGCGGGTACCGGGCCGCCGCAGGGGATGAGCTGGAGCACTGGCGGTCGCAGCACCTGGGGCTGTCGGACGAGGTGCGTGACCAGCTGCGGCGGGACATCGACCACAACCCGGAGCAGCGGCGGCGCGGTCAGAGCGCGCCGTGGCCGGGCGCCGCTGAGGTAGCGTCGACGCTCGAGATCCCGACGCTGGTGTTGCTGGGGGACGCCGACGACGTGGTGCCGCCGGAGAAACCGCTGCGCTATTACCTCGGGCTGCCGGAGGCGGTGCGGCACTTGCACGTGCTGCACGGCGTGGGGCACTACCCGAACGCGCAGGCGCCGCAGCGCGTGGCGCGCGTGCTGCGGCGGTTCGTGCAGGCACAGACCGGCGAGTAGCAGCGGGCGCGTCCGGGCTCGATCTGGCGCGGCGCGCGAACACCTTCACATTCCACTCCCGTTTCGGTCCGGGAGGTCGGTTCACAACGGCACGATGAGACCGCACGCACCTGCCAGCCAGGCGATGCCGGGAGCCGCGTCTCCGCTACAGGTCAGGCAGCCGGTTTGGGATGCCGAGCTCCGCGGTGATCGCCGCGAACCACTCGATCACCTCGGGGTGGTACGGGATGCCGCGTTCGAGGCGCTCCGCCTCTTCCTCGTGCTCCGGCAGACCGGCGTAGTAGACGCGGTCATGGCCGGGCGCCGTGGGGGCCTCGCGAATGCGCTTGAGGTAGGCGTCCATGTCGTCCTTGAACGGCTCGAGGTCCGTGAAGGCGTCGATCCGGTAGGCGAGGAAGTGGTGTGCCGAACCAGCGCGCCGGTCGGGTCCGGCGCCGCCGCCCGCGAGCACCGAGGTGAGCACCTCGACGATGACGGCGAGGCCGAAGCCCTTGTGCGATCCGATCTCGCGGGTGCCGCCGAGCGGGAGCATCAGGAAGCCCTCGGGGAGCGGCTCCTCCTCCATGATCGGATCGCCGTCGGGGCCGGAAACCCAGGCGGGCAGAATGTCCTTCCCGAGGCGCTGCGCGAGGCGAACCTTGTTGCCGGCGACCGAGGACATCGAGGCGTCGAAGATGAACGGCGCCTCGTTCCGCGCCGGGATCGCGACGCCGATCGGGTTGAGGCCGATCAGCGCCTCCGCGCCGAAGGTCGGTGTCACGGAGACGCCGCCGGCGGTCATCGACACGCCGATCATGTCGTGCTCCAGCGCCATGGCGGCGGTGTAGGCGGCGGCGCCGTAGTGGCCGCCTCGGTAGACGGTGACCGCGCCGACGCCGTACTCGCGGGCTCGCTCGATGGCGATCCGCATGCCCTCGGGACCGATCACGCCGCCGTGGGCGCCGTCGGAGTCGATCGTGGCGACGGCGGCGGCCTCGTGGGTGATCTTCCATTTCGGGTCGAGGTTGATCCGGCCCTCGCGGATACCATCCACGTAGACGCGGAGCATGTTCGATACGCCGTGCGAATCGATGCCGCGCGTGTCGGCGTAGAGGAGGACGTCGGTGGACTGGCGCGCGTGATCGTCGGGCATGCCGAGCGCGGTGAAGATGTCGTGGACGGTCTGGCGCATCGCGTCTGGCTCGACGCGGATCGCTTCGTCCTCGGGCACGTGGAACTGTTCGAGCATCGGCGTCCTCCCCGACGCGCACGATACAGCGCGAATCGCGGAGGAACTGTCGGTCAGGGGACAGAGACGGCGCGTCCCGCCCTCGGGCAGAGCGCTCAGCGGAGAGCGTCAGGTGAGGACACCGGCGACCGCGTATTCGCGGAGCGTGGCCTCGTCGACCCCGAGCAGCTCGCCGAGCACATAGTCGTTGTGCTCGCCGAGGCAAGGCGCCGAGGAGTGCAGCATCTCGCGCTTGGCCGAGAAGTGCGTCGCCAGGCCGTCGTGCACGACGTGGCCGCTGGCGGTGTGCGGCATGACCTGGAAGAACTCGCGCGCGGCGAGCTGCGGATCCGCGTGCAGATCGCTCATCCGCTGGACGACCGATGCGGGGACGCCCGCCTCGACGAGCTGCGCTTCGAGCTCGCGGCCTTCGTGCCTCGCAGTCCACGCGCACAGCGCCTCGTCGATGGCGTCAGACTGGGCCTGGCGCGCCTCGAGTGCGTCGAGCGAGGAGTCAGCAAAGGCGTCGAGCGGCGCGACGTCGCGCAAGGCGCGCCACTGCTGCGCGGTCTCGACGGCGATCGCGATGTAGCGCTCCGTGCCGGCGGTTGGGTAGACGCCGTGCGGCCCCGCGGTCCTCGAGGCGTGGCCGGCGGCGGCGGCCGTGCGGCCGTTGACCGTCTGGTCGAGGATCAGCGGCTCGATGAAGTGCATGGCGGCCTCGACCTGGGAGAGGTCGATGTGCTGTCCGAGGCCGCTGCGCCGCCGTTCGAGCACGGCCGCGGCGAGGACCGGGACGGCGAAGCGGGGGGTGATCACGTCCGTGTAGGGGCCGCTCGGACCGATCGGCGGGCGATCGGGCCAGGCGGTCAGGTGCTGTAGACCGGAGAGGGCGGCGCCGTGGCCACCGTAGCCGCCGTAGTGCGCGAGCGGCCCGGTCTGGCCAAGCAGACAGGTGCTGAGCATGATCAGCTCTGGCCGCTCCGCGGCGAGCGTTTCGTAGTCGAGGCCGAAGCGTTGTATCGTGCCGGGCGTGAAGCTCTCGACGACGACGTCTGCCCAGTCCACGAGCCGGCGCGCGAGCTGGAGCCCGTCGTCGGTCGCGAGGTTGAGCGTGACGCCGAGCTTCGAGCTGTTGACGTTGTTCGACCAGCAGCTCTGATCGAGGTCGAAGCGGTCGCCGGGGAACGGCGGGAGGCCGCGGCAGATGTCGATATGGGTCGTCGACTCGACGCGGACGACGGTCGCGCTGTGGTCAGCGAGTGCCTTCGCCGTCATCGGGCCCGCGGCGACCCAGGTGAAGTCGGCGACCTTGATGCCCTCGAACGCCTCGCCGAGGCGATCGGCCTCGGCTGCCGGCGGTGTTGAAACCGGCCATGGCGCGGAGCGCCACGGCTCATCGCCACCAGCGTCGTCGAGGGCGGGCGCGGTGCGTACCGGCGCGAATGGCGTACGGGAGAGGCGTGCCGTCGGGCCGGGGTGGACGGTGTCGCCGACGGTCTGCCAGTAGTCGCGGGCCTGGAACTGCGGCTCCGCGAGGAGATCGGCGGTTGAGTAGATCGGCGCGAGGCGGATGCGGTGTTTCGCGGCCCAGGGGAACAGTTCCGCCCTCGTGCGAGCCGCGACGAAGCGCAGCGCGACGTCGCGCGCGGCGGAGGCCAGCGAGTAATCCAGCGACCGCGATCCCGCTCGCGTTGCCCAGCCACCCGCATCGATGTCGACCAGTTCGGGCGGGACGTCGAGCTCCTCGGCGAAGCCGTCCCCGACCTCCTCCCGGATCGCCTGGAGCACCTGACCGAGGATCCGCGGCTGGAAGACGGTGTTCACCCAGCCGTCGGCGCAGCGGATCGGGGGCCCCTCTCCGGCCGCCCGCAGCTCGGCCTCGGCGCGGTCGTCGCCACCACCCGGAGGCTCGCGGCCGGTGGCCGGCGGGTACTGGGTGCCGTTCATCAGCGTCCAGATCATCACCTCGGTCATGGAGGTGTCGAGGTGCTGGCCGAGCCCGGACAGCTCGCGCTCGTTGAGCGCGATGATGACGTCCGCGGCCGCCTGCGCCCCGGCGTGGAACGCGGCCTGCGGATAACCGAGCGGCAGCGGCGGCCGGTCGCGGTCACCCTGGAGCGAAAGACGGCCGCAGGCCGCCTCAATCGTCAGCTCCGAGGCCGGCCATGCCGCCTTCGGCCCGACGGAACCGAACGGGGTGACAGACACGTAGATCAGACGCGGGTTGATCGCGCGAAGGCCCTCGTCGCCGAGTCCACGATCCTCGAGGAAGCCAGGGTCGAACGACTCGACGAGCACGTCGGCGTCGCGCGCGAGGTCCACCAGCCGGTCGCGATCGTCGAGCTGATCGAGGTCGAGCACGAGGCTGCGCTTGCCGGCGCCGACGGCGGCCCAGTAGAGCGACCGCGGGGCGTCGCCATCCCTCGTCGTGTCCTTCGGGGCGTCGGGGCGCTCGTCGAATGGGGCGAGGCGGCGGGCTCGGGCGCCCTCGGGCGGCTCGATCTTTAGCACGTCAGCGCCGAGGTCGGCGAGCATCCGCCCGGCGAACTCGGCGCGCTCGGTCGCCAGATCGAGCACGCGGATGCCCTCGAGTGGTCCGGTGGGCTGGAGCTCGAAACCTGAGGCCGCCATCGGACGCTAGCCCGAGGTGCGCCGCCACTTGCGGAGGCTGACCATCTCCCGAGGCGGGTTCTCGTGGCGGCCGACCTCGACGTAGCTGACCTCGGCGACGTAGATGTCGCCGCGGGAGTCGACGGCGACGGCGTGTGGCCAGAGGAACTGGTCGGGGTGCTCGCCAGGAAGCGGGGCGCCGATGCGGGTGATCAGCTCGCCGTCGAGGTCATAGATCGAGACGCGGTGACCGAGGCCGGGGACGCCCTTCTGGACCGGCGGCGGACCCTGTTCGGCGACGTAGACGCCTTTGTCCTCGCCGCGGCCGGTCCAAACGGCGACGGCGTGGTGGACGTGCCAGGTCTTCCGATGCTCGCCCTCGAGCGAGAAGGTCTGGACGCGGTGGTTCTCGCGGTCGCAGACGATGACCCCGTCGTCGCCGAACATGGCGATGTTGTGCGGCAGGCTGAATTCGCCGTCGTCGGCGCCAGGCTCGCCCCACGACAGTTTGAGGTTGCCGTCGGCGTCGTAGCGGTGGACGCGCGAGTTGTTGTAGCCGTCGGAGATGAAGACGTCGCCGGTGGCCGGGTCGACGGTGACGTCGGTTGGGCGGTTGAACGGTTCGCCACCCTGGACCTCGGAGGCGACGCCGGTGCCGATGACCATCAGCTCCTCGCCGCTCTTCGTGGTCTTGTGGATCTTGTTGTCGACGACGTCGACGAGCCAGAGGTTCTCCTCGTGATCGACGCGGATCGCGTGCGCCCACATGAAGCGGTTGCCGGGCCAGGTGACCATCGGGTTGCCGTAGGGATCGATGATGTCGACGGTGCCAGTGTACGGGTCGTCGTTGCCCCAGCAATCGATCATGTTGCCGTCCGGGTCGAAGACCACGACGGGCATGTTGCCGCGACTGAAGACGTAGACGTTGTCGTCGCCGTCGACGGCGACCGCGGTGGCCTCGCGGAAGTAGAAGCCGTGGGGGATCTTCGCCCAGCCAGCGACGGCCTCGTAGGTGGTGTTCGCGGTCGGGGTGCCGGGCATGCGGGGAGTCCTCTCGATCTGGCCTCGAACGGCTGGGGTGTCGGGGCATTATGGCGACCAATGGTCGCTTGCGCTGCACGCTGGGCCGCCCGGTGGCCTCGGGGGCGTTACAGGGTCAGCTCCCGCACGTCCGAGGGCACGACCAGCGTTGCGCCGGTGATTGCCTGCACCGCCTCGGGCGACCAGCCGGGCGCGAACTCCCGGAGCACGACCGCGCCATCCTCGATGTCCATCACGGCGACGTCGGTGACGATGCGGTCGACGCAACGCGGGGTGGTGAGCGGCAGCGTGCAGCGCTCGAGGATCTTCGGTGCGCCGTCGTGGGTGGTGTGGCGCATCATCACGACGGTCTGCTTCGCGCCGTAGGCGAGGTCGGGGGCGCCGCCGAGGTTGCCCGCCGGTTTGCCCTCGAACCGGGTGTTGGCGAGGTTGCCGTCCTGGTCGACCTGGAGGCCGCCGAGCACGGCGACGTCGATGTGACCGCCGCGGATCATGGCGAACGATTCGTCGTGGCTCATGAAGGACATGCCGGGGCGGGCGGTGACCGGCAGGTTGCCGACCATCGTCACGTACGGATCGGCCGCGGTGTGGTCGGTGATCACCGGACCGAAGCCGAGCAGGCCGAGCTCGGAGTGCAGCAGGACCTCGCGGTCCTCGGACAGTGCATTCGCGCACTCGAGGGGCAGACCGACGCCGAGGTTGACGACGTCACCGTCGCGGAAGTCGCGCGCGACGACGCGAGCCATGACGGTTACGTGGAGGCGTTCGGGTTCGCTCACGCGCTTTGCTCCCACGAGGTCGTCGGCTCGCTCGGGCGCTGCACCACGCGCTGGACGTAGACGCCGGGAGTGTGGATGCGGTCGGGAGCGAGTTCGCCCAGCTCAACGATCTCGTCCACCTCGGCGATCGTGACGGTGGCCGCGCCGGCCATCGTCTCGTTGAAGGTGCGGGCGCCGCGGTAGATGAGGTTGCCGTGGCGGTCGCCTCGGAAGGCGCGGATGAGGGCGAAGTCGGCGTGGAGGGCAGTCTCGAGGACGTGCGGGACGCCGTCGAAGTCGCGGAGCTCTTTGCCCTCGGCGAAGGCGGTGCCGGGGCCGACCGGGGTGTAGAAGGCGGCGATGCCAGCGCGGGCGCTGCGGATGCGCTCGGCGATCGAGCCCTGACTCAGCAGCTCCAGCTCGACCTCGCCGGCCGCGAGGCGCTCCTCGAACGGATAGACCAGGTCGCGGCGAGCGCCGACGGCGAAGCTGACAATGCCTTTCTTGATGCGGCCGAGGTGCGCGAGCAGGCCGACGTCCCAGAAGTCCGTCGGTCGCAGCTCCTCGGGGAGCCACGGCGTCTGCAGGTGCGCGTGCGCCGGCCCGCGACCCATCGAGGTGGAGATCGCGGTCAGCTCCGCCGCGCCCTGCCTCGCGAGTGCGGCCACGAGGTAGGAGGGGCTGTTCCACGGGGAGACGAAGCCGCCGAAGTGGATGCTCGCCCCGGAGGGGATGTCCGCGACGGCTGCGTCGAAGGTGGCGACGACCTTGTCGATCAGCCTCGGACTCCTCGCTGCGCGCCTCGTGCGTCGCGGCCTACGACTGCCGCTTGAGGGCCGTGTCCGTCGTGAAGTCGAGGTAGGTGATGGCTTCGGCGAGGGAGAAGCGCTCGCGGTCGAACTCGAACCGCGGCTTGCCCTCGACGGACACGAGGCGGGCGCCGAACCTGGGGAACTGCTGGTGGTGGATCTTCTCGTCGGCGGGGAGATTGGCCTCGAAGAGATCGGGGTGCTGCTCGATCAGCACGAGGAACGCGTCGCAGCAAGCGCGGACGGCGGCGGCGGGGTCGCCGCCGCGCATGTCGTTTGTCGCCTGCTCCAGGAGGGTGCGGACGCCGGGGTCCTGCACGTCTTCGTAGCGGGCCATGCTGTCCTCCGATCGAGGCTAGATCGAGGAATTGACGGGGTAGGGGACGCTGTCGAGCTGCTGTTCGCGCCAGGGGCGGTGCTCGGTCTCGTGGCGCTCGGCGAACTCAGGGAGGACCTGGGTGCCGAAGAGCTCGATGGCTTCCATGATGTGCTCGTGCTTGCGGGCGCCGCACTGGGCGTTGAAGACCATGATGTCCGTGTGCGCGTCCTCGTAGCGTTTGATGTTCTCGCGGATGCTGGCGGGCGTGCCGATGGCGGAGCCGCTGCGAGCGGCGCGGAAGAGGGCCTTCGCCATCTCATCCTCGGGCTCGGCGTCGGCGATCTCCTGCTGGGTCATCAGCTTCGCCTCGCGGAGCTGTGTGCGGCCGTCCTTCGCCTCTTGCGGAAGTGCGTCGAAGACGCGGTGGATGTTCGTCACTCCTGCCTGGTGCTCGTCGATCAGGCGCTCGCCGCTCGCGGCGCGCTTCGTGCCGCGGGTGGTCGAGTAGTAGCCGAGTGAGTAGCTGAAGAAGCCGGGCCCGTCGGCGCTACGGCAGACGGCCTCCTCGTCGGTGCTGGCGGCCATGAACTGGTTGAGGACGAAGAGGCCGGGGTTGATCGCCTGGCCGATCGGGAAGCACTCCTCGCGGATCAGGCGGTAGTACTCCGCGACGCGAACGGCGGTCTCCTCGGGGGTTTCGAAGCCGAAGCCCATGCTGCCGATGCCGAAACGGGCGGCGAGGAGGGTGGTCTCGCGACGGGAGGCGGCGACCCAGACCGGAGGGTGCGGGCGCTGGAGGGGCTTCGGGATGACGTTGCGCTCGGGCATCGAGAAGTGATCGCCCTCGTGGCCCGGGTATGGGGTCTCAGACATCATGCGCAGGCACTCACGGGTGCCCTCTTCCCACATCGACTTCTTCAGCGAGCGATCGACGTTGTATCCGCCGAGCTCCGCGTCTGAAGCGCCCTCGCCGGTGCCGAACTCGACCCGGCCGCCACTGATGATGTCCAAGGAGGAGACGCGCTCGGCGACCCGTGCCGGATGGTTGACGAGCGGTGGCATCTGGACGACGCCATGTCCGAGGCGAATCTGCTTCGTGGTCCGCGCGAGGGCGGCGAGCATGATCTCGGGGGCGGTGGAGTGGGCGTACTCCTCGAGGAAGTGGTGCTCGACGAAGAAGACGTAGTCGTAGCCGAGGCGGTCGGCGAGCTCGACCTGCTCGAACATCTCTTCGAAGAGTTTCTTCTCCGCGTTCGGATCCCACGTCTCCTCATCGAGCGGGCGTGGTAGCTGGAGCTCGTAGAACAGCCCGAACTTCATGAAGTCTCCCGGCACGGTTCCCTGTAGCCCCGTCTGACGCGCGGCCTCGAACGCGGATGCTACTGCACGGGAACCGAGGAGGTGCGACCGATCATGCCCGCAGACGGGGGCGCGGTTACCCTACGCGCGCTTCCTCGCGATAGCTGGAGGACCTCGATGGCCTCGCTCCGAACGATGATCGAGCAACCCGAGCCGGTGGTTGCGACGCTGGTGTCGAATCCGCTGATGGCGAGGCTGGCCGAGCAGGCAGGTTTCCGCGCGCTCTACCTCGGCGGCGGGATGCTCGGCTACTCGAAGGTGGTGCTCGAGGCGAACCTGAATATCACCGAGCTGACGCAGGCGGGGATCGACATCAAGGCGGTGTGCGAGCTGCCGCTGATCCTCGATGGGGCGACCGGGTTCGGCGACCCAATGCACATGCATCGCACGATCCCGATGGCGGAGGCGGCCGGGTTCGCGGCGATCGAGATCGAGGATCAGCTGGTCCCGAAGCGGGCGCATCACCATGTCGGCACCGAGCACATGATCCCGGCGGAGCTGATGGCGGCGAAGGTGCGCGAGGCGGTAGCAGCGCGCCGTTCCGATGAGTTTCTGATCGTCGCGAGGACGAACGGCATCCGGTCGACGGACTTCGAGGACGCGATCGCGCGGGCCGCTGCTTACAAGGAGGCAGGAGCCGATCTGCTGATGCTCGGGCCCCGGAACGAGGCCGACATCCGGGCGATCGCGGATCGGCTCGGGGGGCCGTTCCAGATCCTGGTGCCCGCCGGGGGCGTGGGGGCGCTGGGAATGACCGTCGAGGAGCTGGGGGAGCTGGGGTTCAAGCTGCTGATCGATGCGGCGAAGCCGATGCTGGTGGCCTTCCGCGCCTGGAAAGAGCTGTACGAGACGACGGCAGACGACCTCAGCAGCCCGGCGCTGTCCTCGGACGATGCGCGGCGGTTAGCGGGGGAGTTGAACGAGGCGGTGGGGATCGAGCGGTTGCTGGAGATCGAGCGGGTGACCGTCGAGCGGGGCGACGAGTAGTGGTCGACACGCACCAACAGAAGGCGCCGGAGACCAGCGCGCCGGAGACGGAGGCGAGCGGCGAACAGAGTCGGGCGCTGCTGTACGGGCTTTCCGCGGGGCACGGGGTGAAGCACTTCGGGCAGTGGGCGGTGCTGGTGCTGGTGCCCGAGATGAAGGCGGGGCTGGCGCTCTCGGACGTGGCGGTGGGGGCGATGTTCGGCGCGCGAGATGCGGCTTCCGGGGTGGCAAACGTGCCGGCGGGGCTGCTGACCGATATGTACCGGCACCGGGTGCCGCTGCTGCTGATGATTTCGATGGGGCTGGTGGGTTCGGCCTACCTGATGATCGGGCTGTCGTCCTGGTACTGGCTGACGCTGCTGGCACTGATGGTGATCGGGGCGGGGACGTCGCTGTGGCATGCGCCGGCGTTCTCGGAGTTGGCGGTGCGCTATCCGGAGCGAGTGGGCTTTGCGATGGCGGCGCATTCGACGGGCGCACAGGTTGGGAATACGACGGCGCCGGCGACGATCGGGCTGATCCTCGGCGGGGTGAGTTTCCTAGGCGTGGAGTGGGCGGGGCTCGGGTGGCGGACGGTGTCGCTGCTGCTGGTGGTGCCGGCGGCGGTGACGGTGATCGTGATCTGGGCGCGGTTCAAGGGCGGAGCGCCTTCCGAATCCGCGGTGTCGCTGCAGGCCTACCGGCAGGCGAGCGGACGGCTATTGCGGAACCCGGCGGTGCTGGCGCAGGCGGTCCTGCACGCGGTGCGGGGCGCGTCGCATAACTCGATTCAACTGTTCCTGGTGATCTACATGGCGGAGGAACTCGACTACAGCGATCTGCGGGTGGGGGTACACGTTTCGCTGCTGGCGGTGGCGGGGATCGCTTCGACGCCGGTACTGGGAGTGATGTCGGACCGGCTCGGGCGACGCCTGGTGTCGACGATCAGCATGGGGGCGATCGCTGTGTTCGTGCTGGCGTTCCTGTGGGCGGATGACGGGTGGATGCTGACCGTGAACACGGCGCTGCTGGGTGTGTTCATTTTCTCGATCATGCCGGTGATCCTGGCGTCGGCGATGGACGCGACGGAGGCAGGGTCGGAAGGCACCTCGGTGGCGGCGCTCTTCGCGGGCGGAACGTTGATCGGAGCGGCGGCGCCGGTGATCGCGGGGGCGATCAACACGTCATCGGGCTTCGATGGCGTTGTGATCTTCGTCGCTGGCCTCGCGGCCGCCGGGACGCTGCTTTCGTGGTTCGCGCCTCGAGGTGCCGCGACCAAGACCTAGACTCGTGAGATGGGCGACCGACAGACGTTTTTCGATCGGGCTCGCGACGAGATCCGGGCGGTCTACCTCGCAGACACCGACGACCCGTACCGGATGTCCGGGCGTTCGACCGGCCGCGCGCGCTGGGAGCTGAAGCGACGGTGCATCGCCGACGCGGTCGACCAGCCAGGCGACTTCATGGACGTGGGCTGCGCGAACGGGTTGCTGCTGGAGTCGTTGCGTACCTGGTGCGACTTCGAGTTGACGCCGCATGGGATCGACTTCGTGCCGGAGCTCATCGAGTACGCGAAGCAGCGGCATCCGGGCTTCGCCAACAACTTCGTCGTCGCGAACGTCTGGGACTGGGAGCCGGCTCGCGAGTACGACTACGTACGGACGAACCTCGAGTACGTGCCTCAGGCGGACTGGGCGGAGTATGTCCGTCGGGCAGCGGACCCGGCGCGACGGTTGATCCTCTGCCACTACGCCGCCGAGGGCGAACCACTGTTCGACCCAGCGGACGTGCTCACTCGGTGCGGTCTGCCGGTGCGCGGCACGTCGGCGGCGCCGGGCGTGAGCGTGGCCTGGACGGGCTGACCCAACCAGCGGACGAGCTTCCTCCTCCAGACGCAGCGCTGTAGCGGACATCTGCGCGCCGTCGACGCGTTAGATTGGCGATGCCCACCGCCGGCGGGATGAGCATAAGGAGGCCGCATGAAGTTCAGCGCGCAGGTGAGCTGCTATCGAACGACCTGGGATGACATCCGCGCCGTTGTCGAGGCGATGGAGGCGGGGCGCTGGCACGGGCTCTACCACGCGGATCACTTCGTGCCGCCGCTGGCGCCTCGTGAGGATGAGCCGCTGACGGCGTTCGAGGGGTACTCGCTGATCGCGGCGGCGGCGGCGATGACAGACCGGCTGGAGCTGGGGCACCTCGTCCTCGGGAACACGTACCGGAGCCCGGGGCTGGTGGCGAAGATGGCGGGGACAATCGATCACGTCTCGCTCGGTCGCTTCACGCTGTCGATCGGGGCGGGGTGGTTCAAGCGGGAGCACGAGGCGTACGGGTGGGCGTTCCCGGAGATGCGAGAGCGGTCGGACCGCCTCGAGGAGGCGGCGGCGCTGCTGCGGGCGCTGTTCGCGGGCGAGGGGCCGGTGGACTTCGATGGGAAGTACTACCAGCTGGACCAGGCGCCGCTGGCGCCAGGCGGGTACGAGGGGCGGCGCATCCCGATCATGATCGGCGGAACGGGGCCGCGTCGGACGTTGCGCACGCTGGCGATGTACGGCGACATCCTCAACGTCGACGGGTTCGCCGGACGCGGCATGTCGGTGGAGCTTTACCGCGAGAAGCAGGAGGTGCTAGCGGGGCACTGCGAGGCGATAGGTCGCGACCCCTCGGAGATCCGTCACACCGCGCTGGTGCCGACGAAGCTGACGGACGATCAGGCGGAAGCGGACGCGTTCGTCGAGCTGATCGGGCCGGACACAATCGCGGGGAGCGCGGACCAGATCGTGCAGCGGCTGGGCGAGCTGGCCGAGATCGGCGTCGAAGAGGTGATGTTCGGCCGGCTGCCGAACGACCCGGCGGAGTTCCAGCGGTTCGAGGAAGCGGTGATCGCCCAGTTCGACCCCGTTCCGGGGTCGTAGACGCTTCGCGCCTGACTCAGCCAGTTGATCGCGAGCGACGGGGCCGGACGGAGGGGCGGCCGATGGCTGGGAACCTCGAGGCGATCATTACCGCGGCGAAGCGGGCTGGCTGGCGCGTGAGCGCCGCTCCACTGGCGCGCCAGGGCGTGTCCAACGACGAGCCCGACGTCCGGTTCCTGTTCGAGCGCGAGGGGGAGCGGTGGACCCTGGTGGCGCAAGGACGGTTCGGCGCGCTGCGTCATGTCCGAGGGCTACGCAGCACCGGGACCAGCTCGGCGCCGGCGGACCTCAGGGCGGCCGTCTACGTGTTGGGCCTCAGGTCACCCGAGATCGAGGTCAGGCCCGGCTTCCACGACGAGCAAGCGGTCGCTGAGGCCATCCTTCATGCGGTCCGCGCGGCGAACCAGCCGCCGACCAAGAGCGCACTCCTGGCCAGCGTCGGGCACGACCTGGCCGGCCAGATGATCTCCTGGCTCAGGAAGCAGCGCGTGCTCGTTGAGACCGATGGACGCATCGAACTCGCTCCGCTCGACTGAGCGACGCTCATCCCGAGGTGCCCTCGAAGGTCAGTCGTCGACGCGGAAGACGCTGTCGCCGACGCGGCAGCGTTCCCCGACGACGATGCCGACGGCGCTGCCCGAACCGGCTTCCTCGACGGCCTCGTTGTCGATCTGCATCGACTCGACCGCGTGTACGAGGTCGGTCGTGTGGCCCTTGATGTGGATCGTGTCGCCGATCGCGATGCGGTCGGTCAGCCCGATGCCGACGACTCCAATCCGGTCGAAGTAGTGATCGACGGTTCCAATCTCGACCTCTGCCATGACGCCCTCCTCGACGCCATTATGGTCCGACCGGCGACCAGGCGAATGAGCTGTCCAACGCCCCGGGGGAAGTGGGAAGCAGGGTTTACCCGCTCAGGCGAGGCCGGGGTCCTCGTAGAGGGCGCCGAGGGTGCCGGTGACGCGCGCGGCGTGCGTGTCGGAGTCGGCGCGGCCGTTCCAGTAGACGGCGACGGCGAGGTCATGCGCCGGGTCGGCGAAGCCCACGCACCAGTTGCGGCCGCCGTGCCCGAACGCCCGAGGCGATGCGTGCGGACCGTAGCCATGGCCTGCGTACGAGGAGGCGAGGAGGAAGCCGAGTCCTCGGTCGACCTCGACGCCGAGGCGCTCGTCGAACGTCCCGCGGACGTGCGGGGTGGTCATCTCGGCGAGGCTCTCGGGGGCGAGGAGGCGCTCCGCGAGCAGCGCGGCATAGAAGCGGCCGAGGTCGCCGATCGGACCGTGAACCCCACCGGTGGGACGGCCCCACGTGACCCACTCCTCTGTCCCTGACTCCGGTACACCCGGGATCACAGCAATCCGGTCGGCGAACGCCTTGAACCGCTCGGGCGGGATGGCCATCCAGCTGTCGACGAGTCCGAGCGGCTCGAAGACCTCCTCGCGGACGAACCGGGTGAACGGCTGGCCAGTCAGCCGAGACACGAGCGCCGCCAAGATCCACATCGCGTCGGAGTTGTAGGCGGTGCGCTCGCCGGGCACCCAGCCATCCGCGAGCGGGGCGGCGCAGATTGCGGCGACGCCCTCCTCAAATGGGGCGATGCCCTCGGTCGGGTTCGAGACGCCGCCGGTGTGGGTGAGCAAGTGGCGGACGGTCACCGCCTGCTTGCCGGCGGCGCCGAACTCTGGGATGTGGCGCGCAACCGGGTCGTCGAGGGCGAGCAGTCCGCGGTCGCGCAGCATGACGACGGCGCAGCAGGTGACGGCTTTCGTCGCGGAACCCCACTCCACGATCGTCGCCGGGGTCATCGGCACGCCCGGGCGTGCCTCGCCGATGGCGTCCGCGACGACCTCGCTGTTGACCGAGGCGAACAGCTGCGCGCCGGTGTGCCAGCCGAGGTCTACACCTCGGCCGAGTCGCGCTCGTGTTCGCGGCAGCGGACCGGTGTGAGGGGAGGCCATCGCGCCCTCCAAGGATCTACCGGTTCAGCATGCCAGCCCGCGGTTGTGGCCGAAGGAGTTGTGGACTTCCATCGGTTCTGGGTGGCAGTGATCGCGCGGTTCGTCTGAGAGGGACCGGAGCTACCAGGGCGGTTCGGCCATGAACCACCCCACCGCGATGGCGTCGTTCATCAGGCCGTGGCCGCGATACAGGTCGCGGGTCACGCTCTGGCGATCGCAGAGGGCGAAGACGGCAAAGATGAAGTGGCGCTCCGGGAAGAATGGGCCGACGAACCTGCTGTTCCCATCCGCGCCCTCGATGCTGACGCCGGGGCCCAGGTTCCGGTGCTCGATCACGCCCGCCGGGAGCGGGATGGAGAGCGAGGAGTTGGAAAGAGAGGTGACCGCGGGGTCGATGCCCGTCGCCACCCAGCGCTCCACGCCGGTGGGAGGCCCGTCCCACCAGGGGTTGGCGAGGTTCAGGAATTCGTCGACGGTGGCAGAGGTCGGATGGAAGATGAGGATGGCGATCTCGGTGGCTTCCGGAGGCACCTGGGACCACTGGAAGGACGGCGTGCGGAACTCGTTCGTGTAGGAGTCTCGGCCGTTGTACAGCTCGGGGATCGCCAGGGCGCCGGTAGAGCTGTCCAAGCCGATCTCCGGGCTGGAGAAGTCGAGGACGATCTGCTCCTCGCGCCGCAGCTCGCACGCGGTTGGCGGCGCGGTTGCGACCACGCCGGCCGAGCCCGAGCCAGACGACCCTGAGCCGGACGACCCTGAGCCGGACGAGCTTGAGCCGGACGACGAGGAGCCACCGCTCTCACCGGGATTTCCGGCGTCTCCACCGCCGGGGAGGAGGAGAACGACCGACCATGGCGATCGCGAAGATCCCGCCGCCGCCGATCATGACAGCGCGGCGACTGAGGCCGGCTATGCCTCCAGCGGTCCCGGCAGCTTGCGGCACGGAGGCCTGCGGGCCGGGGTCGGCGGTGCTGTACCCGTATGTTTCGAGCGCGCCGGTGACGGTGCCGCGGATCGGGCCCAGCAACTCGCCGACCCGGTGCCGCGCGTCGTTGAGGGTATCGAGGCTTTCGATCGCGTCCGCGCGCGCCTCGGAGCCTTCGGGGGCGGCGGCGGCCTCGGTCATCAGGTCGAAGGAGGCTTCGGTGGCGCTGCCGACCCAGGTTTCGATCTGGCCGAGGGTTTCCCCGTTGACCGCAGCGTCGGAGGTGATCCCGCCTTGCTCGCTGGCGATGCTGATCAGCTCTCGCATTTCGTCGGGATGGCGGCTGGCGGCGAAGTCGAGCGCTACGACGTATTGGCCGCCCTGCAAGTCTGCGATCAGCTCGCTACGGCGTGCATGCAGCGCGCTCAGCTGCTCTGAGACCGCGAGCTGGGCGTCGGCGGCGGACTCGGCGGCGGCATCTTGCTCGGCAAGCTCGGCCTCGATGTCGATGCCCGCGGTGCTGCTCTCGATCACCTCGCCACGGATGGCGACCTGGTCAGCGATGATCTGGATCGGGATCATGGCGCTCTTGAGGGCGGTGGCGTACAGGCCGATGAAGACGCCGATGACGGGGTTGAGGGAGAGGGTGGTGAGGAGCTGGGAGAGGCTGGTGGGGTTGCTGAGGATATCCGCAAGCTGACCAGCCTTGTCCGCGCCGGGGTCCTCTTGCAGCTCATCGATGGCGGTGACGATCGAGAGCGCGGTCTGCACCGCCGTGTTGATGTCGCCGGCTGCGCCGGCGGCGTCGGTGAGCGGCTCGAAGTTCTCGGCGAAGCCGCCGAGGGTTTCGGAGAACTCGAAGGCGGCGTCTCTGAGTCCGCCGAGCACGAACTGCACCGTGGGGTCGTCGCTGACCCAGTCGACGGCTTCGCCACCGGCAAAGGTGGATAGCCAGTCGGTGAACTCCTGGAGCTTGGTGCCGAAGCGTTCGGCGACCTCGAGCAGTTCGATCTGCTCGTTGATCTCGGCAAGCGTCAGGCCGTCGAGGTTCGTCATGTCTCCTCTGACGGCGGAGCCTACACGAAGTCGACTCGCGGTCGGTCGACGCGCGAAGGCTCTGCGAGGGCGCTAGCTCAGCAGCTCGCGAATCCTGCCGATGGCGTTGGCGATGTCCTCGGCGCTGGCGGCGTAGGAGAAGCGGAGGTAGCCCTCGCCCATGTGGCCGAAGCTGGTGCCGGCGACGACGGCGACGCCGCACTCCTCGAGGAGCTTCTGCTGGAGGGACTGGGCGTCGATGCCAGTGCCCTCGATGTTCGGGAACGCGTAGAAGGCGCCGCCGGGGTCCACGCAGGTGAAGCCGGGCACCGTGTTGAGCTCGCGGACGATCAGCTCGCGACGTTCGTCGAACGCCTTGACCATCACGTGGATGTTGTCGTCGGGGCCCTCGAGGGCGGCGATCGCGGCGTGCTGGGTAGCAGCGTTGACGCAGGAGTAGGAGTTGACGGCGAGGCGTTCCACATGAGGGAAGAGGTGCGCCGGGAAGACGCCGTAGCCGATCCTCCAGCCGGTCATTGCGTAGGTCTTGCTCCAGCCTTCGAGGAGGACCAGGCGGTCGCGAATCTGCGGGTAGTTGAGCAGGCTCACGTGCTCGCGGCCGCCGTAGAGGATCCAGCTATAGACCTCGTCGCTGAGGATCACCGCGTCCGGGTAGGCCTCGAGGCCCTCGACGAGCTTGTCGATCTCCTCGGCGGGGACGACGCCGCCGGTCGGGTTGCTGGGGCTGTTGAGGATGATCAGGCGGGTGCGGTCGGTGACCTTCGACAGCACCTCGTCGGCGCTGAAGGAGAAGCCGGTCGATTCGTGGAGTTCGATCGGGACGGCGGTGGCACCGGTGAAGTTGATCACGGACTCGTAGATGGGGAAGCCGGGGTTCGGGTACATGATCTCGGCGCCGGGCTCGCCGAAGAGCATGATCGAGAAGTACATCACCGGCTTCGCGCCCGGCGTGATCAGCACGCGGTCGGGATCGATATCAGCGCCGTGTCGACGCTTCAGGTCGGCGGCGACGGCCTGCCTCAGCGGCGGGATGCCGGCGGCAGGGGTGTAGCCGTGCTCGCCCCGATCGAGGGCGGCCTTGGCGGCCTCGACAATGTGGTCCGGGGTGCGGAAGTCCGGCTGGCCGATGCCGAGGTTGATGATGTCATGGCCCTCGGCGGCGAGCTGGTTGGCGCGGGCGAGCACCTCGAAGGCGGTCTCGGTGCCGAGACGGTCGAATGCGGCGATCGGGGCGGTCATGGTGGTGGTGGCAGACATTGGGGAGTCCTCTCCTCGGAGGGGACACATTACTGGGGGATGGGCGCGGGGGCGACGCCCTGGGACGATTGTCGGCGGACGGGCCGGGAAGGGCTTGGGCGATCACCGAGCCGGCCTTTATGTCGACAATCATGATGGAGACGCGAGAACACGAGCCCAGAACCGAGAGTGGGATGCCATGGCGACTGATCGACGGATACTTGCCGCGCCAGCGCTGGCCGTGCCGCTGCTTGCCGGGATGGTGATCGCCGGGCTGGTGCTAGCGCGCCGCCTGAGGCGAGCCGCGACGACGACGATTCTCGCGTTCGGGCAGGATAGCTCGGACGTGTACTACGCGGCCGCGCTGGCGGGTGACCTCGATCCGCGCACGACTGCCTCGAGGCTGGCGGGCCAGCGGACCGAGGCGAGCGTGGCGAACGAGGATGCGGACGTGTTCTTCGCCGCGTCGCTGGCGGGGGACTCCCACCCGTACGAGACGGCGTTGGGGCTGGTGCACCTCGATTGATCGCGGGGAGGCTCGCGGGGATCAGCGCTTACGGCTAGCCGGCAGCGGTGGCGTTCCCCTCGACGGCGTCGGGGATCACCTCCTCGACCAGTCGCACCGAATCACAGGGCAGCTTCGCCATCGCGGAATGCCGCTCGATGTCGTTCGCGGTCAGCGCTTCGTAGACGCAGGTGGAATGACCGGCCTCAAGGTTGAGGTAGCTCCGCACCCAACGCATTTCGGTGAAGTGCAACGCGCACAGCTCGCCGCACAGCTTGGGCTTCCACCTCGGTCTGGGACCAGTCCGGGAGCGTTCGTTCGATCGTGAACAGCGGCATCGCTATACCTCCAAGATCGCTAGTCCTCCGTCGAGTCAAGCGGCTCGAGCAAGCCGACGAGGTCAGCGGCGCGGATGCGCAACGCCCGCCGCCCGGCCAGCCGCGTGGCTCTCAGCCGTCCCGATCGAATCCACGACCGGACTGTCTCGACATGCACACCCAGGTATTCGGCCGCTTGTTCCGGGGAGCGTAACGGTTCGAGCGGCTGCGTGTCCGGGCCCTCGCCCGCGACGAAGGCCTCGACGCGCTCCGGTGAGACGCCCAGCTCGCCGAACACAGTGGCGGGAATACCGTGCGTCATCCGCATGAACGCAAGTAGAACGTCCAACTCGTCGATGCGGGCGCGCCCGGTTCGGACTCGTTGCTCCGCGAGGCGTACGAAGTACTCGTCGAACTCGGCTTCGCTCTCAGCGCTGGCGCCGTCCTCCGTGCTCAATGCTCGCTGTAGGACTAGGTCCTCGACCATCTGCACGTGGATCGACAACGGCCCGAGGCTGAAAACACCGAACGGCCCGACCAGTCGCAAGAACGCCAAGAACTTAAGGTCGATGCTCATCGGGTCAATTCCGAACTCGCGGCTGAGCTCTGAGGCGAACGCGACCAGGCGCGCCATGAACGGCTCGCCGCTACCGGCGCTTCCGGTGGTCGCAGGGCTCTCGCGCAACGGATTAGTCATTGTGGTTCCGATTATTGCGCAGCGGCAGTCACGGCGCAACACTGTCTTGCACTGTCTCCTCACTTGACACACTCCACATCAAACACATATAAGACAGCATAAGGCATTGTGGCTAGTTATCCAATGGTTCGGACAGCAGGGGGATGAACATGACCACGAGCACAGCGCCGAGCGCGGCGACGACCGACGACCTGCTTGCCGAGGTCGATCGGATTCGGCCAATCCTCGAGGAGTTCGCGCCGGTCGCTGAGGAGCAGCGCTACCTGGCCTCCGAGGCCTATCAGGCGATGTTGGACGCGCGGTTGTTCGACATGCTGGCGCCGCGCGCCTACGGCGGGTTCGAGTTCCACCCGATCGAGGCGATGAAGGTCTGGGAGGCGGTCTCACGGATCGACTCGGCGGCGGCGTGGAACCTCGTAATGAACCAGTCGATCGCGACGATGGCCGCCTTCCTGCCAGATGAGGGAGCGCAGGAGATCTACGGCAACGGGCCGACGACCGTCGCCGGCGGATTCTGGCCCTTCGGGGCCGGGCGCGAGGTCGACGGCGGCTGGCGGGTGACGGCGCACGTCTCGTTCGCCAGCGGCTGCGATCACGCGAAGTGGTTCTTGGTGCCCGCGGTGCAGATGGACGGCGACGAGCCGAGGATCGACCCTGACTCCGGTCAGCCAATGGTGCTCGGCGCGATGGTGCCCCGCGACGAGGCGGAGGTGATCGACACCTGGCACACGATGGGAATGCGCGGCAGCGGCTCGTCCGACGTTCGTGTCAGCGACGTGTTCGTGCCCAGCCACCGCACGTTCGCGCCTGGCCCCCTAACCGAGGCGGCGACCGGCCTGGACGGACCGCTTTTCCGCATGTTTCCGTTCACCGTGATCCTCGGCGAAACGATCGTCTCGGTCGGGATCGCGGCCTCGGCGGTTGACGATCTGATCGATTTGGTGCGCGACAAGACCCCGAACTACAACGCGACGCCGCTCAAAGAGCAGCAGCTCGCGCAGTTCGAGGCCGGCCGGGCGCAGGCACTCGTTCACGCCGCGCGCGACACGCTCTACCGAGCCGCCGACGAGGCCTACGACGAGGCCGAGGCGAGCGGTCAGCCGTTGTCCTGGGACGCGAAGATCCGCCTTCAGCTTGCCGTCTCATTCGCCGCAGAGACCTCGGCCGAAGCGGTGCGGTTGGTGCACAACGTCGCGGGAGCCTCAGGAATCAGGATCGAGGCGCCGTTCGAACGCTACTTCCGGGACGTGCACGTGCTGACGCAGCACACCTCGAAGGCTCGCCCGCGTTATGCGCACGCAGGGAAGCTGATGTTCGGCCTGGAGAACGATTGGATCTGGCTCAGCTTCTAATGCCGCCCGTTCCCGAATCGCAGGTGCACGCGCCCGGCAGGTGCCCGCATGCCTTCGACGAGAGCGCCATGTCCATCGCGGGGTTGGCGTCGAAGAACCCCCAGGGGCGGAGGGCGAAGCCGCTGCGGTGGACGGGCGAGACCGGGAAATCCTCGGGGCGGACGATGTGGCTGGTGCCAACGGTGTACCAGATGACGATGTCCTGGCGTTCGAGCACCCGCTTCGCCGCGATGAACGAGGGGATGCCGTCGCCGCCCGTCGTCCGCGAGGGGTATGCGCCAGCGGCGGACAGCTCGTCGGGGGCTTCGCGGGTGACCCAGAGCTGCTTCGTGGCGAACTCGGCGCGCGTTCTTCGCCGCTTCGCTGGCCGGGGACGCCCACCCCTACGAGACGGCGATGGGGTTGCCGTACCTCGGTTAGTCGCGAGCATCGCGAGCGGGCTTGCAGGACGACGCCGGGAGTCCCCGGCGTCGTTTTCGATCTGGGCTGCGGCTGAGCTGTCGTCGGGTGTGCGGCCTCAGAGCGCGGGCGCTCTAGTCGAGGGGACGGTCAGCGGTTCGCTAGGCGGCTGTCTCTGCGTCGCCGAGCGCGACGGCGACGAAGGTGTTGGCGCGGTCACGCAACATTGGGAGGCCGCCGGCATCGCGCAGCGCGGTGGAGAGCGGGGGCGAGAACCAGTCCGGATCGATCTCGCGTGCCGCTCTCGGGAGTAGTGGGGCGATCCCGTCCGACAGTCCGCAGGCGCGCACGAGGGCGCACGCACGCTCGACGTCGGCCGCAAGGCTTGTCGGGTCCTCCTGGACGTGCGGTTGGATTCCGTGCAAGGCGATCGACTCGACAAGTCGCTCCGGGAAATCCCACCGCTTCGCGAGTGCCTCGCCTAGTCGTCGCTGAAGCCGAACAGCTCCTCTTCCACAGCCTCGAAGCTGATTCGCTGTTCGCGTGCCTGCGTCGCAGCGACGACCAGTTGTTCGTTCGCCTGCTGCGCGACGGCGATTCGTCCGATGCCGTGGAGCACGCCAGCGGTGAATGCTTCGCCGCGGTGCCGCGCGTGCGTGCGGCTGACGAGCTGCGCTACCTCGCCGAGGGTGACGCAATACGACCAGAATCGGCGCGGGTCGAACGTCCCCATGTCGGAAGCCGCGATGACGCCGGAGGCCAGCGCGGCGGCTCGCACCGCGCCAAAGCCGAGCATGAGCACGGCGTCGCGGACCGATCCGATCGCGCCTCGATGGTTGTAGTAGGCGGAGTTGGCGAGTCGTAGCAACTTCGAAGCGAGGGCGGGGTCGATCGCGCTGGTCAGATCGGCGACCGTCGCCCGACTGTCTCCCGAGATCTCGATCACGCGTAGCGTCGAGGCCGGCAGTGGCCGCAGATCGCCGATCGAGTCCAGCAGTCGATCCAGCTCCTCGCGAGATCCCGCGGGTCCACTGATCGGCCCTGGCTTCTCTGTCATCACGGGATCGTCGCTCGCGAATTCGACAGAGACCGTAGGGGATACCCCTGGTGGGGCTCGAACGTGAGCCGATCGGGAGACAACGGCCGGGTGTGACGCAGGCTTGACTGGCGGGGGCGCTCGCGAGACTCGGTGGCGGCTCACCGCCTGAGGATCCTGCGCCGCCGCGCGCCCTCGAACCGCGCTAATGGCCGTTCCCGTGATCGCAGGTGCAGGCGCCCGGCAGGTGACCGCACGCCATCGGCGAGGGCGCTACGTCGAGGGCGGGGTTGGCGTCGAAGAAGCCCCACGGGCGGAGGGCGAAGCCGCAGCGGTGGACCGGCGAGACCGGGAAGTCCTCGGGGCGGACGACGTGGCTGGTGCCGACCGTGTACCAGAGGACGATGTCCTGGCGTTCGAGCAGGCGCTTCGCGGCGATGAAGGCGGGGATGCCGTCGCCGCCCGTCGTTTGCGAGGGGTAGGCGCCGGCGGCGTACAGCTCGTCGGGGGCCTCGCGCGTGACCCAGAGCTGCTTCGTGGCGAACTCGGCGCGTTTGGCGACGGAGGAGTCGGGGCCGGCCATCATGTCGGCGGTCTCGCCGGGGAAGAGGGCGTAGGCGGTCGGTTCGCCGACGGCGTTGGTCCGCGAGGGGTTGGCGATGCGCCAGTGGCGCGCGGTGGGCGAGTGAACGCTGCGGCCTGACTCGCGCTCGGAGCGGATCGGGGTGACGGCGGCCTCGAAGACGTTGTGGTGCTCGTTGTCGGGGCCGGGCGGGACGGGGCGCGTCTCGACCTCGTAGACGGTATTCTTCGCGCCGTCGACGTCCATGTCCATGCGGACGCAGAAGAAGTGCTGGTGGATGGGGCCGGCGAGGTTCTTCGCGACGAGCTGTGCGCTGCGAGGCGGCCCGCCGTCGCCAACGGCCATCGTCTGGATGATGCCGGTCAGCTTGATCTCGTGCCCGATCGAGCCGTCCTCGTAGAAGTACCAGTAGAAGCCATAGTCATAGTTGCCGACCGTGGCCCACGAGGAGACGACGAGGCGGCGGGAGCGGCGGACCTCGGCGGCGCCGTTGTTGGCGCCGTTGGTGTGCTTCCAGAGGAGGTTGAAGTCTTCCTCGTGGATACAGATCGCGTTCGGGATCGCGCGCGTGCCGCCGTCCGGCTCGCCGACGAGGCCGTCGAGGTAGACGATCTCGCCGAGGCAGTCGCAGCCGAGGGTGAGCGAGTTGGTGGTGCGGCCGAGGCCGATCTCGCCGCTGTCGAAGGCGTTCTTCCAGTACTGGCCGGGTGAGTTGTCGCCGTAGGGGACGACCATTTCGGCGAGGCTCATGCGGTAGCAGATAGAGCGCAGCTCGCCCTGGTCCTCGTAGCCGAGCTGGTGGATCACGAGGCCTTCGCGGGGGTGGTGCGAGACGCGCATGCGCCAGCGCTGCCAGCTCAGGTGGTGGCCGTCGAGGGTGAAGCTGACGCCCGCGGGCTGGGTGATCTCGAGCGGCTTGAGGTCGTCGCGCACGGCGGGCTGGGAGTCGAGGTCGTAGCGGCCGTCGGCCTCGGGCACGGGGGCGTCACCCTCGTCGACGAGGTGCAGGACGCGCTTCTCGGTGAGGTCGACGACGGCGACGAGGCCCTCGACGGGGCGCGCGTAGCCGTTCGAGGCCTGCTCGTCGCGGACGTAGCTGACGCCTCGGAGGATGCGGTGGCCGTCCTCTCGCGGGTCGCCGAAGTTGCCGGCGGGCCAGGGGTCGATCTGGACGAGGTCGAGGTTCTGCACGCCTCGGCGCTTCATCGCAGCCCGCCACCGCCTGTCGGCGCGGATCACGCGGTCCGCGTCCATGTACTCGTCCATAGTCGGCGAGGTCTGGACGCCGAGCTGGTGGACCCAGGACTCAACCGCATCGCCAGTCAGGTTGGCGACGCCCTCGTAGATCTTGCCGTCGGCACGGTCGATCGCGACGGCGAAGGCGCGGCGGTCGATGGGATCGCCTGGGGAGAAGGCAGCGACGGAGCGCTTCAGCGGCTCGCGGAGCGAGATGCTGACGAAGCGGAGACGGCGGGCCGGGTGGTGGGCTCGGAAGAGGGCGGCCGCCTGCTCCATCTCGGGGGCGGTGAGCGGGTCGAGGGGGTGGCGGGTCGCCTCGGGGAATGCGAGCTGCGCCTCGGTGGTGGGCCTCGCCGCTACGACCATGGTGTGCCTCCTCGGAGCGTCGTTCGCGGACACAGTACGGGAATGGCGGGTTCTTGGTCCCGTGACGCACACCTGAACGTCCCCTGCCTCCAATGGCGGACTCTGTAGGCTTCGCGGGTGAGCAGATCCGAAGCCTCGACTACGCATACGGCCTCCAGCGGCGCGCGCCGCGGCTGGAGTATGGGACGATCGCGTGGAACGTTGGCGAGGCGTTCCTGACGATCGGGTTGGGGATCGCGGCGGCCTCGCTGGCGCTCGTCGGTTTCGGCACCGATTCGGTGATCGAGATCTTCGCGTCGGTCGTCGTGCTGTGGAACTTTCGGGCGACCTCGCGCGAGCATTACGCGAGCCGGGAGCGGACGGCGCTGCGGCTGGTGGCCGGTGCGTTCCTGGCGCTGGCGGTGGTGCTGTCGATCGCGGCGCTGAACGATCTGGTCTCGGGGCGTCGCGCGGACGCTTCGCCGATCGGGATTGGCTACCTCGCGGTAACCGCGCTCGTGATGTTCGGGCTGGCGAGGTGGGAGCGGCGCACCGCCGATTCGCTGTAGTCGGCGGCGCTGCGTTCCGAGGCGACGATGACGATGCTCGACGGCGTGCTGTCGGTGCTGACCTTGAGCGGCCTCGCGCTCAACGCAGCCCTCGGGTGGTGGTGGGCCGATCCGACGGCGGCGCTGCTGGTGGCGGCAGCGGCCCTCAACGAGGCGCGGGAGAACTGGGAGGAGGCGAGCGAGATTGGTCAGGCCAGGGACCACGGCTGATCCGCCAGAGGGACCGCCGTCACGCCGCGCGTGTGTGGCGCGGTCCGGCCGCGCGGGTGCCGTCACCGCCCGCCCGCTTGGCCGCATACATCGCCTGATCGGCGGCGCGCAGCAGCGCGTCGACGGACGCACCGTGTTCCGGGTAGCTCGCGAAGCCGACGCTCGCCCGGATCTCGATCTCGTTTCCTCGCACCGTGTAGGGGGCGCCGATCGTCGAGACGATCTGAGCGCAGGCCGCCTCAGCCGCGATCGAGTCGAAGCCGTTCGTGACGAGGATCGTGAACTCGTCCCCACCGAGCCGCGCGACAACGTCATCGAGACGCACGCTTCCGAGCAGCCGTGAGGCGACCTGTCGCAACAGTTCGTCGCCGACGTCGTGTCCGTGCTCGTCGTTGACTGGCTTGAACCCGTCGAGGTCGATGAACAGCACGCCGAACCGATCGTGCCGCGCCTGCGCGGCGCCGATCGCCTGCCCCACCAGCTCGACGAAGCGGCCGCGACTGATCAGACCGGTGAGCGAGTCGCGGGCAGCCGTCTCCTGGAGCGCGCCCACGGTCTGTTCCAGCTTCTCGGACCGTTGCTCTGAAGCGGCGACCTTGGCGGCGAGCTGGTTGGTCATCGACTGGAGCGCGGTGCCCAGCCGGTCTTCTGGCGCGCGTGGTTCGATGCCACGCGAGAGGTCTCCGCGCGCGATCTCGTCGGCGGCATCGACGACGGCGTGCATGTAGCGGTTGAACTCGGCGTACGCGACGCCGATCGCGTCGTTCGAGGACGGCAGATCCACCTCGGAGAGGCGGCCGACCGAGGCGTCGCGCGCGGCCACGGCCAGACCCTCGAGCGGCCGGGCAATCGAGCGGCTTAACCACCAGGCCCCGCGCGCGACCGCCACGACCAGGATCGCCGCGAACAGCGCGAGCGCGACGAAGGCCGATTGGGCGCGATCGACCGACGCGCCGGCGTCTTCGATCAGGCCCTCGAGATGCGTGGCGATGGTCTCCCGATGCAAGTCGACGCGCGGTCGTGTCTCGTCGAACCACGCTGCCGGCGTGACATCGTCCCCGCCGTTGGTCCTCGGGGAGGACAACAGCCGCCGGAGCGGGTCGGGGCGGTCGGTCGAGGGGTCATCTGGTGCCGGCGGCGGGGTGCGACGGTCCGGCGGGGGCGCGCTGCGGGCCTGCGCCAGGAACAGCCCCTCGGTCTGCGCCAGCGCGGCCAGCAAGAGCCACTCGTGCGCGGCGACGTTGTCCGCGACGATCAGCACCGCGCCCCATGCGCGCGCCTGGATAAACGCCTCCGCGCTGGCCCGGGCCGAGGTGTAGGTGACGAATTCGGAGGCGGGGACGTCGGCGCCCTCAATCGTGACCGCGTGGTTGAGTGCGTTGTGGTAGTCGTGAATCACCTTCGAGTACAGCAGCACGGTGTCGGCGGGAGGAAGCCGCCGCTGGTCGACCACCTCGCGCAGTTCGACCAGCGATCCCGGTTGCAGCGGCGGCGGCTGGAGAGCCGGTGCTCGGGGATCCGAGGCCGCTCCGTCCGCCGGCGGCGCGCTGGCCTCGACGCGATCAACGATCAACGCGGTATCGCCGAGGCCGGCTTTGCGGACTGCCGCGTCTGCGTTGGATCGAACGACCTCGAGACGTGCGAACAGCCGCCTACGTTCGGACGGTGGCAGCGTCATCAGCTGAGCGGTGACGTCGCGCTCGGCCTGCAGCCATTCGATCGCCTCGTCGATCCGCGCGGCCGCGTCCATCTGCTCGACGAACAGCTGACCGTCGACACGATCCAACCAGAGTTCGCTGAGGCGCATCCCGAAGACGACCGCGTCACCAGCAGCGGCGCCGTGACCAGCGCCGCCAGTCGCAACCCGAGCGGCACACGTTCGATTCGAGATAGCAATGATCGCACCGGCGGACCACCAACGCTCGCTTCTGACGAGGCTCGGTTAATCGTCGGGCGTGGGCGCTCGTTCTGAATCTTGCACGATCCCCCACAACCGGGCGGAGCTGAAGGCCCGGCGAGCGACAGCCCGGAACATGGTCAGCTCGATCGCCATGCAGCGGCCATCAGCGACGGTGATCGAGGGTTGATCCGGGACCGATCGTGGGGAACACCTGAGCCGGTTCTGACGGCGCCTTAATGTCGCAGTCGATACTCTTCGGCAAGCGTGGAGGACGAGATGCGCACGAAACTCGCGGGACTGGCAGCGGTTGCCGTCCTCATCGCCGGTATCAGCGGCGTCATAACAGCACCAGCGCTAGCGAGGCGTCCGGGCACGGGCGCATCGCTAGCGGCTTCGGGATCGTGCCCGCGCAGGGCCTCGTAGTGCACGTAACCGTCGCCGTCGGCCCCGGGCAAAGTGACCGTGCGGCTGTCGACGTGGCGCTCGCCGCGCAGGGCGCGCGACCGCTGACCAGCGAGGAGTACTCGCTGACCGGCCTCGTTCATGACGGTCCGGCGGACGGCGTACCCGGGAACGACAACGTCGACGTCGTCTACTACCCGACGAACCCCCAGACCATCGACCTGGGGACGGTGCTCGGTAAATCGGCCGCGCGATGGAATAACGTCGACGGGTCGGCGCTGGTCTTCCACGGGGCCGGGACGACCTCGAACGCGTGTCCGTCGCTGCTCAAGGAGTGCCCGGGAGCGCAGTTCCTCAACGGCGAGAACGAGGTGGCGTTCTACGCGCTGAGCGGATCGACGACACTGGCGGTGGCGTGGTCCTATTCCGTCACCGACGAGTTCGATATCACCTTCAACACCAGCTTCAACTGGGTCGACTCGGCGTCACCATCACCAGGACTCTTCGACATCGTGACGGTCGGCATCCATGAGTTCGGCCATGGCGCCGGCATCGGTCACAGCAACGTCGATGGCTCGGTGATAGAACCGAGCTACTCGGGCGTGCGCCGAGCTCTCCACGCCGACGACGTGGCGGCGCTGATCGCGCTGTACGGCACGAGTACCACCGAACCGACGCCGACACCCACCCCCGAGCCGGAGCCCAGCCCGACTCCGCCGCCACCAGCGGTCGACGGGGTCGAGATCGAGGATCTCGGCGAGTCGATCGGCGAGGCGCCGGTCTTCCAGAACCGCGACAGAATCTCGTTCACGGTCCACGTGGATGCCGCTGGTTCGCCGGTCGCGGGCGCGACCGTGATCGCCACGGTGGAGGCGCCGGGCGGGAAGATCCGCGCCGGCAGCGGCACAACCAACGCCAGCGGCGACGTGACGTTCTCGTACCGCGTGAACACGCGGCGCGACGGGACGGGTATTCACACCGTCACGGCGAGCTCGGGCGGGCAAGAGGACATCGAATTCTTCAACGCTGAGGAGTAGCTCCGGGCTGCGCGACGACGAAGAGGCCCGCCGGATGGCGGGCCTCTTCGCGTCTGGCAGCACGACGCATTGCGAGACCTCGATGCTGGCGAGCCGCGCGACGTGATATTGTCACGCCCAGCCGTCAGACGAACTCCGGGTCCGGCTCATGAGCAGTCTTCGGCCAGCCGACGAGCACCGATACGCCTCGTCCGCGGCGGAGCAGGATTTCGTGGTGTCGGTCGCCGCGCCGCCGATCCCTGAAGCCGGTCGCCGCTACCCGGTGCTGTATCTCCCCGATTCACAGGGGACCCTGGGTCTTGCTCGGGAGCTGATCCACGTCTTCCAAACAGTGTCGCTGCTGCCAGAGCTGATCGTCGTTGGCGTAGGCTACCCAATCGGCGACATCCACGACGACGAGGCCGCGAGGAGCGAGTGGTTCGACCTCCGCTTCCGGGACCTGGTCCCCGTCGAACTCGAGGACGGTCGCGGAGGCCATGCGGCGGAATACCTGCGCTTCCTGACTGATGAGCTGATGCCATTCGTCAACGAGCGCTACCCGACAGATCCGGCCGACGTGGCGATCCGCGGTGCCTCGCTGGGAGGGCTATTCGCGCTGTACGCGCTCTTCAGAGCGCCGGAGCATTTCAATCGCTACATCGCGAGTAGCCCCGCGATCCAGCGCGCGGACTCCTACATGTGGGAGGCGGAGGCTCGTCTCGCGGAGCAGCGTGACGAGCTACCAGTCAGAGTGGTGATCTCAGCCGGGGCGCTCGAGCCGGAGCCGATGATCGGAAACGCCCAGCGGATGGCCGCGGCGCTCGAGGGTCGCGGCTACCGTGGATTCGACCTCCGGCATCGAGTCTTCGAGAACGAAAATCATCTCAGCGTGGTCCCGGCAGCGCTCTCTAGCGGCCTGCTCGCGGCGTTCGGCGATTTAGTTGGCGAGTAGCACCCCTCTCTTCGGAGCTCGCTCAGTTCGTCGCGGCGCGCTCTTCCTTCGGATTCGCCTCGCGCCAGGCGAACCAGTTGGTCCTCGCGAGCGTCCCCGCCTTGAACTGCGCGAGCGTCTCTTCGAAGACCCGATCGACCTCGGCGAGGAAGTCCGCGTAGCTGCCGTCGTTGTGGAAGACGTGGTCCGAGGCGGGAGCGCGGTCTTCCCACTTCCGCTGCGCACCGAGGCGCTGATCGGCCTCCTCCTCGCTGAAGTTGTTGCGCGCGATCAGGCGCTGCTTCGCGATGTCGTGCTCGGCGGCCACCAGCCAAGTGGCGTCGCACCATTGCGAGTAATCGGCCTCGATCAGGTTGACCGCCTCGAGGATGGCGACGTCGTGCTCGTCGAGGGAGGCGCGCCAGCCCTCGACGGTGGTGCGCGTCTCGTCCTCGATGTTGCCGATCGCCTTCATCCAGCGCGCCATGTTGTCCGCGTTGCCGAAGACGAGGTTGCCGATCTGCTTGCGGTCGATGAAGCCGTCATCGCCGATGATCTCCTCGCCGAACTCGGCGACGGCGTTGTCGAAGCCCTCGCGACCCGGGTCGAACATGCGGTGCACGATCTTGTCGGCGTCGCCATGGGTGGCGCCATACCGCTCAACGAGGTGGGCGCACATCCCACTCTTGCCGGTCGCGATCGAACCGGTGACACCCAGGATCATTGGCATGCGGGTCTCCTCGAATGCGGCGGTTGGCGGGGATCAGCCTACCGGGGAGAGCGGCACGGATCGCGCCGTCCTCGGCCCGCGCGCTCGGAGTAGCATGCGCGGGCCGAGCCTGAAACGACACTGTGAGGAGTCCAGATGCCGCAGGCGACCGATGTCGAGGCGACCGTTCGCGCCTTCCTCGAGGCCGCCGGCATCGCCCCGAGCGACGAGGAGCTCGCGAAGTTCGTCGAGATGTACCCGGCGCTGCGCAAGGGTGCCGACAAGCTCTACGGCGACGAATGGCGCGACGAGGAGCCCGCGCTGCTATTCGCCCCGCTGGCACCCGCGGACCCCGAGGCCTAGGCGATGCCGCTCCCACTGACGATCGAAGAGGCCGCCGCCGCACTCCGCGCCGGTGAAGTCACCAGCGTCGAACTCACGGAGGCGGCCCTCGCGCGCATCGAGGCGCTCGACGGTCAGGTGGGAGCATTCCTCGCGCTGAACCAGGCCGCGCGGATCCAGGCGGAGCGAGCGGACGCGCAACTGGCGGCGCGGATGGACCGCGGGCCGCTGCACGGGATCCCGTTCGGGCTCAAAGACCTGCTCGCGACGGCGGACCAGCCGACGACGGCGAACTCGCTGGTGCTCGACCCGGCGTGGGGCGATGGGTATGACTCGGTGGTGACGGAGCGGCTGCGCGCCGGCGGAGCCGTGATCATGGGCAAGCTCGTGATGTCCGAGTTCGCGATCGGGGCGCCCGACGCCGAGAAGCCGTTTCCCACGCCGCGGAACCCGTGGGACCTCGAGCGGACGGCGGGCGGATCGTCCTCGGGGACGGGGATCGCGGTGGCGACGGGGATGGTGCTAGGCGGGATCGGCACGGACACGGGCGGCTCGGTGCGGGGTCCGGCGTCGTTCAACGGGCACACGGGGCTGAAGGTGACGTTCGGGCGGGTGCCGAAGTGGGGCGTCACGCCGCTCGGCTACAGCCTCGATTCGGTCGGGCCGATGGCGCGGTCGGCGTGGGACTGCGCCGCGATCCTGGGCGTGATCGCGGGGCACGACGCCCGCGACGTCACGGCGTCGAACGAACCGACCGAGGACTACCTCGACGGGATCGAGGGCGGCATCGCCGGGCTGCGCGTCGGCGTGCCACGGGAGTACTTTTTCGACCACGCCGAGCTGAGCGCGGACCAGAAGGCCGCGGTCGAGGCGGTGATCGGACAGCTCGGGGACCTCGGAGCCGAGCTGCGCGAGGTGGAGCTGCCACATTCAGACGTCGCGAAAGAGGCGAACACGATCACGATGCTGAGCGAGGCGTTCGCCTATCACCGGCCGGACATGGGGAGCGAACGCTGGGCTGAGTACGGCTCCAGCACGCGGATGACGATCGGGCGCGCGGCGCTGTTCTCTGGGGCCGACTATGTGCAGGCGCAGCGGTTCCGGAGCTGGTACGGACGCGAGGCTTCAAAGCTGATGGCCGAGGTGGACGTGCTGGTGACGCCGACGAGTCCCGGCGTGGCGCCGCTCTCCTCGGAGATGACGGATCCGGCGCGACGGATCACCCAGCCGAGCTTCACGGGACCGTTCAACCTCCTCGGGTACCCGGCGCTCGCGATTCCCGCCGGATTCTCCGAGGACGGGCTGCCTTTCTCGGCGCAGATCGTGGGGGCGCCGTTCGCCGAGGCGTTGCTCCTGCGCGTCGGGTACGCGTACGAGCAGGTGACGGACTGGCACCGCCGAGTGCCGCCGATCGTCGACGAGGCGGGATAGCCATCGAGGCCGGCGCGGGGCGAGAGGACGGGCCGCCGCGCGATGGCGCGAAGCGAGCGGGTGCATCAGCCAGCACGGCGCGGAGTCCGGGTGGCCGCGGCGGCGCTCGGGTACCGCGACTACCGCCGCTTCGCCGGATCGCTGCTGCTGACGTCGCTCGGAGTCCAGCTCCTCCAAACGGCGGTCTTCTGGCAGGTCTTCGAACTCACGGGGGATGCGCTGCTGCTCGGATTGACGGGGCTCGCGCGAGCCCTGCCCCACATGCTGCTCTCGCTGATCGGCGGCGTGTTCGCGGACCGCTTCGACCGGGTACGGCTGATCCAATGGGGTCAGCTTGCGAACGGGGTGCTGATCCTGATCCTCGCCGCACTCACCCTCGCCGAGGTGGTGGCGCTCTGGCACCTGTTCGCAATCACGTTCCTGAACGCGGGCTTCAGCGCGCTCACCCAGCCGGCGCGGACTGCGCTGATCCCGAGTCTGATCCCGCGGGGTCAGCTCGTGAACGCGGTCGCGCTGAACGCGACAATCGGACAGATCTCGCAGATCGCCGGACCGGCGCTCGGCGGCGTGGTGGTTGGGTGGCTCGACCTCGGGACGACCTACCTGCTCAACGGCGCGATCTACCTGGCGGCGATGGCGGCGATCGTGGGGATCCGGACGGAGTCGAAGCCACCGGTCGCGCCCGCGAGCCCCTGGGAGAGCCTCGTCGAAGGCGTCGCGTTCGTGCGCTGGCGGCGGGTGATCGTCTCGCTGCTAATGCTGGACGTGGCGGCGACCGTCCTCGGCAGCTACCGGGCGCTGTTGCCGATCTTCGCGGACTCCCTTGGGGTCGGAGCGACCGGGTTTGGAGTGCTGAGCGCGGCACCGGGCGTGGGCAGCGTGATCGCCGCGACCGCGATGCTGTCGCTGGGCAACGTGCGGCGGAAGGGGATGTGGACCGCGGGCGGGGTGCTCGCGTACGCGGCGTCGCTGGTGCTGCTGGCGCTGTCGCCGTGGTTCGCGCTCAGCCTGCTGGCAGCGGCGCTGCTGGGGGCGACGAACGTGATCCAGATGATCCCGAGGAACTCGACGATCCTCGCGATCTCGCCGGATGCGCTGCGGGGCCGCGTGGAGGCGTTCCGAAGCATGCTGGCGGGCGGCGGTCCGCCGCTCGGCTTCGCGGTCAGCGGGGCTGTGGCCGCCGCTGCGGGCGCGCCGGCCGCGCTCGTGATCGGCGCCATCGCGTGCGCGCTCGCCGTCGCGGGCATCGTTGCGCAGGATCGCGAGCTTCGCGATCCAATGCTCGGCGCCGCGGTCGATGGCGGCGCGGGGGCCGAAGAGAGCCCCTGAGACCCCGAGGGCTGGAGAGCGCTGGCTTGAAGGAATGCGCTCGGCTCACCCATCGCGGGGGAGCGACCTCGACCTGAGTTCTATCCGCTCGTCCCTCACGAGGGGCGGTGGCACGCTGTGCGACCTATGACCACACCGATCCCCGTCGAGACCGCCGGCCGCCCTCCGCCCGGACCGAGTTTGACCAGCCTGCAGTTCGCGATCGCGACGCTGGCGATCCACCTCTATTTCGTGTCCTACGGGATCTCGATTGTCAACGTGCCGAGCTCGCTGTCGAGCGAAGCGGACTGGGTCGTCGGGATCGTCGTGGGTGGGCTCGGGTTCGCGGGGATGTTCACGAGGCCGCTGGTCGGGGTGTGGGTGGACAGCAGCTCGCGCGAGCGGTGGCTGAAGATCGGCGGGCTGGGGACGACGATCGCGTTCGTCGGATACGGATTGAGCCTCGATCCGTGGATCATGCTGGTCTTCCGAGGCATCCATGGCATCGCGATGGGCATGTTCACCACGTCGCTGCTGGCGATGGTGGCAAGCCACATTCCCGAGGCGCGGCGTGGGGTCGGCGTCGGCCTCTACCAGAGCGGGAACGCGATTGCGCAGCTCTACGCCGCTCCGCTGTCGGTGCTGATCGCGACCCAGGCGTCCTTCGAGTGGGCGTTCTTCGCGGGAGCAATCGCCGCCGGGCTGGCCTGGCTCGTCGGCTCGATCGTGCGGGACCTCGAGCCGCCGCCCGACGGACCGCGGATCGCGTGGGGCGACCGCGAGTGGGTTTCGAGGCACGCGCTGATCCCGGCGATCGTGTTCTGCACGATGACCACGACGGTGGGCGCGGTCGGCGCATTTTTGCCGCAGTTCGCGGCCGAGCGCGAGCTCGGAAACCCGGGGCTGTACTACACGGTGTGGGGCGCAGCGCTGCTCGGATCGCGGTTCCTCAGCGGGGCGCTGGCGGACCGCTTCGGACGCGCCCGGGTGGTGCTGCCCGCCCTCGGGGCCGGCGCGGCGTCCCTGTTCCTGCTCGCGAGCGCGGAGTCGCAGCTGATGATGTTCGTCTCGGCGGGCATCAGCGGGCTGGCGCTCGGCGGCGTGCAGATCTCGGTGATGGCGCTGATCGTCGATCGGGCCCCGGCGAGATCCCGAGGAGCGGCGATGGCGACGTACACGATGGCGTGGGACGTGGGCGCGGTGATCGGGGGCGTGCTGCTCGGTTTCATCGTCAACGAGACATCGTACGCGTTCGGATTCGTGCTGATGGGATTCCTGCCGCTGATCGGGATCTCGATCTACGTGCTCGGGATCTCCCGGCCCGACGCGGCCGGCGCGCGGTCGCGGTGAACACGTCAGAGCTGCCAGACGACGTCATCGCGCGAATCGAAGCAGATTTCGCGGAACCTCGGCGGGCCGAGGTAACCGAGGCGCTGCTCGGACTGCCAGAAACCACGCGCGAACAGGCTCGCGTGGCGCGCTGCGTGCTTTTCGTCGCGGACGGCGACCTCGCACACACGGACTATCGCGATGCGATCGTGGCCGCCGAATACGACCGCGAAGACCGGCGGCTGCGAGACCTCTCGCGGCCATTCGGCGAGGCGGAGCTCTCCGGCTAGACTGAGCCATCGATCCCGCGCCTCGTCGAAGGCTGGATCCACAAGCGCGGCGAGGCTGAACTACACCGGAACTCACCTGTCGGCACCCCGAGCAGCCGTTGGACCGTCCTTCAAATCAAGACTGCGGGCCGGCAGCGCCGACTAGCGGTCGCGCCGCGCAGGCACCAAGAAACGCCGTCAGTGTCGGGCGGATGGAGTTTGCGGCCGACGAGACGTTGGTAGAGCGCCCGTGTCGCGGGCACGTGTGATCTGGACGGAGATCACGAGCAGGCTTCGCGGTACGGGTGGCCGCGGTGACCCTCGCCGCGTGGCCAATCGTGGGCGACATGGCGAGGGTGACCGCAGCTGGAACGGCGTTGTTCGATGCCGTCTAGTCAGCACGCGCTCGAGGACGCATACAACGCGCGGAGTGACGGCCGGTCGCAGATTTCGATGACACCCCGCCGAAGATGGACGGATCCGGCGCGGCGGAGGTCGTTGAGAATCCGTGTCGCGGTCTCGCGATAGGTACCCGCCATATCAGCTACCAGCTGATGCGTCAGATGCACCTCGTCTTCCTGTGCCAGTTCAAGAAGGGTGCCGACGATTCGGCCCTCAACGGGAGTGAACATCAGTTCCTGCATCCGCATCGCGCCGCGCTCTAACCGGCGATTGACGATCGCCATCAGACGATCGAGCCAGTCAGGGTCGGTTGCCACCAACCGCCGCAGCGCCCGAGCGTTGACCTCCGCGATCTTCGCCCCACCAATCGCAATCGCGCTCTCGCTCTCGGGCGATTCAGCCCCGGCTGACAGACGACCGAACAGATCGCCCGGCTGAAGGAACTCGGTGAAGATGCGTCTTCCCTCCGACGAAATGTGAGCCAACCCGACCCGACCCGACAGCACGAGCATCGGCGCCCTTGGCGGGAACACCAGGCCGTAGATCTCGTCGCTGCCGGGATACTCGACCACCACAAAGTCGCCGCTCTGCAGTCCGGGGACATGGCTGACCGAACGTTCTGGTGTAATGGTGACCATCAGCTTCCTCCCTGATCAAGGTTGCGTTCGATCGACGCGCGGGGCTTGCTCGCCCGCACGAGTTCCTGAGGTTCCACATCTTTCGGTAGCACGATCCGCGGCTCCGCTTCTGGAGCGAACTCTTCATTCGAAACGAAGGCATCGAGAACGATCGAAGCTGGCCAGGCGCGACAGCGAGGCGAGCGCCCGACCAGCGTGTGTACGTCGCTCGCCAGCGAGTGCGAGCTGTAGAGGAGGGCGTGGCCGCCGGTCATCTCGGCCGATGAAGCTTCGTGGGAAGGCTCCGATCGCCGGGGCAGCGAGCGAATCCCTGGCTGTGCCGGCATCGTCCTCGTCACGGGTTCGCTCCTCATCCGGCTCTCCGCGCCAGCGCCTTCGCGGCACACGGCGAGAGTGGCAGGCTGCGCGCGCCGCGACATCGGTCGCCCGGTGGAGCGGCGCACGAAGCCGGACGATTCTGCGCTCGACCTGCTCATCGACGGCGCCTCAATCATTCGGATGATTGCGAGCCCTCGCCGTGGGTACTCTCTTCGATCGCTGCACGAGCGCAATATCCGTTCACACCTGCTTGTCAGTCTCAGGGTGAGGAGCGTGCTCGGGGCGCTGAGGCGTCAGCAGCCGGCGTGACGTTTCCTTGAGCGCGGGCGCTGGTGCGGCGCGGACGCTACTCCCGGCCCGTGATGATCGTTGACGCCGCCGCGCGGTCGAAAACCCACGGGCCAGCGTTTCGTTATCATCCGGGAGCGCCGTGCAGACGCGAGCGACCAGGGAGGCGGCAATGGCCCAGCCCGTGCAGGTGCTCGTCGTAGACGATCACGCGGTCGTGCGAAATGGCATCGCCGCGATGCTCGATCCCGAGGAGGGCATCCGCGTCATCGGCTACGCCGCTAACGGGCGCGAGGCCGTCGATCAGGCACGGGTGCTGGCCCCCGACGTCGTGCTGATAGATTTGCGGATGCCCGAACTCAACGGCGTCGAGGCGATGCGCGAGCTGCTCGAGCGCGACCCGGACGCGAAGTGCATCGTGCTGACTACCTTCGACACGGATGAGTACATCTTCGACGCGATCGACGCGGGCGCGAAGGGCTTCCTGCTCAAGGACACTTCCCGCGACGAGCTGATTCGGGCGATCCTCGCTGTCAGCAGGGGCGAGTCGCTCATCAACCCGAGCGTTGCCGCACGCGTGCTTACCCGCTTCACCGCGCTGTCCCGGGGCGAGCACGCCGCTCCGCCGCTGTCCGACCGCGAGATGGAGGTGCTACGGCAGGTCGCGAAGGGCCTCCCAAACAAGGGGATCGCGGCAGCGCTCACGATCTCGGAGAGCACCGTCAAGACGCACGTCGTCAACATCCTGCAGAAGCTGGAGGCCAGCAGCCGCACCGAGGCGGCCACCAAGGCGGTCCAGCTCGGGCTGGTGAAGCTCTAGCGCACCCCGCCGCGACACGCACGCCTGGCCGGCTGGCTCTGCGAGGTCAGCTCGCTTTCGCCTGCGCCGGCTGGTGCAGCTTCATGAACGAGCGCCCTTATCTCGGCCCGGACCTCGGTCGCGCAGCGACTGAGCTGCGCGATGCAGCGCCCTTGAAGTTGGTCAGCACCCGCGTCACCGTTCACGCTATGTCCCAGAGACGTCCGCTGGGGGATCGGCGATGTGCCCTGCGTGATAGGCTGCTGGCGCTCGGTCGTCACCGTGCTTCAGACGTGCGGGGCCGGCGGGAAATGTGTGCGGGTGGATGATGGGACCTTCGACGAACAACGCTGTCTCGCTCGGCTTTGGCGGCGTTGTTGCGGGAGCGAATGATCACATCGCTCACTTCTACCGCGGCGAGGATCAGCAACTCGGCGTGCTCGGCCCGTACCTCGCGGAGGGACTGCGCAACGGCGAGCGGTGCGCAGTTGTCGGCAGCCCTCCGCTCATGGAGCGGCTGCGGAGCTGGCTGCGGCAGCAAGGGATCGATGCGCCCGCGGCGGAAGCCGATGGCTCGCTCGTCGTGTCGAATGGCCAGGCGACCGCCGAAGACATGCGAGCGATGTTCGAGCGCTTCGACGCTGACACGAAGGACGCCGGCCACCCGTTTTTGCGTCTCGCGGGCGACGGGGCGTGGGCGATCGCGCGTGACGTCTCGACGACCGAGATGCTCCGCTGGGAGGCCCTCTACGATCAGCTCTCCGAGAGCTGGAACATCCTCGCGCTGTGCCAGTTCGACCTGACGCAAATGGGAGGGGACGTGGTGATGAATGCGCTGCGCTCGCATCCGTACTGCGTGATGGGCGAGGCGATCGTCGAGTCGCCGTTCCACCAGGATCCCGCGGAGCTGCTCAAAGAGCTGTCTGTGAGTGACTAGGTGACCGCGCCACGCCGGCGCCCGACGGGGCTCGCGGACGAGGCGCAGCCCTCGAGCGGGGCCGCTCCGGACTTCGACCCCTTCGTCCTCATTGGGTTGAGCAGCGCGCTTGCGCTCAGCGAGTCGCGAGAGGACGTAGCCCGGCTCGCCGCGGGGGCGATCGCCTCGACGACCGGCATGTCCCTCGGTGCGGTCGTCCTCAATGCTGGAGACCAGCACGACGTCGAGGTGATCGCCCAACTGGGGGGCGCGCCGGTGGAGCCGGCCCTTCGGGACGAGCTGCTCGAGATACACGGCGGCCACGCAGCGGACGGGGCGCCGCGTTCGACGCTGCGCGAGATCGTGCTGGAGGTCGAAACCAGGCCCGCGCTCGTCGACGCCGAAGTACAGCTACTCCTCGCCGCTCCGATCAGCACCGTGGGACACGCGTTCGGTACGGCGTTCGCCGGCGTCCGCTCGTCGCGGGGGCTGAGCAAGGTGCTGCGGGCATCGCTGGCGGCGCTGGCGAGTCAGACCGCGCTCGCGCTCACTCGTGTGCGCGCGGAAGCGGAGCGCGCAGTGCTCGAGGGGGAGCTGCGCGAGCTCTACCAGCAGGCGGAGCAGCGTGCGGCGGAGCTCACCGTGCTCAATCGCCGCGCGACGGTCACAGGTGAGGTGGCGGTTAAGGTCAACGCTGATTCTGGGCTCGAGCCGCTGTTGCCCGACATCACCGCCCTGCTCGTCGACACCTTCGGCTACCACCGCGCGGAGGTCTACCTGCTTGACGCGGGCGCCGGAGATCTGGTGCTGCGCGCCGCAGCAGGGAGTGCGGACGGCGGTTCCGGGCTCACTGCGCGTGTGGGGCTCGATGCCGGGATCGTCGGGCGCGTCGCCGGGGGCGGCCGGGCCATCTTTGCCGCGGGCCTCGCGCGGGCGCCGGGCATCGAGGATTCAGGCGCGGCGCCCGCAGCGGGATCGGCGCTGGCGGTGCCGATCGAGGCCGGGGGCGACGTCGCCGGCGTGCTGCACCTCCAGAGCCTCGAGGAGGACGCGTTCAGCGACTCCGACCTCACAACGGCGAGCACGGTGGCGGTGCAGCTCGGCGTCGCGATCGAGCGAGCGCAGCTCACCGAGCAGATGCGCGAGTTCGCGGTGCTCGAGGAACGCGCGCGCATGGCCCAGGAGATCCATGACACGATCGCCCAGGGCATCACCGGCATTGTGCTCCAGCTCGAGGCGGGCGAGTACGCGCTCGAAGCCGGACGCGACGACGTCGCCTCGTACCTGTCCGTTGCAAAAGAGATCGCGCGAGACAGCCTCCAGGAGGCTCGGCGCTCGGTCTGGAACCTGATGCCACGCAGCCTCGAGGATCGCTCGCTCGACGCGGCGCTCGCCCACGAGGTCGAGGAGTTCGAGGCGACCGGACCTGAATCCGCCAGTTTTAGGGTCTCAGATGTGCGCCGCACGCTGCGCGTGGAGGCACAGGCCGCGCTGCTCCGGATCTGCCAGGAGGCGCTCGCCAACGCGCGGCGCCACGCGCCCGCAACGACGGTGACGGTCCGCCTCGACTACGGCGCTGACGCGGTGACCCTCAGCGTGCGGGACGACGGCGTCGGCTTCGACGTAGGGGACCGCATCGAGGGGAGCCCCGAAGGCGGCTTCGGGCTCTCCGGCATGGAGCGGCGTGCCCATAGCCTCGGCGGAACCGTCGTGCTGCGCCGCGGCTCCGCCGCCGGCACCGTCGTTGAGGCGTCGCTACCGGGGCGCTGAGCTCGCGACGGAGGCGCGGCTCATCGGCGCGGCCTCGAATGCGCTCGCGCGCCTCCGACGTGACCCAGCCAGGCCAGCGATCCCCGGAGCTGCGGAGGGGGTGGACAACGAGGGCTGCGGGGCCGAGGCGGGAAACGGAGCGGGCGCGGCCGATCTCTCGCGTCAGGCGCGACGACGGAGGCGAGCCGGAAGACCGACCCCAAACGCGTCGAGTTCCGGGGCGCCGAGGCTGAGCTGCGCGGCGGCGTAGACGATGAACCCGGTCGCACCACCGGCCGCGACGGCCAGCGAGGTGACCAATCGCGAGTCGTCGAGCGTCGCGAGGCCGGCGGAGACAACCCAGGCAGCCAGGCCGGCGACGGCCGCCGTGACGAGCTGACGGAGCAGCCAGCGCCCCAACACGTACGCCGGCGGCGCCAGGGCGCGGACCCGGCGGTCCAGGTAGCCGGCGGCAGCCGCGTCGGCGATCCCGGTCGCGAGTCCGAGGATCAGCAGCGTGTTCGTGCCTTCGGCGAAGGCAGCGGCGGCGATGCCCGGGGCGATCACCACCGCACGGATGACGCCACCGTAGAACGGTGACCGCGCATCGCGCGCGGAATAGGCGCCCTGACGAGCAAGCTCGAACACGGCGCCGGGCACGATCGCCAGCGCGGCAGAGGCGATGGCGACGCGCATGAGGTGGACGCCCTCGGGGGTCGACATGGTGCCGACGGCGACGGCTTTCGCCAGCGATCCGCTGATCGCGACCAGGCCGAACGTGGCTGGGAGCGAGAGCAGCAGGATGAGGCCGAGGGCAGCGCGGTACTCCTCGAAGAGGCGTGGGCTGTCGACGCGGCGGAGGCGTGCGAGGCGGGGAAGCAGCGCGATACCGATCGGCCGCGCGGCGACGGCGAAGGGGAGCGCCGAGAACAGGACGCCCATCTGGAGCGCGAGGACGCCACCCGGAATGAGACCGGCGACGATGATCGCCGCCCAGAAGATGCCAACTTCGAGCGAGGCGGAGCCGATCGAGGGGACGGCGAGCCGCATGATCGATCGGACCTCGGGGGTTCGCCATCCCAGCGTCGGTCTGAGCGTGAGGCCAGCGCCGCGGGCGCCCAGCCACTGGACGAGTGCGTGCGCGGCAACGGAAACGGTGGTGCCGATGCCGAGCAGGAAGAGCTGGTCGGTGCTCACGCCGTCCACCTCCAGCCCCGAGCCGCCGGCCCGCGCGAGAAAGATCAGCGTGACGATGATGCCGAGGTTCTCGACGAGTGGGGCGGCGGCAGGGAGCCCGAAGCGGCCCCGCGCTTGCTGGGCGGCGGTCGCGACCCCGATCAGGCCGTAGAGGATCACCTGAGGTACGAGCAGCAAGAGGAGGATCCACGTGACGCGCTGAGCGTCACCCCGGATCTGATCCTCGACACCCAGGGTCAGCAGCCGGACGAAGACCGGCCCGGCCACGAGCGCGAAGACTCCCGCGACGACGAACGCCGTCAGAACGAGGCCCAGCGAGGCGTTCGCGAAGCGCTGCGCGCCCGCCTGATCGGAGCGGTCGAGGTAGCGCACGAGCGGTGGGATCAGGACGGCCGCGATCAACGGACCGGCCAGAAGCTGGTTCAGCAGGTTGGGCAGCAGGTTGGTGCTTTGATAGATGTTGGCGAGGAACGTTGGCCCGAAGACCGCGCCGGCGACGACCACGCGCGCGAGACCGGTCACGCGCGTCAGGGCGGTCCAGACTCCGACGGTGAACGAGTCACGTGCGACCGTCGAGGCGCCGGCTGAGTCTGGCGGCGGGTCAACCACGGGTCGTCCCGAGCAGGGGTGCGGCGACCGTCTGCCTGTGGGTCACGGCGTAAGTCCTCCGCTCCGACGGGTGCTGGAACCCGACCGTGCGCCCCTGCTCCAAGCGCTCGACAGCCTCACGACGAGCCGCCGACCCGAGGTGCCCGGAGCGGACGGTGGAGGGCGGCTGAACTCCATCTTCGCGAGATTCCGACGAACGCTCCATGCGGCCCGAGAGCGGCTACAGCGTGAAGCAGCTAGAGCGAGCCGTCGATCCGGACGTCGAGGACGACCGGCTCGTTGGCCGCGATCGCCTCGCTGACGGCGGACCCGAGGTCGGCGGGGTCCTTGATGCGGCGGCCGCGGACGCCGAAGGCCTCGGCGATCGCCGCTACGTCGAAGGGGACGGGGAAGTCCATCGCGAGGTACTTGCTGTCGGGGGTGGCCTCGCCTCGGATCTGGGTTTTGTAGACGTTCATGTTGAGCTTGAGGATGCGGTAACTCGCGTTGTTGCAGATCAGGTAGACAACCGGGAGCTGCGAAGTCGCGGCGGTCCAGAGCGCCTGGATCGTCATCATCGCGCTGCCGTCGCCGACGATGGCGACGACCGGTTGTTCGGGCCTCGCGAGCTTCGCGCCGAGGGCGGCGCCCATGCCCCAGCCGAGCGCGCCGCCAGCGATCGCGAGGAGCTGGTCGGGCTGGTTGAACTCGATCGCTCCGAAGACTGAGCCTCGGGTGGTGATCGAGTCGTCGACGATGAGCGCGTTCGAGGGGAGCGCCTCGGCAACCTCACTCATCATTCGTTCGGTGGACATCGGCGAGAGGTCCCAGCGATCACGAGCGCGCTGGCGGAAGGCCTCGCGCTGGGCGGCGTGTTGCTCGGAGATGGCGACGGCGCGGATGGCGGCGGCCTCGCGGGCCTCGCCGCCGAGGCGGGTTTCGAGGTGATCCGCGAGGTCGGCGGCGGCGGCGCGTGGATTGGCGACGATGCCGACATCGGTCGGTTCGAACTTGCCGACCTCGTCCGGGGCGGGGTGGATGTGGATGAACTTCGTCTCCGCCAAGAGCGCGTGGCCCTCGAAGTAGAAGTAGCCACCGAAGCTGGCACCGAGGGCGACGACCGCGTCGGCGTCCCCGAGCGCGGCGCGGCCGGCCGGCATGGTCGGGTCGATGGTGCCGAGGTACTGCGGGTGGCCGGTGGGGAAGCTGACGTGGCCGTGGTTAGTGGCGTAGACGCGGGCGCCGGTCAGCTCGGCGAGGCGGACGGCGGCCTCGGCGCCATCGCCGGCGGAGAGACGATCGCCGACGACGAACGCGGGGTTCGAGGCGGCGGCGAGGATCTCGGCGGCTGCTTCGACGACGGCCCGATCGGGGCGCTGACCCTCGAACGCCTGGGCCGAGGGGATGATCTCCATCTCGCCCTCGTCGTCGAGCGCGTTCGCGGAGAAGCCAACATAGACGGGGCCGGTCGGCGGCGTCTTCGCGATCGTGAACGCGCGGCGCATCACGCTCGGCACCTGCTCAGCGTGGGTGACCTCCACGCTCCATTTGGTGAACTGGGCCGGCATCTGAGCGAGGTCGAAGCGGCCCTCGGCGAGCTTGCGGATGTCCTTGTTAGCGGAGGTGACGACGACGGGCGTGCCGCCCTCGTAGAGGTTGGTGAGCAGGCTGATGCCGTTCGCGAGGCCGCTGTCGATGTGGAGGCTGACGAACCCGACGGTGCCGGTGAGGCGGGCGTAGGCGTCGGCCATGCCCATGGCGACGCCCTCCTGGGTGGCGAGGACGTATTCGAGCTCGGGGGTGCGTTCGAAGCCGTCGATGATCGCGCTCTCAGCGGTGCCGGGGTTGCCGAAGACGTAGCGGATGCCCTCGGCCCTGAGCATCTCCATGAGGGCGATCGCGCCGGTCATCCTCGGCATGGGCGGGGCTCCTCGCAACGGACGCGCACAGGGGCGGTCACGGTACCCGGACTCGGCGCGAGTGGGAACGTGACTAGGTCGGAAGGAGCGAGTGCGTCACGGTTCGGCCGGGGTTGTCTTCGCCGCCGTTTTGACGGATGCCGGTCTGCACCGTGATGTCGCCGACCTCATCGATCTCGATCAGCATCGTGTCCATGGACCTCGTGGCCGGGCCGTGCACGCGGATGCCGGCTTTCGTGTAGGTCGACATATGGCACGGACAACGGAACCAGCCGCCACCGTCGCCGTCGAAGTCAAAGCTCGGATTCCAGGGGACGGCGCATACGAGGTGCGGACACCGCCGCCACAGGGCGAGCAACCCCGCGCCGCCGCTGGAGCCGCCTGGGCGCGTCTCCGCCGGATCGAGATTGACGAGCCAGAACTGGCCAGCGCGGTGCTCGCGCGGCGGCGCGCCGCGGGCTACGTCGGCGACGTTGCCGGAGCGGACCGGGCCGCCGAAGCCGGCGACGTTCCTCGGATAGAGGAAGTCCGCCGCAGCCCCGAGGGCACCGACGAGCGTCACGCCAAGGCCGGTCCAGAACGAGGTCGCGATGAAGCGACGCCGCGACAGCTCCTCAGGCGAGCGGGCGGTGCGGGGACGGGGCGGGAGGCGGTCATCGAGGGCGTCGCGCCATGCCTCGAGGCGGCGCGGTGCGGGAGGTCTGGTCGCCGTTGCCATCGCCGGCTCCCGTCAGACTTCGGAGATAGTGTACTCCTTCACAATCTCCTCCGCACGCTCACTCGGATCCCACGACGGCCCGTAACGCAGCGCGTGGCTATGCTGCGCACTTGCCACGGACCGAGTGGAGGCGCGGTTGCAGCGACTGATCAGCTTCGACATCGACGGCACGCTCGAGGTCGGCGAGCCGCCGGGCGTGATCCCGCTGACGGCGGTACGACAGGCGCGCAGCCTTGGGTTCGTGGTTGGGTCGTGCTCCGACCGACCAATCAGCTACCAGCAGGGGCTCTGGGACGAGCACGACGTGCCGATGCAGTTCACCGTGCTCAAGCAGGAGCTGACCGTCGTGCGCGCAGAGTTCGTGGACCTCGAACACTACCTGCACATCGGCGACACGGAGATCGACGAGATGATGGCGAAGGATGCCGGCTTCGAGTTCTTGCACTCGATTGATGACGATGTGGCGGCATTCATGCGCGAGCACGGGTGGCACCCGTAGCGGCGGGGCCGCAGCGCCGCGAGGCAGATCCCGCCGCCCAACCCCGGAATTTCTCCTCGGGGGCGCTGCCCCCGCAGCCCGCCGGCCGCGACTCGCTTCGCGGTCGCGTTCGGATCGGGATATGCCGGCCATCGCGAGTTACCAGGCGATGCTGCGCGACGGTGATCTCAGTTCAGTGGTCCGCTGCCATCCCCTCGGTGATGCTTTGGGTGGTGGCACCCGCAACTCATGGATCGACCTCCGGCCATCGCCACCCGACGTACCCGTAGGGTCGTCGGACCTGGATCGACCTCCGGGCGAGGGTCTCGGACCCCCTCATAGGAGTCCGCTTCGCGGCTGGCGGGGAGCTGACGTTGGAACCAGGGGCCGGTTTTGCGGAAGCGCGGCCGCTCCGAAGGCGGCTAGCCGCTCCCGCGCGCTGGTACCTGAGCGAGCGCAGGGAGAATCAGAGCGCGCGCAGCGCGTCCTCGAGCGGGGTGTCGCCCTCGAGCAGGCTGAAGCGCTTGCCGATCGTGCTCGGCAGGTCGAGGCAGGCGACGGGCGCGGCGGCGAGGTTGTCGCGGGACGTCAGGCCCGACGCGTGATGGTCGTCGCTGACCGACACCGTGCCGGTGCCGGGCTCCTCGCGGAGGCCGCCGGGACAGACGACGGTCCAGTCGAGGTCGCTGCTCATCAAGTGCTCGTCGGCGTAGCCCTTGGCGCGGTGGTAGTGGGCGATCCGCGACTCGCTCCGGGTGTCGGCGCCGACGGAGCTCAGCATGAGGTAGCGGCGCGCGCCCTCGGTCTGGGCGGCGACCATGGAGCGGATCGCGCCGAGCTGGTCGACGAGGACGGTCTTGTCCTTGCCTGTCGAGGAGCCTGACCCGGCGGCGAAGATCACGGCGTCGCAGCCGCGGACGGCGTGATCGATCGGGTATTCGAGGTCGGCGAGGACGGTCGGCACGCCGAGCGCGTCGAAGGTCTGGCGCTGCGAGGTGCCGCGGATCATCGCGACCGGATCGTGCGTGCTCCCGGCCAGCAGCTTCGCGATGCGCTGGCCCGTCAGTCCGTTGGCGCCGACGACAAGGACCTGCATCTCGGCGGTCCTCGTTCCGCAGCTACCTGGCGGCCGGCTTGAACTTGACGAGCGTCCAATCGTCGGTGACGGAGTCGAAGACCACCTCGAGGGGCATGTTGGTCTCGAGCTCCTCGACGGGGCAGTCGACGACGTTGGACATCATGCGCACGCCCTCGTCGAGCTGGATCATCGCGAAGGCGTACGGGACGTCGTCCGCGAAGGCGGGGTGAGCCGGCTGGTGCACGACCGTGTAGGTGTGCAGCCGCGCGCGGCCGCTGACTGGCGTCCACTCCCAGCCGGGCTGGAGGCAACGCGGGCAGGCCTCGCGTGGGTACCAGAAGAACTCGTCGCAGAAACTGCAGCGCGGGATCAGCAGCTCGCCTCGCTTCGTGCCCTCCCAGAATGGCTCGGTGAGCTCCGGCTCGGACGGCAGCGGGAGCGGCTTCGTGTATTCCTCAGTGGTCATCGCGACCCTTGTTTCCGTGGTCTCGTCTGTCTGGGTTAGAGGGTGGCGCTCGAACCGAGCACCAGCGTGCACATCACGCTGCTGGAGCCGCCTCAGCCATTGACCAGGCAAAGGTCGGCCCCCTCTACTTGTCGCTCGCCCGCGCGTCCCATCACCTGGCGGGTGGCCTCGACGACGTGGCGGAAGCCACCACCAGTGCCTCCCGACTGTCCGGCGGCGATCTGGCCGCCATCCGTGTTGACCGGGAACTCGCCCTTGTAGGTCGTATCGGTGCTCTCGTAGAATGGCCCGATCTCGCCCTTCGGCACGATCCCGGCATCCTCGAGGCAGGCCATCTCGAGGATCGTGTAGCAGTCGTAGAACTGCGCGAGCTGGACGTCGCGGATGTTCACCTGCGCCATCTGCAGGGCCGTCGGCGCGGAGTCGACCACCGGCGTCGTCGTGATGTCGTCGTCGGTGTAGATGATGTCGTGACGCGTCGCCGGTCCGCCCACGCCGAGGACGTAGACCGGCGGGTTGGGCAGCGCCCGCGCACGCTCGGCTGAGGTGACGATCACCGCGTGGGCGCCGGAGCACGGCATCACGCTCTCGAGCAGGTGGAGCGGCTCGTTCGTGAAGCGCGAGTTGAGCACGTCGTCCATCGTCACCGGCTGGTCGTACCAGACGGCGTTGACGTTCTTCGCGGCGTTGAAGCGCTGGTCGACCACGGCCTTGGCGAACTGTTCCTGAGTGGTGCCGTACTCGAACATGTGGCGCTGCTTCATCAACCCGTACCAGCCGTTCATGGCGATCACGGGGCCGTACGGGATCTCCCACTCGGTGGTGCGGCTGGCCCGTGGGATCTGGGGACCGGCTGCCACCTGCGCCGTGAGTCGCGAGCTGGAGCGCGGGCGCGCCTCGCCGAAGACGCACATCACGTAGTCCACGATGCCGGCGGAGATCGCCTCGGCGGCGGTCGCGACCGAGGCCGCGCCGCTGGCGCCGTGCACGGTCATCGAGGCGGTGAAGCGGGGCTGCATGCCGAGCGCCTCGGCGAGTTCGATGGAGTTCAGGCTCTCCGGCCCGATCAGGCCGTCGATGTCCTCCTTGCGGAGCCCGGCGTCGAGGATCGCACCGCGCGCGACCTCGGCCATGAGGCCGTAGGTAGTGCGGCCGGGATACTCCTTCTGGGTCGGGATCTCGTACAGGCCGACGATCGCGGCCTTCCCGCGGATGCTCACGCGCTCACCTCCTTGAGGTTCGGTGAGCGCAACCTACGCCGCCAGCGGGGGCGCTGTCGATACGGGGGAAGCGGACCAGGCGCTACCAGGTGTCGATGTTGCGACGCTTCTTCTCGGTGCGCCGCTTCGCCTCGGGCACCGCGCGCAGGTTGTTGGCGAGCCAGGCGCGTGTGTCCGCCGGGTCGATCACGTCACGTCGTGCCGCGACGATTCGGCGAACCGCGGTCGTCGCGCGCTCTACAATCCCGCGGCACAACGCTGTGCGCGCCGAGGAGCGGCTCTCCGATGGAGTACGAGAACATCATCTACGAGAAGGATGCGCCGATCGCGACGGTCACGATGAACCGGCCCGAGAAGATCAACGCGCTCTCGAACGACCTGCAGCTCGAGGTGCGCGACGCGCTCGAGGATGCCGGCTGGGGCGACGACGCGATCCGGGTGATCGTGTTGAAGGCCGCCGGTCGCGCGTTCAGCGCCGGGTTCGACATCAGCGGCGGAGGTGGGAGCTCCGACGCGGTGCAGATCCGCGCTGGCTTCCTGAAGGGGAAGGGGTTCAGCGCCTCGGCGTGGTGGGACGTCTTCTGGAACAACCCGAAGCCGATCATCGCTCAGATCCACGGCTTCTGCATCGCCGGGGGCCTGGCTACCGCGACGTTCTGCGACCTGCGCATCTGCTCCGAGGACGCGCTCTTCGGCGCCCCGGAGATCCGGACCGGGGGGCCGTACATCCCGGCCGTTTGGCCGTGGGTGATCGGCATGACGAAGGCGCGCGAGCTGCTTTACACCGGCAACCTGATCGACGCGCGCGAGGCGAAACGGCTCGACCTCGTGAACGAGGTGGTGCCGATGGACGAGCTGGACGGGGCGGTGCGCAAGCAGGCGCTGACGATCGCGAAGCTGCCGCAGGCGACCGTCGAGTACAACAAGAAATTGATCAACATGTCGTACGAGCTGATGGGCGTGCGCCAGGTCCTCGAACGGTCGCTGGAACTCGAGGCGAACACGCTCGCGAGCCCCGAGTCGTCACCGGTGATCGAGGAGTACAACGCGCAGCACCGGGAGGGCGGCCTGAAGGCCGCGCTGAGCTGGAACGCCGAGCGGTTCGCCGAAGAGGACGCCTGGTGGAAAGAGGCGCGCCAGCGCGGATAGCGCTCGCGCGAGACGCGCGGCATGCCAGCGACACTTGACGATCGTCGCGGCTCCGCACCGGCCTCGTCTCGCGTCTCTCAACGACGCCCGGCCGCGAGCCGCTCGGGAGCGCCGATCACCTTCGCGGCCGTCGCTGCTGGCGTACGATCGAACTCCCGACCTCACCGTCGCGAACTCACCGAGAACTCAGGGAGCTTCGATGCGTGTGAACACCCGTTCCGCCCTCGTTGCGGTCGCGTTCGGCGCCGGTCTGGTCGCGCTCGCGTGCACGGGAGGCGGCAACGACTCGCCGCGGGCGGCCAAGGCGGAACCGGACGCGCCTCGGACGGCGACCGCACCTCCCACGCCGACCACACCGCCGGAGCAGGTCGCCGAGGACATCGAGATCCTGCTGACGGCGTTCAACCGCGGGCTGAACCCGGATCGGATCGAGCGCGTCGGCCGGAGCGGCGATATCCGGCACGCGTGGCTGCTCACCGACTTGATGCAGTTCTTCCCACGCGGCCAGACCGCCGAAGACCTGAACGACGCGTGGCAGGACCTGACCGGGGTGCCGCGGTCGCAGCCTCGCGGCTGGCAGGCGACCGCCGACTACCTGATCGCGAACGACATCCCCGCGCCCGATGACTACCTGCGGTTGAAGACCACCTTGCTGGGGTTCGTGGGCGACGACTGGGACCCATTCTTCGAGGACCCGAACGCCGACGTCGACTGGCGCCTGGTGAGCTGGGGCGGCGTGGGGATCGATGACCGCCCGCTCGATCAGGCCAACAGCGGCTGTGGCAACTGCATCCCGGCGCTGGACGATCCCTTCGTGACCGACGTCGCCGGAGGCGACTGGTACCCGGACGAGCGCACGGTCTTCACAGTGGAGGTGAACGGCGAGGTGCGCGCCTACCCGAAGAACATCATGGAAGTGCACGAGATGGTGAACGACACGCTCGGCGGGCGTCGGATCGCCCTCGTGTACTGCACACTCTGCGGCACGGCGCAGGCGTTCCTGACGGACGAGCTGCCGGATGGGATCGAGACGCCGACCGGGACGTTCGAGCTGCGCACCTCGGGGCTGCTATCGCGCTCCAACAAGGTGATGTTCGAGCTGCACACGTTCTCGATGTTCGACACGTTCCGAGGGCGCGCGATCACCGGTCCATTGCACGACATCGGCCTCGAGCTGGAGTTCGTCTCCGTCGGCACGGTGGACTGGGGCGACTTCAAGGCCGCGCGACCGGACGCGACGATCGTCGCGCAGCGGACCCAGCAGCTCGGGAACTACCCGCTCGATCCGCTGGGCAACCGCGACGCCGACGGGCCGATCTTCCCGGTCGGCGCCGTCGACTCGCGGCTCCTGATTCAGGAGCAGGTACTCGGCGTCAGCCACAACGGCGTGGTCGTCGCCTTCCCCGAGGCGGCGACGCGCTTCGCGCTCGCCAGCGGCCAGGACGTCGAGTTCGAGGGCATCACGGTCCGGCTCGAGGACGGCGCGCTCCGCGCCCGGACGACCAAGGGCGATCCGATCACGACGCACCAGGCGTTCTGGTTCGCGTGGTCGCAGTTCAATCCGGAGACGGAGATCTGGGACCCCGTCTAAGCGCCCTGAGGCTCGTCGAGCAGACACCAGAGACAGTATCCAAGGGCGGACACGGCCGCGGTGGCGACGGCGATTGCGGCCGTCGCGATCGTGAAGAGGTCCACGCGCTCCTCCGGGCAAGCTCCGTTGCGCTCCACGTCGATGCCGTCAGAGCATGGCAGAGCAACGACACCGAAGGCTGCCGTGACCGCAGGCGTGATCCTGATATCGTCCGCTGACGGCCCGTAACTCAGCCAGCGGAGCGCCGCATGACGACGGCATTCGAGGCCCCGGCGCCGATCACCGCGAGCGACGACGAGCTGCGCGAGGCGCTCGAGGCCGCCCACGTGCCGTCGCTGATGAACGCGCTGGTCCACATCAGCGGCGAGATCGGCCACATCAGAGGCGAGATCACGCCGATCGGGGCGCTGTTCCAGGATCCTCAGGGCGGCATTCCGCCCGAGCGCCAGGCCGAGGCACGAGCGATCGCCCTCGAGGTGCTGAAGGCCTACCGCGACAGCGGGAGCCAGCTCCCGCGGCGGCCCTCGGACGAGGCGATCGAGGAGATGACGGACTACATCATCGGCGAGGGCGTGCCGCGCGCCTACAAGGAGTTTCTGCACGCCGAGCTAGGGATGGAGGGCGAGGACGCCTACGCACACCGGTCGTTCGAGGGCATCCCAGCGGAGGCGCGCGCAGATTTCCGCGTCGTGATCGTCGGTGCCGGCATGTCGGGTCTGCTCGCGGCGGTCCGCCTCGATCAGGAGGGGATCCCGTACACGATCATCGAGAAGAACTCGGAGGTCGGCGGGACCTGGTGGCAGAATCAGTATCCCGGTTGCCGCGTCGACAACCAGAACCACATCTATTCGTACTCGTTCGAGCCGCACGACTGGCCGTACTGGTATTCGAACCGGCAGGTGCTGTTCGAGTACTTCGATCTGGTCGCCGACAAGTACGACATCCGCAAACAGATCCGCTTCAACACCGACCTCGAGCGGGCCGTCTTCAACGAGGAGCGCGGCACGTGGTCGCTGACCGTGCGACCGCGTGACGGCGCGGCCGAGACGATCGAGGCGAACGCGGTGATCAGCGCGGTCGGTCAGTTGAACCGGCCGCGGATGCCGGAGCTGCGCGGGCGCGACACGTTCGAGGGCACCTCGTTCCACTCGGGCGAGTGGCGGCACGACGTCGACCTCGCGGGGAAGCGGATCGGGGTGATCGGGACCGGCGCGAGCGCGTTCCAGTTCGTGCCGGAGATCGCGAAGGAAGCGGACGAGGTCGTCGTCTTCCAGCGGACGCCGCCGTGGATGGCGCCGCAGCCGACCTACCGCCAGGAGATCCCGGAAGGGAAGCACTGGCTGCTAACGCACGTCCCGTTCTACCAGGCGTGGTACCGGTTCTCGCTCTTCTGGCGGAGCTCCGAGGGGATGCTGAAGTCGGTGGCGGTTGATCCAGAGTGGACGGAAGCGGGGTCGGTCAGCGCCGCGAACCAGAAGATGCGCGAGACGCTGACGGCCTACATCAGCGGGGTGCTGGAGGACGCGCCGGAGGTCCTCGAACATGCGATCCCGGAGTACCCGCCGGGCGGCAAGCGGATGGTGGTGGACGACGGGAACTGGCTACGCGCGCTGAAGCGCGACAACGTCGAGATCGTAGTCGACCCGATCGCCGAGATCACGCCCTCGGGGATCAGCACAGAGGGCGGAAGGAGCGCGGCGTTCGACGTGATCGTGTTCGCGACCGGGTTCCAGGCCAGCTCGTTCCTGATGCCGATGGAGATCGTCGGGCGCGGTGGCGTCGAGCTGCACGACCACTGGGCAGGCACCGCTCGCGCGTACATGGGCGTGACGATCCCCGACTACCCGAACCTGTTCCTGCTCTACGGACCGAACACGAACATCGTGGTCAACGGTTCGACGATCTTCTTCGCCGAGTGCGAGATGCGGTACGTGATGGGCTGCCTGCGCCTGCTGCTGCAGCGGGACGAAGCGGCGATGAACGTTCGTCCCGAGGTCCATGACGCGTACAACGAGAAGATCGACCGTGGGAACGAATCGATGGCGTGGGGTACGGCGGGTGTGACGAGCTGGTACAAGAACGCCGAGGGGCACGTAACGCAGAACTGGCCGTTCACGCTGCTCGAGTTCTGGACGCAGACGCGCGAGCCGGATCCCAAGGACTACGAGTTCCTGGCGGCGCGGGTACCCGAACCAGTCGGATAGCGGCCGGTCTGCCGGCAGCGTGACGTGCGAACAAATGGCGGAGGAGCGAACTGATGCAGGTACACGTGATCAAGGCGGAGGACGGCGAAACGGTCGAACGGTCCGACGCCGCGATCTTCGAGGGTGGCCTGGTCTGGGGCCGCGGTCTAAGCGCCGGGCTGACCGAGGATACGAACGTCTCCGTCGTGCAGTTCGGGGCCGGCGCGCGCGCCGGCTGGCACACGCATACCCGCGATCAGGTGCTGTACGTCGTCTCCGGCATCGGGAAGGTCGGTGACCACGAGGGCGAGCGGGTGATCAGCGCCGGCGACTGCGCCGTCGTTCCAGCCGGGGCCGAGCACTGGCACGGCGCGCATGACACCGGATCGCCGATGGCCCACCTGTCGATCATGCCCGTCGGCGCCGAGACGACGGTGATCGAGGAGTAGCGCTTGCCTTCGACCGGGGACGCGTGGCCGGGCGTGATGCGGGTCGACAGTACCCGTATCTCGGTGGTCTCGGACACGCACGAGCAGGGCGACGGCTGGGGCTCTCCGCCGGAGCTGATCGAGGCGCTGCGCGGCTCCGATCTGATCTTGCATTGCGGTGATCTGGACACGCTCGGGGTGCTCGATCACCTCGAAACGGTCGCGCCGGTACTGGCGGTGCGCGGCTACCCGGACCCGCGCGAGGAGGGCGATCGGCTCGCCGAGGAGACGCGGGTGGTCGAGGTCGACGGGGTTCGGATCGGGATGGTGCACGACATCCGGCTGCACGGCAGAACGGTCAACTTCACACACACGGTGGAGTTCGCGCGCGGCGACCCGCGCGACCTGATCGAGCGGCGGTTCGGGCAGCCCGTCGACGTCGTCTGCTTCGGGGATACGCACCACGAGTACATCGGCGTCGTGGCGGGCGTGCTCTTCGTCAACCCGGGGAGCACCAGCCGGCCGAACTTCCGGCATCCGCGCGGGGAGCTGGGGACATTCGCGAACCTCGATGTGAAAGACGGCGTGGTGTCGGCCGAGATCCGCAAGCTGCGAAGGAGCGGTCAGGCGGCGCTCAGACGAGACTGATCAATTTCTGATCGCGTCTTAACGCCGCACGATCATTCCGCAGATCACGAACGTCGATGATCAGCCATCATGAGCCGTACTGACAGACAGCCCCGCGCTGTCGTCGCCCGTTGCACCACCTGCCGGCGACCGGAAGGGCCTTTCGTCTACATGGAGAACCGCAAGCACTATTGCGTGAGCTGCGGGCGGAAGATCCGCGATCTGATGCGCTTCGGCTCGGCCGGCCGGCGCGCGAACGACATCCACCTCGACTGACACCCGATCGTACCGGTTGCGACCGACGCCAAGCGCGAGGCGGCGTGCGCTAGGCCGCGAACCCGTGACCGAGGCGACGCTGATCGGCGAGCAGGCTGGTCGCCGCCTCTTCGGTCAGCGGCCGAGCGAAGAGGTACCCCTGCGCCAGATCGCAGCCGAGATGGCGCAGCAGCGAGAGCTGCCGCTCGTGCTCGACGCCTTCGGCGACGACGGTCAGGCCGAGCGCATGACCGAGCGCGATCACGCCGCTGACGATCGAGCCCGAGTCCTCGTCGGTGGTCACGCTCTGGACGAACGAGCCGTCGATCTTGAGTGTGCTCAGCGGGAATTCCTTGAGCCGAACCAGGGACGAGTGCCCGGTTCCGAAGTCGTCCAGGGCGGTGCGTACCCCGAGCTCGCGGATCTGCCGGAGCATCGCCACTGCTTCCTCGATGTTCTCGAGCGCGGCGGTTTCAGTGACCTCGAGCTCGAGCAACTCCGGGGAGAGCCCAGTCTCGGCGAGGACCGCCTTGATCGTGTCGATCATGCCGCCGTTGGAGAACAGCCGCCGCCGACAGGTTCACGGAGACGATCACCGGACCGAGGCCGTCGTCCCGCCAACGGCGGTTCTGCTGGCAGGCCTGACGGAGCACCCAGGCGTCGACGAGCCGAATCAAGCCGTTGTCCTCGAGGATCGGGACAAAGTCGGCCGGCGGCAGCAGCCCGTGATCGGGGTGCTCCCAGCGGACGAGCGCCTCGAAGTTCGCGATCCGCCCGGTCTCGATGTCGACTTCCGGGTGGTAGTAGACGCGGAGCTCGCCGCGCACGATCGCCGCGCGGAGGTCGTTCTCGACGTTCAGGCGGCGTCGCGAGTCGGCATCGAGTGAAGCGGTGGCGAACTGGTAACCGGAACCGCCGAGCTCCTTCGCCCGGTACATCGCCGAGTCGGCGCGGCGGATGAGCGTGGCCGCGTCCTCGCCATCGTGCGGGAATACCGCCACGCCGACGCTGGTCGCGGTGTGAAGGCTGCGCCCGCCGACCTCGAGCGGCGTGCTCAGCGACGCCACGAGCGAGCCCGCCGTGTCCATCGCGCTCTCGAGATCCGCCAGATCGGGCGCCAGCACGAGGAACTCGTCGCCGCCGAAGCGAGCAACGATGTGCTCCTTGGGAACCGCCTGCACGAACCGTTCGGCGACCTGCTGGAGCAACTCGTCACCGACGGTGTGACCGAGGGTGTCGTTCACGAGCTTGAAGCGGTCGAGGTCCATCAACATCACTGCGAACGTTCCGCCCTCGGCTGCCGCGCGCGCGAGCGCATCGGCGATCGCGCGCTCCATCCGCTGCCGGTTGGGCAGTCCGGTGGGCACCTCGAAGCCGGCGAGCTGCTGGATACGTTCGGTGTCTCGCTTACGGTCGGTGACGTCGCTGAACTCGATCCAGGCGCTGCGCTCGCTCTCGCCGAGCGGATAGGTCGAGATCGAGACCTCGACGTCACGGAGCTCGCCGTCGGAGCGGACGATCTGTCGCTCGTAGAGTCCGGGCGGGGCGGAGCCCCAGATGCGGGCGGTGACGAGCGGCATGAGGGAACCGGCGGACGGATCGGCGGTGACGTCCGCGAGGCTCAATCGCTCCATCGCGTGCGGCTCGTACCCGAGCAGATCGCAGAGCGCGGGGTTGAAGATCAGGATCTTTCCGCGGCTGGAGACGACCAGGATCCCGTTCTGAGCGGAGGCGAGCATGTCGAGGAAGGACTGGTGCGTCTCGCGCAGCTCCTGCTCCGCGGCGACGCGCGCACCCACGTCACGAGCGCTCCCTCGGAACGCCGCGTGGCCGCTCTCGGCTCGTCGGTGGGAGACGAGCTGGAGGGTGCGGGTCGTGCCGTCCGCGTGCGCCCAGGCGCCCTCGGTTGTCAGCGTCTCGCCCACCGTCGCGGGGAGCAGCTCGATCGCGGCGTCGGGGGTGTAGTCGACGAGCGAGCGGCCAACCATCTCGCGCGGCTCGAAGCCAAGCAGCGTGCGGCAGCCATCGCTCACGTAGGTGATTTTGCCTCGTTCGTTCGCGTCGTAGAAGAGCAGATCGGGGAGGTCTCCCGCGAGCGTCTCGACGCGGTCCTCGGCACGCCGGGCGCGTTCGGAGGTCTGTCGATCCGACTCGCGCCAGGTCACGACCAACGAGGTAAGGAGCAGCGCGAGCGCCAGCAATGGCGCGGCGGCGAGGAACTGGTCGACGGGCGAGATCGCTTCCCAGCCGGGTAGCTGCGAGGCTGACAGCGCGGCCGCGCCCGCCATCACGAGGAGCGTCGCCACCCAGACCACGAGCGTGGGCAGTGCTCTGCCCTCAGTTCGCCGCATACACCCGTCCGCGCCGGGCTCGAGATGAGCCGTATGACTCTCTGATCGTCGGCTGACAGGCACATCTCCAGTAACACTCATCGGGCGGCGAGGTGATCAGGCGTCCTGCGGCAGGGGACGGGGATCGACCTGTGTCAGAGTCCGCCCGGCTCGCCTGGTCGCGGTCTGGTTCGCCACGAGGCGCGCTCGCCCTATCGTGGACCGCGTGAAGCCCTGGGAACACCTCGCGACCGGGCCGACGCCCGATGGCTATGACCTCGAGCTGTGGCGCCACGATCTCGACTATGCGATCCGCGCGAACGGGTACGACCTGATGGTCTCGCGCGCGCACCAGTCCGAGGACCAGATGATGGCGCTGGCCTGCCCGCGGCCGGGCGCCGGTGCCCGGGTGCTGGTGGGCGGCCTCGGCATGGGCTACACGCTGCGAGCCGCGCTCGATCTGCTGCCGCCCGACGGCGCCGCCGTGGTGAGCGAGCTGATTCCCGAGGTGGTCGAGTGGAACCGGGGCGTGCTCGGTCGATTGGCCGGCTGTCCGCTGGACGATCCGCGGACCGAGGTGGACGCACGGGACGTCGTCGAGGTGATCCGAGGCAGCACCAATCGGTTCGACGCGATCTTGCTCGACGTGGACAACGGACCCGACGCGCCGGCGCAGCGAACGAACGCCCGGCTTTACACGCCCGCCGGCCTCGAGGAGATCGGACGCGCGCTGCGCCCGCGCGGCGCGCTGGCGGTGTGGTCAGTCGACGAGCAGCGGGGCTTCGAACGGCGGCTCTGGCGCGCGGGGTTCGATCCTCGAACGGAGCGCGTGCGGGCACACGGGAAGCGCGGCGGTAGCCACTACGTGCTCGTGGGGACGAAGCGGTAGCGACGGCGGCGCACGGGAGCGGCCATGAGCTTCGAGACGATGCAACTGCCCGAGGAGCCCTCGATCGTGGCGCCCGACGGGTCGGACGTGCGGGTGCTGTTGCAACGGCCGGGCGGGAGCATGGCGCACTTCGAGCTGGCGGCCGGGCACGCCTCGAAGGCGGTGGCGCATCGGACGGTCGAGGAGATCTGGTTCTTCCTCGCGGGGCGTGGGGAGATGTGGCGGCAGCTCGGGGACGATGAGGCAACGGTTGCGGTGGAGCCGGGAACGTGCGTCTCGATCCCGGTGGGGACGCGCTTTCAGTTTCGAGCGAGCGATGATGGGCCGCTGAGCGCGGTCGGGATCACGATGCCGCCCTGGCCCGGGATGGACGAGGCCGATCCGGTCGGAGGGGTCTGGCCATCTTCGGACTGAGCGCGACGGTTCCGCAAAACGGAGGTTCGTGATGGTGACGCCCTCGACCGTTGCTCCCGAGGCAACGGCGATCGAGATCGAGCACCTGGAGGGGCGCCGTGGCGGGAAGGCGATCCTGCCCGACCTCTCGCTCTCCGTGCCGGGCGGCGCGGTCACGGGCCTGCTGGGGCCGAGCGGATCCGGGAAGACCACGCTGATGCGGGCGATCGTTGGCGTGCAACAGGTCGCCGGCGGCAAAGTCAGCGTGCTTGGCATCGCCGCGGACGATCCGGAGCTGCGCCGCCGGGTCGCCTACGTGACCCAGGCGCCGTCGGTGTACCCCGATCTGACCGTCATCGAGAACCTGCGCTATTTCGCGGCGGTGATGGACGCGCCCGCGGGCGACGTGGCGCGCGTGATCGAGACTGTCGGGCTCGAGCCGCAGGCGCGACAGGTGATAGCCACGCTCTCCGGCGGCGAGCAGTCACGGGCCTCGCTGGCGGCGGCGCTGCTGGGGCAACCGGAGCTGATCGTGCTCGATGAGCCCACGGTCGGACTCGACCCGGTGCTCCGCCGCGAGCTGTGGCAGACGTTCCACGAGCTGGCGGCGCGAGGCGTGACGCTGCTGGTGTCGACCCACGTGATGGACGAGGCGAGCTACTGCGACGAGCTGGTACTGCTGCGCGAGGGCCGGGTGATCGCCCAGGCGTCGCCCGCCAGGCTGCTGGAGCAGACCGGGGCCGGCGACCTGGAGGGCGCGTTCCTGGCGCTGGCCGAGGCGGCACCGCCCACGGAGCGGGAGGCGACCTCGTGAGCGCCCCGATTCACCCTCGGATCGTCGCCGCGACGGCGGCCCGGGTGCTGCAGCAGTTCCGACGCGACCGCCGCACGGTGGCGCTGGTGCTGCTGGTGCCGCCGCTGCTGCTCGCGCTGCTTAAGTACGTCTTCGACGAACAACCCCAGGTGTTCCAGCGGATCGGGCCGCCGCTGGTGGGGCTGTTTCCGCTGATCTTGATGTTCATCATCACCTCGATCGCCATGCTGCGGGAGCGCACGAACGGCACGCTGGAGCGGCTGATGTCGATGCCACTGGCGAAGCTGGACCTGCTGCTCGGCTACGGCCTGGCGTTCGCCGCGGTCGCGGGCGTCCAGGCGGTCGTGACCTCGGCGGTGGCGTTTGGCCCGCTGGGCCTGGAGACCGCCGGACCGGTGTGGGTCGTGGGTTTGCTGGCGGTGATGAACGCGATCCTCGGGATGTCGTTGGGGCTGCTGGTGAGCGCGTTCGCGAAGAGCGAGTTCCAGGCCGTGCAGTTCATGCCGGCGGTGATCATGCCGCAGATGTTCCTGGTCGGTCTGTTCGCGCCTCGGGAGCGGATGGTGGCGCCGCTCGAGGCCGCCTCGAACGTCCTGCCGCTGACCTACGCGTACGAGGCGCTCACGAAGGCCGCAGCTGACGACCTCGACGGGCGGTTCTGGGTCGACGTGGGCGTCGGCGCGGGATCGGTCGTGCTGGCGTTGGTCCTCGGGGCGATGACGTTGAAGCGCCGGACGCCGTAGCGCACGACGTCACGAATGCACTGCTACTCCGAGCGGACGCGGCCCTCGGCCTTGCAGCCGGCCTGCTGGACGCGCGCGAGACGACGCACGGCACGGCAGAACTGGCGGTACAGCTCGACATCGATCCTGTCGCAGTCGAGGACGGCGCTCGCCGGTTGTTCGAGTCTCGGAATGGGCGCCTTAGGTGACAGCAGAACCACGCGCGCAGGCTTACGTGACATCGCCCCAGATGAAGCCGTGCAAGCATTGCGGCCTTCCCGCGCTGACTCCCGACTCCGCCGAGACCGTAACCATCCCCCCTCATGGCACGTGCGCGCAGCCTCCACCCCCTATCCTCGAGCTATGAATAACCCACTCCCAATCGGTGTCGGTGTCGCGTTCGGAATAATCATTGGCGCGGTGGTGTTCGCTGTGACTGAGAACCTCGTGTGGATCGCGCTCGGTGTGCCCTTCGGTGCCGCGATCGGTGCCGCAGCTCAACGGCTGGGCTACGGACGAGGGCGCCAGTAGCGAGCACGTCGCGAACGGACGGACAGGGATCGCGCCACCGATCGGGACCGCCAACGCCCCCACCAAAGATCCGGCGTCACGAACGCAGGGCTACTCGGAGCGGACGCGGCCCTCGCCTTTGCGGCGGGCCTGCTGTTTCTTGCGGATCTCGCCCGCGCGGCGTAGCAGGTCGCGGTTGGAGTCGTCGACGCGCATGTAGCCGGCGCGCCAACCGTCATCACCCCAGCCGAACGGCGTCTGCACGGTCGTCCGAGGGAACGCGGCGCCTTCGAGGAGATCGAGCGCCATGCCGGTGATCGCCTGCTGCATCTCCACGTCGTAAGGCTTGCCGGTCGGGTTGCCGAGCGGGAAGTCGGTGAAGAGAAACCTCGGCACCGCGGCCTGCTCGACGATGTCGCGCGCGGAGCCGCAGATCACCGTCGGGATGCCGTTCGCCTCGAGGTGTCGCGCGGCCAGACTCACGGTCTGGTGGCAGACCGGTCAGAGCGGGACCAGCATCGCGACCTCGACGCCATCTTCGCGCATCAGCTCGAGGAGGCGCGGCGCGTCGCTCTCGTTCGTACGGCGCTGGCTGTACTCGGTCGGGATGCCGTAGAAGCGCGGCGAGAGGCTGCCGATGCGGCCCGCCTCGACGAGTTCTCTCAACCGGTGGACCGGGAAGAACGAGTCGAGGTCGTTGGTGTGCGTCGCCTCCTTGTCCCACGAGCGGTTCTGCGTGAAGAGGCGCTCGGGAGGCGGATCGATCGGTCCCGCAAACGTCGAGGCGATCGGCAAGGCCTCGGTGTCCGCGTCGTCGGGGAGATCGAGGTTGACCACGGTCGTCACGAGGCCCAGCCGGCTCTCCGCCAGCGGCTTCGCCAGTGGCGTGAACGGCGACTCGTCATTGCGTGCCCAGCGGTAGGGTCGCTCATAGCCCTGGGCGCCATAGAACTCGCGCGACTTGTCGATGTAGCTGACGAAGGCCCGGTAAGCCGGATCCGCCTTCGTTCGCTGGTGTTCGCTCACGGTGCCTCCTCGCTGCCTACAGGCTACGCCGAACGAGCGGTCGCGACGTGGGACGTCGGTCCTGTGATCGTCCGTACCGAGGCGCGCGGCTACAGCTGCAGCGCCATCGAGAACTCCGGGACGCCCTGCCAGCGACCGGCGTCGCCCGCGCGCATCACCGCGATCGTCTTGATCACCTCGGGGTTGGCGAGGCCGTGCGGTGCCCGGCCGGTCAGCACCATCAGCACGTTCTCGGCCTGCCGGCGACTGCCCTCGACAGCGGTAACCGGCGAGCCGCCGGCGATGTGCGGCGTGATCAGCAGGTTGTCGAGGCCGAGCAACGGATCCTCGGCGTCGATCGGCTCACTCTCGGTCACGTCGAGCGCGGCCGCCGCGATCTCGCCGGACGTGAGCGCGACATGCAGCGCCTCTGGATCGACGAGCGGGCCGCGCGCGCAGTTGATCAGGATCGCGGAAGGCTTCATCCGCTTGAACGCGTCCGTGCTGAAGAGGTGGCGCGTGTCGTCGGTCGCGGGCGCGTGGACGGAAATGAAGTCGGACGCCGTGAGCAGCTCATCGAGGTCGACAAGCTCGACGCCGTAGAGGTCAGCGGCAGTCTGCGCGACGTAAGGGTCGTGGGCGACAATTCGAAACGGCCCGAAGCCGCGAATGCGGGTCGCGAACCCGCGCGCGATCGCTCCGAAGCCGACGATGCCAACGGTGCTGCCGGCGATGCGCTTCAACCCGGGCGCCATCGCGCGCACTTCTTGCGTGGCCGTGCTCCACTTGCCCGCCTTCACCGCCGAGTCGAACTCGCGGATCCGCCGCGTCAACGCGAGCAGCTGTGCCATCGCGTGGTCGGCCACCTCGGTCGAGTTCACGCCGGGGGTGTTGCAGGCGACGATGCCGAGGCGGGTCGCGGCGGGCAGATCGATCGAGTCGACGCCGATACCGGAGCGGCTCACGATCTTCAGACTCGGGCAGGCCTCGAGGACATCGGCATCAGTGAGCGGCAGCACGCCGATCATCGCGCCGTCGGCGTCTCGCAAGAGTTCGATGTACTCGTCCTTCGGGGTGAGGGCGCCGACTTGCTGCTCGACGAGCTCGAAGCCGGCCGATTCGAACATGCTCTTGTCGGCCAGCGGCCGGCCACAGTTCACGATCTTGAGGGCCATGGGGAGTCCTTGCTGCTGTCAGGCCGAGGAAGTCATACCACTAGTTCGCCAGGAAGCGGTTGTAGGTCGGGGTGACGAGCACCTCGTTGAGCGTGACGGAGGGCGGCTGCTGGGCGACGAAGAGAATCAGGTCGCCGAGCTCCTCGGACTGGAGGATGCGCGCCTTGTCCTCGTCGCTGACGGGGACCGGCCGCTGGTCGAGGATCGGCGTCGCGACCTCGCCCGGGCAGATCGCGGTGGCGCGGATGCCGTTGTTGCGCTCCTCGAAGAGAAGGCTGGCCGTCATCGCGTTCATCGCGTGCTTGGCGGAGATGTAGGCGGGACCGGTCAGCGCGCTGATCCCCTTCGCCGCCATCGAGGAGATGTTGATCACCAGCCCGCTGCCCTGCTCGCGCATGATCGGGAGCACGGCATGGCAGCAGTAGAACGCGCCGTCGAGGTCGATGCCGATCACCTGGTCCCAACTCTCGGTCGAGACCACGGGCCAGTTGCGCTCCTGGACGTTGACGCCGGCGCTGAAGACGCCGATGTCGAGGCGTCCGAAGCGCTCCTTCGTCCTCGCCACGACGGCGGCGACGTCCTGCTGCGACGAGACGTCAAGCGGCTCGACAACCACTTCGCCGCCGGCCGCCTCGATCTGCGCGCGGACGGCCTCGAGCGGCTCGGCGCGGCGACCGGAGAGCACGACCTTGCAGCCGGCCTCGGCGAGCTTAATCGCGCCGGCTTCGCCGATGCCCGTGCCGGCGCCTGTGATCCAGGCGACCTGGCCCGTCAGGTCTTGAAGCATCTCGTCCCCCCTCGGAATCGGTGCGCCTGCTCGGGGAACTCTAGCGAAGGTTCGCGGCAGCCGCCGTCGGCTAGCGGACCGCGACGGGAACGGCGCTGAAAAAGAAACAGGCACAACTACACTTGGAGCCATATCTCCGAGGCACTGAGTCCGATCGCTGCCTTGATGTCCGAGGCCTTCGCCGACTGGAAGAGCCTCCCGACGTGGAGTCGACACCCCCGACGCGGCTGTTGGGTTCACGGCCTTATTGCCAGGAACTGGAACGCAGTCGGATGGGTACCTGCCCTCACTGCCGGCGGGGCTCGTGGGGTGATCGTCGATCGGATGAGGACAGAACATCCAACGGATCGCCCACACCACCCGGATCACGACAACGGCGTCCGACGAGTGTTTAGCGAGGCGGAGGCCTTCGCATGGGCATTCGAAACGGTGGAGCTGGGCGCACCGACCTTCGCGGACTACCCGAACTCTGGCGCTCCAGACTGGGAACTTCCGCACGCCTGGATAGAGGCGAAGACTATCCAGACCTCCGACTTCGACCAGCAGGAGTGGGCTGCCGCCCGTGCGCGCGCGGGTCTGACCGGAGGGACGCCTACGCGTATGGGAACTGTTATCGCGGTCCCTGAAGCGCTCCCAAACAAACTTGAGGACCACTTCGACGACGCCGTGAAGAAATGGGACCGCCAGGGCCGCGACCGGGGTCTGATCGTCTACTACTCATTGGCGCTCGATGCGAACATCATCGACGACGAAGCGATCGACGCACTCTGGACCCGGGCACAGCAGTTGACTCACCGAGAGCTGGGATCTCGCGTCGTCGTCGGAAGGCGGCTCGACCACGCAGAGCCAGCGCTGGACATCGGACCTCACTCAGCCGATTGAGTCGCCCCAGCGATCGACCGACGCGACCTCGGCGAGCGGCTTGCGGGTGACCGGGCCGAAGTTGCCCTGGGGGTAGCCGAGCGGGATCGCGTAGACGATCTGGACCTCCTCGGGGATGCCGAGCAACTCCTTGACGCGCTCGTCGACGACGGCGTGGAGCGTGGTGATCGTGCCACCGATGCCGAGCGCGCGGGCGGCGAGGAGCAGGTTCTGCACGGCAGGGATGACGGAGCCCATCGCGCCGGCGCCCTGGGCGGTCGCGCAGAGGAGCACGATCGCAGGCGCGGCGCCGAACTCGTCGGAGAGCTTCATCGCGGACAACGTTGTGCGGTTCGCGGGGTCGATGTCGGCGGGGCCGTGGATGCCCTGATCGGCGCGCTTCGCCCACCACGCCTCGCGGTACAGCTCCCCGAACTGCCAGCGCAGGTTTTCGTCCCTGATCACGAGGAAGTGCCAGGGCTGGGCGTTGCCACCGTTCGGCGCCTGCCGCGCGGCGTCGAGGAGGTCGCGCAGGTCCTCGTCGGGGATCGGGTCGGGCTTCAGACGGCGGATCGCGCGGAGCGAATACATCGCTTCGCCGAGCGTGATCGGGAATCGCGTTGTCGCATCCATCGGGACCTCCTCGGAACGTCGCCGACAGCCTACCCGCGCAGCAGCGTGGGGAGCTGGCTCATGTGGGTGAAGGTGTCTCGCGCTCCGGCCTCGAGCAGGCGCGCCGGCGGGTTGCGGGTGCTGTAGCCGAAGACGTGCATGCCAGCCGCGGCGCCGGCGGCGACGCCGGTCGGGGTGTCCTCGACGACGGCGCAGACCGCGGGATCGAAGCCCATCGTCCGCGCGGCGAGCAGGTAGAGGTCGGGCGCCGGTTTTGGGTGCTCGACGTCATTCGCGGTGAAGATGCGGTCCTCGAAGAAGTGACGGAGGCCGGCGAACTCGAGATTGAGGTGGATCTCCTCGGACTCCGCGTTCGAGGCTGTGCAGAACGGCAGTTCGAGGCCGGCGAGGAGTTCGGGGACGCCCTCGATCGGGACGAGCTCCGAGCGGAGGGCGTCCTCGGAGCGGCGCATGAACTCCGCCTCGAAATCCTTCGGTGGCCGAGCGCCGATCGTGTCGGTGACGGCCGCCCTCACCTGCGCGATCGAGCGACCGCCGAACCGGTGGTGCAGCTCGGGGAGCTCGATGTCAGAGCCGAGTTCGGCGAGCATCGCGCCGAGCACGGGGAGGGCGACCGTCTCGCTGTCGACGAGGACGCCGTCGCAATCGAAGATCACCAGCTCAAAGCGGCTCACATGCGCTCCTCGGTTTCTGTTCTCCAATGAGGGTTAGCCGGCGGCGACCGGCTCGGCGGCGACAGCGCGGGTGGGAGGCGGCGCGGCGAACACCAGGAGTGCGGCGGCGACGACGAACAGGGTCGCGATCACAGTGAACGCGGCGCCGTAGCCACCCGTCGCCTCGAACGAAGCGCCGACCAGCGGTGGCCCGACGATCGAGGCGCCCTGGGTGAAGAAGTTGACGAGGCCAAAGATCGTGGCGAACTCGCGGACACCGAAGGTCTCCTGGACGAGCAGCGTCATCAGGGCGCCGAGGGCGCCGAAGCCGAGGCCGAAGATCGGCACGAAGCTCCAGACGATGCCGGAGTCGCCGGCCAGCACGAGGATCCCCAGGCCCAAGGCCTGCAGGCCGAGGCTGAGCATCAGCACGAAGCGGCTCGGCACGTGCTCGGTCAGCCAGCCGAAGCTGACCTTCCCGATCGCGCCGAAGATCGCCATCGCGCCGAGGCCGGCAGCAGCGGTTCCGCGGTCGAAGCCCACGTCCTCGAGGTGCGGCACGATCTGCGTCAGCACGGACAGGTACGTGAGCTGTGCCAGCGTCAGCGAAACCACGAGGACGTAGAACGCACGCGCGCGCAGTGCCCGGCGGGTGGTCATTCCGGCCTCGGAGAAGGCGGCCGCGCCGGGCGCCCGCGGCTGACGTCCATCCTCGCGAACGATCAGCGCCACGATCGGGATTGCGAGCGCGAAGAGGAGGCCATAGACGGCGTACGTGCCGCGCCAGCCGAGCGGGCCGATCAATGCTGCGGTCAGCGCGGCAAAGGTGGCGCCGCCCACGTTCGCCCCCATCGACGCGAAGCCCATCGCGCGGCCGCGGGCCTCGGGGAACCAGATCCCGATCAGCTTGCCGGCAGGCAGCATGATCGTGCCCGGGACTGCCGCGAATTGGACCAGGCTCAGCGCGTAGAACTGCCAGAGCTCGTTGACGAACGGTCGCGCCAGGTTGCTCACTGCGAGCAACGCGAACGAGGCGATCATCACCGGCCGCGTGCCGTGGCGGTCGATCAGCCGCCCGACGAGCGGCGCCAGCAGGCCGCCGACCGCGAACAGCGTGAGCGTGCCGTTGAGCTGGGCACGGTTCCAGCCGAGGTCACCTTCGAGCTCCGTGACGAAGACGCCGAACGAGTACTGGGTGATCCCGATCGTGAGCGCGAAGGTCATGAAGATGACCGCCGCGACGGCCCAGCCGTGGTGGATTCGGCTCAAGTACGCCCCCGCGCCGAACGTAGTCGACGGGCGGTCGAACGGGTATCTCGCGAGATCGCCTTCGATGGTGGGTAGACTGCCCGCCATGACGAACCAACAGAGCTGGGACGAACTCAACCAGCAGCGCTAGGAGCTGGAGCAGCGGCGCGACGAGCTGATGCAGCAACAGACACCTCGCGAAGAGGTGACGCAGGTCAACAACGCCGTTAACCAGATCCGCGAGGTGCTCAGCGCGACGTCGGGCGACGCAGCCGAGGTCAAAGACAAGATCGAGGAGCACCTCGGCAGCCTGAAGGACGCGAGCGCCGCGATCCGGGAGGCGCTCAACGACCCGCAGATCCAGGAACTGACCGAGGGCATCACCGGCGGCCTCGACACCGCAGCGGGGATGCTGGAGGCAGCGGACGAGGCGCTGGGGCCGATCGACGAGGCGCTCGACACGCTACAACAGGCGTTCGAGCTGGCGGACGCCGAGCCGACCGAGCAGCTCGAGGCGCTTGCGTCGGCGCTCGAGGCGGCAAGCGAGCGACTGGGACCGCTGATCGAGCGAATCCCCGGCCTCGGACAGTTCTTTCAGCTCTACGTGCTCGCGATCCGCAACATCGCGAACTCGGTGGGACAGATCCAGGCCGTGCAGGCCCGACTCCAGCGGGTCTGGGCGACGCTGCGGCCGGGCACGCAGATGTACCTGGTGCCGCGCACGGCGCAGGAACGGCTGGCGGACGAGATCCGCGATCTGGACCACCAGATCGGCGTAATCGTCCAGCAGATGATCACGATCTCGCAGGAAACTCGCGAGGCGGCCGAGGAGTCGGACGTCACGCCCGAACCCGAGGTTGTAGTGCGCAGCGCGGAGAATCGCTGCCGCGAGCAGCAGATCGGCGTCGACAACCCGCAGCTGCTTGCCCGAAACGCGGCGTGGCACGAGTTCGACGCGGCGGAGGAGCGACGGTCAGCGGCCAGTGGTCAGTACGACCTCGCGTGCCAGGAAGTCGACCGCGCGGAGAGCGCGCTGGCGACGGCGACCGCGCCCGGGGCGCGAGAGGGCGCGGCGAGCCTCGACGACTTGCAGGCCGGCGTCGAGAGTACGCGCAATGCGCGTGACTCGGCGGGCGAGATCCTCGCCGAGGCCGAGGCGAACCACGACGAGAAGTCCGCGACGTACCGCGAGGCGCAGGCCGCGTTCGACGGCGAACGGCAGCGGTACGTCGACTGCGTGAAGAGCGAGATCATCAGCCTGATCCCGTACGCCAACGCGGGCCGCGGCTTCTCCGAGAGCGACTTCACCTACCTCGGGGCGATCTATCCGGAGTACGCCATCACGCCCGGGGAGTACGAGGCCGCGCAGCCGGGGGCGGCCAATGACCGCGCCGCGGCGACACCGGCCGCTCCGGCGCCAGCGGCCGCGACCATGCCCGCTGGCGGTGGCGGCATCCTCGATCAGATTCGATCGCACCCGATCGTCACTGGCGTGCTCGCCGCCGCGGCCGTGGTGATCGCGTTCGGCGCGCTGACGCTCGGCGGCGGCGACAACGCCGACGAGGAGACGACCGGGACGGCTGGAGCGGCCGCCACCAGCACGGCCGCCGTCTCGGGCGGAGGAACCGCCGCGACGAGCGCTCCGACAGAGGCGCCGGCGACCGCGACGGAGCAGGCCGCGTCGCTCGCCTCGGCCTTCCTCGCGAACGGGACCGAGGCAGAACTAACGGTCGCGGTGACCTACGAGAACGGCAGCCCACTGCCGAACTCCGCCCCGGACTGGGCGGATGCGGTCAGCGTTCGCCTGCTGCGCGGCGACGACGGCATCATCTACGTGCACATCGAGGGGCCCTCGGAGATTCTGCGCACGCTCTGTGGCGAGATCGACCTGCTGCAAGGGTCGACACACCTCGAAGGCGACTTCGACTTCTGCACCGAGCGGTCGAACGCCCCCGGCTACTTCGAGGAATCCAACGCTTCGACGGCTCGGAGCCAGCGGAGAGCGGACAGGTGACGATCTGCACCGGCCTGACCGTGGCCGATGGGGAGGTCACGCTCGCAGCCTGGGTGTTCCAGGTCCGCGATGACGGCAGCTACGAAGCGGTGGAGTTCACCGCGTCCACAGCGGACATCGCGGATGCGCCCGCGGGCACGGACTTCTCGGGGAGCTTTACGCGCTAGCGAGGCGTCCGCGCCGCCTCGACCTGCGCGCGTAGTGCGGTCTTGCGCTCCTCCGGGATCTCGAGCCAGTTGATCCCGGTCACGGCCGATTCGAGGCCCCAGAGGAAGTTGATCGTGGCGCCAGTGTCGGCGAGGTCGAGGACGTCGAGGTAGGTCTCGACGAGGCCGCGCTCCTCGACTTGCTCGATCGTGGTGATCCCGAGGCGGGCGAGGATCTCGGTGCTCCTCGGACCAATGCCGATCTTCGTCTCGCCGACCGGCGACATCGGGCCGTCCATCGCGTGAATGACCGGCAGCACCTCGTCGATCAGGCGCTGGGTCTGGGCGAACACCTCGGCGCTGCTCTCCGCGAGCGGGCGGGCGACGAACTTCGAGGCGCCGGCGGACATGTACTCGCGGATCTTCGCGATGATCTCCGAAGGGTCGCCGACCGCGATCTGCGCGCGGGGGTCGCCGGCGTCAGCGACGCGGGAGAGGCCGGCGGCGGTGCGCTGGACGATCGGGTCGTCCCAGGAACCGAAGCGGTAGCTGAAGCCCGAGCCGTAGTGGTCGGCGTCCAGCGGGCGACCCGCCGCGACCGACTGCTCGCGGATCTCCTCGATCACCGGCGCGATCTGGACAGGCGCCTGGATCCCGCTGAGCCAGCCGGTGCCGTAGCGCGCGGTGCGACGGATCGCTGCCTTGGAGATCCCGCCGATCCAGATCGGCAGCTCCGCCTGAACGGGCTTCGGCTCGATTGTCACGTTGCGATAGGTGATGTGCTTGCCTTCGAACGTGACGTCGTCCTCGGACCAGACGCGTCTCAGGAACTGCAACACCTCGTCGGTCCAGGCGCCGCGCGCCTTCGGCGAGCGGTCGGCGCCCGCGAACTCGGGCGAGACGGCGCGACCGACGCCGAACGCCGGCAGCATCCGACCGTCGCTGAGGTAGTCGATGGTCGCGCACTGCTTCGCGAGGACGAGCGGATCGCGGAACGGCAGCACGACGACATTCATGCCGAACTTGAGCTTCTCGGTAGCGCCGGCGAGCGCGGCCATGAAGCTCATCGACTCGAGCATCGGCTGCTTCGAGATCAGACGATCGGTCTGCCAGAGCGAATCGACGCCGCCCTCCTCGAGGAGATCGACCCAGCGCCAGAGCTCGCGCGGGTTGTCGAACGGCAGCGTGGCGAGGCCGAAGCCGATGCGGACGCTCATAGTCGCGATATTCCTCCGGTCGCGCGGTCAGTCGTCGAAGCTGGCACAGCCGTCGCCGTTTTCGACCTCATGTTCCTCCTCGAAGATGGTTTCCGAGGCGGAGGCCAGTTCGAGGCCGAGCACGCCGAGGCTGATCCCGACGACACCTCGGAGACGGACGAGCGCGCTCTGGCAGGCGGGGTCGGGCGAGTAGAAACCGGCGATGTGGGTGTCGATCACCATCGAGGGCACGACGACACCGTGCAGGATGCTCAGCTGCATCACCGGGAACGCCAGCGTCACGCCGAGGCCAACCGGGCCGAAGCCGGCGGTGTCGCCGGTCGCCAGGCTGAGCGCCTGGTTATCGAGCCCGCCGAGCGCTCGCGACGACGTCTGGGACCAGCCGAAGCCCTGCGAGCCCGAGTACGTGACCTTGAAGGCGACCTCGCTCGATGACTCGCCGGTCAGCTCGGGCGTTACGCTCAGGTTGGCGCCGAGACCGAGCTTCATCGGAATTCCGTAGACAACGAAGGGGATGTCGAGCCGGAGCGGCAGCGAAAAGATCTCAGGCTGCTGGCCGAGCCGGCGGCCGACGAACCGGATGTTGAGCTCGCCCTTGAGTTCGCGGTTCTCGTAACGGAAGCCCTGGAGCTCGCTGTTCGCGTACTGGATATTGCCGGACGAGCGGAAGCCGTCCACCCAGCCGTCGGCCTCGATCGTGAGCTCGTGACCGGGGACGTCCTTCGTGCCGTTCAGCTTGATTTCGAGGCGCTGGCCGGCGGGCTTGATCTCGATCTCCACGGCGAGGCTGCCAATGTCGCCGGAGAACTTGAGCGCCGTCTCGCTCCGCTCGGCGGGCTGAAGCTGGAACGGTCCGAGGAAGACGTCCATCCCCTGGTACCAGCGGCTCGCCCGGGAGGCGTCGAAGTCGATCTGGTAGTCCCAGCCGAGCTCGCCATCCTTGATGTACTCGTTCAGCGGAGCCGGCTCGGTGACGAGGACGATCTCGCCACCTTCGTCGCGCTTCTCGAGCACGCGGACGAGCGAATGCTCCTCGAAGAGGACGATCGAGCCGGGTTCGATCGCGCCGAGGTCAGCGTCGCCGTCGAGGCGGTAGACGCCGTCCGAAACGTCCTTCAATGCCGAATCGACGGTTTCCGCCGACACCGTGAGAGCCGCTGCCGCCAGCTCAACGTCCTCGGTAACGTCGCTGCCACCGCCGGCGCGGGCGACGGAGAGCGCGCCGGTGGGGGTGTCGCCGCCAGCCGTCGCGGTGCCATCGGAACCGCCATCACGGCCTCGATCGCCGGCATCGTCCCCGCCGTCGCCACCGCCGCAGGCGGCGCCAACGACCAGGGTCGTGAGCGGGATGAGCGCCGCCGCGGCGTGTCGAGAACGCCTAGTCACGGGACATCTGGCTCTGGAACTGGGCGAGGTCGAAGTAGTCGCGCCAGGCGGTGATCTTGCCCTCAGCGAGCTCGAACGCGCCCATCACGGGCAGCTCGACCCAGCTGCCACCGAAGTCGACGCGGTCGAGGCGCTCTGTGAGCACCGTGCCGTCCTCGGCCTCCCCGATCGCGAGCAGCTGCCAGTCGATCGCGTCGGCGGGCGAGCCATAGGCGCTGATGCTGGTGCGGATCGCGTCGCTGCCGTGGACGGGCTGCGTCGGGATGTTGTGGTAGACGGCGTCGTCAGCAAAGAACGAGACGACGCGGTCGATGTCCTGGGCGTTGAAGGCGGCGAGGAAGTTGCGGATCGTGTCGCTGTTACTCATGCGCCCGCTCCCTTTGCGAGGCTGTCGCGGACCTTCGGCCAGGCCTCGGCGAGGGCGGATGGGCCTGGGCGACCGTCGGACGCCTGGTCGGGCGAGGTGCCGGGCTCGGCGCTCTGGTAAGCGTCGCCGGTCGGCTCGGTGATCAACTCGACCAGAACCGGACCTTCGGTCTCGAGCAGGTCGTCGAGCGCGAGTTCGAAGGATTCGATGTCGTCGAAGCGAACGGCGTCGGCGTAACCGGCGCTCTTCGCCAGCTCAGCGAACGACATGTGGCCCTCGGCGAGGACGGGCTGGGCGCCGCTGGTGTCGTAGACACCGTTGTGCATGACCACGTGGAGGAAGCGGCGGGGCGCGGCATTGGCGATCGTGAGCAGGGAGCCGAGCTGCATCGCGAGCGAGCCGTCGCCATCGAGGATCCAGACGGGCACGTCCGGCCTCGCGAGCTGAACGCCGAGGCCGAGGGTGGAGGCGCCGCCCATGAAACCAACGCAGATCAGGTCGCGGTCGGTCTCGGCGCGCTCTCGCCAGGGGCGGAGGATGGTCATCGTGGAGACGACGACCTGGTCGTCGCGGCGGCGGGCGAGCGCTTCGATCGCGCCATCCACGCCGATGCGAGCGGTGGAGATGGTCATCGCGTCTCCCTACGCCGTGTTCACGCCGATGAGCAGCGCGGTCGGACCCCGGCGTTCCTCGGCGGTCGCGAACGCCTCGGCGACCATGCCGACGTCGGACGGGGCATCGAGCAGGTAGCGAGGCACCTGCATCGTGTCGAGGAGGGGCTCGGCGAGCATGACCATCGAGCCGGCGTGATCCGAGGGCAGGCGATGGGGGTCGCGGCCGAGCAGACCAATCATGAACACCATCGGGAAGCGGCCGTCACCGGCGATGCCTCGGAGGTGGTTGACGCAGGCGTAGAGCCCGGCGTGCTGGATCTGGACGAGCGGCGTGCGTCCGCCCACGATCAGACCGGCGGCGAGCGCGACCGCTTCGTCCTCGGTGGCGGCCTGGATGAAGCGAATCTCGTCCTGCTGATCGATGAGCGCGATCAGGCTGCGCTGGTGCGTGTCCGGCACGGCGACGACGTCGGTGACGCCGGCGTCACGGATCGCCTGGAGGAGATCGGTGGCGGGGATCGCTTCGGCGACGGTCATCGCGCACTCCTCGACCGGTGCGGTAGACCGCGACGATACGAGGCGAGCACGGCTCCGTATACTCGTGCCGACTGGTTGAGACCGCGTGGACAATGCACTGCGCGCCCTGACGTTCGCACTGGGTGGCCTCAGCTTCGTGCTGATCGCATGGACGCTGTGGCGACTGCGGAAGCCGCATCCGCTGCGCTGGTTCACGCCGCTGATCGCGATCGCGGGATCGGTCGGGGCGGTCGCCGCGTACCTCTTTCTGCTCGGGATCTCCGTGGAGCCGGTCGCGCTCGGCGCGTTCGCGGCAATCGGCGTGGCGATCGGCCTGCTCGCGAACGCGCTGGTGCGGGTCGAGGCGGTCGACGGGCGGCGCTTCGTCCGACGGTCGCACTGGTTCCTCGGGCTGTGGGGGCTGGCGCTGGTTGCGCTGCAGGTGGTGTCGGCGCTCGATTCGCCGGAATCACTCGCGGGCGGCATCGCCGCCGCAATCGTTGGCGCGGGCCTCGTGACGACGTTGAACTTCCTGCTACTCGTACGCCGGTTCGGCCCAATGCCCAGCGCGCCGAGGGCGTGACCCCGGCTACCCACTGGTGCCGGCGCTGCCGGGCGTATCGGTCGGGTGCTGGCTCGCGTCCCATTCGCCGTCGCCGATGCGAGCATTCGAAACCGGCTCGACCGTGATCTCGAGGAACGAGCCCTCATTCTTGCTGATTGAGGCGATCCGGCGCCCGCTGTCCGCGAAGGCGCGGTTGAACTGGTCGAGGTAGCCGTCGACCGCGCCGGTGAAGCGTCTGTACCGCTCGGGCACATCGAGGACGATCCGGCCGTCCTCGACGCCGATCGGAATGGTGATGCCGCCGGTCAGCCGGAACGACACGCCCGATTCCGTGTTCGAGAACCTGGTCAGATTGATGTCGGTCTTGACGATCCCAACACCGACATCCTTGATCACAGGCTTGCCGAGCGGTGGCGCGATCTCGATCTGGGTGACGGCAGGATCCTCAACCAGCCGCGCGAGCGCGTCGATGTCCTCCGCCTCCAGCAGCTGCGCGCGGGGATGTGTGCGGATGAGGTTTGCGAGCTCGGTCGCGGTCAGGTCGCCCGGCGGTTCGAGCACCGCGGGCCCGGTTCGCTGGCGTGCCCGATCGCCGCGGAGAGCGGAAGCGATGCGACGACCGTAGCGAGGAAGACGGCCGCAACCAGGACGCGCACGAGCGCCTGGTTCGAACCCAGCAGCGATCGGGAACGCCTCGTGAAGCGCATCCGCCGTCCTTTCGGCGCTCAGGCTACTGAATTCGGGGCGTCGCGGGCAGAGGCGGAGGTCACCGATCGACTGCCGCGGCCTCGGGGCGGAATCCAGTGGAGGAAGGCGGTCGCAGCGCGAGGATCGCCACCAGAGCGACTACCGCGGCGGCGGCGATGCCGCTGGTCATCGCGACCTGGTCTACCTCGACGAGTGCGCTGAAGGCGCTGTTGTAGGTGGCGGCGAAGATCATCTGCGCGAAGCCGAGCACGGCCGAGGCGAGTCCAGTCATTTGCGGGAACGGAATCAGCGCGCCCGCCATCGCGGGCGGCCTGGCGATGCCGAAGCCACCGGCGGTCGCGAACATCGGCACGAGGAGGGCCCAGGGGTTGGCGGCGCCGGCCCAGGCGAGCGCGGCCATGACGGCGCTCGCACCGGCCGCGACGACGGCTCCGAGGAGCACGATGTTCGTGTCACGCCAGCGGCCGATCAACCGGCTCGAGAGCCACGCGCCGCTCATAATGCCGACCGCGACGAAGCCGAAGCCGAGGCCAAAGAAGCCCGCCGAGAGACCGAGTTCATCGATGAACACGAACGAGGAACCGGAGATGAAGACGAGCTGACCACTGAACATGAGGCCGATCACCAGCGAGTAGGCGACGAAGGAACGGCTGCGGAAGAGGCCGCCGTAGTTCTGCGACATCTGTCCGACGTTGGTTGCCCCTCGATCGGGTCGACGGTTCGTCTCGGGGATCAGCAAACGATAGGCGACGATGAGGGAGACGCCGAGCGCGACGAGCGTGACGAAGACGGCGCGCCAATCGAACACCTCCTGGAGCAGACCTCCGATGATCGGCGCGATCGCCGGGGCGAGCGGGGTGGCGATGGTCATATAAGCGAGGACGCGCCCGGCGCGATCGCGCCCGAACACGTCGAGGACGATCGCGCGGGCAATCGCCGGGCCGGCGCCGCCACCGAGTCCCTGGACGACACGACTGGCGATCAGCACCTCGGCGGAGGGCGAGACGAGCGCGATCGCTCCGCCGGCCACGAACAGCGCGAGGCCGGCGATCAGCACGGGCCGGCGGCCGAACCGATCCGAGGCGGGGCCGTAAACGAGCTGCGAAGCGGCGAAGGCGAGCAGGAACAGGGAGACCGCGAGCTGAATCGTCGAGGAGGGGATGCCGAACTCCTCGGCCATCGCCGGCATCGAGGGCAGGAACATATCGATCGCGAGCGGCGCCACGGCGGTGAGGGCGATCAGCAGGGCGGCGGCGGGGATCGATTCGGCGCGGCGGCGTTCAGCCTCGGACAGTCCGTCAGAGGCGGTGGACGCGCGCGCGCCGGGGGTCGAGGACATCAACGGACGCGAGGGCCTGGCTGCGCAGGCGCCAGCCCCGCTCCTCTGGACCGAGGTGGCGCCTCAGGTGAGCCGCCACCTCGTGAACTCGTCGGGATCAGCCGTTCTTGACGGTCGGCCAGAGCTGGATCGCGCCGAGCAGCATCAAGATGCCGCCAACCCAGGAGATGAGAGCGAAGATGATCGACGCGCTGTCGCGATCGAAGAGGCTATTCTCGAGATCGCCGAGCACTTCGCGTACCTGAACGAAGCCCGCAACCAGGCCAAGCACCGCGAGCAGCAACGCGTATCCGATCGGCAACGCGCCGCCCCGGAAGCGGTGGATGATCACCGCGGCGATCACGAACCACGCCGGAACGAGTTGGATAGTGCTGACGCCCCACTCGTCGAGGATCAGGTCTCCGAAGACGTCGACGAACACGAGCAACACCGCGCCGAGGACGATGAGCTGCTCGCCGGGGCCGCCGAGCTTCGCGATCGCGTCGTTGAACCGGCTCTGCATGTCCTGCCCGGACGAGCCGCCGTCGGCCGCGTCCGCGCCGCCCGCGTCCCCGCCGCCGCCCGCGTCTTCCTGCTCGTTCGTCATCGGTCGCGTCCTCTCGATCCGCCGCACGCGGGAACTGTACTGCGTCGACGGACACGCATGTAATCGTTATGCGGATACCCGTCTGTCCGTTTACTGACGGGAGCCACTTGGACGCGGAGCTACTTCTGGAATAGCTCCATCAGTACGAAGTTCGACGCGGTCGGGTGGACCCAGGCGTTCGTGGAGCCGGGCGCGCGGTTGACGCGGCCGCCGTGTTCCTCGATCTGGGCGCAGAAGGCGTCCACGTCGTTGCATTCGTAGGCCATCAGGTACATGCCCTCGCCGTGCGGGTTGAACGGGTTCACCCGCTCGCTCATCAGCTTCGCGATCGGGCTCTCCTCGTCCGTGCGCGGCTGGAGGAGGTGGAGCATCGTCTGGCCGTCGTAGCCCATCGGGACGAAGTCGAACTTGCCGATGCCGTTGTAGGCTTTCTCGCCCGTCGGCTCCATGCCGAAGCGGGACTGATGGTCGGCGACCGCCTCGTCCAGGTCGTGTACGGCGACGGTGTAGTGCTTGAACGTCAGCATCGAGGCCCTTCTTCCTGTGCCCGCCCGGAGAGAGGCGGCGGCCGAGGCCCGCGCATCTTGCCCGTTCCGCCGCGCGAGCGCGAGGCAGGATCGACACCCCTCCCACACGCCGCGATTCGGAGCGCCGGTGAAGTTCCGCGTGTGTATCGCCCTCCTGGCGTCGGTGGGCCTCGTGCTTGTCGCCTGCACGAATGCAGACGAATCGGCCACGCCCGCGGGACCAGCCGCCACGCCGGTGGCGACGGAGACGTCCACTCCTCCGCCAGCGACAACGGCGGCTGCCGAGGCCACCGAAGCGGCGACCGCGCTTCCGACCGAGACGCCCCAGGCCGCCTTCGAGCCCCTGCTCGAGGCGTACCCGGTCGTCGCCGGATCGCGTCCACACGATGTGGCGCCGGCCGCCGACGGGGGTGTCTGGTACACGGGCCAGGGCAACGGAACGCTCGGTTGGCTCGATCCGGTGACCGGCGACGTGCGCGAGATTCCGCTCGGACCGGGATCGCGGCCCCACGGCGTGATCGTCGACGCCGATGGCGCGGCGTGGGTGACCGACGGCGGGCAGAACGCGATCGTGCGCGTGGATGGCGCGACGGACGAGGTGCGCGTCTTCCGGCTCCCTGCGAACCGCCCGAACGCGAACCTGAACACGGCCGCCTTCGACGGCGACGGCCGGCTCTGGTTCACGGGGCAGAACGGCATCTACGGCGTGTTCGACCCGGCGTCCGAGGAGATGCAGGTCTTCGACTCGCCGCGCGGGCGCGGTCCGTACGGGATCGCGAGCGCGCCGAACGGCGACGTCTACTACGCCTCGCTGGCGGGGAGCTACCTCGGAGCGATCGATCTTGAGAGCGGAAACATCGAGGAGCTCGATCCGCCGACAGCCGGATCGGGCGTGCGGCGCGTCTGGTTCGACTCGGCCGGCGATGCGTGGATCGCCGAGTGGAACGCGGGGCAGGTCGGTCGCTACGAGCCGGATACCGGCGAGTGGACCGAGTGGCGGCTGCCCGGCGAGACGCCTCGGGCATACGCGGTCTACGTGGACGAGGCGGATCGCGTCTGGCTGACCGACTTCGGCGGCAACTCGATTGTGCTGGTCGAGCCGGAGCGCGAGGAGTTCACGGTCTTCCCGCTGCCGGCGACGCCCTCGAACGTGCGGCAGCTCCTCGGGCGACCGGGCGAGGTGTGGGGCGCGGAGTCGGCGGCGGACAGCCTGGTGGTGATCCGCTACTAGCGAGGCGCCGCTCAGACCGACTGACCAGGCCGCGCGTCCGGCCTCTGGATCGCTATTATCTCGCCGACATACAGCCCGCATGTGCAGAGGGAGACACCATGGCGTCCGGACCACTCGACGGGATTCGCGTCCTCGAATTCACGCAGATCATCGCGGGGCCGTTCGGCTGCCAGAACCTCGCGGACATGGGCGCCGAGGTGATCAAGGTCGAGCCGCCCGAGGGTGAGCCGTGGCGCCTCTTCTCCCAGTTCATGCCGGGCGAGTCGAAGTTGTTCCAGACGCTGAACCGTGGCAAGCGGTCGCTGGTGCTCGCGCTGCAGAAACCGGAGGCGCAAGCGGTCGTGCACAAGCTGATCCCGAGCGTCGACGTGGTGGTGATCAACTACCGACCGGACGTGCCGGCGAAGCTGGGAATCGACTGCGAGACGCTACGAGCGCTGCGCGAGGACCTGATCTACGTCGACAACACCGCGTTCGGACGTGAGGGCCCGCTCGCGCAGAGTCCCGGCTACGACATCATTGCGCAGGCGATTTCCGGGCTGATGGTGGGCGAAGGCAAGTTCGAGCCGGAGAGCGGGAGGCCGAAAATCATCAGCTCCACGGCGATCGCTGACTACGGGACCGGTCTGGCGATCGCGTGGGGTGTGTGCGCCGCCCTCTACCACCGGGAACGCACTGGCGAAGGTCAGATCGTCGAGAGCACGCTGCTGGGCACAGCGCTCGCATTCCAGGGCAGCTCGGTCTGTGACCTTCCCGCCGCCGACGAAGCGAACTACCAGCGGATGGAGAGCGTGCACCAACTCCAGCAGTCGGGGGCGACCTACCCGGAGCTGCTGGCGGCGCACAATCCGCTCGCGATCCTCGGGGCCGGGAACATCTACTACCGCGCGTACAGCACCGCCGATGGCGCGATCGCGATCGGGGCGCTGTCACCGACGCTGTTCGAGAAGGTGCGGGCCGCGCTCGACACCGATTTCCTCGGGATCGCGGATCCGGCGTTCAACCCGATGGACGCCGATTGGTCGGCAAACGCGGCCGCGCGGGTCGCGGAGATCGAGGAGCGCGTCCGATCGCGCGCCACCTCGGAGTGGGAGGACATCTTCACGGAGCACGGCGTCCCGAACGGTCAGCTCAACTTCCCGGAGGACATGGTCGATCACCCGCAGGTGATCGCGAACGAGGGGATCGTGGAGCTGGATCACGACCTCAGCGGCCCGCAGCGCCAGGTCGGCCCCGTGATCAGCATGAGCGCTTCGCCGCTCGCCGCGCAGGGAGCCTCGCCACCGCTCGGCCGCGACACCGACGCCGTCCTCTCCGAGGCGGGCTACAGTGCCGAGGAGATCGCCGGGCTCCGGGAGAGCGGCGCGATCGCCTAACGCGCGATCCTCGGCCCGGCCGGCTGACGGAGGCACGCAATGACGACCGACTGGCTCGCCCTGACCGAAGAAGCCGCATTGGAACCCGAGCTTCCGATCATCGACCCCCACCATCACCTCTGGGAGCGGCCCGGCAACGTCTACCTGCTCGACGACCTCGTCGACGATGTTTCCGGGCACAACGTGCGCCAGACCGTGTTCATCGAGTGCAGCTCGATGTACCGAGACGAGGGGCCCGAGGAGCTGCGCGTCGTCGGCGAGACGGAGTTCGTCGAGGGCGTCGCGGAGCAGAGCGCCGCCAGGAGCGGCGAGGTGCGCGCTTGCACCGGCATCGTCGGCACGGCCGACCTGATGCTCGGTGACGCGGTCGCGGTGCTCGAAGCTCAGCTCGCGGCGAGCCCAACGCGGTTCCGAGGGATTCGCCACCGCGCGGCCTGGGACGGATTCGAGGCCCTGCACAGCCGCGCCACGTCGCCGGAGCACGTGCTGCTCGATCCGAAGTTCCGGGAAGGCTACGCGCACCTCGAGCGCTACAACCTCAGCTTCGAGGGCTGGCTCTATCACCCGCAGATCGCCGAGGCGACCGACCTCGCGCGGGCGTTCCCGGACACGACGATCATCCTCAACCACCTCGCCGGGCCGCTCGGCGTCGGCCCGTATGCCGGCCGGCAGGACGAGATCTTCGAGGCCTGGCGTCCCGCGATCAGCGAGCTGGCGAGCTGCCCGAACGTGGTGGCGAAGGTGGGCGGCATCCAGATGCAGATCAACGGCTTCGGCTGGGACGAGCGGGAGCGGCCGCCGACCTCGGACGAGCTGCTGGAGGCGAACCGGCGGTGGTACGAGCACACGATCGAGGCGTTCAGTCCCGACCGCTGCATGTTCGAGAGCAATTTCCCGGTCGACAAGCTGTCGTGCGACTACACGGTGCTGTGGAACCAGTTCAAGAAGCTGACCGCGGGCCACTCCGCCGGCGAGCGCGCGGCGATGTTCCACGACACCGCGGCGCGCGTGTACCGCCTGGAGACGGTCTAGTCGCCCGTCTTCACCCCCAGCGACTCGTAGACGGCGCCGGCCAGGGACTGCGCGCGCGGGTCGATCGTGCCGAACTCGCCGGCCCACATCTTCGACATCGCATAGCCGAAGCCGATGCGGTGCTCCGGATCGGCGAAGCCGGTCGAGCCGCCGGCGCCGCCGTGACCGAAGGCCTCGGGACCGCGCTTGTCGCCGGTGCCGGGGATCGCGTGCATGTAGCCAAGCGAGCGACGCGTCGGGATCGTGAGCACCGCGTCCGGTGATTCGACCTGCACCTCGCGCGCGATGTCGACGCGCTGCGGGCTCATCAGCCGTACGTCGCCCGCCGTCCCGCCCTGCGCGAGCGCACTGTAGACGGTCGCGACCGAGCGCCCGTTGCCATGGCCGTTCGCCCCGGGATCTCGGCGCCGCGCCAGCCTCGGCTGTTCGGCGCGGCGAGCACGTCGGTCCCGGGGAGCAGCGAGCGCACCAGCAGGGGGGGTTGACCGGCGCATCCGGGTCGGGGTTGCGGACGCTGAGCGCGCCGGGCGAGGGCTGGATGATCGTCGCGATGCGATGGTCCTCGGAAGCAGGGGTTCCGATGAAAAAGTCGGCGGCGAGCGGTCCCGCCACCTCGTCGCGGAAGAACGCGCCGACGCTCGAGGCGCCCGAGATGCGACGGATCACCTCGCCGACCAGCCAGCCGAACGTGACCATGTGGTAGCCGTTCTTCGTGCCTGGCTCCCACTGCGGCGTCGTCTCCTCGAGGGCCCGGACCATCGTGTCCCAATCCTCGTGGGCGCGCGGCTGCAGCGGCGGATCGACGGCGACGAGGCCCGCCTGGTGTGACAGCAACCAGCGGACGGGAATCGATTCCTTGCCGTGTTTCGCGAACTCCGGCCAGTAGCTGGCGACGGGTGCGTCGTAATCGAGCAAGCCTCGATCGGCGAGGATGTGGGCGCAGGTCGCGGTCATGCCTTTGGTCATCGACCAGCAGTTGACGATCGTGTCGCGCTCCCATGGGTCGTCGCGATCCGGATGCATGCGGCCGCCCCAGAGGTCGACGACCGGGTCGCCGTCCACGAAGACCGCCAGCGACGCGCCGACCTCGTCATGCTGCTCGAAGTTCGCGGCGAACGCCTCGCGGACGCGTTCGAAGCGCGGGGCGACCTCGCCCTGGATCTCGGCTGGTTGGGCGGTGGTCATGGCGTCCTCCCGCGCGCGAGACCGCCGGCGAGGCCGTCTCCTGGATAGCGCGCGGAGTGTACAAGCCGCCTCGATCGTGCGATCCGGTGCGTAGAGTGGACCGCCGACCGCGCGGCGAACAGCAGGGGACGGCGCAGCATGCGGATCGGCATCAGCGGAACGCGATTGACCCGGCACGCCTCGGTCGATCGGGTCGCCGAACACGCGGCGCAGGCCGCCGAGGACGGCTTCGCGAGCTACTGGATGGCAGAACACCCGACCGGCGGATTCGACGCGCTGACGGTGCTGACGCTGGTTGGCACGCGGGTGCCAGCGATCGAGATCGGCAGCGCGATCATCCCGATCTTCCCGAGGCACCCGATGGTGCTGGCCGGCCAGGCGCTGACCGCACGCAGCGTGCTCGGTGAGCGCTTCACGCTGGGGATCGGGCTGTCGCACGCAACGATGATGGCCGAGCTGGGGATCGGGTTCGAGCAGCCGATCGGCCGCCTCCGCGAGTACCTCTCGGTGCTACTGCCACTGCTCGAAGCCGGGCGCGTGGAGTTCGAGGGCGAGCAGTACCAGACAACCGCTAGCGTCTTCGGCGCGCCCGTGACGCCGCTACCGGTGGTGGCGGCGGCGCTCGGACCGCAGGCGCTTCGTGTGGCGGGCGCGCGAACCCAGGGCACGATCCTCTCCTGGGTGGGGCCTCGAACAGTGCGTGAACACATCGCGCCGCGGCTGAACGAGGCGGCCGCCGCCGCCGGACGACCGGCGCCTCGGATCATCGCGGGGCTCCCCGTCTGTGTGACCGACGACGCCGCGACGATCCGCGCGGAGATTGACCGCACCTCGGCGATCTACGGCGAGCTGCCCTCGTATCGTGCGATGTTCGATCGCGAGGGCGTGGCAACACCGGCGGAGGTGGCGATCGTCGGTTCCGAGGCGGAGGTCGCGGAGATGATCGGTGGGATGGCGGACGCGGGGGTGACTGACTTCGTCGCCTCGGAGTTCGCGCCGGCGGCGGCTGACGCGGAACGGACTCGAGCGCTGCTGAAAACGTTGCTGGCGTAGCGTTTACGGCGTCCCGGCGACGGCGCGGAACAGCGGCGAGGCGTGACCCTGGGTGCGTGGTGCATGTGTACCTAGTCTCTCTTCGCGCCGTCGTCGAAGCTGTATTGGGGCGGGAACCGCCGCCGGAGGATCGGAGCTCAGTTGTCGTTCCGTGACGAACTCGAACAGCGCTCGGCCGCATGGGTCGAATCCGGACTGATCTCCTCGGATCAGCGCGGGCAGATCCTGGCAACGGAGCCGGCGCCGGCGGGAACGGGCGCACGGCTGGTGCCGATCTTCTCGCTGCTGGGCGCGGGCCTCGTGGTGCTGGGCTTGATTCTCGTGATTTCGCAGAACTGGGACGAGATCCCGAAGCTGACGAAGCTCACGAGCGGGGTGGCGCTGATGGTGGGAGTGCTCGCCGCCGGCTACTGGCTGCGGTTCGGCGCGCCGGCGATGCGCAAGACCGGCGAGGGAGTGCTGCTCGTGGGCAGTGGTGCGTTCCTGGGCGATCTGGCGCTGATCAGCCAGCAATACAACATCGACTTCAACCCATCGCCGCTCCTGTTGCCGGTGGTGCTGACCTCGGTGCTGCTCGCCTACCTGCTGCGGTCGCAGCCGTACATGCTGGCCGCGGCGGTGCTCGCGGTCTTCTGGCTCATTTTCGAGAGCCAGAGTGAGGGCTCGGTCCTGGAGACGCGGAACGGCGGGGCGCTCATGCTGATCGCCGGCGGTGGGATCTGGTTGTTGATCGCGAGCGAGGTGAATCGCCGGTTCGGCTGGGAGCCGTTCATCGATCCGCTCCGGATCGCGGGTGCGATGACGGTGTTCGCAGCGATCTACGTGCTCGGGTTCTATCGACACTTCGACGTCGGCGATGGCATCGACACGGTGCCGGGAACCGCGCTGGTGGTGCTGCCGTTGCTGCTGGTGCTCGGCGGCCTGGCGGCGACGGCGCTGGCGAACGAGCCGTCACTCGGCTGGCCTCGGATCGCGGCCACCGTGCGCCGGCCGGTCGTGGCAACGGCGCTGACGCTGGTGTTGCTGCTGGTCTGGTCGTTCGTCGTGGGGACGAACCCGCGCGACAACGCCGAGGAGCGACTCATCATCTACACCGCCGGGTTCTGGGTGCTGGCGCTGGCACTGACCGCGAACCTCGTCTGGCTGGGTCTCGCGCTGCGGCGTGAGTGGTGGATCAACGCGGCGCTCGCCTACCTGGGGGTGTTCGCCTTGAGCCGGTACTTCGATCTGTTCAGCGATTACGCCCAGACCGGCGCCGTGTTCGCCGGCGCCGGCCTCTTCCTGCTCGTGCTCGCGTTCCTGCTGGAACGCGGCAGGCGCGTCCTGCGTGACGAAATCACAGAGGGAGGTGCTGCGTGAGCTGGGTGCAGAGGCACCGGCGGCTCCTCGTCTTCGCCGCGCTGGTGGCGGTGCAGGCGCTGTTCGTGCTGGCGCTGGTGGTGCGCGAGGAGCGGCGGCTGGGCGGCCTCGAGATCGTGCTCGAGTCGCGGCCGGTCGATCCGCGGGACCCGCTGCGTGGAGACTTCGTGATCCTCAGCTATGCGGCCGAGGACCTGGCGGGAATCCCTGGGGACGGCCATCGTGAGGGCGAGATCGTCTATGTCCGATTCCAGGATCGGGGCCGTTACTGGGAGCCGATCACGGTAAACGCGCGGCTGCTCCCTCGCGAGGAGTGGCGGGAAGGGGAGGCCTGGCTGCTGGCACGCGTCGAGTCCGGCTCGCCGCTACGAGTCAGCTATCCCGATCTCGGGCACTACTTCATCCCGCAAGGAACCGGCGATCCGCCGGAACCGCCCGACGTGTTTGTATCGGTTTCGGGCGACGGGATCGCGCGTATCAAACGCCTCGAGATCGACGGCGTCCAGTGGCCCGACGACGCCGTGCCGCAGGACCAGGTCCCACTTCGGGCGCAGCCGATCAGCACGGCCGAGGCGGCCCGAACGCCGGCCCCGGCCCAGCCTCCCCCGCCGCAGCGCTAGAGCCGCTGGAGCAGACTGCGCGCGCCCTCGACCAAGGCTCCACGCGCGGTCACTCGACGGCGTAGCGCGGCGTCGGAGGTGACGACGACGACGGACTCCGGCGCTTCGTGATCTTCGATCAGCTCGACGATCAGGTCGTCAGCGCCGTCCGGACCGCGACGCGCGGCGAACGCCACCTCGACACCGTCCGGGTCGAGATCGTCGATCGGGTATCCGTCGAAGACCACGAGCAACGGTGGCTGATCGCCGAGTGCCTCGAGGTCGTCGACCAGGTCGCGCATTGCCCGATCGCGGTCGCGCCACCAGCGCGTCTCCGGACGGGAGCCGATCACGTTCATGCCGTCGACGATCGTCAAGCTCACGAGGCCGTCACCATACGCCGAGGCCTCGATCGCGGGAGGAAGTAACAGAGCGGGCCTCGCGGCCCGCTCTGGGATTGGGGATTAGCTGGCGCGGGCGGCTGCTAGTGGGCCGCCTTGAGCTCGCTCGCAACGCCCTCGGTACCGAAGCCGTGCACGATCCGCTCCAGCAGCGACCACATGCCGTCCGTGTTGACGTCGCCGTTCGTCTGCAGCTGGAGCAGCCGGAGGCCGGAGACGACGGAAAGCAGCAGCTCGCCGAGCGCTCGCGGGTCGACCGACGGATCGAGTTCGCCTGCCTCCTGAGCGCCGCCCACGAGCGCCGTCAGCGAATCTCGAATCTGAGCGATCTGGTGTTCAACCGCCGGACCGAACTCAGCGTGACGTGCCGCGACGAGCGCCGATTCCAGCATCAGCATCGTGCTCTCGCGGGCGTTTTCCTCCGCGAACTGGCTGAAGGCGTCGTCGCCCACGGCGAACAGGGCGCCGAGCGGCGAGACGTTCGCCGCGCTCATCGCCGCGAACTTTTCGCGATCGGCCGCCTCGCAGTCCTCGCAGACGGCGACGATCAGCGCTTCCTTGTTCGGGAAGTAGCGGTAGATGTTGCCCGCGCTGACGCCAGCCGCTTTCGCGATCTGGTGCATCGAGGCGGCGTCGCAGCCCTCTTGCACAAAGACGCCACGAGCAGCCTCGAGGATCTCGGCGCGCCGAGCCTCGAGGAACTGCTCGCGGAGGGTGGACGAGCTGGTGGCGGCTGGAGCGTCGGTCGTCACGAGCGCGCCCCTAGCGGTAGCGCCGCACTCGGTGATCGGCCAGTGGCCTGAACAGCGTGTAACGCGCATCCAGCATCCGCGCGTAGTCGTCGTTCGCCTCGCGGTACGAGGGACCACCACCGTTGCGGCCCAGGCTCAGCAATCGCTTGTAGTAGCTCATCGGTTTCCCCTGTTTCCTCGGAACGCTCTGCCGAGATGAGTGAACGACCGTTTTCGAGAACGATTGTTCACTCAGTGCGAATACACGTTCGTTATCGGATGTCAACCCCCTCCTCAATAGATTTTTCCGGGGAGGCGCTTAGGATCTTCGGAACCAACCAATTACGTCCGACGATGAATAGAGAGAATGGCGCTGCCGACCCGTCGGCACCCGGTAAGCGCGTTCGCCGAAGCGAGATTTCGAAGCACGCCCACACGAGGTCCAAGCTCCCATGGACGACACCATCACACAGCAAACGTTCTTCCTCTTCATCGTGCCGATCGTGGCGCTGCTGCTCGTGACGCTGGTGGTGCAGATCACCAGCGGCGCCTTCGAGACCGTGCGCCGCCGACTGGTCGGCATGCCCGACAACGTCCAGCGCCTGGAGCGCCGCCTGGCGCGGCTGGAGGCCGCGATCGTCCGCGCGCGCGCATCCGAGCTCCCAATCGAGATCGAGGCCGAGCACCTCGCCAACGAGATCGAACGGTTCGAGGTCAAACGACGCGACCGCGAGCCGACCGAGGGGGCCTCGGCCGCCGATGGTGACGATGTCGCCGAGGCGGCGGCACCCGCATTCAAGCTCGATGCGGAAGTCTCGGGCGGGGTGGAGATCGAGTCGGAGGCGAGCGCCGCCACGCCGGTCATCGACCTGCCCCCTGACCCGAACGAGAGCGAAGAAGACCGCATCGCTCGCGAGCAGCTCGAGGCGGAGGAACGCGAACGGATTGAGCGGCTGGCCGCCGAGGAGGCTCGCATCCGCCAGGAGCGCAAGGCCGCCGAGCGCGAGAAGCGAGAGCGTGTGAAGGCCGAGGCGAAACGACGCCGCGAAGAGCAGAAAGAGCGCGACCGGATCGAACGCGAACGGCGGGCCGAGGCCGAGCGGATCGAAAACGAAGCTCGGGCCGAGGCGGAACGCATCGAACGCGAGCGGCGTGAAAAGGCGGAGCGCATCGAACGCGAACGCCAGGACCAGATCGAGCGCGAAGCGCGTGAGCGGCAGGAAGCGATCGACCGAGAAAAGCGCGCCCGCCTGGAGGCGGAGGCAGAGCGCAAGAGACAGGAAGAACAGCGTCGCAAGGCCGAGGAGTTCCGGCGGCGCGTGGCGGACGCGACCCCGAAGATCGTGATGAGCGCCGGCGGTTCGAACCGCGAGGCCGTGACGGTCAACATCGCGGTGACGAACAACCTCACGCCGAAGCGCGCGGAGATCGCGGTGCTCAGCTCGTCGTGGGCGCAGGAGCCGGCGCCGGCGCGCTTCGAGACACAACGCAAGGACGGGCTCTACGAGGAGCGCTGGCCGAAGCAGCATCGCAACGGCGGCACGCTGGACTGGGACACCTACGAGGATGCCGCCGGCCGCTCATTCGACTGCCCTGCCGAGGCACCGAGCGAGAACCACGCGTGGATCGTGATCTCCTACGAGCGCACGGTGGGCGGCGCGGCATCGACGTGGCAACGCTTCGAGGTCGGCGGCGCGGGGGCGCTCTGGTATGTGCGACAGGCGATCGGCGATCCGATCGTGGTCGAGGCGGCGCGCGAGGACGAGGCCGCAGCCTAGACCGTCGCGTCGACCGCGCCCACGGTCCGGCTCGATCGACCCTGCTCAGCGCGCGCCGCCAGCGATGCCGCAGACATGGCTGTAGAGCGAGGGCGGTTCCGTGTCGACGGCGTCGGCGATCGCTGTTAGCGCGAGGAGTGCGGTGTCCGCCGCGGCGGGGAGGACGACCGCAGCGTCGAGGACGCCGTCCCGGTCGAGGCTGGCGCGCGGCGGGCTCACGCCGGCGTGGTGGCCGCGGGCGCGGCTGACTCGCTGACGGCGCGCTGCGCGCCAGGCTCAGCGACGCGCTGCAGATGGGTCGACTTGGGCGCCAGCGAGTACTTGAGCCCGTAGCCGGCGAACCGGTCGACGCCGACGTGCGCCCCCCAGATGAAGACGAGACCAAGCAGCAGCTCCTCGCCAGTCGCGAGACCGGCACCGGCCAGTGCCACCGGCGCGACGTAGGTGTGGGTCAGGTTGTAGGCCCTCGTCGCCGCCGATCCGCCGAAGGCAACGCCGACGAACGCGAGATCGGGGGCGAGGATGAGCAGCGCGAGCCAGAGCCAGCTGAGCTCGGTGTGAGCGAAGAACAGCCAGATCGCCGCCCCGCCGATCGCGAGTCCCTCGATATGGAGCAGCACCTGGACGAATCTCATGAGTGGCCTCCAAACTACTGTCATTAGTTTTGTCCAGCACAAACTATTAGCATTAGTTTTCCGCTGTCAACTGGCTCGGAGCTCCGCGCCGCCGCTACCGAACGATCGCAACAGGCCGATGATCGTCAGGAACGTGTGAGCCGATCGGCTCACGGCCGAGGACGCCAGATGACGCTCGTACGCCCGGCCTTGCTGCTCGCCCTGGTAGCCGCGTTGGTCGCCGCTGCCTGCGGTGGCAGCGAGCCTGAACACGAGACGACGCCGGAGGCGACGCCTGCGGTGTCCGAGGAGGCCTGCCGTGCCGCGCTCGCGGAGCTGTCGACGGACGACCTGGCGGCGCTGGTGTTGCAGCGGCGGGACTACGGGCTGCTCACGCTCGAATTGGAGATCTCCGACGAGTCCGGGGCGGCCGACAACGAGCAGGCCGCCCGCCACTTCGAGACGCTCGAGGTCACCGGTCGAGACCTCGACCGGCTGGGCAGGGAGGGCGGCTACGAGCTGTCCTTCCACCGCGCCACGTTCGAACAGGGGACGCCGTTCCAGCTCGGGAGCTGGGTCGAGCTGCTCGAGCTTGAGCTGCCAGGCCTCGACCACGCGCAGGCGTGGCGGATCGTGATCCGAGTTCGCGGCTACGACTCGGAGCTCACGCAGACCTTTGGCATCCTGCAGCGCGGACGGCTCCTCGGCGGCGTCCAGGTGCTGGAGTTCGGGAGCATCGACCGCGCGCCCGAGCTGCTCGGTCTGATGCTGCAGCTCGATCTCCTCCCCGACCTCAACGTCCGCGACGCCGGATGTCGAGACGGCGATCGCGCCGGCTTCACTCGCCGAGCTGCTCACGAACGCCGATGTGGCGATCGAACCCGACGACCTCTCATCGTTCGTCCTGCGCGCGGATGGCCTGACGGAGGTAGCGGAGAGCTTCCGCGTGTGGCGCGACGCGCCGATCGACTACGAGGCGCACGCCGAGACCGACCCGATCTTGCTCTCGGAGAGCGACGGACCCGGCCTCGCGCTGGCCGGTCACATCGCGCACCTGGTGGGCCGCGACGGGCTCACCGCCGTGCACGCGATCACAGCCGCTGAGCTGTACGACGACGCGGCGGCGGCGTCCCGCGGGTTCGGCGCGCGGGTCGACGCGATGGAGGCGGGCTGCTTCGTCCTGAACCTGCGCGAGTCGCCGCTGCCGGATCTCGGTGACGTGGCGGTGATAGTCACCGCCACGCGGACCTGCTCGTTTGGGGAGCCACGCCGGTTTGGCGCGGTCGTGTCGCGCCACGGACCGCTGGTCGCCACGACGGTGATCCAGCGCTGGGACCGGGCGTCCGTGAACGGCGCCGCGATCGCCGTCGCCGAGGACCAGGTGGCGGCGATCGCCGCCGCGCTCGGCGGCGCGGAACTGGCGGCGGGCCTCGAGACATCGACGTTCGGGCTCTGCGTTCCCGATCCGGAGGCGGCAGCGCCGGATTTCCTGAACGAGACGTGGCGCGAGCTCAACACCGATCTGATCCGGACGTTCACGCAGCCCGGCTCGACGGCGAATCGCGACCAGGAGGCGATCCATCGGGCCGTCCTCGACACGCTCGCGCAGGCGAACGCGGTCCTCGGCACGTCATACGGCGGGCCGATCGACGTCTACTTCTACGAGTCGATCGAGCAGTTGCAGCAGCTCGCGCCGGCGGTGAGCCAGGACGTCCTCGGATTCGCGTCCGGCCAGGAAGTGCACCAACTCTGTGGCGGCACGCTCGACGGGACGCCGTGGGTCAACATGGCGATGAGCGCCCACGCGTACACCCACATCATCACGCTCAACCTGTGGGGACGCACGAGCAGCACGATGCTGATCGAGGGGCTCGCACACTACGTGACGGTCGGCGAACGCGACAGCATCGTCGCCAACTTCCGGATCGAGCCGCTGCGACCGCTCGCCACCATCGAGGACGAAGATTCCCTTCGTGGTCGCGCCTGGGGCACGCTGCTCGCGAGCTACCTGATCGAGGAGCGCGGCGGGATCGAGGGGTTGCAGAACCTCTGGTTCGCGGCCCGCACGGCCACGCTCGGGGAGGCCGTCGAGGCGATCTACAGCGTCACGCTCGAAGACCTCGATGCGGCGGTCCGCGAGGAATATGACCTGGCCGCCGCGCCCTAGCGGCCGTCCGCGCCGGCGAAGAACACCAGCACCTGCAGGTCAGCCTCGATGTCGTGGAACCGATGCTCCACGCCGGCCGCGACGTAAACGATCGAGCCCGCCTCCACCCGGCGATCCTCGCCGTCGACGGCGATCGTCGCGCGGCCCGCGAGCACGTAGTAGACCTCGTCCTCCGCGTGCGGCTGCTGCGTGTCCTCAGCTCCGGCCGGGAGCACGTACAGCCCGCTGCTGAGGTCCAGCACGCGCAGGAACTCAAGGTAGCGCGTGTCACCCGCCGTCTGCTGCTCGATCAGCTCGCCGATCTCGAACGCGTGCATCGGTGCGCCTAGCGCAGCTCGACGACGCCGTTCGGCGTCTCGATCGTCGCGATCAGCGCCGGCGCGTCGCCCACGCCCAGCTCGAGTTCGACGCCGAGCGCCGCGAGGCTGGGCGTGACCGCCGGGGCGTTGGGGTGCTCCCCGCGCAAGGAGGTCAGGCTGCATCCGGTGGGCGTGCTGAGCGCCGGGTGCTCGGTGTCGCCCCAGTCGATCAGGAACGGGACCAGCCCCACCGAGCCGTCGATTCCGAGGCCGCCGCCGGCGCCCGAGGTCAGCCGCCACTCCAGCAGCACCCCGTCCGGACGGGCGCGGCTCATCGCGTTCACCGCGCCCGGGTCGTAGCCGCGCGAGCGAGCGGTTGAGACGGCGACCTCGATCTCGGGCGCCTTCACGGCCCAGGTACGCAGCAGCGGCTGCTGCGGGAATCGTGAGGCCGGGGGCTGCACCTCCTGGTCCGGGTCGGGACCGAGCACCTCGAGATAGACGTCCGCGCCGAGGGAGAGCAGCGTGTTGCGCGTACCGCGGCCCACGTGGCTGCCGCCGCCGGCCGGCCGCACGCCCAGGCGTGCCCCGAGCTGATCGCTGGTCGCGTCGACATCGGCGGTGACGTAGACGAGGTGATCGACGGTCAGTGCGGCCATGTGCGGCTCCTCGTTGCGCAGGGGTGGCAAGACTGCGACGCTCGGGATTCGACGGCGCGAGCCTACTGGATGCGACCAGAGGCGGTGAGTGCGTGCAGGTATTGCTGGCGGTCGCGGCGGGTGGGGCGCTGGGCGCCGTCTCGCGCTACGCGCTGTCGTCCGGCATCGCGAACGTCCTCGACCTGCGTGGAAGCGGCACGTTCGCCGCGAACATCCTCGGCGCGTTCGTGCTGGGCGCGGTCGTCGGCCTGACCGAGGAGCGCTGGGACCTGTCGGAGCCGGCGCGCACCGGCATCACGGTCGGCGTGCTCGGGGGCTTCACGACCTTCTCGACCTACATGCACGACGTCATCTACCACGTCGAGGACGAGCGTTGGGTCACCAGCATCGGCGTGCTCGCGCTGACGATCGCCCTCGGGCTGATCGCGATGATCGGCGGGCTCGCCGTCGGTCGCGCCGGCTAACGGGCGGCGAGCTCGACGGCGACGATCAGCGCCGTCTGCAGCGCGACAAGCTGCCTGAACGCGCGCGCCCACAACCGCCGCTGGTCAAGCAGCGTCTCGTTCTCATAGCGCTCCGCGCTCGCCTCGGCGAGGTCGCGGTCGACGAAGTCACGGCGCCGGCGGCTGGTCGCCGTCACCGTGGTCACTGGCGCCACGGGCGGCCTCACAAGGCGCACCCGCTCCCCGAGGGCGCCCACGACCCAGGCCGTCGCGGTCACCGCGATCGCGATCCAGCTCAGTAAGCCAACGTCCGAGGAACCGAGTTCGAGGTGCCCGAAGATCGCGCTCGCCGCGATCAGCGCCGCCGACAGCGCAAACAGCGGCGCCACGCCTTGGCGGTACGCCGCGGCCGTAGCCTGCTGCCCAAGCACGGTGCTGCGCGCCTCGACGCTGAGGTACGCCGCCGCCTCGCCACTCATCCGCGGCTGCCGCTTCGCGATCTTGCGTCGTTTCGGGCGTCGTTTCGCCACCGGGCCCGCCTCCGGCTCGCACAATAACGTGTCTCGAAGCACAGACTATCTGGCGAGCGGGCGATGCGCGCGGTTTATGTGACTCGGGATGAAACCACGTCTCGCTCAGCCAGATGCGCGGGCCGGATCGGCACACGCCGCGCGAAGAGACGACGCGAGCCCTCGACGACCTCGCGCCCGCAACCGGCACCGGTTATGCCGCGCGCAAGCGTAGGCGGCGATCTGGGTGACCTCCTCGACGGCCGCGCGGCCGCGGCGCCACCTGCGCAGCGCCGACCAGACCCCGCTGCCGACGAGCACCACGCCAATCGCGAACGCCACCGCGCCCGCGAACATCCTCGCGAGGGCTCCGAATCAGGCGCGGCACAGCGGCTCGAACCAGCAACCCGGCGATAGCGAACATCGCGACGCCGATCCCAAAGCGGATACGCACCATCAGCTCGCTCCCAACTGCTGCGCTTGCCCACGTACGCGCGAGCCACACCATAACGGTAGCTGAGCCACACCGCCCTGCCGAGGGCCGGAGGCCCTACGTCGACAGGGTCAATACCGTGACGCGGGTCGGGACAGGCCTCGATGGCGAGCAGGCTAGAGATCTACCTCCGCGGCGACCAGCGCTCGCACCGTCGAGAGCTCGATCTGACGCTCAGCTCGCAACGCCTGAACATGGGCGCGGGCGGCAGCGACAAGTTCTTCGCGCCCGGGGGGAATCTCCGCAGTCGATCCGCGGGTCCCACGTCCCTTGAGCTGGTTGCACACTCGACAGGCCATTGCCCAGTTCTCTAAGTCGTCCTCGCCGCCGGCGCTGGTCGGAGTGATGTGTTCGCGTTCCCAGTTCCATTCGTACGCGTCGACGCTCCCGAGCATGTCGGCTGAGCAATACTCGCATTTGAAGTGCGCGCGAGAGGCGATATCGACCATATCGGCGCCAAAGCGATGGCTGCGAACCAGCTTTTCGCGGGTCTCGTCCGAGATTGGCATCAGGCCCCTTCTCGTGGGCCGAGCCTACAACTCCAATTCGAGGTGGATATCCGTCGGCTCGAGGGCAAGCAGCGCCGGGTCAGGTGGGTCGGCCACGCCGAGCCCGCGGCGCCTGTAGAAGTCGACGGTGGCCCGGGAGTCCGAGGCGGACACGTACATCCGCTTCGCTCCCCGCTCCCGGGCCAACGCGACCGAACGGTCGAAGAGCTGACCGCCGATACCGGTCCCTCGGAGTTCGCGCGTGACGTGGATGAACGTGAGATCGAGGGTGTCGCGGTGGGCGCGCATCCAACGACCATCGAGGACCGCGATCGCGACAAGCCGCTCGGCCTCGAAGACCGACCAGCCAGCGCCGTCGTGGTCGAGCGAGGCGAGGAGCCGGGGGAGCCGGGCGTCGTAATAGGCCTGGCTCCAGCGCGGGACCTCGATGTGGTCCTCGATCAGGACGAAGGCGCCATCCTCGAGTTCGTAGCGCTGCTCGATCACCTCGGAACGGTCGATCTCGGGGAGGCGCTCGAAGTCGGCGCGCGCGAGCGGCCGCCAATCGAGCGCGGTCATCCGAAGCGTGCTCGTCGCGCCGACGGCAAGGCCGCTAGACCTCGTGCAGCTCCTTGATCAACCACTGCAAGCGCTCTTCGCTCGGAACGGCGGCCTTCGCCTCCTTGCTGGCATCGCCGCCGTACATGCCGCCGCGGTCGCGACCGCTGGGCGTGGGGAAGCTGATGCGGCTGGCGTAGTCGAAGTGCTCGCGCGCGAACTGCGGGAGGTCGTCGTAGGTGGAGGCGTTCGCCATCTCGAGCGCGACCTCGAAATTGACGGCGTCGTACATCTTGTCCCACTGACCCTGCTGGGAGAGCTCGTGGAGCTGCATGCCGAGCGACTCAAGGCCGTGGGCGCGGAAGACGCCGTGGTAGCTGCGGGTGGAGCCGTAGAAGGAGATGGGGCGGCGGAGCGCCTCGATCGACTGTTCGACCTCGCTGTCGTCTTCGCCGAAGGCGTTGAAGCCGCCGACCGAGATGTCGATGTCGTCGAGCGATCGGCCGGCGCGGTCGAGGCCCTTCTTGACCCCCGGCAGGACCGTCTCTCGCAGGTACTTCTCGGTCATGAAGCCGTGCGGGCGGAGGCCGTCCGCGCAGAACCCAGCGGCCTCGGCCATCCTGGGGCCAACGTTGGCGAGCGAGATCTTCGGGTGCGGGTAGTCGATCGGGCCGGGATTGAAGGCTGGCGTCATCAGCGTGTAGTTGTAATCGTCGGTGGCGTACTCGGGCCGCTCGCCGTCCTGCCACGAACGCCAGACCGCACGCATCATGCCGATGTAGTTCTCGATGCGCTTCGCCGGCGGCGTCCAGGTGCCGCCGAAGCGGCGCAGGTTGTGGCCCTTGACCTGCGTACCGAGGCCAAGGTTGATCCGGCCCTTGCTGAATTCCTGGAGGTCCCAGGCGCTCTGGGCCATGACCAGGGGCGACCGCGGAAAGGCGATCGTGACGCCAGTGGCGAGCTCGATGCGCTCCGTGTGCTCGGCGGCAAGCGTGAGCGCGAGGATCGAGTTGTGCTTCAGCTCCCCGGTGGTGATGCCGTCGAAGCCGGCCGCCTCGGCGCGCTGCACCTGGTCCTTGATGTCGCCCAGCCAAACCTCGCCGTAGCCCGTGGTCACCTTCATGGAGCTAAGTCCTTCGTCTGCGCCGACGCATCCCGTTGAGGTTGAGGGCGAATCATCGCCGATGAGCCGCCTCGCGACTAGCTACCTCAGTTGCGTCCGGGGCTCCGCTGTCGTCATCGCCCTCCGGGCAGGCGCGCCGCGAGGTACTCCGCGACGTGCAGCACCTCGACGTCGAGGTGTGCCGCGTCGGCGCCGCCTCGGAGGTGGAGCAGGCAGCCGGGGTTGTCCGTCAGCAGCACGTGCGCACCGGAGGCGCGCACGTTGTCGAGCTTGCGCTCGAGCACGCCGGCGCTGAGGTCGGGCGCGGCCAGCGAGGTGGAGCCGCCGAATCCGCAACAGACCTCGGCCTCCGCGAGTGGGACGACGTCTGCGCCCGTGAGACCTCGAACCAGGGCGTCGAGGGTGTCGCCGCGTCCGAGGACGTTGGCGCCCTGGCAGAAGCGATCGATCGCGACGGGGCGGGTGTCGCCTCGGGCGAGCGTCCCGTCGGGGAGGCGAGCGGGGCCGGCGAGGTAGCCGGTCAGATCGTAAACGCGTCCGGCGAGCTGGCGGGCGCGTTCGCGCCAGACCGGTTCGTCCTCGAAGAGGCGCTCGTAGTCGTGAAGCATCGCGATCGCGCAGCTCGGGGCGGGGGTCACGACGTCGTCGATGCCGGCGAGGGTTTCCAGGGTCTGCCGCGCCATGCGACGACCGTTGTCGTCGTCACCGGAGTCGAGCGCGGGCAGGCCGCAGCAGTGCTGCTCCTCGGGGACGTCGACCTCGCAGCCGGCCGCGCGGAGCAGGTCGGCGGTGGCGAACACGACCTCGGGCGTGAGGCGGTCGCTGACGCACTGCATGAACAGGGAGACGCGGCGGCCGGTGGCCTCGGTACGGGCGATCACCCCGCCGGACGCGCGAAGCGCGGAGTGGGCGCGGGCGGGGCGGAGGGGCAGCGCGGGGGCGGACCGCCACGAGGTGAGACGGCGGGTGCCGAACGGCACCTTCGTGAAACGCCCGCGCCGGAACGGCAGCGCGACGATCGCGGCGGCGCGGGTGCCGAGGGCGAACAACCGCCTCGATGTGTACGCGCGCATCGCGAGCCGTCGCCAGCGGGGGACGCCGACCTCGGTGGCGACGCGGCGGCGGACCTGGAGGATCTGCTGCGGGAGCGGGATCTCGACCGGGCAGACGGTCTCGCACGCACCGCAGGAGAGGCAGAGCGACTGCGGCCCGGCGGCGGCCTCGATGCCGTGGTGGAAGGCGGTGTTCACGAGGCCGATCGGGCCGGTGTAGACGTGGCCGAAGGCGTGGCCGCCGACGACCTGGTAGGCCGGGCAGACGTTCGCGCAGGCGCCGCACTTCACGCAGCGCAGCGCGGCGGACGACCAGTCCTCGGCCGCCATCGCGCGGCGGCCGTTGTCCACAAGAACGATGTGCATCTCGTGGCCCGGTGCTGGGCCTGTGAAGAACGAGGTGTAGGTGGAGATCGGCTGGCCCGTCGCGGAGCGGGCGAGCAGGCGCACCTGCTTCATCGCGTCGGCGAACGTCGGGACGAGCTTCTCGATCCCGGCGACGACGACGTGCACCGGCGGGAGGCTCGCGCTCAGCTCGCCGTTGCCCTCGTTGGTGACGAGCAGCGTCGAGCCGGTGGAGGCGATCAGCGCGTTGGCGCCGGTGATGCCAACGCCGGCCGAGAGGAAGTGCTCGCGCAGCGCGGTGCGGGCGCTGCGCACCATCGCCGGGGTGTCGTCGTCATCGAACGGGACGCCCAGCTCGCGCTCGAGGATGCGGGCGATCTCCTGGCGGCGACGATGGATCGCGGGCATCACGACGTGGCTCGGACGGTCGTCGTCTAGTTGCAGCAGCCACTCGCCGAGGTCGGTCTCGATCGCTTTGATGCCGGCGGCCTCGAGGTGCTCGTTGAGGAACAGCTCCTCGGTCACCATCGACTTGCCTTTGACGACGGTGCGCGTGCCTCGGTCCTGGCAGAGGCGGGCGATGTACTCGTTCGCCTGCTCGGCGCTCGCGGCCTCGAAGACGGTCGCGCCGGCTGCCTCGGCGGCGGCGCGGAACTGCGCGACCTTCGCCGGCAGGTCAGCGATCACGCTGTCCTTCATCGCCGCGAGGCCGTCGCGGAGCGCATCGACCTTCGTCGCCGCGATCACCTCGAGATCCGCGATCTGCGCATCGCGCGTATCGCGCCAGGAGCGCTGGAAGGCGAGCAGGCTCTCGCTGAGCGCGTCGTTCTCGAGGGCGTCTCGATAGCGCTCGACGAACGGCCTCGGGACGCTCATCCGAGGATCACCCTGACGCCAGTCATCCGAGGACGACCACGTGGAGGTCCGAGGGCCCCTGCACGCCGATTGTGAGCGAGCGCTCGATGTCCGCCGTGCGCGAGGGGCCAGTGACCAGCGTGGCGAGGGAGATCGCGCCTTCCCTCCCGTCGAGCCAGGCTGCGACGTCGTCGAGCGAGGGGACGACGCGATCGCGGCGCACGACCTGGATGCCAACCCTCGAGAACATCGAGACCGCGCGATCGGCGCGCTCATCCTGCGAAAGCAGCACGGAGCCGGACTCCGCGATGGCGAGCTGGCCCTCGGCGATGCCAACGGCGGCGTCGGCGACCGACTCGAAGGGGGCCTCGGGATCTGGCAGGCGGAGGCGGTCGCCGAGGGCGGTGGTCAGCTCGGGACACGACGCGGCGAGCGAGGGGGTCACCGCGACCGCCTCGGTACCGGCGAGGTCGAGGGCGAGCGTGGCGACGCCGGTCCAGGTCGCCATGGCGTGGACGATCGACTGCGACGCCTCGGCGCGGGCGCGGAATTCGTCGACGGTCGAGACGTTCGTCGTCATGGCTCAAGACTACCGGCCGACGACCCCGCCCACCTGCCGTCGCGCCTATTGCCGCCCCCCTCCAATACTTTCGGATTGACCGGGTATTTCGGCTGACCGCCGCCGAGGACGGTGGCGACGTCGGTCGCTACGGTTGTTTGCAGATCGAGCAGGGCGTCTGCTGAATAAAATCCCGTGTGCGGCGTCAAGATGACATTGTCGCGCCCGAGCAAGGGGTGGTCGGCCGCCGGCGGTTCCTGCGGCAGGACGTCCAGGGCTGCGCCGCCAATCTCGCCGGCGTCGAGCGCTTCGACTAGGGCATCGACATCGACCACGGGACCGCGCGAGGTGTTGATCAGCAGTGCGTCGGATTTCATTTTGCCGAATGCTTCGGTGCTGAACATCCTCTCGGTTTCCGGCGTCAACGGGGCGTGCACTGAAATATAGTCAGAGCGTTCGTACAACTCGTCGAGTTGGACACGCTCGGTATTCATCCTGGCGAACACTTCGTCGGGGGCGTAAGGATCGGCGGCGATGGTCTTGATGCCGAACGCCTGCGCTTTGCCAACGATCGCCTGGGCAATGTTGCCGATGCCAACCAGCCCGAGGGTGCGGCCTCTGAAACGGCGGATGGGAACGACGGCCGGCATTTCCCAACGCCCGGCACTCACCATCGAAGTGGAAAAGGGAATCTTGCGGGCGAGCGACAGGAGCAGCGCCATCGCGTGGTCGGAGACCTCATCGAGACAATAGACCGGCGCGTAGGTCACCACGATCCCGGCGTTGGTGGCGGCTTCGATGTCGATGTTGTCGGTGCCGACGCCGAACCGGCCGATGACCTTGGAGTTTTCTAGTCCGGCGATCACATCTGCGGTGATCTGGGCGTAGGTGACGAACACCGCCTCGGCGTTCTGGGCGACGGCGAGGATCGTATCTTGTTCTGGTGTTTCGGCCCGTATCAACGGGGTCCCGTCAGGCGCGGTCGGCTCCTTGACGGAGGAACAGCAGGCTGACCTGGTCTACGAGTACGACCCGGACAAGGCGCGCGCCTTGCTGGACGCCGCCGGCTACGCGGACGGCTTCCACATGCCCTTCTGGGGCCACAAGGGAACCTTCGCCGGCACGGAGGAGGCAGCGCTGGCGGCCCAGCAGGACCTGGAGAAGGTTGGCATCACGTCCGACTTCCAGGCCGATGTCCATTCCGTCTTCCGGCCGCGCCTGGGCCTGAGAGCCGACGACGGTATCCACGAGGCGCCGGGAATACACTTCTACTTCGCGAACCATCAGCCGGATCCGGCCAGCTTCATCAACGCGGAGGTGAGCGCGGGCGGCTCGATCGCGATGGGGCAATACCCGGACACCAACATCCAGGAGCTTGTCGACGCGCAGAAGAACGAGTTCGATCCGGCCGAGCGCGCGAAGAAGATCAACGACCTCGCGGTTGCCGTCTACGAGCAAGCGGCCTTCCTCTTCCTCATCGAGCCCGTCAGTACGGGCGTCATTCGGAAGAACCTCGAGTGGGTGAACTACGGCACCCGACAGGATCACTTCAACTACTGGGGGATCCGCCCGCTGGTCACCTAGGCGCCCCGAGTAGCCGGAAAGTGGGCGCGCGACCGCGAACATGACGGGCAACAGCCTCTGGGGGATTCTGGCTTCGCGCCTGCTCCAGGGGCTGTTGGTGGTGTTCTTCGTCGTCACGATCGTCTTTTTCGTCAGCCGGGTGACGCGCGACCCGATCGCGTACCTGGCCGAGGATCAGACGACGCAGGCGGAGATCGAAGCCCTGAAGGAGCGTTTCGAGCTGAACGACCCCCTCGTCGTGCAGTACGGGAACTTCCTCGTCGACACCGCCCAGCTCGACATGGGCCGATCATTGCTGAACGGGCGGCCCGCGCTGGACGAGGTGACCTCGCGGGTCGGGAAGACGCTGCAGCTGGGACTCGCAGCGATGCTCTTCGCAGTCGCCCTCGGCCTGCCGCTGGGGGTGATCGCGGCCGTGCACCGGGGCAGGCCGATTGACTGGTTTGCCCGGCTGCTCGCCGTGATCGGCCAGGCCACGCCCAACTTCTGGTTGGGCTTGATGCTGATCTTCTTCGTCAGCGTCAGGCTCGGCTGGCTGCCCACCGGCGGCAGCGGCAGCCTCAAGCACATGGTCCTGCCCACGATCACGCTGGGGCTGTTCGCCTCCGCGGCGATCATGCGGCTGACGCGCTCCGGCATGATCGACGCGATGGGCACGGACTTCGTGCGCACGGCGCGGGCCAAGGGACTGTCCGAGCGCACAGTCGTCTACCGCCACGCCCTGCGCCACGCGCTGCTGCCGGTTGTGACGCTCCTGGGGATTCAGGCGGGTCACCTGATCGCCGGCTCGCTGATCGTGGAGACGGTCTTCGCCTGGCCCGTCATCGGCCGGCTGACGATCCAGTCGATCGACGGGGGCGACTTTCCGGTCACGCAGACCGCGGTCCTGTTCATCGCGTCCTCGATCGTGTTGGCCAACATCGTTACCGACCTCTCCTACCAGTTGATCGACCCCCGCATTCGGGCCGGAGCCGCCTGATCGCCGCTCAGGGCGTCGCGATCCCCGCCCTGGGGCCCGCAACCCGAAAGCGCAAACGCAACTGGAAGCGACTGGCGCTGCTTTCCCCCTCCGTGCGGATCCTCGCGCTGTTCCTCGGAGCGGCGATCTTCGCCGACGTGATCTCCCCCCACTCCTCGCGTGAGATCGTGCTCCCGGATCGGCTGGAACCGCCCGTCTTCGACGGTGGCACGTGGGATCACCCGCTGGGCACCGACCACCTGGGCCGCGACATCCTCGCCCGCACGTTGCACGGCGCACGTGTTTCCTTGCTCGTGGTCGCCATCGCGATCCCGGCCTCGGCACCCTGGTCGGCCTGACGGCAGGCTGGTTGCTGGGGCCGGTGGACAAGGTGCTGATGCGGGCCGTCGACATCCAGTTGGCCTTCCCGGCGCTCCTGTTCGCCATCCTCGTGGCATCCGTCTGGGGACCAAGCCTGCGCAACGTAATCATCGTCATCACGTTGTGGACCTGGGCCGGCTACGCGCGCGTGACGCGGGGAGAGGTGCTCTCCCTGCGCGAGCAGGAGTTCATCGTTGCAGCGCGATCGATCGGGGCGGGGGATAGGCGCATTCTCTTCCGCCACCTGCTACCCAACCTGCTCAACTCCATCGTCATCCTGATGACGCTGGAGGTGGCCGTGGTGATCCTGTTCGAGGCGGGGCTGAGCTTTCTGAACGTCGGCGTCGGGTCCGGGACCTCCTCCTGGGGGGTCATGATCTCGGAGGGGCGCAACTTCATGACGATCGCCTGGTGGGTGATCTGGGTTCCCGGCATCGCGATGGTGGCCGTCTCGCTGACCGGCAACCTGATGGGCGACTGGGTCCGCGACGCGCTCGACCCGCGCCTCCGACACGTCCGCTGAGCCAATACCTGAGAACGAGGAGGCGACCGACCGAACGTTCTCGTTGACTCAGAACACAGCGCACGAGCGCGTTCGGTCCACAGCGGGCGCACAATTGTGTCGCGAACGACCGCGACACGGAAGGGATTCAGGACATGGTGACGACAACGTCAACTCAGCAAACGGCGACGCAAACCGCGGTTCCCAAGGACAAAGCCGCTCCTCCGCAGGAGGCCTCTGCTGGTCCGACGCCCACACTGAAGTCGGAGGTCGAACGGCTGGTCGACGGCCGCTTCCGCGTGGCACGGTTGCAGAAATTCGTTGCGGATTCGTCCAGACGAGAGATGGTCGTCCCGAGCGCACCGCTCTCTGAGGACGCGGTCAAGCGCGGGCTTGGCACGTCCGGCATCTTCACCATCGTCGAGCCCCCAGATTTGGCACTGTACCGATCGTACATTCCCGATCCGCTGCAGATGCCGGAGGTGCCCGAAGTGGCCCTCACCCTGGTCGACTTCAACGTCAACCCCGTGACGAGATATCCAGAGGGATCGGTGCTGGTGAAGGCCACGCGCCCCGACAACGGCAAGGACCTGTGGATCGTCGCCAGCATGCCGGTGGCGAACGTGCTGACCGCGTACATCGGTCTCGCCTGGGGGCTGCCGAAGTACATCGCCGATGAGATCACCACTTCGCCCACTCGCGCAGAGGTGATCTACGAACAGGCCGTCCGGTTCTCACTCGAGCTGACGCCCGGATCTGTCCCGGACGAGCCTGCGCTCCGTGATCGCATCGGCGCGATCAACGAGCTGGGCCAATCCCAACCACATTCCGCGAAGACCGGACAGGTTCTGATCCACGGCTTCGGCAGGGGAACGCAGCCGCAGACCGCGGAGTGGGTGCCCGGGATCGTCAAAGCCTACCTGTCTCCGGACGACCCCTGGGCGGGTCTCGTGCCTGCCGGCTCGGAGACGCCCGGCGTCTTCCAGCGCGTCGTGAACACGGGCCAGGGCGAGTCCGTTTGGCAGAAGGTGGGAACATCCGCAGCGGCAAAGTAGGGCAGTGAGCGGGGCCGGCTGCCGCCAGGCCCCCTCGTTGTCGGCTTCAAGCGTCGACCGCTACCGCTGTTGACCGGCCGGAGATGCACTGGCGAGCGTCGACGCGGTGATCCCGCCGATCGTTGGTCGGCCAGGCCTGCACGCTTCAGAACCGCACGGGGAGGCCGGTCTTCAATGGCATTGCCGAACAAGAGAACAGTCGCCACGTGGTTCGAAGACGATCACATCAGATTGATTGAACAGGACGTTCCCGATCTGAGGCCGGGAAGCATCGCCGTCGATGTCGGGGCGTCGTCGGTCAGTCCCGGAAGCGAGCTCAGTGCGAATCGGGACGGGCGCGAGGTGTTGGGCGGATGGCGCAGCCTGGCGGAGCAGGGGCGGTCCGCGGACGCGGGCAGTCAACCGCGTGCCTATGGTGGCTACTCGAACGCCGGCATCGTGATCGCGGTCGGCGAGGGCGTGACGCGCTTCAGGCCGGGCGACCGGGTCGCGTGCATAGGCGGGGGCTATGCCGTGCACCGATACCGCGATCGTGCCGCGCAATCTCGCTGTCCATCTGCCCGAGCAGGTGACCTACGCGCAGGGAAGCTACGGGATGTTGATGGGCACCGCGCTGCACGCGCTGCGGCGAGCCGCCCTCAATTTCGGCGAATCGTATGCTGTGGTGGGGCTGGGCGTCGTCGGTCAGCTCGCGGCGCAACTGCACATGCTGGCGGGGAATCGCGTCATCGGCTGGGACACGGTTCCATTCCGGACGGAGATCGCGCGGAAGTGGGGGATCGACGCGACGGTGACGGTCGGTCCGGAAGATCCCGTCGCACGGACACGCGAGTTCACCGACGGGTACGGTCTCGACGGGGGGGCGATTGCGTTCGGCGGCGAAGCAAGCAGGGCCGTTCAGAGTCTCGCCCAGAGCATGAAACAGACCCCCGATGGGCATCGGACAGGCACCATCGTCGTGGTCGGGCTGGCGCAATTCACCTACAGCGACCATGAAGCTGCCGGGGTGACGAATATCGACATTCGCAGTGCGATGCGGACGGGGTCCGGCTATCACGACAAGGAGTGGGAATTCGGCTCCGTCTACCCACCGGTATTCATGCGTTGGACCACCACCACGAACCTGGAGCTGTGCATGCGGCTGGTCGCGGACGGCAAGCTCGACGTGGACACACTGATCACACACGTCATCCCGTTTGACGACGTGGACGAGGGCATCTCCCAGGCGCTAGAGGATCCCGACACCATGCTCGGAGTCGTGTTTACCCAGGACGGGTAGGGGCGAACCGCTGGATCGTCTCCAGGAAGACGATCGGAGTTCGGTGGCGAGTGAGCCGCCGGGGAACCGAATCACGCTCCTGGCGCGCCAACGGCGCCCTCACCGCTGCCCTCGCGCATCCGTCAGACCTGCGGCACGGCCACCCGACGCCCGTCCCGGGCCGACTCGCGCACGGCATCGAGGACGGCCTGACAGCGGAGCCCGTCCTGGAGGTTCGGCGCGGGTGCCCCGCCGTCGCGGATGCCGCGCTCAAACTCGCGGATCAGGCGCTGGACGGCGGCGATCCGCCAGGTGGGCGCGTCTTCCAGGGGCGGCAGCGAGCCAGGTCGGGGAAGTTCGTCGAGCTGCTCGGCGCCGGTCTTGCCGCCGCGGACCGGCGCGTCGGAGAGCATCGATTCGTTCTGCGCGACGATGAGGGCGCCGTCCGTGCCGGCGATGGCGACGCGGAGACCCTGCGTGACCGCATTGACCCACGACTGCGTCAGGGTAACGAGTCCGCCGCCGGCCAGCGTCATGGTGCAGGTCCAGAAGTCATCGGTGTCGGCCTGGACGGTCGCCCCGCTCTCGGGGTCGCGGCGATCGGCCTTGAACGTGCGCAGATGGGCGCTGACGTCGCGGATCTCCCCGAACCACTGACGCACCATGTCGATGTAATGAGAGCCATGTTCATTGAGCGTGCCGCCGCCCAGGGCGGCCTGGTCGTGCCAGCTGAAGTCGGGGCCGAGGAATTGACTCTCGATCATGAGTTCGATGGTCGCGTGGCGCAGCTCCCCCACGTAGCCGTCGGCAAGGAGTTGCTGGACGTGGAGGCGGGTTGGGGTGAAGCGAAACTCGAAGTCGATCATGGCGGTGACACCGGCGGCCTCTGCCGCGGCGTGCATGTCGCGCGCGTCTTGCAGGTTCATGGCGATCGGCTTCTCGCAGAGGACGTGCTTCCCGGCGGCGGCGGCGGCGAGCATGATCTCCCGGTGCGTCGGGGTCGGCGTAACGATCGCGACAGCGTCCAAGTCGTCGCGTTCGACCAGAGCGCGATAATCCGCGGTCGCGACCGGGATACCGAGGCGGGACGCCTGGTCGGGGAGATCGGCGTCGACGCTGCAGAGCGCGCCCACCTCCCAGCCCTGGGCGCGAAACGCCGGGAGGACAGAATTCGTGGCATGGGGGCCAGTGCCCAGAATGCCCACTCGTAGCGACATCGCGCGTACCTCCGTCTCTCGGCCGTCGGGCCGCCGTGAGCGCAGCTTTGCAGTGCGGTCGGGGTCAGGCAAGCCCGGATCCCAGGCATCGTCTATCTCTCCGAAAACGCCTACAGCCCGGGGTCCCGGTGATCGAACCGTCGCGACGACATCACGACCTGCCTCACTGAGGTCGCGGTGCCGGACGTCTACCTGTGGGACCACAAAATGCGATCCGCGTAGGCGTGATCGAGTTTCGTGGCCGCAAAGCATGCTGGGCGCGCGCGGCCCAGATCTGGTGCCAATCGCCCCCGGTGGGCGCGTGCTCCGGGCGGACGCGGCGATCGAGGATCTGCCCGATCGCCTCGTCGAGCGTCTATGCCATCGCTAACCGGCTCGCGCGGCGGCCGCGACGAGCGCGCGCGGCTCAGGTCCCACCGCCGGCGAGACCGCACAGCCGCCGGTGACGAAGGTGCGCTCGTGCCCCTCGGCGAGGATCGACCGCACCTCGTCGCTGGTCGCGTCGGGCGCCGTGTCGAGGTTGGCGCGGTCGATGCCGCCCATCACCGCCTTGTCGGTCAGCGCCCGCACGTCGGCGAGCGAGCGGTTGCCCTCGCCGTGGTCGTCCCAGTTGAACGCGGCGACCGGGTAGTCGAGCAGCAACTCGAGCATGTTGTGGTCCTGGCAGACGTGGAGGACGTTGAACGGCGCGTCGCGCACGGCTGAGAGCACCTGCAGGTCGTAAGGGCGGCCGTACTCGCGGTAGAAGTCCTCACTGCAGGTGTCGTAGCTGCTCCAGAACAGCGGCGCGTAGAAGACGCCGGACGCTCCCGCCTCGATCGTCGCGGCTCCGTAAGCAGCGAGCGTCTGAGCGACCGCCGCCATCGCGCGGTGCACCCGCGCCGGGTCTTCGGCCGCGAAGTCCTGGATGTTCGACGGGCGCCCCGCCAGCATCGCCGTCACCGCGAGTGGCGAGAACAGCGTCTGGATCACGTCGACCTCGTCGCCGACCTCCTCCAGCAGCATGCGCAATCCCCGGAGGTGTTCTGCGAATGGGCCGCCGGTCGGGTCGACCGGAAGGATCGTGTCTAGGTCCTCGGGCGCGTGGACCGGCCTCGAGACCGCGCGCGGGTTCTCCTGGCCGTCGGGCGGCTGGTACTCGGCGCCCCAGGCCTCGGCGAACATCGTCCAGCGCGGGTTGAGCTTGATGAAGTCCCAGTCGTGCGCGCGGTACTGCTCGAGCGTCGCCGCGACGAGGCCTTCCTGCGACCACTCGCGCAGGTAGTCGTGACCCCACATCGAGACCGCGGGCCGGTCGACCGCGGCGCCGGCGAGCGTCGCCCGCACTCGTTCTTGCTTCGTCATCGCCATGCGACACCCCCGCCGCTCGTACCTCGTGATTGGTGCTACGCCGTCGCGGCAGGTACCTCCGCGTTGACACCCTTGAACACGTCCATGAACCGCCCGAGCGTGTCGAGCCGCTCCCGCATCGTCTCTCCGGCCGGCGCGACCCGCAGCGTGGTGACGCCGTTGTCGCGGAAGGCCCGGATGCGGGCCTTCACCATCTCCTCGGTTCCGAGGAGGTTCGACTTCACGACGAAGTCGTCCGGGATCAGCGCGGCCGCCGCCTCGCGCTCGCGAGCGAGCCAGAGCTTCAGCACCTCTTCAGTCAGCTCGCCATAGCCCTGCCGGGTGTAGGCATCGCGGTAGAAGTTGTGCTCGGGTGACCCCATCGCGCCCATCTCGAAGGCGAAGCCCGGCTTCCGAGGCTGGATCAACGCATCGAGGTCGTCGCCGAACTGGACGACGCCGCCAGCGACGCGCTCGATCTCCTCGAAGTTGCGGCCGGCGGCCTCGGCGCCGGCGCGGATCTCGTCGAGGAAGACGTCGGCGTGTTCGGGGATGAAGGAGGAGGCGATCCAGCCGTCGGCGAGCTCGCCGGTCATCCGCAGGCTGCGCGGGCCGAGCGTCGCGAGGTAGATCGGGACGTCGCGCGGCGGGGCGGCGGGGCGGAGCGCGCGGCCTTCGCCGCCGGGGAGTGGGAGCTGGTAGACCTTGCCCTCGTAGGCCACGCGTTCGCCGCTGGTGGCCAGGCGGACGATCTCGACGGTCTCACGGAGGCGCGTGTAGGGCGGGTTGAAGGGGACGCCGTGCCAACCCTCGATCACCTGCGGGCCGCTGGTGCCGAGACCGAGCACGAAACGATCGCCGGTCATGGAGGCGAGCGCGAGCGCGCTCATTGCGACCGCCGCCGGGGAGCGAGCGCCGACCTGGGCGATCGAGCAGCCGAGCGTGATGCGCGAGGTCTTGCCCGCGAAGTACGCGACCGGCGTGAAGGCGTCGAAGCCCCATGTCTCACCGCTCCAGGCGCTGTCGACGCCGAGTCGCTCGACCTCGGAGATCCAGGTCTCGGCGGCCTGCCAGTCCTCGTTCTGTACGCCGAGGCCGACGGCGAGCTTCATTCGCCAGACCGCGGGTAGCCGGCAGCCGACTTGACCGCTTCGATCTGGCCTCTGTGGTCGAGGTCATGCGTGCGCTGGAACAGGTACCACGCGCGGGCGTGCAGCTCGCCGAACATCGAGTGCGGGGCAGTTGGCTCGAGTGGCGGGGTTGGCGGCAGCTGCTGGGTGACGGCCGCCCAATCGATGCCGTCCTCGCGCAGTTCGGTGCGCAGCTCATCCATCGAGGCGCCGGTGGTCGTTCGAGGCGGATCGATGTTCGATGAGTCGCCGGTCTCGCCGGCGGAGAGCGCCTGTACGAGCCGGAGCGTGCTGCGCGAGCCGTTCAAGATGTGGTGCGCGACCTCCTTGATGCTCCAGTCCTCGGCGGACGGCGACCACTCGGACTCGGGGTCGTCGACCTTGTCGAGCGACTCGAGCAGTTCGAGGCGGGCCTTCACCGCGCGGGGCCAGAGTTCGCTGAAGGTGTAGCGCTCGCCCTGAGAGACGTAGTAGCCGTGCATGCGGTCGAACTCGGCCTGCTGATCGCTGGTCATGGCGGCGCCTTTGGCTTGTCGCGATGGTCGCGCCCGGACTCTAGAAGAGTGCGCATCGCAGCGCCACCATTCGCGACCACGCGTGCGAGGCGGCGGCACGCCCGGATACGGCCGTCTGCGGCACGGGGATCGGGAGGCGCGGGCCGGCGCGGAGTCGAGCATGCTGACGGCCCCTCGGAGGCCGTTGCTGGTGTGACCAGTGCGTGGCACATGCGCTCCTCGAAGACCTGAGGAGGAGCGAGGTGTGCGCGGTCAGCAACGCTGGCGACAGAGCCGGTGGTTCGGGGTCGTGCACGGGTTAGCGGTTGTTGCTGGTTCGCTCCGTGGCGGCCAGGCTTCGTTGCCGGTCACGGTGTGCGCGCGCTTTCGCTCGGTTGCCGCAGACAGCCATTGAGCACCACCGACGTCGGTGGGACTTGCTCCGATCGTCGAACCAGAGCGTACAGGTCGGGTTCTCGCAGTTCCGGATGAAGGCGCGGCGATCGCTGACGATCAGATCGGCGATCGCTTCCGCGAGCAGGGCCGTCACCGCCGCCGGTTTGGTCCAGCGTCTACTCTTAGTAAGGACCACGCCATCCGCGCCGGCTTCGAGTTGGCGGTGCGTACTGGCGTCCGCGAGCAGCGCGTTCAGCCGCTCGAATAGATCGCAGAGATCAGCCTCGCCGCCGAGCACCCGCACGAGGCCGCGCCGCCACCATTCACGCAGCTCGATCACGTCCCGCGCGAGCTGGTCGAGTGTGCGGCGGGAGTGACGCGAACCGAGTTCGCGGCGGTCGTCCTCGGTAAGTAAACCTGTCGCGACGAGCCACTCGAGGAGTGCGGGGCCATCGGTCAGCAGCTCGACTGCTGGTCCATTCGTCTGCGCTTGTGCGGTGCTGTTGAGCAGGGTCAACGCCGGGTGACCACCGACTGTGATCAGGTCGCTCTCGTCCATCGCGGCAATCCTTCGCTGAGCTCAGCGTAACCGTTGAACTGTTATTTGACTAGTTAGCAATGTGCCCGTAACCTTCGTTTCTCATCGATAGCGGTTACTCACGCCAGCTCGCCGTCACCCCGGCGGTCGGTCCGCGAACCGAATAGCCGTCATGAAAAGGACGTGGAACATGAATCGACTGCTGTACGTTTCCGCCTCGCCTCGAGGAGATGCCTCCCAGTCAAACGGGGTCGCCCAGGTGTTCCTCGAGGCGCTTCGAGAGTCCAATCCCGGCGTCAGGGTCGACACGATGGACCGCTGGGCCGAACCGCTGCCGCCGTACGCCCGCGCCGGCGCCAACGCGAAGATGACCGTGTTCGGCGGGGGCGAGCCCACCGGCGACGAGGCTCAGGCCTGGGCCAAGGTGCGAGCCGTGTTCGAGCGGTTCGACGCGGCGGACCAGTATCTCTTCGCGGTACCGATGTGGAACGCCAACATCCCTTATGTCCTGAAGCACCTCATCGACATCATCACCCAGCCCGGACTCACCTTCTCTTTCGACCCCAGCACCGGCTATACACCGCTGCTCACGGGGAAGAAGGCGGCCGTCGTCTACACCGCCGGCGTCCAGCCCCAGGCTGACCCTGCCTTCGGAACCGACTTTCAGATCCCGTTCTTCACCGATTGGCTGCAGTCGATCGGCATCTCCGACATCACCAACATCGAGTTCAGGCCGACCGTGCTGAACGCCGACGTGGACGCCGCTCGCGAAGCCGCCAACGCCTCCGCCCGTCGCGCGGCGAAGATGTTCGCCCAGCCGTCGCTCAGGTCTCACCTCGACCGGATGCGCCCGGCGGCACATGCGCGGTAGCGAGCATGACCGGAAGCATCCGGGTCAATGTCGCTACGTGAGGCGCGGTGCCGCGGGAGCGGCCCACGGTCCAGCAAAGGACCCGTCCTTAGCGCTCGGTGAACTCGTGGCTGGCGGCGACGAGGTGCCCGCCACGCGTCGCGGGAGCCACCACGAGCCGCTGCGTGTAGTCGCCGCCATCGAGGATCCTCGAAGCCACGTGTTGCTCGATGGCTGGCGCCGCGTCGGCGGCAGCGTCGACCAGCGCCTCCTCGATCACTCGCCCATCCATGTGCGGCGGCGCCTCGAGCCCGAGGATGCGGAGGACGGTCGGCGCGAGATCCGGGTGCCCGGTGACGGCGCCGACCGAGGCGCGCTCGCGGAAGGCGGGTCCGCGGGCGACGGTGTACGTGCGCAGCTCACGAGGACTCATCGAGCCGTGCTGTCCCTGGGCGGGCCGGCCGGCGATGACGTAGGCGTAGCCGGGTTGTCCGTGTTCGTTCGGTCGGTCCTCCCAGGAGAACGAGAGCGCGAGGTCCGGCCCGCGCGGACCGTCGAGGCCGAGGAGTGAGGTGGAGTGCGTTCCTTCCAGCTCGAACCGATCGGCTACGAGGATCGGCCCGGCCCAATGCTCGCCCATGAGGTAGGTAGCCAGCCGGTCGACGACCGCGGCGTCGCCGTCTGGCACGTAGAGCAGCGCCGCGCCGCCGTTGCCCGCGACCGCGACGCCGCCCGGCTCGTGCGGTGGCGCGAAGCCGGCTTCGAGCAGCAGCTCGGGCAGCGGGACGATCGCGTCGACCGTCGAGTGGCCGTGATCGCAGGTGACGATCACGTTGGTCTGCTCGGAGCGGCCGGACGCCTCGAGGTGGTCGAGCAGGCGGCCGAACCCGGCGTCCGCGACGCGGACCGCGTCGTGGACGCGCGGCGAGTTGAGCGCGGAGCCGTGCTGCGATCCGTCGGGCTCGGAGCACCAGAGGAGGGCGACGGCGGGGTCGCGTTCGTCGAGCACGTACTGAGTTGTAACGTCGATCAGGCGCTCGATGCGGGCGGTGTTGGGGAGCGCCGCGTCCGGCCATTGCCCGAAGCGGCTGAAGAGCTCCTCGGAAAGGCCGAGCGGCAGCGCGTAGTCCGGGTGGATGGTGGCGCCGTGCATCGCCTCGTCGCCGTTGGGGTGGTGCACGAAGGACTGTCCGGTCGAGCCGATACCGGTCGCGACGTATTCGAGTCCCTGCTGGGCGAGCAGCTCCGCGAGCGTGGGGACGAGCAGCACGCGACCCGCGCGCTCGCGCAGCTCGAGGAGCTCGGGCCGCATGGCGTTCATCGGCTCGGTGGGGTGGTACTCGGGAATGATGGAGCGGTTGCCCGGGAGGCCGTGGGCGCCAGGAAAGCAGCCGGTGACGATCGATGAGGCGTTGACCCTCGTGACGGTCGGAAACACGGGCTGATGGCGCTCGAAGCGGACGCCCTCGGCGGTGAACGCGCTGAGTCGCGGCATGAGGTCAGGCGTCACGAGCTCCGCCTGGAGGCCGTCGAAGACGAAGATCACGACCTGCGCCACACGCCCTCCTCGGGGCGCACGTATCGTACCGTTCGCCCCGTCCCTCAGGACCGAGCTGGTTGGTGTCGATAGTCAGATCGGCCGCTTCTCCGCACGAGCGGGCCCGATCGGACGGCCGATGCTGACCAGACGTGCCTTCGGAATGATCGCGATCAGCGCGTTCGCGTTGATGGCCGCCGGCTGCTACCAGGAGGTCAGCGGCGATCAGGCGCTGGACGTCACCTCCACCACCGAGGAGACCGCGGCGATCCCCACGGCCACGCCGATCCTCAATCTGCCGGCGCCCGTGATCCTCTCCGTGGAGACGCCGGAGCCGGTGGCGCCCTCGACCGACGTGCCACCGACGGTACCGGCCTCGGACCCGGTCGCCGCGGTGACCGAGCGGGAGCCGGCGGAGACGCCAACGCCCGAGCCGACCGCGGAACCGACCGCCGCTGCCTCGCAAGACGGCGCCGAGAGCTTTCCGTTCAGCCATGTCCCAGTTCGCCGCCGCGATCGCGGCACGCGGGCTGGACTACGAGCCCGCCGGGGCGCGGCCGGGCTGCGACGGACGTGCCGCTGAGGTACGCCACCTTGCCGGCCCCTACGGTCCGCCACTGTCGGTCTGGGTCTACGCGACGCCCGAGGACCTGAAGGCGGACTGGGTGCTGCCCTCACGCGGCGCGCCGAGCCCGAGGATTGCGGGCTGCGAGATCGACGGTGGGTGGATCTACTGGTCGGAGAACCTCGTGGTTGCGTTCGAGCCGCAGGCCGAGTGGATTCCGGAAGGCGCGGTCCGCGAGCGGATCGTCGACGCGCTGTGGTCGCTCACGCGCTAACGCCGAGACTGGTCGGTGACGCGCTCACGCGCAGGCTGGTCGTTGACGCGCTGACGCGCTGACGGCCCGGCTGGCGCCGGCGAAGTGTCGTAGCGCGGAGTCGAGCATGGCTTTCCTCGAACGGCGCGCTGGTCGATAGTGGAATTGGCGGGCCGCTCCCACTTGCCACGATCGGACGCCGGATGAGCCGAGTACGCCTGCCCCTCGCGCTTGCGGTGTCCGTCGTGGCCTTGCTCATCTCAGCCTGTATCAGCGGCAATGACGGCGGGACGCCGTTCCCGACGGCGACCGTACCCCCGGCGACCTCGGGCACCGTCGAGACGCCCGAGGGGACGGCGACTCCCGCCCCTCCAACCTCGACGCCGACGCCGCGGCCAACGCCGGTCGCAGCGCCCTCGGTGGTCGCGCCACAGCCGGTCGCGTTCGTCGATGCGCTCGGGGGGCGCGTGTTCGACCGGCCGATCGAACTCGGCGCGCTGCCGGACGGGCGGCTGTTCGTGGCCGACCAGGAGGGGATCGTGTTCGTACTAGAGGGGGACGGAGGCGACGAGGACGTTTTGCTCGATATCCGGCCCCAGGTGAGCCGCAACGGGAACGAGGAAGGGCTGTTGTCGGTCGCCCTCGATCCGCGGTTCGAGAGCAACAGGCACCTCTGGGTCTACTGCTCGCGCGCGAATCCGCGGCGCAGCGTGCTCTCGCGGTTCACAGTCGGACCGTTCGAGGCGGATCCCGTTAGCGAGTTGGTCGTGCTGGAGATCGCGCAGCCGTTCTCCAACCACAACGGCGGTGCGGTCCGCTTCGGCTTCGACGGAATGCTCTACCTCGGGCTCGGCGACGGTGGAGCCGCGAACGACCAGCTCGAGGCTGGACAGGACCTGTCGACGCTGCTGGGGAAGGTGATCCGGATTGACGTGCGGAACGCCTCGGCCGGCACGCCGTACGCGGTGCCGGCGGACAACCCGTTCGCGGGCGAGCCGGGAGCGGAGCCGGAGATCTGGGCGTACGGGCTGCGTAACCCGTGGCGAATGGCCTTCGACCCCACGACGGGCGTGCTCTGGGCAGGCGACGTCGGGCAGGGCGCGCGCGAAGAGATTTCCGTGATCCGCCGCGGCGAGAACTACGGCTGGGACATCGTCGAGGGCGACATCTGCCACGAGCCGCAGAGTGGGTGCGACACCACCGGGCTCACCTTCCCGGTGGCCGTCTACGGGCACACGAGCGAACGCTGCTCAGTCACGGGCGGCGTCGTCTACCGAGGCACGGAGGTCCCCGAGATCGCCGGCAACTACCTATACGCCGACTTCTGCACCGGTGAGCTCTGGGCGATGCCGGTCGACGGTTCGAGCGAGCCGATGATCGTCGCGAGCGGCCTCGGGTTCGTCGCCTCGTTCGGCGTCGACGCCGCGGGCGAGGTCTACGTGCTGCGCTTCGGCCAGTCGATCGCGAGGCTCGTCAGCCCGTAGGGTTCGATGGCAGCCGAAAGGCGCGCCATCGAATGCCCGCGGCGATCCTCGGGGCCCTGTTCGCGCTCTACGTCATTGCGACGGCGTGGCAAGGGCAGCGCGCGTTCCGCGCTACCGACCCTAAGGTGCGACTGAACGAGGCGCGAAAGCTCCTCGGCGTGGTCAGCCTTGGCGTGCCACTGGTCGTGGCGGTGATCCTCGTGCTGCTGTGAGCGGCGAGATACGGCCGGCGATCCTTTGCACCGAGCGGCTGCTGCTGCGGCCGTTCGTCGAGACGGACGTCGATGCTGTCTTCGCGTTCGCGAACGACGAGGAGTGGGCCCGTTATCTGGAGCCGCGAGTTCCGTCGCCGTACCAGCGCTCCGACGCCGAGGCGTTCGTCTCGAGCACCATGGCGCTGGTTTGGAGCGAGGAACCGACGTGGGCGGTGGTCCTCGATCAGCATGTGATTGGCGCCGTCTCGATCACGGTCGACGCCGCGAGAGACACAGGCGGGTTCGGCTACAACGTCGCCCGCCCGCACTGGGGCCATGGCTACACGACCGAGGCCGCTCGTGCGGTCCTCGACTACGCGTTCTTCGTGCTCGCCCTCGACGCCGTGGCGGCGCGGGCAGACGCGCGCAACGTCGGCTCCTGGCGGGTGATGGAGAAGCTCGGAATGGCGCGCGTCGCCCTCGAGGAGGGCGCGCGGACAGACCGACGGGGGCGGTCGTCGATCAGGTGCACTATGCGATCCGGCGGGAGCGATGGCTCCGTTAGCCGGGGAGGCAATGTTGACGTCTCCCCGAGGCACTGCCGATACTCAACACACGATGGTGAACAAGACGAACGCACGTCTGCTCCTCGTCCTTACGTAGGCGGCGTCGCCTCGCGACGCCGCCTGCTCGCGCGCCCGGTCGGGCGCGTTTCGCTATTCACCCAAAGACGACGATGAGAGCGAACCAGTCATGACCACCGAGGCACAGACCGATCCGCGTACCGACTTACCCGCGGTCGACCGCTACGACCCGGCGACGATCGAGCCGAAATGGCGCGCGCGCTGGGAGGCGGACGACCTCTACCGCACCCCCGATCACGTCGAGGGCAAAGAGAACCGCTACCAGCTGACGATGCTCCCGTACCCCTCGGGCGACCTGCACGTCGGGCACTGGTTCGCGATGACGCCCCCGGATGCGCTCGCCCGCTACTGGCGGATGCGCGGCTACAACGTGATGTTCCCGATGGGCTTCGACGCGTTCGGACTCAACGCCGAGAACGCGGCGATCAAGGGCAACGTGCATCCGCAAGACTGGACCGACGCCAACGTCGCCCACATGCGCGATCAGCTCAAGTCGATGGGCGCGATGTTCGACTGGTCGCGCGAGATGAACTCCTCGCACCCGGACTATTACCGCTGGAGTCAGTGGTGGTTTTTGAAGCTCTACGAGCAGGGCCTGGCGGAGCGCAAGGAGGCGCCGGTCAACTGGTGCCCGACCGACCAAACCGTGCTGGCCAACGAGCAGGTGATCAACGGCCGCTGCGAGCGCTGTGACTCGCTGGTCGAGCAGCGCGAGCTGGAGCAGTGGTTCTTCAAGATCACCGACTACGCGGACGAGCTGCTCGACAGCGACGACCTCGACTGGGTCGAACACGTCAAGCTGATGCAGCACAACTGGATCGGCCGCTCCGAGGGCGCCGAGGCAAGCTTTGCGCTTGAGGCACTCGCGCCTGACGGCACGGAGGAGATCCGCGTCTTCACGACGCGCCCCGATACCCTGTTCGGCGTCACCTTCATGGTGCTGGCGCCCGAGCATCCGCTGGTTCATCAGATCAAGACCGCGGAACAGCACGCCGAGATCGACGCCTACGTCCTGCAGGCGAGGCGAGCGACCGAGATCGAGCGCCAGTCGACCGAACGCGAGAAGACCGGCGTCTTCACTGGCGCCTACTGCATCAATCGCCTCAACGATGAGCGCGTGCCGATCTGGATCGCCGACTACGCGCTGGCCACGTATGGCACCGGGGCGGTGATGGCCGTGCCGGCGCACGACCAGCGCGACTTCGACTTCGCGACGAAGTACTGCCTGCCGATCCGCGAGGTAATCGCACCGCCCGAGGGACCGCAGGGCGAGCTGGCCGAGGCGTACGTCGATCCCGGTGCCCTCGTGAACTCCGGCGACTTCGACGGCACCGGCAACGAGCAGGCGAAGGCCTCGATCATGCAGCACATGGCAGACCGAGGCTGGGGAGGCGTGCGCGTCCAGTACCGGATGCGCGACTGGCTGATCTCCCGCCAGCGCTACTGGGGCGCGCCAATCCCAATCGTCTACTGCGAGAGCTGCGGTATCCAGCCGGTCCCCGAGGACCAGCTGCCGGTGGTGCTGCCCTACGACGTGGAGTTCCTCCCGACCGGTGAATCGCCGCTCGCCGGGTCCGAGGCGTTCGTTAACACGACCTGCCCGAACTGCGATGAGCCCGCAAAGCGCGAGACCGACACGCTGGACACCTTCATGTGCTCGTCGTGGTACTTCATGCGCTACTGCGATCCGGGTGACGATGGCGCGGCGATCTCCTGGGACTCGGCGCAGACCTGGCTGCCAGTCGACGAGTACACCGGCGGCTCCGAGCACGCCGTGATGCACCTGCTGTACGCGCGCTTCTTCTACAAAGCGGCGCGCGACATGGGCCTCGTGCCTGGCGACGAACCGTTCACGAGCTACTTCAGCCAGGGGCAGATCCTCGGTCCCGACGGCCGGCGAATGTCGAAGTCGCGAGGCAATGTGGTGCCGCCGGACGACCAAATCGCGCGCTGGGGCGCCGACGCGTTCCGCGCCTACCTGATGTTCCTCGGCCCATGGGACCAGGGCGGTCCGTTCGACGTGGACGGCATCGTCGGCGTGTCGCGCTGGCTGAACCGGCTGTGGAACGTGGCCACGTCGGAACCGGTGTTCGTCGACGCGCCCGACGGCGACGAGGCGCGCGCGCTGCGGCGCGCCACGCACCAGACGATCGCGCGCGTAACCGGGGACATCGAGGAAAAGGCGTTCAACACGCTGATCGCGGCGCTGATGGAGCTGACGAACACGTTGCATCGCGCGCGCGAGGCCGGCGACGTCGATCGCGCGGCGTGGGACGAAGCGCTCGACTCGCTGCTGCTGACCCTCGCGCCACTGTGCCCGCACATCTCAGAGGAGCTCTGGGAGCGCCGAGGGCGGGAATACTCGATCCACCTCCAGGCGTGGCCGGCGTCGGACGCGGCGCTGGCGGTCGAGGAACTGGTCGAGATCCCTGTGCAGGTGAATGGCAAGCTGCGCGACCACGTGAACGTGCCGCCGGACGCCGACGAAGCGACCGTGCGCGCGGCAGCGGAGGCGCTACCTCGGTGGGCTGAGCACCTCGGAGGCAAGGAGCCGGCGCGGGTGATCTACGTGCCGGGGCGGATGCTCAACGTGGTGGTGAAGTAGCCGTCACGAGACGGCACTTCAGCGCGCGAGGCGTCACGCGTACGCGCCCGAGGTCGCGATCCTGGTCTCGGCGCGGGCGACCGCGGCCCGCCGTGCCGCCCCGGGCGAGACCCCGATGAAACGCTTGAACGCCCGGCTGAAGGCCGCCTCGGACTCGTAGCCGAGACGTCTGGCCAGCTCACCGAGCGGGGCGTCGTCCTCCTGCAGCGACGTCGCCGCGAGGTGCATCCGCCAGCGCGCCACGTAGCGCATGACCGGCTCGCCGACGAGCTCGGTGAAGCGTGCGGCGAAAGCGGAGCGTGACATGGCGACCTCGGCCGCCAGCGACGCCACCGTCCACGCGTGAGCGGGGTCGCGGTGGACGAGCGTGATGGCGCGGCCGATCTGCGGATCCTGGAGGGCGCCGAGCCAGCCGCTCTGCGCGGCGTCGTCCTGCGCGATCCATGAGCGGATCGCCTGGATCACCAGGATGTCGGCGAGGCGGGTGATCACCGTCTCGCCGCCCGGTTTCAGCTCGCTCGCTTCGGCGGCCATGAAGCGCAGCGTTCCCTGGAGCCAGTCCGCCTCGGGGGCGTTCCACGCCTCGATTGTGATCAGGGGCGGCAACAGCTCGACCAGCCGGTGAGCGGCCGGGTGGTCGAAGCGGACGGCGCCGCAGATGACCGTCGAGGGTGTGCCGCCGCCGCCGTGGCGCAGGATCTCGTAACGCTCGCTGCGCAGCTCGCGCGGGACGTCGAACAGCCCCGCCGCGCGGGCGCCGGGCTCGCCGAGCAGGCGATGACCCTCGCCGTGCGGCACGAGCGCGAGGTCGCCGGGTCGCAACGCTCGAGGGTCGCTGCCTTCGACCTCGATCCAGCAGGGACCCGATGTGACCACGTGAAACATCAGGCTGTCGCGCATCGGCGGCAGCTCGAGTCCCCAGGGGGCGGTGAACTCGGAGCGGCAGTAGAAGACGCCGCTCATCCGCATGAGGTGCAGCGCCTCGCCCAGCGCGTCGACCGGCTTCCATGGGTCCGTCATGCGCCCCAGTCTGCATCATCCTCGCTCGACAGTCCAGAGAAACTGGACGGACGAGCATGAATCAGCGACAGAAAATCATTGCGACGCCTGAATCTGGCGGTCTGGATGGCTGCATAGCAAGCGATAGCTAAAGGAGACGAATGATGGTGAACGGAACGAACGCAGCAGAGACGACGTTGGTGCTCGGCGGCACGGGCAAGACCGGCCGCCGGGTGGCGGAGCGGCTGCAGGCGCGCGGCGTGCCGACGCGCGTCGCGTCCCGGGCCGGCGCTCCGCCCTTCGACTGGGACGATCAGAGCACCTGGGACGCCGTGCTCGATGGCGTGTCAGCGGCGTACATCAGCTACGCCCCCGACCTCGCCATCCCGGGGGCGACGGACGCCGTCCGCGCCTTCGTCGAGCGAGCAGAGGAGCACGGGGTCCGGCGCCTGGTGCTCCTGTCCGGTCGCGGCGAGGAGGAGGCGCAGCGCGCCGAGCTCCTCATCCAGCGCCCGGATGTCGAGTGGACCGTCGTCCGCGCCAGCTGGTTCGCCCAGAACTTCTCGGAGGGGGCGTTCCTCGAGATGGTGCAGGCCGGCGAGATCGCGCTCCCGGCCGGGGACGTCGGGGAGCCGTTCGTCGACGCGGACGACATCGCCGACGTCGCGGCAAAGGCGCTCACCGAGGACGGCCACGCCGGCCAGATCTATGAGGTGACCGGGCCCCGCCTCCTCACGTTCGACGAGGCGGTGCACGAGCTCGCCGGCGCCAGCGGACGCGAGATCCGGTTCGTCCAGATCCCACCCGAGGCCTTCGCGGCCGGGGTGGCCGAGGCAGGCCTCCCGGATGACGTCGCGTGGCTGCTGGGCTACCTGTTCGACACCGTCCTCGACGGTCGCAACGCGCATCTGACCGACGGCGTCCAGCGCGCGCTGGGGCGCGAGCCACGGGACTTCCGGGAGTACGCGCGCGAGGTCGCCGCGACGGGCGTCTGGGATGCAGCGCTGCGAGGAGCCACGGCCTAGTCAGCAGGGGCGGCCAGTCGGTCCGCCTCGACGCAGAAAGGAACTGACGATGAACGTCAGCATGCTCGCAATCGGCTCAGGAATCATGGGGTCCGGGCTTATCGCAGGTTTCTTCTGGGGCTGGAGCGTTTCCGCCGCACGCGGCCTCGCCAGGGTCTCGGACCGGACGTACCTGTCCACCATGCAGTCGGTGAACCGGGCCATTCTCGACCCCATGTTTCTGCTGGTCTTCATGGGCTCGACGTTCGTGTTGGCGGGAGCCGCGATCGCGTCATTCTGGACCGGCGAGACACGCCGCGGGTGGTGGATGACATCCGCCGCGGTCACCTACGCGCTCGGTGTGTTCGGCATCACAGTTGCGGGCAACGTCCCGCTGAACAACAAGCTCGATGCGTTCGACCTCGCCGGTGGTACGGATGCGACCATCGCCGCTGCCCGTCGCGACTACGAGGGTCCATGGAACCGGCTGCACTACATCCGCCCCACGCTGTCGGTGCTCGTCGTCGCGCTCGCCAGCGTTGCCGCGCTGACCCCGAGCGAGGACTGATTCGAGGAACTGCTCATGTGATGGCGGGCCTCAACTACGACACCAGCGATCTACCACCGAGAGCCGACCCGCGTCTGTCACGGTCGGCGTGAGCGATTCACCGAGGGATCGCCGAGGAGGAACAACGACGTCGCACGCTCTGTACCGATTGGGCCGCTTCGCCGCCCGTCGCCCATGGCTCGTGATCCTGGCGGTCAGGATGGCTGCACAGCAAGCGAGTTCCAAACCCAAGGAGGGAATCATGACTGTCGCCACTGCCACCCAAGCCAACACCCCCGAGCGCTCTTCGGGAGCACCCACTGCGGCCAATCCGCGTCGCTGGTGGGTGCTCGCGGTGATGTCGCTCAGCATTTTCATGATCTTCGTGGACAACACGGTCGTGAACACCGCGATTCCCTCGATCGCGCGCGATCTGGAGGCGTCCACCAGCGTCCTGCAGTGGGTCGTCGACAGCTACACGCTCGTCCTCGCCGGGCTGGTGCTCGCCGGCGGCACCATCGGCGACCGCTTCGGGCGGCGCCGCTGGATGATGACCGGGATGGTGACGTTCGGGCTCGCCTCGGCGGGCGCCGCGCTATCGGACAGCGCGAACACGCTGATCGCGTTCCGCGCGCTGCAGGGCGTGGGCGCCGCGCTGGTGATGCCGGCCACGCTCTCGATCCTGACGGACGTCTTCCCGCGCGAGGAACGCGCGAAGGCGATCGGCATCTGGACCGGCGCCGGCGGGCTTGGCGTCGGCTTCGGTCCCGCCGTCGGCGGCTACGTCGTCGAGCAGATCGACTGGGCAGCCGTGTTCTGGCTGCACCTCCCGGTCGTCGCGATCGCCCTCGTCGGGCTGATGATCGTGGTGCCGGAGTCCCGTGAGAGCCGCCCGCGACGGCTCGACATTCCGGGCACCCTGCTCGCCACAGGCGGGCTGCTCGCCGTCGTCTACGGCATCATCCAGGGCTCCGAGGCGGGCTGGACCGCACCGCAGATCGTCGCCGCCTTCGCCCTCGGTCTCACAGCCCTCGTAGCCTTCGCGGTCGTCGAGCTGCGCAGCGCCGAGCCGATGCTCCCGCTCCGCTTCTTCCGCGAGCGCGACTTCACTGGCGCCGTCCTGATCATCGGCCTCGTCTACTTTGCGTTGTTGGTGACGCTCTTCTTCCTCGCCCAGCTCTTCCAGCTGGTCCAGGATCGGAGCCCGTTCGAGGCTGGGCTGCTGTTCGTCCCCGTGGCGCTGGCGTTTTTCGTGGGGGCGCCGATCTCCGGCGTACTCGTGCAGCACATCGGGCCGCGCCGGCTGCTGCTGCTGTCCCTGGGGGCGATGATCGCCGGGATGCTGCTGATGACGCAGCTCGACGCGGCCTCCTCGACATTCCAGGTGGCGGCGACGCTGTTCCTGTTCGGCCTCAGCGGCGGGCTCGGACTGACGCCGCTCACCGACACGGTGATGGCGGCGGTGCCGGTCGACGACGCCGGCATCGGCTCGGCCGTGAACGACGTGTCGCGCGAACTGGGCGGAGCGCTCGGCATCGCGCTCATCGGCTCGATCGTGAACGGTCTCTACCGCTCGAACGTCGAGGCCGAACTCGCCGGCCAGCCGCCCGAAGTGGTGGAGGCCGCACGTGAGGGCATCGGCGTGGCGACGGTCACCGCGGCGCAGTTGCCCGCAGACGTCGCAGCGGTGGTCACCGCGGGCGCGAACGAGGCCTTCATCGACGCGATCGGCATCGGGTTGCTCGTCGGCATCACGTTCCTGATCGGCGCCGCCGTCGTCGCGCTGTTGATGCTGCCCGACCGCATGCGCGCCACCCAGGCGAGCTCCGTCGCCACGGTCGAGGCCGTCGAGATCGCGCCCGCTCCGGCGCCGACCGAGGCGGTCGCCAGCGGCACCGTCGCCGCCGAGACGGAGGCCGCGTCGTGATCACGACCCGCTCACCAGAGCGTGGCGGCAGAGCAAGGCGCCGCCCGAGGGGGGCGGCGCCTTGCTTCGCGGAGGGTGCGCGGACGGAGAGTGCCTGCGTGCTTGTGCTCTGGCTGTTAGGCGGCTGCCGGCCGGGCTCGCACTGAGTTGGCCTTTGGAGTCGGCGGCCAATCTAGATAGTCTGCGGCCGAACCGAACGGACGTGCCTGAGCGGACCCATTGCCTCGCCATACAGAGCCCGCGTCCGGGCTGAAACTAGGGAAGACGCGATCATGGAAGTGCTTCAAGGAACCGCGCTGATGGCGGCGACGATCACCATGGGGATCGGGGCGGGGATCTACCTGCTCTACGCCTTCGCCATCACGCCTGGGCTGGGCAGGACCGACGACAGAACGTTCGTCGGGGCATTCCAACAGATCGACACGGCGATTGTCGGACCCTTCTTGCTCGTCTTCTTCTTAGGTCCGCTGGGCTTCGCCGCTCTGGCTGCAGCGATCCATCTCGGAGAGGACGACCGATCGGCGTTGGCTTGGATCGCGAGTGCAGTTGTCCTGCAGCTGGCGATGGCTGCCATCACGTTGCGTGTCAACGTGCCGCTCAACGACGGGATCAAGGCGGCAGGGGATCCAAGGCAGATCGACGACCTCGCCGCTGTCCGTGAACGATTCAACGAGGCGAGGTGGATCCGTTGGAACATCGTCCGGGCAGTAGCCGCCACAGTTGCGTGCGGCTGCCTCGCGTGGACATTGGTGCTCTACGGGCGCGCGTAGCCGCCGGCAGCCGCGCTCACCCATCGCGCAGCTCGAGTGAGCCGTCCGAGCACGGGATCCCGTGGCCATCGATCAAGGGCCGCCGCCAGGCGCTGCGCCGCAGCGCGGAATTCCTCGGTCGCAACGAGGCAGCGCGGGTATCTACGTGCCGAGGCGGATGCTCTATGCCGCCATGAAGCAGGTATCACCCCGTCGCGAGCAGCAGCACAACGAAGATCAGGAGCACCGCGCCGTGCACGGCGAACATTTGCTTCCACGGAGGAAGCGGAAAGGGACCGCCTTGTCGCTGCCGGGCACGAGCGCGCGACGCTCGTCGCGAAAGGAACGGAAACAGAATCAGCAGCGCGCCGGCGCCAACGAACGCGGGCAACGGGATGGTGACGAGACTGCTGCGATCGACGATCACGAGCGCCATCACCAACACCAGCGGACCGAGGGCGGACATCGCGAAGAACTGCCCCCAGGCGCGAGCGAAGATGAATGATGATCGCGCATGGTCTCGGTCGAGTCCACCGGGCTGCCGGCGCCGGCCTTAGCGCTCGCCGTTCCCGCGCGTTGCCCGCTCCTCCGCGCGACGCTCGGCTTCGAGGTCCGCGCCGTGCAGCGGGTCGTCGTCGAGCGGCGGGTGCTCGAAGTCGTCGATCACTTCGCCCTCGTCGACGGCCAGTTCGCTCTCGATCGCGGCTTCGAGGGCGGCTGATTCCGCCGTCTCGCGCGCGCGACCGAGGAGATCCTCCAGCTCGGCGCTCGGTGTTGGTTGCGGGGCGGGCGGCGGCGGCGAGGGAGGGGGCGTCGGTGCGCGACCGAAGCCGCTGCGTGCGTCTCGAGGCGGAGGAGTGGATGGCTGCGGCAGAGGCGAGCGTCGCTCGGCCTCGGACCGTTCGGACTCCGCCTCGGCTTGCGCCATCGCCTCGCGGTCGGCTGCGGCCGCCGGCAGCTCGATCGCCTCGGAATTCTCGGCCGGAGCGGGTTCGGGCTGAGACGCCGGGGACTCCTCGGCAGCGATGGCCGGCAATGGCGCGGTGTCCGCGAGCACCGGTTCTTCATCCTCGGGCAGCGAGTCGCGCGCCTCCTCCGCGTCGAAGTTGCCGGGTGCGACGGGGCCGGGATCGAACTCGCCGGGGACCGGCGGGGGCGGCAGCTCGCGCTCGGGTTCGAGCTGTTCGATGCCGGCGCTGACCGAACCGACGAACGCCTGCAACTGTCGCTCGAGGCGCATCAGCAGCTCGCGGGCGTACTCCTCCGCTGCCTGCATCTGCTGCCGCGCCAGGTGTCGAGACTCCTCGATGCGTCGCTGGATGTCCTCGTTCGCCTGGCGGCTGCGGTCTTCAAGGCGGACCTCCGCCTCGCCGGTGATCTCCTGCGCGCGGTCGCGGGCGGCCTCGGTCAGCTCGTGTTCGTCGACGCGTCGTGCGACCTCGTCCTCGGCGCGCGCGATGATCAGTCGCGACTCCTCCTCGGTCTCGCGGCGGAAGCGTTCGCGTTCGCTGACCAGCTCCTGAGCGTCGCGGACCTCCTGTGGGACCGCCACGCGCATCTGGTCGACCAGATCGAGCAGGCGGCGGCGGTCGATGATCACGCGGTTGCCGATCGGCATCTTTTGTGCCTCGGCCACGAGTTCCTCGAGGCGGTCGACCAGGTGCAGCAGATCCATCGTCGTCCTCTGCGCTGGTGGCGCCTCCATGCGCCCTCGGGGTGGCGCCTCCAAGGCGCCACCAGCCACGTTGCGGCGCTCCCGCTACGTCCGAACCGCAAACTTCTCCACGATCGCCTGGCCCACGCCCGGCGGCACCAGATCGCTCACGTCGCGCCCGAAGCCGGCGAGTTCGCGGACTCGGCTGGCGCTGAGGAACATGTGCTCCGCGGCTGTCATCAGGTAGACCGACTCGACTTCCGGCGCCATCTTGCGGTTCATCAGTGCCTGGTCGAACTCGTTCGTGAAGTCGGTGATCGCGCGCATCCCGCGCACCAGAACAGTCGCGCCACGCGCGTTCGCCTCGTCGACCGTGAGGCCGGAGAACGTGATCACCTCGGCGTTGTCGACGTCGACGATCGACTGCTCGAAGAGCGCGCGCCGCTCCTCCGTGGAGAATAGGGCGGAGCGCGATTCGGCGACCGCAATGATCACCCGGTCGAAGATCTTCGACGCGCGCCTGACGATGTCGACGTGGCCGATCGTGACTGGATCGAACCGACCGGGGTACATCGCAATCGTCATTCCTCGTCCTCTCGTATCGCCGAGGCCGGACGGTAGATCGCCACCGCTCCTTCGCCGTGTCTGCGATCTCGCCACAGCCGCCTGCCGGCCAGCCGTTCCGGCGGCGTTCGTTGGGCTTCGTGCTCGACGGCGATCGCCGCGTCGGCCGTCAACGCGTCCGCGATGGTCGCCTCAATCGCGCCCCAGGACGCGACGTCATCATAACGGGGATCGGCCAGTACGAGCGCGTACGCCTCGTCCGCCGCTGGACGCCAGCGCCCCACTCGGCCGCGGACCACCGTCCCGCCCGCGAGATCGACGCGTTCGAGGTTCTCGCTGATCACCGTGCAGGCGCGCCGCTCCGCCTCGACGAAGGTGCAGCGCTCGACTCCCCGCGACAGCGCCTCGATCCCGAGTGCGCCACTTCCGGCGTACAGATCGATTGCAGGCGATTGCAGCAGCCCGGCGTCGCCGAGCATCGAGAAGAGCGCCTCGCGCAGGCGTGCCGAGGTTGGGCGGGTTGCGCCTCGTGGCTGTCGCAGCTCGCGGCCACGAGCGCGACCGGCGATCACGCGCAGAGCCAACGGCGGTCGCTACTCGTTGCCGCCCGGGCCGGGCGGACCCTGCGTGGACGTCGCGGTTGGCGCCACGGTGGGCTCCGGGGTCGGTTCCGGCGTCGGCGCGGTCGTCGGTTCCAGCGTGGGCTGCTCGGTCGGAGCCTGCGTCGGATCGACGGTCGCCTCGGCGGCCGGCGCTACGGTTGGCTCCGGGCCCGCGGCCTCTGTCGCCTCGGGCGTCGGTTCGCTCGTCGGTTCTGGCGTGGGCTCCGCCTGCTCGCCGTCCTCGGTCACGCGCAGCGCGAGCTGACGGCCGATGAAGGACTCACCGTCGGACACGACGAGCCGCACGTCGTAGACACCCGGCGTCCCCGGTGCGCGCCAGGTAGCGACGCCGCTCGGGTCGCCGGCGGCCCAGCAGTTGCCGGCTTCGCCCTCGATCACCCCGTCGAGCGCCTGCCAGCAGGGGGCGAGGTAGGGGCCGTACGGCTGCTGCAGGGTCACCACGCCGCTGTCGAGGTACGCCGCCAGCGTTTCCCAGATCGCGGGGAGCGTCTCGTCCTGCTGTGCATCCGCGATCACTACGCCGCCAAGGTCGTAGCGCTGCGCGAGATCGAGGCGGAACGCCATCGAGAAGCTGTTCTCCACCCAGACGGTGCGCGGTCCGCCGCGTTCGGCGAACGCGAACGAGACGGTACGGGAGGGGGTGTCCCAACGCAGGCCCGAGTTTCCGAGCTCTTCGGCGAGGTTGATCGCGGTCAGGGAGACGAGGTCGCCGACGGCGATCCCGCCGTCGAGTCCAGCTTCGAGCTGGGCGGCGCGGCCGAGTGCCTCGTGGGTCCCGATCTCGCTGACGCCCGTCGCGTCACGGATGTGCGACATCCGTCCGATCACCAACGAGACGGAATCGAGCTCGGTGCCGGCCGCCTGCTGGGCGTCGAGGACCACCGCGAGCTGTTCGTAGTATGCGGACGGGTCCGGCGGGGCGTTCAGCCACACCCCACCCGCGACCGCTGAGAGCGCGGCCCAGTCGTACGCGCCGGTATCGGCGGTGGCAGGCACCGGCACGCCGACCACCAGACCGAGGCCGACCTCGTTCAGTTGCGCGGCGAGCTGGGTCACGAGGCGGGTGAGCGCCGCGCGCCGGGTGCGGTCGACATCGAGGTAGGCGAGGTAGAGCCCGTCCGCGTTCACCTCGCGAACGGCGGCGACGAGCTCGCCGACGTGGGCGACGGTGGCGGGCTCCGTCGACAGCAACTGGTCGAGCGCCGCCTGGGCCGACGGATCGACGGTCACGCCGAGGTAGACCGTGCTCCCGCCGACCGCGGCCGCGTCGACGGCGTCGGGGAGCAGCGACAGCGCGGCGGAACCGTCGTCGCCGATTCCCAGGATCCCGGCGGTGACCGCGACGATCGGCGAGGCGGCCAGCGCCTCCGGGTCGGGGACCTCGCCGGCCTCGACGATGAGGCCGAGTGTCCGCTCGAAGGCGATCCGGCGCAGCACGGCGATGTTCTCGGGGATCTCGCCGACCTCGGCTTCGGCTTCGGTCCCATCGTTGATCAGCGTCGCGCTGGTGAGGCGCAGCCAGTCGCCGTCGCGATGAGTGTAGAACGCGAGGTTGCGATCGTCGGTCGTTGCTTCGCCGAGCTTGATCGTCAGCGTCCAGAGGCTCTGATCGACCAGATCGGCGTCCGCCTCCAGGTCGTAGAGCTGACTGACGGCAGCGAGCCCGTTCGGCAGCGCCGGGAGCTGGTCGCGGACCTGCACCGAGAGGCCGCCGCTGTCCTCGCCACCGCGATCGAGGATCGAGATCGGCGGGAGCACGAGGACGGCGATCACGATCGCGAGCAGCACGATCACGCCCAGCACCCGGAGCACGCCGGAGTCGTCGTACTCGGCGAACGGTGGTGGCGCGGTCATCCTGCCGTCGTCGTCAGCGATCACCGGTGCGAACGGCCGCTCGCCACGGCCGTCCGGCTCCGCCGCGGGCGGCGGGATCGGGCCGCTGATCGGCGATGGGCGCGGTTCGGGCGGCAGTGAGCTGGGTTCGGGCGGAGGAGCGCCGGCCCGCGAGAGCGGCGCGCCGGGTGGCGTCTGCGGAGCGGGTGGCGTCTGCGGAGCGGGTGGCGTCTGCGGAGCGGGTGGCGTCTGCGGAGCGGGTGGCGTCTGCGGAGCGGGTGGCGTCTGCGGAGCGGGTGGCGTCTGCGGAGCGGGTGGCGTCTGCGGAGCGGGTGGCGTCTGCGGAGCGGGTGGCGCCTGCGGAGCAGGCGGGGGCTGCGGAGCGGGTGGCGGCGGCGGGCGGTCGGTGGACGCGGGCGGGGGCTCCTCGGGAGCGGCGCTCTCCGAGGACGGCTCCCACGGGGGCTCGTAGACGGCACCCGCCTCGGGCGGGGTGTCGCCCGGGGGCGGCGGGGTGTCGTCCGGCGGCGGCGGGGGGAGCGCCTCCTCGGGGGTCGGGTCGAGCGGCAAGCTCGGCTGCTGCGGCTGCTGCGGCTGCTCGGGATCGAACTCGGGCGGGTCCGGCGGTTGGGTCACGAGGGGACCCCGGACACCAGCTGAGGTACCACGCGGATCACCAGCTGCTCTTCGCCTCGTACCACGAACAGCTCCAGCTCTTCGCCCACGACCGCGAACGCCAACAGGTTCACGAACGGGGTATCCAGGTCGACCGCGATTCCGTCCACGCCCACCACTACGTCGCCGGGGAGGATGCCGGCCTGCTCGGCCGGGCTTCCCGCGGCCACACTCACGATGAGTGCCCCATCCGACACCGGCAATTCGGCCGGCACGCCGGTCTCTTCCTCGAGCGCGGCGATCAGCTGCGGAGACAACAGCAGATGCTGCGAATTCACGCGTTCGACCCCGATGCGCGGGCGTGGGTTGACGCTCGTGGAGACGACCGCATCGACGAGCGGGCGAATCGAGCTCGAGGAGTGCGCCATCGCCACCCCGTCCACGGGCCGGCCGCCGCTCTGGCGAACGACGGTCGTCAGCAGGCCGACGACCTCACCGCTCAGGTTGACCAGCGCGTCGCCGGAATCGCCGTTGTTCACCGCCGCGTCCGTTTGCAGCATGTCAAGCCACAGCACGCCCTCACGAGGGAACGTCGACTGTCGCGCCGAGAACACGCCGAGTTTGACCTGGTTCTCGAACGTGATCACCCCGCTCGTGATGGCGGCGAGCGGCTCGCCGAGCTCAAGTCGATCAGAGTCGCCGAGGGAGGCCGTCCTGAGACCGGTCGGATCGGTGACGAGAATGGCGATGTCGTTGAACGGTGAGTCGTCGGCGACGATGAGCGCCGGTCGCCGCTCTCCGGTCTGGAGTACGACCCAGACCGCCGCGGCTCCGTCGACGACATGAAAGTTCGTCAGGATATGTCCGTCGGTCGAGGCGACGATCCCCGAACCGAAGTTTTGACTCTCGAGGACGCGGCCGTCCTCCTGCGGCACGGCCGGCAGGTCGACCACGATGCTCACGACCGCCGGGAGAACGCGCGCGATCGCCTCGCGCAGCCGTTCCGCTTCGCCCGGCGTGGGCGCGGCGACGGGCGCGGCGACGGTGGTCGGGGCGCTCGGGGGCTGCTCGTCGAACTGCAGTGCGACGCCGCCGCCGATGAGCCCGCCGATCGTGCCGGCGAGGATCGCGACGCCAATCGCAGCGCCCAGACGCGGTACCGACGGAACAGCGATGGTGTCGACGCTCCTGCAGGGAGAGATGGGGGTCGGATAGACGATCCTAACCCCTGGCCCCGCGATTCCGGGCCGATGCGTGCACCACGGGCGGGAGTTGCACCTCGAATCGATCGCGAGCGTCAGTCAGGAGTAAGCAGATAAGAACGTGTGTGCTGTGCCACTTGCCCGATCTGCCGATGATTGGCTACGATCTAGTGTCCGCTAGAACGACCCAGCAGAACGGCAGACGTTGGCATACGGGTCTCGCTCCTAACACCAGATATCCCACCACCCCGCCCGGCGTCCGCCGGGCGCTTGGGATCGGAAACGACGGCGATGAACGAAGAAGCAGTGCTGCTCACGAAAGAAGGTCTTGCCCGGCTCGAAGAGGAGCTGGAGGAGCTCCGCAGCGTGCGCCGGCCCGAGGTCGCCCAGGAGATTCGCGAGGCCCAGGAGCTGGGCCCGGATCAGCTCGATGGGCAGTACGAGGACGCGAAGAACCAGCAGGCATTCCTGGAGGGCCGGATCAGCGAGATCGAGCGCATGCTCGAACGCGCCGAGGTGATCGACGAGAAGGCCGCGCACAAGTCGAAAGAGGTACGCGTTGGTTCGACGGTGTCGGTGAAGCTCGCGAACGGCGGCAAGTCCCAGAAGTACCAGCTCGTCGGTCCGGCCGAGGCGAACCCGGCCGAGGGCCGGATCAGCTATGAATCGCCGGTTGGTCACGCGCTCGTTGGAAAGCAGCGCGGCGACAAGGTCAAGGTGAGCACGCCCGGCGGCGAGATCCGGATGAGCATCACGTCTGTTTCTTGAGAATCTCGCTGGCCGCCGGCCCGCCCGCATCCCGCAAGCGTCGAGTTCGCGGTGCGGGCCTCCGCTAGATCCGTGATTGGATTGGCTCCCGACCCTCAGTGACGACGCCCGTGACCGAACGCGGCCGTCAGCCCTGCCGCGTTACCTCGGCACTCCGTACCGTAGATGCACGATGCCGACGGAAGCCGAACTGATCGCCCAGCGCCTCGAGAAGCGTAGGCTGCTGCTCCGCGATGTCGACCCCTACCCGGCGCGCGTCGAGCGGACGCATACGGCGGCCGAGGCGGTTGCCGCGTTCGAGGAGGCCGGCGAGCCGGATCCTGATGCCGAGGGCAGCGAACCGGTCGTGGCGACCGTCGTCGGGCGGGTCACGGCGCAGCGGGTGATGGGGAAGGCGGCGTTCCTCGACGTTCGCGACGGGAGTGGTCGGATCCAGCTCCACTTCCGACGCGACGTCCTGGGCGAGGCGTTCGACGGGCTCAAGCTGGTCGACCTGGGCGACTTCCTCGAGGCGTCCGGGGTGCTGTTCCGCACGCGTACGGGCGAGGTGACGGTGGCCGTCGCGTCATGGCGGGTGATCACGAAGGCGCTGCGACCGCTGCCGGAGAAGTGGCACGGGCTAACCGACGTGGAGGCGCGCTACCGGCAGCGCTACCTCGATCTGATCGCCAACGAGCGCTCGCGCGAGATCGCGATCGCACGCACGACGGTGCTGCGGGCGGTGCGCGAGTTCTTCCACCAGCGCGACTTCATCGAGGTAGAGACGCCCGTGCTCCAGACGGAGGCCGGTGGCGCGGCGGCGCGGCCGTTCGAGACGCACCACAACGCCCTCAACCGCGATCTCTCGCTGCGCATCTCGCTGGAGCTACACCTGAAGCGACTGCTGATCGGCGGCTTCGAGCGCGTGTTCGAGATCGGACGCGTGTTTCGGAACGAGGGGATCTCGACGCGGAACAACCCGGAGTTCACCCTGCTCGAGTCGTACGAGGCCTACGCAGACGTCAACGACGTCGCGACGATGGTGCGGGACCTGCTGCAATTCGTGGCGTCCGAAACGCTCGGCACGCTGCAGATCGAGCAGCCCGACGGCTCGGTGATCGACCTCGACCAAGGGTGGGGGCGAACGACGTACCGGTCAGCGCTGAAGGATCACACTGGCATCGATTATGTCGATTACCCGAGCGTCGAGGCGATCACGCCGGTGTCCGAGGCGCACGGCATCGCAGTGCCTCCGGGCACCTCCTACCCGAAGGCGCTCGACAATCTGATGTCGGAGCTCGTCGAGCCGAAGCTCGTCCAGCCGACGTTCCTGTTCGACTACCCGACCGAGATGTCGCCACTCGCGAAGCGCAAGGTCGACAACGAGGACACGGTCGAGCGGTTCGAGCTGTTCGTCCGCGGCTACGAGGTGGCGAACGCCTATTCGGAGCTGAACGATCCAGTCGATCAGCGCGAGCGCATGCTGGAGCAGGCGCAGAACGCCGAGGCGGGCGACGACGAAGCAGAGCTCGCGGACGAGGACTTCCTAATCGCCCTCGAGCACGGCATGCCGCCCGCCGGCGGCCTGGGGATCGGTGTGGACCGGCTGGTGCAGCTGATCACAGGGGAACACTCGATCCGCGAAGTGCTGCTGTTCCCGGCGATGCGCGATCGCGATCAGCCGCGCTCCACCGAGGATGAGTCGTAACGGTGGCGGAGTTCATGCCCGAACCCAACCCGGCGCAGTCTGGCCGGCTGAGCAACGTCCGCGAGGACGTGCATATCCACGCCCCGTACACGGTCGTCCGTGACCGCCTGCTCGCGATCTCCCGGCACAGCGACTGGCTTGGTCGCCACTTCCGCGACTACGAGGCCGACGGCGACACGCTCAGCTTCACGCTCTCGCTGGCCGGACGCTCCGAGACGGGGCGGCTGACCGTGGACGACAGCGATCCGTTCGGCGTGCGCTACGCACGAAACGGCGCCGGCGGTGAGATCGCGGAGCTGAACTGGGCGATCCACGTGGAGACGGCGCAGGACGTGCACCTGACGGTCGAGGCGGTGTTCGAACCTCGAGGCGGGCTGCTCGGGCCGATCCTCGAGCTGGCGGTGCTGCGACCGCAGCGCACGCAGGCGCTGCGCGACTCGATCTGGAACCTGAAGCAGGTGATCGAGCGCGAGCATCCGCGACAGCCGATCGTCTAATGCCCTCGCTGCCATGCCCGGGCCTCGAGGCGGTGGTCTTCGACATGGACGGCGTGCTGGTCGACACCGAGCCGGTGCACTACGCGGCGGCGTGCGCGCTGGTCGCGCCAGCCGAGCTACCGATGTCGGAGTACGAGCGGTTCATCGGCACGCACGGGTTCGGCGAGTGGCTGCACGAGACGTACGGCATTCCCGAGGACGTGATCCGATCGCGCTCGACGGAGCTGTTCTTCGCGAAGCTAGAGGCGAACGGCCTCGAGCCGATGCCGGGAGCAGCGGCGCTGATCGACGCGATCCTCGCGCGTGGGCTTCCCACCGCGGTCGTCACGATGACGCAGCCCGACTGGACGGAGGCGACGCTGCGCGCCTCGGGGTTGCGCGACCGCTTCGATGTGGTGGTGACCGCGCGCGACGTGGGACACGGCAAGCCAGCACCCGACCTCTATCTCCACGCGGCGGAGCGGCTGGGGGTCGATCCGTCGTGCAGCCTCGCGGTCGAGGATTCAGTGCACGGGATCGCCTCGGCGAGCGCGGCGGGAATGCAGGTGGTTCAACTGCGGCAGGCGACGTACGTGCCGGGGCCGCAGGCGGCGGCGCATGCGGTGATCGACAATCTCGAGGCGTTTGACCGGGGGTGGCTTGAGCGCGGCGTCACCGCGTAACGGGAACTCGTCGGCCAGCCGGAACTCGGTAAGCGACTGGCTGGCCGTAGCGGTCGGCGTCGTTTTGCCGCCTGCGCAGGTCGATTGCTACCCTCCGGCGCAATGCGACGCCACTTCACCGTTACGGGTTTCCTCTCCCACGACGGTCGCACCGCGCTCCACTGGCATCGCCTCAACGCCTGGCTTCCGCCGGGCGGTCACATCGAGCCTGACGAAGACCCGATCGAGGCCGTGTTGCGCGAGATCCTCGAGGAAACCGGTATCGAGGCGGAGCTGCTGAACGCCGAGCCACGTTTCCGCCATGAGCAGCCGGGACAGCTGCCGCCGCCGGTGAACATCGGTGTCTACGATCTACCCGAGGGCGACGGCGGGCTCCGCGAGGCGCATCAGCACATCGACTTGATCTACTTCGCTCGTCCCACGTCGGGTCAGACCGCGGAGCTACCGGCCGACGGCCACGAGTGGCGCTGGGTAAGCGACACCGAACTGCGCAAGGTCGTGCCGTTACGACACGGGAACTCGGGGTCCGAGCTGGCGCCTCGGGAAGATGTGCGGCTGCAGGGGATTGCGGCGATCGAGGCCGAACGAGCTGCCTCTGTGCCCGCGGACGCCTCGATGAGGGCGCGCTGATGTTGTCGCTGCAGACGATCCGCGAGCGCGCGGACGAGGTGCGCGCGGCGAGTTCACAACGCGCCACCGACACGCCCGTCGATCGGATCCTCGAGCTGGACGCGGAGCGTGGCCCGCTGCTGACCGAGGTCGAGATGATGCGCGCCGATCGGAACCGGGCGGGGAAGGCGATCGGCGCGGCGACGGACGCGGATGAACGGCAGCGGCTGATCGACGAACAGCGCGCGGTGGCCGGAAGGCTCGACGACCTCGAGGCGCGGCTCGCTGAGATCGATGGCGAGCTGAACGCGCTGCTGCTGGAGGTGCCCAACCTGTTCCACCCGGACGTGCCCGTGGGCGGCGAAGAGGACTCGGTCGTCGTGTTGTCCGGCGACGGCGCGACCGGCGAGGAGGAGCGGATCGATCCGCCGGTGCCGATCGCGGACTGGCCGACACCGGAGCCGGACGGATCGCCGAAGCCGCACTGGGAAGTCGGCGAGACGCTTGGGATCATCGACTTCGAGCGCGCCGCGAAGCTGTCAGGCGCACACCTTCAGTTGCTGCGCGGCGACGGAGCGCGGCTCCAGCGGGCGCTGATCTCGTGGATGCTGGACGTGCACCGGGAGCAAGGGTACAGCGAGGTGTACCCGCCAGCGATGGTGAACGAACAGGCGCTGGTCGGCACGGGCCAGCTGCCGAAGTTCGCGGAGACGATGTTCGAGACGACGGATGGGCGGTGGCTGATCCCGACGGCCGAGGTGCCGGTGACGAACATGTACCGCGACGAGATCCTCGATACGGCCGAGCTGCCGATCCACCACACGGCGTACAGCCCGTGCTTCCGCGACGAGCAGTTCAGTGCGGGGAGCGCGTCACGCGGAATCAAACGCCTCTACCAGTTCGACAAGGTGGAGATGGTTCGTTTCGAGCGACCCGGCGACTCGTGGAACGCGCTCGATCAGCTGCTGGAGGACGCGCTGGTGCTGGTGCGCGCGCTGGGGCTGCGCTACCGGGTGTTGCGGCTGGCGACGGGGGACCTCACGTTCGCGTCGGCGATGACGTACGACATCGAGACGTGGGCGCCGGGTGATCGGGAGTGGCTGGAGGTGTCGAGCGTGTCGAACTTCCTCGACTTCCAGGCGCGGCGGGCGAATCTGCGGTTCCGGAACGCAGATGGCGGCGTGGAGCACCTGCACACGCTGAACGGGAGCGGCCTGGCGCTGCCTCGGTTGCTGGCGACGATCCTCGAGCACCACCAGCTCGAGGACGGCAGTGTCGAGGTGCCACCCGCGTTGCGCCCGTATCTGGGCGGACAGACCTCGATCCAGTCAATTCGCTGACGCATTACGATCATTAATACTACGTTTACTGGTACTAGCTGGTAATCAGTTATTCAGCGAGAATCAGTTGATCTCATCCCATAATTCGTCTCGTTGTATCAAATCTGTGAATGATCACGAGTCTTATCCTCACTTTTTGATTGGAAAGTCGGCGTTATGTAGGGAACTAAACAGAGATGTTTGTACCGCGTTGACACAGCAATTATGCTCGCGAAATGAGCTTTGTCGTCAGCCCGATCGCGCAGGCAGTGATCTTCGATCTCGACGGGCTGCTGCTGGACACCGAGCCGATCTACATGGACGCGACACGCACCGTACTCGCGCGCCGTCAGACCGACCTCGACACCGATCTCTGGTGGCGGCTGACCGGCCAGCCGAGCCTCGTGGTGCTGCGCAGCATCGTCGAGGAAGCCGGTCTGCAGGTTCGTGCCGAGCAATTGTTGGCCGAGCGTCAGATGGTGCTGGACCGACGCCTGGGGCGGGCCGAGGCGCTCCCCGGCGCCGAATCGCTGGTCCGGCGGCTGGCTGAGCAGGCGATCCCGATCGCGATCGCGACGAGTTCGACGCGGCGTGCGTTCCTGCTCAAATCGCGCCGGCACGACTGGCTCAACCTGTTCGACGTCGTGGTCACCCGCGACGACGTCCCGCAGGGCAAACCGGCCCCCGACCTGTTCCTCGAGGCGGCGAGCCGCCTCGGACACGCCCCGCACCGGTGCGTAGCGATCGAGAACGCCCCGTCGGGTCTCGAGGCCGGCCACGCGGCCGGGATGCAGACCGTAGTGGTGCCCACCGACGGCATGGACCTCGGTGCGTTCGACCAGGCCGATCAACTGCTCAGCTCGCTCGAAGAGTTCCAGCCCGCCGACTGGGGCCTCCCGGTCCACGCATAGCGCCAGCCACTCGGGTTCGGACTGCGCAGTCGCGCTGACGCTCCAGCGCGCGTTGACAACATCCGCACACCTGTTCTAAAGTCGTCTCCGTTCGGAACGCACAGATGTTCTACCCGCGGCGAGCCGAGAGTAGAACCGCGATCCGAGGCCGTGTGACGGGGTTGCGAGACGCGCGGTTCCCGCCCGCGCGGCACGCAGCACCGGACCCAGCGCACGGTCGAGCGATCTGACCGACGGCCGGCGCCCGATCCGGTCCGGGAGTTGCGCTTCGAGGGGTAAGTGATGATCTTCGCCGCGGTTCTGGGAATCATGATCGGCGTGGCAGCCGTGCTGCTCCTCCAACAGTGGGCACGCGACAGCCTGCGCAGCTCGAACCCCGCATTGCCGCGTGAGCGGTTCCCGAGGCTTGCCCCCTCACGACAGCGGCTGCCAACGCTTGTACCGCCACAGGCCCGGTCTGGTCGGCCGTTGCGAACCCGTCGAGCCGCGTAGCGCCGCAACTCTGCGCCGCTCGACCGGGTGGCTCGAGTCGGGCCGCGGACTCCGCGGGGCGCGCTGCCTCCCATGTCGCGCCCCGCGGAGACGCCGCGCTGAATCACGTTGCCCGGGCACGGCGCGCCTCCGGAGCGCGACGCGAGACGTCGCCTGGCACGGGCCTCGCTAGACTGCGCTCATGTCCGACGCACGACCGCTCGCCGCCGGCCTGCTGCTCGACGCGCTCAGCGAGTTCGCGCGCGTCATCGATGCGCTCCCGGCGCCGGGCCGAGGCGGCGCGATCGGACGGCTGAACCCCGGCGCCGTCACGCTGCTCCACATCACGCGTGGCGCCGACAATCTGCGCAGATTCGCGGTGGGCGGCGAACGCGACCCGTGGCTGACCGATCAGCTCGCGAGCGACGCGGGGCCGCCCCGCTTCGACGAAGCCTTCGCGGCGTACCACCGAGCGCGGGCGCCCCTCGCCTCGTTCCTCGAACAGGCGACCGCCGAGGAGCTGGCGGCGGCTCCGGTCCCAGAACCGATCGACGGCCTCCCAAGGCACCTCGTCGGCGAGACGCTCGAGTACCTAGTCGCACGGACGGCGGCGCACGTGCTCGTACACGCCGGCGAGCTGTCCGCGCTCGCCTCGCTCGTGGGCGCGCCCGATCTTGGGCTCCCGGGCGCGATGGCGGCGACGCGAGGGAGCGAGGCGTGACCTCGGAACCCGCCGCGCCGCGGATCGTGACGGGCTCCGTCTACGATCCGCCGGACGCACCCTACTTTCGCTACCTGGTCGCTCGTCGCTGGCCGCCGGGTATCCAACGCGGCGCGGTCGACCAGTGGGACCGCGAGCTCGCGCCGAGCACGCCCCTGCTCGAGGCGTGGCGTGCGAACGAGATCGACGACGCCACCTTCGAGCAGCGTTACGAGACGGAGCTGGACGCGCGCCCGGCGCTGATCGGCTGGGCGGTACGCACCGCGGCGGCGAACGGGATCGTCCTCGTGGACGACGCGCCCAGCGAGCCGGCGCCGCGCAGCGTGCTGGCCTCGATCCTGTCGAGGCGGCTGGCAGCCGCGCGCGACGGCGCGTGAGCGGGAGCCCAGCACCGCCGCGGCTGCAGCCCGATCTCGGGGGACGCCGCTACCGCGGTTAGGGGTGGTCGATCAGCACGAGCCAGCTACCGTCGGGCTGCCGGCGGACGACGTCGGTGCTCGTCCCACCCTGTCGCATCTCGCTGCCGTCGGGCGCGGTGCCTGTCATCGACCACTCGTTGACGACCAACGCGGTGTCGCCGGTCGATAGCACCTGTACGACGTGGACATTCATGACGGGTTCGAGGGCAAGCAGCTCGGCCAGCCCGCCTCGGATCTCACCGCGCCCGGTCAGCATCCCACCGGACGACGGCAGGAAGACGGCATCCGGCTCGTAGAGCAGCATCAGCGCGTCCAGATCGCGGTCGCGTACGCGCTCGCTAAACAGCTCCATCAGCCGCTCCGGACTCGTGGCCGTCACCGGAGCGGCGGCCGCCAGACTCGTGTCGGTCGTCATGAGTTCGTTCCTCTTCTCATGCAAGGCTGTCGGCTCGACGGGCTGCTACTCGGGGTGGAATTCGATCAGCAGGGCGTAGTTTCCATCGGGATCGAGGAACGTCGAGATGACGCCACCCCAGTACTCCTTGCCGGCGGTGCGAATGAACGTCACTCCTGCCGCCTCGAGCCGTTGCTGCTCCGCCTCGAGGTCGTTCACGAAGAAGTTCAACAGCATACGCTGTGGCTCCTTCGTGTCGCCGACGGTCTCGCTGTGACCGTCGATCAAGAACGGCGTGTCCGCGGCGATCAAGGCGTTCTCGCCCATATCGGCAAGCGCCGGCAGACCGACGACGTCGCGATAGAACGCAGCGAGCCGTTCCGGGTGCTCGCTCGTGATGTTGATGTTGAAACTGGTGACTTCCATGGCCTGCTGCTCTGCGATTCGCATCCGTGAAGCGGAGCGTATCGAGGCACCATGACAGCGGGTTGTCAGTAGTGGATCGGGGCTTTCCACTGCCCGTTGGAGCGAGCGGGATCCGTCAGGCGTCCGCGTACAGACGCGTCATCGCAAGCGCTTCATCACGCATTCGCCGGACAAACTCGGGCGGCGAGAGCGTGCGAGCTGCGGCACCCCAGCGGAGGAGCCAGGGCAGCAGGCGGCGGTGCTCGCGTGACTCGACGACGAACACCGCACCGCCCTCGGCCGGCTCCTCGCGCACGTATCCGTACGGCAGGTCCTCGCGTGCCCAGGGCAACGCCGACTCCGCCAGCCAGACGCGTACCTCGACAGTCGGGCGCCGATCCTCGTCGAAGGCTCCCAGCTCGGCGCTGAGGGCGGGCCGGCGGGCAAACTGCTCATCGGTGAGGACGACGTCCTGGATCCGGCCGAGTCGAAAGTCGCGACTGCCGTCGCGCAACCGGCAGTGGCCTCGGAGGTGCCAGTCGTCCGCGTAGTAGGCGAGGTGATACGGCTCGACGTCGCGTTCGGTCACCTCGTCGCCGCGGAACGAGTGGTAGCGGAGCCGGACCACGCGGTCGTCGAGCGTGGCCTGCAGCAGCACCCCGAGCCACTCGGAGGCGGGCCGTCGTGGCCACGGTTCCGCCCGCACTCGTTCGTGAAGCCGCTCCACCTCGGCCAGCGTTGATGCGGGCAGCGCCCCTTCGAGCTTCGCGGTGGCGGCGCGACGGGCCTGCTCCTGCTCAGGCGTCCCCAGACCGCGCACCAGCTCGGCACCGCGCATCAGCTGCGCCGCCTCTTCGGCCGTGAAGGCGATCGGCGGGAGGTGAAACCCCTCGACCAGCCAGTAGCCCTCGCCGGGCTGCGCGGCGACGGGGACGCCGGCCGCCGACAGCGCCTCGATATCGCGATAGATCGTCCGCACCGAGCACTCGCATTCCTCGGCGAGGTCGATCGCGCGGAGCGGTCGTTCCGCGCGGAGGCGGGTGAGGATCAGCAGCTGGCGGTCGCTCTGTTTCACGGCCGCAGTGTAGGTCGGGAGCCTGGCGGCGCGCCCTGACTCGGCCTCGAAGACGACGGGACCGCCCCGAGGGTGGTCCCGTCTCGTCAGCCTGCTAGCGGCCGTCAGTTCAGCTCGAGGACTTTCGCGCCCTGCGGTAGCCGTCGCCAGGTGCGGACCTTCGCGTTCTTGATGCCGGCGGCCTTCGCGTAGTCGCGGGCCGTCGCGGCCATCCCTGAGGGGACGTAAAGCAACAACGGCGCGTCGCGCATCTCCAGCCGGGCCCAGACGTACTCGGCCTGTTCGCGGGTCATCGTTTCCCGGGACTCGACCTGGGCGATGAGCCGCGGACGCCCGCCCGGCTTGTCGAGGACGACGATGTCCGGGAGCAACTTCTCGACGCCGCCCTGCACCTGGACCGCCATCTGCGGCTCCGGGAGGTTCACGTAGGTCTGGAACTCGGGATTGTCGTCGTTCGGGAAGGCGAAGCGGTCGTGCGCGATCTGGTTGACGATCGTCGTCAGCTCGGCACGTCGGGATTCCTCGCTGCGACGCCAGTCGAGGTCTCCATCGCGCCAGCTCGCGTTCCGACGCGGATGGGACGCGGCGAACCGGCTCAGAGCGGACCACTGACTGTGGACGAGGATCAGGCCGAGGATGACGGCGGTCGGAATGCCGAGCAGAACGGTCGCTCCGATGTCGAAGTCATTCACCGTGATCGCGGCGGGGCCCGGGAAGACCCACATCGCGAAGAAGATGCCGCTGAACAGCACCAACGCGACGAAGCCGAGCGGCGACGGCTGGTAGGGCCGCGCGGCAGAGCGGACGCCCCGCGAAGCGGCGACCTGACGGAATGGCGCGATCTCCTCCGGTTCCGGCTCGGCCTCGGGCTCAGGAGCCGCGGCTTCCTCGGCCTCGGTCGCGGCGGGCTCCGCCTCGGTCGCCGCAGCCGCGGGAGCGGCCTCCGCAGCCAGTGCTTCCTCGGTGGCGGCGGGCTCTTCAGCGGCGGGCGCGGCGGCCGGAGGGGCGTCGCCTCCGCTGACCTGGGCGCGGGCGGCCGCGGGGTCGTCGAACCAGAGCTCGTTGATCTGGATGAACTTCGCCTCGGCCTCGGGGACGTCGCCCTCGGGGTAGATCGCGTCCACCGGGCAGGCCGGCTGGCAGGCACCGCAGTCGATGCAATCGACCGGATTGATGTACAGGATCTGGTCGGCGCCCTCTTCGAAGTGAATGCAGTCCACCGGACAAGCATCGACACAGGACTGGTCCTGAGTGTCGATGCAGGGCGAGGTGATCACGAAAGTCATGCGCCACGCACTTCCCGAGGGCGCCCCGGCTCGGTCCGGGGCGGCCGCGCTCTGGTTGCGCCGATCCTAGACGTGGCCTCCCCAGGCGTCCATGCGCCCCGCCCCCGGGGCGCCCATGCGGCGCCCGCCCCCAGCATCCGTGCCGTCGCGCCGCGGTGCTATCCCGAGCGCCACACCCGGCGCTCGGGATAGGTGTTGGGCTGTCCCACGTTGACCCAGCGGCTCCAGAGGCAGCGCTCGATCTGGAACGCCATCAGCGGGTCGGCGTCTTTCGGCGTGAAGATGGCGTCCTCGTGCGTCCGTCGCTTGACCGCCGGGTCGTTCTCCTCGCGAACGACGCCGGCGATGTAGAACTCCTCGTCGTCTTCACCCGGCAGCGCGTGGAGCGCGAAGCGGGAGTCGCGCCTCAGATCGCCGACCTTCGTCGTCTGGCGACCGACGCTGACGTACAAGTCCTCGCCGGAGCGGATCGGCGTGACCGGGTGCACGCGGGGCCCGCCATCCGGACGGACCGTTGCGAGGTAGGCGATGCCACGCGAAAGGAGCGCCCAGCCTCGTGCCGCTAGCTCGGGCTCGGCCGCCTCGAGATCGGCCCAGTTCGCCATGCCGCCGTCCTCCCAAGTCGCCTAGGTGAAGCGTAGCTTCGACGGCTGACAACGGATTGTCAGGGGCGAGTGGCATCGCTCGGCGTGCTGGCTGAGCAGGTCGCCAGCTCGGGTCGGTGAGTCGTGCCGCGCTGACGATCGGCCGCGCGCACGAAGAGGCCCGCCGGCTGTCGCCGGCGGGCCTTGCTTCGGACTGGTTCGCGAACTAGCCGCAGTTGCTCAGCACCAACGGGCGGCCCAGCGGGATGCCCTCGCCGAACAGCGCATCGAAGTCGGCGTTGATCGCCGCGAACGGAGCGTTCGGGAGATAGCCGACCCAGGCGCCGTTGTTCGTCGCGAACGCCGGCGTCGAGCAGCTGGCGGCGACCATCGCGGTCTGCAGCTCAGCGATCGATCCACCGAAGGCGACGAACCCGATGCCGGTCGGCGGCACGTCGCCCACCAAGCGGCCGAACCCGGCGGCGTCGTAGACCACCGAGTAGACCGAGAAGTGATCCGTGTCGGCGTTCAGCGTCGCCGAGCCGTCCGCGTTGACCGTCACGGCCGAGGCGAGCGGGACCCAGTCGGTGCCGTTCCAGAAGGCGATGCGGAGCTCAGCCGCGCCGGCGCCCGAGGGCAGCGTGCCGGCGTCGACGGTGAACTCGAGGGTCACCGGCGAGTTGAAGTTGCTCGTCACCGCGGCGCCGGCGGCGTCTGCAGCCGTGAGCGAGAAGCCGAGGATGACATCCACGCCGGCTGGCGGGGTTGTCTGAGCTTCGAGGTCGTCCGCATCAGCGATCGAGCCCACCTCGAACGTAGAGCCGTCAGGCAGCGCTGCGGCCGGGACGGTCACGGTCGCCTCGGAGCCGTCAGAGGCGAGGACCGTGAGCACGACCTTGGCGACTATGGACGCCGGGCCCGAGGTGACCTTGTCGAGGGCGACCTGGATGCCGGGTGCATCCGCGGTCTGGGCCGGCGGGGGAGGCGGCGGCACGCTGACGGCGCTGATCAGGAGCGACGCCGTGTCCACGATGGTGGCGGAGTTCACCGTCCCGCTGATGGTGGCGGTGCCGGTCCCCAGGCTCGTCAGCGTCGCAGTGTAGGTGCCATCGCCGTTGTCAGTCACCGTGCTCAGGGTGCCGATGTCGGTGCTCAACGTCACGGTGTCGCCACCGGACGCCAGGTTGGTGGACCCGGCGTCCTTCAGCTGCACGGTGATCGTCGACACGTCGGAACCGTTCGCGATGAGCGTCGCCGGAGACGCGCTGATCGTGGAGGTTGCCTCGGAAGCGCCCCCGGCGGCGATGGTGAAGGCGCCGCTCACCGCGGGCGTCAACGCACCGCCGGTGAAGGTCAGGACCTTGTCCGTGCCGGAGAGGTCGATCGCGAGGCCGTTGCCGACGAAATCTGCGATCCCGCTAGCGGCGGTTTCAGTCACGGTACCCGCGAGCGTACCGGTGCCTGTGGTCAGCGCGGCCGTGACCACGGTCGAACTGTCGCTCGTTACGGTGTTACTGAAAGCGTCCTGAATTGTGATTACCGGCTGCTGCGCGAAGGCAACGCCCGGCGCCGAGGACGCAGACGGCGGAGTGGTCAGGATGTGCTTGGTCGCCGCGCCGTGACCGACGTTGAACGCAGCACTGGTGGCGGTTGCCAGACCGGCCGCCGTGAAGTCGAGCGTCGCGCCAGTCTGGGCGACGTCCATGCGCAAATCGGTGTCCGTGATCGTCCCGTTGCCGCCAGCAGTACCGATGTCAAGGACGGCGGTGCCCTGCAGCGGCCCGCTACCGGCGTTGATCGCCGCGGTCACGTTGACGGGGTTGCCGAGGCTGGTGGTCGAGGCGTTCCCGAACTGATCCTCGGTGCGAACGACCGGCTGCTGGCCGAAGACCGCGCCGGCGGTGGCGGTGGCGGGCTCGGTGGTGATGCCGAGCTGCGCGACCGCACCGACGACCGAGGTGAGCGTGCCGAAGTTCGACCCGGCGGTGATGCCCGCGATCGCCGTCCCGGAGCCGCCCGTGCGGGTGATGTTGCCGCTCGCCGGCGTGCCGCCCGTCGGTCTCACCTGGATCGCCGTCACACCGCCGACGGTGATCGTTGTCCATCGTGATGACGCCGCCGGCGGTGTACGTCACCGTGATGGTCGTAGCCGCCACGGTCGCAGGGATCGTCACGGAGGTGATGTCTGCGCCGGTGCTCGCGACGTCCACAGCGATCGCCGTGTTGAACTCGAACCCCGCGGGAGCCGAGAAGATGATCGTGACCGGGCCTTCGGCGGTGATGTCCGCCACGAGGCCCTCGGTGATCACCATCGGGCCGGTCAGCGTCGTCCACGCGGGCGCGGCGGCGGTCGCCGCCGTGTCGACGGAGATCGCGCCACCGCCGGTGGCCGCGGTCGGCGTTGCCGCCGCTTCGACCGGTCGTACGAGGACCGCGAGAGCAGCGAGCGCGATGATGACGGCTGCGGTCAGGGTCAGCGTGCGCGCTCGGTTGGGGATTACGAGGTACGACATAGGATCTGCTCCGGCTTCGATAGCATCTTGTGATCGTCCAGTGCGCCAGCGGTGTGCTCCGCCCGCTGGTATTCAGTCTCGTAGAAGCAATCTGGCATCGCGCTGAGGAAACACCCTGACTCGGTAGAGTTCTTTCAGCGCTGATCGGAAATCGTCAGGTTCGACCGATCGGGGAGAACGCCGGCGGTGACCTCGCACGGGCCGATGCGACGGACCGGGGGGTCGCAGTCGCATACGCTCTGTATGTCGTTGAGCGCGGGAGGCGATGTCCGATGTCTGCGAACACCAACCCATTCACGCCGGAAATGAAGCAGTGCCCCTACCCGGGGTACGACGAGTGGCGCTCGGAGTCGCCGCTGGTGTGGAGCGACGAGATCCAGGCGTGGATGGTGACCGACTTCGAGATCGCGAAGCAGGTGCTCGACGATCACGCAACGTTCTCGAGCAAGAACAGCGTGTTCGGCGGTCCGCAGGTCGATCATCCTGAGTTCCCGTCGATGATCAACATCGACGAGCCGGAGCATAAAAAGCTGCGCGCCCTGGTCAGCAAAGCGTTCACGCCGCGGACGATCGACGAGGCGTGGCAACCGCGGATCCGCGAGTACGTCTCAGAGCTGCTCGACGCCGTCGAGGCCCGCGGCGACGGCGAGCTCGAGATCGTCGGCGACCTCGCGTATCCGCTGCCGGTGCAGATGATCGCGGAGATCATCGGCGTCCCGCCTCAGCTGTTCGAGCAGTTCAAGCTGTGGTCGAACCGCATCGTGCAGGGGATCGGCCGGATTCCCGAGCACGGCTACGCGAGCTTCGAGGAGGTCGCGGAAGCGGCCGAGGAGGCGCTCGCCGATGAGCGCGACGAGGAGCGCGAGTACACGGCGGAGGAGGTCGCGCGATTCAACGAGCGTGGCGTCCAGGAGTTGACGGCCGGCGAGGACGCTGAGGTCGAGGTCAGCGATCAGGACTCGCTGTTCATGTACTTCCTGCAGCAGGTGCAGGAACGCCACGCGGCGCCTCAGGACGACTTGATCACGCGGCTCGTGGAGGCGGAGGTCGACGGTGAGCAGCTGACGGACATCGAGCTGGTGGCATTCCTGGTGCTGCTGCTGGTCGCCGGAAACGAGACGACGACGAACCTGATCAACCACTCGATCCGCGGCCTGGCCGAGCACCCTGAACAGCAGCGCCAGCTGCGCGAGCACCCGGAGCTGCTCGCCTCGACGATGGAGGAGGCGCTGCGCTGGGAGGCGCCGATCCAGAGCTTCTACCGACGCGCGAACGTGGATACGAGCGTTGGCGGCGCCGACGTGAAGGCCGGCCAGGCGCTGCTGGTGATCTACGGGGCGGCGAATCACGACCCGGCGCGCTTCGAGTGTCCGGCCGACTTCGAGATCGAGCGATTCAACGTCGACAGCGGGAGCCGCGATCACCTCGCCTTCGGCGGCGGCATCCACACGTGCCTGGGCGCCAACCTCGCGCGCATCGAGGCGTCGATCGCCGTCGGCGCCGTGATCGAGCGTTTCCCGTGGCTCGCGGAGATCGAGGACCAGGACGTCGAGTGGTGGGACACGCCGTTCTTCCGCGGCCCGCTCGCCTACCGCGTCCGCCTCGAGGCTGCGGCGCCGGAGGCGTAGCGACGGCGAACGTCATGGTCGAGGGCGCGGTCTACGGGATCGCGTTGCCTCTGCCGTCCGAGGAGGACGCGCGGCTGCGCCGCTGGGTCGATGAGACGCCCGGGGCGACCTGGCCGTCATGGGGCGGACACATCACCGTCGTCCCGAGCTTCGGTCTGGTGGCCCAGCGCGAGGAGCTTCAAGCCGCGCTCTCACAGGTCGCCGCCGAGGCTGAGCCGTTCTCCGTCTCCCTCAGCCAGGTCGCCGCGAAGCCTCATGCGTTCAGCGCCGGCGATTGGACGGCACATCTTGCGATCGACGAGGCAGGCGGCGGCAGGCAGCTCCTCGCCTTGCGAGCCGCACTTCACCGACGGCTTAACTCGCTCGTAGACGAACTGCACCCCGATGCGCGTCAGGCCTGGTACGTGTTCCACGTCTCGTTTGTCGGGCGCGCATCACAGGCGGTGGCACGCCAGATCGCGCAACGCGCGATGGCAGCGGAGCTGTCGGCGAGCTTCGAAGCGGGGCGCCTCGACTTGATCGCGCATCCGCAAACCGCGCAAGACGACTACAGATCCATAGCTACCGCCTCGGCGGTGGCGGCAGTTAGCAGCGCACACTGGAAGTGGGCGGACGCTCGGGGCGATGACACGCCCCGCGGTCCTAGACTCGCAAGGTAGCGGAGACAGTGATCGATGGACGATCCGCGCGTCATCCTCTTCGACCTCGATGACACGATTATCGATTTTTCGTGGAACGTCGCCGAGTCGTGGCGTGCGACCTGCGTCGAGGCGCAGGGGGAGACGGGCGCGAATCCGGATCAGCTCCGAGCCACGATTCATCGCACGGCCGACCGATTCTGGTCGGATCACGATCGCGCGGAGCAAGGGCGCCGCGACCTCGGCGTCGCCAGCGCCACGATCGTCGCCGAGGCGCTGGCCGAACTTGGCGTGACGACGCGGCCGGACCTGCCGCGCGAGATGTCCGACCGCTATCGCGAACGCCGTCACGAGGGGATCCGCCTCTTCAACGGCGCGATCGAGGTGCTCGAGGTACTGCGGGCGCAGGGGCGACGGATCGCCCTCGTGACGAACGGGACGAGCGCGGATCAGCGGGCGAAGATCGAGCGCTTCGACCTCGAAGCTCACTTCGATCACATCCAGATCGAGGGCGAGCGCGGACTCAGCAAACCGCACGACGCCGCATACCGGCACGCGCTGGAGACGATGGGCGCGGACCCGGCGACGACGTGGTTCGTCGGCGACAACCTGGAGTGGGACGTCGCAGCGCCGCAGCGGCACGGGATGTTCGGGATCTGGGTCGACGTTCGGCGAAGCGGACTGCCGGCAGATTTCGATTGCGAGCCGGACCGGATCGTCCACCGGATCAGTGAGCTGATCGAGACATGACGGGTGAACCGAACCGGGATCGCCGTCGATAGACTCGGCGCGAAGCGAGGAGCGTCGAATGTCGGTACGCCGTTCATTGCGTCGAGCCGCCGCGAGCGTCATTCAACCCGTGGTCGTCCGCGGGATGCTGCTGAAGGAGCGCGTGAAGAGCGGTGCGGTCTGGAACCCACTCGATGACGACTATCACCAGCGGCCGGTCGACACGTACGACCGTCTGCGGACCCGCGATCCGCTGCACTTCAGCGAACTGACGAACGCGTGGGTGTTCACCCGCTACGGGGACTGCGACGCGATCCTCCGTGATCACAAGCGCTTCTCGAGCGACTCGCGGAACGCGGAGACGCCGGCGAACGATCGCGCGGCGAACCTCAACGAGGCGCGTTCGATCCTGATGAGCGATCCGCCGGATCACACCCGCATGCGCTCGCTCGTCAATCTCGCGTTCACGCCGCGAGCGATCGCCGCGATGCGTCCTCGGATCGAGGCGATCGTCGACGGGTTGCTCGACGAGATCGACGATCGCGTCGCCGCCGGTGAGCGCCACATCGAGATGCTGGAGGCGTTCGCCATCCCGGTGCCGATTACGGTGATCGCGGAGATGCTGGGCATCCCTCCCGAGGACCTGACGCGCTTCAAGGCGTGGTCGGACAAGGTCGCCCGAACGCTCGAACCGACGATCACCGAATCAGAGATGAAGATCGCGGAGCAGGCGAACGTCGAGCTCGGCGCCTACTTCGACGGGATCATCGAGCAGCGCCGGTTGGAGCCGCGCGACGACCTGATCAGCCAGCTGATCCTCGCCGAGGACGAGGGCGATCAGCTCAGCCATGAGGAGCTGCTCGTCACGCTGCGCCTGATCTTGATCGCGGGCAACGAGACGACGACGAACCTGATTGGCAACGGCTTGCTCGCGCTGCTCAAGCATCCGGAACAGCTCGAGCGGCTGCGCCGCGAACCCGAGCTGATCGAGTCCGCGGTCGAGGAGCTGCTGCGCTACGACAGCGCCGTTCAGACCGATGGCCGGACCGCGCTCGAGGACGTCGAGTGGCACGGGCGCACGATCCGCAAGGGGCAGCAGGTGATCCTGCTGCTCGGCGGCGCGAACCACGATCCCGAGCAGTTCGCGCACCCCGATCAGCTCGACATCACTCGCGGCAGCAAGCGCCATCTCTCGTTCGGGCGCGGCATCCACCACTGCCTGGGCGCTCCGCTGGCACGGATGGAGGGCCAGGTGGCCTTCGAGCGGCTACTCGCGCGATACGAGACGATTCGCCTGGCGAGCGATCCGCGCTTCAAGGACCAGATCGTGCTGCGCGGCGTCGAGGCGTTGCCGGTCGATCTGACGCCGGTGCGGGCGAACGTGGGCGTTCCCGTCTAGCACGGCGCTCAGCGCGAAGGGCGCGCGGCCGGTAGGCTGCGCGGATGGTCGATCCGAACCGCGTCGTACGCCCCGCGCCGGGGCTCGAGCCGGACCTCGGCGCCGCGCTCTGGATGCTCGACGACACGCGCGCCCGGACCCTGCGCGCGATCGAAGGTCTGCCGCCCGGGGACGTGGACGCGATCCCGATCGGCGGTGGGAACACGATCGGTGCGCTGCTCTATCACATCGCCGCCGTGGACGCGGAGTGGCTCTATCAGGACATCCTCGCGACGCCGTTCCCCGACTGGTTCCGTGGCCTCTTCCCGTACGACGTTCGCGAGGAGAACGGGCGGCTCACCTCGGTACGGGCGATCGGCCTCGAACAGCACCTGGAGCGCCTCGCGACCGTGCGGCGGCATGTCCACGAGGATCTCGCCGCGCTGACACGCGACGAGTTCCGCCGCGCTCCCGAGGGCAGCCCGAGCGGCGCGACGCCGGAATGGGTGCTCCATCATCTCCGCGAGCACGAGGCGGAGCACCGCGGCCAGGTGCAGGAGATCCGGACGCTGCTCGCGCAGGGGCGGTAGCGACGCGCGGTCACGACGTGGGCCGGAACAGCCTGCCGCCCCATCCGTGCTCGATGCGATCGGACCGATGTGGCCGATGCTCGAATGTTCGCCGCGCGAATAAGACTGCTCCGAGGCGAAACCTCAGGGCGGTCTGAGAACGGGAGCGACCGCCGCACGCCGGCCGAGGGATGCTCACTGGACGAGCCGGCCGGGACGGTCCACCAGGTCCGGGCTGGCGCTAGTCGCTGTCGCTCCCCTCGCTCTCGCCGCTGTCGTCGTCCGGTGCGCTGCCGGTGACGACGAAGTCCGCGTCGAGGTTGACCTCGACTTGGCTGCCGTCGGACAGCCTGACCTCGACCTCGTAGGCGGCGCCGTCGTCGCCGATCTCGGTCTCGGTCACTTCGCCGCCGCCAGGTGTGCTCGAGCGCGGCCGCGACCGCGCGATCGTAGGTGTCTCCGGTCAATGGCTGGTCTTCGCCGTTCCCGGCGGTCGCGCTGCCACCAGCGACCGTGGCGGCGATGGCGACGGCGGCGACCATCGCGCCGCCGATCGCCAGATAGCGTTTCTGCAGAATCATCGTCGCTCCTGTGTCGTGGTTCGTGGTGCTTGCGTGATGGCCAGAGGCTACTGCGTGCTTCCTGAACCAGCGCTGAACAGCGTTCGCCACTTCAGCGCCCGTTCCGGGGATCTTCAGGCGACGTTCAGCCGCGCATGCCAGCATGGAGACGACGCGCGGAGGTCGATGTGCGCGTACTGGTCGTCGAGGACGAGGCGAAGGTGGCTGCCGCCGTGCGCCGCGGCCTGGAGGCCGAGGGCTTCGCGGTGGACGTCGCCGGCAACGGCGACGACGGCCGCTGGATGGCCGAGGAGAACGACTACGACATTCTGATCCTGGACATCATGCTGCCCCAGATGAGCGGCACGGAGCTGTGCGCGCAGCTGCGAGCGATTGGGGATTGGACGCCGATCCTGATGTTGACCGCTCGGGACGGCGAAGCGGACGAGGCGAACGCCCTGGACGCGGGAGCCGATGATTACCTGACGAAGCCGTTCTCCTTTGTCGTACTGCTGGCGCGCGTCCGCGCGCTCGTGCGCCGCGGACAGGCGGTTCGCCCGGCCGTGTTGGAGGTGGGCGCGATCCGCCTCGATCCGGCCGCGCATCGTTGCTGGCGAGGAGGGACCGAGGTGGCGCTGACCGCACGCGAGTTCGCGGTGTTGGAGTTCCTGCTGCGGCGAACGGGAGACGTGGTGTCGAAGTCGGCGATCCTCGAGAACGTGTGGGACTTCAATTTCAGCGGCGATCCGAACATCGTCGAGGTCTACATCCGCCATCTCCGGCGCAAGCTGGACGATGAGGGACGATCGATGATCGAGACGGTACGCGGCGCGGGCTACCGGCTGGCGAGCGCAGGCTAACGATGTCCACGCCCACGGTCGCCGAGCTCTGGGCCGCGAGCCGGACCGTTCGGTTTCGGACGACCGCCGGCGCCGCGGTGCTCGTGGCGGTCGCGCTGATCCTCGGCGCCTGGCTGGCGCTGGTGGTCCAGGAGCGGGTGCTCCGATCGAGCCTCGACTCGTCGCTCGAGCAGCGCACCGCCGATCTGGTCGCGGTGTTGAGGGAAGGCGAGATCCCGGACGAGCTCGGCGGCCGCGAGGACGAGGCGGTCGCGCAGCTCGTGCTCGAGAGCGGACGGGTCGTCGCCTCGAGCGCCAACCTCGCCGGCGAACGTCCGATCGCGGGCGGGTTCGTCCCATCCGGGGAGCGCGAGGCGCGCACCGTCGACTCGCTGCCGATCGACCCTGACGACCGCTTCCGTGTGGTCGGCGAGCGATTCACCCGCGTCGACGGCGTCTACACCCTGTACGTCGGTGGCAGCCTGGAACCGACCGATGAGAGCGTCGCGACGTTGTGGCGCAGCTTCCTGGTGGGCGGACCGCTGCTGGTGATCGTCGTCGCCGGGGTGACCTGGTACTTCGTCGGCCTGGCGCTCGCGCCTGTGGAGGCGATGCGCTCCGAGGTCGCCGACATCACCGCGAGCGAGCTCCACCGTCGGGTGCCGGACCCGGCCAGCGGCGACGAGATCGGACGCCTCGCGGACACGATGAACGCGATGCTCGCCCGCCTCGAGTCGGCGCACGAGCGGCAGCAGCAGTTCGTCGCCGACGCCTCGCACGAGCTGCGCAGCCCGCTCGCCAACATCCGCGCGCAGCTCGAGGTCGACCTCGCGCACCCGGAGCAGGCGACGGCGTTGGAGACCGAGCGGTCGGTCCTCGAGGAAGCGATTCGCCTCCAGGTGCTGACCGACGATCTGCTGCTGCTCGCGCGGAGCGACGCGGGCGCGCCGCTGCGGGTCGCGCCGGTCGACCTCGACGACATCGTCTTTCGCGAGGTGGAACTACTGCGGGCGCGGCAGGCGGCCGCTGTCGACACGCTGCGCGTCTCGGGAGCGCAGGTGCACGGCGACGCCGAGCTGCTCGGCCGCGCGATCCGCAACCTGCTGGAGAACGCGGCGCGCTACGCGACGGAGCGCATCGTCGTCGGGCTGTTCGAGGATCGAGGCTCCGGCAGCGTCGAGCTGCTGGTGGCCGATGATGGGCCCGGGATCCCCGAGGGCGACCGCGAGCAGATCTTCGAGCGCTTCACCCGCCTCGACGAGGCGCGGGGACGCGGCGCCGGCGGCGCGTCCCTGGGGCTGGCGATCGTCCGTGAGATCGTGAAGCGGCATGGGGGCAGCGTCGTCGTGGACGCCGCTCCCGAGGTAGCGCCGCCCATGCGAGGGCGCTCGAGGGGGCGCCCTCCTCCTGGTGAAACGCCACTCGGGAGAACATGGTTCCCAGGGCTGGCCCGCAACCGCACCGCTCACGCGCTAGGCTGCCCTCGAACCGACCGTTGCGAGGGGGAAGCGATGGGCGCACTCGACGGGGTACGGGTGATCGACTTCGGGCAGTACATCGCCGGTCCCATGACGGGGATGCTGCTGGTGGACCAGGGCGCCGAGGTGATCAAGGTCGATCCACCCGGGGGGCCGGTGTGGGACGCGGCCGCGAACGCGACCTGGAACCGGGGCAAGCGGAGCATCCTGCTCGACCTGAAGGCCGAGGACGATCTGGAGACGGCGCGCCGTCTGATCGGCTCGGCGGACGTGGTCGTCGAGAACTTCCGGCCGGGCGTGATGGATCGCCTCGGCCTCGGCGCGGCCGCGATGACGGCGGCTGATCCGCGGCTCGTGTACGCCTCGTTGCCCGGTTTCGCCTCGGACGACCCGCGACGCGACGTGGCGGCGTGGGAGGGCGTGGTCGGCGCGTCGACGGCGACGTACTTCGCGCGCGGAGTGTTCCAGATGGAGGACTCGCCGCGGCCGGTCTATACCGCGGTGCCGATCGCTTCGACCTACGCCGCCTTACAGGCCGCGACTGCGATCGCCGCGGCCCTCGTTGCGCGTGAGCGGGACGGGCGAAACTCTTCGATGCCTGGCGGCAGGGGACAGGCGATCGAGGTGCCGTTGTTCGACGGGATGTTCGGCGCGCTGGGGTATCGAGGCCAGCACCCGATGTCGCTGCGCGGGCTCGCCGGGCTGCGGACGACGCAGTACTTGTGCGGGGACGGGCGCTGGGTGCAGTTCCACTCGGGAAACCAGAACGTGCCGCAGTTCATAGAGCTGGCCGGATCAGCCACTGGCGCGAGGTTGGGTTGTTCGAACCGGAGCGGCGCGAGGAGCTGGACGAGCAGTTCATCGCGCTGTTCAAGACGCGCACCGCGCAGGAATGGGAGGACCTGATCGCCGAGGCCGGCTCCGAGGCGACGGTCTGTCGGACGAGCGCCGAGTGGATTCCGCACCCACACGCGCGGGCCTCGATGGCGATCGTGGACGTCGAGGACCCAGTGCTCGGCATGACCTCGCAGCCGGGGCTGAACGTGCGGATGTCTGGGACGCCGGGCGAGGTGCAGCCGCGCCATGCGCTCGATGCCGATCGCGACGCGATCCTCGGCGAGCTCGGGGCGGCCTCGGAGCCAGCAGCGGCGCCAGATGAGCACGAGCTGCGGGCAGCGCTTGAGGGTGTGAGGGTGCTGGACCTGTGCATCATCCTCGCGGGGCCGACCGCGGGACGGACGCTCGCCGAATACGGCGCCGACGTGATCAAGATCGACGCGCCGTACCGAGGTGACTCGGTGATCTTCTTCACGGACGTCAGCCGCGCGAAGCGCAGCATCTTGCTCGATCTCAAGACGCCCGAGGGCCTCGCGGTGTTCTGGCAGCTCGTGGACAGCGCGGACGTGGTCTTGCAGAACTACCGCGCCGGCGTCGCGGAGCGGCTCGGCATCGGCTACGAGGACGTGCGGAAGCGCAAGCCGGAGATCGTCTACGCCTCGTTGAACTCGTACGGGCACCTGGGACCGTGGGCGGACCGGCCGGGGCACGAGCAGCTCGCGCAGGCGGCGACCGGGATGCAGGTGCGGTTCGGCGGCGACGGGCCGCCGATGCTGCAGACGAACGCGATCAACGACTACGGCACCGGGTTCATGGGCGCCTACGGGGTGGCGCTGGCGCTGCTGCACCGCAACCGCACCGGCGAGGGCCAACACATCGACAGCGCGCTCGCGTACACTGGGGTCGCTGCAGACGCAGTTCATCACCGACTACGAGGGCCACGTGTGGGACGAGGCGTGTGGCCAGGACGCGCTCGGTGACGGGCCGCTGCACCGCGCGTACAAGGCGAGCGACGGGTGGCTGTTCCTCGGGGCGCGGCGCGACGACCTCGAACGACTCGAGACGAGCGCCGGGCTCGAGGGGATTGCTGGGATGGAGGACGATGCGCTGGCGAACGCCCTCGAAACGGCGATCGCGAGCGGCAGCGTCGCCGACTGGGTGACGAAGCTGATCGCGGCGGGCGCGGGCGCGCACCGCGTCGTCGAGGAGCCACGCGAGCTGATGGTCGATCCATGGGTGGTCGAGCACGGGTTGAGCCTCACCCGTGAGCACATGGACCGCGGGCCGGTGACCACGACGGGGCCTGCGGCGCGACTGTCGCGGACGCCGCTGGTCCCGGGACGACCGGCGCCAACGCCGGGCTCCGATACGCGCGAGATCCTCGAGGAGATCGGGCTCGGCGATCGTTACGACGCGCTGGTCGAGGCGGGAGTCGTGCGCATCGAGGGCGTGGCCGCGGGATAGGCCTCGGAAGGTCGAGGATTACAGGGAGGACCGCGTGGTCGATTCAGCAACCGAGGCGATCGCGTCGTTCCACCGCTGGAATGACGCGTTCAACGCGCGGGACACCGAGGCCCAGGTGGCGGAGATGCACTTCCCGCACCGCCGCCTCGCCGGGGACAACCAGTTCGAGGTGTGGGAGACCGCCGACGACTTCCGCGCGCCGCAGGAGACGATGACCGAGCGGCTGAAAGCCGAGGGCTGGGATCACACCTCGACGCTATCGATCGAGGCGGCGCAGGCGGGGCCCGACAAGGTCCACCTCGTGATCCGGCAGTCGAGGCAGCGTGCCGACGGCACCGAATACAACGGCTTCGACACGCTCTGGATGTTCACGAAGATCGAGGGGCGCTGGGGCGTGCAGTTCCGTTCCTCGTTCCTCGCGCAGGCGGTGCAGGGCCTCGGCGGCGGCTCGCAGAACTAGCCCCTAACGCCGCGCTCTAACGGGCGATGTAGCCGCCGTCGATCACCAGCTCGGTGCCGGTGACGAACGAGGCTTCGTCGCTGGCGAGGAACAGTACCCCGTAGGCCACCTCCATCACCTCGCCGGTGCGGCGGAGCGGGGTGGCGGCGATGTTGATGCGACGACGCTCCTCGGCGTCCTCGGTGTTGGCCGAGCGCATGGGTGGCATGAAGCCCGGGTGGACCGAGTTCGCCCGGATGCCCTCGGGGCCGTAGCGGGTCGCGGTGGCTTTCGTCAGCAGGCGGACGGCGCCCTTCGAGGCGCTGTAGGCCGGATGCCCGCCGTCGGCGCCGACGAAGCCGAGAATCGAGGACATGTTGACGATCGAGCCGCCGCCGGCGCGGCGGAAGGCGGGGATCGCCGCACGCGTTCCGAGGTACACGCCAGTGGCGTTGACGCCCATGATCGCGTCCCAGCCGCCGACGTCGAGCGGGTCCTCGAAGGCCGTGCTACTGATGCCGGCATCGTTGACGAGGATGTCGAGCTGCCCGTAGTCGCGCTCCGCCGCCTGGACGGCGCCCTGCCAGTCCTCCTCGGAGGTGACGTCGGTTGGGATGAACTGGGCGCGGCCGCCCGCCTCATCGATCCCGGACACGGTCTCGCGGCTGCCCTCTTCGAAGATGTCGGCGACGACGACGGCCGCGCCCTCGGCGGCGAAGAGCTTCGCGATCGCCGCGCCCATGCCGCTGCCGGCGCCGCTGACGACCGCAACTTTGCCCTCGAGACGCATCGGTAGCTCCTCTCGACCTCGCGTGCACGATCCGAGGTCGGGAGGATGCTAGCGGCTAGCCGCCCGCCACGAGCACGTCGTCGCGGTACTGCAGCTCGTAGAGGCGGTGGTACTGGCCGCGGCGGGCGAGTAGCTCCTCGTGCGTGCCTTCCTCGACGACCTCGCCGAGGTCGAGGACGATGATCCGGTCGACGGCGCGGATCGTATTCAGGCGGTGGGCAATCACGATCGAGCTGCGGTCGGTCATCACCTCGCGGATGCCGGCCTGGATCGTCGCCTCTGTCTCCGGGTCAATGCTGGCGGTGGCCTCGTCCATGACGAGGACGATCTCGGGGTTGAAGGCGGCCACCCGCGCGAGCGCGAGTAGCTGCTTCTGGCCCGTCGAGAGGTTGCCGCCGCGTTCGGCGAGCTGCGTCCCGTAACCCTCGGGCAGCCGCTCGATGAAGGTGTTCGCGCCGATCTGTTCGGCGGCGGCGCGCACCTGTTCGCCTGAGATCGCCTTGTCGCGGAGGCGGATGTTCTCCTCGATCGTGTCGGTGAAGACGAACGGCTCCTGCAGCATGAGGCCGACGTGGCGCCGCAGCTCGCGCTGCGGGAGCTGGTCGGTCGGGACATCGTCCACGAGGATCTGGCCGCGCTGGACGTCGTAGAACCTCGTGAGCAGCGAGAGGATCGTGGTCTTGCCGGCGCCGGTCGCGCCGACCACGGCGACCCACTCGCCGGGCTGCACGGTGAACGAGACGTCCTTCAGCACCCAATTTTCGAAGCCACTGTCCCCCTCGTAGGCGAACCAGACGTTGCGGAACTCGATCTTGCCGAAGATGCGGGAGCCGAGGTGCTCGGGCTCCTCGGCGTCCACGAGATCAGCGGGGGTGTCGAGGATGCCGAAGACACGCTCCGCCGAGGCCATCGCCTGCTGCAGCGTCGTGTAACGCTGCGACAGATCGCGCAGCGGCCAATGGAAGTAACCCATGAACTGGGAGAACGCGACGAGGGTGCCGAGGGTGAGCGTGGTGTCGATCACGCGCGTGCCGCCGTACCAGAGCAGCGCGGCGATGGTGCCGGCGCCGAACAGGACGACAACCGGCTCGAACACCGCGTACCAGAACACGAACCGTAAGTTCGCGCTGAGGAAGGCCCGGTTCTGAGTGTCGAAGCGACGCGCCGACTCACGCTCGCGGTTGAAGAGCTGGACGACGGTGACGCCGGTGATCGTCTCGTTGAGGAACGCGTTGATCCGTGCCAACCACATCCGCTGCTCACGGAAGAGATCGCGCTGCTTCGCGGCAAAGTAGCGCGTGGCCCAGATCAGTGGCGGCAGGAAGGCGAACATCAACAGTGCCAGCCGCCAGTCGATCACAAGCATCGCGATCACGACGGAACCGAGCATCACAAGGTTTGCGAAGATCGTGACGACGCCGACCGAGACCGCCTGTTCGATCGTGGCAATGTCGTTGGTGACGCGCGTGACCAGGCGGCCGACCGGGTTGCGGTCGAAGTAAGAGACGGACATGTGCTGCAGATGAGTGAAGAGCTGGAGGCGCATGTCCACGATCACGCGCTGACCGATCCAGGCCATCAGCGCGTCCTGCGCGTAACGGAAGACGAACGCCAGCACGAGGTACCCGAAGTACAACAACGCCAGGAACCCGAGCCGGTCAGTCCGGCTCTGCCGAATCTGATCGTCGATTGCGGATCGCACGATCAGCGGGCCGACGACGATCAGGGCCGAGCTGATCAGCATCATGACGACGGTGACCGCCAGTAGCCGGCGGTACGGCTTCAAGTAGCTGATGAGGCGACCGGCGAGCTGGCGGTCATAGACCTTGCCGATCGCGGCGTCATCCTCCTCGAAGAACGCGTTCACTCGATGGCTCCGTCCGGGCCGGCCGCCTCGGAAACGGCCTCATCGACGATGATCCCCTCGTCGACGAGCGCTTCGAAGCGCCGCTGTTGCTGATAGAGGCGGGCGTAGACGCCGTGGGCGCGGATTAGCGTCTCGTGCGTCCCGTCCTCGACGATGCGGCCACCAGCGAGGACGACGACGCGGTCGGCCGAGGCGAGCGCCGAGGTGCGATGCGCGATCATGAGCGTAGTGCGGTTGCGCATGTATTCGCGCAGACCCTGGAGGATCTCTTCCTCCGTGTGGGTGTCGACGTGCGAGAGGGCGTCGTCGAGTACGAGCACCGGCAGGTCCGCAGCCAGCGCGCGCGCCAGCGTGGCCCGCTGGCGCTGACCGCCGGAGAGGGAGATGCCGCGTTCGCCGATCACCGTGTCCAACCCGTCGGCGAGCTGCGCGAGGTCGTTGGAGAGCCTTGAGGTCTCGACGGCGCGCTCGATCTCGGCGTCGGAGGCGTCGACGCGGCCAAGGGCGACGTTCTCCCGCAGCGACTCGGAGAACAGCATCGCTTCCTGCGGCACGAAGCCGATCGCGGCGCGCAGATCCTTGAGCGACCACTCGCGAACGTCGACGCCGTCGACGAGCACCGCGCCCTCGGTCGGGTCGAGCAGCCGCGCCAGTAGATCGACCAGCGTGGTTTTGCCACTGCCAGTCTCGCCGACGATCGCGACGGTGCTGCCGGCCTCGATGTGGAGGTCGAGGTGATCGAGGACCGCCGGTCCGGCTTGCTCGTGGCGGACGGTGACGCCTCGGAAGTCGATCTCACCGCGGATGCTGGCGGGCGAGTGCGGGCTCGGCGGGTCGGCGATCGCGGGCTGCTCCGCGAGGATCGCGGAGATGCGGGTCATGCTGGCGGTGCCCTGCTGCCACGCGGAGACGAACCAACCCAGGCCGGCGAGCTGACTGGAGAGCAACGCCAGGTAGGTGTTGAACTGGACGAACTGGCCGAGCGTGATGTTGCCGTTGACCACGTCGCGGCCGCCGAACCACAGCACCAGCCCGGTACCGACACCGGTCGCCAACACCATCACCGGGAAGAAGCCCGCGGCGTAGTACATGAACGCCATCGAGCGGCGCATCATCTCCTCGTTCTCGCCGGAGAAGGTGTCGATCTCCGCGTCTTCCTGGGCGTAGGCCTTGATCGAGCGGATGCCGCTGATGTTCTCCTGCGCGCGGTTCGTCAGCACGCCGAACTGGTCCTGCACCGCGGTGAAGCGCTTGACCATCCCCGTCTCGAGGATCACGACCATGGTGACGATGAACGGCAGGTAGACGATCGCAATCAGCGTCAGCCGGACATCGATCGTCAGCAGCAACATGATGCCGGCGCTGACCACGATCAGCGTGCGCCAGATCTCGTTGAACGTCGGGCCGAGCAGGTCGCGCACCCACTGCAGGTCGTTGGTGGCTCGCGCCATCAGGTCGCCGGTCCGCGAGCGCAGGAAGAACCCGCGGTCGAGTCGCATGAACTGATCGGAGAGGTCGGTGCGCAGCTCGTACTCGATCTGTCGAGCAGTCGCCGACACGTACCAGCGGCCCACGAAGCGGATCGCACTTTCGAGGGCGGCGAGTCCCACGATCAGGGCCCCGAAACGGATCAGTGCACCGGTGGTGGTGCCCTCGGTGAGCGCATCGATCGCGTCGCGCAGGATGATCGGCGGAACCAACGTCAGGAAGGCGGCGATGGTGAGCAGCGTCAGCCCGAAGGCATAACGCCGCCAGTACAGACCGATGTAGTGCCAGAGCCGGTTCGCGCGGATGCGCGCCCACCGGGAACGCTGGGGCACCGGCGCGGCAGCGATCGGTTGAGCGGTCACGATCGACCTCGATTTCGCGGGCGGCCTCAGAAGCGGCGGTCTGCCGCGGGGGCCAACCGAGCGGCTCGGCGCACAGGTGCGCCGAGCCTCAGATCAACGATGGGAAGGGAAGGCGCCCCGGACTTCGTCCGGATGGCCAGTGACTGGGACCGGCGGCTCGGTCTTAGCGGACGACCGGGCTCATCGCGGAGGGGGGTCGCGGGATATTGTGCAGCCTCATAGAACCCTCCGTCGCGCGAAAACGTCGGTAATCATCGAAACGCCCCAACGCAGCGGTGTCAAACACCAGCGAGATAACGCGTCGCGCACCGCACAATAACCCGGACGCCACGGCCAGGGAGGCATCGGATGACCGGACCATTCGAGCTCGAATTCGACATGAGCGCCTTGGCCGCGCTCGACGAGTTCGCACTACTGGCGCGCCAGGACTACAACCTTGGAAATCGTGGCTCGTGGTTCACCCACTTCCGGGGCGGTGCGCATGCAGTGTTCAATCGCGTCTACGGCGTGGGCGCCCACTACGCAGCTGTTCACGGATGGACCGGGGAGTCGTGGAGCCAAACGGCTGAGAGTACCACCTAGCCTCGATCTTCTTTGGTATGGACTCGGCGATCGAGTGTTTGGTGTTCGCGCTGAACGCCCTTGGCTGGGGAGCTGGCTCGGAATTCCGGGATGTCTCGGACAGCCGCGCCCTCAGGCGCGTTCGAGTCGAGGACGTGACTGGAGACAGACCGATCGCTGGTTTCGTCGACCTGTTCCCGGAGATCTCGGCGACGTTCGCGAGACACGAAGCGACAATCCGGACAATCGTGGAACAACACGATGTCTCGAAGCACAGGGAAACGATCTTTGCAGGCGGTGCGCTCAGAGACGATCCGCCCGACGGTTATTTCCAGAGCTTCGGGGTCGCGCCGGGCGGCTCGGCAGCGGCATCGATCACGCCGATGGAGGAGATCCTGCTCCTCGAAGATCTCAAAACACTGGCCTCAAAGCGTGAATCGCAGGAGTACGATCCCGAGATGTCGTTGGAAGCCGTGGGGAAGCGATTCGTCAATCTCATGACGGAGAGCACGCAAACAGCGCTAGCCGATGCCCACACGAACATTCCGCTGAAAGTTCGAACGCTGAGGCGGCCAACCTGACCAGAATCCGAGGACGCAATAGGCGGAGCGCCCTACCCTCGTCCGTCCCGCTCCGACCTCGCGCGGGCGCGCTTGTTCGCCTCGAGGATGACCTTGCGAGGGCGGATCGACCGCGGCGTCACCTCGAGGCATTCGTCCTCGCGGAGGAGTTCGAGCGCGAGCTCGAGCGAGAGGGGGCGGGCGGGGACAAGCTTCTCGGTCTGGTCGGCGGCGGCGGCGCGCATGTTGGTCTGCTTCTTCTCGCGCGTCGGGTTGACGTCCATGTCCCCGGGGCGGGAGTTCTCGCCGATGATCATGCCCTCGTACACCTCGACGCCGGGGCCGACGAACATGAAGCCGCGCTCCTGGAGGTTCATCAGAGCGTAGGTGGTGGTGGCGCCGCGGCGGTCGGCGACGAGGCTGCCGCTCGGGCGGCCCTTGAGGTCGCCATGCCATGGCTCGTAGCCGTGGAAGACGTGGTGGGCGATGCCGGTGCCACGGGTCTCGGTGAGGAACTCGGTGTGGAAGCCGATCAGGCCGCGCGAGGGGACGAGGTATTCGAGGCGGATGCGGCCCGTGCCGTGGTTGACGGTCTGCTCCATGCGGCCCTTGCGGAGCGCGAGGAGCTGAGTGACGACGCCGAGGTAGTCCTCGGGGACGTCGACGGTGAGCGCCTCGACCGGCTCGTGGAGCTTGCCGTCGACCTCGCGGGTGACGACCTCGGGCCGGCCGACCGTCAGCTCGAAGCCCTCGCGGCGCAGCGTCTCGACGAGGATCGCGAGCTGGAGCTCGCCGCGGCCCTGGACGATCCAGGCGTCGGGGCGGGCGGAGTCCTCGACGCGGAGTGAGACGTTGCCGACGAGCTCGGCGTCCAGGCGATCCTTCAGCATGCGGGCGGTGAGCAGGTTGCCCTCGAGGCCCGAAAGCGGCGAGGTGTTGATACCGACCAGCATCGAGAGGCTGGGTTCGTCGACCGTGATCACCGGCAGCGGGCGCGGGTCCTCGAGGTCGGCGAGCGTCTCGCCAATCGTGATCTCGTCGATTCCTGCGATCGCGACGATCTCGCCGGGACCGGCCTCGTTGGCCTCGACGCGTTCCAGCGCCTCGGTGACGTACATCTGGCTGAGCGTCGCGCGGTCGATCGTGCCGTCCTGGCGGCACCAGGCGACCTGCTGGCCACGGCGGATCGTGCCGTTGACCACGCGACAGAGCGCGAGGCGGCCGAGGTAGGGCGATGCGTCGAGGTTGGTGACCAGCGCTTGCAAGCCGTGCTCCGGGTCGTAGAGGGGCGCGGGGATGTGGGAGAGCAGCAGATCGACGAGCGGCTGGAGGTCGGCGCCACGAGTCTCGGCCTCGAGCGAGGCAGTGCCGTCGCGCGCGACTGCGTAGACGATCGGGAAGTCGATCTGCTCCTCGGTGGCGTCGAGGTCGAGGAAGAGTTCGTAGACCTCGTCCACGACCTCGGCGATGCGCGCGTCGGGGCGGTCGACCTTGTTGACAACGAGGATGATCGGGAGCTCGCGCTCGAGCGCCTTGCGGAGCACGAAGCGGGTCTGTGGGAGCGGGCCCTCGGAGGCGTCGACCAGCAGCAAGACGCCGTCGACCATCGTCAGGCCACGCTCGACCTCGCCGCCGAAGTCGGCGTGGCCGGGGGTGTCGATGATGTTCACCTTCACGTCGCCGACCCGGACCGCCGTGTTCTTGGCGAGGATGGTGATCCCCTTTTCACGCTCGAGGTCGTTCGAGTCCATCACGCGATCGGGCAGCTCCACCCGCGCGTCGAGCTGCCCCGACTGCCGCAGCAGTGCGTCGACGAGCGTCGTCTTGCCGTGATCGACATGCGCGATGATCGCGACGTTGCGGATGTCCTCGCGGACGGCGCGCCCGCCAGCGGGCGCCGCCACGGGGGCGGAAGAGATGTCGATATCAGGCTCCGAGGCGGGCGCTGGGGATTCAGGGGCGTTGCGCCCTGTATCCAGTTGAACACGGGCAGGGAGCGTGCAGGAGGCGGGAACGCCCTCGGCCAAAGTCTGACATGAGGCGCGTTGAGAAAGCTGAAGGGGCTCTGCGGGAACTCAGGGGCACGGGGTTGGTTCCCGAGAGCGCAGCGAAGGGGCCGGACGCCGGATCATCTACAGGCTGACCGCAACCGTTCGCGATTGGATTCGACGGCTCGCGAGGCCGATCGTCGGCCCCAGTTCCACGATCGGAGCTCATGCTCGGGGTCGTCCCAACGCTCGAGCATCGAGCGCGCCAATTCGCATGCGTCCTGCTCCGGCAGCAGGTCGATGCCGTCGATCAGCGTGGGGGTGGCGTCCGCGCTCAGACCGAGGGCATAGCCGGTGTCGAAATCGCGTCCCTGCTCAGCGCGAGCGAGGTTCGTCGCGGCGATCGTGCCGTGCGGGTTGACCACGACGAGCGCCACGAGCGCGATGAGCGCGGTAAGGACTGCGCCGACGACGAACTCCTCGCGTCGCTCCTTGAGGAGCGACCAGAGGAGCCATAGGAAGACCGCCGCCAGCCAGGTGAGGATGGCCGCCAGATAGAGCCTCAAGGCCGTCAGCCCAAATACATCGACGTAGATCCTGAGCCGCTGGAAGGCGGAGGCGATCACGACGATCAGGAGGAACACGAGCAGAGCGCTGAAGACCCGGAATGTCGTCAGCGAGCGCCAGCTCCGCGTCCGAGCCCAGTCCGCCGCGAGCAGCACCGGGAGCAGGAGCGCGGCGACGGCCACGAGTTCGAAGAATCCGCGCCGGGCGTACTCGGCGTACGTGAGTCCCGTCGTGGTCTGCACATGCTCTTCACCGCTGAAGAGGTAGCGGACCTGAATGACCACGAACACCGTGAATAGCGACGCCAGCGAACCGAGCACGACCCCGGTCTCGGTGGAGCGGAGCCGACGTTCCTCGGCGAGCCGCGGCCCCGACGGTGCGGCCTGCTCGGTTGCCAGGCCGCACCAGAGGATGCCGGCGGCGGCGCTGGTTCCGCCGAACAGCCATGCGAGGTGAGCGGCCACCGATGTGAGATCGATCGTCAGTGAGCTCTTGATCCAGGTTTCGAAGACGGCATCGGCGGCGAAGAAGAGCGCGCCGAATGTGAGGACCAGTGGTACGGCGATGAGTGCGGCGCGACCGATCGCTTGCGTCTGTCGGCGGGCACCGCGATCGCGCCACGTGCGCGAGGCGACGGATCTCGCCAGGAGGAAGGCGCCGCGGACCGCCGAGAGCGCCCCGAAGCCGAGGCTTGCGAAGAACAGCGTGATGCTGACGCCGCGGGGTCGTAGACCGTCTTGAGTGACCAGCGAGAGCAGCAGCAGCCCTGCCGACATGGCGAGCAGGAGGATCTGCAGTGCCGCCTCTGATCGCCAGGCGATCATCATCGAGAGGTCGAGCGATGCGGCGAGCGAGCCGGCTAACAGCGTCCCGATCGGTCTCCCGCCGCGCCGCGCGACGAGCACGAACGCGCCGATCAGCGCGCCAAGCCAGAGCGGGACGTTGATGCCAAGCGCCGCGCCGTTGAAGAGGGCGTCGGCCAGCAGCCCCAGGACGATTGCCAATCCTGCGATTTGCAGCCCGAGAGCGGGGACGAAGCGATGAGGAGTCGGCGAAGCGTCGGCGCCAGAGATCGTCATGGTGAACACGGCCAATCCAGGCGCTGACCGACGCCACCAGGCGTGGCTGGATTGCGATACGGCACGCGCGGCGAGCAGGGTGCGGGGGACGAGACGCGGCGGGGTGCCATGTCCGTCCAGACGTTCCGGCGAGGGTTTCCGTTCCCGACTGGGTGGATGCCGTACGGAAAGCGCCCCAACCGGTGCGTGTGGGGCTCGGCCAGAAGGGGTGTGGCTAACCGGCCGGCGTTACCTGCATCACCGTGGCCTCGCCCTCGAGGACCGTCTCGCCCCGATCGTTGGTGACCTCGAAGGTCATGACGCCCATCGCGCGGTTGGCACGCCAGCTCTTCACCGAGCCGGTGGCCGTGAGCGCGTCGCCGATGCGGGCGGGGTTGGGGAAGGTCCATTGCTGTTTGAGGAAGACGGATCCTGGGCCGGGGAGGTCCATCGCCACGAGGGCGTGCAGCATGCCGGTGGCGATGCCGCCCTGAGCGATGCGGACTTCGAAGCGGGTGCGGCGGACGAAGTCTTCGTCGAAGTGGAGCGGATTGCGATCACCGGTGATCTGGGCGTAAGCCTCGACGATCTCGGGCGTGACGGTCATGGAGCGAGTGGCGGTGTCGCCGGGTTCGATGCTCACGCGTATGCCTCCGCCCGACCCGGATCGCGGGCGAGGCGTTCGTCGCGACGGGAGCCGCCGTCTTGCTCGCGGTCGTAGACGATGTGGCCGCCGATGATCGTGGCTTCGACCTCGATGTCGTCGATGTCGTCGATGTCGTCGGAGGCGACCGCGAGCGGGTCGTCCGACAGCAAGACGAGGTCGCCGAGCTTGCCGGGGGTGATGGTGCCCTTCTCGCCTTCGTCGAATGCGAGGGCGGCGCCCTCGACGGTCATCATGCGGAGGGCCGTCTCGGCGTCGATGCGCTCGTCCGGACCGAGGACGTCGCCCTCGCGCGTTTCACGGTTCACCGCCACGTGGACGTTGAACAGCGGGTCGACCGGAGTGACCCACCAGTCGGAGTGACCGACGAAGCGGATCCCGCGGTCCTGGGCGGAGCGCAGCGGGGAGATGCGAGCGCCTCGTTCAGGGCCGAGGAAGCGGTCGCGGTGGCGGGCGCCCCAATAGTAGACGTGCAGGTTGAAGAAGGAGACGTTCACCCCAAGGCGTGCGATACGATCGAGCTGGTCGTCGCGCACGACCTGGCAGTGCTCGATACGGAGCCGGTGATCGTCGACGGGGTGCGCTTCCAACGCGCGCTCGTAGGCGTCGAGGACGGAGTCGATCGCGCGGTCGCCGTTGGCGTGGATGCCGACCTGGACACCCGCGCGGAGGGCCTGGGTGATGACCACGTCGAGGACGTCCTGCGGGATCAGAACCATCCCGATCTCCTCGGGCTGATCGTGGTAGCCCTCGGTGAGGGCGCCTGAGTAGCCCTGGAGCGAGCCGTCCTGGGTGATCTTCATCATCCCGACCGCGAGGCGGTCGTTGCCGAAGCCGGTGCGCCAGCCCGCGGTCTCGAGGTACGGCACCGTCTCGAGCTGGCCGTGGACACCGGCGAGCGAGGCGAACGGCATGCACATCCGCATCCGTGGGGCGAACTGGTCACGGCGGATCGCCTCGCCGTAAATGTCGAGGGCGTTCGTGAAGTTCGCGCCGCCTGAGACGTCGTGCACGGAGGTGACGCCGACCTTCACGAGCTCGCGACTGGCGTAGGCGGCCGCCTCGAGCTGCTCTGTTCGGTCGGGACGGCGGAGCAGACCAGCGGTCAGCCGGAGGGCCGTCTCGTAGAGGACGCCGGTCATCCGGCCCGCGTCGTCACGCGCCAGGTGACCGCCCTCCGGATCGACGGTCCACTCCTCGATGCCGGCGGCCTCGAGCGCGGCCGAGTTCGCGTAGGCGAGGTGGCCGCTGACGTGGGTGACCACCACCGGCGTCAGCGCGGAGACGCGATCGAGGTCGTCGCGGGTGAGGTGGCGATTGTCCTCGATCAGCGAGTCGTCGTAGACGGTGCCACGGACGGGCGTGGTGCCCTCGGTTTCCGCGACCGCGGCGGCGAGCCGGTCGAGCACCTCGTCGACGGTACGGTTCGGCGGGGTGCCGCAGTTCACCGTGGTCAATCGCGAGAGGCCCGAGGAAAGCGGATGCGTGTGCGTCTCGACGAAGCCGGGGATCAGCACGCGCTGGCGCGCGTCGAGCGTCGGGGTGCCCTCAGGAGCGAGCGCGGCGACCTCGGAACCTTCGCCGGCGGCGACGATGCGCTCGTTCAGCACGAGCACTGACCCGGCCGTCGGACGGTCGGGATCGAGGGTGATGGCGCGGGCGTTGGTGACGAGCAGGTTCATGGGCGCAGCGTAGCGAAGTCACCCGTGGCGGCGAGCGGGGCGCGCTCGCGATAGCTTCGACGGACGACCAAATCAGCAACGGAGGTCTTGATGACGACGCCCGACTTCATCATCCGCATGGAAGCGCTGCACAACCTGCGCGCCGTCGAGGGTTACCGCACCGCGTCGGGCGCTCGCATGCGCAACGGCCGTCTCTACCGCGCGGGCGCGTGGGAGCTGATGACCGAGGCTGACCGTGCATGGTTCGGCGACAACATCGAAACCGTTCTGGATCTGCGCCATCCGGACGAGGTCAGGGACGCGGCCGCGTCCAGCCTCGGAGCGCCGCCCGCGACGCTGGTCCACCACTCGATCTTTCGTCCGGAGGTGCCGCTGGCGGAGTTCACCGCGGAACTGAACGGTCTCCACGACTCGGCGATCAGTGCGGACCGCTACCTGCACTACCTGAAGGTGGGCGCGGCGGATCGCTTCGCGCGAGGCGTGGAGCTGCTCGCCGAGGAAGACCGCTACCCGGTGCTGATCAACTGCACCGCGGGCAAGGACCGGACGGGCATTCTCGTGGCGCTCGTGATGGAGCTGCTGGGTGTCAACGACGAGGCGATCGGGGCGGAGTACGAGCGGAGCAACGCGGGAATCGAGGGGCTGATCGCCTACCTCGAATCGATCGAGCGGGAGCCGCAGGGCACGCCCGAGGAGATCCGGGCGCGGATGGTGACGCCTGCGGACAAGATTCTCGGCTTCCTCGAAGGGGTGCGAGCGGAGCACGGTTCGGTCGCGGACATGCTCGCCTCGAACGGGGTCAGCGACGAGACGTTCGAGGCGCTACGGGATCTGCTGCTGGAGTAGCCGCGGCTACGTGTCGAGGGCGGTCGCGAGTTCGGTGAAGTCGCTCACCGTCACGTCCGGGAGGTAGCGCTCCTCGGTGTCTTCGAACGGGAGCGCGTAGCGGTTGATGTAGGCGCCGCGGAGGCCACACGTGCGCGCGCCCATCACGTCGAACGAGTTGGCGGAGACCATCAACAGCTCGCCCGGCTCGAGGTCGAGTTCGCGCGCGGCGCGACGGTAGACGGCGGGCGACGGCTTGAAGACGCCGACCAGCTCGACCGACAACACGTCGTCGAACTCGTAGCGGATGCGGTTCTTCACGAGGTGATCGAGGAACCACGGGTTGCCGTTGGAGAGCGCGACGAGTTTGAAGCGAGTGCGCAGGCGGTCGAGCGCCGCGACGACCTCGGGAAAGGGGTTGAGCTGCTGCCAGCTCTCCATCCAGCGCTTGATCTCGTCGCGCGAAGGATCGAGGCCGTTCAACCGGCAGACGTACGAGAAGGCCTTTTCGACGGTTTCGAGGTAACCGGAGTGGCCGAGTTCGACCATTGCGTCCTGGTACTGCTCGATGCGCTGGCGATAGCGGAGTTGCGCCCAGAACTCCGCTGCATCCACCCCGCTGCTGCCCTGCTCCTCGAGGAAGGAGGCGATCGGCGGCGTGAGGCTGCCGCCGAGGTCCAGCACGGTACCGAACAGATCGAACGTGAGGGCCTTCGTGTGCTCGAGCTCCGGCGTCAAGAGTTTGGTCGCTTTCGGTGGCAGGTCTCGGATGCGAACCGTCACGGTAGCGCGCCCGCGGCGCGATCGCCCGCGTGCGTTAGGATGCGCGCGCCGAGCGGTTGCCATCCGAGGAGGCCGTGATGACCGATCCGCGCCTCGAGAGCATCGAGGCGGCGCCGGGACCGCTAGCCGGCGTGCGGGTGCTGGAGTTCTCGCAGATCGTCGCGGGGCCGGTGTGCGGCATCAACCTCTCCGACCTCGGCGCCGACGTGATCAAGGTCGAGCCGCCGGGCGGCGAGTCGACGCGGAACACGGGCGCCGTGATCGCGAAGGAGGGGAAGGGCTTCCAGGCGTTGAACCGCGGGAAGCGCAGCCTGATCGTCGATCTGCACGAGGAGCTAGGCAGAGAAGCGATTCACCGCCTCGTGGAGACCGCTGACGTCGTCCTGGTCAACTACCGGCTGGGGGTCGCCGAGCGGATCGGCATCGACTATGACGCGCTGCGCGCGATCAGGCCGGACCTCATCTACTGGCAGAACACGGGCTTCGGCGAGGAGGGTCCGGAGGCCTACCGCGCCGGATCCGACGTCGTCGCACAGGCGTACTCGGGGCTGATGGCGGTCGACAGCAAGTTGCGGGACGACGGCGCGCCGGATCTGATCTCGAATCCGGTCGCCGACATCGTGACGGCCTTCGCCGCGGCGATGGGCATCTGTGCCGCGCTCTATCACCGAGCCCAGACGGGCGAGGGCCAGCGGCTCTCCACCTCGTTGCTGCGCAGCGCGCTGTTCATGATGGGCTCCGCCGTGATGCGGGAGCCGGTCCACGACGCGGTGATCCGCGACCAGATGGTGGCCGCGGTGGACCAGGTGAAGGCGAGCGGCGGGTCCTACGGGGAGATCATCGAGACCCGGAACTCGCTGCAGGCGCTGCGGGTCTCGTTCCGGCTCTACTACGGCGGTTACCGAGCCAGCAACGGCGGCGTCGTGCTGGGCGCGCTGACGAAGGCGAACCGCCAGGGCATGCGGCGCGTCCTCGGCATCGAGGGCGAAGAGCGTTCCGACGATGACGGCTACGACGCCTACGACCCCGAGAACCAGCGAATCGCCCTCGAATGGCGCGAGCGGATCCGCACGATCTTCCTCACGAGGACCGTCGACGAGTGGATCGCGGCGTTCGACGAGGCGGGCGTGCCGGTGGCGCCGGTGCACCTGCCCGAGGAGATGGCCGACGATCCGCAGGTGCTGGCCGACGGGATGCTGTGGGAGCACGAACACGCGGCGACCGGCCCACAGCGGCTGATGGGACCGGCGGTGGTGATGTCGCGCACCCCGACGCGCGTATACCGCCCCGCCCCGACCTACGGCGAGCACTCGAGCGAGGTCCTGATCGAGGTGGGTCTGACCGTCGATGAGATCGCCGCGCTCTGCTCGGCCGGCGTCGTGCACGAGCGTGAGACCGCGGCGACCTCCAACAGCGCGGCTGCGACCTAACGGAGTTTCCTCGCCTCCGCTTGCGGCGTCCACAATGATCGCGCGGTGATCGCTCGCATGATTCGACGCCGTTCCGCGTCTGGCCTGGCGGTCGCGCTCGCCGTCGCGCTCGCTGCCTGTGGGACGAACGCCGAGCTGCTGACGGAGGCCACGCCCGCCCCGGGTCCCCTGACAGCGGCGAATCGTTCATCCTCGCCAGCCGCGGCGACTCCGTCACCGCCAGGCACGGCCGCTGTCCGCGCGTCGCCCACGCCGTCAGCGACGCCACTGCCGCTCACGCCGCTCGGCCGGCTCTTAGTGACCCACGCCCGCTCACCGTGACGGCGAGGATCGAGGTGGCTGCGGAACCCGACGCGACGTTCGACCTCGATGCTGCGACGCGCCTCGATGACACGCTGCTGTTCGATCGCGCCTCGGGCGCCGCGACGAACCTGGGGCGGGGGTTCCGCGGTTCGTTCAGCCCGGACAGTACGAGGATGGCGGGGGTGCGGATCACCAGCGAGCCGACCGGGGAGGTGCGCCTGATCGACCTCGAGACTGGCGATCAGCAGCGCCTCGGACACGGCGTCGACAGCGCACCCTGGATCGATGACCAGACGGTGCTGTCGGTCGACGAAGGCGCGCGCAACGGGATCGTGATCGACGCCGAAAGTGGGCAGCGTGAACTCGCGCCGTCGTTCGACCCGCCCGACGAACCGTTCGCCTCGCAGCTTCGAGGCGACCTGAAGCTCGTGCGCATCACCCGGCGGCTACCATTCGTCTTTGAACTCCGCCGTGTCGAGGACGGCGCGGTGCTGATGCGATTCGAGTGCCGAGGCCGCGAGCTTCGCGGGAGACCGGCAACTGGTGCTCGCGACGCCCGCGGCCGCCGACACGCTGTCCTCGAACATCTTCCTCGTGGACGTCGACTCGGCAGAGGCCACGTTCGGGGCGTCGACGAGGCTCGCAGTGCGGCCGCTGATCGCACTCAGCGCGAATGAGCGCTTCGTCGTGTGGACGGACCAGTACTGCGGCGCCACGCCGACGCTCCGCGTTCGCGACCGAACGACCGGCGAGACGCGCGAATACCTCGGAGCAGGTTGGGCGCTGGTGACGCCAGACGACCAGCTCGCGATCGGCGAGTTCGGCGCCCGCGCGCTGTTTGATCTCGCAGCCGGCGTGCACACCTTCGTGCTACCGGACGGGCACGTCGAGGTGAACTGGTCGGCGGACTATCGCTACGCCTCGACAGGAGCGGAGCTTGATCGCGCCGGGCGGTGTCCCAGGTAACGCGCCTGACGGCGCAGGGCCCCTCGTAACGCGCCTCACTCAGGTCGCTCCCTTATGGCGCACCTAACGGCGCAGGCCTAGACTCTCCTGCTCGACGGTGACTGGCGAGCGCGCGGAGGAGCGGCGGTGAGCGAGGAGCGGCCCTCGGTACGACTGCTGCTGATCCGGCACGGCGAGGCCAGTGGTGGCGTCGGATACCACGCCGAAACGCCGCTCACCGAGCGCGGCCGCGCGCAGGCCGCGCACACCGGGCGCGCGCTCCTTCGTCACCAACCGTCATCGCTGCTCACCAGCCCGCTCCGGCGGGCGCGCGAGACGGCCTCGATCATTGCGGAGAGCCTGCGGCTCGATCCCGCCCCTGACGAGGCCCTGCGCGAGTTCGTGATCGGCGGCGAGGAGACCCTGCCGCTCGAGGCGATGCAGGCGACTCGCGACGACCTGCAGTACTGGCGCCCGGAACATCGCCCAGCGGACCATCTCGAATCGCTCCGTGAATTTCAGCAGCGCGTGGGGCTTCTGCTCGACGGGTTGGCGGTCCTGACCGAGCACCCCGTGATCGCGCTTGTCTCTCACGCGGGCACGATCGACGCGTCAATCCGCTGGGCATACGGGCTCGGACCGGATGCGCCCTGGACGGCTGAGGCCGACATCGCGAACGCCTCGATCACGGTCATCGAGCACTGGCCGCAAGGGCGCCACCCGTCCGGGGCGCCTCGCTATTCGGAACTCTCGCTGCTCGGCGACGTCACGCACCTGCCGGAGGAGCTGCGATGAGCGAGCACTCGAACCCACATCGGGCAGCCGCTCCGCGCCCCGCTCCCGGACTGGGATCCGCGTCCGCGATCTGGATCAGCCAGGGGACGGGCGACTACTCAGTCGGAGCGACGGTGATCCGCGGATCGTCATCGCGAACCACCACCATCCGGTACCAGCTGCAGCGCGGAAATTCCGAGGTGCCCAACGGAACCTCGCCGTAGGTCTCCAACTCCGACTCGAGGTATGGCGCGTGCACCGGGTACTCGCCGCAGCGAGCTGGGCGCTCTCGGTCGTGGTGCCCGCAGAGGCCGCGTCCGTCGTCCTGAGGACGGAACGCGGCGCAACGGAATGAGGTCGGAAACAGCTCGCTCTCATCCTCTGACAGCGGCTCGCGGTCGCGCCAGCCGCTGTCGACTCGCTCGAGCGGGATGATCAGCGGCGCGCCGTCGTTGAGCGAGGCGAACTGGTCGGGCGGCAGCGAGCCCCAGGTCCAGTAGCCATCGGTCCGCCTCGAATCACAGCAGTCGCCGCAGCCGTTGCACTCGATGGAGCGTACCGCCTCGAGCGTGAGGTAGATCGGCGCGGCTGGCACGTCCTCGGTCATAGGTCGAGGATACGGGGCCTTGCTCAGCCGATCCCGCACCAGACTGCCACCTGGTGCGCCGCGTCGGCAGCGGTGGCGGGTGATGCGCCCAGCAGCGCGATCGCTACGGCCACGACGTTCGCCGCCACGAACCACCCGAGGAGGAGCGTCCGCGACGCGCGCTTCGCGGCCGCGATCTCGAGGTCAGGCGGCGGGCGCACGGCGTTCCTCGTACTGGGTTTCGTCATCGGCGAAGGACGTCTCCCACTCGTCGACGACGAGCAGGAACGCCTCGACGCATTCCGGGTCGAAGTGGGAGCCGGTGCCCTGCTCGACCTCCTCGACGGCGCGAGCGCGGTCCCGCGCGACGCGGTAGGAGCGAGCGGAGCGGAGCGCGTCATAGACGTCCGCGACGGCGGCGACACGAGCCTCCAGCGGGATCTCGTCGCCGGCGAGCGCGTCCGGATAGCCGCTGCCATCCCATCGCTCATGATGGTGGCGCACCACGGCCTGCTCGACGTGGGTGCCGAAGCTCGCGCCGAGGATCGCGTGACCGCGCGCGGGGTGCTCTCTGATCACCGCGAGTTCCGCGTCGGCCAGCGGGCCGGGCTTGTGCAGGATCGCGTCCGGGACCCCGATCTTGCCGACGTCGTGGAGCAAGGTGCCCTGAGCGAGCGCCCGCAGACGCTCATCCGAGAACCCGAGCTGCTTGCCGATCAGCACCGCCAGCGCGCCCACTCGCCGGCCGTGCCCGAACATGTAGCCGTCGCGCGCCTCGAGCGCGGCCGCCAGGCCGACGATCGACTCGCTGTAGCCGGACTGGATCTGCTCGACGAGGCCGACCTGGCCGAGCCGCCCGATCGCGTCGAGCCAACCGTCACCCCTCGAATACTCGCTCAGGACGCCCCAGAAGATCGCCGTGAACGCGGCCAACAGTTGCACGTGATAGAGCCAGAAGGTGCCGCTCCAGACGGCGCCGTAGTGCATGCTCACCTGCGCCTCGACGAGCAGCAACGAACCGAGGGCGACCGCGCCGAACAGCGGTCGTGCCGTCCGTCGGTAGCCCTGGATGTACCGCGCGGCAGCCGCCAGGCCGAGCCCGATTACGATCACGCTGGCCGCCGTCGAGACGCCATCGCTAGTGATCACATCTGGCGGCAGCGCCTCCGGCGCCGTCAGCGCGACGGCCGCAAACGCCGCCAGCGTCGCCACCCAGCCGCCGACGACGAGCAGCCGCCGCTCGACCAGCACCGCCTCGATCCGTGCGGACCACGGCACCGCGCTGAGCCCGAGGAACACCGATGCCACGAGCAGCGCGAGGCGCGCCGAGAATCCGGTGACGCCGAACGCGCGCTCATCGAGGATGAAGCCGGGCGTGGCCAGGCCGTGCACCGCGAAGATCGTCGCCATGCTGAGGAACGAGAGTGCGAGCAGCAGCACGCGCAACTTCGCCGTGCGGCGCGCGGCGAACACAGCGCCCACACCGACCAGCACGCTGATCACCGCGACGGAGCCCACGACGTAGAAGTGCCCGCTCGGAGTCGCCAGCTCAAACTGGCGGTCGAGCCGGGCGTTCGTGAGTACCAGGAAGCCGGCGCCGCTGGAGGCCGTCAGCGCGATCATCCACGGCAGCACATCGGGCAGCGCTCGACGCATACGCACCCCCGGCGCCTCGAAAGAGGCGCGCGACCATCCCTTGATCTGAGCATCGACCCGACGGGTCGATGCGAAGAGTGCAGTGAGGTGGGGGTGAACCCGTACTACGCCAGACGGCGGAAGCGGGGGACCAGCGCCAGGTAGATCAGCGTCACGCCGATCAGCGATAGCCCGATCGAGCCGATCGCGAGCTGAGGACCAACCGCCTCCATGTAGAGGCTGACGAAGAACGTTCCTACCGACATCAAGCTGAATTGCATCATGTAGAGCGCCATCACCCGACCGCGGTACTGGTCCTCGACGTATTCCTGTATCAGCACCTGGCTGAGCGACTGGCGTCCCGCCGATCCAATCCCGATCACCATCAGCCCCAGCCAGCCCGCGATGAAGATGGCGCTGGCCGAGAACCCGAGCATCGCGATCCCCATCAGGATCGCACTCCCGGCGAGGAGCAGGCCGCGATTCCGATCCATGCGCAAACTGGCGAGTGCCAGCGCCCCGCCGAGCGCGCCGATCCCCATCCCCATCTGCATCAGGCCGAGTGTCGAACCGCTATCGCCGAATACCTCGGCGACGTAGCCAGGCAGCAACATCCGGATCGGCATCCCCAGCATCGACCCGAGGAACGTGAAGGCGAGAATCGCGAGTATTGTGCGGTCCGAGAACATGTAGCTCATGCCGCTCTTGAGTTCGGCCAATGTGCTGCGCCGCGCGACGTTGGCGAATCCCCCCGGTCGCCGTCGACCGATGCCGCCCCGCGCCTCGTCGGCCGGGGTGCCTCGGCTCGCCGCCTCTTGCTCTTCGGGCGTCAGCGATGTCACCCGGAACAGCATGAACACCGACATGCCGTACATGAACGCCATCACGGCGTAGACGTACTCCGCGCCGATGATGTCGATCATGAATCCGCCCACGGACGGCGCCATGATCTGCATCAGGTTCATACCTGCGCTCTGCAGCGGGATCGCGTTCATCAGACGCTTGAGGCCGACGACCTCCGGAAGGAACGCCTGCCTGGAGGGCATCACCAGCGACATCATCAGGCCTTGCGTGACCGACGCCGCGAACAAGTGCCAGAACTCCAGCACGCCGGCGAACAGCAGCGTTCCGACGACGATCGCGATCAGCGCGCTGAACGCCTGTCCGATCTGGAGCACGAAGCGTTTCGAGGTTCGGTCGGCGATGACACCGCCGAACGGCGACAGCAGCAGCATCGGAATCGCCGATCCGAGCCCGACGACACCCAGTGCTCTGAAGTCACCCGTGAGATTGAACGCGAGGTAGCCGCGGACGAGCATCTGCATGCTCATCGCCGCGTTCCACCAGATCATCGCGCCCATGTACCAGCGGAAGGGCTCGAAATCGAAGGCGGCGAATGTGCGCCGGGTGTACCAGGGACGCGGGCCGTCCGGCGGCCAGGACGGCGCGTCTCGCGATTGTCGAGCTGGTTCTGGAGGAGGCGGGCTATCGACGCCGCGCTGGGCCAACAATCACCTCCGTGGCGGCGGCCCTCGACCCGCGCGATCGGGACGGAATCCAGACTCTAACGTTAACGTCATACCGCCGAACACCTGATCGACGCAAACCCCTATGACGAGCCACTCGTACCAGGCCCCCCCGCGACCGCAGCCCGGTTCCGCTTCGAAACCCACTTCGACGCCGACGTGGTGGTCCCGCAGCTCTACGACTTCCTTCAGGAGGTCGGCGCCGGCCGCGCCAGCTAGCCTCCGCCCTCTGCACGCTCGTCGCCCAACCAGTAGGCTCCGCTCGTCCACCACGACGTGCGGCAGGGGCGTTGATGGCAGTCACCATCTCCGAGGTCAAAGCGAACGGGCTGACCTTCCGGGTCCGTTCGGCGGGCACCGGTGGCGAGCCGGTGGTTCTGCTGCACGGGTTCCCCGAGACCTCGCATATGTGGGTGCCGCTGCTCGAACGGCTCGAGGCTGACGGCTATCAGGCGATCGCGCCGGATCAGCGTGGCTACAGCGCCGGGGCGCGGCCCGAGGCGGTCGAGGACTATGAGTACCTCAACCTGATCTCGGACGTGTTGGCGCTGGCCGACGCCTCAGGCTACGACCGCTTCCACCTCGCGGGGCACGATCACGGCGCGGGGGTGAGCTGGTCGACGGCGCACGCCCACCCCGAGCGGCTGCTCTCGAACAGCGCGCTCTCCGTGCCGCACCCGAACGCGTTCGGTCAGGCGATCCGCAACGACGGGGACCAGCGCAAGCGCAGCGAGTACATCGCCCGGTTCCAGATCGTCGGCGCCGCGGAGGAAGCGATCGCCGGCCGCCTCGACGCGATGTGGACCGGGAGCTCCGATGAGGAACAGGCTGACTACCGCTCCGTCTTCACGCAGGACGGCGCGCTCACCGGCGCCCTCAACTGGTACCGCTCGTCGCTCCACTACGACGGTCCCGACGCCACCCAGCGCGTCGGCAATGTCACCGTCCCGACACTGCTGATCTGGGGCAACGAGGACGGCGCGATCGGCCGCGCCGGCGTCGACGGCACGCCTCCCTACATGAAGGGCGAGTACCGTTTCGTCGAGCTCGATGCCGGCCACTGGCTGATCCAACAAGAGACGGACCGCGTGGTGAACGAGGTCATGACCCACATCAAGGCTCACCCCGCCGGCTAACCGCACGCGACCACGAGGAGCACCCCATGAAGTTCGGTACGCACATCTTCCCGACCGACTACTCGATCGGCCCGGGCCAACTGGCAAAGGAAGCCGAGGACCGCGGCTTCGAGTCCGTCTGGTTTCCCGAGCACAGCCACATCCCGGTCGACCACAGCCCCTACCCCGGGGGCGGCGATCTCCCCAAGCAGTACGCCGACACGCTCGACCTCTTCGTCGCCATGGCCGCCGCCGCCGCGACGACCGAGCGGATCAAGATCGGCTCCGGCGTCTGCTTGATCCCTCAGCGGCACCCGATCAACACCGCGAAGGCGGTCGCGAGCCTCGACCAGATCTCCAACGGGCGGATCCTCTTTGGCATTGGCGGCGGTTGGAACAAGCCGGAGATGCAGAACCACGGCTCCGAGCCGCCGCAGCGCTGGAAGCTGATGCGCGAGCGGATCGAGGCGATGCAGGCGATCTGGACGAACGCGAAGGCCGAGTACCACGGCGACCTCGTCGACTTCGACCCGATGATGCAGTGGCCCAAGCCGGTACAGCAGCCGCACCCGCCGATCCTGCTCGGCAACGCGGGGGCGGGTGCGCTCCGCCGCACGGTCCGCTACGCGGACGAGTGGATCCCGATCGCCGGTCGGATCGACGACCTCGGCGCCCGCCTCGAGGAGCTGCAAGGCCTCGCGGCGGAAGCCGGGCGCGATCCGATCCCGTTCACGGGGTTCGGTGTGGCGCCGAACGCCGAGGCCATCGAACAGATGGCCGGCCTCGGCGCCCACCGTGTCGTGCTCATGGTCCCGGCCGCGCCCGCCGAAGAGGTGCTGCCGCTGCTCGACCGCCAGGCCAACCTCGTCGAACAGTTCGCCGACGCATAGGGACGAGGAGCGAGCAATGAAACTCGGACTCTTCGTCGGGGCACTCCGGACCGGGCGCACCGTCCAGGAACAGGTGCAGGACGTCGTCGAAGCCGAGCGGCGCGGCTTCGACAGCTACTGGCTCGCGCAGAACGGCGAGACCGACGTGCTGACGACGATCGCGCTCGCCGGCCGCGAGACCGGGCGGATCGAGCTCGCCACCGCCGTCATTCCGACCTACACGAGGCACCCGAACGTGCTTGCACAACAGGCAGCGACGGTGAACCAGGCGACGAACGGTCGGTTGATCCTCGGGATCGGGCCGTCGCACAAGCCGGGCGTCGAACGGCTCGGCCTGCAGTACGACCGGCCTGCCCGCCACATCCGCGAGTACGTCGAGATCCTGCGCGCGCTCAGCACCGAGGGCAGCGTCGATTACGAGGGCGAGTACTTCACGATGGCGTCAGGCATCAGTCTCGTCGACACCGAGCCGTACCCGATCATGATCTCGGCGCTCGCCCCGCTGATGCTGCGCGTCGCCGGCGAGGTCGCCGACGGCACGATCACCTGGATGGCGGGCGTCACCGCGCTGCGCCAGCACGTGGTGCCGCGCATGAACGAAGCGGCCTCGAACGCCGGGCGCTCGGCGCCACGGGTGGTCGTCGGCATCCCCGTCTCCGTGAGCGACGACGGCAAGGCCGCCCGAGCAGCAGCGGGTGAGACATTCCAGGGCTACGGACGCCTCGAGAACTACCGTCGCGTCCTCGACCGCGGCGAGCTGGAAGGCCCCGGCGACGTCGCGGCGGTGGGCCCGGAGAACGAGGTCGCCGAGCAGCTCGCGGCGTACGCGGAGGCCGGGACCACTGACCTGATGGCCGTCGTCTTTCCCACCGGTGACGACGCGCAGGGGTCGGTCGACCGCACGGTGGAGCTGCTCGAGGGGCTGGCCGGCAAACTCTAGCTAGACCGGCTCGGCGAGGAACACCGGGATCTTGCGATCGGTGCGCCCCTGGTACTCCTCGTACGGCGGGTAGGCCTCGACCGAGAGCGTCCAAAGGCGCGAACGCTCCGCACCGTCCTCGACTTCGCGCACGCGCATCGCAGTCAGCTCGGCCAGATCACGGATTTCCACCTCGGGGTTGGCGCGCAGGTTGTAGACCCAGACCGGGTTCTGAGGCGCGCCGCCCTTGGAGCCGACGAGGACGTAGTTCGCGCCATCCTTCACGCGCATCAGTGGCGTCTTGCGGATCGCGCCAGTCTTGCCGCCGGTGTTGGTGACGATGACCACCGGCATTCCGGTATCGCGCAGCGTGGTGCCTTCGGCGCCGTTCGTGCGCTCGTAGACCTCGACCTGGTCGCGGACCCACTCGGCGGTGCTGGGGACGTACTCGGCCATCGCGGTGTCTCCTAGTGCGTGGTCGTTTCGGGGCCGCGATTCTAGCCGGGAACGTCGCGCGGCTGTGGTAGAACGACGGCGTCACAGACCGTTGCCGCGAGAGGATCTCCCGATGAGCGTCGCCAGCCTCAGCTCTCCGTCCGAGGGAGTCGCGGTGATCACGCTGCACGACCCGCCGATGAACTTCGGGACGCTCGGACAGTGGTCCGAGCTGCGGTCGCTGCTCGGGGAGGCGGAGACGGCAGGCGCGAAGGTCGCGGTGATCACCTCGGACGTGCCGGGTTACTTCATCGCGCATTTCTCGTTGCAGGCGCTCGTCGACATCTACGGCGACCCGGCGACCGCCGAGCGCGCTCGCGAGGTCGCTCAGGAAGCCGAGCGACGGCGCACGGCGCTCGACGATCTCGAGGACGGCCCGCTGATCACGATCGCCGCCGTCAACGGACAGGCGTGGGGCGGTGGCGCAGAGCTCGCCTGGTCCTGCAACCTGCGCATCGCCTCGACCGAGGCGACGTTCGGTCAGCCCGAGGTGCCACTCGGCATCATCCCCGGCGCCGGCGGCACCACCCGCCTCGCGCGCCTGGTCGGCCCTGGACGCTGCATGGAGCTGATCCTCGACGGCCGCCCGATGAGCGCGCAGCGCGCGTACGAGATGGGCGCGGTCAACCGCGTCGTCGCGCCGGACGAGCTCCAGCCCGAGGCGATCCGCTGGGCCGCGCACATCGCCCAGTGGCCGGCGGCGGCGCTGCAGGCGGCGAAGCGGAGCTTGATCGAGGGCCTCGACATGAGCGGCGGCGACGCGCTCGCGAACGAGCGGCGGCACTTCGTCGAGGTGGCGACGAGCGACGAGGGACAGGCGCGGATGGCGGCCGGGCAGGCGAAATACGACGCTGGCGCTGACTCTTATGAGGCGGTCGGCCTCGAACGAGAGCGCTAGCGACTCCGTTACGAGGCGGGCACCTCCACGGGAACGCTCCGAGCGAGCGACTGCGCGATCGCCGACGAGGCCCGCGCGAACTCCGCGACCGAGCCGACATCGATGTTTTGCGGATAGCGATCCTCGCGCAAGTGGAAGTAGGCGTTGTCGTTCGTCAACGCCATGTACTGGCGGCCGCCTCGCCGGTGGACGATCGCCATCTCCCCGCCGCCGGGTCCGCTGGTGCGGTAGGCCATCGGCAGGCTGACGCTCGCCAGCTCGCGCTCCGCTATCTGCCGGAGCGCCTCGGTCGAGGCGAAGAGGCGGCCCTGAGTCCCCGAGGCCGCTCCGATATTCGCGCCAAAGTGAAGCCAGGTCGCGCCGGCGGTCAGCTCGTCGTGGGCGTCGAGCACCGCGTCCATCCCGGAGAAGCCGAGTTCGTGCCCGGTGTTCGCGCTGAAGAAGACGCGGCGGGGTGAGCCCGACTCCACGAGCGAACGCATCACCTCGAGCCAGCAGGCGAGGCCGCCGCCGCGCTCGGCGGCGATCTCCCACCAGCCGCTGCGTGGCGTGTTGACGGCGAGCGGTGACAGCGACGAGTCGGCGCCCGCCAGCTCGGCGGTGACGTTGTAGGCCGTCGCGCGCGTGCGCTCGGCGTGGGCGACCACGAGCACTTCCGCGCCCGCCTCGGCCCGCGCCTGCAGCCAGTCGCCTTCGTCGCTGCTGACCTGGAGCGCCGGCGGACCAACCGGTGCGTCGAAGTCGAATGCGTTTAGCAGCGAGAGACCTGGGCTGTGGCCACGCGTGACGACCACCAGCGCCTGATCGGTCGAGGTGCGCCGCGGCTCGACCCAGTCCCGGGGTCCATGCGCGCCCTCGATCAACGCGATCTCGCCGTCGCCGCCGGGCATGCCGAGGCGGCCGCGCACGCCCTCGCTACCGGTGTGAGCGGCGTCGAAGACGGGCACGCCCTCGATCCGGCGCCCGCCCACCTCGAGGTAGCAGTCGCCCGGATCGACGCGATCGATCTCGTAAGGCTCGAGTGCCGGCTCGAGCCCGATCGCGCGCACCTGATCGGCCAGCCATTCGGAGGATCGTTCGTCGACCTCGGTCGCGGTGCGGTGGATGCCCTGGGCGTCGTACGCCTCGATCACGCGGGTGATGCGTTCGCGCTGCTCCATGGCATGCCTCCGCCCTCCTCGCCAGTCTCGCGGAGCGTGCGCGCAGCGCGGCAGCGCGGTCAACCGACTGGCGCCTCGAGGCGTCGGGGGTGCTCGGGGCTAGCAGGGCGCGGGAGCTCGCGTATGGTGGGCTCCGCGAGGGTGCGATCCCGGCCGCAGGACGCGGAGAGCCGAGGGGACGACGGCTCCTGTTCGTAAACACCTCGGCAGCGACCGCGCTTCGCCAGTTCCGGTTCAGCTGGACGCTGGTGGTGCTGGCGGCGATTGCGGCGCTGCTGGGCGCGATCCTGACCGCTGATCGGCTGAGCGCGAGCGTCAGCGCCTATGGCTGGCAGGACGCGAGCGTGCTGCACGGTCCGAGGCCGCAGGTCGTGCGCGTCGCGGACGTCAACGGCGACGGGATCCCGGACGTCCTCGTCGGCAATAGCGACAGCCTGATCCTCCCGACGATCGGCGTCCAGCTCTACCTCGGCCTGCCGGGCGGTGGCCTCGCAGACGCGCCGATCGTCACCGCGCCGATCGTGAACCGAATCCGGGACCTCGCCGTCGTCGACCTCGATGGCGACCCGACGAGCCCGCCGGACGTGATCGCGCTGAGTCAGTCCTCGGTGATCGTCCTGAGCTGGGACGGAACGCGTCTGTTCGAGCGGCAGCGCCGAGCAGTGTCGCCGTTCCTTGGCTTCACCGCGATCGTGATCGGCGACTCGAACCTCGACGGTTACGACGACGTCCTCGTCCGCGGCCGGTTCGGGACGATGACCGTTTGCCGCAACGACCCGACCGATCCTGATCCACTCGGAGGCCTCGCGGCGTTCTGCGGAGCCTCGTCCCCCGTGTCCGGCATCCACGCCTTCGAGGACATCGACGGCGACGACGACGACGACATCGTTCAGGTCCGTTTCTTCACCCTTCCGGACGCGCGAGAGGTGAGGGTGCTCTACTTTGATTCCGGAGCCTGGGGCTCGCCAATTTCCGTGATGTTCGAAGAGGTGAACTCCGGAGATGTGATCCCGGTCGTCGCGGACTTCACCGGCGACGGCGCGCCGGACATCGCCACGATGGTGCGACACGGCACGCTCGGCACTCGCTTTGATGAGGTGTTCTTCGCTGAGAACCTCGACACTGCGGTTCCATCGTTCGGGCCGGAGACCTCGATCTTCACGGGCCAGTACGAAGGCCTGTTGGCCGGTCAGTTCAGCGGTGACACGATCGCCGACCTGGTCGCCTATGGGCACGCTGCGGTCGAGGTCTACGAGGCCGACGGGGCTGGCGGCTTCTCGTTCGCCCACACCTCGCTGCTGAGGGGTGTTGATGGACGAGGCGGCGCGCTCGCGGATGTGACCGGCGACGGCACGAACGATCTGCTGATGCCGGGCGATGACTTCGGACGCGTGACTCTGCTGCGAGGCACGACCACGCCGGCGATGACATTCAGCCTCGAGCCCAAGCACGCGGCCAACGCCCACCCGGACTTCGGTCAACGTCCGCTCGAGCGAATCTTCTACCACCTGCTGAACCTGCCGAGCGGCGCCGGCATCACCTGGTCCGTCGACGGCGACCCCGGCGGCAACGCCGTCGTCGGTACCGTGTTCAATTTCGCGTCCAGCAGCGGCATCTATCGCGCGCCGGGGACGCCTCCTCCGGGCGGCAGCGTTGAGGTCGCCGTCTCGGGTCACGGCCTCAGCGCCTCGCTCACGTTCGAGGTGACGGAGCTGGCCTGACAGCCGCTCGCCTTCGCCGGCGTCGCGCTGAGCGGCCTCGTGCCAGCGGAGGGCGCGGGAGCGGCCGGGGTCTGGTACGCGTGGGACGCGACGACGCTCTACCGATCGGCGGATGACGGGGCGACGTGGACCACGCTGCCCGCTGGTCCGTGGGTCCCGCCCCCGGCGAATCGATCGCCGATCATGTCCGTAGCGATACCCGACGGGCAGCCCGACGTCGTCTACTTGACCGCCGGGTCATACAACCCAATCGGCCCAGTCGAGGGGAGCTTCTTCTGGGTCAGCCGGGACGGCGGGAACACGTGGTCGCCCGAAGTGAGCGGTTTCACGGCGGGGCGCAACCTCGGGGCGATCGCGATCGATGGTGCGGGACGGATCTATGTCAGCACCGGCGGGCAGCTCTGGTCGACCACCGACGGAGGCAGCCCTCTGAGCTGGGTCCCGCACGGCTCCCTGACGGCGGGGGACGTGATCGCCGATCCGCACGATCCCGATGGCTTCTGGCTGGTCGGCAGCAGCTTCGCGCTCGGCGGCACGCTCCAACGTGGGCAGTGGACTGTCGGCGCTCTCTCGCTCAGTCCCGAGGTCAACCCGCTTCCGCTCGTGCTCGAGGGCCGGGAGCTGCTGGTCGCCGACCCGTTCGTGACGGGTGGGCTCGTGGCATCCTCGACCCACGGCGCGATCTACCGCAGTGCCGACGGCGGCGCGAGCTGGACGCAGCTCCCGCAGCAGACCCCGTACCCACTGCACCGCGCGCGCGTCGTTCCGGACCCGCTGACGCCTGGCGCCTGGTACGCGTTCCCATGGTTCACCGACAAGGCCAGCTGGCTGCTGAAGACCACTACCGGTGGCGATTGGTGGTGGAGCGTACGCAGTGGCCTCCCGTTCGCGCCGGTCATCAGCGAGCTCGTCGTCGACCCTGACACCGCGCAGCGCGTGATCGCGCTGACCTCGACCGGCCTGTTCGAGCTGCCGCCCCCGGCCGCACCCAGCGGCGTGCCGCCGCTCGCTGACTTCTCCGTCATCGCCGCGCCCGAGGGCTCATCGACCGCGTTCACCGACGCCAGCACCGATGATGACGGCGACATCGTCACCTGGACGTGGGACTTCGGCGACCTCGGAGGGTCGACTGACCCGTCGCCGAGCCACGTCTACCTCGAGGACGGCAGTTACGAGGTGACGCTGACGGTCACCGACTCGCTCGGCGCGAGGTTCGCGATGACGATCGTCATCGCGAACCTCGCGCCGCTGGTCGACCCGATCGTCGCACCGGCCGGTCCCGTGGCCCTCGTCGACCTGGTCGAGGCCAGCGCCACGTTCGTCGACCCGGGCATCCTCGATACCCACACCGCGAGCTGGGACTGGGGTGACACCTCGGGCAGCGCGGCCGCGATCGTCGACGCCGGCGGCGCCGGCACCGCGAGCGGGGACCACACGTACGCGGCCCCCGGTATCTACACGCTGCGCCTCGTCGTCACCGACGACGATGGCGACTCGACCGAGGTGATGCACGAGTCCGTTGTGGTCGCCGCCCCGCCCATCGCCGACTTCTCCGTGACGCCGGCCCCCGAAGGCTCCTCGACGGCCTTCACCGACCTCAGCGCGGCCGATCCCGCGGCGTCCATCGTCAGCTGGGACTGGGACTTCGGTGACCCCGGAGGGTCCACCGATCAGTCGCCCAGCCACGTCTACGTCGAAGACGGGAGCTTCGAGGTCACGCTGACGGTCACCGACCCGCTCGGCGCGAGCGACTCGACGACGATCACCGTTGACATCGCCAACCTCGCGCCGCTCGTCGATCCGATCGCGGCACCCGCCGATCCGGTCGCCGTTGGCGCCCTCGTCGAGGCGAGCGCGACGTTCGCCGACCCGGGTGTCCTCGACACCCACAGCGCAAGCTGGGATTGGGGCGACGGCGCGGTCACGCTCGCCGCCGTTGCGGAAGCGGACGGCGCCGGCACCGCGAGCGGCGACCACACCTACGCCGCCCCTGGGATCTACACGCTCCGGCTGACCGTCACCGACGATGAGGGCGACTCAACCGAGGTGATCTTCGAATTCGTCGTTGTCTATGACCCGACGGGCGGCTTCGTGACGGGCGGCGGCTGGTTCGAGTCACCGCCGGGCGCGTACACGCCGGAGGATCCGGACGACCCGGACGTGATCGGGAAGGCCAGCTTCGGTTTCGTCTCGAAGTACCGGCCGGGGGCGAGCGTTCCGACCGGCAACACACAGTTCCAGTTCCGTGCCGCAGACCTGAAATTCCACAGCGACAGCTATCAGTGGCTGGTGATCGCCGGCGCGCGCGCGCAGTTCAAAGGCGAGGGATCGCTCAACGGCGTCAGCGCCTACGGGTTCCTGCTCACGGCCGTCGACAGCGACGTCGTGGGCGGCGGCGAATTCGACCGTTTCCGCATCAAGATCTGGGAGATCGCGACGGGTACGGTCGTTTACGACAATCAAGCGGGTGACGGAGATGACGCCGCGCTCGCGACCGGCCTCGGTGGCGGCTCGATCACGATCCACCGCTAGCGCCGGCGGCGAACGAGGCCGTCAGTCCCTGCCCGCGGCCGTTCGTCCTCGCTCCCAGGCCACGCTGAACTCGGGGCCCAGCAGCTCCTCGAGGCGGTCGCGTAGCGACGCGACGCGCTCGCGGCGCCACGGCGAGCTCGCGGCGCCGCGCACCTCGCGCAGTGCGGTCGAGGCGCCCAGCAGCTCCGCCGCCTGCTTCGTGTTGCCGGCCGCGCTTGCGGCGTCGGCGGCGATCTCGAGCGCCCACGATGCGTTCCGGCCGTCATCGACCTCGGTCGAGAGCTCCGCCGCCGCCCGGGCCCGCTCGCCCGCTTCGGCATACTGCCCGCGCGCGTGAGCGACCTGCGCGCACGGCCGTCAGCGCCCAGCCGACGGCGCGCCGATCGCCGATCCGCTCAAAGGCCTCTAGCGACTGGTGCGCGCACGACTCCGCCCGGTCGAGATCGCCAAGCTCGAGGGCGACCATGCTGTCGTGGTTGTCCGCCCACGCGATCCACCAGGGCTCGCCGGCGACGCCACCGGCGGTCCGCATCTCCGAGGCATACCGACCGGCGGCCTCGAATTCACGCGCCAGCCGCGAGGTGTACGACAGCATCGAGAGGGCACACGCCTCGTCGTACGGATCTTCGCTCACCGACGCGATCCGGTGACGCTCCTCGGCCAGCCGGCGCGCGCGATCCAGCTCGCCCAGCTCGTTCGCGAGGTACGAGGCCCAGCCGACGGCGGTCCCGAGCGGCAGATCCGCCTCGCCGTCGGCGACGGCGCTGAGCACCCGGCCGAGCCACTCATTCGCCTCGGCGCGCGAGCCGCTCCAGTCCCAGTACTGACCGCTGGAGGCAGCGATACGCACGGCGGCCGCGGGCGCTCCGCACTCGATGCTCCACGCCATCGCCGAGCGCAGGTTGTCCCACTCCAACTCGAATCGCGCGATCGCCTCGGTCTGCGCTGGACCTCGGATCGCGAGGTCCAGCTCCTCGGCCAGTGCGGCGTAGTAGGACAGATGCCGGCCGCGGGCCTCCGCCGCCGCGACGCGCTCGCGCAACCGTTCGGCCGCGAACGCTCGCAACGTCTCGAGCAGGCCGTACCGCCGTCGCCCACCGAGGGTGATCGACCACAGCAGCGACTTGTCGAGCAGGCTGCCGAGGTGGCGCAGCGCCTGCGCGGGGTCGCCGCCCGCGGCAACCGAGGCGGCCGCGTCCAGGTCGAAGCCGCCGGCGAAGACGCCCAGCTGATCGAAGAACCGCTGATCGTCCTCGGTGAGCAGCGAGTAGCTCCACTCTACGGCGCCGCGCAGCGTCCGCTGCCGCGCCGGCGCCGTCCGGCTGCCGCTCTCCAGGAGCTCGAACCGATCCGCGAGGCGCTCGGCGATCTCCGAGGGCGAGAGCAAGCGGGTGCGCGCCGCCGCCAGCTCGATCGCCAGCGGGATGCCATCGAGCGCACGCACGATGTTGGCGATCGCCGCCAGCGAGTCCGGGTCGCGCTCCAGGTCGGGCACGATCGCGGTCGCCCGATCGAGGAACAGCCGCACCGCCGGCACCGCGTCCAGCGCCTCGAATGGGGCGCCGCTGTCGCCAGGCAGATGGAGCGGCGGCACGGGGACGAGCTGCTCGCCGTCGATCTTCAGCGCCTCCTGACTTGTGGCCAACACGACGGTCGACTCACATCGCTCGGCGATCGCCTCCACCAGTCCGGCGACCGCCTCGATCAGGTGCTCGCAGTTGTCGAGGATCACCAGCCGTTCGCCGAGGCGCCAGGAACGAGAGCAGCGTCTCGACGACCGCCAGCTCCGGGTTCTCCGGCATCCCGACCGCGCCCGCGACCGTGCTGACCAGCAGCGCCGAGTCAGGCAGCCCGTCGAGCCGCACGAGGCGCACCGCGTCGAACCGGTCTCCGATCTTGTGGCACGTCTCGATCGCCAGCCGGGTCTTGCCGGAGCCACCCGGACCGGTCAGTGTGACGATCCGTTCGCGTGCGAGCAGCTCCGCGATTACCTCTAGCTCCGCGTCTCGCCCCACGAACGTCGTCGGCGGGCGAGGCAGGTTGCCGGCTGGTGCGGCGATGTCGCGCGCCGGCGCCGCCGGCGCGCGTTCCGAGACGACAGTTGCACCTGCGGTCAGGGTCTCGTCCTGCTGGAGGATGCGCTCCTCCAGCTCGCGCAGCGTGGGCGACGGGTCAATCCCCAGTTCGTCGTCCAGGTGCCGGCGCGCCCGCTGGTACGCCTCGAGCGCGTCGCCCTGGCGCCCGCTGCGGTAGAGCGCCATCATCAGCCGCGCCCAGGCGCCCTCGCGGCCGGGGTGCTCCGCCACCAGCGCCTCGAGGTCGGCGACCACGGCCGTCGACCCGTCGCGCGCCGCGACCGCGTCCGTCAGCAGCTCGCGCGTTTCGAGGCGCGCCTCTTCGAGCCGTTCGATCTCGGGCCTCGCGAAGTCGCCGTACGTCACGTCCGCGTAGGCCGGCCCGCGCCAGCACTCGAGGGCATCGATCAGCGGCTCGGTCGCCGCGCCGTCTCCCGCCGCGAGCAACGCGCGCCCTTCGGTCAGCTCGGCCGCGAAGCGATCGGCGTCCAGGTGGTGCCCGGCCAGTTCCAGGCGATAGCCACCGCCTTCGCGGATTAGCACCCGTGCCGGTGCACGGCGCTCCCGCTCCGGTTCGAGCGCGCGGCGAAGCTGCGCGACAGCCTGTTGCAGCGTGTTCGCCGGGTCAGAAGGCAGGTCATCGCCCCACACTGCCTCGATCAGTCGATCGGTGGGCACGGTCTCGCCGCCGGCGACGAGGAGCCGCGCCAGCAGCGTGCGCTGGCGCCCGCCCGCCACCGGCAGCGGGCGGCCTTCGTCGTCGACCACCTCGATCGGGCCGAGTACGCGGAATTGCATCGCGTTCGAGGGTACTCACCAACGACGCCGATCCGAGGCCGCGGCGACGCCGCCGACAGCCCGATCACAGTCGATCGACAGTTACACACCCGGGGCGCATGGCCGCGACTCAGAGAACCGACAGCGCCCCTCGTCACCCTCCGCTTACCAACGAAGCGAGACCCGAGGAACCGCCAGTGAGCCACGTCGAGCGAGCGACCGACATCGATGCGTCCCCGACCGAGGTCTGGGCCGTCGTTGCCGACCTCGACTTCGTGTCGGATTGGAACCCGAACGTCGTCGCCTCGGAATGCAGCGGCGGTCCGTTCGGTGTCGGCACCACCCGCATCTGCGAGCTCACGCCGAGCGGACAGATCAACGAGGTGGTGTCCGCCTGGGAACCGGAACGCCGGTTGGAGTTCGAGGTCGGCCGATACGGCGGCATCCGTCACGCGCGAATGGCCGTCGAACTGGACGGCGGTCGCGAGGCAACCCGCGTCTCCGCGATCGCCGACTACGAGCTCGCGCTCGGTCCGCTCGGTCCGGTGATGGACCGCTTGATGGTCCAGCGCCAGCTCGGCGGGATGCTCCAGCGCTCGCTGGACGGCTTGAAGCAACACGTGGAAGGCGCACGCCTCGCCGCGGCGCGAAGACGAATCGAAGGAGCGACGGAATGACCAGGCTCAGCTACGAGACGCGCATCGAGGCCCCAATCGACCGGGTGTGGGACGTACTCGCCGACTTCAGCGGTGTCTGGCGCTACAGCCCGACCGTCACTGAGTCGCACTCCACCAACGAGGCGAGTTCGGGCCTCGGCGCCGAGCGGCATTGCGATCTCGCGTTCGCAGGCTCGTCCGTGGAGGAGCGGATCGTCGACTGGCGCGAGGGCCGTTCGTACGACGTCGAGCTTCTCGGCGGCGAGAAGCTCCCGCCGATGGCGGACTTCCTCGCCCGCTTCGAGGTCGAGGCGGACGGCGAGGCGACGATCGTGCGTGGTTCGATGCGCTACGACATGAAGTACGGCCCCGTCGGCTGGGTGATGGACCGCGCGATGGTGCGGCCGCGTTTCGGCAAGGCGTTCAGCCTGATCCTCGCCGGCCTCAAGCATTACGTGGAAACCGGCGACGTCGTGACCGACGACGTTGGCCTCGACGGCACCTCCGTCCGCGTCCTCGCGACGTAGCTGACGAGGTGCCCACGATGCACACGAGATCGGCGGCGCCGTCGGCCTCAACCTCCCGACGTGTCGCTCGCCTCGCCCAGTTCGAGCGAGTTGCCGTCGGGGTCGCGAACCGCGGCGAGGCGACGGCGACCGTCGCTGATCGGTTCGTTGAGCGACGATCCGCCGTGATCGAGCGCGCGTCGATGCGCGGCATCGACGTCCGGCAGCAACCGCAGCTGGATTGTGTTGTTCGTCGCGTCGACCCCCGCCAGATCGGCCGGGCAGACCAGCAACTCGAGGCCGTCGCCGGTTCGACCTCGGTGCAGCGTGCGCCCGTACATCTCGACGGGCTCGAAGGCAGAGTCGAGGACCGCCGAGTAGAACGCGACCATCCGCTCCGTCGCGCGCGACGCGATGGTCACCTTGTCGATCGAAACCATCAGAACGCCCCCGCCACTGGTCGGGAGCTTACTGGTCCGTTGCCCGACGGACCGGGCATTGAACCAACCACCTCGAGAACTCACAGGAGGACTGAGCAATGACCACCGACACGAAGACGCCGCAGACGATTCTCGTCACCGGCACGAGCAGCGGCTTCGGCAAGCTGACCGCGCAGACGCTGGCCCGCGCCGGCAACCGGGTCTACGCCTCGATGCGGGGCGTCGAGGGCAAGAACCAGGCCTACGCGGATGAGCTAACCACCTGGGCGTTGGCTGAAGAGGTCACGCTCGAGGTAATCGAGCTCGATGTCACCGACGCGACGTCGATTGACGCGGCCGTGCGCTACGTCCTCGACGCCGCTGGCCGCATCGACGTCGTCGTCAACAACGCCGGTACCGGCAACGTCGGCATCCTCGAGGGTTACACGATCGAACAGGTGCGCAGCATCTTCGAGACGAACGCGTTCGGCGCGTTCCAGGTCGACAAGGCGGTGCTGCCCTCGATGCGGGCGCAGGGCTCGGGCCTGCTGATCCACGTCTCGAGCGCGACCGGCCGGGTGATCGTGCCGTTCGTCGCCCCCTACTCGGCAGCCAAGACCGCGCTCGAGGCGTTCGCGGAGGAGCTGAGCTTCGAGCTGGCCAGCTTCGGCGTGGAGTCGATCATCGTCGAGCCGGGCGGCTACCCGACCGAGGCGTTCGCGAAGCTGGTCGGCCCCGCCGACGAAGCAGTCGTCGAGGCGTACGGCGAGTTCGCGAAGCAGCCGGAGCAGATGTTCGCCGCGATGGGCGAGCAGATGTCCCAGCCTGGCGGCCCGAACCCGCAGGAGATCGCCGACGCCATCTGCCGGCTGATCGAAATGCCCTCGGGCGAGCGGCCGCTGCGCACTGTCGTCGGCGACATGGTCACCGCCGGTGTCGAGGCGCTGAACGAGCAGTACGTGAAGTCGAAGCAGGAGCTGTTGACTTCGCTCGGGGCCGCGTAGCGTCGCCGATTCGAAGTCTCCTCCGGGGCGGCGCCGCATCGCATGTGCGCCGCTGAAGCGGCGGGGCCGCACCGGATTGAACGTCCCAGGGCAGTCGGACCGCGCGAGTTTCGCGCGGCCGGCTGCCTTGTTTTCGATCTCGAGCTAGCCGGCGGTCTCCGAGGCGAGCAGCTGGTTCCCGCGTGTCTTCGGCGCGACGGCGAGGTAACTCTCGACGATCAGCTCCTCGAGGAGATCGAGTGGCACCTGCTCGACCGTGTCGAACCGCAGGGAGACCCAGCCGTGCCGCCCCAGGCCGTGCGAGCTCGGCTCCACCCACGGCTCTTGCAGCATCGCCTCGGCGGTCTCGGGCAGCTTCACCCCGAGCTGGAGGCAGTCGTCCTCGTGGCTGCCGAGGAAGGCGAAGATCTTCTTCCGCACCTTGACGACCGGCTCTTCCCACGGGAAGTCTTCCCACGCCTCGGGCAGGGTGAGGGCGAACTGGATCAGCTCGTCGCGCAGGGCGTTGCCGGCGCGGTCCGGCATCCGTGAACCTCCTCGAGGCGGATCAGTCCGTTAGCTCCCACAACGCTTCTGTCGACATCGGTTACGCCACCACGCTTCTGTCGACATGGGCTACGCCCACCAGGGGTAGAGGTCCGGCATGTCCGCGCTGACCGTGGCGGTGAACTGCGGCGCGCGCTGCTCGAGGAACGAGAGGACGCCCTCCGTTCCGTCCGGCGAGTGGCGACGCGCCTGTGTCATCCGCACCTCGAGGTGTAGCGCCTCCGCCGGATGCGAGACGCCGAGGCCCTTCCACAGCGTTTGCCGGATCAGCGCGATCGACACCGGTGCGGTGCGTTCGGAGATCTCCTCGGCGATCTCTCGCGCCCGAGGGAGCAGATCGTCGCCGTCGACGACCTCGCTGACGAGGCCACCTGCGAGCGCCTCGTCGGCACCGAAGACCGCGCCGGTGTACATCCAGCGCAGCGCCTGTTCGACACCGACGATCCGAGGGAGGAACCAGCTCGACGCCGATTCGGGCGAGAGACCGCGCTGCGAATAGACAAATCCGAAGCGCCCGGCGGTCGAGCAGATGCGGATGTCCATTGCCAGCGTCGAGGAAACGCCGAATCCGACCGCCGCGCCGTTGATCGCGGCGATCACCGGCTTCGGAAAGTCGAAGAGGCGCATGGTGATCGAGGAGGTCCCGTCGATCGCCATCGGCGGAGCCGAATCCTCGGTGGGAGTCTGCGCAGCGTCGCCCGGAGCCGGCTTGCGAGGCCCGGCGGACATGTCCGATCCGGCGCAGAAGGCGCGGCCAGCACCGGTGACGATCACGGCTCGCACGTCGTCGTTCACGGCGGCCGCCTCGAACGCGCGGTGCAGCTCGGCCGTCATCCGCGGGGTCTGGGCGTTTAGCTTCTCCGGGCGGTGCAACGTGATTGTCGCGACCCGATCCTCCACGTCGTAGAGGATCTCCTCGAACTCCATGCGCCCTCCCACCGCCGATCCGCCCCTGCTCGACTGGCCGGGATCGACTGAGGGCGCATCATGCGCTGATGCGCCCGCTGCGTCATGACCCCGAGGGCGCATCTTGCGATGCGCCCTCGGGGTCATGAGCGGAACGAGGCGGCTAGCCGGTGGCGACGGCCTCCGCTGCCTCGACCGCTGACCGCGCCAGTTCATCACCGGCGCCCCGGCCGCCGATCTACGCGGCATAGCAACCTCAGCGCCGCGGATCTACGCGGTATAGCAACGTTAGGACCCGCGGATCCACGCGGCTGAGCGGACGCTTGGCGCGGCGCGCCGAAACGGCAGCCGTTATTACGTTTGCGAGTGCAGCGCGCCATCGGGTAGCGTCACCTGAGGAGGCGCGATGCTCGGTAATCGCGATCTGGAGATCGACTGGCCCGAGCTGTCGAACGAACACGGCGATCCGATACTCTGGTTCGGAGCCTGGCTGGTTGGCGACGAGGGTGTCGAGGGCGACTGGTTCCATAGCGGTCGGGGAGCGGCCCGCACGACCCACGCCGTCCCCTCCGATGCAACCGGTGTACGCTTGCGGCGCTGGCCCAACGAAGGCCTCGCGCCGGAGTACGCCGACCTGATCCCGACACCGGCCGGATCGGTCGACGCGTCGGATGTGCTGTTCGAACGCGAACAACCGTTCAGCCTGCTCCCCGCGGAAGCTTTCTGATTTAGTGCTGATTGAGGAGTACGACATGGTCATCGCCGAGAAGAACCCGAACGCCTGGCGGACCGAGACGCCCGGCCACGACGGCTGGATCCGCACCGCGCAGCCGGATGACCCGAACAAGTACTTCATGGTCTCCGTGGACTGCCACGGGCAGGAGCCGGCCGACCTCTGGGCCAAGCGCATCGAGCCGGAGTACCGCCACCGCATCCCCCGCCAGGAGGTGGACAAAGACGGCGTGAAGTGGCAGGTCACCGAGGGTCACCGCCCGACGAAGATCCGCGACCTCAAGCTCGAGGGTGAGGACAAGGACCGCAACGACGCCGGCTATGTCGTGGACGAGCGGCTGCGCGACATGGATCTCGACGGGATCGACGTCGAGCTGACGTTCCCGAACAAGGGCCTCTCGATGTGGGCGACGCCGGACCCGGTGTTCTCGCAAGCGATGTGCCGCGTCTGGAACGACTGGTCGATGGAGCAGTACGGCGGCAATCGCGACCGCATGGTCCCGGCCGCGGGCATAGCCCCCGGCGACCTCGAGGGCGCGATCGCCGAGGTGAAGCGGGTGGCAACGATGGGCCACCGCTGCCTCACGCTGCCGAACCGCCCGGTCTGGGGCCCCGGTGACGGCAATGAGCTGAACTACAACCTGCCGCACTTCGACGAGCTGTGGGCGACGATCGAGGAGGTCAACCTCCCGATCACGCTGCACATCTCGACCGGCAAGGACCCGCGCGGCGCGCGCGGCAACGGCGGCGCGGTGATCAATTACGCCGTCCACTCGCTCAGCCAGTCGCTGGAGCCGGTCGCCAACTTCTGCAGCTCCGGCGTGCTCGAGCGCTTCCCCAAGCTGCGCATCGCCACGATCGAGGCGGGCATCGGCTGGGTGCCGTGGGCGCTGACGGCGATGGACGAGGCCTACGCCAAGCACCACATGTTCGCGTTCCCGAAGCTGAGCATGCTGCCGAGCGACTACTACCGGCAGAACTTCTTCGCCAGCTTCGGCGAGGACCCGCCCGGCCTCGCGCTGGCGCGCGACTGGAACCTCACCAAGAACTACATGTGGGCGAACGACTACCCGCACCACGAGGGCACCTGGCCACACTCGGCCGCCGCGATCGAGCGCACCATGCCCGCCCTCAGCGACGAGGAGCGCGCCGACGTGCTCGGCCTCAACGCCGCGCGCTTCCTCAACATCGAGGTGCCGGCCCACCGGCGATAGGTCGCACGCACCGCGAACATGGCAACAGCCGCCCTCGGGGCCGGCTGTTGTCGTTGCGACGACATTCGTCGGCGGTGGGCGGACGAGGCCTCGTTCGGCGGGCCCCGGCTCTGGCGTCGCTGGCCGTGAGATCGCAACGGCCGGCGATCGTGACGCATCCTCGGCGGCGCGCCGACGACGGTGGGTTCGGCTCGACCCAGCGCGGAGTCGCGTCACCGGCGGCAATCAGGTCAGCGCCTGCTAATGTCCGCGCACCAATCAATCGCGATCACCAGGTCGTCGGCAGGCAGATCGGCCGCCTCCCGACGCGCGACCGACCGCACGTTCGCAGACTTCCTGGCGCATGCATTAAGGCAAGGCGTGAGCAAATTCGCCAAACGGGTGGGCATTCTGGGTAGCGGTTTCGGTACCCGCGTGACGGCACGCGCGCTCCGAGACGAGGGCTGGGACATCCGCGGGCTCTTCTCGCGGCGGGCCGAGCGGGCGCGAGAGATCGCGAGCAAGCTCGAAATCCCCTTCCACACCGACGACGCCGAGGCGCTCATCACGCGCGACGGCATCGACGCGGTCGTCGTTTCGACGCCGACTTCGACGCACCATTCGTTCGTGCTGGCCGCGTTAGGGGCGGGCAAGCATGTGCTCTGCGAAAAACCGTTCGCCTACGATCTGGCTGAGGCGCGCCAGATGATCGCCGCCGCTCAGGCGTCGGATCTGACAACGATGTGCAATTTCGAGTTCCGCTATGCGGACGATCGCCTGCACCTGACGCGGCTGATCGAGAACGGCTTGATCGGCACGCCGCAATCGGCGACGGCAACGGTTCACCTCGCGCGAGCGATGTCATCGGCGGCGTTGGACTGGCGCGGGGAACTGGCGATGGGTGGGGGCGCGCTGAATGAACTCGGCTCGCACTACTTCGACGCGCTGCGTGGCTGGATGGGAGAGGTGACGTCGATATCGGCGAGGTTGGCGACACACGAGCCCGCGCGAACGGACCTCGAGACGGGCACCCAGGTCCAGTCCGACGCGGACGACTTCGTCGCGGCGACGCTGAGCTTCGCTTCAGGCGCGATCGCGAACGTCAGCATCGTCTGGAGCGAACGGGTGCCGGCCAGCGGGGACCTCTACCTCACGGGGCCGGGCGGGACGATCCATCATCACTCGCCGTCGGGACTGTTCGGGACGGGCACGATCAAGCACACGCCGCCGTTGGAGATGCGGGACGGGCGCCCGGAGCCCGGGCAGGAAGGTCCGCCGTTGGCGTTGCCGGAGGAGATCGAGCGGCTCGGAGGCGAGGGGATCGTCGTGGCGTCGCGGCGCCTACTGCGGGACTTCGAGCGCGGGATCGCGGAGGGGACGTCACCGACGCCGAACTTCGAGGATGGACTACGCGCCCAACTGATACTGGACGGGGCTCGGGAATCGGCGCGGACAGGGGAACTGGTGTCGATTGAGGGCGGATCGTAAGGCCGGGCGGCTCCCGTCGCGCCCTCGTGGCTAATCGGCCCCGAGCGTCTGGTCGTCGATGCCGGGCATCAGCCAGGTCTCGATCGGCGGCGGTTCGGCGGGCGGATCCACCCACCGCACACCGGGACCACCGCTGACCGTGACGTCCGTCTCGCCGAAGTAGCTAACCTCGCCGTCCTTGATGCGGAACGGCAGGTCGTGTCCGGGGTAGATGAGCGCGCCTGAATCGACCACCCGCTTGATCGAGGCGGTCGCCTGGTCCTCGTTCCAGAACACGAGCGGCGAGCGGCCGGCCTGCGCGACGCGCGCGTTGTGGATTGCGTCGCCGACGAGGATGGCGATGCCCTCGTCCGTCTCGACCTCGAGGCCAATGCTGCCGGGCGAGTGGCCGGGCAGCTCGATCACCTTCATGCCGGGCATCACCTCGTGCCCCTCGCTGACCTCGGTCAGGCCGGGGATGGTGTCGAGGATCGCGCCGGTCCACTGGGGTGTGGCCCAGTCGTTGCGGTGCGACCTGTGGGCGTAGCGGATCTCGTCGCGGTGCAGGAGCAGCGGGGCGTGATCGAAGACGTCGATGTTCTGCACGTGGTCCCAGTGCGCATGGCTGACGACATGGAAGTCGATGTCCTGCGGCGACAGCCCGCGATCCTCGAGGCGTTGCCAGAGCAGGGTGCGGCGGCCGACGTGCGCGGAGTCGAAGACGATGCGCTGCTCGCCCTCGACGAGGAGGATGCTGGAGAAGGCGATGACGCCGTCGGGTGAGTTGGGGCCCACGCCGTGCATCAGCGGGGTGATCTTGAGCATCGTTCGGTCCTATCTGAGCTGGGGATTCACGCTGAGCCCGGACGCAGTCCCGAGCGCCCACATCATGCGTGGATGACCGGCGGTCGGCCACCGAGCGAGCTCGCCTCGGAGACTCACTCGGCCTTGAGGATCTGGCGTGCCGGGTGCTGCAGCTGCTCGATGACGGCGATCGCGGCGATCGCGACTGCGACGATCGTGAGCACGACCGGCGGCTGCGCGTCGGCGGCGAGGAACAGCGCGATCACGAGGAGCACGAGCACTCCGAGCCGCGGCAGCAGCAGTTGCTTCCCGGCCCGCGCCCACGCCGCGGCGCCGCCGCCGACGAACAGGACGAGGCCGAGACCGAGCGCGACGATCCCGGCCGTCTCGAGGTGCTGATCGGGATCGAGCACCATCTCCTCGAAACCGACGGCGACGCCGATCACGCCGCCGATCAACGGGAAGTGGAGGAGACTGAAGGCGTCGCGTGCCAGGATCCCCTCGGAAGCGCTCGACTCGCGCTCGAGCTGTACCTCGAGCGCGTCCTTCAGCCAGCCGAAGTAGGTCCACCAGAGCAGGCAGGTGACGACGACGGCGCCGATCGCAACGCTCAGCAGCTCGGCCGTTCGCTCGGCGGCGGCGACGATCACGCCGACGACGATCAGCGACTCGCCGAGGGCGATGATCACGAACAGCCCGTGTCGCTCGACGAAGTGATCGGCGTGCAGTCGCCAGTCCTCGTAACCCCCGGCGACCGCCGTCGCCGCGACGTCGAGCACAACAGCGCCGAGCCACACCCAGGCGCGCACGTCGGCGTCCACGAAGCCGCCGACGATCACGACGAACATCCCAGGAATCGAGGCGACCGTGAACTGCCGCACGGCGACCAGCTGCTCGGAGTCGCCAGACGCGACGACGAGGTAGATCGCCATCCCGATCGCGCGCACCGCGACGTACGGGATCGCGAACCAGAGCGCGCCATCGTCGCCGAAGGCCTGACCGACCGAGGCGGCCATGATGAACGCGACCGCGGTCGCGCCGAGCGTCGTCACCCGGATCAGCCCGTGCTCGGTGTCAGACGGGTTGAGCGCCCAGGTCCACTGCGTCCACGCCCATCAGATCATCCAGAAGATCAGCAGCGACCGCGCCGCACCCTCCCAATCGAGGTGCTCCACGGTGAGCGCCGTCACCTCGGTCAGGGCGAAAACGAAGACGAGGTCGAAGAACAGCTCGACGAAGGTCGCGCCCTGGCCCTCGGGCACGCCGAACGGCGGGCCGAGGCGGCGTCCGGACGGGGCTGGTGCCTCGGACATGGCGCTTCGCCTCCCTGAGCCCGGCGCTGACGCGCCGGTTGCAGGGGGATGCTATCGCGAGGCGGAAGGTTAGGCGTCGCGGTCTGGTCAGTCGACGCGAAACTCAGTCGACTCGCTGCCTGAGGGCCACCGCGAGGCGGTCTGCAAGTTCTGGCTCCCCGACCTTTCGGAGCTGATCGGGAAGTTCCGGACGTGAAGCCGGATAGACGTCGCAATCGAGCAACACCGAACGGGCGACATGAGTGAGGTAGCTCACGAGCTGTTCGGCAGCGGCATCGTGATCGCCAACGGTCCGCGCGTAGTCGAGCAGAGTATGGGCTTGCTCCGCACGCTGTCTCGCGACCGTGGCATCGGGCCAGGGGAGGTTCCCCCGAACCTTCACCGAGAGATCGGTCCAGAAATTGTCGCGCTCGAGCACGACCTCTCCCATCCGGACGGCCCAACCAAGCAGGTCGTGACCTTTCACCGTCAATTTCTTGACTTCTGCGGAGGCGTACTGACGGAGATCGACTTCGATCGGCGAGTGCAGGTTCAACGGAGCCGATCGATAGACCAGCACGAAGTCAAGGTCGGCTGAACTCGGGACATCGCGAACCGCTGAGCCGATCGCTACGATCGCCAGAACGTTGGGATCTCCAGCGCACTCCGCCACGAACGCGTGGGCCCATTGCTTAGCGTTAGCTGTGGGCCATCGCCGAATCACCTCAAGGCCCCGGCCGCTGGTCCCGGCGCTCCTCGCTGCGGGGTTCGTCACGCGTCGCCGTCCTCAAACAAAGCGGCGACGCTCTCGACATACGACTCGACCGTGGCCGCAATGTCTTCAGCATCCATGTCTTCGGGCGGTGGTACGTCGCCATACGCTTCCGATTTGCGAAGGTCGTTGAGGTCCGCGAGCAGTCGCGCTATCGACTCGAAGTCAAGCTCCTCTTCGAGTCGCTCAGAAACCTCTACTTTGGTCCAGTGCTGGCGAGGTATTTCCCAGCCTAGGTGCGCGGCCGCAGACACCACCGCTGCCTCCAGGGACCAGAGTCCGTAGCTCGCGAGGTCAAGCCACTCACCGGGTCCCAGGAAACCTGAACTCGCTCGAGATGCCTCCGCGCGAGTTGAAGTGACTGTCGAGCTTCGTTGTCGGAGGCCACGTGTCCTCGGTATCCGCAAGATGCTTGGAAGGGCCCCTATCACCTTAGCCGAGCGATGAAGTTCGGCTTAGGATGCGTGGAGCTTGCCCCAACGGGGCGACCTTCGTAGTCGGCCATGATCGTTTCGAGACCTAGCGCTCGATCCGGACGACCAGTTTACCGGTGGCGCGGTTCGCCTCCATCTCAGCGTGCGCCTGAGCGATCTCGTCGAGGCTGTACACGTGATGAATCGCCACCTCCAGCCGTCCCGCCGCGATCGCATCTAGGTAGCCCTGCACCACGTCGCGCGCGGGAGATCGGAGGCGTCGCCACCGTACGAGGTGAGGCGGACGCCCGAGGGGATGAACGCGTTCGGGTAGAAGTCCGGGACGATCCACTCGTTGCTGAGCATGCCGGTGAAGCAGACGGTGCCGTGCACCGCGGTCGCGAGGAGTGTGTCGCGAAGAGTGGGCGCGCCGACCAGTTCGAGGGCGGCGTCGACGCCCGCCGGGACGATCTGGCGGACAGCCGGGGCGATCTCGCCGTCGTCGATCACGACGTGGTCGATGCCTCGTGCCCGGAGATCGGCGGCCCGCTCGGGGCGGCGGGTCGTCGCGAGCACGGTCAGTCCGAGGTCTTTCGCGAGCGCCGCCGCCGCCAGCCCGACGGACGAGGTGCCGCCTCGGATCAGGAGCGTCTGGCCCGCGCGGACATCGAGGCCCCTGGTCAGCGAGCCGTACGCCGTCTGCAGCATCTCCGGGAGCGCGCCGACGGTTTCCCAGGGCAGGTCGGTCTCGATCGAGATCACCTGCGACGCGGGGACGGAGGTGTACTCGGCGTAGCCGCCGTCGAAGGTTCGGCCCATGCCGCCCATCATCGCAACGACCTGCTGGCCGGGCTCGAACTCGGTGTCTGGGGCCGCGTCGACGACGCCCGCGCACTCGATGCCGAGCACCCGCGGGAAGGTGACGCCCTCGGCAAGTCCGAGGCGGGTGTGCAGCTCGGAGCGGTTGAGGCCGAAGGCCTCGATGCGGATGCGGACCCAGCCTGGGCGCTCATCCGGGATCGGGAGGTCGCGGATCTCGAGCCGTTCTGGCGGGCCCGGTCCGTCGAGCACCACGGCTCGCATCGTGTCACCCACTGATAGGCCCCAACACCCGATCCGTGTACTCGTTGTCGAAGGTCCCGCGCGGATCGAGGCGGGCGCGGGCCGACTGGTAGGCGTCCCACCGCGGGTAGAGCGGGGCGAGGCTGCGGTGGGTGTGGAAGTGGAGCTTGCCCCAGTGGGGGCGGCCTTCGTAGTCGGCCATGATCGTTTCGACGGCCTCGAAGTAGGGCTGGAACTCCTGGTGCTTGAGCATGTGGACGGCGATCGAGGTGGTGGGGCGGCCGCAGGCGGTGCTGAGCGGGATGTCGTCGGGGGCGACCCAGCGCACCTCGATCGGCATCACGACGCCGTAATCGCTGCGGGCGATCAGGTCGCGGACGCGGTCGATCGCCTCGCGAGCGTGCTCGCTCGGGATGAAGTACTCCATCTCGTAGAAACGGATCTTCCGTTCCGAGGTGAAGACCTTGTAGGAGCGGTCGACGTACTCGCCCTGCGCGCCCTCGAGGAGGCCGCGTAGCTTCGTCCCGACGCCGGGGACGTTGAGTAGCCGCGCTACCTGCGCCACGGAGCGGTGGCCGACGATCTCGTCGGTCACGAACTGGCGCCAGCGGGGCGGCGGGGCGGCCTCGTCGGTGGTGCGGTTGTTGCGCTTGGTGAGGGCGTTGTCCGAACCGGGGAACCAGAAGAACTCGAAGTGCTCGTTGTCCTCGAGGTGGCGGTCCATGTCCTCGAGGACCTCGCTGATCGGCATGAGGATCTCCTGGGCGTGGAGGTTGAACGCGGGCTCCACCTCGAGCGTGACGGCGGAGATGAGGCCGGCGGCCCCGAGGCCGACGCGGGCGGCCTGGAACAGCTCGGGCTCCTCGTCGAGCGAGCAGTCGATGAGCTCGCCGTCTCCGGTGATGACGCGCAGGCCTCGGACCTGGGTCGCAAGGCCGCCCACCGCCCGCCCGGTGCCATGGGTCGCGGTCGCGATCGCGCCGGAGATCGACTGGTAGGCAACGTCGCCGAGGTTCGTCAGCGAGTAGCTGAGCTCCCAGAGCTGGGGGCTCAGCTCCTTGAGCCGGATGCCAGCCTGCACCGTCACCAGGTGACGCTCCGCGTCGGGGTGATCGGGGTCGTGATCCGTCGTGCTCGCGATGAGCCGGTCGTAATCCGCGAGGTCGACCAGGTGGCCGTCCGTCAGCGCGATCGAGGTGAACGAATGGCCGGAGCCGACCGCCTTCACGCGCTCGCCGCGCTCCACGGCGCGTCGGACGACGGCGACCAGCTCCTCCTCGGTACGTGGCCTGTGGATCCGCAACGGGGCGGCGGTCTGGTTGCCGGCCCAGTTGGTCCAGCGCGCTCGCTTCTCCTCGGACATCGGAGCTTCCCGTCCCGCGGCGCCGTCAGCTGGCGATCCAGTGTGCGAGGAGCGAACTTACGAACTTCGTACGTTCTCCTTGCCGGCACGCATCACGCCGGCCGCCACCCTCGGTCCATGCAGCTCATACGCGCAACCCGCCACCGCGTCGTCGCCGCCTCCTCCACCGCGGCGCGACGTGTGGTGGCGGAGGACGCCGGTCAGACGATCGTCCTGTTCACGGCGGCGATGCTCGGGCTGGCCGGAATGATGGCGATCGTGATCGACGTCGCGATCCGCAGCGAGGAGTGACGGCAGCTCCAGAACGCCGCGGACGCCGCTGCGCTGGCGGCCGTGTCGCTGCTGCCCTCGGATCCCGCGGGGGCCGAGCTGCTAGCGATCACCTACCTCGATAAGAACGGCGTCGACGTCACCGATCCGAACGTGTCGTACAACTTCGAGTGGCCGGTCGACGGCAACCCTAACCAGGCCGCCGTGACCGTCGTCCGCGAGCGATCGACCTTGTTCGCGGGCGCGTTCGGCATCGACAAGATGCGACCGGACGCGACGGCGATCGCGGAGCGCATCACGCCGGAGGTCGGATATGCGCTGCTGGCGACCGGCACCGATTGCGGCGGGGTGGACGAGATCAACGTCGGCGGAACCTCGGCCACGGTGATCGGCGGCGTTCACTCGAACGCGACCTCGATGGCGAGTGGCAGCTGGCACTCGATCACCGGCCGACCACCTACGTCTGCACCTTCCAGGACAACGGCAACACGAGCGTCTACACGCCCGCACCGAGGCCAGACGAGGTGACCGCGTCGCCGGTGAACCTGTCCTACGTGGACTTCGCCTGCAACTTCCCGTTCAGCGGCAGCGTGAACCTCAACACCGAAGCTTCGGTCTGGCTCAACGGCGACCCCAACACCGGCGTGCTGCTCCCGGGCGTGTATTGCTCCACCGGCGACCTGCAGCTCAGCGGCTCGAACGTCAGCGGTCACGTCACCTTCGTCGCTCAAGGTCGGGTCACGATCTCCGGCAGCGACTTCGACCTGACCGCCTACGCGAACGACGTGCTCGCGCTCTCGGAATCAAGCGCGTCGAACAGCCTCGACGTCTCCGGGAGCGGCGGGAACTGGACCGGCATGCTGCTCGCGCCGAACGGCGGCGCTCAGCTGCAGGGCTCGGACAACCTCGGAATTTCGGGCGGCGTGATCGCCGACTCGATCCTCGTCGGCGGCAGCAACTTCACGCTCGACGCGACCGGCTTCGGTGACATCTCCAGCGCCGTCCGTATCGTCGGCTAGCCGCCGGCGACACCAGTCGAGGGCGCGTCGCGCTACTCGAGGACCACGATGTTCGTCACGTCGGTGACGCTGACCTGGTCTGTCGGGTTGGTCAGTGAGACGGTCGGGCTCGGATCGTCATCGTCGCTCCAGTACAGCAGGAACTGGTCCGAGTCGGCGTCGAACGTCGCGCGATCCACGTCGGTGACGTCGCCCAAGGCGCCGAGAATGCGGAGCCGGTTCCAGTCCTCGATGCCGGCCCGCTCGAGCAGGGCGCCGAGCAGCACGCCGGTGCGTTCGCGTCCTTCCTCCGCGGCGAGCGCGACGGTCGTTGCGTCGAAGCCGTTGCCATCGAGCATGTCCTGCACGGAGAACGAGGCGGCCAGGCCACCGGACTGATTGGCGGTAAGGATCTGGTGCGAGAGATCACCGACGTCCGGCACGGTGTAGCCCTCGTCGCTACTAGCGTCCGAGCCGCCTCGTGAGTCGGAGTCGCCGAGGATCGCCGCGACCTCGCTACTGCCGAGTGAGCCGGAGCCACGCTCGCTCCCGCCGCCGAAGATGCCGACCAGCAGCGCGAGCAGCATCACGCCGAACGCCCCGAGCCAGATGTACGGCCAGTTCGAATTGCTCTGCTCAGAGGCCACGGCGGTCCCCTCCGGTCGCGCCCTCAGCCGGTGCGCGTCACTCGGCCGGAGGATAGCCGGTCCGAGGCCGAATGATTCGCCTGTCGAAGCGGCAACATGATGATCTGGCCGGAACGGTCAACCAGGCCCGGAGGGCGCTACTCCACGAAGATGTCGACCGAGGGGCGCACCTCGGCGCAGGCGGCGATCGCGTCGTGGACTTTGTGCGATTTGAACGCCTCGATCAGTGCGGGATCCGGCTCCGCGCGGTCGTCCACGGCGACGTAGGCCTCCTGGCGGAGCTGGTAGTCGAAGCGCGGCGCCCACTTGCGGGAACCGAGGCGTGCCGTGCGCGAGCAGTTGTCGACCATGTACGAGACGCCGCGCGCGTGCATGTACGGGTTGAGCGAGTCGACCGCCTCGATCACCGATTCGTTCGCGATCTCCGAGTACGGGTGATCGTGATCCATCAGCACGTCGATCTGGGCCATCATCGTGGCGACGTAGACGCCGGCGGTGAACGGGTCGAGCGGGATCTCGTCGTCGACACGCCCCGCGCGCACGCCCGTCCCCGTGATCCACATCTCGGTCTGGTCGATGTTGCCCATCGGCTGCCGCTTCAGGCGCTCGCCGGCGAGGTTGACGCTGCGGATCTCGTTGCCCGATGACACCTCGTCGTAGATCTCCTCGAGGATGGTGTGCGCCGAGGGGTACGAGGCCGCATAGGCCCGCTCGAAGATCGGGCGCTCGTCCGGGCCGAGCTGGTCGTAAATCGCCTTGATGCCCTGCTTCGAGATGGTTTTCGAGATGGGGCCGGTGATCGCCTCGGTGGAGTGGGCGAAGGCGTCGTCGTGCGACATGCCCTCCTCGATGTAGCGGCGGTAGAGGCTCTCGGCGATGCCGTGCACGGCGCCGAGCAGGATGCCGCGCTCGCCGAAGATGTCGGACTTGAACTCGGACTCGAGCGTGGTCTGGAAGCTGTACGGCGAACCGAGCGCGACGGACCAGCCCAGCGCCTGATCGGTCGCCTTGCCGTCGATGTCCTGCTCGATCGCGAACGAGGCGTTGATGCCGGCGCCGTTGACTTGCTCGCCCTGCACGTAGAGACGGCGCACCGACGGCCCCATCCCCTTCGGGCAGACGCCGACGACGTTGATGTTGTCCGGGAACGAGTCGCCGACGTTCTTCAGGTGGCCAAGCAGATAGCCGTGCGAGAGCCCAAGCGTCGCGCCCGGCTTGAGCGCCTCGAACACCTGCCGGTACAGCTCTGACTGCGCCGCGTCCGAGATCAGCAGCAGCACCATGTCCGACTCGCGGATCACGTCGAACATCTCGCCGAGGGTGCCGCTCTCCGCGGTAAAGCCTTCGGCCTCGGCGAGCGCGATCGAGGCGGATCGCTCGCGCAGACCGATCTTCACCTTGACAGCGGTGCCCTCGAGCGAGTCGCGCAGGTTCATCGCCTGCGCCGGCCCCTGCGAGCCCCAGCCGATCACGCCGATCTGCGAGATGCCCTCGAACGCCTCTGGCAGCAGCTCGAACAGGTTGCGCCCGCCGCGCACGATCCGCTCGCTCACGCCATCGCCGAGGTCGAGCGTCTCGACCGGGAACACCTTCGACTCGAAGCTCAGATCCAGCGGCATGGGGAGTCTCCTCGGCGGTTGGGTCGACTGGCGCGCTACGAAAGTTCAAGAACAGGGAGCGCACGGCACACATGAGTATGTCGGGCGCGGGCATTCGGTCCAAGCCGCTGGCACGGCAAGTGCCATTAGGTCCAAGCCGCTGGCGCGGCGAGGGGCGATTCGTTCCGAGGCCTGCAGCGGACGAGCGGGTTACGAGGCGTCCGCGGTGGCGCGGGATCGCCCGCTTGCGAATGCGACGCGGAACAGCACCGCGGCGACCAGCAGCAGCACGGCGGCGCCCCCGTACAGACCTCGCAACGTGGCGAGGCTGGCGAAGGAGAGGCCGATCAACGGCCCGATCGCGCTCCCCAGATCGAGGAACGTCGCGTAGGTGCTCATCACCGCCGAGCGCCGATCCGGCGGAGCGAGATCCCCGGCGGTCGCCGAAAGCCCGACCGTCAACGCGGTCGCCGCGACGAACGCGACGAGGACGCCGGCCAGCAGCAGCGACACGGTCGACGCCGTGGCGAGGACAAACAACCCGACCGCGCCGAGGGCAAAGCCGCCGCTCGTGACCCGCACGCGGCCGAACCGATCGCTGAGGTGGCCGAGTAGCGGCGCCAGCGGCAGGCCGAGGCTCCACTGCGCGCCCAGCAGCAGACCGGTCGCGCTGGTGACGCCGATCGCGATCCCGAGGAACGCGATCTCGTCGCCGAAGTGCTCGCTGAGGAAGAAGCCGAGCGACGCGGTGACCAGACCGGAGAACACGAGCCCCGTGATCAGCCCACCGCCGCCGGTGACCAGCAGCCGTCGATCGGAGAGCACCGTGAGCAGGCCGGCTCGCACCCGCTCGCCGTCCTCGACGCCCACGCGGCGCGCGGGCCGCTGCCCACGTGTCGAGACGAACCAGAGCGCGCCGGCCACCGCCATCGTGACCGCGAAGATCGTCAGCGTCGGGCGGTGGCCGATCGCGTCGGTCAAGGTCGCACCGATCAGCGCGCCACCGACGCTGCCCATTCGCACGATCGCGGAGTAGGCGCCCATCAGCAGGCCTCGATTGTCGTCCGTCGCCTCGTCGAGGACGGTCCAGAACCCGCCGAGGCGGAGCAGCGACCAGCAGGTGCCCCACGCCAGCCGCGCGACCAGCAGCACGACGAACGCCGTGACCCAGCCATACGCGAGCGTCACGACGACCGACAGCACGAGGGCAAACGTGAACGGCGCGCGCGATCCGAGGCGCTCGAACGCCACGGCGGCGAGGGAGTTCGTCAGCAACCGGACGAAGCGGTTCGCCGACAGCAGCACTCCGACCGCGGGCACGGACAGTGCCCACGCCTCGGGTTGCGAGGGCATCACGGCGTAGAGCATCGAGTCGCCGAGCAGCGTCGCCGCGACCGCCAGCGCGACCGCGATCACCGGCAACGGCACACCGGCGAGCAGCCGTCGTTCCGAGGCGGGTGCCGAGCGCGCGGCGGTCTCCATCGGCGCACCGTAGTACCGCCGACGCCTTCCCCGCGAGCGCCGACGGTGCCGCCGGGCGCTCGGCGCGTTCCGAGCCACCCGGCTCGAACGAGGCGCAGTGAGGTTTCCGTGCCCGGGGCAATCGCCGTCCCAATCGAGCTGCTCGAGCGAGAGCCCGGACGCCACATTTCTGCTAGAGATCGGGACCACGCACGTGCCGTCACCGGAGGCCAACATGCCCGACGCCGACCCCACCACCGCCAGCCCGCTCCTCGTCACCACCGACTGGCTCGCGGAGCGTCTCGACAGCCCGGGCTTCGTGCTGATCGACGCCGGCGAGGCGCTTGCCTATCGCCGCGTCCACATTCCCGGCGCCGTCGGGGTGCCGCACCCTTACCTCAAAGGCCGCGCGAACCGCGACCTGGTGATGCCGCCCGAGGAGCTCGAGCCGATCGCCCGGAAGTGGGGGCTCTCGACCGACCAGGAGGTGATCATCTACGACGACAACGCTTCGCTACACGCCGCGCGTGTCTGGTGGGTGCTGCGCTACCACGGCCACCGCAACGTCCGCGTCGTCGATGGTGGATTCAACGCCTGGCTCGACGAGGGCCGCCCGCTCACCTCCCGCGCCCCACGTCCCGAGGCCGGCAACTTCACCTCCAACCTCGACGTCTCACAGGTCTGCATGATCGACGAGCTCAAGGAGCTCGCCTCGAACGGCGCGAGCGGCCCGCAGATCTGGGACACCCGCAGCGACGGCGAGTGGGACGGCTCCGAGGATCGCGGCAACAAACGCGCCGGCCGCGTCCCCGGCGCGATCCACCTCGAGTGGCGGCACCTGATGCAGGGACCGCCGGCTCGCCGCTTCCGCCCGCTCGACGAGATCCGCGCCCAGCTCGAGGAAGCCGGCCTCGACCCGGCGGCGCCGGCCGTCACCTACTGCCAGGCCGGCATCCGCGGCGCGTTCGCGCCGTTCGTGCTGGCGCTGCTTGGCAACGAGCAGGCGCGCAACTACGACGGCTCCATGGGGGAATGGGCGAACCAGGAAGACACCCCGCTCGAGGTCTAGCCGGCGCGCGGCGGTCGCTGATTCGATGACCCGCGCCGTTCGCCTGCAGGTCGGCAACGTCGCGGTTTACGCGCTGCCCGATGGCGCCGCGAACCTCGGCAACCACGGCGCGCAGGCGAAAGACGGCGAGCCGCCGATCGACTGGGTGCCGATCGCCAGGCGCAACCCGGACGCGGTGCACGGCCCAGAGCATCACTGGCGGATCCACAACAACTGCTACCTCATCCGCTCCGCCGGTCGCTCGATCGTCGTCGACCTCGGGGTTGGCGTCGGCCCCTACTTCCGGTATCGCGACATGCACGGACGCCTCCCGGACGCGCTCGCCGAGGCTGGCGCGACCTTCGACGAGGTCGACGCCGTCTTCTTCACCCACTCCCACCCGGATCACGTGGCGTGGAGCATGGTCGAAGACGAGCGCCGGGCCCGCTTCCCCAACGCCCGCTACCTGCTGCACCACAGGGACTGGGCGGAGTTCACGGGTCGCGACCCGGTCCCGCGCTACATCCAGCGGTTCATCCAGCCGCTGCGCGACCTCGAGGTGCTCGACTTGCTCCCCGGGGAGACGGCGATCACCGACGAGGTCACTGCGATCGAGACGCCCGGCCATACGCCCGGGCACATGGCAGTGGTAATCGCCTCGGACGGCGAACGCGCCGTGATCAGCGGTGACGTCTTCAACAACCCGCTCTACGTCACCGAGCCCTGGCGCGAGTTCGGAGCCGACCTCGACCACGCGCAGGGAATCGCCACCCGCAAGGCACTGCTCGACCGCATCGAGGCCGAGGGCATGGTCTTGTTCGCCGAGCATTTCCCCGAGCCAGGCTTCGGCCACGTCGTCCGCGCCGAGGGGAAGCGGTGGTTCCGCGCGCTCTAGCGGCGTAGCCGCGAAGCCCCGAGCACCGGTCGACTTCAGCGTCGACGCTGACCCCCGAACAGCCCGACCTTCCGTAGCAGCTGCATCGTCACGCTCTGCCGCCCTCGCGGAACCATCTCCCCGTCGAGCGCGTCGATGCCCGGCAGGAAGCCGTGCAGCTCCCCGGTCACCCCCGGCTCGAGTGGCGGCGAAGCGAACGTTTCGAGGTTCGCGCTCAGGTGTTCCGGATCGCCGGTCCCGACGAGCACCGTTGAGATCCCCGGCTCGTCCCTGACGAACCGGTACGCGAGATCCGGCATCGTCGGCGCGGCCGTCCCGATGAATCGTTGCAACGTCTGAATCAACGATCCGACCTCGGCCGTTTCGGGGAGCACCCCGGCGTCGGCGCGTTCGCGCAGGTGGGCGCTCACCATCTCGAGATCCCTCAGCGCCTCGCGGATCGCGAACATGTTCATCACGCCGACGTTCGCCATCATCGCCGGCTCCAGCACGCGCTCACGTGCGGTCTGATTCAGCAGGTTGAAGCCGACCATCACCACGTCCCAGCAGCCGTCGGGGATCGCGCGAGCGAGCATCTCGTGCCCGCGGTCGGCGCGGAACGCCTCGGTCACGCCGATCCAGCGCACCGTCCCGGCCTCACGCTGCCGTTCGAGCACCGGCAACAGCGCGTCTCGGACGCGCTCGTAGTCCTCGAGCGCGACGCCGTGGATCTGGAGCACGTCCACGTACTCGGTCTCCAGTGCCTCGAGGCGGGCGCGTACCGCCTCCTCGATCTCCGCCGGCGTCCGCAGCTCGTCCTCGACGCGGTAGTTCACCTTCGTTGCGATCACGACCTCGTCGCGCCGGCGCGAGGACTGCGCGATCCCGGCCGCCACCACAGGCTCCGTCTCGTACATCTCCGCCGTGTCGATCAGATTCACGCCGGCGTCGAGCGCCTGCGCGATCACGCTCGCCGCGTGGTCGAACCCGTCGTCGATGCCGGCGCGGCTGAACCCGCCCGCGCCGAAGCCCATCACCGTCACCTCGAGGCCGGTCCGCCCCAGCATCCGTCGTTCGAGCGCCATGCCGTCCACCACTTGCCGCCCTCCTTACGATGTCGATGAGCGTACTCGTGTCGCAGAAGGTCGCGTATGGCCGGTGAAGACGTTGAGGTCCGCGAGTCCGCAACTGAGGGCCTCGGCGTCTTCGCCGCCCGGGACTTCGCCCCCCGGCGAGTGCATCCGCATCGTCACAGTCATACGTGAGATCATCGACGCCGAGCCGCTCCGTCCTGAGGACGGCGAGCGCCAGAAACACTGTGCCTACCCGGACGGGAGGGTCGTCCTCTACGGCTTCCCGGACCGCCACTACAACCACGGTTGCGACCCCAACGCCTGGGAACGCTACGTCGGCGGCCGCGCCGCTGTCATCAATCCGGACGCGGGTCGATCACGATAAAGAAGTTCGGCGGTCCGAACCCACACTCACCCAGATGCTCCGAACGAGTCACCGGGTCGCCATTCGAACCGGGGAGCAGCGACGAAATCGTTCCTCCATGCAGGTGCTCGTAACTGCAGAAGGGCACGTGCGCTGCAACCACCTGTAGCCCGCCAGGCAAGAAGAACACGCCGTCCAGCAGGAACACGAGCACGTGATCTTCGGGGACCGCGTCACCGAACGAGGCCGGGCGCGCCTCCGAACCCTCCGGCGGCGTCTCCGTGGTCGGAGCAGCTGACGCGACAGGCGAGGGTTGACTCGTCGGATCGGCCGTTGGCTCGGTGGTCGGCTCCACCGTCGACAACTCGCTGGTCGGATCGACGATCGGCGTCTCCACCGCCGGGGCGACACAGCGCCCGCCTGGACGGTAATACTCACCGTCGGATGTCCTTGTGAACCAGGGCCCCATCTTCTGCTCGTACTCCGACGCGCGGCCGCTGGACGCCTGCTCAAGCGCGGGTCCGCACACCGATCCAGATGCTGATCTCGTACGGGCCCACTTTGCGACACGTGAACGTCTGTTCGGCGAACGCGGCCGTGAACGTGTTCGGACCGTCGACACGACCTTCGACGCGCCGTGGTTCCAACGGCACGTCGGCCGGCGGCGGCAGGTCATCGAAGTCGAAGCTCAGTAGGTCGGCCAACGTCTGGACGAGGTCGTTGGAGCCCTGCGAGACCGTCCAGACCACTCGCGCATACCAGGGCTTATCCCGCAACGTCCGATGCTGCTCCCGGACGACCGTGACTCCGCCTTCCACAATCGTGTGACTCCAGTTCGAAAAGCCCGGGTTGATCCGGACCCGGATCGTGAAGGACTCGCCGATCAGATACGTGGTCCGTGGCAGCGGGTCGAGGACCGTCGCCCGTGAACCGTCGCCCTCCTTCGAGAGAACCAGCGAGAAGTCGCTGAAATGGTCGATCGCGTAGACCAGCGTCCTCGTCCCCTCGTCCGTCGGGAACGTGCCGCTCACCGGCTGCAACCTCTCGGTGCTGCTGCCATCACTCGACGTAAGCAGTGCGAAGACGCTCTGCGAGTCGCCTACCTCGATCGTCGCCAGCAATGGGACATCGAACTCGAGGCCGTCCGGCCCGAACCGATAGGCGCCGAGGATCTCCGCGTTCTCCGGATCGGCACCCACCTCGTCCGGGCCAAGCGCTGCAATGGTGAGTTCAGATGGCGAGGTGCCGTCGGGCAATGCGCCCACGGGAATCGCGAGCGACAGCTCGAGCTCGCCGGAGGTCGCAGACAGCGTGGCGACGACATCATCGGCCGCGCCGTCGGCCGGGGAGGCGCCCGGCCCCTCGTCGTCCCCGCTGCAAGCGGTCGCGGCCAGCAGCAGACCGAGCAGCAGAAGAGGCCGCAGACGTCGGGGGAACCAGGACCTGCAAGTCACAGTGGAGCGAAGGTTAACGCCGCCGCTCACGTTCGCGTGAGACATCGTCCGAGTTGCCGATCTTGGCATCTACCCGAGCGTCTGGGCCGGACGTGAACGCAGCTCCGGCCTGGAGATCCTTCGATTCGCCTGGTCGCGCGAAGATGTCCGCCGAGGACAAGTAGCAGAGCTCCCGAGCGCTTCCCGCATTGCGTGGCCCTCCCGTCGTTCCTACCATCGTTTCACGCTGCGGCCCGCGAGGACCGAGGCACGTCCACCCGTCGGAGGGGTCGCATAGAGGCCTAGTGCGGGCGCCTGCTAAGCGCTTATCCCTTCACGGGGATCGAGGGTTCGAATCCCTCCCCCTCCGCCAGCACACCGCCCGCCGTGGCGATCACGGAGTCTCGATGGCGACCTTCCACATCTGGACCCTCGGTTGCCAGATGAACCAGGCGGACTCGCTCAAGCTGGCGGCCGGCCTCGAGCAGCTCGGTTACCGCGAAGCCCCCGCCGAGGACGACGCGGACCTGTTCGTCATCAACACTTGCTCCGTGCGCCAGCACGCCGAGGACCGCGCCTACTCGAAGCTTGGGGTGCTCCGGAAGCAGCGCGAGCTCGGCAAGCAGCTCCAGATCGCCGTGATGGGCTGCATGGTCGGCCCTAAGACCGACGACCTCGAGCGCCGCTTCCCCTACGTCGACGCCTGGGCGCGCCCGCAGCAGTTCGACCCGATCCTCGATCTGGCGTCGATCGAGCGCGACGTTTCCGAGGGCGAACTCGGCAGCGCGCTGATCGAGATGTCCTCTACGTTCGGCGTGCCTGACGGCCCCACCGCCTACGTCCCCGTGATCCACGGCTGCGACAAATTCTGCACCTACTGCATCGTGCCGCTGCGCCGCGGCCGCGAGGAATCGCGCGCCAGCGCGGACGTCCTCACCGAGGTCCAGCACCTCGCCGATCACGGCGTCCACGAGGTCACCCTGCTCGGCCAGACGGTCGAGGCCTACGGACACGACCTCGAAGACGAGGACGCCGACCTCGCCACGCTCTTCGAGCGCATCGAGGCGGTCGACGGCATCGCCCGCACGCGCTTCCTCACCTCGTACCCGAAGGACATGACCGACCGCATTGTCGACGCCGTCGCCGACCTGCCGAAGGTCTGCGAGCACTTCAACATCCCCGTTCAGTCCGGCTCGAACTCCATGCTCGACCGCATGCGCCGCGGCTACCGCGTCGAGGACTTCGAGGAGCGCGTCGCTCGCATCCGTTCCCGGATGCCGGACGCCGCGATCGCTACCGACGTGATCGTCGGCTGCCCGGGCGAGACCGACGCCGAGTTCCGGGCCACGGTCGACCTGCTCGAACGCACCGGCTTCGACGTGATCCACGTCGCGGCCTACTCGCCGCGGCCGGGCACCTACGCGTACCGCCAGCTCGAGGACGACGTCCCTCGCGAACTGAAGAAAGAGCGCCTCCACGTGATCGAGGCGATCCACGCCGCCTCCTCGGAGCGGATCAACCAGCGCTTGCTCGGCCAAACGGTGCAGGTCCTCGTTGAGCGCGAAGCAGACGGCCGCTCGACTGGGCGGACGCGGCAAGGGCAGCTCGTCCACTTCGACGCCACCGGCCACGTCGGTGACCTCGTGGACGTGACGATTGACGAGGTCACGTCGTGGTCGCTGCGCGGTCGCGAAGCGAACTCGCTGGCGCTCCCGCTCGTCTGAGCGAGATAGAGACGACCGTGCCGCTCATCTGAGCCAACCTGGGACGATCGCCGGTAGCACCGCCCGGTCGTGGCGGCGTACCGTCGAACGCAGATGAACAGCTCGCCCACCGTCGCCACGATCGTCGCGATCTTCGCCGTCGCCGAAGGCCGGCTGCAGGTGCTCCTGGTGCTCCGCACCGGTGAGCCCGAGGCCGGCACGTGGGCGCTCCCCGGCGGGCTCTGGGATTGCAACGAGTCGCTGAACGAGTCCGCCACCCGCAAGCTCGTCGAAGAGACCGGCGCCTCCGACGTCTACCTCGAACAGCTCTTCACGATCTCCGGCCTCGATGTCAGCCGCGACGCCGTCGCCGTCGCCTACTTCGCGCTCGTCGAGGCCGGCACTGTCCGCCTTCGAGAGGAAGAGGCATGGCGCCCCGCCTGGTACGCCGTCGGCGAGCTCCCACCACTCGCCTTCGACAATAACCGGGTGATCGAGCAGGCCGTCGACCGCATCCGCGCCAAGCTCGACTACACGAACATCGCGTACGGCCTCATGCCCGCCGAGTTCACCGTCCGCGAGCTCCAGAACACGTACGAGGCGATCCTCGCCGAGCCGCTCGATCGCCGAAACTTCCGCAAACGCATGATCTCGACGGAGCTGATCGAGCCGACTGGCGAGGTGCGCCGCGAAGGCGCTCACCGTCCCGCGCAGCTCTACCGATTCACCTCGCGTGAGCCGGTCTTCCTGTGAGCGACGATCCCCCTGTCGGAGACCTCTCTGAAGAGTTGCGCCTGATCCGGAAAGCGACCGCTGTTGTCACTCGCGGTGCCGGCGCTGCTCGCGAGGTGCTCGTCTTCGCCCACCCGCGCACCGGCCTCCAACTCCCCGCCGGCACAGTCGAGGAAGGCGAGAGCTTCGAGGACGCCGCCGTCCGCGAACTTGCCGAGGAGACCGGCCTCACCCAAGTCAGCCTGCGCCGTGAGCTCGGCGCGCTGGACGAGGTGTCGCCAGCCGGGAACCGCTTCGACCGGCACGTCTTCCATCTGGAGCCCGCCCAGCCCGTCGAAGACCGCTGGGACGGCATTTGCGACTGTGGGGACGAGATCACGCTCTTCTGGATTTCATTCGATACGGGCCACCTGGATCGTCGCCAGCAACCGTGGCTCGACCTTGCTCGCACCGCGCTCGCCGAGCCCGCCTCGTGACGGTGACGTTCGGCGTGCTCCCCGGCGGCAGCACACCGGAGGAGTTTCTGGCCGGCGCGCAGACCGCCGAGGCGCTTGGCTTCGACTCCGTCTGGGTTGGCGACCACGTGCTGTGGCACGTCTTCTGGCCCGAGCCGCTCACCATGCTCGGCGCCGCCTCCGCCGTCACCGACCGCGTCGCCCTCGGTAGCGGCGTGCTGCTGGCCGCGCTCCGCAAGCCGGCCGCGCTCGCGAAGCAGACGGCGACGCTGCAGTGGCTTGCCGGCGGCCGCTTCCGCCTCGGCGTCGGCGCCGGCGGCGAGTTCGCCACCGAGTTCGAGGCCTCCGGCGTCCCGCTCGACCAGCGCGGCCCCTACTTGGATCAAACGCTCGAGGCGATCCGCGCGCTCTGGACCGGCGCCCCGGTGACCCTCGACAACGACGTGGTACAGCTCGACGGCGCGGTCCTCGACATGGTGCCCGACCCGCCGATCCCGATCTGGGTCGGCGGTCGCTCGGCCGCGGGCCAGCGCCGCGCCGCCCAGTACGGCGAAGCCTGGATGCCCTTCGTCATCACCCCCGAGCGCTTCGCCGAGGGCTGGGCCACGGTCCGAGGCCGCGCCGAGTCCTTCGACCGCGATCCCAACGCGATCACGCCGGCGCTCCAGCTCTGGGGCATGTTCGACGACGATCTCCCGACCGCCCTCGAAACGATCGCCGCGCGCATCGAGCAGACCTACCAGGTGCCGTTCGACCGTTTCGAGCGCTACACCGTCTACGGCGACGCCTCTATGTGGACGGAGCGCCTCGGCGAGTTCGTCGACGCGGGCGTGCGACACGTCAATATCGTGTTCGCGGGCGGGGATCGGCTCTCGCAGCTCGCGCGGATCGCCGCCGAGGTCGTGCCGGCGGTGCAGGCACGAGCAGAGTAGACCGCCCCGAATGGCGGCGTTAACACTCATTGACGCGCGTTCCGACTTAGCGTAAAGTGCACACAAAGCATACTTTGTGTACTGGGTACACAAAGTATGGACGGCTCCAACTGCAGCGCTCGAGGGCAAACCCACTCCGAGGCGCGGCGGAGACCACCCCGACGGATCGGACCCCGCATGACCGCCGACACCACCACCTCGAAGCAGCGCGCGAACCCCTACGTGGAGGTCGACAAGATCCTCGCGGAGTTCACGACGCCACAGCTGCAGTGCGAGACCGATACCGGCATCGACACGATCCCGCTGGCCGACGAGGTCTCGTTTGGCTCCTGGCAGCCGGAGATTCCCGAGGAGTACTGGAGCCTCGGGTCGGACGAGCTGGTAAGCCGCATCCGCGCCAGCCGCGAACGCCTCGGCGACCAGGTGGTCGTCCTCGGCCACCACTATCAGCGTGAAGACATCGTCCAGTTCGCGGATGAGCGCGGCGACTCGTTCGCGCTCGCGCAGTACGCCGCCGAGCACGGCGAGTCGCCGTACATCATCTTCTGTGGCGTCCACTTCATGGCCGAGGCAGCGGACATCCTCGCCGCCCCTCACCAGCAGGTGATCCTCCCGAACATGGAGGCCGGCTGCTCGATGGCCGACATGGCCGCCGCCCCCGACGTCTACTCCGCGTGGCGTGAGCTCGAGGACTTCTTCGGCAGCACCGAGGACGTCATCCCGGTCACCTACATGAACTCGGCCGCCTCGCTGAAGGCGTTCTGTGGCGAGAACGGCGGCGTGGTCTGCACCTCTTCGAACGCCGTGAAGGTCCTCGAGTGGGCGTTCGAGCAGGGCAAGCGGGTCTTCTTCTTCCCGGATCAGCACCTCGGCCGCAACACCGGCCACGCGATGGACATTCCGCTGGACGAGATGGTGCTCTGGAACTGGCGCCGGCCCGCCGGAAACCTCGGCGGACTCGAGGACGAGGCGCTCGAGAACTCGCGGATCATCCTCTGGCAGGGTCACTGCTCCGTGCACCAGCGGTTCTCGCTGACGCAGATCGAGCGCGCCCGCGAGCACCTCCCCGAGGTGCAGATCGTTGTCCACCCCGAGTGTCGCTACGAGGTCGTTCAGGCCGCCGACGCCAACGGCTCCACTGCCTACATCGCGAAGTACGTCGCGGCGGCCGCGCCCGGATCGGTGATCGGCATCGGCACCGAGATCAACCTCGTTTCGAGGCTGGCGAAGGAGAACCCGGACAAGACGATCTTCTGCCTGGACCCGGTGGTCTGCCCTTGCAGCACGATGTACCGCGTCCATCCCGCCTACCTCGCCTGGATCATGGAGTCGTTGGAGCGCGGCGAGGTGGTCAACCGCATCCAGGTCCCCGACGAGACGAAGGCGAACGCGAAGATCGCCCTCGAGCGGATGCTCGCGCTCAAGTAGCGCGGACGGCGCGGGCGATGACGAGCGAGGCCACGTTCCGCTTCGAGGCGCGTCACGCGCTGCGCCACACCGACAGCTTCGGCGGCACGCCGTTCGTCCACGGCGGCGTGCTGCTCGCCCTCACCGAGGTCGCCCTCGACGCCTACGACCAGGAGATCGGCATCCCCTCGCACCGCGACGTGCTACGGATGCAGAGCCACAGCCAGGTCCGCTACCGCGCGCCGCTGCGCTGGGACGACGCCGCAATCATCCGCCTCCGTTGCACCGAGCTGCGCCCCGGCCGGCTCGTCTTCGAGGCGCGCGTCGACGCCGCCTCGGACGGTCGCACGATCGCCGAGTTCACACACCGCTACGCCTACGTGAACGCCGCGAGCGGCCGCCCGGAGACGCCCGACGACTGGCCGCAGATCGTCGACGCCATCCGTGCGTACGAGGCCGAGGTCCAGATCGAGAACGGCGATGGTTAGCCGCTCACTCGCCGAAGACCAGCGCCTCGATCGCGTCCCACTCAGACAACGGCAGGACCGTGAAGTGGTAGCGCCGCGAGGCGATCACGACGCGCGATCCATCTTCCAGCAGCGCCCGGAAGACCACGCTGCTGGACCCACCGTCGGGGTGGAACCGCACCTCCTGCTGCACCGAGATTACGTCGAGGTCGATCGGCCACGCCGGCTGTGCCGCGCTCGAGGCCGACCCGGTCGGCGGGCGCGAGTACGGGCCCACGCACATCGGCACGGCCTGTCGCTCACTCGGCACGAGTTCGAGGCCATCGTTTTCGTAGGAAGGGTCGCCGCCGATCCCAACACTGTGCCCTCGCGGCCGTGGCCACACACGTCGCTCCCCCACCTCCAGCGCTCGGTCCTCGACCGAGCCGCCCACGATTCGGCTCCGGGCGAGCAACACCCCATCCGGCGTGTGGTTCGCGAAGATCGTCTCCGGAGTCGTGCGCCTGACGAACCGCGTCCAGGTCTCTTGAATCGTCCGCTCCGGTCTCGGGTTGAACACTCGCTCGAACGGCGGGCGCTCGTAGCTCTTGATCCGCAGCCACATCACGCCGCCTTCGTCGTCGAGCGTCTGCCGCGTCAACACCTCCGCCTCCCCGCCGCGCCCCGCCACCAGCACCGCGATCAGCGCCGCGGCAACGACGCCGACGATCACGCCACTGAACAGCACCCACGGACGGACCACGGTCGAATCCCAGCTCGCTCCGCTAGGTTAGCCGACCGTCAGACTCGAGGCAGACGATGAGGCGCCGCTACGACCTGCTCGTCGTCGGCTCCGGCATCGCCGGCCTCTACGCCGCGATCCAGGCGCACGAACGCGGCGCCTCGGTCCTGCTCGTCACCAAAGGCGGCATCGAGGAGGCCAGCACCCGCTATGCGCAGGGCGGCATCGCCGCCGCCGTGGGCCACGACGACACGCCCGAGGATCACCTGCGCGACACGATCGAGGCCGGTGCCGGGCTCGTCGACGAGGAGGCCGCGCGCATCCTCGTCGAAGGCGCCGCTGAACGTGTCGCCGACCTGGTCCGCTACGGCGTTCAGTTCGACGCGACCGACGGCGCCGTCGCGCTCACCACCGAAGCCGCGCACTCGTCCCCGCGCATCCTCCACGCCCGCGGTGACCAAACCGGCCTCGAGATCGAGCTGTCGCTCTCCGCGCTCGCGCTCCGCGAAGGCGTCACCATTCTCGAACACACGCTCGCCGACCGCGTCCTCGCCGAGGACGGTCATGCCGCCGGCGTCGAGGTGCTCGACACGGCGAGCGGCGAGCACCGTCGCTACGACGCCGATCGTGTGGTGCTCGCCACCGGCGGCGCCGGCCAGATGTACCGCGTGACCACCAACCCGCCGGTGTCGACGGGCGACGGCGTCGCCCTCGCGTACGACTCCGGCGCCGAGGTGATGGACATGGAGTTCACTCAGTTTCACCCGACGGCGCTCCAGCTCGAGGGCGCGCCGGTCTTCCTCATCTCCGAAGCCGTCCGAGGCGAGGGCGCTCAGCTCTTCAACGCCCGCGGCGAGCGCTTCATGCCGAACTACCACGACGGCGCGGAACTTGCCCCGCGCGACGTGGTCGCCCGCGCCACGCACCGGGAGATGCGCGAGACCGGCGCCGGCCACGTGCTCCTCGACATCACCGACCGCGACGCGAGCTGGCTAGCCGCGCGCTTCCCGAAGATCTACCGCACCTGCCTCGACCATGGCCTCGACATGGCGCAGGAGCGGATCCCGGTCTCGCCCGCCGCCCACTACACGATGGGCGGCGTCCGCACCAACACCTGGGGCGAGACCACCATCCCCGGGCTCTTCGCCGTCGGCGAGGTCGCCTGCACCGGCGTCCACGGCGCGAACCGCCTCGCCAGCAACTCCCTCCTCGAAACAGTGATCTTCGCCAACCGCACGGTGCAGCGGCTGTTCGATCCGCCCGATCCCGCGCCGCCATCGCCGCCGCTCAGCGCGGACGCGCGCTGCCTCGCGCCCGCCGAGCGCGGCGCCGCCCCACCAACGATCGAGGATGTGCAAGAGCTGATGTGGACGGAGGTCAGCATCGTCCGCGACGGCGAGCGGCTCGCCGCCGCGTTGGGCAAGCTCGACGCCTGGGCGGCCGTACTGCCCGTGCCGGCCGATCGCCCCGGCTACGAGCTCCGAGCGGCGCTCACCTGCGCGCGCCTCGCAGCGGCGGCCGCCCTCGCGCGAGAGGAGTCTCGGGGCGCCCACTTCCGCCTCGACTACGCCGAACCGCGCGAGGAGTGGCAACGCCACCTCGTCTTCCGCCAGGATCCGTGCGCATGAGCGCCGAGCTCAACCACCCCGACCACGAGACGATCCGCTCCGCGGTCGCCGCCGCCCTCTCCGAGGACCGCGCCTCGTTCGACGTCACCACGCGATCCACCGTCCCGCCCGAGCAGCAGGGCCGAGGCGAGTTCATCTTCCGCGAGCCGGGCGTTGTCTGCGGCCTCATGATCGCGCGCGAGACCTTCGTCCAGCTCGCTCCCGAGCTGCGCCTCGAAGCGGCCTACGCCGACGGCTCGTCCGTCGAAGCGGACACGCCGGTCGCGACGATCAGCGGTCCGCTCGCGCCGATGCTCTCCGCGGAACGCGTCGCCCTCAACTTCATGCAGCGCCTCTCCGGCATCGCCTCGGTCACCCGCGGTTACGTCGAGGAAGCGGCACGCGGCGGCGGCGCCCGCGTCGTCGACACCCGCAAAACCACGCCGGGACTCCGTGCCCTCGAGCGTTACGCCGTCCGCTGCGGCGGCGCCCAGAACCACCGCGACAACCTCCAGGATGGCGTCCTGATCAAGGACAACCACCTCGCCGCGGCCGCCGCTCGCGGCGTTGATATCGCGACGGTGATTCGCGGCGCGCGAGACGCCGCCGCGCACACGCTCCGCATCGAGGTGGAAGTCGACACCGCCGAGCAGGCTGCGGAAGCCGTCGCCGCCCGCGCGGACATCGTGCTCCTCGACAACATGGATCCGGAGACGATGCGGCCAATCATCGAGGCCGCGCCGGCAACCACGTTCGAGGCCAGCGGTGGGATCACCCTCGACGGAATCCGCGCCGTCGCCGCCACCGGCGTGCAACTGATCTCCGTCGGTGCGTTGACGCATTCCGCGCCGGCGCTCGATATCTCCTTGGACGTCAAACCGGTGTGATTTGTCGCACCGCCTACTGCACCGCCGACAAGAGGTCACGCATACCCGACTCGCCGTTCGACGGCCACAGCTGGACGACCACCGCCCCAACCCCGGTAACGCTGCGGAATGGCTCCGCGACAAGGCCGACCTCGATGATCGAACCATCACGCTGCACCAGCGGCTCAGAGGAGAGTTCACATGACTCGCTCGTCCAGATTGCGGCCAGCCATTCCCCACGACGTTCGGCGGAACCAGGCGGAGAGAGGACCTCGGTAGCGGGCAGGCTCTCCAACTCGGCAACGCTGTACCCCGTCAGCCGCGCCGCAGCTTCGTTCGCAAGGAGCACCCGTCCGCCGTCGCCGATCACCAGCGTCGGCAGCCGGGACGCGCGCAACGCCGCGTCGGCGGCATCCAGCAGCCCTCGTGTTGCAGTCGCAGCATCAGCGTATTCCGGTTGATCGCCATCCCACGGCAGCAATTCCGCGACCGCGCCGACAGTCCGTCCATCGATCTTCACCGGTCGCGCCGACACGTCCAGCTTCGTAATCGTCCCGTCTCGCAACTTGAGCGGCAGCGCCGCGAATAGCCCTTCCTCCCCGGTGAGGACTCGCTCAAATCGCTGCAGGCGCCGGGACCGCAACGCCGCCGGGGTCAGGTCCCAGACCGACAACTGCTCCAACTCGCCAACGCCGTATCTCAACAGAGCAGCAGCCGCTTTGTTGGCCACCACGATCTTTGCTTGCGGGTCCAGAAGCATCGTCGGCATGAACAGCCCCCGGATCGCCGCCTCCATGGCGCTCCGATCCCGCAAGGCTTCGGGTGAATCGAAGAGATCATGCCGCCCGATCGAGTAGCCGACCCCGCGGACGACCTCGATCGGATCGTCGGCCTTGGCGGACCGCAGCGCGGCACGAAGGCGGTACATCGCCGTTTGCAGGAAACGGCGATCCTCCACGACCTCGTGCTTCCAGATCGCCTTGATCAGCTCGCCGTTGGGGATCACCCGCCCCTGGTGCTCGACGAGGTAGGCGAGCAGGTCGAACGATTGCCTGGTCAGCTCGATCTCCCGCCCACCGCTGTACGCTCGCCGAGTCGCCAGCTCGACGCGAAGCGCACCGGGGCCATGTAAGACTTGGCTCGGCTGAGCGTGAGGAACCATTCCGTCGCTCGACATCAAATTCGACACTATTGCTCGCTGCCGGTCTCCCACGGCCTTACGTGGCGGCGAACGAACCAGTGATCGTCCTGTGGCGGGATTGTGACGATCCTGTGCCCTCTTGTCATCTCGACCAGCGCGACCGAGGCCCGAGATCTTCAGGTCGTTGCGTGGGGAGCCGGAGACCGCCCTTCACCTGAAGGCGGACGCGAGACCGGCGGGCGTACGACCAAGCCGCGTGTAGAGTCGCTCGGGTGCCCGCGGTCCCGAGGCCGCGCAACCGATCGTGGAGATCGCATGAACCAGGTGATCCTGATCTCTGGACCGCCCGGCGCCGGAAAGAGCTCCGTCGCCGCCGCTCTCTGCGAGCGCTACGACCGCATGCTTCTGGTCGAGGTCGACGACCTTCGCCATATGGTGCGCGCCGGCTACCGGCACCCCTGGATCGCCGATCACCAGGCGCGCGAACAAGGTGAGCTGGGCGTGCGCAACGCGGCGGCGATCGCCCTCGAAAGCGTGGCCGTTCGCTACTCCGTGGTGATCGCGGACGTCGTGACCGCCGATGCCGTGGGCTGGCACCGTGCCGCGCTCGCCGCGACGCCCGCCCCGATCGCGCTGGTCACGCTATTGCCCAGCCTCGAGGCCACGGTGGCGCGCGACGCCGCTCGCGAGGGCGCAATGGGCGACCGCGCTCGCGAACTCCATACGCAGATCGCCGCCGAGCTGGCGGCGGGATCGATCCCCGGCGCGGTCCTCGACACGACGGGCCACGCGAACGCGCGCGAGTCGGCGGACGCGGTGCAGGACGCGATCAGTCGTGGCGACGCGCTGTTCCTCTCCCCGCGCTAACCGCCGCTCCAACCGCACCCGCACGATCACGCACGGAGAGCCGCCCGAGTGGTTGAAGGGAGCGGTCTTGAAAACGGCTCCTGACGGTTGTGGCATCCACGATCATCCGTCCGGCGTGTCATTCCGGGACCACAGTCCGCTGCCGTCCGCGCGCGTTGCTGTCAGTCCGTCACCGTTGCTGTCAAAGTCGATCCAATGATTCCGGTCGCCCCGTTTAGAGTGTTAGTGGTTCCAGGCGGGTGAGCAGCGGGTGTTGCTTCTCGACGACTCAGACGCTGATTCGGCAACGGATGAGCCGATCGCGGCAAGGGCGTCAGTCGAAGTGCGGGATCCGTAACGAGCCGATCGGTCGCGGTTGCAGAGGAGCGGGGAGCCTCTCCGCCGGAGTGGTACCTTGCTTCGCGCTATGGAGGTGCCGGTGTGACAACCGTTCGGGACGCCCGCTACGACGTGCTCTTCGAGCCTGTGCAGATCGGACCGGTGACGGCCCGAAACCGGTTCTTCCAGGTTCCTCACTGCAATGGGATGGGGTACCGCGACCCGGCTGCCCTGGCCGCGATGAGAGGGATGAAGGCCGAAGGCGGCTGGGCCGTCGTTGCTACCGAGGAGACCGAGATTCACCATTCCTCCGACGTCGCTCCGTACATCGAGGGCCGGATCTGGGACGATCGCGACATTGCGGCTCACGTCCTCGTTACCGATGCAATCCACGTCCACGGGTCTCTTGCCGCCATCGAACTCGCGCATTCCGGCATGGCGGCCAGCAGCATGTACACGCGTATCCCGCCCATGGGGCCCTCACATCGGCCGACGTCCGGCGACCTCTACCCGATCCAGGCGCGCCGCATGGACAACCAGGACATCGCCGACCTGAGACGCTGGTACCGCGAGGCGGCCGTTCGTTCTCTGGACGCGGGCTACGACATCGTCTACGTCTATGCCGGACACAACCGGTCGACGCTCCAGCACTTCCTCTCGCCGCGGTTCAACGACCGCACGGACGATTACGGCGGCCCGCTCCAGAATCGCGCACGCCTGCTGCGTGAGGTGCTCGAGGACACGCTCGAAGCGGTCGACGGCAAGGCCGGTGTCGCGTGCAGGATCGTCGTCGACGAGCTGATCGGACCGAACGGCTTCACCCGGGACGAGCTGGTCGAGCTTCTCGGGATGATCGGTGAGCTTCCCGATCTGTGGGATTTCATAGTGGGTGCCTGGGCGGACGACTCAGTCCCGTCCCGGTTCGGAGGCGAAGGTGAGCGCGAGGAGCTCATTAGCGGCCTCAAGGATCTGACCTCGAAGCCGGTCGTGGGGGTCGGCCGGTTCACCTCACCGGACACCATGGTTCGACTGATCCGCCAGGGGGTGCTCGACTTCATCGGCGCCGCCCGTCCGTCGATAGCCGATCCGTACCTGCCGAAGAAGATAGAGGAGGGCCGGATCGACGCCATCCGCGAGTGCATCGGCTGCAACATGTGTATTTCCGGTGACTACACCATGACCCCGATCCGGTGTACCCAGAATCCGTCGATGGGGGAGGAGTGGCGGCGCGGCTGGCATCCCGAGACTATTCGTGCCAAGGACTCCGATGCCCGGATCCTGGTGGTTGGCGGGGGGCCGGCCGGTCTCGAGGCAGCCATGTCCGCCGGGCGGCGCGGTTACGAGGTGGTCCTCGCCGAAGCGACTCGTGAGCTGGGCGGGCGGGTTGCCAGGGAGGCACGACTCCCCGGTCTCGGCGAATGGCGGCGGGTGGTCGATTACCGCAAGACGCAGCTCGACCGGCTCAGCAACGTCGAGTACTACTTCGAGAGCTCGATGAACTCGGAGGAGATCCTCTCGTACGACTTCGATCACATTGCTGTCGCTACGGGGGCCACGTGGAGGCGAGACGGCGTTGGCGTCTCAAGTCCGGGTCCCGTCCTATTCGACGATCCGGTTGAGGTGCTCACTCCCGACGACGTAATGTCGGGAAGCCGTCCCGCCGGTGAGCGCGTGGTGGTGTTCGATGACGATCACTACTACATGGGCAGTTCGATGGCGGAGCTGCTCGTCAACGAGGGTCTCGCGGTCACTATCGTCACCCCCGAGCCGGAGGTGGCGGTGTGGACCCACAAGACGCTCGAGCAACACCGTATCCAAGCGCGATTGCTCGATCTCGGCGTGCGAATCGTTGTTGCTCACACGGCAGACCGAGTTACGGCCGATGGCCTCGTCGTCGGTTGTGCCTACACCGGAAGGCAACAGACGATCGAATGTGACTCAGCAGTCTTCGTCACGAGCCGTCTTCCGAACGAAACGCTCTGCCTCGACCTCCTCGACCGGCGAGACGAGTGGGGGAGTGCCGGTCTGATCTCAGTGCGCGCCGTTGGCGATGCCCTCAGCCCGGGGAGCATTGCCGCAGCGGTGTGGGACGGGCGTCGGTTCGCGGAGGACCTGGGCAGATCGGAAGAGCGCGTCGTCTTTCCACGAAACATCGCCGCCATCTGAGATGAAGGCTGGGGGGGCAGCTGAGACTCGTTGCCACGAGCCCGACTGCCCTGACCCTGTTGAAACCCGAGGCGCGATACGCGAGCGTCGCTGCGAGCTTGATTTCGACGTTGCCGACCAACGCATTGCGCTGACTCCAGGTGGCTGTTCAGCAGGCGACCTGCGGCCCGTCGTTCGACCTGGGTGAGGGCACCGGTGGCGACACTGACGTCTCCGACAACAACCTCTCGCAGAATGCTGAGACCCCCGAGGTTGGGACTCCGACCGCCGCGGGTTCGCCGATCTCCCCGACGTCGACGCCAGACGCCACCCACGCCTGTATCCCTGGGACTTTGTTTCATCCCTTCAGATGACTTCCGTCACCTGGATTCTTGAAAGCACGGGCTCCGATAGGAACTTCGATACCCTCACTGTGGAGGGAGTGATGGTTATCGACCCAGACGTTGACGAGCTGAACGCCGACGCGACCGGCATGCCGCTCCCCGACGGGCGCTTCAGCGCCGCCCTGTCGCTGACGATCCTGCGCCACGTGCCGACACCCGAGCTGCAAGATGCGATCTTCGCCGAGGTGGTGCGGGTGCCTCAGGTCGGGTGGGATCTTCACCGGACAGGACAGCCGTGACAGCGACGACCGCCGTGCGCTGCACATCGACGACATCTGCTTACCGATCGACCCGGACACGGTCGCGGAGCGACGGCGACCAGCAGGGTTCGCGGAGGTGCTCGTGAAGCCCAACGAATACGCGATGCCGTTCCGCGCGGTTCGGGCCTGAGATGGCGACGTTCACTCGCCTTTACCAGTTCCCTGTCAAAGGGCTGACGCCCGTCCCGGTCGAGCAGCTCGCCGTCGCCGCGGACGGGGCGGTCGACGGCGACCGCGTGCTCGGTTTCCTCTTCGCCGATGCCGGTGAGGCGGATCAGGCGGGTTGGCGTGGGAAGACCTCGTTCCTGACGATGCAGAACACGCCCGCGTTCGCGCGCGTCGACGCGCGGTACGACCGTGCATCACATCGCCTCTCGCTGAGCCACGAGGGCTCCGAGGTGGTAGCGGGCGACGTCACACTCGACGCGGATCGGGATCGGATCGTCGAAGCCGTTACGTCGCTGGTGCAGGGGTTCGAGGTAAACCCGTTTGCCGGGCATGAGGCGCGGCTGCCGCTGCGACTGGTCGGCGACGGCATGACGCCGCGATTCCACGATCGAAAGGCGCACCACGTGACGCTGGTCGCGCGCGCGAGCATCGAAGCGCTTGCCGAGCGAATCGGTAGCGAGGTCGATGAGCGCCGTTTCCGGATGAACGCGACGATCGACGGCGTCGAGCCGTGGGCTGAGCTGCAGTGGATCGGCCAGACGATCCAGGTCGGTGGCTCCGAGTTCGAGGTCACGGGGCCGGTGGTCCGCTGCCTGGCGACGCACGCCAATCCGGTGTCCGGGGAGCGCGATCAGGACGTGATGCAGACGTTGACGGGCGAATTCGGGCAGGAGCGCCCGACGATGGGCGTGGTCGCGATCCCACGGAAGGCCTCGGTATTGAGGGTCGGCGACGCGGTGGTCGCGCCGTAGCGACTGGGGCGGGCCGTTAGACCTCGACCACGTCGATCGCGTGGACCTGGAAGCCACGTTCCTCATCGGAGAGGCGCTCGTCGCGTTCGATCCAAACATCGGCCGGATAGCTGCTCGGGTCGTAGGTGATATTGATGCCGACGGCACCCTGATCGACGGCCTCCTCGATGAAGTCGAACAGGCTCTCGACGGTGCTGACCCTATCGGAGGCTCAGACTTTCCTGCGAGCTGCCGCGGGCGATCGCCTCGAATCATTGTTCGTGCCGTCGCTCCGGCTGCGACAGGGAGAAGCGTTCGGCCTCACCGGGGATCGCGTCCACCTCGAGGAAGGTTGGCTGTACATCGAGAGGACGCTCCAGCGTTACAGCGGCGCGTATCACCTCGACGAGGTGAAGACCACGCGCTCACGGCGATTGCTGGGGCGCCCGGGGAACTGTGTTCGGCCATACGAACCCACCGAGCCCGACGGCTCGAAGAGCGCCTCTCTGCTGGTCCTGCCCAGGACATCTTGAGACGGGGCAAGCTGCCCCATCAGAGCTTCCACGATCTTTGGAGAAGTCCATAGAATTGGCCGCGGAGAGGTGCCCGAGTGGTTGAAGGGAGCGGTCTTGAAAACCGTCGTGGCGCTTGCGTCACCGTGGGTTCGAATCCCACCCTCTCCGCCAGAAACTCAATATCGACGGTCTATGTCTACGCTGTGCGAGCAGCCGCAATGGAGCAGGCCATATAGCAATTCCACCGGAACTGCACCCATCTGGCGCGACAGGTGCCGAATCGTAGGACTGGCTCAGCGACCAGACCGCCACACCGCCAACTGGAAACATGGCAATCTGGTCACCAAGTGGTTGTCAGGCTCAGGTTCTCGATGGCGATCGACTTCCTCAGACGGGCCTCAACATCGACTGAGGACAGATCCAAGTCGTTCGGCGCTGGAGGCCGGCTCTTGGGCTTCTTCTTCCACCGCTGTCGCTGATTTGGATGCTCTTGCTCGGCATCCTCCTGGGCTGTCGAGACTCTGGCTGGGCGCGGAGCGGCCTGGCACCGTCATTGTAACGTCGCTCGTTTCGCCATAGCCGTAGTCAGTGTCCCGATCGCGGTCATTGCGGCAGCGTACGTGGCTCTGATTCCTTCTATGGTCGAGATGGAAAGCCGTCAACAGAAGCTCGTATTGTGCTGGTCCTCGCCGCACTCCTGGGACACGCTGCAGATCTCTACCGGACGAAGGGCTGGAGACCCGGTCCGAGCTGCCGAGCTAGAGCTGGCGCTGCAAGGCGGTGGGACCGCCACTGTTCTCGGGCTGGCGTTCGGACTGCTGATGCTCGTTGGCTTGTCGCTCGGAATCGCCTTGGCCGTGCTATGACACTGAGTCCACACGAAGGCGTTACGAAATAGCGAAAGCCTCGGATTGGACCGTCGTTCCACTGTGGGCCACCGAAGCCACCATGCGGCAGATCGAAGTCGTCCGGCGCTGCGTCACTTCGGCGATGCGAGCAGCCTCATCGCCTCGCGTTCTAGCTCCACAGGGTCAAGGCCGTGTTCGCCACACAGCAACGGAGTGCGCCGATTGAAGTCCGCGGGCTTTTCACGCGATCGGCCGGTGCCGGTTTCGCGCCCGTGGACCCGGTTGATTGGCTCGACTATTCGCCACTCGGTGCCGCGTCGACTACGGGCGGGCACCGACTTGAGAGGGCAGGAAATCCACCATTTGGCGGATATGCTCGGCGGTGGTGCCACAGCACCCGCCGATGATCTGCACGCCCCCCTCTACCCACCGCCTGCAATGTCCGGCGAAGGTCTCGGGCGACACGCTGGCCTGCGCCGATCCGTCTGCGGCGTAGCCCAGAGCCTCGGGATAGGCCATGACCGGGCCCGACCAGCGCGGGAACAGCACCTCGAGGCCCGGGGACGTGGAGGACACCGCGCTGTGCATGATGCCCGCGACGGTTCCGCCCAACGCCGTGAACTCGTCGATCAGCAGCTCCAGCGAGACTTCGGGCGCCGGTTGCCGGTCTCTGCCGACGCGCGAGGCGGACTCTTCGGCCAGCACGTCCCAGCCGATCATGCGGCCTTCGGTGCGTCGTGTGCAGCTGATGCCGATCCACACTGGCAGGCCAGTGGCGACGGCGGCGGCGATGGCCCGTTTGGCGTGCTCGAGCTCCAGCATCATCTCCATGATGATGAGGTCGACGCCGGCGTCAGCCAACGTATCCGCCATCTCAGCGAAATTGGCGGCTTCCTGGTCCGCTGTCGGCGCGTATCGGGGATCAGGGCTGATGGTGCCTGGCACCCAGGCAGTCATGGTCGACATCGAGCCTGCGACCGCGACGGCGCGGTCGGCCGCCCCCCGGTCCCGCGCCTCGCGGGCAAGTTCGACGGCACGACGGTTGATGGTGACGGTCTCGTCGCCGAGGCCCGCGCCCTCCAAGACGTGGCGGCTGGTGGCGAAGGTGTTTGCCATGATCACGTTCGCGCCCGCGCGGATATAGTCTTCGTGGACCTGGCGCACCGCGTCGGGATGGGTCTTGTTCGCGACCCCGCACCAGGCGGCGTTATCCATCGGGACGCCGTAGCGGGCGACCTCGGTGCCGATCGCCCCGTCCAGCACGACGATGTCGCCGGCCTCGAGTTTCCGATCGAGGATCATCGGCAATCTTCCTTCGCAAAGAGGCTCCCAAATAGACGCCCGGACTGGGTGGCCGAACGTGACCCGCCCCCGGTCTTTGTACCAATTCCTATGTTAAGACGACGCCGGGGCCGGCGGGTCCAGTGCCGCCGCCGACAAGCGCGCGCATGCTGGTCCTCCTCGGCGCGGCGCATGATAGCGATCGTGATGGAGATTCACGCTCGTGTTAGCGCGCTCGCGGTGCCGTGGGCGCGCCCGCGGAGATTGCTGCACCCGCGGGCCGAACCAGAGACGGGGTGCCCGCCCCTGGAGTGACCGATGACGGCGCTGCGCGTGCTGGAAACCGCAGGCGGCATCATGGGCCCCTTCGCCGGCCGACTCTTCGCCGACCGCGGCGCCGAGGTGATCAGCGTCGAGCCACCCGCCGGCGACTGGACCCGCGAGTAGGCCACCATCGCGGACGCGCGCCATGACGGCCTCGCGCGCGCCCTCGGACGCGGGAAGCGTGGCGTCGCGCTCGATCCCGAGACCGACGAGGGCGGCGCGCTCCTGCGCGCCCTCCTCGAGTGGTGCGACGTCGTGATCTCGGGCCAAGAGCCGACCGCCGCTGGCATCGATGACGCCGCGGTGGCGGACTGGGCGCCCACGGCGGTGCGCTGCTGGGTCACGCCCTTCGGCCTGAGTGGCCCCTACGCGCACTACGCGGCGGAGTCGATCCAGCTGCTGGCCCTCGGCGGCATCATGCACATCACGGGCGAGCCGCGCCGCCCGCCGTTGCAGATCCCCGGTCACCACCCCGAGTACATCGGTGGGATCCACACCTTCGCCGCCGCGAGCGCCGCGCTGATCGGGCGCGCCCGCTTCGGCGGTGGCCAGCGCGTCGAGGTGAGCGCCCTCGCCGCCGTGGCCGCGACGGCGGAGATGTCGACCACGATGTACGTCGCCACCGGCGCCGTGCGCTCCCGTTTCTACGGCCGCCAGCCGTGGGGCATCCAGGGCGGGGTGGTCCCCTGCGCCGACGGCTACGTTGCCGTCCACCCCGGCGCGGGCGGCCTGCTCCCGATCCTGATCGACCGCCCCGACCTCGTGGACGAGCCGCTGCTCGTCGACCCTCGCGAGCGCCTGCGCAACGTCGAGGGGTTCTTCGCGCTGCTCGAGCCTACCTCTCGACCCACACGCGCGCCGAGATCGTCGATCGCTGCGGCCGAGCTCGGCATCCCCTTCGGCGCGGTGCTCGGCGTCGAGGACCTGCTCGAAGACGAGCAGCTCCGCGAGCGCGAGGTCCTCGAACGCGTGCCCGTCGACGGCGCCGCGGTGCTGGCGCCCGGCGCTGCCTACCGCACGAGCCGCGACCCGGCGGAGACGCGGCCGGCGCCGGACCTCGGCGAGCACAACGCGGAGGTCTACAGCGCACTCGCCGGCCGCTCCGCCGCCGACCTCGACGAGCTGCGCGCCAGGGGCGTGCTGTGACCGGCGCCCGGGCGCCCGGGGGCCGCCTGCCGCTCGAGGAGGTGCGCGTGGTCGACCTGACGTGGGCCTACGCCGGGCCCACCGCCGCGCGCACGCTCGCCGACCTCGGTGCGGACGTGATCAAGGCCGCGCGCGCGAGCCCGAGCTGGACGAGGCGGCCTCGAGGATGCGGCGCATCTCGCCGGAGCGGTCCTCGTCGCGCCGGCCGCGATTAACGTTGAAGTTCTTCGCCGTGGCGGTAATCACGAGATCGAACGCATCCCGCGGCACCTCGAGGTCGCGCAGGCGGGTCGGCATCCCGGCCGCGCGGTAGATGCCGCGGAGCGAGTGCGCCACCAGGTGCGCAGCCTCCTCGTCGGAGGTCCCGCCGGGAGCTCGAGATCGAGCGCAGTTGCGATGCGTTCGAGCGCTGGCCGCTCCGGCGGACCGAGTTCAAGTGCGGCGGGATTGATCGCCGAGGCGATCTCGCCCTGCCCCACCCGCTTGTGCTGCAGGTGCGGGGCGGTACCCAGGGCGTACGAGTGACCCCAGCCTCGCCGCTGCCCCCCGCGTTCGAGCAGGGTGACGTCGCCGACGCGGTTCTGCAGGAAGGCGACGGCCATCAGGTCGATGCGGGGGCCCGGCCCGTCCTCGGCCGTTCCGAGCTTCGGGTAGGCGTCGCGGGCGAGGCACAGGGCCTGGGCCCGATCGCCATCGGCGAGCGGGTCGGTGGACGTGCCAGCCGCGGTGACGGCGCTGCTGAACACCGTGGTGGCGGTCGATCGGAGGAGCTCGACCGGAGTCGACATGACCAGCTGGTCCGTCTACTCCTCGAGCCGCTGCGGCGGTTTCTGCGCGCGCGGTCCGAGCTGGTCATCGAGAACCTCGCACTGCGACAGCCGCTGGCGATGTACGAATGGACGCCGCCGGTGCGGGATTCGGATCGCCTGTTCTGGAGCGCCGTCGCGCGAGTCTGGCCCGACTGGCGATCGGTGCTCGTCATCGTCCGTCCGGAGACGGTCGTACGGTGGCATGGGCTTCCGTCGCTACTGGCGCTGGCGGAGTCGGCCCTGCGGTGGGCGCCCTCGCATCCCACTCGAAGCGCGCGAGCTGATCGCGCGGATCGCGCGGGAGAACCAAAGCTGGGGCTTGATTGAAACGCGCGCTGATGGAGAGTCCAGTCGCATTCAGACCCTCGCGCTTAGCGGGAATCTGACCTGGACGGGTCTGCCGCGGTCACCAGGTTCAGATCGTTGGATCCCGGAGACCTGAGGCCGATGGACTCATGGCGCGTCGCCCTCCTGTCCGAGGTCGAGCAGCGTGTCGCGAGCGAAGAAGGCGCACTTCTTGCCGCCCCCTCCGAGAAGGCGGAGGACCTGGTACCGGTTGGGAGATGTCTGTTCGAGGGTAACGAGTGACATACTCCGGAAGCCGCATCGATTAGTTGAAACGAAAAGAACCGGATTCCAAGTGAAACTGCTTGTGGCGAACCGAGGCGAAATCGCCGTCCGGATCATCCGGGCAGCGGCCGAACTGAACATCGCCACGGTGGCGGTTGCCCCCGGGGATGATTCCGGCTCGCTGCACACCGGCAAGGCGGACGAGGCCGTCACCCTCGAAGGGACGGGGACGGCCGCCTACCTCGACATCGAGCAGCTCGTCTCCGTTGCAAGGGAGAGCGGCTGCGACGCCGTCCATCCCGGCTACGGCTTCCTGGCTGAGAACGCCGACTTCGCCCACAGCTGCACCGACGCGGGGCTCACCTTCATCGGTCCCCGCGTGGACACGCTCGAGCTGTTCGGCGACAAGGCGCGCGCCCGCGTAGCGGCGGCGGCTCTCGATGTGCCGATCATCCGCGGCCTCGATCACGCCGTCTCCCCGGACGAGGCCGCCGCGTTCCTCGACGAGCTCGGTGACGGGCGCGCCATGATGATCAAGGCCGTGGGCGGTGGCGGCGGGCGGGGCTCGCGTGTGGTGGAGCGCCCCGGCGAGGTCGTCTCAACCTACGAGCGCTGTCGCGCCGAGGCGCAGGCCGCCTTCGGCAACGGCGACCTCTACGTCGAGGAGTTCATCCAGCAGGCACGCCATGTGGAGGTGCAGATCCTCGGCGACGTCCACGGCGCGATCGCCCACCTCGGCGAGCGCGAATGCAGCGTGCAGCGGTACTTCCAGAAGATCATCGAGGTGGCGCCGGCGCCCGGCCTCGCGGATGACCTCCGTGCCCGGATCATCGATGCCGCGGTGCGCTTCGCCGGCAGTACCGGCTACAGCAATGCCGGCACGTTCGAGTTCCTGGTCGACGTCTCCGGCAACGACAGCACCCAGCCCTTCGCCTTCATCGAAACCAACGCACGCCTCCAGGTTGAGCACACCGTGACCGAGGAGGTCACGGGCGTGGACATCGTCCAGGCCCAGCTGCGGCTTGCTGCGGGAGCAACGATCGCCGAGCTGGGACTCGACAGCCCACACGTCAGCGAGCCGCGGGGATACGCGATCCAGGCGCGCGTCAACATGGAGTCGATTCGCGAAGACGGGTCGATCCTTCCCGCCAGCGGCACGCTGACCGCGTACGAGGCGCCGAGCGGCCCGGGCGTGCGCACGGACGGATTCGGGTACGGCGGCTACCAGACCAGTCTGTTGTTCGACTCGCTGCTCGCGAAGGTGATCGGCCACTCGCCGTCGGCCAACTTCGCCGACGCGATCGCCAGAACCTCCCGCGCGCTGAGCGAGTTCCGCATCGAGGGGGTCGAGACCAACATCCCCTTGCTCCAGAGCATCCTCGCCCACCCGGACTTCGCCACCGGCGACATCCATACCCGCTTCGTCGATCAGGAGATGGCTCAGCTCGCGACTGTCAGTACCCAGCATCGGCGCTTCGTCGCGCCGGCCGGCGGTCCGGCTGGTCGCGAGGCTTCGCCGTCGGGGGATGGCTATGCCGGCGCGCGGGTCGAGGACAGCTGGGACCCGCTTGCCCTGTTCGACCATGACAAGCAGGTGAAGTCCCAGGCCGCCGAAACGGACGAGATCGCCGAGCCGGCCGGCCCGGTCAGCCTCCTGGCGCCGATCCGAGGCACCGTTCTCTCGGTCGATGTCGCCGAGGGTGACGAGGTGGCGGCTGGTCGGCCGCTCGCCACGATTGAGCTGCTGGAGCTGCATCACGTCGTCCGCGCAGACCGGAGTGGCGTGGTCCACGCCGTCTCAGTCGCCGCCGGCGAGACCATCCGCGAGGGCGATCCCGTCGTCCTCGTCACGGACGCCGAGGTCGAAGAAGAGCCGGTCGTGACGGCTGGGGAGATCGACCCCGACCACGTACGAAGCGATCGGGAGTTGGTGAACGAGCGCCGCTCCTTCACCCACGACGATTTCCGGGCGGAGAAGATCGCCAGACGCCACGCGAAAGATCAGCGCAGCCCGCACGAGAACATCGAGCACCTGTTCGACGGGACGTTCCGGGAGTACGGCCCGCTGGTCACCGCCAGGAGCTGGCAAAAGCAGCAATGGCTGCGTGAAACCACGCAGGCCGACGGCCTAGTCATGGGAATTGGCAACGTCAACGGCGACCTGTTCGACGCGGACCGCTCGCGCGCGGTCGTCGTCCACTATGACTACATGGTCGTCGCCGGTACCCAGGGCGGCCGGGGGCACTACAAGCAAGACCGGATGTACGAACTGGCAGGACGCTTCAAACTGCCGCTGGTGCTCTTTGCCGAGGGCGGAGGCGGCCGTCCCGGTATCAGCGGGGGAGAGCCCGAGACGGAGAGCACTTCCAGCGCAGCAGGCGCCGACTCCACTGCCGCTGCCGTTGACATCGCTGGCCGGGGCGGTGGCGGCGTTCCGATCGACTCCTACACGTTCACCAAACTGTCGCAACTCAGCGGCCTCGTCCCCCTCGTGGGCGTCAATTCCGGGCGCTGCTTCGCAGGAAACACCGTCATGTTGGCGTCCTGCGACGTCATCATCGCCGCGGAGAACTCGACGATTGGCCTGGGCGGACCGGCCATGATCGAGGGCGGGGGCCTCGGTATCTACACCCCGGAAGAGGTCGGCCCCATGTCCTTCCAGGTACCGAACGGTGTGGTCGACATCCTGGTCAAGGACGACGAGGCGGTGATCGAGACCGCCAAGAAATACCTTTCGTACTTCCAGGGCCCGATTGACCATTGGGAGGCGCCCGACCAGGGCAAGCTGCGCCACATCGTCCCCGAGAACCGTTCCGAGCTGTACGACATGCGGGACATCATCGAGACGATCGCCGACCGGGGGTCGATCCTCGAGATTCGCGAAGCCTTCGGCACCGGCATCATCACTGCCTTCATCCGCGTCGAGGGACGGCCGATGGGCCTCATCGCCAACAATCCGCACCATCTGTCGGGCGCGATCGACAGCGACGCCGCGGACAAGGCCGCGCGCTTCCTGCAGCTGTGCGACACCTTCGATCTGCCGGTGCTGTCGCTGATGGATTGCCCGGGAATCATGGTCGGGCCCGAGCACGAGGGCTCGGCGCTGCTCCGGCACTCCGCGCGCATGTTTGTCACGGGCGCCAACATGACGACGCCGATGTTCGGTGTGGTCGTCCGCAAGGCCTACGGGATAGGTGTGCGCGCCATGTGCGGCGGCAGCTCGCTGGAGCCCTTCTTCACCGTCGCCTGGCCGACAGCAGAGTTCGCCGACATGACCATCGACGGGCGCGTCAGACTCACCTACCGCGACGAACTCGAAGCCATCGACGATCCCGAGGAGCGCCAGGCAGTGTTCGAGCGGCGGGTTGCCGATTTCGTCGATCAAGCGCGGGCGGTCAACTCCGGCGGCACCAACTACGGCGTCGATGACGTCATCGACCCGGCGGACACCCGCGCCTGGATCGCTCATGGGCTGCGGAGCCTGCCACCGGTACCACCCCGCACCGAGAAGAAGCGACCGAACGTCGACACCTGGTAGCCGGTGCCGACGGATCCCGCTCGCCGCGAAGAACGCCGCTAGAGAAGAAGAACCGGATTCCAGATGAAACTGCTTGTGGCGAACCGAGGCGAAATCGCCATCCGCATCATTCGGGCGGCGGCCGAACTGAACATCGCCACGGTGGCGGTTGCTCCCGCGGATGATGCCGGCTCGCTGCACACCGGCAAGGCGGATGAGGCCGTCACCCTCGAAGGGACGGGGACTGCCGCCTACCTCGGCATCGAGCAGTTGATCACGGTGGCCAGGGAATCCGGCTGCGACGCCGTCCATCCGGGCTACGGCTTCCTGGCCGAGAACGCTGACTTCGCCCGCAGCTGTACGGAAGCAGGGCTGACGTTCATCGGCCCCCGCGTGGAGACGCTGGAACTGTTCGGAGACAAGGCGCGCGCCCGCGTAGCAGCGGCGGCTCTCGATGTGCCGATCATCCGCGGCCTCGATCACGCCGTCTCCCCGGACGAGGCCGCCGCGTTCTTCGACGAGCTCGGTGACGGCCGCGCGATGATGATCAAGGCCGTGGGCGGTGGCGGCGGGCGGGGCTCGCGTGTGGTCGAGCGCCCCGGCGAGGTCGTCTCAACCTACGAGCGCTGTCGCGCCGAGGCGCAGGCCGCCTTCGGCAACGGTGACCTCTACGTCGAGGAATTCATCCAGCAGGCGCGCCATGTGGAGGTGCAGATCCTCGGCGACGTCCACGGCGCCATCGCCCACCTCGGCGAGCGCGAGTGCAGCGTTCAGCGCTACTTCCAGAAGATCATCGAGGTGGCGCCCGCGCCCGGCCTCGCCGCTGACCTGCGTGACCGGATCATCGACGCCGCGGTGCGCTTTGCCGGCAGTACCGGCTACAGCAACGCCGGCACGTTCGAGTTCCTGGTCGACGTCTCCGGCAACGACAGCACCCAGCCCTTCGCCTTCATCGAAACCAACGCACGCCTCCAGGTTGAGCACACCGTGACCGAGGAGGTCACGGGCGTAGACATCTTGAGGGCCCAGCTGCGGCTTGCCGAAGGAGCGACGATCGCCGAGCTGGGACTCGACGGCCCACGGGTCAGCGAGCCGCGGGGATATGCCATCCAGGCACGCGTCAACATGGAGTCGGTTCGCGAGGATGGTTCGATCCTCCCTGCCAGCGGCACGCTCACCGCCTACGAGGCGCCCAGCGGCCCGGGCGTGCGCACGGACGGATTCGGGTACGGCGGCTACCAGACCTCGCTCTTGTTCGACTCGCTGCTCGCGAAGGTGATCGGCCACTCGCATTCGGCCAACTTCGCCGACGCCATCGCCAGAACCTCCCGCGCGCTGAGCGAGTTCCGCATCGAGGGTGTCGAGACCAACATCGCCTTGCTCCAGAGCATCCTCGCCCACCCGGACTTCGCGGCGGGCGACATCCACACCCGCTTCGTCGATCAAGAGTTGGCAACGCTGGCTACCGCCAGTACCCAGCACCGGCGCTTCGTTGCACCAGCCGGCTACGAGGCGTCAACGAGCGCCGTCGAGGCGGAGCAGGACGCCGACCAGGCTGTGGGACCGCCCGGGTCGGTCGGCCTGGTGGCGCCCATGCAGGGGACGATCGTCGAGATCAACGTCGCCGTCGGTGACGAGGTGCGGATCGGCCAGCCGGTCGCCGTCGTCGAGGCGATGAAGCTGCAACACGACATCAAGGCGGACCGGAGCGGCGTCGTATGCGCTGTCTCGATGGCGGTCGGCGACGTCGTCCGCGAGGGTTATCCGATCGTCTTCATCAACGAGATGGAGCTCGAGGGCGGCGCCATCGACGCCGATGCGGGGGCAGCCCTCGACCACGTCCGCGGCGACCTGCAGGAGGTCTACGACCGCATTACCCAGACGCTCGACGCATCCCACGAGGAGGCGGTGGCCGCACGGCACGCGATGGGCCGGCGCACCGCGCGCGAGAATCTCGCCGACCTGCTGGACGAAGGTTCATTCCAGGAATTCGGCCCACCGGCGGCCGGCTCGGTGGCGGGCGGCACGGTCATGGGAATCGGCACGACCAACGCCGACCTGGTCGGCGAGGAACGCGGACAGGTGGCCGTCGTCCACGGCGATTACTTGATGGCCACCTACACCCATGGCCACTACAAGCAGGAGCCGGTCCACGAGTTGGCTCACGACATGCGTGCGCCTCTGGTGCTGTTCTCCGAGGGGGAGGGGAGACCGTACGGCAACCTCGAGGGCGTCGGCATGGACGCCTCGGTCTTCACCGACTTCGCCAGGCTCAGCGGCCTGGTTCCGCTGGTGGGCGTCAACACGGGGGACTGCTTCGCCGGGAACGCAACGCTGCTGGCCTGCTGTGACGTCATCATCGCCACCGAGAATTCCACCATCGGCGTGAACGGGCCGGCCGTGGTCGAGGCGAGCGGATTGGGCAAGCACTCTTTCCAGGAAATCGGCTCGATGTCATTTCAGGCGCCGAACGGCAACGTCGACATCCTCGTCAAGGATGACGCCGCCGCAGTCGCGGCCGCCAAGAAATACCTCTCCTACTTCCAGGGCCCGATTGAGCCTCGAGAGGCTCCGGATCAGCGCCGGATGCGGCACATCATCCCCGAGAACCGCGTCCGTACGTACGACATGAGAGAGATCATCCAGACGCTGGCCGACGGAGACTCCGTGCTCGAGATCCGTCGCGAATTCGGAATCGGCGTAATTACCGCCTTCATCCGCGTCGAGGGCCAGCCGATGGGCGTGGTCGCCAACAACCCGGCTCACCTGGCCGGCGCAGTGGACAGTCCGGGGGCAGACAAGGGCGCCCGCTTCTTCCAGTTGTGTGATGCCTTCGACATTCCCACGGTCGTTCTGATGGACTGCCCGGGGATCATGGTCGGCCCGGACCACGAGCGAGAGGCTCTGGTGCGCCATTCGGTGCGGTTGTTCAACATCGGGGCGAACCTGACCGCACCGATGTTCGGGGTGATGGTGCGCAAGGCCTACGGCCTCGGCGTGCAAGCGATGATCGGCGGAGCGGCATCGGTGCCCTTCTTCACCGTGGCCTGGCCGACAGCCGAATTTGCCGGAATGAATATCGACGGCGCCGTGAAACTGTCGGCCCGTAGGGAACTGGCCGCCATCGAGGACCCGGAGGAGCGCAAGGAGGCGTACGACCGGAGAGTCTCCCAGGGCTACGAGTCAGCACGAGCGATCAATTCGGGCGCTAGGTACACCATCGATCCGGCGGATACTCGCGCATGGATCGTGCGGGGGCTCAAGAGCTTGCCTCCGACGCCGCCTCGCACCGAGAAGAAGCGGCCGTACGTCGATACCTGGTAACCGCTGATGGGTTCGCAGCGTGGAGGCAGTGAGTCGGGCGGGACAATCTGGCTGTTCCGGGTCATGTTCGCGAGCACCTTGTTCGATTCACCCGAGACCATTCCCGGCATCTTCACTGTGCCGACCCAGACGCGCGCTGGACACTACACTCCTTCCGCGTCACAGCCTGATGTGTATCTGGAGCCTGCAGATGGTCGCCTCCCCGACGTCAACACAGCGCTACGAAGCCGTGCTCGGATGGCCGACCCTCCCGCACGGACTGTGGTTCCGGGAGGCGACATCCGTCGGCGTCGGCCCGGACGGCCGTATCTACGTCTTCAACCGCGGACAGTGGCCGGTCATGGTCTTCGACGCCGGAGGGTGCTTCCTCGACACGTGGGGAGCCGGCGATTTCGTGCGACCCCACGGCATCGCATTCGACCCCGACGGCAACCTCTATCTCACCGACGTGGGGCTGCACACGGTGCAGAAGCGGAGGCCCGACGGCACGCTGCTGATGGAGATCGGTACGCCGAGGGAGCCCACGCCGGCGTTCAGCGGCCTGCCATTCAACCAGCCGACGCAGGTCGCCGTGCACCCGGGCACGGGCGAGATCTTCGTCTCTGACGGTTACGGCAACGCCGCCGTCCACCGCTTCTCACCGGACGGCTCGCACATCGCGTCCTGGGGGGAGCCGGGAGACGGCCCCGGTCAGTTCAGCCTTCCACACTCAGTCTGCTTCGTCGGGGACGATCGGCTGCTCGTCGCGGATCGCGAGAACTTCCGTCTGCAGCTCTTCGCCGTGGACGGCACGCTCCTGACGCAGAAGCACATGCACAAGCCGCAGGCGCTATTCGCCGGCCGCGGCGAGGACCGTAGCATCTACGTGGCCGAGGGCCGCCCCGTCCCGCTCATGGAGGGGGCACTGCGCCTCGGTCGTCGGGTCACGGTGCTCGACCGCGACCTGAACGAGATCACGCGATTCGGCAACGAGACCGGCGGAGAATCACCCGATCAGTTCATCTCGCCGCACGGGATCGCGGTCGACGACGAAGGATCGATCTACGTCGCCGAGGTCTCCTACACCGCCCTCGGCTCCCGGCTCCCGGTCCCGCAGGAGGTGGTGAGCCTGCGGAAGTGGCGTCGCGCCGCGGGCGGTCGATCCGAGGGCGAGCTGCCGGAGTCCTCGATTCCTGGTTACCTGGCAGGCCTTCGCATGGACGGTCCGGGCGCAGCGGTCCCGGTCAACAGCCCGTTCGCGCCCTGATCCGCCGCGGCTGTTGCCGCCGAGCCAGCCGGCATGAGCGGAGCGCCTTCATGCGGCTGTTGCGTGCGTCAGGAATCCTCCAGCAACTCGCTGAGCAGGCCCAGATTGCTGGGGTCGGGGTGGAGCTCGCCAACGGCGAATGAGTGCACCGCCTTGACGACCGCGGCGTTGGCCGGCGTCGGTACTTCGACCTCGCGGCCGCGCTCGACGACGTAGCCGTTGAGCTGACCGATCTCGGTCCGCCGTCCGCGCATGACGTCCTGGAGGAACGAAGGGCGGCCCTCCCCCAGCACCCGAGCCCCCTCCTCGAGTTCCTGCTCGAGCGTGGCGACATTCTTCCCTCGGACCGCGTCCAGGAACTTCCCCGGCGCGATGCCCCACACCGGCTCGATCTCGTGCCCGAGCGCCTCACCAACCTCGATTACCTCGGCCGCGAGGCGGATGCACAGCCCCCGCGTGTCCGGACGGCTGCGCACATCCGCGGAGCCATACCCGGTGAGTCCGGCGATCGGGTTGGCCATGCAATTCACCGCGAGCTTCGCCCAGCGCTCCCCCCAGAGGTTGGTGGTCACCTCGGTCCCCGCGACGTCGCTCATGATCCGGGCGATCTGACGCGCCCGATCGGTCTCCCGGCCATCGAGTTCGCCGATCTTGAACCCCGTGGGGCGCGTATCGGTACGCAGCGCGTGGCCCGGCTCGTAGAGCCCCGCGCCGATCGTGATGACGCACCCCAACGTGCGGTCGCGCCCCGCGAGGTTGGCGACTCGCTCGTCGTTGATGCCGTTCTGGAAATCGACCGCCAGACCGTCGGGGGCGAGGTGAGGCAGGATCAGCGTCGTTGCCCATTCCGTGTCGTAGCCCTTGACCGCGATGAACACGAGGTCGAATGGCTCCGACACGGTCTGCAGCTCATGCACGTGGAGTGTTGTTACCGGGACCGTTTGGTCCTCGATCGTGCCCGAGAGACGGAGCCCGTCGCGCTTGATCTTGTCAACGTGTTCGGGCCATTGATCGATCAGCGTGACATCGTGGCCGGCACGAGCGAGCATCCCCCCGACGACGCAGCCGATCGCCCCAGCACCAACGATCCCGATGCGTGGTTCCACAATGCCCCCTCAGCACGGGGCGCAGGTCTCCGCTCGCGGGAGCGCGTGCCCCTGACTCGGAAGATACGCGCGCTGAGCTTGGCCCAGCGGCCGCCGTGCGAGGCGTGAGGCGACAACAACCGCACCGTCGGGAACTCCCGGGGGCCAGGTTACGTCAAGTCAGAAGAAGCTAGACCTCGACGCGATCAGAGAGGTGCGGCCTGTGCTTGCCCGTTGGATCACGGTCCTCTTCGTCGTTGTGCTCGTGGGGGCCGTGGCGTGCGACGGCACCCGACAGCACGACGCAGACTCGACCGTCGATCCCCCGTCGCCGACACCGACGGTCGAGGTCGACGACCTGACTCCCGGTCCAACGCCCGAGCCGGGTGCCGGCGCGATCCTCGAGGGCGTGTTCGAGACGGGGTTCGAGCACTCGGGCTTTTACGCAAACGCCGTCTGCCCGGAGGGCAACGGGGCCTACTGGGTCGCGTGGACGGCTGAGTCGAGGTTCGCCGAACGTCTGGAGGATGAGACCGGCGTGTATCCGTTCGCGGAGCGGGACGCACTCGCCTTCCGAGTGACCGTGCGCGGCGATGTGTCGCCGGACGGGAAGTACGGACACCTTGGTCAATACTCTCGCGAGGTGACGGTGCTCGAGCTGATCGAGGCCGAGCTCGCGACCGGTTGCGACGACGACGGACCCGGAAGCGACGATGACGACACCGACGAACCGTCCGGCTCGCCCGAGCCGCCGTCTGTGGTGGCGTTCGACAGCGCCGGCGATGAGGTGCGGCTGGGCGTCGGCAGCTCCTGCTGGCAGAGCCGCGCCGGCGGCGTGGGGCTGTGCGCGGACACGATGGGGCACATCACCAACGCCGAGCCGCTCGTGGTCGCGGCAGGTGAGACGGTATTCCTGAGCTCGCAGCTGGTGCTGGCGGACGCGGATGTCGAACTCCGCGTGTGGTCGGTGAAGAACGACCAGCCGCTGGCGAGCGGGCCGGACTGGCTGGCGTGGCGATCCTCAGAGCCTGCGACGTCGATCCCGGTCGCCGTCGGCGACGTGGGTGTCGCCTTCGAGGCCGACCTCGCGCCGGGGCTGTTCGTGGTCAGCGCCTTCGTGGTCGTGCCACAGGGCGATGTCTCGTATGGCCTGCTGCTGCGGGTCGAGGGAGTCGCAGCGAGCGACGCGGTCTCGCCCGGCGAACCGGTCGCGCTGGGTGTCGGACAGACGGTTGGCATCGAGGGCAGCGGCGACACCCTGGCGTTCACCGGAGTGATCTCCGACTCGCGTTGTCCCGTCAACGTGAGGTGTGTCTGGGCTGGTGAGGCGGTGCTCGCGTTCGAGCTCAGGCACCACGGCGCGGTGGTCGCGCGCTCAGTGACGGTCAGCCCCAGCGTTGACGCCAGCGGGGTCCTGGGGCCGTACCGCCTGGCGGTGCTCAGCCTCGAGCCTGAGCCGACGGCGGCGACGGCCATTCCTCCCGCCGATTACGAGGCGACAATCGTGCTGGACCGGCTACCAACACTGCCGCCGGGCTCGGGGATCGAGGGGGTCATCACGCTCGGGCCGCTGTGCCCGGTCATGCAGGCCGGGGTACCGTGTCCCGACCGGGTCTACGCAGCAACGTTGGCGCTGCTGGACGCGAGCGGCCGAGAGGTGGATCGAGTCACCTCGGGCGCGGACGGCCACTACCGCCTGATGGTTGCACCGGGTCAGTACACGCTCGTACCGCAGTCGCCGCCGGGACTACCGCTGCCCTTCGCCGACCCGATCGCCGTCGACGTCGTAGCCGGCTCGTGGACGACCCTCGACGTGGCGTACGACAGCGGGATTCGCTAGCCGCGTCTCGCCGAGGGGATTCGGGGTTAACCGACAGTGGCCACCCGTGGGTGGCCACCTGCCGTCTGCTCCGAGCAACGTCTAGGAGACCGCTGCGTCAAGCTGCGAGATCGGGATCAGCATTCGCGCAGCGATCAGCTTTCGGCTTGTCGTACTTCATGTCACCTCCGGGTCACGAGGCGTCCCTGCCAGAGCGTGCTCAACCCGGGGATCTAGTCGATCGGGAGCCCGATCGTGCAACCGACTCGCGCCGCTACACTCCGGCGGTGAACAACCCGGGCTCCGAGGTCGACCCGGTGCGACTCGTAGGCGCCCGACGCGATGATCTCCGCCGAACGCGACGGCGTGATCCGCGCCTGGAACGCGGCCGCGGAGCGCGTGTTCGGCCTCCCCGGGGCCGATGCTATCGGTCAACGCCTCGACGTCATCGTCCCCGAGCAATTCCGGGGCGCGCACTGGGCTGGCTGGGCACGCGCGCTCGCCGAGCGCAAGACGAAGTACGTCGGCCAGTCCGTTCCGACCCGCGCCGAGCGCGCGGACGGCACGCCGATCACCGTCGAGCTCAGCTTCGCGATCGTCCTCGGTGACGACGGGGCGAGCATCGGCGCGCTCGCCACGGCGCGTGACATCTCGGAGCGCTGGGAGCCGGACCGCGCGACGCTTCGCCGGCTATGCGAACTCGAGGCGGAGCTCGAAGAGCCGAGCGACAACGCCGGCTAGTGCCTGAGGCCGCCACGCGCGACGCGTTATAGTGCCGCCGTCTGGATGCCCGTCCGGAACCGCGCGCCCCGAGGAGCCCGATGATGACGACGACCGCCGTTCGCCCCGAGGATTGCCTCTCGCAGCACGAGGGGGAGGCGACGGTCGACGGCGCCGATGGAGCGATCCGGATCGTTCGCGATCGATGGGGCATTCCGCACGCTCAAGCGGGATCGGCACGTGATGCGTTCTTCGCGCAGGGCTACTGCCTCGGACAGGATCGGCTCTGGCAACTCGAGCTCTACCGGCACTTCGCCTGGGGTCGAGGCGCCGAGTTGCTCGGCAAAGGCCTGCTGCGGCGCGACCAGCAGAACCGACGGCTCAAGATCGGTCGCCATGCCGAGGGGGAGTGGGAGGCGCAGAGCGACCAGGCGCGGCTGATCCTGCAGGCGTACGCGGACGGCGTGAACGCGGCCATCGCCTCGAACCCCGCGCCGTACGAGTTCCACGTGCTGCCGGGCAGCTCCGAGCTGCATGAGATGGCGCCGTGGCGCCCGGTCGATTCGCTCGCCGTGCTGAAGATGGTTTCCGCGGGCGCCCAGTGGGCGAGCCGGCTGACGCACGCCAAGATCGCCGCGGCGCTCGGGGCCGAGGCCGTCGCGGCGCTGGTTCCCGATCTCCCGTCCGGCAGCTCGCTGATCACGCCCTCGGGCCTTCGCTGGACCGACGAGACCCACCCGTTCGCCGAGGACATCGAGGCGGCCGGCGGCGAGCCGGACGGCATCGTCGCCGCGGGTGGCGGATCGAACTGCTGGGTGATCGGCGGGTCGAAGAGCGCGACCGGGCGGCCGATCGTGGTCGGCGATCCGCACCTCGCGATCGGCATCCCGGCGCAGTGGTTCGTCATGCACATGGATTGCCCGGAGTTCAACGTCGCCGGCCCGTGCTCGCCCGGCTACCCGGGGCCTGTCTACTACGGCCACAACACCAGGGTCGCCTGGACGATGACGCACTCCGGTGGTGATCGCTGGGACCTCTACCGCGAGCATCTCCGCCGCGTCACGAATGGCCGCAACGCGCCGAGTCAGTTGCAGGCTGAGTTTCGAGGCGAATGGGAGCCGCTAACAGCTCGGGAGGAGCGGTTCGAGGTCCGCGGCGGCGATCCTGTCGACGTCACGATGTGGGACACGCGCCACGGTCCGGTCATGTCCGGCGACCCGGAGCGCGACGAGGAGGTGGTCGCCGCCGCGTGGGGCCTCGCGGAGCCCGCGCACGACATGGACGCGCTGTGGGCCGTGCTTACCGCAAGCGACGCGGCCGAGGTGCGCGACGGGTTCCGCACCTACGATTCGATCAGCGGCAACTACTGTTTCGCCGACCAGGCCGGCGACATCGGTTACCAGTACGTCGGTCGCATTCCTCGCCGTCCCGCGTGGCTCGTGCCGGTGCCCGGCTGGGACGGCGAGCACGAGTGGAACGGCAGCATCCCGAAGGAGGAACTGCCCGCCGAGGACAACCCGCCGAACGGCTTCATCGTGACGGCGAACAACCGCACGACGACACCCGACTACCCGCACTACCTCAACTACGCCGGCACCCGCTTCCGCGCCGATCGCCTGCACGAGCTGATGGACGAGGTGGAGACGTTCGCGCTCGACGACATCCCGGCGCTGCAGCAGGACGTCGTGAGCATCCCGCATCGCGAGGCGATCGAAGCGCTGACCTCGTTCGAGGCGAACGACCCGCGCGCCCGATCGCTCCAGCTGCTGCTCGGCGGCTGGGACGGGAGCATGGACGCGGACAGCGCGCCGGCCGCCCTGGCGAACGAGGCTCGCGATCGGCTCGCGGCGCTGACGGTGGAGGCCTACTACGCCCGGGTCGAGGGCCTCGCGCCACAGATGCCGGCCTCACACACCGTCCTGCTGGCGCAGCTGGCCCGACGGTCCCCGCTCATGCTCGGCGAGTTCGAGTCGTGGGAGGCGGCGATGGAGCGGGCGCTCATCGAGGCGGGCGAGGCTCTAACCGATCGACAGGGCAGCGATCCTGAGTCCTGGCGCTGGGCGGAGGACCACAAAATCGTCTGGGCTCACAACCTCGGTCGCGATCCCGAGCTGAAACCGACCTTCGACCTCGATCCGTTGCCGATGCAAGGCGACCGCAACACCGTGTGGAACGCGAGCTCCCCGCTCGGCGCAACCGGGACGCACGGCGTGAGCTACCGGCAGATCCTCGACATGGGCGATCTGAACGCCGCTCGGATCGTGATCCCGCCCGGGAACAGCGGTCAGCCCGGGTCCACTCATTACAACGACCACGTCCGGGAGTGGCTCGAGGGCGAATACCATCCGCTGTTCGTCGAGTGGAGCGACATCGAGGCCAATGCGGAGGCGGAGCTGCAGCTCACGCCATCGTGATCACCACCCGCCGTCGAACACAAGAAAGCGGGGCCCTCGAGGGCCCCGCTTTTGTCTGTGCTCGACTGCTCGTGAACTACGGAGCGCAGCTGACCGTTGTCGAACCGGTACCGATCATGTGCTTCGGGCCCTTGGTGAGACGAAACTCGTAGGTGTACTCGCCCTCCACTCGGTTAGAACGGGCGAAGATGTCGGATCCATCGTCAGCGACCCGCTGGTGGAACCCGATGAGGACCGGCGCGGCGCCGTCCTTCGATTCAAAGAGCTGAACGTTCAACTTCGGACCTTTGGTGATCGTCTCGTTCCACGCGCCGTCGAGCGTGATCGTGCAGTTGCCGTTGCTCGTATCGACGGTGTGCGCGATCGAGACGGGAGCCATCGACGGTGCCGCCGATACCAGCGACGGGACCGCGAGCACGGCGGCGGCGACCACGCCAAACGCCACTCGGATCAATGTCTTTCTCTTCAGCATCCTAACGCCTTCCCTCAAGACCGCTGTCGGGTGCCTCAAGAAAGTGTCGGAACTTCGCGAGAGCGTCTTAACGGCAAAAACCGGCAAATCTACAGTTGGGGACCACCCGAGGATTTGGCCGTGCTCGTCCGCGCCGCCGCATACCGGCCCACGCGGGCACGAACGCTAGCCGATGGCGATGGTTGCCGATCTGCGCGCCCATTCGAGGAGCTGCTGGACGTCCTCGCGGACGTCCGGCGGTACCGAGAAGTACGGCATCCGTGCGTGCTTCTCGGATCCCGCGGCCTCGAACCGCGCTCGATTCGCGTCGTCGACCTTCAGGTGCAGCTGTGCGTCCGCGTCGATCAGCGCGAGCATCGAGCCGTCGGCGAAGATGCCGGCACGGCCGAACATCTTCTTCCAGGAGACCGCGCCGAGGCTGTCGAGCGTCTCGATCAGCTCCTCTGCGAACCCACCGACGGCGTCCGAATAGCGTGCGCCGCGGATCGACCGCCCATGCTTCCGAGCGTCGAGGCGATCGCTACCCCGCGAGCGCGCGCTCCGCCTCGTCCGTGGTCCACACGGCGTTGGCGAGGAACCCGAAGTTGATGAGCGCGGCCTGGTAACCGTCGCCGAGCTCGTCGTGCTGGGCGGCCGCCGTCGCGTCCTTGACGACGGCCACCTCGAAGCCCTGTTCCAGCAGCTCACGCAGGTGGCTCTCCAGGCAGAGGTTTGCCGACATGCCGGCCAGCACGACCTTGTCGATACCGCGCTTGCGCAACTGCAGCCCGACGTCGTTCGTCTCCGGCCCGTAGACCTTGTGCGGACTGGCGACGATCGTTCTTGCCGTCCTCGATGTAGGGCTTGTACCGCTCGAGCCAGTCCGCGCCCGAGCCGTCGAACCCATCGAGCGTGAGCGCGCCCGTGCGGTCAAACATGTGGATCTCGTGCATCATCGCCTCCACGGTGCCGCCGAACTGCCAGCCGTGATCGGTCGGGTAGTAGTAGTGAGGCGAGATCACCACCTCGTACCCGCCGTCCTTCGCCGCCCGCAGCACGCGCTCCAGGTTCTCGACCGTACCGTTCTCGGTCACGCTGTTGCCGACGAGGCCCCACGTCACCCCGTCTTCGCTCAGAAAGTCGTTCTGTGGATCGGTGATCAGAATCGCGGTGTCCGTCTTCGAGATCTCCATGCCCGCCTCCTTGGCTCGCGCTCACCTGATTACTGATCGTGAGTCGGCAGCGGCGACTGCGTTGTGACCGCTGCTACGCAGCTCAGCTCCGGCCGTACCCTCGGATGCCCGATCGGCAGAGGATGCGATGACCGATCCGATCGCCCGTTTCGAGGACTGGTTCGCCGAGGCGGTGCGTCTCGAGCCCGGTGTTCCTGACGCCGCGGCGCTCGCCACCGTGGGCGCCAGCGGTCGCCCGTCGAACCGGGTGGTCCTCGTGAAGGCGGTCAGCGCCGAGGGTTCGATTTCTTCACCAACTACGACTCGCGCAAAGGCGACGACCTCGCAGCCAATCCGGCCGCCGCGCTGACCTACCACTGGAAGTCCCTCGGTCGGTCGGTCCGCGTCGAAGGCGACGCGCAGCGGCTGCCGCCAGCGAACTCGGACGCCTACTGGTACAGCCGCCCGCGCGCGAGCCGGATCAGCGCACGCATCTCGGACCAGTCGCGACCGGTCGACTCGCGCGATCACCTCGAAGCGCGTGTGCGCGAGGAAACCGACCGCATCGACGAGGCGGAGGTCGAGCGGCCGGCGAACTGGGGCGGCTACCGCCTGGTGCCGGTGCGCATGGAGTTCTGGACGCACCGCGACGACCGGCTCCACGACCGCCTCGAGTTCACGCGCCTCACCCCACACGACGACTGGCAATCGCGGCTGCTCCAGCCCTAAGGCGATCTGGGGGACCTGGGAGTACCACGTGCTCGCGGTGTCGGGCGCCGGGAACCTCGCGCGGCCGATGACGGCGGCCGGCTCCTAGGCGCGGTCCCGCGCAGGGCCGGCGACAGAGGTCCGTCCGAGCAGGCCGGCCGCCCTCACGACGGCCGCGTCGCGAGCAGCGCTTCCACCTCGGCGCGCGACGGCATCGCTTCCTGCGCGCCCGGTCGGGTGACGCAGAGCGCGCCGGTGGCGACGCCGATCCGTGCCGCCTCGAGGAGATCGAGGCCCAACGCCAGGCCGGCAGCGAGCCCGCCGTTGAACGCGTCGCCGGCCCCAACCGTCGCCAGCGGCTTCACCTCGAAGGACGGGACGAGTTCGGAGATGCCGGCCGCCTCGACCCAGACGCCTTGCGCGGCGAGTGTGACGATCGCCGCACCGGCGCCGCGCTCGCGGAGCGCGCGGCGGCCTCGCTCGCCGAGTCAGCGTCGTGTACCGGGCGACCCGCCAAATCCGAGGCCTCGTGCTCGTTCGGCGTCACCACATCGGCAAGCGGCAGCAGGAACGTCGCCTCTTCGCGCGTCGGCGCGGGATCGAGGATGACGGTCGTACCGCGATCGCGTGCGGCGCGCATCGCAGCGGCCGTGGCTCCGAGCGGCGTTTCCTGCTGGACGAGCAGCACCGAGCCGGAGCCGAGGCTGCCCGCCACCTGGAGCGCGAGCGCCTCATCCACCTGCGTGTTCGCCCCGTAGACCGCATTGACCGAGTTCTCGCCGGTACCGTCGATCAGGATCACGGCGACACCGCAATGCTGACCGGCTGCCGTTCCCAGGAACTGCGTGCCCACGCCCGCGGCTTCCAGGTAGGCGCGCATCTCCTCGGAGTAGCGGTCGTCACCGAGGATCCCGGCCATCTCGACCGGGACGCGGCCCTGGAGGATGCGCGCCACGGCGACCGCCTGGTTGGCGCCCTTGCCGCCGGGGGTGGTGTAGAAGCGGGTGCCTTCACGCGTCTCGCCGCGGCCGGCGATCACCGGCGCTTCGACGATGAAGTCCATGTTCACGCCACCGAGTGCAACGACCGTCATTGCGCGACTGTAGTGGGCCGCGCCGCGATCGCTCTAGCTCAGGCGCCGCGCGCGAACTTCACCGCTTCGTCGATCAGCGGAGACCAGGATCGCTCGTCGGTGGTTGGCACCGAGGCCCGCTCACGGAACACGCGTCCGTTCGGCGCGAAGCTCTCGACGGTGCCCGCCTGGACGAGCTCCGTCACGCGATCAGCGGACAGCTTCACGATCAGCTCGCCCGTCTTCGTGTGGATCATCGCCGTGAACTCGTCATCCACGTGTAGGCAGCGGGAGCCCATCATCGTGCCTTCGGCGACGTCATCCGCCTCGACGTGTGCCCCGGCGATCGCCCAGAACTGGTCCTCGGCGTCAGCGACTGGCAACGGCATGCGCACCCTCCGCGACGTGGTGGAGCAGCCAGTGGTGGAGTCGCTCAAAGCGCATCAGACGCTCGGCGCACCAGTCGACGAATCGCTCGTCCTCGAATTCGGGGGGCACCGGCTCCTGCCAGCGCGCCTGGATCATCTTGTGGCGCAGCAGCGTGCCGCGAGCATGCTCGGCGTCGTACGGCGCGGGCACGCGCTTCAGCGCTTCGCCGGCGACCTCCGCCTCGGGCAGCACACGCAACGGCGCGAGCGCCGCCTCGAGGTCGGCGCCCGCCCGATCGTCGGCCACGGCCCCGCGCCAGCGTGCGAGGCCGTCCTTGTCGAACACGACCCCGCCGCCGAACCCGATGCCGTCGGGATGGATCCGCACCCGGACGGTAGGGGCGAGCTTCTTCGGCGCTCCGTCCCAGAAGCTCACCATCAGGTAGTCGCGGTACGGAGGCTTGTCCGGCGCGAACCGCAGATCCTCGTTCAGCGGCGAGATCGATCCGTTGACCTTCGGCTGTGCCTCGATGCTCGGCGAGAGGTCGCGGCGAAGCCGGGCGCCGAGGTCCTCGACCAGCGCCCGCGCCGGGTCGATCAGCTTCGCCGTCAGCTCGGGCTTGTTCTCGGCGTACCAGTCGGGCTTGCCGAGCGGCAGCGCACCGAGAAGCCCCAGCGCGTCCTGCGAGAAACCGTCGAAGTTGGACATCATTCGTCGTCCCCTCGTTGGCGCTCGAACGCGCCTCCTCGGTGCCGCCGGCCGTTAATGCCTGTTCGGAGCTCAGACTCTAGAACGGGTAGCCAGTCGCCCCCTGCACGCCCTTCAGCGCGGAGATCTCGCCGGTGTGGGCCAGCGTGTTGCCCAGCAGCGCGTTCGTCAGCGCGTCGGCGACGGTCATCGTGCCGTTCGGGCTTTGCACCTCGCGGTCAAGCTCCTCCTCGGTCAGCGCTTCCGCGAACGCGGCGACGCTCTCGTAGACCGCCTCCTTGTAGGGCTGGAGGGCCGCCAGGTCGGCCGTGAACGCCTTCGCCTGCTCCTGCGTGTGCCGAGCGACGTTCGGGATCCCGAGCTTCTGCTCCCAGCCGCCGCTCTCCCACACGGAGGGCTGGCCCTGGATCATCGAGTTGACGATCATGTCCTCGGACTGGATGACGTGCGCCACGATCTCGGAGATCGGGTGCGCCGTGCCCTCTGGCACGTAGGCTGCCTGCTCAGGCGTCAGGTCCGCGCAGGTGCCATCGAACCAGCCGTGAGCGTGGTTTGATCGCGACGCGAACCGTCTCTGTGCCATTCATCGTGAGCTCCTGTCACTCTCAAGTCGTTTTGTAAGCGTTGACTAACATACTCGTTCCGTCAGCGCCGTACAGCTTGAAGACGAGCGAGCGACCGACTGATCGACAGCCGATCGAACGCGGTCACGAGGATCGCGAGCAGTCCCCAGCCCAACCCGGCGAGGCGCAGGCGCTGACGCGGGAATCGGTGATCGGTCGCTTCAGGCACACGCGGGTCCGTCCGGTGCGGCGGCAAGTACGAACACTTTCCGCGAGCCGGAGCCCCGTGCAAACCGACGAGCGATCCGCGCTGTCGTGGCATCATGCGCAGATGCCAGCGCTACCACACGGATTTACCGCCGGCTTCGGCGTCCCCCAGGTCTTCCCCGACGGCCCCGTCGACGTGACCGAAATCGTGGAGGTTGCCCGGGCCGCCGAGGCCGCCGGCTTCGCCGACCTCTGGACGCAGGAGCAGCTAATCGGCACCGCGCGCAGCGTCGAGCCGCTGACGCTGCTCGCCTACCTCGCCGCGGCGACCGATCGAATCCGCCTCGGCGTTTCAGTGCTCGTGCTGCCGGTGCACGGCCCGCTCCACCTCGCCAAGCGACTCGCCTCGCTCGACGTGCTCAGCGGTGGCCGCCTGATCGCCGGCGTCGGGATCGGCGGCGACTGGGACCAGGGCGCGTTCGGCATTCCCGAGGGCCGCCGGGTCGGGCGGTTCATGAACGTGCTGAACGCGGTCGAGGCACTGTGGAGCGACGGCCGCGCCCACCTCGAGGGTGACTTCTTCTCGCTGAGCGGCACGCCGATGGAGCCGAAGCCGCTGCAGACGCCGCGCCCGCCGATCTGGTTCGGCGCTCGCGTCGACGCGGCCGTGCGTCGCGCGGCACGTCACGGCGACGGCTGGATGGGGCCCGGCTCGGCGAGCATCGAGACCTTCGAGGAGCTGGTCCCGTTGCTCCGCGACGAGCTCGAGCGCGCCGGCAAGGATCCCGCCGGGTTCCCGATCTCGAAGCGGGTCTACCTCGCGATCGACGACGACGAGGCCCGCGCCCGCTCGAGGCTGCGCGACTGGTTCGCTCACAACTACGGCAACGCGGACATGGCGGAGCAGGTGGCGATCTGGGGCCCGCGGGATCGCGTGACGGCATACCTCGATCGGTTGATCGAGGCAGGAGCCAGCCACCTGCTGCTCAACCCGGTGTTCGACTACCGCGAGCACCTCGAAGCACTGGAGCTGTACGCGAACGCCCCCACCCCGTAGGGGCGTGGGACGTCCAGGCCCCGTGGCGATATGACGCGGTCAGACCCGCCGCGGCTAGACGCCCTCCGGCAGCAGGTTCCAGTTCCCCACCAGATCGAGCGGCGCCGGGCGCGGCGGCACCTCGCAGCGGTCCGCGATGTTCTCCTGGAATGCTTTGAACGCCTCGATGCTGCCGAGGCCGGCGTCGGACGCGTCGTCGGCCCAGAGCGCGAGGTGGGCGAAGGTCTGGCCGTCGTCGAGCTTGAACGTCGTGTAGTGGATCGCCGGATCGGCGCGCTCCGCCAGCTCGCGATAGACCGCGCGCACCTTCTCCTCGTTCTCGGCGACGCGGTCGGCCTTCACCTTGTACTGAACCAGCACACCGTTCATGCGATCCCCTTCAGATACCAACCAGTTACGGTAACTATCAAGTTACGATACGAGTCAAGCGGTCCGCCCGCCACACCCCGCCGGATCACGGTGCGAGACTGGTCGCATGCCTCGGAACCGACGGTCAGGCACGATCCGCGGCTCGTTCCGGCTGTCCGTACTGGTCGCCATCGCCGTGCTGGCCTGCACGAGTGATCCGGAGGCCCCCACACCCACGCCAGGTCGAGAGCCGACGGCGACCGCCGATCCGTCCGAGGTCGTCTTGCGCTGGAGCCGCGAGGGCGGAATCGCGGGGTTCTGCGACGGGCTGCTGTTGACGGCCGGCCACCGCGCGACGCTGGGCGACTGCGCAGACCCACCGATGACCGATCCCACCTCTGACCTCGCATCGGACGCGGCGATCCGCGAGTTCGGCGCCTGGCGCCGCGAGTTCGATTCGTTCGAGGTGGAGTGGTCCGACGGGCCGGATATGGCCGACGGACTGACGGTCAGGCTGTCGTTCATCGGTCGCGGCACGCGGGTCGCGGACGAAGACACGCAGCGCGAGATCGCTGACTTCGCGGCCCGTCTGTTCGCCGAGATCGCGGCCGAGCAGCCGCGTGCGGGCGAGCCCGCGAAGCCCGTTAGCTGAGATCCTCGACCTCTCGGGGCCAGGTCACGCTGACCTCCAGGCCGCCCTCGGCGCGGGCGATCGCCTGCACGATCGCCAGTCCGAGACCGGTCCCACCGGTTTCTCGCGAGCGGGACCGCTCGCCTCGTGCGAACCGGGCGAACAGCCGATCGAGACCTGGTTCTTCGATCGGCGCACCATCGTTCGCGACCGTCAGCCGGACGCCATCGGTGCTCGACAGCTCGATGTCGACGTTGCCGCGCTCGCGGTTGTAGTGCACCGCGTTCTCCACCAGGTTGGCGACGAGGCGCCCGAGGAGGACGCGATCACCGGTCACCTCGGCGTCATCGCCGCGGATCTCGACGCGGAGCTCACGGACGGCGGTATCGGACGCGATCTCCTCGAGCGCTTCGTCGATGAGCGCTCGCAGCGCCACGCGCTCTTCGCGCTCGGGACCGGCGTCCGCACGGGCGAGGATCAACAAGCGGTCGATCAACTCCTCGGAACGGGTCACGGCCCTTCGCAGCACGGCAACGCTCTCCGTACGTTCGGCCTCGGTGGCGTCGGGATCGGCGACGTCAAGTTCGGTGCGCATGATCGTTAGCGGCGTCCGCAGCTCGTGCGCCGCGTTCGAGACGAACTCGCGCTGCGCATCGAAGGCCTGTTGGAGGCGGTCGAGCATCACGTTGAACTGGCCGGCGAGCTCTTGCAGCTCATCGTTCGGCCCGTCGAGCTCGATGCGTCGATCCAATCGTTGATCGGAGATCTCGCGCATCGTCTCCGAGATCCCGTGCACCGGCCGCAACATCCGGCCGGCCACGAACCAGCCCAACCCAACCGGGGCGACGGACATTAACCCGAGGGCGACGCTCGACTGCACCAGCAGCTCGCGGAGGGTCTCGTTGCGCACCTCGAGCGCGATCCCGTCGAACACCTCGCCGAAGCCGAAGCCTCGCCCGCGCTCGCCTCGGAAATCGGGCGGCGGTTGGAACAGCTCGCGCTCCGGGTTCAGCACCGCGACTGGCAGGCCGAGGCGTTCCACCGCCACCACCCGGACGTCCTCACGATTGGTCGGGAAGTTCCGCTGCACCAGGAAGTAGTTGATCGCCAGCAGCATGAACCCGGCGACCAGGAACAGCCCCCCCGTACCACAACGTGAGCCGCAGCCGGATGCTCCAGCGGGGCCGGCCGAACCTCGGCGTCACAGTCGGTAACCGGCGCCGACGATCGTTTCGATCACCGGCGGATCGCCGAGGCGACGGCGCAGCGTCACCCATCCGCACCGAGTTCGTGAACGGGTTCGCCTGTTCGTCCCACGCACGCTCGAGCAGCTGCTCCTGGCTGACAACCGCGCCGTCGGCCTCGAGCAGCACGCGCAGCACCGCGAACTCCTTGCGCGTGAGCTGCAGCGGCTGACCGTCTCGGGTCACCTGCATGGTCGCTGGCTCGCACGCGGGCTTTCAGCTCCTCGAAGTCGAACGGCTTGCCGAGGTAGTCATCGGCGCCGAGGTCCAAGCCGGCGACGCGATCCGGGATCGACGCGGCGGCGGTCAGCATCAGAATCCGCGCCTGCTCACCCGACGCCCGAAGTTCCGCACAGACGTCGTCACCGTGGACACGCGGCAGATCGCGGTCGAGCAGGATCACGTCGTAATCGTTGACCGTGGCCTTATCGATGGCCGACGCGCCGTCGGCCGCCAGGTCGACCGCGAAACCCTCGCGGCGAAGCCCGCGCACGACCGCGTTCGCGAGATCAATCTCATCCTCGACGACCAGGATGCGCATCGTCAGTCACCTCTGCGAACGAGCGTAGTCGAGGGCGTGTCAGCCGCGCATAAGCGCGCCCACCCGCCGCTTACGCCGGCCTTATGCGCTCGCGCCTAGCCTCGCCCGCAACCACCTGAAGCAGAGGGACCCCATGGCCACACACGACCCGACGACCAGCGACCTCGAAGCACTGCTCGGCGGCGACCAAGACTGGCGCCGCTTCCTGCCGTGGGCGGGCGGGATCGTGCTCTTGATCGTCGCGGCGGTGACAGCCTACGTCCTGACCTCCGGCGGCGAGACGGTGACGGCCGTCGCGCCGGAGCCGGCTCAGGCCAGCACCGGCTCAATCACCAGCACCACCACGCTGTCCGGTACCGCCGCCGCCGCGCAATCCGCCGGCCTCACGTTCGCCGACGCCGGCGTGGTCACCTCCCTACAAGTCGCCGTCGGCGACGAGGTCCAGGCCGGCGACCTGCTCGCCACCCTCGACGACGCCGAGGCCGCTCGTCAGGTCGAGACCGCGCAGATCTCGCTCGACCAGGCGGAAGCGTCGCTCGCCGAGCTGCTCGGCGATCCGGATGCCGCCGAACTCGCCTCGGCGCTCTCCACGCTGCGCAGCGCGGAATCTCAGGTCGCTTCTGCCGGCGCGAGCTTCAACTCGGTGGTCGACGGCGCCACCGAGTCGGATCTGCTGAGCGCAGAGAGCGCCCTGGCGAACGCGCTCAGCCAGCTTTCCAGCGCGGAAGAGACGCTCGCCGCGGTCATCGCACCCCCGGACGCCTCGGAACTCGCCAACGCGAACTCGGCGCTTTCCCAGGCGCAGGCTCAGCTAAACAACGCGACCATCGATGTCACAGCGACGTTCGAGGATGCCGTCGACGACCAGGCGAGCTACTGCAGCTGGTCGGGCCACATCACGTCGCTCTGCTCGTCGAGTGTCCTTCCGCTGCTCGACGGGGACTCCGCTCGCATCCAGACATCGCTCGCCGACCCCAACGCCAACACCGCGCTCGTCACGAGCGGGGAGGCCTTCCTCGCGTCGAACGCGAGCTACCTCTCGGCGCTCGCCGCGCAGGACTCGGGCCTCGCCGCCGTCGCCAGCGCCGAGGAGCGCCTCGCCGCGTTCGAGAGCGGCCCCGACGCGGCTGAGTGGTTCCGCGTCGAGCGGGCGGTCGCGGCCGCCCAGGACAACTACGAAATCTCCGCCGCCCGGCTTGCCGAGCTGCAGGCTCCCGCCGGCGAGGCAGACGTTGACCTGGCCGGGGCGAGCCTTGCCAGCGCCCGGGCCAGCCTCGCCAGCGCTCAGGCCCGCTACGGCGCCCTCGCCGGCGGCGCCGAGGCGACCGAGATCGAGCGGCAGCAGCAGAGCGTCCGCCTCGCCGAAATCGGAGTCGAGCGAGCCGAAGAAGGTTTCGCGGACCTCCAGATCATCGCCCCGTTCGACGGCGTGGTCGGGGCAATCGGCGTCAGCGTCGGCGACCGCATCACCTCGAACACGGTTGCCGTCTCCATCAACACGCCCGACCAGATCACGATCGACCTCACCGTATCCGAGGCCGAGGTTCTCGATCTCGAGGTGGGCCAGGTCGGCCTCGCCACCTTCGACGCGGTCGGCGACACGCAGTACCCGGTGCGCGTGACGAGCATCAGCACCATCCCCACCGTCTCCCAGGGCGTCGTCACCTACGCCGTCGAGGCGGTCATCCTCGACCTCGGCGATCTCGCCGAGGTCGCGACCGACCTCCAGACGCTCTCAGCCGGCGGGGCGGCCGACTTCTCAGTGCTGGCGGCGGGCCTCGGTGGCGGCGCTGGCGCCGGTGCTGATGGCGCCAGCGCGGCCGGGCAGGGCGGCGGCGGCGGGGGCCGTGGCGGCGCGGGGCGGACCGCTCGCGGGCCTCGAACTGCCGGAAGGCGTGACGATCCAGGATGTGCTGACCGCGCTCGCGGCAGGCGAGGAGCTGCCGGCCGGGGTCGAGTTGCCCGAGGGCTTCGAGCTACCGGCCGGCTTCGCGGAACGGTTCGCCGGTGGCGGAGCGGGCGGCGGCGGCGGAGCGGGCGGGGCCGGCGCCAGCTTCGCCGACGCAAACCGGCAACTCCCGCTCGCCGGGATGAGCGGCAGCGTCGAGATCCTGCTCGGCGTCCGCGACGGCGTGCTGCTCGTCCCGAGCAGCACGGTACGCGCCCAGGGAAGCACTTCCTACGTCGTGATCGAGAACGCCGATGGCGAATTCGAGCGGCTCACTGTCGTCACCGACGAGAGCAGCGGCGCCGACGTGGAGATCATCTCCGGCCTCGAACCTGGCATGACGATCTGGCTGAGCGCGAGCGCCCCCGCATCCGAGGAGTTCTCGCTCCAGAACGTCGACGTCAGCGAGCCGCAGACCAACGGCCAGCAGCAGCCCGGCGGATTCGGTGGCGGCTTTGGTCGCGGCGGCGGTGGAGCGGGTGGCGGGGGAGGTGCGCAGTGATCCAGCTCGAGGGCGTCACCCGCACCTACGGCAGCGACTCCAACCTCGTCACGGCGCTGAGCGGCGTCGACCTGGAGATCGGGCGCGGCGAGTACGTCGCCGTGATGGGCCCGTCCGGGTCGGGTAAGAGCACGATGATGAACATCATCGGCTGTCTCGACCGCCCGACCGAGGGCGACTACCACTTCGAGGGGATCGAGGTTGGCCGGCTCGCGGACAGTGACCGCGCTCGGCTGCGCGGACGCGTCTTCGGGTTCGTCTTTCAGTCCTACAACCTGCTGCCGCGCCTGACGGCGCTCGAGCAGGTCGAGCTTCCGCTGGTCTACCAGCCGGTCACCAACCGCCGTCGACGAGCGGCGGAGGCGCTCGTCCGCGTCGGCCTACAGGAGCGGATCCATCACCGCCCGAGCGAGCTGTCGGGCGGTGAACAGCAGCGTGTGGCGATCGCTCGCAGTCTGGTCGTCAACCCACGACTTGTCCTGGCCGACGAACCGACGGGCGCCCTCGACACGCGCACCGGCGCCGAGGTGATGGGGCTGCTCACCGAGCTCGTCGACGAGCAGGGCATCACCGTCGTGCTCGTCACCCACGAGCAGGAGGTCGCGGAACACGCGCGCCGGGTGATCCGCATGCGCGACGGCGGCATCGTCGAGGACAGCGGCCGCGCGCCCGACCTTGCGGCGCTCCCGCATGCCGACCTGCACACGAATGGCGCCGGCCTCGGACCCCGGCCAAGCGAGGCGAGGGCGGCGACCGACTATGACGAGGCGTCACGACGCGCCGGGGAGGTCCCCCCGCGGCGCGTCCGAGGAGGCACGGTATGAGCCCCCTCGATGCGATGCGCGTCGCCCTCCGCGCGATCGGCGGCAACCGGCTGCGGAGCGGACTGACCGCGCTTGGCCTGATCATCGGGGTCTCCTCGGTGATCGTCCTGATCGCCGTCGGGCAGGGCACCCAGAAGGGCATCACCGACCAGATCGAGGGACTCGGCACCGACCTGATCTTCATCGAGCCGGGCTCGTCCACGGACGCCGCGACCGGTACGCAGGGCGGTCAGGGCACAGCCACGACGCTGGTGTTGAGCGACGTCGATGCGCTCGCGGCGGCCAGCGTGCCCGGCGTCACGGATCTGGCGGGCGAACTGACGATCAACGCGCAGGTGATCGCCGGCGGTGAGAACGTCGGCGCGAGCGTCGTCGGCACCACGTCGGAGTGGACGTTCGTCCTCGACGCAGCGGTCGCGGAGGGGTCCTTCTTCACGGCCGCGGGCTCCGCGGAGAACGAGCTGGTGATCGTCCTCGGGGCGACGGCGGTTGCCGAGCTGTTCGGAGACGAGAACGCCCTCGGCGAGTCGGTTCGCATCTCCCTCGCCGGCGGTCGGGTGACGTTCCAGTTCACCGTGGTTGGCGTGATGGCCGAGCGCGGCGGGGCGGACGGCGCCGAGTTCGACGCGCAGGTCTACGTCCCCGTGACGTCCTTGCTCAGCCGGCTGCAGTTCCTCAGGAACAACGCTGGTGGCGACGTCCCGCTGAGCCAGATCACAATCAAGACCGCGCCCGGCACCGATCAGGACGTCGCGAAGCAGCTGATCAGCGACGTGCTGCTGTTCAAGCACGGCGTCAGCGAGCCCGACTTCACCGTGCAGAGCCAGGACGATCTGATCAGCGCCGCCTCGTCGGTCAGCAACACGCTGTCGCTGTTGCTCGGCAGCATCGCCGGGATCTCGTTGTTCGTCGGCGGCATTGGCGTGATGAACATCATGCTTGTCTCCGTGACCGAGCGAACGCGCGAGATCGGTATCCGCCGCGCCGTCGGCGCCCAGGCGAATGACATCGTGAAGCAGTTCGTGACCGAGGCGCTGCTGCTCTGCACTGCGGGTGGCGTCGTCGGGATCGTCGTCGGCGTCGGCATCTCGGTGGGCCTCGGCGGTCGCGAGGTCGGCGGCCAGGAGATGACCACCGTCGTCCAGGCGTGGAGCATCGTGCTCGCGTTCGCCGTCGCGGCCGGCGTCGGGCTCGTCAGCGGGATCTACCCCGCCGTCCGCGCCACCGCCGTCGACCCGATCACGGCGCTGCGTAACGAGTAACGCGCCAGATCGTTCCTACTGAGGGAGCCCGTCCCGCGCCGCCCCCGCGGAGGCCGGCTCCTCAGCGCTTCCCCCCTTGACCCCGGCTCGCGCTAGACAGCACGCCCGACCCCGCGCACGCTGCGTTGGCTCCGGGGCGTGGCGACGGGCGGGAGGGCGCGACGATGGCGGAGATTCGCTGGACCGAGGACGCCGCGAGCGCTCCCGACTCCCGGGAACGTGGCTTCAAGATCCTCCGTAACGGCGACGAGATCCCCGCCGTCTTCTGGTACCCCGAGGGCGTCCGGGGCGCGCGGCCGTTGATCCTCATGGGCCACGGCGGCAGCGGCCACAAGCGCAACGAGCGGATGCTCCAGCTCGGGCAGATGTTCGCCGGCGACTACGGTTGGTGCGCGGCCGCGATCGACGGACCGGGACACGGTGGCCGCGGGCCGATCACCGCCGCCACCGATCCCGAGTACCGGGCGATGTGGCAATCCGCGGACGTCGTCGAGCAGATGATCGAGGACTGGCGCGCCACGCTCGACGCGCTCACTCAGCTCGGCGAGGTGGACAGCGCGCGCGTGGCCTACTGGGGGATGTCGATGGGCACCATGTTCGGTTTGCCCTACGTCGCCAACGAGGAGCGCATCGTCGCCGCCGTCCTCGGCAAGGCCGGGATGACTGGCTCCAGCGTCGAGCGCAGCGGCATTGACGTTCACTTCGCGAAGCACGCGCCCAACGTCGACGTCCCCGTGCTGTTCTCCATCCAGTGTGACGACGAGCGCTTCGACCGCGAGGGCCAGCTCGACCTCTTCGACCGCATCGGCTCCGAGGACAAACGCCTCCACGCGTACCCCGGCGTCCACGTCGACAACGGCCCCGAGGCCTTCGGGGTCCAGGCGGAGTTCCTCGAGCGCAACCTGTAGTCGACCTGCGCCACTTGACCCGCTAACGCTCCCCGAAGGCGGCGACCCACCCGCAGCCGCCCTCGATCCGGAATTCGCGGACCGCTTGCCCGACATCGACAACGCGCTGATCGAGATCTCCGAACAGCGCGAGCTAGACGCGATCCGGCGGGTCGCCGATCGCGCCGAGGTCAACGCCGCGCTGTTCCCGGCGCTGGAACGTCCTGCAGCCTCGACTCGAGGCCTGCCAGCAGGAACGCGAGCTCATTCCCAACCTCGTCGCGGTCAATTTCTCCAGGCGTGGCGATCTGTTCGCGGTCGTCGATCAGCTCAATGGCGTGGCCGCGGAACCGGACTGAATCGTCACGATGGCGGCAGCTACGAGCCGACCGCCGAAAGCGCACGTGTCACCGATCGGGTTAAGCGGCTTTCGCCTTCGTGACGGAACCGAGCATCCATTCGGCCTGCTCGATGAGCTTGTCCGGCCCGCCGAGGCCAGCCAGGAGCTGGTCGTCCTCGGGGGTGAGCTCGCCGTACACGTCCATCTGCTCGGCCTCGTGCACGCCATCGCCGATGCCCAGCGCGGCTGCGATCCGGCGGCCGTTCCAGGCGACCCACGCCAGCGGGCCGACCGAGCCGTCGGAGAAACCGCCGACCGCCTCGTTGATTTCGTCCGGGACGTCCCACGCACGGCCCACCTCGACACCCCATGACTGGCTGTCGTAGCCGAAGACGTTCGCCTCGGAATCGAGGACCGAGCGGCCGGTGCGGGCGATCGCCGCGACCTGCGTGTAGCGCTGCGGGTCGGACTGAGCCATGGCCATGCGACCGATCAGGTGTAGCAGCCCGGCGGTGAACGCCGTCGACCGCTGCTCCGCGCCCCAGGCGGACGCGTCCGCGACCAGCGCGGTCGTGAACAGGTGCCGCCACAGCTCGTTCGAGTCGATGCCCGCGTAATCGAGGCGGTTGAACGACTCGCTCACCACCGCCGCGGTGATGATCTTGCGCGTCGTGTTGAGGCCGACTCGCACGATCGCCTCGGCCGGTGTCCCGATCGGGGTCACCGGCGCGGAGGCGGCGGAGTTCGCCGCGCGCAGCACGGAAACCGTCAGCGCCGGGTCAGTCTCGACGACCTGCCCGAGCTGCGGGATCGAGGTGGACGGGTCGCTCAAGAGGCCGAGCGCTTGCGCGTGCACGGCCGGTAGCGTCGGGATGGGGTGGACTTGCGCCATTCGGACTTGCTCCGCTGTCAGTGCCGCGATCTTCTGCCGTCGATCTCGTCCAGCGTAGATACGCCGTTCGTCCAGAATCATCGGTCGCTGCTTACGATCCGAACAGACCCGCGACTCATCTCCACGCGCCGCGTGCTGACGATCCGACCCACACGTGGCGAGCTTCAGGGTCCGCCCCCACAGGCAGGCGCGAGGCCTGTCGATGATTGTGACATGACTGATGCGCTGACAGCTCATCCCGGCGGCGAGGGCCACCCCGAACTCGACCTCCTCATCAATGAGATCGCCGAGCTGCGCGCGCTTCCAGCGGTCGCCGCGCGCGTGATCGAAATCGCCGGCGGCGAGCAGTTTTCCGCGCACGAGTTGGCGCAGGTCGTCGCGTCCGATCAGGCGCTGACCGCCAAACTGCGCCGGCTCTCGAACTCCGCCTACTACGGATACCCGAGGCAAATCACCACGGTCCGCGACGCGGTCGTGCTGCTCGGCTTCCGAGCCGTACGCTCTGCGGCGCTCGCGTCGTGCGTGATCGACACGCTGCCCGATCGCGCGGCTAACACCGATCCACAACGCTTCTGGCGGTTCTCCGTCACCGTCGGGATGCTCGCCGAGGTGTTGTCGCAAGCCCACCGGCGTCACATGGACGAGGCGTTCACCGCGGGTGTGTTGCACAACGTCGGCCGGCTGGCCCTCGATCAGCACCGCCCGCGGGAACTGATGGCGGCGACCACGCTCGCCGTGCGAAAGAAGGTCAGCCTCGCGGAGGCGGAGACGGCGATCTTCGGATTCACCGACGCGCAGCTCGGCGGAGCGCTCGCCGCGCACTGGAACTTCCCGGAGGATCTGGTCGACGCCGTGGCGCGCCACCACCTGGATGCCCGCGCGCTTCCGGATCCCGACTCGCTCGCGGCATTCGTCGTCCGAGCGCGCATGTTCGCACGCGCCTCCGGCATGTCCGACGGCATCGAGCCACGCAAGCGCGACGAGCCCGACGCGGAATGGCTGATGCCGCCGCTCTCGAAAGCGCTGCAGCAGGCCGGCGGGATCCCTGGCGTCGAAGATCGCGTGTCGGCGTTCGTCGAGTCCGCGCTCGGCGCAGATCATGCGGCGGCAGCCGCGTAGTCGGAGTTGCTGCCGCAGCCTGGCCGCCGGCTACTCGCCGCGACCGACGCACCGACCTCGCCCGCTAGCCGACGATCGGCCCGGCCGGCTCGAAGTCCTCGTCGGTCACCTCCGTACTGAACTCGGACGCCTCGAATCCCCCGCCGTCGCCGTTTGGCGCCGTCCAGGTCGCCGACAGCAGGATATTCCCCTCGCCGACGCACGCCTCCGAGGCGCCGCTGCCGGCGTCGATCTCGTAGCAGGTGGCCTCGAAGCCAGCGATCTCGCGTGTGCCGGTTTCGCGCACGCCGTCGATCCGATCTGCATCGAGCACGTTGTCGAAGATGATCTCCGTCGGGTTCGGTATCTCGCCCAGCGGCCCTTCCTCGCCCTCGAAGCAACTCACGAAGCCACTGACCTCGAAGCAGGTGACGCGTTTGCCGGCCTGATCGCGGATCAAGATCAGCGTGAACGCCTGCCCCCCCTGCTCCGAGGTGGTCTCGGAGCGTTCGCGGCCGTCCTCGGCGCGTACCCAGGTCAGTTCGCCGATGAACTCCTCTCCGCCGGCCGTCGTCGTAAAGGTGTACGTGATCCGGTACTCCGATTCGCCGAGGCGACTCAGGACCTCGGCGAACGCGTCCTCTGGCGATGTCGGTTCTTCGGTGGCCTCGGGTTCTGAGGTCGTAGCGGACGCGTTGCGGCCGCCGTCATCGTCGCCGCCCCCGCTGCATGCGGCCAGGGCGACCGTCGCGACCAGCACCAAACCAGAGCCGAGCCATCGGCGCATCGGAACCGTCCTCATCTGACTCCCGGGCGGTTCGATCGTACGCCGCCGGGCGCTTGCAGCGACCCGTGTGCGCCCGTCCTTGCCCGCACTTGACCCGATGCTACGATGCGCCCTCGGTCCCGTGGGGGCCGATCGGCGAGTGAGCGCGGCCCCCAGGGCCGTTCGGCAGCGCGCCCGCGGACCACAGGGCGCAACAGGCGCGTCCCCGATCGCGCGACAGTGGCCGATGTTCCCACGACCCAGCCCTTCCCGAGGAACCGGGCACAGAACGGAGCCAGCCTCCATGAAGCTGCACGAATACCAGGCGAAAGAACTGCTCGCCGACTACGGCGTTCCGGTCCCGCGCGGCCGCGTCGCGCGCACGCCCGAGGAAGCGCACATCGCCGCCGGCGAACTCGGCGGGAAGGTGGTCGTCAAGGCACAGGCCCACACTGGCGGCCGCGGCAAGGGCGGCGGCGTAATACTCGCCGGCACCGCCGAGGAGGCACGCGACGCCGCGCGCGAGATCCTCGGCATGCAGCTCGTCACCCACCAGACCGGGCCGGCCGGTCTCCCGGTGCACACCGTCCTCGTCGAGGAGCAGATCGACATCGCCCGCGAACTCTACCTCAGCATCGCAATCGACAATTCCGCCGGCAAGCCGGTCGTGATCGCCTCGGCAGAGGGCGGGATGGACATCGAGGCGGTCGCGGAGTCGAACCCCGACGCGATCCACAACCAGCTCGTCTACCCGCACAGCGGGTTCCAGCCCTTCCAGGGTCGCGCGCTCGCCTTCGCGACCGGACTCGACGGCGACCTGCTGCGTCCAGCGACCGACGTCATGACCAACCTCGTGCGGGCGTTCGAGGAAAACGACGGTGCGATCGCCGAGATCAATCCGCTCGTCGTGACCGGCGACGGGAAGCTCCTCGCCGCCGACGCCAAGTTCTCCACCGACGACAACGCCGACTACCGGCACCAGCGCCTCGCCGAGCTGCGCGACACCACGCAAGAGGACGCCCGCGAGGTCGAGGCGAAAGAGGCGGGCATCGAGAATTACGTCAAGCTGGACGGGAACATCGGCTGTCTGGTCAACGGCGCGGGCCTCGCGATGGCGACGATGGATGCGCTCAATTTCGAGGGCGGCCAGCCGGCCAACTTCCTCGACATCGGCACCGCGAACAGCGCGGACACGGTGGTGACCGCGCTGAAGATCATCTGCTCAGACCCGGACGTCACCGCCGTCCTGGTCAACATCTTCGGGGGTCTGGCCCGCGTCGACATCATCGCGGACGGCGTGGTGATCGCGAAGAACGAGGGGCTGATACCGCAACCCACCGTCGTTCGACTCGCCGGCACCAACGTCGAGGAGGGAGTGAAGATCCTCGACGACTCCGGGCTCGATCTGATCCCCGCCGACGGCTTCGCCGAAGCGGCGCAGAAGGCCGTGGCTGCCGCCACGGATGCGAGCTAGGGGCGCAGCGATGCCAGTACTTCTCAACCAGGACAGCCGCGTCCTCATCCAGGGCTTCGGCGGGGCCGGTCAGCGCGAAGCCGCAACCTCGCTCGCCTTCGGCACGAACGTCGTCTGCGGCGTCACGCCGGGCCGCGGCGGGCAGGTGATCAACGACCTCCCGGTGCTCAACACCGTCCGCGAAGGCGTCGAGGAGTTCGACGCGAACGTCTCGCTGATCTTCGTCCCCGCCCCCTTCGCGGCAGACGCGATCATCGAGGCCGCCGACGCCGGCGTCCCGACCGCGATCTGCATCACCGAGGGCATCCCGACGCTGGACATGGTCAAGGCGAAGGCCTACCTCCAGCAGTCGAACACGCGCCTGATCGGTCCCAACTGCCCTGGCGTCATCTCAGTCTCGGAGCGCGCTCGGGCGGGCATCATGCCGATCGACGTGTACGCGGAAGGCAACGTCGGCGTGATCTCCCGCTCCGGCACCCTGGTCTACGAGACCGTCGACCAGCTGACCCGCCTCGGGATCGGCCAGAGCAGCAGCGTTGGCGTGGGCGGCGACCCGATCATCGGCACCTCCCAGCGCGAGGCGCTCGAGCTGTTCCAGGCCGACGCCGACACGGCGGCGGTCGTGCTAATCGGCGAGATCGGCGGCACCGCCGAGCAAGAGGCCGCCGATTACATCAGCGGCATGATGAAGCCCGTCGTCGCCTTCATCGCCGGCGCCACCGCACCCCCCGGCCGCCGCATGGGCCACGCCGGCGCGATCATCGCGGGCCAGGCCGGCACCGCCTCCGCCAAGCAGCAGGCGCTGCGCGAGGCCGGCGCGGAGGTGGTCGAGTCGCCCTCGCAGATCGGTTCCACGATGCTGCGCGTCCTCCAAGAGCAAGGCCTCACCTAGCCCCAGTCGTTCGGCGCCAAGCGCTGGCGAGCCTGTCTGCCAGGGCGGAGTTCAACCTTCCGCTCCGTCACGACCGAGCAGGCGTCCTGCGTGGGGCGGATGGTGGCTCTCGCTCCGACGCGGACTCCTGGCGGTCTTCGGGCGGTGCCCAGCTCAGGCCGACGATGCCCGAGGCCGCAAAGCGTCCGCTGACCGGGGGTGTGAGGCGGAAGCCCCACAGGGATTTGGGCAGGCGGGCGGGATCTACCGAACTCTGCAACAACGCCGAAGGCGACCTGGATGCCACCCAGACGGCCGACGTTTCCCCTACGAGTCGACTCCGATTCCGTCCGGCACCCACCGCGCGAGGTGAACCCCGATGCCCGTCTCCCGCTTCGACCACGTCGCCATCCCCGCCGCCGACCCTGAACCCCTGCTCGCCTTCTACCAATCGCTTGGCTTCAACATCCTCTACGAGGAGGAATGGCGCGCCGGTAACGGCGTCCCCGCCATCGCCGTCGGCCCCGAGCAGAAGATCAACGTCCATCCGCCCGCGCTCTGGCAGCGCCCCGACTTCACCCTCCGCGGTCCCACCGCCCAGCCCGGGAGCGCGGACCTCTGGTTCGTCTGGAACGGCACGCTGGCCGAAGTGAGCGCACTCCTCGAAACCGCCGGCGCCGAGGTCGTGCGTGGTCCTGTTCCGATGCGCGGCGGCGCGCAAGGCGGCGAGGGCCGTGGCACGTCGATCTACACCCGCGATCCAGAGCAGAACCTCGTCGAGTTCATCGTCTACGAGGACTGACCGCGCTGCGACCAGGGCCCGTCGAGGACGAGCATCGGACGCTGGGTGATGCCGGTGCGCAGCCTCCGCGGGCGCATCCGGACGGCTGTCCGGCAGGCGCCTACCACCGTCATCTTGGTCCGCACGTAGGGTCGTCTACGGCACACTCGGTGGCGTTCATCAGGTCCGGCGAAGGGGTACACTCTCGCCCCGCCGTCTCCGCGGTCTGACAGCGAGTCTTCACCGTCAACATCCATACCCTGTACGGTGCACTTGCGCGCTTCTTCCGCCGGAAGCGAATGGCGGAGTTCGCCGCTCTGTTTGGCCCGGGCGCCGAGACCAAGATTCTCGATGTCGGCGGAACTCCCTTCAACTGGCAGTTGATCGACATTACGAGCGCGGTCACGCTCGTCAATCTCGGATCCCTCCAGCCCGTGCCGCGAAGCGCTTCAGCGACCCTCACGTTTGTGCAGGGTGACGGTACCCGTCTCCCGTTTCGCGCGGGTGCGTTCGATATCGCGTACTCCAACTCCGTCCTCGAGCATCTGTCGACGTTCGAGCAACAGAAGCGCTTCGCTTCCGAGGCTTCGCGGACGGCGGCCGGCCTCTGGGTGCAAACCCCTGCCCGATCGTTCCCGGTCGAGCCGCACTATCTGACCCCATTGATTCACTTCCTGCCACGAGGCTGGCAGCGCCGTCTGCTCCGCAACTTCACCGTCTGGGGGCTCCTCACCCGACCGTCGCCCGCCCGTGTCGACGAGATCGTTCGCGAGATTCGGCTAGTGAGCTACCGCGAGATGGAGGAGCTGTTTCCGGACTGCGAGATCCGGCGCGAGCGCTTCTTGCTGCTGACGAAGTCGTACACCGCAGTTCGGGGATCCGACGGCGTACCGCGGCTCACGACCTGACCCCCGTATCGCCGGTCGTCGCCGCAAGTGCAGACGATCGAGGTCGGTTCGAGCTGATCACCGATCGGTTTCGCGGTCGTCGGCGGCTCGTCCGGGCGCCATGGGCGCCAGCTCGTATTCGCTGGGCCACGATCACCAGCTGCTCACGCGGCTCAGGCGTGACAAACACACGATCGCGCCGCGGACCCGGGGTCCGGGCCGCTTCGCGCGCGACGGCGACCGGCTTCGATTCCAGCACCTCTAGCCGGGGGCGGTCAGCCGCGTCGGGGGCGATCGCGATCGTCGGTATCGAGGATCATCGTCACCGGCCCGTCGTTGACTGCGTCCACGAGCATGTGCGCGCCGAACCGGCCGGTGGCGACCTCGACTCCATCGAGGCGAAGTCGATCCACGAGCTGTTCGACGAGCGGCTCGGCGATCTCGGGCGGCGCCGCCTCGGTGAACGACGGCCGCCGCCCGCGTCGCGTGTCGGCATAGAGCGTGAACTGCGAGACGACGAGGACCGCGCCGCCCGCGTCGACCAGCGAGCGATCGAAGCGGCCGGCCTCGTCCGCGAAGATCCGCAGCGTGCTCAGCTTCGACGCCAGCCACTCGACCTCGGCGACGCCGTCCTCGGGACCGACGCCGACGTAGGCGAGCAGGCCCGGCCCGATCGCGACGATCGTCTCACCCTCGACCGTGACGCTCGCCGAGGAAACGCGCTGGACGACGGCGCGCACGCGGCCGCGGTCCTAGCCGTCGCTCTTGGACGCCTTGCTCTTCTTGGCCTTCTTCGTCGTCTTGCTCTTCGAAGCGGAATCGCGAGACGAGGAGCCGTTGTCCGACGACGGGGCGTTGTCCGACGGTGAGTCCGACGAGGAACTGCTCGATCCGTCGGAGTCGCTGCCCGACTTCCGCGAGTCGGTGACGTAGAAGCCGCTGCCCTTGAACGCGAGCGCGGGGATGGAGAGCTGCCGCTTCGCCACCGCACCACACTTTTCGCAGGGATGCTCGGACGGGGAACCAAACGGCTCCTGCGTCTCGTAGCGATGGCCTTTGGCGCAGCGATAGTCGTATCTCGGCACGCGGTCACTCCTCGGCGCAACGTCGCCGGCGAGAGAAGACCGCACGGCAAGCAGAGACCAATGATCAGGGCGAACTCGCCGCTTCGCAAGCGGCGAGCGCCAGAGGTCGGGAAATCCGCCCTTCCCACAAGCGCAGGCGCTTCTATACTGACCGACGCGAACGAACACACGTACGCCGACGCCTGCCCTCGCCGCCAGCGCGGGTAAATCTATGCGCCGGACGCCAACAGGAGGTATGCGGTGGCGACAGCTACCACCATGCGCCAGCTGCTCGAGGCTGGCGTCCACTTCGGGCACCAGACCCGTCGCTGGAACCCGAATATGCGGCCGTTCATCTTCGGTGAGCGCAACGGCATTCACATCCTCGATCTCGCCCAGACCGTCCCGAGGCTCCAGGCCGGCCTCGACAAGGTGCGTGAAGTCGCCTCCAGCGGCGACAAGGTGCTGTTCGTCGGCACCAAGAAGCAGGCGCGCGCGATCGTCGAGCGCGAAGCTGAGCGCTGCGGCATGCCCTACGTCAATAACCGTTGGCTCGGCGGCACGCTGACCAACTTCCAGACGATCTCGAAGCGCATCCAGTACTACAACGAGCTCAGCGAAGGCTTCGCCGCCGCTCCGGAGCCCGATCCCGAAGCCGAGGCCGCTGAGGCTGCAACCGCCGGCGTCAGCCTGCGCCAGACCAAGCGCGAGCGTCTGATGCTGCAGAAGGAGTACGAGCGGCTGACCCGCGCCTTCTCTGGCGTGCGCTCGCTCGAGCGGCCGCCCGGCGCGGTCTTCATCGTCGATCCGTCGATGGAGGAGATCGCCGTTCGCGAGGCGAACCGCTCGCGGATTCCGATCGTCGCGATGTGCGACACCAACGCCGACCCGGATGTGATCGACTTCCCGATCCCGTCCAACGACGACGCCATCCGCGCGATCCAGCTGATGACCACCCTCGTTGCCGACGCCGTCCTCGAGGGCGTCGCCGTCGGCGAGGTGGAGCAGCAGTTCCAGGCCGCGGAAACCGCGGCGGCCGCCGAAGCGGCCGGCGACGCTCCGTCCGACGCAGGCCCGGCCGAAGCAGCGGCACCGGCGGCCGAGTAGCACCCAGCAGTCACACCTCGCGTCAGCACGTGAGGACGAGGAGTCCCCGTGGTTACCACCAGCGACATCAAGCGCCTGCGCGAGGAAACCGGCGCCGGCGTCATGGACGCCAAGCGCGCCCTCGAGGAAGCGAGCGGCGACTTCGACGAGGCCCGCAAGCTGATCCGTCAGCAAGGCGTCGCAGCCGCCGCCAAGCGATCCGATCGCGAGACCAGCCAGGGTGTCGTCGAGGCGTACATCCACGGCGCCGGTCGCATCGGCGCGCTCGTTGAGGTGCAATGCGAGACGGACTTCGTCGCCCGCACCGACACCTTCAAGCAGCTCGCGAAGGACGTTGCGATGCAGGTCGCGGCGATGAACCCGCTCGGCCTCACTGCCGACGAGGTCCCCGAGGACGCCCCCGGCGACCGCGAGGATCACGCGCTCCTCGGGCAGTCGTTCATCCGCGAGCCCGGCCAGACGATCGAAGACCTCGTCCAGGCAGTGATCGCCCAGACCGGCGAGAACATCAAGATCGGCCGCTTCTCCCGCTTCGAGCTCGGCGGCTAGGAACTCCGGCTCGTCGGCGGTGGGTCGCTCACAAGACGAACGGCCCGAGCCGAAGCGAGAACCAGCGCAACCAACCGCGAAGCGCCGGCAGAGGCCGAGGCCCCTCGCGAGGCGTCACACGCGTGCGCTATCGTGGTGCCGCGGATCCACGATCGAACAACGGAGGCCGCCGGCGATGATCGACGAGATCCTCCTCGACGCTGAGGACCGCATGGAAAAGGCCGTCGAGGCCTACCGCAACGTCCTCGCCACCGTCCGCACGGGCCGGGCCAGCACGGGGTTGGTGGAGCATCTCCAGGTCGAGCACTACGGCCAACGGATGCCGCTGAATCAGCTCGCCACCCTCGGGGCGCCCGAGGCGCAGCTGATCACCATCCAGCCCTGGGATCAGAGCGCGACCGACCCGATCATGAAGGCGATCCAAACCAGCGACATCAGGATCACGCCGCAGAGCGACGGCAAGATCATCCGCCTCCCGATCCCCGCGCTGACCGAGGAACGCCGGCAGGAGATGGTCAAACAGCTCCACGGCAAGACCGAGGAGGCGCGCATCTCGGTCCGCAACGCCCGCCGGCGCGCGATGGACGAGCTGAAGAAGGCGCTGCGCAGCCACGACCTCTCCGAGGACGACGAGCATCGTGGCGAGAGCGATATCGAGAAGTTGACCCACGAGCGAATCGAACAGCTCGAGGCGTTCGGCAAGGAGAAGGAAGCAGAGCTACTGCAGGTCTGAGGCCTGGCGGGACGCCATCACACACGATGCCGCGGGCGGGACGCCTCATCACCTCCAGTTTCAGGTCCGCCGTCGGCGGATCACGGGAGATCGACTTGGTCGTCGAACCGGCCCCGGTAGCCCCGCCCCTGCCGCGACTCCACGTCGTGCCGCACCACGTCGCGATCACCATGGACGGCAACGGCCGCTGGGCCGAGGCGCGCGGCCTCAGCCGCGCCGACGGCCATCGCGCCGGCGCCGAGGCGATCCGGCCCGTGATCGAGCGCTGCGGCCAGCACGGCGTCGGCGTGCTCACACTCTGGGGCTTCTCGACCGAAAACTGGGGCCGCCCCCGCGCCGAGGTGCAGTCGATCCTCCGCCTCGGCCGCGACTTCATCGATCGCCACCTCGACGAACTCGACGAATCGGGCGTCCAGCTCCGTCACCTCGGCGACCTCGAACGCCTTCCTGGCTGGCTCCGCGGCCGCGTCGAGAAAGCCGTCAACCGCACCCGCGGCAACTCTAAGCTGATCCTCAACCTCGCCTTCAACTACGGCGGCCGCGCCGACATCGTCGAGGCCGTGCAGCAGCTGATCCGCGACGGCGTCCCCGCCGGCGAGGTCACCGAGGAGTCGATCGCCTCGCGCCTCACCACCGCCGGCCTCCCGGAGCCAGATCTGCTGATCCGCACCGGCGGCGAAGTCCGCGTCTCGAACTTCCTCGTCTGGCAGGCGGCCTATGCGGAGTACTACTTCACCAACACGCTCTGGCCGGACTTCGGCGCTGAAGCCGTCGACGCCGCGCTCATTGAGTTCGGTCACCGCCAGCGCCGCTTCGGCCTCGTTCCCAACGGGGACGACGAGGAGCCGCTCCCCGACGAGCCCGGCGCCTAGGGCGCCGGCCCCGTGCTCACGCAGCGACTGATCGTCGCGGCGATCGGGCTGCCGCTGCTCGCAGGGCTGCTCGCCGTCCCCGAGCCAGTCTTTGCCGCCGCGATCGAGGCGATCCTCGCCGTCGCCACCTTCGAGCTGGTGCGCGCCGCCCAGTCCGAGGAAGGCGAGCTCACCGTCCCGGTCAGCGCCGCCGCCGCAACCGCGCTGCTGGTCGCGCTCACGCGCACCGGCGCAGGCCCCGCGATCTGGGCGTTGATGCCACTGACCGCGGTCGCGATCGCGCTGCTGATCCGAGGTGGCAACCCCTTCGCCGACTCAATGGCAGGCTGGTGGATCGGCGCGGTGCTGTACCTCGCGGTCCTCGGCTCGCACTTCGTGCTGCTGCGCGACGCCGGCGAAGGCCAGCGCTGGCTGATCGTGCTCCTTGCGACCGTGTTCGCGACCGACACCGGCGCGTACACGGTTGGCCGCCTGGTCGGCCGCCACGAGCTCGCCCCGAAGATCTCGCCGAACAAGACCTGGGAAGGCGCGATCGGCGGCTTCGCCTTCGGCGCCGCGGCCGCAGTGATCGCGATCCTCGCCCTCGATCCCCAGCCTGCGGATCCGCTCGATGAGGTCGGCTCGTATCGGACGGCCACGGTCGTTGGCATCGCGATCGGCGCCCCGCTCGTCGCGATCCTCGGCGATCTCGTTGAATCGGCGCTCAAACGCCGCATCGGCGTGAAGGACGTGTCGCACATCCTCCCCGGCCACGGCGGCTTCCTCGATCGCCTCGACTCGCTGTTTTTTGCCGCGCCGTGGATATATTGGATGTTGCGATGGTTCCCAGCATGACCCCTCGTATGAAGGACGGCTACGCGTGATCAGGGTCGCGGTCCTCGGTTCGACCGGCTCCGTCGGCCGCCAGGCGCTCGACGTGATCCGCGGCGCTCCCGGCCAGTTCGAGGTCGCCGCGCTCGCCGGCGGCACGAACGTCGCGCTCCTGGCGGAGCAGGTGCGCGAGTTCCAGCCCGCGGCCATCTCCGCCCTCCCCGGCCCCGAGGCCGACGCGCTCCGCGGCGCCTCCGACGCCGACTGGGCCGACCTCGAAACGATCGCGACGAGACCGGACGTCGACGTCGTCCTCGCCGCGACCAACGGCCTCGCCGGCCTTGCACCGACGATCGCCGCGCTCCGCGCCGGCACGCCCGTCGCGGTCGCGAACAAGGAGGCGCTCGTCGTCGGTGGTCCCGCGGTGCTCGCCGCACTCGAGGAGGGCCGCGCCAGCGGCGCCGAACTGCGCCCGGTGGACTCGGAGCATTCGGCGATCTGGCAATGCCTCTGGGGAGAGCCGCCGGAGCGCATCGACCGCCTCACGCTGACCGCCTCGGGCGGCGCGTTCCGCGATCTCGATCTCGACCAGCTCGCTGCCGTCACGCCGGAACAGGCCACCCATCATCCGAACTGGGACATGGGCAAAAAGATCACCGTCGACAGCGCCACCCTCTTCAACAAGGGCCTCGAGGCGATCGAAGCACGCTGGCTCTTCGACATCCCGCTCGAGCGGATCGACATCCTCCAGCACCGCGAGAGCGTCATTCACAGCATGGTCACCTTCGCCGACGGTTCTGTGAAGGCGCAGCTCGGCGAACCTGACATGGGCCTGCCAATTCAGGTCGCCCTTGCCTACCCCGATCGCGCGCCGGCTCAGCCTGCGCCACCGTTGGATCTCGCCGCCCGCGGCGCACTCCACTTCGGCGCTGTCGAGCACGATCGCTTCCCGGCGCTGGATATCGCCCTCGAGGCCGGTCGTCGCGAGGACACCACGGCGGCAGCCGTATCAGGCGCAGACGAAGCTGCGGTGGCGAATTTTCTCGCCGGCCGCTGCCGATTCACGGACATTCCCCGACTGCTGGCGTTAGCCTTGGAGTCCCACCACCCGACGATTGAACCAGACCTGCCGGCGTTGTTGGCGGCCGAACAGTGGGGCCGCCGCGTCGTCGACCAGGCTGTTTCCGCGGGAGTGGCATGAACGAAGGCTTCCACGAGCGCCGCGCCGAGGCGGGGCGCCCGCCGAGCGCCCACGACTGGGCGCGCCGCGCGATCACCCTGCTGGTGGTGGTCGCGGGCATCGCCGTCGGCTTCATCTACCTCTTCGACGCGTTCAGCTCCGCCGCGCTGTTCCTCCTCATCCTGATCGCCCTCGTGATGGCGCACGAGGCCGGCCACTTCTTCACCGCGAAGGCGTTCGGCATCTACGTCCACGAGTTCGGCCTCGGCTTCCCGCCGCGCGTGGCCGCCTTCAAGTACGGCGAGACCGAGTACTCGCTGAACTGGCTCCCGATCGGCGGCTTCGTGCGTCTAGAAGGCGAAGAGCAATCGGAGCACCCGCGCTCGTTGTCGGTGCGCCCCCGTTGGCAGCGCCTGATCGTCCTCGCGTCCGGCGCGGTCGTGAACCTGATCCTCCCGGTCTTCCTCTTCGCCCTCGCGCTCAGCTTCCCGCACGAGGTCGCCGTCGGCCGCGCCAGCATCTCCACCGTCGTCCCGGATAGCCCCGCCGAAGCCGCCGGCCTCCAGGAGGGCGACGTCATCTACACCATCGCCGGGCGCGACACGCTCAACGTCGCCGAGGCGAGCCGCTACATCCGCCTCAACGTCGGCAGTACCGTCGACATCCGCGTCCGCCGCGACGGCGAGTTCATCACCATCCCCGTCGACGCCCGACGCAGCCCTCCGGTCGGGCAAGGGCCGACCGGGATCAGCATCGCCCCCGCCGTCGTCGCGCCCGACGGCCGCCCCTTCACCGAGACCGTCGCGCAGCCACCCTGGGAGTCGATCCCGAACGGCTTCCGCCAGACCTGGGACACGCTGATCCTCGCGCAGAACGAGATCCGAGGCTGGTTCGATGGCGGAGGCGGCAGCGGACCCCAGTTCGCGGGCCCGATTGGCATCGGTCAGACCGTCGGCGAAGTCGCCCGCAGCCAGGAGGCGGCGAGCGACGCCGTGTCGCCGCTGCTCGAGCTCGCCGCGCTGCTCTCGATCAACCTCGGGATCCTCAACCTGCTGCCACTGCCGATGCTCGACGGCGGTCGCATCTTCTTCTTGCTCGTCGAGATCGTCCGAGGCGGCAAACGGATCGCGCCGGAGAAGGAAGCGATCGTCCACATGGCGGGCTTCGTCCTCTTCATCAGCTTCGCTCTCGTCATCACCTTCATCGACATCAGCCGTATCGCCAACGGGGAATCCGTCTTCCGCTAGCGCGTCGATCGGACCCCTCTGAGAGCAATGCGATAGCCTCCCAGCAAGCGCCGCGTGCCTGCTCCCGAGGTGAAATGGGCGCTTGCGAGGGCAAACGACATGACTCGACGCAACCCGACGCGCGCGGTCCACGTCGGCTCGATCCAGATCGGCGGCGGCGCGCCGATCGCGGTGCAGTCGATGGCCGCCACGCGCACCCAGGACACCGACGCCACCGTCCGCCAGGTCGAGCTGATCCAGGCCGCCGGCGCCGACCTCGTGCGGATCGCCGTCGACTCCAAAGCTGACGTGCGCGCCCTGTCCGAGGTCCGTGACCGCACCCGCACGACCGGCGCCAACCTCTCGGTTGACCTCCAGGAGAGCTACCGCCTGATCTCCGAGGTCGCCCCGTTCGTCGACAAGGTTCGCTACAACCCCGGCCACCTCCACCATCACGAAAAGGACAAGGCGGTCGAGGACAAGGTCGCCTTTATCGCGCAGGAGGCCGTGCGGCACGACGTCGCACTGCGAGTCGGCGTTAACTGCGGATCCGTCGATCCGGTGCTTAGGCAAAAATTCGGCAAAGACGACGTCGGCGCGATGGTCGAGAGCGCGCTCCAACACACGCGCATCCTCGATGACCTCGGGTTCACGCGGTACGTGGTCTCGATGAAGGACTCGGACTGGCGCAAGGTCGTCGAGGGCAACCGCCGCTTCTCGATCGAGCGGCCGGAGGTGCCGTTACACCTCGGGGTGACCGAGGCGGGGATGCCACCCGACGGGATCATCAAGACCCGCGTCGCCTTCGAGCAGCTGATCTCGGAAGGGATCGGGGACACGATCCGGGTGTCACTGACGCTGCCGTTCGATGACAAGGGGCAGGAGATCACGGTTGGCCGGGAGATCCTCGAGGACATCGCGAACGGGCGGTTCCGCTCGGTTCCGTCGTCCCTGGACCACGGGCTGAACATCATCAGCTGCCCCTCGTGCTCCCGCGTCGAGAACGAGAAGTTCATCGAGCTGGCCCAGGACGTGAAGGAGATGTCCGCGTACGCCGCCGGCTACGACGTGACGATCGCGGTGATGGGCTGCCGCGTGAACGGCCCCGGCGAAACCGACGACGCCGACATCGGGATGTGGTGCGGCCCGCTGGGCGTCAATCTCAAGCGCGGCGAAGACCTCGTCGGCCACTACCCCTACGACACCGTCCTCGACGAGACACGGTTGCTGCTGGACGAGGTGATCGAGGACAAGGCGCCCCTCCCCGCGGGAGCCGGGATCACTAAGTAGCGGGACCGCCCGCGGTCAGCCGGCGAAGGCCGGCATCACCTCGTTCGCCCAGAGATCGATCGAGCGCATCGCCTGCTCGTGGGAGAGGCTCCCCCACTGGAACGAGCAGACGATGTAGTTCGCGCCGGTGCTGACGTATTCCTCCATGAAGGTGCGGAGCGAGGCCGGCGATCCGGCCATCACACCGCCGGCGATCTCGCCCGGGAGCCGCCGTCGCTGACGGCGCGTCTGTCGCTCCTCCTCGGAGAGCTGCTCCAACGCCTGCTCCAGGTCGCGGCGCTCGTCCACGGCTTTGTGGCGGTCGGGACTGCCTGTTGGCCCGTCACCTGAATCCGAGCGCCCGAGGAACTGCGTGAGCTGCCGCCGCTCCGCTTCGAGCCGACGAGGCGTGCCGAGGTTCCAGCGGTACGACTCCCACGCCGGCCCCGCCGCCTCGATCGCCGCCTCGTCCGTCTCCGCCACCACCGTGTGCACGACCAGCCCCAGCTTCGGCACGGTCCCCTGCGCGGTGAGCGCGCCCTCGCCCTGGTAGTGATCCCAGAGCCGTCGATAGCGGATGACGTTCGCCTCGAGCGTGTCGACGGATCCGACGACGATGCAGTTCATCCCGTGCTGCGCGGCGGTCTCGGGGTTCCGCATGTACCAGAGCGGCGGGTACGGCTGCTGGATCGGACCGAGCCGCATCGGTGCTTCGTCGAACTGCCAGAACCGACCCTCGTACGACAGCGTCTCGCTGCTGAGCCCGCGCACCAGGATCTCGAGCGTCTCGTCGTAGCGCGCCTGATTCGTCTCGGGATCGGACTCTTGTCCCCAGAAGTAGGCCTCCAGCACTCCGCCGCGTCCGACACCGATCTCGACGCGCCCCTCGGACAGGCTGTCGAGCATGCTCACCTCTTCGATCAGTCGCAGCGGGTGGTGGAGCGGCAGCACGTAGACGCCGGGACCGAACCGCAGCCTGCTCGTCCGCTGCGACGCCGCCGCCAAGAACACGTTCTGCGAGGGCGCCATGCTGTGCACCGCGGGGGTGTGATGCTCCGCGAGGTGATACGCGAAGAACCCGGCCTGATCGAGCGCCTCGAGCTGGGTCAGCCGGTCACGATAGAGCTGGTTCAGCGGGACGCCCGGCAGATGCTCAATGTGGTCGAAGACGCCGTACTCGAAACTCATGACACCCTCGAACCTCGCCGCGCGTTCGCGCCACACTCTAGGAGTGGGCGGAGCGGACGGCAAAGCGCGCCAGGCCGCGCTCACGAGGCCGAGCAATCGGCCAGCCCGCCTGTGTTTCTATCGAAGCTCCGGCACCCGCCGCTCCCCCAACTCCGGCTGCTCACCGCGCCCCAGCCCATCCATCGCCCGCACGTCCGCCCCGAGAATCGCCACGAACGCGCCGGTGTCGATCCCGCGATGCGGCGATCCGAGGAGCCCGATTCGCTCGAGCGCGCGTCCCAGCAGCGCCTGCACGCCGTGCGGATTCCCGCGCAGCCAGTGGGTGTATCCGGCGCCGAGTTGGGCGAGGCCCTTGAAGAACTCTTCCTCTTCGATGCCCTTCGACTGCGCCCAGCAGGTCTCCCACGCCTCGTGCGCGCCGAAGAAGTTGCGCGCGTTGAAGAGCTCGATCGCCAGCGCGTGGTTCTCCTCGACATTCAGTGCATCGAAGTTGGGAAGGTGCAGGCGGTCCTCGGATCCGGCCGGCAGCGGCCGCCCCAGCTCGTCGCGAGGGCGCTCGGGTTTGGGTGGTGGCTGGACGGCGTCCTCGGTCATGCGACGAGCCTACCGAAGCCGCGGCCCGGGGTGCCGCCGGCGAGCGCGACCTCTATGCTCGGCGCCGACCGCCGCCGAACGGAGGATCCTGGGTGCCGATGAGCAGATCACGCTTCGCCGCGCTCATGATCGCCGCCGCCGTCTTCCTCGCAGCCTGTGGCGGAGGCAACGACGACCTCGGCGTCGACCCGCAGGCCGCCCGCGAGGCCGAGGCCACCGAGGCCGCCAACGCCACCCGCGAGGACATCGAAGCCTGCTCGCTGCTCACCGTGGAAGAGGCCGGCGAGCTGCTCGGGGCGACCGTGACCAGCGTCGAACCGATGGTGATCCGCGTCTTCAGCGCATGCGAGTGGGTCAACGACGCGACGCTGCCGGTCAAGGCGCTTCAGGTAGGCATCTTCGATCTCGAGGTCGACTCCGACCTCTTCCAGGAGAGCGCCGGCGGCAGCGTCGAACTCGAAGAGGTCGCGGGCATCGCGGACGAGGCCTACTGGACTGGCCTCGGGCAGCTCTACATCCGCAACGGCAGCCTCATGGTCTCGATCTTCCCCTCGCGTGACGGCGGCCGGGAACAAGCAATCGCGGCGGCAGAGCTGGTCGTTCCTCGTTTGGATTAGCGCCGCGCCACCGCTTGCTGTCTGAACAGCGCCAACCACTGCTCGAAGCTCAGCGTCGTCGGCGACTCCCGGCGCCCGAAACCCAACCGCTTCCCGAGGATCGCGAGCTCCCGAGCTGTGAAACGCCCGCGCAACCCGCGCCCCACGTCGTCGATCCCGAACGCCCGGCTGACGAACCGCAGATACCGCGAGCGCTGCTCGTCCGCGATCAGCGGACGAGGCCGCTGCGCCAGCCACAGCAACACACAGTCCACGCCCGGCGGTGGCTCGAAGTCATGTCGCTCGAACCAGTGCACGACCTCGCCGTGCCACCACGGCTTCAGCTTCAGCGACTGCACCGTCTCGTCGCGAAACGGCCGTCCGAGGAAGCGCGCCGCCGCCTCCGCCTGCACCACGAGATAGACGTCCTCGGGCTGGGACCGCGCCTCGGTCAGCCGCCGCACCACGTCTGCCGTGCGCGCAAACGGCACGTTCGCGAACACCGAGTATCGCTCCCGCGGCAGCTCCGTCGCGAAGAAGTCCGCCTCGAGGACCGCGACCGAGCGCTCCTCCGCGAAGCGCCCTCGCAGCCTCGAGGCCAGCCGCGAGTCGACCTCGATCGCCCGCACCTCACGTACGCGCTCCGCGAGCGCGGCCGTCAGCACGCCGCTACCAGCACCGATCTCGATCACGAGATCGGCGGCGCTCAGCTCGGATCGGCGGACGAGCGTCCGCGCCAATCCTCGACTACGAAGGAAGTGCTGAGAGAGATCCGCGCGTCGGCGTCGCCGTCGCCCGGACACGGGTGACCCTCACACACATAGGGCGGCTCCTGCTGCGGCGAGTGTACCGCTCGAGGCGGTCGTGCCGCCTCGTTGTTCGCTGTGAGGCGCGGCCCCTATCCTCGCCGAATGCGCATGTCACGGCAGTTCGGACACACCCTGCGCGAGGCGCCCGCGGACGCGGAGACCGTCGCACACCAGCTCCTCGTCCGAGGCAGCTTCATCGACCAGCTCATGGCCGGCGTCTATTCCTACATGCCGCTCGGGCGACGCGTGAAGCGCCGCGTGGAACAGGTGATCCGCGAGGAGATGGACCGCGCCGGCGGCCAGGAAGTGCTGCTCCCGACTATCCAGCCTGCCGAGATCTGGGAGCAGTCGGGCCGCGCCCAGTCGATGGCCGACGTCCTCTTCCAGCTCACCGACAAGCGCGAGCGCGCGATGGTCCTCGGCCCCACCCATGAAGAGGTGATCACGAAACTCTTCCAGGATCACGCCAATTCCTACCGCGACCTGCCGGTCACGCTCTACCAGATCCAGACCAAGCTCCGCGACGAAACCCGGCCCCGCAACGGCCTCGTACGCGTTCGCGAGTTCACGATGAAGGACGCCTACTCGTTCGACGTCGACGAGGCGGGGCTCGACCAGTCCTACGGCGACATGTTCCACGCCTACGAGCGCATCTTTGCCCGCTGCGGCATCCCCACGGTCACGGTCGATGCGGACTCGGGCGCGATCGGCGGCAAGGGCTCCCAGGAGTTCGTCTACCTCACCAACACCGGCGAGGACACCTTCCTGATGTGCGAGCAATGCAACTACGCCGCCAACCAGGAGAAAGCCGACTTCGTCCGCCCGCCCGCACTCGAGGGCGACCCACAGGACCTCGAGGAAGTCGAAACCCCCGGCGCCACGACAATCGAGGCGCTCGCCGAGTTCCTCGACATCGAGCGACGCCAGACCGCCAAGGCGGTCTTCGTCATGGCCGAGCCGCGCGCCGGCGGCGACGCCTTCCCCGTCTTCGCCGTGATCCGCGGCGACCTCGACATCAACGAGGTCAAGCTGATGAACACGCTCGATGCGCGCGCGCTCGAACCGATGAGCGACGCACAGATCAGCGCCTACGGCCTGGTCGCGGGCTACGCGTCACCGATCGAGGTCAACCCCGCAATCAAGGTCGTGGCCGACGTCTCGATCCTCGGCGCGCCGAACCTCGTGGCAGGCGCGAACAAGCCCGACACCCACCTCCGCAACACCAACTATGGTCGCGACTGGACGGCCGTCCTCGTCGATGACATCGCCCTCGCCGAGGACGGCCACCTCTGTGCCCACTGCCCCGACGGCGTGGAGGCGCCGCTCGTCGCCCGCCGCGGCATCGAGATGGGCCACGTCTTCCGCCTCGGGACGACGTACACCGACCCCTTCGGCGTCACCGTTCTCGACGAGCAAGACGAGCAGATCATGCCGACGATGGGCTGCTACGGCATGGGCGTCGAGCGCATCGTCGCCGCCGCCGTCGAGCAACACCACGACGACGACGGCATCATCTGGCCCGCCTCGATCACCCCGCACGACGTCCACCTCGTCGGCCTCAGCCTCGCCCGCGACGAAGCCGTCGCCACCGACGCGCACGCGCTCTACAAGGAGCTGCAAGACGGCGGCATCGACGTCATCTTCGACGACCGCGACGAGTCGCCGGGCGTCAAGTTCAACGACGCCGACCTGATCGGCGTGCCGATCCGGCTGACCGCGTCGCCTCGGAACCTCAAGGCGGGCGTCGTGGAGCTGAAACGCCGTGACGCCGAGGAGGCCGAGCAGCTGCCTCGGAACGAGGTGGTCGCGCGCGTGCGGGCGATCCGGCAGGAACTGCTCGAAGGGTTGATGGGCTAAAGCGGGCGCCACCTCCGGCGCAAACGGGGCCGGCACGTGATGCAACCGATTGACTACTACACAACGCATGCCGAGATCTACGACACGCAGTTCAGCGGGACTGACGACCTGGCGTTCTACGTTGACATGGCCGCCGAGCCGAGTGTCGAGCTGGGCGTGGGGACCGGACGCATCGCGATCGCGATCGCAGAGGCGGGCACCCGCGTGATCGGCGTCGATCCGTTCTCCGAGATGCTGTCAGTCGCGCGCCAGAAGCTGCGAGCGCAGGGACTGCTGGAGCGCGTTGATCTGGCGCAGGGCGACATGCGCAGCTTTGCCCTCGGCGGGCAGGTGCCGCTGGTGTTGATTCCGGCGCAAGTCTTCATGCACAACCTGACGACAGAGGATCAGCTGGCGACTCTGCACCGCTGCTTCGAACTACTCGCGCCGGGCGGGAAGCTGGTGATCGATGTCTTCAACCCGGACCCAGCCCTGACTGCCTCGACGAGCGGCGACGGAGCCGGCAACGTCTGGCACGCGCTACCGGAGCGGCACGTCTGGTCCGAGTGGAGTACGCGGTGCTGGCCGACACGGCAGCTGAGTCAGCTCTGGTATCGAGGGGAGCGGGACGGCAGACCAGCAACAGCCACTTACACCCTGCGCTGGGTCTACCGCTTCGAGATGGAACATCTACTCGAACGAGCCGGCTTCGAGATCGTCGAGGTGTACGGGGACTATGAGCGGAGCGCGCTCATGGACGATTCGCCACGGATGGTGTGGGTTGCCGCGAAGCCTGAACAGTGACTCTCCCGAGCCATCGTCAGTCCGTGCTTCCCCCGACACGCAGTTGTTGAGCCCTCACTCGCCCGGGTGCTACGCTAGTGCTCCGCACGGCCTCGACTGAGAGACGTGGGCGCCGTGCCCACGTTTTTTGTTGACTACCGCCTCTTCCGGTTCGGCCTCGCCGCTCCGGTGCGGGCGACATCGGGAGCGCACCAGAGCGCATGAAGAACGACTTCGTCACCGCCATCACTCAGCTCTCCGCTGAGAAGAACCTCAACTCGGACTCCGTCTTCGCCGCGGTCGAAGCCGCGATGGCCCCCGCCTTCAAGAAGGACGAGCTCCAGTACGCCGAGATCGAGGTCTCGATCGACCGCGACGGTGGCGACATCGAAGCCTGGCGCACATGGGCGATCACCGACGACGACGAGATCGAGGACGACGAGATCGAGCTCTCGCCCGAACGGGCGAAGGAGCTCGGCTTCGGCGACACCAAGGTCGGCGACGTCGTGCGTCGCCCGATCGAGTCGAGCCCTCAGACCGGCCGCATCGCCGCCCAGACCGCGAAGCAGGTCGTGCTCCAGCGCCTCCGCGAAGCGGAGCGCGACTCGGTCTTCGAGGACTTCACCGGCAAGGAAGGGGAGATCGTCTCCGGCACCGTGCTCCGCGTCGAGCGCGGCCGCCAGCAGGTGATCCTCGACCTCGGACGTACCGAGGCGGTGCTGCCCTACTCCGAGCAGATCCGCGCCGAGCACTACCGCATCGGCCAGCGGCTCCGTGTCTACGTCAAAGAGGTGTACCGCGCGACCCGCGGTCCGCAGGTCGTCGTCTCGCGCGCTGCCCCCGAATTGCTCCGCCGCCTCTTCGAACTCGAGGTGCCGGAAATCGCGCGCGGCACGATCGAGATCATGGGTATCGCCCGCGAACCGGGTTACCGCACCAAGGTCGCCGTGATCTCGCGCCAGGACGGGATCGACCCGATCGGCGCCGTCGTCGGCGTCCGCGGCGCGCGCATCCAGAACATCGTCAACGAGCTGAGCGGCGAACGGATCGACGTGATCCGCTGGGACCCGAACGACCTCGCGTACGTCGCGAACGCGCTGAGCCCAGCCGAGGTTGTGTCGATCAACCTCGGGGAGGAGACGAACACGACCTTCGTTGCCGTCCCGGACCGCCAGATCAGCCTCGCGATCGGGAAAGAGGGGCAGAACGCCCGCCTCGCCGCGAAGCTGACCGGCTACCGTATCGACATCCGCGGCGAGGGCTCGATGATCACCGCGGGCGACGATCTCTACCCGCCGCCCGAGCCGAACATGGAAGCGATACCCGTGCGCGAGCACGCGGCGATCCCCTCGATCGGGGAGGCCGAGGCCGCCGCGGCAGCGCCGGCTCAGCCCGACTACGAGCGTCCGGGGCTTCCCGGCGAGGGGGCCACCCCCGAGCCGGTCGCGGCGGCGCCACCCGCCGAGGAGGAAGCGGTCCGCCTCACCCCCGAGCAGGAGATCCTCGCCGAGTTCGGCGAGGACGAGCCCGCGGCCGTCGCCCCGGCGGCGCCGGTCGAGGAGCCCGCTGCTCCCGCCGCGCCGCGCCGCGAAGACACCGGCGGCCTCCGCTTCGGCGACGAGATCCGCGAGCGACAGATCGAGGAAGAAGAAGAGCGCGAACGACAGCAGCAGCAGCGCCGCGGGCGGCGTGGCGGTGGTGGAACCGCGCGGCAGCCCGCGCGGCAGCCGGCGCGCCCCGAACGGCGCAGCCGCCGTCCCTCGTTCGATGAGTACGAGGAAGACGAGATCGAGGCCGCGCTGCACGGCGATGATTTCATCGATGACTACGAAGAGGACGAAAGCGAAGGCGAAGACGGCGACGAGGCGTAGCGTCGGAGCCGGGGCCCGCGCCCCAGCATCGATCGCCGCCGGCGGCGCGCGGTCCGGAAAGCGAGCACGATGACCCAACCGACCACGACGGTCCGGCTCCCCCAGGCGATTGTCATCAGCGATCTCGCCGAGACGCTCGGTGTGACGCCAGTTGACGTCATCAAGGAGCTGATGAAAAACGGCGTCATGGCCACGATCAACGAGGTCGTGGACTTCGACACCGCCGCCGTCGTCGCCGCCGACCTCGGCTTCGAACCCGAGGAAGAGGAGCGCGAGGCCGCCGCCGAAACCGAGCCGGACGCCGAGGGCGGCGAGCCAGCGGTCACCTCGCTCCGCCTCGTCGAGGAAGACGATCCGGACGCCGTCACGCGGCCGCCGGTCGTCGCCGTCCTCGGCCACGTCGACCACGGCAAGACCACGCTGCTGGATACGATCCGGCGCGCGAAGGTCGTCGAGTCCGAGGCCGGCGGCATCACCCAGCACATCGGCGCCTACCAGGCGACCGCGCCGGACGGCCGCACGCTCACCTTCATCGACACGCCCGGCCACGAGGCGTTCACCCAGATGCGCGCCCGCGGCGCGCAGGTGACTGACGTCGCGATCATCGTCATCGCCGCCGACGACGGGCTGATGCCACAGTCACGCGAGGCAATCGATCATGTCCGCGCCGCCGGCGTCCCGATGGTGATCGCGATCAACAAGATCGACGTCCCGAGCGCGGACGTGGACCGCGCCAAGACCCAGCTCACCGAGGTCAAGCTCGTCCCCGAGGACTTTGGTGGTGAGCAGGTGGTCGTACCCGTCTCAGCCCTCCAGGGCACCGGGATCGACGAACTGCTCGAAAGCGTGCTGCTCGTCTCCGACCTCAACGAGCCGAAGGCGAACCCGAACCGCGATGCGGTCGGCATCGTCCTCGAATCCGCGAGCGACCGGCAGCGTGGCGTGCACGCCACGCTGCTCGTCCAGACCGGCACCCTGCATCAGGGCGACGCGATCATCTGCGGCCTCACCTCCGGCCGCGTCCGCGCCATGGCCGATCACGAGGGCAACCGCGTCAAAGAGGCGGGCCCCGCCACACCCGTCGAGGTGATGGGCCTCAGCGACGTGCCGCCCGCCGGCGAACGCTTCGAGGTCCGTTCCAGCGAGAAGGTCGCGAAGCGCGAGGCGGAGGACCGCCGACGCGCGCTGGCCGCCCAGGGCGACGAGCGCGAAGCCGTCACGCTCGACTCGCTGTTCGGCGAGATCCACCAGGGCAACGTGAAGGACATGAACATCGTCCTCAAGGCCGATGTCCAGGGCTCGCTCGAGCCGCTCGTCGACACACTCAACGACCTCAGCGTTGACGAGGTGAACACCAAGGTGATCCACGCCTCGGTCGGTTCGATCAACGAATCGGACGTCCAGCTCGCGGTCGCCTCGACCGGCGTCATCATCGGCTTCAACGTCGAACCGGAGACCGGCGCGAAACGCCTCGCCGAGCAAGAAGGCGTCGAGATCCGTCTCTACAACGTCATCTACGACATCATCCAGGACGTCGAGCAAGCCGTGCAGGGCATGCTCGATCCGATCTACGAGGAGCGCCAGGACGCGGTGATCGAGGTGCGCCAGATCTTCCGCCTCGGCCGCCGCAACGCGATCGCCGGCTCTTACGTCCGCGAGGGCACCGTCACGCGCAACTCGAAGGCGCGCTTGATGCGCGACGGCGAGCTCGTCCACGACGACGACATCTCCAGCCTGAAGCGCTTCGAGGACGACGTGCGCGAGGTCGCGACCGGCCTGGAGTGCGGCATCCAGATCGAAGGGTTCACCGACTTCCAGGAGGGCGACGAGATCATCGCGTACCACATGGAACGCACCCGCTAGCCAAGGCCCCCGCTAGCCCGTTCGGAGAACGTTCAGATGAGCAGGCGCACCGAGCAGGTCGGCGACCTGGTGCAGAGCGTGCTCGCCGATCTGATCCGGCGGCGCGTCAAGCATCCCGCGCTCTCCAACGTCATGGTCTCGATCACGCGCGTCGAGGTTTCCCCCGACTTCGCTCGCGCGAAAGTCCACGTCAGCGTCCTCGGCGACGACGAGCTGCGTGGCGAGGTGCTCGAGGCCCTCGAGCACAGCGAGGGTTTCCTTCACCGCGAGCTGGCGAAAGAGGTGCACCTCCGTCGCGTGCCGCGGCTCCAGTTCGAACACGACCGCTCAATGGAGGAGGCGGAGCGGCTGACCGCGCTGATGCGGGACGTGGCCCACAACGAGGGACGCGAGCTGTAGCCGATGGCCCGTTAACCGTGGCGCTGCGTGGATTCCTGAACATCGACAAGCCCGCGGGCATCACCTCGTTCGATGTGGTGCGTCAGATCCGTCGCGCCGGCGGCGTTCGCAAGGTCGGGCACGCGGGCACGCTCGACCCGGCCGCGACCGGCGTCCTGCCGATCGCCATCGGCGACGCCACGAAGCTGATCGACGAATTGGTCGACTCCGAGAAGTCGTACCGAGGGGTGATCCGCTTCGGCGCGGCGACGGACACGTACGACGCCGACGGCGAGGTCGTCTCCGAATGCGACGCCTCGGCGGTGACGCGCGAGGCGATCGAGGCTCAGCTCAACCAGTTCCGCGGCGCGATCGAGCAGGTGCCACCCGCCTTCAGCGCCGTGAAGCGCGACGGCGTCCCCGCCTACAAGGCGGCCCGCCGCGGCGAGCCGATGCAGCTCGACCCGCGCCCGGTCACCGTCTATGAGCTCGCGATCGGCGACCTCGACACAACCGACCCGACACACCCCGCCGTGACGGCCGAGGTCCGCTGCAGCCGTGGCTTCTACGTCCGCTCGCTCGCCCATGACCTCGGCACCGTGCTCGGCGTCGGCGCGCACCTCGACGGCCTCTGCCGCACCGCGGTCGGCCCGTTCGACGTCGCCGACGCCACGCCACTCGACCGCGCCTGCGAACTGATCGAGGCCGGCGAGACGGAAGACCTCGCGCACGCGATGGACGCCGTCCTCACCTCGTGGCCCGCGGTGATCGCCGGACGCCGCGACACGGCGGATCTGCGCCAGGGTCGCGACATCATCGCGATGCCGCGCCGCGACTACGTCGCGCCACCCGTCGCCGAAGGCAAGGAGCGTCGCGCCCGCTGCTACGGCCCGGACGGCGAACTGGTCGCGCTGCTCAGGCAGGGGTTGGTGGTCGGCGCGTGGCATCCCTACCGGGTGGTCCCGCCCGCCTAGACGGGACGCGTCGTGGGTCAGTTGTTCGAGGACGAATCGACGATCCCGCGAGAGAGCGCGGTCGATGCCGCCTCGGTGCGGTTCGCGGCCTCGAGCTTCGCGAGGATGCTCTTCACGTGCTTCGCGACCGTGTGAGGGCTGATGTCGAGGCGATCGGCGATCTCGGGGTTCGTTGCACCACCCACGATGTGTCGCAACACTTCGATCTCTCGCGTCGTGAGCCCGGCGACATCAGGGCTTGGCTCGACAAGCTCACATCGCGACAGCAGCGCCTCTAGGGGCTTCGCCTGCTCCCAGTCGAGGGCTCCAAGCACGACGATGATCGCCTGCCCGCCTCTGACGGCGACCACCCACCTGGTGATCTCGCCCTCCGCTGAAAACCACCATTCGAGCAGCTGGGCCGGTTGGTACTGGTTGCGGATCTCGCGAGTGGCGCGGGGCAGCGCGGTCGCTTCGAATTCCGTCGGCAACTCAAACTCGCCGTCATCGGCGAGCAACTCGAAGCCACCTTCGCTCTCGCTGATCACCCGGTCGATGACCTCGCGGGCGCTGACATCGCCAACCTCACTCGAGCGCGCACCCATAGCGATGGTGCCCGGGGTCACGCCAAACGGGATGTAGGTCACGCCGTAGGCGCCGAGGTTCGCCGGACGCGGTACCTCGAACCAGTCTGCAGGTGTAGGCAATACGACGGGGAGCCGTGAATCGTTCGTCTCGCGGTACACACGGGGACTCTCGCCGTTGACCGATTCGACGAGCACCAGGTTGAGCTGGGGCGTGTCGTTGGGCCGCCGCGAGATCCGTCCGACCACCCGATCGCCCGCGTCGAGCCGGAACCGCCGCATCAAGTGCTCGTTCACGCGGATCGATTCGTCTTCGGTTCCTGGCGGGCGGAGCGTCCCATCGGCCGTGCCGTTGACCTCGATTACCCCCCCGACCCCATCGACCGAGGTAGCAGCCAGCTCGAGGACCGCTTCAGCTACGTAGATCGGCGCGTCGCTGCGAACCGCCAGCGCGATCGCGTCACTCGGCCGAGCATCGACCGCCCGCGTCACGTTCCCATTCGAGATTGTTATCTCCGCGACGAACGTGTCGTCGCGCAGGTCGGTCACCACCACACGCTCGGTCCGGCCGTCGAAGGTATTGACCATCGACTCGAGGAGGTCGTGCGTCTGCGGCCGCGGCGCCTCGAAACCTGCGAGCGTCGCGTTGATCGCGTCACCTTCATGTACGCCCAACCAGATCGGCAACCGGCGACCGTCGTCGACAGCCTCAAGCAGAACCACGCGCCCGCTTCGCGCGGGGTGCGCAGGTTCGGTGATCGACGCGATCGTCATTTCGCGCATCGGCGGGTCACTCATCTCGCATCCCTCGCCCCGACGGGCTTCCACTACACGGCGAGGCTACGCCGCGCGAAGAGCCGCGCCCATGGCCCGATCGGGGGATGTGTGAGGTGCACATCCGCCCGTCTTCGAGTAGGAAAGCAGGGCGCCCACGCGCTACGCGCGCTCCCGAGGCCCGACACTCGACCGAGGAGGATCACGACATGGCTGCCACGAAGATGAAAGTCGCGCTGCCAACCAGCCCGTACAACCGCATCGACCTCTTCGAGGAGGCCGGCTTCGAGGTCGTCGAAGGCCCGGTCCGCAACACCGAGGATCTGCTCGAGCTGCTACACGACGCCGACGGCGCCCAGGTCGGGACGATGCCGCTGACGACGCGCGAGGTGATGGAAGCTTGTCCGAAGCTGAAGGTCGTCAGCCGGATGGGCGTCGGCGTCGACTCGATCGACCTCCAGGCCGCGACGGAGCTCGGTGTCCTCGCGTGCAACGTGCCCGGGGTCAACACCGTCGAGGTGGCCGACCACGCGGTCGCGATGCTGCTCGCGCTGACGCGGCGCATCCCGGACGCGGTCAACTCCACCCGCGAGGGCGCCTGGCGCGAGCAGCCGGAACTCACCCGTGAGTATCAGCGCACCGTCCGCCGCATCGCCGGTCACACCGTCGGCGTCCTCGGATTCGGCAACATTGGGCGGGCGTTCGCTTCCCGCATCCGCGGGTTCGGACCTGCGGAAATCATCGCCTACGACGCGTACGTGCCGCAGCACACCGCGGACCTCCACGGCGTGCGGATGGTGCCGTTCGATGAGTTCCTCGCGAAAGCCGACTACATCTCGATCCACTCGTCCGCGACCGCCGAGACCCGTCACATCATCGACGCCGATGCGCTCTCGCGGATGAAGCCGAGCGCGATCCTCGTCAACACTTCGCGCGGCCCGCTGATCGACGGCGCCGCGCTGGCGGACGCGCTCAAAGCCGGCGAGATCGAGGCCGCCGCGCTCGACGTGACCGAGGTCGAGCCGATCGACTCGCGCGATCCGCTGTTGAGCCTGCCGAACTGCATCGTTACGCCACACCTCGCCGGCTTCTCGCCGGTGTTCCTCGAGCAGTGCCCGATCCTCCAGGCGGAGAACATCATCCTCGCGCTGACCGGCAAATCGCCGCACGGCCTCGCCAACCCCGAGGTGATCAAGACGATCGCGGTCATGCGGTCGACCGACCCCGGTCGCTGGGCGGGCGTCCCCGAATTCTCCACGGCGTTGGCGCTCTAGGCGAAGGGGCGTTGTAGCGGGGCGCTCAGCCGTCGCCCGTCAGGTTCCTCGCTCGGCCGCGAACACAGCGCGTAGCCCGTGCGCGACCAGGATCGGCGCGATGGTGAAGTGCGTCTCCTCCGGGAAGATGCGCGTGGTCAGCCGGAGGCTGGGGTACCCGCGGCCCTCGAGCGCTGACGAGAGCTGCCGAGTCAGCTCGGCCGTGTCGGCGCCTCGGAACTCGGACGCGATCAGCTCTGGCATCGCCGGCGGGAGCACGTCCTCATCCGCGCCTGCGCAAAGGAACACGGTAGCGTCGAGATCGTCGTGTTCCCAGGCGTAGCCAGCCTCGTATGACGTCGAGACCTCGCGATTCCAGCACAGCCAGGGGCTGCCGATCACGTAGCGGCCGAAGGCCGACGGCCGGTGCAGCAGTGTGTACGTTGCGAACAGCCCTCCCATCGAGTGGCCAATCAGAGTCGAGTCGTCGCTCACCCCGTAATTGGACTCGACCCACGGGCGGAGTTCACCCGTCAGGAATTCGAGGAACGCCTCGGCGCCGCCACCCGTGACCGCGAGTCCGGCCATCTCGGACATGCCCGCTTCGCGCGTAACGTCGCTCGTGGCCATGAAGTCGCGCGTGCGGAGGCGCAGGAACTGCGCGACGTCATCGCCGATCGGGTAGCCCACGCAGACCAGCCGCACCGCCGGAATCTCCCCACCTACCTGCAGCAGGTTGACGATGTTGGCAGCCATGCCAACCCCGTTGTTAGCGTCGGTGAAGTAGACCACCGGAAGTGGTCCCTCGACACCGGGCGGCGGAGCGAAGACCGAGATCTCGAAGTCGTCGCCGACCGCCTCTGAGTGAACCAGATGAACCTCGGAGGCTGGCAGCTGAACCGCCTGCGCCGTGACCATGCTGGACCACCTTCCGTGGTTGCGCGGGGAGAGTATCACGAGCGGTATCGCTCGACCCTTGGAGCCCACCGCCACGTACGGCACACCCCACACGGAACCCCATCGCGCGCTCCGAGGCTCGTCGATCAGCCTTCCTCCCCCGCCAACGCGAGCTCGAGGAACGCGTCCCTCCGAGGATCGGCGTCGGCCCCGGCACGCGTCACGGCGACGATCGACCGCGCCCCGACCGGCTCGTCGCTGAACCGCCGCAGTGGCTCCGCGCCCCCCTCGGCGACCCCGGCCGGCAGCACGCTCCATCCGAGGCCCAGCGCCACCAGCTGCCGCAATACGTCCGGGCTGTCGCTCTCCAGCGTGACGCTCGGCCTGATACCGAGCCGGGCGAGCCCTTCGTCGATCAGTGCGCGCGTCTGCCGGGCGGTGGGGAACAGGACCCAGTCACCCGCCTCGGGGTCCGCATCGCCCGATGGCCCGTAGAGGTACAGCGGCTCCTCGACGAGCTCGGTCGCGTCGAGGTCTTCCGGGGCCGGGCCGACTACGAACACCAGATCAAGTTCGTAGCGACGGAGCTGGTCGAGCAGCGGGCCGCTCCGTTCGACGGTCAACCGCAACTCGACCTCCGGATGCCGTGTTCGGAAGGCACGCACCGCGCTGGGGAGCACGTACAGGCTCGCCGCGTCGATCATCCCCACCCGGAGCGTTCCGGATCGGCCGGCCCGAAACTCGTCGAGCCAGCGATCCAGCGCCTCGGCTTGCCCGAGCACTTCCTCGGCGAATCGGGCCACCCGCTCGCCCGCCTCGGACAATCGGAGCCGCCGTCCCCGCCGATCGAACAGCCCCACCTCGAGGCGGCGCTCCAGCTCGGCCAGCGCCTGCGAGAGCGCCGGCTGACTCACCTCCAACTGCCGGGCGGCGGCGGTGACCGTCTCCGACCGCTCCAGCTCGCGCACGTAGGCGAGCTGCTGGAGCGTAAGATGCGGCAGCGCGCTGGGCTGGCGGACCGCGAGGTCCGGTCGTTCGACCATGGTGACAGTATAACGATTCCCTATTGGACAGGTCAACATCATCGAAGATATAAATGTTTATGAGCGCGCGAACGACCGCAGCGCTGTGATCAGGGGAGCGAACCATGGCTGAGCCAATCAACGTCGCCATCATCGGCGTCGGCAACTGCGCCTCGTCACTCGTCCAGGGCGTGGAGTTCTACAAGGATGCCGGGGCCGAGGACCAGATCCCGGGGCTGATGCACCCGGTGCTCGGCGACTACCACATCAGCGACATCAACTTCACGGCCGCCTTCGACGTCGACGCCGACAAGGTCGGCAAAGACCTCTCCGAGGCGATCTTCTCGGGTCAGAACAACACCTACAAGTTCACCGACGTGCCCGCCCATGACGTCAAGGTCCAGCGCGGCATGACCCTCGACGGCGTCGGCAAATACCTCTCCGAGGTGATCACGATCGCCGAGGGGCCAACCACCGACATCGCGACCATCCTCCGCGAGACGAACACACACGTCGTGATCAGCTATCTGCCGGTCGGCTCCGAGTTCGCGACGAAGTGGTACGTGGAGCAGATCCTCCAGGCCGGCTGCGCGTTCATCAACTGCATCCCCGTCTTCATCGCCCGCCAGCCTGACTGGGGGGAGCGCTTCCGCAAGGCGAACCTTCCGATCATCGGCGACGACATCAAGTCCCAGGTCGGCGCCACGATCCTCCACCGGCTGCTCGTCCGCCTCTTCCAGGACCGAGGCGTCCAGATCGATCGCACCTACCAGCTCAACTTCGGCGGCAACACCGACTTCCTCAACATGCTCGAGCGCGAACGTCTCGAGTCCAAGAAGATCTCGAAGACCAACGCCGTCACCTCGCAGATCGAGTACGACTTCCCCGAAGGCGACATCCATGTCGGTCCATCGGACCACGTGCCTTGGCTCGACGACCGCAAGTGGTGCCACATCCGGATCGAGGGCACCACGTTCGGCAACGTGCCGCTCAACCTGGAGACCAAGCTCGAGGTCTGGGACAGCCCGAACTCGGCCGGCGTGGTGATCGACGCGATCCGCTGCGCGAAGCTCGCGCTCGACCGCGGGATCGGCGGCCCGCTGCTGGAGCCGTCCGCCTACTTCATGAAGTCGCCGCCGGTCCAGATCCGCGACGAAGAGGCGCGCCTCGGCCTCGAAGCCTTCATTGCCGGCGAATCGATGGACGCGCCGATCGCGACCGTCTCCGTGAGCAGCAACGGTGAGTCGGTGGAGAGCACCGCGCCCGTCCAGCCGTAGCGCCGCAGCTAGCGGCGCCCGGCCCCGTCCCGCAGACTACCGAGGATGCTGCTCTGGTTGACGCTCCGGGCCGGCTCCGCCCTCGCGAACATCGTCCCGCTGCGGGTGAGCTACGCGCTCGCGCGCGGCGCGGGCACGGCCGCCTACTGGCTCTGGCCGGGGGGCCGTCGCCGCTGCATCGCGAACATGCGCCACGTCACCGCCGGTGACGAGGCACTCGCGCGACGGTACGCGCGTCAGTCGTTCGGCAACTACGCGGTGTTCCTGATCGACTTTCTCCGCTCGATGCGCTCGACGCCCGAGGACACGCGGCGGCGCGTGATCTTCGATGGCTGGGAGCAACTCGAGGCGCTGCGCGACGGCAACGGCATCGTGTTCGTCACGATGCACGTCGGGAACTGGGACCTCGGCGCCGCGGCGCTGGCGCTGGCCGACTTTCCGATCACCGTCGTCGCCGACAGTTTCGACAACCCGCGGGTCGACCGGCTCGTGCGGAACTCGCGCGAACACCTCGGGATGACCATCATCCCGGCGGAACGCACCGGGCCGGGCATCCTGCGGGCGCTTCGTCGCAACGACGTGATCGCGGCGCTCGCCGACGTGCCGGCTCCGCAGGACGGAGGAGTCGAGGTGGAGTTCTTCGGCGACGCGATCAACGTCCACGACGGTGTCGCGCGCATCGCGTTACGGACCGGCGCCTCGGTCGTCGCGGCGACCATGCCGCGCCACGAACCATGGAGCGACCGCGTCGAGGGCTGGATCGAACCCGTCCCCTTCGAGCCGACGGGCGACAACGATCGAGACGTCCAAGCCTTGACCCAGGCGATCTTCGGTCGCCTGGAAGAGATGGTGCGCCGACGTCCCGACCAGTGGTATATCTTCCGCCATCTGTGGACGGCCGACGCCGCCCGCGTCTCCGCCTGACGACGCGGTCGCCGGTGCTGCGCTTCCGATTGCTGCAACTCCTCGTCCTGCTCGGACGGCGGGTTCCTGTCGGCGTGGTGTACGCGATCGCCGGCGCCGGCGGCACGGTCGCCTGGTACGCATCCCGTCGGTTACGAGGCGCCACGCGCGAACACATGCAGCACGTCTTTCCCCCGACCGCCCCTTGCCGCACGATCGACGCCGCCGCGCGCGGCGCCGTGCGCAGCGCCGCGTACTACTACGCCGACTTCGCTCGCTACGCCAAACTCGATCCGGCGCTCAGTTTCGATCACGTCGATTCGATCGAGGGCCTCGACCAACTCTTCGAGGCCTACGACCGCGGTCGAGGCGTGATCCTCGCCTCGGCGCACCTCGGCAACCCCGAGTTCATCGCCCAGGCGCTCGCGCCGTTCTTTGACACCGTCGTGCTGACCGAGACCCTCGAGCCGCCGCGGCTTCACGCCTTCGTCCACCAGACCCGAGGTCGCTCCGGCGTCCGCTTCATCCCCGCCGACCGGTCCGGACTGCGCGAGGCGATCCGGCACTTGCGCTGCGGCCGCGTGCTCGGAGCGCTCATCGACCGCGACGTGCTCGGCAGCGGCGAGCCGTTCCCCTTCTTCGGCGAGCGCGCGCCGATGCCGCGAGGCGCGGTCAAGCTCGCCTGGTCGACGAGCGCGGCGGTCGTCCTCGGCCTCGTGATCCGCATCCGCCCCGGGCGCTACCGCATCACGCTGCGCGAGATCCCCGTGCCCACCCGCCAGCAAGGCTCCGCTGACCGCGACGCGGATCTCGAGGCCGGCATGCGGCTCGTCGTGCGCGCGCTCGAGGATGGCATTCGCGCCGCCCCCGACCAGTGGTTCGCACTCAGCCCGATCTGGTCTTACGGGTTGGGCGAGGCGTAACGCCGCTCCCGGATCGCGGGAAATCGCCCTCAAACCGGGCGATCTCGAACGCGACCGGCCGATCGCGCCTTGCCGAGCACCTCCGGCGGGCCGCGCTGAACCCCTCGAATTCATACGAATCGAGCGTCAGATCGACGCGCCCTCACCGCCGTCTCTAGTAGCGGGCCTTCATGCCTCGGGCGTGTCGGCTCGCCAATGCGGCCTCGGCCGGCGGCAAAACCTGCCGAATCTCGAATGGAGGACGGCGATGGACGACCGAGTCGACCAGCACGAGCGAGACCTCGATGGCGCGATCGAAGCGTCGCGTCTGGATGATCCCGCGGCCGATGCCGGGGAACTCGGCGACACCGTCGAACGCCTCCACAAGTTCGCCCTGAGCGGGCCACAGCTGGAGGAAGTCCGGATGAGACGATCGATCGAGGACCGCATCGACGAGGTGCCGCAGGGTCATCCGTGGTGGCGGCCCGGCTGGACCCGGCCCCACTCCATGGGCAGGTTCGGCCGCAAGCTTGCGATAGGCGGGGCCATCGCGAGTATCGCCCTGGGCGTGGGCGTGGGCTCGTTGCTGACGAGCGCGGGCAGTGCTTCGGCCGCATTCATGGAGAACGTGCAAGCGCTCTCCGACCTCACCGACGATGCGACCGCGGACGGCGTGATCGACGAGGACGAGGCCGAGGCCATTGCCGAGTTGATCGAAACGCTGCACGAGGAGGCGGACGAGGGTTCGCTCGACGACCTCGATGCTGACGAGCTCGCCGCAGCCGCGACATTGCTCGCCTCGATCGACGAGACGCTCGACGCGCACGACGGCGAAGACGACGGCCTCGACGAGGTCTCGGACGCGGTGGTCGCGGCGATCGGTAGCGGCGACGACGGCGGCGATGGCGACGGCAACGGCGATGGCGATGGCGACGGCGACGCCCTGGTGCTGGACGCCGATTCGTTCACCGCGGACGAGATGGCAGCGGCGATGGACGCTCTCGCCATCCTCGAGGCAGACGTCGACGCGCTGAAGGTCGACGCCAGCACCTCGCTCGACGAGGCCCTCGCCAGCTTCGACGGTTGGGCGGCTGCGATTACCGCCGCCCAGACCGAGGCTTTGGGCCTGATCGGCGCCGTGCCCGACTACTCCGGCCTCGGTCCGATGACTGAGGACGAGCTCGAGGCGTACGAGGAAGAGCTCGACGCTCTCGCCGACAGCCACGACGACCTGCTCGATGAGCAGTTCGACACCCTCGACGAGGACTGACACCCTGATCGAGGAACTCGACGTTGGGCTCGAGGACATCGAACGCCTCGGTGATGAGGCAATCGCTCCATTCGACGACGACTACCGCTACGCCCGAGACGACGCCAAGGCGATGATCGCCGACCTCCACGAGTGGATCGGGATGCTCAAGGCTGACGCGAAGGTCGAAGAAGCAGCACTGAAGACTGCGATCGACGACGCGAAGGCTTCGGTCAAGCTCGCGACCGCGGACTTCAAGGCAGCCATCGAGGCGGCGAAGGGCAAGCTGAGCCTGATCGAGATCGAAGAGTTCGAAGCGGAAGAGATCGAGGAGGACGAGGACGATGCTGATCACGAAGCGGACGACGAGGACGACGAAGACGACGAGGAAGACGACGACTAGTGGTCCTACGCTCCGCACAAGCTAACGACGACGGCGTCGCGGCTGCCGATTGGCACCGCGACGCTGTCGCGTTGCTCGTCACCCAGGCGAAGCAAGGCGATCGCCACGCGTTCGCTGAGCTGTATCAGTCCCGACTCAGCGGCGTCGGTCGCTACGTCGGAGCGATGGTGCGCGACGTACACCGCGCCGAGGACGTGGTCGCTCAGACCTTCCTGCTCGCCTGGCGCGACCTCCCGAAGCTGCGCAAGCACGACCGGTTCGACGCCTGGCTCTACCGCATCGCCCACAACCAGGCGATCACCGAGCTGCGGCGTCCGCGTACGACCCCGATCGACGACGCTCCCGAACCCGCCGACTTCGATCCTCAAGCTTCGCCCGAGCAAAGCGTCGACGCCGCCCAAGACGCCGAGGCGATGCGCGACGCTCTGCGCCAGCTCCCCGAGCCGCAACGTCAGGTGCTCCAGCTTCGCTTCTTCCGAGAACTGACCGCGCGAGAAGTGGCGCTTCAGATGGGGAAGACGGAGCAGGCGATCTACGCCCTGCAGCAGCGCGCGATTGCGAACCTGCGCCAGATCATCGGCCGGGACGCCACCTTGACCGTCGCCCCAGCGGCCGTCGGATCGGGGAAATCGCCGGCTCGGCGCGCGGCCTGATCCAACGGGCTCCCGAGGGGGGGCTGGACTGCGTCCGTACAATGACCGCGACATGACCACTCCCCCGCGCGAGCGCCCCGCGATCGCCTCGCTCCTCAGCACTACCGACATCCGCTTCGGTCGCGCCGACCTTCACGTGGAGACGAACCGCGGCGAGGGCGCGGGCGATCTGCCGGCCGTGCTCGAACGGATCGAGCGCCGCGCCGAACTCGATGTCGTTTCGATCGCCGACCGTGATCGCATCGAGAGTTCGCTCGAGGCCCGCGAGCTGGCCGCCCGCGATCGCCTCGGCTTCGAGGTGGTGCCGGGCCTGCTCGTGACCACCGCCGACGGACCGCTGCTCGCACTCTGGGTCGAACAGGCGCCCAACGCCGCCCGGCCGCTCGCGGAGACCGTGAGCGCGATCCACGAACTGGGCGGGCTCGCGATCGTCCCGTATCCGTTCGCACGCTGGCGGCGCTCGATCGGGCGCCGCGCCCTGGAGCAGCTCCTGCGCTCAGGCGACGACTCGGTCCACCCGGACGCCATCCAGCTCACCACCGGCTCGGTCCGCGCCGGATCGGGGGCCGATCGCGCATCCGAACTGAACGCCATCCGCTACCACCTGCCCGAGATCGGTGCGAGCAACGCCGTCTTCGCCGAGCGCGTCGCCAGCGCCTACACCCTCTTCCCCGGTACCCTCCGCCCCGGCCGGCGCGCCGCCGAGCTCCGCGGAGCGATCGAAGCCGGAACCGCGCGCGCGAGCCAGGGGCGGCGCACGCCGTTCCGCCAACTCGGGTGGCGCAAACTCATGGAGCAGCGAACGCGCGAACTCGGCTTCGCCTCGCGGCGGGTGTTCTCGCCGCTGCGCGATCGATTGGCCGCGGGCGGGCGACGATGAAGATCGCGCTCGTCTCACCGTATGACTGGCTGACCCCGGGCGGCGTCAACCGCCACCTTGGTCAACTCACGCAGGAATTCGCCGCCCGCGGTCACGACGTGCGCGTGATGGCGCCTGCCAGCGACCATGTCGACGATCCGCTGCTGCACACCGTGGGACGACCGATCTCCGTTCCGGCCTCCGGATCGACGGCGCGGATCGCCCTCAACCCCGCGCTCGGCCGCCAGGTGAAGCGCTACCTGAGCGAGCAGCGCTTCGACGTCGTGCACGTCCACGAACCGCTGATGCCCGTGCTCCCGATCCAGGTGCTGCGACATTCCAAGACGGCGAACGAGCGGGTGATCAACGTCGGCACCTTTCACGCCCGCAAGGATGGCGGCAACCGCCTATACGGCTACGGCCGGCGCCTGCTCAAGCGCTGGTTCCGTGAGCTGGACGGCAAGATCGCCGTCTCGCCGCCGGCCGCCCAGTACGTCGGGGACTACTTCCCCGGCTTCTACAACATCATTCCCAACGGCCTCGACATCGCCCGCTTCGACGCCGCGGCGATCGAACCGATCGCGCGCTTCGACGACGGTCTGATCAACATCCTCTACGTCGGCCGCGCCGAGAAGCGCAAAGGCCTCGCCTACCTGATCCGCGCCTTCGGCGTCGTCAATGCCCGCGATCCCAACACGAGGCTGATCATCGTCGGCCCTGATTCCCGCACACGACGCCGCTACGAGGCGTCTGTCGCTTCCAGCGGTCAGCGCAACATCGAGTTCGTGGTCGGCCCCTCGAACGACGAGCTCCCTCGATACCACCGAACGTCCGACATCTTCTGCTCGCCGGCGCTCGGTCACGAATCTCAGGGTTATGTCATCCTCGAGGCGATGGCCGCATCGCTGCCCGTGGTCGCCTCGAACATCGAGGGCTACGCCTCGGTCGTCACGCACGGCGTCGATGGGGTGCTCGTCCGACCGAAGGACACGATCGGCCTCGCCGACGAGCTGACCGCGTTGGTCCGTGACGAGTCCAAACGGCGCGCTCTGGCCAGCGCGGGCCGCATCCGCGTCGAGGACTACTCGTGGCCGCGCGTCACCCAGCAGGTCATCTCGTACTACGAACGGCTCCTCGACCAGCACGAGGCCTGGCAGCAGGCCCGCGCTCGGGCGCAGCTTCATCGTCTGATGCGGGCGTGAGCGCGACCCGCTGCGCGCACTCCGTCCGTCGCCACGGGGCCGATCCAGCGTGAAACTGTTGCCGACCCGGATCTCCGCGGAGCGCCTGGCGCCGGTCGTCCGCGTCCTGGTGGCGCTGCACATCACCCCCAGCATGATCACCATCGCCGGGCTGATCGGCAGCATCATCGCCGCCGTCGCGATCGCGAATGGCGAACTGATCCTCGGCGGCATCCTCGTGCTGGCGTTCGGCGGCCTCGACATGTTCGACGGCGCGGTTGCCCGTGCGACCGGGCGCGCGACGCCGTTCGGCGCGCTCTTCGATTCGGTGCTCGATCGGCTCTCGGAAGCGGTCGTGCTCGGCGGCATCCTCGTCTACCAGCTCGACCAGGGGAACCACGAAGAGGCGATCCTCGCCTTCGCCGCGGTCGTCGGATCGATCCTTGTCTCCTACGTGCGGGCACGCGCGGAGGGCCTCGACGTCTCGATGACGAGCGGGCTGTTTACGAGACCCGAGCGCATCGTCGTGACGGGAGCGGCGCTGATCCTCGACCTGCTGCGACCGGCGCTCTGGGTGCTCGCCGTCGTTACGCTCGTTACCGTAGCGCAACGCGTGAACACCGCGCGACGGCTCCTCGACGAGCGGACGCGGAACGAGCGGAGCGACTGATGGTGAGATCCGCCGGGCCGATCGACAAGCAAGACGCCGTCGAGGTCGCGCAATATCTCGCCCCAAAGCTGGCCGCGCCGGTCGGCTTCGACGTCTGGACGCGCGAGGAGTCGGGCCTGCTGCGCACCGATCGCGACGTCTGCACGCACTGCGACGACGTCCTCGAGCTGGCGCGCCAGCTCGCCAGCCTGCACCCGGCGCTGAGCGTCACCAGCTACGACCTGGAGAAACACGCGTCGCGCGCCGAGGAAGCCGCGATCACGCTCCCGCCCACGATGGTCGTCCGCGGGAGCGGGCGATCGATCCGCGTGGTTGGGCTGTTCGCGGGACTGCTCTTCCCCGCGCTCCTCGATCTCGTCTGGTTCGTCTCGCAGGGACAGACCCCACTCGAGGAGGAGCGGCGCATCGCCCTCGCCGAGCTACCCGAAGTCGAGATCGAGGCGATGCTCGCACCCTACGACCCGTACTCGGCACACATGGCACGCCTGCTCGGCGCGTTCGCGGTTGAAGCGAAGGGGATACGACTGCAGCTCACGGAAATCGCCGAGTTCCCGGTGCTCGCCGGTCAGCGCTCGCTGACCGAGGTCCCCGTGATCAGCATCAACGGCCGCCGCTTCTCTGGCGCCTGGGACGACGTCCCGCTTTTGCAGCAGATCCAGCAAGTGATCGAGGGCAACGACGAAGCCGTCGTCCGCGAGCGAGTCCTGTCCACCCCGTTTCTCAACGAGGAAGAAGCGATCCAGCGCGGCCGTGAGGACCTCGAACGAGAGCAGGCCGGCGCCGGCGGCATCATCGCCCCCGGGCAGCAGCCCGGTCCCGGCGCGGGCGGCGGCTTGATCGTGCCCGGCCGCTAGCTCACAGACGTAGCGGGCGCCTCGGAACCCGTCGGGCCGCCGAGTCGAGACCTAGGATCTACGTGCGCCCGCGGCGCAGTAGGGCGAACGCGCCCGCGCCGAGCACGCCGACGACCAGCAGGGTCGCCAGCGCGACGATCAGCCCGGCCGCGCTGTTCGCTCCCTCGTCGCCGACGCCCGTCGCCGTGTCGCCGCCCGAAGCGCCGTCGCCGGTCGACGAGCCGTCCTGGGCGCCGCCGTCGGACGCATCGCCGCTCCTGGCACCGCTTCGAGGCGCGGCGGCGACCGAAGTCGGGATCGCCAGCGGTGGCCGGGTCGCCTCGACTGCGGGACCAGTGTCGCCGCTGTCGCGTGCCGCGAAGTCGATCGTCGGTAGGCCGTTGGCGTCGCGCCAGAGGTTGTACATGCCGTCCTGGTTCACGCCGTAGACCGCCTCGAGTGCGTCGTCGGTCGTCGAACCCTCCTTGACGATACGGTAGGCCTCAGCGAACGCCTCGTCGCCGAACTCCTCGATCATGAACGCCACCGTCGACCAGGACTGGCCGTAGAAGAGATTCACCAGGCTTGCCTCGTTGGCCGGCGACTGGAGTGACCGCAGGTTCAGCGGCGTCCCGGTCTGGAGGGCGAAGCTGATCGCGCTGCTGTAGCCGTTCCCGGGATCGCGCTGCATGTAGACCGCGGTCCCCTCATCGAGCCACGCGGGGATGCGGGTGAACGGCCCATCCCCTGCCACCTTCGTCACGATGTGTGCCGTCTCGTGGCGGATCACGTCCACATCGGGCTCGAACACGAAGATCAGATCCGGGGCCACCCGCTGCCCGCCCGTCAGCACCTGGGAGTCGAACGTGGCGCCTCGTGGCCGGCGCGCCAGGTCGCCATCCGACTCCGACTCCCACACCATCACCTTCACGGGGTATGGGACCTCGGCCTGGAGCAACGCCTCGGTATCGGCAAGCGCCGAGCGCGTCGTCTCGAAGGCCGTCTCGGCGTTGCGCTCGTTGTTCCCGTACCAGAACACGGTCACGTCGCCTTCGGTTCGCGACTGCCAGTCGTAGCGACCGTCCAGGAAGAAGAACGACTCCTCATCCGTGGTCACCGTCGTTCCGTCGAGATCGGTCAACTCCCACCAGATCACGATCTCGGAGCCGACCGGGATGTAGCGGGTCGCCGTGATCGTCTGCAGCGTGAACGTCGCATCGGTCTGCCGCGCCGGCACGAAGTTCGCGTCGCCCCCACCGCCGACGTTGCCGTCGGGGTTGAGCACCTTGTAGTTGAACCGAGCGTCGTCGAGGCTGGATTCCGCCTCGACCGCCACGCGGAAGCTGATCGTTCGAGGGTCCTCGCTCTGGACGCTCGTCGGATCCGTCGTAATGCTCCCCGCCGCGACAGGCGACGGTGCACTGACCAACGACAGCGCGAGCACGGCGACGAGCACCACCGCAACCGCGGAGTTCCGCCACACGACGCTCATGCAACAGTGCGCCGTCGTCCGCATTACGAGGCGACCGATGCGTCGTCGCCGACGCCCACCTGGCTGCGCAGGTAGGCGTTGATAAACGGATCGATGGCTCCGTCCAGCACGGCGCCGGTGTCGCTGGTTTCGCTGCTCGTCCGCAAGTCTTTCACCATCCGGTACGGCTGCAGCACGTAGGAGCGGATCTGGTTCCCCCAGCCCGCCTCCACATGATCGCCTTTGATCTCCGCCCGCTCCGCCTCGACACGCTCGATCTCGAGTTCAAGCAGCCGTGACTCCAGTACGAGCATCGCGCTCTCACGGTTTCGATTCTGCGAGCGCTCGTTCTGACAGGTGACCACGATTCCGCTGGGCAGGTGCGTGATCCGCACCGCTGTGTCATTCTTCTGCACGTTCTGACCGCCGTTGCCGCTCGCGCGATACGTGTCGATCCGCAGATCCTCCGAGTTGATCTCCACGTTGATGTCGCCCTCGGAAGCCTCCGGCATCACCTCCACCAGCGCGAAGCTCGTGTGCCGCGAGTGCGAGGAGTCGAACGGCGAGATCCGCACCAGCCGGTGCACCCCCCGCTCCGACCGCATCAGCCCGTAGGCGTTGTCCCCGGCGATCCGGATCTCGGCGGACTTGATGCCCGCCTCCTCGCCGTTGCTGATCGCCAGAATCTCCGCTTTGAAGTCGTGGCTATCCGCCCAGCGCAGATACATCCGCAGTAGCATCTCCGCCCAGTCCTGCGCCTCGGTCCCTCCGGCGCCGGCATGAATCGCCAGCATCGCGTTGCGCTCGTCGTATTCGCCGCCCAGCGTCAGCGCCAGCTCCAGCGCCTCGAACTGCGCCTCCAGCGAAGCCAGCTCGGTCTCGAGGTCGCTCGTCAGCGCCTTCCGCTCCGCTCGGTCCTCCTCGGCCTCCGCCAGCGCCACGAGCTCCTGGATGTCGCTCGTCCCCGTCTCCAGCACGCTCCACGTGTTCACGAGCTGCTCGAGTCGCGAGACATCCTTCATCACCCGTTGCGCGCGATTCTGGTCGTCCCACAGATCGGGGGCCTGCGCTGCCTCCCGCAGCTCGGCTAGACGCTGCTCCTGCGCGGGCAGGTCAAAGTCGCACCTGCACGTCCCGCACGCGCTCGAGCAACTCGGCGACTCGCTGTCGAAGTTCGTCCATCACCACCCATGATCGCACGAGGATCGCGATCGCGGCAGTGGCCGTGCCGCTAATGCGGCAGCAGCTCCAGCGCATCGACGTGTCGCGGGCGCATCATCGCGAAGTGCCGATGGTCGAGCGTCGCGAGCTTCGGCTCCCCCAGCCGTTCGACGATCGCCAATACCGCTGCGTCGACGAACCCAACGTCCGAATCCGCGTATCGATCGGAGAGTCCTCTGACCCGAACGTAATCCTCGGGCACGAGTTCCTCGATGGAGTACGCACCATCGATGACATCATCCAGGAGGCTCACCAAAATCCCTGGGTGGAGCCGCTGCTGGATCCAGTAGTCAACCTCCACCAGCACGGGCGCTGGTACCACAAGCGGTTCTTGCGACGCGCGAATGAGCGACTGACTCGATGCATGGGCGGCGTCGCTTCGATCCAGCGAGGCGTACAGCGGACCGGTATCTAGAACTAACGCCACGAGCGCGGCTTCGGACGTTCCTCGCCAGCCCGGCGGGCCGTATCGGTGTAGCCGGAATAACCAATGCCGATGCTCTTCGGCTTCGGGCGGGTCGACTCGGCCCCCAGCTCGATGAACTCTCGAATCAGTGCCGCCATCGAGATCCCCCGCTCAGCAGCGAGAACTTTGAGGCGCTTCCGTAGCGCGTCGTCAAGGGAAATTGTGGTGCGCACCATGGCATCATGATAGCACCGATGACATCACACCGACTCGGACGCCTAGCCAACAAGCTCCAACAGCTCCGCCATCGACTCCACCTCGTAATCCGGCTGCTGGTGCGGTCCCGCGATCGGCGACGCCGGCATCCCCGGGTGCCGCATCAACACCGAGGTCACCCCCACCGCGCGCGCCCTCGACATCCCGGTCCGCCCGATCCCCCCACCATCACCGCCCGCTCCGAGGCGACGCCGAGCGCGTCCAGGGCGTGCTCCACCATCGCTGGATGCGGCTTCCGCCACCCGATGTCCGCCGCCACCACAACGGCTTCGAACGCGCCGTCGATCCCGTGGTGCGCCAGCTCCGCCGCCAGCACTGCCGCCCCGTGCGACCGATTCGTCACCGCCGCCAGCCGTACCCCGCGCGACCGCAGCGCCTCGAGGGTTTCGAGGACGCCGTCGAACAGCCGAGGCCGGATCAGGGCCGGATCGGGCCACATCGCCAGCCGCAGTTCCCGCGCCTGATCTCGCGTCGCCACCACCCCGTGATGCGCCAGCTCCCGAACCACGACCTCGGCCATGTCCGGCTTCCGATAGTCCGCCGCCATCGTCCGGATCAGGGCCGCCTGCTCTGCCTCGAAGAGCAACACATCCAGCTCGGCATAGCCGATCGACGCCCGCTGACCCCACCCCTCCACCACCGCCTGGATCCGCGGTGCAAACGCCGCCGCCAACTCCTCCGGAGCTGGCGCCTCCTTGAAGTGCCAGAGCGTGTCGTCGAGGTCGAACAGCACCGCGTCGTATCGAGGTGCCCTCGTTCCTAGCCTGCCCGGCGCCTCACGCCGTCACTGGGCGGAGCGCGCCGCCTTCAGCGTGTTCACAAGCAGCATCGCCCGCGTCATCGGCCCAACCCCGCCGGGCACCGGCGTGATCGCGCTCGCGATCTCCCGCACGGCGTCGAAGTCCACATCCCCCGCCAGCCGGTAGCCCGCCTTCTTCGAGGCGTCGTCGACGCGGTTGGTCCCCACGTCGATCACCACCGCGCCGGGCTTCACCATCTCCGCCGTCACCAGGTTCAACCGCCCCGTCGCCGCCACGAGAATGTCCGCCTCGCGGGTCACCGCCCCGAGGTCGGCCGTGCCAGTGTGCGCGATCGTCACCGTCGCGTTCGCGCCTTCGGCCTTCGTCGACAGCAGCAGCGCCAGCGGCCGCCCGACGAGGATCGAACGACCGACGATCACCACCCGCTGCCCCGCCGGATCGATGTCGCTGCGCAGCAGCAGCTGCTGCACCGCGGCCGGCGTCGCCGGCACGAACCCCGGCTCCCCCTGCACCAGCTTCCCGAGGCTCGTCGGCCCGAGGCCATCCGCGTCTTTCGAGGGATCCAGCGTCGCGTCCACGAGCGCGCCGTCCACCTCGCCCGGCAGCGGCTTCTGCACGATCACGCCGTCGACGCCGTCGTTTGCGTTCAGCCCCCGCACCACCTCGAGGATCTCCGCCTCCGTCGCCGTCGCCGGCATCGCGACGGTCTCGCTCGTCATCCCTACCTCGGCGCAGTCGCGATGCTTCAACCGCACGTACGTCGCCGAGGCCGCGTCGTCGCCGACCAGCACCGCCGTCAGGTGGGGTGGCCGCCGCCCCAAGGCCGCCAGCTCCTCGACGCCGCGTGCCACCTCGGCGCGCACGTCCGAGGCGATCGCGTTCCCATCGATGATCCGCGCGGTCACAGAGCCCCCAGGACACGCCTCGACGGCGCGAGTATGTCACGCGCCCGTGCTAGATTCCGGCTCGTGGCTACTCACTCGGTGGGCATCGACATGATCGAACTGGACCGCGTCCGCAAGGTGCTCACCAGGTACCCCGAACGGTTCATTCATCGCGTCTTCACGCCCGCCGAGGCTGCCTTCTGCCGCGGCCGCGTCCCCGAGCTCGCCGCCCGCTTCGCTGCCAAAGAGGCCGTGATGAAAGCGCTCGGCACCGGGGCCCGCTCCGTCGCCTGGCGCGACATCGAGGTGCTCCCCGACCGCCGAGGCAAGCCGCTCGTCTATCTCTATGGTGGCGCTCGCACCCGCGCCACTACCATCGGCCTGGAGGCGATCGACATCTCCCTCACCCACCTCGACTCCTTCGCGGTCGCCGCGGTCGTCTGCTCCCAGCGCATCCGCGAACAGGAGCCCGAGGAAGCGCGGCCGCGCCTGATCGGCTTCCTCAAACGACGCGGCCTGCTCGTCGACGACGATGCCGAGGAACGTCTCCCAGACGTCCTCCCGCCGATTCGCAAATAATCCGAGCCCGCCTCAACCCGGCTGTGCCGACGAAAGAAGTCGTCCCGTGAGCAAACTCGTCACCGTCGCGCAGATGCGCGAACTCGAACAGGCCGCCGTCGCCGCCGGCGTCAGCGAGCAGCAGCTCATGGAGGAGGCCGGCATCGCCGCCGCGCAGGAATCCTGGATGGCCGTCGGCGCGATCGAGGAGCGCGGCATCCTCGTCCTCGTCGGCCCCGGGAACAACGGCGGCGACGGCCTCGTCGCCGCGCGCCAGCTCGTCCAGTTCGGCGCCATCCCTTACGTCTACCTCCTGCGCCGCCGTCCCGAGGACGACCCGCAGTGGCGGGCGTTCCTCGAGTCAGAGGTGCCCTGGACCTCCGCCGAGGACGACCCCACCTTCGAACACCTCGAGACGCTGCTCCAGGACGCCTCGGCTGTCATCGACGCCCTGCTCGGCATCGGCGCCTCCCCCCGTGAGCGCCCGATCGACGGCCCGCTCGCCGAGGTGCTGCGCCGCGTCGAGGCAGCACGCGACCGCGTCCCGACACCGCAGATCATCGCCCTCGACGTCCCGACCGGGGTCGACGCGGACAGCGGCTACGCCGACCCGCTCGCCGTCCACGCGGACGTCACGGTCACCTTCGGCTTCGCCAAGGTCGGCCTCTACTCGATCCCCGGCCGCAACTACGCCGGCCGCGTCGTCCCCGCCGAGATCGGCCTCCCGAAAGAGGCGGCGGCCGATCTCCCGTTCGAGGAGATCCGTCTCCGCGACCTCAAGGCCGCGATGCCGGACCGCCCCGACGACGCGAACAAGGGCAGCTTCGGGACCGTCACCGTCGCCGCCGGCTCCCGCCGCTACCCCGGCGCCGCCCGCCTCGCCGCCGAGGCCGCCGCACGCTCCGGCGCCGGTCTCGTCCAGCTCGCCAGCCCTGAGGCGATCCAGCCGCTCCTCGTCCACGGCCTCCCGGACGTGATCCACGAGCCGTTGCCGTCAACAGACGGGGCCGTCGACGCTGACGCGGCCCGCGCGCTCCTCCGAGCCCTCGATGCGGGCCGCTCGAACGTCCTGCTCGTCGGCCCCGGCCTCTCGCTTAGCGACGACACTCGCGCCTTCACCAGGAACCTGCTCGCCGGCCTCGACGCGATCGACGGCCCGCAAACCGTGGTCTTCGACGCGGACGCGCTGAACGCCCTCGCCGACGAGCCCGAGTGGTGGACCCGCCTCGTGCTCCCGCGTGTGCTCACGCCCCACCCCGGCGAGATGGCCCGCCTCACCAACGCCAGCGTCGAGGCCGTCCAGTCCTCCCGGCTCGAAACCGCCGCTCGCTACGCCGAGCTGACGAACTCCGTCGTCGTGTTGAAGGGCGCGTGCACCGTGATCGCCGCACCCGACGGCACCGCCCGCCTCTCCGAGGCAGCCAACGCCATGCTCGCCACCGCCGGCACCGGCGACGTCCTCGCCGGCCTGATCGCCGGCCTGATCGCGCAGGGCCTCGGACCATACGACGCCGCCTCGGTCGCGGTATACATCCACGCCGACGCCGGACGCCGCGTCGCCGAGACCCATGGCACCGCGGCCGGCCTCGCCCAGGATCTCCTCGCTGTCCTCCCCGAGGCCAGGCGCCTATTCGAGGCCGGCGCATCGTCCTCGATGTCCGGCCTCCCCGACTTCGGCGGCCTCGCCGGTGGCGGCATGCCCGGCATGCCCAGCGACCTCGGCGGCGGCCTAGGCGACCTCGGCGGCGGCCTGCCACCGGGCGGCCTCAACTAGCTTCTTGCGCACTGCACGACCGCGAGCTTGCGAACGACCTCCGCCGCCTCGATACGTTCGGCCGCCGCCCGCCCGGACGCCCCCCGTTGCGCGAAAGCTACCGGCGCGCCAACCGGAGATGCCGCTTGTTACACTGCCACACCGTATGGCGAGGCACGCCCCGGACGTGCTTGCCCGGCCGGGAGGCCGCACCTTGAGCAACGCAGAGGCCGCGCGCGCTGCCGCGGTGTCCACCACCGATTCCACCGCGCTCGTGTTCCCGGGACAGGGCTCCCAGGCCCCGGGCATGGGCAAGCTCGTCCACGAACATTCCGAAGCCGCGCGCCTTGCCTTCGAGGAAGCCAGCGACTACACCGGCATCGACCTCGTCAAAGTCTGCTTCGACGCCAACGCCGAAGAACTCTCGGAGACGACCGTCACCCAGCCGGCCGTCGTCGCCACCTCCGTCGCCTTCCTCCGCGCGATGCGCGAGAAGCTCGCCGACGCCGGCGAACGCGTGCGCCCTCGACTGTTTGGCGGTCACTCGCTCGGGATGTTCACCGCCGCCGTCGCCTCCGAGGCGATCTCCTTCCGCGACACCCTGCTGGTGATCATCGAGCGTGCCAGGCTGATGAGCGACTTCAACGCCGACCGCCCAGTCGGCATGGCGTCGATCCTCGGCCTCGACCGCCAGGCGATCGAGCAGCTCTGCGAGGACGCCACGCTGTCAGCCGACGATCGCGTCGACATTGCCAACCACAACCTCGACACCCAGATCGTCATCAGCGGCGACGTAACGGCCATCGAGCGTGCCATGGAGCGCGCACGCGAACTCCAGGCGCGAGCGATCCGCCTCAAGGTAAAGGTTTCCAGCCACACGCCGCTGCACCACGATCAGGCCGAGGAGTTCGCCCAGATCATCCGCGAGATTCCGATCGCCGCGCCGGTCCAGCCGATCGTCTCGAACATCACCTCGGAACTCCTCGAAACGGCCGGCCAGGTGCGCCTCGAGTTCGAGGAGCAGCTCCGCTCCCCGGTCTACTGGACCGACAACGTGAAGCGAATGGAGGGCGAGGGCGTCAACACCTATATCGAGGTCGGCCCGGGCCACGTCCTCGCCCGCATGGTGAAGCGCATCTCCGATCAGCTCGCCGCGGTCTCGCTCGACGACGCCCGCGAAGAACCGATCCCGATCTCCGTCATCCCCCACCCCAACGCCCGCTGATGCCACGCGAAGTCGTCGTGACTGGACTGGGGATGGTGAGCCCGGTCGGGAAGAACGTCGCTGACGGCTGGGACAGCCTCGTCGCCGGTCGCTCGGGCATCGGCGCCATCACCCGCTTCGACGCCTCAGACTACGAGTACCCGATCGCCGGCGAGATCGACGGCTTCGACGCCGCTGACTACGTCGATGCGAAGCTCCGCCGCCGCATCGACATCTCCACCGCCTTCGCCATCGCCTCCGCGCAAGAAGCAGTCGCGGACGCCGGCATCGAGGTCAACGCGGAGCGGCCGGGCGCGGTCGGCGTGCTCCTCGGCACCGGCATCGGCGGCGCCCACCTGATGGTCGAGCAGCAACGCATCCTCGAAGAGAAGGGACCGCGCCGCGTCTCTCCCTTCCTCATGACCAGCTTCCTGCCCGACACCGCCACCGGGCTCGTCGCAATCGCCCTCGGCGCTCGCGGGCCGAACTTCGCCATCACCGCCGCCTGCGCCACCGGCGGCGCGGCGGTCGGCGAGGCGGCCGAAACCATCGCCCGCGGCGAAGCCGAGGTGATGATCGCCGGCGGCTTCGAGGCCCCGCTCCAGCCCATCTATTACGCCGGCTTCCACGCGATGAAGGCGCTCGCCGCACACGAGGATCCAGCCCAGGCCGTCCGCCCCTTCGACAAGGAGCGCAACGGCTTCATCCTCGGCGAGGGCGCGGGCACGCTCATCCTCGAGTCGCTCGAACACGCCCTGGCGCGCGGCGCGAAGATCCATGCGCGCTGGGCCGGCGCCGCCACCAGCAACGACGCGTTCGACATGGTCGCCGCCGCCGAGGATGGTCGCGGCATCAACGAGGCGATGCGTCGCGCGCTCGAACGCGCCGAACTCACACCTGACCGGATCGACTACATCAACGCGCACGGCACCGGCACGCCGCTCAACGACCGGGTCGAAACCCGCGCCATCCGCGACGTCTTCGGCGAGGAGGCCGACCGCCTGATGGTCTCCAGCACCAAGTCGATGCATGGCCACATGATGGGTGCCTCGGGCGCCGTCGAGGCCATCATCTGCGTCCTCGCCTGCCAGCACCAGATCGCCCCGCCCACGATCAACTACACGACACCCGATCCCGACTGCGACCTCGACTATGTGCCGAACACGGCTCGCGAGGCGCCCATTGAGTACGCGATGAGTACGTCCGTCGGCCTCGGAGGTCACAACTCCACGCTGATCTTCGGGCGCTGGGGGGACGGCTAATGGACGCGCCACGGGTCGTGGCTACGGGCGTTGGCTTGATGACCCCGGTCGGGATCGGTCGCGATGCGAGCTGGGAAGCGCTCCTCCACGGGACCAACGGCATCGGCCCGGTCACCCTCGTCGAGTCCGACGATCTCCCCGCGCGGATCGGCGGCGAAGTTACAGGATTCGACCCGCTTGACTTCATCGGCCGCAAGGACGCACGGCGCATGGATCGCTTCGTTCAGCTCTCGATCGCCGCCACCGACGAAGCCGTTGAACAGTCCGGCCTCGACATCCCCGCCGAGGCCGAGGAGATCGGCTGCATGATCGGCTCCGGCATCGGCGGCATCGGCACGCTCGAGGATCAGTTCAAGATCTTGTTCGACAAGGGCGCGTCCCGCGTCTCGCCGTTTGTCGTCCCGATGTTCATCTCCGATATGGCCGCTGGCCAGGTTTCGATTCGCACCGGCGCGCGCGGCCCCAACGTGAACACGGTCAGCGCCTGCGCCTCCGGCGCGGACGCGATCGGCACCGCCTACGAAGTGATCCGGCGCGGCGACGCGATGGCCATGATCACCGGCGGCACCGACGCGGGCGTCACCCGCATGTCGATCGCCGCCTTCGCGGCATCGAGGGCGCTCTCCACCAGCCGCAACGACGACCCCGAGCATGCCTCGCGCCCCTTCGACCTCGAGCGCGACGGCTTCATCCTCGCCGAGGGCGCCGGATCGCTGATCCTCGAGACCCTCGAGCACGCTCAGCAACGAGGCGCCACGATCCTCGCCGAGGTCGTCGGCTATGGCGCTTCCGCCGACGCCTTCCACGTCACCCAGCCCTCGGAGAACGGCGAGGGCGCTGCGCGCGCCATGAACGTCGCGATCAACAAGGCCGGCATCGCCGCCAGCGACGTCGACTACATCAACGCCCACGGCACCAGCACGCCGCTCAACGACAAGTTCGAGACCATGTCCCTGAAGACCGTCTTCGGCGAGGCCGCGGGCGCGATTCCGATCTCTTCGACCAAGTCGATGATCGGCCACACCCTCGGCGCCGGTGGCGCGATCGAGGCCGGCGTCACCGTCATGTCGATCCTCGATCAGCGCGTGCACGGCACCCACAACCTAATCGTCCCCGACCCGGACTGCGACCTCGACTACGTCCCCGAGAACGCTCGAGACGTCTCGATCGACTACGCCGTCTCCAACTCCCTCGGCTTCGGCGGCCACAACAGCTCCCTCGTCTTCAAGCGCTTCGAGGAGTAACGAGGGCTACCAGGTGACAGCTCCGTCCGAGCTCGATTCACCCCGCGCGGACAGCGCGGTCGCATCAAGAGCCGTCTCCGAGGGTTCTGCGGGCCGCCTCTGGCGCCTGCTCCCCGATCCCGACGTCAGCGGTTTCGCCGACGCCGGCGACGGGCTCCCACCGCTCATGCGACGGCTGCTCGCACGCCGCGGCGTTCACGACACCGAGCAAGCGCGACGCTACCTCGGCAGCCCCGGTGAGCTCACCGATCCCCGCCTCATGCCCAACCTCGATGTCGCGGTCGAACGCCTCGCCGCTGCCTGCCGCGCGGGCGAAACCGTCGCCATCTTCGGCGACTTCGACGTCGACGGCGTCACCTCGACCACCATCCTTACCGAGAGCCTGCGCGAACTCGGCGCGAAGCCGGTTCCCTACATCCCCGACCGCTTCCGCGAAGGCTACGGACCCAACGTCAACGCCGTCCGCCAGCTCGCCGACCGCGGCGCCAGCCTCCTCGTCACCGCCGACTGTGGCACCTCCTCTGTCACCGAAGTCGACGAGGCGAACAGCCTCGGCATGCAGGTGATCGTCATCGATCACCACACCGTCCCGGAGCAGCTGCCCGCCGCCCTCGCCCTCGTCAACCCGAAACTGACCGACTCCGAGTACGGATCGGAACCGGCGGCCGTCGGCGTCGCCTATAAGGTCGTCCACGACCTCTTCGACCACTTCGGCCACCCGTACGACGCTGATCCGCACCGCGCGCTCGTCGCCCTCGGCACGGTCTGCGATCTCGCGCCGATGGTTGCCGAGAACCGCGACCTCGTTCGCCTCGGCCTCGAGGCGATCAAGTCAACGCAGCGCCCGGGCCTCCGCGCACTCGCCGCCGTCGCAAACGTCGATCTCAGCCAGGCGAACGTCGACACGTTCGGCTGGGTGCTCGGCCCACGTCTCAACGCCGCCGGCCGCATGTTGCACGGCCGGGTCGCCCTCGATCTGATGCTCGCCGAGGACGAACGGGAGGCGGAGCGCCTCGCCAAACAGCTCGACGAGCTCAACCGCACGCGCCGCGAGGACACCCAGACCGCGATCGCGGATATCCACGATCAACTCAGCGAAGCCGACCTCGAAGCGCCGTTGATCGTCGCGGCGTCGCCGACGATCTCGGCCGGCATCATCGGCCTCGCCGCGTCGCGGCTCGTCGACCAGCACCACCGCCCCGCGATCGTAATGCAGGTCGACGACGACGCGGCGCGGGGCTCCTGCCGCTCGCTCCCCACGTTCGACATCACCGCCCTGCTCCGACGCCACGCCGACCTGTTCCGACGCTTCGGCGGCCACCGCGCAGCCGCCGGCTTCAGCCTCGACGCCGCGCGGGTCCCCGAGCTCCGCCAGCGCCTCATCGAGGACGCCGCCGCCGTGATCGACCCCCGAGACCTGGTCCCCGCCTTCGAGATCGAGGAGGAACTCTCACTCCAGCAGGTCGATCGCCGCACCATCCAGTGGCTCGGCCTGCTCGGCCCACACGGCATCGGCAACCCGACGCCGGTCTTCCTCGCCCACAACGTCTCCGTAGTAAAGAGCCGCGCCGTCGGCCAGGACGCCGAACACCTCCAGCTCACCCTCAAGGAAGGCCCCGTCGCCTGGCGCGCCATCTCCTTCCGCAACTCCGCCGCCGCCGTCCCCGAAGGCGAATCCGCCGACCTCGTCTACACCTTCCGCCGCGACGACTTCCGCGGCGACGGCGCCCTCCAACTCGAGGTCCTCGACCTCCGTCCCGCCGGCGCGGGCTAACGGCGCGAAGCATCCTCTGAAGTCGGGGCGTGGGGGCGCCTCGCCCGGGAGGGCGATGACCGGATCACAGCCCCCACGGGGATTTTGGGCCTCGCCCGTAGGGCGATCTCGGGAGTGCCGGCGGGATCTACTGAATCCTGCAAACACTGCCGAGGGCAGATCGCGCACACACGCCATCGGGATCACCGACCACCCTCGAGTCTGACCGCAGACCCTTACAGTCCCTCGACGCGTCGCGGCGGGTGACCCACCCACCTCGCCCAGCCAGGAACCGTCCCCCGTCCCCGAGGCACACCACCCCACCGTCTCCCGAGGTGCGAAGCGTCCTACGAACGGGGGTGCGGGGGCGAAGCCCCCGCAGGGTTGGGGGCGGGCGGGCGGGATCTACCTAACTTCGCAAACATCGCCGAAGGCGGACCCCGCAGACTCCCCTCATCCTCGTCAGAGGCATAGCCGACCACGCCTGAGGCGAGATGCTGCCGAGCCATCCGTCGCCCGGCGCGACCGGGCCCGCCCCCCCCTTGCGGCGAAGCCGCAACACTCATTCTTACATTTCTCGTTGTCGAGCCTCCGGCTCGCCACGTAATATCGCCCCCTAACGGGGGTAATCAATGAAGTCGTACACGTCCGACCGTCTTCGCAATGTCGTCCTGATGGGCCACGGCGGAGCCGGAAAGACGACGCTCGGCGAAGCGATGCTCCTCGCCTCCGGCGCCATCAGCCGCCTCGGCAGCGTCGACGACGGCACCACCGTCGCGGACTACGACGAGGAGGAACACAACCACCGCTACACCATCTCCGCGTCGCTGCTCGCAATCGAGTGGAGCGACGCCCGCATCAACCTGATCGACGCCCCGGGCTACGCCGACTTCGAGGGCGAAATCGTCTCGGGCGCGCGCGCCGCCGACTCCGCGCTGATCGCGGTCGATGCCTCCTCGGGCGTTCAGGGCGGCACCGAGCTCGCCTGGGAACGCGCCGACGAGGCCGGCCTGCCGAGGATCTGCGTCGTCACCCGGCTCGACCGCGAGAACGCCAGCTTCGAGGCCGCCGTCGACAGCCTCCGCGAGGCCTTTGGCAAACGCATCGTCCCGCTCGGCCTCCCGGTGCGCGCCCCGTCGGGCGAGTTGACCGGCTTCTACGACCTGCGCTCGGCCGAGGATGCGCCCGACGGCATTGTCGGCGACCTCGACGCGGCGCGCGAAATGATGGTCGAGTCAGTCGCCGAGACCGACGACGAGCTGCTCATGAAATACCTCGACGGCGAGGAGCTCACCCGCGAAGAGATCACCACCGCACTCCACAACGCGATCGAAAGTGGCGACGTTGTTTCGGTGGTGCCTACTTGTGCGCCGCTTGGCGTTGGGGTCGACGGGATCCTGAACAATGTGGTCAACCTGATGCCGTCTCCGCTTGGTCGCGAGCACGCACTGATCGAGGGATCCGTCAAAACTGCCGCCGACGGCGATCTCGTCGTGCAGGTCTTCAAGACGATCGCCGACCCCTTCGTCGGCCACCTCTCGTTCATGAAGGTGCTCTCCGGCACGCTGCCGGCGAGCATGAGCCCGGTCAATGCGCGATCGAAGTCGACGCAACGCCTCGGGCACCTCTTCCTGCAACGCGGTAAGGAGCAGATCGAGGTCGATCAGCTCGTCGCCGGCGACATTGGCGTCGCCGCCAAGCTCACCGATACCCACACCGGCGACACCCTCGTCGCGTCGACGGAAGCCGTCGTCGAGGCCACCGCGCTGCCATTCCCGACGCCGACGTACCGCACCGCGCTCCACCCGGCGAGCCAGGACGACGTCAACAAGCTGGCCACCGCGCTCCAACGCCTCCAGGAGCAGGACCGCACGATCCACGTCGAGCGGGACCCCGATACCGGCGAGACGATCATGACCACTATCGGCGACGCCCAGGTCGCGATCGCCTGCTCGCGTCTCGCGAAGACCTACAGCGTCGTGGTGACGCCCGATCTCCCGCGCGTCCCCTACCGGGAGACGATCAGCGGCAGCGCGAAGGCCGAGTACAAGCACAAGAAGCAGACCGGCGGCCACGGCCAGTACGGCCATGTCGTGATCGAGATCGCGCCGCTGACCAGAGGCACCGGCTTCGAATTCGCGGAGCGGGTGGTCGGGGGCAACGTCCCGAGGCAGTTCATCCCGGCCGTCGAGAAGGGGATCAACGAGAGCCTGCCCGAAGGGCCGCTCGCCCATTCCCCGATCGTCGACGTGAAGGTCACGCTGCTCGACGGATCCTCGCATTCGGTGGATTCCTCGGAGATGGCGTTCAAGACCGCTGCGTCCCACGCGCTGAAGGACGGCTTGCTCGAGGCACACCCGGTCCTCCTCGAACCCGTGATGAAGCTGAAGGTCCACGTCCCCGGCGACTACGTCGGAGACGTGATGAGCGACATCAGCACCAAGCGGGGCCACGTCCACGGCGTCGAGGGCGAAGGCCGCTTCTCGATGATCGAGGCGGACGTGCCGCTCGCCGAGGTGCAGCGCTACTCGACCGATCTGCGCGCGCTCACGCACGGCCGCGGCCGCTTCGAACTCGCGTTCGACCGCTACGTCGAAGTCCCCGCGCACGTCCAGGACGAGGTGATCAGCGGTCTCCGAGGCGGCGACGCGAACTAGAGCAGGAGCCGAGCGCCCACTCGCGCTGGCCTAAGCGCCCTTCTTCTTTCGACGCTTCGTCGGCTTCGGACGGAGGACCCGCGCGTTCGCGACGCTTCGGTCGAAGAGCTCACGCAGCGCCCGCTCGTTCTCGATCAGCGCCTCCGGCACCTCGATATAGTCCTTCATCAGCGTGTCGTACTGCACCACCGTCGCATCCGGAAAGCGGGCGAGGAAGTCGGCTCGCTCGTCGCGCGGGAGCCTGACCGCAAGCTGCCCCTCCGGACTGAGAAAGCTGAACATGTTCCCGTTCATCGACGTGTAGCGCGTCTTCTTGCCCTTGAGCTCGATGTCGGGGACCGGCCTCGATCAACGCCTCGTATGCCACGAGCTTCTCGTCGCGTGAGAGCGCCATCGTCAACCTCCAGGCTTCGCAGGCGACCGCGTCGAATGCGAACAGAGCGAACCACGCCGAGCGTACGGCAGCGGATGCAGCCAGCGCGTCTCAGCCCGTCGCAGCGGCCGCGGACAACAGCACGGCGCCTGTGGCGCTCGATGCGTCCACGGTCGCTGAGGGTGCCGTTTGTGTGTCAGTCGGGTCGTGGGATCCGCGTCAGTTGCGTTCCGGCGAAGCCGACGCCCACAACGTCTCGTACTGCTCGCCGCTGACGGCACGGAGGAGCTCGCGCAGCTCCAGTTCGCGGAGTTCGCAGAGGCAGGAGTCGGCCATCTGCGCGAAGGCGCATGGATCCGGCGCGACGTCGGTGACGCGTGCCATCACGTGCGACCAGACACCGAGGCGCGAAAGCGAGTCGATGCGGCTGGTCCAGGGAATCATTGAGATGGATTCGGGACGGGGGAAGGTGGGACGGAGGCGACGGAAGGAGCGGTAGCGGTCGATGCCATCTTGAGCGATTGGTACGAGGGTGATCAGGGGGCCGGCATGCTCGTTGCGGCGGGTGTCGAGGATGAGCGTCTTGCCGAGGAGCGGAAAATAGATGGTGATGACATCGGCTTCGTCAATATTCTGCGCGACCCGCTCGAGGTCGAGCTCGATTCCGCTGTCCAGCATGTGGGAGCCCCCGCTACTGCCCGTCAGTGTACCTGCCCGGCCTTGGTAAGTCGTAAAAAGCGATGCCGCCCGACACGAATTTCATCGCCGGGTTGGACGGGCTGCGTGAACTCCTGGACACGCTCACCGTTCACCGAGACGGCGCCCTGGCCAACGAGGCGCCGGACTTCCCCGCCACTGGCCGCGACCTCGGCGGCAGTCAGCACGCGATGAAGCGGCTGCTCGCCGTCGATCGCGAACTCCGGCATCTCGTCGGGGATCTCCTGGCGCTGGATCGTGGCCTCGAAGTACTCCTGGGCGGAAGCGGCCTCCTCGGAGCCGCAGAAGACGGAGACGATCTCGCGGGCGAGCCGCTTCTTCGCGTCCATCGGCGGCAGCGCGCCGCCATCCAGCGCCTCGCCGATGTTGAGCACTTCGTCCGGCGGCAGCGGCGTCACCAGCGTGAAGAAGTCGATCACGACCTCATCGGGCAGCGACATCACCTGGCCGTACATGTCGTTCGGCGGCTCATTGATCCCGATCGAATTACCGGTCGACTTCGACATCCGCTGGCGCCCGTCCGTGCCGACGAGGATCGGCAGCGTGATCACCACCTGCGGCCGTTGTCCCGCGTCGCGCTGCAGCGTGCGGCCCGCCATCAGGTTGAAGAGCTGATCGCTGCCACCGATCTGGACGTCGGTCTCCAGCATCACCGCGTCGTACGCCTGCATGATCGCGTACATGAACTCGCTGAGGTAGATCGCGTCGTGGTTCTGCCAGCGCTTCTCGAAATTGTCCCGCTCCAGGAACTGCGCCACAGTGAACTTCGAGCTCAGGCGCAGGACGTCGACGAACGTCAGCTCGCCGAGCCAGTCCGCGTTGTAGCGGACCGTGGTCCGCTCCCCATCGAGAATCCGAAACGCCTGGGCCGCGTACGTCCGCCCGTTCTCAGCCAGGTGCTCGGCGGTCAGCATCGGCCGCCCCTGGTCCTTGTCCGAGGGATCGCCGACCAGCCCGGTGAAGTTGCCGATCAGGAAGGTCACGTCGTGGCCGAAGTCCTGGAACTGCCGCAGCTTCCGCATCGGCAGCGTATGGCCGAGGTGCAGATCGACCGAGGTCGGATCGAAGCCGGCGTAGACCTTGAGCGGCCGATCCTCTTCGAGGCGTTCGCGTAGCTCCGCCTCCATCGTCGCGTGCGTCCGGTCGTCACCGTAATCGACGCCGCTGAGCAGCACCGAGAGCTGGTCGTCGACCGGCGCCATCTTTCGCGTCGATGCCTTCGCGGGGATCTTCGAGGCAGTCATGCGAACCACTCGCGCGTGGCGACCAGATCGCTCTGGATCTGCGCGCTGAGCGCTTCGATGCCGTCGAACTTCTGCTCCGCGCGGAGGCGGTGGAGCAGCTCGATCGTCACCACCTCGCCGTAGAGATCGCCCTCGAAATCGAGCAGGTGCGTCTCGACGAGGCGCGTCGGTTCACCGTCGAAGGTGGGGCGCACACCAATGTTGGTGCAGGCTTCGAACTCGCGATCGCCGACGAGCGCGCGGGTGACGTAGACGCCGTTCGGCGGGAGCCAGCGGTCGGCGCTGACGCCGACGTTGAGGGTCGGGAAGCCGATCTGGCGGCCGCGTTCGTCGCCGTGCAGCACCGGGCCGCGCAGGAGGAACGGGTGTCCGAGGAGCTGCGAGACCGTCTCGAGCTCGCCAGCCTGGAGCGCCTCGCGCACGCGCGTGCTCGACACGTGGTCGTCGCCATCGCCCAACAGCGACACGGCCAGCACCTCGAAGCCGAGCGCGGCGCCGATCTCGGTCAGGACCTCGACCGTGCCCTCGCCGCCACGCCCGAGGCGGAAGTCCTCGCCAACGACGAGCAGGCGCATCCGGGTCTCCTCGACGAGCAGCTGACAGAAGTCCCGCGCCGATACCTGCTGCACCTCAGAGGTGAACTGGAGAACCGATACGAAGTCAGCACCAAGGTCGCGGAGCAGCTCGACGCGGCGTTCGAGCGATTCGAGGTAGGTGATCTTGACGTCCGGTCGCACCACGCTGAGCGGGTGGGGATGGAAGGTGATGATCCCGCCGGTGACGCTGCGCGCGCGCGCCTCCTCGATCATTCGCTCGATCAGCATCTGGTGCCCGCGGTGGACACCGTCGAACACGCCGATCGAGATCGCGTGCGCTCCGGGTGTGACGCTGCTCTGCAGCTCCTGACGGACCAACAGCACCGGTGGCGACTCCCTCCCGCGACCGGGGCAACACGACGGTCATCCGCACGATCGGAGGCGACCGGATCGTACCATCGGGCACTCGCACGAGAGAGCCGCGGAGGCCAACCGGGGGTCGGTGCCTACGCATGCCGTGAGGGCGAGGCAGGAAGCTACGTCGTTCCCGGGTCGCCAACACGAAGCGAAGCTCTGCCTATACGAGGTGAGCGCGGAGATGGAGATCGAGGACGTAGCTGGCACGGGCTTGCGATCGTGTGACTGTCGCGCCGTCTCGTTCGCGAGGGCCAGGCAATCGACAGTCCCGGGATCTCTGCCCCCGAAGGGCGCTCGCGGTGACTATCATCACCGCCGTGGTCAGCGCTGAACCCTTCGTCGGCCGGCGGCAGGAACTCGAGCGGCTCGGCGAGGCGTTCGACGGCGCGCGCGACGGTCGAGGCAGCCTCGTGATGATCACGGGTGAGCCGGGCATCGGCAAGACCCGCCTCGCGCGCGAACTCGAAGGCTACGCCAGCGAGCACGGCGCACGGGTGCTCTGGGGACGGGCGCATGAGGCGGGCGGCGCCCCTGCCTACTGGCCGTGGGTGCAGGCTCTCCGCCAGTTAGTCGAGGCAACCGACGGCGAAGAGCTGCGCGGCTGGCTCGGCAGCGGCGCCGGCGAGGTCGCCCGCGTCGTCCCCGAGCTGCGCGCGCATCTGCCCGACCTGCCGGAGCCCGAGCCGATCACCGACCCGGAGTCGGCGCAGTTCCGGCTCTTCGACGCCTTGGCCACTTGCCTGAGGAACGTCGCGAGCGCGACACCACCGGTGCTGGTGTTGGACGACCTGCACTGGGCTGATCGATCGACGCTGCTGTTGCTCGAGCACGTCGCGCTCGAACTATCTCGCGCCAACCTGCTCCTCGTCGGCACGTACCGCGACGTGGAACTCGGCCGCCAGCACCCGCTGGAGCAGGCGCTGGCGGGGATCGGCCGCGCGGAGCGCTTCCAGACCATCGACCTGCCCGGGCTCTCCGAGGAAGACGCGGCCTCCTACGTGCGAGCGACCACTGGCGTCGAGCTACCGGCGGAGGCGATGCGGTCGATCTACCACGAGACCGAGGGCAACGCCTTCTTCCTCCAGGAGGTGGTGGCGCTGATGGCCCAGGAGGGGACGCTCGAATCCGGAGACGTGAGCGTGCCTCCGAGCGTGCGCGCAGCGATCGGGCGCCGGCTGAACGTGCTCTCGGAGCAGGGCGACGAGCTGCTGCGCATAGCCGCCGTCGTCGGTCGCGAGTTCAGCGAGCAGCTGCTCGCCCGGATGTCGGACCACGGCGCCGTGCCGGAACTGCTCGAATCCGTCCTTGCTGCTGGCCTGATCGAGGAAACAGGCGCTCCCGGCGAGTCTCGCTTCACGTACGCGCTGATCCAGGAGACGCTGCTGGGCGAGCTCTCGATCAGCCGCCAGGTGAGACTGCACGGCGCCGTCGCCGAGTCGATGGAGCGCATGTTCGGCGCGCGTGCCGATGAGCACGCCCCGGAGCTGGCGCACCACTACGTGCAGTCGGCCACGCTCTCGCGACAGCACGCCGAGAAGGCCGCTCGTTACAGCAAGATCGCCGCGGGCCAGGCGGCGGCGCAGGCCGGATGGCACGAGGCTGCCCGCCGCTACGAGGCCTGCCTCACCGTAATCGCGGAGACGGACAGCGCGTTGGACGAGGACGAGGCCGCGCTACTGACGGCCCTTGGGACGAGCCATCGCAACGCGGGAGCGCCGCGGGATGCCTGGCGCAGCCTGATGCGTGCTCGCACGTTCTACCAGCAGCGAGGTGACGGCGCCGGGCTCGCCCGCGCGACGCTGGAGGCCCTGCAGGTGATCGCGCCACCCGACAGGCAGATCGCGATCGTGCAGGAGGCGCTGGAGGCGATCGGGGAGGACGAACCCTATCTCGAGGCCATGCTTTCGGCGGTGGTGATAGGCACCATCGGCAGACCGGCGATCGACGCAGAGACGGTAGCGGACCTCGAGCAGCGAACCAGGGCGCTCGTCGACCGTCACCATTTCGAGGACGTCGCGGCCCTGCTGCTGCTCGCCGACGGTGTGCGCCTTGCCTACGACGGTCGCCTCGATGAGGCGGCGGCCGCGTGCGGGCAGGCGCACGAGCGGCTGGCGGCGCTCGTGCTCGTGTCCGATGCGGCGACGGCCGCATACGAACTCGTCGCCTTGCGCTGTGTCATTGGTGATCTCGACGCGGCGGAGCGGGCGGGCAAGGAGGCGCTCGCCTACGCCAGTGGAGTGCACCTCCGCCTAACGGAGGCAAACCTCCGTGTATACCTCGCTAGCGTGGCGCTCTCACGCTGTGACTTCGACCGCTTCGACGCGCTGGCGGCCGAGCTTTCAGGGGAGGACACGACTGGGTTCGCGCAGCTGCTCACGACGCGCGCGGAGATGGCGGGAGACGGTGAAGGGGTGCTGGCTTCGATGCCGGTGCCGCAGATGGCCAGCGGCATCCCGGCGTGGCTCGCGTGGCTGCACGGCTGCCGCGCCCGTGCGTTTTTCAATGCCGGTGAGGAGCGAGCGGCGCGCGAGGAGTTCGGCCGCTCGATCGAGATGTCGGAAGCCGCCACCGGTGGTGACGGCCGCCAGCCGTGGCCCGACTCGGCGGCGGAGCTCGATGAATGCCTGCTTGCGCTCGGCGATGACGCGCTCGCGGGGCGGGTCTACTGGTACCTCGTGGGACTCATGTCAGAAGCGAAGTTGGGCCGTCTGGGGCGTGGCCTCGACCACATCCGCGGCGCGCTCGCGCTACGACTCGACCTCGTCGAGGAGGCCGAGCAGCACTATCGCACCGGCCTCGAGTGGGCGGAGCGTGAGGGCGTGCCCATCGAGCTGGGCCGCTGCCACCAGGGCCTGGCTGAGGTGGCCGTCCGCCGGGGCGAGATAGCCGAGGCGCTGGAGCACCTCGACACGGCGGCGGAACTCTTCGAACGGCACGGCGCCAAGCTCTACCTCGACCAGGTGCGCGCGCGCCAGGAGGAGCTGCGCCCTCCAGCGCGTGGGCGACGCGCTTCGTACCCGGCCGGTCTCACCGAACGCGAAGTGGAGGTATTGCGCCTAGTGGCGGCTGGGAAGGCCAACCGGGCGATCGCCGAGGCGCTGGTGATCAGCGTGAGCACTGTCACGCACCACATAACGAACATCTTCAACAAGCTCGGCGTGAAGAATCGCGCCCAGGCGACCCGCCGGGCCGTCGAGCACGACCTCACCCAGTAGCGCTCCGCCACTCGCGGTGAAGCTAGCTATGGCAGGGCACTGCCATCAATGGCGGCGCACTGCCATCGGGGCGCCTGACTGCCATTTCTGCGCGCCCCTCGAAAGATGGCGGAGTCGCGCGATGGCACGGCGGCTCGCCGATCGCACCCTCGCAATCGACCGGCAGCAAGGAGCCGATCGAGGCGAAAGGAGAGTGCGATGCAGGTCACACGAAACGAGGGACGAGGGTTCGCAGCGCGAGGAACAGCAGCTGTCAGCAGTCGCCGCATGCGCATTGGCGTGCTGCTCGGGTTGCTCGTGGTCGCTGCACTGGCGTGGTACACGCAGACCGCAGCCGCCCCCGCGCCGATCCAGCCACCGGCTCCAGTCACCGCGGGCAGCGAGGCGGTCGCGCCACCGCAGACCGCACCGATCTCTCTGGACCCGTACGCGGACTTCGAGCAGGAGCGCTGGGAAGAGCGGCGACTGGATGAGCTCGTGGCGGAGGAGCGGGCACGGATCGAGAACGAGAACGCTGCGGCGCTGGCCGCTGCACGCGGGGTGGACCTCTTCGAAGCGGCGTTCATCGAGCGGTTGATGTACGAGACCTTCATCATCGACCGCGCAAAGCTCCGCACGCGCGTCGCTTTCTACCACCTCGATCCCTACCAGGCCTACGAAGACGAGGTCTGGCTGGACCAGGTCGCCCGCGTGGAGAACGCGACGCGGGCATCTGTAACTGACCCCCCTGGACGCGACCTTCGGATACCGTCCTGAGGACGATCCTTCGCTGTTCGTCTCTGATTAGAGGATGCTGACTACCAGGCGCGAGGTCGGCCCGCTCGAGGGCGCGTTCATCAAACTGAGAGGCCCGGCGCCAGCCGGGCCTCTCTCTGTGCCGTCTGACCGCCTGGTAGCAGCCGGCGCCATTACTCAGACGCCCTGATCAACAGCAGCGCAGAACGAGGTACTGCGGTAGCGGTCGGAACACGACGTTCGGTCGCTCGGCAAGAGACCCCCTGGCGTGTCCCACGAGCCGGTTATCGTGCGATAACCCGCTCTCGCCGCCCGTGCGCAAGCGGCCCAGGCGCTATGACGTGGCCCCAACCACGGGGGCCGGGCGTAGCGGGGACACGGCGCGAGGACCTCGAGGCTGCGCGCGAGCACCTCGATGCCGCCGGGGGGTTGTTCTCGCAGCACGGCGCGAAGCTGTACCTCGACCAGGTGATCGCGAAGAAGGAGATCCTCAAGGCCTAGCCCCACACGAGCTTGCGATCGGGTGTTTCGGATCTAGCCCGCGTACCTGCCCAGCTACACGAAGTCGAAGTCACCGGCTGTGACGTGCATCCGCAGGCGCGGATCGTCGAAACGTTCGATGCTGATTCCAGTGAGCCCGGTTCGACCAGGCGGCTCATCGAACTGCACCGTCACCGGTCTGTTGATGTCGACGAAGCCGGCAGCGGTCAACGCAGGCTCGTCGGGATGGTCTGGTACCAGCCATGCGCTGATTTGACGGCAACCGAGCGACCGCATCCACTCCGCTCCGACCCGGACAAGCGTTGCCGCTGCATCGTGGGCGGGGTCAGTGAGGATGTCCGCCAGCACGGCGGTGTCGCCCGAGCGACGGAATACCACGTATCCGGCAAGCGCCCGATCGCTGAAGGCGCCGAGGATCAGCGAGCGACCGGAGCGTGGATCGGCATACCGCCAGTTCAGGTAGCCAGCGCGCCTGAGTCGGGCGACATCGAACTGACCGCGAACGGCCTCCCAGAGGGTGTCCGCCCGCTCATCGAACTGCGAGAGCTCCCTGATCCCGTAACGGTCCGCGGTGCGCACCCTTCGAGGTTTCAAAGCCGCGATCGTCCGCCTTGCAGCGATCGGGAGGCGCATCAGCACCTGTCGCCAACCGCCGGTCCTGAAATCGGTCGCCAGCAGCGTCCGTAGGTCGAAACTGAGCACCCAGGTACGCACCAATCGATCGGTGAGGTTCCGATCGCCCACGTAGGTGGAGTTGACGATTCGCGGGGTGCGGCTCGGCGTGGCGATGCCGAGGTCGCCGGCCTGCGGAGTGCGCGAGGGGGCCTCGTTGATTCGCCGACTGAATCCGCGGCCCTGGAAGTTCGGGTGGACTGCCATGTCGGCGCCATCGTTGGTCATCACTTCGCGCCCGTCGAGCAGCGCTTTTCCCATCCAGCGCAGCTCGAGCGCGATGATCTCGCCGTCGATCTCGCCGACGGTGTGGTTCGGCTCGATGCCGGGTGGCTGCATCTTCCACAGGAGGTGTTCGAGCGCTGGAACCGAAATATCGAACGCTGGCCACCGCTCAAACGCCGCTTCGAGCACGGCGAGCATGGCCGGAGCGTCGTCGAGGGTCGCCTGCCGAAATGAGAGACTTTCGGAGCCGTCAGCACTCATTGCCGTGCTCCTTACTGCCGCGCCCTGGTTCTCGGTCACAAAGCTAACGACTGAGCGCCGCGGAGGTCTCCCGCGTCCGGCCCCTCAGGCTAGAGGTCATCGCGAAATGAAGCGATGCTGGCCGCCCCTGTGCCGGCCCACCAGGCCTCGGAGGGCAGATGTCGCGCGTAGGAACGGCCGGCTCGAGGGAGCCACCCGCGCGGATCGTTGCACCAGCTCACGAACCGGCACTCGTGTGGTGACACGCTCTCGCTTCCCATGCGCACGCGGGCTCCGGCGTTGAGCCGCGACCGCCCGTGGGCGCGGCGTCGAAGGGCCCCGGCTCAGACGCCGGTGAACTCCTCGGCCAGCTCGGCGAGATCGGGGATGGGGGCGCCGTCGATTTTGACGAGGTCGATGTCGCCGAAGCGCTCCGACTGCGTCGCCTCTAGATAGCTGGACTTGATGAGTTCGAGGACCGCGAGGAAGTCAACGATCACGGTGACGCGCGAGGTGGCGTGCTCGACGAGCTGGCGGAAGCTGGTGCGACCTTCGCGCTCGAGGAGATCAACCACGCCGCGCAGTCGGTCGCGGAGCCGGACCGGCTCGGGAGCGAGAGCGCCGATGGGCTCTTCTTCGGGCAGCCGCTCCATCACCTCGCGCAGCACGTCGACGAGGGAGTCAAGCGTGACGCGGTCGAGACCGGTCGGGAGCGCCACCGCGGGGGGAGCGACTTCGCGCCGGTAGGTCTGGTGCCCGGTGTCACGCTCGCGGAGGAACTGCGCGGCCTCCTTGAAGCGGCGGTATTCACGCAGCGTCTTCACGAGGTCGTCACCCTCGTCTTCCTCAATCTCGACCTCCTGCTGGTCCTCGGGCAGGAGCGCGCGCGACTTGAGGAGCAGCAGTCGAGCGCCGATCGCGACGAAATCGGCGAGCGCGCCGAGATTGATCTCGTCGGCGGAACGCAGGTACGCGAGGTACTGCTCCGTGACCTGAAGCAACGAGACTTCGGTCACGTCAAGTTCGTCGCGCTCGATCAGGTGGAGCAGCAGGTCGAGCGGGCCTTCGAACGCGCCCTCGAGGAGCGGGACCGTGAGCTGGAACGCCGGATCGGCTTCGGTCTTGCCGTCAGGGGTCTCGTCGGCGGCCGGAGGGTCCGGCGCGACGGCCTCGGAGGTGGCAACGCCCGCGGTGGTTCCGTCCGGGGTGACGGCCGTCGCCCCGTCGTCGGCGGTGGCGGCCGCGTCATCGGCGGTCGGTTCGATGATTTCGTTGGTCACGAGCTCGCTCCTCCGGCTGCCGCCTGGTGGCGGTCGACGAGGTCGGTGCGCAGCCGTCGTGCGCCGCGCAGGTAGATGTGCTGCAGCTCGCTGTTCGAGCGCTCGGTGTTGACGTGCATCAGGATCCGCACGCAGCGAGCCAGCGAGCCGGGGACGTTCATGTCGTGCATGCACTGGAGCGCGACGTCGGTCCAGCCGGCCTCGCGGGCCGCGACGGCGGGGAACTCCGCGTTGAGATCGACGGTGGTCGTAAAGATGATCGAGGCGACGTGATCGTGCTCGATCTGGTTCGCTTCGACGATCGCCGCGAGCAGCTCGCGCGTCGCCTCGAGGATCCCCTCGCGGGAGTTGGAGTCGACAGTCGTTGCGCCTCGGATCCCGCGGACCATCATTGGCACGGCGATCGCCTCTCCACGCTCAGTCCGATCGATCGCCGGCGGCGACGGGCGTCGGCGTGCGTCCGCTGATCTGCTCGACGAAGCGACGCACCGCGGCGGCCCGTTCGTCGCGAGGCGCGGCGGCGACCACGTCGACGAACGCGCTGCCGACGACGGCGCCGTCGGCGACCGCGCCAACCTGCTCTACGTGCTCACGCTCCGAGATGCCGAAGCCGACGGCGAGCGGGAGATCGGTGTGGCCGCGGACACGATCGAGGAAGTCCTCGAGACCGGCGGCGATTTCCCGGCGGGCACCGGTGATGCCGGTCAGGCTGACACAGTAAACGAAGCCGCCGGCGTGCTCGGCGACAAGGCGCAACCGCTCGTCGGTCGAGGTTGGCGCGACCAGGTAGATCAGGTGCAAGCCCGCCGCCTGCGCGGGCTTCTCGATCTCGCGCGCTTCGTTCGGTGGCATGTCAACGACGATCAGCGCGTCGACGCCAGCCGCGACCGCATCGCGCACGAACGCCGCGCCGCCGTAGGCGAGCATCGGGTTGATGTAGCCCATGATGATCAGCGGGATCGTGACGCCGGCCGCTCGCAGCTCGCGCACGTTGTCGAGAACGGTCTTCGGGGTGACGCCCTGCTCGAGCGCCTTGTGATATGCCTGCTGGTTCGTGGCGCCGTCGGCGAGCGGATCGCTGAACGGCAACCCGAGCTCGAAGGCGTCAGCGCCGCCGGCGATCGCGGCCTGCACGATCGCGGGCGTCGCGTCGGCCTCGGGCCAGCCGGCCGGGACGAACGGGATCAGCGCCGGCCGGCCCTCGGCGCGGGTGCGCGCGAACAACTCGGCGATTCGATCGGGTCGTTCGGCGGTCAATCGAGGACCTCCAGCACGGTCACGGTAAAGCTCACGGAGTTGATGATGAAGTGCGTGATGATCGTGATCCAGAGCGAACCGGACATCTTGAAGGCCCATGCGAAGATCATCCCGATCACACTGAATGGCACCATCACCGCCGGGTTGAGGTGGAAGATGCCGAACGCGACGCCGCTGACGACGATCGCCGCCCAGCCGGCCCAGATGCCATCGAGCGCCCGGAAGAACAGGCCTCGAAAGAACAGCTCCTCGGCGAGCGGGGCGACGATCACGACCGCGAATCCGAACAGCGCGAGGATCGCCGGCAACGGGATCGCGTTCTCGCCACGGCGGATGGGGATGGTGTTGCCGCCCTCGAGCCAGTCGGGATCGACGCCCAGCTCTCGGAGAAGCGCGAGCGCGAGCGCGTACCCGAGCAGAGTGGCGTAGGTACCCACGACGGCGATTCCCAGCGGCCCCCAACGATCGGGCCGGCGGAACCCGAGTGCGGCGAGCGAGATCCCGCGACGCCGCGCCATCGCCAGGACGACGGAGGCGAAGAGGAGTTCGAAGCCGATCGTGAGGATCGCCCCCGCCAGGTCCGTGCCCGGCTGGTCGAGATCCAGTGCCGAGGTGACGGCGATACCGAGGCCGAGCACGAGGATCAGGCTGCCGATCAGGGCTCCGAGGCCAAACAGCGAATCTCGCCCACGCCACGTGGACGGTGGCGGTTGGACGGGAGCGAACACCGGCGCTGCTGGCGGTTCGGCGAACATCAGCCGAGCGTACCAGCGAGGCTGGAGGGCGCGGGTGACCACGCCGAGGCCTCTCCGCGGCCCGTGCCGCTACGCTGACGGAGTGGCTCACACCGTCTCCGTCGTGATCCCCGCGCTGAACGAGGCGCCCGTGATCGCGCGGGCGATCCGGAGCGCCCTCGAAGCGGGTGCCGGCGAGGTGATCGTCGCGGACGGCAGGTCCGAGGACGGCACGGCGGCGGCCGCAATCGAAGCGGGGGCGCGGGTGGTGGTGTCTCCTCGGGGCCGGGGCACGCAGCTCAATGCCGGCGCGACGGCGAGCCGGGGCGACGTGCTGATCTTCCTTCACGCGGACGGCGCGCTGCCTCGAGGGGCGGTCAATCAGATTGAAGACGCCCTCGTCGATGCGTCGGTCGTGGGTGGCAACTTCCGGATCGACTTCGGACGGAGCGGGCACGCGCGCTTCCTCGCGGCGTTCTACCACGTGATCCGGCGGCTGACCGTCTATTACGGCGATTCGGCGATCTGGTGCCAGCGGAAGCACTTCGACGCTGTCGGTGGGTTCCCGCCATACCCGCTGATGGAGGACCTCAAGATGGCGCACCGCCTCGGACGGCGGGGGCGGATGGTCTACCTGACGGGCCCCGTGCGGGCCTCGCCGCGCCGCTGGCAGCAGGGTGGGCTGGCGCGCACATGGGCGTCGTGGATCGTGATCCAGACGCTCTACTTCTATAACGTCTCGCCGGCGCGGCTCGCACGGCTCTACCGTCACATCAGATAGCCCCCGACAGTCGCGAGGCACGCGTTAGCCTGCACCGATGGACCGAGGCACAGGCGCAGTCCTCGTCGTTGGCGCGATCGTCGTGGCGGTCGTGATCGCCGCGGTCCTCGGTGTGTTTGGCGTGCGCACGGAGACGAGCGTCCCTGACGGGACGGGTGTGACCCTGGAGATCCCAACGGACGGCTCCGCAATCGTCTTCCGCAAGTCACAGGGCGGCGGCCTCAAGCTCCTCGGCGTGCGGATTCAGCGACCCGACTACACGATCGACGTCGCGCTCACCGTGCCCGCGGGGTGCATCGAAGACGATGGCGCGGGCGAGCGCACGCTTCGAAGCGACGGAGACTGCGCGAGCCTGCCCGTCAGCGGTCCGATCGGGGGCGGCGGGAGGAATTCGACGGGCGAGACGGCCGTGATCCCGCGGTTCGCCGTCTCCGAGGAGTGCCACGAAGCGAGTGCACTGGGCTCCTCGTGGCCCAGCACCGAGCCAACATGTGCCGGTTTCTAGCGACGGACTTCTGGAAGGCACCGCTGGCCAGCTCGCGACGCTGGCGGACCTGAGCGACCGGTTCGAGGCCGCGGGCGTCGAGTGCTGGCTCCGAGGTGGCTGGGCGATCGACTTCCTGGCCGGTATGGGTACACGCGCCCACGCCGACATCGACCTCGTCGTTGAGCGCGCCCACCGCGGGCAGCTGCGTCCGTTACTCGCCGATGCCGGCTACCGGCTCGTCGCTGAGCGTGACGCCCAGCGCGACTACTCGCGCGAAGGCGTGGAGGTCAGCATCGTGTTCATTGCCCGAGCCGCGGACGGCAGCGCCGGCGTGCCCGGAATTCCGAGCTGGGGCTGGCTCCACGGCGCCCTCGACGAACCACTTCGGACGCTCGAGGGCGTCACCTGCCGTCCGCTATCAGCGGCCCAGCTCGCGGACGAGAAGCAGCAGTACGAGGAAGGCACCGGCCGGCCACTTCGGCCGAAGGACATCCAGAGCATGGAGATCCTCCACCGCCTGATGACGAGCGAATCGAGGTAACCCCAGTCACCGCAAGACGCTGTCGATGGCGGAACACTGGGTCCGCAACCGCGCCCGATCGGACGGAGCCCCGTGAACAACATTGAGTCCATCTACTGGGTGTTCACGCACAACTGCAATCTGAAGTGCGCTCATTGCTACAACGACTCGCGTCCGGGCGCGCCGACGATCAGCCGCGCCGAGGCGGACGCGGTGCTCTCACACCTGCCGGATGAAGCGAACCGCTTCATCTTGTCCGGCGGGGAGCCGCTGGTGGAGCTGGAGCTGCTGCTGTACCTCGTCGCGGCCGGGCGCGCGAAGTACCCACGCGCACGCATCAACCTCCAGACCAACGGCGACCTGCTGGACCGTGCGACGCTCGACGCGCTGATCGAGGCGGGCGTCGACAGCTTCGCGATCGCCTCGTACGACCAGTTCCACCCGCGGCCGGCTGGCAAGTTCGAGGGCCTCCGCGAGTTGTTCGCGGCGGCGGGCGTCGTCGAACGCCCACTCGGCGATCCCGCCAACAACCGTTCCAGTGCCGAACAGCGCGAGGTCAGTTACAACGTCTGGGGCGCCAACCCGGAGCTGTGGGTAGGTGGGATCTGGCCGCGAGGGCGCGCGATGAAGTACGGCCTCGCCCAGCTCATGCCGGAGCACAACTTCTGCAACCGGTGGTCGGGAGCGCTCGGCTTCCTCGATGACGGCTCATCGCAGCAAGAGGTGTCGATCCAGCTCACGACCGTCTATCCGTGCTGCCCGGGGACGGTGGAACCGCTCGGCGATCTCGCGCAAGAGTCGCTCGCCTCGATTCTCGCGCGGCACCGGGACGATCCGATGTGGGCGGCGCTCAACCGAGGCGACCCGGCATCGATGGGCGCGCGCGACGGATTCGACCGGGCGGCGGCCCTCGAGCGGATCGACGCGCTCGGTTCCGTCTGTCTCTGGTGCGACGAGTACATGACCGCTCGAGTGCGCGAACGGGGCGACTCGCCCGAGGAGCTTCCCGTGCAGGGTGAGGGCCGCCTCGTTCCCCTCAAGGCGATCGCGCCACACTGAGACCCGCGCGCCTTAGGCTGCGCGCATGACGAGCGAGCCTCGGGGGCCAGCGGTCGGCGTGCTTACCCGCTACCCGGAGCGCGGCGTCGGGAAGACGCGCCTCGCGACCGTGGTGGGCGAGGAGCACGCACACCGACTCGCGCGCGCGATGCTGCTTGACGTTTGCGAGGCTGTGCGGGGGGCGGCGTTGTGCCACGCGACCGTGTTCGTCGAGCCAGCTGATGCGATTGACGCCACCGCGGAGCTGACCGCGATCCCCGACGCACGCGCGCAGTCCCGAGGTGAGATCGGCGCGCGCATGCTCGAGGCCGCGCGGTCGCTCGCCGGCGACGGCTTTCGCCCGATCATTCTCGTCGGCTCGGATCTCCCGCTGCTTGATTCGGCGCGGATTCATCACGCGCTGCGCGCCCTGCGGCGCGCCGACGTGGTGTTCGGTCCAGCCTCGGACGGCGGGTACTACCTCGTGGGGATGCAGCGGGCGCTGCCCGCGCTGTTCGAGGATCGGGAAATCGAGTGGGGCGGACCGCGCGTCCTGGAGGCGTCGATCGCCGCCGCGGAGCGCGCCGGCCTCGACTACGGGCTGCTACCGGAGAGTTTCGACGTGGATACGGGCGAGGACCTCGAACGGCTGCGCGAAGAGTTCGCGCGGCGGGAGGTCGAGGGCGTGGCGCTGCCTCGGCATACGGCTGCGGTGCTGACCGGGTTGAGCGCCGGGCGCTAGGGCGCGGGCGAACGCTGCTACGCTGGCGTCTCGTCGATGCGGCCGCTCTCACCCTGCCGGGACCAGATGCAACACGTCAGCAGCTACCTCGTCGCGTCATGTCTCCTCGCGATCGCCGTTGGGTGCAGCAACGGGGCGGAGGACGGGGCGGTCGGACCATCCGACTCGACACCGTCAGCCGCCTCGGCGTCGCCGGAGCCGACGGAGGCTCCGCTGGCAGCGACCGAGGAGCCGCGCTCGGGCGTGCTCGACGAGCTGCTCGACCTCGCTGCTGGCTTCGAAGAGGTCGCGGTGTGGGGCCGCGATCCGGCCGGGGTTAGCTTCGAGGCGCCGAACGGTCTCACCATCGACAGCGAGGGTTTCGTTTGGGGATTATATACTAGGGTTGACAGCGGGGGCTCCCCTGCTGGCTGTTAGGTACAGCCAGCAGGGGAGAAAAGCAATGACAAGCGCACCCGGAAAGTCGCACCGAACGGGCATTACGCTTCTCCAACTGGCCGAGATGTTCCCCGACGAGAAGGCGGCGCAGGGCTGGTTCGAGGGCGTCCTGTGGCCCGATGGCGAGCGCTTCTGCACCCGCTGCGGGTCCGACAACACCCACGTCGCCAGCCACCGGACGATGCCCTACAGGTGCCGCGACTGCCGCAAGTACTTCAGCGTCAAGACCGGCTCCGTGATGGAGGGCTCCCCGCTCCCGCTCCGTAAGTGGGCCTACGCGATCTACCTGGACGTGACCACGCTCAAGGGCGTGTCCTCGATGAAGCTGCACCGCGACATTGGCATCACCCAGAAGACCGCGTGGTTCATGCAGCAGCGCATCCGCGAGGCGTTCGCCGCTGAGAGCCACGTACCGATGGCAGGGCCGGTCGAAGCCGACGAGACGTTCATCGGCGGCAAGGAGAAGAACAAGCACGAGAGCAAGCGCCTCCACGCCGGCCGCGGGCCGGTTGGCAAGGTCGCCGTCGCTGGCGTCAAGGACCGCGCTACGGGCCGCGTGAGCGCCGCTGTCGTCGAGCGGACGGACGGGGCGACGCTCAAGCCCTTCGTGCTCTCCCGCATCGCGCAGGAAGCGGACATCTACACCGACGAGCACGGTGCGTACCAGGGCCTCCCGAACCACGCGACCGTGGCGCACAGCGTCGAGTACGTGAACGGCAAGGCGCACACGAACGGCATCGAGTCGTTCTGGTCGATGCTCAAGCGCGGCTACTACGGCACCTACCACCGCATGAGCCCGAAGCACCCCAGCGGTACGTGGCAGAGTTCTCGGGCCGTCACAACATCCGCGACCGCGACACGCTGGAGCAGATGGCGATCATCTCGCGGGGCATGGTCGGCAAGCGCCTCAAGTACTCGGACCTCATCGCATGAGAGTACAGCCGAGTGCGCCACCGGACGGGCGTCGGCACGAACGGTCGCGAGGCTAAAATGCCGACACGAAGGGCAGTCGGCAGGTCACAGGATTCGGAAGTCCACGCGTATGCTTACATTAAGAAGAACCTTGAAACGCTCGGTTGGGACACCCGGAACCCGCAACGCGTCCCCACAGGCCAGGTGTGGACGCAGAATGAGGCTACACACAACGAAGAGTTGAAGCGCTACCTCGGCCTCGACAAGCCCGAGAACATCGTCAAGGTTACGGATCGCGTTCTGTGGGTGATCGAAGCCAAACGTTCTCATTCGCAGTTGCAGCAGGCGGTCAACGAAGCTAAGGGCTACGCCACAGCGCTGCGACCAAGCGCCCAGATGCAGCCGCTTTTCGTCTCGGGCGTCGCGGGCAATGACATCGATTCGTACCTTGTCAGTAGCGAGTTCTGGGACGGAACACGCTATATCCCCATCACGCTCAACGGCATACCGGCCACAGGACTTCTGACCTTCGCACATCTGGAGCAAATCCTCCGGACGGGCCAGGCGGAGATCAGCGACCTCCAAATCGACGAGCAGCTATTCCTCGCCCGTGCCGAACACATCAACGAGATCCTGCATCGGGGGGCAGTGAACCCACACCAACGTGCAGGAGTCATGGCAGCGCTCCTGCTGGCGGAGCTGAGCAGCACCCCTCCGAATATCGAGGAACGCGATCCTTCTACGCTGATCAGCGACATTAACGGACGAGCACAATCGATTCTGTCTCAACAGGGTAAAGGGAACTTCTTTGAGTATGTACGGATCAATCTACCATCAACATCGGACAATCATCTGAAATTGCGGCGCGCGCTCGTTGACACCATTCAGGAGTTGCACAATCTCAATATTCGCTCGGCAATGAACTCTGGTTCGGACTGGCTCGGGGCGTTCTATGAAGTGTTCCTGAAGTACGCGAACTGGGCGCAAGACATCGGTATTGTACTGACGCCTCGGCATATCACGCGGTTCGTCGCTGATGTGATGGACGTACAGAACACCGACATCGTGTATGATCCGACGTGCGGCACCGGAGGATTCTTGGTCGCCGCGTTCGACTACGTGAAGCAGCGTGCAGGCGCTGAACAAGTCGCAAAGTTCAAACAGTACTCAGCCTTCGGCATCGAGCAGGATGCTGGCGTAGCCGCTCTGGCCGTAGTCAACATGATTTTCAGGGGCGACGGAAAGAACAACATTCAAGAGGGTAACTGCTTTGCCAAGACGCTGAGGCCCCATGTTGAGACGGACATACCACGGCGCGCTACGGGTCCGCGCCCACTGCGCATCCACCGGTGACGAAGGTGATGATGAATCCGCCATTTGCATTGAAGGCCGGTGAGGAAAAGGAGTTCAAGTTCGTCGACAAGGCACTGGAGCAAATGCAACAGGGTGGTCTGCTTTTCTCCGTTCTGCCCTACGCTGCGATGGTAAAGCCAGGGATCTATCGAACGTGGCGGAGGGATTCGCTCTTGCGGAACCATACGCTCGTGGCAGTAGTGAGTTTTCCACCTGACTTATTCTACCCCGTCGCCGTTGCTAGCGTCGGCATATTTGTCCGTAAGGGAATCCCCCACCCACCTGAACAAGACGTGCTTTGGACACGAGCCGTGAATGACGGACTGCTCAAGAGGAAGGGGCGACGCCTCCCCAATCCAAGAGCTACGAATGATCTCGCCGGAGCGCGCGATGTGGTGAAGGCGTTCCTCATGAATCCGCAGTACGCGGTACCAAACATCGAGCGACTGCAAAAGCGTGTCTCATCGATCCGCTCGACACAAATTACGAACTCGTTCCCGAGAACTACTTAGATCAGGCGCTCCCCACACCGGAAGAATTACAAGGCGGAATGGAGCAAATCCTCCGAAACTCAGTGGCCTTCATGATCCGCGCGAGGAAAGAGAATGGCACTACAGTTCAGTAACGTGCGACTGGACGACCTTTTCGAAGTGGAGTCCGGCGACTTCCATGCGACCCATGAGCTTGACCCTGGCGAGATACCGTTGATCTCGTGCGGCGCGGTTGAGGAAGGAGTGGTTGGGTACTTCGACATTCCACAGGAACAACGGTACCGCAATTGCATCACGGTCGCTTACAACGGTTCCTGGCCAATGCTGTCAAAGTTCCACCCCTATGACTTCGGGGCAAAGGATGACGTGGCGGTCCTAGTTCCGCGAGAGCAGATGCGAGAACCTGCGCTTCTGTACGTTGCCGCCGTCCTCAACCTCAAGACTTGGCGTTACAGTTACTACCGCAAGACGTTCCGAGCACGTGTCCGGGATACCACAATCCCGATTCCAATGAGCGGCGGGCGCCCCGATGAGGGCGCTATCGAGTCTCTTGCGGTACCCCATGCTGAGGCACTCATGCCGGAGCGGCGCATTTGCACTAAGCCGCCGTCCCGGCCGAGCCGGTGGAAGCAGTTCTCTATTGCGGACTTCTTCACTGTGGCGAGAGGTGACTTCCACTCGCTAGCCGACCTCGATCCGGGGTCGTACATGACCGTATCGAGAGTAGTGACTGACAACGGTGTCGTGGGTCACTTCGACCGCCCGGAAGGCGCGGAAGTCTACCCCGCCGGGACAATCACAGTCAGTACGCTCGGTGGTGACGCCTTTGTGCACCTAGATGAGTTCATCGCGTCAGACAACGTGATGATCTTGCTTCCCCATGAGCCGATGTCGCTCACTACACGGCTGTTCGTAGCGCTCATGCTGAATCAGCAAACGTGGCGATACTCATATGGGCGTCAGTGCTACCGGACCAAGTTTTTAGCGACCGAATTGTGTCTCCCCGTCGAACAGGGGGGCGCTATTGACGAGCCATATATGCGGTCGGTTGTCGAGCAAGGAGAATACTGGTCGGCAGTCGAAACACGTTTGGAGCGGCACGATGAGCGATGAGAAGAAGCAGCCCGCGCGGCCAGCGGAGTACGGCAAGGCGACGCCTGAGCAGGTGGCGGCGGCGCTACTGAAGCACCGGCCCAAGCCGAAGCCAAAGTAGCGCGCGGTCAACCCAAGTATATAATCCCCTTTCGTTTACGTCACTGAGTTTCGTGGCGGACACCTGCGGAAGTTCGCGCCAGACGGCGAGCTGGTGTTCGAGGTGGCCGACGGTGGCGTTGAGGTCGGGCAGCTCGGCAATCCGATCGGGGTGGCGGTCGGCCCGGACGAGGCGATCTATGTGTCGGAGTCCGGGACGAGCCGGGTTTCGGTTTTCGATGCGGACGGCAGCTACCGCCTGGTGTTCGGCGGGCCTGGAGAAGAGCCAGGGCAGTTCCGTTCGGCGATGGGGATCGCCGTCAGCGACGGCTCCGAGGTGTTCGTAGCCGACTTCGGCAATCACCGTGTCCAGGTGTTCACGACGGCGGGCGGGTTCCTGCGCAGCTGGGGCGAGGCCGGTACTGAGCCCGGTCAGTTCAACAATCCAATCGGTCTGCAGATCGGGCCGGCCGGGACTGTCTGGGTGGTCGATAGCGGAAACGAGCGGGTGCAGGTGTTTGGTCAGGACGGCGAACTCGTCCGGGTGTTCGACGACGTCGGCCCCGGCCCCCAGGTGCTGTCGGTAAACGTAGCCGGCGAGTTCTATGTCGCGTCACCGTGGGCGGAGGGTCGCATCCGCTGGTTCGACGCCGACGGACGGCTGCTCGGCTACCTCGGACACAGCTTCACTGGCGCTGAACTGGATCGGATGTCGCTGGCGGAGCGCCAGGAGGCTGTCGCGCTGCCTCGGCTCCAGGGGCCGCACGGGACGGCGACGGACCCCACCGGGGCGGTCTACGTCGCTGACACCGCCAACGGGTTCGTGCGGAAATTCGAGCCAGTCGGCGGGTAGTGCACCGCGGCCACCCAAGAAGGGTGGCCGCGGCGATCGCGATCTCGACCGGCGTTACATGTCGACGGCTTCAGCCACCTCGACGCTGCCGCCGCCCTCGAGGACCGGGCAGCCCTGAGCGAGGGTGATCGCCTCGTCGAGGTTTGCGGCGCTGATGATGCTGTAGCCGGTGAGCGGGTTGGTTGCCGCCACCCTCGGTGACGGCGCCGCCAGCGGCGACCGTGCGTGCCTGGCTGAAGGGGTTGCCGCTGTCGACGACGCTCTCGCCGAGCTGGCCGAACCAGCCGTTCCACCGCTCCATCAACGCAGCCTGTCCGGCTTCGTCTTCCGGCATACCCGCGCCGCCGTGGTAGCCCAGTACGTACTTCGGCATCGAATCTTCCTCTCGTGTACGAGGGGGTGATGTGTCCCCGCCCTCGGAGAGTAGACGAAGCACCGACGCCGCGATCGACAGGCAAGGCGTCGCGCTGCTGATCGCCACGGAGCTGGTGGTGATCTGGATTGGAGCGTGACGTCGAGCGCGGGATGGATGCGAGCCGAACTGGCGCGCCAGACCGAGGGAGTCGCTCCCCTCCCGAAGTGCGGCGGCGGCTGGAGGTAATCACGAGACAGCGAAGAGTCACGCGTCGGTTCTGTGGAGCTCATGGTCCCGAGTTTGTTGCTTCGTCTGCAGGAGCTGAAGCCTTCAAAGCTGCGCGAAATACAGCAAGTCTCGGAGAGTGCTTCGCGGGTGCCCACGAGAGACGAAACCTGGCAGCAGCGGTGGCCGCCGCGCTGACAGGCGGCCGAGATTCGCTAGACTCTGTGCCAATCGCGTAAGGGGTATCCGGTGGCAGCGAAATCGGTACCGATCAGCGGAGACGTCCTCGGGTGGGCCTTGACGGAGGATGGAGTCGAGCCCGCCGACCTCGCGGCTCGACTCAAGGTCGAACCCTCAGCAGTCGAAGCTTGGGTCCGCGGGAGCAGTCTCCCGACGCGCGGGCAGCTCACCGAAATCGCGAAATACTTGAAGCGGCCGAGCGCTCTGTTCTACCGGACCGAACCTCCCGAGATCCCGAGTGTTCCGGTTGCACTCCGGACGGCACGTGGCCGCGACGACCGTCCGTTGGAGGCTGCCGAGAGACGACAGGTTAGACGCGCCCGCCGAGCCCAGCAGCTTCTGCGCTGGCTCCGACTCAAGCAGGGCGCACCATCCGTAGAGCTCGTGTTCCTCGAGTCCGGTACGTCGGTGAGTCAGGCCGGTGTCTCGCTTCGCGGGTGGATCGGGGTGCCTGTCGACGAACAACTCGGTTGGGGGTCCGCAAAGGACGCGCTGGAGCGCTGGCGCGAAGCGCTCGAGGAGCGAGGAGTTCTAGTCTTCCAGCTCCCCCTGGGTCGCGGCGGGTTACGAGGGTTTTCGCTTGGCGACTCCGTTACTCCACTTCTCGCTGCAAACACCGCAGAGAATCTACCTGCGCGCATATTCACGCTCTTTCACGAGCTCGCACACCTGGTGTCCCAGACTGAGTCAGCGTGTGAGCCTTTCGGGCTCACGCAGAGCGGGACGTCGATCGAGCGCTGGTGTGAAGAGGTCGCGAGCGCAGCTCTGATGCCGCGGCAAGAGCTCGAGGCAGTTGCCAATCGAGTCCGAGGCGGAAGTCGTCCGCCCCAAACGGACTTCGATCTCGTCCGTCGAGTAGCGGGCCGGTTCCACGCTAGTCTCCGAGCAACCGCTGTCGCGATGATCAGAGCCAACATCCTCAGCCACGAGGCATACGCGGAGGTAGAAGAGCAAGCGCCGGTTCTCGATTATCAGAAGCACATCATCCCATCGTCCCGCGGAGGCCCAAAGGCGCCGCAAGCTCGCCTTAGTGAGTTCGGAGCAGCCTCCAGTCGCGCGATCCTACGTGCCGTCGAGAACGATCTTCTGACGGAACGCGACGCTCGCCGATACCTTCGCCTGGACGGCGCCGAGGTCGCGGATCTAGCAGACGCCCTTGAGGGCGTCGCGTGACCGCTAGTCCTGTTTGGGTAATCGATTCGTCGGCGATAATCGACTGCAAGACGCTCGTACCAGCCCGAGACCAATGGGCTCTCTTCGAGGAACTCAAGGCTCTGGTGACGGGTGGCCACCTGTTCTTCCCCCGTCAGGTCACCAGGGAACTAAGTAACCAGCGGCATATAGATACTCCCGAGGCTTGGGCGCTCAACGCCTCGGGCGCGATTGCCCACACTTACAGCCCGGCCCCGGAGTTCGTTGCTGAAGTGATGCTCTACGCTGCCAACGTCGTCGAGGCTGATGCAGAGGACGATGCTGCAGATCCGTACGTTCTCGCCCAGGCCTTGAAGCTGCGTTCGAAGGGCTACGTTCCTACGATCGTCACCGAGGATCACCTCGACCATCCACCCAAGATCGCGATGACTACGGCCTGCGGTCTCATTCAACCGGCTCTTCACGTCATTCGACTGAGCGACTTCTTGCGGGCGATCGGCTTCGTGGACAGCTGACTCGTTACCAGCGCTCGGAGCGATGCCATTGGGACAGTCGCGAGCTAGAGCGTGACGCCGAGCGCGTCAGCGACGGTGTTCATGTCTTTGTCACCACGGCCGCTGAGGTTGAGCAGCACGATGTCGTCCGGGGTCAGCTCCGGCGCGAGCTTCGTCAGGTAGGCGATCGCGTGCGCGGACTCGAGGGCGGGGACGATGCCCTCGGTCTCGCAGAGCAGCTGGAGGCCGGCGAGCGCCTCCTGGTCGGTGACCGCGTGGTACTCGGCGCGCTCGTTGAGTTTGAGCCAGGAGTGCTCGGGGCCGACGCCCGGGTAGTCGAGGCCAGCCGAGATCGAGTGGGCCTCGGTGACCTGTCCCCACTCGTCCTGGAGCAGCAACGACTTCGCGCCGTGGAGGACGCCGGGACGGCCCTTCGAGAGGGTGGCGGCGTGCCGCGCGTCGAGGCCCTCGCCGGCGGCTTCGACGCCGATCAGCCGGACCGGGTCGTCGAGCAGCGGATAGAAGAGGCCGATCGCGTTCGAGCCGCCGCCGACGCAGGCAACGCCGACCGTCGGGAGGCGCCCCTCCTGTTCGAGGATCTGCTCGCGCGCCTCGCGGCCGATCACCGCCTGGAAGTCGCGGACCATCATCGGGTAGGGATGCGGGCCGACGACGCTGCCAATGATGTAGTAGGTGTCGCGGACGTTCGTGACCCAGTCGCGGATCGCCTCGTTGGTGGCGTCCTTCAGCGTGCGTGAGCCGGCGTCGACGGTGCGCACCTCGGCGCCGAGCAGCTTCATGCGGAAGACGTTGAGCGACTGGCGGCGCACGTCCTCGGCCCCCATGTAGACGACGCATTCGAGGTCGAGCAGCGCGCAGACGGTGGCGGTCGCGACGCCGTGCTGGCCCGCGCCGGTTTCGGCGATGATGCGGCGCTTGCCCATGCGCTGCGCGAGCAGGCCCTGAGCGAGGGCGGCGTTGATCTTGTGCGCGCCGGTGTGCGTGAGGTCCTCGCGCTTGAGGTAGATCTTCGCGCCGATCCGCTCGGACAAGCGCTCCGCGAAGGTGAGCGGCGTCGGCCGGCCCACGTAGTGGTGGAGCAGGTCGTCGAGGTGCGTACGAAAATCGCGGTCGGCCATCGCCTCGTGGTAGGCGGTCTCAAGCTGGGCGACAGCGGGCATCAGGGTCTCGGGGATGTACTGCCCGCCGAAGTCGCCGAAGTGACCACCCGCGTCGGGCAGCGGGCCGGCCTGGGGCGGTTCGGTTGTCGTCATGGCGTCCCCTGTCCGCTACCGCTCATCGGCCCGCCGGACCGCGTTGACGAAGGCGCGCACGCGGTCGTGATCCTTGACCCCGTCGGTCTCGGTGCCGCTGGAGACGTCAACGATCCAGGGCTCGACCGCAGTGATCGCCTCGCCGACGTTCTCGGACGTGAGGCCGCCGGCGAGCATGATCGGAGTCCGGTCGGCGACCAGGCGCGCGACCTCCCAGTCGAACGTGCGACCGGAACCGCCCCGGTACTGGCCGTGCGCCGCATCGAGGCCGAGGGCGATCGCGAATCCGGGCTGGACGCCTTCGAACGGGTCGGAGGGCGAGTCGAGCGGCGACACGTGGACGATCTGGATCACCTGGCGGGTGACGAGCAGGCAGTCCTCCCAGCGTTCGTCGCCGGAGAGCTGCACGAGGTCGACACCGGCCTCCTCGGCAAGCTCGTTGACCTCGTCGATCGGCTGATCGGCGAAGACGCCAACGGTGAGCGGGCGTTTCGCCTCGAGGTAGGCCTCGACGACCTCGGCGCCGTGGCGGAACCACGGCTCGATCTCCTCGCGCGCGTGCGGCTGCGCCGGCGGCGGCATCGCCAGCTCGTGTTCCGCGAGCGGCGCTCCGAGGGCGCGCACCATCGCCTGGGCCTCCTCGACGTCAACCTGGCGCTTCGACTCGGCGAAGACGATGCCAACGAAGTCGGCGCCGGCGTCGGCCGCCGCGATCACGTCGGCCGGGGTGCGGTTGCCGCAGATCTTCACCAAAGTCATAAGCGCTTCGCGCGGGGGGTCATCGCTGAGCCTCGGAACTCACGTCGTCGCCTCGGCAGGGGCGAGCATGAACTCGCGTGCGCGTGCTTCAACGTTACCGCCGGTGACGAGCGCTTCGCCGATCAGCAGCGCGTGCGCGCCGGCGTCCGCCATCCGCGCCGCGTCGGCGGTGGAGCGGATCGCCGACTCGGCGACCAGCGTCGCCTCGGACGTGACGAGGCCGGCGAGCCGCTCGGTGGTGCCGAGATCCTCCTCGAAGGTCCGCAGGTTGCGGTTGTTCACGCCGATGACGCGCGCTCCCGCATCGAGGGCGGTCCGAAGCTCCGGCTCGTCGTGCACCTCGATCAGCGGTTCCATGCCCAGCTCGCGCGTGCGGGCGATCAACGAGGTCAGCACGTCGCGCTCGAGCAGCATGACGATCAGCAGCAGAGCGTCGGCGCCGAACGCGCGTGCTTCGAAGAGCTGGTACTCGTCCCAGATGAACTCCTTGCGCAGCAGCGCCGGTCGATCCGCGTCGCCTCGGAAGGCGGCGCTCACCGCCTCGAGGTCCTCGATGCTGCCGGCGAAGAAGTCGGGCTCGGTGAGCACGGAGATCGCGGCTGCGCCCGCGCGCGCGTACTTCGCGGCCTGATCGGCAGCGTCGAGGTCGGCGTCGAAGACGCCCTTGCTCGGCGAGGCACGCTTGATCTCCGCGATCAGCCGCACGCGCGCCCCGTGTGGCGTCGCCTCGCGACCGTCGCGCAGCAGCGTCGCAAAGTCGCGCACCGGCACCGCCGAGGCCACACGCTCCTCGAGCAGCGCGTTGGGGCGCGCGGCGCGATCCTCGGACAGTCGCAGGCGGCGAGCCGCGACGATCTGGTCGAGGAAGGTGCCGGTCTCGCGGGTGGCGCTGGCCTCGGGCATGGCGGCGCTAACTCGCCGCGGCGCGACGGGTCGCCTCGACGAAGGCGCCGGTCGTCGCGGCGGCGTCGCCGCTGTCGATCGCCTGGATCGCCAGCTCGCTGCCGTGCTTGAGCGAGGAGGCGAGGCCGGTCACGTAGAGGCCGGCGCCGGCGTTCGCGACGATCAGATCGCGGACGGCGCTCGGTCCGTCGCCGCGGAAGACCTGGCGCAGGAGATCCGCGTTCTCCTCGGGCGTCCCGCCGACGATGTCGGAGAACTCGTGGACGGAGACGCCGAGGTCGAACGGGGTCACCGTCCGCTGCGTGACCTGGCCGGCCTTCACGTCGAACACGTTCGACGGGCCGGTCACGGTCAGGTCGTCGAGCCCATCCTCGCCGCTGACGACGAGCGCGTGCCGCATCCCGAGGCGGGCGAGTGCGTGGGCCAGCTTCTCGCCCAGCTCGACGTTGGCGACCCCCATCACGTGGCAGTTCGCCCCGGCCGGGTTCGTGAGCGGGCCGAGGATGTTGAAGATGGTGCGCACGCCGATCTGCGGCCGCAGCGGTCCGGCGAACTTCATCGCGGGGTGAAACGACTGGGCGAACATGAAGCCGACGCCGGTCTGGTCCACGCATTGCGCGACCTGCTTCGGCGTGAGCGCAATCTGCGCCCCGAGCGCCTCGAGCAGGTCGGCGGAACCCGACTTCGAGGTCATCGCGCGGTTGCCGTGCTTGGCGACTTTGGCGCCGGCCGCGGCGGCGACGAACGCGGCGGCGGTCGAGGCGTTGAATACCTTCCGCGAGGAACCGCCGGTCCCCGCGGTGTCGAGCAGCGGCCGCGCCTGGATATCGACGTGAAGCGCGTGCTCCCGCATCACCCGGGCCATCCCGACGATCTCGTCGACGCTCTCGCCCTTCATCCGCAGCGCGGTGACGAACGAGCCGAACTGCGCGGGTGTCGCTACGTCGCCGCCTTCGGAGCCGTCGAGACCCGCGCGCATAATGTCCTGCATCGCGCCGCGCGCCTCGTCCTCCGTGAGGTCGCGGCCCTCGTCGACGATGGCGGCGATTGCTTCGCGGATCATGAGGCTGCCGCACCCTCTCCAGATGGGGCATCCGCCCCGGGGGGCGCTTCGCGGATCACGAGGGCACCGCCTCGAGGCAACGCAGATGCTCCGGGACCTCCACGCCGAGGAAGTTGGCGAGCAGCTGGTGGCCGGTCTTCGTCATGATCGACTCCGGGTGGAACTGGATGCCCTCGAGGGGCAGCGTCTTGTGGCGGACGCCCATGATCACGCCGCTGTCGGACCGGGCGGTCACCTCGAGCTCGTCGGGCACGGTGTCCGGATCGATCGCCAGCGAGTGATAGCGGATGCCCTCGAACGGGTTCGGTAGACCCGCGAAGACGCCTTCGCCGTCGTGCTCAATCATCGAGGTCTTGCCGTGGAGGATCTCGCCGGCGTAGTTCACGGTGGCGCCGAAGGCCTCGCCGAGGGCCTGATGGCCGAGGCAGACGCCGAGCAACGGCAGCTGGCCGGCGGCCGCCTTCACGAGTTCGATCGAGATGCCCGCCTCCCTGGGGGTGCACGGCCCGGGCGAGATCACGATCTGGCCGGCGCCCATCGCGAGGCAATCCTCGACCGATATCTCGTCGTTGCGGTGGACCTCGACCTGGGCGCCCAGCTCGGACAGGTACTGGTAGAGGTTGAAGGTGAACGAGTCGTAGTTGTCGATGAGCAACAGCATCGGTTGCCGTCCTTCGTTATGTCGCTAGTTTAGTGTTCGCGCGAAGCGTCCGACATCGCCAGGAGCTGCTCCGCGTGCTCGTGTTCGTGCCGGGCGATCTTCTCGACGCGGTCGCCGATCCGCACGGCGCCCCGCTCGTGGTGATTTCCGTACTGCGCGAGCTGATCGTCCTCGAGGCTCGCCAGCCAGAAGCGCGTCCGCTCCCGCACCGCGTCGAGGCGCTCGCGCAAGGCGGCGAGGTCGTCCGCCCCCCCGCGCGCCTCGCGGAGGTCGTTCCATTGCGCGTCGTTGAAGCCGCGCCAGGTGTGGCCGGGCGTCCGCAACAGCCGGTCGGTCTCGGCGAGGTAGTAGGTCTCCACGTCGGCGACGTGCGCGAGCACGTCGAGCGCGGACCATTCGCCGGCCGGCGCCTCGTCACGGGCGCGCTCGGGCACCGACTCGAACGCGGCGAGGAGCGCGCCTCGCGCCTCGTCGAGCAGCGTGCCCAGCGCGTCCACCGTCTGCGAGTGATCCGGCTCGCCGAGGGTGCGCGCGAGCCACTCGCCGACCTCGGGCAGCAGCTCGGCCGCCACGGACGGGGTTGCCGGTTGCGCCCAGACCGCGTCGGCGTAGTGATCGGCGCTGAACCGCGGCTCGCCGCGCCAGTCGTGGCAGAGGAAGGTGTTCACCACGAACCGCGAACCGCCATCGCCCGTGACGTAGAGCGTGTCCTCGAAGTCGAAGGGGCCGGGTTCCACGTGGACGTGTTCGCGCAGCACGCGACCGAGCGCATCCTCGGCGGTCTCGTCGTCGCCGACGCCGGCGATCGGCAGCGACCAGCGGCCGGCGAACGGGCTGCCGTCGTCCAGGTGGCGCAGTAGCAGCACGCGGCCGTCCTCACGACGCATCACCGCCGCCGAGGCAAGCAGGGGGCCGGCCGGCGGCTGCGTAGTCCCTGCCGGAGGCTGGGTCGTCCCTGCCGGAGGCTGGCTCGTCATCTGGTTCTCCTCGGGCCCGCCATCAGTAGCCGAGGCTTCCGGTCGGGGTGCCGCCCTCGCCGTGCTCGGCGTCGTCGAGGGCGGCGACGAGCGCGCGGGCCTTCTGCTGGCACTCCTCGTACTCGCGGAGCGGATCGGAGTCGAAGACGATGCCCGCGCCGGCCTGCACGTGCGCCCAGCCGTCCTTCATCACCAGCGTGCGGATCGTGATGCAGGTCTCGGCGTTGCCGGACATGTCGAAAAAGCCGACCGAACCCGCGTAGGGGCCACGCTGGTCCGGCTCCAGCTCGGCGATGATCTCCATTGCGCGGATCTTTGGCGCGCCGGAGACGGTCCCAGCGGGGAACGCCGAGCGCAGCGCGTCGTAGGCCGACATGCCCTCGCGCAGCTCGCCCTGCACGTGACTGACGAGATGCATGACGTGCGAGTAATACTCGATGTCGAGCTGCTGGGTGACCGACACGCTGCCGGCGGTCGCCACGCGGCCGACGTCGTTCCGTCCGAGGTCGAGCAGCATCACGTGCTCCGCGATCTCCTTCGGGTCGTGCGCGAGCTCCTCGGCCAAGCGCTCGTCGTCGAGTGGCGTCTCGCCGCGGCGGCGTGTGCCGGCGATCGGGTGCACCTCGACGAGGTCGTCCTCGATGTTGACGAGCAGCTCCGGGGAAGCGCCGACGATGTAGGTCTCGTCGAACTTCAGGAAGTGCATGTAGGGCGACGGGTTGATCGCGCGCAGGCTGCGATAGACCTCGAAGGGATGCGCCCCCGTCTCGCGGGAGAACCGCGACGAGATCACGCCCTGGATGATGTCGCCGTCGACGATGTACTGCTTCGTGCGATCGACGGCCGCCATGTACTGCTCTTGCGACCAGTTCTCGCGGATCGGCTGCCCGGCGACGCCGTCGAACGGCACGTACGGCAGCGCGCTGAGCGGCGCTTCGAGGCGGGCGACGAGCTCGTCGATCTTGCCGACCGCCTGGCGGTAGCTCGAGTCGACGTCGCCATCGAGCCGGACGTGCGAGACCACCTTGATCGAGTGCATGAGGTGGTCGAAGACCAGCAACGTCTCGCTGAACATCAGCCACGACTCGGGCAGTCCGAGAACATCTGGGCCGGCGATCGGCAGCTCCTCGAAATGCCCGCCGGCTTCCCAGCCGAGGTAGCCGACCGCGCCGCCATGGAAGCGCGGCAGGCCGGGCACGTCGACGGCCTCGAGGCGGCCGAGCTCGCGCTCGATCTCGTCGAGCGGATCGCCGTCGGCGTGCTCGCGCGCGGAGACGCGGTACGGCTCGGTGCCGATGAAGGAGTAGCGCCCGACGCGCTCCCCGCCCTCGACGGATTCGAGGAGGAACGAGTACGGGCCTCGGGCGACCTTCAGGTAAGCGGACACGGGCGTCTCGAGGTCGGCGCGGACGTCGCGAAAGATCGGAACGATGTTGCCCTGGCCCTGGAGGCGGCGGACCTCGTTCAGGGGCGGGGTGTACTCACCGGGCACGGTGATCGTCGCCGGCGGCTGTGGGGCACGAGCCGAGCGAACGTGCACGGCTGCGCCACCACAACCCCCGGCTCGTGCTATCGCCCAGAGGGCGCACGCGCGCGCGAAGGGTGTCGCTGCTCATCGTTCGTTGCTCCTCGCTCGGCCGATCTTAATCGGCCGCTTCGGCACACAAAAAAACCACCGCCCGTGGGGCGATGGTCCTCGCGGTGCCACCCACATTCCGCCGGCGCGGCCGAAGCCGCGTCGTGCGCTGATCCGAGGCACGGCCTCATCTTCGAGGCGATGCCCTGGGCCTGGATAACGGCGCCCGTACCGTCGGCGCCTACCGGCGTCCTCGAGGGACGCGTTCGGGCCGAGACTCCCGGGTCCATTCGGTCGCTGCTGTCAGGCGCCGGTTCTCAGCTGATCCGGCTCTCTGCGGCCTCGCCTGGCGACGTACTACTCCCGCTCATCGTCAGTATTGCTACCAAAGACTGCAGTTGAGGCTACGCGTCGCCTCGAAAGGGTGTCAACGACGCGCTGCCCGATAGAATCTCGAGGACGATGCCGTAGTTGACGCGAGTGTCGGTGTTCGGAGCGATGACAAAGACCGTTCGGATCATCTCGCAGCGCCTCGACGGCACCCCTCGAGACGACTTCGAGAGCGCGCTCATCGAGTTGACGCCCTCGTATCTCTGTGTGCGAACGGCCGCTGGGACGCCCATCCATGGATTCCGGGATGGCTCCTGGATCATCGAACAGGCGCCGAACACCGCGCCGGAGCTCTACTTCTTCGACCGCTGGTATAACGTCCTGCACATCCACGAGAGCGGTCCCCCCTATTTCAACCGGTGGTACGCGAACGTCTCCCTACCCGCGGAGTTAGATGGCGAAACGCTGAGATGGACTGATCTCGACATCGACGTGCGGTGCACGGACGCCGGTGAGATCGTCGTGCTGGATAAGGACGACTTCGAACGCACTCGTCAACGAATCGACGTCCCTCACGAGATTGTCACCGAAGTATTTGCGGCGAGGGACGAGATCTTGCGGCTCGGCAGGGCGGGCGCTCCGCCGTTCGATCATGTGCGACAGGTCGGACGGAGTCTGTAGTCCTCAGTCAGATCGGGGCTCGGGCGCCACCTCGACCCACGAATCGAAGAACTGCTCCTGGAACCGGACAGAGGCCGCGATCTTCTCCGCGTCCCAGCTCTCGGCGCCGACGATGGCGACCAGCTTGTCCTCGACGTCGTCGCGACGCCGCACGATCGCCACGACCTCGGCAGACTCGCACACCTCTAGGGGTTCGCTCGTGCCGAGGAGGTAGACGTCCAGCTCTTCGCCGTCGGGGGCGATGGCGCCCGGCACGAAGCCGTAGTTCACCTCGTAGTGGTAGCCGCGCTCGGGGTGGGTCGAGCCGAGTGGGCGGTCGATGACGACGCGGATCGTGCGGCCCGCCCACTCGTCGAGGTGGAGCGAGGCGTCCACGGCCTATGTTCGCCTGGCGATGGCGGTGGACCAGCCCCGCGAGCCCTCGTTGAGGTGGGGCTGATCTTCCTCGTAGACCTCGGTGACGAGGTCGTCGATCACGAAGCCAGCGGCTTCGACGCGCGCACGCCAGTCCTCGGGCGAGCGGTAGCCGTAGAAGAGCTGGGTGTCGGGGGCGGACTTCCGAGGGACGAAGCCCTCTCGCTCGCCGACCTGCACGGAGCCGACGAACGCGGCTCCCGGCCGGAGCACACGCGCCAACTCGGCGAGCGCCGTGTCGAGGTCGGCGCTGGTCAGGTGCAGCATCGACGCGCAGGCCCAGCATCCGACGAAGCTGCGATCGGCAAACGGCAGTTCGCGCATGTCGCCACGTACGTGTCCGTCCGCCGGGTGCTCGCGGCGCGCGTAGCCGAGCAACGCGCGTGACAGGTCGAACCCGATCGCGACGTAGCCGCGGTCGGGCAACGTCTCTGTCTCCCAGCCTGGGCCACATCCGAGGTCGAGCACCGGGGCGCCCACCGAGACGCGCTCGCACAGCGCGTCCAGGTAACCCATGATCGGCGCGCGGTCGTCGTTGAACGTCGTGTAATCGTCGACGCCGGTTTCGTGCTCACGTGCGTTGCGGACGGTGTAATCCTCCGTGGCCATCGCTAGACCTCAATCGCCTCGCGGTCCTCGCGGTCCGCCTCAGTGCGGATTGCCGCGGCGACCGCGCGGACGGTCGCATCGAGGTCGCCCTCGGTGTTCTCGATGGTGTGATCGAAGTGGCGGGCCTCTTCCAGTTCGCGCTCCACCAGCGCGAGGCGGGCGAGGAGCGCGTCCTCGTCTTCAGAGCCGCGGGAGCGGAGGTGCGCCTCGAGGTGGGCAGGATCGTCGGGGACGAGGAAGATCGAGAGCGCCTCGGGGAGCGTCTCGCGAAGCGAAGCGGCTCCCTGGACGTCGACGCGGATCATGACGTGGTTGCCGGTGTCCATCGCCGCCCGCACCTGGGAGCGGGGCACGCCGTAGCGGTTGCCGTAGACGAGCGCGTGCTCCAGCAGCTCGCCGGCGGCGACCTGGCGTTCGAACTGCTCGAGGTCGACGAAGACGTGGTGGACGCCGTCGACCTCGCCGCGGCGACGTGGGCGCGTGGTCATGGTGGCGGGGATCGCGAACGGGTAGTCGAGTTCGAGCATGCGCTGGAGGACCGCGTCCTTACCGACCCCCGACGGACCCGAGAGGACGACGATCAGAGGCGGGTCGGTGGTGCCGAGCGGCTGATCGTCAGCGGTGTTCACCTAAGCGGCTGCGTCCGAGCTCTGGCGGATCGAGGCGACGCGGCTGGCGAAGGTCTCGGGCGTGATCGCGATCAGGGCGACCCAGTCGTCCTCCAGCACGACGACCGCCTTGGTGCGGCGGCCGCTGGTCAGATCGATCACGCGTTCCTGCTGCTTGCCGCGCTGCACCATCCGCTTCACCGGCGCAGAGGTCGGCGCCGCGACGGCGATCACGCGATTGAGCGCGAGGCTGTTGTCGAAGCCGACGTGGATGAGCTCGGTGCGATCGACCATCGGCTTCCTCGAGGGGATCTCGGCCGGAGTGCTCAGGCGTCGCTGATCCGGCCCAGATCCGACCAGAACGCAGGATACGACACGGCCACGGCGTCCGAGCCGGTGACCGTCGTCTCGCCCTCGGCGAGGAGACCGGCGACCGCGCCGAGCATCGCGACGCGATGGTCGGTCGCCGAGTCCACGGTCGCCGGGCGGAGCGTGGCGCCGCCGGTCACCCGCAGGCCGTCCCGCCGCTCCTCGATGTCCACGCCGAAGGCGCGCAGCACCGCGCCGGTGGTGGCGACGCGATCGGACTCCTTGACGCGCAGCTCCTCGGCATCGCGGATCACCGTTTCGCCGTCGGCGAACGCGCCGGCGAGGGCGACCAGCGGTAGCTCGTCGATCGCGCGCGGGACGAGGTCGCCGCTCACCTCGACGCCGTGCAACGAGGCCGAGCGCACCGCGAGGTCAGCGACGGGCTCGCCGCCGACGGTGCGCTCCTCGGTCAGCTCGATGTCGCCGCCCATGGCGCGCAGCACGTCGATGATGCCGCTGCGCGTCTCGTTCACGCCGACGCCCCGCAGCAGCAGCTCGGCGTCGGGATGCACAGTGGCCGCGACGATCCAGGCCGCGGCCGTGCTGATGTCGCCCGGGACGCGCACGTCGACGGCCTCGAGGTCGCCGTCCGGCGGCGTCATGGTCACCGCTCTGCCGTCCGGGTCGATGCGAGCGCCCATCGCGGCGAGCAGCCGTTCGGTGTGATCGCGGGTCTGGGCCGGCTGGACGACGGTCGTCGGTCCGTCGGCGGCGAGGCCGGCAAGGAGGATCGCGGACTTCACCTGTGCCGAGGCCATCGCCGTCTCGAGGCGCTGACCGCCGGCGATGTGGCCGCCTTCAATCACCAGTGGCGGGAGGGTGCCTTCGGCGCGGGCGGTGACGCGCGCGCCGAGCTCGTTCAACGGCCGGACGATGCGCGCCATCGTGCGGCCGCGGAGCGAGGCGTCGCCGGTCAATACGGAGAGGCCGGGCAGGCCGGCGACGACACCGGCGAGCAGGCGCATTGTCGTCCCGGCGTTGCCGCAGTCGAGGACGTCGGAAGGCTCGCCGAGGCCAGCGCGGCCACGGCCCTGGACGATCACGGTGCCGTCGGGCTGCTCCTCGATGCTGGCGCCGAGGGCGCGGAGGCAGGCGATCGTCGAGCGGGTGTCGGCTGCGTCGAGGAAGCCGTCGACGCGGGCACGGCCGCGCGCCAGCGCGTTGAACATTAGCGCGCGATGCGAGATGGACTTATCGCCGGGAACGCTCAGCTCGCCGCGCAGGCGCCGCGCGCCGCTGACGGTCCGCGAGGTCGCGTCGCTGGTCATGGTCGCGCCTCCGCGCGCTGCAGACGCGCGAGCTAGTCGAGGTCGCGCTTCATCCGCCGGTCAAGCTCAACCTTGCGGAGGCGTTTCTCGGAGTCCTGCGTCATCTCGGAGATCTTGTCCTTCGCCATCTGGCCGATCAGCAGCGCGCTGAAGTCGAAGTCAGCGCCATCGGAGCCAACGATCTCCTCCTGGCGGCCGAAGGCGCCGATCAGGAAGGCGCTGTAGTCCAGCTCGCCCTGCGCGATCTCGGTGTAGAGCGCTTCGTGGTCGGCGTGCTCCAGCCGCTCGCGCATCCCCCGCAGCTCTTCGATGAAGCGGTCGAGCCAGTGCAGGGTCTGTTCCTTGTTCGTGGCGAGGATGTCGTACGCCATGGAGGGGTCGGTGGCGGCGAGCCGCGTCGAACTCTTGAAGCCGCCGGCCGCCAGTTGCCCGAGTTCTGGCCACGCCTCGGAGTGGCGCGCCAGGCCGAACAGGACGTGCGCGGCGACCATCGGCAGGTGCGAGATCGCGGCCACGTAGGCGTCGTGCTCCTCGGCGTCCATGAGCATCGGCGTCGCGCCCACCGCCTCGGCGAGGCTGATCACGGTCCGTGCGGCCGCCTCCGAGGCCCAAGTGGGGGCGGCCACGACCCAGCGGGCGTCCCGGAACAGATCCGCGTCCGCATGGGCGGGGCCGACCTCGGTCTTGCCGGCCATCGGATGGCCGCCGACGAAGCTGACGCCGTTGGGCAGATGCTCGCGCGCGACGGCGGTCGTCGCGGCCTTGGTCGATCCGGTGTCCGTGACCACCGCGCCCTCCTGGACGAACGGCGCGATCTGCTCGAGCAATCGGTGATTCGCCAGCACCGGTGCCGCGAGGATGATCAGGTTCGCGTCGCGCACGGCGTTCGCGATATTGCCCTCGGTCCGGTCGACCGCACCGAGCTTTCGTGCCTGGCGCAGGTTCATGCTCTCGCGGTCGTAGCCCACGATGTCGAGGTCGACCACCTCGGGATTCGCCTTCAACGCGAGACCGATCGAGGCGCCGATCAGCCCGGTGCCCAGGATCGCCAGCTGTGTCATGAAACGCCCCTCATCACACGCTGGGGTCGCGCGGCGGGTCGCGATAGCGCGTACTGACGATGGTACACCGAGCGCACGACAGGTTGCCGCCGTCCCGATCTCGCTACGGCCCCGCGTCCGCCGCGAGCAGCCACGCCAGTTCGAGGTCTTCGCTCGGCGCTCGATCGCGATGGTGGGCGGCGGTCAGCGCGACGACGCGGCTGGCGCTGCCGATCGCGGCGAGCTGAGCGGCGCCAAGCGCGGCGTGTTCGCGCAGACGCCACAGGGCGACGCGCCAGCGCGCGCCCTCGGCCCGGACCAGCCGGTCCACGAGGCGTGGCGAGACCGCGCCCAGCAGCACGTAGGCGATCCGGTCCTCGACGCGGAGCGGCCCCTTTCCCACGTCGTGCAGCAGGGCCGCGACGAGCAGCTCGTGAGACGGGGCGACGCCTCGATCGTCCGCGAGGCGCTCGACCCGCTGCAACGTCTCGACGCCATGCCGGCGGTCACGAGGTCGCATCGCGAGGAAGAGCTGGAGCTCGGCCTCGGAGAGGAGCGCGAGGATCCGGCGGGCATCCTCGGGATCGACGGCGGTGCGGAAGCCGCGGAGGAACTGGCGGACGCGGTAGGACCAGCGCGCGAGCCGTCGGAACGGGAGGAGCGCCGTGGCAGCGCTCACGTCAGCCGAACCGAACGTCCGTGGCGTTGCCGACGAAGGCATCGAGCAACACATCGATCACCGGGTTCATCACGATGAAGAGCGGGCTCTCGAAGCCAAGGAACCTCGGCACGAAGAGCAGCCCGAGGAGAATCCCGATCCCCCAGGGCGCCGTGGCCGCGAGTTGCTGTGACAGCTCGCGCGGGAGGAAGCCGACGGCGGCATTGAAACCATCCAGGGGGGCGATCGGCAGCAGGTTGAACACGGCGAGAATCACGTTCAACAGCACCACCGTGCCCAGGAACAGGCCCAGCAGATCGCCAGGCGAATCCGTCCACCGGGCGGCCTCGAAGCTCACGGCACCGGGCGCGACGAACGGATGATGGAACGGAATCCAACCCGCGTTCATCGGAAAGCCGGCAACCCCCGCGATCACCACGTTCGAGGCTGGGCCGGCAATCGAGGTGAGCGCCATGGTCTGCTTCGGATTCGCCGTCGCCGAGGGGTTGACGGGCACTGGTTTCGCCCATCCAAAGCCGATGAAGAAGATCATCGTCGACCCGATCGGATCGAGGTGGCGCTTCGGGTTGAGCGACAACCGCCCGAACCGGCGCGGCGTCCGATCGCCGAGCGAGTCGGCGACCAGCGCGTGCGAAAACTCATGGATCGTGAGGCCCGCGAACAGTGATGTCGCGAAGGCGCCGAGGAGGATGAGGACGGCGAACGGCTCGTCGACCACGACTGAGAGGTATCTGAAGATCACACGTTCAGCGTAGCAACCGGCCGTCGTCAATCAGCCAGGCCGGGATGATGGATTCCCCCAACTTCGTTGACACCCCGCTGACTGCGTCCCTATCGTGAATTGTGCAGGGACGCGAACACTTCGCGTTTGACCGATCCCGACAGCGAAAGGGTGAGCAGGCGGCTCCCCAGCGTTACCGCCCCTGGCGGGGTGCGCGGTGACGAAGGCCCGATGGCCGGCCGCCCACGCACATGGCCCTCCAACCCCGCCCCCCTCGATTCGTTCGTGTGTTCCTCGCGTCGGCCGCGCTGGTCGCGGTCGTCGCCCTGGGCGCGGCGTTCGCCGCGCTGCTCCGCGCCGGCGAGGCGGAGCCCGATCACACCACGAGCGCCGGTCCGACCCTCGTCTTCGCAGAGTTCGGCCCCGCCGCCGACGAGATCCTGATCGCGCCCGCAGACCATCCCGAGGCCACCACCCTGATCCAGACGGTCCCGCACGCCGATGGCTGGGGACTGAACCCGGCCCCGCGGATGGTCGGCGGCCGCACCGCGTACACGGTCCTGCCGCCGAACGTGACGCCGAGCCGCAACAGTCCCGCCGAGCTCTGGCTGCTGGACGTGAATACGTCATCGGCGACGCGACTCGCGCGCGACGCCGATCTGCTGGCGGCGCCCGTACTCCGCCAGGACGGCGCCGTGCTGGCCTACCGGCGTACCGAGGCGAGCGGCGCGCAATCGTTGCTCCGGGTCGACCTCGAAACGCGAGCGCGCCATGTCCTGCACACCGATCGGTCCTCGTTCGACCTCTTCCCGGTCGGCTTCGACGGCGAGGGCGCGCTGTTGTTCACGCGGCTCTCCGCGCTCGGCACCGACCTCGTGCGCGTGTCCGATGGATCGCCCGCCGAGGTGCTGTTCCACGCCTCCGACGAGATCGCCCGCGACTGGAGTGTCGCGCCGGACGGTGAGGCGGTCGCGTTCGTCGTCCCGCTGCTGCAGGCGGAGCGGATCGTGCATCAGGCCCAGATCGCGTCGCTCGGCGCGCGGCCGCCCGCGATCACCGCGCCGGCTGACATGTTCCTTGGAGAGCAGTACTCGCCTCGCTGGCGCGCAGACGGTGCGCTTGCGGTCGGACGCGAAGCCGCCGGCGAAGGGGGGACGGCGCCGATCGTGCTTGGTGCTCCCGAGGAGGCACCGCTGCCGGCCGCCTCGTCAGGGTTCGACGTCCCGCTGGGCTGGAGCGTGGGTGGCGCGTACCTCGCCGTGCGGCACTTCAGCGGCACGAACTCGGGGAATGCGGGCGCCGAGGCGCTCGTCGTCATAGGCGGCGACGGCTCGCGCGTCTTGGTTCCCACCGACACCGAGCTGATGTTCCTCGGATGGACCGGTGCCTAGCACCGCCGAACCCTCGAGGGCGATCGGCCGCGCGCTGCTGCTCGGCATCGTGGCGAGCCTACTGACGGGCGCGCTGACCCTTGGCGCGCACACGAGTATCCCGTCCGCGCACGCCTGCGCGTTTGATCCGTTACGACCGGCCTCGTACGAGGCCGACGCGCTGCGCGGGCGCTACCTGCTCGCGATCGATGCGGCGGCGCAGAACGAGCTGTTCGCCGGCGACTCATACTTCGGCTTGCCCTCGGTCGAGGTCGGGACACGGACGAATCGGGCCGGCGGCGCCGCGGCGGTGCCGGTCGAAGTGCTGCGCTCGATCGGCTGGGTGGAATCGACGCTGACGATGGCATCGCGCTCGACGCGCTTCGAGTCGATCGGGCCCGCGCTCGTCTCGTTCGACTGCGGACACGGGATCATGCAGGTCACCAGCGGGATGACGATCCCACTCGGCGGGGAGGGGCGGCCAAGCGAACACCAGATCGCCGTCGCCACCAGCGACACGCACAACATCGCCCGTGGCGCGCGCATCCTCGCCTCGAAGTGGAATGACGCACCCGGGCTGCGCCCGGTCGCCGGGACCGACACCGGCGGCGACCCGACGCTGATCGAGAACTGGTACTACGCGATCTGGGCGTACAACGGCTTCACCGGGCCGGGCTCAAAGCAGAGCAACCATCCGCTCGATCCCAATCTCGGGTGGCCTCGGGCGGAGTATCGCTGCGATGGCTCGCAATCGCGCACGCGGTACCCGTACCAGGAGCTGGTCTACGGCTGTATGGCGAACCCGGCGGAACGGGGCGGCGAGGAGCTCTGGCCAGCCGTCCGCGCGACGTTGCCGGACTTCACGCAGCCACAGTTCTTCAACGCGATGCGCCTGGCCAGCTTCTCGTTCCCCTATCGCGAGATGGACATCCCCACGCCTCAGCCGGCGCACCGCACGCAGGCGCCACAACTCCCGGCCAACGCGCAGGTGCTGCTCCTCGGCACGCCGCGTCTCAAGGTGAATGGCGGATCGGTCTCGATCCACGTCAACGGCAGCCCCGATCAAGCGCGCGCGACGATCCGCGTCGCGAACCCCGGCAGCGGCGTGCTGACGTGGTCGGCGACGCCGTCGGATCGCTTCCTGATCGTCGATCCGCCGGCGGGGACCGCCGTCGGGAGCGGCGTGGCGTGCACGGCCGGCGGCTGCCCGTACGGCGAGATCACCGTGACGATCAACCCGACGCTGTTGCCCGCCGCGCGCGCGTCCGGGACGATCACGGTCAGCTCACCCAACGCGCCCGGCTCGACGACGATCCAGGTGCAGGTGTTCGCCGAGTTCGAGGTCGCCGCGCCCGGTACCAGCCGCGCTCCCTAGCGGCCCTATACTCGACGCTCGATCACCACTCGCCGAGGACGGGGTCCCAATGCGCGGAGGCTGGCTGAACGCGATCCGTCGCAACCACGGTCTGGAACACGCGACGGTCTCCGTCCTCTTCGAGCGCTACGGCGCGCGGCGGCTCGCCGGACGGGCGAGCGGCAACGGCTTCTTCATCCTCGGCAACGTCGATCGCGACGTGCTCGACGAATGTGCGCGCGAGGCGCTCGATCGGATGCAGCACGGGCAGCGGTCGCTGGCGGTGTCGCCGCTGTGCGGCACGAACATCGCCGTCACCGGCCTGTTCACGGCAGCGGCGGCGCTCGGCGCGCATCGCCGGGCCGAGCGACAGCGACGCAACGACGGCTTCTTCAGCGCCGTCACCGCTGCGATGGTCGCCGCGATTGCCGCCCAACCGGCCGGCCGCTGGCTTCAGCAGTTCGTGACCACCCGTGGGGACGTCGACGAGCTGGAGATCGTGGAGACGCGGCAGCTCTTCCCCGGCGTGAAGAAGGTCTTCACGCAGACGTCCGCGATGTGACGAAACTCCACGGGGCAACGGGTGTGAAGAAACTTCACGCGACAACGGGTGTGAAGATACTTCACGGGGTAACGGGCGAACGCTAGAAGAGCGCGCCCTGCGTCTCCGCCTCGGCTTCGACGAGGCAGCTCGGATCGTCAACGGCGACGGCATTGACCCGCCGCGACACCGCGCGCGCCGCGAGCATGTGCGCGGGCGCGGGGCGCAGCAGCTCACTGAGCTGCTCGGAGGACCGCCCGCGCGCAAGCCAGTCATCCGCGGATCGTTCATCGAGGATCGCGGGCATGCGATCGTGGATCTGGCTCACCGCACCGCTCGCCTGCGTGGTGATGATCGTGAACGTGGTCGTCGGACGGAGCTCGCCGGGAAGCTGCGCCTCCGCGAAGAGCCCCGCGAACAGCACTAGCGCATCGTCCGGCCGGTGAAACCAGAACGGCCGGCGTGATTCGCGCTCGCCCGTCCATTCGTAGAAGCCGTCCGCCGGTACCAGGCAGCGCGCGCCGCGAAAAGCGTCGCGATAGGCGGGGCGCTCAGCGAGCGATTCGGCGCGCGCGTTGATCTGGCGCGCGGCGCCGTTGCGGTCGCGGTCCCAGGCGTTGACCAGGCCCCAGGTCGCCCGTGCCAGCTCGCGGTCCTCGCCGCCGGCGGTCGGGCGCACGATCCAGTGCTCCTGCATCGGGGCGACGTTCCAGCGCGGCTGCCAGGAGTCGTCGACCGCGGACGCGGGGACACCGAGGCGCGCCGCGATCAGCTCGCGGTCTTCGATCGTCAGCGTGAACCGGCCGCACATCCGTCGAGTCTAACGAGGCGATCGCGCGCCTCGCGCGAGGCCTTGTTCAGGCGGGGGGCGATCCCCACCAGCCGCCGACGATCGCGCCGAGCACGCCGAACAGGACGAACTCGCCACCGACGCCGCCCGGCTGATCGGCGATCAGCGTCGCCGCCGGCATCTCGTCGAGGATCACGAGCACGAGCCATGCCGCACCGACCGCGAGGATCCCGGCGACCGTGGCCATCGTCCCCTCGCGCGGGCTGATCGGCCGATCGGCGAGCACCCGCGGCAGACCGCCGGGCACGAAGCCGATCAGCAGCGGGAACAGGTGGTAGGTGGTGCCGGTCGACGCGGTGAGCACGATGAAGATCGCTGCCGCGACAGCCGCGCCCAGCACCCCGATCACAATTCCGCCGGCCTCGGCCGTGGCTGGCTTCGGCTCTGCCTTCGTCATGTCGTTCCCCCTCGGGCGCGCCAGATCCGCCTGCAGGCTCGCAGACCGGCGCGCGAGCCGTCAGCAATCCCGATCACCCGACTACCGACGTCCCGATAGGGCCAACCCCTACGGGAATTCCCTACTTCTGCCGACCGATCACAGAGGCGGACGCCATCCGCCCGAGGCGAGGCAGGACGAGGAACGCGCCGTGCAGGTACTGATCCCCTTGTTGATCGCGCTCTGGACCGCGGTCGCGCCCGACCTGACCGTGCACCGCCTGGACGGACCGGTCCAGTTTACCGATCTCTACGGCAACGCCCGGGAGGCCGAGGCCGCGCTCGGTTGCTCCCCCGGCGGGCCGCACCTGTGGCTGTCGCCGACGATCAGCCTCGAGACGCTCGTCCATGAGCTCGCGCACGCGCGCGACTGCCTGGACAACGGGACGATGGACGCGAGCCTGACGCTGCGCCCGGCCGTCCGGCCCGACTGGGTGTCCGACTACTGCTGGTTCTCCGACGCCGAGTGGTACGCCTGCTCTGTCGTGGAGTTCGGCGACGTCAACCCGCACGAGGCCGACGGCTGGCCGGAAGGCTAGTCGCCGGCGGCGATCTCTAGCCGGCGGTCTCCCCCGATTGCTCCTCGACTGACCTCGTCCTGATACTCGTGGGGCGACTCGCCGCTTGAGAGGAACCCGCGTGGCGCCACGCGCACTCGTCACCGGTTCGTCCGGCTTCGTCGCCGGGCACGTCGTTCGCCGGCTCACGGCCGACGGCTACGAGGTGACCGGCCTCGACATCGCGCCGCCGCGCGGCCACTTCGACGCCGCCGTTCGCGAGGTCACCCTCGACGTCCGCGACCGTGAGTCCGTCCGCGCGCTGATCGATGAGACGCGGCCGGAGCTCGTCTTCCACATCGCCGCGCAAGCCTCCGTGCCGGCGTCGATGCGCGATCCGCGGACGGACGTCGAGACGAACGCCCTGGCGACGCTCGAGCTCGGCTTCGCCGCGGCAGCGGCCGGGGTACGGCGGCTCGTGTTCATCTCGACCGGCGGGGCGATGCACGGAGAACCGCCGCCGGCCGAGCTACCCGCGAACGAAGAGACGCCAGTGGCGCCAATGTCCGTCTACGGGGCGTCGAAGGCCGCCGCCGAGATCTACCTCGGCGTCGTCGCGCGGCAGACGGGGCTCGAGGTGTCGGTACTACGCCCCTCGAACATCTACGGGCCGGGACAGAATCCGCACGGGGAGGCAGGCGTGATCGCGATCGTCACCCGCGCGATGCTCCGCGACGAGCCGGTCACACTCTTCGGCGACGGCACCCAGACGCGGGACTACGTCTACATCGAGGACACCGTCGAGGCCGTGCTGCGCGCCTCGGAGGGGCTCGCCGACGTCTGCGACATCAGTACCGGCGTCGAGGTGTCGACGGGGCAGATCTTCGAGTTGCTCGCGAAGCGGATCGGCTACGAGCGCCCGATCGTCTACGCGGATGAGCGGCCCGGCGACATCCAGCGCATCTCGCTCGACCCCGCGAAGGCGGCACGCGTCTGGGGCTGGCGACCGCACATCTCGTTCGAGGACGGCGTCGCGAAGACGGTCGAGTGGTTCCGGAACGAGGAGCCCAGCGAGCGCTCAGCGGGCGTTTGACTCAGTGTCTGATTCGCCGTCACCACCTTCATAGTCGTCGGGCGGGCGGACTACGATCACCGGCACGGGGCTGTCCTGCAACAGCCCCTGGGCCACGCTGCCGAGCAGCCCGGCCATCACCCCGGTCGCGCGCTTGCTCGAGACCACGATCGCGTCGACGCCGAGATCGGCCGCTCGCAGCCCAATGTAGTGATGTACTTCGCCGCCATATGGCAGCGGTTCGACGAGCAGCTGAACCGGGAAGGCGGCATCAGCGAGCAGATCTTCCATGCGTCGACGGCGCTCCGCCATCACCGCGTTCAACTCCTCGTCGCTCCATGCCTCGCTCGTCGCACGCACGACGTGGAGCACCGTCACGTCCGGCTTGGCCCGATCGGCGAGGTTCTCGATCGCCGGGAACGCCGCGTCGCGCATCCGTCCCGATCCGTCGGCCGCCACCAGCAACTGCATCGCGCTCCACCCTCGACACTCAGCCGCCGGATCCTCGGTTTCCGCACGCCAGGCGATCCTCGAACGTGCGCACGATCCTAGCGCGGCCGATCGTTGTGACAGAGGGTGCTCACCAGGCTGTGCAAGGACGGGTGCCGTCGCCAGTTGGCGGCGGCGGTGGGTTAGCCGCAGCTCACGAGGAACGGGGAGCCGGCCGCGAGCGACGCCGGGAACGACTGGTTCACGAACGCCGGGGCTCCGGCGAGGTACCCGATGAACGCACCGTTGCTCGTGATCCACACCGCGGCGTTCGCGCACCCGATCGCCTGCACCGAGGCGATCAACTGATCGGGCGCCGCCGCCCCAAGAACGACCATCAAGCCAACACCCGGACCGGGCACCGTGCCGCTGATCTGGACGGGTTGAGCCGTGGAGATCGGAGTGGGGCTCGGCAGCGGGGAGTCCACCACCGAGCCGAAGTCGAACACCCAGAAGTAGCGGTAGGTGGTGCCGGGCGCCTCGTGGAGGGCGATGCCGGCGGCCTGTGCCTCATCCGCCAGGATGTTCGCGTAGTGGCCAGGCGAGTTGATCCAGCCGTCCACGGCCGCCGCCGGGGTCGAGTAGCCGGCCGCGATGTTCTCGCGAATCGTGGAGTTCGAGGGGTAGTCGAACGCACTCAGCCGATCGCGCAGCCCTCGCCCGAGCGTGTCGGTGTGATCGAGCCCGTCGATCGTCGACAGGTCCGACGCCAGCCACGCCGCCGCGGCGTTCAGCGTTTGCGTCGCCACGAGCGGCCCGAGGCCGTTGCGAGCGCGCTCCTCGTTCACGAGGTCCAGCACCTCCTGCTCGGCAGTGCTCAGCCCGGCCGCGGCGACGGGGGCTGGCTGGCTGATCAGCAGGCTCGCCATCGCGAACGCCACGACCAGGAGCACCAGCACGCGACGGAAGCGATGGCCTGTCATGCGAACATCATCGACCAGTGGATCCGCCATATTCACCGCTCACCAGTAGGCGCGGAGACGCCTCAAGCGTAAGAAATCGCTATCGTGACGGGCACGATACGGATCCCAATCCAGGCCGGTGGAGACCTGCAATCATGGTGCTCGCAGTGATCGTCGGCGGCGTTGGCGTTGGGCTTGCATTTCTGCTCGCCGATTTCGCCGAGCGGATCCGGCACCGAGTGTATGAGTCGCGCGACCGTGAGGCGCCCGAAAGCCAGTTCAAGCGCTACGTCGCCGTGGGCTTCGCGATCTTCTTCGTCGCCTGGAGCGTCGCCGCGTACCTCTAAGGGTGTAGCGCCCAGCGAACCAGCGGTGACCGCTCTGGATCGCCAGCGTTCATCCGCTCCGTGCGTAATCCTCCGAAAGAGAGACGCGTAAGATCGGCCGCGAGTTGACCATCCGATCAGACCCACCGCAGCCGCGGTGAGGCGACAGCGGAGGCACGCCATGCTCGACGCATTCGCCGCAGCCTACCCGGCGCGATGGTCCTGGCCGGCGAAGCTGCTGCTGCCAGCCGTCCATCCGATGACCCTGGTGAGGGCGATCCACCTCGGGCTCATGTTCCCGCTCGGGATCGCGTCGTTCGTGTTCCTCGTGGTCACGCTGACCGTCGGCGGATCGCTGATCTGGACGCTGATCGGGCCGATCGTGCTGCTGGTTGGCTTCTACGTGTCGCGCTGGTTTGGCGACCTCGAGGCGTGGCGCGTCCGCCACGTGGCGGGGATCGAGCTGCGACGCCCGCCGACCGGGATCGAGCGCGGGCAGTCGTTCCGACAGCAGGTCTGGACGCGGTTGATCGATCCCTCAACGTGGACGGGGCTCGTCTATCTGCTGGTTCAGTTCCCGATCGGGATCGCCGCGTTCGTGCTGCTCGTCGTCGGCGGCTCTGTCGCCGGTGCGTTCGTGGCTGCGCCGTTCTACAGCACGTACCTCGAGAACTCTGATGGCAGCGAGGCGATCAGCGTGATGATCGACCTCGGCTTCTGGTCTACCTCGCTGACGGAAACGAGCGACATCGCGATCGCGCTCGTCCCGGTCGGCATCCTCGTCTACTTCCTGCTGGTGCACGCGATCAACATCGCCACGGCGGTACACGCCTCGTGGGCGCGGCTGATGCTCGGGAGTCGGGCGGAACCGATCGCCCTCGGACCCGCCGACAGCCCACCGCCACCCGCGCCGAGCGACGATCCGCCGCCCCCGAGCCGGCCGAGGCGCCACTACCGGACGAGGAGGGCGAGGGTCCCGGAGCGGTCGACGGCGATCCAGTGGCGCCCGCCCTCGAGGAGCTCGCCGATGTGCCGGCGGAGGCGCCGACCGTACCGTCACCCGAACCCGCCGAACCAGCGCCAGACGCGGCGCCATCGCGGTCCGGGCCGGCCACGGACGTCCCGGCGGTCGAGGTCCCCACGACCGAGGAACCAGGAGCAGCGCCGTCGCGTGTGCTCGAACCGGCGGCGCGCGCGGATCAGCCTCCCGTGCGTCTCGAGCCGGCGGCGTCTCCGCCCGACGAGCCGCTCGCGAACCAGCTCGTCCCGGAGCTGGACGCGCCGCTGCTCGTGGCGACTGACGAGCCGCTCGACGCCCTCACCCCGCGCGAGCGCGAGGTGCTGACGCTGATCGCGCGGGGCTACTCGAACGCGGCGATCGCGGAGACGTTCGTGATCTCGGAGGGCACGGTGAAAACGCACGTCAAACGGGTGCTCGCCAAACTCGATCTCCGCGATCGGACGCAGGCGGCGATCTACGCATACGAGACGAACTTCGTCGGCGCGCGCGCCGAGTCCGCGCCCGCTGCGCCGGAACCGATCGCGATCGCCCGCACGCGCGCTCGCTAGCGCGCCGCGCAGTCTCTCCCGAATCCAGCCGGCAATAGGGCCTGAGCGGGCAGTCGTGCCGCCGCGTCGGCCGTCGCGGTAGTCTCAGCACCCTGAACGCCGTTCCGGCGAACGAGGCACCGGTCAGGACCGATCCGGCTGGAGCCGAGCGATGAGCGTGACCCCGGCGCGTGCGGCGATTCTCGCCGTGGACGACGACCCTCAAGTGCTCGCCGCCGTCGCCCGCGACTTGCGCCAGCACTATAGCGAGCGCTACCGGGTGCCTCGTCCGGGGCCGAGGCGCTCGAGGCGCTGCGGGAGCTGGCCGGCCGCGGCGACACCGCCGCGCTGTTCGTCGCCGATCAACGGATGCCGGAGATGTCCGGAGTGGAGTTCCTGACCGAGGCGCGCCAGATCTTTCCCGACGCGAAGCGCACCCTGCTGACGGCCTACGCCGACACGGATGCCGCGATCCACGCGATCAACGACGCGGACCTCGACTACTACCTCCAGAAGCCGTGGGATCCGCCCGAGGAGAACCTTTACCGGGTCCGCGGGGGTGGGGAGCGGCCTCGGTCTCGACATCAGCTACCGGATCGTCGTCCACCAGCATCGGGGCAGCCTACGGCTGCTCTCCTCGGAGCCCGGACGCACCGTCTTCCAGGTCGAGCTGCCGGTTCAGGCAGCGGCCTCAGGCTCCTCCGAGCAGCCCGCCGGCTAGGCCGATCGCGGTGGCTCCGCGATCAGCGTGGGAGTCCACCTCGGAACCAGTCGATCCGAGCGTGCAGCTGCGCCGCCCCGCCGATGTGCATGACGGCGATCGCGTCCCGGTCCGCCTCGCTTAACGATGGCTCGCCGGGCGCCAGCAGCCCGTCGCCGATACCGAGCTTCGACGCCAGCTCGCGCGCCCGGTAGACGACGCCAGCGACGCCGTCGCCCGGCGCATGGTGACCGCCGATCGCCGGCAGGAGCGCTTCCGGGAGCCCCCACGCGGCCGCGACCTCGAGCCCGAGGGCTTCGTGATCGATACCGAACTCGGTCCGCTCGGCCTCGAGCGCGGTGGCGCCGGCGGCGACGCGGCGACAGACCCGCTGGTAGTGCGGCGGGGACGCCGAGGCGAGCGCGAGCCGGCCGACGTCGTGCAGCATTCCCGCGCTGAAGGTGAGCGGCCGGACGCCAGCGAGCGCCTCGTCGGTCGAAGCGACCGCATCGGCCAGGATCGCCGTGCCGACCAGGTGTCGCCACAGCTCGTCCACGTCAAGGCCACAGTCGTCGAGCTTCGCGCCGGCCGACTGCTGGACGATGATCCCGAGGGTGATGCGACGGGTCTCCTCCAGGCCGAGCCGCACGATCGCGTCCGATACGCGGACGACGCGTTCGAGCGGTGCGTCGAGCGCCGAGTTCGCGAAGCGGAGCAACGCGAGGGTGATCGCCGGATCGCCTTCGATCACGGCCGCGAGCTCAGTGAGCGCGGCCTGCTTCGACATGATCAGCGAGACGGACTGGGCCTGCGCCGGGGAAAGCAGGGGCACGTGGGCCGCGTTGATGTTCATTCGGTACTGAATCCGTATTCGGGGGCGGACGGGTCGATCCAGCGAGTGTCGGCGCGGATGGCATACGCGCCAGCCAGCGATTCGCCGAGGGTGCGGATGCCCAACAGCAGCCACTCACCACAGCGGTTGCAGAGGTGGAGCAGACGCACCTGCTCGCGGTGGGCGATTCGGGTCACCCCACGCTCGACGGCGGCCGGCTTGCCGCTGATCATCGAAAACTCGAACGCGGCGCCGTCGAGCGGCCGCTCGCATACGTTGCAGATGAAGGTCTGCATGACCGACCTCGATCCTCCGAGCACGCGCGGGAAGGGTGGCTGCCGGACCGGCGCGTCTGTGTTCATCGTCGGGAGCGGACGGGGCGGCCGAAGAGACGCTGGAACCCGGTGATTGAAATTTGAGGCAACGTCGGGCGACCGTGAGCCGTGCCACCGAGGATGGCGCGACCGTCAGGGCGAACACCGAAGTTCGCAGTGGCGGCGCCGTCGAGAATCGTGCAACGCGGGAGATCGGAAAGGGCCGGGGATGCCGGAAGCGCCTTCACTTCGCGGTGTGCCGCTGCCCTCATCATTGCTGCTGCGCCGGGAGCCGACGTTCGCGATCCACGACGAGAACGGACTTCCGCTCGACCTACACGAGAACTTTGACTCCGGAGTCGATCCGATCGTGTACGTCAACCAGCGTGACGCGATCGCGCTGTTGAAGTGGGGCGAACAGCATGGGAAGGCGATCGTGCGCGATGAGACGATCCCGATCATCGAACGTCAGTTGTTCGTCCACCGTGGGCTGCTGCTGGAGGCCTCGCGCCTCTATCAGCATCGCGCCCGCTTCGCGCGCCTGGACGCTCTCACGGAAGCGCTGCAGGTCGCGGCCACGTTTCTGACAACAACGCCTCCCACCTACGCCGCGGCGCTCGTGATGCGGTCTCCCGCCTATAGTCCGGTCGTACATGCCGCGGGCACGGCGTTGCTTTCGGCGGCGCTCTACTCGGGTGTGCTGGCGCACGATGGCGACGCGGTCAGCCCAACCGCGCTCGCCTCGGCGCTGCTGGCCAGCATGTCAGCCGATCTGGGATTAGTCAACAGCCACCGAGACCTGCTCAGCTTCGACCGGACGATGACGCCGCCGGAGCGCAACATCCTGCGTGCTCATCCGATGTCGTCCGAACGGATCCTCCGGCACATCGCGGTCGAGCAGCAGGAGGTGCTCGATGCGGTCGGCTACCACCACGAGCGGGCCGATGGCAGCGGCTACCCGCTGGGCCTCGACAGCAGCGCCGTGCCGCGCCTGGCCCGGTGCGTCGGTCTGGCGGATACGTTCCTGGGGCTGATCACGGACCGGCCGGGACGCCCGGGGATCACCCCAGGGGCAGCGATCGGGGCGGTGGCGAACGGCGAGTTCACGCGGGACGTCGTCGCGACGCTCGCGCAGCTGGTGGCCGGCGCCGAGCGAGCGACCCCGGTGGCGGTCCCGGCATAGACGTTCAGAGCAGGCCGAGCCTCGTTGCGGCGCCGACGGCAGCGATCTTCGAGGAGACGCCGAGCTTCTGGTAGGCGTTGTATGCGTGGCTCTGCACGGTGCGCCAGCCGACGCCGAGCGTCAGGCCCGCCTCGCGGTACGAGTCGCCGGCGCTGAACAACCGAAGCACCTCGAGCTCTCGTGAGGTGAGTCGAGCCACCGCAGCCGGAGCAGCCGTCGAGGCCGTGCGCGACGCCGAGTCGAAACGGCCGAGTGTCGCGGCCGTTCGCGCGCGATGGGCGTGGTGTTCGACGGGGATGCCGAGGGCGCGACAGCGGTCGCGGCCCGACCGATCCAGCCCGCGCCAGCGCTCTCGCACCTCGCGCTGAGGATCGAGGGCGAGTAGCTCGGCGTACTGGACGCGAGCGAGCGCCGCCTCGATGTGGGAGCCGATCCGATCGGCGACGTCGATCGCCTGATCCATCAAACGTAATCCGCTCGCGGTGTCTCCGGCGCGGCAGGCGAGCAGCGCACGGACGCGATGGTTGAGCACCGGCCACGACGATGCGCGCAGGACGGCGGCGGGCCAAGAGCTCGCAAACCAATCGGACCAGGTGGCGGCGCATTCCCTGGTGCCACCGACCGCGATCGCCTCGCCGCCGGCCAGGATCGGACCGATGTTGAGGAGGGTCAGCTGGTACCGCGGCGGCGCCACCGTGATCTCCTCGCTCCCCTCGAGCACCCGGAGGACCGTTTCGGAGATCGCAGCCGACGTGTGAAACGCGGGCGGCATCCGCGAGGTCAGCCCATCGATCAGCTGGCACGTGAACCGGACATCCGCCGGATTGCCGCCGAGCACTTGCCAGTAGGCGTTGAAGTACACCTGAAGCCAGACACTCGGAGTGACGGTTGCGCCTTCGCGCAGCAACGAGGCGGAGGTCGTCGGGAACCGGCCATCCGCGGCCAACCATGCCTGCTCCAGCACGTCGAGCTGGCGTCGCTGCGATTCGGCTCGCTCATCGGATTCGCCGCACCAAGCGGCATCCAGCCATCGCCGGGCGAGCGCCGTTTCACCAAGCGCGATCAGCCAGGGGATCAACAACTGGCGACCGCCAGCTTCTGGATCTGCTTCACCACGCGCCGGACGCGCGGTGAAGATCGCGCCGACCTCGTCGACGTCGACAGCCTCGAGGGCGTAACACCGCGCCAATGTCTCGCGCAGGACCTGCTGCCGCCGATCGTCGACGCCGGCCAGGCTCCCCTCGACCAGACGTGCATTGGCGAGCGTACGGAGGGATTGAGCGGGATCGAGCAGCAGCTCGAAGCCGGCACGGCGGCGGAGAGCGCGTGCACGCTCGCTCGCCGAGCAGGCGGTCGCGGTTGCCTCGGCGTCACGAGCGCGCGCGGTCAGCGCCTCGAATCGCTGATGGAACACGGCAAGATCGAGACCGAGGGGGGCTCGACCTTCCGCCGCGACCGTGAGGCCCGGCTGCGGCTTCGCGTCCTTGCTCGCCGAAGCAGTCTGCTGGGTCAAGATCTCGGATGCTCCAAGCGTGACAGACCTGCTGGTCGACACCCGCCGTCGCCACTGCTAGAGCAATGGAAGTGGCGCGCCTATTACCGAGTGACTTAGATCCTTTAGTAAGCGTTGAACAGAGCAGGCCTCGATTGAACGCTGTCGCGCCGGTCCGACGGGTGTCTGACGCTCCCAACCCAGGGCGGAGCCGGTCTACGGGGCTGAGGCGATCCGGAGGAAGTGATCGAACTTTGAGTAGCGTCGACTCGAGTTCCTTCGGCGCCGCTCGCGGAGGCCAACCTCGACGCGCTGCGCGAAACGCTGAAGACCTGCTGACGAAGTGCGACTGCTCAGTCAGATGACGCAGGAAGTGCGCGGCAAACGGTCTCTACGCTTGCAGCAAGAGGTCGCGATCCGGTCGCCCCGGCGGCGTCGGCCTACGAGCGAGCGTAGCTAGGGTGGCACGGCTGGCTGCCCGGAACCGGCGCCGAACATGCCTGCGATCCTCTGCGACCTCTGCCGGCAGGAACTGCGGGGCACCGCCGCCGAGATCCACCTGGCACGGGGCCTGGCGGGAACGAACGCGGCGGGCAAGCCCTTCCTCGTGCCTCGGGACGATGTCACGCCGCAGTACTTCTGTTCGAGCTGCGCGAACTGGGTGACCAGCGCGATCGACCAGTTGCGAGCGTCGTTTGCTTCCTAATCGAGCCGTCGAGGACGGCGAGCGGCGTACGGTCGCTCCGCGCGCGGGAATGCCGGCGAGCGCGTCGCCAGGCGACCGGGCGCCGGGCTCAGCACGACGCGGCGGCCTGGAGATCCCCGGAACGCTGTGGATCGACGAGGATGCGCGGCGCGCCTTCGTCGGCGACGACGAACTCCCGCTGACGACGCAGCTCTTCGATCTGCTTGCCTTCTTCATGTCCCGCCGCGGCACGGCCGTCAGCTTTGAGGAGCTGGCGTCCGAGGTCTGGTCGTATCCGTACGGCGCGGGCGATCATCACTTCCTGCACACCGCCGTATACCGCCTGCGACGCATCCTGCTCAACGGCGGGGTCGACAACCTCGTCGAGGGGATTCGCGGCTTCGGCTACCGGGTGAGCGCCCGAGCACAGGCGGACGCGTCGTCGATTGAGACGATGCGCACCGTCGGACGCCCGATCGCGGTCTTCGATCCGCTCGACCCTGATCTCCGTTTCTCGATGGTGAACGAGGCCGCGCTCCAGCTCACCGGGTACGAGATCGAGGTGATCACGAATCTGCCGCGCGCCGCGAGGCGACTCTGGACACCGGGCGAGCGCGCCTTCGTCGACCTCGCCGTAGGCGATGCGCTGGCCTCGGGCACGGCGACCACATGGGGCCGCGAGCTGCTTCGTGCCGATGGTGAGACCGTGATCGTCGATCTCTTCTTCTCGCGGCTGGAGGTCGCGAATGGCAACCCGCTCTGCGTCGCCGAAGCTCGCGAGTCGCATCGATAAGGCGAGCAGGTCGCACAAACCGGTCGCGATGATCGGCAACTATCGAGGGCGCGCCGGCCCGGGCGCGAAGCGCGGAGCGTGTGAATGGCCGAGGCGCCGGCGAACTTGACCTGTCCACGATGCCGGGCGCACCTGAGTCATCCGGGCGGAGATCCGGCGAGTGCTCATACCATGAGTGCCGGCTGCCTCGTCGTCGAGGGGGATTCCACCCGGCGAGAGTAACTGCGTCACGCGCCGATCCACCGGCCGGATCACCCGCCGAACGGGGACTGGTCCCGCGTCACCGCCGCCTGGACCTGCCGATCACCCTGATGAGCGCGGCGCGCGAGCCGATCTCGCGCTACTACCATGGATGCAGGCCCCCGTAGCTCAGTGGACAGAGCAGTGGACTTCTAATCGGCTGCACGCTCGGCGGACCGGGGCGCTGGCCGACAGATTCCCCGTAAACGCTGGCGATCGAGGCCTCCGCCGGCGGCACATCCGACCACAGCGAACAAAGTCTGTGGCTCACTCTTAGGCTCACTCGAACAGACCCCGAGAGCGCTTGGCTGAGGTCGGCAGCGGGTAGCAGCCTCGCCAAGCGTTCGCCGGAGCCTCAAATCCCCCATTTCGCGAGCTCGATGCCGATCTGCGTCGCGATCCGTAGCATCGGCTCGCTGTGCCCCAGGCGAGTCAGCCAGGAAATCCCACGCATCGCGCCAGTGAGTGCGCCCTGGCTGGCGTCGTTGTCGAGGACCGCTTCGATTTCGCTCAGTGCTGCGGCGAGCGCATCGCGTACGACTCGGAGCCAGGCGACATCGGCGTCGGTGAGCGGCGGTCCGTCCCCGAGAATCTCCGTGATCTCCTCGCGGATCGCGCTGAAGGCGACGTGGACTTCCTGCAGGCGAACGAAGTCTAGCGGCTGCGGCATATGCCACGGTTCCGCTTGATCGGCGAGCCCCTCCGTGTCGCCATCCTCAAATGGGTCGCTCTGGAGCCACGGGGTCGGACCGGTGCCAACGAACGCCACTATGGAGTGACGTATGTCCGGAGCCCCTTCGGCTAGCTCCGACAGGGATCGCCGGTGAGTGAGCACCTCGACGACCGTCGCGCGCGCAGAGCCTCCCGAGTAGTACGCGGACATGCCAGGCTGCAGATCGACGCCGTAGTCGATCACAACGTCGGTACCGGGCTCGAATTCGGCATCGACTTGAATCAGGCCGCCCCACTCGGGGTCGAGTCTCCCCATGCTCCCGCGTATCACCTCGATCCGGTCAACGGTCTGCCGAAGCCACGTGAGCCACTCTAGGTGCGACCACGGCGGGGTGTAGCGCAGCCCATCTGGCTCCTCGATCTCCGCTTGAGAGGGCCGGTCACCGATGTTCCAAGCACGGAATCAGCGCCGGATGTGCCCTTTGTGTTGATCGGCGGAGTCGGCCTTCGACTCGGGCCGGATCCTGCTGCCTCCCCGGACCAGCATCTTGTCTGTCCCCTCCGAGGCGCTGCGGCTGCCGCATCGGACTGTGGCAGCGGCGGCCGAGCTGCGTTTGCCCAGGTGTCACTGCAGTCCCGAATTCTCGCTAGGATTGGCGGCCTCGGCAGGGTAGCTCAGAGGCCAGAGCAGGGGGCTCATAACTCGCACGCAGGGGCGTCATGCGACCCCATGATCCCCACATAGCCTGTTTCCGCGCCGCCGGCGCCGCCGGAGAGCGATCAGCAGACCCCTACGTTCCGCTGCCCGTGGCTCCCGATAGGCTCCCCGCGGAAGGGGTGGCACCGCAGCACGGAGGTCTACATGGACGTCGGCCAGCTGACGGCTTGGCTCCGGCTCCCCCAGCGAGCGCGGTGGGCCCTGACCATCGTCGCAGGGCTGATGCTCTGGGGCCCTGACCGCTTCATCGACGGGCTCGGCCTGCAGGAGTTCATCGATGAGTACCGGATCTACCTCGGCGTCGTCTTCCTCGTCCTGCTCGCGACGGCGCCGCCGGACGCGTTGCAGATGGCCACCGGCGAGGGCTGGCGCCGGTGGCAGGCTCGCCGAAGACGGCAGCACCCCGAGGAGCGCCTCTCCGCTCTAACCGAGCCCGAGAAGGACCTCGTTCGTCGCTACATCAACGAGGGCACGAGGACGCAGAACCTCGAGATCAGCGACGGCGTGGCGAGCGGATTGGTTAGCGCCAGCGTGCTCTACCGCGCTTCAGATGTGAGCATCGGGATGATGTTCTTCCCGTACAACATGCAGCCCTGGGCATGGGAATACATTCAAGCGCACCCCGAGGTCCTGTCACCGGTCACCTTGAAGCCGGACGACGGCTCGTAGTGCTACGCTCCGGGTCCCCGGTCAGACGATCCGGGGGACCCATGCCACGACTCGAGGATCTGCGCCCGCAGCATGTGCAGGCGCTGCTCGACGGGAAGCGAGACGACGGACAGGCGAACCGCAGCGTTCAGTACCTCCGCACGGTGCTGCGCTCGGCGATGGAGCAGACGCGGCGCTGGCAGATGATCCGCGACAACCCCGTCACCCTCGTCCGGGCACCGAGCGTCGACCGGAAGACGATCCGGTTCCTGTCCACAGCCGAAGCCCAGCAGCTGCTGGCCGCCCTCGAGGGCGACCGGCTGCGGTCGCTCTTCGCCCTCGCGATCGGGACCGGGCTCCGCCAGGGCGAGGCGCTCGGCCTCCGGTGGGATTCGATCGACTTCGACGCGGGGGCGATCCGTATCGATCGAACGCTGCAACGCCTCGACCAGGCCTGGGAGCTACGCCCGCCAAAGACCAAGCGCAGCATCCGGACGATCGCCGCTCCGCTGGCGATCCTCGAGGACCTCGGTCGCCACCGCCGGCGCCAGCTCGAGGAACGGCTCGCCGCCGGCCCGGCCTGGTCCGACGAGTTCGGCCTGGTATTCACGCGGCCGGACGGATCGCCGCTCCACGGAACGACGGTGACGAAGCGGCTGCGGGCCGCGCTCCGCGGACTCGGGATCGATGGCGTCCGCTTCCACGACCTTCGGCACACCTCGGCGAGCCTAATGCTCGAGCGCGGGGTCCCGCTCTCTAGCATCCAAGAGGTCCTCGGCCACGCCGACTACGCGTTCACCAAGACGGTCTACAGTCACCTCACCGCGACGCTGAAGCGCGATGCCGCCCACCGGATGAACTCGCTGTTCGAGCTGGCCTGATTACGGCGATGCTAAGGGGCTCGGCTGCGTTCAGAGCCAGCGAGGGCGCTCCGGTCTCGCCCCTCTTCGCGGCCCAGCTGTGGGGGGGTTCTGGAGAACGATATCGTACCCCCGATGACCGCGGCCGAATTGCATGGAACCACGGACGACGCCCTCGCCGTCGTCCGTGCCCAAGACGCAGCCAAGCAGATGATCCGGCGCTCGCTCGGTTGGGGCGGTTGGGTGATCACAGACTTCGTCCGCGCAGAGCGCCTCCAGGCGTCCGGCAGATCGGTGGTCCTCTCGCTCCGCACCTTCGACCGCGCCAACGTTGCCTGTGAGGTAGTCGTCAGGCGAGTCCTTCCGCTCGAGTCGCCGGAGTCTCAGGAGCGCCCTGGGGCGGTGATAGCCGTAGTCGAAGGTTCAGAGACGGGTTTGATTCCGACGGGCGTCGGCGTGCATTACCCCCCCCCCCCCGTCAAACCCCTGCGCGAAAGGGATCTTCCTCAGTGGCTAAGGAGGGAACGAGGGCCGGATGCAGCCGCCGGCAACGAAGAAGGCGATGATGAGCGCCTCCTAAGCCGTACTAGCGCGGCAATCGCGCGAGGCGATCGCAGGATGCTTCGGCTGCAAACGATCGACGTCCGACGTCGAATGCGCCGTCTCAGTGATCTTCACGAGGACGCTGTCGTTCGCCAGGCCGCTCACGCTGCGGAGGCCTCGCTCGCGACCGTGCTCGGCCTCCTCGACGGCGATGTCGAGCCGGACGCCGCCCGGCCCGTCGCGCGAGGCCTCGACACGATGCTGCTCGACCTCGCGGAGATGGGCATCATCCTCGAGCACACGGAAGCCGGCGTGGGGTTCAAGGCGGTGCGGATGCTGCTCGGCTACGCGAACGGCCGGTGGAGAGTGCTCGATCGCGTGAAGGGGCGCCCCTAAGCGCCGGCGCGAGCTGGCGTTGATAGCATCGATCGGGACCTCGAGAGCCGCCGAGGCTCCCTATAGGCTCCCGGCGGACGACCATCGCCGGCGTTTGAGAAGGCGAGATCGCCCGGCAACACTAGACGCGCCCCCGTAGCTCAGTGGACAGAGCAGTGGACTTCTAATCCACCGGTCGGAGGTTCGAATCCTTCCGGGGGTGCCAGCTCGAACCAAGATCGGCGCGGGCTCTCTGGCGCTCATTCGCAGCCGGCTGACGATCTCCACGTTGCTGAGCGTGTTGCAGATCGGACAGGCGCACGCGAGCGCCTCGAGCTCCGCGCGGTGGTCGAGGAGCGACGGGTCGGCGACCTCGAGGTCGATGTCGACCTCGATCTTCACGACGCGTGCGGGGTTGTGCGCGGTCTCGGCTTCGAGCGTCGCTTCGGCGCGGAGCACCTCGGCGCCGGCGAGTCGCTGCTGGTTGAGGAGCGCGCCGAGGGTGCAGTTACCGAGGGCGACGAGCAGCAGCTCGGTGGAGGTGTAGCCGAGCGGACCGTCGTCGTCGGCTTCGCGGACGTTGACCTGCGAGCGTCCTCGGGCGGTGAAGACGATTCGCCGGCGAGCTTGGTACTCGGCGTGCACGGTCGCCATGGGCGCTCCTGATCGAGCGAATTCACGACTACGTTACTCGACTTCGTCGAGGCGTCGGGCGGAGGCGCCTGCGGTACAGTCGGCCAACGGGCTCTCGTCGAGCCAGGTCTGGCGGTGTGGATGGAACTGCTGCGCAACCGCTTCCCGGCGTCCGGGATCGCCGACTACCGGCGGTTGTTCGTGGCCATGTCGTTTACGTCGGGCGCGCGTTGGGCGCTGATCCTCGGTCGCGGCTGGCTGGTCTTCGAGCTGACGAACTCGGCGTTCGCGGTTGGCGCAGTGACGTTTGCAGGGTTCATCCCGTTCGTGGCGGTGGGGCCGTTCGCCGGGGTGATCGCCGATCGCGTCGATCGGCGGCGGATGGTGATGTTCACCTCGACAATCGGCGTCCTCTCCGCGATCGCGCTCGTGGTCGTGACCGTCACGGACGTCGTGGAGCTGTGGCATGTGCTGCTGCTGGCATTCATCGCCGGCTCGGGCCAGGCATCCTCGATGCCGGCGCAGCAGGCGCTGCTCGCGAATATCGTGCCCAAAGAGCACCTGCTCAACGCGGTCTCGCTGAGCGGCATCGCGCAGCACGGATCGAGGATCATCGGGCCGCTGTTCGGGACGGCCTTGCTGTCGACGTTCGGCGCCGGCGCGGTGTTCATGCTCTCCGGCACACTGCTCAGCCTCGGCCTCGTGGCGGTCTCGACGATCCGCTACCGTCCGTCCGCGGCGAGCCGACCGGATCCGGCCACGCGGCGTCCGCCCGTTCTCGTGCAGCTCCGCGACGGCTTCGAGTACACGCGCGCCGACCGGCGGGTGGCGACCGTGCTCGTGCTGGTGGGGGTCCACTGCGGCTTCACGATGGCGTTCGACTCGATGATGCCGACGCTCTCGACAGTGATCGGCGGCGACCGCGGCACGTACGGCTTGATCCTCGTCGGGCTGGGCGCCGGCGCGGTGCTCGGTGTGCTGAGCCTGTCGATGCTGAGTAGCCCTCAGGCCCAGGGGCGTGCGTTCCTCGTGTCGGGGGTGGGCAGTGGGTTGGCGATGCTGACGTTCGGGTTCGCGACGTTCCCGGCGGCAGCGATCGCGGGCGCGGCGTTGGCGGGGGCGACGCAGGCGAGCTATATGGCGCTCTCCGTGGTATTCATCCAGCAGATCGTGCCGGACGAGTTCCGAGGGCGCGTGCTTTCGCTGTATTCGCTGCTGGCAGCCGGTCACATGGCGTTCATCAACCTCGGGTTTGGGTGGCTGTCAGAGATCGTCGGCGTGCGCCCGCTACTGATCGTGCCGGGGCTGCTCTGGGTCGCGGTGTTCCTGCTCGCCAGTGTCAGCCTCGAGGACGTCCGACAGTTGCTCCGCGAGGGCGGATTCCGAACGGCGACGCCGGCAGCGACGAGCGTCGCCGGAGGCGATTAGCCGCGCGCGGACGGCCCTCGGACGCTCGCGGTCTGGCATGATCGCCGCATACGACCGAGGAGGCCTCGATGGTCACGCAGCTTCCGGAACACATCGCTCCGCTGCGCGCCGCCGTGCGCGACTTCGCGGACCGCGAGTTACGGCCGCGTGTCGACGAGATGGAGGAAGCGGGCGCGATCGATCGCGACTTGATCGATCAGATCGGCCAGCTCGGCTACTTCGGAGCGCCGTTCGAGGAGCGCTGGGGCGGCTCGGCGATGGGCGAGATCGGGTTCACGATCGTGCAGGAGGAGCTAGCGCGTGCACACGCGTCGACGGCGGTGCTGGTCGGGGCGTCCTCGGGACTGGCGGCGCGGATGGTGGCGGTCGCGGGGACCGATGAGCAGAAGGAGCGGTTTCTGGCGCCGATGGCGCGGGGCGAGGGCGTCGGCGCGTTCTGCCTGACTGAGTCGGGCGCCGGCAGCGACGTGCCGGCGATGTCGACGGTCGCCGTCGCGGACGGCGACGAGTTCGTGCTCAACGGACAGAAGGTCTTCATCTCGAACGGCCGCCTCGCGCAATACTTCGTGACGTTCGCGAAGACCGACCCGGAGCAGCGCGGCCGCGGCATCTCGCTGTTCGTGATCGACGCCGGCACGCCGGGCCTCGAGGTCGTCCGTCTCGAAGACAAGATGGGGATCCGCGCCTCGGACACCGCGCAGATCGCCTACGACGACGTGCGGGTCGGCCGCGATCGGCTGGTCGGTGAGGAGAACGCCGGGCTGCCGTTGGCGCTCGACACGCTCAACAAGTCGCGGGTGGGGATCGCGGCGATCTCGCTGGGGATGGCGAAGGAGGCGGTGAAGCTGGGGTACGAGTACGCCCACGAGCGTGAGCTGTTCGGCGGCACGCTGGGCGACCAGCAGGTGACGCAGCATGCACTCGCCGACATGCAGATCGGCATGTTCACGGCGGAGTCGATCATCTACCGCACCGCGCTGATGGCGGACGCGGGCGAGAACATCGAGGCGGAGTCGTCGATCTGCAAGACATATGCGTCGGAGGCGGCCGACCAGGTGATCGACCGCTCGCTGCAGATGCATGGCGGTGTGGGGTACATCCGCGGATCGGCGATCGAGCGCATCTACCGCGACCACCGCGTGCAGCGGATCTACGAGGGCGCGAACGAGGTGCAGCGCAACAACATCTACCGCGTGATGCGCCGCCTCTACGGCTAACGGCCGTGCAGCGCCACTGGGACGAGGTCCATGCCAGCACCGAGAGCGATGAGACGGGCTGGTACGAGGAAGAGCCGACGCTCTCGCTCGCGTTGATTGAGCGCTGTGAGCTGGCTCCGACGGATGCGATTCTCGACGTCGGCGCGGGCACCTCCTTCCTCGTCGATCGCCTGCTCGAGCGGGGCTTCCGCAACCTGACGGTGCTCGATATCAGCCCGACGGTGCTCGACGAGGTCCGCGATCGGCTCCGGGTCGATCACGTCATGGTCGGCTTCATTCACGCCGACCTGACCGATGCCGAGCTCTCTGATCGACTTCCCCTGGTGCAGCTCTGGCACGACCGCGCCGCGCTCCACTTCCTGACCTCGGACGATGACTGCGCGCAGTACGGGCGCACGCTCCGCGCGACGATCGCGGCGGGCGGCTACGCGCTCCTCGCGGCGTACGCGCTCGAGGGGGCTCCGACCTGATCGGGACTCGCCGTGCGCCGGTACGACGCCGACATGCTCAGCGCGCTCCTCGGACCTGAGTTCGAGCTCATCGAGGCGATCGAGCACACGTACTACCAGCCGTCGGGCGATCCTCGGCCGTATGTGTACGCGCTGTTTCGGCGTGCCGAGGGCTGACCTGCCGGCCGACCCGATCCGAGGAGCCAGCCGAGGTCGCCTGACCAGGCACGTTCGGCCAGAAGAACGACCGATTCAGCGCGAGCAATCTCGCGGAACGACTATGCTCGCGCTCGCGGACCGTTGAGGAGCACGCTCATGACTACCGAATACCTCGTCGACACCGACTGGGTTGAGGCGAACGTCGCCAACCCCGACGTGCGGATCCTGGAGTGCACGACGATCCTCCGCCGCGGGGACGACGGTCGCCTGGAGGCCGCCAGCGGGCGGGACGCCTGGGCTGAATCACACATCCCCGGCAGCGTCTTCGCCGACCTACCGGGCGAGCTCTCCGACCGGGACGCGAAGCTCCGCTTCATGATGCCGCCGCCCGAGCAGTTCGCCGAGGCGATGTCCCGCTACGCCGTCAGCGAGGGGTCGCGCGTGATCCTCTATGACCGCGCCGCCGGGATGTGGGCGGCGCGCATCTGGTGGATGCTGCGCGCGGTCGGCTTCGAGAACGCGGCCGTCCTCGACGGCGGCTGGAGCAAGTGGAGCGCCGAAGGGCGCCCGATCTCGTCCGAGGCGACGAGCTACCCGCCAGAGACGTTCGTGGCACGGGCACGCCCCGAGCTCTTCGCCGATCGGGAGGAGGTGCTGGCGGCCACCTCGGACGGGGCGACCTGCATCATCAACGCCCTGTCGGAGGAGCAGCATCGTGGCGAGGGCGCATCGCCCTACGGGCGCCCGGGGCGGATCGCGGCGAGCGTCAACGTGCCCGCCAACTCGCTGGTCGATCCCGAGACCAACGCGTATCTGCCGCTCGAGGAGCTGCGGGCGCGGTTCGCCGACGTCGGCGCGACCGCGGCGGGGAAGGTGATCACCTACTGCGGCGGCGGGATCGCGGCCAGCAACGACGCGTTCGCGCTCACGCTGCTAGGCATCGACAACGTGTCGATCTACGACGCCTCGCTCTCCGAGTGGGCAGCGGACGAGTCGCTACCGATGGAGACGGGTTAGGTGGGAGCCGCAGGCTCGGTCACGCCGAGGAACGCCCGCACTTCGTCGTGACGGTGTGCCAGGCGGGCTCGTGCTCGAGTAGCAGGTGGTTGCGGCTGTCGAGGACGACCAGGCGCGCGCCGGGGGGCGTGAGGAGGTATAGGCTCGGCCGCCCTCGGCACCGTTCAACGAGGTCACGACGGAGGTCGCCGTATGGAGCCATGGATCGTCGGTAGCGAGGCCAGCGAGCGGTACCCGCTGTGGACCCGCGCCAACGTCGGCGAAGTGTTCCCGGACCCCGTGGCACCGCTCACGTTCAGCCTGCTGATGGAGACGGACGTCGAGGGTGCATGGCGCGACGCGCTGGCCCAGATCGGCGCGTTCACGCACGACGAGTTTTCGCCCGACAACATGGAGCCGCTGGGCGTGTTCGGGGGGTACTGCTACCTCAACGCCTCGGTGACCCGGATCCTCGGCGAGCGCGCGCCGGGCCTGTCGGCGCAGGCGATGGACGACCTGTTCTTCGGCGCGCAGCCGGGGATTCCCCCGTACGAGCCGGCGCCCGGCGACGAGAACGAGGAGCGCAGCGCAGCGATCGGGGCGACATTCCAGTGGGCGTTCGGGGTGGAGCAGCTCGAGGCGCCGGCGGCGAGCGCGGAGCTGGTGGCGGGGTTGCGGGCCGCGCGGCCGAGCCTCGATCCGATGTCGAACGAGGAGTTGTGGACGTACGGGAAGGGCCTCCTGGTTGAGCATTTCCGGCGTCTCTTCTCGGAGCACATTTTCGTCACGTTCATGAGCTCGGTGCCTGTGGGCGCGTTGACGCAGATCTGCGAAGCGGTCGGCCGGCCGCCGGACGCGATGAAGGTGATCGCCGGCGTGGGCGACGTCGAATCCGCGGCGCCCTCGATGGCGATGTGGCGGCTGGGCCGGGTCGTCGCGGCCGATCGGGCGCTCACCGCGGCGTTCGATGGAGGCGTGAGCGGACTGCTGGAGCGACTGTCCGCGAACGGCGCTGGCGCCGGTTTCCTCGATCAGTTCGATTCGTTCATCGAGGAGTTCGGGTCGCGCGGGCCGAACGAGTGGGAGTCGAGGAACCACGTCTGGGAGACGCGGCCAGAGCTGGCGCTGGCGGCGATCGATCGGATGCGATTAGCGGACGAGGGCGTCGCTCCCGAACACGGTCAGCAGCGGATGGCGGAGGAGCGCGAGCGCGTGGTGGCGGAGATCGCGGCGATGCTGGAGGGCGACGCGGAGACGCAGGGGGCGTTCCGGGCCGCGGCGCACGCGGCGACGGTCTTCCAGGCCGGCCGCGAGCGCACGAAGACGAACGCGATCAAGTTGATCCACGAAGCACGGATGGCGCTGCACACGATCGGCCGTCGGATGGTCGCGGGCGGCTTCTGCGAGGAGGCCGGCGACTACGGCCTGCTGCTGGTCGACGAGGTCGAGGGCTGGCTCGCCGACCCAGCCCCGTTCGCGGAGCGGATCAACCGCCGGCGCGAACTCTACGACACGTACAACTCGATCCAGGAGCCGTTCGTGTTCTATGGCGAGCAGCCTGACCCCGCGACCTGGCCTCGAAAAGGGGAGTCCGAGGTGGTGGCCGTGGCGGTGGGCGACGTGCTCGAGGGATTCCCTGGTTGCCCCGGTGAGGTCACGGCTGTCGCGCGCGTGGTGCTCGATCCGATCGACCCGACGGCGCTTGGCCCGGGCGAGATCCTGGTCGCGCCGATCACTGACCCATCGTGGACGCCGCTGTTCGTATCGGCGGGCGGGGTGATCGTGGACGTCGGCGCGGCGCAGAGCCACGCGATGATCGTCAGCCGCGAGCTGGGCATCGCCTGCGTCCCGTCCGTCACCGAGGCGACGCGTCGGATCCCGAACGGGGCCACGGTGACCGTCAACGGGGACGCCGGCACGGTCACGATCGTGGCGCTGCCGTAGGCGTCGTGTCAGGGTGGCCGTCGGAGGGGCGCGCGTGAGTCCCGAGGCCATCCCCGCCGTCGTCGCCTTCGACGAACCGCTCCCGACGGGGCTGGATGCGCGTGCTGTTCTCGGCGGCAAGGGTGCCGGCCTCGCGGAGATGACCGCGCTCGGTCTGCCGGTGCCGCCGGGTTTCGTGATCACCACCGACGCCTGCCGACGCTACCTCGCGGGTGGCTGGCCCGCGTCCCTTGATGACGACGTCGCGAGGCAACTCGCTCACATCGAGGAGCGGACCGAGCGGCGGTTCGGCGACGCGGCAGCTCCGCTGCTCGTCTCAGTGCGGTCGGGCGCGCCCGTCTCGATGCCCGGGATGATGGACACGGTGCTGAACGTTGGCATCACGCCATCGATTCGCGATCGCCTGGCCGAGGAGAGCCGCAACCCCGAGTTCGCCGAGGACACCTGGCAGCGGTTCCGCTCCGCATACGCGGAGACCGTCCTCGACGATGCTGACCCGGATCCGGCCGCCATCCCCGAGGATCCGCACGACCAGCTGCGCGCGGTGATCGAGGCGGTGTTCCGCTCGTGGCACTCCGACCGCGCACACGTCTTTCGCGAGCGCGAAGGGATCGACGAGCGCCTCGGGACAGCGGTGACGGTGCAGGCGATGGTCTTCGGCAACCTCGACGAGCGATCCGGAACCGGCGTGGTGTTCACGCGCGATCCGGCGAACGGTGAGGCGCGACCGTATGGCGACTACCTTCCGCGCGCACAGGGCGAGGACGTCGCCGCCGGCACGCACGCCGTGGCCGGCCTCGATGCGTTGCAGGCCGCGCTGCCTGACGCCCATGCCGCGCTACTCGAGGCGCTCGCCATCCTCGAGCAGCACTATCGCGACATCTGCGACGTCGAGTTCACGGTGAGCGAGGGCGAGCTCTACATCCTCCAGACGCGGATCGGACGGCGCAGCCCGCTCGCGGCGGTCCGCGCGGCGGTCGCGATGGCCGACAACCCGGGCTTCCCGCTGACCCGCGCAGAAGCGGTCGCCCGCATCGACCAGCAGACGCTGCGCGCAGTTGCCGAGGCCGCCGGCATCGATCCCGGCGCGCGGCCGGTTGCCTCGGGGCTCGCGGTGTCGCCCGGCGTCGGTGTCGGCGTACTCTGCTGCGATCCGGACCGCGCCGCCGACCTCGCGTCGCGGGGCATCGACGCCATCCTCGCGCGGGCGGAGACCTCGCCGGCGGATGTGCAGGGAATGGTCGGCGCAGCCGGAATCGTGACCACGCTCGGCGGCGTGGCCAGCCACGCCGCCGTCGTCGCGCGAAGCTGGGCGATCCCGGCCGTGACGAGCCTCGAGGAAACCGAGGTGCTGGCGACGGGCATCCGTGCCGGCGAGACGTTCATCGCCGAGGGCGAAACGGTCACCGTGGACGGCGCCACGGGCGCGCTCTACACCGGCGACCATCGGCGCGCGGGCGCCGACGAGGTCCCCGAGGTGCGCACGCTCCGGGGGTGGGCGCAGGAGCTGGGCGTGGAACCGGGCGGCGGCGGCGACGATACCCGTGAGCAGGGTCGAGACGCCGACGTCACGCTGCTGGCGCTGGCGCGCACGGTTCAGTTGAAGGGCCTGTGCACGCGGGAGCGCGCGGCACAGGCGCTGTCGACCGCCCAACACCGGATCGAGGCGCTGCTGGTCGATCACGGCTCGCTATTCAACGACACGGGACGCGGGGTCGCCTTGAGCGCGGACGGGCGCGGGTGGCTCGATGATGAGCTGGCACGGGAACGCGACGCGGCGGATCAGATCAAGCTGAACGCGAGCTACGAGCGGTTCATGGCGCTGAACCACGAGTTCAAGCGGCTGGTCAGCGAGTGGCAGACGACCTCGGCCGCCGGCTACAGCGCGGACGAGTGGGACGAGCTCGTGAGAGGCGTGATGGCGATCGACCAGCTGGTGCAGCCACTGATCGGCGAGGCCGCCGGTTGCGTCGCACGGTTAGAGGGTTACGGGGCGCGGTTCCAGCAGGCGCTCACCTCGATGCGCGACGGCGAGGCCTCGATGCTGGCGTCGCCGCTCGAGGACAGCTACCACACGGTGTGGTTCGAGTTCCATGAGGAGTTGATCGGGGCGTGCGGTCGGCATCGCGCGACCGAGGAAGCCGCAAGATAGCGAATCAGCTGCGAGCAGTTGACGCTCGGACGTGTGCGTACAAGTTCGTACTGAGTCGTACGGATGCGTCCCAACGAGTACAGATGAAGGACCTTGAGTACCCTGACCCCCGGAGCTCTCTGAAGATGCGCCTCAGCGGGCGTCCCAGGAGAAGTCGAGATCCATCCACCGGTGCTCGATCCCCGCATCGAGGAAGACCTCGCCGCGCGCCTCGTAGCCGAGTCGATCGTAGAACGGCATCGCGTGGAGCTGCGCGGCGAGCGTGGTGCCCGGTCGCCCGAGGCGGCGTGCCTCGTCTTGCAGCGCTTCCATCACCACTCGGCCGGCACCCGTGCGCCGCTGCTCAATGAGGACGGCGACGCGGCCGACGTGAGCGCGCTCCTCGGGCGGCTCGTCGAGGAGGAGGCGGCCGGTGGCGATCGGTGCGCCGTCGAGGCGGACGAGCATATGGACGCAGTCCTCGACGGTCGTCGGATCGTCGTCGAAGTGGTCGATCTCCTCGTCTTCGGGCACGTGCTGCTCGTCGATGAAGACGGCGCGGCGGATCTCGAGCGCGTCGGCGAGCTCCTCGAGGGTTTCGATGCGGGTGACGGTGAGGTCGGGCATGTGCGCAGCCTACCGGCGATCGGGCTGCAGGCGCTCGACGAAGCGGCGGATCATCGCGACGAGCTGATCGGGCGCCTCGAGCTGGACGAAGTGGCCGCAGAGCGCCGCCTAGGCGTAGGCGGCGCGCGGCAGGATCTCGTGGACGGCGGCGGCGGGGCGCAGGCTGTGGCCGCCGTCGACGTAGAGGACGGGCTGGCGGACCTGCCTGGCGATCGCCGGGACGTTCGCGGTGAGCGTCGCGCGCCAGGAGGCGAGAGCGGCGTGCTCGGGCGTGCGGGCGGCCTCGGTGATGACGCGTTCGGCGAGGGCGGCGTCGCGCGGGTCGGGGAAGAAGTTGGCGTAGAAGGCGATCATCGCCTCGTCGTAGGGCGGGTCGGCGAGGGCGCGCCAGAGGTCGGTCCGTTCGACGTCGCGGGCGGTCGCGTACTGGTCGAGGGCGCCGTCGACCATCACGACGCCGCTGACGAGGCGCGGGTGCCGGCGCGCCAGTTCGAGGGCGACCGTGCTCCCCATCGAGTGACCGACGACGACCGCGTTGCGAATGCGACGCGAGCGGGCCAGCGCGGCCGTATCGTCGGCGAACTGGCGCATCGAGTAGCCGTCGGGCGGCGCCGCGGACCGGCCGTGTCCCCTCAGATCGAGCCGGAGCACGCGGTAGTGGCGGGACAGCGGGCCCGCGACGGGTTGCCAGTGATCGAGGCGAGAGGCCCAGCCATGGATCAGGATGATGGCCGGACCGCCCTCGCCAGCCTCGCGATAGTTGAGCTGGACGCGGTCGGGGGTGCGGTAGGCCGGCATCGCGAACTCCCGGCAGCTTTGGACGAGATGTCTCAGGGCGTACGATAGCGCGCGCGATGATCCGCGCAGCCGTCGAGCAACTGATCTGGCTCCTCGGTCAGGAGAAGCGGAAGATCCTCGACGTGATGATCGCGCACGACTTCTACCACGCGGGCGAGATCAACCACATCCGGGCGACGCTGCAGCGTCGCGACCGATGGGCGCACCTGCCTCGGGACTAGCGCCGGCGCGCTCCCGTCGATCGGCGGCCGCCGAAGAGTGTGAAGCTGGCGAGCGAAATCATCAACAGCACAACGGCGATCGATCCGCCCTCGGTAGTGGCGGTCCCAGCGTTTCCGCCCTGAGCGGGGGCAGGGCTGCTCCCGCCGGACGCGGCCGGCCGGGTATCGCGGAACCCGAGGAACCCGTCCGCGTTGGTATTCAGCGATGGGTCGTCAACCTCCAGGCCCGCAGGCGCCACAAACAGGTCGGCCTCAACGGCGCTGAGCGAAGCCTCGCATGGATCGATCGCGATCCCGATCCGCGCGAACGCGGTGACCAGGGCGGCTCCGAGCGCGTCGGCGATCGCCTCAGTCTCCGCGGACGCGGCGGCGGGCGGCGTCCAGATCCGGCAGCGGCGCGCCTGCTCGAACTGCGAGGTGCCGCGGGGTGCCGCAACGCCGCCCGCGGCGAGCAGAACCTCGGCCGACTCAACGGGCTGTCCCTCGGCCGCCGCTCGGATCTCGTCGTCGGAGTAGACCAGCCCCTGCCCCTCGAGACCGGCCGCCTCGATGACCTGCGGCTCGTCGATGAGGATCGCAAACGCGGTTGCGACGCGCTCGTCGGCGAAGATGTATCGACGGGAGAAGGACCACGCGAGGTCGCCCGTCGCCGACGATTGCTGCGCCGTGATCGCGGAGACCAGGCGCGGCTGAGCCGGCGAGTCTGCATCCGCGGGCGCCGGCAGCAGCGCAAGACCGAGTGCGGCGAACACAACGACGGCGGCGAAGCGACGAACACAGCGGTAGCTCATCTTGCTCGAACGCCTGGAAACGCGCCCTAGTTCCCGACGCGGGCACCGCTAGCCGAGCGCCTTCTGCAGCTCCGCGGCGAGGTTCCCGCGCCGACCAGCACGCACCGCCTCGACGCCGAGCCAGGCAGCCATCGTCCGCAGCTCCGCCGCCAGCTCCGACGCCGCCCGCGGCGCATGCGCGCCGGCCTCGAGGTGGGCCGCCTGCGCACGCAGCACCGAGGCCTGCCGATCGGCTTTGAGGTCGACGCGCGCGACCAGCTCGCCGTCGAGCATGAAGGGCATGACGTAGTAGCCGTACTGGCGTTTCGGCTCGGGGACATAGATCTCGATCGTGTAGTCGAAATCGAAGAGGCGGCTCGCTCGCTCGCGGAGCCACACGACCGGATCGAACGGGGTGAGCAGCGCGCGTCCTTCGATCCGTCGTGGGAGCTTCGCTTCCGGGTGCTTGTAGGCGGGCTGCTTCCAGCCTTCGACCCGCACCCGTTCGAGGCGTCCTGAGTCAACCAGCTCCTCGAAGCGGGGGCGCGCCCGGGGGACCTTGATCCGGTAGTAGTCGGCGAGGTCCTTCGCGGTGCCGATACCGTGCGCCTCGGCGGCGAGCAGCAATAGCCGACGGTGCGCTTCCTCGGTGGGCGGAGTCGGCTGCTGGAGGACGTGGTCCGGAAGCACTCGCTCCGTCATGTCGTAGACGCGGGTGAAGCCGCGGCGCTCGTGGGTCGTGAGCTCGCCGGTTCGGAAGTGCCACTCGAGCGCGACCTTGCCGGGGCCGTAGCCCCACCACGGGCCCGTCCGCTCGCCCGGCTCGTCGAGGTCGGCCACGGTAAGGGGTCCGTTGCCGCGAACCTCTTCCAGGACGGCGTCGGCGTAGCCCGGCTGGTCACGGAGGAGCTGGGCCGAGCGGTAGCGTGGTTTCGCCTCGGTCATGCGGTGACGAAACAGGGAATGGTGCTCGACCGGCAGCAACGAGGCCTCGTGACCCCAGTACTCGAACATCTCTCGCCGCTTGAACGCGAGGTCGTGGAGCAGGTTCCGCGGATACGGGCCCAGCCTCGAAAAGAAGGGCATGTAGTGGGAGCGGACCACGACGTTCACGGAGTCGAGCTGGAGCAGCTTGATCCGCCGTAGCACGCGACGCAGGTGCCGTACGTCCACGCGACCGGTCGGTCGGGGGTCGGCGAACCCCTGCGCTGCGAGCGCGATGCGGCGCGCTTCGTCGTTCGACAGCTCAGCGCGAGGCATGCGGGTCGGCGCCGGCGCTAGCGGAAGGCCGAGGCGACCTCGCTCTGGAATTGGTCGGCAGCCGCCTTCGCTCGATCGGCGTTGCCGTCGACGCGGAGCGAGAAGATCGGCACCACCAGCTCGTCGACGCCGGCGTCGGCGTACTCCTGCACCAGCGCCTGCAGCTCCGAGGCCGACCCGGCCAGCACCCGCGGATTCCGTTCGCGAGACTGCCCCGCCTCTGCCGGATAGTCGGTGACGTGGAACATCGCGTTGGCCGATTTGCGGATTTCGGCCGGATCGCGGGCGAGCTCCTGGCAGTGCCGCTCGAGCACGCCGATCTTGTGACGGAGCACCTCGGGCGATCCCCAGACGTTCCACTCGTCCGCGTACTGGGCGGCGATTCGCATGGTGACGCGCTCGCCACCGCCGCCGATCAGCAGCGGCGGACCGGGGCGCTGCACCGGCTTGGGCGCCAAGGGCGCGTTCGCGAGCTGGTAGAACTTCCCGTCGAAGTCGGTGCGCTCGTCCGCGAAGAGACCGCGGATCACCTGGACGGCTTCCTCGAGGCGACGAAGCCGCCCGCCGACGGTGTAGAACGGAATGCCGTAGGCCTCGTGCTCGTTCTGCTGCCAGGCCGAGCCGATCCCGAGCACAAGCCGGCCATCGCTGATCAGATCGATCTGCGCCGCCATCTTCGCGAGCACGGCGGGGTGGCGGTAGGTGTTGCCGGTGACCATGGTCCCGAGGCGGATGCGCGGCACGGTGGCCGCCAGCGCCGCGAGGGCGGTCCAGGCCTCGCCGGTTGGGCCGCTGTTGTCCTCCTGGTTCGGCATGAAGTGATCGGCGATCCAGACGCCGTCCCAGCCGCCCTGCTCCACGTGCTGCGCGAAGTCTCGCAGCGGCTCCCACGCTCCCGGTTGGTTCGGCCACGCGCTGAACTGCATCGGTCGTCCGTTCCGTTGGTCTCGCCGGCTGCTGGTCGCGATCAGTCGCCGACGGCGACCGCCGAGTATTGCTCGATGAAGCGCAGGATCCGCTCCCATGCATCTTGCGACTCGTCCACGTACTCCTCGAAGCCGCGGTCGAAGAACGAATGTGGCGCGCCGTCGTAGGTGCAGATCTCGTGCGGGTGATCGACGGCCTGCATCGCGGCCTCGAACTTCTCCACCTCTTCGCGCGGAATGCCCTGATCGGCGCCGCCCATCAGACCGAGGATCGGCGCCTCGAAGCGAGGGACGAGGTCGACGCTGGCGAGCGCCCCCTGCGGGAAGCCTTCGCGGGTTGGGTGTCCGTAGAAGCCGATCGCGCCCGACAGGCCGTGTCCGTTTGCCGACTGTGCCCAGGAGGCGCTCCCGCCGTAGCAGAAGCCAACGGTGAACACCTCGCGGGTCTCGCTGCCGGGGGCGGAGCGCAGGGAGGCGACGCAGGCGGCGACGTCGGCCTTGACGCCGTCGAAGGTGGTCTGGTCGATGTGCTCGCGGAACTCGAAGTCCGCATCACGCTTCCCCACGCGGGCGCTGCGCCCGAAGTAGTCCATCGCGATTGCGTCATAGCCACGCTCGGCGAAGCGAAGCGCGAGCTCCTCGTAGAAGGAGAAGAGGCCACGGACGTCGGGCATCACAACGACGGCGGGGCCGAGCGGCTCCTCTGCGCGTGCGACGAAGGCGGCGAATGCGGTGCCGTCGCTCGCGGTGAGCGTCACGTCCTCGGTATCGATCGCCGCGCCGGCGATCGGCGGGATCGGTGGTTTGGAGTCATATGGGAAGCACATCGGAGACCCCCGCGCTGCGCGACGAAGGCGGCCGAAGTCGACCGCCGGGACACGATACTACGTCGGGAGCGAAGGCAACCGGCAGTGGGCCCGCGGGCGCTGGCCCCTTACGCGTCGGCCAGCAGTCCCTCGTGCTCGAGCGCGGTCCTGACGAAGAGCTGGTGCAGCTCGGCGCGTCGGGACACCGCCTGGTTCTGCTGGCCCATCTCGATCAAGACCGGGACGAGGCCCGGGACGAAGCTGCCGATCCCGAGCGACGAGGTTCCGCCGCGGGGCCACGAAGGATCGAAGGTTGGGCGCTGCACCAGGCCCGTGCCCCGGAAGCGATTGCGGTCGCGCATCGCGAGTTGCTCACGCTCGCTGATCTGCTCGTTCACGGCGGCGACGACCACCTCGATCCGTCCGGACTCGCCGCCGGCGCCGCCCCTGGTCACGGTCTGACCGAGGAACGCGGTGCCATCCTGCGTGCGCTCGTTGAAGAAGCCCCAGGACTCGTGGAGGTCGAGCAGCAGATCGACCTCGAACTCGCGCGCGAGTTCGACGATCCGGTAGGCCATCCACTGCATCGGGAACGCGTTCGTCGACTCCAGCGGCACGCCGGGATAGAAGCGGTTGAGGTCGCCCAACTCCGCGGAGGTTCGCTCGCCCGCCTCGATCGCGAGCACGTTCGCCCGCGGGATGACGGTGAGGATGCCGCGGTCGGGCATCCAGCTCGCGATCTCGTCGGTCGCGCCCCAGCCGCCGGGCTCGTTGCCGTGCACTCCGCCCAGCACCATCACGCTCGGACCGGGCTCCCCGCTGCGGTTGATGTAGACGGGGGTCTCCCACGGCGTGCCGGGGAGCGCCAGCCGCTCGAGCTGACGGCGGTCGCCGCGCACTGCCGCCCAGCGCGCGCCAGGACCGGGAGGCGCCGGAGGTGGCGGAACCTGGGTCGCGATCGCCAGCGGTTGCTCCGGGGGCAGAATCGAGCCGGCGGCGGTGGCGGCCGTCGTGACTTCGCGTTCCTCGGGAGCGGTGCCGCAGGCCGCGAGGAACGTGGCGCCGGCGAGCGACCCCGCGAGTCCGAGGAAGCGCCGCCGCGATGCGAGCCGCCTATTCGATCGATCCATCGATGTCATCGTATCGGGAGCGGCCACGCAGTGACCGTGCGCAGTCGCGGAGTGAGCAGCTGCGACGGTGGGCGGAACCATGCACCAGCGCGAACCGAGCTATTAGTAGGAGCCGTCCATCTGCGGCAGCTCGCCGGTGACGGTGTACACGGTGCGCTCGGCGATGTTCGTCGCGCGGTCGGCGATCCGCTCGAGGTTGTGCGCGACCCAGAGCAGGTGGGTGGCCGGCTCGATCGTGCTCTGATCGGTGACCATGATCTGGATCAGGTCGTTGTAGACCGTCGAATAGAGGTCATCGACGGCGTCGTCGGCATGACCGACGGCGTAAGCGCCCTCAACATCCTTATCGATGAACGCCTGAACCGCGTCGTTCATCATCTGACGCGCCTTCTCGGCCATGATCGGGATGTCGATGAGCGGCTTCACGAGCGGCTCGTCCCGCATCATCACGACGATCTTGGCGATGCCCTCGGCATGATCGCCCATCCGCTCGAGGTCGGTCGCGATCGCCGTCACGGAGACCACGAGGCGGAGATCGCCGGCCAACGGTCCCTGCTGCGCCAGCAGCACGACGCACTGGTTGTGGAGCCCGTAGGCCGCCTCGTTGATGATCTGGTCTTCGTCGATCACCACGTGCGCCAGCGCGACGTCGCGATTGACGAGCGCGAGCACCGAGCGCTCGATCGCGCGCTCGACCATCGAGGTCATCTCGAGCGCGCCGTCCTGGAGTTCGGACAGTTGGCGATGGAACCGCTCACGAAGCTCACCACGGGGCTGCGGTTCTGGGGTAACCATGGTGCGCCACATCTTACACAGCCGATTCGGGCGCTGGGTGACCGCTTCGGACCGCTCCTCGATGCGGCGCGCTTCCGCTACCGCTGGTGCCGGGCGGACGCGGCGTCGCGCATTCCGGGGCGGATCAGCCAGTCGTAGAGGGCACCGCCGACGAGCCCACCGACCAACGGTCCCACGATGTAGACCCAGAACCCGTTGCGCGGACCGGGGATCGCGATCGAGTCCCAGCCCGCAAGAAACGCGACAATCCGGGGCCCGAAGTCGCGCGCCGGATTTCACCCGCCCTGAGTGATCGGCGCGAAGAGGCTGATCAGCGCCGCGATCGTGAATCCGATGAAGAACGGCGTCATCGAGGCGCCCGGCTTGCCGAGGTTCCAGCGGTCGACCAGCGCGAAGATCATGAAGATCAGCACGCCGGTGCCGAACGCCTCGACGGCGACGGCCATCAGCGGGGACACCAGGTCAAACGCGCCCGCGTCCGTCCCGAACAGCGCCGGGTTGGGGAAGTACTCGCCGAAGACCATCGCCGAGGCCTGACTGCCGTCCTCTCCGCGGACGAGGCCATGGTCGTCCTCGAAGCGGTCGATGAACGGCCCGAAGGTGGCGAGCACGACGGCGCCCGCCAGCACGGCGCCCGCGAGCCGGGCGCCCCAGTACGGCAGCAGCTTCGCCCGCGGGAACTCGTCGGGCCGCAGCACCGCGAAGGCGAGACTGACCGCCGGATTGAGGTGGGCACCGGAGACGCTGGCGGTCGCGTAGATCGCGAGCGTGACGCCGAAGCCCCACACGACCGCGACCTGCCAGAGGCCAACGTGCGCGCCGGTGACGACCGAGGCTGCCACGGCGCCGGTCCCGAACAGCACGAGGATGAACGTGCCAACCACTTCGGCGACATACGCGCGCATCTCGCGTCCCCTCGATCGCCGGATCACGACGGGCCGGGGCCCAACGGCCCCTGCCATTAATCGCTGCTTAACGGTGACATCCGATCATCAGCGCATGCCTCGCACGATACGAGGACACCAGCGCTCAGCCGAGCGGGGATTCATGGGGAAGCGAGCGCGATCACGAGGAGCGGCGATCCTCGCGACCGCCGTTCCTGTCGCGATCGCGATCTTGCTGGTGGCTTGCGGTCGCGGCGAGACCGTCACGATCGACGGATCGAGCACCGTCTTCCCGATCACCGAGGCCGTCGCCGAGGAGTTCCGCGCGGTCGCGCCCGAGGTGAGGGTGGTCGTCGGCGTCTCCGGCACCGGCGGTGGTTTCCAGAAGTTCTGCGCGGGCGAGACGGACATCTCGAACGCGTCACGGCGAATCAAGGAGTCGGAACAGACGGCGTGCGCCGAAGCGGGCATCGAATACCTCGAGCTCACAGTCGCCCTCGACGGCCTGGCGATCGTCACGAACACCGAGACGGACTTCCTGGCCGGGGGCGTGACGATCGATCAGCTGAAGACGATCTTCGAGCCAGCCGCCGAACGGACAATCAACCAGTGGAGCCAGGTCGCCGCGGAGTGGCCCGCCGAGGAGATCCAGATCTTCGCGCCGGACACCGACTCCGGCACGTTCGACTTCTTCACGGACGAGGTGATCGGCGAAGAGGGCCTCTCACGCGCCGACTACACCGCTTCGTCTGATGACAACGTGCTGGTGATCGGCATCTCCGGTGAGTCGGGCACCCTCGGATACTTCGGGTACGCCTACTACATCGAGAACGCGGATCGCCTGCAGGTGCTCGCGGTCGAGGGCGTGATCCCGAACGACGCCACGGTCGCGGACGGGAGTTATCCGCTGGCGCGCCCGCTGTTCATCTACGTCAGGCGGTCGTCGCTGATCGAGAAGGCGCACGTTCAGGACTTCGTCCGCTTCTACTTGAGCGACGCGACGGTGCCGCTGGTTGGCGAGGTCGGCTACACCGCGCTGCCGCCCTCCGAACGTGATGCGTCTCGAGGGGCCTTCGAGGCGGCGATCGCCGACGGCGACGCCAGCGCGGCACGCCGAGGGATCGCGCGCTGATGGCGGCGGGAGTACCGGCGCTCGGCCAGGGCGGGCCGCCGCGGTTCAGGCGGCGACGCAGCCGGCACCTCGTCGAACAGGCGATCGGCGTCTTACTCCTGGCCTGCGCAGCGGCGACAGTGCTGACGACCGTCGGCATCGTCGCAATCCTGCTTGCGGAGGGGTTGAGCTTCTTCCGCGAGGTCAACCCGATCGACTTCCTCACCGGCACTCGCTGGACGCCGGCATCCGGCAGCTTCGGCGTGCTGCCGCTGATCCTCGGCACGCTGCTGATCGCGGCGGGCGCTTCGGTGATCGCGCTCCCGGTCGGCACGCTGAGCGCGATCTTCCTCGCCGAGTACGCGTCGCCGCAGGTACGCGGCGTGATCAAGCCGATCCTCGAGGTGCTGGCCGGCGTGCCGACGATCGTCTACGGCTACTTCGCGCTGACGTTCATCACGCCGCTGCTGCGCGACACGTTCCTCCCGGAGGTCGGGATTTTCAACGCCCTCTCGGCGATGATCGTCGTCGGCATCATGATTGTGCCGATGGTCTCCTCGATCTCCGACGACTCGCTGAGGGCCGTCCCGGCGTCGCTACGCGAAGCGGCCTACGCCGCCGGCGCGACCAAGTTCGAGGTCGTCACCCGCGTCGCGTTTCCCTCGGCACTGAGTGGCATCGCCGCCTCGTACATCCTCGCGATCTCGCGGGCGATCGGGGAGACGATGGCCGTCACGGTCGCCGCGGGGGCGACGCCGCAGCTGACGCTCAACCCGCTGGAGAGCGTGCAGACGATGACGGCGTACATCGTCCAGGTCTCGCAGGGTGAGGCGCCCCACGGCTCGATCGAGTTCCGCACGATCTTCGCGATCGCGCTGACGCTGTTCGCGATGACGCTGCTGATGAACTTGCTGAGCGGGCGCGTCGTCGCCCGGTTCCGGGAGCGCTACGAATGAGCGCGCCGCCGCAGACGCCGGGCGGCCTCGGGGCGTCGCAGCGGTTCCGGGTGCGTCTGCCGCTTCGGCACCTGACCGGACGCGTCTTCGTCGTCGTCGCGCTAGCCGGGACGCTGCTGGGCGTCGCCCTGCTCGCGATCCTGTTGGTCGAGGTGTGGCGCGACGGCATCCGGTTCCTCTCGGTCGACTTCCTTACTTCGTTCCCGTCGCGGAAGCCGGAGCAGGCCGGATTCAGATCGGCCCTGTGGGGCAGCATCTGGCTGATCAGCTTCACCGCGCTCTGGGCGTTCCCGCTCGGCGTCGGTGCGGCCGTCTACCTCGAGGAATACGCACCAAAGAGCCGGCTCACGTCGCTGATCCAGATCAACATCTCGAACCTGGCCGGGGTGCCGTCGATCGTCTACGGACTGCTCGGGCTGCAGCTCTTCGTCCGCGGCACGATCGGGATCGGCCCCGACTTCGGCGGCTTCGGCCGGTCAGTACTGGCGGGGTCGCTGACCCTCGCGCTGCTGATCCTGCCGGTGGTGATCGTCGCGGCACAGGAGGCGATCAAGGCCGTGCCCTCCTCGATCCGGCAGGCGTCGTACGGCCTGGGGGCGACCCGCTGGCAGACGGTGCGGCACCACGTTCTGCCGCAGGCGCTGCCGGGGATCATGACCGGCACGATCCTCGCGATCTCGAGGGCGATCGGGGAGACGGCACCGCTGATCGCGCTCGGCGCGTTCACGTTCGTGGCGTTCACGCCGGCCGACCCGCTTGACCAGTTCACCGCGATGCCGATTCAGATCTTTAACTGGACGGCTCGGCCCCAGGCCGACTTCCAGGACCTCGCGGCGAGCGGCATCCTCGTGCTGCTTGTGGTGCTGCTGACGATGAACGCGATCGCGGTCTATCTGCGTTACCGCTCTGGCGGTTCGGAGAACCCCTGAGGGAGGTACACTCGTGGCCGATTCCGCGAACTCGGACGGAGGACCGGCGGTGGCGGATGAAACGCTTGCAGAGGCTCGCGACGAGCCGGCAGCCGTGACCGAGCCGACCAGTCCAAACCTCCGACCGAGTACCCCGACCGCAGCTTCCGAACCGGCGGACGACGTCATCGGCGACGTCTCGGTTCGCATCGAGGACGTCGGCGTCTGGTATGGCGCCAAGCAGGCGATTGACCACGTCAGCATCGATGTACCGCGGAATCAGATCACGGCGCTGATCGGCCCCTCCGGCTGCGGCAAGAGCACGCTGCTGCGCTGCATCAACCGGATGAACGAGCTGATCCCGAGCGTGCGGTTCGAGGGCCAGGTCTACGTCGATGACGAGCCGCTGTACGGATCCGACGTCGACCCCGTGGAGGTCCGGCGCCACATCGGGATGGTGTTCCAGAAGCCAAACCCGTTCCCGAAGTCGATCTACGAGAACGTCGCGTTTGGCGCGAAGGTCAACGGCTACACGGGCGACATGGACGAGCTGGTTCAGCGCTCGCTTCAGCAGGCAGCGCTCTGGGACGAGGTGAAGGACAAGCTCAAGGACTCCGGCCTCGCGCTCTCCGGCGGGCAGCAGCAGCGACTCTGCATCGCGCGTGCGATCGCCGTCCAGCCGGAAGTGATCCTGATGGACGAGCCGTGCTCGGCGCTGGATCCGATCGCGACCCAGCGCATCGAAGACCTGATGCAGGAGCTGGCGGCCGACTACACGATCGTGATCGTCACCCACAACATGCAGCAGGCCGCGCGCGTCTCCAATCGCACGGCGTTCATGCTCGCGCAGGAGGACCTGGTCGGACGGCTCGTCGAATACGGGCGGACCGAGCAGCTGTTCACGAGCCCGACGGACGACCGCACCGAGGACTACATCACCGGTCGATTCGGCTAGCCGGGCGGACTGTCCGCGATCTCGGGTGCCTCGTCTACCGGCTCCGCCAGCGGGAGCGTGAAGCAGAGCGTCGCGCCCGGTGTGCGGTCGGCGACCCAGATTCGCCCCCTGAGGCGCGAGACGATGTGCCGCGCGATCGCCAGGCCGAGGCCGTTGCTCGCACTCGCCGTCCGCGACGCGTCGCCTGTGTAGAACCGCTCGAACACGCGGAGGCGATCGAGCGGGATGATGCCCGGTCCCTCGTCGCGCACCTCGAAGCGCACCTCGTCGTCGCCCGAAAGCGCCGCGAGCGTCACGGTGCCGCCGTCAGGGCTGACGCGCAGCGCGTTATCGAGGAGGTTCGCGAGCACCTCGAGCACGCGCTCGAGGTCGGCGGCGACCAGCGAGTCGTTCTCGATCACGGATTCGAGGCGTTGTCCGGGCGCGAGCAGCGGTGCGATTCGGCGCGCGGCGGTTTCGAGCAGTGCGGCGGGCGCGAGTGGCTCGATCGTGAGCTCATCGCTCTGCGCCTCGAGGCGGGAGAGCTTCAACAGCCCCTCGACGATCGCGCTCAGGCGCGAAACCTCGGCGGTCAGGCGTCCATGGAAGTCCCGTCGCCGCTGCTCGTCCTCGACGCCGTGCTCGAGCGTCTCGGCGAGCGCGAGCGCGGCGGTGACCGGCGTGCGCAGCTCGTGCGACGCGTTCGCGACGAGGTCGGAACGCGCCCGCTGGGCGCGACGCAGGTCGGTCAGCTCCTCGAGCGCGAGCAGATGCTGAGCACCCGCGATCGGGGCGGCCAACCGGGTTGCCGTTGCGCGCACGACCTGACCGTCGCGGATATCGACCTCGCGTGGCATGGCGGCGCCTTCGCGAGCGATCTCCGCGACGTTGTGATCGCGAATCGCTCGGATCAGCGACGCGCCCTCAATCTCGGCGCGGGGGCGACCACAGAGCGAGACTGCCGCCTCGTTCGCGGCGACGACCAGCAGATCCTCGTCGAGCAGCAGGACGCCGCAGGGGACCGCGTCGAGCCAGTCGGGCGGCGGGCCCGCTCGGGGATCGACGCGCGCGGGCAGCTCCAGCGCCGAGGCGGCGGCCGGCGCCGACGCCGATCGCCGCATCAGCCAGCCGCCCGCCAGGACCGCGACCGCGGCAACCGCGGCGCCGAGCGCCGGCGTACCGATCGCGACGAGGGCGGCCGCCGCACCCGCGATGCCGATCAGGACCGCGATGCGCGTCATGGCACGAATTTGTAGCCCACGCCGCGCACGGTCTGGATGCGCTCCGGATGGGCCGCGTCTGCTTCGACCTTCTCGCGGAGCCAGCGCACGTGGACGTCGACCGTCCGTGTCTCCCCGGCGTAGCCGTAGCCCCACACCGACTCGAGGATCATCTCGCGCGACAGCGCCTGGCCGGGGTGACGCATCAGGTACTCGAGCAATTCGAACTCGCGCGGTCTCAGCGAGACCGACGCTCCTCCGACGGTGACCTCATGCGCGTCCAGATCGACGCGAATGTCACCACCCTCGAGGGGATCGCTCGCGACCGCCCGGTCAGTGGCCGCGGCGCCACGCGAGAGCTGATCGCGGCGCAGCGCCGAGGCGACGCGCGCGCGTAGCTCGCGCATCGAGAAGGGTTTGGTGATGTAGTCGTCGGCGCCGAGCTCGAGGCCCTGCACCTTGTCCGCCTCGCTGTCGCGCGCGGTCAGCATGAGGATCGGAACCGCCTGCTCGTCACGCAGCACGCGGCATACGTCGAGCCCGGACATCCGCGGCAGCATCAGGTCCAGCACGACCAGATCGGGGTGCTCGACGCGCGCCAGCTCGAGCCCGGTCACCCCGTCGGCGGCGCGCAACACCTCGTGCCCGTCGCGTTCAAGGTTGAACGCGACCGTTTCGAGGATGCTCGAGTCGTCTTCGACGACGAGTACGGTGGACGTCACAGTTCGCTCCGGTGCTTCCCGACCGGCCGCGATCGTACCCGCCCGCCTCGCGCGGCGGCGAAACTCCTCGGCGAACGGCTCGCTACGGCACGTCCATCAAGCGGAGCCGGCGTTCGGTCAGCCAGCCGAAGAAGAGCACCACGACGATTGCGCCGATCAGCGCCTGCGTCAGCTCCAGGCTCGAGCTCAGCTCCTGTAGGCGCTCGCTATCGAGCCCGTGGATCACACCGAGCGCGTACTGCCGCACGCTGACGAACCGCAGGCCGGCGAACAACCCCGCGAGCGCGAACTCCCACAGGAAGACGTACCCCAGTCCGAAGGCGATCGCCTGCCGCGAGGCCAGCCCGCCCCAGCCAAATGCGACCGAGTACACCGCAGCGCCCACGAAGACACCGGCGCCCGTCAGGAGCGATGTCCCGATCTCGCCCTCGCTCAGGATCAGCGACGTGACGATCCCACCCGTGACGACGGGAATCGCGACGGCGACCAGCGTCGCTGCCAGCTTCGGCAGCGCGATCTGCCAGCGCGGGATCGGCTTCAGCGCCAGGTAGACAAGCGTCTGGTCCTCGACCTCGTCACCGAGCGTTGCGGTCGCCAGCAGCAGCGCCGCCACCGGGAGCACGGTCGATATCAACAGCGTGTCGGTCACGGCATCGTGGATCTCGACAAGCTCAGAGGCCGTCACCGTCGCGAACAGCTCGATCGCGAGCGCGACCAGCGGCGCCACCGCGGACAGCACGACGACGAGCGCGTAGCGTCGACGCTGGGTGAGCTGGGTCAACGTGAGAAAGAAGATCGGGCTCACGAGCCGGTCGCCCTCCCAGCATTCGCCCGGGCGCCGTTCATACTCGCGGGCTGACTCGATGCTGCGCTGCCACTCTCCGCGAGATAGGCGAACACGCTTTCCAGCGAGTCGTCGAGGGGCTCGACGCGGTGCAAGCGCACCGCGCCATCCCGGGCGGCGATCGGGATCGCACGCTGGAGCGCGCGCACGTCCTGGCTCAACACGCGCAACGTATTGCCCTCGACCGCGACGGACTCCACGGTGTCCTCGCCCACAAGCCGCGCAGCGAGGGCGCGCGGCTGATCGCAGTCCACCCGCACCAGGTACGGACGCTGGTTCAGGCGGGCGCGGATCGCATGGAAGTCGCCGGACGCGGCGAGCTTCCCGCTGACGATCAGCAAGATTCGATCCGCCATCGCCTCGACTTCCTCGAGGATGTGCGACGAGATCAGGATCGTCCGCCCCTCGCGAGCGAGTTGTTCGATCACGTCCATGAACTCCAGGCGCTGGCGCGGATCGGTGCCGCTCAGCGGCTCGTCGAGGAAGAGCACCCGCGGGTTGTGTACCAGGGCGTGCGCCAGCCGCATCCGCTGGCGCATGCCGCGCGAGTAGCCGCCCATCTTCCGCTGCTCGTCATCGACCATGCCCACGATCCCGATCGCCCGGTCGACCGCCGCCCGAACGTCGTCCACGCCGCAGAGCACGGCGCCGAGCTCGACGAACTGGCGGCCGGTCATGAACCCGTAGATGTTCTCGTGCTCGGCCATCACGCCGAGGCGTTCGTAGATCCCGGGGTTGCCTCGGACGGGCTCGCCGAGCACCGTTACCTCGCCCTCCGAGGGGCGCGCCAGTCCGGAGAGCATCCGTAAGAGCGTCGTCTTCCCGGCGCCGTTGGGGCCCACGAGCCCGGTCACGCCCGGGTAGATCTCGAACGACATGTCGTTCACCGCGACCACGCTGCCGAACCAGCGCGAGACGCGATCGACCGTGACCGTCGCCTCGCGCTCAGGAGCGACCGCCGGCGTCACGCTCTGTTCCGACGTCACGACGCGGCTCCTCGGTACCGCCACCAGAGCACTGCCCAGCCGATCGCGATCACGACCACCATCTCAGCGATGTAGACATAGGCAGACAGCTCGCCGTCAAACGCGTCAAACACCCAGTTGTTCACGTGCACGAACGACGCCAGCACGCTCACCAGCGCCCACCAGTCGGCGGCCCCACGCTCCAGCACGTCCCCGAGGATCCCGCCGACCGCCGTGGCGAGGAAGAAGAAGCCGAGGATCGCTGCCGCCGCATACGCCCGACGGTCGGTGAACGACGAGATCGCCAGCGCAACGGTCGTCAACAGCGTCGCGAGGATCAGGCCGGACACCGCGGCGCGCGGCATGATGTCGAGGTGGTCCCGGAACCATGTCCACGGGTTGTCCGCGATCACGAGTTGCGTGACATAGACCAGGGCCTGCGGAAACAGCAAGATCGCGGTCATCACGGTCATGAACCCGAGCCAGCGCGCCACGATGTAGTTCGTCGGTGTCAGCGGGCGCACGAAGTAGAGCACCAGCGTGCCGCTGCGCCGATCGGGGCAGAGCATTTCCGGCCCAAGCGCGCCCGCGAACAACAGCAGCGGCACCTGCGCGAACTCGTAATAGGCGCGGTTCGTGAAGTCCTCGAGCTCCAGTTCGTTGAGGTCCCCACCGAACGAGGCGACGAATCCGACGATCACGATCGTGATCAGCGCCGGCGCGAGCGCGAGCAGGATCAACCCGAACGGCAGCAGCTTCGAGGCCAGGCTGCGCCCGAGGCCGAGCGACGCGCGCACCGAGTCGCGCCAGATCGCCCGGATCGCCTGCGCGAGCCCTTCACGTTCGCCCTCGAAGCGCCGGTAGCCGAGATCGAAGACCTCGCCTTCGGTCTCGCGGCGACGCTCGACTGCTGGTTCCGTGGTCACGAGCCCGGCCCGACGGCGTCTCTCCGGAACAGTTCGGTCAGCGAGTGTTGGCGCGGCGCCATCGAGTACAGCAGCGCGCCCGACGCCACGAGCGCGTCGCGAATCGTGTCGTAATCAGCGTCCTGCACGCCGTCCACGATCAGCTGATCGCCATCGCGATGCGCCTCCAGGCCGCGCGACTTCAGCTCCGCCTCCAACGCCTCGACGCCTTCGCTCACCTGGATCGCCAGCGCCGCCGTTTCGGTGGTGAACCCGGCCACGGTTCCCTCCCGGGTCACCTGGCCAGCGTCGAGGACGATCACCCGTTCACAGGTGCGCTCGACGTCGCCCATCAGGTGTGACGAGAGCACGACGCTGATCCCGAACTCGCGCCCAGTGTGGCCGATCAAGTCCAGCATCTGTTGTCGACCCATCGGATCGAGGCCAGCGGTCGGTTCGTCCAGCAACACGAGCGCCGGGTCGTGAACCAGCGTCTGCGCCAGCTTCACGCGCTGCTGCATGCCCGTGGAGTAGGTGCCGAGCGGTCGGTAGCGCTCTTCGTCCAGTCCCACGTGCCGCAGCGTGTCGGCGGCGCGCACCCGTGCATCGTGATGCGGCAAGCCGCTGAGCTGTCCCATGTAGGAGAGGAACTCGACGGCGTCGACGTTCCCCGGCAGGCAATCGTGCTCTGGCATGTAGCCGATGCGCTGGCGGACGACGGGAGTCGTCGCGACGTCCACGCCCTCGAACAACGCGCGCCCGGCGGTGGGGTCGATCAGGCCGAGAAACAGCTTCAGCGCGGTGCTCTTGCCGGCACCGTTCGCGCCGAGGAGCCCGGTGATCCCGGGTTCGACGACAAAGTTGACGCCGTCGAGCGCCCGCACCGGTCCGTATCGCTTTTCGAGCCGTTCGGCTTCCAGAAGTGCGGGCATCGCAGCGAGTATAGGGTCCACACTTGCTATGACGGCGTCACCCGAATGGGGCATCCTGGCGTCGGAAGGGGGGACTACTTCCGCATCTCCGAGGCGGCCGCCTCGTTCGCGACCACGACCGGCTGGCGCCATGTCGTGAAGCCGGTCGGGTCGATCATCGTGAGCCGCTCCCAGCGCGGTTGCCCCTTCGGCTTAGTCCAGACCTCGTGGCCCGCCGCCTCGACGAGCACGGCGCTGGCCGCGATATCCCAGACGTGTGGGTCCGGGTTGCGAGCGGCGGTGAGCACGCCGGCGGCGACGAGGGCGCCCTCGAGCGCGGTCGAGCCCAGCGAGCGGTAGTCCCACGCTGCCGCTCGGGTCTGTCCTCCAATGCGCCTGCCGGCGCGGGGCTGGCCGCCCATGGGCGTCGCGACGATGCCGCGGAGGCGACCGGAGGATGCACGGCCGTTGGTGGCCAGCAACTCGCCGTCGAACCGGAGCCGGCCGCCGCGGTGCGCGTGGTAGACGCCCGGACGCCCGAGGTGGGTCGCAACGCCCCAGATCGCACCCGCGACCGGCGTGGGTCCCTCGAAGACGCCGATCGAGCACGAGTAGAAGGGGACGCCGTTGACGAAGTTCTGGGTGCCGTCGATCGGATCGACGGCCCAGGTGAAGCGGGCGCCGGGCAGGAACGAGTCGGCGGTCTCCTCACCGAGGAACGCGTGCTCCGGGTAGCGCGTCGCGATCCGCTCGCGGATCAGCTCCTCGACCGCTTGATCGACGTCGGAAACTGGATTGAAGGGCGCTCGCTCGCCGGAGGGTGTGTCCTTGTAGGTGACAACGATCTCGCGCTCGAGGGCGTCGAGGATGGCGGCGCCGGCCCCGGCGGCGATCGCGTGTGCGGCCTGCTCGAGTTCGGCGGCGATGGCCGCGTCATACTCCGGGGGCGGGTCCTGCACGGGTCGCACTTCCTCGGCTGATTCGGGCTCCCCGATCATGCCACGGTGTCGCCGTCTGAGCGCTCGTTACCTGCGTGACGACACGCGTCCGAGGTCACTTCAGCCCGCCGTTATGTGAGGGCCGGCACTCACGATGCTGTCCAAGCCAGTAGCATGCGCGCGATCATGATGAGAGCCATCGGATGTCGACAAATGAGTCGCTTCGCACCAGTGCTGCTGGTGCTTGCCGCTGTTCTGATCGGCGCCTGCACCGGCGGCGGCGACGATACGCCCACGCCCACCACCACGCCGGACGGCTCCGAGGCGACACCGGCGCCGACGCGCACGCCGTCTCCGGCCCGTACGCCGGTCCCGACGGCGACGCCGACCGCGACGCCGGTGCCGAGCCAGACCGCCAACCTCGAGGTGATCGTCGAATTCGCCGTCAGCGCGGAGCTGCACAACCTCGCAATCCTCGAGATGTTCTCCGGCGGCTTCGAGCACGAATTGCTCTCGCCCGAGGTCGAGGTCGACCTCGAGCTATACGAACTGCTGATCGCGCAGTGGGAGCATCTTGCGTCAATCGAGGGGGGATACGCTGGCCGCCCTCGAAGCGCTCGACAACGCCACCGTCGCACGGGCGGGCGGGGCGGGGGCTACGCGGCCGATCGCGCTCGAGCACAGCCGCCCGGCAGAGACGGCGGCGGCGAGCAGCGGGTTGCTGGACTCGGCGGCGGCGTTCTTCGGCTGGGTCGGGGACTCGGGCACCCGGTCGCGCGAGCGCATCCTCACCGTCGCCGACGCGATGTCTGACGCTGAACGCGATCAACTCTTCGCGGAGTGGCAGCAGTTCTACCCGGAGGCCTCATCAGGAGTCAGCAACGGCTCGGACCTCATCACCAGGCTCCGCGCCGGCGATCTCGACGCGAACGCCTCGCGGATTCACGGGCAGCCTCGAGGTGTCGAACACGAGCGTCGACGCGCCCCGGTACGGACAGCTCGCCCAGGACGAAGGGCTGCTCCTCAACCAGGTCGTCGTCGAAGAGGGCATCGAGGGCCTGAAGCGCGGCGCCGAGTTCAACGTCGACGCCACGGTCGCGGTCCTCAAGGCGCAGTTCCCCGGCACCGAGAGCGGCACCGGTTACGCCGACAAGGCGAACGAGTGGCTGGACTACCTGGGCGAGGTCTACGACGACCCGACGCGCGGCGTGTTCGACGTGCTGCGCAACCAGGTCGACGCGCAGATCCTCACGCCGTTCGGCGAGCAGCTCGACGCCGCATTCGAGGGCGTCGCCGGCGAACTCAGCGGCCTCGTCTCTTCGGCAGCCGAGCAGCTGCTCGGCTTCGACAGCCCCTCGGCGGCGCTCGGCTCCGCGGCCGACCTCGGATTCGCGCGGCTCGAGGAGGGCACGCGCGCGGCGATCGCCGACGGTGATGTCCAGCAAGTGGGCGGTGATCCACGCGCGGGCCTTGACGATCTGATCCCGGCGCTGACGGTTGCGGTGCCGGACCCGGAGGACCCGGTGGTGACGCTGCCGCAGGGCACGTATGACGTGCAGGGCTTCGACGAGGAAGGGGTGCCGCTGACCTCGGGGGTGGTCGCGGTGGAAGCGGGCTGGGAGAAGCCGGTCGGCCCCGAGGCGTCGGCGTTGCCGACGCCGCTGCTGCGCGTGCAGGAGGTCGAGGCGGAAGTCGCGGCCGAGGCAGAGGCGAGCGCCGGGGCCGGCGCGGACGCGACCGTGACGCCGATTCCGACGGAGACGCGGTGGGTGAAGGTCTCGCCGGTGATCAATCCGGACAACGACCCCACCGAGATCAACGTCGAAGCGACGCAAGGCCGCAGGACTGGCACGGTCGACGACTGGGAGATTGCGGAAACGAGCTTCAGTCACCGCTGGAAGGACGTCGACAACGGCTACACCTACTGGGACTGGACGTTCACGTACAGCTGGGATGCGCCGCCGGACACGCTAGAACCGGGTGAACCCTGGCCGCTGGAGGCCTCCGGATCGCGAGCCGGCGAGCAGGAGTATTCCGGCTTCCCCGGCGAGGCGTTCGAGTACCGGCTGGAGGGGGGCTGGCACGCTGATCGCTGAACGGGACCCCGATCGGACGGTGTCGGTCTCCGGCTCCGATATCAGCCTCGGGGGAGGCGTCGCCTCGGACACACAGCAGTACATCCTGATCGCACCCGAGGGGACCAGCGGCACCTTCACGCTGAGCGCGTTCATGTGGAACCGCTCGGGCACCGACGTGTACTGGACGTACGAGGCGCAGCAGGTGCCGATCGAGGTACCCGAGCCGCCGCCCGCGTCCGACCAGCCGACGATCGGCTTCCCGGAGACCTACGAGGCGTTCATCGAGTCCATCGGTTATGGGCAGTACGAGGTTGAGCGCGAGGAGTGCGAGCGCTTCGCCTCGGACATGGTGCGGCAGCTATGCGACCGGGCGCCGGAGATCGAAGAGTTCGCTGAGCGGGTGACCGGCCGCGAGGAGACCGCGCGGCTGGGCGGTCTCGAGGAGCCACGCGACTGCCTCGAGCTTCCGGCTGGCGGCGAACGCCTGGGCTGCCAGCTGACCAGGACACTGCTCGAGAAGGACGTCGAGGGCTGCCGCCTAAACTTCGAGGGCGAGCTGCGGGAGTTGTGCCTGGTGGGGATCGCCGCGACGACGAACGATCCCACTCTCATCGTCGATCTGGGCGACGAGGCAATTCGCGGCTACGTGAGTACGAGTGGCGACTTCTCCGTCCTCGACCAGATCGAAGATTCACTCCATCACGACCAAGCAATCCTCGTCGGCCTCGGAATCTCGCTCGGGGACGTGGCGCTCGAGGGTTCAGCGTCGACCCGGATTCCTCCGGCCGACTTCTGCCGGTCGCGACTGCGCGGCAACTACGCCACCACGTCCGATCCGGTGTACACCACGCCCGAGCACGAGGTGACCAGCAACCGCAACTTCTGCGAGCAGGAGGTGATGACCGCGCGGATGTTCGCCAATCCGGACCTCGCGATCTGCGAGCGATACGCCCTGCGGATCGATCCAACCTTCGAGCGATTCGGCGAAGAGACGGACGACGACGTTCGGACACGCTATGCCAACGACTGCGCGAAGGTGTTCGACGACCTCGAGCTGCTCAAGCGGGAGCAGGCCGAGGAGGGGACCGACGGCTAGGTCGCGAGCGCCCCGCTAGACTCCTCGACGAGCTTCAGCAGCTCTCCCATCAGGTCGACGAGGTCGAAGTCAGACGGCGTGAACACCCGCTTGATCCCGAGGCCCTCGAGGGTGGGCATGTCCTCGCGAGGAATGATGCCGCCAAAGACGACCGCGATCTCGTCTGCCGCGCCCGCTGCCTCCAGCTCGGTCATCAGCTGCTCCGCCAGCTCGAGGTGCGATCCGCTCAGGATCGAGATACCGATCACATGCGCGGACTCGTCGACAGCGGAGCGAACGATCTCCTCCGGGGTGAGGCGGATGCCGGAGTAGATCACCTCGAAGCCCGCGTCGCGGGCGGCGACGGCGATCACCTCGGCGCCGTTGGAGTGGCCGTCGAGGCCGGGTTTGCCGATGACGATGCGAGGTCGCCGGCCGGTGCGCGTGGCGAAGTCGTTGGACCGCTCGCGGAGGCGCTCCATCTGCTCGCCGGTCAGTCCGAGGTGTTGGCCCTCGATGCCGGTCGGCGGGCGGTACTCGCCGAAGGCGCGGCGGAGCGCATCCGACCACTCGCCGGTGGTGACGCGGGCGAGGGCGCAGTCGATCGAGGTCTCCATCAGGTTCTCGCCCGCCGTCGCGGCGGCCTCGAGGGTCTGAAGGGCGGCCTGGGCCTTTGCGTCGTCGCGGTTGCGCTTCGTCTCCTCGAGGCGGTCGGTGGTCCAGCGGGCCTCGTCCGGGTCGATGCGAAAGATGCCCCCCTCCTCGTCCGAGGCGAGCGGAGAGTCGAGGGCGTCGGTCCAGCGGTTCACGCCGACGACGATCTTGTCGCCGGTGTTGATGGCGCTGACCCGCTCGGCCATCGAGGCAACCAGCGCGGACTTTATGTAGCCGGACTCGACGGCGGCGCGGATCCCGCCGGCCTCGAGGATGCGGTCGATCTCGGCGCGCGCCTGCGCCTTCAGGTCGTTGACCTTCGACTCGATCACGGGCGAGCCGTCGAAGAGGTCTGGGTACTCGAGGAGGTCGCTTTCGTAGGCGAGGATCTGCTGGAGGCGGAGCGCCCACTGCTGGTCCCAGGGCCTCGGGAGGCCGAGCGCCTCGTTCCACGCCGGCAGCTGCAGCGCGCGACAGCGGGCGTTGCGGCTGAGCGTGACGCCGAGCGTTTCGAGGAGGATCCGCCAGGCGTTGTTCTCGGGCTGTTGTTCGGTGAGCCCCAGACTGTTGACCTGCACGCCGTAGCGGAAGCGGCGGAAGCGCGGGTTCTCGACGCCGTAGCGCTCGCGGGTGATCTCGTCCCAGAGCTCCGTGAAGGCGCGCATCTTCGACATCTCTTCGACGAAGCGAATGCCGGAATTGACGAAAAAGCTGATGCGGCCGACGACGGCCTCGAAGCGCTCATCTGTGATGTTCCCGCGCTCACGAATCTCATCGAGGATGCCGATCGCGTTGGCGAGCGCGAAGGCGAGCTCTTGCGCCGGCGTCGCCCCGGCCTCCTGAAGATGGTAGCTGCAGATGTTGGAGGGGTTCCACTTCGGGATCTCCTCCAGGCAGTACTCGTATGTCTCGGCGATCAGCCGCAGGCTCGCGTCCGGGGGAAAGATGTAGGTGCCGCGCGCCAGGTACTCCTTGACGATGTCGTTCTGCGTCGTGCCCTGCAGCTTCGAAACGTCCTCGCCACGCTCCCGCGCCAGCGCCACGTAGAGCGCGAGCATCCACATCGCCGTGGCGTTGATGGTCATGGAGGTGTTCATCTGCTCAAGGGGGATGCCCTCGAACAGCACGTGGAAGTCGTCGAGGCTGTTGATCGGCACCCCGACCTTGCCCACCTCGGGACGGGCGAGCGGGTGATCCGAGGAGTAGCCGGTCTGCGTGGGGAGGTCGAAGGCGATCGAGAGGCCGACCTGGCCGGCGGCGAGGTTGGAGCGGTAGAGCGCGTTGGAGGCGCGGGCGCTGGTGTGCCCGGCGTACGTGCGGAAGATCCACGGGCGGTCGGAGGTGGGGTCGCCCTCGTCGTCGTAGAGCAGGTGCGTCTGGCGCGTCTCGTCGCTCATTGCCGCCGCCTTCCTCGGATGCGTCGCGGGGCCATGATGATCACATAACACGGGGCGCGCCGCCACGCGCCTCCCGATGCGTCGATGTGGCGTCGCGCTGGTCGCGTCGGAGAGCGGCGCGGAGGCGCAGATCGTCGTGACGCACGGCTACGTCAGGACTTTAGTGGTGGCGGCGTGCGTGGGGATGCCGCCGGAGGCGGCGGGGTAGATCAACCTGCGAGCGACCTCGGGTGGGTTCACGCACCTACACGAGGACGACTACTTCCAGAACCGCCAACTGCGGTTGCAGAACGACGCGAGACAGCTCGAGGGGTCTAGAGCTACGGCCTCGCGGCGGGCAATTCCGGCACGACGATCGGCCGCCCGTCCTCTGGGTGGCGAAGCACCGCGACGCCGGGCCCGTACATGCGCGCGACGTGCTCCGAGGTGATCACCTCGTCCGGCGTACCGGCGTCGAGGACGCGGCCTTCGGCGAGGAGGACGACGCGGTCGCAGGTGGAAGCGGCTAGGGTCAGGTCGTGTAACACGACCAGCACGCCGACACCGTCGGCGGCCAGCACGCGCAGCAGCTCGCAGATCTCCGCCTGGGCGCCGGCGTCGAGGTTGGCGGTCGGTTCGTCGAGCAAGAGTAGCTCGGCCTGCTGGGCGAGGGCGCGGGCGATGAAGGCGCGGCGGCGCTCGCCGCCGGAGAGGGTACCGACCTCGCGGCCGGCGAGTTCGAGGCAGCCGGCGCGGGCCATCGCCTCGCGGGCGATCCGGGCGTCGCGGGACGATTCGCGCTCAAACCAGCCGAGGTGGGGGTGGCGCCCGAGCAGCACGAGCTCGGAGACGAGCATCCCCGAGGGCGCTTCAGGGATTTGCTGTACGACGGCCACCCGGCGGGCGAGCTCGCCGCGATCGAGGGTCGAGGCGGTCTGGCCCGCGATGCGGACGTCGCCTCGGACGGTCGATTGCACGGCGCTGATGGCGCGGAGGAGGGTGGTCTTGCCGGCGCCGTTCGGGCCGACGAGGCCGACGACCTGGCCGCGCTCGACGGCGAGGTCGACGCCGTCGACGAGCGCCTTGCCGCCGATGCGAACCTCGAGATCCGCGACCTCGAGGAGCGGGCTCGCGACGACCGTCGATTCGGCGGGCGCTACGGGCGTAGCAGGCATCAGCGGCCGCCGTCCACGCGCCGCGTCCGCAGCAGGTAGAGGAAGAAGGGGCCGCCGAGGATTGCGGTGAGCACGCCGACCGGGATCTCCTGCGGCGCGAGCAACGTCCGCGAGGCGAGGTCGGTGGCGATCAGGAACGCGGCGCCGCCGAGCGCTGCGACCGGGAACAGGCGGCGGTGGTCCCAGCCGACGATCATGCGCGCGCTGTGGGGGACGATCAGGCCGACGAAGCCGATGATGCCGGCGATCGAGACGGCGGCGGCCGCCATCAACGAGGCGGCGGCGAGGATGAAGAGCGTGGACCGCGTCACGTTGACGCCGAGTTGCGCCGCCTGCTCGCGGCCGAGCTGGAGCACGTTCATGACCCTCGAATGGAGCGCGACCACCGCCGCCCCGCCGGCGATGTAGGGCAGCCCGACGACGACGCGCTCCCACGAGGCGGTGTTGAAGCCGCCGAAAATGAACGAGAGGATCGGCTGCGCGCGCTGGCCGCCGGTGAGCAGCATGAACGAGATGCCCGCCGAGAGCACCGCGGAGAGCGCCACGCCCGCGAGGATCAACGTCGCGCCCCCGGATCCGGAGGACAAACCAGGCGCGGACCTCGCGGCGGCGTAGACCAGGCTGACCGTGACGATCGCGCCGACGAAGGCGAAGATCGGGACCCAACCGAAGCCGTAGGCGCTGCTGGGCAGCGGCGAGAGGATCGCGATCGCGGCGCCGAAACCGGCGCCCGAGGCGACGCCGAGCAGGAACGGGTCAGCGAGCGGGTTGCGGAAGACGCCCTGATAGGCGGTGCCGGAGTAGGCGAGCGCGGCGCCCACGAGGCCGGCGGCGACGATCCTCGGCAGGCGCACGTCGATCACGATGCGCTCCCAGGTGGCGGGAACGTCCTGCTCGATCGCGATCAGCGGGAGCCGGTCGAGCAGCAGGCCAAGCGTGGTGCGCGCGGGGATGTCGGCTGCGCCCTGCGTGATCGCGACGAGGGCGACGACGACGAGCAGCGCGGTCGCGCCCGCGACCGGACCGACGCGAGCGAACATCGCGAGTCGCCCTCGGATTGAGGGAGTCTCGATCACGGCGTCCGCTCGCTCGACGTTCATGACCCGAACAGCTCCGGGTAGAGGAGCGCGGCGACCTCCTCGATGGCGGCGACGATGCGCGGTCCGGGGCGGTTGCCGATGTCGGGATTTACCGGGTACAAGCGCCCGTTGACGACGGCGTCGATCGCGTCCCAGCCAGGGCGAGCGGCGACGGTCGCCGGGTCGGCGCCGAACGCGGCGTCGGCCAGCAGGACCACCTCGGGATTCGCTTCAATCAACGCCTCGGCGGTGAGCTGCGGGAAGGGAGACTGGGCGCCGTGGGCGACGTTCGAGGCCTTGAGCAGCGTCAGGTAGCCGCCGACGAAGGTGTTCGGACCGACGGTGAAGAGGCTGTCGCTCAGCTCGTAGAAGACGCGCGGACCTTCCTCGATGCCCGCGATCGCCTCCTCGACGGCGTCGATGCGTGCCTGCATGTCCGCGATCAAGGCCTCGGCTTCGGCCTGGTGGCCGGTGACCTGCCCGAGGAGCGCGATGTTGTCGAGGACGCCCTGGACGCTGTCGGGCTCGCGGTTGAAGAGGACGACGAGATCCAGGCCACGGAACTGCTCGATCGACTGCTGCTGGTTCGTCGCCATGATCACGAGATCGGGATCGAGGCTGAGCGAGCGCTCGGGGTCAGGCGCCGTATAAGCCACACGCTCGAGGCTCGCCGTCTCCGCCGGGAAGTCGGAGAACTCATCGGCGGCGATCACCTGGGCGCCGGCGCCGATCGCGAACAGGATCTCGGTCGCACCAGGCGAGAACGAGATGATCCGCGAGGGAGGTTCGGCTAACTCCAACTCGAAGCCGTCCGAGTCGGTGACCACCAATGGTGGCGGCGCCTCGGTGGTGGTCGGCTCGGGGGTGCCGGCCGCCTCGGTGGGCGCCGGCGTCGCCCGCTCCGCGGGGGCGGCCGTCGGCGTTGAAGATGCCCCGCTGGTGCACGCGCTGAAGGCGAGTGCCAGCAGCGCTGACACGGCGATGAACGCGGGCCCCGCGGCCCTCACTCTCCTCGGAACGAAGCTCAATTCGAAGTCCCTCCTCGAGGAGGGGCACAAAAAGCCCCTCCGGGGCGAGGGGCAGGTGTGATGGCGGATGCGGGGCCCGCGGCGCTCCCGCATGCCGTCGCCTGTCCTCGCAGGTTCGACAATGACGCGGGCCGGTGTTCTGGCTCGCCGCTGCTCGGGAGCGACCCGATCAGCGACTCACAGTTGCGGGACAGCGCCGGATTTGCACCGGTCTTCCCCGATCACCGCGTGTGACCGAGGCAGCATATCAGCCGTGGCTCGAACGCTGGAGCGATCGACGGCTGCGGGCCTCGGATGGTCAGCCGCGCAGCCGCGTCTCCGCGACCTCGGGGTTGCGTCGCGCGAGGATGTTGTCGAAGCGGACTCGGAGGTTCGCGTCCTGGGTCTCGTGGGTGAGGATGTAGAACTGGTCGTCGTTGATCGCGACGAAGACCTTCTCCGCGATCTCCGAGGGGTCCTGGCCGGTGTCGCCGATGCGGGCGGCCCAGTCAGAGGCTCGCTTAGCGGTCTCGTCCGCATCGAGGCGAAGGATGTCGGCCTCGAGTCGGTCGTCGGGGCGGTTGCGACCGGCGGCGGCGATGCGGGTGCGGACGCCGCCCGGGCAGAGGACCGACGTACCGACCTGCGCGCCGGCGTCGCGGAGGTGGAAGTAGAGCGCCTCGGAAAGGCGCACGACGCCGTGCTTCGAGACGCCGTAGACGCCGAGCGTGCCGCCGGTGGTGAGACCGGCGGTGGAGGCGGTGTTGACGATGTGCCCAGGCTCGTCCTGGGCGAGCATGATCGGGGTGAAGATGCGGACGCCGTGGATGACGCCCCAGAGATTGACGTCGATGGTCCACTGCCAGTCGCTGAGCGGCTGTTCCCAGAGGTACTGATCGCGGTCGCCGACGATTGAGCCGCCGGCGACGACGCCGGCGTTGTTGCAGAGGATGTGGACGCCGCCATACGCCTCGAGCGTGCGGTCGGCGAGGTCCTGGATCGCGGCCTCGGTCGAGACGTCACAGCGCACACCAAGCACGTCGTGCTCGGCCTGGCGCATCTCGGTGACGGCGGCATTGAGCGCCTGCTCCTCCACGTCGCCGAGGACGACTTTCATACCCGCCTCGGCGAAGCGATCGGCCATCGCGCGGCCAATGCCGCTGGCGGCGCCGGTGACGACGGCGACCTTGCCCTCGAACTCACGCATCTGACTGTCCTTTCGAATCGGGTCTTTCGAATCGGGCCTTCCGCGCGCTCGCGTTGGCCTGCTCTGGCTTCCGTGTCAGCTCATGGCAACGAGGCGAACGAAGACGTTCAGCCCCCAGTGAATGAGGAACGGGTAGAGGAAGGATTTGGTGCGCCAGGCGACCCAGCCGAAGCCGGCGCCGCCGATGACGGTCGTCATCGTCTCGAGCTCCGGCTTGCCGATGTGTGCCATCGCGAAGGGAACGGCCTGAATGATGATCGCGGAGGGGCCGATCACGCGGTACATGCCGAACAACAGGAACCCTCGGAAGAGGAACTCCTAGCCGAAGAGATCGACGCCGGACACGAGGATCACGTCCAGCGCGCTGCGCTCACTCCTGGCGTAGTACGCCCACACCTCGGAGGTGTTGGCGGCGATGAAGAGGATCGGGGCGAGGACGAGGAGCACACCAGCGGTCCACTTCAGCCCGGCCCGCCAATCGCCGAGGCGAAAGCCGTAGTCGCGCAGCGAGTCGCGGAAGACGAGGGTGACGAGCGCGACCGGGATGACGAGGAAGAGCAGCAAGCTCTCGGCCGCCGCGCTCCGCAGCGAGCTGCTGAGCGCGTCCACCGGCACGACGGCGTGGTAGTCGTCGACGAGCAGCAGCATCGTGCTTGCGAGGACGATCACGTTGAGCCGGACGTCGAGCTTGACGCCGAGGATCGTCACTTCGTCGCGCATCCTGTTGCTCCCCGCGTTCGCGATCGATCGCGGCGCCATGATATGCAGCCGGTACGCACGACTCGCGCCGGTGCCTCGACGTTGCGTCCGAGAAGGAGCTTCCCCATGGCCTCGAAGTTCGAGCGACAGCTCGAGGCGGCGGTGGACGCGACCCTCGAAGAGGCGGTCCGGGTGGCCGAGATCGCCGCCCCGACGTTCGAGGAGCACGAGCGGGCGCGCTATGTGGAGCAGCGGTTCGCGGCGATCGGCGGCTGGGGCTCGCTGACACGCGACCGGATGGGGAACGTCGTGGCGATCCGTCGAGGCGAACGCGGCCGGGGAGGGGTGCTGGCGGCCGCGCACCTCGACACGATGTTCCCGGACACCGAGGTTTCGATCCGCAGAGCGCGTGGGAAGCTGCTCGGGCCCGGGATCGGCGACAACGCGCTTTCGGTCGCCGCCGTGCTGAGCGTGGGCGCGGCGTTGCAGGCGGCGCCGCCTCGAGGTGTCGGCGACATCCTGCTCGCTGCCAACGCGGGCGAGGAAGGGCGCGGCGATCTGCGTGGTATGCGGGCGATCTGCAAGAACTTCGGCGGTCAGTTCGACCGCGTCATCGCGGTGGAGGGGCTTGCCCGCGATCGCGTGCAGACCGGGTTCGTCGGCAGCAACCGCTACGAGCTGACGGTGCGGACCGAGGGCGGCCACTCCTGGGGCGCGTACGGGCGGCCGAACGCGATCCAGTTGCTGGCCGGTGCGATCGCGGCGCTGGACCCGATCTTCCCGGCGGTCGGCGCCGAACCGAAGACGACGATGAGCGTCGGCCTGATCCGCGGGGGGCGGTCGGTGAACACGATCGCGCCGGACGCGACGGCGGAGATCGATCTGCGGTCGGAGGACACGAACGTCCTGGAGGCGTTGGACCGGGCGATGAAGCGTGCAGTCCGCGGCGCGATCGACGCGCGACAGGGGGAGCTGACGATCAAGCGGATCGGCCGGCGTCCGGCCGGGAGCATAGAGCATAACGATCCACTCGTGGCAGCGATCCTCAAGGCGCGTCGTGACAGCGTCCTGCAGCCGCCGACGTTCAACAGCGGGAGCACTGACGCGAACCACGCGATCGGCCTCGGGATCCCCGCGACGTGCGTCGGCGTGACCAATGGCGGCGAGGCACACGCCTCGGGAGTGGATCAGCACGGGGGCGGTGCGGGACGGACTGCCGTACATCGGGCGCGCGATCGTGAACGCGGCGCGGCTCGGAAGGCGGTGATGAGCGCCATCTCCCGACAGCCTGGGTCCGTCAGGGAAAGCCCGACTCCAGCGGCCACCCGCGCTCCGTATGCTCCTCGTCATGCTCACCTCGACACGATTGCTCTTGCTCGGCACCGCGGCGCTGCTCGCGCTGGGGGTCGCGTGCGACGGCGGTGGCGGCGATCCCGAGGAGAACGTGCGCCGCGACGTCAACGCGATGTTCGATGCGGTCTTCGGCGAGGACCTGGACGTCGCCGAATTCGTGAAGTACTTCCCGGAAGAGTGCCCCCAGGACATCGGCGAGCTCGCGCTCGGCCTAGCGTTCGCGATGGCCTTCATCGGCGAGTCAGAGATCGAGATCGAGATCACCGAGGTGGAGCTCCGCGACGACGACCGCGCGCTCGTGTCGATCAGCGGCTCCGGAGGGATCCTCGACGCGTTTGGAAGCGACGGCGGGACCAGTCAGGACCTCTGGGTGGTGCAGGACGGCCGCTGGCGCACTACCGAAGACTGCGACGCGTTCGATGACGAACGTGCGGCGCTCGGCCTCGATCAGACGGATGCCTCGGCCGGGCTCGGGAACGACGGCGGCCCGCCGGTCGCGGGTTCGATCGGTCAGCCGCTGCCGATCGGAGACGTCACCGTGACGGTGCGTGGCGCTTCACGTTCAAGCGAGGCGGTGAGCTCCTTCAGCGACCCGCCGCAGGGCGTCTTCGTGATCGTCGAGCTATCGCTGGCCAACAACGGACAGGCGCCGACCGACCCGTGGTCAGCGCTCCGTGTGCAGCTGTTCGACGATCGCGACCGGACCTGGGATTCCGCTGGTGTGCCGATCGATAACGTCGGCCCGGGGTTTTCCCAGGACTTCAGCGTGCGCTGGGACGTGCCGCTCGACGCCACGGGCTTCCGCGTGGTGGTCAGCGCGAGCCCGTTCAGCGACGTCGAGCTGCCCGATGACTTCGCCCCATGGGAGGTGGCACTGGGCGACGTTCAGTAACGCAGAACTTCGAGGCGACTAGTCGTTTGACTCGCCTTGCAGAAAGCGCTCGACGTCGCGCAGTACCTCGTCGGGAGACGGCAGCCCGTCGGAGTCGGCAGGGGTCTCAACGACCCCGCCCGTCATCTGCTCGACGATCGCCTCGTAACCGTCTTCGAGCTCGAGCACCGCGCGACGCAGATCGTCGGACTTCTCCATCTCCTCGTCGGCGCGCACGCCGAGCTGATCGGCGGCCTGCTGGAAGTCGTCGACGGGTGTGGTGGTGCCCGCCAGCCGGTCTACGGCCTGCGTCAGCGCCACCATCGCGTGCGGGTTCGGCACGACGCCGAGGTAGTTCGGGACCACGGCGGTCAACCCCGCCGTCGTACCGCCGCCGTTCGCGTGGAGCGCGCTCAGCATCCCGCCGAAGTCGACCGGTCCTCGATATGGCGTCTGGTTCGAGGTCAGGCCGAGTCGCGAGGCGATCTCGTCGTTCGCCGATGACAGCCGCATCACCGTCGGGCGGGTGTGCGGCACGGCCGCCGGCCATGTGCGTAGCACCAACAGATCGGCGATCGAGTGATCGCCAACGAAGCCGAGCAGCGAATCCGCGAACGCCTGCCAGCGTAGATGCGGCTCGATCCCGGCGAGCACGACCACGTCTCGATCGCTGTCCTCGACACTGACGAGTCGCAGCTCGTTCTTCGGCCACTCGATGATTCGCTGTCCATCCTCGGGACGGACCGAGGGCGGCACGACGGTGTAGTCGTAGAACAAGTCGGCATCGAGATCCGCGACGATCTCGGCATCGTGGTACTGCGCGTATTGGGCGAGCGTCGCGGCGGCGGTCGAGTTGAAGCCGTTGCGCCGAACGAAGGTCGCGACGAAGAGCGGCGAGCGCAGCTCGCCCAGCTCGCGATGCATCCGCAACGCTGGTCGCTCCATCACGACGTCGCCTCCCCGGTTGCTGCGCCGCCCGAACACGGCGGCGGGCAGCCCATCCTCGCACGTTAACGGTTGATCAGCCGAGACGCTCGCGCCTCAGCAGGTTCCCCACCAACGAGCGCCGCGGAACCTCAGTCGAACTCGTTGATCCGGGTCCACCGCATCAGCGCGAGCGCCACAACCAACACCCCGACTGCCGTGCTCCCGAACGCCACCTGCGGTCCAATCGCGTCCGCCGCCAGGCCGACGGCGAAGGTGCCGAAGCTCGTCAGGCCCCAGCTCAGGGTGTACACGCTGGACACGCGACCTCGATACGCATCGCTGGTGTACGCCTGGATCAGCACGCTCGAGACGGCGAAGCGGGCAGTCTGGCCGAATCCCACCACCGTGAAAAACACCGCCGATACCCAGTAGATCGTGGAGGCGGAGAATCCGAGCAGGGCGACGCCCATGACGATTGAGGAGAGCATCATCACCCACGCTCGCCGACGGTTCGGCAGCGAGGCGATCAGCAGCGAGCCGGCGAGCGCGCCGATCCCCGAGATGCTCAGCAGCGTCCCCACCGCGAGCGCGCCGCCGCCGAGCACGTCGTCCACGAATCCGGGCAGCAGGAAGAAGTACGGTATCGCGACAACCTCGAGGGCCAGGTTCACGACGAGGACGAGCGAGACGTCGCGGTTGCCTCGGATGTAGCGCAGCCCGTCGACGACGTCGGACAGCGCGCCCTGCATCGATGTCGGATGCGCCTGCCGGCGCGGGGTGCGCGGCGACGTGCTGCGGGCGCCGCCGGTGCTGGAGACCGGGAAGAGGAACACGATTGCGGCTAGGTACATCACGCCCATCAGCAGGTAGACGTACTCAGCGCCCTCGACGCCCCGTCCCCCGCCGACCGCGGCGACGACCCAGCCGGCGAGCCCGGGCATCACGAGGCGCGCGGTGTTCATCCCGGCGGTCGACAACGCCGTCGCGTTCATCAGCCGCACCGTGCCGACGATCTCCGGGGTCATCGCCTGCCGCGCGGGCAACATCAGGGACATGGCGGTGCCCTGGACGACGGCCGCGATCATCAGATGGACGACGGCGACGTCGCCGCTGATCACGAGCGCCGCGATCACCAGCGCGTTCACGCCGTTCACGAACTGGCCGGCCTGGACGACCCACTTCTTCTGCGGCACGAGATCCGCGAGCACGCCCCCGGGCAGCGAGAAGATGATCTGCGGGATCGCGGTCGCGAGCGTGATCCCACCCAGCAGCGCATAGCTGCCCGTCAGTTGGAAGACCATCCAGCCACGGATGAACAGCTGCATGTTCATCGCGGTGAAGTGACCCATCAGCGAGGCGAAAAACCAGCGGTACTGCGGGTCCCTCAGCGATTCGAAGGTCTTGAGATCGAGGAGACGGGAGCGCCGCGAAACCGGCGGGGCCCGACCGGCCTGCCGTTCGGAGATGAGGCCGGCGTGGTCCGCCTCGGACGGGTCGGCGATCGCTGTGCGAGGGCGCTGCCGGGTTGCCACGCTGCTGCCGTTCGTGGGCGCGCGTTGAGGGCGCCACCGCCCCCACGTTAGCCGACGCGCACGGAATCCCTTCGGCGGGCAGCGCTTCGGGCCGCTACTCGACCCAGAAGTTGATCACCTCGAACTCCTGGTCGCCCACGCCCTGGACGTAAGTGAAGATGCCGTAGCTGTACTGGTTGGCTGCGAAGTTGGCGCCATCGAGGTCGCCCACCTCGACGGAGTAGGTCGTCTGGTCACCGCTGGTGACGGAGAGGCTGGCCTCGACACCGTAGCCGACCGTGTAGCCCGCCATCGCGGGCCCGGCGGTCACCTCGACCTCCTTCTCGTACTCGATGCCGAGGCTGCCGCCGAGGCTGACCTCGGTGGAGACGGCGATCTCGAGGCCGCTGCTACCGCCGCCCTGGCCGACGGAGATGGGCTCGTTCTCGAGGCCGCCGTAGCGGCCGAGCAGCTCGTTCTTGCGTCCGACGCTCGGGTAGCCGTCGATCGCGCCAGGTACGTGGTCGAAGATCTGCTCGTCGATGGTGATCGAGGACTCGACGATGTTGGCGTTGTCGAAGTCGCGATCGACCTTGAGGATGATCGGCTCGCGCGGGAGCGAGACGATCACCGTGCCTCCGACGAGATCCGGGTCCGGGTGCGACAGGATCGTGTACGTGTAGCGGTCGTAGGGGATCGTGGTGAAGACGACGCCGTCCTCGAGCGACCCGGTCGTGAACGTGCGCGACTTCTCCACGGTGTAGGCGGCGCCCGCCGAGAGCGAGGCGGTCACGGTGACGCTCTCCTTGAGGGACGCCGAGACACCGCCGACGATCGGCAGCTTCGCCTCCGATTGGACGCCGGCGTGGATGCCAGCCTTCACGGTGACGGTCAGCTCGGCCGAAACGACCGTGGTCTCGCCCTGGCCGAAGGCGGTGGCGCACGCATCGAGGTTCTGGCCAATACCCTCGGCGCACGGCGCGGCCGCGAGCGCGGCGATCACCAGCGGTTCGGTGAAGACGAGCTGGTACTCGCCCTCGGAGTACTTGAGCGCGGGGCTGTCGGTATCGAGGTTGATCGGCAGCAACAGCGGCTCCGGCCGCCCCTGGGTGTTGAAGCGGTCCGTCACCGTGATCGTGCTGAGCTCGGCGAAGCTGACGGACTCGATCGCGGAGAGTCCCCAGACATGGATGTCTCGCTGCCACTGCGTGTAGGCGATCAGGTTCTCGCGACCGTCGCCGGTGACGTCGCCCGTGACCAGCGCCGTCGTCGCCGAGCTGATGCGCGCGCCTGCGTCGCTACCGCCGTCGACGAACACCTTTTGTGGCAGCTCGTGGATCAGCGTCAGCTCGGTTGTCCCGGTCAGGTCCTCGTACACGCGGAGGTTGGCGTGCACCTCGTCGGCGCCGTCCCCATCCAGGTCGAACGCCCCGACGTGGAGGAAGCGGAGCCGCCAGGGGCCGAACGCGGGGCAGTTGCGGAAAAAGGCGTTGAAGCTGTCGGTGTCGATCGCCTCCAGGGCGTGCTCCGCATCGTCGCGAACCGTGACGAAGGCATCGTAGCTTTCGCAACTGGTCTCGAACTCCGCGAGGCCGCCCATCACCACCTCGGCCAGGCCGTCGCCGTCTACGTCTCCAAAGTCGATGTCGGCAACGACGGCGGTGATCACGGCTCCGTCTCCCCCCTGGACCGGGCCGCTGTCGAGTTCGGTGAAACCAGTGTTGCCGTCGTCATAGATGAAGAAGGTCGACGCACCGGTGGGTCCGGCGCCGCCAGGGGTGTGGAACTCGTTCACGACCAGACCCAGCTCGTCCGGGTTGTCGTAGTCGAGATTCCCGCTGGCCAGCTCGAGCGTGACGATCGTGCGATCCGGGAAGCTGATCCCGTAGGTCTTGGTGCTCGCGTCGTCGAAGCTGTAGCTGCCGTTGTCTTCTCGCAGGAACCGTAGCTCGGCGCCGTCCGCGAGACCGATGGCGACCGCGATCTGCGCCGTGCCGTCGCCGTTGAAGTCGCAGTGGCGACAGCCACGTCGAGGATCAGATCGCCGTCGCCCAGCGTGTCCTCGACCTCCGCGAACCCGCCCTCGAGGTCCTCGATGATGCGGAGCTTGAGCACGCGGTCGGCCGCGGTCGTATCGACGTAGACGACGACGATCTCCTCGAAGCCGTCGCGGTCGATGTCGCCGGCGGCCACGGCCCGGAGCTGGCGCGTGTCGTCACTGCTCCCGGTGCGCGAGGCGGGGTTGGTCACCCAGGGGGGGCGTTCTCGGTGTCGTCGAAGTCGCGAAGGAGGCTGGTAGTCCCGGGATCGATGTTCCCGTTGCCATCGATCTGCACATCGAGCAGCTCGACCAGCCCGAGCGGTCCGTCGGCACCCTCAACCGCGGTTCCGACGATCAACAGCTCGCCGGCCTTGTTGAGGCCACTCTCGTCGCTGCCGACGGCAGAGTCGCCGAAGGAGGGCGACGAGCCGAGTGGGCTGTAGCTGTCCGGAAGTGGCTCGTTGTCGGGAGCGACGCGGTCGCTCGCGGCGGTATCGACGCCGAGGCCGGTCAGGGAGGCCTGGACGTCGGTCGGTGCGGCACCGCCGCCGCCCCCGCCCGACGTAACGGTAGCCGTGCCGCCCGCTCCCGAGGTGGCGGTGGGTGATGCCTCGGAGCCGCCGTCGTCGTCGCCGCCACCGGAGATCAGGGCGAAGCCGCCGGCTCCAACGAGGATCGCGGCAACGATGATGCCGGCCAGCGCCAGCGGCTGTTGGGTGAAACGGTCCATGGGCCGCCACTACTTTCCGGTGTCGGGGTCCCGGTCATGCGCCGGCGCGCGGTGCGCCGGGTGGCGCTGCGTCCTCTGGGTCGCCGATTGTGGAGAAGGATCTCCTCGGGAGCGAGCCTCCGGCCTAGTGAGTGCCCGCCGCCGCCATCACGGTCGGCATGCCCTGCATGCCTCGGAGGGTGTTGATCTCGCCGCGGTGGCCGTTGAAGTGGCCCATCATGTGTAGCGAGATCGCTTCCCCGACGCTCTCGGTGCCGTTGCGCGCGGGAATCTCGCGCTCGAGCTCCTCGTCGCTGGCGCCGCCGAGGAACTGGGCGGTGCGCGCGAACACAGCGTCCTGGTAGCCGTTGAACGCGTCCATGTCCGTGACGTGGATCTGCTGGGCGTCGTCGTCGGACATCCCTGTGCCGAAGCCATCGAAGGGCAGGCCGGTCTTGTCGGCCCAGTCCTGGCTCCAGACCGGATCGTCGCCCGTGACGCGGCTGATGATCAGATCCTCGACCCGCGAGGTGTGCCAGAGGCACCAGGCGATCGAGTGACTGCCTTGCGGCGGGACGAAGTGCAGCTGCTCGTCCGTGCCGTTGCGCGCGTCCATCAACGCGCGATGCGTGAAGTCGAGGCTCCGCTGGATGAATGCGACCGTGCTCATGGACTCCCCCCTCGGTAGTGGAGCGCGATGCTACCTCGGAACGAGCGCGGTTACCTGACCGCGCGGGTTAGCGCGGGAGCGCCTCCGCGAGCACGCCGTCGAGCAACTCGTTGAACGCGGCGGCGTTTTCCCAGTACACCGAGTGACCGGCGTTCGGGACGCTGACCCAGCGCGCGCCGGGCACGAGGGCGCTCGCCCGCTCGATCAGCGGCGCCGGGACACCGTGCCCTCGTCACCTGCGAGTCACAGGACCGGCATCGTCAGCTTCGCCAGCTCCGAGGTGGGCACGGCGCCGTCGGCAACCGAGTAATCCACGCGCGCATCACGTGGCGGATTCAGAGCGCGAACCTGCTGGTAGAGGAACACACCGGCCGGATGCTCGTCGACGTACGACTGCCCAACCATCGAGGTCTGACGCGACGGATCAATCGGCGGGGTGAAGCCAGCCCAGCCGGCGCGCGCCTGGCTCAGGATCTCCTCGTCGCCAATGCCGAGGAAGGTGTCGGCCATGACGAGTCCGCGCACTCGCTCCGGGTGGGCCGCGGCGAAGGTGATGCAGGCGAAGCCGCCCATCGACTGACCGACGAGCACGACGTCCTCGACACCGGCGTCGTCGAGGATCGCCTCGAGGTCAGCGGTGAACGCGCGGACGAAGCTGTCGGCGATGTCCGTGCTGGCGCCGAAGCCGCGATGGTCGAAGGTGAGGCAGCGGTACTCGTCGCGGTAGTAGGGGACCTGCCTGCCACCAGCTCAGGTGGTTCCCGCCGGCGCCGTGTGCGAACACGATCGTCCGCGGTCCATCGCCGTGGACCTCGTAGTACAGCTCCGAGCCGTCGGCGGCGAGGGCCGGTGGCCGGCCGAGGTCCTCCGTGCGCGTGCGGTCCGGCTCGGGCGCTAGATCTCGCCGAGGCCCCAGCCGACGCCGTTCGACAGCAGCGTGCGGAAGCCGGCGGTCTCCCAGGAGCCGCGCAGGAGGAGCGGCGGCTGGTTGTCTGTGGCGACGCTCTCATCGACCGTGCGCTGGCCGTTGGTCGTCGGCGTGTGGCAGTGGCCGAGCGTTGTGTAGGCAACCGCTCCCTGGCTCAGCGAGCGCTCGAACGCGATCGCCCGCTTCGAGGTACCCGGCAGGACGGCGGTGTCCGCGGCGTAGTGGAAGCCCGTCTCGGACGGCGGAACCATGCCCCAGTCGGCGGTCAACAGCACCGCGGTCTCGTCGGGCGCCTGGATCTCGACCATGTAGGGCTCGTCGATCGTCTCGAAGACGTCGGGCAGCCCCTGCGTCAGCGGGTGCTGGCGGTCGACCAGCTCCACCTCGAACTTGCGGATCGGCGGGTGGTGGATGAAGAAGCCGCCCAGCGTGTTGTGATAGTCCATCTTCACCATCTCGCGGCGGTTGCTGTTCGGGACGCGCGCGGCCTTGCCGCCGCTGCTCCCATGCAACGCTAGCCAGCGACCGCCTGCCTCGACCCACTGGCGAAGCACCTCGTGCTGCTCCGCCTGGGCGACCGGCCCGGCGACATAGGTGATGAGGACCTTGCAGTCCGGCAACCACTTCTCGATGTCGTCGTAGTCGTTGGTGACCGTGGTGTGGACGTGCTCGCGCTTCTGCAGCTGCTCGAGGATCTGCAGCCGCGCGTAGTCGTGATCGTGGCCGGCCATCTGCCCGGCGGGGAAGCCGCCCGCGATCAGGTGCGCTCGGATTACCTCGTTGGCCATCGCTTGATCCCTTCACGCCGCGCGGCATGCCCGGCTCCCGCGCATCCTACGACCTCACGAGGCGGCTGACACGCGCCGTCGATCCGGAGACACCGCGCGACACATCTGCCAGACTCTCGGCGGCCACACTCGCGGTTGCGGCGACCCCGCTGGCGCGCGAAGGGATCGGTCATGAAGTTCGGCGTTTTGCAGTTCTTTAGCTGGCCAGGACGGCGCGTCCCGCTGCCCACGGTCTACGAGCGGGCGTTCCAGCGCGCCGAGATCATGGACCAGACCGGCTACGACGCCGTCTGGCTCGCCGAGCACCACTTCAGTACCTACAGCGTGTGCCCGTCGATCCACATCATGGGCACCCACATCGCCGCGCGAACGGAGCGGCTGCGGATCGGCACCGCCGTCTCACTCGCGCCCTTCTACCACCCGCTGCGTCTCGCCGAGGAGGTCGCGCTCCTCGATGTGCTCTCGGAGGGCCGGGTCAACTGGGGCGCCGGCCGCGGCTTCGACGAGACGGAACATCGCAGCTTCGGCGTCGAGCGCGAGGAGAGCTATCCACGTTTCCGCGAGACGGTCGACATCGTGCTCGAAGCCTGGAAGAACGAGCGCCTCACCTACCACGGCGACTTCTACGACTTCGAGGAGGTCGAGGTGCTGCCAAAGCCCGTGCAGCAGCCACACCCGCCGGTCTGGCTGGCGTCCAGCTCACCGGACGCAGTCAAATGGTCCGCCCAACACGGCTACACGATCCTGATGGACCCGCACGCCTCGCACGGCGACATCGCCGCGAAGCGCGCGCTCTACCAGCGCGAGCTCGAGGGCGCCGGGCGCTCGATGGACGGTCGCGTGATACCGATGGCGCGCAACATCGCGCTCGGCGAGACGCAGGAGGAGGCTGAGGCCGTCGCCCGCAATGGCGCCCAGTTCATGTTCGGCTCCTACCTGCGCCGCGGGACCGGTGCGGCAACGCCGGGCGAGAAGACGATCGACACGGGCGCGCTGGTAGACGTTGACGAGGATCCCGTCGAGCGCTACGTGAACGACGTGGTGATCACGGGCACGCCCGACAAGGTGATCGACGATCTGCAGCGGCTCGAAGAGGAGCTGCCGCTGCAGTACCTCATGTGCACGCCGCTCTCGCACTCCTCGTTCATGATGTTCACGGAGCAGGTGCTACCGAAGTTCCTGTAACCCGCCGTCCCGTGGCCGAGGCGCCTGCGGTGACCGGGGATCGCCGCGAACGACGCGGCGTCGACCGGCCGATATCGAGCGTTCAGGACACGAACGCGTCCGAGGCGACCGGGAGGAACCCACACGCCAGCGCCGTCCGCTGCGAGCGGATGTTCGTCGCCTCGCACGCGTAGAACGGCACCTCGCCGGCATCGAGGATCGCCCGCGCCGCGGCAGCCACGACGATCGGAGCGAGGCCCTCCCCCCGGCGGCCAGGCACGACATCCACGCCGATCTCGAGCAGTCCGAGCGTGTCGAACACGCCGCCAACTGCGACCGGTTCGCCGGCGCCGTCGACAAGCGCGAAGCCGTACTGGTTCCGCTCCGCGCGGGCAGCGACGCCAGCCTCGCCGGCGCCATTCTCGAAGCGACCGCTCGACTGCTCAGCGGTCATCCACGCTCGATCGACCGGACGTAACACGAGGCCCGCAGGTACCTCGGGAGGAGCCGGTGGCGCGGAAAGCGCCCACAGCAACGCCGTCGGCGTGGCGACGACCCGCTGGTCTCGGCGTTGTGCTTCGGCCGCGAGTGGTGCGAGGAACGGTGGGCTGAAGACGGATCGAGGCGAGCCTGCCGGGAGCGCCTCGAAGAACGCGCGGTACGAAGGGTCGACGCTCGCGACGGTGCCGATCCCGAACGTGGCAACCATCGCGATGTACGGCGATGGCGCCGAATCTGGGCGATCGACGATTGTCAGCTCGTCGACCTCGAAGCTGAAGGGCGTGCAGCCCATGCCGGCGGACACGGCGGCACGCACCGCTTCGAGCTGGCGCGCGAAGAACGGTCGATCCATCCGTCTCCTCGATCGCGGACGAGCCGTTGTCGTTCGAGAGGATGAGAGCACAAAGAAGGGCGGGCAACATGCCCGCCCTTCTCGTCTAGAACTCCGTCTCTAGGCTGAGCGCCGCTCCTCGACCCGCACCGGGACGGGGACCGGCTGACCACCACGCAGTTCGATCACCGGCTCCGAGGCCGTTTCGAACTCCTCGTTCGTCGCCTGCGTCGCGCGGATGCGCGTCGGCACCATCGTCAGCGCCACCGCGAGGGTCGCGAGCAAAATGGCCGCCGAGACCAAGAACCCGTTGGTCATCGCGTCCACGAAGGCGGCGTTCGCCGTGGTCGTGAGAGTCGTCGCGACCTCGGTTGGGAGCTGCGAGGCGGCCAGCGTCGCAACACCGATGCCCTCACGCGCGGCCTCGACGACCCCCGCCGGCACCTGGCCGGTCAGCGTCTCGTCGATGTTGCCTCGGTACCAGCCGTTGACCAGCGAGCCAATCAGGGCGATGCCGAGGGCGCCGCCGAGGGCGCGGGTTACGTCGTTCACCGCGGAGCCGACGCCGGCGTCGTCAACGGGGACCGCCGCCATTACCGTGTCGGTGAGCGGCGCCATCCCGAGGCCGGCCGCGAGGCCGAACGTCGCGAGCGCGGCGATCACGTAGGTGGTGCTCGTGTCCACCTCGACCTGGGTCAACATCAGGATGCCGGCCGTCATCAGCAGCATCGAGGCCGAGATGAGGGCGCGCGGCCCGACCCGCTTCACGAGCACGCCGGAGATCGGCGCCCCGACCATCATCGCCGCCGAAGTCGGCAGGATGAGCAGCCCGGCCGACAGCGCCGTTCGGCCCTGCACCAGCTGGAAGTACTGGGTCAGGAAGAAGAACGAGACGAACATCGCGAACATCATCAGCCCGATGATCACCACCGAGGCCGTGAAGTCACGCTGCTTGAAGAACCGCAACGGGAGCATCGGCGCGGGCGACCGAAGCTCGGTCACCGCGAACGCCACGAGGGCGCCGGCCGCGACGGTGAACGAAGTCAGGATCTCGACGGACGTCCAGCCCGCCTCGCTGCCGCGAATGATCCCGTAGACCAACGCGAGCAGGCCGGCGGTCGCCAGCAAGCCACCGGGGATATCAAGGCTGCGCGTCCGCTGGTCGCGCGACTCGGGCACGATCGCCAGCGTTCCAGCGAGCGACGCCAGTACGAAAGGAATGTGCATCCAGAACACAGCCGACCAGCCGACGTTGTCGACCAGGTAGCCGCCGAACGCCGGCCCGAGGCCGATGCCGAGCGCCCCGACGCCCGTCCAGATCCCGATCGCCATCGTCCGCTCTTCACGAGGGAAGACGTCGGTCAGAATCGACAGCGTCGCCGGCATCACCAACGCCGCGCCCACGCCCTGTAGCGCGCGGAAGGCGATCAGCACCTCGGCGTTCGGGCTGAGCGCGGCTCCCACGGCCGCCAGGCCGAACACGGACATGCCGGCCAGCATCCAGCGCCGCCGTCCAAAGCGATCGCCGATCGTGCCGCCGAGCAGCAGCAAGCCGGCGAGAATGAGCGCGTAACTGTCGACCACCCACTGCAGCGTGGACGTCGACGCCTCCAGTTCTCGCGAGATCGCTGGCAGCGCGGTGTTCACGACCGTGTTGTCCAGGAACACCATCAGGATGCTGAGCGACATCACGCCCAGGACCCACCACCTGCGACTGTCCCGCGGCTCAGCGGCCGCGGCGTCGGTATCGCTCGCTATTCCAAGTGCCATCGCCTCTACCTATCCTCCAGACCGAAGTCCTGTAGTCATCCAAACTGATTTAGACAGATGTCCAAATCGAATAGACAACATCCTAGACATCAGTATAAACTCTGTCAAGAGGGTTTCGGAGTAGGATGACCACAGATGAAGACACCGCCGGCGGAACTCACCGCGCGACTGCTCGAGGTCTCGAATCAACTCGAGGGCACCGAGTTCGACGTGACGATCGACGAGGTCGCCAAGCTCGCGGACGTCCCGCGGGCGACGCTCTACTACTACTTCTCAGGTAAAGACGACCTGATCGCCTTCTTCCTCAACGAGAAGTTCTCACTCGTCCGTGACGCGATCGCCTCCGCCGCCGCGTCCGAGGGCTCCGTGACGGAGCGCCTCGAGCAGGCGATGACCGCGATCCTCGAAAGCATCGAGAGTCACCCGCCGCTGTGTACGGAGCTGCCGATCGCGGTGCGGCGAGCGGGCAACATGGGCGAAGTGATGGCGAACGCCGATCGCGTGATGATGACGCCCTTGCGCGAACTGCTGATCGAGGGCCGCGCGACCGGCGAACTCGAGGTGGCCGACGTCGACCTCACGGCGACCGCGCTGATGGGCGCGCTGCACTTCACCGGCATGCTCCACCTCGCCACCACCGGCGCCTTCGACGCTGGCAGCGTGGCCAGGGACCTGATCCCGCAGTTGATCTTCGGCCTCCGCGCCAGAGAGCCGGCCGCCGTCTAGCTCAACCTGGTACGGATGTATCCGCCGAAGGGCCGCTCGCGCGACCTGTGTCGACGCGGGCACCCCGGGTGCGAGCGATCGCTCAATCGTTTCCCGCCCCGGGTGGTGGGCCGTTACCGGTTCCTGGGTTCCCACCGAAATAGAAGCCACTAGCGACGCGAAGCAGGCTCGCTCGACGGAACCTGCACGGACGCAGCGGTGTATGAGAGGTGCGTGGAACGCGCACAGCTCACGGACGACAGCGCCGCCATCGACGCGGTGCGGAACGGCGACGCCGAGGCGTACGCCCCTCTCGTCGAGCGCTATCAGCAGGTCGCGTTCCGCACCGCGTACCTCGTCGTGCGCGATGCCGACAGCGCCGAGGACGTCGCGCAGGAGGGGTTCATCCGCGCCTATCGCCAGCTCCACCGCTTCCGCGCCGGCGAGCCGTTCCGCCCCTGGTTGCTCCGGATCGTCACCAACCTCGCCCTCAACGAGGTCCGTGCCCGCGGCCGCCGTCGCGGGATGCTCGGCCGCCTGCTGCCGGTGCGCGAGGTCGCTTCGCCCGGTCCGTCTCGCGCTGTCGAGCAGGGCGAGCAGCAGCGTGAACTGCTCGACGCGATCGGCCGCCTCGGCCGCGACGACCAGGTGATCCTCTACCTGCGTCACTTCCTCGACCTGCCCGAACAGGAGATCGCCGAGGCGATCGGCAGGCGCCCGGGCACCGTGAAGTCGCGGCTGAGCCGCGCCCGCCGCCGGCTCCGCGCCGTCGTCGAGGCGCGGTACCCGTCGTTGATTCCCGCCGACCTCGAACGCGAGGTGTCCGATGGCTAGCGAACGCTCCGAGGTGCGCTGGGAGCGGGAGCTGGACACGCTGACGGCGGCGGTGGAGTACCCCGCCACGCCGGCGATCGGCCCTCGGGTGATGGCGGCGGTGGTCGCCCAACCGACCGCACCGCGTCCTGCGCTGCGCTGGACGCCTCGGTTCGCTGTCGCCGCCGCCCTGACGCTCCTCGTCGTACTGGCCACGCTCGCGGTGCCCTCGACGCGGACCGCCGTCGGCGAGTTCTTCGGGCTGGTCGAGGGCGAGCGGATCGAGGTGCTGCCCACGCTGCCGCCCGAGGTCGCACCCACCGTGCTGCCCACGCCGCCGCCGCTGGAGAGCCTCGGTACGCCGTTCACGCTCGAGGAGCTCACCGCGGCTGCCGGATTCGAGCCGGTCCGGCCGAACGACGCCGAGCCGAACGCTCTCTACCTGGTCGACTTCGACGGCGTACCAATCGCGGTGCTGCAGTACGACGACTACGACCTCTGGCAGACGCGCGAGACGGGCTTCGGGTACTTCTCGAAGGGCGTCCCGCCCACCAGCTTCATCGACACGCCGCAGGTCGGCAGCAACTTCGGCTACTGGATCAGCGGCGGGAGTTACGTCGTCCGCTTCATCAACGCCGACGGCGACGAGGTGATCGGCTCGGAACGGACGATCGACCGCAACACGCTGATCTGGCGCGGCGACCGTTCGAACGTCTTCTACCGCCTCGAAACGTCGCTCCCGCTCGAAGCGGCGCTCGCGATCGCGGAGGCGCTGCCGTAGCGTTTGCCACCGTCCGCACGTCCTCGATTTGCTGTCGCGTTTTGGATAGATAGGCCGCCCGCGGTGAGCGATCCTGTCCGTACAGCGCGAGGGATAGGGACACCATGAACGAGGACACCCGCTGGACCGCCGTCGAGAGCCGCGACGCCTCGCAGCGCGGCCGGTTCGTCTACGCCGTCGAGTCGACGGGCATCTTCTGCCGCGCAGGCTGCCCGAGCCGCACGCCGCGGCGCGACCGCGTGACGTTCTTCGACGGAGCGGCCGAGGCGCGGTCGGCCGGGTTCCGGCCCTGCCGCCGCTGCCGGCCGGAGACGCTAACCGACGAGGCGGAGCGAGTCGCGCGGGTGCGGATGGCCTGCGCACTGCTCCACGCCGAACCGGAGACGACGATTGGCGAGCTCGCGCAGTCGCTGCGCGTCACCACGCGCGGACTGCAGCGCGACTTCCAGCAGATGCTCGGACTGTCGCCTCGCGAGTACCGAGCGGCCTGCCGGCTGAGTCGCTTCAAGCAGGAAGCGAGCGACGACCGCGACCTGACCGCCTCGATCCTCGATGCCGGGTACGGCTCCAGCGCGCGACTGTACGAGCTGAGCGGCGCCCTCGGCATGACGCCGGGCGCCTATCGGCGCGGCGGACCCGACCAGCTGATCCGCTACGCGACGAACGATTGGGACCCTGGCACGATCGTGATCGCGGCGACCGAAACGGGCATCTGTTCGGTCCGTCTCGGCCACGATCGCGCGGAGCTGGTCGAGGGCCTGCGGCACGAGTTCCCGGCCGCCGAGCTGCTCGAATCGTGCGAGGAGCTGGCGCCGTGGCTCGATCTCGTCGGCGGCTACCTCGCCGGCCAGACGCGCATCCTCGAGCTCCCCTTCGACGTGCGCGGGACCGCCTTCCAGCTCAAGGTCTGGACCGCGCTGCGCGCGATCCCGCGAGGCGAGACGCGAACCTACGGTCAGCACGCCGAGCTCCTCGGCGTGCCGGGCGGCGCGCGCGCCGTGGCCCGCCCCTGCGCCGACAACGAACTACCGATCGCGATCCCCTGCCATCGCGTGGTGCCGGTAAGCGGCGACGCCGGCGGTTACCGCTGGGGCAAGCAGTGGAAGCGGCGCCTGCTATCGGTCGAGCTGGCGGCGAGCGAGGTCGGGCGCCGTGTATGAGAGCGCGCTTCGAGCAGACGTTCAGCGACGGCGCCAGCGCGCCCTCGAAGCCTGGCCTCGCCCTCGGCAACGCGCGGGGTGCGCGGGGTGCGCGGGGTGCGGCCCGACGCTGCGCACGTTCGTCGCCGGATCGATCGTGCAACTACTCGGCTGGCCGTAGCGCCAGTCCAGGCTGCAGTCGCGGCGTCCCTGGGAATGCGCAACTTATCGGTTGCGATAGGTCCGAGCGCTGCCTCTACTCCGCGCGCCCAGGATCAGCGGAGCGATCGGCTCGAGCGGTAGGTGCGATGCCCGAACTCATCCTCACACGCGCGCTCGCGGCGCAGGCCCGCGACGAGCTGGAGCACGAGTTGAGCGGCACGAGCGTTCGCGAGGCGTTCGACGCGCTCTTCGAGCGCCATCCTCAGCTGAGACGCTACCTGCTCACGGACACCGGCGCGGTCCGCCGTCACGTCAACGTGTTTCTCAACGAGACGCTGATCAAGGACCGGCGCGCACTCAGCGACGCCGTCTCACCGGGCGACACCATTCACGTCATCCAGGCCGTATCAGGGGGATCAGCATGAGCTACGAGTTCCTCGTCAGCACACGAAAGGGGCTCGTGATCGGTCGCTCCGAGGACCGCGACCGCTGGGAGTTCGAGGAGATCCACTTCGCCGGCTGGCAGATCGACTACGCGATTCGCGATCCTCGGACGAACCGGCTGCACGTGGCTGCGAGTCACGAGCAGTGGGGGCCGCACCTCCATCGCTCCGACGACGACGGAGCGACGTGGGAGGAGGGGCCCGCGCCCGAGTTTCACGGCGAGACGTACAGCTACGCCGACTGGGACCCGGAAGCGGACTCCTGGGCGAAAGCGCGCACCTTCCCCGCCAGCCTCGCGCGGATCTGGACGATCGAGCCGGGGCCGAAGACCGCTCCGGGGCTGCTCTACGCCGGGGTCGACCCGGCAGCGCTCTTCGTCTCCTCGGACAACGGGGAGTCATGGGAGCTCTGTCGATCACTCTGGGAACACGAGACGCGGAGCATGTGGTTCCCCGGCGCCGCCGGGATGACCCTCCACCACGTCCAGGTCGCAGCCGACGATCCGAACCACCTGTTCGTCGGTATCTCTGCCGCCGGGGTCTTCGAGAGCACCGACGGCGGCGCCTCGTGGTCCGCGCGCAACCGCGGCTGCATCATCGATCACCTGCCCGACCGCGAGCCCGAGGCCGGTCAGTGCGTTCACTCGCTCCACGTCCACCCCCTGCGCCCCGAGCGCCTCTTCCAGCAGCATCACCCGGGCGTCTACCGCACCGACGACGGAGGCAAGCAATGGGTGTCGATCGCCGCCGGCCTGCCCGGCGAGTTCGGCTTCGCTTCGACGATCGACCCGGCCGACCCAGACGCGTTCTACGTGATCCCGCTCCAGTTCGACCAGGCGCGGATCCCCGCCGGCGGTGACCTCCGGGTTTACCGCACCTGCGACGCCGGCGAGTCCTGGGAGTCGCTGGGCACCGGGCTCCCCGACGGCCACGTCCTCCAGGGCGTCTACCGCCAGGCGCTCACCAACGACGGGATCACCGCCTCGAGACAACTCGGGCTCTACCTCGGAACCAGCGGCGGGCATGTATACGCCTCGAGCAACGGTGGCGGGCAGTGGACGGAGTTGATCGACCACCTGGCGCCGATCACCGCGGTCCGCTGCGCGGCACTGTAGCTCCAACAACGAAGAGAGCCGCCGGGAACCCGGCGGCTCTCTGCTCGAGCTGTGCACTCGGCGGGGCCCGCAGCCTCGCGATCTGCCGATCGAGCTCGCCGCAGTGACCGTCGCTGTTCTCGTCGCATGGCGCACCGGAGGCATCCTGCGCACGATCGGCGCCGGCCTCGCGACCTATGCCTCGCCCGCCCTGCTGGTCGGCTAACTCGCCACGCAGCGTGGCCCGCTCCGAGGGCTCAGCGACGCTGAGTGCTCGGTGCGGAGGGACGTGTAACTCCGCGCCGTTCAGCGGGCCGGCTCGAGCGAAACGGCTGAGCCACGGAGCGGCGCCGGCGGCACCACTTCATCGACCTTGCCCGTGCTCACGTCGTACACGAGGCCCGAGACGACCAGCGTGTCAGGAGCTCCGGGGTTGTTCCGCAGCCGCTCGATGTCCGATCGGACCGTCGCCGCTGGGTCCACGACAGCCATCGCCGCGACCTCCTGGTCGCTCAGGCCGAGTCGCTCCGCCACCTGTTGCTGGATCGGAGCGCTCGCCAGGCGGCCCATGCCACAGTCCGTGTGATGCATCACGACGAGTTCAGGCTGCGCCGCGCCGCTGGCGAAGTTGCCCGGCAAGTTGGCGCCCAGAACACCGAGGACGCCGAGATCGCCCATCACCGCCGGGGTGATCCGGCCGCCGCCATTTCGGATCACCAAGGCATCTCCCAGGCCCAGCCCGAAGAGGTGTGCCGGATCGACGCGGGCATCGACGCAGGTCAAGAGCATCGTTGACGTCCGCGGGCGAATCTGAAGGTCTCCGTTGTCGAACTGCGCCGCGATGCTTCTGTTGCGCTCCAGAAGTGTGTTCAGGTCAGACATTGCTTTCTCCGTTCGTGCAGATCGGTCGGTGGAAGTGGACTAGCGAGCGGAGCCGCTCGGCTTCGCGCTGGGTCCGACTTCCTCGATGATTCGTGCGAGTGCCGCGGGCTGTTCGTGGGTCGCCAGATGGCCGCCGGGGACGAGCCGCACATCGAGCCCCCGATCTCCCAGACGTTCACGGGCCTTGATCACTTGTTTCGGTTCGAATGGGTCACCCTCGCTCCCAACCACGTGGAACGAGACGGATTCGTCCAGAGCCAGGAACAAGCGCCGCAGGTCCCAGCGCTCGGCGTACCGCTTCTGATGCTCCGGTCGGAACCCTGCGCCACGGCTCAAGAACCGAAAGCCATCACGGCGGCTGATCGCGTCGTGGATCTCGTCGATCTCCGCCGAGTTCACGCGGTACTCGTTCGAGAACAGCGCCACACGCTTGAGCAGTTGCTTCGCGGCAAAGCCAGAACGCTGGCCGATCGCGGTGATCAACCCGCCCAACGGGGAGTTGAGGATTGGGGTGGTCATCAAGGGGTGGCTGTGCGCGTCAGCGAACAAGCCACCGTTGATGAACAGCGCGCCCTGGATCGCACCCCCTGGATCGGCGCCGCGTTCCAGCCGGTCAAGGCGGCGGCTCAGCAGCTCGAGCGCAACCAGCGAAGAGTAGTCAAAGCTCACGAGGAAGGTGGACCGAACGCCCTCGGCCTCCCAGAGCGCCTCGATCAGATCGGCGCGCTCCATCGTGCCGTACGGGTACCCGGCGGGCTTGTCGGAGTCGCCCTGTCCTACGTATTCGACGAAGAGCTTCGGCGCCATGCCGTCGCCCCTCAGTAGCGGGTCGACCTTCGCCCAGCCAAATGAGCCGTCCGGGAAACCCGGCATGAAGGTAGTCCAGGTCGCATCGGCCGCTGCCGGCCCACCTACGACCCGCCGCCAGACCTGGACCGAGGACGAGTCCGCGGACCCCTCGATCCTGCGCGCGTCGTGGTCGAAGGGGACGCGCTCGCCGCCGGCGAACCAATCGGCCGCGGTGATCGACGCGTCGGACTGCTTCGCGGCGGTCTCTGGCTGTGTTGATGCGATGGTTGTCATGAGATCTGCCTTTCCGAGGTCGCCCGCCGTCGGGCGGCTACGCAGCGAGTTGGCGATCGCCGTTCCGGGCGGCGGCCGCAGGCCCACCGAGGGAGTCGATCATCTGTGCGCGCAGGGCCTCGGCGTCGCTTCCCTGCGCGACGCGGAACCCGGTGGGGCTGGGTATACCGAACTGCGTGACCTGTACCCGGGCGACCGCTACGGGCGTCTGGCCGTCGAGTGCGAGCAGTACACGGCCCGAGGTGTCGGCCCGCCAGGGCTCCCCGACGCGGAACGTGCGCAGCCAGAGACCAGCCGCCTGAGCGCGGTGGACCCCAGTCGTGGCTTCGACGATGCGAATCAGGGCTGAAGGATCGAGCTGTGTCATTGCGGTTTCCTCTCGGCTGCAACTAAACCGTACGTTCGTGTTTAGTAGAGATGACTGATAACGTACGTCCGTCTTGTTTGTCAATCCCCAATTGACGTCCAGCGGAAATCGACCATATCGTCAAACACGTCCGTACGGTTTATTGCGCCGGGTGATCCGCTGCGGGAGAGGTGACCGGATGCCGAAGCTGAGCGCTGAGGCGCTACAGGAGCGGCGACAGCAGATTCTGTCGGCTGCTGGGCGGCTGTTCGCGGAGAAGGGGTACGACCGCACCACGGTGCGCGATCTCGAAGCGGCTACCGGGCTGAGCCGCGGGGGCATTTTCGGGCACTTCGGGAGCAAGATGGCGCTCTTCCGCGCGGCGCTCGACGCCGAGCTCGAGGCGGGACTCATGCCGGCGCTCCGCGCGGCTGCGCCGGAGGGGACGTCGGCCGAGGATGCCCTGATGGCCTCGTTCCGTGCGATGGCCGCTTGGAACGCCGAGCACGCAGACGCGATGCGGTTGGCTGAGCAGAGCCGAGTCCTGGAAAGCACCGAACCCGAGCTTGCCGCTCTTGAGCTCGACGCCCGCGCCCGGCGGCGAGAGACGGTCGTGAAAAACGTCCGCGATCGCCAGACCCGTGGGATCTATCGGGCAACGGCCGACCTGTGGGCGATGGCCGAACTGATTCAGATCGTGCAGGACCGGTTGCTCACCGAGGCGACTCGGCTGCCGCGCGACGAGGCCGAGGCGAAAGCTGAGCGGGTCTTCGCTGTTCTGGCCCAGGGAGTTCAGCCCGAGCAATCCGTTCCGGGCCAGCCCGCGCCCTAGAAGCAAGCCCGCCCCCGAAGCCGTCGCCCACTCGGAGCGCCCTGCTCCAGTCCTAGCCCCGCAAAAACGGCAGGAGCACCTCGAGGAACCCGGGTGTGTTCTGCGAGTGCACGTTGTGGCCACACTTCGGGACGGTCACGAGCTGCCCCGCCGGCAACGCCTCAGCGAACGCCTCGGCATGCTCGGGCTCGAGCACGCGGCTTTCGGCGCCGCGAACGACGAGGGCCGGGCACTCGATCGTCCGCACGTCCTCGAGGGTCGGCCTCGTTCCGAGCTCATCGCCGGGCCGAGGCGGTTCGGCCAGGCGGCGCAACCCGTTCTTGCTGACGTACTTGCCGTCGCTGCGCTGCATCAGGTTGTAGATCAGCGTGCGACGGATGTGCTCGCGCGACCGAAACGGGTCGTACTCGACCACACGCTCGATGTAGTCGTCGATCGAATCGAACTCGCGCGCGCTGGTGATGAAGTCGCGGATCCGCTGCTGCCCCTCGTTCGGCCTGGTGCTCCCCGCGACCTCCGGCGCGATGTCGACAAACACCGCGCGGCTGGCGAGGCGGGGATGGGCGGTCAGCAGCGTCATCGCTACGACGCCTCCCATCGAATGGCCGATCACCACCGGCTGCTCGATCCCGAGCTGATCGAGGACCGCCTGCGCGTCCGCGGCCATCGACTGCCTCGATGTCTCGCCGTCGCGCGGCCATTCCGTGTCGCCGTGGGCGCGCTGATCGATCGCGATCACGTGGAAGTCGGCGGCCAGCGCGAGGCTGACGAGGTCCCAGCTGTGCGCGCTCTGGTTCGCCCCGTGGAGCAGGAGGACGCCTGGAGACTTCGCTTCTCCCCACTCGAGCAGATGCAGCCGAATCCCGTTCGCCACCACGTTCCGCGACCCGTACCGCGGGTGCGTGTCGACCGAGTCGATCAGCCCGAGGTCGTCGGCGCTCTCGAGCAAACTTCGAAACTCGTCGGACTTCGTCATGTCGATCGGGTCGGTGTCCGGCGCGAACCGGTTGAGGTACATCGTCGCTCCCCGGGGTACTCGAGACAGTCGTCGAACGCGCGAGCCATGTGTATCACGAACCCGTCGTCACTTCCGCGCGCGGCATGACGGCTCAGATCTTGGCAACCTCGATCAACTGTGTTATGTCTCAGTGGCAGTTGGCCCGAGCTTGCTCCGATCGACCGCGCCGGCTCTCGCTTCGGACGCCAGCTGCTGGACTCGGCCCCTAACCAGTGCTTCGAGAAGCGGGTGGGCGTGGCCGCCGGCCGGGAGTGACGCGTGGCAGACGTACTCGAGCACGACATCGTGATCGTCGGCGGCGGCGGCGCCGGGCTGCGCGCGGCGATCGCCGCGGCGGAGGCGAACCCCGACATCGACATCGCCATGGTCTCGAAGGTCTATCCAATGCGGAGCCACACGGTCTCCGCCGAGGGCGGCGCCGCCGCCGTGATCAAGCCCGACGACTCGCTCGAGGACCACTTCCGCGACACCATCTCCGGCTCCGACTGGCTCGCCGACCAGGACGTGGTCGAGGCGTTCGTGAACGAAGCGCCGAACGAGATGATCCAGATGGAGCACTGGGGCTGTCCCTGGAGCCGGGAGCCGGACGGCAGCGTCGCCGTGCGGCCATTCGGCGGCATGAGCATGGAGCGCACCTGGTTCGCCGCCGATAAGACCGGCTTCCACATGCTGCACACGCTCTTCCAGACCTCGTTGAAGTACACCTCGATCAAACGCTACGACGAGTGGTTCGCCACGCGGTTGCTGGTCGAGAACGGCCGCTGCCAGGGGGTGGCTGCGATCGAGCTGCTCACCGGGCAGGTGCGGGCGATCCGCGCGCGGGCGGTGATCGTCTGCTCGGGCGGGGGCGGTCGCATCTTCCCGTTCACCACCAACGCCGCGATCAAGACCGGCGACGGCATGGGCATGGCCTACATCGCCGGCGTGCCGCTCAAGGACATGGAGTTCGTCCAGTACCACCCGACCGGCCTCCCCGGTACCGGAATCCTGATCACCGAGGCTGCCCGCGCCGAGGGCGGCATCCTGCTCAACACCAAGGGCGAGCGCTACCTCGAGGACTACGATCTCGGCGAGGCGTTCGACGTCGCCGACGCGCGCCATCCGCAGCTCCGCGCGATGGAACTCGGGCCCCGCGACCGGTTGTCGCAGGCATTCATGCAAGAGGAGCAGAAGGGCAACGTCTTCGAGGGAGACTACGGCAGCTACGTGCACCTCGACGTGCGGCACCTGGGCGAGAAGAAGATCGAGACGAAGATCCCGTTCGTGCGCGAACTGGCGAAGAACTACGGCGGCGTCGACCCCGTCCACGAACAGATCCCGGTGCGCCCGGTCGTCCACTACATGATGGGTGGAATCGACACGGACATCGACACCGCCACCGCGCTGCCCGGCCTCTACGCGGCCGGCGAGTGCGCGTGCGTCTCGATCAACGGGGCGAACCGGCTTGGATCGAACTCGCTGACTGAGCTACTCGTCTTCGGATCGCGCGCGGGCCACAACGCCTCGATCTGGGCGCGCGAACACCCGGACATCGACTCGGACGGGGTGGAACAGCAGGCGGCGGCGGAACAACAGCGCATCTCACAGCAGTACATCAACAACACGGACGGCAAGGAACGCATCTCCATGCTGCGCGCCGAGATGCAACAGGCGATGGAGAGCGGCTGCGGCATCTACCGCGACGAAGCCTCGATCCGAGCGACGACCGAAACGCTCGCCGAGATCAAGGCTCGCTTCCAATCTGGCGTCCACCTCGACGACCGCAGTCTCAGCTTCAACACGGAGCTCACGTCCGCGCTCGAGCTCGAATTCATGATCGAGATCGCCGAGGCCGTCGCCCACTCCGCGCTCGAGCGCCGGGAATCGCGCGGCTCGCATCAGCGCACCGACCACACCTCGCGTGACGACGAGCGCTATCTGAAACACTCGGTCGCTGTCCGCGGAGAGGACGCGCCGCGGATAGACTACAGCGACGTCGCGATCACGAAGTGGCCGCCTGAGGTGCGCGTGTACGGGCGCGACCACTAGCGCTCGAGGCAGGACCGGAGGGGTTCATTGACTACCGCGGCGACGGCGCAGGAGACCATCACGCTGGAGATCGCACGCTACCACCCGGAGCGCGACGATCGTCCCACCTACGACCGTTTCGAGGTGCCCTACCGCCCTGAGTGGGTTCTGCTCGACGCGCTCAACCACATCAAGGACGAGGACGACGGTTCGCTCACCTATCGCTGGTCGTGCCGCATGGGCGTCTGCGGGTCATGCGGAATGATGGTGGACGGCGTCCCGAAGCTCACCTGCGCCGCGTTCCTGCGTGACTACCTTCCCGGACCGATCCGTGTCGAGCCGCTGGCCGGCTTCCCGGTGGAGCGCGATCTCGTCGTCAACCTCGACGACTTCATGGACAAGCTCGGCGCGATCAAGCCGTGGATCATTCGCGAGGAAGAGCAGCCGCTCTCGGATGGCGAGTACCGGCAGTCGCCCGGCCAGCTCGCGGACTTCAAGCAGTTCAGCATGTGCATCAACTGCATGCTCTGCTACTCGGCGTGCCCGGTGTACCAGCACAACCAGGAGTTCGTAGGCCCGGCCGCGCTCGCGCTCGCTCAGCGCTACAACCACGACTCGCGCGACGAGGGCAACGACGAACGCTACCCGTTGGTCTGGTCCGACGACGGCATCTGGGACTGCACCTTCGTCGGCGAGTGCAGCTCCGTCTGCCCGAAGCACGTCGACCCGGCCGGGGCGATCCAGTCCGCGAAGCTCGAGAGCACCGTCAGCTGGTTCACGTCGTTCCTGCCGTTCGGCGGCAAGCGCGACTAGGACCAGCCGCGATGGCGAAGCCATACCCGAGCCACCACTCGAACACCTGGTTCCTCGCGAGCTGGCCGTACCGGCTGTTCATGTTGCGCGAGCTGTCCGCCGTGTTCCTGGCGGTCTACGTGGTGCTGATGCTGATCCTCGTCAGCAGGGTGCACGATGGCGAGGCCGCGTACGAGGAGTACCGCGACTTCCTTCAGTCGCCGCTGGTGATCGTGTTCCACCTCGTCGCGCTGGCATTCGCGCTGCTCCACACCGTCACCTGGTTCCAGGCCGTGCCGAAGGCGATACGGATCCGGCGCGGCGAGGAGTTCGTGCCGCCCCAGGCGTTGGTCGGCGCGCACATGGTGGCCTGGCTTGGCGTCTCGCTGATCGTTCTGATCATCTTCCTGGCGTAAGGCGGGATCGCACATGCGCGCATCGAACGAGCCGCTCCTCTGGTCACTGTTCTCAGCCGGTGGCATGGTCGCGGCCTTGATGATGCCGGTGCTGATCATCGTGACCGGGTTCTTGCTGTCGGCCGACGCGGTCGACTTCGATCACATCGAGAAGGTGCTCACGAACCCGCTCGGACGCCTCGTGGTGTTCGGCGTCGCCTTCCTGATGTTCGCGCACTGGGCGCACCGGTTCCGCCACACGCTGGTTGACGTCGGCTTGAGTCAGTTTGGCCTCTACATCGCCGTGGCCTGCTATGGGGCGGGGCTGATCGGAACGGTGTGGGCCGCGACGGTCGCCTTCTCGTAGCGGCGCTCGAGGCACGAAGCGGCGGGATGCGACAGTCGACGGGTCGGCGTCACCGTCGATGGCCGAGCTGGCCGTGGAGGTGGATGGATGCCTCGGGCGGAAGTTCGGCCTCCCGCTGATCCAGATCGCTGGGCGCCCGAGCGGGTGACGCCGCGCCTGGCCGACCTGCCACCCTCCGTGACTCGAACTAGAACGTGCCGGGGGAAACGACTGTCCGGACGCGGTCACGAGCGTAGGTAGGTGAGTACGGCGTGAACGCGGCGGTGTTCCATCTCGCCGCTGGGCAGCTCCAGCTTCGCGAAGATGTGGCGGAGATGGCTATGGACGGTGCCACCGCTCACAACCAGTCGCGCTTCGATGCCTCGGTTCGTGAGACCCTCCGCAAGCAGCGCGAGCACCTCGCGCTCTCGCGGCGTGAGCACCTCGAGGCCGCACCCCGGCCGCCATCGATCCACGAGCTGAGCGGCGACGGGGGGTCGCGCAGGGCGGGCGGGCGGGGGATGCGCCCGTCGTTACGGACCTCAAGCGGAGGTCGAACGAACCAGGCAACGAACCACGGCGCGGGACTGCACCATGGTCGCGATCTGGCGTGGAGCGGCCGCGGGTCACAAGGCTGGTTCGGGGTGCGATGACAGTCATTCAGCTTCCTCCGTTACCGCTCGAACGACGGGACCAGTCTTCGCTGGTGCTGCGCGAGGAGAGCGCCCCTGTCTTCGCTCTTGTTCAGGCCCGTGCCCTCGATGATCGCGTCGGTCATGTCGTATCCCTGTTCTCGCCCGCGGGGCCGGGCCGATGCGGCCGGCGGCCCCGCGGGCTGTCGACGTCACGAGGTGGTCGTGTCCTGTGCGGCGGGCCCGATGAACTGACCCTGTACCGGGGTATTGGCCGCGGCCGGCTCGCCGTTGACGCTGGAATCAATGAAGGGCAGTGGCAGACCAGTTGCGGTGCGGCTGAAGAAGTCCTGCTCGTCCTGGAGATGGATGTGGATGTGCGGCCCGAACGAGTTCCCTGAGTTCCCGGTGAGGCCCAGGACAGCTCCCGCGGTCACGTGTTCCCCTTCCCTGACCCGGACGCTGCCTTGCTGGAGGTGGGCGATGAACAGGAACTCAGCGGTTCCGGTCTGCAGAATCACGTGGTTCCCCGCCGGGTGAGGCTCGGGTTTGGTGACACCAGGCGTGTTGTCCTCGAGACCGTCGAGGACGGCCACGATCGTCCCATCGGCGGGCGCGAGGGCCGGCTGTCCCCAGGCCCAGTAATCCTCGTTCGCGGAGCCATCGCCACGATAGGCTGCCCCGTCTTTCCAGATGATGATGTCGTAACCGTGAAATTGGGAGGAAGCGACGACGTGGTGGTTCTGGATCTCCCTCGGACCACCCCTGGAGACCCACCAGAGGCCATCGAAGGGGGGTTCGGAATTCGGTCTCGCTCGTGAAGTCCGGATTCGGGGCCAGCGGAAGAGGGGCCTGCCATGACTGATCGAGGTTCAATATGGTGCCGTTACCGTCAAGGTAGACCGCGAGCACCAGGGTGGAGGGGCCCCAGGCATGTTCGCTGGTGTACACACCGAGGTCGGGCGAAAATGGAACTACGCTCTCCGCGAGGAGCGTTCCGACCCGCACCGCAGCTTCGTAGCGAACGTCTTCGACCACCGCCTGGAACAACCCCTGCACGGGAACGTCGATGGTGCCGGTCAGCTCTTCTCCTTCACCCTCGATGTCGACGGTGATGCCGAGCTGCGCTTCACCGATCGCGCCCACGCCCGCCCATTGACCGACGAGCGGTGCGGCTGGCTCGGCCGGAAGCGATCGCTCCAGGAAGAACGTACCGCGGGCCTGGCCGACGAACGCGAAGTCGCCGGAGATCGTGCCGTCGCTGAGCCGGCCGTCGAAAATCGCACGCGCTTCGCCGGCCTCGCTGGCAACCCGGAAGCCGAAGTGAACTCTGTCTCCGCGGAGCTCTTGCAGGAAGGCTTCGAGTTCGAGCCTGGGGAGCTCGGCTGCGAAGGCTTCGCTAAAGCGCGCGTACGGGGTCGCGGCATCACCGCTCAGCAGTGCATCGACGGTCTCTCTTCCTGCCGCCCGCAGGGCGGCCTCGGCGGCCGCGTAAGCCGGGCCCAGCTCGCTGTAGTCGGTCGGAGCAGCGGGCGGCGGCGTCCCCTGGCCAGACGCGGAAGCGGGCGGAGGCTCGCTAGTCGCAGCCGGCAGCGCGGTCGCCGAAGGCGTGGGTTCGGCGATCGGAGCGGTCGGAGTCGGCGCCGGTGCTGTCGCAGAGGCCGCCGGAAGCTCGGGCAGTAACGCCTCCGGATTGTCGTCGGACGCGTCATCGGAGCTGACGACGACCAGCACGATTACGGCCCAGAAGAAAAAAGCGGAGGAAGTCACCACCGCGAGGACAAGCGCGGCGAGCCGCCGAACGGTGAATCTGCTGGTCATCGTTGCCTCCTGTTGGATTCGATGACACGACCGTAGCCACGCCGATCGCGGCCGCCATCGGGGTGCGCGCGGCACTTCGATCAGTGGCGGTCCGGGCTCGCTGGTCCGTGCGTGCGCGGATGAGGCTCTACGCCCTGCGTGCGACAATCCGCCGATGCAGCAGCTGCGGTTGCCCCTGGCGGGCGGTCGGCGTTGTGCTCGGGATCACGGCGGTCTCCAGCGTGCTCTGGCTCGCCGGGGCGGAACACGGGCTACCGGTTTCCGAGCTCGTCCGGGTCGAGTCCCTCGAGGACGGCGACGGCAGCGCGCTCGACGACCACATGCGCTGGTCGTTTCAGCTCTTAAGCGATAGGCGGACGGTCACCGACGCGGACCTGAGCGAGCGGCTTGCGCCGTCGCTCAGCCCGGAAGCCACGGCCGCGAGCTTCAACGACTTCCTGGATCTCGTCCACGAGACCTTTGGCGCTGTCACGTTCGTGCGATTCAGCGAGCGAGACAGCGGCTTCGCCGGCGGGCTCGGGGTCGGCGAGGACGGCCTCCCTCTGGTGGCGCGGATCCGCGTCGACGATGACGGACTGATCGAGAGCTGGACACTGGACGAGGAGCCGTTCCCGCCCCGCCTGCCGGGTCTTCAAGGAGCCCTGGTGCTCGCGAGCGGCTGGCTGTTCATCGTGGCGGGCGGCGCCGCTCATCGACCTGGCAGCGACCGGCAAGCGTGGGTGCTGGTCCTCGCGGGCGTGCTGACGTTTTCGTCGGTGCTGATTCTCAGCTCATCGAGCCTCGGCTACACCGTCGGACGCCTCGCCCCCGCGCTCGCGTTCGTCCTCGCCGTCTGGCTGTTGGTCGAGCCGCTCTCCGATGGGCGGCGGGGCGGGGCGCTCTTCGCGGCAGCCCTGGCCGCGGGCGTTGGCGGAATCGCCCCGCTCGCCCGCGACGCTACATTGATCGGTCACCCGGGCGTGATCGGCGGATTCGTCGACAGCGCCAGCGTCTACCGAGGCCTGCTCTTTGGTTCGTCTCTGCTCACGGGCGTTGCACTCACAATGGTCGTGCTGGTAGCGGTTCACCAGCTCCACACGGAGAGCCGCTGGCGGCATCCGCCGCAGTGGGCCACGCTCGTCATCGCCGCGTCGTGGGGGCTCATCGCGTTCGGCTCCTCGCTCGACTACGGCATCGGCGACGGGAACGGGGGAGGCGGCGCGCTGCAGACGGCGACGCTGGCCGTCGTCGCCGGAGTCCCGCTCGTCATCGCGTTCCGGCAGACTACCTCGAGGTGGGACCGTCCGGAATTGGCCGGTCTCATCGTCGAGATCGAGTCGGGCGTCGGGCTCCAGCCAGCCATCGCGCGGGCGCTGGAGGACCCGTTCGTTCAGGTGCTCACGTCGCCGGACGGCGAGCGCCTACTGAGCGACACGGGCGGCGGCGTCACCGCCCGCGATATCTCAGCGAGTCGTGTCATCACGCAGATCCGATCCGGCGGCAGGTTGGTGGGCGGCCTGGTGCACGATGCGGCGCTAGGTCAACAACCTGACCGCTTGCGCGCGGTGGTTGCCGCGGTGGGCCCCGCGCTCGAGGTCGGGCGGCTCAGCGAGGAGCTGGCGGCTCAACTGCGAGACGTGCAAGACTCGCGGAGAAGGATCATCGGCGCCAGCGACGCGGCCCGCCGCCGTGTCGAGCGCGACCTCCACGACGGCGCCCAGCAGCGCCTCGTTGCGCTCGGGCTCGACCTCCAGCGGGCGAGACGATTCGCCGAGGCAGCGGGCCAGCCTGATCTCGCGACCCTGCTCGAGTCCGCGACTGCCGATATCCGCGGCACGCTCGACGACATTCGGTCGGTGTCGCGCGGCTCGCACCCGGCGCTCCTCGTCGAACGTGGTCTCGGCGCCGCCGTCGATGCGCTCGCCGAGCGCTCGCCGGTGCCGGTCCACGCCAGGATCGTTCCAGCGCGACTGCCCGCCGCCGTCGAAATCGTCACCTACTACGTCGTGGCCGAGGGCCTCGCCAACGTAGCGAAGCACGCCGCCGGGGCGACCCGAGCCTCGGTCTCCGTCACGCGACGCAACGGGGCGACGCACATCGAGATCAGCGACGACAGCTGCGGCGGAGCAGCGATCCTCCGCGGATCGGGACTGGAGGGGCTGGACGATCGGGTGGCCGCAGCGGGGGGCACCTTCGCCGTGCGGAGCGGGCCGGCGGGCACGACGCTGGTGGCGGTGATCCCGTGCGAGTGATCCTTGTCGACGACTCCGCCCTGATCCGCGATGGTCTGGCCAGCCTGCTCGCCGGGGACGGCATCGAAGTCGTTGCGACGTTCTCTGACGCTGACGGCGTGCTCACCTGCGTCGAGCGACACCGGCCCGACGTGTTGGTCGTGGACGTTCGCATGCCCCCCGCGTTCGAGACGGAAGGGCTCGAGCTGGCGCTCGCGGTCCGCCGGCTCGTTCCAGGCACCGGCATCCTGGTGCTCTCCCAACACATCGAGACGCGATACGCGATCGAGTTGCTCGAGGGGGGCGCGGCCGGCGTCGGCTACCTGCTGAAGGATCGGGTGACGGAGCTCGACGGCTTCCTGGACGCCTTACGCCGCGTCGCGTCGGGTGGTAGCGCCCTCGATCCCCACGTGGTCAGCCGGCTGATCCAGCGACCTCGCGAGCCTGGAGCGCTCGACCGGCTCACCGAGCGCGAACGAGAGGTGCTCGCGCTCATGGCGGAGGGGCATTCGAACGTCGCCATTGCCGACCGGTTGGTGGTCAATCAGCGCACCGCGGAGACACACGTCAGCAACATACTCGGCAAGCTCGATCTGCCTCTCGACGCCGCTGTCGACCGCCGGGTGAGCGCCGTTGTGATGTGGCTGCAGGGCCAACCGAGCTGATCGGACCGTCCTCGAATGGGCGGCGCTGAGTTCGAGAGCCGAACGTACTAGAGGCAGCCGCGGGGGCGCACGCCAGGGCTCGAGGGCGATGACGTCCCGACTCACCCGCCTCGCTCAACGAGCCTGGGCGACAGCGCTGCCCCGGTGGCGGCGGCTACCTACCCATCGCGTAGACGTCGCGGCGCGGATCGGCGCCACCACTCAGCACCCCCGACGCGGGGTCGACGACGATGGCGGAGAGCGCCGCGACGCTCATCTGCTCCCATTCGTTTCGCACTTGCACGTCGTGGCCGCGGCCTGTGAGCTCCGCGACCGTCTCGCTCGCGATGCGGGCCTCGACGTTGAGGCGGCCGGGGAAGTAGGTGTGCGGCCAGAAGGAGTTGGGGAAGTTCGAGGAGGTGAACCGAGGCTCCTCGATCGCGACCTGCGGCTCCATGCCGAACTCGACGATGTTGAGGAACATCTGCACCATCGCCTGCGTCTGGGCGTCGCCGCCCGGGCAGCCGAACGGCATGAAGAGACGCCCATCCTTGAACGCGATCGAGGGGTTCGGCGTCAGCCGGGGCCGTTTCCACGGCTCCACACTCGAGGCCTGGCCGGGCTCCAGCCAGCTCTGCGATCCGCGCCCCGACATGATGAATCCGAGACCGGGCACGACCGGTGAATGGAATAGCGCGTCGCTCGGGGTCGCGGAGAACGCGTTGCCCCAGCGATCGACGACACAGGTATAGCTCGTGTCGTACTCGGCCTCGCCATCGACGGGTACCGGAGCGGCCGACGCTGCGGCCGCATCCAGCTCTCCGTCGCTGACGGCGCCCGGCTCCGGCATCTCCGCGAACGCTCGCGCCATATCGATCAGCGCGCGCCGTCCACGCGTGTACGAGGGTGAGAGCAGCGTTTCGATGGGCACATCGACGAAGTCAGGATCGCCGAAGTACTCGTGGCGATCGGCGAAGGCGAGGTTCAGCGCCTGCGAGAGCAGGTGGATGTAGTCGGCCGAGTTGTGCCCCAGCGACCGGAGGTCGTCGTGCTCTAGCATCTGCAGCACCTGCGCGACGACCGGCCCCTGACACCACGCGTCGCAGGTGTAGATTGTGTAATCGCGGAACGTACCGGTCACCGGGGGCTCGACCTTCACCGCGAACTCGGCGATGTCCTCGAAGGTGATGAAGCCTCCTTGCTGCTCGCTGAAGGCGGCCATCTCCTGGGCAATGTCGCCCCGGTAGAAGCGGTCGCGCGCGCTTCGGATCGCGGCCTCGCGCCCCTCGGACGCGCTCGCACGCTCCGCCTCGATCAGGCGTTGGAAGGTGCGCGCGAGATCGGGCTGGAGGAAACGCTCTCCGACCTCCGGGACGCGCCCGTCGGGCATGAAGTTATCGCGTGAGGACGGCCACTGCTTCAGGACGCTGTCCGGCGATTCGAGATCCTGCTGCAGCGCCTCGTGCGTGACTCTCGGGAAGGCGATGCCGTGCTCGGCGAGCTCGAGCGCCGGCGCCACCGCCTGCTCGAAGCTGATCGTTCCGTACTGCTCCAGCGCCGTGAGCCAGGCATCAGGCGCCGCGGGGACAATGCTGCGCAAGATCCCGACCGGAATCTCGCCGCCGGCCTGCTCGTTGAACCGATCGATCGAGGCCGCTCGCGGCCAGCGTCCGACGCCACTGATCGTGACCACCGAGTCAGACGCGGCCTCGTAAAACATGATCGGGGCGACCCCGCCGAAGCTCGTATTTTCGGGCAGCACCGTGTTGATCACGATCCCGGACGCCACGCCGGCGTCGACGGCGTTTCCGCCCGCCTCGAGGACACGGTAGCCCGCCTGCGCGGCTAGGTGGTGGCCGGCCGAGATCATGTGCGTGACGCCTCGGACTGCCGGTAGGTAGCTGTGGATTCCTCGTGCCATCGTGCCCTCCTCTCGGGCCTCGAACGCCACGCTCAGCGGCGCCGAGGCGTGACCGGGGCGAGGTCGTGCTCCGCGAACCGGGCAAAGCGGTACCTGGTCAGGTCGAGCGACGGGGCCTCGTCCAGAATCAGTTCACTGACAATCTTCCCGGCGCCCGGTCCCATCGCGAAGCCGTGACCGCTGAACCCGGTTGCGAACATGAAGCCCGAAGGGCGATCGACCCAGCCGAGCGCCGGAGCCTGGTCCGGCGTGGAGTCGATGTTGCCCGCCCAGGTCTGCTCCACGGGCAGACCGGCGAGCGACGGGAAGAGCTCGTAGAAGCGGCCGATCGCGCGCCTGGCGCCCTTCCGGTGCGGCGCCGGATCGATGTCGCGGAGCTGTGCCCATGGGTGTTTCCGGGCGGAGGACCTCGGAATGAGCGCGCGCAGGTCGCGAATGAGCGGACCTCCGGCGCGGATGCTCAGCCAGCGACGGTTCCCCCAGGCAGTGGGGAGGAACTGCGAAAGATTCCGTAGCACGTCGAGATTGAGGTCGTAGATCGCACCGCCGCCTCCGGCGACGACGAAGCGTCCCTGACGATCCTGGCGGAAGGTGACCCCGTCGCCCCACGCGGTGAGGTTCGTGATCGGCTCTGTTGGGACGGTCCGAACGACAGTCGACCGGACCGACTGCTGCGGAAGCCCCAGTCCCAGCGACCGCGCGAGCCGGGCGGACCACGCGCCCGCCGCGCACACCACTTGGCTGGTGCGGATCAGCCCCTCTTCCGTCATCACCCCCTCGACAGCCCCACCGGCGACCTGCACGCCCTCCACCGCGCACCGCGTGTGGATGCGGGCGCCGTGCCGCTCCGCGGCGGCGGCGAACGCGGCGGTCGCGCGCTGCGGGCTCGCCTGCCCGTCCGAGGGCACGTGAATCGCCCCGATCCACGGGCCGCCCAGTTCGGGTACGAGCGCGGAGACCTCGTTGCGGGTGAGGATCGCGGTCTCCAGGCCGAGCTCGCGCGCCGGGCCGCGCCACGACTCGAAGTCGGCCATGTCCGCTTCGTCGAATCCGAGGCTGAAGTTGCCGCCCTGTTCCCATTCGAGATCGGCCTCGAGCTCGTGCTCCAACCCCGCCCAGATGCGAGTGGACATCACCGCCAGCGGAATCAGCTGCGGGTAACGAACCTGTTGATGCACCCAGCCCCAGTTCCGGCTCGACTGTTCGCCGGCGATGTCGCCCTTCTCGATCAACGTAACGTCCACGCCGCGCTTCGCCAGGTAGTACGCGGCCGAACAGCCGACGATGCCGCCGCCGATGATGACGACCTCTGCGTCCGACTCGAGCTGCCGCATCTCTGCTCCGCTCACCGCCCCCGATCGTCGCGACGCGACGCGATTCCACCAATGGGCCGGAGACTCGGCAACATCCTACGCCGCCTGTGATTCGGATGAGGACCGTTGGCGCCCGATGTGCTTCCGAGGCTGGGCATGGACCTTGGGGTACATTCCGCGTTGGCTCAGGCGAAACGAGCGCGCGAGAGACTGGTCGCAAAGGAGCGCACGATGACCGAGCAGCTGGGGATCTTTGAGGTGATATACAACTGCCGTGCGATGCGGCGCATCAAGCCCGATCCGGTTCCCGAGGACGTGATCCGCCGGCTGATCGACGCGGCGAACCAGGCGCCGACGGCGAGCAACACGCAGAACACGCGCTGGATCGTGATCCGCGACCCGGAGCAAAAGTCGAGGCTTGCCGACCTCAATCGCGAGGCGCGCCAGGCCGCGTACGGCCAGCGTCCACCCCCACCCGACGAAGCGGCCGCGCGCCAACGCCGCGCTTCACAGTGGCACACTGACCACCTGCAGGACGTCCCCGTGCACATCGTCGCGTGCCTCGAGCTCGCTGCGCCCCCCGAGGACAATTTCGTGCGTGGTATCGCCTCGGGAGGATCGGTCTGGCCAGCGGTGCAGAACTTGCTGCTGGCAGCCCGCGCGCTCGGCCTCGGCGCCGTCCCCACCACGTTGCCGCTGCGCGACCGTGCGGCTGCGAAGGAGGTGCTGGGTGTGCCGGATGGGGTCGAGCCTTTCTGCCTCGTCCCGGTCGGCTATCCGATGGGTCGCTTCGGTCCGGTCACGCGCAGGCCGATCGACGAGATCACGCACTGGGATCGCTGGTAGCTGGTCGTCCGAGGACAGAACCGGCCAGGGCTGCGGACCGAATCATGTCGGAGCTGATCTGGCGAGAGGACTAAGCTCTCATCGCGGCGGAACGACGGGAGAAGCTGATGCGCGCACTCGTGATCGGTGGAACGGGGCCGACCGGACCCGGGGTCGTTCAAGGATTGATCGATCGTGGGTACGAAGTCGCGATCTATCACCGCGGGACGCACGAGACCGCGGCGCTCCCGGACGTGCATCAGCACCTGCACGGCAACCCTGACGACCTCGGCGCGCTGAACGCCGACTTCGGCGACAGTTCGTGGGACCTCGTGGTCTCCATGTATGGGCGGCTTCGTTACATCGTGGAGGTGATGGCGGGACGTTGCGAGCGCTTTATCGCGATCGGGGGCAAGGGAGGCAACCTGCCGCCTGGCCAACTGCCGTTCCCGCAGGGGCGCGCGCTCCCACACGATGAGACGCACCCTCGGTTCGAGGATCGCGGGCAAGGGTTCGGCTGGGCCGTCGCGCAAACCGAGCGCGACGTGTTCGCGCGCCACGCTGCCGGAGACTTCGAGGCGACGATGCTGCGATACACCGATCTGTATGGTCCGCGCGTGCCTCGCCAGTGGCTCTGGCCGCTGGTCCGCCGCGTCCTCGACGGCCGCAAACACGTGATCGTGCCGGGTGACGGAAGTCAGCTACGGCCATCGTGTTACATCGAAAACGCGGCGCAGCAGGTGCTCACACTGGTCGACCGTGAGGAATCCTCCGGACGCGCGTTTCACGCGGTCGACACGACGACCCACATGCTGCGAGACGTCATTCGCCTGGTGGCAGAGGAGCTGGAACACACGTGGGAGGCGGTCCCGATCGCCCATCCGCTTGCCGGCCGGCTTGCCGCCGGTTACGCCGTGACGAATGAGCAGTTCGACACCGCCAGCCTGCGGTCGCTCGGCCACCGTGACGCGGTGGATCCTGCCGACGCGATCCGGACGACCGTTAGCTGGCTGGCGGAGCATCGCGACGAGGTGGACGAGGAGCAGCTGGACGCGCTCGTCCCGAATCCCTACGCCTACGAGGCCGAGGATCGCCTGATCGAATCGTATGCGGACTGGAGCGACCAGGTCTCCGAGGAGATCACGGTGCCGGAGCCAGCCCAAGCACTGGGTCCCGGCTTCCGAGCGGGCTACGGGTCATCGGACTAGTGGTCCGGTCGCGCGGTCGGCTCAACTCAGGCAGGGGCTGCACGAACATCGGAATCACTGTTCAGAAATGACAAAATCGTCTCCGTGCCATTCCGGGTGACGGCTGGCGTGGGCGAGGCGACGTGACCTGATCTGCTTCTGTCGTCGCACAGGGGCTTCGCTCCTGACACAACCGAACCCGCGAGTCATTCGGACGTCGAAGACCCGCGCCCGCTTTGCCTCCATTCACTCGTTTCGAGCCGCATTTGCAGGAGCGGAGTGACCCAGTTCCGGTCGGCCGGTCGTTCCAGGGCGAGGGTCCAGACGTTGTCCAGGAGGTCCGCTAGCGCGAGCGCGCCGTCCGCTACGGCCCCTCGCTCATCGATGCGCTCTGAGATTTCGCGGCTCAGATCGACGAGGACATCGTCGGCGCGCCGAAGGAAGAGGCGCGCTTCGGCCGACTGCGCGTATGAGCCGGCAATGTCGCTCCAGGAATCGGTCAGCCGCCGGTGCAGGTTCTCCTTGCTCCCGTGCCATTTCTTGCCGAACTCCTCTAGCAGGGTGCGGAAAAAACGCCTTCAGGGGGCATTGAGGGGGCTAGGCGGCTCGAAGCCGCCTCGATCATCGTGGTCGCTCTCCGGACCATGCCTCTGGGTCGCCTTCGAGCGCTCCCGGGCCGGTCGGAGGGCGCACTGCGCCTACGCCGGAGCTGTCTCGAGCCTGGCCATGCGCACGAGGTTGTAGGCCGCGGCGGTGAGCTCCAGCCAGCAGCGGTTGCGCTCCAGACCCACGAAGCGCAGCTTGCGCCCGTCGCCCACGGTCTTCACCCAGCCGTAGACCTGCTCCACGAGCTTGCGCCGCCGCTGGCTGTGCGCGTACCCGGCGTGCCGTGTGGTGCGCCCGTCCACGGCGCTGCGGCGACGGCTCTCGTTCTGGGCCACGTGCGGGGTCACGCCGCGTGCGCGCAGCCCCGCCACGAAGTCGCGCGTGTCGTAGCCGCGGTCGGCCCCGAGCGTCGCGCCCCCAGCCGCGCAGCGGTCGAGCATCGCCAGCGCTGCCTCGCGCTCGGCGTAGCCGCTCGCCTGGGTCAACTCGACGTCCAGCACCAGGCCGTGGCGGTTCTCGGTGAGCAGATGGCCCAGGTAGCAGAGCTTCGCCGTCTGCCCCGACCCCTTCGTGTACAGCTGCGCCTGCGGGTCGGTGCTGGAGGCGTGCGTCTCCCGCCGCCGCCGCTGGCCCCGGAAGTCGACCTCCGGGTTGCGTCCGCCAGCGACCGGCGGGTCCTGTTCGTCGCGCGGGCGGTAGCTCTTCAGCGAGGCCCACGCCTCCAGCAGCGTGCCGTCCACGGTGAAGTGGTCGGCGGAGAGCAGCCGGCGCTGCCGCGCCTCGGCCACCACCTCCGCGAAGAAGGCGCGAGAGACGTCGTAGGCGAGCAGGCGCTCGCGGTTCTTCGAGAAGCTGGAGGCGTCGAATGGCTCGTCGCTGACGTTGAGGTCGAGGAACCACTTGAAGAGCAGGTCGTAGCGCAGCCGCTCGCAGAACTGGCGCTCGCTGCGGATCGACGAGAGCGCGATCAGCAGGCTCGCCTTGAGCAGGTGCTCGGGCGGGATGGAGGGGCCGGCCGCGGTCCGCGTACATGCCGTCGAACAGGGAGGAGAGCCGCGCCAGCGCCGATTCGACGATCGGTTTGATGCGGCGGATCGGGTGCTCCTCGGGGATGAAGGAGTCCGGCGTGACCGCCAGCAGCATGTTGGCCTGACGCTCAGCGTCGCCTCGCATGGGGCACCTCCAGGCTGTGCCCCCGCCAGCGCTATCCTACCCGCCGGCCGGACGCCCCGCGATCCCCTCGCCAGCCCGTTTTCAGCACCCTGCTAGACGAACGTCGCGACCCAGATCGACGGCCCGGCTCCGAGCAATGGTAACGATCACCACCGCAGTTCCGGTTAAGTTATTCCGGCTAAGTTAAGAGAGCGTGGGCATCAGAATCCGAACCCAACGCCCCACCGTCGCTGGCGCTGTTCCCGGCGGGAGCGCTGCTGTTGCTCGCCCCCCCGATGCGCACCTAAGCTGTTCGCAGTCGGTGCCGGCGTACCATCGCCGGTGCACAGCAAGGGGGGCGGCAGTGCATCTCTACAGGTCCCTCGTTCGAGGGCGTGTCGGGCTCGCACTCATGCTCGTCGCGGCGATCGGGCTCGTAGCGGCGGCGTGCGACGACGACGACGATGGCGGGGGGCAGCTGAAGATCGGCTATCTCGCCGACTTCTCGGGGCCGCTCGCGGAGTTCGGGCCGGAGATCCAGACCGGCGTCCAGCTCGCCATCGACCACATCAACGCGGCCGGCGGCGTGAACGGCGAGGACGTGGTCTTCGTGACCGGCGACACGCAGGTCGACCAGACCGTCGGCGTCGAGGAGGCGCGCCGCATGGTCGACATCGAGGGCGTGCACGCGATCGTCGGCCCGCTGGCGAGCACGATCACGATCGCGGTCGCCGAGACCGTGACGGGGCCCGCGCAGGTGCCGACGATCAGCCCGTCGGCGACCTCGGCGGCGGTGACGCTCGCGCAGGACGACGGCTTCCTGTTCCGCAGCACGATCTCGGACGCGGCGCAGGCGCCGGTCCTCGCGCAGCTCGTCGAGGACGCGGGCATCGAAAACGTCGGGGTGCTCTTCCTCAACGACGCGTACGGACAGGGCCTGTCCGGCGGCTTCTCCTCGCTGTTCAGCGGAACGGCCACGATGGTCTCGCACGAGTCGGAGCAGGTCTCGTACCTCGCGGAGCTGCAGCAGGCAGCGGACGGCGGCGCGGAGTGGCTGGTCGCGATCAGCTTCCCCGAGCAGGCGAAGGTCTACCTGCGCGAGGCCTTGGAGAACGGGATCTTCGAGCAGTTCGTCTTCGTCGACGGCACGAAGAGCGAGGAGCTGATCGAGGACATCGGCGCCGAGTTCCTCAACGGCTTCCAGGGCACCGCACCCTCGGCGGGCCCCGAAACCGACGCGACGGCTGCGTGGAACGAGGCCTACCTCGAGGAGTTCGGCGCGCTGCCGACGCGGCCGTTCGTGCGCGAGGCCTACGACGCGGTGATCGCGATCGCGATCGCCGCCGAGGCCGCCGGCTCGACCGACGGCGTGGCGATCCGCGACGAGCTTGTGCGCGTCGCCTCGCCCAGCGGCGCGGTCGCCCTGCCAGGCGCCGCCGGCATCAAGCGGGCGCTCGAGCTGATCCGCGACGGCGACGACGTCAACTACGAGGGCGCGGCCACCACCCTCGACTGGAACGCCGACGGCGACGTGACCACCGGGTTCGTCGGCATCTGGGAGTACCAAGACGGAGCGATCGTCGAGCTCGAAGCACTGCCCTTCAGCATCGAGTAGCGCGACTCGCGAGGCGTCCACCGTTCGTTGGAACGGTGAGGGCGGGCGGCCGGTGGCCGCCCGCTCGCGCTCGTGGGGGTGAGGGTGCGGGCAGGCGGCTAGCCGCGCGCTGCGCCGTGGCGGCGGAGCAGGCGGCGCAGCCGCGCCAGCCCGCGCGGCGGCGAGGCCCCCTCGGGTCGGAGGAGGTAGCGGCTGACGATCGGCTCCTCGGCGATCAGGCCCTTAGGCCGCAGCAGCAGGAAGACGACGATCAGCAGGCCGATCACGAGCTGCCGAACCTGGAAGACGCGCGTCCCAAGAACGTCCGGCAGGTCTTCCTGGATCAGCGGCGTGCCGAACCAGAAGAAGCCGACGACGAGCGCTCCCAGCACGACCCCGCGGTTGTTGCCGCTGCCGCCGACGATCACCATCGTCCACACGAGGAACGTGCCGAACAGGTCGCTGAACGCCTCCGGGCCGATCGTGCCGATGCGATGCGCCCAGATCGCGCCGGCCAGGCCCATCACCATCCCCCCTACCACGAAGCTCTGGATGCGGAAGTTGACGGTGTCCTTGCCGACCGAGCGTGCGGTGTCCTCGTTGTCGCGGATCGCGCGCAGCACGCGGCCCCAGGGGGAGGCGGTGGCGGCGCGCAGCGCGACGTAGACGATGGCGAGCATCGTGAGCGCGATCGCGAGCAGCACCCACTGGTAGTCCTGGCCGTCGGCGAGGTTGTCGAGGAAGCGGGGGATGCCGTTGAGCCCGCTCGCGCGGTTGACGAGCCCCTCGGTGGAGGTGGCGATCGCGCGCAGGATGGCGGCGGCCCCGATCGTGGCGATCGCGAGGAAGTCGCGGCGCAGGCGCAGCGTCGGCAGGCCGATCACGAGCGCGAACAGCCCGCCGGCCAGCAGCCCGCCGAGCCAGCCGACGGGGACGGGCAGGCCGTAGCCGCCGACGTAGTCCTCGAAGGGGCCGGGCTCGTCGAGGGTGAGCAGCGCGCTCGTGTAGGCGCCGACCATGAAGAAGGCGACGACCCCGAAGTTGAAGACGCCGGTGTAGCCCCACTGCAAGTTCAACGCGAGCGCGAGGATCGCGAAGATCGCGACCGTGGTCAGGAAGCCGACGGTCCAGTTCACGCCCCCGCCGAAGGTGACCAGCGTCGGCAGCGCTGCGGCGAGGCCCTCGTCCATCGAGGCGCCCTAGACCGTCGACCCGAAGAGGCCGCGCGGCCGCGCGATCAGCATCACGATCAGGATCGCGAACGGCACTCCGGGTTTGAGGCCGGTGTTGATCCACTCGGTCGAGACCTCTTGCGAGATGCCGACCACGAGGCCGCCGACGAGCGCGCCCCAGGGGTTGCCGATGCCGCCGAGGATCGTCGCGGCGAACATCGGCAGCAGCAGGCTGAAGCCGGCGTCGAAGCGCAGCTGCGACTGGATGGCGAGCATGATGCCCGCGATCGCGATCAGCGCGCCGCCGATCGCCCACGTCGCTAGGCGGATGCGCTCCGTGTCGATGCCGCTGCCCTCGGCGAGGTCGGCGTTGTCGGCGGTGGCGCGCATCGCCTTCCCGAGGCGCGTGCGGTGGAGCAGCAGGTAGAGCGCGATCGTGAGCGCGATCGTGACCCCGACGATGAAGAACTGGTCCGGCTTGACCTTCAGATCCCAGAAGATCGTGGTCGCGCGCTGGATGCCGGTTGCGTAGCGCTCGGCACCTGGTCCCCACACCATCTGGATGATGGCGCGCAGCATGATCCCGAGGCCGAGCGAGGCGATCGCGAGCGTGATGATGCCGCTCCCGCGCCTCCGCAGCGGGCGGAACACGACGCGCTCGAGCCCGACCGTCACCAGCGCGACGCCGCCAATCGCGAACAGCGCCGCGGGCAGCATGCCCCACCCGAACGAGAACGGCCCGACGGCGGCGCCGGCCAGGCCGAGGTCGACGACCACGAAGAAGGCGAGGAACATTCCGAGCGACATCAGGTCGCCGTGCGCGAAGTTCGCGAACTTGAGGATCCCGTAGGTCAGCGTCAGGCCCATCGCCCCGAGCCCGACGATCGAGCCCACGATGATGCCGACAACCACGAGCTGCGCGATGTCCGTGACGACCTCCTCAGCCGGACGGGCCGTCGAACGACGACTCGGCGGCCTCAAGCTCGCCGTCCTCGAGGCCCCCATCTTCGAGGCCCAAGAACATGCGGCCGACCTCCGGGTTCGCGAGCATCTCGCTGCCGGACTGCTCGTGCGCCTTGCGGCCGTCGACGATCAAGTAGCCGCGGTCTGAGATCGCGAGCGCCTCGCGCGCGTTCTGCTCGACCATGAGCAGCGCGACGCCGCGCTCGCGGATCGCGAGCAGACGCCCGAAGATCTCCGCGCGCCGCACCGGCGAGAGCGCGGCGGTCGGCTCGTCGAGCAGCAGCAGCGCGGGGTCGAGTATGAGCGCGCGCGCGATGGCAAGCGCCTGGCGCTGCCCGCCCGAGAGCCTCGATGCGTGCTCACCCGGGCGCTCGGCCAGCTCGGGGAACAGCGCGAGCACCTCGTCGATGCGCTCGCCGAGGCCGTGGCGGCGCTGGTACCCGCCCATCTCGAGGTTCTCGCGAATCGTCAGCGACGGGAAGACGTTGTCAGTCTGCGGCACGAACGAGGCGCCGAGCGCGACCATCTTCGAGGGCGGCACCGCGCTGACGTCCCGCCCATCGAAGTGGACGCTGCCGGCCGTGACCGAGAGCAGCCCGAAGATCGCCTTCAGGAGCGTGGACTTGCCCGCGCCATTCGGGCCGATGATGGTCGCCAGCTCGCCACGATCGAGGCGCAGCGAGACATCGTGCACGATCGTCACGCTGCCGTAGCCCGAGCTCACGCCCTCGACCTCAAGCAGCGCGCTCACCGGTACTGGCTTCCGAGGTAGGCGTCCTGCACGGCGAGGTCCTCGAGGACCTCCTGCGGGGCGCCCTCGACGAGCACGCGGCCGTTGGTCATGACGATCAGCGTCTCGCAGAGCCGCACGACGAGGTCCATGTCGTGCGCGATCACGAGGAACGTGATCGCGAAGCGCTCGCGCAGCGCGCGGATATGCTCGACCAGCCGCAGCGTGAGCGTCGGGTTGACCCCGGCGTTCGGCTCGTCGAGCAGGATCAGCTTCGGCTCGGACATCAGCGCGCGCGCCAGCTCGAGCAGCTTGCGCTGGCCGCCGGAGAGGTTGCCGGCGTACTCAAAGGCGTGATCGTCGAGGTCGACGAGCGTGAGCACCTCGTGCGCGCGCGCGGTGATGCGGCGCTCCTGCAGCGCGACGCGGCGGGGCAGCAGCATGCTCTCCCAGAGGTGCTCGCCGGCCTGCTGCGCGGGGACGAGCATGAGGTTCTCGATCACGGTCATCGCCCCGAGCTCCTGGGGGATCTGGAACGTGCGCGTGAGCCCGCGGCCGAAGACGCGATGCGCCGGCAGCCCACCGATGGCTTGGCCGTCGAAGACGATCGAGCCGCCGTCGGGCTTGAGCGCACCCGCGATGCAGTTGAAGCAGGTGGTCTTGCCGGCGCCGTTGGGGCCGATCAGCCCGGTGATCGCGCCCTCCTCGACGGTGAAGGAGGCCCCGTCAACGGCGCGATTGCCGCCGAAGCGCTTGACCAGACCTCGAACGACGAGCAGCGCGCTCACACGTGCGGCCCCTCCTGGCCCGAGCCATGCCCCCAGCGATGCTACCCCCGCGCGCGGCGCCGAGCACTGCGTGCGATCGCAACCGACGAGGATGGGCGCGAGGTCGAGGTCCTCTTGCTGTGGAGGGATCGGGACGGCCCCGACGCCGAGGTGGTCATCAGCAACACGCCGATAGCCGTACCGGGTTCAGTACGGGAGCTGTACCCGACCACGAACCTCTCGGTGAAGCTCCCGGCCGAGTTGACCGTCGCTGAACCTGGCAACTACGAGCTTGTGCTCCGCATTGGCCCTGCAACCGCCGCCCGTTTGCCGCTGACTGTGGCGCTCGTGGCCGGCACGAGTCTCGACGGTTCTCCAGGCTGACGGCTCAGCTCTGCCCGTCGTCGCGGCGAGTCCGGAGCCTCGTCGACGACCCGCTCAACATCCGCTTTGGTCATCGAGTAGCGCTTCCCGTTGAGCGTCACATCCATCGCAGCACCTCCTTCCTAATTGTTATTACCTTCTTTCTCTCTAACCTCAAGTACCCAGAGCACTTCAATGGCTCCCGATCGAGCCCGAGCCAAGGGGCGCACCCTCCATTTGCTCGGCAAGCTGCCGCTGCGCCGCTAACGCCCGGTGGGCGAACAGGAGCCGGTCAACCGATCTGACCTCCCGGCGCCCCCATCACCACCTTGATCTCGTGGTCCGTGAGCCCCGACTCGTGCAGCCAGGCGGCGAACGCCGATTGGATCTGCGCGTGGTGAGTCGAGGGAGAGCCAGCATCCTTGAGCGCTGCCGCTACGCGCTTCCTGAAGCCCCGCTCCGACAAGGGCTCCCCGTTGCGCTGGGCCCCGAAAACCGCCTCTTGCTGGGCAGGGATTGACTCAAGGCGCCAGTTCGTGAGGGCGTGGGCACCGGGACCGACGATGAGGAACCGCAGACCGCGTCTCCCTTTACGTCGGACCGAAGCGTCCCACGATTCCGCTGCGCCGTTCCAGCGCAAGCTGGGCCATCGCAGCGTGCGAACCTCGCCGACGCGGAGGCCGCTGAAGCAGAGCACGCCGAGAAGTGCCGCGCCCTCCGTCGATCCCGCTCCTCCCCGACGCATGATCTCCACCAGCTCCCGCGGCTCGATCGTCGGCGCTCGGCGCCGATGCGTCGCTCGCGTCCCACCCACGGCGATCCCCGCGTCGTACCAACCTCGGCTGAACCGGGCGGGCAAGCGTTCGTCCAGGGCGTCCAGCCGGGTCCGATGCACCTCCGCAGCAACACCAAGCTGGCAAAGGCGCTGGAAGGCACGAAGCCTTGTGAGAACGGTCGCTCTGCTCGGCGATCCGCACGGACAAGCGAGCGCGGTCGCAACGCTTGCAGGGTCCATCACGAGCTCGGCGAGCGTGCCTGGGCCGCCCAACTCCATCGAATCTCGCAGTAGGACTCGAAGCTGCGACCGCTCCGACGACACGGTCGACCGCGCTGCTCCCTGGTCAAGGCGCATCCCCGTGTAGGCCTTCAGAAGCGCCTCGGACTCCGCGTCCAACGGAGCCGGTCTAAGCCTGATCAGGTTCGGTTGGATTTGCGTCATGCCGGTAAGCGGCCGGCCCTCACAGGTTCAGCGGTCGCACGCGCTCCAGGCGCGGCTGACAGAATGCGAGCCGCCGCGGCCTGTCGGTCCGGCAGCGATTCGCGCCGACCTGGCCGGGATACACCGATCCGTGCGAGCTTCCGCTCGATCGCATCGCGAGGCACACCGACGTAGTGGTCATCCATTCGCTCCGTCCCGCGCCAACCGCCGGCAAGGGCCGCGACTCGCCTCGGAGCGACGCTCGTCGCCTGCGTCGCGAAGTAGGCCCTGAACGAATGCGGCGTGTACTCACGCGTCTCTGCCACGCGACACGCGGCGCGCAGCCGATGCCGCATCTGAGCGGCGAACCATTGTTTGCCGTTCGCCCCGCGCCAAACGGCACCGGCCCGTCCGAACCCAACTCGCCCCTGTCCTTGCCCCACGAGTGACCGGTTGACGGCTTTGAAGTACGTCTCAAGCGGCTCTCGAAAGCGACTCGGAACCTCCAGTTCGGACCGTCCACCCGACGCTTTGTCATGCGGGAAGAAACGAACCGCACCATCGTCCATGAGGCGAACATCTTGGCCGTCGAGCGCGAGCAATGCCCCGACGCGTAGCCCGGTCGCCGCGAGGATTCCGAAGAACAGCGCGTTTCGCTGACCAGCCCATCCCTCGTCCGCCCCGACGATCGCGAGCAGTGCGTCCACCTCGGCAGTGGAGGGAGCCGGACGCCCCCGGCGTCGCGGCTTCCCGACGGGCAAGCGATAGCCGCCTCCAACCTTCTCGGCGACTTCCTGGATCGCACGGTTCACGTGCTGGATCGGTTCAACCAGACCCAGCGCTCTGAGCTCGGGCGCGAGTGCCCCCGCTGCGGACCGCAACACCGTCCTCCGATGCGCGGCTGTCCATGCAGAGATGGGCGATCCCCCACAAGGCCGCTCGACCGTGGAACAGACGTATCCAAGTAAGGACCTGTCCATCAGGAAGTCGGTCACGCTCACCGGGTGCCCTACCTGTTTCTCGGCCAGCCGAAGACACTGCTCAAGCGTCCAGGTGTACTTCTTGACGGTCGCGGGTGCCAAGCGGCTGGCGGTCCGGCGTCTGTAGAGATGGAACAGCTCGTCCTGTCGTGCCGACTTCTTGGCTGTGCGCTTGGGCATCTTCGTGGAGATTCGAGGCTCGCCCAGGCCGTTCAAGGGAAGCTCAAGCTGGGTGCCGATCTTCCCATCAAGAAGGCTGTCCGTGAGTGCCGATCTTTCCTTAGTCGTCCCAGGTCAGGGGCTGCATCAGTCTGCAGGCGGGGCAGGGGAGGTGGTAGCGCCGCTGGTCGGACTGCAGGTAGAGCGCGTTGACCCCGGCCTCCGGGAAGCGCGGCGTCGAGGCGACGATCAGGCGTCCGGCCTGGCTCGAGGCCAGCCGCTTCTGGGCCAGCTCGAACGTGCCCTCCGCCATCTGGTCGAACTCGTCGAGCACGACGAGGTCGGCGTCGACGGAAGCGATCTGGCGCCGGCTGTCCGCGCCGCGCAAGAAGAGGTAGCCGGGGCCGATCCGTTTGAGCCGCTTGCTGTCCGCCCCCTTGCGCCGCGGTGGCTCCGGTTGCAGCCGCGCGCGGAGGTAGGGGCTGTCCTGGAGCGCGCGGTCGAAGCGCGCCTGCGCGAAGTCGTCCATCTGGTTCTGGGTCGGCATCAGGAAGAGGACATGCCCCCGGCCCGCGTAGCCGCTGTCCGCGGCCCACAGCGCCTGGTTGACGCAGAGCTCCGTGGCGCCGACCTGGGCCGACTTCTGGATGACGACGAGGGGACTGGGGTCACGCGCGATCGCCGCCAGGGCCGGGAGGTGCTGCAGGGGGCGCCCCGCCACCGCCCGATGGGTCATCGCCCAGGCCCACGGGTCGCTCGGATCCCGGCGGCTCTTTTCCGCCCACAGCGCCCTCCGCAAGCTGGAGGAGACGGTCGAGTTCGTCGTCAGCGAGTCCTTCCACGCGGGCCGTCGTCGCGTCGACGGCCTCCGTCCGTTCGGTGGGCACGCCTCACACGAGGCGTTCCAGTTTGGCCCCCTCCGTGATCGCCCGGATCGCCGCCTCCGGCGACGCCGCGGCTGCCGCGACGCCCTGCAGCCAGGCGGCGCCCTTCTGCTGCAGGAGCAGCGCCTCGGTGACCTGGCGCGCGTGCATCTCCCGGATCGCCTCCAGCTCCGCCTCCTCGGCGGCAGCACGGGCGCGATGCTCGAAGGCCGCCAGCCGGTGCTGCCAGTGGAAGCAGCGCGACCATTCGTAGAGGGTGCGCAGGCTGGGAGTGCGTCCCGCCGCGGCGAGCTCGGCATGGAGCCGCTCGATCGAGCGCTCGGCCCCGAGCGCGAGATAGGCGGCGTAGGCCTCGCGATGGCGGGTGGTCTCACGCATCCCGCGACCCCTGCCAGACCCGGCAGATCGCCGCCAGCGCCCGCCCGCGCCTGTTGGGCCCCACGAGCGGCGCGATCGCCGTGGTGACCGCCGCCTCGATCGCGCCCTCGTCGGCGGCGGTCACCGCGAAGGACACGACCCGCGGCGCCTGGCGCTGGGCCACGGCCGCCGCCGTCACCAGCTCGGCCAGCAGCGCCTCCGGGTCGAGGTCGATCAGGGTCAGGGTCTGCGTGATGGCGTCGGCGTCTTCGGGAAGGAGCGTCGCCAGCTCCTCCAGAGGGAAGTGATCGGTCAGCTCCTGCAGCAGCGACGCCCGCTGGGCGGGGACATCCTCGCCATGCAGCCGATTGAGGGTGGCCAGCAGGATCAGGGCGCTGGCATCGTCGCACGGCCAGCAGAAGCACGGCGCCGTGGGCCAGCCCAGCTCGCGCAGCACGGCGAGCCGCTGGTGGCCGTCCAAGACCTGGTAGCCGTCTGGGAGATCCGGCAGGGGCCGCACGATCAGGGGCGGGCAGATCCGCTCCCGGTCGAGGTTGCGCCGCAGGGTCGCGCGCACCGCATCGTCCATGACGTTGGCGTTCGTGGGGTGTGGATGGAGGTCGGCGAGCGGGATGTCGCGCAGCCGCTCAGCGCCGGGCGATGACGAGGTACTCGTGGCTGGTGGCATTGGTGTGCTCCTTCGCGACCGCGCGGAGGCGCGGATAGGGGATGGCGCGGGCTTGCGCCACCTGTCGGTGGCGCGCGACCTGGGCGGTCACGTCGGTCAATGTGACGCCCGGCCCGCCGTACGAGAGGACGACGATCGGGGCCGCTACGGCGGCATCCAAGAGATCGGCGAGGCGCGGCGCTGGGGCGGCGGGAGGCTCGTCTCCCAACAGCGTGTCGAGGAGGCCGTAGGCGCCGTAGCCGGTGGTGCCGGGGTAGGGGGGATCCAAGTAGATCACTGCTGCCGCGCTGGCCGCGATCGCCTCGCGCGCGTCGCGCTGGGTGGCGTACCCGCGGCCGCCGATCACGCCCCCGTTGATCGCGGTCGCGAGGGTGCGCAGGCCCGCCGGTTGGATCCAGCGATCGCGGCGCAGGTAGTGACCGAGCCGGCGTGGGGAGATCGTGTCGTACTCCCCCGCCGCCGCGCGCGCCGCGTCCGTGGCGTTGGGCAGCGACATCGGGAAGAGGCGGCAGACCAGCTTGATCGCCAGCAGCTCCAGGAGGGCGCGCGTAGGCGCCTGACGCGCCGCGGCGGCCGTGAGGAGGCCGTCGATCCGTCGCGCCTGCGCGGGGGTGAACACCGACACGGCCGCGGCCCCGTTCGCTCGGAGATCATCCGGGCGCAGCGTCGCCAGCCAGTCCGCCTCCCGCAGTCGAACGGAGGAGTTGGCGATGAGGGCAGCCGCGACGATCGCGCCCCGGCGCGCGCGGTCGCTGGCGTAGACCTCGAACCCCTGCGCCTTGGCGGCCAGCGCCACCGCCCCGCCCCCGCACATCGGGTCGCAGAAGGAGGCCCCGGGCCACTCCGCCGCAGGAAGCTCGGCCGCGAGGTCGGTCAGGATCAGGGGCACCAGCCGGCGCTTGCCGCCGAGGTAGGGTGGGAGGGCGTCGAAGAGACGGGACGTTCGCATGGGCCGAGCATCGACCGTGCGCACCGTGCGCCGCTACGACGCGCCACCGTGCGGTTTCCAGCGCCGGACCGTGCGTTTGTTCTGCCGGTTACCTTCGCTGGCCGCCCGTCCGCCGCCCACTGCGGATCTGGGCCGGCAACGCCCCGTCGGGGATGCGGACACCGTAGACGTGGCGCCGACAGAACGCCCGAAACCGGAGCCGACGCGTCTCCGGCCGCGAGTCGCGGCGCAGGAGGCCCAGCATCACGAGCCGCGGGGCGAATTCCTGGGCTAACGCATCGATGGAGTCGTAGTCCCCGGCCTTGATCCGCGCGGCGATCGCATGCGCGACGGCCTCGCGTGAATCGGGAGGCGCGGGCGGCGGCGGTGGAGATGGCACGGCGGGCGGCGTCGCGTGCGTGGGCGCGGCGGCCGGCAGCCCGAGGTGCGCTTGCAGCTGCGCGATCGGGGCCCGCGCCGCCGCAATGACTTTCCGGGCCTCCGCGATCGCGCGGAGGGTCTCGGGCAGGAAGATGGGCCGCGACAGCGCCCGTCTCATCGAGTCCCGTTCACGAAATACAGGCGCGAAGGCTCCAGCGTTCGCTGGCGCGTGGCGAGGAGGTCGGCCCACGTCCCACCCGAAGCCATCGGTGCAATCCACTTTCCGTGCCGACCTGCCGAAGCAGCGTACCTGATGCCGAGCGCCTTCCACCACCACCGCCAGGCCTCGTCGCGCTCCCAGGCACCGGTGTCGACGGTGTCTACGACTCGTCGCCCAGATCCACGTCGATGAGCAGACGGGCGAGCCAGTCGTCCTCCGCGGGCATGCCGGCGACGACCGTCGGCGCATCGTAGGCCGGGCACGCCGTGACGCAGTCCCGCTGGGCCAGCCCTTGGATCAGGCGTCCGCCGACCGCGTCCGCGGGCACGTCCGATCCCCGTCGTACGGCAGGGCGCGGGCCGGGAGTCGGCACGGCACGGCGCTCCGCCCGCCAGCCCCCCAACCCTGACAGTGCAGCGCTCCGCGGCCGCTCGTCTCCCGTTCGCGCCAGCAGGCGAGCACCGTGCGCAGGTGGGTCAACGTCCCTGCCGGCAAGCGCCGGCCGTCGCGCCACAGGGCGGTCCGCTTCCAACCCACCACCAACTCCAGCAGCGCTCCCAGCGCCGGCAGGCTCTCGGCGTCCAGCGGGACGGCGTGGACTGCTACGCCGTCGCCCCCCGTCACGGTCGTGCCCGGGATCTGCGCGGCCAGCGCCGTGGCCGCGGCATAGTGGGGCGACGACGAGCGGCCGAAGGTGAGGGTGTGGTGCGGCATCTCGGCTCCTTCCGCTGGTCCGTGGTCTTAGCTCGCGCCCCGCCGAGTGGCAACGCTCCCCCGCTACTTGACGCCCGCCCGCCGACGAGCGTCCATGCCCCCATGCCCGCCCCCACCACCCTCGCGGAGCTGATCACCCTCTATCTCGCCCGCTGCCGGATCGAGGGCCTCTCGCCACGCACCCAGCGCGCCTACAGCGAGACGCTGGCCCGGTTCCAGCGCAGCGTCGCCGCGCAGGGGCTGCCCGATGCGGCCGCGGCCGTCGAGACCGCGACCGTGATCCGCGGAACGGCGTGTGGTCGAGGAAGCCGGCGGCCACGCACCAGTTGAAGAAGCGCAGCGCCCGTGTCTCGGGGTCGCGTCGTAGCAAGGGCAGGCGCATCACGGTCAGGCTACGAGGGCGCCTGCTCCGCTGCAACGCGAGGGTGCGGCGGGCGGCGTCGGCTACCGATCGTCGGGTCCGCCGTCGTCATCGCCGCTGTCACGCGCTGCGGGGTCGTCGAAGGGCTCGTCTTGTTGAGCGGGCTCCCCCGACAGGCCGCCCCTCATGTAGTCGGCGGGCTCATGCTCTTCCGCATCTGCGGTCGCGATCCCGCCTCCATCGTCCGCGCCGTCGCCGCTCTCCGGCGGCTGATCCCGCGGCTCCACGTGCTCGACCGGCTCCCACTCGTCGACGACGCGGAAGAAGCGCAGCGTCCCCGGGCGAGCCGCCAGCGCGACCGTAGCGCCGTTGGCTGGCGGCATGAGATCCCACTCCCAGCGAGCCTGCACCACCCGCTGCTCGTCCAGCGCGACGTCGATCAGTTGCGTCGGCCCGTCGGGCCGGCTCGCGAGCACCGTGCCCTCGATGCCGCAGCCCAGCCCGCGGTCGGGCGGCACCGCCAGCAGGCTGGAGGGATGCGCCAGCACCCGCGCCTGGCCCCCCAGCGAGACTCCGTCCGGGACCGGCACGGCACCCACGCCGTCCGCGACCACGCGGCCGTTCTCGACGGGGCCCTCGGCGATCGGGACGTAGCCGAGCAGGCGAGCGACCCTGACCGATCGCGGGCTGCCAAGCACGGCTGAGAGCGGCCCGGCCTGTAGCACCTCGCCCTCGTCCATCACCACGATGTCGTCCGCGACGGCCACCGCGTCCCGCAGGTCGTGGCTGACGATCAGCGCCGTCGTGCGCAGGCGCGTCAGCACCTCGCGCAGGTGCCCCCGCAGCTCCTGCTTCAGCGTCTCATCGAGCGCGCCCAGCGGCTCGTCGAGCAGCAGCACGTTCGGCTGCGGCGCCAGCGTCCGCGCCAGCGCCACACGCTTGCGCTCGCCGCCCGAGAGCTCGTGGATACGCCGTTTGCCGAAGCCGGCGAGGCCCATGAGCGAGAGCAGTTGCGCGATGCGCGCCTCGCGCGCCGGCCGCGGCCAGTTCGCCATGCGCAGGCCGAACTCGATGTTCCGGGTGACGTTGAGGTGAGGGAAGAGGGCCAGCTCCTGGAACATCAGGCCCACTCCGCGCCGGTGCGGCGGGCGGCCCAGCACCGACTGGCCGTCGATCAGCACATCGCCCCCGTCGGGGCGGTCGAGCCCGGCGATCAACCGCAGGACCGTCGTCTTGCCGCAGCCAGACGGCCCCAGTAAGGCCGCCACCCGGCCGTCCTCGACGGCGAACGAGACGCCGCGCAACGCGACGACGCCGACCTCGAAGCGTCGCTCAAGCGCCTCTACCGTCAGGCTCGCCAACGTGAACCGTCCTTGCCGTCGAGGTGGCCCGCAGCGGCAGACGCGCAGAAGGCGGGCCCGCGCCTCAGAATGGAGCGACCTCGCGATAGCGGAAGCGTTCGATGGCCAGGAAGCTCAGCGTGGTCACCAGCAGCAGGATAGTCGCCAGCGCAAGCGCCCGCCCGAGGTTGGCCGCTCCGGGCCGCCCCAGCGCCTCGAAGATCGCGATCGGCATCGTCGCGAACTCGCGCCGGCGCAGTAGCAACGTCGCCCCGAACTCGCCGAGCGAAACCGCGAACGCGAACACCGCTCCCACGAGCATCGCGCGTGCGGCGATCGGCAACTCGACGAAGCGCCACACCCGCCACGCCGAGGCGCCCAGGGCGCGCGCGGCCTCCGGCAGCTGGGGGTCGAGATTGCGCAGCACGGCGAGCACGGAACGTAGCACGAACGGATACGCGATCAGCGAATGCGCGGCGAGCACCAGCCAGAGCGATCCCCGCAGGTCGTACCACCCGCGGTTGAAGGTCGTGAGGTAGCCGAATCCCAGCACCACCGCGGGCACGGCCAGCGGCAGCATCAGCGCGCCGTCCACGAACGGACCGAGACGGCCCTTCGCCCGGGCGAGCGCCGTCGCCGCCGCTGTCCCCACGACGAGCGCGACGAGCGTCGCGCCGGCCGCGAACGTGAGGCTCCATCGCACCGCGCTCGCAGGCGCGATATAGGCGACCCGGCCGGTCTCCTCGAAGAGCCGCGAGAAGTTGGCCGCGGTGACGCCGCCGCTGGCGCCCAGGGTCAGCGCACCGTGCACCAGCGCCGCCATCGGCGCCAGCACCAGCAGCGCGAGCGCGGCGGCCACCAGCGCGAGCAGGCCGCGTTCCGCCCACGATGTCTCGCGCAACGAGCGCGATCGGTCGGCGCGAAGCGTCAATGTGGACGCCGCGCGCCGCTGGAGCGCGGCGTAGAGCGTGAGCGCGGTCAATGTCGTCCCGAGCTGCACCAGCGAGAGGACCGCGGCCGCCGGCAACTGCACCAGCCGCGTCGCCAGCTGGTAGACCTCCACCTCCAGCGTGTTGAGCGGGCCGCCGAGGAAGCTGCCGCCGGCGCCGAGGATCAGCACCACGCCGAACGAGGTGAACGTGAACGTGAATACCAGCGCCGCCGCCGAGGCAATCGCTGGGAAGAGCGCCGGCAGCGTCACGCGCATGAAGGTGGCGACGCGGCCGGCACCCAGCAGGCGGGCCGCCTCCTCTGTGCGCGGGTCGAGGTTGGCCCACACGCCTGCGACGAGCCGGATCACGATCGAGACGTTGTAGAAGACGTGCGCCGCGAGGATCAGCCAGATGGTGTCCATCGCCGCTACCGGCCCCAGGCCGAACCAGCCGAGCACGTCGTTCATCCATCCGTCTGCGCCCACCAGCTGCCGGAACGCCAGGGCGACGACGATCGTGGGCATCACAAACGGAGCGGTGACCAGCGCGCGGAGCGCGCTGCGGCCCGGGAAGCGGATCGTCGCGAAGACGTACGCCGCCGGAATGCCCACGAGCAGCGCGAGCGCCGTCGAGAGCGCGGCCTGGCCGGTGGTGAAGCCCAGCCGCCCCCAGTAGTAACGGTCGCCGGCCACATCGGCCAGCGCGCTGCCGGAGAGCGCCCCCTCGGGCGTGATCCCACGCCAGAGCATCGACCCCAGCGGCCAGAGCAGGAACGGGGCAACCAGCAGCAGCGCCGGCAGGCCCCAGCGCCAGCCGCCGCCCCATACCCTCGGCGCGGACGCGGCGCGCATCACCGCCGCATGATCTCCGTCCACCGCTGGATCCAGTGATCGATCTGGTCCTGGCTCACGTCGATAGTCGCCACCTCCACATCGACCTCGGCCCACACCCACCACTCGGGCGTCTCGATGCCCGGAATCACGGGGTAGACGAACATCGTCTCCGGAATCTGCGCCTGGAACTGATTCGAGATCATGAAGTCGATGAAATCGCCTGCGAGCTCCCGCTCCTTCGCGCCCCTGAGCACACCCGCGGCCTCCACCTGCCGGAAGAGCGGGCCCGGGATCACGTTCAGCGTCGGCGGCTCATCGACGGGCGGGTCGGCGAAGAAGACCTCTGCGGCGGGACTGCTCGTGTACGAGACGACGAGCGGCCGGTCGCCACCGTACTGGCTGAAGTGCGTGTAGTAGGCCTCCGACCAGCCATCGACGACCAGCACGTCGTTCTGGCGCAGGCCGCGCCAGAAGTCCTGCCATCCGCCCTCGCCGAAGTGCGCCACCGTGGAGACGAGGAACTGGAGGCCGGGCGAGGAGGTTGCCGGATCTTCCACCACCAGCTTTCCGCGCCACTGCGGCGCGAGCAGATCCTCGAAGGTGGCCGGCGGCTCTCCCGCCTCGCGATCGAGGTTCAGGTTCACGTAGCCGAAGTCGATCGGCGTGACGGCGGGTGAGTCGCCGAACTGCGCCAGGATGTCCGACGGGATCTCGCCCCGGCGCTTCGCCCGGTAATCGTCGAAGACGTTGGCGGCGTCGGCCCGCTTGAAGCTCAGGTTGTCGACGCCGAAGAGGACATCGGCCTCGGGGTTGCCGGCGTTGAGGATGGCGCGGTTCACGACCTGATTCGCGTCGCCGCCTTCCACGAGCACGACGGTGGCGTTGTGCTCCTGCTCGAACGCCTCGATCAGCGCTTCCGAGGCGTCGAAGGAGTCGTGCGTGAGCACCGTGAGCGTCTTCGGCTCGTCGTCGCCGCACGCGACGACGAGCGTCGCGACCAGGCCGGCCGCGAGCGCAAATATGGCCCGCATTTCAGGGCTCCTCCCCAAATTGCGAGACCGCTGCCTGAGAGTTCGGGTCGGGAGCATTCGGTGGGGGGGACCGGGCCGGCCAGTCCGCCGGGCGCCGGGACCTCCGTGATGCAACCGCATTCCTACGCACGTACAAACGTGATCAGGTTCCAGGGGTTGGCGGCTCCTCCGCCTCTCAGCCCGTAGGCACCCCCAGCGGTCTCCTTACGGATGACGGTGCGAGCGTGGCACCGCCCGGCTCGCGCGTCAAGCGCTCGCGGTCGACGGCGCTCATTGAGATCGCGCAGGTGCGGAACGAACGCGTAGAGCAGCACCACCAGCATGATCATTCGCGCATCAGAGTGAACTGTGACCTACGGGAGATCGAGAGGCGGTTGGAGGCGGTGGCGCTGGCCGCCAAGGCGCAGGGGTTCGAGGTCTACGCCAGCGACCGCGCGCGCCGGGGCGCGATCGTCGCGGCTGCCCTCATCGCCAACTCCTCCGTTCGACTGCGGGAGGCGGACTGGCTGGCGACGCTGCGCCCGGATGATCTCCGAGCGAACGGGGCCGCGGCCGTGTCGGTGTTCACCCCCGCGTAGGCGCGACGGATCGACGGCCTCCTCACGGCCGCCGCGGCGCGTCAGGCGCCTACGCGCGCCCTCCTGGAGCTGCTGGCGATCAAGCTGGTCTGCCGCCTCTTCCCGATGTCGCTGCCCAACGCCACGGACGCGGCGCGCGCGGCGCGGCGGGGGCGGGGGCGGGGGCGGGGGCGGGGGCGGGGGCGGGGGCGGGGGCGGGGGCGGGGGCGGGGGCGGGGGCGGGGGCGGGGGCGTACGACACTATCTCCCCACGCCGGCTCGGTCACTACCTGCGTCGCGATCGCTGGATCCAACCGGCGGGCCTGCGCACCCTCGCGACCGCGATCAACGGGGGCGTGATCGGCGGCCGCGGGCACGCTGCCCAGCGCGACGCGCGCGAGGCGATCGCGGCCAGCGCGGCAGCAGTGATCTACTTGGATCCCGGTTCTGGTGTTGCCTGCGGCGCCGGCGGCCGGTATTCAAGCGAGCTGTGCACTCGTTGACAGTTGTCGGCGCCGTCGAGATACTCCCGTCGGCGCGTTTCGCCGGAGGGGCGCCGTGGCAGAGCGAGTCCTCCGCGGAGTCGGTATCGCACTGCTCGCACTTGGCCTGGGCTGGCTGGTCCTCGCGTGGGGGCTGTCGCCGGCCAGCGCGGATGGTCCCCATGTGGCCGTCCTCAGAATCGACGGGGCGATCGACCCGATCAGCGCCCGCTCTCTGTCCAGGGCGATTGGCAAGGCAACGGACGACGGAGCGGTGCTCATCGTCCTGGAGCTCGACACGCCCGGGGGGCGCCTGGACTCCACGCGCGACATGGTGCAGGACATCCTCGGCGCCCGCGTGCCGGTAGCCGTCTACGTCTCGCCCGCGGGGGCGCAGGCGGCGTCGGCGGGCACCTTCATCACCGCGGCGGCCAACTTCGCGGCGATGGCACCGGCCACGAACATCGGCGCGGCGTCGCCGATCAGCTCCTCGGGCGAGGACTTGCCCGAGACGCTGGCACGAAAGATCAACGAGGACACGCAAGCCTTCATCCGAGGGATCGCGGAGCGGCGCGGTCGGAACGCCGAGGCGCTCGAGGCAACGGTCACGCAGGCTCGGGCCTACTCAGCGAGCGAGGCGATCGACCTCGGGATCGTTGACCTCGTCGCCAACGATACGGCGGATCTCCTGGCTCAGCTCGACGGCCGCAGCGCGGAAACGGCTGCGGGCAGCGTCGTTCTTGACACGAAGAACGTCGAGGTGCGCGAGATAGAGAAGACGCTGCTGGAGAGCTTCCTGACGGTCATTGCGGATCCGAACATCGCGTTCTTGTTGCTCTCGATTGGCAGCCTGGCGCTACTCGCCGAGTTCTTCACGCCGGGATTCTTCGGGCCGGGCGTGGTGGGCGTGCTTGCGCTGCTGCTCGCGTTCGCAGGGTTCGGACAGCTGCCGGTGAACTGGGTGGGTGTAGCCCTCATCCTCTTCTCGATGGTGCTCTTCTTCTTCGAGATGCAAGCTCCGGGCATTGGCGTATTCGGGATCAGCGGCCTCGTGACGTTCCTCGTTGGGGCATTCCTGTTGTTCGGCGGCTTCTTCGACTCGTCCGAGATCCCTGAGCCGACGGTGGGAGTGAATCGGTGGCTGATCGGAGCGATGGCGATGGCAGCGGCCGTGGCGGTGCTGTCGCTCTTCTTCCTGGCGAGAGAGGGCGGTGCTCCCACCGGGTACGTCTCCGCCACCGAGGCTGCGCTGGTGGGTCAGCGCGGTGTCGCGCTCTCCGCGCTCGAGCCCTCGGGGAGCGTCCGTGTCCGGGAAGAGGAGTGGACTGCCACCGCCGACCCCGGGGAACACGTGCGCGAGGGAGACGAGGTGCAGGTGGTGGGCGTGTACGCTGGCGGGCTCCTGAAGGTATCCAGCATTGCGTCAGGACCCGCCGCAGAGCCACGGAGTAGACTGCTCTCCCCGCTGGGGAAGCTGTGGAGCAGACTCACGCGCGAGGACGGCCGACCGGAGGCGTAAGCAGCGTGGGTTCCGTCAGGAGGTAGACGATGGCATTCATCATCAAGTTGGCAGGCCCGAATGAAGCGTTGCTTCGGTCAGGAGGCGGCGCGCAGCCGAAGGTGAAGGTCGGGGGCAGGATGATAGCGCTCCCGATCGTCCACAAGGCGCAGCGCCTGTCGCTGGAGGTGATGACGCTGCAGGTGGTCACTGCGAACGTCTACACAAGCGAAGGCGTCGCCATCTCCGTCGACGGAGTAGCGCAGGTGAAGGTTGCCCGCAGCGAGGACGCGATCAGGACCTCGTCGCAGCAGTTCCTCGGGAAGGGCGCCGATGAGATCGCACAGATCGCGCTTCAGACCCTCGAGGGGAACCAGCGCGCCGTGCTCGGCACCTTGACGGTGGAGCAGATCTACCAGGACCGGGAGGCCTTCGCCCAGCGGGTGCGGGAGGTGGCCGGCCCCGACATGGCGAACATGGGCCTCGAGATCGTCAGCTTCACGCTCCGGGACATCCAGGACGAGCAAGGATACCTCGAGGCGCTGGGCCGCGCGCGGACCGCTGAGGTCAGGCGCGACGCGGAGATCGGCGAGGCTGAGGCCACGCGCGACTCGAACATCCGAAGGGCCGAGGCGGAGCGGGACTCGGGCATCGCTCAGGCTCAAGCGAACCGTGCCCGGGAGGCGGTCAGGTTCGAAGCGGACACGCAGATCGCCGAATCCGAGCGCGATTTCAGCGTCCAGAAGGCGGCGTACGACCAGGAGACAAACGCGCGTCGCGCCGAAGCCGAGCTCGCGTATCAGCTCCAGGAGGCGAAGACCCGCCAGGAGATCCGCGAGCAGGAACTGCAGGTGGAGGTCGTCGAGCGCACCAAGCAGATCGAGATCGAGGTGCAAGAGATCACCCGCCGCGAACGGGAGCTGGACGGCTCGGTACGGCGGCCCGCCGAGGCAGAGCGGTTCCGATTGGAGACCGTTGCCGCTGGCGAGAAGTCCCAGACCGTGGCGGGAGCCGAGGCCGACTCGGAGACGATCAGGCTGCAAGGCGAGGGCGATGCCCAGGCGATCCGCGCCCGCGGGGAGGCCGAGGCCGACGCGATTCGGGCGCAGGGGTTGGCCGAGGCCGAGGCGATGCAGAACAAGGCTGACGCCTGGAAGCAGTACGGCCAGGCGGCGGTGCTCGACAAGCTGCTGGAGTCACTGCCGGAAGTAGCCGCAGCCGTCTCGGCGCCCCTGGCGAAGACCGAACGCATCGTCATGATCGGCGGCGGCGGAGACGGCGTGGGCGCGAGCCGGCTCACCGGCGACGTGACCAAGGTCGTGGCGCAACTTCCCGAGGTCATCGAGAGCCTCACCGGAATCGACATCCTTGGGACCTTGAAGAACCTCCAGCAAGTCGTCACTACAGACGGTTCGGGCGACGACCCGATCGAGCCGGACGGTGGCGGCGAAACCGCGGAGTCCTCAGGCGACGGAGCAGCCTCAGCCGAGGGGACGCCAGAGACTGCTGGCGACTAGCACTGCGCGAGCCGCCGAGGTCGAAGACCGAGAGGTGGACAGCTCTGGCGGCGTGAGCGATGCGGCGCCGTCAAGATTCAGGGCTCGAGGAGCATCGCGTAGCCTCGTCCGCCGAGCGACGAAGAGATGGCGATGACCTGCCCGCACTGCAATCGACCGCGACGACACGACGGACCCGCCTCGACGATCGGCTCCATCCCGCCGGACGTGATTCTCGCGTCGAGGATCGCCTCCGCATGCGCCTCTGCCTCGCGCGCGCCCTCCACATCTCCCAGGGCGTCCTCGCGGGGAGGAGGCTACCGCGAGCGCGCCCTGAGTCTTGACGATCTCAGCGAACGCGGTGACGCGCGGGAATTCGACGAAGGCGTCGCCGTTGACGACAGTGAGGGCGCTCACCAGTCGACCAGTCTCGTCCCAAGTACAGCCCGTCCCAAAATGAATCTGCTGCTTGGGGAAGACACGGCGGCGCGCTCGAGATTCGCGAGGTGGCGGCACTCGAGCAATCCGACGAGGTCGGTCGCCGAGTAAACGGGCCGCCCGTTGTTGATTGTCGTTCGACAAAGGCATTACCACAGGGGGATAGACGTACGAGTCTATGATCAAGGGCAAGGCATCGGTATGGACGCTCCTTTCGCTTGCAACGGCCGCCGCCGTCGCAGTCGTACTGTCAGCTTGTTCACAGAGCTCAAGCAACGGAGCAGGTGGTGGTGATAGGCTGCAACAGGTGAAGGACCGCGGCACGGTCATATGTGCCAGCCGCAACGACGTGCCCGGCTATGGTTTCCTCGACGCGGCCGGCAACAGCCAGGGCTTTGACATCGATCTTTGCCGCGCGGTAGCCGCAGCGGTTCTGGGCGATGCCAATGCGATAGAGATCAGGTTGATTACGGCCACTGAGCGCGGGCCGACCATCCAGTCCGGTGAGGTGGATATGCTGGTGCGCACCGTCACTTGGACGACCTCCCGCGACGCGCAATGGGGCAACTATGCTCAAACGATGTTCTATGACGGCCAGGGGTTCTTGGTCCGCAAAGACCTGGGTATCTCCAGTGCCTTAGAGCTAAGAGACGCCAGCATCTGCGTGACACTGGGAACAACCACCGAATTGAATCTTCAGGACTTCTCTAGCCAGAACGACTTGAATGTGCAGGTGCTGACTTTCGAAGGCACCGACGCGGTGGTCGCCGCCTACCAGAGTGGCCAGTGCGACGCCTTCACCAACGATCGCTCGCAGTTGGCTGCCATCAGCAGCGCTTTCGATGACCCAAGCGCCCACACCATTTTGCCCGAGACCATCTCGGAAGAGCCGCTGGGGCCAGTGGTCCCCCATGGCGATGACCAGTGGTTCGACGTGGTCAAGACCGTGATAGGCATGCTCATCTACGCCGAGGCCTACGACATCACTTCCGCTAACGTTCCAACCTCGGTCACAGGCGATACAAAAGTTGACCGTCTCTTCGGCCTCGAGGGCTCCTTCGGTCAAGACAGCCTGGGCATCAGCCAAACCGCGGCCCAAGACGTAATCCGCTCAGTCGGCAACTACGGCGAGATCTACGACCGCAACCTGGGTCCCGGTGGCATCAACTTGCCGCGAGCTGGCAGCCGTAACGCCCTTTGGACGGAGGGTGGCCAGATCTACGCCGCACCCCTACGCTAGGGCGGTGGCAGGCAGAGAGAGCTAAGAAGCCTCACCTAAAGAGGGCGGCCAGTGTAGACTGGCCGCCCTCTTGTTATCCTGCTATCTTGTGCGCAGACGTGCTCTCCTGTGATGCCTGAGGTTGATTGTGCCACGGGTGCCTTTTCAGTGAGCCAACAATGGCCGCAATACTCCGAAGCTTAACCTACCAGGGCATCCCGATTTGGCGGCATGTTCGTGTCATCGAATGGGCCGCGCAGCTCGTTTCTGGCGTCCTGGTGGTGGCCTTAGTCGGCTGGTTCTTCGCCAACATCAGCAACGCCATAGTGGAGCGAGAGATTCCCTCTGGCTTCGACTTTTTGTCCCGCGCCTACCAGACTCCTATCGGGCATCATTTCCTGCCTTACGAACCCTCCGACAGCTTTCTTTACGCCTTTGTTGTCGCTGCCACCAACACCCTGACCGTCGCCATCGCCGGCATCATTCTGGCAACGGCGCTGGGGGCCCTGGTGGGTGTAGCCCGCATGTCCAGCAACTGGCTCGTTTCCAAGGCCGCGCTTGCCTACGTCGAGTTCTTCCGCAACGTGCCCTTGCTGGTGCAGCTGTTCTTCTGGTTCTATCTCATACTGTCGCTGCCGCCCGTCGAGGACGGATACGTTATTGCCCAGCAAGTGTACGTCAACAACGCCGGTCTATCACTGCCCTGGCCGACCGCCAACGGTTTCGACGCAGCGGTGACATGGCTGGGGCTGGCAATGGTGGCCGTTATAGCAGGCGTGGCCGTCTATGTCGGGTTGGACCGCCGAGAAACCTCGACCGGTAAGGCTACCCACGCCGTGGTGATGGGCGCAGCACCGCTATCGTCATCGCTGCCGCTAGCTGGCTTATCATCGCGGCGGTGGTCGGCGAAGCGCCCTTTGCCATCTCACAGCCGGCGCCACAGGGTACCTTCGGCCGCATCTCTGGTGGCTTCACCCTCCCGGCAGGGCTGATAGTACTGCTTATCGGCCTGGTCGTATACACGTCGTCCTTTATCGCCGAAATCGTGCGAGCCGGCATCCAGTCGGTGAATCGCGGTCAGCCGGAAGCGGCCCGAGCACTGGGCTTGTCGCCGATGAAGGCCCTGCGCCACGTGACCTTCCCTCAGGCGATGCGGGTCATAGTGCCTCCGCTAATCAGCCAGCACCTGAACCTGGCCAAGAACAGTAGCTTGGCGGGCGCCATCGGTTACTCAGACCTCACCAATGTGGCCAAGACAATGACGCAGACCGCTCCTGCGGTGTCTATCTTCTTGCTGATCATGGTCGCCTACTTGGCGATGAGCCTGACCTTCTCTCTGATCGGCAACCTCTACAACCGACAGCTTCGCCTAAAGGGAAGTTAGGCGATGGCGATGAACCTCAACACAGCTCCAGCCTCAGAGTTGCCGCCGCGCTCAACCAGAGGCCTGGCGGGCTGGATGCACGCCAATCTGTTCAGCAGCCGGTTCAACGGCATACTAACCGTCGCCTCCGGCGTCGCCCTGGCAGCGGCTCTATGGTTCGGCCTGCGCTGGATATTCCTGGCGGCCGACTGGACCCTAATCAGCACCTTGGGCGGTCGATTTATTATCGGCCAGTACAACGCCGAGTCCGCCTGCCCTGGCTCCAACTGCTTTTGGAGACCGCAGGTCGTCTTGCTGCTGCTTACGGTCCTGATGGGGATGGCATGGGGAATCACCGGCCGCGGCGTCATGAAACAAGTCGCAATCGCAACCGCCGCCGCCGCCGCGGCCTTCACCTTCTTGCCGTATAGCCTGGATCGGATGGGGCTGGACGTGCGCCTGCTTCTGGTAGCTAATCTGCCCGCGCTGGCGGTGGGGTGGGGTTTGGCCCGCTACACGCCACTGGGCACGGCCCGCCGGACCGCCATCTTAGGCGGCAGCGCTTTTCTGCTGGCGCTGGTGCTGCTGCGGGGACTCCCGGGAGTGCCGGGACTCCAGCCGGTGTCGGTCCTCTACTGGGGTGGCCTGATGCTGAACCTACTGCTGGCGGTGTCTGGCATCATGTTCAGCCTACCCATCGGTATCGCACTGGCGCTGGGGCGTCGCGGCCAGCTCCCAGTGGTTAAATTGCTGTGCGTGGCCTTCATCGAGATATTCCGGGGGGTACCGCTCATAACCCTTCTGTTCATGTCCCAGGTATTGGTGCCACTGGCCTTTCCAGAAAACTTCCCCCAGGACTCCCTGTTCCGCGCGGCCGTCGTCATTACCTTGTTTAGTGCGGCCTACATGGCCGAGAACATTCGCGGTGGACTCCAGGCGCTACATCCCGGACAGGTGGAGGCGGCGCGGGCACTGGGCCTACCGAGCTGGCAGACCACGCTGCTCATCTCCTTGCCCCAGGCCATTCGCAACGTCATACCCGCAATCGTGGGGCAGTTCATCTCGCTGTTTAAAGATACGAGTCTGGTCTACATAATCGGTATGCTGGACGTGGTGGAGATCGGTCGATCGTTCATCCAGGGCAGCACGGAGTTTCTGGATAATCCCCTTGAGTTGTTTGTCTTCCTGGCCCTAGTCTTTTGGGTCTTCACCTATAGCATGTCGTACGTGAGCAGGGGGATCGAGAGGAATTTGGGCGTCGGCGAGCGATAGTCTCCGGCCCTGGACAGAGGACATATCATTACGATGACTACAATCGAAGAACCAGCTGACATCGAAATCGAAGTCGAGGACATCATTGTCTGCCGAGACATGCACAAGTGGTACGGCGATTTTCACGCCCTGCGCGGTATCACCACCACAATCAAAAGAGGCGAGGTCGTCGTTGCCTTCGGGCCTTCCGGATCGGGTAAGTCAACCTTCATCCGTACGATCAACAGGCTGGAGGAGCATCAGCGCGGCGACATCATAGTCAATGGTATCGAGCTAACCAACGACGTGCGCAACATCGATGCCATACGCCGCGATGTGGGGATGGTCTTCCAGTCGTTCAACCTCTTTCCACACCTCACGGTGATGAGCAACATCACGCTGGCACCGATCAAGGTGCGCAAGATTCCAGCCGCAAGGGCTAAGGACAACGCCCTAGAACTCTTGAAGCGCGTGGGTATAGCCGAGCAGTCTGATAAATATCCGAACGAGCTCTCCGGAGGGCAACAGCAGAGGGTGGCCATAGCTCGCGCCCTCGCCATGCAGCCGAGTATCATGTTGTTCGACGAGCCGACCTCCGCCCTCGACCCGGAGATGATCAAAGAAGTGCTGGACGTCATGCGGGAGTTAGTCACCTCGGGCATGACGATGATCGTCGCATCGCACGAGATGGGGTTTGCCAGGCAAGTCGCAAACCGCATGATGATGTTCGACGCTGGCCTCATCGTTGAAGAAGGCCCACCTGAGCAGATCTTCGAAGCCCCAAAGAGCGACCGCACGAAACTGTTCCTCTCCCAGATACTCTGAACCTCACGACCGCCGTATCACGTGTGCTACCAGAAAATGTCGTCCGCCCGAATGTCACGCGGCGAGACGCTCGTACTCGTGATGCAGCCCGCCCAGGATCGGCCGACCCACGACTTGGCCCTCGCTCCGGGGCGGTGACCGTGGCCGCCGGTCGTCCGGAGCCCACAGTTCGAGCGCCTGGTGCGGTCGCACGTGGTTGTAGCGCGCGACGCACTCCCGCAGCACCGGTCGCAGGTGGCGCTCGTTCACGATCATCAGCTGGTCGAGACATGCGCGCCTGAGCGTTCCGACCACACGCTCCGCGCTGGCGTTCGCCTGCGGTGCCCGCACCGCAGTGAGGAAGGTTCGCCAGGACTGGGACGGCGGTCGCCGCAGCGCCCTCCGCCGATAGCACCTCACCGTCTCCGCGCTCACCGCGTAGCCGAGCGCGAGTCGCTCGCCCTCGATGCGGACGGCGCCCCAGCGCGGGTTCTCGGTTGCGATCCCGCGATGAGCCCTTGCAGCTCTTTGCTGATACGCGGCCGGCCCGAGTGTCGGGCTCGGCTCTTCCACGTCCAGTACCCGCGCCACGCCGTGCGGTGCCAGCGGATGACCGTCTCCGGCTGCACGATCACCGGGGTGGAACGCCAGCCGGACCAATACCGGGAGCGCCACGACCACAAGCGACGGTCGGCTGGCTTCGTTCGCGTGCGAGCGCGCTGACCGGTCAGCACGGCGAGCTGCTGCCGCAGGGCCAGGTTCTCGAGCATCAGGTCGTGCTTTGATCGCAGCGCGCTTCGAACCGCGTTCGTCAGTAACCCAAGGTACGTTCGCATGGCGGAGCCTCCTGCCCACGCAGGAGGCAGCCTTCAGATGGACGCCCGCGGGGTCAACTCAACGCCAAGATGACGTTTTCTGGTAGCACACCGGCATTTGATCCCCACATCACCGGGATTGCGGGCCCTCGACCCTCAGTCCATGAATATGGGGCTCAGGCCCGCTCGCACGCGGGGTCGGGGAAGCGCGATCGGACAACCCAGGAAGGCCGTCAACGCCAACGACCTCCGCCTCGGCGTCGGTGAGCATCGCTGCGAAGCGGACCTTGAGCTGTCCCACCACCCGGGCGTGCTGCGCACGCACCTCGGACGCGGCGACCTTGGCGCACGACACCACGTACGCCGAAAGCCATCTCGAGTCATTTCTGCGCGCCAGCGGCGGTGCAGCCTCGGCTTTTTTCAGCCTACGACGGCGCTGATTGACGACTGAAAGTCCCACAGTTGCTGACTTCAATCCTCGACCAGTCGGCTGACACGGTGATCGTCACGGTTCCGACGCCACCCGCAACACGTCGTGAGCGATGGTCGTACACCCTACAGAGCCTGCCGGCGTCGGACGTCACGTAGGTGCCGGGCGCGACCTCGCCTGGCACGAGGTACGTGCCGTCACCGAAAGAGGTGCGAACGCTGGTCGTGTGTGGGCGGAAAGTCCCACAGTTGCTGACTTCAATCCTCGACCAGTCGGCTGACACGGTGATCGTCACGGTTCCGGCGCCACCCGCAACACGTCGTGAGCGATGGTCGTACACCCTACAGAGCCTGCCGGCGTCGGACGTCACGTAGGTGCCGGGCGCGACCTCGTCTGGCACGAGGTACGTGCCGTCACCGAAAGAGGTGCGAACGCTGGGTTGTGTCGGTCTGGGAGTCTCGGACACGGGGGCGGGGGCGGTAGGTGCCACGGACGCGGTTGGGGTGGCGACAGGAGCCACGGACGTGGTTGGGGTGGCGACAGGAGCCTCGGACACGGGGGCAGGAGGCGTCGCAAACGCGGCTGCGGTCACGGGAGCGGCGACAGATGTGGTCGACGCGGCACCGGCTGTCACCGCTGGCCGACGGTTGGGAACTACGGAGGAAGGCCTAGTGGTGGCGCCGCCACCGGATGACGACGATGTGCCGCCCTGCTCAGACTGTAGCGCTCCAATGACAACTGAACCGCCAACTACGACCACGATGGCAAGCACCACTAGAACGGAAGGCGAGACTCCCGACGGGCGCTCGCTCCGGACCGCACGCGGCGCGCCGTGTTGCTGTCGTCTTGCGTCCGACCGAGGGGATTGCCGGCTACGTGTTGGGTCACCGCCACTCTGGTCTGTACGCTGGGGGTCAGCTCGCCACATGTCGTATGCGCGCCGCAGTTCGGCGCTCGACAGGGTCTCGAAAGCGATGTTGATCTTCACCATCCGGGCAGCATCAGGATCAGTACTGCTGTCAGGGTGGTGCCTACGAGCGAGCCGCCTGTACGCAGCTCGAATGACGTCGCTAGACGCGTTGGGCGACACTTCGATTTGCTCGTAGAGGTCGAAGTCCGGAAAGCCCTCGCCCGCCACCGGTTATGTTTCCGCGTCCGCCAGAAGTCCCGCAAGTCGGTCAGCGACACTGACGACCAGCGTGGCTGCTCGGAACTGGCCCAGGGATTGCAGGACCGGAGCAGCTTCGTGCATCCCAGCAATGCCCTTCTCCTCCAGGCGGATCGCCATGAAGGCCCAGTCAGCTGCATCCCTAGGTGCTCGCGTAACGGTCGATATCTTGCGGGCGAGGTGCGCGAGTCCTGCACAAGTTCCCCGCTCCAAAAATAGAACGGTTCTTCTGGCTTCTGAGGGGTCCATCCGCTGTACTTCGCGCCTTATTTCGGGCAGCCGTTCGTCAAACACAATCAGCACCGACCTGAATGCGTTAATCATCCGCCTCCGCGTGTTCCACACGAATAGGCGCCATAGCAGGTAGACCAAACCGACAGCGGCAACGATGCCCGCGAGCACTTCCACGATTCGCTCCCTACTGGTGCGACCAGAGCCGCAACAGAGCCGCGATCATGAGCACTACCTCCGCATCCCGCTTAGAGGCCTGCTCGGCCAACCCGTGGACATGCCTGTTGCGGAGGTTTAGGCCAGGTACCTGCTCCGTCAGGGCGATGCGAAAGAAGCGCAACCCGTCTGCCGTCTCATCTGTCGCCAGCTCTTCGAGACCGCGCAAGACATCTCCCAGGCCCAGCACTCGCCCCGGGACGGTGGGTTGATGCCGTCCACCTCTCGGAACCGCATGGGTTGATCGACGCGTTCGCCACGTCCGCAGCCTTCCTGCACGAGCCTTCCGCTCTTCTATTCCGGCTGAAGGGCACGACCGCCGCCCTGCCAGCATCCGTTTGCTCTCTCGCTGAGCGGGCCGTTGACGTATGGGGGACGGGGGCGACAGACATCACCACTTCGCTGGCTGGAGATGCTGCAGTGCTGTCCGAGCTGATTGTGCGCTACTACGCTCAGGAAGGTGATGAGGAGCGAATTTCACGGGCGCTCGATGCTATCGACAGGATGATCGAGCGTAGCTTCCTGGGAATCGACGACAGACTGGATGCAGTTGACCGAGCCTAGCGCGGTCCTGGGAACAGTTCTCGATTCCGCACAGCGACACCCTGTCACAGCCCCGGAACGACACCAGCGGTGAGCACGGCTAGACTTATCCGAGGGACGACCAGCGCGGGCCGATGCCATGCGTCGGCAAGCCCTCACGAACAACGAGACCGAAGTCCTGCCCGAGTTCAGCAGACTCGAGTGCGCAGACAAAACTGACGAGCGCAGACGATGCCCATCCAGGACCGCGAGGACGCAGCCGAAGTCGAAGCCGGGATTGCGCGCGTCTTCGGCGCGCCGCCCGAGGAACGCGCGGCCGCCATCCGGCAACTGTTTGTCGAGGCGCTGGACTTCAACCCGGCGCAGGGGCAGGTGAGCCTGGCCAACGCGCCAGCCGGTGTCGAACTGCCCGACGCCGCCGACCGCGTGGCGGCGCTCGAGGGCGTACACGTTCTACACATCGCCCTTGAGGCTCCGGCGAACGGGCGGGTGCGGAAGGCGGACGTGAACGCGGCTGCGCGGGTCATCGCCGAGCAGATCGGCGACGACCTGTTGCTCGTGGTCACCAACGCCGGCGCAGGCCAGTTGCATCTCGTGCGGCCCGACCTTGGTGCCGTACGGCCCACGCTGCGCCGCATGGTCGTCGAGCGCGACCTGCCCCAGCGCACGGCGGTGGAGCAGATCGCCGAGATCTACTGGAAGCGCCATGAGACGGGCAGCCTCACTACAGCCCTCGACCGCGCCTTCGACGTTGAGCCCGTTACGAAGCGGTTCTTCGCCGAGTACAGGCGGGTCTTCGAGCGGGTCGAGGAGAGCGTGACCGGGTTCGGGGCCGGCGAGGACGAGCAGCGGCGGCTGTTCGTCCAGACGCTGTTCAACCGGCTGATGTTCGTCTACTTCCTCCAACGCAAGGGCTGGCTCGACTTCCGCGGCGACAAGGACTACCTGAACGCGCTGTGGGGCGACTACCAGTCGAAGCCGGCGAAGGCCAACTTCTACCGCGAGCGGCTGCACCACCTGTTCTTCACCGGCCTCAACAACCCGGACTCCCGCGATGTCACCGCCGGGACGGAACCGCTGATCGGCACAGTCCCGTTCCTCAACGGCGGCCTGTTCGAACAGGCCGACCTCGACAGGCGCGACGGCGTGACCGTGCCCGACGAGGCTGTCGAGGCGGTGCTGACCGAGCTGTTCGAGCGCTTCAACTTCACCGTCATGGAGTCGACGCCCTTCGACACCGAGGTCGCCGTCGATCCCGAGATGCTCGGCAAGGTGTTCGAGGAACTGGTGACCGGGCGCCACGAGTCCGGCTCCTACTACACGCCGCGGCAGGTCGTGTCCTTCATGTGCCGAGAGGCGCTCAAGGGCTACCTCGAAGGGGCCACTGATCTGAACGCCGATCCCATCCGGTTGCTGGTGGACGAGCACGACGCTTCCGGCATCTCCCTCGCACATGCGCAGGCCATAGCGGGCGCGCTCGACGAGGTCACAGTCGTCGACCCCGCCTGTGGCTCGGGCGCCTACTTGCTCGGCATGATGCAGGAACTCGTCGAGCTGTGGGCGATCCTCTACAGCGACCGACTGAAGACCGACGCCCGCAGTTTCTACGACCTGAAGCTGCACATCATCGAGCGCAACCTGTACGGCGTGGACATCGACCCGTTCGCAGTGAACATCGCGATGCTGCGGATGTGGCTCTCGCTTGCCATCGAGTACGAAGGCGACAAGCCCAAGCCGCTGCCAAACCTCGATCTGACTATCGTTACGGGCGACAGCCTGCTCGCGGCCCACTCAGCCGACGGCGGCGTCCAGAGTGCGCTCGGGGACACGACGGCTGAACTGCAGGAGCTCAAGTCGCGCTACATGCGTACGTCGGCGGGTCCCGCCAAGGCATCGCTGCGCGCGCAGATCAACGATGTCAGCGGCGAACTGCGCGAGCGTTACGGCGGCTCGGGAGCAGCCGACGCCGGGAAAGGCGTCGAGTGGCGCTCCTCGTTCCCCGAGGTGTTCGAGGCCCGCGAAGGACGCGCCGGAGGCTTCGACATCATAGTCGCCAATCCTCCCTACCAACAGCTCCAGCGCGATGGCGGGCGGCTCGGCAACCTCTATCGCGACGCGGCCTACCGGACCTTCGCGCGGACAGGCGATATCTACCAGTTGTTCTACGAGCGCGGGTGCACACTCCTAAAGCCCAATGGCGGCGTGCTGGCCTACATCACGTCCAACAGCTGGCTGCGGGCGGAGTACGGCAAGCGGCTGCGCAGCTTCTTCGCCGAGCGCCACACACCGCTGCGCTGGCTGGACCTCGGCAAGGATGTCTTCGAGAGCGCGATCGTCGACAGCGGCGTGCTGCTGCTGCGCACTGGCCGCGAGGCCACCCAAGATGCCGACCGCGATACTGACGACTCAGAGGAGGTTGGGCGCGATCAGGCGTTCCCCGCCGTCGACATGGATCGGCTGCCCGGTGTGGGCTTCCCGCCAGACAACAGCCTGTGGGGCGCCATCAGCCCAGACGGCGACACACCATGGAGCATCCTCTCGCTCACCGAGCAGTCCGTGATGGACAAGATGCGGAGACGCGGCACGCCCCTTGCGGAGTGGAACGTATCGATAAACTACGGGGTCAAGACCGGCTACAACGGGGCGTTCATCATCGACGACGCGACGCGCCAGGCGCTGGTGACTGGGGACCCGAAATCGGCGGAGGTCATCAAGCCTGTTCTGCGCGGGCGAGACATCCGCCCTTACCAAGCGGAGTGGGCTGGGAAATGGCTCATCGCCACGTTTCCTGCGCTGCATCTTGATATTGACGACTACCCGGCTGTCCGAGATCACCTCCGGTCCTTCGGGCAAGATCGGTTGGAACAGAGTGGTAAGCGATTGCCGAACGGAGGGAAGTCTCGCAAGAGCACCGGCCATCGCTGGTTCGAGACTCAAGACGTTATCGCCTACCACAATCACTTCGCCAAGCCGAAACTGTTCTGGATGGACATGTCTCTCGAAGGCAGGTTCGCCTATTCCGAGGACACAAAGTTCTGCAACGACAAAGGCTTCGTCATGGTGGGGGGGCCGCTGAAGTACCTTTGCGCTCTCCTCAATGGCTCGCTCATCACGTGGATGGTGCGGAACATTGCTCTGACCACCGGGATGGGAGTGCCTCAGTGGAAGAAGTTCGCCGTGGAGCGCATCCCCATCCCCCGAGTCACCGAGCGAGACCAGCGCCGGTTCGTAGAGCTGGTGGATCGGATTATCGAGGCGAAGGCGGCGGATGCGGAGGCCGATACGGAGGAGTGGGAGCGGGCGATCGACCGGCTCGTCTACGACCTCTACGGCCTGACGCCCGAGGAGGACACCGCCGTCGAGCGCGCGCTGGGCCTGATCCACCCCAGCGACGAGGCCGAGGACGCCGCCATCCTCCACTCGATGGTGGAGCGCGACGGGGACGCCCGCGAGTTCGTCAGCGAGGACGTCGTGATGGCGGCGCTGCGAGCCCAGGATGGAGCTTAGGTACGAGCGCAGATTCGAGCGCGACCTCCGGCGAATACGCGACGCGAGTCTGCTGCGCAGGGGCGAGCAGGCAATCGGCAACTTGCAGGCAGCCTCCGTAGTCGACGACGTGAGGGGGGCTCGCGCCGCTGAGCGGCTCGGTGGGCTCGGTGGTGCACTACCGCATCAGGATCGGCTACTACCGGCTCGGCATCAAGGTAGAGGGCGAGACGGTCATCGTCGTCAGGTTCCGGCATCGCCGCGACTTCTATCGGGGCTTCCCGTGAGGTCCCCGCCCGCCTCCCACGGTCCCGGCTCGCCGGGACGGCGTGGGAGGATAGGGGGCAGACGCACGGGCCGGGAGGACCAGCCATGACCACCACGGTGAGAGCCACCTACGCGAACGGCATGCTCACGCCCTTGGAGCCCCTCGACCTCAGGGAGGGCGAGCAGGTGACGGTGTCGATCGAGGGCGAGCCACTGTCGGACGGAGCGCCGTCGCGCGGGGGGCTGGCCGCCGTCGTGGAGGCGGTTAGGGAACTCCACGAGTCCATCCCCCCGGAAGCGTGGGATGTCCTGCCGACCGATGGCGCGCAGAACTACAAGCTGTGGGGACACAAAACTAGATCCGTCTGATTTGACCGCGGCCAGCGAGTCGCGAAGGCTCCCTCTCAGAGGAGAGGACGGCGATGAGCGCATACCTTCGACCTTGGGTGACGGTGCTGCTTGGCTGGTTCCGCGACAGGCGTGACCTAGTCATCGAGAATGCCGCGCTGCGGCAACAGTTGGCGATGTACGAGCGTCGACGCCCTCAGATCCGTGACTCGGATCGCCTGTTCTGGATCTGGCTGATCCGGTTCTGGCCGGGCTGGCGTGGGGTACTGATCGCGGTCAGACCGGAGACGGTGGTGCGTTGGCACCGAGCCGGCTGGCGTCGTTACTGGACCTGGAAGAGCGGTTCGAGGCGCCCGGGCCGCCCTCGAATCGACCCCGAAGCACGCGCGCTGATCATGCGGCTCGCTCGAGAGAATCCGCGCTGGGGTGCGGTACGAATCCAGGGTGAGCTGCTCGCCCTCGGTCACGATGTGAGCCGCGAGAGCGTTCGCCGCTACCGACTTCGTGCGTTGCGCCGGTCACCATCTCCGAGTTGGCGTTCCTTCCTTCGCAATCACCGACACGAGATCTGGGCGGCGGACTTCTTCACGGTGCCGACGCTGACGCTGAGCACGTTGTATGTCTTCTTCGTCGTGTCGCATGACCGCCGGCGCATCGAGCACTTCAATGTCACCAGCCACCCGACCGCCGAGTGGGTCTGGCGGCAGTTGATCGAGGCGACTCCCTGGAACCGGAGACCAAGATTCCTGATCCGTGACCGCGACCGTGCTTTCGGTGGCGACTTCATCGCCCGCGCAAAACGGATCGGTATCGAAACCGTGCTGACGCCGGTCCAGGCACCACAGGCGAACGCGATCGCTGAGCGACTGGTCGGGACGTTCCGACGTGAATGCGTCGACTGCATCATCCCACTGGGAGAGCAGCACCTCCGCGGAGTGCTCCGCGAATACGTCGACTACTACAACGCGACGCGCCCACATCGAACGCTGGCGTTGGAGCCACCTCAAGGAACTCGGTCGATCCAACGGGACGGCAAGGTCGTGTCGTTTCCCGTGCTCGGCGGCATCCATCATCGCTACGAACGGAGGGCCGCCTGAGGTGATCTGATTTTGTGGTCCCACAGCTTCCTGCGAGGCCCGGACGGGCTCGTCTGGCACTACTGGTGTGCGCCGCCCGAGGGACGGCGGCTCTTCGGATTCGTCCGCGAGGGCGAAGAGGCAGTCGATCCGGACAATCCGGATGCGAACGATCCAGCGGCTGAGCCGTCCGCAATCGAAGAGAGCGCCACGACGGTATCCGCGCGGCCGGACGAATCGCCGGCCGGGCTCTGGTGCGCCGGCAAGGTGGCGGGCGGGTTGGATCACTACGGCAGCCGCATCCCGGCCTCCGTCCAGCGCATCGACACGCGCGCGCCTCTCTGTCTGACCTGCGCGCGCTGCCCGCGGTGCCTGGCCGCGGGCGACGAGTTGTGCAGCTGCATCGCCCCATGTCCCGAGCAGGACCGGGACCGGCTCACGGTCGAATGGGCCGACGAGTTGTACGCAGGTGGGCGCTGGAGCCTGGTCACGAAGATGGACGGCCCGGTCATCTGCGCGGCGAGGAACACGAGCTGCCAGGCGGGCCGCAGGATCTGGAGCGGCCTTCACGCGCCGTCGAAGGACCATCGCGAGCTGGTGTGGCAGTACCCGGACGGCTGCATCGTCCACTACCGCTGCGCTCCCGACGAAGCGCGGCATCGCTTCGACGTCGAGTACTCGGGTGTGGAGTTCGGCAAGGATCCGCACCCCGTGAATCACCCGAAACCGCATCGCGCATCCCTGCACGGGATCGACGGCGAGTGGATGTTCACGGGCCTGATGAGCCGGGGCGACACGCGCCGCTACTCGGCGATCCTGTGGCGTCGCCTCGGCGTGGTGCTGGCACTCGACACGCCGGCAGGCGCCAACCGAATGTCTGCTGCGCCGGGCGGGTGATGCCCCGCTACCGGCATGTCATCTGCACACGCGGCGACGACCTGCCCGGTCATCTCGCCCGCGCGCTCTGCGGACGGATCGTCGCCCACGGGCGGCAACCCAACGTCCCCCGCAGCGACGCGCGCTTCTGCGCCCGCTGTCACGCGCTCGACGAGCCAATGGCCTCGCCGCCGCTCACCCACATCGCTGCGCAGCGCCCGTGATGCGTCAGCGCATCCCTCGCTCGAAAAGGAGTCCTACATGTATAGCCCGAAGATCCCTGAACGGTTGATCCCGATCCTCTACCGGCTCGGCCGCGAACGCGGCCGGCCGATGACGCAACTCGTGACCGAGGCCGTTGAACGCTATCTCGACGACGAAGGCTGGCTCGGCGAAACGGCGCCGGAGGCCCATCGCGGCGAGACCGTGGACCGGTACGGAGCCGAGCGTCATGCAGCCTGAGCATCAGCCAGCGGCCGATGGACGGGTCGCTCTGCAGACGAAACACATCCGCGCCGCCGGCTTCGGCGCCGCGGTCGACGCCTGCGTCACCGAACGCAGCGAGATCTGGTTCCTTTCACTGTTGGGCAACCAGCAGTCGATTCGCGCGCTCTGGGCGCGCCTCGTGAAGGGCGAGACCGCCTACCTCGCGGACGACCAGTTCGCGGGCGGGGTCCAGCACTGGCTCGCGACCGGTGTCCGGCAGCAGTGCCGGTTCCACGTCACGCGGCTGCCGTCGACGGGCGCGCACCACGCGCTGCTCGTTCCGGACGCCGCCCTCTACGCCGCTGAGCAGCAAGAGTTCCTGCTGCTGGCGCGCACGCTGGAGGAAGTGCCGCTCCTCCACTACCGCTTCCTGAACCGCCGGATCGACCTGCCGTTGCACCCCAGCTGGAGCGACTGGCTCTGGGAGCGGGCTCTACATACCGGCGAAGCGCAGGAGCTCGACGCGATGGGCATCCATGCCTATCGCTGCAGGCCCGAGCCGGGCGATCTCGCCGAGGCGCTCGGGCGTGCCCTCCGCGGGCACCGGGTGCCGGCGCCGCCCGACTCCCTGCCCGAGGCGGCGTAGCCGCGATGTCCCGGCTAGAGAGCCAGGCGAAGGCCCACTACTTCCCAACGCCGCCCGAGGTGGTGGCGCGCGTCGCGGCATTGATCCGCTCGGCGAGTCACAGCGGACGCTCCGCCATACGGTTGCTCGACCCGTGCTGCGGGACGGGCGCTGCGCTCAGGCAGCTCGTCCAGACGGTTGGCGACGAGAGCTACGGGATCGAGATCGCCGACGACCGCTACGTCGAGGCGCATACGCTCCTCGACCACGTTCTTCACGCAAGCGCACAAAGCGTGCGCATCGCGAACGGCGCGTTCTCGTGCCTCTTCCTGAACCCGCCGTATGACTACGACGACGAGGCGAAGCGGCTCGAGCACGCCTTCCTGACGACGATGACGCGGGCGCTCTGCCCCGGCGGGTTGCTCGTGTTCATCGTCCCGCAGCGGCGGCTCGCGGTTTCGGCGCGTTACCTCGCGGGCCACTACCACGACCTGACCTGCTACCGCTTTCCGGACGATCTGTACGAGGCGTTCCAGCAGGTCGTGCTGTTCGGCGTGAAGCGGCAGGAGCCTGTCAGCGACCCCGAGACGCACGCCTCGGTGACGGCGTGGTCCGACGCGCCGCTGCCGGCACTGCCGTTGGCCGGAGACGCGCGCGGCCGCTACGCCCTGCCGGCACTCGATGGCGGGACAGTGCTCTTCATCTCGCAGTTCTTCGACCCGGAAGAGGCGGCGCGCGAAGCGCGTCACGTCGGGCTCTGGGCGAACGCGTCGCTTGCCGAGCAGATCTGGCCGCCAGAGGAGCGACGGCCGCAACCGCTGATGCCATTACGTCGCGGGCACCTCGCCGTGCTGATCGCGGCCGGATTCCTCGACAACGTCCAGCTCCGTTCGGGCGACCGGCGACTGCTGGTGAAGGGGCGGACCTACAAGGTCTCCGTCCCCGTGTACTCCCCCGACCCCGAAGTCGAGGTGGAACGCGAGGTGATGCGCACCTCCGTCGTCACGCTCGATCTCAAGAGCGGACAGGTCGAGGTGATCGCCGGGGGCGGGACCGACAACAAGGCCACGGCGGGGTGACGTCGCTCAGCGCCTTCATCGACGAGCACCGCGACGCCATCACGCGCACGGTGCTCCGTGCTTACCCGCCGATCTACTCGGCTCGGAACCGCGGCGACTGGGGATTCGACCTCCGGCGGCTGCGACGCCGGCCGCTGGGCGGCCAGGCCGACGCGATCCGCGCGCTCGCCGTCTCGATGAAACGGCATCGTGGCACCAACCTCGTGGGGGAGATGGGGACGGGAAAGACGACGATCGCGACGGCCTCAGCGTACCTCGCCGGCTTCCGGCGAGTGCTGGTGCTCTGCCCGCCACACCTCGTGCGGAAGTGGAAGCGTGAGGTCGAAGCGACACTCCCGCTCGTTTCAGCGGTGATCGTGTCGACCACGACCGACCTTGAGCGGCTGCCGCCGGCCGGCGACCGTCCGCAGTTCGTGATCGTCTCACGTGAGCGAGCGAAGCTTTCCTACCGCTGGAAGCCTGCCGTCGTCTCACGGCTCGCGAGCGGACGTCTCATCTTCGATGAAGCGGGGGAGCCGCTGCGGCGGCTCTGCTGTCCCAGCTGCTACGCGGCGCTCTTCGACCGCGAGGGCCTGCCGCTCGAGATTGAGACACTCTCGCGGAAGAAGCATGCGTGTGACGCCTGCGGCTCGCCGCTCTGGCAGGCGGACCGCGCCGGGCCTCGGCGCTACCCGCTCGCCGACTACGTCGCCCGGCGCCTGCCGGGCGTCTTCGATCTGCTCATCGTCGACGAGCAGCACGAATACAAGGCGCGGGGCTCGGCTCAGGGGATCGCGGCGGGGACGCTCGCCGAAGCCTGCGGGCGAACGCTGACGCTCACCGGCACGCTGATGGGCGGGTACGCCTCGACGCTCTTCCACCTGCTCTGGCGCTTCTCGCCTGCGGTGCGGGAGGAGTTCAGCTACGGCGACGAGGGTCGCTGGATATCGCGCTACGGCATCGTCGAACGGATCACGCGCCGTGGTGACGACGAGCCGATCGAAGATGGCCGGTCGAGCCGACGGCGACGCTACCGGACTCGCACCGTAGAGAAGCCGGGCGTCTCTCCCGCGGTGCTCTTCCACCTGATCGGCAACACGGTCTTCCTACGGCTAGCTGATGTCGCGTCCGACCTGCCCGAGTACCGTGAAGAGGTGCGGCTGATCGGCATGGACCGCGGTGACGGCGGAGGACCGTCGCAGGCGTCGTCATACAGGCAGCTCTCCGACGCGCTGCACGCAGCGGTGATGGCGTCGCTCGCCGCCGGGACGCGACGGCTGCTTGCCGCGTATCTGCAAACACTGCTCGCGTACCCCGATGCCTGCACGAACGGTGAGACGGTCGTCGACCCGGGGAGCGGCGAGGTGATCGCCTCGGTCCCACCGCTTCCGGACGACCGGCTCTACCCGAAGGAGCAGGCGCTGCTCGATCTGGTCCAGGAGGAGAAGAGCCGGGGCCGCCGCGTGCTCCTGTACATCACGCACACGCAGAGTCGCGACATCGCGCCGCGACTCGAGCGTGTGCTGGGCGAGGTCGGCGTCCGCGTTGCCACGCTGAAGGCGAATACGGTCGCGACCGACGCCCGCGAGGACTGGGTGAACCAGCGAGTGCGCGAAGGGGTCGATGTCCTCCTGGTGCACCCGCGGCTCGTCCAGACCGGACTCGACTTGATCGATTTCCCGACGATCGTCTGGTACGAGGTCGAGTACTCGGTCTACACGATGCGTCAGGCGAGCCGTCGCTCGTGGCGGATCGGACAACGACACCCGGTGCGGGTGATCTACTTCGCTTATCGCGGGACGCTCCAGGCGCAGGCATTGCAGCTGACCGCGAAGAAACTCCAGGCATCGCTCGCCGTGGAAGGAGATCTCGACGACGAGGGATTGGCGGCGCACGGCGCGGGCGGCGACGACCTGCTGCTCACGCTCGCCCGCAGCCTCTCGGCTCAGGATGACGTGAGCGAGGAATCGCTGGAGGGGCTGTTCCGCGAGGTACAGCTCGTCGCTGGCGCGGCAGAGGAGGCACTCGATCACGAGGAGGCGCGAGCGGTAGAGGGCCCCGAGTTGCCACTGACTGAAGCAGCCGCTGGGCGCGGACCGATCGCGTCGGATCCTGTGGGCGCGTTTGTTGCCGCTGAACCGGGTGACGGCGAGCAGATGCGGCTGTTGTAGCAGAGGCACGATCGGGTGAGCGGTATGGCTCCCGCTCACCCGAATCCTCGATTTCTTCTTCCAGCCTCGGCGCACCGTCTCCGTGACGGTCGTCGAGGGGCGGCGGTCCGCTTCCTGCGTGGGACGAACCTCCCCGTTCGGGCATCGCGCACGACCTTCGTTGTCTTGCCAGCCAGCAGCCCCAGGCTTCCTGGAGGGATCTCCCTCCGATTCTAGGCGTCGCCGCAGCGGTACGGGGACCAGTGTGCGATCAGCTGGTCACGTGGAGGACAGAATGCGCTCCTGGAGCAGGTCAGAACGGTCCAGAATTGGTCCAGACGCTCGCCAAACCGGGCCGGATTGGCGGCACGGGGGCTCCCACTGCCAAAGGAAGAGGGGGATGCCGCGAGGCGTGGCCGCGTCGATGGCCGGCCTCTCCTCAACAACGTTTCCGCGAAGGTCGCGCTCGCGAGCTCGACCAGAAGATCCGCCCACCGTTCAGCCCCCACGACATCCAGCGATTGCTGGAGAGCCTCGACGGTTCGACGCTCCCGGGATGCCGTAACCACGCGCTGGTCCTGTTTCTGCTCGACACGGGGGTACGCGTCTCCGAGTGCGTCTCGGTCTTGGTCGAAGACCTGGACTGGGCGCAGCGGCGCGCGTTGGTCCGGGAGACCAAGAACAAGCACGACCACTGGGTTGGCTTCGGAGAGCGCACCGCCCGGGCGATGCGCGACTACATCGGCGGTTCCGCGGAGAGCGGCCAGGGGAACTGTTCCTCACTAGCGTCGGAGAGCCGATGGCGTCGGGCAACACGGTCCGCGTGATCCTGCGGCGCATCGCGGAGCAGCGCGGGCTGGAAAAGGTGCACCCGCACCGCTTCCGCCACACCTTCGCGACCCGGGCGATCCAGTCGGCGCGCGTGAGATCGACGTGCAGATGTTGCTCGGCCACTCGGACCTAGCGATGGTGCAGCGCTACTCGCGGACGTACACGTCGGAGCAGGCGGTGCTGGCGCACGCGGGACTCAGTCCTGTTGGACAGCTGGAAGTGATGGGCGTCGATGGTGATGCCTCGGAGCACCCGGGGTGGACCGAACCGGACCCCGAAGTCCCGAGGCCCGATCTGCCTTCGAAGTCCGAACGAGTGAGTCATGTTGTCCCTCGAAGGCTCGATGGCGCGCCGCCCGAGGCGTCGTCGACGGATGGAACGGCGGAGACCATGGCCACGAAGAAGGACCAGATTCGCGCCGGGCAGACGCTGGTCGCCCGGTACAAGAAACGCAGCACAGCTGCGAGGTGGTCGAGCACGAGGGACGGCTGTACTTCGTGCTGCCGAAGGGGCGGGTGTTCACGAGCCCTTCGGCCGCCGGCAAGGCGGTCACAGGAGCAGCCACCAACGGGTACCGCTTCTGGGCGATTCCCGACCGGCCGCCCCGGGGCCAGACAGCACGCCAGCAGGCGGCGCTAACTGCGGTGGGAAAAGCCGCGTAGCGGTCTGCTGCAGCATCTGCTTCCCAAGCAGAGGGTCGAGGGTTCGAATCCCTTCTCCCGCTCCAAGCACTACAGATAGACGTAGGGCCCGCCATCTGGCGGGCTCTCTTCGTGTGGGAAGTTGGGCCATCTGCTCTCTGAGCAGGTGGTCCAGGGGGTCGCTGGTCCGAACCCGGCCTCCCCGACCATTCCCCCCCGACCCGCGAGCACGCAAGCTCCAACGCCTCGGTGCGCCTGCGCGGCCTCATCGCTGAGAGCGGCGCCGGCAACATCCGCCGTTCACTGGAACGGACCGGGCTCCTCGACACGCAGCAGGGCGGCCAGCTTGCGCATGCGCACGAGCAGAAGCTCGCGCGAAGTCTCTCTTCGTCCTCATCGCGGCCCACCTCTGCGGCCGCTGGCTTCGGCCTATGCGGAGCGTAGTGGAATCAAGGAAGCTTGGGCTCCGGGCGCAGCGTCGTGAGGGTCTGTCCGACCAGCCTCGCCGTCGCAAGAGGAAACGACACACGAGGCGGACAGCGGCCTCGGCCGACTAGCTCTCGCAGCCCGCTTCGCTGAGGGCGCCCTCGACCTCGGGGGTGAGTGACTCGGCATCGAAGTCGTTGAACGCCTGCTGGAGTTGCGCCTGGTACTCAGTCGAAGCGGCGTCCAGAGTTGCGGCGTCTCCGTCAGTCGCCGTGTCAATGAACTCCCGCTGCGCAGTCGAGATGGCTCGGTAGAGCCGCAGGGACTCGTCGTGGGCGTCGGCTGCGCTGCCTGGCGGGACGAGGTCGTCGAGGTTGGCGACTCTCGCAGTTGGGGTCGCCGTTGTAGCCGGTGGCCTGGGCGCGCCACTCGTCGGCGAAGATGAAGACCACGTTGGGTTTTCTGGCGTTGTTCATGGGAAACAGTCAACCATACTTCGAGGGCGTGGAAGACGGGGTGGGTGAGGGAGCGGGTGGGGAGCCTCACCGCCTGCTCCAGGGCCATGGCGCCTACCTCTACCTCTCGTCGCCCGGGGAAGCTCGGTCGATCCACCAGAGTTGCGGCCACAGGGTGCCCCCGGCGTTGCGCTGCGGGGGGCCCGGGGTGCTGCGACCGTTGTCGATGTAGGCGGTCAGGAGGTCCTGGAGCTCCCCGACGATCTCCGGCTGCTCCGCCTGGAGGTTGCGCCGCTCGCCGACGTCTGCGCCCAGGTCGTAGAGCTGGACGGGCGGCAGGCCCTCGCTCTCCGGACCGGGGGCCGGGTAGCTGCGGCCGCCGGAGCCGGGGCACATCTCGAGCTTCCAGCGGCCCTTCCGGATGGCGAGGGAGCCGTCGACCGAGGAGTGGACGGTGGCCTCGCGCAGCGCCGAGTCGAGGGTGCCGCCCCGCCACAGCGGCAGGTTGCTGACGCTGTCCTCCCCCGCGTCGGCGGGGAGCTCCTCCCCAAGGAGGTCGGCGAGGGTCGCCAGGAGGTCGGCGAGGCAGACGGTCTCATCGGAGGAGGTGCCTGGGGCGACGCCGTTGGGCCAGCGGACCAGGAGGGGGATGCGGTGGCCGCCCTCGTAGATGTCGAACTTGTGGCCGCGGAAGTGGTAGCTCGGCTCGTGGCCGACGGCCGCCAGCTCTCCGAAATCGGCCATGGGGGAGCAGCCGTTGTCGCTGGTGAAGATCACGATGGTGTCGTCGGCGACGCCGGCGCGCTCGAGGGCGGCCATGACCTGGCCCACGACGTCGTCGACCATGAGGCAGAAGTCGCCGTAGGCGTTGGTTCCCGACGAGCCCCGGAACGGCTCGCTGGGCAGGATCGGGGTGTGAGGTGCAGGCAGGGGGAAGTAAAGGAAGAAGGGGTCGCTTGTGACGGCCCGCTCCTCGATGTACGCCACCGCCCTCGCCGTCATCATAGGCAGGACCTCGGCGTGGTCGAAGTCGGGAGCGATGGGGCCCTCCCGCCAGAACGCCTTGCCGCCGCTTCCCGGGTCGACGCGGTCCGGCAAAGCGGTGACGCGGTCGTCCCGGAGGTAGACGTAGGGCGCCATGTCGAGCGAGGCGCTGATGCCGAAGAAGGTGTCGAAGCCGACGGCGGTCGGGCCACCCTCGATCGGCCTGGCGAAGTCGACGTCGTCGCCGCCGTAGTCCGGGGTGTCGCGGTCGACGGGCGGGTCCGCGGCGCCGTCGCGCCGACCCCAGCGCCAGCCCAGGTGCCACTTGCCGAAGCAGCCGCTGTGGTAGCCGTGGCGCGCGAGCAGGGAGGGGATGGTGAGGCGATCGGGTTCGATGAGCGGTTCCGAGTAGCCCCAGCCGGCGCCCTGCTTCAGGGTCGAACGCCAGTTGTAGCGCCCCGTCAGGATGCTGTAGCGCGACGGCGTGCAGACCGCGGAGGTCGCGTGGGCGTCCCGGAACGTCATCCCGTCGGCGGCCACCCGGTCCAGGTGGGTCGTCTCTATTCTGGAGCGCTCGTTGAGGCAGCTCAGGTCGCCGTAACCCATGTCGTCGGCCAGGATGTAGACGATGTTGGGCCGGTCGGGGGCCACGTTCGCTGCGCCCGCCACCTAGTCGTCGAGGTCGATGGCGCCGCGGGCGGCATCGTCGAAAAGCAGGAACACCGGGATCGTGAGCAGCGCTCCGAGGGTAGTAACACATCGAGAAGGGTGAAGCCTCGCCATCGGTACCTCCGGGTAGATCTTCGCGGGCGGCGCTGGCTGGCGCCGCGATGTTTCTCCAGATCCGTGAACGAAGCATAGCGCAACGCCCTCGCCGCCAACCTCACGGCCACCATAAGGCACACCTGGACGGAGGATGGGGCGTTCCGAGGCGATTGCGGTACGCTACGGGAAAGGAGCAGGAGCCCTATGAACAGCGTCATGCGGTCGTGCATGGGTTATCTCATCGGTTCGCAGCGAATTCCAATGGAGGCACCCCGTGAAGATCACGAACGTTAAAGTGGACATCCTGAACTGGCCGGGCCAGCCGCCGCAGGCCGGTACGGGCATGTTTTTCGGCGGGAAGAGGCAGCTCGGGATCGTCACCGTCGAGACGGACGAGGGCGTGAGTGGGAACGCGTTTCTGGACCGGCCGGAGCACCGGGCTGCCCTCCTGATCGATCTGGCCAAGCCCCGAATCATGGGACGCAACCCTCAGGACATCGGGACGATCTGGTCGGAGCTCTGGAAGATCAACCGCGCGATAACGACACAGGTCATCGGCGCAATCGACGTCTGTCTGTGGGATATCAACGGCAAAGTCGCCGGCCAGCCCGTTCATAGGTTGCTGGGGACCTGCAAGGAATCGGTGCCGGTCTACTCGAGCACTGCGTTCCACCAATCGAAGGAAGAGTATGCCGAGGAGGCCGTTCGCTTCAAAGACGAGGGCTGGACCGCGCACAAGATCCATCCTCACAACGACCCTGCAGCGGACGTTGAGATCTGCCGGGCCGTCCGCGAAGCCGTGGGCCCTGACATGAAGCTCATGCTCGACTCCATGTGGTCCTACGGGTACGAAGACGCGGTGCGGGTCGGGCGGGCTATCGAAGAACTCGACTTCTACTGGTATGAAGACCCTTTGGCCGCAGAAGACCTCTACGGCTATGTGAAGCTGCACCAGAAATTGGACATACCGATTATGTCCACCGAACATGCGCCCGGGCGGTATTACGGCATGGCCCAGTGGATCGTCCAGTACGCGACCGACATCCTTCGGGGCGACGTTGCCGTTACGGGCGGGATCACTCCCACTGTGCGGCTCTGTCACCTCGCCGAGGGTTTCAAAATGAAGTGCGAAGTGCATCACGGAGGCAATTCCCTCAATAACGTCGCGAATCTCCACATCACGATGGCCGTCCCGAACTGTGAGTTCTTCGAATTCTTCCCCTGTACCGGCGCCAACGTGTACGGGCTGGTCGAGGACATCAACATGGATGGCGGCGTCGTACAGGCACCCACCAAACCCGGGCTCGGGTACGAGATCGACTGGAACTTAGCCCGACGAGAGCACATCGCCACCCTCGAATAGCTCCTCGATTAAGAACCACGCCGAAGCACACGATCGCGCCCGGCGCCGGAGAAGCGAGACTCGGGCTCCTCCAAAACGCCCCACGCCAAACGGCCGGACCCGCGTGACGCCCGATCGAGGAGTGGTGGACTCGGCAGTGGGCTGGTTCCTCAGCCCCTTTCCTCGAGCTCAGTCAATCGTCCGCAGCGTGCGCGACGTCAATGCGGTCACGAGACCAACCGCAACGAGGCCGATTGCGACGGTCCCGAATGCCAGCTCTATGCTGATTAGGCTGGCCGCTACGCCGATAGCGAACCCGCCGAACGACATAACCGCGAACTGCAACATGAAGAGGGACATCACACGTCCACGATACGAATCGTCCGCGTAGGCAAGAAGCAGAGTGTTGCCGACGCTCTGCCGTCCCGCTTGGCCTATTCCGATGATCACCATGAACGGGATCGCAACCAGAACGGAGGGACTGAAAGAGAGCCCGATCAGTCCAAGGCCAAGCACGATGCCGCTCCCGATCAGAAGCTGCCCGCGATAGCTGTCGGGCAACGTAGCAAGAACCAACGATCCCACGAGGGAGCCTGCGGCGCTCACGGCGATGAGAAGACCGAGAACGGACGAATCGCCGGAGAACACGTCGGAGGACGAAGCCGGGCAAGACAGGCATATAGGCTGACCCCAAGAGCGCCACGAAGAAACTGAACACCAGGATCTGCCTCAGCTCCCTGTGGTTCCCGACATACCTGAGACCGTCCAAAACCTCACGAACCGCCCCGCTCGCGGTCGCGGCGCTCCTCTGCGTCGCCGGCGCCCCGGGCACTAATGACATGGTGAGGATCGCGACGGCGTAGCTCGCCGCCATCACGAAGAATGCACCGTCCGCTCCCCAGGCCCGAAGCACGAGGCCACCCACCGCCGGCGCGGTGATCTGCATCATGTTCATGCCGGCGGAGTTGAGCGAGATACTCGGTGCGCCGAGCTGGGGCGCGATGATCTCCGAGGGGCGCGACTTCATGACGCGCGCCTGGTGGCTGACCGCGATCCCTGGTGTGACGATCCTGCTGATCGCTCTGAGCGGGAACCTCGCCGGCGACTGGCTACGAGACGCGATCGATCCGCGGTTGCGCACCGTTCGCTGACGAGGCTGGATCAGCCCTACGCCCGGTCGAATGGGTCGAGCGCGTTGTCGAAACACACATGGATTGACACATACGCTTTGAAATCGGTCCCAGATCTGGCTATAATCCGCCGAGACGGACCACCCCCCCAGGTCCGAACCACGAGACGGACCCCCCCCAGGTCCGAACCAGAGGTGCATTCAATGACCGACCAGAGCTACTGGACTCGACTCTCTCAACAGCGATTGAGCCGCCGAGGCGCCCTCCGGGGTGCAGCTGTCGGCGCTGCCGGTCTGGCTGGCGCCGCGCTGATCGGCTGCGGCGATGACGATGACGATGACGATGACGATGACGATGGCGGTGGCGGTGGCGGTGGCGGAGCGACCGCGACGGCGACGGGAACGACCGCGTCGACGCCAGCCGATCAGCCGGTTTCAGGTGGAACCGTCACTATGCCTGGAAGCGACGGGAGCATCTTCGACCCCGCGGCCGTTATCCGCGGCGGCACGGTGGCGAGCGTCTTCAGCATTTACGAGGGGCTCAACTACTTCGATACCAACTTCACGCTCACATCGGGAATGGCCGAGCTGCCCGAACAGGTCGATGAGTTGACGGTCATCTACAAGATTAAGCCCGACGTTTTCTGGCAGGACAAGGCGCCGCTGGATGGGCGCCAATTCACCGCCGACGATGCCGCCTTTGGGCTTCAGCGGTTCGGCCAGGACAATTCGACGTTTGTCTTCGGTCCGCGGTTCTCGATGGTTGATCAGTACGAGGTGGTGGACGATCTCACCCTACGGCTCAATCTCTCAGAGCCGTTCGGCGCGCTCCTGGCAAATGTTGCCGAGGCATCGTCGCTGATGGTCTCACGGGACGCCGTCGAGGCGTTCGGCGACGAGGGAATCGCGGCTAACCTTGACAACGCGATCGGGACGGGACCGTTTATGCCTGTGAGCCGCGAGGAATCTGTAGAGACGGTCTTCGAAAAGAACCCCAACTACTACCGGACGGGCCAACCGTATTTTGACGAGTACAGAGTAATCTGGTTCGCTGATCTCGCGGCTCGACTGGCGGCATTCGTTTCGGGCCAGACAGACTGGGTGAATTCTCACTGGATTGGCTCGCTGCAGGACCTCGAAACTGTGCAGGATCAGGTCGGCAAGGATGAAGTGACTGGCGTGCCGAATCCCACCACGGGCGGCCCCGCCACACACTTCAACACAAAGGTGCCGCCGTACGACGACCCGCGTGTGCGCACCGCACTTCACCTCGCGCTCGACCGGACGCAGCTCCTGGCCATCGGACGGGGCGGCACCGTGTTGGGAGGACCGATCCCGTCGGTCCTCAGCCCGTACGGGTTCACTGAACAGGAACTCCGCGCGACTCCGGGCTTCCGCGAAGGTGCGGAGCGTGACAAGGACGTTGCGAACGCTAAAGCGATGCTGGAGGCATCGGGTGTGGACCACAGCAGTGCCAAGATGCAGGTCCGGAGTTCAGCCACAGCCTCGGATTTCGGCCAGGTCATGCAGCAGAACTGGGCCGAGATCGGCTTCAACGTCGAAATCCAAGAGCTGACCACTTCCGATATTCTTGCCGCACGCAAGGGCCGCGAGAACTTCAGTCTCGTAGTGCTCGGTCGGCAGGGTTCGTCGGATCCGGATCTGCTCTACAACGACTTGCACCCCGACGGCGGCCAGAACTACGGCAACTTTTCGGACGAAAGGATCACGGCGCTTCTCGAGAAGGGCCGTCGCAGCTACGACCCAACCGAGCGCAACATTCACTACAAAGAGGCGCAGGACCTGCTCCTCGCCGAGCTCAATCCGCAGCTCTGGGCAGTAAATTCGAATTCGACTGTCTCGTTCAGGTCGAACCTGAGAGGCTTCCGGCCCACTCCCTCCGTCGCCGCCGGAAACATAGTCCTGGCGGGCATGTGGCGCGCGCCCGCGTAGCAGATGACCACGCAACAACTCGACATCAATGATCGAGTTGTTGCATGAACCAATACTTACTCCGCCGCCTATTGCTGGTTCCCGTGACTGTGGGACTGTTGTCCATCTTCTTGTTCGTGATGATGGCAATGGTCCCCGCGAGCGTAGTCGATTCGCGATTGGACTACGGCAACACAACCGAGGACCGTGAGAGGCTCGAAGCGCACTTCGGGCTCGACAAGCCGCTGCATGAGCGTTATTTGCGGTGGGTGGGTCAGGTGGTCAGGGGGGACCTGGGTAATTCCTGGCTAACCAACACACCCGTTCTCGACGAGATCAAGCGTCGGATGCCGGTCACGTTGGAGCTCATGGCCTTCACCATGGTGCTCTACATACCAATCGGACTCGGAGTGGGTGTCCTTGCGGCGGTGCGACATAACAGGCCCGAGGACCTCATATCCAGGTTCATTGCCATCCTGCTCCTCGCCGTGCCCAATTTCTGGCTCGCGACGCTTTTCATAATCCTGCCGCTCCTCTGGTGGGGCTACTCTCCGCCTGTCCCTTATGCCTATTTCCTCGACGACCCAGGCGCGAACCTGAGGATCATGCTTCCCGCCGCGATCCTGTCGGCCACTAACAGTGCGGCTCTCCTGGTGCGGGTTACACGCTCGGAGATGTTGGAAGTGTTGCGCCAAGACTACGTCCGAACTGCGTACGCGAAGGGCTTGCGGTCTCGGGTTGTCATCTTCCGGCATGCGCTTCGAAACACGCTGCTTCCGCTGCTGACCATCCTTGGACTCGCGTTCGCCGGAGGACTCGCCGGGACTGTCATCACGGAACAGGTATTCAACATCCCCGGGATGGGCAGGTACCTCGTGGAAGCGCTCCAGACCAACGACCTACCCATTGTTCAGACCTGGATGCTTTTCTTTGGGACGATTTTCGTGCTTACGAACCTGGTTGTGGACCTCAGCTACGCCTGGCTGGATCCGCGGATAAAGCTGTCGTGAGCGAAGCCGGGGCCGCTCCGATTGCCGATATTGCCTACATACTTCAGCCAAGGCCGAATGTTCTGCGACGCATGGGCAGGGTGGTGGTCCGTCACCCTCTCGGCGTTTTCGGACTCCTGCTCGTCGTCGTCGTAGTCTCGGTAGGGATCGTTGGACCTTACTTCACCGCCGATCCGATAAGGCTCGGCCCGGACGTGCTCCAGGGTCCGAGCAGCGAGCACTGGTTCGGCACAGACGTTTTGGGTCGCGACTACTTCGCGCGCGTCGTGGCAGGCGCGCGCCTGTCCCTTATGCTCTCCTTGCTGGCCATGGTTATCGGTACCGGCGCCGCGCTTGTCATAGGGATGCTGTCGGGCTATCTAAAAGGCATCTTTGACATGCTCGGACAGCGAGTCATCGACGTTCTCCTCGCCTTCCCGGGCCTCATTCTCCTACTCCTGCTGGGACAGGCTCTGGGTCGGGGATGGGAATCGGTGGCGATCGGCCTGGGCGTGCTATATGCGGTAGGGCTCACGCGGATCATCCGCGCGTACACATTCGCGACGTTGGCGGAAACGTACGTTGAGGCGGCCCGAGTGCTCGGAGCAAGCCCTGTGCGCATCCTGGCGCGTCACGTGTTCCCCAATATGGGTCCGCCGCTGTTCATCTACGTCACTACCCTAATCGGGGGCGCAATCCTCGCGGAGGGCGGCCTCGCCTTCCTCGGTCTCGGGATCGCGCCCCCGGAACCGTCATGGGGCCGGATGCTGGCCGAGGGTCGGTTACAGTGGCGCGAGCCACACCTGAGCATCTTCCCGGGGGCGGCGATGACGATTACCGTGCTTGGATTCAGCCTTCTGGGTGACTCTTTGCGGGACATCTTCGACCCGCGACTTCGTGGCAGCTGAAGGGAGTAGGTAGCTTTGACTGAGCCCACTAATCCGTTCCGAGTCGGGATCATCGGCACCGGCGGGACCTCCAGGCTGCACCTCCGCGGCTACCAGCGGTTTCCGGATACCGTCCGGCTGACCGCTCTGTTCGATATCGACCGCTCCGCCGCGGAGGCATTCTCCTATTGGCGCGAGGGCGGCCCGGAGTTCGCAAACGTGAACGTCATGGCGGTAGCCCACGGGATGGAGAAAGAGCAGGTTCTGGCCCACAAGGCGGCGATCGACGCGCATCTGAACGAGGCCGGGATATCTGTCAGCTATACCAACGTCTTCTGGGGCGGCCGCAGCGAAATCAAACCCTCGGAGATCTCGCCTCTCCTCTACCGGGAGTGGCTGGTCTCACGCGGCATCGATCCCCATTCGATGTGCGAACCATCAGGAGCACCCGCGTGAACTACAGGAAGCTCGAAGGCACGAACCTTACCGTCTCCGAGGTCGGCTTCGGCGTATGGACAGTCGGAACGACGTGGTGGGGGTCAAGGATCGCACCACCGGTATCGGGCTCCTCCGCCAGGCCTTCGACCTCGGAGTCACCTTCTTCGACACGGCGGACACGTACTCCACTGGGGAGGCCGAGACGATTCTGCACGAGGCATTGGGCGACGTGCGGGACCAGATCGTGATCGGCTCGAAGTGCGGCTACGACATCTACAGCCACCCCGATCGAAAGGGGCAGCAGGAGCGACCCCACGACTGGTCTCCCGCCTACATGCGGAAAGCGCTCGAAAACTCGCTCCGACGCCTCGGTACGGATCACCTCGACTTCTACCAAGTTCCGCAATCGTGACCCCGCCGTGGACTACGCGCGCCATCGGCGACCCCCTGCGTAAACGGCTCCTACGGTCAGCAACAGACCGGCGCCAAGGGCCAGCGCACCCGTTTGGTTGGCACGCGTGATGTCCGCCGGTCCCGGTGGCCGCCCCGGCGCGTTGAGGACGTGATGGCCGCGCTTTTCGAGGCGTGTTGGTGCCGAAAACTCGATCGTGGGGCGTTGACCGGGCAGGACGGAGGCTGATGATGGAGGCTTGTGTATCGAATCCTCTACCGCGTCATCGCCTCACTGGCTCGGCTTGCCGTGCGCTCAGGCCGCTCGAAGGATATCGAGATCATCGTGCTACGCCATCAGCTTGCCGTGCTTCGCCGGCAAGTCGCCCGCCCCACCCTCAACGACGCCGACCGGTCGCTACTGGCTGTGGCTGCACGAGCACTCCCGCGGGCTTGCCGAGAGGGCTGGCTGGTCACTCCCGACACCCTGCTGCGCTGGCACCGACGACGCATCGCTCGTCACTGGACCCAACCATCACGCTCCCCAGGGCGGCCATCGACCGTCCCCGAGATCCGACAGCTCGTCCTCCGTTTGGCTCGAGAGAACCCCACGTGGGGCTACCGGCGAATCCAGGGCGAGCTGAGCCGACTCGGACACCGTCTCGCTCCTTCCACCGTCTGGCAGATCCTCAGCACCCACGGCATCGAGCCTGCGCCAACGCGTTCGAGCCCTACCTGGACTCAGTTCCTCCGTTCCCAAGCTGCCGTCGCCTGCGATTTCGCCACGATCGACTCCGCATTCCTACGCCGCTTCTATCTCTTGTTCTTCATCGACATTCGCTCCCGCAAAGTGTTCCTCGGTGGCATCACCACGAACCCAACGGGCGATCGGACCACCCAGGCAGCCCGAAACCTCTTCCTCCGCTACGGCGACCAGGTCGCTTCGTCCCGGGCCCTGATCCGTGACCGAGGAAGTCAGTTGGTCGAGTCCTTCGACCGGGTTTTTAGGGCCGAGGGATTGAAGGTCCTGCAGACACCCATCCGAACGCCCGTGGCGAACACCTTCGCCGAACGCTGGATTGGTTCTTTACGTCGCGAGCTTCTCGACCGAACTATCGTCTGGAATCAGCATCAGCTGCAACGACCCGCCGCAGACTACGTCGACCACTACAACGGGCACCGACCTCACCGCTCACTCAACCAGCAGCCGCCGAGCCAGCGCGAAATCACCGCATGCGGGCCGCCCTCGGTGCTGGGAATCGAACGGGTGCCGATGTCACGGACTCATCAATGAATACCGAGAAGCTGCATGATCCGCGGGGACGCCTTTTTCGGCACCAACACGCCTGGGATCGTGAACGCCGGGAATGGAAGAAACGCGATCTGCACGACAAGGAGTACGTGTATTGGTGGGCGGACGGCGTGTATTTCAACATCCGCCTCGACGACGATCGCCAGTGCATTCTTGTCTTAATCGGAGCTACGAAGGATGGGAGGAAGGAGCTCGTCGCCTTCCAGGATGGGTTTCGGGAGAGCGAGCAGAGCTGGCGGGAGCTGCTCCTGGACCTCAAGGATTTCGGCTTGAAGGTTCCACCGAAGCTCGCCACCGCCGACGGTGTTTTGGGGTTCTGGAAGGCCCTGCGCAAGGTCTACAGCAGCACCGCAGAGCAGAGATGTTGGATGCACAAATCTGGAAATGTTCTTGAGAAGCTACCCAAAGGAGCCCAGCGCCGGGCCAAAGAGGCCCTCCACGAGATCTGGATGGCGGAAACCCGAGGCGATGCTGAAAGGGCGTTTGATCTCTTCCTTCAGAAGTACGGCGCCAAGTATCCAAAGGCCACCGGCTGCTTGGCCAAAGATCGCACCGAACTCCTCGCCTTCTACGACTTCCCAGCAGAGCACTGGAAACACATCCGCACTTCCAATCCGATCGAGTCGACCTTCTCCACGGTTCGCCTGCGGCATCGCCGGACCAAGGGATCGGGCAACCGCGACGCCTGCCTGGCGATGGTCTACAAGCTCGTCGAGCATGCCCAGAGCCGCTGGCGAAGACTCGACGGCCATCAGCTCATCCTGGAGCTGCTCGCCGGGAGACTCTTCCAAGACGGTATTATCGAGACCACTTCCAGGGACGCCGCGTGACTTTCTCCCGGCCTCCGTACACAAGAACCGGTCATATCTCACCCAGGTGCGACCGCATCTCAATGGCCGCCTGGAACTCGACCGAACTTACCGGTTCTGATCGAGGCGCGCGAGGGCGTTCATATGCCCGTGCACGCGGAACATGGCGCCGACGCCCATCATCTCCAGATCCGTGTTGAGGGTTTCCTTCATGGTGATGAACCCGGGACCACCCGGAGCCATTATCTCGGACGCGATGGCATCGACCTCCGCTGCCAACCGCTCGGGGGGCACGGCAAGGCTGACGAGGCCGAACTGCTCAGCCTGCTTGCCGCTGAGCTTGCGCCCCGTCATCAGCAGATATCGAGCCTTCTTGGGACCGAGCAGTACCTGCCAGAGCGGCATGCTTGTGACCCCGTTGAGCGCACCGCGGCCAAACGTCTCGGGCGGCATGTGTCCGATAACCGCATCCTCAGCGGCTACCGAGATGTCGCAGACGAGCTGGAGGTAGCAGCCACCGGCCCCAGGCAGTTCCCGTGGATCTGGGCAATGGTCGGTTTGGGGCAGTTCCAGATGCGCATGTAGCGGGCTTCGATGCCGCGCAATCGCATCAGCGCTGAGTTTGTGCTCCAGCCGCCTTCGGGTGGCGTGATGTAATACGACCCGGTGCGGTCGTATCCGGAGCAGAAGGAACGACCGGCCCCGCAGAGGACAACGACGTAGACGCCTTCGTCGGCCTCGGTGAAGGCAGCATCGATGTCATCGAGCAACTGAAAGTCGAGTGCGTTGTGCCGTTCGGGGCGGTTCATCTCGATGCGCGCGACGTGGTTTTCCACTGAGTAGTTCACGGCGTCCATGGGGTTCTCCTAGAGGCCGATGAGCCGATCGCTGCGGCCATCATCCATATGAGCTCTGCGGCCGGCCGTGAACGAAAAGCGGGGCGCGGCCCGGCCGCTGATTATCCGGGACGGGAGATCCCGCCCCACGGGTACCTCTACGGCAGGGGCCGTCGCTTGTTCCAAAAATCGTAAGGTAAGAGCGCGAGGAGCAGCCCGTGCAGGCGAATAGGATGAATGAAGCCCCCGAAGTCCGTGGGGTCCCAGCCAGGGCCGGTTGAGGTGATACGCTCGCGGATCTCCGGAATGTCGTACGTTTCGATGCTGGCCATATAGATGCCGTTGCCGTTTTTCGTCACGAACCGTCCGGCGGCCTTGCCCATGTCCGTCGGATCGAGGTACTCGAGGCTGTCGAGGGCCCCGCCATCGCGAGCGTCAAACCAGGTGATGGCGCCGTCGTTCGCGGGGCCGAGCCACCGCGAGGTGTGTGCCTTTTCGAGGCCGAACAGGTCCGTGTAACGGTTGATGCTCTCGTCCAGGTCCTTGACGGCGTAGGTGATCTGCCAGATCCGGTCTCCCAGACCGACCCGGTCACGTTCGACGTATTTGCTGATGATCGTGCCGGTGCCGTCGAGGTCCTCCTGGAACACCACGAAGCGGTCGGGTCCCTGCTGACGGATCCGGACCCCACGCTTTTCGATCCGGGCAGCGAGTGCTGATGGGTCGTCGCAGGCGAAGCCGGCAAGAAAGAGCCCCCGGCGGCCCGCTTCGAGAAAGCTCTGGGCGGGTCCCGGACCGGTTGGCTCGAAGAGCTCCAATTGGTCGTGTCCCCACTGCAGGGTCACTCGCCTGGCCCCCGCCTCCACATCTTTCTCGTCGCCCACGATCTCGGTATCGAAGATCGTGGCGTATGTCTTGGCGGCCTCGTCAGCGCCCGGTACCACCAGGGCGAGTCGATCGACTCGGTCCAACAATTTCACACTCCTCCGCAACTTGGGTCGTTAGATGGGTTCGATTCTAGAGGAAAGTCGTGTTCGAGTGCCTGCCCCAACCGTCCTGGTTCTGATATCGGCAGGATAGAATGGTGGAGTTGCCCCGATTTGACGGACAGTCAGGATAGGGAGAGATGCTCCCGAGAAAGGATGTCCAGATGGAGCGAGAAGGACAGAAGCCGCGGCGTTCGTTCACGGACGAGTACAAGGGCGAGGTGGTGCAGCTCTGCCGGAGCGGAGAGAAGAGCATCGGCCAGGTGAGCCGGCGGCCGCTTTCGTACGCGTAGATCGAGTCTGCGGAGACGCCAGCTCGCTTCCCCAATTGTGGCCGAGTCAGGACATTGGCATCCCGAGCTTCGGCCAGTAGTCGTGGGAATGTCTTGTGGTGAAGGTCGACGATCCCGGGAGCCGTGCCCCCCTTCCCCACGGCAATCACAGCGTCTTCTGTCCATGTGCTCGTAGCGGCGTCCGCCGGCATCCAGTCGAACACATGGGAGCCGTCGAAAATGCTCCAGTCACGAAACACCCCGAAGAAGTTCAATATCGTGCCGTCGCCAAGACGCCATTCAATCGGGTGGTAGTTCCGCATCTCCAGTCTCCACTTGTCATGGGCGGGCCAGAGCTTGAAGAAGCGGTCAAGGGCACTGGGGCGCTCCGCCGCTAACCGTGTGATCAGTGCCTGGAGGAACGGAGGGATTGAGCCGCTGATATCCAATGCGGCCCCTTCGACACGGAGTGTGGTGACTAGGCGGCTCAGCAGCTGGTCCCAATTCATGAGCCGCCGTTCAAAGTGCTCAAGGGCAGCCATCCAAAGCAGGCTTCGCTCGAACGCCGTGGGCAAGAGCGATGCGAGGTCTGCTTCGGCAATGGCGTTTGTAAGCGAGTTCCGCGAAAGAGCTGATCGATCTGCTGTTGACTCGGCGAGACGAGATCGGACACCCGGATCCGGACACGGCGGTGGCGTTCGTGCTCGACCAGCTGCGCTCCATGATCAAGGCGCGTCATCAGGCCATCACGGAGACGCCGCTCTCCACCCGTTCCGACAAGGCGTTTCTTGTGGAGGCGATGCCGTGGGGGTGCAAAACCTCATGCGGCCCATCGATACTCGCTGTGCAGCCCTCCGAGAACCTCCCGTCGTATGAGTTCGGAGCCCGCGTTGGCAGCCGCTTCTGGCGCCCTGCCCAACGGCGAATCCAGAGCTAATGATCGGTGAGGACGCATTGCGTTGTAGTGCTCGACGTACTCCCGCAGCACCCGAAGCAGGTGTCGCTCACCAAGAACGATCACGTGGTCCAGGCATTCGCGCCTCAGGGTGCCCACGACACGTTCGCAGACCGAATTCGCATTGGGTGCCGGCACCGGAATGAGGACTGCTTGTATGCCGATTCGTGCTGCCTTCTCAACGAAGTCGCTCCCGTAGCAGCGATCCCGGTCGCGAATCAGGTGTCCGGGCTGGGCCCCCACGGCGTCGCCTCGATCAGCTGGCGCCAGACCCACGAGGCGGTCGGGTTCTTGGTAACGTTGACGTGAACGATGCGACGCCGGTCGTGGGCGATGAACACGATGGCATAGAGAGTCTGCAGGGTGAGGGTCTGCACAGGGGCGGCGTCTTACCCCTCTGGAGACGAGAGGCCGTGATCGGACCGTCTTCGCGATAGATTATCTGTTGGTGTTCTGTCATCTGGCGGCGTCCCTCTCGTGGCAATGCGTCGCTGATATATCTGGGTGCAAATGCATCCTCCTTGTCTGAGTCGAACTTAAGACGGAAAGGTAATCTCGTCGACTATCACACCAGCTTTCCGGAGCCGCGCTAGATCCGAATCGCCCATTCCAAGCCACTCTCGGAGCACTTCATCCGTATGCTCTGAGAATCGCAGAGCGGGCCGCTGAGTTGTGAGTGGCTGACCGTCGAGCCGAATCGGAATTCGGAGATAGGTCTGCTCGCCAGCGTCCGGGTGCTCCACTTGCTCGAATGCCTTCAGACTGAGTAACTCGCGAGCCTTCGACCCAGACTCGTAATTGTTGACTGGAGCGGCCCGTATTTTCCGGATGGTCAACTGTTCCAACAGTTCCGCGATGGGAAGACTCGATGTCCAGGCAGTAAGACCTTGGTCGATTGGTTCCCGAGCAGCAAGACGCTTGTCAATATCTGTCGTGAAAAAGGCATCGAGATGAGGCTTGGCTGCATCGACAAGATCGGCAAACTGCTGGTCGCTCTTTACGACGATGGCGACCCATGCGCCATCTGCCGAAGGGAATATCCCCGATGGGACTCGTCGCGGCTCTGCATTACCGAGCCGTTGGGGTGAGGTTCCCGCCAAGGAACTCATCACGATTCCTTCACCGAGTTGCAGCCACATCGCTTCCTGATGAGAAAAGTCGATGTAGGTGCCTTGCCCCGTCAATTCCCGTTTTCGCAAGGCAGCAAGCAGCGATAAAGCCGCATGAATTCCGACCACTCCGTCGGGGAAAAATGTCGGACTCACCCGAGCGCCCTCATGTAAATATCCAAACCTGGAAGCCATCCCTCCAGCGCCTTCGATGATGGATCCGTAGCCTGCGAGGTCTTTATAGGGCCCGGAAGCTCCCAGCGAGGGCATGTTCAACATAACGAGCCTTGGATTGATTTCGTTCAACGTCTCGTAGGTCAAACCGAGATTCGGCAACACCCGTGCCGTGAAGTTGGAAACCATGACATCCGCGACCTCAACCAGGCGCAAGAAGACTTCTTTGCCACCTGGTTGAGTCAGCTCAAGGGAGATTCCGCGTTTGTTACGATTTAGCCCGAGGAAGTGGGGAGTTTGGTCGTAATGCTTCCCCTTTCCCGGTGGTTTTAAGGAGTTCGCGTTGTTTCCCCGCCAAATGTCGACATGCCGCGCCGATTCCACCTTGACAACGTCGGCGCCGAGCGCCCCCAGCAGGCGTCCTGGAGCCGTCCCAGCCCACATCGTCGCCAACTCCACAACCCTGGTTCGTATCAGCCAATTAACCCTGGTCATTGCGCAGCTGCCATTTCATCGAACCAGACGGAGTCGGCCCCGAATTCACTGATTCCGCGCGACCCGTCCCACTCAAGCCCACGGGCCAATCGGGCCGGAACTTTCCACGATCGTTCGCCCCGAGCGGCCGCAGCAAGAAATCCCCGGTCATTAAGGTGTGGGTCTGTTAGGACGTCCAACGAGTCGAGCACCACTCCGCACGCCCAGCCAACTCCGAGCGCCTGACTCAAGATGTGAGCCCTCGTGTTCTCGTCGTACCAGGGTTGAATCTCGGCCCAGAGCGCCCGGTAGTTCTCCGCCCGGGCGGCGGGAGTAGCAAATCGCTCGTCGGTGAGCAAATCTGGCCGTCCGTAGAGAAGACACTGCACTTCCCAGTCGTGATGTCGTACGGTTCCCGGAACGACGAATCCGTCGGCGCACTTGAACGCCCCGGACGGAAACAAGCCGGGCGGGTTCGGGCCGGGCGGTGGCCGGATGATCCCAAGGTGAAGATACAGTTGGTAGCTTCCTTCGGTCCCGGCGGTCATAGCGAACACCCACGGAACATCGACATGTAAGGCGCCCTGGTCCCCCGCAAGTAGGCTCGCCGTAGCGCCTGCGGCGGCGAATGCCCCAGCTAGGTACTGAGACTGAAAACCTGGAAACCTCAATGGCGCGGCGTCCACATCGCCTGTGACCGTCATGACGCCCGCTCGTGCCTGCACAATCAGCTCGTCGTCGATTTCGCCAGGTTCCGATGCCTCGAAGCCCCAGGCCGTTATCGTGATGTATCGTTTGTTGCGAGCCGCAACCGCGTCGAGAATCGAAGGCTCAACTTCGGATTGGACCCGGCTATCGACCACGACGTCGGCCCACTCAAGGCCGGCCGCTAGCCTTTTGGCGTCCCATTCGACGTTGCGCTTTCCGCAATTGAGGTAAAGAAACAGAGGGCTCGGCGGCTCCGTTTCCCTGTCATCAACGGGGTACTCGCGAGCGGGGTCGCGCTCGGCCCGCTCCAGCTTCACGACGGTCGCGCCAAGCATCTGGAGTAGCTGGCAAGCAAATGGGGCAGCTACCCCGGTGCCTAGCTCAAGCACACGAATATCCCGGAGAGGGCTGGAGTTCTTTGCTTTCTGCATGGAACCTTTGTTTTCCATGGAGATGGAAGTGTAGCATCGTCAAGATCTTCAGTACGGAGATGATGCAGAGGCTCCAACACGCGGGCACGAAGATGCTGGGACCGTACGGTCAGCTGACTCCCCAAGACCCGAGGGCCCCGATCGGCGGCCGGATAGAGCAGGGCTATCGCGCGGCCGTCATGCCGACCTTCGGAGCCGGCTCCAACGAAGTCATGCGGAACATCATCGCCACGCGCGGATTCGGACTGCCACGGGCGTAAACACCACGTTCATCGGGCACCCACGGGCCGGATGATGGCCCCACAGAGCCACGGTACACCCTCTGGGATGCGTGGATCAGCGACGCGGGAAAGCAAGCAGAGCAGCGAGAATGCCGGAGGAGAACCCTGCCCCTACCGAACGCGTTAGTCCCGCAGCTGGCGCGAAGATGAGTAAACTACTGACGTTGGGAACCGAGGACATCAGGCGATCACGGTGTATTCCGAGACCGCCGTCCCTCTCGCGAGGCTGTACGTGGACTTTCGGAAAGAGGGATCTCGCGTTCCGGGGAGCATAGGGCCGGAATTCAAATCATCTAACGCCCAACGGCGACCGGCCAAGGTGAGTATCTACCAGGAGGAGGAAAAATGCCGGAGACCATTCTGATCGACATCGACGAAGGCGTGGCCAGGATCACGCTGAACCGTCCCCACCGCAACAACTCCATCGACATCACGATGTGCAAGGAGCTCTATGAAAACCTCATGGACATCTCCTATCGCATGGACGTCAACGTGCTGGTGCTAACGGGAGCGGGAGATACGTTCTGCCCTGGTGGCGATATCAAGGCGATCGTCAGCGGCGAGATGGCGGAGCAGCAGGCGGCCGGGTACAACCGGATGATCTACCGCATTCCAGCAGTGCTTCACAACATGCCACAGCTGACCGTCGCGGCAATCAACGGCTCCTGCGCCGGCGCCGGACTCGGGTGGGCCTGCGGATGCGACCTGCGGTACTCCACCGAATCAGCGAAATTCACGACCGCATTCCTCGATCGCGGATTCGCCGGCGACATGTCAGTGCCGTGGTCCCTGCCGCGTATCGTCGGGCCGGCGAAGGCCCGCCAGCTGTCGTTCCTGCCCGACGTCATCGACGCCCGCGAGGCGGAGCGGATTGGGCTGGTCAATGATGTCTTCGAAGACGCCCATTTCAGGTCGGAGTTCGACACCGTCCTGGAGCGCCTGCGCAACGCGAATCCGGCTGCGGTACGGGCGCTGAAGGAGCGCTACGTAATGGCAGAGAGTATGCAGTCCACCGACTACGCGGACTTCGAGACCCGCTCTCCGGGCGGATTCGATGCCTCGCGCTTCGCTCAGTCCCTGGCGAAGCGAAAGTCGGCCGCGGCCGACTAGAAACTGTCCAGACAGGCTGAGATGGCGCGGCATCGGCGACGGCTCGCCATCTCAGCTCTTTCGCCACCTCTACAGTCGATACTCGCGGGCGGCAAAGCGGCGAGCCGCGACGGCGGCCCAAAGGGCCTCCACCACCATGATGGGATAGACACCGGCGATTCCGCTGTAGACGGCTGTGGCAATCGAAGCGACCGCGAACAGCAGGACGAACCACGCAGATCGGGCCTCCATCCAGTACGAAAAGGCCATGGTCGACACGGCGACGGAACCGAACGCAGTAAGCATGAGATCAAGCCTACAGAGGCGAGGCTTGGTGGTGGGCCGACCTGCCGGTCTCAGGATGTGCGACGGAAGGCGAGCAAAACCAGCCTGGTCGCAAAACGGCTGACGTCGCGAGTTCGGAGCTGCTCACACGCGCTCTTGCCGGTACATGAGCACGCTCGTGACGAGCGCCCAAACCCCGAATGAGACGAATGCCGTACCCATGGGGCGGCAAAACCTCATCCGGCCAGTGTTGACGGCCGTTTCTGGCGGCGCGATTTGGTGGGACGCGATGACCAACGGCCTATGAGTCCGTTGATCATCGAAGGGTCAGAGGTCGCTTCAGACACCAAGAACAAGCGGCTGACGGTGACCAACCCAACGTTGCGGGGGGGGGATGGGTTGATGTGGTTTCCGTTCCGCAGTTGTACTTGTCGCGGAGGCGCGGAGGCGCGCCTCGGTCGCCCTGACCCTTCGATGATCAACGGAGTGATCGCGCCCGATGAGACGGCGTCGACAAGCGCCATCTGAGGGACATATGACGCTCGGAATATGGTAACTTCGGCCTAGCCGCAGCGGCGTGTCCCGATTTTGCGAGCGCTCAGGTAGCGATCAGCGGAGCCAGCCGAGCAGCGGGTCCGCACCGTGCCGACCCGGGCCCGGTCGCAACACGTCGCCGCCGTGGGACGTGCATTCAGCTCTGGTCAGTTGCCCCTTAGCACTTGCCGGAGTCGAGGTGTGCGTATGGCAGCAGGTCGATGGGCCAGTGCGGGCCCGTCGAGTGGGGCCCCGCGTGGACCGCTGCTGCTCCGCCCTGGCGATCAGGGTTCATCTGATCGGGTGGTGCGGCCGCAACGCACGTCCAGTTCCCTCTGGGGCGTGGAGGCCGAGTTCACCTCGGCCTTCTCGCTATCTGCGGAGCGTGGGCTGCCCTCGTATAGCAAATACGCAGTACCTGCGCCGACGGATTCACGCCGGGCGGGCCCGTGGGGCGGCAAAACCTCATGCGGCCCACCGATACTCATGGTGCAGTCCCCCGAGCACCGGCTTGCTGACGACTCGCTGGCTCGGCGTCCGCTGCACCGGCTTGCGTCCCTCGGGAGAGTCGAGCGCGAGCGACCCATGTGGGCGCATCGCGTTGTAGTGCTCGACGTATTCGTGGAGCACGAGCCGGAGATGCTGCTCAATTGACCGCGATGACGTGATCGAGGCACTCGCGCCGCAGGGTGCCGATCACGCGCTCGGCGATAGCGTTGGCATTCGGAGCCCGCACCGGCGTCAAGATCGTCTCGATTCCGATCAATCATCTGCCGCCAGATCCAGGCAGCGTTCGGATGCTCACATCGCCGCTCCCGCGACGTGCCGGCGGAACTCCTCCAGTCGGTCTTTGCTGCTGAGTTGATCGAGCCAAGCGACCCACTCTGGATCGTGTCCCCGTGGATCACCGACCTCGAGGTGATCGACAACGAGGGCGGGCGATTCTCGGCCTTGAGCCCGGACTGGCCGAACGCGCGAATCCGGCTGGTTAGTGTGCTGTCCACGCTCGTCAACCGCGGCGGGTCAGTGACGATCGTGACGACTGACGACACGCATAACGATGACCTCGAGCAGAAGTTGGATGCCGAGGGCCTAGACGAACTCCGGCTGATACGCCGGTCAGCGCTGCACATGAAGGGGATCGTTGGTCGTGGGTTCGCGCTGGAAGGGTCGATGAACCTGACCTACAACGGCGTACACCGAAACGAGGAGCGGCTCATCTACCGAACCGACCCTGCCAAGGTGAGCGAGATCCGCATCGAGTTCGAGCAACGTTGGGGCGTGACGACGTGATTCTCGACGAGGCGGGACGTGCGGCACTCCGTGAAGAGATCGACCCGCTGCTCGGCTGGGACGCGGTTGATGACCAGGTGCGCAGTCAGATCGAAACGATATTTCGGTCAACGTCGGACGAGCGCGTACCCGGGGCGATCGTCCCTGTCGTTCGCGAGGATCGCGTCTGGTTCTGCGCGCTGGCCGACGACGCGAGCGAGTGGCGGAAGCTCGCGCCGCTCATTATGGCCGCGGTGGGAATGACGCTGACGAGCTTCGATGGCCGCCCAGCCGAAGCGCCGGCGCCCGGACAGAGCGAACCGTTCACGTCGCGCGGACTCACCGTCACCTGGTTCAAAGGCATCCAGGATCCGAAGAAGCGCTGGGACCCGGTGAGCGCACTCCACCGCATGGTGCGGATGTTGCAGACGGCGCCTGCCGGCGTGCGCGCGCTTCCGAAGAGCCCGGCGTTTCTGCTCAATCTGTTTGACCTCGCGATTCAGGCTGGCGACCGGGATGGGTCGCAAGCGGCCCTGCTCGAGTTGGAACGCAGCCGCGCCGTCGACGCGATCAACCTCCACTTCCTAAGGGTTCGTTGGCACCAGGCCTTCCTCCAGTGGAGCGAACTGCGCGAAGAGCGTTGGTTCGGGGATGTCGCGCGCGCCCGCCGGCCACACGAAGTGACCAACCAGTTGATCCGCGCGCTTTTCGAGGTCGACCTCGGCGGAGATCCCGCACCGGAGGAGCCGAGCGCCTTCCTCGACCGGTTCCGCGTCACCGTCACGCCCGAAGCAGGGAACCTGTTCGAGGTGCTGACCTCCGAGCGATTGCCGGCGGTGTCAGCCATGTACCTGCTCGACGCGCTCGAGCGCGACGATCTCGAACGGATCGACCGGCTCCGGTCGGAGGACCACGCCTCGTGGGACGAGGCTGAGCGGGTACGGTTCGACGAACTGCTGGGAATCGCCCCAACCGAGGAACCAGCGGCTCCGCCTCCGCTCGACCTCGAGGCTCAACTCGGGCGCTACCTCGAGAGCGACGATTCGATCAGCGAGGATCAGCGGGCCGCGCTCATGGAACTGCAGGCGAGCGGTGAGCCGCTCACGCTCGCCTCGCTGCTCAGCGCGCTCACGGTGACGCCGGCGTCAACGGCGGTTGCCCCGAGCGCACCGCTTCGGGAAGAGCCACCCGTTGAGCCCGAGTCAGCTGAGCCGCCAGCGCCTGCGGATTGGTTCGAGTGGTTCTCGCTACCGGGCGACACCGGCTTTCGCACGACACGCGACCATGCGGAGCGAATCGCGGCTACCACTTCCGTCGACGAGCAACTGCCAGACGGGCGCCGGCGAGACCTCTTCATCAGCTCGTTCCAGGAGTTGGTGAGCACCGACTCCCCGCGGGGCGCCCTCGCGCTGCCCCATATCGCATCGTGGCTACAGGCGGATCCGGACTGGCCACAGGTCGAGTTGGCGGTTGTCTACGAGGAGTTGATGACGGCGTTCCTCGTATCTGATACGCGGTCCGTCGAGTCGTTGGGGTCGATGCTGACCGTGCTCGATGGCTGGCTGGCCGTCGGACCGCACTCCGCAGCCTACGTCGACCTCCTCGGAGCGATGCAAGATGAGCTCGAGGCGTTCGTCTCTGAGTACGCGCTCGACGTCCTGATCGACCTCGCCGAGTTGCTGGTGAGCCATCCTTGCCCGGACGCGAACGCACGCGTTGGCCTCTGGTCGGACCTCGTGGGCCGACTTGGTGCACTTCAGTCGCGCATGACGTTGTCGCAGGTCGTGGTGTTGAACAGCCTCGGCGACGTGATCGGTGTGCCCGTCGAATTCGCTCGACCGTCTGAAGACGAGTCCAGTGCAGGGGCATCGGGTGCCCGTTGGGCGGGCCTCGTCGGTCTCTACACGCTCCGAGACGATGTTGCCATTCGAGTGAGGGAGGCGTTGTCGGAACTGCTGCCCGAGGCGGACTTGCAGCACAACAACGACCTCGTTGCCACCGAGGCGCTAACCGGCCTCGCCGCTCGCGCTGACGTGATGGCAGTTGACGCTTCGGCCGCGAAGCATGCGGCGACGGACGGGATCAAGTCCGCGCTGGGCGGACGCCCGCCGCTGTGGGTGAAGGGTGGGGCGTCGAGCATGGTCAGTGCCATCGTTGACAGAGTCGCGCGCAGGACCGGTTGACTTCGTTGCGGAGCAGAAGGAGCCTGCCCCGCTTTTCCGGACACCTAGACTGAGGCGACGTGGTCGCCCAGAGAGGAGTCCCCTCCGCCAGGTCGGCGACCATTGCTCCAGGCGTCGCGGGACTGCGATGATCCGCGCCAGTGCGTCGGCAACCTTGAGATCCCCAACAGGGCCTCGGCGGCGCTCCATTCGTCTGCAGGAGGTGTGGGCGCCAAAATGTCATGCGCGCCGTTAGGCGGCATCCATGTAGCGGTCCGGACCGTCGCGAGCACGGCCAGTGTGGTCGGCGTGGCGGTTAAGCCGAGTGCCGCGTTGCGTCTCGCTGGGCTCGTGCACGCTGGCCGGAACTGCCGACCTCCCTCCAGCCCCGACGGTGGCTCGCCTGCGAGAGCGACCACTCGCGTGAACATGCTCGGACCCCCGCCGATGTCCGCAGCCGCGGCGCGAATCTTACCCGGATAGGGTTTTAGCGCCCTACGGGTGGTGCTGTCTCTAGCTGCACGGACCACGGATGTGTGAGACACGGCGGACAGGCGGGAGGCCACCGAGCGAGCCACGGGGTCTGCGTCGGTTGTACCACCGGGCCCAGCCAGCGAGGGCACGGGAGCGGTGCATGCTCGCTGGGTAAGCAAAGCCACATGCCCAGCGGCGACGGCGTCAGCGTGGGAGGAAGACTTCTAGGCGGAAAGGGATCCCGCCGTCTTTCCTCACCACTGTACAAACATCGGCATCACGACGTGCACGAACGCGTCGTCGCCGACGGGGCGGAGCACGCCGGGGCTCGAGGGCGATGAGGTCTCGATAATCGCGCGGTCGGAGTCGATGACGCCCAGCACGTCCATCAGGTAGCGGCCGTTAAAGGCGATCTTCGCCTCGTCGCCATCGACGATCGCGTCGATCTCACCCTCGTTGTCGCCGACTTCCTCGGCGCGCGCGTTGATCTGGAGGCGGCCCGGGCCATTCTCCGCCGGTGTGCCGATCAGCCGCACGATCCCCGACCCGTCGCGCGCGAAGATGGAGGCGATGCGCGTTTCCCGGGTCAGCTCGCTGACCGAGACCTCGGTGCGGGTGCCCGTCTCCTTCGGGATCAGCTGGTCGTAGTTGGGGAATGTGCCCTGGATGAGCTGGGCGACGAGCTTGGCGTGGCCGAGGTCGAACTGGACCTGGGTACCGGCGGAGTTGAAGGTTAACGTGACGGATCCTTCAACGTCCGACAGCAGGCGGCCGAGCTCACCGAGGGCGCGCGCGGGGACGATCACCGCGCGCTCGTCCGCTTCCTCGTCGAGCGCCATGGTGTGGACCGAGAGGCGGAAGCCGTCGGCGGCGGCGAGGCGCACCTCGTTGCCACCGATCGCGAAGTGGACGCCGGTCAGGACCGGGCGCGAGTCGTCGGTGGCGGCGGAGAAGACCGTCTGGTTGACGGCCTTGCGCAGGCGGGCGGCGTCGACCTCGACGCTCGCGGCGTCGTCAACCGGCGGGATCGGCGGGAAGTCGTCGGGATCGAGGCCACCGATCGAAGCCGTATTCCGCGCGCAGCTCAGGCTGACCTGGCGCGAGCGCTCGGCAAGCGTCATCTTGATCGGCTCGTGCGGCAGCGTGGCGACGAAGTCGGAGAGCAAACGTGAGGGCATGGTGATCGAGCCCGGCTCGTCCACCGACGCGGGAATGCTGTAGGTAATGGCGATCGTCTCGGCGTCGGTCGCCGAGAGGAGGATCGAGTCTTCGAGGGCCTCGAAGAGCACGTGCTGGGTGATCGGCAGCGTTGTGCGCGCGGGGATCGCGCGCGCGACGGCCGAGAGACCGCGGTGCAGGTCTTCCTGTTCGCAAGAAAGGCGCATGAGGCGTTTGTCTAGGCTGACTCGTCGATCAAGAGATCGAACAAATGCTTACTCGGATTCTCATTTACCTAACCAGTATAAGCATGCGGAAGCGACGCAGCAACGATGGGCTAATCGGCGGATCAGGCGCCCGCGCCGCTGCGATACGCGTCGAGGATGCCGAGCAGCGAGTCCACGGTCAGATCGGGTGCGGGCAGGCGGTTCATCATGTCCGCGCCGACGTCATCGGAGCCCGCGACGGCCGGCCCCTCGTTCACGGGCTGCGCTTCCCGCGGGCGGCGCACCCAGACGGTGCGCAGCCCAGCGTTGTGGGCGCCACCCACGTCGGCGATCGGCGAGTCGCCGACGTAGAGCGTCTCGTTCGGGGCGGTTCCGAGGCGTTCGCAGGCCGCGAGGAAGACGGCGCGGTGCGGTTTGTACGCGCGGAGCGACTCCGACGTCTGGATCACGGAAAAGCGCAATCGCGCCCGGGAGAGCGCCCGTTGCAGGAAGTCCTCGTCGGCATTCGAGAGCAACCCAAGCGCGAGACCGCGGGCATCGAGTTGCTCGACCGAGTCGTGGGCGTCCTCGAATGGTTCGGCTTCGCCGAGCTGATCGCGCAGCCAGTCGGCGGCGCGATCCGGATCGCCCTCGAGGCCGTGCTGTGCGAGGGCGGACGCGAACTGCCGGCGCCAGATCTCCCACTGCGAGTGCCACGCGGGCAGCGGGCCGTTGAGCGAGTGGTCGCGATAGGGCTGAGCGCGACTCGGCGAGCGATCGCCCCAGACGCCGGATGGCGAGTACGCCTCGACCCAGCTCTGGTGGAACGCCTCGAAATCGGTCTCGATGCCCTGGTCCGCGAGGATCGCGGCGGTCGCTGCTCGGAAATGCGGGGTGCCGTAGTCGAACAGCGTCCCGTAGGCGTCGAAGAGCACACCACGAACCGAGGGCAGATCGAACGGGGGTCGGGAGTCGGGTGGGACGGCCGCTTCGGTCATCGCGCACCGACTCTACCGGCTGAGCGGGTGAGGATCAGCTCGGGTCGTAGGCGGCGGACACGCCGACGAGCACGCGATCAGCGAGACTCGCGATCTCTTCGCGCGCGCGTGACACGTCCTCGTCAGACAGCTGGTGGCGCGCGGAGAGCTGCTTCGCGGTCTCGTCCAGCGAGCGGCGGAAGAAGACGACCGCCTGCATCGCCTGACCGAGGGCGACCCCACGGGCGTGGAGCTCGTCGCCGTAGCTCGCGCCGATCGCGTCGACCTCGGCGTCCAGTTGCTCGCGGTCGCCGCGGCCGGAGAGATAGGCGTCGACGATCTCAACGAGGCGGCGGCCGAGTGGCCGCAGCGCCTCGCGTTCGTCGGCGCCGAGGTCGGCATACCAGGGCGCCACAGTCGAGCCGCCGGTGAGCTGGCGGCGAATGCGCGAGACCGCCGCGTTCCCGATCTCGCCCGAATTAAGCGAGCCGTTCGTGATCGCGATCAGGTCCGCCTCCGCGAAGCGGCGGTGGCCACCCGGCGTGCGGTAGCAGCGGATCTTGTCGGCATCGCCCCAGCGGCGGACCGTCGATTCGTTCACGCCGAGGATCTCGCACGCCCGCGCCAGGCTGACCCAGCGGGTTTCCTCTGAGCTGACGGCTTCGTTTGGCTGGGACACGGTCGACTCCGGCTTTCCGAGGAGTATCAGCGGCGATCTGAATCTACCAAATCGAGGCGTGCATTCCTCGTTTTAGTCAGGTTCGTAACTGTGCTCGATCACAGGCCCCGCGTGACCGCGCTGTCGCCGAAGCGGTCGCGTAGCGCGTCGAGCGTCTCGTCGATCCGGTCCTCGAGGAGTTCGCCGCCGATCGCCCGTCCCGGCGGCGCCCGCAAGTCGTCGAGGCCGAGCTGCATCTCGTCCTCGACGAGGTTTGTCGCGCCGAGACCGATCAGGCGCACCGAGCGCGTCAGCTCACCGCGCCCCTGCTCGCCCCCAATCGGCAGCGCGCCGGCGGAACGAAGGGCGTCGTCCAGCATCGACTCGCCGGCCTCGATGAGCGCGGCGGTCGACTGGACCGGGCGGTCGAGCGTGCGGCTGCGGGTAAGCGTCTCGAAGTTGTTCCAGCGCAGCTTGAGCGTCACGGTCCGCGCGCGCTTGTCCCTGCGCCGGAGATCGGCACCGACCCGTTGAGCGTGGCGCGCCAGCGTACGCCGCAGCTTCCGCGGATCGACGACGTCCTCGCCGAAGGTGTTCTCACGCGAAATCGACCGATTGGGGCGGGCACCGGCCCGCACAGGCGTGGCGTCGCGGCCATTCGCGTGATCGTGGAGGACCTCGCCGGCACGTCCGAAGCGGCTTTCGAGCCAGCGGCGGTCCAGCGCCGCCGCGTCGCCAATCGTCGCGACGCCGGCCGCCTGCAACGACTCGCCGAGCTTCGGGCCGACCATCGGCAGCTCGCGGATCGCGAACGGTGCGAGGAACGCGGCGTCGCCCCCGACCGGCACCTCGATCAGTCCGTCCGGCTTCGCGCGGTCAGAGCCGACCTTCGCGGTCGTTCGCGAGCCGGCGATGCAAACCGAGACGGCGATGCGCAACTCGGCGCGTACGCGCCGCCGCAGATCCTCGGCGATCGTCGCAGCCGCGGACGGCTGCCGATCCGAGCGCGCGCCGGCGGTGGCGGTGGCATCGGCCGGCAGCGTCGCGCCCGTGAAGTCGACGTAGGCCTCGTCGATGCCGATCGACTCGACGATCGGCGAGACGTCGCGGAGCATCGCGTGGAAGAGCTTCGACACGCGCGAGTACTCTCGCCCGTCCACCGGCACCACGATCGCCTGTGGACAGAGCCGCAGCGCCTGCGACATCGGCTGCGCCGAGTGGCAGCCGAAGACGCGCGATTCGTAGGAGGCCGCCGCGACCACACCGCGCCCACCGCGGCCGCCGACGAGTACGGGCTTGCCGATCAACGAGGGGTCGCGCGCACGCTCCACGGCCACGAAGAACGTGTCGAGATCGAAGTGGGCGATCCGCCTCGGAAGGACCGGCGGTCGCGGCGCGGCGGCGGAGGCTGTATCGGGCATTTCAACGCGCAGGCTAGAACCTTCGTTCTAGGGGGATCAAGACCGCGGGCCGCGACGTGCGGCGGGAATCGCCTCGCAAGGCGTCGAGCCAGCGCGTCCGTGCTTTGGCAGTCCGGTTCCGAACCCTCCGCGCCTTCGGCGGTGTTTGCGAAACAGGTGGATCCCACCCGCCTGGTTGGGGGCCCGATGGTTGCGGGTTCCCCTGGACCTTCGACATTCGACCGAGTGTGTGGTCGCGGCTAGCGCCTTCGGCGTTGTTTGCGGGGCTCAAGTAGATCTCGCCCGCCCACCCAAACGTCCGTGGGGGCTCCGAATCGGAGGATCGGCCTCCGGCCGAGGGCCCCCACACCCCCTCCGGGAGGGCGAGCCTCTCTTGTGAGGCCCGCGTTACGGAGCTGCTGCCGAACCTCGGCGCGGTCGAGCGCCTTCGCGTGCGGCTGAACTCGGCGAGAGGGCCGGCTAGTCGACGCGGGCGGGCGGGACGTCCTCGGGGACGCCGTTGCCGGCCTCGCGGGCGTCCGCCTCTTCCGAGTCGCGGGTGCGTGTCTTGACGCGCTCGAGGTGCTGGAGCTCCTCCTCGGTGAGTGCGGCGACCGCCTCTTCGGCGGTTTCGCCGCGCCGCATGCGGCGTGCGATCGCAACGCCGGCGAGGATCACGAGCGACGAGGAGATTGCCGCCCCGCCGGCGATCACCTTGTGGCGACGGACCAGGTCCGGGAACCGATCGAGGGCCATGTGGGCGAGTCGAATCGAGTCGCGAGCGACCTGATCAATCGTCTCGCCGCCGCTTGCTTCCTTCACGTCGTCTGGTAGCCAATTCATCCTTGAGCCCCCGCTCCGACGGCGCTTCATGCACCGCCGTTGGTCCGCAGCTTGCGGAACAAGTTCGCCATGTCGATTGCGGCGCGCATCGCGTCGCTGCCCATGTTCGTCTTCGCGCCGCCGGCGCGCGCTTCAGCCTGTTCTCTATTCTCGGCGGTGATCACTCCGAGGGTGACGGGCAGGTCGTACGCCCTCGCCACCTCCGCGATCCCGCGGGCGGATTCGCCCGCGACGTAATCGAAGTGAGCCGTCTCCCCTCGGATCACGCAGCCGGCGCAGACGATGGCGTCGTAGCGGCCGGTCGCGGCAAGCTCCTCCGCCGCCATCGGCAGCTCGAACGCGCCGGGCACCCTGACCACGTCGAGCCCCCACTCGGGAACGCCGCACTCGGCGGCGGTCTCCAGCGCGCCCTCGAGAAGTCGCTCCGTGAGGTCTTGAGTAAAGCGCGAAACGATTACAGCGATGTGAAGTCCGGCGCCGGCGAGCCCGCCCTCGGTCGTGCGAACCATTCGCTAGCCGAAGTCGGGCATGGGGCTTTCGAGCAGGTGCCCCATCTTGTCGCGCTTCGCCACCAGGTAGCGGACGTTGTGCTGGTTCGGCTCGATCTCGATCGGCACGCGCTCGACGACCTCGAGGCCGAATCCGTGGAGCCCCGCGCCGCGGAGCGCGCCGACGGTGTTCAGCTCGCGGATCTTGACCGGGTTATTCGTCATCAGCCGCAACTGCTTGAGCCCGAGGTCAACCAGGATCTGGGCGCCGATGCCGTAGTCGCGGTTCTCCGCGGGCAAGCCGAGCGCCTCGTTCGCCTCGACGGTATCGAGGCCTTCGTTCTCCTGGAGGTCGTAGGCCCGCAGCTTGTTGTGGAGGCCGATCCCGCGGCCTTCCTGATCCATGTAGACGATCACGCCGCTGCCGGCGTCCGCGATCTTCCGCATCGCCGCATGCAGCTGCTCGCCGCAGTCGCAGCGCATCGAGCCGAAGACGTCGCCGGTGACGCACTTGTCGTGGACACGAACCAGCGTCGGCTCGCCGCTGTCGACCTCGCCGTAGACGAATGCCACGTGCTCGCGGTTGTCGATTTCCGTTCGGTAACCGATGGCGGTGAACTCGCCGACCTCGGTCGGGATCGTCGCCTCGCCAACGCGCTCGACGAGCCGCTCGGTGCGCATGCGGTAGCGGATCACGTCGGCGACGGTCGCGATCTTGAGGTCGTGCTCCTCGGCGAAGGTCTCCAGGTCGGGCATGCGGGCCATCGACCCGTCTTCCTTCATGATCTCGCAGACGACCGCCACTGGCTCGACGCCGGCGAGCTTGCAAAGGTCGACGGAGGCCTCGGTCTGACCGGCGCGCACGAGGACACCGCCGTCCTTCGCCCGCAGCGGGAAGATGTGGCCGGGGCGGGTCAGGTCGGCCGGGCCGGTCTCCGGGTCCCCCAGGACTTTGATCGTGCGCGCTCGATCGCCGGCCGAGATCCCGGTCGTCACCCCCGTGGCGGCCTCGACGCTGATCGTGAACGCAGTCCCGAGTGGCGCCGTGTTGTGCTCGGTCATCAGGGGGAGGTTGAGCTCCTCCGCGCGATCGTTCGACATCGGTACGCAGATCAGGCCGCGCGCCTCGATGGCCATGAAGTTTACCAGTTCTGTCGTGGCGAACTGCGCCGGGAACGCGATGTCCCCCTCGTTCTCGCGGTCCTCGTCGTCCACGAGGACGATCGGGCGTCCTGCCTTGAACTCCTCGACCGCTTCCTCGGTCGAAATGAGACGGCTGCCGGTCGCAGCGCTCTCAGCCATGACAGTCCCCCGCTTCTGCGTCGGCGCCTAGGTGGTCGCCGCGCGTGCTTCCAGCAACTGGTCCACGTACCGCGCGAAGATATCCGTTTCGAGGTTGATCTGGTCACCCGGCTCGCGCCGCGTCAAATTCGTGTGTTCCTGCGTGTACTGGACCAACGACACCGAGAATGATTCGTCGTCACGGTCCATGACCGTGAGCGAGACGCCGTCGACCGTAACCGGCCCCTTCATCACGATGAACTTGAGGAACTCCGGTTCAACGCGATAGCGCGCGATCAGCGCCTCGCCCTCGGGCGTCAGGCGGTCGAGCGTGCAGGTGGTCTCGACCACCCCGCGCACGATGTGGCCCGACAGCCGCGTCGAGGCGTTGACGGAGCGTTCGAGGTTCACCACGTCGCCGGGCGCGAGCTCCTGGAGGTTCGCGCGCCGGTAGGTCTCGGTCATCACGTCGAAGCGCAGCGCGTCATCGTCGATGGTGCGGACGGTGAGGTCGACGCCGTTGACCGCGATCGAATCTCCGAGCGCCGCGTCCGAGCGGACGAGGTCGCAGGCGATGACGAGCTCTCCGCCCTCGTGCGAGCGGACGGTTCCGACTTCCTCGATGATCCCAGTGAACATGGCCCGATTCTAGCTCCCCTCGGACTGCGAAGCCGGATCAAGCGCCTCCCAGTCCGGAACGCCGGTGAAGAGGGTGTCTTCGCCCAACCGTTCAATCATTATGTCACGTAGCCGAACGGCGTCCCGCATCCGCTCCGCGCCCTCGCCAGCCACGGCAGCCGGCGCGTCCGCCGCGCCGACGATGATTGGCGCGATCACCGCCTGCACGTGATCCACGAGGCGTTGATCGAACAGCGAGCCGAGCAGCACGCCGCCGCCCTCGAACAGCACGGTCAGCATCCCGCGGCGCCCCAACTCCTCGAGGAGCGCAGCGAGATCGACGTGGGAAGCGCCAGCGGCGCCGAGGCGCGCAGGGAGCACGAGCAGCTCCGCGCCCGTGGCCTCGATCGCGTCGCGCCACGCCTGATCCGAGGCGTCGCTGGTCGCGACGAGGGTGGACGACGCGCCCTGCAGCACGCGCGCGGTGTCCGGGATGCGCCCGCGGGAATCGACGACAATCCGCAGTGGCTGGTGCACCTGGGGATCGACGGGACCGGCGGGGTCGCCCGGGCGGGCGGTCAGCTCGGGGTCGTCGACGACGACCGTGTTCGAGCCGACCGCGATCGCATCGAGGCGGGGCCGCTCGCGGTGCGCCCAGCGGAGCGTCTCCGGACCCGACACCCACCTCGAATCACCGGACGCGGCGGCGATCCGGCCATCCAGCGACGCCGCGTACTTCACCACGATCAGCGGCAGCCCCGTGCGCTGGTGCTTGAGGTAGCCGGCGAGCAACGCCCGCGACTCGTGCTCACCATCGCCCGCGTGGACCTCGATGCCGGCGGCCTCGAGCTGAGCGTGGCCGCGACCGTCGACCTCGGGAAACGGATCGCGCAGCGCGTAGGTGACGGAGCGCACGCCAGCCTCGATCAGCGCGTTGGTGCAGGGCGGGGTGCGCCCGTGGTGGGCGCAGGGCTCGAGGGTGCAGTACACGTCGACGCCTCGGGCGCGTTCGCCGGCGGCGCGGAGCGCCATCACTTCGGCGTGTGCGTCACCCACCGGCTGCGTGCGGCCGCGGGCGACGATCTCGCCGTCGACGACGACGACGGCACCGACGGCGGGATTGGGCGAGGTCGTCCCGAGCGCGGCGCGCGCCTCCTCGAGGGCGGCGCGCATGTGGGGGGAGGGCGGCATCGCGTCGCTAGTCGCGCTGATCGCTACGTGCCATGGGTGTCCTCGAAGGCGGGGGACGCCGCGCGATTCGCCGCTGGTTCGCGGGTCGCGAGGGTATCACCGGCGCTTCGGGGCGAGCGAGGCGGCGGGCGGGCGACGCCCTCGAGCGACCTCGCGTAGGGCAGTTGTGCCGACACGCGCCGAAACATCTACAGCTGCCCGAGCGCGACAACAGGGACACCCACTGGCCGATCGGTCCGCGACAGCGAGTCCTGTCGATGTAGGGAGGGTCGATCGTCAGGGCTGAGGCTGTGGAGATCGAGCTGGTCCGCGGCGTGTCGCGGAGGGTCGTCTAACCGGAGCGCTTGGCTCGCCGTACTTGGTCGGTAACATTATCTACCTGCTGTCGCGTCTTGGCTGCCTTCTGCCTGATTGTTTCGACGCCTTTATCAGCTAGGTCTGGATCTTGAGCGAGCATGAAATAGGCTAGTCCACTGTGAGCCAAATGATTGTCTACGACCCAGACCATGCCACGATACGCAACGACCATGAACCCCAACACCACAAGGGCTACCGTAGCCGCGAACGCAGCCCCGTCCCCTTCTCTGTCGATGATGTACCCTGCAAGCCCAGACCCCGCCACTGACGCGATTGCGATACCGAAGGTAATCAGGTGCATGCTGCCCATCGAGGCCCCCGCCCTCTTGAGGCTTCGCATTAGTTGGGCTCCGAGCCCCCCCCCCACGCCCTACCGTCTAGCATGTTTCTACACCGCGCTGCAACATGACGTATACGTGAGGGATGATTCAGTATCTTCCATAATCTACGACCAACGGATAACTCTCTGTAGTCCCGATCGCGTTTCGACCCCAGCTGGCTAATCCTGATCGTAATGATTATGACGGTCTGTACTAGACCATTTGGCCCGGCAACACCGCGACGATTACATTCGTACCGGCTTTCGCACTTCCCTCTAATGAGAGCGGAGGCGAGGGGCCGTGGTGGAGCGAACACCCGCGGGCAAACACAGCGGCGGCCCATTCGGGCGATCCTATGACGCTGAGGAGCGCTCGACGAGTTCGACGGCGCACACGCAGCCGGTGTTGGCCGAGAGCGCTGCTGGGGGTTGCTCGGATGCACCCCCACAGCAGATTGTTCAGATCCGGGGCGCGGGGTGGATCTACCGAAGTCGCGCCCGGCGCCGCCCCCGCGAAGAGGGCACTAGCCGGTGCGTTGTATCTTCTTGAGGCTCTTCAGCTCCCGAGGCGGATCGAGGCGGCTGCCCCGGATCGTGTACGACACCTCGCCGACGTAGACGTCGCCGTGCGAATCGACGGCGATGCTGTGCGGCGCGATGAAGCGCCCCGGCTCCTCGCCCTCCTCGGGATCGCCGTAGCGGCCGAGGAGGTTGCCGTCCGGGTCGAGGACGGAGATGCGGTGTCCGATGCCGAGCGCGCCCTCCATGAGGGCGACGCCGTTCAGCTCGCCGACGTAGAGGTTGCCGTCCGGCGCGACGCTGATTCCACAAGGCCGGTGGACGTTGTTCCAGGTGGTGACGTGGTTGCCGTCGAGATCGAAGACCTGGATGCGCAGCGCCTCGCGGTCGGCGACGTAGATCCGGTCGCCGCTGAGGCCGAGGTTGTGTGGACACATGAACTGGCCGGCGTCGATACCTGGCTCGCCCCAGGAGAAGAGCAGCTCGCCCTCGGCGGAGTACTTGTGGATGCGAGCGTTGCCGTAGCCGTCGCTGATGAAGATGTTGCCGTCGGCGTCGACGACCATGTCGGTCGGCCGGTTGAACGGCTCGCCGGAGAACTTCGGCGCCGCCTGGCCGGGCGTGCCGATCGTCATCAGCAGCTCGCCTTCCGGGGACCACTTGGTGATCGTGTGGGAGCCGTCGTCGGCGGCGTAGATGAAGCCGTCGTGAGCGGCGAGGATCGCGTGCGTGCGGTTGGTGAACGTGCCCGCGCCGAACGTGCGCAGGAAGTCGCCGTCCGGGCTCAAGACGATCACCGGGTTCTCGGTGTTGCGCGTCAGCAGGTAGACCGTGTCGTCCGCGGCAACGCTGACGCCAGGGGTTTCGTGGAGCGTCATCCCGTCCGGGAGCTGCTGCCATTCGGCGAGCGCCTCGAGCGCAAGGGTGGCGGGCTGGGTGGCGGTGGTCATGAAGAATGCTCCGATCTGCGGCCGCGAGGCTGAGTCGTCGTGGCCCTCGATGGCGCGAATGTACTGATTCGCGGAGCGTCTGGCTGCCTCGGGAACATCGAGGTCCAGGCTTCCTCGAGGGTTAGGCGTCCTCGATCGCGCGGATGTACCGGTCGGCGGAGCGGCGGACCGCCTCTTTCGCCTCGGTCATCACGTTGCGGCGCCACCACCCGCCATAGATGCGGTCGAAGTCGTAGGGCTCGACCGCGTCGACGATGTCGCGGACGACGCGGGCCGAGGTGGGAATGATGTTGGGGAAGCTGAACATGAAGCTGACGTTGCGGCGATCCTGCACGACCTGGATCGAGTCACCGACCATCAGCGCGCCACGGCCCTCGGCGCCGGCCGCCCAGTGCAGGACGGCGCTGCCGGGGAAGTGGCCGCCGGTCTGGATGAGCGTCACGCCGGGAACGACCTCGCGAGGCGTGCCGTCCCAATACTCGATCGCCGGATCGGGTCGAGTCACGAACTCGCGGTCAGCCTCGGGGATGTAGATCGGGCAGGCGTCGAAGGCGTGGCTCCAGCTCACCATCGCGTCGTAGAAGTGGGGGTGCGAGACCGTGATCGCCGCGATCCCACCGCGCGCCTCGATTGCCTCGCGCGCGTCGTCGTCGAGGAGACTGATGCAGTCGTAGAGCACGTTGCCCGCCTCGGTCTGCACGAGCAGCGCGCGCTGGCCGATGCTGAACGACGGGCGGATGCCGATGCCGGTCAGCCCGGGCTCGAGGTCGCGCAGCTCGTTGCGATGTCCCTGCTCGAGCAGCTCGTGGCGGGTGGTCCATTGCTGGCCGTCCCAGCCGACGTACTGGCGCTCGTCGTCGCAGATCACGCAGTTCGAGGGCGGGGCCTCGCTGTCGGCGTACTCGACGCCGCAGGTGCGGCAGATGTAGAGCGTCACGATGCGCCGCCGTCGAGGGTCGCGAGGCGGGCGCGGAGTTCCGGCTCGTAGGCGAAGAGCGCCGGCGTCCCGCCGGTGTGGATGAAGAGCACGGTCGAACCGGCGGCGAGCGCGCCCGAACGCGCGAGCGCGATCAGCCCGGCCATCGTCCGCCCCGTGTAGGTCGGGGCGAGGTACAGCGCCTCGGTGCGCGCGGCGAGCGCGATCGCCTCGAAGACCTCGTCGTTGAGCCGTCCGTAGCCGGGCGCGAGCACGTCGTCGTGCACGCGGATGTCCTCGTCGACGACGAGGCCCTCGGTGGCGAGGAGGCCGGCGACCTCGGCGCACTTTCGCGCGACCCGCTCGCGCTGGCCGACCGCGTCGCGACGGACGCAGATGCCGTGGACGGGGACGTGCTGGTCGAGCGCGCGCAGGCCGACGAGCAGCCCGGAGTGCGTCATCGCGCTTCCCGAGGGCACCACGATCGCGTCCACGACCGCGGAGAGGTCGGGCATCTGCTCGACCAGCTCGGCGGCGGCGGCGACGTAGCCGAGGGCGCCCAGCGGCGGGTTGTCCGGCCCGAGCGGGATCACGTACGGGCGCCGGCCGGCGGCCTCCAGCTCCGAGGCGAGCGCGCGCAGCGCGGCGTCCGCGCCGGCCTCGTCTTCGCCCTCGGGGTACTCGTGGCGCACCGCGCCGAGCAGGTCATCGAGCAGCACGTTGCCCGAGGCGTGGTAGGCGTCGCCCATATCGGGCACGCGCTCCTCGAGCTGGACGTGCGCCTCCATCCCGAGGCGGGCGGCCACGGCGGCCGCGGCACGCGCGTGGTTCGACTGGACGGCGCCGGTGATCAGCACGGTGTCGGCGCCCTGTGCCTCGGCTTCGCCGAAGTAGAACTCGAGCTGTCGCACCTTGTTCCCGCCGAACGGGATGCTGGTCAGGTCGTCGCGCTTGATCAGCAGCCGTAGGCCGAGCGCCTCGCCGAGGCGCGGCGCTTCCTCGACGGGAGTCGGCGACGTGGTGAGCGCCACGCGCGGATGGGCGGCCAGTCGAGCGGGCAGGTCGAGCACGGTGGTTCCTCGCTCCTGTGGCGAGCCTCGACGATACCCCAGGCACGCTCGCCGACCGACCGCGACGCCGGCCGCTCGTATGATTCCCAGGGCACCAAGGCGCAGACACTTCCCGAGCGCGCTGACGCGCAGGCACTTCCCGAGGGCGCTGACGCGCGCAGGGGCGAAACTCGAGGCGAGCGTGACCGACTCCTACGACGTGGCGGTGATCGGTGGCGGGATCCTTGGACTGTCGAGCGCGCTGCACCTGCTGGAGGCGCACCCTCAGCTCAAGCTGACCGTGATCGAGAAGGACGCCGCCGTTGCCGGTCAGCAGACGGGTCACAACAGCGGCGTGATCCACTCCGGGATTTACTACCGTCCCGGTTCGCTGAAAGCGCAGTTCTGCGTCGACGGCCGGAGCTCGATCATCGAGTTCTGCGAGCGGCACGGCATCGTCTACGACCGATGCGGCAAGGTGATCATCGCGACCCGCGAAGAGGAGCTGCCCCGCCTCGAGCTGCTGTACGAGCGCGGGACCGCGAACGGCGTCGAGGGACTCGAGATCGTCGGGCCGGAGCAGGTCGCCGAGATCGAGCCGCACGTCACGACGATCAAGGCACTCTGGTCACCGGCGACCGCGATCGTCGACTTCTCCGCCGTGACGCGCGAGTACGCGAAGCAGTTTGGCGAGGCAGGCGGCGTGCTCGAGCTGGGCACGCGCGTGACGGGGCTGACGCCTCGGAGCGACGAGGTGCTGATCGAGACCGATCGCGGCGAGCGGCGCGCGAAGCACCTGATCAACTGCGCCGGCCTGCACGCCGACCGCGTCGCGACGATGATGGGCGTCCCGCTGGAGCTGCAGATCGTCCCATTCCGAGGCGAGTACTACACGCTGCGGAAGGACCGCGAAGACCTCGTGCGAGGGCTGATCTACCCGGTGCCCGACCCCGACCTGCCGTTCCTCGGGGTCCACTTCACGCGCAACGTGAAGGGCTATGTCGAAGCCGGCCCGAACGCGGTGCTGGCGACGGCCCGCGAGGGCTACCGCAAGCGCGATCTCAACCTCGGCGACTTCGCGCAGACGCTCCGCTTTCCCGGCTTCTGGCGCGTCGCCGCGCGCGAATGGCGGACGGGCATCAACGAGGTGAACCGGTCGCTTCGGAAGTCCGTGTTCACGCGCGACCTGCAGCGGATGATCCCTGAGGTGGTGGCGGACGACCTCGTCGCCGGGGGCGCCGGCGTACGGGCGCAGGCAGTGCGCCGGGACGGCACGCTGCTGGACGACTTTGCGATCGAGCGCACGGAGCAGGCGGTGCACGTGCTCAACGCGCCGTCCCCGGGGGCGACGTCATCGCTGGAGATCGGGAAGCACATCGCCGGCCTCGCGGCTGAATCGTTCTCATTGCGCTGACGGGGCAGTCTCGCTGGACTGACTCCGACGATGACTTAACGAAGCGAGCCGCACCTGATGCGGTGCGGCTCGCTGGTCATCGCACGACGGGCGGGTTCCCCCCGGGCGGGTCGGATACCCGCCCCCCGTGCTGCTGGTCGCTGGCGGAGACCCGACCGTCGGGTCAGCTCACCTCGTAGACGACGGAGACGTGGACGGTCAGCTCCTGCTCGCCGGGTGAGATCGAGGTCGCGCCGCCACCATCGAACGCGGCCTCGGGGACCGCCAGGAACCGCTGGGCACCGACGAAGGAGGTCGACTCCGAGATCGTGCGGACCGGACCGAGGCTGATGCCGGCGGCGTCGGCGAGCGTCTCCGCGCGCTTACGCGCGTTCGCGATCGCATCGGCGCGGGCCTGATCAAGGAACTGCTCTGGGTCCTCGACAGTGAACGTGATCCCGTTGACGCGGCCGGCGGCGACGCCGTCCGCGATCGTGGCGTCCAGCACGTCCGAGGCGCTATCGATGTCGCGAACGGTCACGGTCACCTGGTTGCTGACCATGAAGCCGACGATTTCGGGCGCCCGTTCGTTCCGGTGGTTGTACTGCGGGTAGATGTTGAAGAACCGCGTCTTGACGTCGGCCTCGTCGACGCCGTTGTCCTCGAGGGCGGCCATCACGGCGTCCATCGCGTCGGCAGCTTGCCCGCGGGCCGCGGCCACGGTCTCCGCGGTGACCTCGACACCGACGTCGATGCGAGCGATATCGGGCGTCACGGAGACGCTGCCGCTGCCGCTCACGGAGATGCCACTCTGCTGTTGACCAGCGAGCGTGACCTGGGCCGATGGCTCGTTCATCACCGCCACGACGGCGACGATCAGCAGCGCGACGACGGCGACGATGCCGCCAACCGCGCCTAACGTTCTGGGATCTGACATGTTGGTTGTTCCCTTCCAGCGTTCATGTTCCGACGGTCGCAGGTGAGAGTCCCGGGCCGGAGGCCGCACCTAGATGGGACCAGTCGCCCCGTCTCGGCGTCGCCACCAGAGCAGCCCCGCAGCGGCGGCCATGGCGGCAGCCGCGGCACCGAGGCCGATCGCGAGGACCGAAACCTCGCGCTCTGCCTCGGTCAGAGGTGCGATCGCGGCCAGCTCAGGAGCCGGTGCAGGCGCATCTCCGGGTTGTGGGACTAACGACGGTTGGCGGTCGGAGGTTCCCGTGCCAGCGGCGCTCTCAACACGGGCGTCATCGCCGTCGGAGCCGGCGGTGGCCTCGGTCGCCGCACCAGCGCCGCCTTCGTCGTCCGCGGGTGCAGCGGCGTCGGAGTCCGAGGCTGCGCGCGACGGCTCGGCGTCTTGGTCGCCGGTGCCACCAGCGGCGGGTGGAGCGGACGGAGCCTCAGCCTCGGAGCCGCCAGCGCTCTCGGGAGCTACCGCCGCGCCGGCGCCGGCATCTTCGGCCGGGGCGGCGGCCGCTTCAGTTGTCGCTTCGAGCTCCGACACAGCGGCGTCGGCACCGGCGGCTGCAACGGTCGACTCCTCGAGTGGCATCGCGGATGCGCTGGCGGTGGCCTCCGCCGGGGCGGGTGCCGCGGCGGCAGCAGCGGTGTTGAGGGACTCCGTCGTTGGCTCGACCGTCACCGCTGCGCCGGCGTCCGAGGCGGCACGCTCCGCGGCGCCCCCTCCCGCGCCGCCAGCGGCATCGGCCGCACCGCCACCCGTGGATCCGACGGGCGCCTCGAGCGCGGCAGAGAAGCTCTGATCGCTGATCGGAGTGTCGCCGCCTGACAGGTCACCGGCGAGCACGACGACGAACGCCACCACCGCCGCCATCGCGCCGAACCGGGCCGCGAGATCGAGTCGACCGAACCCGCGCGCGAACCCCCGCTGGGGCGCTCGAACGGGCGGCGCCGCGATCGCGAACGAGCGAGGCGCACGGACCGGCTCCAGCGTGCGGAGGGTGTCGCGAACCAGTCGCATCCCGGCGAGCGACTCCCGTAGATCGGCCTCGGTCGCCAACCGTACCTCGAGCTCCTCGCGGACCGCAGGCGCCAGATCGTTGTCGAGATAGCCGGAAAGTAGCTCGTCCTGTCGCTGCGCGACGGTCGGCGCGGCTTCGATCAGGTCCACGCCGCGTTCGAGCGCGCCATTCGAGCCGTTCCGTCGTAGCCAACCGAGCATGGGGATCACCGCCTATCCTCCAGACGCTGCGGCAGCACGTTTGGTTCCGCGATCGACCCAATTATGTCCCGCAACCGCCCTCGCGCGCGGCTGAGCCGCGATTTCACCGTGCCCAGCGGCAGCCCGGTGATCTCCGCGATCTCGTCATAGGCCAGGTCTTGCACGTCCGAAAGCACGACTACCTCGCGCCAGTCGTCAGGGAGCTGGGCGAGCGCGGACTGCAACAGCGAGCGCAGATCGCCCTGCTCCGCGACGGCCTCTGGCGACGGTCCCTCGTCCGCCGGGTCGAGCGAGGCGCGATCGGGGTCGTCTCGTGCCGCGTCGAGCGAGGTCTGCGGGCGGCGCCCGCGGCGACGCAGCTCGTCGCGCGAGAGGTTGGCGACGATCGTGAACAGCCACGACTGAAACCGCCCGCCCCGGAAGCTGTCGAGGCGGCTCCAGGCGCGGATGAACGCCTCCTGCGTCGCGTCCTCGGCGGCCGGGGGCGATCCGAGCATCCGCAGCGCCAGGCTGTAGACGGGATCCTGGAAGCGAACGACGAGAGCGTTGAAGGCGGTCAGATCGCCGTCGCGCGCGCGCTGGATCAGCGCCTCGAGCGCGGCGTCATCCGTGGGGCGGGCGGGACTGGAAGGGTTGGCCATGCCCTGATTCGCGTGCTGCGGCGGCCCGGTTCGAGCGACGTCGAACGCGGACGCTTCGTCCCCGCCGCGAGCCGAGCGTAGCAGCTACCGGCCCCGGGACCAGCGGGCATATTCCCGAGGAGACGGGTCAGAGCGGGGTCTATACTCGAAGGCATGCTGCAGCCCCCGGCCGACGACCGGCGCGCCGATCGGCCTCCCCCCAGCGCTCCCTTTCCCACGCACGAAGGGCTCGACGAGGTCGATCCGTGGGTCGCCGCGCCGTCGCGTCACCCGCTCCGCGCGCTCTGGCCCTGGGGCCTGTCGCAGCTCTCGGAAACGCTCGAGGTGGTCGCGCTCGCGATCCTCATGTTCCTCGCGGTACGCGCCGTTGGTCAGAACTTCATCGTCGACGGTGAGTCGATGCACCCCACCTTCGAGAACAACCAGCTCCTGATCGTCAACCGGCTCGCGTACACCTCGATCGATCTGTCGTGGATCCCGGGCGTTGACACCGAAGCGTGGCGGCCGTTCGGCGAACCCGAGATCGGCGACGTCGTCGTTTTCTCGTTCCCGGGCGACCCCGATCGGGATTTCATCAAGCGCATCGTCGCTCGGGATGGGCAGACGGTCTCGATCGTGGGAGGGACCGTGATCGTGGACGGGGTCGCGCTGGACGAGCCTTATCTGCTCGGCGGGTGGAACAACGACTTCCCGGAACAGACGGTTCCCGAGGGGATGCTGTTCGTCCTGGGCGACAACCGGGCCAACTCCTTCGATTCACGCTCGTGGGGGATGCTGCCTGAGGGGCTGGTGATCGGTCGCGCCGACGTCCGCTACTGGCCATTCGATCAGATCGGCCTGGTGGAGCATCATCACCCAGATCCGGCGGTGACCGCGCAGCTCTCCGCGGCGCGGTGATTGATCTGCTAATCCGTCTTAGCTGTTGCGCGAATCTTTGCGGCCAAGTAGCGTCTTGACAAGTCGTGCCGCCTGTGCGTGCGCGCACCGCGAGGCGCACATATGATGAGGCACCTACGGGAGGGCATATCGATGCAGGGCGGATTGACTGGCTCGATGGAGAGCCTCGCGGCTATGGTCGAGCGCCGTTCCGTCCTTCGAGGACGCATCTTCGAGCTTTCGTCGGGTAAGAAGAGCAAGTATTTTTACAACGGCAAACGAGCTCTGCTTGCCGTTGACATGAAGATCGAGCTCGCTGAAGCGATGCTAGCGCTCGTCGCCGATGTCGATTACGACCTTGTAGGCGGCGTTGCCGTTGGATCGGTCCCGATTGCCGAACATATGTCGCTGGTCGCAATGATGAAGGAGCTACGGGCACCGTTCGATACCTTCTACGTCCGCAAGGAACCCAAGGAACACGGGACCCGTGAACAGACGTTCATGTCCGCCGACGAGAACGGACGAGAAACCCTCGGGCCGGGAGTACGAGTCCTGATCGTAGACGATGTGATGACCACGGGCACCTCACTGGAAGTCGCGTTCAAAGAGGTGAAGCGCCTCGGAGCTCAGATCGTTGGAGTGATCGTACTTGTTGACCGGCTTGAGCCTGAAGGCGCTTGGTTGCGAGATGATGAGCAGTACAACTTTCGAGCATTATTCACAGCCGACGCAGACGGTCACTTGACTCCAACTAAGGCTATGACTCCCGCGTAACCGACGGCCCGTCACCCTCACCAGCGGGTTGAGACCCGCATCACAAGCCGTATGCGATTGAGACCCGCGTCACAGGCGGGGTTGTCACCTGCGTTACGATCTTTATGTCCGCTCTCACCCCACGCCGGTATCAACGCCGGCTCCACCAGCAGATGGGGGTGACGATGCCCGCGCTCCGCTGGGACACGTTCGACGACCGACTCGGCGCGACTGAAGCGATACCGCCCGCGCCGAGCGAACGGACTCGCGATGACCGCGCGGCGGTACTCGCCGGGGACGACGCCTCGAGCGGCGGCGTCGTCCCCGGCGTCATCTTCAGCCTCGTTGGGTTCTGGCTCCCGCTCGCCGCTGTGATCGCGTGGAGACGCCGGATCCGCTAGCGGCGGTTCGGCACCGCACCGACCGGGCCGCGGCCATTCGGTCCGCCTTCGTCGGACAGCATGCAAGAGTCCACCGCCACGCCGTCCGCGCCGTGGTGGGACGCCGCCTCGGACGCCGATCCATTCGCCCGCCGGCAGCCGGTGGAGGTAGAGCGTGTCATCGGCGTTCTGCTCGGCCTCGCTGAATCAGCGAGCTCACTCTCAGGGGCCCGCGGCGCCCGGTGCTCGGGCGCGGGGTGGCTGCTGCCAGCCGTAGCGACCGTCCTCGCTCAGACGCGCCGCCGGGGACCGCTCGAAGTCTCACCCCGAGCGACCCGCCAGACCGCTGGCGGGCTGATCTGCGTCAGACGGCGGCGGCGCGACGCGGATGGGGACGATCCGCCCTCGCGGTGTGCTCAGCGAATAGCGAGCGAAACCGGTATGGTGGCGCAACCGCGCGCGACACCGGAGACGGTGGGGTCGCTGGGTCGGGGTTTCACCTCGGCGCCGAGCGGGCTCGGATCACGGGCCGGCTCTGGTGGCGGCGGCGGGGAACGCCAGCCGTTCAGCTCGGTCTCGGAGAGCGCTCCCCAGCGCGACGGTGGCCCGCACCACCGAGACGGCATGCGAAGGAAGCCTGAGAGCGCACTGGACGGAGCAAACGATGGCGAAGCAAGAGGCCCAGACGCAGGAATGCGTGCACCACTGGATGCTGCCTGCTCCCAGCGCGAAGGGCACCACTGGCGTCTGCAAGACGTGCGGCGCGACCCGTGAGTTCGTCGATCATCAGTCCGGACCGCAGGGCCGCTGGCTCCGTCAGCGCGGTCAGAGCCCGCCTCGTAAGCAGTAGGCGCCGACCCGCCCGCGCGAGCCGCACCTCGAAGGTTTCCGAGCTGGTTCCGACGCGCACGTGACGTTTGGCGGCGGCCGCTCCCGCTCGGGTGCCCGTGGCCGCGACCGGCCACTGTCGGCAGCGCGAGGTCCCTCGTGACTCGGAGTTCAGGACAGCGAGAAGGCGGCTCGATCGCCGCCTTCCAATCAACCCGGGTCTGAGGTGAACCTGCGCTACGCGGCGTCGTCGCTCTGGTCGGACGGGGACCGCTTCGTCAGCAGGCCCTTAATCGATTCGCGCCGCATCCGTGGACGTTCGTATCGCATGACGCCTCCTCGGCCCTGCTGTTCGCCGCCTGGCACATTCGCATCGAGCGGCCGGCCCACCGACCGCGGCGACGCCGCGCGGACACTATCACGACGGCGATAAGATGTCACCTCCGCGGGTCCGATCGGGATCGAGATTGCCGCAACCGAGTTCAAAGGATTCGCGATGACGGGGTTCGCGTTCGCCGCCAGCCGCTCGGGGCGATCGACTGGCGAGGAGGCCGTCACGAGGATGGCCGAGGCGGCGCCACATCGCGGCCGCGCCCGAACCAGTCGCGCGGACGGAGGGGGGCCACCGCTGCTGCCCAGGGGAGCGGTGTCACTGTCGCGAGCGACGCCGCAGGGCGCCTGATCGTCGCCGACACGCGCCTCGATGATGTGCCAGCGCTCGCGCGGAGGCTGGGGCACGCCGCCGGATCGCTCGACGAGGCGGCGCTGATCCTCGAGGCGTACGACCGCTGGGACGATCGCTGCGCCGAAGGCATGCTCGGCGACTTCGCGTTCGTGATCTGGGACGCGCCGCGGGGTGAGGTGTTCGCGGCGCGGGATCTGTTCGGGATGCGCCCACTGTTCTACGCGGTGACCCCGGACGGGGTGTTCGCTTCGAGCGAAATCGCGCAGGTCCTCGAAGCCCCGGGGGTGCCGCGGCGGCTGGACGAGCGTTCGGTGGTCGGCTCCCTGGTCGGGCAAGCCCAGTCACCTCGCTGGACCCAGTTCGAAGGCGTGAGGCGGTTGCGCCCCGGCCACGTGCTGCGAGTCGACGAGCGGGGCGCTCGGACGAGCCGGTTCTGGCGGCCAGCGAGGCGGCCCAGCGACCGCCTGCCGAACGGTGCCGAATACGCCCAAGAATTGCGCTCATTGTTGGCGGTCGCGATTCGCGAGCGCCTGACGGGAATCGACACGCCGGGCCTGATGCTCAGCGGTGGAATTGACTCCACGAGCATCGCCGCGACGGCGGGACAGCTGCGAACGGACGACCGATCGATCCCGGCGTTGGCGACCTACAGCTTCGCCTACGACCGCTTCAGCGAATGCGACGAGCGCGCCGTCAGCGATCAGGTAATCGCAGTCACCGGTCAACCAAACGCGGCAGTGCCGGCCGACGACGCCTTTCCGCTGGCCGACTATCCCGATCATCCGCCGGACCTCGATGGTCCGGACCTGCTGCAGAGCCACGTGGTGATGAGACGGACGGCCGCGCGGGCGCGGGCCTCGGGCGTCTCGCTGCTGATGTCGGGACACCGCGGCGATCCGCTGTTCGGCGAAGGAGCGTTCGACTACCTCGGGACGCTGCGGACGGGCGGCCCATTCGAGGTCTGGCGCCAGGCCGGCGCGCAGGCGCAGCGCGAGGAGACGAGCCGGCGGCGGATCCTGTACCGCGACCTCGCGCGACGCTTGCCGGCGGCGGCGTGGCCTCGGCACCGCTGGACGGGCGCCCGGGACCGGCTCCGCCAGATCGTCCCCGGCGGCGCCCGGCGCCCGCCCTGGATCCGCGCCGACGCGGTCGCCGCGCACGGCCTCGAAGGCGACGCGCCCGACACCGTCGCGCCCTCGACACTGAGCAGCGACGTCCGGCGGCGCCGGCACGAGGCGATCCTGCAACCGAGGCACGCCGCGAGCGCGGAGTACCTGGAACGCCGGTTCGCGCGCGCCGGCGTGCGCTACGGCGACCCCTGGTCGGATCGCCGGATCGCGGAGTGGATCCTGTCGGTGCCGCCGAGCCGGATCACCTCGGGCGGGCAGGACAAGTGGGTGCTGCGCGAGGCGATGCGCGGCCTGCTGCCCGAACCCCCGCGACGGCACGTTCCGGGCGAACCCTGGGCCGATCTACGAATACTGCATCCTCGAGGGCGCCGAGCCGGCGGTCCGGGATCTGCTCACCCGCCCGATCACCGCCGAACGCGGCTACGTCGACGCCACCGCGCTATCCGCGGCCTACGGGCGGTACCAGGGCGGACACTGGCCGGGACTCCCCGAATGGAACGCCTTCTGGCGCTGGATCGGCTGGGAACGGTGGCTCCGAGCGCACGATGCGTAGCGACCGAAGAGCCCTCGGGCACTCTTCGCCGCTGGTTCAGGCGCCCGAGCAGCCCTTTGAGCGCGTGCTGGTCGCCGCTGTTCGTCACGTCCGGTCGCGGTCGGTCAACGGGCGGACCCGAGTGCGCGGTATGTTGTCGTGAAGAATAGCCACAGAGGTCCTAATCGATGCAGAGCAGTCAGTTGAGTTTGAGCAAGCTTCTAATCGCGAACCGCGGCGAGATCGCGGTACGCATCGTCCGGGCCGCCGAGGAGCTGGCGCTGCCCACCGCGGCGGTCTTCTCCGAGGATGACGCGGGCTCGCCGCACGCCGACCGAGCCGACGAGGCGCATGCGCTGACAGGCAAGGGCGCCGGCGCGTACCTCGACATGGAACAGTTGCTCGCGATCGCGAAGACGGCCGGTTGCGACGCGATCCACCCGGGGTATGGCTTCCTGGCGGAACGCGCGGCGTTCGCCCGTCGCTGCATGGAGGAGGGGATCACGTTCGTCGGCCCCTCGGTCGAGACGCTCGAGCTGCTCGGCGACAAGTCTCGCGCCCGAGGACTTGCGGAGGACCTCGGGGTCCCGGTGCTACCGGGAAGCCCGGGAGCGGTGAGCGCTGACGAGGCGCGATCGTTCTTTGAAGGCCTCGGAGGCGACGCCGCGGTGTTGATCAAGGCGGTCTCCGGCGGCGGTGGGCGAGGGATGAGGGTCGTCGAGCGGATCGAGGAGATCGAGGACGCCCACGCACGCTGTGCGTCGGAGGCGAAGGCAGCGTTTGGCGACGGGGCCGTCTATGTGGAGCAGTTGATCCCTCGAGCGCGGCACATCGAGGTGCAGGTGATCGGTGATGGACGCGGCGCGGTCAGCCAGCTGGGTGAACGCGAGTGCAGCATCCAGCGAAGGCATCAGAAGCTCGTCGAGATCGCGCCCAGTCCGAGTCTGAGTGGGGAGCTGCGCGACGCCATCTGCGCGGCGGCGGTGCGGATGGCCGAAGCTGTCTCGTACCAGAGTCTCGGGACGTTCGAGTTCCTGGTGGACGCGACGGTCGAAAATCGGTTCGTGTTCATCGAAGCGAACGCCCGGCTCCAGGTGGAGCACACGGTGACGGAGGAGGTGACCGGAGTTGATCTGGTGCTGGCGCAGCTCCGGATCGCCGCGGGTGAAACGCTGGCCGACCTCGGTCTGCAGCAGCCAGCAGTCAGCCCTGCTCGTGGCTTCGCGATCCAGGCGCGCGTCAACACGGAGCAGATGGAGCCGGATGGGAAGGTGCGTCCCTCGGGCGGGCAACTGGCGACGTTCCAACCGCCCCTGGGTCCCGGCGTCCGGGTCGACACGTATGCGGTCCCCGGCTACACCACGAACCCGAATTTTGATTCGCTGCTGGCGAAGGTGATCGTCCACTCCAGCTCGGACGAGTTCGAGGCCGCGTCCGGGCGACTGGGCCGCGCCCTCGAGGAGTTTCAGATCGGCGGTCTCGAGACGAACGTCGCTTTCTTGCGGCGGGTCGTCGAACACGATGACTTCGCGGCGCAGAACGTCTACACGCGGTGGCTGGACCACAACATCGAACAACTGGCGGCCGTCGCGGACGCCGGCGGGAATGGCGCCAGCGCCGAGGCCGGCCGCGCCGGCGCCGCCGTCGACCGCAAGGATCCGCTCGCCTCGCTGGACTTCTTCCGTGGTGGGGAGCCGACGCGAGGATCGAGGATGAGATCCCCGATCGTTGGTCCGCCGAATACAGAGCCGGTTCCGGCGCCGCTCCAGGCCACCGTCACCGAGATTCACATCGCCGAGGGCGACACGGTCCGCGAGGGCCAGCTGCTCTTCGTGATGAGCGCCCTCAAGATGGAGCACGTCGTCGAAGCCGAGGCCGGCGGCATCGTCCGCCAGGTCACCGTCTCCATCGACGAGATCGTCTACGAGGACCATCCGCTGGCCTTCATCGAGGAGATGGACGTCGGCGGCGCCATCGAGCGCGAAGACGCCACGCCTGACATCGACTACATCCGGCCGAGCCTGCAGGCCGTCTTCGACCGCCGCCAGCTCATCCTGGACGAGAACCGCCCCGAGGCCGTCGAACGCCGCCACTCCCGAGGGCGTCGCACCGTCCGCGAGAACCTCAACCAGCTCATGGACCCGGGCACCTGGACCGAGTACGGACAGCTGGCCGTCTCGACGCCTCGGGCGGGGCTGACGGCTGACGAGCTGATCCGCAAGACCCCTGCCGATGGCCTGGTCGCCGGCATCGGCTCGGTCAACGGGCACCTCTTCGACGAGAAGCGCGCCCGCACGATGTTCATCTCCTACGACGACACCGTGTACGCCGGCACCCAGGGCGGCCGCGGTCACGACAAGACCGACCGCATGGTGGAGCTCGCCGACGAACTCTCGCTGCCGCTGATCTTCCACGCCGAGGGCGCCGGCGCACGTTCCGGCAGCGCTCCAGCCGACCTCGCACAGCATCGCACCGCTGGTCGAGGCCACCCGGCCACCCGCACCTTCGAGACCATGGCCCAGCTCAGCGGCACGGTGCCGATGATCGGCGTCACCGCCGGCTGGTGTTACGCCGGCAACGCCTCGATCCTCGGCCTCACCGACCTGATCATCGCAACCGAGGACTCGCTGATCGCGATGGGCGCCCCCGCCACCATCGAGGGCGGTGGGATGGGCGTGTTCTTGCCCGAGGAGATCGGCCCCACCTCCGACACCGTGCCCGCCGGGACCGTTGACATCCTCGTGAAGGACCAGGACGAGGCGATCACCGCCTCGAAGAAGGTCCTCTCCTACTTCCAGGGGTCGATTGACGACTGGGAGGCCGAGGATCAGCGGCTGCTTCGGCATGTGATCCCGGAGAACCGCCATCGCAGCTTCGACATCCGCGAGCTGATCCGCATCCTCGCCGACAAGGACTCCATCCTCGAGCTGCGGCCCGAGTTCGGGATCAGCATGGTCACCGCATTCATTCGCATCGGCGGTCACCCCTTCGGGTTGACTGCCAACAACAACGCCTACATCGGCGGCTCCATCGACAGCCCCGGCTCCGACAAGGTCGCCCGCTTCTGGCAGCTCTGTGACGCCTACAACATCCCGATCATCACCCTCGTTGACACGCCGGGAATGATGGTCGGCCCGGAGGTCGAGCGAACCGGCCTCGTCCGCCACTGCAGCCGCCTCTTCGTCACCGGCGCCAACCTGGAGACCCCGCGATTCAGCGTCGTCCTCCGCAAGGGCTACGCCCTGGGCTCGATCTCCGTGATGACCGGCAGCGGTCGCGCCCCGATCTTCACCGTCACCTGGCCCGAGGGCGAGTTCGGCGGCATGAACCTCGAGTCCAGCGTGCTCCTCTCGAACCGCGACGCGCTCGGCAAAATCGAGGACGTCGACGAGCGGGCCGCCGAGTACCAGCGCCTCGTCGACGACGCCTACGAACGCAGCGGCGCGATTCACGCCGCCACGGTGTTCGGCGTCGACGACGTGATCGACCCCGCCGAGACACGCCGCTGGATCCTCAACGGCCTGATATCCGTCCCGGCGTCCGAGCCGATCCGCCGAGGGCGGCGGACGTTCCTCGACACCTGGTAGGGGCTACGCCGCGAGTCGCCATTACGATCATGGCCGTGATGACACCGATCTCGCGCGTCGCGGGGCGGTGAATCGGGATGGCGCGACCGGGAGGGTAGCGAAGAGCGGATCAGCCTGAGAACTCGATCGCTGGCTGCTCATCGAGGAGCGGCTGGCGACGGCGAGCGCCGTCACCGACAGCCGGCTCGAGGCGAATCACATCCGCACAACCGCCCCCACTCGCCAAGCGGCTCCGACGGACAGCCCCACGGAAGCACATCGCTGGGTCCGTGAGCACATTCGATCGCCCTTCCGTTCCCACGAGCAGCCGTGAATACTGCTGGTGGGCCCGTAGCTCAGTGGTAGAGCAGTGGACTTTTAATCCATCGGCCGAGAGTTCGATCCTCTCCGGGCTCACCAGCACACTCCGCCGCTCACCGGCGGCGACAGCGGATGTCGCCGCGAACGCGCGCTGCGGCTCTTGCCACCTCTCCCATTCGCCCACCTTCGCAAGACCTTGACTCACACAACGGCCCAAATCGGCCACATCGGATCATTGGATTCGAAAAACCTCGTCAAGGGCTTGCTGCGCGCCCGATTCAGAGCGGTCATGGCTCAACGCCACCAAGTGGAGGGGAGCCACGATGACCGATATCGACGAGGCGATTCGCACCTACCTACTCGCGATCGAGATCGAGGGAAAGAGCCCGAAGACGATCGCGAGCTACGGGAACTCACTGGAGGCGTGGGGTGGCAAAACCTCATGCGGCCCATTTGTACTCGCTCTGAAGACCGCCGAGTACTCGGCGTCGGACAACTCTGGCTGACCCGCTGGGTCTCGCCCGTGGTTGCCTGCCATGTGGTGAATCCAGACCGAGCGTCCGGTGCGGCCGCGTCGCGTTGTAGTGCTCGACGTACTCGCGCAGCACCCGCGAGAGATGACGCTCGTTGAGCACGATCATGTGGTCCAGGCACTCCCGGCGAAGCGTCCCGATCACTCGCTCAGCCACCGCGTTCGCGTTCGGGGCGCGGACCGGAGTCAAGACCGTGCGGATGCCGATCCTCGATGCTCTCGCGATGAAACCTGGTCCGTAGCAGCGGTCGCGGTCTCGAATCAGATGCCGGGGCTGCTCACCCCACGGCGTCGCCTCGAGCAGTTGCCGCCAGACCCACTCCGCCGTGGGATGTCGAGTCACGTTGACGTGCACAATCCTGCGCCGTTCGTGTCCGATGAAGACGATTGCGTAGAGCGTCCGGAATGCCACGGTCTGCACTGTGAACAGGTCGACAGCCCAGATGTCTCTCGCATGATTTTCGAGGAAGGTGCGCCACGACTGTGACGGTGGACGTCGCAGCAACTCACGCCGGTAGCGATGGACGGTGCGCGAACTCACCGTGAAGCCCAGCGCTCGTAGCTCACCGACGATGCGGACCGCACCCCAGCGCGGGTTTTCGCGGTCGAATCGTCGAATCAGATCGCGCAGTTCGGGATCGATACGCGGACGCCCTGGGCCGCCTGCGACTCTTCCACGTCCAGTAGCGACGCCAGGCGGTCCGATGCCAGCGGATCACGGTGTCAGGCTGAACGAGGCGGAGATGGATGCGCCAGGGCTGCCAACCGCGGGCGACGACCGACCAGAAGACGCGATCTTCGTTGCGGAGTTGAGGCTTCGTCCGCCGGCGGGCGTAGACCGCGAGCCGTTGGCGCAGGACCAGATTCTCGATCAGCAGATCACCGCGAGAGCGCAGCGTCTGACCAACGAGGCCAAGAAACAGGCGCATGTACATCCGCATCGACGACCCTCCGGTCGCCTAGCATCACGCGCACACACCTACTGATCTCGGTGCGGATGGAGTTTTGCCACCCCACGGGGTGCTGTGCGCTCGAATCAGAGCTGCATACTCCTCGCTACCGCCATCAAATGGAGACCAAGATGGTCAATGTCGACGGAGCGATTCGTTCCTAGCCGCTAGCGATCAGATCGAAGGAACGAGGCCGCGGACGATCGCGAGCTATGCGAGCTCAGTTCAGGGGCGCTCAGGGCCGACGTCATCGTCCAATGTCCTGGGCTCGCCGAAACGACGGATGCTGTTCATCAACGCTCGTCCAGTGTGGTACGTCCCGTGTACCGGCGAGCCTTTGCCTGGCTGATCCACCTCGGCAAGGGTGTCGAGGCCGCACCAATACCCACCGCCGCGCCTGTGATCGAGGATGTAACGGTCGCAGTATCGCCACTGGGCGACGAACCGGCCCAGGTAGTCACGCGGGTCGTCACGGTAGAGGTCAGCCATCAAGCTCAGCGTGTTCAACGTCTCTGCCTGAGCCCAGTAGATCTTGGTATCGATGATGATCTCGCAGGAGCCATCCTCAGAGGCGTAATAGCCCGCTTCGTACAGGCCGCCTCGCTCGGCGTCCCAGCCGTGATCGAGGCAGTGATCGACGAGGCGTCTGGCGACTGTGTACGTGGCTGTGTCGTCCTCGAGGCCAAGCGCTTCGGACGCCTCGATCAGTAACGCGGCGGTCTCGATGTCGTGGCCGAAGGAGACGTGGTCGAGGGCGAAGTTCCGGTTACGTCGGTCCGCCTCGGTCAGCCGGACCGGCGCCCAGTCCGCGGCAAAGTTGATCCAGCCGGTGCCTCGCTCCGAGGTCATCCGATCGCGGAGCAGGAGGAGCAGCTCCTCCAGCCGGAGGCGGAGGAGGTCGTCGGGCCAGACACGATAGAGTTCGGTGAACGCCTCGAGCAGGTGGAGCGTGCTGTCCAAGTCCTTTGGCGGCTCCCCACGAGGACCCGCGTCCAGCGGAGTGCCATCCCGGGCCACGTAACGTCGGTATCCGCCGTGGACTGGATCGTGGCTGTATCGCTCGAGCCAGCGGAACGACGCGCGAGCGAGGTCGAGCGCCTCCTGCTCCTCCGAGAACCGGGAGTACGCCGCGAGGCCGAAGATCGCGAATGCGTCGCCGTAGACGTCTTTCACCATTGGCTGCCCGCGGCGTCGCCGTCTCAGGCCAACGCGGGAGGCGACGGCCCGGGTCGCCCGATTGCGGACGAGATCCTGCACGAGTCGAGCGCCGCGCCCGCGCCGGGTGCGGCCGCCGGCGTCAGCTCCAGCCGGCCAGGCGCCATCGCGCGCCCTGGCGTACACGCGAGGCAGGAACCCACCGTGGGCACCGTCCCACATCACGTCCCGGAGGAACCGGAAGCCATGCTCGGCGACGCGCGAATAGCGCGGGTCACCCGGAATGAAGGTGGCGGCCTGGGATGCCGACCACACGTGTCTGGCCTGAATGAAGAGCGGCTTCCGCTGTTCGCCGGCGACTTCGAAATCGAGTGAGAGGTCGCTGTAGAAGCCGCCGAACTCCTCATCGATTACCAACGGGGTACCACTTCTCGAAGAGTTCGGGCACAAGCGCCACGCGCAGCTCTTCGACGAGACTGGCGCGTGTCGCGGCCGACTCATCGGGCATGGCGTTTCGTCCTCCCCGTGCGGTGGCCAGCTGGTCCGTCTAGCTGACGAGCGCAGCTTCGAGGAGCCGTCCGAACAGATCGAGGTAGCTCGCCTCCATCCGGGCAAGGGTGAACTGCTGCGCCGCCCGCTCGCGTGCCGCTTCGCCGCTCGCGCGGCGCAGATCGGCGTCGACAGCCAGCTCGCGGATCGCCGCTGCGAGCGGCTCGACCACCAAGGCCTCCGCTGGGTCCGGCAGCAGGAAACCCGTGCCACCGAGCGCCTCGGGCGTGCCAGCGACCGCCGTCGCCACGACCGGCAAGCCCTTCGCCATCGCCTCGAGCACGCCCAGAGGCATGCCCTCGTACTGCGAGGGCACGACGAAGATGTCCGCGGCATCCAGGAGATCGGGGACGTCGTTGCGCAGCCCGATCAGGTGCACGTGCTCTCCGCCCCCAACGAGGCGGCTCAGCATCCCGAGGCGTGGCGACATGTCCCCTTCGCCGGCCCAGACGAAGTGAAGGTCAGACCAGCGGTCCCACCCCCGCAACCGCGCCAACGCGTCGAGCTGGTACTGGTAGCCCTTGCTGAAGCCGAGGCGAGCGACCGTGAGGCACATGACCGCGCCGTCCGGGATGCCAAGTTCGGAGCGGATGCGCGCTCGCACCACCGCGTCGCGTGGGGCGAAGAACGACGCGGGACGGCCGTTGTAGATCACGCGCCCGCGGTGATCAGCGAGCTGTGCGTGTTCGCGGATCTGCTCGAGGTTCGCGGTGGAGACGGCGACTACCGCCTCGGCGCGGGTAAGCACGTCGTGGAGGTCTGGCAACCAGCGCGCGTAGTCGTTCCACCAGTTGGGATCGACGCAGTGAATCGTGGTCATGTACGGGATGCCGAGTTCGAACGCGACCTGTTTAGCGGTGAGGTTTGAGAACGGGCAGCTATCGCTGAATGCGATCAGGTCTGGGCGTGTCCGCGCCAGGATCGAGCGGGCCTCGTCGAGGTCGCTGAGTTGCCTCGGCACCGGATCCAGCTCGTACACGTCGTCCGGTTCGAGCCAGTCGTGAGCGATGCCCAGTGCTTCGCGCTCGTCGATCAGGTGGTGCTCGGCGAATCCCTGCACGAAGGTCGAGCGATGCCCAGCGCGCGCGACCGCACACATCACTGCGTGGTTAATCTGCTCCGCGCCAAAGACATCCGGCCGGTCGCTCCACATCATGATGTGCGCCATCAGCGATCCTCACCCGGCGTCACGGCGGGCTGCGTGGCGGGCTGGGCGACGGTGGCCGCCGGGGCGTTCGTCGCGCTCCCCCGGTGGACCAGTCCGAGGTCCACGAGCTGCTGGCTGCCGGCGAAGCGGACAGACTCGGCCGGGTCATAGAGCGTGAGCGCCTGGTCCGCGGCGAGCTGGCTGTCATAGACCTTGTACTGGCGGCCGCCCTCGGAGTGCTCTTCGCGCTGAGCTTCGGCGTGGGCGTAGTCGACGAACGAGGCAAAGTACTTGAAGTGCAGCACCGCGCACGCGTCGTGCGCGATGCTGTTCGCCGGATGGCTGGTCCAGTGCTGACCGCCGGCCAACACCACGTCGGCGTCGTAGCGCAGCAGCGGCACCTTGGTCACGAGGTACTCCGCCCCGTCGCCGAACACCCGCTTCCGCAGCCCACCGAAGTAGAACGCGTGGTTGCCGAACGGCCCGTCATCCGGCCGCGCCTCGTGGTACGCGGTGCGGTCGAAGAAGGAAGCATGGGTGAGGAAGTCGTCCCCGGGCCGGTACTGGGTCTCGGCGATTGGGCGGTCGCTGTACATGTCGATGAGCAAGCCACTCGCGGCGGCTTTGCCCTCGCGATCGAGCGACTCGCAGAAGTCCCGGAGCGATCGGTGTTCGAAATCCGGGAAGCAGAGGACCTCGTCGGCCGTCGAGCATCACCACCCAGTGCCCGACACCGTGCTTGCTGAGCAGCGTCTCGAACCAGGCCGATCCGAAGTTACCCGCGTTGAACGACATCGAGGTTTGCCAGACATACACGTCCGGCTGCGCCTGGAGCAGCTCGAGCGTGCCGTCGGTGGAGCCGTTGTCCACGACCAGGAAGCGATCGACGCCGATCCGCCGGCACTCGTAGAGGAACCACGGCAGGCGCACGGCCTCGTTGCGGACGACAAGCGCCGACAGGATGTCGCCCGGCGCGATGTCAATCGGCTGCTGATCGACTCGGGCAAGGCCGTAGCGTGCAGTGACCGCAACGTCGCCACCGGATTCACGGAGCGCCGTGACGAGCAGTTTGTGCAGCCGGCTCTGGTTCGGGAACCGGGCGAGGCCAGCCTCGCAGGCAGCGACCGCCTCCCTCCAGCGCCGCTGGCCGGCCTGGATCGCAGCAAGTTCGAGGTACGGATCCTCAAGGTCGGGATCGAGGTCGATCACCGCCCGGAACTGGCGAGCGGCGAGATCGAGGCGGCCCATCCTGAGCCAGCCGTGGGCGAGCCCGAACTGCGCCTGGACGGCCGCCCCCGGCGCGCCCTCGACCCCGTTGCTCCGCATCATCGGGAGCCGATCGACCTCCGACGCGTCGCCGCTCATAGCGCGGGGATCCGCGCTGGATGGGTCGCGAGGAACTCGTCGAGCGCGGCCTCGAGCGGGGCGAACCATTCGCGAAGGCGAGCGTCGGTGGAGGGATCGATCGGGGAGTACTCGCCGACGTTCTGGTCGCTGAAGTCGGCGATCTTCGCCGGAGGGAGACCGAGGTGGGCGAACACCGAGTCAAGAGCCGCCTCCCGATCATGCAATAGGTACGACGACTCGACGATCATCAGTCGATCGGCGCCAAGTGCCTCCGTCCACATCCTGACGAAGGGCAGGATGCAGCTCCCGAGGAGGATTGGACTCCGACCTGCGAGTAGCGGAGGCGCGAGCTGGCAGCTCGCGCGCCGCTCAACGTCGGGGATATCCGAGATCCGGAGCGGGGGGGGGGGGTCGGGCCGAGCACCCGCAACTCGTCCTCGACCGCTGCTTCGAAGCTCCGCTGCTCGAACTGCTGTCTCTGCAGCATCCGATGGTGCGAGTAAGCGCGGGCAACCGGGTCTCGGCGGAGCGCGATCGTTTTCAAGCGCTATGACGAGGCAATCGATGCGCTGCTGCGCGCGGCCGAAATCGGTCCGGCGTTGTGGGCGGTGGTTCAGCAGCTTGACGACCGGTCTGAAGGGTGGAGGCGGCGCGCGCCTGAGACAGAACTTCCAGAACACCGCCCTCTGGGAGGGGCAGCTCGTCACGGACGCGAACGGGAATGCGACCTTCGAGGCGGTGATGCCGGACAACCTCACGACCTGGCGCGCGCAAGCGCGAGCAGTCTCCGGCGACACGATGGTGGGCGAGGGAAGCAGCGACCTGCTGGTCACGCAGCCACTGCTGCTGCGCCCCGCGCTGCCGCGATTCCTACGGGTCGGCGACTCCTCGACGCTGCGACTGCTGGTGCGCAACGGCACGACGCAAGCGACCAGCGTCGACGTGGTGATGGAGGCCGAGGGCGTCGAGCTGCCGGTCTACCTCGACGTCACGCCGGAGACGACGGCAACGGGTGGCGTGGTGAGCGACGCACCGATGGTGGAGGCGATCTACCTGCCGGGGTTCGCGATCACGGACAAGGGCAGCCTCGAGGTGTCGGTGCAGGCCTCGTTGGTGGGGGCGCTCGACGACGAGCTGCGGCACTTCGCGCCGCGGCCGCTCGAGTACGTGGAGCCGAAGGCGAGCCGCCTGATCGCGACGCTCGGTGCGGCACGGGCGCGTGGCACGGAGGCGGACGCCCTCGACAGTCCGCAGGTGCGAGCGGACATCGCGTTCCTGATCGCGCAGCAGCGGTCGGACGGCGGCTGGGCGTGGTGCCGTCGCTGCCAAACGAACGTCAAGATCACGGCGTGGGCGCTGACCGCGCTGGGAACGGCACAGGCGGCGGGCGCGAACATCGATGGAAGCGTGAGCAGTCGCGCCGCGTTCCTGATCGACCGCCACATCAACCGTCGAGGCGACGTGCAACGCCCGGTCGATCCGAACGAGAGCGCCGCGCTGCTCTACGCCCTCGCGGTGGCCGCGGCCGGCGACGCCGGCTCGACCACGGAGCTGCTGCTGCTGCGGCACGAGACGACGATGCGGTCGATCATTCGCGACGATCGCGCCCTGCTGACCAACTGGGGTCGCGCCTACCTGTTGCTCGGGCTGCTGGCCGTGGGCGCCGCTCCCGACGAAACGGAGATGCGGATCCTGCTGAACGACATCACCGCGGCGACGATCGCGAGCGCGAACGGCAACCACTGGGAGGACGATCCGATCCCCGGTTCGATGCACAACGGGAACGTCCGGATCAGCTCGCTGGTGTTGCGAGCGCTCAGCGCGGTGGATCTGGAACACCCGCTGATCGAGGAGTCCGTGCGCTGGCTAGCCGTCGCGCGGACGGCGCAGGGTTGGAGCACCGACCTGGAGCGAGCGCAGGCGATCGCCGCCCTCGGAGCGTTCGCGGGCGCGACGGGCTAGCTGTCCGGGGCCTATGACTACACGGTGACGCTGGACGGGGATCCACTGCTCGACGGGTTCTTCGAGGCGGACGGTGCGGTCAGCATCGAGCGCTCCGAGGTGGCGCTGGACGAGCTGGTGCCGGGCGAGGTGTCGCTGCTGTCGCTGCTGCGCGACTTCGACAATCCGGGCCGGATGTACTACAGCCTGAACCTGCGGTACGTGACGCCCGCCGCGTCGATCGAATCGCTGAACCGCGGCTTTGCGATCGCCCGCGAGTACTCGCTGCTCGACGATCCGGATCGGCGCGTGAGCGAGGTGCCACTCGGCGAGGTGGTACGCGTCCGGCTCACGATCGTGACGGCGGCCGATCGCAAGTTCGTGGCTGTCGAGGACTTCCTGCCGGCGGGCCTCGAACCGATCGATCCACAGCTCGACACCGTGTCGCCGGACGTGAAGGCGCGGCTGCAGCAGGAGCGGCAGGTCGCGATCGCCGGGAACGCGCCGGAGTACGCGGCGCCGTGGTTCCGCTGGTACTTCAACCCGTGGGATCACGTCGACGTGCGCGACGACCGGGTGACGCTGTACGCCGACGAGCTGCCGAAGGGGGTGCACGAGTACATCTTCTTCATGCGCGCGACGAGCCCCGGCGACTACTTCGCAGCTCCGGCGCGCGTGGAAGAGGCGTTCTTCCCCGAAGTGTTCGGACGCAGCGACAGCGAGCGGCTGACGATCGGGCCCGCCGCGCAGTGAACTGACGCGTCGCGGTTCAGCGTGTGCACCGTCGACGCGGGCGACAAGCCTGCCTTTGACGATCGAAATTCAGAGGCATAGCATCCCGGCATTCGGCGTCCCCGTGCTCCAGAAAGCCCGCTCCCCCCGGCGCCCGAGCAAGGAATGGGAGGCGAACATGCCCGCGAATATCACCGAACGCATCAAGATCATCGATGTGGACACACACGTCACCGAACCGGCCGACGTGTGGACCGCGCGGGTGTCCAAGAAGTGGGGTGACCAGATCCCCCACGTCGAACAGGATCCGGAATCGGACAAGTGGTACTGGATGCTGGGCGGCAAGCGTGGGTCGCTCCATCCGGTGATGGCATCAGCCGGCTGGAAGGAGCCGTACCCCTCGTTCCCGCCGACGATGGAGGACGTGGATCCGGCCGCGTGGCGGCCGCACGACCGAATCGAGCGGATGGACGAGTACGGGATGCACGCGCAGGTGATCTACCCGAACGTGGGTGGCTTCGGATCGGGGCGGTTCCTCGACATGAACGAGCCGGCGCTCCAGCTCGAGTGCGTGCAGGCCTACAACGATTTCCTGACCGAGTGGTGCAGCGTCGATCCGAAGCGACTGCTGCCGATCAGCGCGCTCCCGTTCTGGGACCTGGACGCGACGGTCAAGGAGATCAATCGCTGCTTCAAGATGGGGCACCGCGGGCTGATCTTCTCCAACGAACCGGACTTCTACGGTCAGCCGATGTTGAGCGACCCGTACTGGGACCCGGTGTGGGCGACCGCGCAGGACCTGGGGCTGTCGGTCAACTTCCACATCGCGTCAGGTGACAGCTCAATCTTGAGGCACGGTCACGAGAGCATGTCCGACGCGGCCCGTGTCTCGATGGCCTCGGTGATGATCTTCCTTGGCAACGCGCGGGCGATCGCGGAGACGATCACGTCGGGAGTGCCGGCCCGCTTCCCGGACCTCAAGTTCGTCTCGGTCGAGAGTGGGATCGGCTGGGTGCCGTTCGCCCTCGACGCGATGGACTGGCAGTGGTTGAACAACGGGGGCCCGCAGACGCATCCCGAGCGGCAGTTGCTGCCGAGCGAGTACTTCAAACGTCAGTACTACGCCTGCTTCTGGTTCGAGCACGGACCGGTGACGAGGGCGGTGCTGGAGAGCCTGCCCGACAGCCTGCTCTACGAGACGGACTTCCCGCATCCGACGAGCATGTCGCCGGGGCCGGCGTCGATCGCGGACGTGCCGAAGGACTTCATCGACCAGACGATGGCCGACCTGCCGGAGGAGCTGCTGAAGAAGATCCTCCATGACAACGCCGCGGCCCTCTATCACGTCGAGGAGTAGCTCGACGCCACAAGGAGCGCTCATGATCGGTCAGTTCGCCAACCTCGCGATCGCCGTGAACGACATCGACGCCGCGATCAAGCGCTACGACCAGGCGTTCGGCTGGAAGCTCGATGGCGAGGTGGCGACGCAGCAGTCGCTGCGCATCCAGACGGCGATCCTCGACGCGTCGGGGCTCTCGATCGAGCTGATCTCGCCGCTGCCGGGCGAGGAGGTGCTGCGGCGGTTCCTCGACACCCGCGGCGAGGGATTCTACCGGCTGGCGTTCAGGACCGAGGATTGCGACGCGGCGCTCGCCCACTTCGATCAGAACGACGTCCGCTACGCCGACCTCTCCGCCGACGGTGGGCAGCGTGTCGTGTTCACCTCGCCGAAGTCCGCGCACGGGCTGATGGTCGAACTGGTCGAGACGGCCGGCGACGGGGGATAACGCGCCCTCAGCACGAGGGCGGTTAGCGCTCGGAGACGGCTTGCGGCAGCGGTTCGCCTCGGAGCCAGGCCTCGAGGTTGGCGAGGAATATGAGCCGCGCACGCTCGGGGTTGCCGGTCGCGGCCCATGAGTTGTGCGGCGTGATGATCACGTTCGGTAGCTCCCACAGCGGCGATTCCGCCGGCAATGGCTCCACCGCGAACACGTCGAGGTAGGCGCCGGCCAGGGCGCCGGTCCGCAGCGCCTCGATCAGGGCGGGTTCGTCGACGATGGCGCCGCGCGACACGTTGAGGAGATGGGCGGTTGCAGGGAGCAGCGCCAAACGTTCGGCGCCGATCGCCCCGCGGGTCTCGCTGGTGAGGTTCGCGGTCACCGCCAACCAGTCGGCGCGGGGCAGGATCGCGTCGAGCCGGTCGGGGTGGACCAGCTCGTCGACCGGATCGTCAGGGCGTCGCGCGCTGCGCCGCACGCCGATCACGTGCAGGCCGAAGGCGCGGGCCAGCCTCGCGAACTCCGAGCCGATCGCGCCCAGCCCGTAGACGACGAGCGTCTGCGAGCTGAGATCCGGCGCGACGAGGTCGGGCGGCAAGCGCCGCCAGGCCCGGTCCCGCTGGGACGCCGCGAAGAAGGGCAGGCGTCGGGCCAGCGCGAGCAGCCCCGCCATCGCCGTGTGAGCGATCGGTTCCGCGGCCGCGCCTGGCGAATTCGAGAGCGAGACGCCGCGATCGAGCAGCGCGGCGAACCGAGGGTGGTCGATGCCGGCGAACCCGAGATGCGCCCAGCGCAGACTGGGCGCTCCTTCCAGGAGGTCGAGGAATCGCCACGGCCGGCCGCCCTCCATGAACAGGTCGGGCGAGGCGTAGGCGGCTTCGATCGACGCGTGCTCCGCCGCGTCGACGGCGTCTTGCTCGTGGTCGGGGAACAGGACGGGATGAATGGCGACGCCGGTGCGCTCCGCGATCGCCCGAAGCTCGACGGCGCACGCCTCAGCCAGGGCGCGCGTCAGCAGGAGGCTGACCACTGCTTGGCTCCCCTTCGCGACCTTCGGGGAGGAGCCTAGTCGGTTTGGCCGGTCCAGAGCAGGGTGTCGGGCCAGAACTGGCTCCAGGCGAACCAGAAGGCCTCGTGGCTGACGAGCTCGCTACCGCCGGCATCGGTGGCGCGCAGGCCGCCGCCGTCGGCCACTAGGGTGACCCCGCCGAGCTCGGCGGACTCGCCGCCCTCGAGGGTCAGTCGCGCCGCGGCGACCGGGAACGCGACGCGCACGTCGCCCTGGGCCTCGACGCCGAGGACGAGCTCCTGGATCGGCAGCCGCGGATCGACGCTGCCGATGGGGAAGATCGGTCCGTGGTCGTCGCGGCCGCCGAGCGGATCGAGGGGGTACGACGAGCCGAAGCCGCCGTCCTCGGCGATGATCGTGGTCTCGGGGTGCGCCGCTTTCCAGTCACCCCAGGTGCTGGTGACGATGCTGGTCTGCACCAGGGCGAACCCGGCCTCGCGCAGCGGTCCTGACACCGCTACGCCGGTGAACGTATCGAAGGCGGAGTAGCTGTGGAGGTCGAACATCACCTTGTTCGATCGCGTCAGCAGCCCGGAGGTGCGCAACTCGATCCGCTCGATCCCGGGCGGAAGCTGATCGACGAAGTAGGCCTGCGCCGAACCGCAGAGCGTGCAGTAGGGGATCGAAACGCGACGCCCACCGACGGTGTCGGTGACGAGTTCGTGCACCTCCATGATGTTCTTCGGGTACGCGCGTGCCTCGCCGCCGACGACCAGCCCGAAGACGATCGCGTCGTCCGGGTACCAGCGGCCCCCGTCGGCGTTGGTGATCCCGGGATCGCGCAGCGCCAGGATGCAGCCCAGGCACAGCTCGCCGGCGCTCGCGGCGGCCGGCGAGCGGTCGTCGACGCGCACGCCGCCCCAGCTCAGATATCGGTAGTCGAAGGTCGCGCCGGGGTCGTCGAAAAACGGCCGCCAGCGCTCGTCCCGGCTCTCGAACGGCACGCGCTTCCACTCCACGTAGCCGGGGGGCGCGGGTAGATCCCACTTGAGCAGCTGATCGGACGCCGCGACCCAGAGAGGCTCGTCCGCGAACTCGACGCCCGTGAGGTTGCTCAACGCCTCGCTCAGCGCGTCGACGCGGCCGTCGAAGGGTGGGAGGAAGCGAAGCGAGTCGACGAGCACCCAGGCGACGCGGGCGTCGCCGGAGCGTCCGATCTGACCGATCAGCTCGATCCCCGCCATGCGTTCGGGGTCCTGGTGGACGAACAGCGTCTCCATGAGTTCGCTGAGCGCGCTCGCCAGGAAATCGTCGACCTGCCCCTCGGGCACCGGCGGAGCCGGTGGGGCGGGTGCCGGCGTGTCGGACGCGACGGGGGCCGGCGCGTCCAACGCCGGCGTCGACGCGGGCGTGGTGCCCTCGGTGGGAACACCCTCGCTCGCGGTGCCTCGATCAGCGTCGCCCTCGCCGGTGGTGCAACCGGCGGCGAAGAGCGCGACGAACAGCAGGGCGGCGGAGGCTCGCATATGCATCGGATCGACTATGGCTGATGCGACGGCGCCTGGGGCAAGCCAGATCACGCTCTCGTCAGCAGCAACCAGAAACAAACCTGCCGTCCGGCTGAGCCGGACGGCAGGTGGGAAATCGCAGCGTTCCTCGGGGGAGGAGCGTTAGGTGTTCCGGACGTGGAACTCCCACTCCGCCGGTGATCGGTTGAGTCGGTCGGCGCCGCCGTCCGGCTCCCAGATGAGGGTCTTCTTGCTGTACACGGCCGTCTGAATCTCCTCGTGCAGGAAGATCCACCCGGCCTGGGTGTAGTGCTCGATCCACGCCTGCTTGAGCAGGTCCGCCCGCCTCTCGGCGTCGAACTCGCCGGTCTGCTCGAGGTAGAGGTCGTTCAGCGTTGAACCCGGGATCGCCGACTGGTTGTAGAACCCATCGTTTCCCCAGAACGCGGTCGCGTTGCCCTGCACCTCGGTCGTCCCGGAGGACCCGAAGTAGAACATCCCCCAGATGGTCTTGTCGCGGATGATCGGGAGCTCGTCCGCGAACGGCATTGTCAGCAGTTCGGCGCGAATCCCGATCTTTTCCAGCGACTGCACGACGATCTGCACGATGTCCTGCGACTGCGTGAAGTAGCCGCTGCCGTGGTAGAGCGGGACGTCGAAGCCGTCGGCGTATCCCGCCTCGACCATCAGCGCCTTCGCCTTCTCAAGATCGAAGCCCGGGTCGAACTGCTCGATCTCGCCGCGGGGGAAGCCGCCCGAGAGTGACGACAGCCCTCGCAGCAGGCCCTCGCGGCCGGTGAGCAGCGAGGTGATGTAGCCCTGCCGGTCGATCGCCAGGTTCGCCGCCTGACGGACGCGGAGGTCGAGGAACGGGTTCGGCTCGCCACCCTCCAGGGTCTCCACGCGACGCGGCTGATCACGAAGACGATCGAAATCACGATGAAGACGGTGAAGAGCGAGGTAACCAGCCGGAACAGCAGCAGGCGGAAGAACTCCACGCTCGGTCCCCTCCGATGAGCCGCGCCCGCCCCAGGGTCGAACGCGTCCGCGCCGACCGCCGGCTAGCCCGGCGAGCGGTATGCTACCGTCCCGCGGTCCGGGGTCACAAACGTAAAACCCACGCGCGGCCAACATCGGAGCGCCCGACCGATGACCACGACGGCGCGCGCATCGTCCGGGGCCAACGCGCCGCTTCGAGGGGTGCGCGTGCTCGATCTCAGCGACGAGGTGCTCGCGCTCGGCGGGCGCTACCTCGCCGATCTCGGCGCGGAGGTGATTCGCGTCGAGTCGTTGAGCGGCGACGGCCTCCGCCGCCGGCCGCCGTTCGTTGACGGCGAGCCTGGCCTCGAGGGCGGGCTCGCGCATCTGCGATACAACGCCGGCAAGAAGAGCGTGGCGCTGGCACTGGATCGCGACGAGGCGTGGGAGCTCGTCGACCGCCTCGCGAGCGGCGTCGACGCCGTGATCGCGCCGCTAGAGAAGCATCGCGCGGCGCGACCGTTCTTCGACGAGCAGCGCCTGCGCGCCGCGCATCCGCGTCTGGGCCTCGTCGATGTCGTGTTCCGACGCGGCGAGGCGGAGCCGAGCGCCTCCGACCTGATCGCGGTCGCGGCGGGCGGGCTGCTGTGTTGCAACGGCTTCCCCGACCGCGCGCCGGACTACCCGGTCGGGAAGCTGGCCTACAAGCAGGCGGCCGCCGTCGCGACGGCCGCGGCCGTAGGCCTGATCATGCGCAGCCGGCTCCAGGGCGAAGGTGGATCGTCAACCGTCAGCCTCCAGGAGGCGACGATGTCGACCACGATCCAGGCGGCGAACCAGAACATGTGGCGCTGGTACGGCGACGTCGCCGAGCGGGACAAGCTGCGGGTCACGACGATGGGACCGGCCGGGCTGATCTGGGTCGAGACCGCCGGCGTGATCCACCAGTCGGAGGACGGGCGATGGCTCGTCTTCGGCATCTGGCCGACACGCTGGCAGGGGTTCGCCGAGTGGTTCGCCGAGGCCACCGGCTCGCGCCAGTTCCTCGAGGGCGAGTGGACGGACCCGGCCCGCCGCGCGGGGGCGCGCGCCGAGCTGGCCGCGGCGATCGATGAGCTCTGCGCCGCGCTGCCGGCGGACGAGCTCGTGCGCCGGGGACAGGAGCTGGGCCTGCTGGTGACGCCGGTCAACACCGTCGCGGACATCGCGGCCGACGAACACCTCGAGGCTCGCGGCATGTTCCCTGGCGTACAGCACCCCGCGCTCGACCGCGAACTGCCGATCGTCCGCGCCCCGTTCCGCTCGTCACGGTTCGAGCCGCCACGCGCGGCGGCGCCGGCGCTCGGCGCCGATACGACCTGGGCGTTAGCCGAGGTCGCCGCGCTGACCGCCGACGAGATCGAGCACGCCTACGCCCTCGGCCTGGCCCACTCGGCTCCGCCGGGAGGCGAGTGATGGGCGCGCTTCCGCTCGCGGGCTACCGGGTCGTCGACTTTTGCTGGCAGGCGGCGGGGCCGCTCACGACGGAGCTGCTCGCGAACCTCGGCGCGGACGTGATGAAGATCGAGACCGCGAGCAACATCGACCGCGTGCGGCAGTTCCACCATCCGGAGGAGGGCTACACGATCGACACGGGCGCCTTCTTCGGAGACTGCAACACGAACAAACGCAGCCTGACGCTCGATCTGCACGAGGCTGAGGCGGTCGCGCTGGTGAAGGAGCTGGTGGCGAAGTGCGACGTCGTGACCTCGAACTTCGCGCCCACGGCGATGGCGGGCTGGGGTCTGGGCTACGAGGCGTTGCGCGAGGTCAAGCCAGACATCATCGTGGCCAGCTTCCCGGTGATGGGGCACAGCGGCCCGAACATGAGCTGGCGCGGGATCGGGAACAGTGTGACCGGGATGTCGGGTGTTGCCGCCCACACTGGCGCGCCCGAGAAGCCGCCGGTCGGCCTCGGCACGCTGCACACCGACTTCACGCTCGCGCCGATCGGGTCGGCGCTGATCATGGCGGCGCTCTTCGATCGCGAGCAGAGCGGCGAGGGCCAGTTCATCGAGATCGCGCAGTACGAAGGCTCCCTCAACCTCCTCGATACGGAGCTGCTGGACTACCTCGTCAACGGCGTCGTGGCGCCGCGTCGCGGCAACCGCTCGCTGGAGTTCGTGCCGCACGGCGTCTTCCCGTCGGCGGGCGAGGATCGCTGGGTGGCGATCGAGGTACGCAACAGGCTGGAGTGGCAGCTGCTCTGCGACGAGCTGGGCCGCCCCGACCTCGCAGCGCGGCCGGACCTCCAGGATCTCGAGGGCCGTCGCACCGCCGAGGCGGAGATCGAGACGGCGATCACCGCCTGGACGAGCGACCTCGAGGCGGGCGTGGCGGCAGACCGGCTCCAGCGCCGCGGCGTCCCCGCAGCCGCCCTCGAGGACGCGGGCGATCTGACTGATCGCGACGAGGCGATGCGGGAGTTCTTCGTGGAGTTCGAGCACCCGGCCGGGGTGCCGTTCGTCGTGCAGAACCAGCCGTTCACCTGGGACGGTGAGCGGCTCCCGGTGACGCGGGCGCCGCTCCTCGGCGAGCACAACGAGGAGATCCTCCGCGACGAACTGGGGGTCGACGAGGAGCGCTACGTCGACCTCATGGTCAGGCGCGTCATCTACTGAGCCTCGTTCGGGACGCCCCACCCCGACCTCGGTCCTACCAGGTATCGAGGAACGTCCGCCGTCCGCGCCGCAGCGGCTCGGCCTCGGGCACGGCGATCAGGCCGTCCACGATCCGGCGTCGCGTCTCAGCGGGGTCGATCACGTCGTCGATGCCATAGACCGAAGCCGAATTGAGCGCGCCGCTTCGCTCGTAGGCGGCGTCGACCATCCGCTGGTACTCGGCGGCGCGTTCGTCGACGTCCTCGATCTCCGCGAGCAGCTCCCGGTTGCCGAGCAGCACGCCGGACTCCAGGTTCATGCCGCCGAACTCGCCCTCGGGCCAGACGACGGTGAAGACCGAGGCGCGCGAGCTGCCGGTCATCTGGGCGATCGATCCCAGCGCGTAGCCCTTGCGGAGGATCACGCAGAATCGAGGCGTCTCGAGATTCGCGCCGGTGACGAAGAGGCGACTGCAGTGCCGGACCAGGCCGGTCTTCTCCACCTCGGGACCGACCATCATCCCTGGCGTGTCGACAAGCGTGATGATCGGAATGTTGAACGCGTCGCAGAGCTGCCAGAAGCGCGCGACCTTGTCCGACCCGGGGCTGTCGATCGCACCGCCGAGGAACGCATTGTTGTTGGCCGTCAGCCCAAACGGGTGACCCTCGACGCGGACGAACGCGGTGACCATGCTGTGCCCGAAGTCCGGGCGCAGCTCGAGCACCGAGTCCTTGTCCGCGAGGATGCGGATCAGCTCGCGCACATCGAAGCTGCGGCGGCGGTTGTCGGGGACGAGGTTGCGCAGCAGCCGCTGGTCCTCGGCCTCCCAGTGTTCGATCGAGCCCTGGAAGTAGGAGAGGCACTGCTTCGAGGCGGCGATCGCCTCGTCCTGGTCCTTGACCACGATATCCACGGTGCCGGCGGGCGCGGTGTCGGAGATCGGACCGACCTCTTCGGGCAGGAAGACGCCGAGGCCGCCGCCCTCGATCGTCGACGGGCCGCCCATCGCGATCAGCGAGTCCTCGGTGGCGATGATGATGTCGGTCAGCCCGAGGATCGCCGCGTTGCCGGCGTAACACCAGCCAGCGGTGACGCCGATCATCGGCACCGTGCCGCTGAGCTGCGCCATCTTCTCGAAGGTGCGCACGGCCGGGTGCATGCTCGGGATCGCCTCCGTGTCGCCGGAGCGACCGCCGGCGCCTTCGGCGTGGAAGATCAGCGGCAGCGAGAGGTCGTTGGCCAGCTCCACCATCCGGTCGGTCTTGTCGTGCCCTCGCACCCCCTGGGTGCCGGCGAAGACCGTGTCGTCATAGGAGATGAACATCGTCTGGGCGCGCCTGACGTCGAACAGATCTCCGTTGACCGATCCGACGCCGGCGACCAGCCCGTCGGCCGGCGTCTTGCGGATCAGCTCCTCCAGCGGTCGTTTGGTCCGCTGACCCGCGATCGTGAGCGGCCCATACTCGACCCAGGTGCCCTCGTCGATCAACTGGGTGATGTTCTCGCGGACGGTGCGGCGCCCTCGGCTGTGGCGACGTTCGACCGCGTCGGGGCGATTCTCGTCGAGGCTAAACTCGCGGCGGTCGAACACCGCCTGCAGGCTCGGGCTGACGTAGTCGATGTCGAAGACCTGCGCCTCGCGTTCGATCGCCTCACCGACGTCCATCACCTCGATGAACGCGAGCGGGTGTCCCTCGTAGACGGTCTCGCCTTCCGCCGCGGCGATCTGCCGGACGACGCCACCGACCTCCGTCTCGACCTCGTGTTCCATCTTGAGCGCGCTCATCACGAAGAGGAGCTGGCCCTCGCGCACGGCGTCGCCTTCGGACACGCGGATCTCGGTCACCGTGCCCTGGAGGGGGGCGGGCACCGGTTCCGTATTCGGGGGGCCGACGACAGCCGGCGCTGACGCCGCGGCCATCGTGCGGGTCGCCTCGCCACCTCGGAAGAAGTCGAGCGAGGCGAGTGGGTCGTTGCGGTCGATCGCCGCGCCGGCGCGACCGGCGCCGGCGTTCGCGCCGTTGTTGCTCGCATCGGCGACGGCCGCGAGGTCGGCGACGTTGTGGTCGAGCCAGCGGGTGTAAACGTTCTGGGTGACGAAGTCCTCGTGATCGAGCACCCGGCGCAGGAACGGGATGTTCGTCTCGATGCCCACGATCTGGAACTCGTCGAGCGCTCGTGCGAGCCGCCTCGAGGCAGCCGCGAAATCGTTTGGCGTCGAGTGGACGATCACCTTCCCCAGGAGCGAATCGAAGCGCGGATTGGTCGAGTAGCCGGCAACCGCGTAGGTGTCGACGCGGACACCGGGGCCGGAGGGCAACTGAAAGGTCGAGAGCAGCCCGCCCGATGGACGGACGGTCCCGTCGGGCTCGATCAGCTCGGTGTTGACCCGCGCCTGGATCGCGAAGCCGCGCGGGGGCGGGATCGATGCTTGCTCGAGGCTGAGACGGGCGAGCGTCTCGCCTCCGGCGAGGCGGAGCTGCGCCTGCACCAGGTCGACGCCGGTCACCTCCTCGGTCACCGTGTGCTCCACCTGGAGCCGGGGATTGGCCTCGATGAAGACGAACTGATCCTCGGCGGTGGCGTCGACGAGGAACTCGAACGTCCCGAGGCTGCGGTACGACAGCGCCTCGGCCATGCGCACGGCGGCCTGCGAGATCGCAGCGCGGAGCTCGGCGCTCACGCTCGGGCTGGGCGCGATCTCGACGAGCTTCTGGTGCCGGCGCTGGATGCTGCATTCGCGCTCACCGAGGTGACTGACCGCTCCGCTGCCGTCGCCGATCACCTGAACCTCGACGTGCCGTGCGCGAGGGATCAGCTGCTCGACGAAGACCGTGCCGTTGCCGAATGCCGCGTTCGCCTCGGACTGGCAGCGTGCGTGGGCGTCCTCGATCTCCTCGATCCGCTCGACGACGCGCATCCCGCGGCCGCCGCCGCCGGCGACCGCCTTGATCATGATCGCGGCGCCGTCTCCGAGCCCGGCGAAGAACTGTCGAGCCTCCTCGGCCGTGACCGGCCCCGGGGTCCCGGGCAGCACCGGGACACCGTGCTCCTGCGCCAGGCGTCGCGCGTGGGCCTTGTCACCGAGCAGTTCGAGCGTGTCGACCGAGGGACCGACGAAGGCGATGCCGTCTTCGGTGCAGCGACGAGCGAATTCCGCGTTCTCGGCGAGGAAGCCGTACCCGGGATGGATCGCGTCGCAACCAGCGGCCCTGGCGATCGTCAGCACCTGTTCGATATCGAGGTATGCAGCCGCGCCATTGCCTCCCAGCGGATGCGCCCCGTCGGCGCGAGCGACATGCGGCGATCCGGCGTCGTCTTCGGAGAAGACGGCGGCGGTCTGGACGCCCAGCTCCTCGGCGGCGCGGATGATGCGGACGGCGATCTCGCCTCGGTTGGCGATCAGCAGCTTGTTCAAACTCATTTCGTGGTCCTCAGGTCGTCGCGTCGTAGCGCTGCGCGAAAGGTACGGGCACGGAGTCCACGACGGTAGGTGGGAGGGCGCGCGCCTCGGAAGCGCCACGACCAGGGATCCGGCGCGAGCGGCGAACGCAGCGGAGTACGCTCCCGGTAGATCCGGAGGACCGCCGTCCCGATCGCGAACTCGGGCGCTGACACCGGCGGAAGAGAGGAGCAGCGCGATGGCGGCCCTCGAGGGAATGCGCATCCTCGACATGACGCAGTACGAGGCGGGCACGTCGTGCACACAAGCGCTGGCGTGGCTGGGCGCGGACGTCGTCAAGGTGGAGCCGCCCGGAATGGGCGACCCCGGGCGCCACGTGCAAGCCGGCGAGGGCAACTCGCCATACTTCGTCAACTTCAACAGCAACAAGCGGAGCATCGTGCTCGACCTCGGCGACCCGCGCGGTCATGAGCTGCTGCTCTCGATGGCGCCGCACTACGACGTGTTCGTCGAGAACTACGCCCCCGGCGTGGTAGAGAAGCTCGACATCGGCTACGACGTCTTGCGCGCTGCCAATCCCAGGATCATCTACGGACGGCTCAAGGGTTTCGGGCTGAGCGGCCCGTACGCCCACTTCAAGAGCTTCGACCCGATCGCCCAGGCCGCGGCCGGCGCATTCTCCGTCACGGGCAGACACGACGGGCCGCCGGTACCGCCCGGTCCGACGACCGGCGACTCCGGGACCGGCGTGCAGCTTGCGCTCGCGATCAGCGCGGCCTACCTCGAGTGTCAGCGCACGGGGGCGGGGCAGCTCATCGAGATCTCGATGCAGGAGGCGATGACGTTCTACATGCGCGCTCGCGTCTCCACGACGCTGTGGAATACACGGCCTGCCACGCGGTCCGGTCGGTCGACGGTCGCGACGACGCGCCTCTACGCCTGCAAGCCCGGCGGGCCGAACGATTACGTGTTCATCATGTGCACGACGCAACGGATGTGGGACGCGCTCTGCGTCGCCATCGAGCGCCCCGAGCTGTCGCTCGACCCACGCTTCGAGAGCGACGAGCTGCGTGTCGAGCACGCAGCCGTGCTCGTCGACGAGATCGCTGGCTGGATGGAGCAGCACACCAAGCAGGAGGTGATGCTGACGCTGGGCAACGCCGGTGTGCCCTGCAGCGCCGTACTCGACACCGAGGATCTCTTCGCCGACCCACACCTGCGCGAACGCGGCTTCATCCAGACGCTCGATCACCCCGAACACGGCGAGATTGAGCTGCTCGGCTTCGCTCCCCGGCTGTCCGGCGGGAACGTGCCCTTTGTACGCGCGCCATTGCTCGGCGAGCACTCGGACGAGGTGCTGCACGCCGACCTCGACATGAGCGAAGCCGACATCGCGGAGCTGCGCGAGACCGGGGTGATCGGCTAGCCGTCAAGGAGGAAGGTCACTTGCGGCGCGATGAAAGACTCGATCAACCGGATCGTCTTCCCGACGCTCGAGGACGGCATCCGGATGTCGACGCTGATGACTCGCTTCGCAGACCACTGCAAACAGCAGTTCGCCGCGACGCCCACCGGCTAGCGAAGGCACAGCCACCCGACCTCGCGAGGCGGCCCAACCGGGCGGCTATGCTGGCGCGGCCGCGGAGCGGAGCGGCCGATCACCTCCGCTGAGCGGGCGCGAGGCGATTCCGACCGAGCACGAAGGAGACCGACGATGACCTGGGCACCGGAGATGGAGGAGCTCGAGCGCAAGCGCGAGCTCGCCAAGCGCATGGGCGGCGCCGAGGGGATCGAGCGCCAGCACGGTCAGGGTCGCCTGACTGTCCGAGAGCGGATCGACCGCCTGCTCGACGCGGAATCCTTCGCCGAGGTCGGCACCCACAACGGAGCCGCCAGCTACGACGACGACGACCGGTTGGTCAGCTACCGGCCCGGCTCCTCGGTCCGCGGTTACGGCTCGATCGATGGCCGCTCGGTAATCGTGGTAGGCGACGATTTCACGATCCGCGGCGGCGCCGCCGACGGCACGATCGGCGGTCGAGGGCGGCAGCTCACCGACATCGTCGAGGAGCTGGGCGTACCGCTGATCAGGCTGCTCGACGCCGCGGGCGGCAGCGTCCGCAATTACGATCCCGGCACCGCGATCGGGACCGCTCCCTCGATCGTCCACCACGAGATCGCGGACCTCGAGCCGCTCGCGGTCGACCTCGAACCGACCGGCGTGCCCGGCAGCTTCGACCTGCCGGCCCACTTCGACACCTCGGACATCGTCCCGACGCCGCGGAACGACTTCCTGGCCAATCTCGCCCGCGGTCACCTCCTCGCGCAGGTCCCCGTGGTGTCGGCGGTGCTCGGCTCGGTCGCCGGTGGGCCGGCCGTGGCGGCCGGCGACTGCCACTTCAGCGTGATGACCAAGGACAGCGAGACGTTCGTCGGCGGCCCGCCGATGGTGAAGCAGGCGCTCGGCATGACGATGACCAAGCAGGAGCTCGGCAACTACAAGGTGCAGGCCGAAGCCGCGGGCGCGATCCACAACGTCGCCGAGGACGAGCCGGACGCGTTCGACCAGATCCGCCGCTTCCTGTCGTATCTGCCCTCGAACGTCTGGCAGCTCCCGCCGCGCGTCGAGCCCAAGGACGATCCCAACCGTCGCGACGAGGAGCTGCTGTCGTTGATTCCTCGCGACCGGCATCGCGCGTACGACGTCTACCAGCTGATCGAGAGCGTGATGGACCGCGACTCGACGTTCGAGATCTCGCGCCTCTTCGGCCGCTCGCTGGTGACGATGTTGGCGCGCCTCGACGGTTTCCCGGTCGCGGTGATCGCGAACGACTGTCGCTACTACGGGGGCGCGATGACGCCCGACGCCTGCCTTAAATACGAGCGCTTCGTGGACTTCGCGAACACGTTCCACCTACCGGTGATCTACTTCTGCGACATCCCCGGCTTCATGGTCGGCCTCTCCTCGGAGAAGCAGGGCATCATCCGCTTCGCGAACCGCGCGATGTTCGCGGCCCGTGAGGCGACGATCCCCTATGTGACGATCGTGATCCGCCGCCTATACGGCGTCGCCGGCGGCGCCGCCAAGTCGAACGGCCTCGGCGTGCGGTACGCCTGGCCCTCGGGCGAATCGGGATCGCTGGTCGCCGAGGGTGGGGTGCAAGCGGCGTTTCGGCGCGAGATCGAGGCCGCGCCGGATCCGATCGCCAGACGCAGCGAGATCGAGGATCGGTTCATCCGCGCCGCATCGGTCCTGCGCCAGCCCGGCCAGGCAGCGCCGATGGAGATCATCGATCCACGCGACACGCGTCGCGCGGTGATCGACTATGTGCGTCGAACGCACGCCGTCAACGCGCAGCAGCTCGGCCCGAAGATCCGGGTCGGTATGCGGCCGTAGCTGGCCTAGGCCGGCCCGTCGGTGACACTGCTCCGTCACGCCCTGCCGAGCGCCGTTGCTCAACGGGCGGGGGGCGCCTCAGAGGACGCCGGCGGCCGCCAGCTCAGTGAGGTCGGAGCTGCCGAGCCCCAGCTCGGCAAACACCTCGGTGTTGTGTTCGCCCAGGAGCGGAGCGCGCGATCGCATGCGCACGGGGCTCGCGGTGAAGCGGTAGGGCGCGCCCGGGTAGCGCACCGGCTCCGGGTGGCCGTGGACCTCGCCCTCGATGAAGAAGCCGCGGTCGGCCCAGTGCGGATCGTCCAGGTTCTCCTCCGGCCGGCGCACGATGCCCCAGGGGAGGTGCATCGACTGGGCGCGGCGGTAGACCTCCTCGCTGGTGAGGCGCCGGGCGAAACGTGCGACGGTCTCGGCGACGTGGTCTCGTTCCTCGGCGTGCGAGCGTGGGTCGGTGTAGATCACATCCACGTACTTGGGATCGTGGAGGTCGTCCGCCGCGTCGTACTCGTCCATCCACGCGAGCAGCGGCGCCCACGACGCTCGGTTCCGCGGGATCCCGCCGCCGAGGAGCAACACGTAGCGGCCGTCGGTGCAGAGATGTTGTGTTGGCGCGCTCAGCTGGACCGAGGCGTGCCGACCGGTCTGGCGCTGGACGATCGACTGCAGATACTCCCAGTTCGCGAACGCGCCCTCGGTCGTCGCGCTCACACATTCGTGGATTGAGAGGTCAATCAGCTGGCCCGCTTCGTCGTCCGCACGCTGCCAGAGTGCAGCGAGGATCGCCGACACCGCGTAGACGCCGGCGATGGCGAACGAGTGCTCGCCATCGGACCGGATCGGCGGTAATTCGTGATCGTCGTAGCCGCTGCTCATCGGCGGTCCGCCCAGCGCCATGCTGACGAGGTCGGTCACACGCCAGTCGCGGAACGGACCGGTGCGCCCAAATGGGGTGATGGAGCACCAGACGAGGGCCGGAGCTGCTTCGAAACTCGCGTAGCCAACCTCGCGGTCGTCGAGGCGGGTCGGACCGCTGCTGTCAATCACGAGGTCGACTCGTGGCACCAGGTCGCGCCAGAGATCGCGACCGCGAGCCTCCTCGAGGTCGAGCGTGATGCCCCGCTTGCTCGTGTTCAGGTAGTGGTAGCGGAGGCTGGCGTTGAGGTCGGGGACGTCGCCGACAAAGGGGCCGGTATGTCGAGTGCGCGCGCCCGCGGGCGGTTCGACGCGGATCACATCGACGCCTGCGTCGGCCAGGAGCTTGCCGGCGACCTCGCCACGGTCGCCGATCTCCAGCGCTCGCAGCCCGTCGAGCGGGCCCATCAGACTGCAAGTTCCGACTGCATGCGGCCGATCTCCTCTTCCGAGAAGCCGAGCACGTCGCGGAGCACCTCGAAAGTATCTTCGCCGTAGGCGGGCGCGCCGCGGTCGAGGCGCCACCGTCCGCGCGAGAAGCGCGCCGGGAAGCCCTCGAAGCGGTGCACTCCGAGCTCGGCGTGCGGCGCGGTGCGGTAGAAGCCGCGATCGCGCAACTGCGGGTCGCGCTCCATCTTGTCGGCGATGTTCTGCGCCGCTCCAGCTGGGACGCCGCGAGCCTGGAGCGCGTACATCAGCTCGCGCTGGTCCCACCCGCGCGTTTGCTCCTCGATTGCGGCGTCGAGATCGTCCTGGTGCTCGACGCGGGCGGCGTTATCGGCGAAGCGTGGGTCGTCCGCCAACGTGTCTAAGCTGAGCAGCCCGCAGATCGCTCGCCACTGATCCTCCTGCTCGCAGGCGATGGCGATCCAGCGATCGTCGTTGGCTCCCTCGGCAGCGCAGCGGTACATGCCGTGCGGCGCGAGGTCGGGTTGGCGGGAGCGGTTGCCGATACGCTCGAACGCCCGACCGTTGATCTGGGAGTCGAGCATCGGCACCCCGCCCAGGACCATGCCGGTCTCGACCTGCGACATGTCGACGTGCTGGCCTCGCCCCGTGCGCTGGCGGTGGTGCAACGCGATCAGCATGGCGACCGCGCCGTAGTAGCCAGCGGTGTGGTCGAGGTAGGAGAACCCCCAACCTGCCGGCGGCTGGTCGGGTTGCCCCGACATGTAGGTGGCGCCCGACACGGCCTGCGCGGTTGGGCCCCAGGTGGTGTGCGAGGAGTCGCGACCTTCGTGCCCGAAGCCGGACATCGATACATAGATGATGTCCGGTCGCAGTTCACACAGCTGCTCGTAGCTGAAGCCCATGCGTGCGAACGCGCCGGCGCTGAGGTTCTCGATCACGATGTCGGAGCTGGCGATCAGGCGCTCGATCGCCTCTCGACCATCGGGATGGTGGATGTTGGCCGAGATACCGCGTTTGTTGCGGTTGAAGTTGCTGTGGAACCCGGAACCGTTGATCGAGGGATTCGCCGGGTCGCGCTGCAGGCCTCGCCGCATCGAATCGAGGTAGGACTCGTTCTCTACCTTGACGACATCCGCACCGAGATCGGCGAGGATTCGCGTCGCCTGCGGTCCGGCGACAATCCAGGTAAAGTCACACACCCGCACACCATCCAGCGGCAGCCGGCCTTCGGTGGCATATCCGGGCACGGTTCGCTCCTCAAACCGGACGCTGGCAGCGCCATCCTACGCGAGCGGTCGGCGCCTCGCGGTGCCGATCTGCTGCGAGCGGCCGGCGGAGAACTACGGGCGCATGCCGACTCGGATCTTCGGGCCAAGCTGGGTCGCGTTGACGGGGTGGGTCATCCGTAGGTAGTCGATGATCGCCGGACGCGTGTCGCGCGGATCGATCACCTCCAGCGGCGTGGCCAGGCCCGGCTGTCGTAGCACCGAGGCGGCCTTGATGAAGCGCTCCTCGATCTGGTTGCGGAGCGCGATCGGATCCTCGGCCGCCTCGATCTCGCGCCGGAACGCAGCCTGGACGCCGCCCTCCGCCACCAGCGACCCCGACTCGCCCGAGGGCCACGCGTAGCGGACACCCATGCCGTTCTGCTTCGCCGTGCCGCCGGCGACGCCGTAGAGGCGCCGCGTCACGATCGTGATGTAGGGAATGGTCGCCTCGGTGACGGCGGCCATCGCGTGGTTCGAGAAGCGGATGATCCCGTGCTTCTCGGACTCGAGTCCGATCATGAAGCCGGGGACATCGCAGAAGAAGACGATCGGCAGGTGGAACGTGTTCGCGAAGTCCACGAATCGCTCGAACTTGATGCAGGCGTCGGGGGTCATCGCGCCGCCGTAGTAGCGGCAGTCGTTCGCCATTACCGCGACGGGGAAGCCGTCGATGCGTGCCAGCATCGTCACGAGCGCCCGCCCGTAGAGCCTCGAGATCTCGAACGTCGAGTCCTGGTCAACGATCTTCTCGATCAGCTTGTAGACGTCGTAGACGACGTGCCGGTTGCGGGGGATGAACGACAGCAACTCCTCGTCGCGGCGGTTCGGATCGTCCTCGGGCTCGACGCGGGGCGGTAGCTGCCAGACGTTCGAGGGGAGGTAGGAGAGGAAGCGCCGGATCTGGCTGAAGGCGTCCAGCTCGTCCTCCGCGACGTTGTTGATCGTGCCGGCCGTCTGGACCTGGACCTGGTAGTCGCCGAGCTCCTGCTTCGTCATGTCGATGCCGAACGCCTGCTTCACCATCGGCGGCCCGCCGACGAACGTGTCGCTGTTCTTGGTCATGACGCTGAAGTGAGCGTTGCCCGCGGCCACCGCCGGGGCGCCCGCCACGGTGCCGAGGACCGCAGAGACGACCGGCACCTGCGCGAGCAGGTTCCCCCGCCCGAGGCTGGCCAGCAGGAGGTTGTGCGATGCGGGCGCCGCGGTCGAGGCGTCGAAGTAGTGCGGCACGTCGAAGCTGCCGGGGACACCCGACGGCTTCAGTTCGAGATTGTCCGGCGGCGGGTCGTCGATGCTGTGGTGGACGATCGACGGCGCGGTGCCGATCGGGTTCTCCATGTCGTAGTTGCGGACGCTGCCGCCGGCGGAGTCGAGCAGCCGGATGATCGGCACCCCCAGGTCGGAGACGAACGAGGTGATCTCGCGACCCTTACCGGCGATGCCGGCGGCGCTGACGCTGGCATCGCCCGCCCCGCCGCGAATCGTGAAGTCGCCACCCTGGACGACCACCTTGCGGCCATCGATCAGCCCGAAACCACGAACGGACGCGTCCGGGCGGAAGGTCAACAGCTCATCGTTCTCGTCGTAGCTGGCGATGCCCAGCATCGTGCCCACTTCCTGGAACGAGTCCGGGTCGAGCAGTACGTCGAGGCGCTCCCTGACCGTGAGGCGGCCCTGTGCGTGCTGGCGCTCGATCCCTTCGGCACCGCCCATGCGCTTCGCCAGCGCGCGCTTCTGCGCCAACTCTTCGAGCTCAGGCTCCCAGGTCATCGTCGTGCTCCCCGCTTCGATTGCTGCGCACTCACCTCTGAAACGGCCGTGCCGACCGGTGCCAGGCTGACCGCTCCCCCGGGTGAAGCGTACACCGCACCACGAGGTGCGTTGCCGGCTGTCGCGGCCGGGGTGGCGCGCTCGATCCGATCGCTAGAAGATCGCCCCGTCGACCACGAGCGCGTCGAACTCCTCCTGCGAGCGTCCGAGGATCTCGCGCACGACGTACTCGGAGTGCTCGCCGCGCATGGGGGCGCGCGTCAGCTCGCGCTCGTGGCCGGAGATCCAGATCGGGTCACGGTCGATCACGATCTCGAGATCGGGTTCACTGGGCTGGCGGATGCGCTGGTAGTGCTCCGCCATCACCGGATCGCGTTCGAGCATGTCGCGCAGGTCCTCGACCGGCGCGGCGGCGATGCCGGCGGCCTGCAGTCTCGCCGCCAGCTCCCAGCGGTCCTGCGGCGTGGTCCAGGCCTCGACGAGCGCCTCGAGTGCGTCCTCGTTCGCCTTGCGGTCCTCGTGCGTCGCGAAGCGCGCGTCGGCCCCGAGGCCTGGCGTGCCGATCAACTCGGCGAGGCGCCGCCACTGCGCATCGTCCTCGACGGCGATCGCGCACCACTCGTCGTCGCCGCTGGTGGGGAAGACGCCGTGGGGTGCGTAGTTGGCGTGGCGGTTTCCCGGCCGCGGGGGCTGCTGCCCGGTGCGGGCGTATTGCATCCAGTCCGGGCCGAGCAGCGAGATGGTGGCGGAGAGCTGGGAGAGATCGATCTCACAGCCCTCCCCGGTGCGCTCGCGGCGATAGAGGGCGGCCAGCACCTGCGTCACTATGAGTAGCGGCGAGGTGAAGTCCGGGTAGGCGATGCCGATGCTCCGCGGCGGCCGGCCTTCGAAGCCCATCAGGTAGTTCAGCCCCGAGGCCGCGAGCAGGTGGGGGCCGAGGGTACGGCGATCGGACCATGGTCCCGTGCCCCCGAGCCCCGGCATGTGCGCCACAACGATCGCGGGGTTGACCTCGCGCAGCCGCGCGTAGGGGAAGCCCATGCGCGCGAGCGCGCCGGCGCTGAAGTTGTCCACGACGACGTCGGACGCCGCGACCAGCTCCAGCAGCAGCGAGCGCCCCTGCTCGGTCGTCAGGTCCAGCAGCAGCGAGCGCTTACCGGTGTTGGCGTCGTTCACCATGTCGGGCAGATCGGGGTTGAGGGGGAGGCCGGGCACCAACTGATTGCGTAGCGAGTCGGGCCGGGCCTGCGACTCGACCTTGATCACCTCAGCGCCGAAGTTCGCCAGCGTGCGCGTGCCCAGCGGCCCGGCGAGCACCCAGCAGAAGTCGATGACACGGATGCCGGCCAGCGGCTTCGCCTCGGGGTGCCGCTCCGCCGATCTCGGCGGCGGCTCCGGCGGGGGCGAACGCACATCGAGCAGCGACTGGTCCGCGCCGAGGTCCGGTGCGGGTGCGGGCAAGGCGCCCCGTGCGAGCCCGTCAACCGGACTGCGCACGAAGCTCAGATCGAGGTCCAGCGCCTCGTGGCGGACCGGGCGGAACTGCTCGTTCTCGAGGTAGTGATCGGTGGTGGCGATCTCCGCGAAGTCCATGATCGGCATCGCGGTCCCACCGAGGCCCCAGATCTGCTCGAGGTACTCGTCGCGAGGCGTCCGCGCGGCGAGGTCCCGCGCCGCCTCGTGCAGCGGGTTCTCATGGAACCGCCATTGCGGGCGTTCGTTGGGGCTAGGGCGCCAGGTGTCGGGGTCCAGCTCGTGCTCGACCCCGGCCGCGTCCAGCAGCGCGACGAACTCGCGGAGGCGCCGCGCCGGTGCGCCCGCGATCGCCCAGCCGCCATCGGCGCAACGCAACAACGCGCTCATAGCGGGACGTCGAGGCACCTCGGCGCGCCAGGTCCAGGTATTGGGGTTCGATGTCTGGAGCACCGCGAAGGCGATCGCCTCCTGGAGCGAGACCCCGACTCGAGGCGCCGGCTCGCCGTTGCCGCGGGCGCCTGCGACGAGCGCGATTGCCGCTCCAGCCGCGGCCGCCAGGCTCGCCATCGTGTAGCCGGGATTCGCCGGCCCTCGCGTCGGCGGATCGGTGGCCTCGCCGGAGATGGCGAGGAGACCGCCCGCGGCGGCGGCGACCAGATCGCTCGAGCGCCAGGCCGCACGCTCGCCCGCGTTCGGACCGAACGGCGTGATCGCGACCCGAATCAAGTCCGGGTTCACTTCGACCAATCGATCGGCCAGGCTGGTGGGTTCTTGCTCACCGGTGGCCGGCGTTTCGACGAGCAGCTGTGCCGACATCGCGAGTGGACGCAGCGCGTCGAGGGCGACGCCCTCGTCGAGGACGATCGACCGCTTGCCGGCGTCGAAGTAGAGGTGCCGGTAGCCCCGATTTTCGCCTGGACGATCGTCGAGGAACGGCGCGAGCCGGCGCACCGGCGAGCCCCCGGGCGGCTCGAGCATCACCACCTCGGCGCCGAGATCGGCGAGGATCCGGGCGGCGAGCGCGCCAGCCTCGCCTGCCAGATCGAGAGCGCGTACGCCCTCGAGCGGTGGGGGAATGGGGGTGGGAGGGCTGGGCACGGCAGCTCCGAGGCGTTCAGCGCGGCGGATGCTAGCAGACGGATGATGCGATCAGGAGAGCTGGACGAGGCGCGATCGGGTCGTCGGGGAACGTTTATCGCGCGATGGACCTCATGTGGACGGGCCGAGCGGGCGAGGCAACAGCCGTTCACGATCGTCGGAGGGTTGCCAAACGCATCCGCCGGTCGTTTTCGGCCGTAGTTGAACTCAGGGGGATCGCAATGCCGTCAGCTTGACAAACGTGATAGTGATGCTAAAAACCTCGGAGAATCACGATCGTTGTCTGGATGCCCTGACCGTACGTTGGCTTCTATTCGCCGCGTGCTCAGGTCACCGGGGGGAATCATGTCAGAGTACGAGAACTACTGGACGCGACGGGTCAGCCGGCGGACGGCGCTCCGAGGGGCTGCGTTCGGTACGGCAGGCCTCGCAGGCGCCGCACTGATCGGATGCGGTGAAGACGAACCCGACGCGACGGCCGAACCGACTACGGCGCCGCCCGCGGGTGGCGGTGGCGGTACACAAGCAACCGCGACCGCTCAGGCAACGACCGCTCCACCACCGTCGACAGCCGGCGAGATCGACACCGAGGCCACGCTCACGGTCGGCTACGGGTCGTTCGCCTCGTCGCTCGACACCCAAACAGCCGCCGGCTCCGGTGGCCAAGCTGCGAGCAACAGCTACCACTTCGGGGGGCTGCTCGCTACCAAGAAGGACAGCAGCGCCGGACAGGGCGGCATAGCGGACTTCGAATGGAGGGAGGACAACTTTGTGCTCCGTTTCAAGATCAAGCCGGGCGTCAAGTTCCACAACGGCGCGGACTTCAACGCTGAGCAGCTGAAGTTCAACTACGACCGAGGGCTGGGCCGCGCCGAGTACAATCCGGACTTCGTCGGGTCGCAGTCGAGGCGGCAGCAGTGGATCGGCGAGATCACGATTGTGGACGACCTGACGGTCGACGTCAGGATGGCGGACCAGCCGTTCCGCAACGCCCCGCAGGAGTCCAGCGTCCCACCGGTAGAGATGGACTACATCCGGTCGGAGGGCGACGCGGCCCAGGCCCAGCATCCGATCAGCACCGGCCCGATGATCTTCGAATCCTGGATCCCGGACTCGGAGATCGTGAGCGTCAGGAACGAGGACTTCCCCTTCCCGCGCGACGACGCAGCCACCACTAACAAAACGAAGCCGTGGATTAAGCGGCTCGTGGGCAAGTTCATCCCCGAGGAGCAGGCGCGGTTCGCGGCCCTGGAGGCCGGCGAGGTCGACATCGTCAATCGCGTCGGGCCGGACCTGTCCCTTGCCTTCAAGGATCGCGAGGGCTTCAAGTTCCTCGCCCTGCCCGACCAACGCGTCATGTCGATCGAGCTGCCGATCAACGCGGATGTCGACCCGATCTCCGGCGGCCCGAACCCGTGGCGCGACATTCGCGTGCGCCAGGCGGCCAACTACGCGATCGACACCGATTCGATCATCAACAACCTGTTGACGGGCAACGAGGAGCGGGCCTACTCGCCGTTCCCGCGCGGTGGCTACCCGCTGCCGCTCGGCAACCTCGAGCAGCCGTATTACTACGACCCGGAGCGGGCGAGGGCGCTACTCGAAGATGCAGGGCAGGTCGGCTTCCAGTTCGAGATCCTGCTGCCACAGGGGCTCTGGACCGCCGACCGGCTGTGGATGCCCGCTGTCCAGAAGATGCTGAATGACGTCGGGTTCGTGGTCACCGTGAAGTACACGCCGCTCTCGGAGGCGCTGGCGCAGCAACGCAGCCGCGCTCACAAGGGACCGTATATCTTCAACCAGGGCTCGACCAAAAATGGCGCCGCTTTCAAGAGCGCCGACACCGCGTACGGCCTGATCGCCACGAAGGGCGCTGCCTACTCGCACACGGACGAAGGCGACAACTTCCTTCCGGAGTACGTTGAGTTCCACGACCTCGTGGACGCGGCGAGGAGGGAGTTCGACGAGAAGCCGTGGCGCGACCTCTTCTGGGAGGCAGCCGTGGTTCACTACCAGAACGCCTTCAACGTCCCGATGTTCCACCTGTCACACCTCTACGTGATGAGGGACAACATCGAGTACACGGAGTTCTTCGAGCAACCGGCGAGCATGAACTTCATGAACGCGAGGAAGCTGCTCACGTAGGGCTCGCCTGGCCCGCTCTCCACGCCCCGACGCGCTCTCGTCGAGGCGTGGAGTTGGGCTCTGCGACGAGGCGATCGCGCAGCCCGCGGAGGGGCATCCGTCGGCCGAAGGGTGCGTCTGGAGCATTGGGCGCGTGAACCTGCAATGACAAGCGAGCTCTGGTCGGCGATCATCCTTCGCGTGATCCGCGCGGTCGCGACGATTTTCGCGGTCGTCACGATCGTGTTCTTCCTGAGCCGGGCGATCGGGGACCCGGTCACCTACTACGCCCCGATCGACGCCTCACAGGAGGAGATCGATTTCCTGAAGGAGAAGTTGGGGTTCAACGAGCCCCTCGGCTTCCAATACACCAACTTCTTGATCGATGCCACTCGACTCGACTTCGGGACGTCGTTCCGCGCCAGCCGCCCCGCGTGGGACGTCGTGCGCGAGCGGATTATGGCGACGGTCCACCTGGGTATTACCGCGATGGCGCTCGGATTTAGCATCGGCATCCCACTGGGGGTGATCGCCGCGATCAAGCGGGGCGGGCTGATCGACTTCGTGAGCCGGGTGCTGGCGCTGCTCGGGCAGGCGGTGCCCAACTTCTGGCTGGGGCTGATCCTGATCCTGTTCGTGGCGGTGCAGTTCGGCTGGCTCCCGACCGGAGGACGGTCCAACTGGCAGAGCATCATCTTGCCGGCGATCACGCTTGGGACGGCCCCGGCCGCCGCGACCATGCGCTTCACGCGGTCGGCGATGCTCGAAGTGCTCTCGCAGGATTACATGCGCACCGCTCGGGCGAAGGGTCTGAGCGAACGTACCGTCATTGTCCGGCACGCGCTGCGAAACTCGCTCTTACCGATCGTGACGCTATTCGGCCTGCAAGTTGGAGGCATTCTCGAGGGATCGATCATCGTGGAGACGGTATTCGCCTGGCCGGGAGCCGGGCGCCTGATCATCCAGTCCATTGTCGGTTCGGACTATACCGTCGTACAGGCCGCCGTCTTGTTGACCACGGCCGCGATCGTGCTGGCGAACCTGCTCGTTGATATCTCATACATGTTTCTCGACCCCAGAATCAGAACGGGAGCCGTTTGACTACCCCATCCGCCACGACGGTAGGGAGCGTCGTTGGGCCGCGCGCAAAGCGCTTGCGTCGGCTCTGGCACGTGCATTCGCCGATTGCGCTGGCGCTCCCCGTCAGCGTGATCGTGATCTTCGTCGTGGCGGGCGTGTTCGGCCCGTTGCTGGCGCCTCAGGATCCGACCGACATCGATCTGGTGAACCGGCTGACGCCTCCGGCGTGGCAAGCCGAAGGGAGCTGGGCGCATCCGCTGGGCACCGATGACCTCGGGCGCGACGAGTTGAGCCGGCTACTCCACGGCGCGCGGCTCTCGCTGTTCACCGTGCTCGTGATCATTCCGCTGTCCACCGGATTCGGCAGCCTGGCGGGTCTGGTGGCTGCATGGTTCGGCGGGTGGACCAGCCGGCTGCTGATGGCGGCCGTCGATCTGCAGCTGGCGATCCCGGGCCTGATCCTGGCCGTGCTGCTCGCTACGCTCTTCGGACCGAGTTTGCGCAACGTCGTGATCGTGCTCGTGATCTTCCTCTGGGCCTCGAAGGCCCGCATCGTTCGCAGCGAGGCACTGGCGCTGGCGGAGACAGACTTCGTGACTGCCGCGCGGACGATCGGCGCCGGCAACCTGCGGATCATGTTCCGCCACATCTTGCCCAACCTGCTGAATACGATCGTCATCCTGGCCACGCTGAACGTGGCGACCGTGATCATCGCGGAGGCCGGGCTCAGCTTCCTCGGCGTTGGCGTCTCGCAGGAGACGATCTCCTGGGGCAAGATGATCTCGGAGGGACGCGGCGTGTTGAGCATCGCCTGGTGGCTCGTGACGATCCCGGGCATCGCGATCATCCTCGTCGCGCTCGCCGGTAACCTCTTCGGCGACTGGCTGCGCGACGCACTGGACCCGCGACTGCGGCACGCGAGGTGAGCACGGAACCCAGGCCGGCCGCGAACTCGCGATCGAGACGCCCCGACGGGACCGTCGCGACCGGGCCGGACGCGAGATCATCGACGCGCCCTGAGGGATGAAGCCCTTTCACGAGCTGAAGATCGTCGAGATCGCCGGCTCGCAGGCCGGCGCGTTCGCGGCCAAGCTCTTTGCCGACTACGGCGCCCGCGTCGTGAAGGTGGAGCCGCCGGGCGGCGATCCGCTGCGCGCGAACGGCGAGCGCTGGGGCAACCTCGGATCGGAGTTCGCCTACCTCAACACCAGCAAGCGCTCGGTCGCCCTCGATCTCGAGGGCGAGACCGGCCGGCGCGAGATGGAGCCGCTGCTAGACGTGGCGGACGTCGTGATCGAAAGCTCGGCGCCGGACCCGCTGGAGCCGATCACGGCCGGGCTGGGCTCGGATCAGCTGATCCGTACGGAGATCTCGCCGTTCGGGTCGAGCGGACCATACGCGCGGTTGCGCTCGAACGTGTTCACGGACGACGCGGTCGGCGGACACATGTATCTCTCCGGCGAGCCGGATCGCGAGCCGCTGCGCCGTGTCGGCCTGCACACCCACTTCCAGGCCGGGACACACGCCTTCATTGGATCGATGGCGGCGCTGCTGGCGCGCGAGCGCGTCGGGCGAGGCCAGCGCGTCGAGGTGTCGCACTTCGAGGGCATGGCCGCGCTCCACCAGCACACGACCGTAATGTGGACGCACGGCCGGTTCATCGTCCGCCGCGAAGGCAACGCGCAGCCAGGCGGCCCCTGGCACCCGGCGGGCGTGTACCCGTGCAAGGACGGGCACGTCTTCCTCGGTCACGCCGGCAGCAAGCACCTCACCCCGTTTCTGCAGGTGCTCGGCTGCCAGCACCTGGTCGATGACCCGGTGTTCGGGAACGACGGCGCGCGCGGCGCGCACAAGCGCGAGTTCGATCAGGCGCTCACCAAGCGGTTGATGGAGCTGACCGCCGACGAGATTACCGAGTTCGGCCGCACGGTCTTCTCCCCGATCGGCCCCGTCCCGACGATGCTTGAGGTGCTCGAGGACGAGCAGTACGAGGCGCGCGACTTCTGGTGCGAGCTGCCGGGCGAGCCGCCATTGAAGATCCCGCGCGGCCCGTTCGCGATCGAGGGGCACGAGCCGCACCCCGCGCCACCGCCTCGGAACCCGGGCGCCGACGGTCTCGAGGAGCTGCTCGCGTCCTGGCGGCCGGACGCCTCGACCGGCGCGCCGGCGACCGCGAGCGAGTCGCTGTCCGACGGCCCGCTGCAGGGGATACGGATACTGGACATGACGCGCGTCTGGGCCGGACCGATCGGGGGCCGGCTGCTCGCCGACCTCGGCGCCGACACGATTTCAATCGAGTCGCCCTGGAACCGCGGCTTCCGCGACGTTGACCCCGCGCACGCGGCGCTCACACACCTCTACCCCGATAATGAGCCCGGCGAGCGCCCCTGGAATCGCAACAGCGGTTTCAACAAGCTCGCTCGCAACAAGCGGAGCGTCACGCTCGACCTCGGCCAGGATCGCGCCCGTGATCTGTTGGCGGAGTTGGTCAAGCAGGCCGACGTGGTGCTCGAGAACTACAGCCCGCGGGTGATGCCTCAGCTGGGCTTCGCCTTCGAGTCGCTGAAGCGCCTCAATCCGAGCATCGTCTACACCTCGATGCCCGGGTACGGCTCGACGGGGCCGGGCCGCAACCGGACGGCGCTCGGGCCGGTGATCGAGGCGGCCGTCGGGCTCACCTCGATCATGGGCTACGCCGATTCCGGTCCTTACCGGTCGGGGGTGGCCTGGGCGGACCCCGTCTCGGGCATGGCCGCCGCGGCCGGCACGCTGGTGGCGCTCTGGAACCGCGAGGCCAACGACGGCGCGGCGCAGCGCGTCGAGACGGCAATGTCGGAGTCGATGGCAAGCTTCGCCGGCGAGGAGCTGCTCGCCGCGCAGGTCCGAGGCTCGGACGCCGCGCGGATCGGCAACCGCCATCCCGAACACGCGCCTCAGGGCGTCTACCCCTGCGCCGGCGACGACCGCTGGCTCGCGATCAGCGTGGAGCGGGACGGCGAATGGGAAGCGCTGGTCGAGGTGGCAGGCCTCGATCCGAGCATGGCCGCGCTGACCGTCGAGGAACGCCGCGATCGCCACGATGAGATCGACGCCGCGGTCGCGGCATGGACGCGCTCGCAGAGCCCCGCGTTCGCTGCTCGGCAGCTCCAGGACCGCGGCGTGATCGCGTTGCCGCTCAGCGACGCGCGCGACCTCGTGGAGGACGTGCAGCTCGAGGCGCGCGGGTTCTGGGCCGAGCACGACCACGCCGATGCCGGCCGGCGGCGGTATCCCGGCAACCCGATCAAGCTGAGCGAGACGCCGGTGACCTTCCGCCGGCCGCCGCCCCGCCTCGGCGAGCACAACGAGGAGATCCTCGGCGGGCTGCTCGCGATCTCAGCAGACGAGCTGTCCGCGCTACACGCCGCCGGCGTGATCGCCGAGGAGCCACCGCCGCGACCGGAAGCGTAACCGCTGAAGGGCACATCGCAACCAATCGAGCGCCATACAATCGCGCCGGTCAGTCTGTCGGCTGGTGGATCCACGCCGGCAACGCGGAGAGCCAAATGAGCGACGAACAGCTAGTCGATGCGCCTCGAGATTGGCAGCCTGAGCTCGACGAGCTGAACGAGCGGCGACGGCTTGCCCTGAAGATGGGCGGTGAGGAGCGCGTCGGCCGCCAGCACGAGTTCGGCAAGCTCACGATCCGCGAGCGCATCGACGCGATCGCCGACCCGGGCAGCTTCCACGAGATCGGCGGACTCGCCGGTTACAGCGAGTACCAGGACGGCAAGTTCGTCGACTTCAAGCCGCTGCCCTACATCGGCGGCCTCGCGATGGTCGACGGGCGGCGCGTGGTCGTCGGCGGCGAGGACTTCACCGTCGGTGGCGGCGCCGCCGACATCAGCACGCAGGAGCGGTTCAAGAGTCTCTTCCTCGCCGACATGGCCCGCGAGTATCGCGTGCCGCTGATCGTCTTTCACGAGGGAGCGGGCGCGAACGTCGCCGCCGAAGGCGACGGCCACGGACACCTACCCAGTTCGTTCGATGTGTTTGGCCCGGACATCCTCGCCGGACAGGAAGTCCCGCTCGTCTATTCGGTCTCAGGCGCGACCGCCGGCGGCGTCGCCGCCCGCGCGATGCTCGGTCACTTCACGGTGATGACGCCTGAGGGATCGCTCTTCGCCGCGGGCCCGCCGCTCGTGAAGCGCGCCCTCGGTCAGGACGTGACCAAGGACGAGCTGGGCGGGCCGGACATCCACGTCGGCGCCTCGGGCGCGATCGACAACCGCGCCACGGACGAGCTCGACTCGATCCGCCAGATGAAGAAGTTTCTCTCGTACCTCCCGAGCAACGTCTACCAGCAACCCCCGGTCCTGCCGACCACCGACCCGCCGGATCGCGAGGAGCAGGAGCTGCTTTCGGTGATCCCGCGCGAGCGGACCCGCGCGTACGACATGCTGCGCATCGTCGAGCTGGTCGTGGACGACGGCGACTACTTCGAGGTGAAGCCGGAGTTCGGGTCATCGGTGCACACGGTATTGGCCCGCGTCGGCGGGTACACCGTCGGGATCGTCGCCAACAACCCGTTGGAGATCGCCGGGGCGATGTCGGCCGACTCAGCCGACAAGCAGGGTCACTTCGTGGAGCTCTGCGATCACTTCCACATCCCGATCGTCTTCCTCGCCGACGTGCCCGGGTTCATGATCGGACCGCGCGCCGAGCGTACTGGCACGCTCCGCCACGGCATGCGCGCGTACTGGGCGACCTACCTCGCGACCGTGCCCGTGTTCACGGTGATCACGCGCAAGAACTTCGGCATGGCCGGGCAGGCGACGGCCAACGTCGGCCGCATCAACTACCGCGTCGGCTGGCCCTCGGGCGACTGGGGTTCGATCCCGATCGAAGGCGGCGTTGCCGCCGCCTATCGGCGTGAGATCGAAAGCGCGCCCGATCCCGATCAGCGGCGCCTCGAGATCGAGACGCACCTGCTGCAGTTCCGAAACCCGTTCCGCACCGCGGAGGCGTTCGGCATCGAGGACATCATCGATCCGAGGCGGACACGCGCCTACGTCCATCGCTTCCTCGAGCTGGCCTACGAGACGCTCTCGAGCCAGCTTGGCGTCAAGTCGAAGGCAGGTGTGCGGCCATGACCGGCGACCTCCCGCTGAGCGGGGTGAGCGTGCTCGATCTCGCGGACGAACGGGCCGCGCTGGCCGGCCGGCTGCTCGCCGACCTCGGAGCCGACGTGACGCTGATCGAGCCGCCCAGCGGCTCGCGCATCCGCCAGCTCGCCCCGTTCCTCGACGACGAGCCGGGGCTCGATCGGTCCTACCAGCACCTCTACCTCAACGCGAACAAGCGCTCCCTCGTGCTCGACCTCGATGACGCCGGCGACGCATCGAGGCTGCGCGAGCTGGCCGCCGGCGCCGACGTGCTGATCGAGGCGGGTCACCCGGATGCGATGAGCGACCGCGGCCTCGGCTACGAAGCGCTGCGCGAGGTCAATCCCGGCCTCGTGTTCGTGTCGGTCTCCCCCTATGGCCGGCGTGGGCCGCGGCGCGACTGGCGAGCAACCGACCTCACGGCGTCGGCGTCGAGCGGGCTGCTGCAGCTCATGGGCGAGCTGGAAGATCCACCGACGCACGGACCGGCCTCGCCGGCCTACACCATGTCCGGCCTGGCCGCGGCCACGGCGGCCCTCGTTGGACTGCACGGCCGGGACCACGGGGGCGGCGGCGGCGTGCACATCGACATCTCGATGCAGGAGGCGACCTCGTTCGCCTGCGTCCAGACAGCGAACCCGAACACCTGGTTCTGGTGCCAGGAGATCCCGGTGCGCGCGGCGCTGAGTCAGACGATGCAGTGTGCCGATGGGAAGTGGGTGGGCTGCAACATCTCGCCGATGGCCCTCAATACGTTCCTGCCGCTGCTCGACGCGGCCGGCATCGAACACGACCTGACGCCCGACGACTGGCAAGTGATCCACTCCCGCGGGCAGGCAGTGTGGCAGTACCTCGAGAACCCGCTGCAGGACCTCGCGCGCGAGCTGGCGGCGAAGCTGCCACGCGACGAGTTCCTGCAGGGATTGTGGAACGGGGGCCATGCCGCGATGCCGACGATGGACTTCGCCGAGATGGTCGAGTCCGAGCACTTCCGAGGCGAGGACCAGTTCCGCGACGTCGACGCGCCGCTGCTCGGCCGTTCCCTCTCCTACAGCCGCAGCCCCGTTGACCCCGTGCAAGCCCCGATCTCGATTGCGCCCGCCCCGCCGCTCGGCGAACGAGCGTCGGAGGACGTTCCACGCGCCGCCGCCTCGGACGCGGCGCCTCCCGCGCACGAAGCGATGCCGCCGATGCCGCTCGCGGGCATCCGAGTCGTCGACCTCACCTGGGTGCTCGCCGGCCCGCTCGGCACGAGGATGCTCGCGAACTTCGGCGCCGAGGTGATCAAGGTCGAGTCCAGCGCCCGCCCCGACGCGCTAAGCAACCAGCCGCTGCCGGACGGCGGCTTCGACGCCAACCTCGGCGACCAGTTCAACAGCGCGAACGGCGGCAAGAAGTCGCTCACGCTCGACTTGACCGAGGAGCGCGGCCGCGATCTGGTGCGCGAGCTGATCGCCAAGTCAGACGTCGTCGTCAACAACTACTCCGCGGGCGCGCTCGCGCGGATGGGGTTCCCGTACGAGGAGCTGCGCAAGATCAATCGCGGCATCGTCGTGTTGCATCTGCCCGGCGTGGGCGGCGCCAGCCCGTGGGCGAGCAAGCGCACGCTCGGCAATCTGCTGATGGCCGCGTCAGGCATGAACTTCCTCGCCGGTTCTCCGGGCGCCAACCTCGAGGAATGGGCGTCGCCTATCCGGACTTCACCTCGCCGCATCTCCTCGTGAGCAGCGTGCTCGCGGCGCTGCGCCCCCGTGAGCGCACCGGTGAGGGGCGAGAGATCGAGCTGTCGCAGCTCTCGGCGACGGTGTCGCTGCTGGGCGCGGAGTGGATGCGCTTCGCGCAGACGAGCGAGCAGCCGCCGCTGCCCGGCAATCGCGATCCGAACTACAGCCCGCACGGCGTCTACCGCACGGCCGGCGACGACCAGTGGGTGGCGATCGCCGTCGACGGCGACGAGCAGTGGTCCGCCCTCGCCGAGGCGATCGGGCGCCCGGAACTCGCGATCGATCCTCGGTTCTCGAGCCACGCGAAGCGGAAGGCGAACGAGGCGACCTCGACGAGATCGTCTCGGCGTGGGCCGTCGGGGGCGACCGGTGGGAGGTGGCCGCGCAGCTCCAGGCCGCGGGGGTCGCGGCGAGCCCGGTCGAGCACCTGCGCGACCTCTTCGAGGTCGATGAGGGCTTCACGGCGCACTACCAGCGCGTGCGCCAGCCGAGCAAGCCCGACTGGGAGATCGCCGTCGAGGGCGAAGCGATCCGTTTCGCCCACGAGGAGGATCGAATCCTCGAGCGCGCCCCGATGCTCGGCGAGCACAACGAGTACGTGCTCCGCGACATCCTCGGACTGTCTCAGGCCGAGTTCGACGAGCTCGTGGTGGCCGGGGTGGTGCGCTGAGTGCGAGTTCACGCGACGTGGGCCGGCGGGGTTCAGCGTCGAAGGAGAGAGCAACATGGACTGGGACGACACGACTGCTCAGGCTGAGTTCCGCGAACAGGTGGTCGCGCTGATCGAGGAGCGGCTCCCAGCGCGCTATCGGGGCGCCGGCGTCGACGACGAGAACCGCTGGGAGGTTGATCGCGTCTCGGCAGACGAGGCCGCCCGCGGCGCCGCGCACGGCTGGCAAGAGGCGCTGGTCGAGCGGGGCTGGCTCGCGCCGCACTGGCCTCGTGAATATGGGGGCGCCGGGCTGACCCCGATGGAGCAGTTCATCTTCAACCAGGAGATGGCGCGGGTGGACGCACCCCGTGTCGGCGGCCAGGGCGTCAGCCAGCTCGGCCCCACGATCATCGTGCACGGCAGCGATGAGCAACAGCGCGAGCACCTGCCGAAGATCCTCTCGGGCGAGGTCTGCTGGCGACAGGGCTACTCGGAGCCGGGCTCCGGCTCGGACCTCGCCTCGTTGCAGACGCGCGCGACCCGTGACGGCGACGACTTCGTCGTCAACGGCCAGAAGATCTGGACCTCCGCGGCGCACTTCGCCGACTGGCTCTACGTGCTCGTGCGCACCGACCCCGACGCACCGAAGCATCGAGGGATCTCGTTCCTGCTCGTGGACAAGGCGACGCCGGGCATTTCCGTCCGGCCGCTCGTCGACATGGGCTGGCGCCACAGCTTCAACGAGGTGTTCTTCGAGGACGTGCGTGTCCCCGCGCGCAACCTGGTGGGCGAGGAGAACCGCGGCTGGTATGTCGGCATGACGCTGCTCGACTACGAGCGCTCGAACATCACCGGCGCGGTCGCGGCGCGCCGCACGATCGAGGGGCTGCTCGAGTTCGTCGCCGGCGACGGGGGCCGAGAGATGAGCCAGCTGCCGCGGAACCCGATGCTGCGCGGCGCGATCGCCGACCGCTACATCGAGAGCGAGGTGATGTTCAACTTCTCCGCGCGGATCATCTCGATGCAGAGCCACGATCTGATCCCGAACTACGAGGCCTCGATCTCGAAGCTGTTCGGCTCCGAGCTGAGCCAGCGGCTCGCGCTCACTGGCACACGGCTCTTCGGGCTGTACGCCTCGATCTGGGAGCCGGACGATCCGCGGGCGCCGATGCGCGCGGACTCGACCCACGCGTACATCTTCTCGATCCCGTCGACGATTGGCGCGGGCACATCGGAGATCCAGCGCAACATCATCGCAACCCGCGGCCTCGGCCTCCCGCGCGGCTGACCCCCGACGCGACGCGAGACCAGCCGGCGCCCCGCCCGAGGAGCGACCGGCAACGTTGCCGAGGTGGTCCCGCGCCGCCTAGCATCCGGCCCCGGAACCTACCGCGGGCACATCGAGGAGCGAGCGATGCAAGTCGGCCTCAGCGTCCCCCAGATCGGAGCCGACGCAACCGCGGAGCGCGCCGTCGAGGTCGCCCGCGCCGCCGAGGCCGCGGGCTACGATTCGCTCTGGGTGGTCGATCACGTCGTGCTCCACGAGGACGGCACCACCCGCTACCCGTACTCGCCGGACGGCACGCTCGCCGTGCCGCCCGCGGACAACCTCCTCGAGCCGCTGACGCTGCTCTCTTACCTCGCGGCGGTCACTGAGCGCATCCAGCTCGCGACCGGCGTGTTGGTGCTGCCGATGCGCGAGCCGGTGCTCCATGCCAAGATGATCGCCACGCTCGACCACCTGGCCGGCGGGCGGGTGATCCTCGGCGCGGGCGTCGGCTGGTGGGTCGAAGAGTTCGAGGTGCTCGGCGTCGAGCCGCGGACGCGCGGCAGCCGCATGGATGAGTCGCTCGCGCTGCTCCGCGAGCTGTGGACCGGCGAGCCCGTGCACTTCGAGGGCACCCATTTCAACGTCGACGGCTGGCTGAGCAACCCGACGCCAGCGCGTCGGATCCCGATCTGGCTCGGCGGCGAGAATCGCCGGCAGCTCGAACGCGTCGGCCGCTACGCGGACGGCTGGCTCCCCACCGCGGGCAAGTCGTTCGACACCTTCCAGCAGGACTTCGAGATAGCGAAACAGGCGGCGTCCGATGCCGGCCGCGATCCCGAGGAGCTCGACCTCGCGATGGTCGGCGCCGCCCAGATCAAGCGCGACGAGATGGAATCCGCGTTCGAGCGGTTGAACGGCCTCAAGGACGCGGGCGTCACCCACGTCAGCGCCCGCATCACCGCCGACCCGCGCGACCAGCCGGAGGTGATCGCCGAGTTCGGCGAACGCTACCTGCCGGCGCTCCACGAGTAGCGCCAGCGCCAGATCAAGTCTCACGGCGTCGAGCTAGTCGAGCTAGTCGAGCTAGTCGAGCTAGTCGAGCGTAGTATCCGCGCAGCGCCGCGGATCGACGGCGAAAGAGGCCGACGTGCAGGACTTCGAGGGCAAAGTCGCGGTCGTCACCGGCGCCGCCAGCGGGATGGGACGCGCGTTCGCGGCGCGGTTCGCCGAGGCGGGCTGCAACGTGGTGATGGCGGACATCGAGCGCGAGGCGTTGACGATCGCGGCCTCGGAGCTCGAGGAGCGCGGGTCGAACGTGCTCGCGGTCCAGACGGACACGTCGAGCGCTGAGGCGGTCGACGACCTCGCGGACCAGGCGTTCGAGCGCTTTGGGGCGGTCCACACCCTCTGCAACAACGCCGGCGTCTCGGGCCAGGAGACGAAGGTCTGGGAAGCGACCGCGGCTGACTGGGACTGGATCGTCGGCGTCAACCTGATGGGCGTCGCGCACGGCATCCGGGCCTTCGTGCCGCGGATGATCGAGCAGGAGAGCGAGGGGCACATCGTCAACACCTCCTCGGTGCTCGGGATCGCCTCGGGCGGTGGTCCGGCGATCTACGGCGCGACGAAGCACGCGGTGACCCGCATCTCCGAAGGCCTGCACCACCAGCTCCGCGAGGTGGACTCGAAGCTGGGAGTGTCGGTGCTCTGCCCGGGGATGATCGCCACGCTGATCACGAGCGCCGAGCGGAACCGGCCGACCCGCTGGCAGAACGAGCTCGCGGCCGACGAGGCCGACACGCGCCGCCAGCAAGCAGAGGAGAGCACCGCGCGTTTCCTCGCCGAGGGGATGCCGCCCGAGGAGGTTGCCGAGATGGTGTTCGAGGCGATCCGCGAGCAGCGCTTCTATATCCTTACGCACCCGGCGATCAAGGAAAACGTCCGCATACGCATGGAAGACATCCTCGAGGAGCGGACGCCGGAAGCGGCTCCGCTTTCGCTTTAGGACATATTCGCAAGCACTGGGAGGACCCATGAAGTTCGGGCTGTTCTACGAGCTGCAACTCCCGAAGCCCTACGACTCCGACGACTGGGATCCGGAGGCCGAGCACCGCGTCTACCAGGAGGCGCTCGACCAGGTCGAGCTCGCCGACCAGCTGGGCTTCGACTACGTGTTCGAGGTGGAGCACCATCACCTCGAGGAGTACGCGCACTCCTCGGCGCCCGAGGTCTTCCTGGCCGCCGCGAGCCAACGCACGAAGGAGATGCGGATCGGCCACGGGATCACGCTCACGCCGCCGCCCTACAACCACCCGGCTCGAGTGGCGGAGCGGATCGCCGCGCTCGACCTGGTCAGCAACGGCCGCGCCGAGTTCGGGACGGGCGAGTCGTCGTCGTGGAACGAGCTCGACGCCTACGGCATCCCCTGGGACGAGAAGAAGGCGATGTGGGAAGAGGGCACCCGCGCCGCGGTACGGATGATGACCGAGACGCCGTTCACCGGCATCGACGGCAACTACGTGCAGTTCCCGGAGCGGAACATCGTGCCAAAGCCGCTGCAGAAACCGCACCCGCCGCTGTGGGTGGCCGGCGGCCGCCGGGAGACCGTGCTGACGGCGGCGCGCCTCGGGATGGGGTCGCTCGGCTTTTCGTTCGAGACCGCGGAGGAGGCGGAGGAGCGCGTCAACACCTACTGGCGGATCATGCGCGAGGAGTGCCGCCCGATCGGCGAGGCGGTGAACCCGGGCCTGATCGTGCTCAGCCAGTTCGCCTGCGCGCCAACCGAGGACGAGGCAACACGGCGGGCCGGGGACGGTGGCGCGTTCTTCAGCTTCGCGCTCAACCACTTCTACAGCCCGCTGAGCGGCCCCCACCATGCGCACGGTAAGACCAACATCTTCAAGGAGTTCCAGGACACGCCCGAGGAAGAGCGGATGGCGCGCATCCAGGCGCGCTCGCAGGATCAGCTCGCCGACCTCGTGCGGACGGAGACGGCCCTCGCCGAGCAGGAGCCGGAGAACGAGAACGCCCGGGCGCTCTGGCGCGCCGCGCGGGCTCGCGCCGCGGTGGGGACGCCGGGCCAGGTGCGGGGGTTCCTGAAGGGCTACGAAGATTCGCACCAGGATGTGATGCTGTTCATCGCCCAGAGCGGGTCACGCAAGCACGAGGACATCATGGAGTCGATCGATCTATTCGGTCGCCAGGTCCTCCCGGAGTTCAAGGAGCGACACGAGACCGAGCACACGAAGTGGCGCGAGCACCAGCTCAGCCAGTTCCAGTTCGAGGTCAACTCGTCGATCTAGCGCCATGGCATCGATCGCAACGTCCGACATCAAGCACGACGGGATCCGGGAGCTGATGGAGCGGTGCGCCTCGGCGATGGCCGAGGACCGCTTCGACGATGCGGTCCGAGCTGCGGCCGATGCGTATCTGCTTACGCTCGAAGACTTCCCGGCGGTCCGCGAGGTGCTGCAGACGGTGCTCGACAACGAGCAGGTGAGCGCTGGCCTGGCGGTGGGCAGCATCCGCAACGCGCCGCTGATGTGGCCGCGCTACGGCGCCAAGCTTCACCTCGAGGGCGCCGCACCCGAGATCACCCTCGATCGCAAGCAGCTGAGCTTCGTCGAGGCCGTCAACTACCAGGAGTTCACGCTGGGGCTGATCCACAACGTGGAGACCGGCAACTTCGCCGTCGACCCTTCGAAGATTCGCCCAGGCTTGTAGCTCCGCACCAAGCGAGCCTGGCCGGCGGCGATCGAGCGGTTCACGATCGAGTTACACCGCGGACGCGGTCGCCGATCTCAGCCGACGGATCAACCTGGCGCGCTGGCGCGCGGCCGCCCCGGCGAGGCGTGGGACGACGGCTCGGATCTCGACTACCTCCGTGAGCTCGTCGCCTACTGGCGTAACGGCTTCGAGTGGCAGGCCCAGGTCGAGTGGCTGAACTCGTTCGACCACTACATGACGGAGATGGACGGCTTCCCGATCCACCTCGTGCGTGGCGGCGATATATATGCAGCGCGTCAGCCATTCCGCAAACGTTCTCGATCCCGGTTCGGAGCCGCGTCATGTCGCCCCCTGCAAGACGGGGACGAACTACTTCTCCGCCTCGGAATCGGCGATCGCGAGTAGCGAACCGGTTGGGCAGACCTCGATCACTCGTGCAGCGTCCTCCGCCGTCAGGATTCGGTCTGCTGCTCTCGGTTGGAGCAGCGGGTACCCGTCGTCGTCATCGGCGAAGAGATCGGCGTGCTCCAGGTAGCACATGCCCGTCCGGTTGCAGGTTTCGAGGTTGATTCGGATCCTCGGCATGGGTATCACCCCTGTGATGCAATCAATGGCATGATCTAACAGGCGGGTGGGAACGTTGTCGAAGTGACGAGGCGGGAGGGGTCGATGAAGGCCGACAGAGGACGTACTCCGACGCTCCACGACGTCGCGCGCCGCGCGGGCGTGTCAGTGAGCACGGCGTCCCGGGCGCTGAGCGATCGCCCGCACGTCTCGATCGCGCTCCGTCAGAGCGTGGTCGATGCCGCGGCGGCGCTCGGGTACCGGCCCAACGTCACCGCTCGCAGCCTCCGCACCTCGCGCTCGATGACCGTGGGCTTCGTCGCGCACTCGCTCCTCAGCCCCGGCCTCATCCGCGTCCTCAACGGGCTCACCGAAGCACTCGAGGAAGCCGACTACACGCTGCTGGTCACGAACGCGCATGACAGCCAGGAGAGCTACCGCCGGCTGCTGCCACGGCTCTTTGATCGGCGTGTGGACGCGCTCTTCCTCGCAAACCCCGACCTGGCTGGCAACGAACTTTCGCTGTACCGGGAGGCCGGCATTCCGACGCTCGCGCTCGTCTCGCGTGGCCCCGGGTGCGACGACATTCCGCTAGTCAACGTTTCCTCGGAGTCAGCTTCTGCGGAGGCGGCCGCACGGATCGCGGCGCTGGGGCACCGCCGGGCCGCGCTTATGCTCTCCGCGATCTCGTTGCGGACCGATTTCGCTGCGACGCTGCGTCGCTCGCTAGAACGGAACGGCATCGGGCCGACCGTGTTCGAGGTCGAAGATGGCGACGTTGGGACTTCGGTCGAGCAGGTACTGGCCGCGCTCAAGCACGAAGGCGGGCCAACGCTTGCGTTCGCGACGGCTGAGCATGCGTTGGCGCTGCTCGGGGCCTGCAACCGCGCCGGCGTGCGGATCCCTGATGACCTCTCGATTTGCGCGATCACCGACCACGAATCGCTGACGCTCCCGAGCACCCCAGTCGCCGCTCTGGCGAGCGACACGGACGAACTTGGGCGTCGCGCAGCAGAATTATGTTCGGTTGGCTGGACGGGGCGGACCCACCGAACGTCACCTCGCTGGATATCTCGCACTGGGTCGAACGCGAGTCGAACGGTTGGGCCCCGCGCCCGTAACCGGCAGCTGACCCGCGGCGGCGTCGTTTGGCGCTGGCGTAGTGGCGCTGGGTGACTGGCAGCGTTTGCAACCGACATGGCCTCCTCGGGACAGTCGATGACCAGTCGCGCAGGCCGGGATCCGATCATCGACGCAGTCGGGATCGAGGGCGCTGCGGCGGCGTACGTCGGCGACTCCGACGAGAAGACGCCGACCGCATCGCCCGTGTACGCGGAGATGGCCAGGTTTCCCGCCGCTGTGCCTCAACGCCGGCGACGACGAGATCCTGCTCGACGACACGCTGCGGGTCGCCGATCGCGCGGCCGCCGCCGGCGTGGACGTCACGCTACACGTCGAACCAGAGGCGTTCCACGTCTACCCGTTCTTCGTGCCGGGCGCCCCCGGAGAGCCGGCCGCGATCGAGGCCATCGGCAGCTTCCTGCGGCGTCACGGATGAGTGGGGCGCGCCGCCCGTACGATGAACGAGGAGCGGATTCTGTCCGCAGCGAGGGAGCATCGCGATGACCGCACGAACCGACGTCGGCTTCGACATCTTCGACCCCGCTGCGATCGCGCGGCCGCACCAGTTCTACGAGCGCCTGCGGGCGGAAGCGCCAGTCGCCTGGTCGAACCAGATGAAGGCCTGGCTGCTCACGCGCTACGAGGACGTTCGCACCGTGCTTCGCGATCCGGAGCACTTCTCCAGCCTGCGTCCCTCGCAGGGTGGCACGCAGATGAGCGGCCGCCCGGATATGTACCGCGAGGACGTCGCGCCCGCGGGCACGCTGACGATGCTGGGCGCGGACCCGCCGGACCACACGCGGTTGCGTCGCTTGCTCGACCGGGACTTCACGCCCTCCAAGATCCGTGCCCTGGAATTACATGTCCAGGAGATCACCGATCGGCTGCTCAAGGACGCGGCACAGCAGGACGAGTTTGATGTCGCGGAGGATCTCGCGGTCACGCTGCCCGTGACGGTGATCGCCGAGCTGATCGGGATTCCGCCCGCTCTGGGCGACCAGTTCAAGCGCTGGTCGGATGCCGCCACCGAGCCGTTCCGCCCAGACAGCACCGACGAAGAGATCGTCGAGCGCAACCGGGAGATCGTCGCGTTCCGCGAGTACCTCCAGGCGCAGATCGAGGACCGTCACGCGAATCCGTCCGAGGACTTCATTGGACGGCTCGTCTCGGCCCACGACGAGGAGAGCAAGCTCACCGACGCTGAGGTGCTGTCATCGGTCAACCTGCTCCTGCTCGCCGGCAACGAGACGACGACCAACCTGATCTCCAACGCGACGCTCGCGATGACGAAGTTCCCCGACCAACAGCAAGCGTTGCGGGACAACCCGGACCTGATCGAGGTCGCGATCGAGGAGTTCCTGCGCTACGACGGTTCCGTCCAATACACCTCGCGCGTCGCGCAGGCGCCGGCGGAGTTCCAGGGTCAAGCGATCAAGGAGGGCGACAACCTGATCGTGGTCCTCGCCTCGGCGAACCGCGATGAGGAGGTCTTCCCGAACCCGAACACGCTCGACTTCTCACGCGAGAAGCAGCGCCACGTTGGGTTCGGCGACTGGATTCACATCTGTCTCGGGCAACACCTCGCCCGCCTGGAGACGAAGTGCGCGCTGCTCTCGTTGTTGCGCGAGTTCCCCGACTTCGAGCTGGCAATCCCGGAGGAGGAGATCCCCTACCGCGCGAACTTCAACCTGCGCGGACCGAAGTACCTGCCGATTCGCCGCCAGACGTGGTAGGCGCGCCGGTCGCGGCGGGCCCGCCGGAGGCGAAACGGCGCCTTCCTCGATGGCGGCGGTCGCCCTCAGGCGCGTGCGCTACCAGGTGTCAATCGGGTGCTTCTTCTCCGGGCGATCGAGGTTGCGCCTCAAGTGGCGCAGCACCCGAATGATGCGATCGCGGGTCTCGGCAGGCGCCACGACGTTGTCGAACGCGTTGTGGTTGTGGACGGCGGCGAACCCGTCCGGCCGCCCGACTTCCGCGATCGGCCAGGCCAGGCAGAGCGCCGGGACGCTGCGCGCGTTGAGCGAGCCGGCCATGACGGCCGGACCGAGGCCGCGCCCCCGCCGGACCAGCACGCTGAAGAGCGGCACGCTGCGGTGCTGGTGCGCGACGAAGGGGCGGGTGTGCCAGCGGGTGATTCCGGGCTCGGTCGCGATGTCTTCATTCTTGTCGCCCCAGCTCGCGACGCAACCGGGCGTGTCGATCAGCGAGATGATCGGGAATTCGTAGGCGTCGCACAGCTCGACGAAGCGCCCGACTTTGGTCGCCGCGTTCTCGTCGATCGCGCCGTCATCAACCAGCGGTTGATTGGCGAGGATGCCGACGGACCGGCCGTCCATCCGTGCGAGCACGGTGATCAGCGAGGTGGCGAAGCTCGGTCGCAGCTCGAAGACGCTGCCGACGTCGGCGAGGGCCTCGATCACCGCGCGCATGTCGTAAGGGCCCTCGTCCGGGACGAGCGCGTTGATCTCGGCCGCGCTCGGCGACGGCGAGCCTGACGGGCGGTCCTCGTAGTAGGCGAGGTACTGGCGAGCCGCGCTGATCGCCTCGGCTTCGTCGGCGACGAGCAGGTCGATGCCACCGCGGGTCTCGTGCATCTCGACGCCGGCGAGCTCGTTCGGGGTCAGCCGTTTGCCGAGCGCGGCCTCGACCATCGGCGGTCCGCCCATGCCGATCGAGGACCCCCGCGTTCCGATCAGGAAGTCCGCGAAACCGGCCAGGCTCGCATGACCAGCGAACGACGGACCGGAGACGATCGCAATCGTCGGCACCAGGCCGGACAGCTCGGCCACGCCGTCGATGATGCTGAAGCGACCGATGCCGCCGTTGATCTCGATGTGATCCATCCCTGAGCGCGGATGCCGGGCGCGGCTGCCACCGCCGTCGACGAAGAACACCAGCGGCCAGCGGTGCTCGACCGCGAGCGCGAACAGCCGGCCGAGGCGCCCGGCGCCGTAGCCGCCGCCGTGATCGGTGAAGTCGGTGGAGGAGGCGATCACCGTCTGGCCGCCGATCGTGCCAATGACGTCGACGCCCCCAGCTTCCGCGATCCACTGACCGCCCTCGGTCTGGGCGGCGATCGCGCCGTATTCGACGGCGGAGTCTGGATCGAGCAGCGCGTCGAGGCGCTCGCGTGCGCTCAGCTTGCCCCCGGCACGGACGCGCGCCAGGGCATCGGGGCGCGCGGAGTCCAGCTGCGCCCCGCGGGCGGCCAGCATCGCGTCGATCAGCTTCTGGTCCACCGGTGCTCCGTCCTCGGTTCGATCACCGCGGGTTGATCGGCCCGGCCTGATCAGCGCGGGTCAATCGGATGCTTCTTCCTCGAGGCCAGCGCGCGCGGGACACGCTCGATCATGGTGCGGATGCGCTCCCGGGTCTCGAGCGGGTCGACGATGTCGTCGAAGGAGAAGGATCGCCCAGCGCGCAGACCGGAGGCCGCCTCGCGCCGCTGATCCGCATACTCGTTGCGGATGCGGAAGGCCTCCTCGCGGCTCTCGGCGGCGTGGATCTCTTTGCGCTTCACCAGGTAGGCGGCGCCCTCGAGCGACATGCCGCCGGACTCGACGGATGGCCACGCGAGCCGCAGATCGGGGACCACGCGGCTGGCGCCGAACCCGGACATCGCGCTCGGACCGAGACCGTACGCCTTGCGCAACTGCACCGAGTACAGCGGGACGGTGCGGTGGTGGAGCGCGGCAAGCGGACGCGCGTGGTGCCTCGCCATTCCGTCGCGCTCCGCCTGCGGCCCGACCATGTATCCGGGGTTGTCGACGAACGAGATCAGCGGGAACTCGTGCGCGTCGCACAGTTCGACGAAGCGCGCGGCCTTGTCGGCCGCATCCGAGTCGATCGCGCCCGCGACCGAGGAAGCGGGCTGGTTGGCGAAGATCCCGACCGTGCGACCGCCGAGGCGCGCCAGCACGGTCAGCATCGCGCGCCCCCAGCCGGGGCTCAGCTCGATGGTGCTGTCGGCGTCCGCGAACGCCTCGATCACGTTGCGCATGTCGTACGGCCGTCGTCGATCGTCGGGGATGAACGAGCGCAGCTGATCGTGCGTGGGGGACGCTTCGCCGCTCGGGAACTCCTGCAGGAAGAAGCCGAGGTAGCGCCTCGTCGCGACGATCGCGGCTGACTCGTCATCAACGACAAGGTGAACGTCGCCGCGGGCGGCGTAGTCCGTGACCGAGCGAACGATCGGGTCGCCCTCGGCGCCGGACGGTCCCCACGATCCGAACTCGGAGGCAGCCGTGGCGACGACGAAGTCGGAGAGCATCGCGATCCCGGCGTGACCGTCGATCGACCGGCCGCTGACGATCGCGACGGTGGGCGCCCAGCCCGACAGCTCGGCGAGACCGTCGTAGAGGTCCCAGCGCACACCCGTGGAGGCGACGATCGGCGGCGGCCGGAGCGGCTCATCGCGCCGCGCGCCGTCGCCGTCGACGAAGCAGACGAACGGCCAGCGGTGCGTGTTCGCGAGGTAGATCAGACGCGCGAGCTTCCGCTGGTTGCGGGCGCTCTGCGTGCCGTGGTGCACGCTCTGGTCGTACGAGGCGGCGACGACGGGCTCTCCGTGGATCAGCCCGGAGCCGGCAACCAGGCCGTCGGCGGGCGAGGCGTCATCGACCTCGGAAGTCTCCCCCGCCAGCGCGCCGTACTCGACGAAGCTCTCCGGGTCGAGCAGCGTGGACATGCGCTCGCGAGCGGTGAGACGACCAGCGGCATGGGCAGCCGCGACCATCTCGGGGCGCGCGGCATCCAGCGATTGCGCGCGCGCGTCGCGGATCTGTTCGATCAGCTTGTCTTCCAGGATCGGACCCCTCGCCGCCGCGCCTCGATGTCAGCGAAACCAGTCGGCCACGGCCACCGACGGGCGCCACCGGCCGGCTATGCGGCTTGCGTCGGACTCACCTCGAGCCGCTGTCACTATAGGTGGCGTGATGCCACCGATACGGCCCGGCTAGTGGATCACGTCGTCGGCGAGCAGTTCGACGAACTTCTCCTCGGACAGTCCGAGCAGGCCCCGGTACACCTCCTCGTTGTGCTCGCCCAGCCGTGGGGCGCGGCGAAGGGGCAAGGTTACGCCGTCCATCCGCGACGGCTGGGCGTGCGTGGTGTAGACGACATCCTCGTCGGGACGTTGGACGGCGAGCAGGTGTTGCGTCGACAGTCCCGGATCGCGAGTGACCATGTCCTCGAGATCCTCGACGACGCCGGCGCGGACGCCATGACGTTGCAGCTCCTGCATCCCGTCCCATGGGTCTCGGGTGTGAGTCCACGCGGTGAGGATGTCGTCGATCTGATCCTCGTGATCGTGTCTCGCCTCGAGCGTCACGAAACGCGGATCGGATGCAAGCTCGGGCTGCGCGATCGCTTCGCTGAGGTGGCGCCATTCCTCGTTCGAGGTTACGGCGATCGCGCACCAGCGGTCGGCGCCCAGGCAGCGGTAGGCGCCGTGCGGAGCGAAGTCTCGCGAGCGGTTGCCCTGCTCGCCCGGGGGCAGGTCGCCGTTCGCGGTGTACTCGAGGATGTCCGTCCCCAGCAGATTGACGGTCGCCTCAGCCTGTGCGAGCTCGATGAACTGGCCCTCGCCGGTGCGATCGCGATGGTGGAGCGCGGCCATTAGCGCGCTGACGGCAAAGTAGGGTGCGGAGAAGTCGGAGTAGAGCGGGCCGATGCCGGTGGGCGGGCGGCCGGGGAACCCCATGTTGGCGTTCATGCCGCCGAATGCGATCACGCCGTTGCCGTACGAGCCATAGCGGAGGTACGGGGCGCTCGTTCCCATGACGGGCATCGTCAGCATGATGATGTCCGGCTTGATCTGCTTCAGGTCGTCGTAGCCCAGCCCCCAACGGTCCATCCGATCGCCTGTGAAGTTGTTGGTGACGACGTCCGAGCGGCGGATGATCTCGCGCGCGAGCTCGATCCCGCGAGGGTCGCCGAGGTTGAGCTCGATCGAGCGCTTGTTCGTGTTCGTATCGTTGAAGACGCCGTTCGTGTTGACGCTGCCGGGCTCCGAGGGCTGAACCCCGGCGGACCGGATCACGTCCATGCGGGCGGCCGACTCGATTTTGATCACCTCGGCGCCATAGTCCGCCAGCACCCGCGACGCGGTAGGCCCGGCGATCAGCCAGAAGAAGTCCGCCACGCGGATGCCGTCGAGAGGTAGTGGTCGGGCGGCGGCCGCGTCGCTCGCGTCGCTGATCGTTGTGGCGGCCGCGGCCAGCTCAAGCTCCGAGAACACCTCGTCGTTGTGCTCGCCGAGTTGCGGCGCGGGCGCGAGCGGAACGGCGGGCGGCGCGCTCAAGCGGTACGGCGGTCCCGCGTCGGTCAGGTCGACGCCGCGGCCCGCGTGGTGTGTGGTGCTGAAGAAGCTGCGCGCACGGAGGTGTTCGTCCTCGATCAGATCGCGCGCGTGATTGACCGGCATCACGAGCATCCGGCGGCCTTGTCCTTCGTGGAACAGATCGATCCGGTCGTAGCGGGCGGCGAGCTGCGCGATGATCTGCCGACTCACGTCGCTGTTTGCGAGGCGGTACGCCGGATCTTTCCACTCGGGGCCGCCGAGCGGCCCGGCGATCTCCTCCTCGACGAGCCAGTCGACGAAGGCGTCCCAGAGCGGAGGCGCACCGAGCGGCACGGTGAAGTTGACCCAGCGGCCATCGCGGCACTGGTACAGGCCCGGACCCCCCTCGGGATCGACGACGCTCGCACGTCTCGGGATCCTTCCATGCCAGGTGTACGTGTTGGCGTTCGCCGTCTGCAGCGTCGCCATCGAGGTGCCTTCCTGCATCGAGACGTCGATGCGGGTGCCACGCGCGTGCGGATCGCGATCGCGGCCAGCCAGCGCGATCAGCGCCGCCGAGGCGGCGACCAGCGAGGCCATGTGATGGGCTTGCTCCGCCCCGGGCTGCGCGGGCGGGTCGTCCGGATGGCCGTTGAGATACATCAGACCGCTGGTCGCGGTTCCGATCAGGTCGCTCCCGAGGTAGTCGCGGAATGGTCCGTCCTGACCGAACGGCGTGATGGTGGTGTAGAGCAGGCCCGGGTTGAGCGGTTGCAGATCGGCGTAGCCCGCGCCGATCGCGTCCATCGCCCCCGGGGGTGCGGTCTCGATCAGCAGATCGGCCGTGGCAGCGAGGCGGCGCAGACGAGCGACGCCCTCGTCGCTCTCGAGGTCGAGCGTGACGCCGCGTTTGAAGGCGTTGAAGTGCTGGTGGTAGAGGCTGCGCTCGATCCCGGGCTGGTGGCCGAGGAACGGCTGCCGCCGGCGGGAGTCATCGCCGGCGGGCGGTTCGACGCGGATCACGTCCGCGCCTAGCTCGCCGAACATCCGACCGACAAACAGCCCCGGCGCCGTCGCGAGGTCGATCACGCGCAGGTCGCTCAGCGCTCCGCTCACTCAGGCATCCTCTGTCCTGCTTACCCTCCGTTGAGCGCCGGAGCAGTACGCGCCGCGCGAGCGCTGCCGAGCCCCGATCAGACGGTCGCGGCGGCGGGCTCCTGGGCATACGTCGTCAGCTCATCCAGCGCCGGCTTCACCTCGCTCATGAACAGCTCCAGGTTGCGAATCACGCTCTCCTTCGGCTGCTGGGCGTAGTGGATGATCAACGAGATGTACTCCGCCGGGAGCAGCTCCCACTGACGGACGAGCTTCTCCCTGACGTCGTCCACGGTGCCCCAGGCGTGGGTCTCGAGGCCCTCGAGCTGCTCCGCGAACGCCTCGAGCGGGGCGTCGACCGGCAGCATCTCCTCGGGAACGGCGTCGGGACGTGCCAGCGCGAGCTGGTGATAGAAGTTGCGCTGGATCTCGGCGTCGTACTCGCGGAGGGCGCGGCGCGCCTCCTCGCGGGTGTCGCCGATCTGCAGCCAGCGGACGGTCGCCTGGTTCTGTCCGAGAGCGAAGTCGTGCCCGCCCTCGCGCGCGGCCTCCTGGTAGACGCGCCCGTGCTCGTCCGCCCGCTCGATCCCCGAGAAGTAGGTGGGGATGAACCCCTTGCGACCGGCGAAGGCGACGGACTTCAGGCTCCCAGTCGTCGCGACGAAGACCGGCGGATGGGGCTGCTGGTAGGGCGCCGGCACCACGGAAACGCGGCGCACCTTGCGATCGGCGTCAAGCTCCCCGGGGGCGCCGAGCCGCTCGGTCGTGTCGGCCATCCACCACTCGATGCCCTCGTCGTAGGGGTAGGGGATCTGCCAGCCCGCCGTGTTCCGCTCGATGGTGTCCTGCGTCCAGGCCTCGATCACCATCTCGACGTGCTCCTGGAACATGTCGCGGTTGGCCTGATCGGCGGCGCCGCCGTCCGAGAGGGTCGCGACGGTTCCGAAGTGTTGCCCAATCACGTTGGTCCAGCGGTCCTGGTAGCCGCGAGCGAAGCCAACGAAGCAACGTCCCTGAGAGAGGTGATCGAGGACCGCGACCTCCTCGGCGACGCGGATCGGGTTCTGGGTGGTCATCACGTAGCCAAGCTGGCCGACGCGGATCTGCTTCGTGATCGCCGCCCAGTAGGCGTCCATGATCCCCGGCGTCGGCCCCAGCTCGTAGCCCTCGGAGTGGAAGTGGTGCTCGATCGGCGCGACGCCCCAGACCCCGAGGTCGTCGGCCGCTTGCACGATGTCGTGCAATCCGCTGATTGCTTCCTGGTAACGATCGACGTTGCGTCCGATTGGACGGAGCGCGGCGCGTTCGGCCTCATCCTCCGCGCGAACCATCGGGTAGACCTGTAGGATCACCTTGACCATCGAGTTGCTCCTCGACTTGCCGGGCGGACCCGGACTGCGTTGTCGGCTTGCCGGCGAGCGAGGGCAGGATTAGTACCCTTCAGTCCGAAGCCGATCGACTCGGCGCGGACGTGCCCCGCGCAGATTAGTACGTCGCGCGAGGTCGTGCGTAGCCGCGAGGGCTCGCCATGGGCCGAACCCGGTGGCGGATCAGCTCGCAGCGGCCGCGGTCGCCGGGACGGCGACGCCTTGCACCGCGAAGACCTCACGGATGAAGTTGGCGCCCATGAGCTGGTAGCCCTCGGCGGAGGGGTGGAGGCCGTCGGGCAGGTGTAGTACGAGAGTCGAGTCGAAGAGTTTGAGGCCATCGACGTAGTAGAGCTGTCGATCGCCGCGGCTTCGGAACGAGTCGACGGCCGCCTCGATCTCCTCGCGCATGATCCGCAGGGTCATGCCGACGGCGTTCGGGGCCGTCTCACGCGCGGGGCACCAGATCGGGGAGCAGACGACGAGCGGGATGTCCGGGTGGCCGTCGCGGATGGTGGCGATGGTGCCGAGCACGGCGGGACGAAACGCGCGGGGGCCGAGGCTCTCGCGGCCGTAGATGTTGATGCCAATCTTGACCGAGACGAAGTCGGCGGGCTGATCGCGAATCAGCCGCGCGATCAGCGGATCGGCGTGACATTCGCCGCCAAACCCCAGCGAGGTGAGGTTCAGCCCTCGCTCGCGCGCCACGACGGCGGGCCAGGTGAACGAGGGACTCGCCGCGGTGCGGCAGTGGGTGATCGAGCTGCCGTAGGTGATCCAGCGCGGTCGCGTGTCCTCGCGACGCGCCAAGCTGGCGCCATCGGGGAGCTGGATCTGGCGCAGGCGGAACGGGACGAACTGAGGGAGCCAGAGCTCCAGCACCTTCTCGCCGACGGGCAGCTCCTTGAAGAGGAGGGGGGTCGCCCCGGCCTCGAAGCCCGCGGTCGCGACGAGCCGGTCGCCGGCGTAGAGGTCGACATTGGCCGCCTCGGCCATCGGTTCGACCTCGAACGTGAGCTGCTCCGCGTCGGTTGCGAAGCGGAGACGAACGCCCGAGGGCATTTCCGCGCGGGTCGCGAGATTGGCGTCTCCGGGGGAGAAGAGGTCTGTCTGACTTTGCGGGATCCTCCAAGGCACCACGGCGTGCGCTCGTCGCTGGAGGGAGATCGCGCCGCTCCAGATCAGCCTGTCATCGTCGCCGCCGATGGTCGTCATGGCGACCTCCTTGCTCGGGTGCCTCGAGGCTAGCCCGTGGCGCGCCAGGGGAAGGAGGTCCGATCCGGCAGGCGTCCGGCACCCCCGAGGGCCTCGGCGATCCTGAGGCCCTCGTTCCACTTCGCCATCCGCTCCGAACGAGCGAAGGATCCGACCTTGAGCTGCGGCGCGCCCCAGCCGACGGCGAGGTGGACGATCGTCACGTCCTCGGTCTCGCCGGAGCGGGCGGAGACGATCGACGACCAGCCGGCGTCGTGCGCCGCCTCGAGGGCGCGCCGCGCCTCGGTGAGGGTGCCGATCTGGTTGGGCTTCACGAGCAGCGCGTTGCACGCTCCCGACTCCGCGGCCGCGGCGACACGATCCGCCGACGTGACGAGGTAGTCGTCGCCGACGACCTGCACGCGATCGCCGACCGCCCTGGTAAAACGGGCCAGCGCGTCGCCGTCGTCCTCGCCAAGCGGATCCTCGATCGAGACGATCGGGTAGCGCTCGATCCAGTCCACGAGGAGGGCGATCAGGGCGTCGCTTTCGAGCCGGCGGTCCTCGCTGGCCAACAGGTACTGGCCGCCACCGCCAAATTCCGAGGCCGCCACGTCGAGCGAGATCGCCATCTGGTCGCCAGGGGCGAGTCCAGCACGCTCGATCGCAGCCACGAGCGTCTCGAGGGCCTGCTCGTTGCTGTCGAACGCCGGCCAGTATCCACCTTCGTCGGCCACGCCTTGCAGGCGGCCGGTCTCGGTCATGAGGGCGCCGGCCGCGCGGTAGACCTCGGCGACCCAGTCGAGTGCCTCTGCGTAGCTGCCGGCGCCGACCGGGATCACCATGAAGTCCTGGATGTCGACACGACGGGCCGCGTGGGCGCCGCCGCCGAAGATCTGCACCTCGGGGAGCGGCAGGCAGGATGCCTCGGAACCGCGGAGGTGGCGCCAGAGCGGTACGCCGTGCGCATTCGCCGCTGCCCACGCGGCCGCCATCGAGGTGGCAACGATCGCGTTCGCTCCGAGGCGGCTCTTGTCCGCGGTGCCGTCGAGCTCGATCAGCGCGGAGTCGATCGTTTCCTGGTCCGCCGCGTCCTGCCCGACCAGCGTGGCGTTGATCTCGGAATTGACGTTCGCCACGGCCTGTCCGACATCGAGGCCGCCGTGCGCCGGGCCACCGTCGCGGAGCTCGCGTGCCTCGCCGCTTCCGGTCGAGGCGCCGGCGGGGGCGATCGCGCGGCCGGAGGCGCCGCCCTCGAGGTCGATCTCGACCTCAACGGTCGGGCGGCCTCGGGAGTCCCACACGCGGCGACCGTGGACGCTGGCGATCGTCGTGTTCACGCGACTCCCAGCTCGCTGGACCAGGCGTGACGAACATCCTCGAGGCAGTCGACCGGCTCCACGAGGAGCCGGCGTGCGACACGGCGGACCATGTTTCGGTCGCTGTCCTTGGTGAGGTATTCAACTGGCGACTTGCCATCGATGCGAGCGAGTAGCAGGCCGGGCAGCAGCCGCGCGGTCCGTCGCTCGAGGTCCTCCGGTGGTTCCCAGTCGACGCGCGCAGCGTAGGCTTCCCGCAGCGCATCGAAGCAGTCGAGGAACGCGGGCGCCCAGGGTGGCACCCACAGGCACTTCAGCAAGAGGTGGTTGAGGCAGAAGGCGAGGTCAAACGCGGGATCCCCGAACCAGGCGCACTCCGCGTCGAGGAAGACCGGGCCCTGGGGGCCGACGAGGATGTTCTTCGGGCTAACGTCGCCGTGTACGAGAACGTGCTTCGTTGCCAACGTGACAGCGACCAACTCCTCGAGGGCAGCGGCACGATCTGGGTGAGCGCGGGCGGTCGCTTCGAGGTAGGGCTCAAGGCGGATCGAGTGGAAGATCGCGTCGGTCTCGAAGCGGCGTGCTACTTCGGGGCGGTCGGCGGTGCCGGCGTGAATACGCCCGAGGCGATCGCCGACGAGGCTGGCGAACGCGGGGTCCGCGTGGCCGGCGGCAAGTTCAGCCTTCCACAGCGGGTGTGCGTCCGGATCCAGGAACTCCATCACGAAGAAACCGGACGCCCGGTCTTGGCCCAGCACGCGCGGGACGGCATCGGGGACGAAGCCGGCTGCCACATCGAACCACGCGACCTCGTAGGCGTTGCGTTCGACGGGCACTTGCCAGTCGGCGGCGACCTTCAGCTTCGGCAGCGCGCGCTTGAGACAGACGGGTCCGCTCGCCAGGTCAACGCGCCAGATGTCCGAGGAGACGCCCCCCGGTAGCTGCTCGCACGCGGGCGACTCGTCCGCCTCGAGGAGTCCGATCCCGCGCAGACCCGCGACGACGGCCTCAGCCGCCGCTGCCAGCATCAAGTCTCACTCCGGATCAGGCGCTCCAGGGCTTGCTCGTCGACGACCAACTCCGGGTTGCGGCCGGAGCACTCGCCGACGCCGGAGATGCCCGCGTCGGTGTGGACGCGGACCAGCATCGGTCCGATCCTCGGCGGGGTTGACTGGACCTCGGTGAACTTCACCGTGAATTCCTTCTCGCACTGATTGGATGCGCGGGCTGGCGCCCTGTCGGGTCGATCGTCGGGTGCGAGTCCGCGCGGCCGGGCGAACGCGAGTGTAAGCATTGGCCGGAACAGGGGCTGAGCGCGCGCCGAGCAGCGGAGGCCGTCAGCCCGCTCGCGAACGTCGACTCAGGAGCGGCGCTAGAATCCGCCGGACACGCGGGGCGCGGATGCTGAACTGACGGCCGCGCGCGCAGCCGATTCGAGGAGAGCGCCATGACCGTCGAGGGGAGTCTGACCGGGAGAGTCGCGCTCGTGACCGGCGCAAGCCGCGGGATTGGGGCCGACGTCGCGAAGTACCTGGCTCGGGCCGGCGCGGCCGTCGCGATTTGCGCCCGCACCGAAGAGCAGCAGAACGAGCGTCTCCCGGGGACGATCCATTCGGTGACGAGCGAGATCGTCGAATCAGGCGGCCGCGCCGTGGCGATCCGGCTGGACATGCGCGATCTCGACTCGATCGAGACCGCGGTCGACCGCACGGTGGAGGAACTGGGCGGCCTAGACATTGTCGTCAACAACGCGGCGGCCCAGATGCCCGGGACGATCGACGACTTCGCGTCGCGACACCTCGAGCTGCTGTGGGGCGTGAATCTGCGGGGCCCGGTGATGCTGATGCACCACGCCCTGCCTCACATGCGGGCGAAGGGCGAGGGCCACATCATCAACGTTTCGTCCGGGCGTGCCATATTTCCGGGCCCCGGACCTTACCCGCAGGAGCCGGCAACTCCAACGATCGACCGCGGCATCGTTCGAGGCTCGTTCTACGGCATGTTGAAAGCCGGCCTAGAACGTTTCTCGCAGGATGTTGCTCGCCTCGTGCAGGGCGACAACATTTCGGTCAACGTGCTCTCGCCGCGAGGCGGCATCAACACGCCCGGCCTGCTCTATTTCACGCGCCGCGATACACCCGTGGACGAGCTGCCCTTCGAAGCGGCGGACGAGCTGGGCAAGGCGGCCGTCTGGATCTGCGAGCAACCGCCGCAGCAGTTCACCGGGAACATCCTCTTCGACCAGGACCTCTGCCGTGAGCAGGGGCTCTAGCTAGCTTCGAAGACGACGCGAGGCCGGCTGGGCGGTGTGCGACCGAGCATCGCGCTAGGAGGCAGTGGCCGGCACAGGGCCGATCGAGCCACGAGGGTGGCCGGCCCGGGCGTGAGCACCCGGCCTGGACGGCCGAGTCGTGCCCGCTCCGGCGGAGACGTACCAGGACTCGTGGGTCGGCGCGAAGACCGTGAAGTGGATCGAGCAGTACCGTGAGGAGCAGCCGTTCTTCCTGCAGGTGGGCTTCCCGGGCCCGCACAGCCCCTTCGATGCGCCTGCCGAGTACGTCGAGCGCTACCGCGACGCGGATGTGCAGGCAGGCTCGTTCAACCCGCCGGAGCTGCCTGATCACGAGCAGGGGCGCGAGTTCTTCGCGGCGCGCCTGTCGCTGAGCTCGGCCGATACGGTCACCGAGGAGCAGGTGCGTGAGCTGCGGCGGTACTACTACGCGAACGTGACGCTGATCGACGAATACGTCGGCGCATCCTCTAGGCGCTGGAACGCCGGGGCGAGTTGGAGCGCACGTGGATCATCTGCACCACCGATCACGGCGAGATGCTGGGGGACCATCGCCTGCTCTCGAAGGTCTCGTTCTACGAGCCCTCGGCCGGGGTGCCGCTGCTCGTGCGGCCGCCGGGCGGCATCAGCGGCCGGGTGGAGCCGGGACTCGTCGAGCAGGTCACCTGGCGGCGACGATGCGAGCGAGCGCCGGCGCACCGGACGTACCAGGGAGTGAGGGCCACTCGCTGCTCGGCCACTTCGAGGGCGACGGTAGCGGCGGGTTCACGCGCAAGGTCGCCGTGAGCGAGAACCACGGCTTCGCCATGTTCGTGACGCAGCGATTCAAGATCGTGGTCTGGGAGGACACCCTCGAGCCCGTGCAACTCCTCGATCTCGACCCGGCCGAGGATCACAGCCTGCTGAACGACCCCGCGGCCGCCCCCGTGATCGAGCAACACGTCAGGCCGTTCTTCGCGACCCCACCGAGGCGGCTGCGAGAGGTGGCCCTCTACCGCTAGATCGGCCTACCGCTCGATCGGCCCGCCGCCCCCTCGCGACCCCGCCCGCGTTCAAGCGAGGCTGAGGGTTCGATGGGTACGAGCTCGCACCATGGCGAGATGGCTGAGTTAATGCGGGTCTACGAGGACGCGTCCCGAGCGCGCGCCCTTCTGCTCTCCAATGTCACCACGCCATGGCGTAAGAAGTTCGCGATCACCTCGGCCAGTTCGCGTGGAACCTCTTGTGGGATTCGGTGACCGACCCGGCTGAACACGTGCAGCGTGGCGTGAGGCAGGCGTCCGAAGTCCTTCAGGTTCTCCAGCAGGAGACCGTCCGGCTGGGGCGGTAACCGAGTTCCTCGGCCGCCGCCAGCACGCGCGCGCGGGTGGCGGCCGCAATGCGCCGCTCGTTGTTCAATACGCCGCGACGGGTCGATGACTGTAGCGGCCGTGTGCACCGTCACGAAACGCGCGCCGCCCCGGGGCCAGGGGGCAAGACGAGGGCGGCTCCTCCGGAGAGGAGCCGCCGGTCCTGTCGCGTCGGTGCGAGGCGACGTCAGTCGTGGATCTTGATCTTCCCTCCCGCGAGGTCGCCCGACGCCTTGTACAGCGGCTCGTCCACGTCAGGGTCAGCGCCCGGCGCCCAGATCTTGATGACGAACCGATCGGCCAGCGATCCGCCTGCCGCATCGCCGTCCCGCGCATCAACTCGGAAGGGGTGCAAACGCTCGAGACCGTCGATCGTCGCGACGCCCTGGAACTTCGCCCAGTTGGTGTTGGTGACGACCAGCCAGTCGTAGTCGGTGCTGTGCAGCTCGAATGAGCCGACGTGGTAGACGAACTCGAGCTGCCCGATCGGCGTGGTCGTCGCTCCGTTCTTGTACTTCACCACGAACCCGAATGTCGCCTTACTGGTGCCGTCGAGAGCCGGCAGCGCGTCGAGCGCGTCGCTCGAGGCGCCGTCCGGCACGATCCAGCCGCCGCCGGTGGCGAAGCCGCCGGCCGGGTCGTAGACGACGAACATCACCACCTCGGTCGAGGTGTTGCCGGCGAGATCGGTCGCCGTCGCCGTCAGGGTGTAGATCCCCGCCGACGACACCACGTCACCCGAAACGGCCGCCGTCGCAGTCGTCCCGTCGTCCATCGTCGCCTCGAACGTCGCGACGCCCGACAGCGCGTCGAGCGCGGAGAAGTCGAGCACCAGGCCGACCGGTTCCACCGCGAAGGGGAGCGGGGAGGCGATGGTGACGGTGGGGTCGGTCGCGTCACGCTTGATCGTCACCGACTCGGACGCCGCGCCAACGCTCGAGGTGCCCGTGCACGTCAGGGTGACACCGGGCGTTTCGAAGTCGATCACCGTCGTCTCGCAGCCCGATGTGACGAGCCCCGCGGGCTGCTGCGCACGAATGATGTTCGGCACCGGGGTCGGTGCGGACATCGAGTAGAGGCTGCGGCCGACGCCGACGAACGTCGTGTGGTCTCGACTCGTCGGGTAGGCGCGCGCCGGACTCCAGTCGCCGCTCGCGACGAGGTCATCGACGTTCAACTCTACGGCCGCGCCAGCGTAGCGAGAGCCCGAGGCGTAGAGGACGCCGTTGAGCTCAGCCAGCGTCGTGCGGTCGCCCCGAACGGTGTCGAACGACGGGGCGTATTGCCAGCTCCCGCTCGGGCCAGTGGCCGGATCGATCGCCAGGTACTCGACGGTGTTGGTAGTCGAGCCGTGACGGCCACCGCCGGCGACGAAGAGCCGGTCAGCGACGACCTCGGAACCGGCGCTGACCCGCCAGTGGTTCATGTTCGGCAGGGACTGCCAGAGCGACGGGCAACCGCTCGAGATGTCCGCGTACTCACCGCTCGCGAGGGCCGCGCCATTTTCGCCGGTGTAGCCACCGAGGACGTAGAGGAAGTTGCCGCTCAGCTCCACCGTCAGCTCCATCACGAGATAGGGCTGGCGCGCGTCGAGATCGGCGGCGATGAAACGCGCGACGAACGGTGCGTCGATCTCCCTCGAGATACGCGCCTCACGAGCGAGTCGAGAGCGGCTCCCGCTGTCGGGTACCAGCTCGTTCAGCAGCTTGATCGCGACCCGCTGGCCGTCCTCCTAGTCGACGGCGGAGACGACGACACCGGTGGCGCCACTCCGCGCAAACTCGCCGTCGATTCTGTAAGTTTCAATCTGGTCTGGAACAGCGGGATGTAACCCGTCACGTTCGGGCATAGGAAGATCGTCCTCTGTTACACCGCGACGCGAAGGTGATTACCACGCCCGGGGAGTTGCAGCTACGACATGAAAGACAGCGTCCTGTGAGAGAAGAGGTAGATCGCTACGTTTCGCTGGACATCGAATCTGGCGGCATCTCTCTGGCCAAGATCGAATCTCACGGGATCGTCAGACTTCTTCGCGGGGAACGTCTCGAACCATCGGTCGTCGACGGCGTGACGAACCTCTATCTACCGAGCCGTTATGTCTCCCGGTCGAGTCACTGTCTGATCGAGCCGCTCAGTCGCTCTCGAATTCGGGTTTCCGACACCGGAAGTACGAACGGGATTCGCGTGAACCGCGGCGTCGTGGAGGCGAGCGCGATCGAGGACACCCCCTGCCTATTGGAGGTGTTCCCGTTCGAACTCCTCGTGACTCGCTCGAGGCAACAGAGCGACACTGACCGCATCCGCGACCGGGGCGCGGCCCGCCCCGCGTTAGCGCCGCAACCAACCAGCGGCGAGATTCAACTGCCCTCGGGACGCGCGCTGCTCGGCCTCACGCCGTTCCAACGTTCGCTGTTGGATGCGCTTGCCGAGCACTTCCCGGATTGGATCACCACGGCTACGCTGGCTCACCGCGTGGGAGCGGGAACGACCACGCAAAGCGTGTACAACCAGATTCACCAGATCCGCGCTTGCCTCGATTCGGTCGAGCCGGGCGCCGCGAATCTGATCCGGTCTCAGCGTGGGCGCGGCTACTCGCTGGCCCCGCACCCCGCCGGGTAGCCCTCCGAGGTCGCCCCGAACCGCAGCGGAGAGGCGTCCCGCTGACCCCGAGGGCGGCGCCGGCCGTGCAGCCGACGCCATGTCCGTACAGACTATGGCGGTTGGAGCACGCACTGGGGGTGGGCGATGGGACGTCTGGACGAACTGAGCGCTGTGGTCACCGGCGCCGGACGCGGCATCGGGCGGGCGATCGCGCTCGAGCTGGCGCGGGAGGGGGCGAGCGTCACCGTGTCCTCCAGATCCGGCGACCAGCTGGACGCGGTCGTGGCGGAGATCGAGGAGATCGGCAGCGTGGGGCTGGCGGTGAAGGCCGACGCGATGGACAAGGGGCAGGCGGTCGGCGTCGTGTCGTCGGCGGCCGAGCGATTCGGGAAGGTCGACATCCTCGTCAACAACGTGGGCGGGGGCACGAGCAAGGGCGGCCCCGCGGTTCATAACCCGTACACCTACGACGACGACGTGTTCGTCGATGATCTGACGCTGAACCTCGTGACCCACCACTGGGCGACAAAGGCCGCGCTGCCCGGGATGCGGGACCGCGGGTTCGGGCGCGTGATCGGCATCGGTTCGGGCTACGCGAAGCGCAGCGGCGGCTCGATCGTGTACACGGCGGCCAAACACGGGCTGATCGGCTACACGCGGGCGCTGGCGGCGCAGGTGGCGCTGGACGGGATCACGGTCAACTGCCTCTGTCCCGGGTGGACGAACACCCAGTTGATCGGAATCGAACGGCGTGCAGAGCAGTGGGGGACCGACGTGGAGGGCGCGAAGACGCGGCTGGCGGAGGACAACCTGCTCGATCGGATCCTCGAGCCGGAGGAGCTGGGACCGATGGCGGCGCTGCTCGCGGCGCCCGAGTCGGCGGGGATCACGGGCCAGGTGATCAGCGTGGACGGGGGCTACAAGGTGTGACCGCGGCAGCGGCCGAAGACACGTGACCAGTGAGCGCGACGAGACGAAGCGACAGGGAGCAACATGGCCGACTTGCCGACCGACGCCGAGGTATTGACCTTTCTCAACGAGCAGAGCAACTGGGGTCGCTGGGGCGACGACGATCAGCGAGGCGCGTTCAACCTGATCACACCCGAGAAGCGTATGGAGGCCGCCGGCCTCGTGAAGACCGGCCGCAACGTGTCGCTCAGTCGCTTCTGGCCGAAGCACCCCGGCCCGCTGAACCCGCAGCCGGCGCAACACTTCACGACGTGGTTCGACCGCGGTGAAAGCGGCGGCGCCACGGACTACTACGGCATCTCGTACCACGGCTACTCGACCACGCACGTCGATGCGCTGTGTCACGTCTGGGACAAAAACGGCGGCTGGCAGGGGCGCGGCCCCGCGGACCTCGTTGGCCCGCAGGGCGCGACCTTCGCTGACATCACTCAGTGGCAAGAAGGGATCGTGACGCGCGGGGTCCTGCTCGACGTGCCGAAGTTCCGAGGCGAGCCATACGTCACGCTCGAGCGGCCGGTGACCGGGCCAGAGCTGGACCAGATCGCGGAGGCGCAGGGCGTCGAGGTCGGCGCGGGGGACGCGCTGCTCGTCTACAGCGGCCGTGAGCGGTACCAGGCCGACCACGCCGATCGCTTCATGGGCGCGAGGCCGAGTCCGGGGCTGGCCGCCTCGTGCTCGATGTTCGTGCGGGAGCATGACGTCTCGCTACTGGGGTGGGACATGATGGACCACCGGCCCGCCGCCGACGGTCTCCCCTGGCCCGTTCACTCCGTGCTCTACAAATTCGGCGTCTGCCTGATGGACAACTCGCTGCTCGAACCGCTGGCCAACGCCTGCGCCGATGAAGGCCGGTACGAGTTCATGCTGATGGCGCTGCCGCTGGCAGTGGAAGGGGGCACCGGAAGCCCCGTCAATCCGATCGCGATGCTCTAGACCGACGGCGGGCCTGGGTCGCGAACACTGTGAGCGTGGTGCTGCTACGATTCCGGCGCCAAATCCGGCTCCGATCGAGGAGGCCTCGATGACCACGCACACGCCTGAACCAGACACCGAGCAACTGCTCTACATGTTCCGCACGATGGTGACGATCCGCGAATTCGAGGAGGCGGCCGGCCTGTTGGCCGAGCAAGCCAAGATCCCGGGCGCGGTTCACCTCTATGCCGGCGAGGAGGCGGTCGCCGTCGGCGTCTGTGCCCACCTGCGGCCCTCGGACACCATCACTTCGACCCATCGCGGCCATGGGCATTGCATCGCCAAGGGCGGCGACGTGAAGTCGATGTTCGCCGAGCTGTTCGGCCGCTCGACCGGCTACTGCGGCGGCAAGGGCGGCTCGATGCACATCGCCGATCTCGACATCGGCATCCTCGGTGCGAACGGGATCGTCGGCGGTGGCCCGCCAATTAGCGTCGGCGCGGCGTTCGCCGCGCAGTACCGAGGCACGGACGACGTCTCGGTCTGCTTCTCCGGCGACGGCTCGACGAACGAGGGCACCTGGCACGAGGCGCTCAACTTCGCCGCCGTGATGAAGCTGCCGGCGGTGTTCGTGATCGAGAACAACCAGTACGGAGAGTTCACGCCGCAGAGCAAGCAGGGCGCGATCACGCAGCTCTCGAACCGCGCCGCCGCCTACGGCATCCCCGGGCTGACGGTGGACGGCCAGGACGTGCTGGCGATGCACGAGGCGGCGGGTGAAGCGATCGACCGCGCGCGCCGCGGCGACGGACCAAGCCTGATCGAGGCGGACACGTACCGCTTCTACAACCACACCGGCCGCGCCGAAGGCGACCCTCGCCCGGAGGAGGAGCGGGCCCGGTGGCGCGCCCGCGACCCGATCACGATCCTCGCCGGCGTGCTGCAACAGCGCGCGATCCTCAGCGGCGAAGGAGCCGAGCGGATCACCGAGGAGGCGCGCGCGATGGTCGAGGAGGCGATCGCCTACGCCGACACGCAGCCGTACCCCGACCCGTCCGTCTTGCTCGAAGACGTCTACACCGGAGCGAGCGCATGACCACCGCGACGCCAGCAGCCGCCACCCGCACGATCTCGTACCGCGAAGCGATCAACGAGGCGATCAAGGAGGAGATGCGCCAAGACGAGCGCGTCTTCGTCGCGGGCATCGATCTGGCCGCGCGCGGTGACGTGTTCGGCATCACCGCCGGCATCCTCTCCGAGTTCGGAGAGCGGCGGATCCTCGACACCCCGATCTCGGAGAACGCGATCGCCGGGCTCGCGACCGGGGCCGCGTCGCAGGGGCTGCGCCCGGTGGTGTCGATGATGTTCATCGACTTCATCGGCGTCTGCTTCGACCAGATCATGAACCAGATGGCGAAGATGAAGTACATGTTCGGCGGCAAGGCGACGCTGCCGCTCACCGTGCTCGCCAACGCGGGCGCGGGCACCGGCATGGCGGCCCAGCACTCGCAGAGCCTCGAAACGCTGCTCTGTCACATCCCCGGGATCAAGGTGGTGATGCCGAGCAGCGCCACTGACGCGAAGGGCCTGATGACCGCGGCGATGCGCGAGGACAACCCCGTCTTCGTGATCATGCACAAGCGCTGCCAGGGCCTCCGCGGCGAGGTGCCCGAGGGCGAGTACATCGTCCCGATCGGTTCGGCCAAGGTCGTGCGCGAAGGCCGGGATCTGACGATCGTTGCGACCGCGTACATGGTCCAGGAGTCGCTCAAGGCGGCCGAGCGCCTCGCCGAGCAGGGCATCGAGGTCGAGATCGTCGATCCACGCAGCCTCCAGCCGCTCGACACCGACACGATCGTCGCGTCGGTTGAGAAGACGCATCGGCTGCTGACCGTCCATGAGGCCGTGGAGTTTGCCGGCATGGGCGCGGAGATCAACGCGCAGGTCGCGGACCAGGCGTTCGACTTCCTCGACGCCCCGCCGCGCCGCCTCGGCGGTCCGTTCAGCCCGGTCCCGTACAGCCCGCCGCTGGAACAGGAGTGGCTCATCAACTCCGACGACATCGTGGAAGCGGCGCTGGGCGTGGTCAACGGCTAGCGAGGCGAGGAGCGGCAGGCAGCGCACACGCACACGGAGCTGAACGATGGCCGAGGCAGTCCACCTCCCGAAGATCGGGATGATCATGGAGGACGCTGTCCTCACGCGGTGGCTCGTCCCCGACGGCGCGACCATCTCCCGCGGCGACTCGATCTTCGAGATGGACATCGAGAAGGTGCTGCAGGACGTCGAGGCGGATGCGGAGGGCACGCTCCGCTACCTGGTCGGCGACTGCATCCGGCTGCGCCCGGGCGCGATCGTGGCCTGCGTGCTCGCTGAGGATGAGCTCGAGGTGCCGGCGCAGATGCTCGCCGAGGTCGCTGCCCAGTGGAGCGAGCCCTCCGAGGAGCACCGCGAAGCGGGTACCGAGCCGGTGGTCCCGTCGGTTGTCGCCGCGGCCGCACCGGCCGCGGCCGCGCCCGCCGCTGCACCGGCCACGCCACCACCGGCCACGCCACCACTAGCCACGCCACCACTGGCCATGCCACCACCGGCGGCTCCGGCCGTCGCGGCAGGCGGCCGCGTCGCGGCCAGCCCCTTCGCTCGACGCCTCGCCGGCCAGCTGGGCGTCGACCTCGGTAGCGTCGTCGGGAGCGGACCGCGTGGCCGCATCACCGAGGCCGATATCCGCGCGCTCGCGGAGGGGCCTTCGACCAATGGAGCGGAAGCGCCCGCCGCTGAAACTGCGACCGCCCCGAGCGGCGAACGAGTGGTCGCGAGCCCGATCGCCCGCCGCCTCGCCGAGGAGCTGGGGGTGGACCTCGCGACTGCGCAGGGGAGCGGGCCGCGCGGCCGCGTCGTCGAAGCCGATGTGCGCGCGCTGGCGGCTCTTCCCGAGGTGTTGGCGGACTCCACGGCCTCGCCCGCTGCCGAAGGCGTCGAGGCGATCGCGTACAGCGGTCGCCGGCGCGCGATCGGGGAGCGGATGGCGCAGAGCCTGCGCGACAGCGCGCAGCTCACGCTCAGCAGCGAGCTGCGCGTCGACGAGGCGGTGCGCATGGCCGGCGGCCTCTCACGCGAGTGGCGCGCCGACCGCACGGTCGTGACGCTGACGACGCTCGTGATCCGCGCGGCGGCGCTGGCGCTGCTCGAATACCCGCGGCTCAACTCCCGGCTCGACGACGGTCAGATCGTCGGCAACGAGGCGATCAACATCGGCTTCGCCGCTGACGCGGAGGAGGGGCTGATGGTCCCGGTGATCCGTGACGCGGCCTCAAGGCCGCTCCAGGAGGTCGCGGCGGACTTCATCTCGCTGTCACGGAAGACCGGCGACAACGAACTGAAGGCGGCTGACGTCACCGACGCCACCTTCACCGTGACGTCGCTCGAGAGTTTCGAGGTCGACGCTTTCACGCCGATCATCAATCCACCGCAAGCCGCGATCCTCGGGCTGGGGCGCGTCCGCAAGCAGCCGGTGGCCGGTGACGACGGCGTCGAGCTGGGACAGGTAACGACGCTCAGCCTGACGATCGACCACCGGATCAACGATGGCGCGCCCGCCTCGCGGTTCCTCGGCCGGATCGCGCAGCTCCTCGAACGGCCGTACATGCTGATGTAGCCAGGCCGGCGGTGGTCCGCGGTGGCGAACGCGCCGGGCCTAGAACCGCGAGGGCGCTCAGTCCGCCATGACGTGGCGCTGGACGAAGAGCCAGCCACTGTCGCCACGAACCAGGCGATCCTCGTAGCGCGCGGTCGACAGAATCGTCGGCTCGCTGCCGGAGCGAACGAGTTGCAGGTACGCGCGCTGTGTCGCGACGTCGCCGTCGACCTCGACGATCTGGTTGCAGACCCAGTGCCGCCGCGTGTCCTCGGAGCCCGCGAACCAGTCGGTGGCGAACTTCGCGAGGTCGGCGCGGCCGACGATCTCCCCGCGGGCCGATTTGAAGACGCCGTCGGGAGTGAAGGTCTGGGCCCACCCCTCGCCGTCGCCGGAATCGATCGCATGGTTGTAGCGCGCGGTCAGGTCGAGGATGTCGAGCCGATCCGCGGTCTGCGACGTCGTCTGCGTGTCGAGTGTCATCGCGCCTGCCTCCTGTTCACTTGCCCCGGGGGTGGACCGGGAACCACGTTCGCCGTTGCGATTGCGGCGAATTACTGGATCACCGATCGACCGGTCGCCTCGATGCGTTGGATGTTCGCACCCTCCGAATCGATCATGTCCGGAACGCGCGGGCCGATCTCGTTCTTCCAGTAATCGCTCTGGTAGACGGCCTCGTAGAGGCGTTCACGTTGCGCCTCGTCGGTGAACCGGCGGATCCAGACGTAGACCGATTCGTCGGTCTCGCCGGTGAAGCTCCCGAGGATCGTCATCCCCACTTTCACTTGGAACGGGATGATCTCCTCTTCCATCATCTTCACGAACTCGACCTGACAGCCCGGTCGCACCTTGTACTGACGAAGCTCGAAAAACGCCATTGCCACACCTTCCGTTTGGACTGCTGATCGCCCGGGACTAGCCGCGCGGGAGACCTAGCCCCCGCGTCGCGATCACGTTGCGCTGAATCTCCGAGGTGCCGGCGCCGATCGTCTCGGCGATCGTCGAGATCGTGAACATCTCCCACTTCGACCGCATCGGCGCGCGCGGATCGTCCTTGTCGGCGAGCTGCGCGTAGAGCCCGAGCAGTCCAAACGCCGTCTTCGCCATCCGCTGCTTCACCTCGGAGACGAACAGCTTCTGGATCGAGGCCTCGTAGTTGGGGACCTGATCGCGATTCTGCATCGTGATCACGCGGTACGAGAAGAGTCGCGCGACCTCCGCCTCGACGTGGTTCTCCGCCAGCGCGGCGCGGCGACTCGGGTCGCCGAGGCGCGAGTAGCCGCCGGGTTCCGCCTCTTCCCTGATGGTCTTCAGGAGGTCCGAGAGCAGGTGATAGAGGCCGACCGCCGAGCCGACCTGCGACCGCTCGAAGTCGAGCGTGGTCGCGGCGGCGTACCAGCCGCGGTTGATCTCGCCGACGACGTTGCCGACGGGCACCCGCGCGTCCTCGAAGAAGACTTCGTTGAAGCTGCGGCTGCCGGTGATCTGCTCGATCGGGTTCGGCTTGATCCCGGGCGTGTCCATCGGTACGAGGATGTATGAGATGCCGCGGTGCTTCGGCGCCTCCGGATCGGTCCGGAACAGCCCGAACATCATCTTTGCCCTGTCGGCGCCCGAGGTCCAGATCTTCTGGCCGTTGAGCACGAAGTCGTCGCCGTCTCGCGTGGCGCGCGTCTGAAGCGACGCCAGGTCGGACCCGGAACCGGGCTCCGAGTACCCCTGGCACCAGCTCTCGTCGATGTCGAGCATGCCGGGGAGATATCGCTGCTTCAGCTCATCGCTGCCGTAGAGCATGATCGTCGAGGCGGCGTCGTTGCGGATCGAGACCGCCGACGCGCGCTTCTCGGCAAACACCTCGCCGAGGATGAACTGTTCCATCCTGCTCAGATCCGCTCCGCCACACTCCTTCGGCCAGGCAGGCGCGATCCAACCGCGTTCCTTCAGAGCGGCATGCCAGGGGCGCATCTGTTCCTTGCGCTCGTCGTCAGATAGCCGTCCCACGGGCAACCCGCCGAGCGTCGAGGAGTAGCGATTCTCGTCGGTCAGTACCTCCGGGTGGTGCTCGTCCACGAAATCTCGGACCGCGTCGCGAAATTCCGCCTCCCGCTCCGTGTCATTGAAGTCAACCATCTGCTCGCCCCTCCCAGTCCGCTGCCGCGGACCGGTGCTACCGGCCGATGCTACAGGCCAGCGACCTCCCCGAACCTACGCAGCTCTCGCGCCGGGTCGCTACCCATCGAGTCGCACATGATCTCCGTCGCGCCCGCTTCTGACTCAGAGCAATCCGGCGTGCTGTGCCTGCGCGCGCAGGTCCGCGCGGTGATCGGGGTGGGCGATCGCGATCAGCTCCTCGGCGCGAGCGCGCTCCGACTTGCCGAGCATGGAGGCGACGCCGTATTCGCTGATCACGAGGTCCGTCAGATAGCGAGGAATGCCGACGTTCGCGCCGGCGGGCAGGTCGCAGACGACGCGGCTGCGTTCGCCCGCGGTCGACGGAAGCACGTGGATCGAGCGACCGCCGGGCGCGTACATCGCGCCGATCACGAACTCGATCTGTCCGCCGGGACCGGAGTGCATGCGGCGGCCGACGCTGTCGAAGACGATCTGCCCGGTGAGGTCGATCGTCATCGCGGTGTTGATCGAGGTCATCTGGGATTGTGACGAGATCACCGCAGGGTCGTGGACGTAGTCGACGCCATGCAGCTCCCACTGATTGGGGTGGCGAGCGATCACTTCCTGGTCCTCCGGGGACGCGGGTAGCGCGGTGGCGATCATCTTGCCGACGTCGCGGCTCTTCTTGCGCCCGGTGAAGACGCCGGCCTCGAAGAGCGGCACGATCCCGGGCCCGGTGAGCTCCGAGTGGTAGCCCAGGTCGTGCTTGTCCCACAGGTGCGGGCTGACCGCGTTCGGCGCCGCTCCGACACCGATCTCGATCGTGTCGCCATCGCGGATCAACTCGGCGACGTTCGCGCCGGCGATGTCGAGCATCGCGAGCTGCTGCGGATCTTCCTTTGCGACGCCGGCGAGCGGGACGCGAGCTGGCCAGCCGTCCGGGACGGCGACGAGGAAGTCGATCTCCTCGACGTTGATGCTGCTGTCGCCTCGGGTGCGCGGCATGCCCGCTTCGGCGATCTCGGCGACGAGCACCTTCGCGGCGCGGGCGGCGATCTTCGTGTCCCAGATCGAGGATCCGATGGAGCAGTTCCCGGACCCGTCCGGCTCGCCAAGGCGCAGATAGGCGATGTCGGGGGGACCGACGTCGCGCTCGAACCGTCGCTGCGAGGTGAAGACGGTGGCAGGGTGGTAGTTGAGGCGCCCTCGGGAGTAGGCGGCGCGGGTGCCGACGGTGAGGAAGCAGCAGCGCAGCTCGATGTGTCGATCGTCGTCGCCGACGTTGTCCCAGTCGCCGTCCCAAGCGAGCAGGTCGCCATAGGCCAGGATGTCATGCATCTCCTCGCGGGCGTCGGCGATCAGCTTGGTCAGCATCTGAGGACAGGCGGAGGCGAGGCCGAAGTGGATCGTCATCCCGTCGCGGATCAGCCCGACCGCCTGCTCGGGTGAGATCAGTTTGTCCGCGTATCGGTCTTGCCAGCTCACCGTGCCCTGCCCCGGCCGCGATCTCGACACCCGCGCTCGCGCGCGACGATAGTAATCGGTCTCTCTCCGTCACAAACGAGATTGTGTTGGACAGGCGAAGCGGGGATCGCGCCCGATCCTTCGGACGGTTGACCCGGAGCGCGATCAGGCCGGCTAGATCACCTCGTCGTCGCGGAGCTTGGCGATCTCCTCCCAGGAGTAACCCAGCTCGAGCAGCAACTCTTCGGTCTGTTGACCGAGCTCCGGTGCAGGGCCGCGCGGCTCGATGCGCGCCTCGGACATTCCGACCGGGGCGCCGACGACGCGGAGCGGCCCGTGGGTCGGGTCGTCGATGGTCTGGATGTAGCCGTTGACGATCGCCTGTTCGCTCTCGATGATCTCGTCGTACGTCTGGATCGGCGCGACGAGCTGCTCGGCCGCCTCGAGGCGCTCCAGCCATTCCTCGGACGTGCGCGTGACGAAGACGGCGTCCAGTTCGTCCTGGAGCTCGTCCAGGTGGAGGCCCCGCGCCTCGGGTTCGGCGAACCGCGGATCGGCGAGCAGCCGGGGCTCGTCGAGCGCCTCGCAGAACTCCGTCCAGGCGTCGGGCATAACGCCCGCCATGCAGATGTAGCCGTCCGCGGTGCGGAACGCGCCCCAGGCGCCCTTGAGGGCGAACGAGTGGTTGCGCCCCCCGCGCCCGATCTCCGTGCCGACGATCGCGCGCTGGGAGATCTCCCACGCCTGCATCGCCATCACCGTGCCGTAGAGCGAGGTGTCGACGCGCTGGCCCTCGCCGGTCTGGTCGCGGTAGCGGAGCGCCGCGAGGATCGCCAGCGCCACGACGATGCCCGAGGCGTGATCGCCGACGAGTGCGCCGGCAGGCAACGGGTAGTCCTCCTCGGTGCCCGTCACGTGCATCAGCCCGCCCGCGGCCTGGCCGAGCGTGTCGCGGCCGGGCTTGTGCGCCCATGGCCCCTTCGGTCCAAAGGTGGTCGAACTGAGGAAGATGATGTCCGGCTTCAACTCGCGGAGCTGGTCGTAACCGAAGCCGAGCCGATCGAGCACCCCGATGCGCCAGTTGTTCACGATCACATCGCTGGTGGCGGCGATCTGGTGAACGATCTTCACCGCCTCAGGCTTCTTCAGGTCGAGCGTCACGCTCTTCTTCCCGCGGTTGTGGACCGTGAAATAGGCGCTGACGCCGCCATCCGCCCGCGCGTGCCGCGTCATCTCGCCAGTCAGGCGACGCTCGACCTTGATCACCTCGGCGCCCATGTCGGCGAGGATCGCCGTTCCCCACGGCCCCTGGATCTCCTGCGAGAAGTCGAGGATGCGGATGCCCTCCATGATGTCGGCCATCGCGTCCGCCTCTCCGTACAGCGCCGCTGCCGTCGATCAGTCGCCCGCCACCGGCTCGCCGGTCACCCGGTCGAACTGCCCCATCGCCTCTTCGACGAGGCTGTAGACGACCTCGGCGGCGGGCTTGATCTCGTGGATCCCGACCACGGCCTGTCCCGCCGGCGTCGTCATCCAATCCTCCATGCGCGCCTCGCGAATGCCGGCGAGCGTGTCGTCGACGAGCATGCCCTGCAACGGCATCTGCAGCGGCTCCGGCGCGTCGGGCTGCTTCCAGGCATCCGACCAATTCGAGCGAAGCTGGCGGATCGGCTTTCCGGACATCGCGCGCGACTGCACGGCGTCCTCGACCTTGGCGTCGATCAGCCGCTGCTTGAGGAACATCTGCGTCTCGGACTCGTGCGTCGCGAGCCAGATCGTGCCGGTCCAGATCCCGGCGGCGCCCATCGCCAGCGCCCCCGCGAGGTGCCTGCCGTTTGAGACGCCGCCCGCCGCCAGCACCAGTGTGTCGCTGCCCTCGGCGATCTCGACCACCTCGGGCACGAGAGTGAAGGTGCCGACGGTGCCGCTGTGCCCGCCCGAGTCGTAGCCCTGCGCGATCACGACGTCGACGCCCGCCTCGACCTGGCGCCGCGCCTGGCGGGGCAGGCCGACCAGCCCCCACACGCGTGTGCCGGCGGCGTGCGCTTCTTCGAGGATGAATGCGGGGCTCCCGAGGCCGGAGGCGAAGATCGGCACCTTCTCCTCGAACACGACCTCGAGCGACTCGCGCGCCTCGCGGAGCAAGTTCGGCGAGCCGGTCCCGCCCTCGCGCCGCGGCTTCGCCTCGGAAATGCCGTTCTCGCTGCGCAGGTTCTCGAGGAAATCGCGGTGCGCCTGCGGGATCAGCTCCTCGAGGTCCTCGCGATTGCCCTCGACGAAGGAGGCGGGGACCAGCAGGTCGACGCCGAATGGCTTGTCGCGGACGCGCTCCTTGATCCAGCGAATGTCCGACCGCAGCTCGGCTGGCGTGCGACCGACGCCGCCGAGAACGCCGATGCCCCCGGCGTTGGTGACGGCGACGATCACGTCCTTCGTGTGCGCGAAGGCGCAGATCGGGACTTCGCAGCCGTACTCGTCGCAGAGCCTGGTGTGCAGTGGATCAGACATGGTGGTCCTCCTGGCCGGAGCGCCCCTCAATTCTCGGCGTCACGATCGCTCACCCGCTCCGGACCGGCAAGCAGATTTGTCATGGCACGAGCGTCGCCGCCCGTGGGGGACCAGCGTAGGCGAGCAACGCGCGATTCGCTCGTCGCCGGCGGACCAGCGGGCAACGGGGCTACAGCTCGATCACCATCCCCGCGCGTGCGGCGGAGGTCCGAGGGAACCGCGAGCGTGCCGCCTCGACGAGGGCGTCGATCTCGTCGTCGGTACGCGAGGGATCGTGGCTGATCGCGATCAGCTGGCCGACGTCGGCGGCGATGGCGGCGTCGACGGCGTGGTCCCAGCTGCTGTGTCCCCAGCCCCGGTGCGCGTCGTAATCCTCGGCGGTGTACTGCGCGTCGTGGATGAGCACGTCGGCGCCGCGCGCCCAGTCGACGAGGCCGTCGTCGATGTCCGAGTCGCCAGCCTCGTGATCGGTGGCGAACGCGATCGTTCGTTCGCCGGAGCGGAGCAGGTATCCGACCACACCCTGCGGGTGGTTCAGCGGGCAGGTGGTCACTTCGATGTCGCCGAAGGTCTGCGGCCGATCGGTGAGCGCCTCGTAGGTCCGCTCAGAGGGTGTGTCGGCGAGCGGGACCGGGAACCACGGCGGCCGCAGCGCGCCCTCGAGGGCTTCCTGGACGGTGAAGCCTTCGGGACGGCCTCGGAAGTTGAAGCGGTATTGCGGCTTGAAGATCGCCGGGAAGAAGCCGATGCCCTCGAGGTGATCCCAGTGGAAGTGGGTGAAGAGTACCTCGAAGGTGACGGGGGCGGGATCGTCGGTGTCGACGGCGAGCTGGCGCAGACCGGTGCCCGCGTCGATCACGAGGCGATGTTCGGGGGTGCCGAGGTCGACCTCGAGACTGATCGTGTCGCCGCCGTAGCGAGCGGTGTGCGGGCCCGCGGCAGGCACCGAGCCGCGGACGCCGTGGAGGACGACGCGTAGCCGGTCAGCCGGCATGAACGTCGTCCGGAGCGCTCGCGACCACCGGGGCGACGACTTCGGGTGGGCTGGACGTGGTGGCTCGCCGCGAAAGCCAATGCGCGAAGATGTCAATCGCGACTTGCAGCGCCGCGATCGCTGCGAGTATTACCGCGAACGCCGCCGGTTCGAGGTTGCTGCCGGTCGCGCCGAGGATCACGACCAGTGCAGCGCCGCCGAGACGGAGCAGCGCCTTGCGTTGGAAATGCATCAGGCCGTCCGGGCTGCTGCTGCTGACGAGGATCATCGCCATCGCGAGATATGCCCCGGCAACGCCGGCAACGGCCAACCAACGGTGAGCCGCCTCGAACTCATGGCCGGCCGAGGCAATGACGAGTTCCTCGACGCCGATCCCCGCCATGGTGAGCGCAATGACGAGCGGGAGGTGACTATAGATCCAGGCGGTGGGATGCCAGTCGTGCACGCGATTTGGGTCGCGGCGGACCACGGAACCCTCGATGTTGTCGAAGTAGACCCACCAGAGGCTGGCGGCCATCACCACCCCCGCGACACCGACCGAGGCAGACGCGAACGCCCATTCCTCGTTCGCGACGCCGGCGACGACCGCGGCAATCGACTCGCCGAGAACGAGGATCGTGAACAGGCCGAAGCGCTCCGGGAGGTGGGAGACGCTGAGCGGGACCCGCGCCTGCTCACGCCTCATCAGCCACGGCGTGGCAAAGGAGATCGCGAGGCCGACGGCCCAGAGCAGATAGCGCCACGGCGCCGGCACGAATACCGAGGCGACCCAGATCACCACCTCGATCGAGAAGCCCTTGAGGTAGCCGGACACTAGCGGCTGAGTATCCGGGACGTACCGCCACGCTCGGGCGTACATCACGACCAGTGCGAGCCGGACCGCGGCGTAAGAGGCGGCAAACGGGCGCGAGATCGTGCCGAGTTCCTGATCGCCGAGGCCGATCGCGGCCGCCATGCCGGCAACACCGATCATCTGGGCGACGGCGAGCAACCGCTGCCCGCTGTCGTCGGTGTCGTACCGATCCGCGAAGAACGTGAAGCTGGCCCACGCCCACCAGAGGATGGTGAACAGCGCCGCGAACTCGAAGAAGCCTTCCCAGCTCAGGTCGTGGAGGAAGCGCGCACCGAGGCGCGCCACGGCAACGACAAAGACGAGGTCGTAAAAGAGCTCGGTCCAGGTGGCGCGGCGCTCGTCGGTCTCCAGCGTGCGGAGACGCGGCGGCCGCCAGATCACTCGATCCACGTCGCTCCCGCCGCAGGTCAGATCGCCGTTGCCGGCCAGCGAACATCCTACTGTTCGGGCGGGAATTCGACCGTGGCGCGCCCGCCCGGCGTGAGCGAGCAACCCGCGCGGACGCACCGCGCCGGGGGCGGGTAGGACAACGGTTGTTGTAGAATCCGCGCGACGGGCGACGACCGAGGGGGGTCACGACATGCAGGGCGATCCGCTGCACACTAGATTGTGCGACGAGTACGGGTGCGAGGTGCCGATCGTGGCCTTCGCACACACGAAAGATGTGATCGTCGCGGTCACGAACGCCGGTGGGATCGGCATCCTCGGCGCGACCGGTCAGACGCCTGACGAGCTGCGCTCGAACATTCACTGGATCAGGGAACGCGTCGGCGACAAGCCGTTCGGCGTCGACCTGCTGGTGCCGGCCTCTTTCGTCGAGGGCAACCGCGAGGACCTCGAGGAGATGATCCCGCAGGAGCACCGCGACTTCGTCGAGGGGCTGCACAGCACGAACAACATCCCGAAGCCGACGGACAGCGACGAGCGGTCGCCGAATCTGATCCGGCGGGCGCGCGAGTCGCTGGACGTGATCTTCGATGAGCACGTTCCGATCTTCGCTTCGGGGCTGGGGAGTCCGGCCTTCGTGCTCGACGAGGCTCACGAGGCAGGCACGAAGGTCTGGGGATTGATCGGACTGCCTCGGCAGGCGCGGCGGCAGGTCGAGGCCGGGGTGGACGTGGTGATCGCGCAGGGTTACGACTCGGGCGGCCACAGCGGGACGATCGGGACCTTCACGCTGGTGCCCGAGGTGGTCGAGATCGCCGAGGGCAGCGACACACTGGTGCTGGCCGCAGGCGGCGTCTCCAACGGGCGGCACCTAGCGGCGGCGCTGGCGATGGGCGCGGCCGGGATCTGGACCGGGACGATCTGGCTCGCCACGCACGAGTCCGAGACGGAGATGTTCCTCAAGCAACGGCTGATCGACGCGAAGGTCGAAGACGCCGTGCAGTCGCGAGCGACCTCGGGGAAGCCGATCCGCCAGCTGCGCTCCAACTGGTCCGAGACTTGGAAGCAGCCGGACGCGCCAGTGCCGCTGCAGATGCCGCTGCAGGGCATGCTGGTGCGAGACGTGCAGGCCGGGATCAAAGAAGCGCGGTTGGAGGACTGGATGACGACACCGGCCGGTCAGGCCGTGGTCGGCATCCACGAGATCAAGCCGGCGGCCGAGGTGGTCTTCAGCCTCGCCGAGGAGGCGATGGAGCAGTTCGACCGGGTGACCGGCGAGCCCGTCGCCGGGGACTGAGGCGTGGCTGATCCCGCGGAGGATCAGATCGAGCTCACGTTCGACGGCTCGATCGCGGGCAAACACGCTGAAGCAGACGGCGGGAGTCACGTCGCCGGCACGAACTTCGCGGCCCGTCAGGCGTTCGCGGGAACGCTGACGGGGCGCCGCATGGCGCAGGGCGATCCGCCGTGGCAGTTCCTCGAGATGGGCGATTTCACGGAGAAGCCGGAGGGCTTCAACCACGACGTCGTGTGGTGCCACGAGGGCGACGTCTATATCGATCAGGAGTGATCGGCCGAGTTCGGCACGAAGGGCGTGAGCGTGCACATCCTCGTCTGCGCGAAGCAGGTGCTCGACCCGGAGGGCGTGAACAGCTACGCGCTGTGGGGGCGCCTCGAGGTCGATGAGACCGGACGCGGCTTCGATACCGGCGGCGCGATTCCGCGCATCATCAACGCCTACGACGAACAAGCGGTCGAGGCGGCGCTGCGGCTGCGAGACGCCGGCGTCGAATGCACGATCACTGTCGCGATCGTGGGTGCCGAGGACGCGACGACGATCCTGCGACGTTGCATCGCGATGGGCGCCGATCGCGCGATCGAGGTGCAGAGCGCCGAGGCAGGCACAGACGGATTCCACACCGCGACGATCCTCGCCGGACTCGTCCGCGAGTTGGGCGACGTCGACCTCGTGATCTGCGGTCGCCAGGGGTCGGACTTCGACCAGGGGACCGTGCCGGCGGTGCTCGCCGAGCGCCTCGATTGGGCGTACGTCACGATGTCCTCGGGCGTGGCAATTGAGGGCGACGCGCTGCGGGTGACGCGCGTGACGCCGTTCGGCGAGGAGCTCGTCGAGGCGGATCTGCCGGCGGTGGTCGCCGTCAGCAACGAGGTCGGCACGGCACGCTATCCGAGCAGCCGGCGCATGATGGCCGCTCGACGCACGCAACACGAGGTGTTTTCTGCCGCCGACCTCGCGCCAGGCGAGTCGGGCGGGGGCGTCGAGCTGGTCGAGCTGTTCGTTCCTGAAGTGCAGGGCCAGTGCGAAGTGTTGGACGGCGACTCGCCCGAGGCGAAGGCGGCGGTGTTGCTCGAACGCCTCGCACAAGCGGGTGTGCTCGATGGCTAGCGGCGTTCTGCTCGTGGTGGCACGGCCGCCGGTCGAGGGGCTCGGCAAGGGCGCGCGCGAGGCGTTCGCGATCGCCTCGGAGCTGGCGACGACGCTCGGTGAAGCGTTGTCGTGCGCGGTGATCGGCGGCGACGTCGACGGAGCAGCGAACGAAGCCGCCGAGCGCGCGGCCGCGTCGGTGCTCGTCGCGTCCGGTACGGAGTTCGATACGCCCGGCGACGCGCTGGTCGCCGCTGCGGTCGCCGCGGCGCAAGCCGCCGAGCCGCAAGTGGTGATCGTGCCTCGTGGCCCCGACATGCTCGAGCTCGCGCCGCGGATCGCGGCCCGCCTCGACGGCGGCTCGGTCACCGGCGCCACGCAGGTTCGATCGGGCGATGAGGGGATCGAGGCGGTGGCGGCGGTGTTTGGCGGCGCGGCGCGCGCGGTCTACCGCTTCACCGCGGCGGGACCGGCCGTGATTGGCATGGCGCCGGTTTTGCTCGAACCGCCGGAACGCGAGGCGGGGCGCGAGGCCGAGCGCATCGACCTCGAGGTGCCGGCGCTCGCGGAGCGGGTGCGCGTGGTCAAGCCCGCGCTCGACACCGGCGTCGCACGGATCGAGGACGCGCGGGTGATCGTGTCGGGCGGCCGCGGTCTGCGAGAAGCGGACAACTTCGGACTCGTCCGCGACCTGGCGGCGGGCCTCGGCGGGATGCCGGGCGCCTCACGGGCGATCGTCGACGACGGATGGGCGCCAGCCTCTGAGCAGGTCGGGCTGACGGGCGCGATCGTGACGCCTGACGTGTACGTCGCGGCCGGGATCAGTGGCGCCAGCCAGCACATGGCGGGTTGCTCGAACTCGCGACTGATCGTCGCGATTAACACCGATCCGGATGCGCCGATCTTCCGCTATGCGCACCTCGGCATTGTCGCTGACTGCCTGGAGGTGCTGCCGGAGCTGATCCGGCTACGGCGAGAATCCGGCGCGAGCTGAATGACGCCGTCGCCCTTGAGCCGGCGAGGGCTCCTCGACCCCGCGCACTTGTCCGACCCGGCGACCGTGCGCCCCGAGGGCGGGAGCGTGTTCGACTTGCATGCGCACAGTTCGGACCGCTCGCGCGATAGCGGGGTGCGGGTTGGGAAGCTGGCGGACCGGGCCGCGTCGCGCGGCCTCGACGGCGTGGTGCTCACCGAGCACAACGCGACGTGGTCAGGGGAGGAGCTGCGGGAGCTGAGCGAGCGCCACGAGGTGCGGCTGCTTCCCGGTATGGAGATCGGCACGGACGTCGGCCACGTGCTGGTGTACGGCCTCGATCGCTTTCGCCCGGAGCTGCTGGAGATCGAGTCTTTACGGCGGATCGCGCAGGCGGAGGGCGCCGCGATGGCGCTGGCGCATCCGATGCGGCCGTTCCACGGCCAGCACGCCGCCCGCAACCGCTACGAGGCATGGTTCGACGCGCTCGAGACGATCAACGGCGATCACGCGGACTCCGAGGGCGGCCCGTACGAACAGCTCGCCGATCGGCTCGGGATCGGCGCTGTCGGCGGCAGCGACGTGCACAGCGTCCAGGCGGTCGGCCGCGTGGTCACGACGTTCGAGTCGGCGGTGGACAGCAGCGAGGAACTGGTCGATCAGCTGCGTGCGGCCGTCGCGCGGCCTCGGGACCTGCGCCCGCGCCGCACGATCGAGTAGCGCCGGCCGACGTCCGCGTTAGATGACACCGCGTTCGTGGAGGCCGGCCAGCGCTGCCGCGTCGAGACCGAGCAGCCGTCCGTAGACCTCGGCGTTGTGCTGGCCGAGCTGGGGCGTGGGGAGCCGGATTACGCCGGGAGTCTCCGTGAGCTTCCAGGGGACGCCGTCGTAGATCTGGTCGATCGTGAGGCCGGCGGCGGTTTCCATTCGCGTATGCGCCGTTCGCAGCGCCGTGAAATTCTCGTCGTCGAGCAGGGCGGGCGAGTCCATCACCGCCGAAGCCGCGACGCCCGCGCGCTGTAGCGACTCCGTCAGCTCGGACACGTCGTGGTCGCATGTCCACGCCGCAATCGCCGCGTCGAGGTCGTCCTGGGCGTCGAGGCGGCCGCCGAGGGTAGCGAAACGCTCGTCGCGCAGCGCGGCGACCTCGGAACCAGCGACGGCGAGCAGGCCCTGCCAGGCGTCGTCCTCGGAGGCGACGATCGCGATCCAATGATCGTCGCCGGCGCCCGGGTAGACGCCGTGTGGGGCCATGCCGGGATAGCGGTTGCCCTGCGTTGAGGCCACGCGGCCGTTGAAGAGGTAGTCGAGGATCGGTTCGGCGATGCGCTGCATCGTCGACTCGCCCTGTGCGAGATCGATGTGCTGGCCACGGCCGGTGCGCTCTCGATACTCAAGCGCAGCACAGATCGCGACGGCACCATGGGCGGCAGCGGTGGGATCGAGGTCCGCCGTGTCCTCGAGAGGACGAGGCTCGCCGAGGTAGCCCATCAGGCTCTTGAGGCCGTAGAGGGCGCTCAGCGAAGGGCCGTATGTGGTGAGATCGCGCCACGGGCCGGGAGTCGCGCCCGTGGCCGAGAGCGAGGCGAGGATGACGCCCGGATTCATTTCGGCCAGGACGTTGTAGGTCAGGCCGAGCGACGGCATCACCCGTGGCGCGAAGTTCTCGACAATCACGTCTGACTTCGCGACCAGCCCCAGGTAGAGGTCGCGGCCCTCGTCGGTGGTGAGGTCGACGGTGATGCCGACCTTGTCTCGATCCCAGCCGTGGTACGTGCGCGGATCGCCGTCCGGGACGCGGAGCGGCGACCGCCCGGCCATCGCGACTCCGGTTTCGCGTTTGGGGGCGCGGATCTTGATCACCTCGGCGCCGAGGTCGGCGAAGATCTTCGCCAGCAGCGGGCCAGCCCAGACGTGCCCGTGGTCGAGTATGCGGATGCCCTGCATCGGCAGCGCGCCGTCGGTCGCGGGCGTCTCAGGTCGCGGCTCGCTAGTGCGGAGGGACCAGGCGCCGCCGCCGGCCAGATCGTCGTTGTGCTCACCGAGGCGCGGCGCAGGGCGCTCGATGCGCCACGGGGTTTCGGTGAGCCGGTACGGAGCGCCGAGCGTGCGATAGGCGCCGACCTCGGGATGCTCGGTCTCGACCCAGAAGTCGCGCGCCTCGAGGTGATCGGCGCTGACGATCTCGTCGATGGTCTGGACCGCGTGGAAGGGGAGTCGATTTTCGGCGAACGTCTTCGTGAGCTCGGCTTTCGTGCGTTCGGCGAGCCACGGGTGCCAGAGGGGATCGATCTCGTCGGCCCACTGGAAGGTCAGCCAACGGTTCTGGAGGCGCTCGTCGTCAGCCCACTCCGGGTCGCCCATCAGCTCGATGAAGCGACGCCAGTGGGCGTCGACCATCGTGACCACCTCGAAGAAGCCGTCCTTCGCGGGGACGACCTGCCAGGGGTAGAAGCCGGGGCTATGAAAGCCGGTGCGGCCGCGGTCCTCGCCGGTGAAGACGTAGCCTGCGAGGCCGGCGCCGCCCATGAAGGTGCCGATGATCTCCTGGATCGAGACCCAGGCGTGCTGCCCGTGGCCTGTGATCCGCCGCGCCCGCAGCGCGGCCAGCGCGGTGATCGCCGCGTGCACGCCGCCCTGGTAGTCGGCCGCGCAGTACGGGAGCGAGAGCGGCTCGCGCCCGGGGTCACCGATGCGCCGGGCAAGACCGGACGCCGCCATCGCGACGACCGAGCTGCCGTGCCAGTCGCGGTGCGGGGTGTCGTAGCCGAACGGGGTGATCGAGACCATCACCAGCTCAGGCGCCTCCGCGCTCAGCTCGGCGTGGCTCAGCCCGAGTGCCTCGAGGCGGCTCGGCGGCAGATTGTGCAGCACCAGGTCCGCCCGGCGCGCGAGGTCCCGGACGCGCTCGCGATCCTCGGGACGATCGAGGTCGGCGGTGATCCCACGCTTGCTGGCGTTCAGGAAGAGGTGGAGCGCGCCCGCCTCGGGGTTCGGCTCGTCGCCGGGGAACGGGCCGTGCCGGCGCACGCTGTCGCCGCCCGGCGGCTCGACCTTGACGACGTCGGCGCCGAGGTCGGCGAGCAGCTTCGTGCCGTAGGCGGCGGAGATGAAGTCTCCGAGTTCGAGCACCCGCAAGCCGTCGAACGCTCGGTCGGGCATCGTGGAGTCCGCTCGGAGACTAGTTGTCGGTGAAGTTCGGCTTGCGCTTCTCCGAGAAGGCGGTTGGACCCTCGACGGAATCCTGCATGCCGACGAGGTTTTGCTCCAGCGAGCGTCCGAACGAGTCGGCCATCATCGGCTCGAGGTAGTAGCCGCGGTAGATCGCTTCTTTGTTGTTGCGGACCGCCCGCGGCGCCATCGACAGTGCGCGCCGGGCGTAGTCCATGGCGGTGTCCATGAGCTCCTCGGCAGGGACGACGCGCTGCGCCCAGCCGATCTGGTAGCAGCGTTCGGCGGTGTACTGGGTGTCGCCCCAGAGGATCAATTCGAGCGCGGAGCCGAGGCCGATCTGGCGGGTGACCGGGATCATCCAGCCGGCGCCGCCCATGTTCCAGCGCACCTCGGCGATGCCGACGCGGGCATGTTCGGCGAGGATCCGGATGTCGCACTGCATGGCGTACATGAAGCCACCGGCGACCGCAAAACCGTTGACTGCGGCGATCGTGGGCTTCCAGAGGTTCATCCCCTCCGAGAGCGGCACGATGTTCTTGTTCGTCCGCGGAGCGCGGTAGCCGCTAGCTGAGTCGCCGTTGGACTGGGCTTTGCGAGTTTCCGACGTGGCGATCAGGTCCGCACCCGCGCAGAAGGCGCGGTCACCGGCGCCGGTGAGGATCGCGACGCGCGCCGTCGGGTCGTCGCGGAAGGCGGCGAACGCGTCGTAGAGCGCCTCGCCGAGGCCGTCGCCGATCGAGTTGAGGCGATGCGGGCGGTTCATCGTGATCACGTGGATCTGACCGCCCTCTTCCTTGTCGACCTTGACGACCGGGCCGAAGGTCTCCTGGGGCGTGTCGCGATCATGCTTCGCCGGGTCGTACGTCTCGTACTCGGTGGTGGTCATCTCTAGCTCCTCGTCGCCGGCGACCGGGCTGGGCCGGCCGCGGGGAATCACGCGCGCAATGTACATCGCGCCGCTGGTGATCGCGGGGAGGACCCCCCGGCGACAGCGCCGGCCGGTTGCCGCGGCCGCCCCACGAGCGCCATGCTGCGCTGGCGATCGGACCACAAGGAGCACGACATGACCACCTCAGCGCCACCGAGCGGGCGGCTCCGCTTCGGGATTTTCCTGGCCCCGTTCCACCCCGTCGAGGAAGACCCGACGGCTGCGATCGACCGTGACCTGGAGCTGGTGGAACACCTCGATCAGCTCGGCTACGACGAGGTGTGGGTCGGAGAGCACCACTCCGGGGGTTACGAGATCATCGCGTCGCCGGAGGTGTTCATCGCAGCGGCCGCGGAGCGAACGAAGCAGATCCGCCTCGGAACCGGGGTGGTGTCGCTGCCGTATCACCACCCGTTCATGGTTGCGGACCGGATGGTGCAGCTCGATCACATGACGCGGGGCCGGGCGATGTTCGGGATGGGGCCCGGAGCTCTGGCCGGCGACGCCTACCGGATGGGGATCGACCCGCGCGACCAGCGGCGGATGATGAACGAGGCGATCGATGCGATCATCCCGTTGGTCGATGGTGAGACCGTCACCGCAAAGACGGACTGGTTCGAGCTGCGTGAGGCGCGGCTACAGCTCCCGTCCTACAGCCAGCCGCGCCTCGAGATGGCGGTCGCGTCGGCGAAGTCGCCGGCGGGGGCGCTCGCCGCCGGGCGGCACGGCCTCGGGATGCTGTCGATCGGTGGGACGTCGGACGAGGCGCTGGAGGCTCACGTCCACAACTGGCGTGTGTACGAGGAGTCAGCGGCCGAGCACGGCCAGATCGCCGACCGCGCGATCTGGCGGTTGGTGAGCTTCGCCCATATCGCTGATACGCGGGAGCAGGCCCGTGAGAACGTACGGTTCGGCCTCGAGCGGTGGGCGCAGTACTTCCGCGACGTGACGACGTTCCCGATCGTGCCGGACTCGATCGACGACGCGCTGGAGTTTCTCGTCGAACAAAAGATGGCGGTGATCGGTACCCCCGACGACGCGATCGCGCACATCGAGAAACTGCTCGTGGGCACGGGCGGGTTTGGCGCGTTCATGGAGCTGGCGCACAACTGGGCTGACTTTGCCGCGACAAGACGACACTACGAGCTGATGGCGCGCTACGTGGTGCCGCACTTCCAGCAGAAGAACGAGCTGCGTCGCGCGAGTTACGACTACAGCCTCGAGAATCGCGAGGCGTTCGTCGGGTTCGCCGCGGAAGCGGTGCAGAACGAGATCGACAGGCTCGAGGCGAAGCGGGCGGCCGCGGCGGGCGACGACTAGCGGGGACCGCGCGGGACTCAGGCGGCGGCAGCGTCCGCTCGGTCGCTCCCTCGGCGCGTAGGTATCCCATCAAGCGATGGTGCGGCGCCGGACGAGCCGCGGGTATCGGTGTGGATCCTGAGCGGGAGCGGGCGCGGACAGCGAGGCGTTCGCTGATCCCGAGCCGGACGGAGTCGCTGCAGACGTGTTCGGAGGGTCGGCGCCTACGCGGCCTCCTCCTCCGGTTCGGCGTCCTCGGCAGCGGGGCCGTCCGCCTCCGGATCGGGCTCGAGGTCCATGTCCAATTCGACGTCGTCCTCCGAGGCGGCGGTGCCTTCGATGGGCTCGTGTTCGGCTGGCGCGAATTCGATGGGCTGCGAATGGGCCCCGTCCGGCTCGGACGCGGCTTCCGCCTCGGCCGTGGGGGACTCAGGCTCGGGCTCCGCTTCGGGCTCCGCCCCGGCGGTGGGGGCCTCGGGCGCGTCGGGCTCGGACTCGGCTTCCGCCTCGGCGGTGGGGGCCTCGGGCGCGTCGGGCTCGGACTCGACTTCGGCCTCGGCCGTCGGGACCTCGGGCTCGTCGGGCTCGGACTCGGACGCGACGGCCGGAACTTCGTCCGCCTCGGCGGTGGGCTCGGCGAGCTCCTCGTCTGCCTCGCCCTCGGTCGCCTCGTCCGTCTCGTCGTCGGCCGCTTCCGGCTCATCGACGATCTCGGTCGCGAACACCTTGGCCTTGAAGCTCCGCAGGGACTCCACCGAGAGCGCCTCGTCAAGATCGAGCAGCATCAGCAGGGTGTCGTTGACCTGCGCGATGCCGTCCAGGTATGAGCTGTCGGGGCGAGCGGCAATCGAAGCGACGTCCGAGATCGAGTCCTGAGGTACGCGCAGCACCACCATCACCTCGTCGACGAACACGCCGATGTCGGCGGCGCCGGTGTCGAGAACGATGATCCGGCTCGCGTCGGTCTCCTCGGCGATGCTCAGGTTCAGGCGCCGGCAGAGGTCGACCACCGGGATCGTGCGCCCGCGCAGATTGATCAGGCCTTCGACGGAATCAGGCGCCGAGGGCACGCGGGTGACGGTCTGGCGCCGGATGATCTCGCGGACGGTGCCGATGTCGACGCCGTAGCGCTCGGTGGAGAGCCGGAAAACGACGACCTGGCGGTCAGAGTCTTGCCCTGCTTCGTGCGATCCGACGTCGCCGTCCGTCTGTGCGATCTCAGTGGTCACCGTCCCGACCCTCCGTCTGCGCGCCGTTGGCGCTCGATCACGACCAGCCCTGGATCAAGGGCGGCTGGTTCCGCCGTGTCATTGGGGCTCCTCGCCGGCATCGCCCTCCGCGAACGGCCGGTCGCTGCGGACCACAGCCGCGGATGGCGAGCAGACCGGGTGGAAGGCGCGCCGAGCCGCCGGCAACCGCGCTGTCGAAACGGCATGAAGCTACGGTGCGGGACGCTCAATGATCCTGGCATCAGCGGCGCCCCTGACGGAGGCGAGCCGAGCTGCCTGGCCCCGCCTCGACATCACGCCCGCCGCGGACCGGGGGTGGCTTCCCCGGTCCGCGCCTACAACTCCATCGGCAGGGACTGGTCGTCCTCGCCAGCGGCGGGGGCGCCCTGAAGCAGGGACTGTCCCTCCGGCGCCCTCGCCCCGGACGCAGCGGGTTCGAGACCTTGAGCCCTGGCGTCATGCCGCGGGTGAACGGGCGCGTCCTGCTCAGCTCGTGCTGAGCGCGCGCTGACTTGTCGCTGATGACTCGTGCCGTGAACACCCTTTGTCAGGGTGCTCCCGGAATCGGGGCACGCACGGTCCCGAGACAGTAGGACTACGCGGCGAATCGCGAGGTGTGCCGCTGGGTATCGCGAGCCGGAGGGCGCGCCGTGGCTGGCGCGAGAGCAAGGATGACTCCGAATGAGCGATCGGACCAGACTTCAAGATTCCTGGCACGACGCCTCGATCGCCGGGCACCGCTAGCGAACGTTGAACATCGGGCCCGTCGGGCGAGACCGCGCGAGCCGCGGGAAAGTAACGCAAAGGAACTGACATGCTGACGACGAGACGAATTCCGATCGGCGCGAAGCTCCTGATCGTGCTGGCGCTCGTGGCGGTCCTGGCCTGGGTGAGCATCACCCGCATGGCCTCGATCGACAAAGGCGCGCAGCTGATCTTCGAAGAAGACCTCGAGTCGATCGTGCTGACGGCAGCGATCGAGGAAGAGGCGCTCGACGTCCAGGTCGAGCTGACCAAGGGCGTGCTGGCCACGCTCATGTCCAACGAAATCGCCGCCGAGAATCCGACGCACGCGGAGGAGCTGGCCGCGGAGGCCGAGCACTTCCTGAGCGTCGCGTTCACCGAGGCCGAGGAGGTCACGCACCTGATCGACGAGCTGCTGCTCAGCGGTCACCTGCACGGCGAGACGCTGATCATCGGTGAGGAGCTGGAACACAACTGGAGCCTTTTCGTCGAAGAGGTCGACCTGGTGGCCGCCGACGAAGCAGCGGGCCTGGCGTTCGAGGCCGGCGAAGCGGTGCTGCGCGGCTCGGGCGAGGAGGCGTTCAAGCTGGCGATCGTCGAGATCGGCGAACTGCGCACCATCTTCGAAGCGGAAGCGGAGCACACGGCGGCGGCAACCGCGAGCACGTACACGAGCGCGCGGACGCTGACGCTGGTGCTCGTCGCGCTGGCGATCGGCTCGGGGATCGCGATCGGCGTCTACCTCGCGCGGAGCATTTCCGGCAGCGTGTCGCAGATCTCGAGCGGCCTGTCGAAGATCGCGCAAGGCGAGCTCGACGAGCAGGTGACGATCAAGAGCAACGACGAGCTGGGCGACATGTCCAAGGCCTACGGCGAGATGCAGACGTATCTCGGCGAGATGGCGACCGCGGCGGATGGAATCGCGGTCGGTGACGTCAGCGTCGAGGTCACGCCGCGTTCCGAGCGCGACGTGATGGGCAACGCGTTTGTCGGTATGCAGGGCTACCTGCAGGAGGCGGCGATCGCCGCGACCCGGATCGCGGAAGGCGACCTGACGGTCGGGATCAATCAGCGCTCCGAGGCCGACGCACTCGGCCGCGCGTTCAACTCGATGATCGCGACGCTGTCGACGATGCTCGGCAAGACGACGAACGCGGTCACGCAGTTGGTGACGGCCAAGGACGAACTGTCCGAGGCCGCGAGCCAGTCCGCTGCGGCGACGACCGAGACCGCGAGGACGAGCTCGCAGGTGGCCGAGGGCACGAGCCAGCAGGCGGAGGCCGTGCAGGAGCTGAGCGACGCCGTCGACAAGCTCAACAGCGCCACCGGGACGCTGGAGGAGAAGGCGCGCACCGACGTCGCCGGCGCGGCCGAACAGGTGGCGACCGGAGCCACCGAGGCGACCGCGCGGGCGGAAGAGGCCTCGGCGGCGGCCCGCACGGGCAGCGAGAAGATGCAGAGCACGGTCGACGGGATCGATCGGATCCGCGACGCGATGGAGGTCGCTTCGAAGGAGGTTGCCTCGCTCGGCGAGCAGTCGGCGGAGATCGGGAAGATCGTCGCCGTGATCGACGACATCGCGGCGCAGACGAACCTGCTCGCGCTGAACGCGGCAATCGAAGCCGCACGCGCCGGCGAGCAGGGACGGGGGTTCGCGGTGGTCGCCGACGAAGTCCGCCAGCTCGCTGAGCGGGTGACCCAGGCGACGCAGGAGATCGCGTCATTGATCGACGGGGTCCAGAACGGCGTCGACGCGACGGTCAACGCGATCGAAGCAGGCTCGACGGAGATGGAGACGGGCACGGCGGCCGCCGCGGAGACCGCGGAGGCGTTGGCCCAGATCCTCACGACGGTGGAGGGCGCGAGCGCCCAGATCGCCGACATCGCCGACCGTTCGACGGTGGTGAAGGGCGCCAGCGATGACATGCTCACGCTGATCGACGAGCTCAAGGCCGTCGGGCAGTCAGCAGGCGAGTCGTCCGAGCAGATCGCCTCTGTCGCCGAGGAGAACTCGGCGGCAACGGAGCAGGTGTCAGCCAGCTCCGAGGAAGTCGCCGCCCAGGTGGAGCAAGTCGCCACCGGCGCGGAGCAGCTTGGCGGCTTCGCCGACGAGCTGCGCGAGCAGGTCGCGCTGTTCCGCCTGTCTGACAGATCAGCCCAGCTGTCGGGCGCCGCCGCAGAGCAGTCGGACGATGACGATTCGGAGTTGGAGGAGGTCGCCTAACGACCGAGCCTCGGAAGCGAGCATGACAAGAGAGCCGCCCCGACCCGGGCGGCTCTCTGCTGTCCGGATCGCGACACGGGCGGCTCAGCTCGAACGGCGACCAGCCGAGCTCCGCGGCGAGGTCGGCGAGCCGGAGACGGTCCGGAAGGAGCAGCGCGATCAGCTCCTTCGCGTCTTCGGCGAGCTCACGGTGGACACGCCTCGTTGCAGCGCGCGTGAGCCGGCCCGGCGGACCCTTGGGCAGCGGTGAGCTGAGCAGGTCAGATGCGATGTGCAGCGCGCGCTCCTCGATCGAGAGCACGCGGTCGGGATCGCCAGCATCCGCGGCGAGCTCGCGCAGCAGGGTCCAATGCTCGCGGAATGCGTCGGCGCTGACCGCTCGCACCGTCCACGGGGGCTTGGGTACGGCGGACTGATCGTCGGGGTGTTCGTCAGCGCCCGGAGGCTTCGCTCAGGCAGGCTGAACACGGTGCACGCGTCCGCCTCACCGTCCGGGTGACGAGTCTCGTACTCGAGGCCCTCGCGGAGCAGCAGCACGCTGTTCGCGTCCGCGATGTGTTCCCGGCCGCGCGCCCGATAGCCGAACAACCCTGTCCGAACGAGGCAGAGCTGCGTCCCGTTCACGACCTCGATGTTGCCCTCGCCGTTGCGGCCGGAGCAGCGGAAGTCGCGCACGCCGATGGCGGCACTGCCGAACAGCTCACGTTCGCCGGCCGACATGGATATCCCTCTGGTCCTTCGCGATCAGTCTCCCAGTGTGGCATCAGACGGCGGCTGGACGGCTGTCGGTTTCTTGCGCAAGCGCGGTCGCGGTCCGCGGCCTTCGCTATGCTCCCGCCGATGCCAGATGCCACGGAGCGGCGCCCGCTGACCGGAGTTCGCGTGATTGAGGTCGCCGACGAGTCGGCGGCATACGGGACGCGGCTGCTCGCCGATCTCGGCGCCGAGGTGGTGATGGTCGAACCGCCGGGCGGCGCGCCGGTGCGGCGCCTGGCGCCCTTCGTCGACGGCTGTGACGACGGCGAGCACGGCTACGAGCATCAGCAGCTGAACGCGAACAAACGCTCGGTGCGACTCGACCTCGGTGACGACAACGGGCGCGGGCGATTCCTGGACCTGCTCGCGAGCGCGGACGTGCTGGTCGATGCCGGCCCCGGCCGGGTGCTTCCCGAGCCCCTGTCGGACGCCGCGTTGCGGCAGTCACGCCCGGACCTGGTGCGCGTGTCGGTGCGGCCGTATGGCCTCGAGGGGCCGTGGGCGGGACGCACGGGTGACAACCTGACAGCGCTCGCCTCGGGTGGGCTGCTGTGGCTGACCGGGGATCCCGCCGATCCGCCGACGAACGGGCCGGTGGACTGCGCGTACAAGTTGACCGGGCACACGGTCACGACCGCGGTAATGATGGCGCTGCACGCCCGCGACCGCGACGGAACCGGTGCGCACGTCCACATCTCCGCGCAAGAAGCGGTGATCTTCTCGATCACGCAGACCGCGAATCCCAACATGTACTCGCAGCGCCGTCACGTGCCGGCGCGGCCGGGCCTGTCGAACGCCCTCCAATGCGGCGACGGCGGCTGGGCCGGCGCGAACGTACGGAACGATCAGTTCGGAGCGTTCCTGAAGCTGATTAGCGCTGCCGGCGTCGAGCACGACCTCGGCCCGGATGATTGGCAGCGCGGCGCCCAGGGTGCAAGCTCCCTCAACAATCTGAACATCCGGCTCGCGAAGCAGTATGCCGCGACGGTCTCGCGCGACGAGTTCGTGGAGCGAATGCGCGCCGCCGGCCAGGTGGTGATGCCGAACTACGACCTCGAAGATGTCGCGCGCGAGCCGCACTACCGGGATTCGGAGCAGTTCGTCGAGGTCAGCGACGCGGCAACCGGCGGGACGCTGAGCATCCCTCGAAGCCCGATCGCGGACCTCGGAATCCCGGTCGAGCTGCGGCCCGCGCCGCGCCTCGGCGAGGCGGACGCGATCCTCAAGGGGCTGGCGGCGGCTCGCCCTGCTCCGCCGCCGCCAGCGGCGAGCGACGCGGGCCAGCTGCTGGCCGGCCTCCGGGTGATCGAGCTGACCTGGGTGCTGGCCGGACCGATCGCCGGACGGATGCTGGCGGACCACGGAGCCGAGGTGATCCGCATCGAATCGCGCGTGCGGCCGGACGGGCTGCGGAACGCGTTGCTCGCCGACGGGACACGGAACCCGGACCTGCCCGGCCTCTGGAACTGCGCGAACACCGGCAAGCGGTCTTTGACGCTCGACCTCACGCAGGAGCGGTCGAAGGAAATCTTGCGCGACGTGATCGCGACCGCGGACCTCGTGATCGACAACTACGCGCTCGGTTCGTTCGATCGGATGGGTCTCGACTACGCGACGCTATCGGCGCGGAATCCGGGGCTGATCGTAGTGCACATGCCGGGGTGCGGCGACCGCGGGCGGTGGGCGAAGGAACGCACGCTCGGCAACCTGCTGATGGCCGCGTCCGGGATCAACTCGCTGATGGGATTCGAGGACCGTGAACCTCGGGGCGTCGGCATTGCCTACCCGGACTTCATCGCGCCGCATGTGCTGGTCACGCTCGCGCTGGCCGCGGTCCGCGAGCGGCAGCGCACCGGCCGCGGCCGCGAAATCACGATCAACCAGCTCGGTGCGACGGTGTCGCTCCTCGGCACGGCGTGGATGCGCTATGCCCGCGACGGGACGCTGGCGCCGCGTCCGGGCAACCGCAGCTTCAACGCCGCGCCGCACGGTGTCTTCCCAACGGCGGGCGACGACCGATGGATCGCCTTCGCGGCTCACGACGACGAGCAGTGGCGCGCGCTCGCCGCGGCGATCGGGCAGCCTGGACTGGCCGACGACGAACGGTTCGCCTCGTTCGAGGCGCGGAAGGCGAACGAGGACGAGCTCGAGGCGTTGATCGCGGCGTGGACGGGGAGCGAGGACCGCTGGGAGCTGGCCGAGCGGCTGCAGGGCCTCGGGATTCCCGCGGCCGCGGTCGAGGACCTAGAGGACTCGGTCACCCGCGATCCACAGCTCGCGCGGCACTACCAGACGAAGCGGCAACCGGTGGCGCCTGACCTCGAGATCCTCGTCGACTCGGAGCCGATCCGGCTCGTCGGCGGCGTGGAGCATGAGCTCGAGCGCGCGCCGGGGCTCGGCGAGCACAACGAGTACGTGCTCCGGGAGATCCTCGGGCTGTCGATGGCGGAGTTCGACCGACTCGTGATCGACGGGATCGTGAACTAGCCGTTCGTGACGCGGGTCTCAGGCGCAGGTGCCCTCGGCGTTGCGGTGCCGCCCACGAGGCGGAGCGGCCGGGGGTGCCCGATGACGGAAGAGATTTCGGCGACTGACAACTACGAGCGCAAGCGAGTGGCGGTGCTCGACTCGGAGCTCGCGTACGTCGACGTCGGGAGCTGCGATTCGATCGTGTTCCTCCACGGCAACCCGACCTCCTCGTACCTGTGGCGCAACGTCATCCCGCACGTGGAATCGATGGGGCGCTGTCTGGCGCCGGACCTGATCGGGATGGGGGAGTCCGGGAAGGAACCGAACGGCTCCTACCGCTTCGCTGACCACATCCGCTACATCGACGCCTGGCTGGACGCGGTCGACGTGGGCGACCGCGTGACCTTCGTGATCCACGACTGGGGATCGTCGATCGGCTTCCACTGGGCCTACCGACACCCCGATCGGGTGAAGGGCATCGCCTACATGGAGGCGATTCTCATGTCGATGGGCGAGGAGCCGCCGCCCGAGTCGATCTTCGCGCTCTCGCGCACGCCCGAAGGCGAACAGAAAATCCTCGAGGAGAACTGCTTCGTCGAGCAGATCCTCGGGAACACCGTGCAGTCGGAGGAGGCGATGGAGGTCTACCGGCGCCCGTACCGCGAACCGGGGGCCTCGCGGATGCCGACCTTGCAGTGGCCGCGGGAGATCCCGTTCGCGAGCGGCCCGGCGGACAACGTCGCGCTGATCGAGGAGTACAAGGCCTGGCTGGCAGCCTCGGACGTACCGAAGCTGTTCGTGAATGGAGAGCCGGGCGCCATCTTGACCGGTGACCGGCGGGAGTTCGTGCGGTCGTTGCCGAATCAGACCGAGGTCACCGTCGAGGGCCGGCACTACATCCAGGAGGAGTCGCCCGACGCGATCGGGCGCGCACTCGCGGAGTGGTACCAGGGACTCTAAGCGCCGTCGCCCGCGCTCGGCAGACGCCGCACGGCTCCGGCTAGACTGACATCACCCAGCGGAGGGAGCTCCGATGACGAAAGTGCGCGACCTCAACCAGCTCCTCGATGTGGCGGCTCGCCTGTTCGGCGAGCTGGGGTACGAAGCGACGACGCTCGAACAAATCGCCCAGGAGCTGGGCATCCTGAAAGGCAGCCTCTACCACTACATCTCGAGCAAGGCAGAGCTGCACGAGCTGGTGACTCGCCGACGAGCCGAGCAGCTGCTGGCCGAGGTCGAGGCGATCGCCGGCCTCGATCTTCCCGCCGACGACAAGCTCCGCCGCGCGCTGCGCGCGCACCTCGGGACGATCGACGAGTTCTACCCCGAGTCCTCGCAGTGGTTCGTCGAACCGGCGCCACCGAAGCGTGAGCCCGAGACCGAGCCGCTGGAGGCCAGGGGCGGGATAAACCGGAGCTACGAGCGGATCATTGGCCGGATTCTCACCGACGGGATCGCGGAAGGCGTATTCCGCGCCGACCTGGACACGCAGGTCGCGACGCTCGCCGTCCTCGGGAGCTGCAACTGGCTGACACGCTGGTACCAGCGCGGAGGCAGGCTCTCGATCGACGAGATCGGCGACACGGTGATCGCCATCGCGCTCGACGGCCTGATGGCGTCCGCCGCCGAGCGTGCCGGGAGCCGTCGATCGACCGTGCCGGCCAGAGTCTAGCGGCGAGGAGCAGCGCGGGTGCCGGGACGGACCGGGATCGCCGATTCGACCGGCCGGCGCACGCGAATTGCGGGGCGGCCGGCGGGACTGCTAGTGTCACGACGCTCAGGAAAACAAACGCGATTCGAAAGCCGCCGCGAGCAGACGAACGCTGTGTGCGCCAACCGACCATGAGTCTGACCGCCGCGTCAGACGTGACGCAGGGACTGGGGCGAACCATGGATTTCCGATTCACCGACGAGCAAGAGGGATTCCGCGACGACGTGAAGAGTTTCATCGAGGAGCACGCGCCGGAGGGGCGGATCGGCGGCGGCGACGAGGAGGCCAACGCCGCGGTACACGAGCAGGTGCTGGGGTTCCAGAAGGCGCTCGCCGAGCGGCGCTGGCTGACGCTGGCCTGGCCGAAGGAGATCGGCGGCCTGGAGACATCGCACTGGCAGCAGATGGTGCTGAACGAGGAAATGGCGTACCAGGGCGCGCCTTCGAGCCAGAACATGGGCACGATGTGGGTCGGGCCGGCGTTGATGCTCGTTGGCTCGGATGAGCAGAAGGAGACGCACCTCAATCGCATCGCGGACGCCGCAGATGACTCGTGGTGGTGCACGCTCTACTCGGAGCCAGGCGCGGGGAGTGACCTGGCGTCGCTGCAGACGCGGGCCACGCAAGACGGCGACGAGTTCGTCGTGAACGGGCAGAAGATCTGGACCTCGGGCGCCCACCGCGCGAACTGGGGCTGGCTGGCCGCCCGCACCGACCCCGACGCGCCGAAGCACCGCGGAATCTCGATGTTCCTGCTGGACATGGCATCGCCGGGCGTTGAGGTGCGGCCGTTAGTGAACATGGTGGACGACCACTCGTTCAATGAGGTCTATTTCGAGGACGTGCGCGTCCCGGCGCGGAACCTGGTCGGCGAGCGCGACCGCGGCTGGTACCACCTGGCAGTGGCGCTGGACTTCGAGCGCTCCAGCATCGCGGGCTTCTCGGGCAGCCGGCGGGTCGTCGAGGAGCAGATGGCGTACGCCATGGAACACACCGAGGACCTCGAGCGCACGCCGCTCGTGCGGCTGGAGTTTGGCGACCGCCTCACGGAGGTCGAGGTCGGCACGAACCTCGCGTACCGGATCGTCCACTTGCAGACCGGCGGGATCATCGCGAACTACGAGGCGTCCGCGGCGAAGCTGTTCTCCTCGGAGCTGACACAGCGCATCGCGGCGACGGGGATGAGCATGCTCGGGCTGTACGGACAGCTCAGCACGCCGCAGGAGCACGCACGCCTCGATGGTGACGTCGGGAAGTCGTACGTGCAGAGCGTCGCATCGACGATCGGCGGCGGCACCTCGGAAGTGCAACGGAACATCATCGCGACGCGGGGGCTTGGCTTGCCGCGGGGTTAGACGATGGCGCCGTGCGGAACGGCGCTGGCGGTTGAGCGACAGGTCAGTAGTATCGAGCGCCGCGGCCACAACACGGCTGCGTAGGTGGGAGTGCAGCAGTGAGCGAACGAACGATCCGCGGCAAGACCGCGGTCGTGGGGGTTGGGGAGACGACGTATTACAAGCGGGCGCAAGCGCCGGATCCTGAATTTAAGATGGGGCTCGAGGCGGTGCTGCTGGCGGCGGAGGATGCAGGCATCGACGTCCGTGAGATCGACGGTTTTGCGTCGTACTCCAATGACCGGAACTCCCCGGAGCGGATCGCCAGCGCGCTTGGGATCCCGCATTACGGCTTCAGCAACATGTTCTGGGGCGGCGGCGGCGGCGGTGGGTCGGGAGCGATGGCGAACGCCGTCGCGGCGATCAGCGCCGGCTACTCGGATGTGGTGGTCGTGTACCGGGCGCTGGCGCAGGGGCAGTTCGGGCGCTTCGGCCAGGGCGCGGCGATCCCGAAGGCGGCGGGAGCGATGGCGTTCACGGCGCCCTACGGGCTGATGTCGCCGGCCCAGTCGTTCGCGATGCGCGTGCGGCGCTTCATGCACGAACACGGCGTAGAGCAAGAGGTGCTGCGAGCGATCTCGTTGACCAGCTACGCGCACGCGCAGAACAACCCGCGCGCGGTGATGCAGGGGCGCGAGCTGACCGAGGAGATCTACGAGGACTCGCGCTGGATCGTGGAGCCGTTCCACCTCTTCGACTGCTGCATGGAGAACGACGGCGCGGCGGCGGTGATCGTCACCTCGGCGGAGCGTGCCAAGGATCTGAAGCAGAAGCCAGCGTATATCCTGTCGACGGCGCAGGGCTCCTTCCTACGGCAGGGCGCCTCGGCGCACAACGCACCCGACTACGCGACGTCCAACTTCAAGACGGTCGCCCCGAAGCTCTACGAGATGGCCGGGGTCGGGCCGAAGGACGTGGACGTCCTGCAGAGCTACGAGAACTTCACCGGCGGCGTGCTGATGAGCATGGTCGAGCACGGGTTCTGCGAGCCGGACGAGTGCAACGAGTTCTTCACGACGGATAACTTCCGCGCGCCGGACGGCAAGCTGCCGCTCAACACGAGCGGCGGCAACCTGGCGGAGTGCTACATGCACGGCCTGGAGCTGATCACCGAGGCGGTGAAACAGATCCGCGGCACCTCGCCGAACCAGGTCCCGGAGGTCGACGTTTCGATGATCACGTCCGGGCCGATGGTGCAGCCCGTGTCGTCGATGATCCTCGCGAACGAGCCGAGCTAACCCTTCGATTTGGGGGCGATCTGATGACGACTGAGACGAAGACCGAGCAGAAGTACGCCCTGCCGGAAGGTCTGCCGGCTCCGGCACCAGACATCGATGGCCTCGGTGCGGAGTTCTGGGAGGCGACGAAGCGCCACGAGCTGCTGGTGCAACGCTGCCAGGATTGCCAGAACTGGCAGTGGGGACCGGAGCACATCTGCTTCGAGTGCCACTCGTGGAACCTCGATTACGAGCAGGTGGATCCCACCGGCGTGGTCTACAGCTGGGAGCGAGTCTGGTACCCGGTACACCCGGCCCTCGCGACAGGCCTGCCGTACATGACGGTGCTGGTCGAGCTGCCCCAGGCCGGCAACGTGCGGATGGTCGGCAACCTCGTCGGCCAGGACCCCGAGGCACCAATCGAGATCGGCCAGACGGTGGAAGCGGTCTTCGAGGACCACGGCGAAGGCGAAGACGCCTACGCCCTCGTCCAGTGGGCCCCCTTCGGGGGCTGACCCCCTTCGGGGGTTGACGACGCTTCGCGCCTCCTTGCGAGGCCCCTGCGAGAACAAGACGGTCCCGTCGCGTGAGGGCCGGGGCCCCTTCGGGGCTCTTCTGACGCTTCGCGCGTCGCAACCACGCTTCGAGGCCCCTTCGGGGCTCTTCCGCCGCTTCGCGCCTCGTAACCAACCACGCTTCGAGGACGGGCTCGATGGGCTCTTCGCGTGGGCGGCGGGCAGGAGACGGGCCGGTGCTGGCCGTCGGGCGATCCGAGGTATGTCCGCCGGTCAGTGGATACGCCTAGGTCGTGAGGGTAGACACGACGGGGGAAGTCCCCCAGGTCCGACTATCGGATCTGGTCGAACGTTTAGTGATGGAACACGTGCGGCCGCTCGTTCGAGGCTCGAACTACGCGTGGCTGATCGGCGCGCTTTCGCTGCTGGTGGCCGCCTGCGGCGGTTCCATCGCTGACGCGCCGTCGGCGAGGGCGACCGAGGCAGCCGCCCCGACGAGCGCCGCGACATCGGAAGTTTTCTCGTTCCGCTATGAGCTCGTGATCGAGCTGACGGGCGGATCGAGCCCGTTCGCGTTCGAGCAACGCGGCGAGGTGGTGCTGCCGGATCGCGAGCACGCGACGCAGAGCTACGAGGTGTCCTGGCTGAGCCAGGAGACCGAGCGCGTCGCGATCGGCGAGCAGGTGTGGCTGCGCGGCGACCTGCCATGGGTTGACCTGGGAGCATCGCCGCTGGGGGTGATCGGGCGAGGCGGCGCGAGCGGCGCGGCCTTCGACGGGATGACCGGCAGCGGCGAAGACCTCGGGGGACACGCGACGACGAGGTACGAGCTGAGCGGTGACGCGTTCGTGCTGCTAGCGGGCGCGCCGGGCGGCGCATTCGACGAGTCAACGACGGTGACGATCTGGGTCTCCGACGAGTACGGCGTGCCGCTGCAGATGCAGATGAGCGCCGCGAACGCCGATGGCGAGCTGTCGTTGTCGCTGCGCGTGACGGACATCAACGCCGCCGACATCGCGGTCAGCCGCCCGGCCTCGGCGCAGACGGCGAACCTCGAGAGCGAGGCTCAACGATGACGCGCACCGGACTGGCGATCATGCTCGCCGTGTCGCTCGTGGCGCTGTTCACGACGGTGACCTCGGCGCGAGCGGACGAGCACGACGACGCGGAGGTCGAGTGCGTGGTCGCGGGTGCGACGGTGATCGAGTGCGACGACGAGGGTATCACCGAGGACCACGGCGAGAACTGCGACGTGATCCACTACCACGGCGACCTGAACGGCGCGGGCGACCCCGACGAGTACGGCTGCGGTCATGGTGAAGTGACCGAGCAGCCCGTCGCCTCGGAAGAGGAGGACAGCGGTTATTGGGAGTCGTTCACCGATTGGGCAGACGCGCTCTTCCAGGGGATCAGCGGTGGCTTCTCGCCGAAGAACGTCAGTGAGTCGGTGGATATCGTTGAAGAGGCGTCCGAAGGCATCGCGGAGAATATCGAGAACGTCGAGGAGTACTTCGAAACCTACGAAGACGCGCCTGACCGAGACCGATACACGCTCGAAAACGAGGGCGGCGACCACGGCTGGCTCTACAACGCCTTCTGGGGCCTCTTCGAATAATCTTGCCTGACGCTTCGCGCCTCTTCGTGAGGCGCCGGCACTGAAAGGCGGCAGCCCGGCCGCGCGAGCGGCCCCCTCGGGGGCTCTCGACGCTTCGCGCCTCGTAGAGGGGACTCGGTGCGATAGTCGATGGCTCCGTCGCGTTGGCGGCCTAGCCGTCGTTGGCCTGGTGGCGCCGTCAGGGGTCAGCGGCCGAGGAAGTCGGTCTCACGTTTCTCGGAGAACGCTCGCATGCCCTCGATGGAGTCGCGCGAGGGGCCGGCGATCGGGTTCGCCGCTTCGGACCATTGCATGGCGCAGTCGAAGTCGAGGGTGGAGATGCGGAGCGCGAGCGTGTTGCAGAGCTTCTGGGCGATTGGCGGGCGGGCCTCGACCTCGAGGGCGAGCTCCACCGTCTTGGCCTCGAGCTCCTCAGGGGCGACGAGGTAGTGGCTATTCCTTCGCGGCACCCGCCCTGGCCCGTTCCTTCACTAGGCGGACTTCGAGCCGGTACCCGAGGGCCTTCGCGACCTCCTGGGCGGTCTCGAGGCGCGGGGTGTGCTCGCCCGACTCCATGCGCGTGATCACGTTCTTTGAGACGCCGACGCGCTCGCCGAGCTCGCGCTGGGTGAGTTTCGCGCGCTTCCTGGCGCGGATCAGCTGGCGCACGAGGTCGAACCGCGGCCCGAGTCGTTCGTACTCGCGCTGCAGCTCCGGATCGTGCTCTCTCAATTCGCGCAAATGGTCCCGCGCTCTGGTTCCGATCTTCGCCATCGGTCTAGCTCTCTCTCGCTGGCGTTCTAGGCACTCTGATCGCTATCTGAGCGACAACAGCCGCCTGATGGCGGTGGCTCCCTCCTTTCGATCCAGTTTCTGGGTGCGCTTTCTCCACGCGTGCAGCAACACCACCAGGCCGTCGACTTCGGCGTATGCGCAGCGGTGGTCACCGAATCGCAGCTCCCAGAGCCGCTCGCGCCGGTTGATGATCCGGTCGTGCGGCATCCCGAGCGGCACGCCCTCGCTCTCCATTAGGTCGAGGAGGCGGTCGAAGGTCGCGACCACGGACCGCTCGCCCGCTGCCTCCACGGCATCGACGTACAGCCGCACCGGCTCACGATCTCGACCATCGACGAAGTAGTGAACCAGCATCGCCGTCATGCCTAACAGGTAGCACACATGCTACCACATCGCAACTTACGGGTAGCACGATTGATACCGGTGAACGCTACGCCGAGTGCTCGTGGGTGGGGTTCTTTACGCCCTCGCTCTCGGGGCGACCCGGAAGGCGGCCATAGGTACCGCTGGACGGTCTGGAGACACGAATTGTCGGACCGCGTATGCGAATCCGCCGGTGCGTGGGTTCTGCCGTGAAACCTGCGGACGGGTCTCAGCGACCGCGCCCGGTGCGCTCGACGCTGCTGTGGCCTCGGGAGCTACTCCATCACTCGCAGCGTCGAGGGGATGTCCATGTTGCGGAGCTTGCGGATGGTGAGCAGCGGTGCGGCGGCGACGGCGAGGATGCCGAGAGCGAGCACGATGGCGAGTGAGCTGTAGGAGAGCGTCGCCTCGAGGCGGATGTCGGGGAGCGTGCGAGGGAAGAGCACGTCGACGGTCCAGGTCAGCAGGGCGAAGCCGCCGAGCAGGCCGAGGAGGGTTCCGATCAGGCCGATCACGAGGCTCTCCACGACCGACATGCGGAGGATCGTGCGGACGGGGATCCCGAAGGCGAGCATCGTGGCGTTCTCGCGGGCGCGTTCGTCTTCGCTGATGCTCGCGGCGTTGAAGGCGATCAGGAGCGCGAGGAGGAGCGCGGCGCCCTCGATGATCTGGAACACTCCGGTGAACTGCGCCATCGCGTCGCGGATCGCGTCGGTGGTGGCGGTGACGCCCTGAACCGAGGCGACGCCGGGGAGGCCGAAGAGCGCGCGCTGAACGCTGCGCTCGTCCTCGCCACCGGTGGGGCGGGCGACGATGCGGTTCGTCGCTCCGGCGAGGCCCATCAGATCGGCGTGCGCGAGGTCGATGTAGGCGAGGAAGCGGAACGGGTGGGGGTGGACGCCGACCACCGGCAGCTCGCTGTGGGCGACGACGAACGCGGCGGGGCCGGTGCGCAGCGGATGGCAGAGGACAACGGTCTGACCGGGCTTGACGCCGAGATCGGCGGCGGCGGCCGCGGAGAGGACGATGCCGCGCGTCGCGCGGTCGAGCGCGCCGTCGGTGATCGTCGGGCGCCAGAGCGTGCTCTCGAGGTCGACCAGATCGATGAAGAGATCGATGTCGTGATCCGGGTGAGCGGTGACGAGGGTGCCGCCGACCTGGAGAACGGCTTCGGCCGCCTGGAGTTCAGGGGCGGCGAGGATCAGCGTGGCGGCGGTCGAGTCGGCGGGGTAGAAGGCATCGAGGGCGATCTCGAGGCGGTCGGACGTCTGAGCGAGCAGCTCCTCGTCGCTGCGATCGATCGTGCGAAAGAGCGAATCCAGGATGCCGACGATGCCGACGAGCACGGAGAGGACGGCGGCGGCACCGAGGATGGTGAGCAGCGCGCCGCGGTGAGCGGAGCAAGTTACGCAGCGGGAGACGAGCGAAGGTGCTGCCCGGCAGCCGGAGGCGCTGGGCGAAGGGCGTCAGCGCGTTTCCGCGAGCGGCGACATGGGTCGGCTTGATCGCGTCGATCGGGTTGACGCGGACGGCGCGGAGCACGACTCCCGGCGTCAGCCTCCGGCCTCGAGGCGTCAGGCGGCCCGTGTCGTCCCGCCCGTCCTGATGGGGCCATTCGGCCCGCGCGGGATCAGGAGGGGAATGCGTCGCCGGCGATGATCGCCTCGATCTGGCGGAGGTGGGCGCCGTCGTGGATGCGCTGGAAAGCGAACCACGCGCGAGCGGGCAGCTCGCCGAAGTACATGTGCAGGAAGGTGCGATCGAGATCCGCGTTCGCGGGGAGCCGCGCGGGCAGCGCCGCGAACGCGATCGAATCGTCGCGAAACGCGTCTCGGAGGGCGCTGAACGAACCACTGAACGCGGGTGCGACCTCGTGGGCGGTGACGTCGCCGGGGCTGTCGTACGGCGTGTCCGCACCGGGATCGCGGCCGGCGGTGAGCGCCTCGATGATCGCGATCACGCCGTCGGACGAGGGGAGCAGGTGGCGGATCGTCTCGGCGATCGACCACGCGTCGGGCGACGGCTTCCAGGCGGCTTGCTCCTCGGAAATTGCGGCAATCGCGTCGAGCAGGACGCCGCGGGCGGCGACGACCTCGGGCCAGAGTTCGGGCCAGCCAGCCTCGGCGCCACGGGCCAGGAGGCGGCCTCGGATCTCGTCTTGCCAGCCGCCAGGGCCGTCTCGTGTGGTCATTGCCCCTCGATCTGGCGCCAGCGGACCCTATTCGTCAACTCTCGCTCGAATATTCAGTCTGAGCAGGGAGCGATGTTAGGCCGTAGATCAAAGCAGGAACTCAGCCGGCCGATCGTTCGTCGTACTGTCGACAAGGTAGCTGGTGGAGCGACGGAGGGACCCGGCGTGAGCGTGGCCAAAGTGGGACAACCATTGTTTTCCAGACCGCGACTGGCGGCGGCGGGACGGCGCATCGTGCGCGTCGCCGGACCGACATTCTTCGTGCTCGCGATCGCGACGTTGGTCGTGCTCGCCGGCGCGGCGGGCTACCTCGCACGCGATGACGAGGTCGACCGGCTGGACCGTCAGCTCACGGCGCTGACCGCGCAGGTGGGTGAGAACGACGATGCCGTCGACAGCGCGATCGCGCGCGTGGTCACACTGAGCGAGGAAAACCAACGGCTGGCCACCGACCTGGACGCGAGCGACGATCTGGCGGGAGATCTCGCGGCTCGCCTGGCGAGCGTGGAAGCGGCGGTCCAGAGCACGGTCGACCTGGAGACGAGCCTCGAGGCGTTGGTCGACGAACGAGACCAGCTGCGAGACGACCTGTCCGGCCTCAACAGCGCGTTCAACGCGCAAACGGACCGGCTGGACGAGCTGAAGTCGATCGAATCGTTCGGCCCGATCGGCAATCCGCTGCTGTTCGACGAAAACACCGACGCGTGGGTCACGCAGCCGGTGTGCACGGGAAGCATGGAGCCGACGATCGGCTGCGAGGATCTGCTGGTGGTCTACCGCCCGACGGTGACCGACCTCGACGTGGGCGACATCATCATCTTCCAGCGCCCGGGGCCACGTTGTGAGGGCTTCGTGGCGGGCTCGTTCCTGCTCCACCGCATCACGCGGGTCGTGAGCACGTCGACGGGAGAGCTCGCGTTCGAAACCAAGGGCGACGCGAACCCATTGCTCGATCCGTGCCGGGCGCCGGTGGGTACGGTGACCGGAAAAGTGCTGGCGGTGATTCAGAACTCGAGGATCCCCGGATAACGTACGAACCGAGACATCAGACCGCCTATCCGCCACGCGACGACCGTCCGTTATGTCGTGATGGGCGATCTCAGATGTGGTATGATTCTCTTACGAACTACTGTCCTGCCCTGTTCCCATTCGGCGATCCACGGCGGATCTCCGCGCTTCGCCAGCCTGAGGTGAGCCGTTGCCTCGACGAGTTGCCGTCCGCTGGACGGCTGTTCAGCGTGGCGGCGACCGATCGCCTGACCGCCTGGGAGCTGGCCCGACGAGGGATTGAAGGAACATGACGCAGAAGACGTCTTTCGACACCGGTGGCGGTGAGCTGGAAGCACTGCTCGACCGACGGGCGCGCGATCAGGCGGTGATCGCCGAGGCGCGCAAGGTGGCCGAGCAGGCCGGGATCGACGACCCGGTTCGGCAGTACCTGAACCGCATTGGCCAGGTGGCGCTGCTGACGGCTGCAGACGAACGGCGGCTGGCGCGGCACATGGAGGAGTGGATCCAGCTCGAGGCGACCGAGGACGAGCTGCGCGAGGCCGAAGGCCGCGCGCCGACGCCGGCCGAGGTGCTGGTGCAGTTCTTCCGCCAGTTTCGCCAAGAACGCGACACCTATCGCTCGGTGAGCCGCTTCCTGGCGCTCCCGCGTCAGTCGGTTCTCGATCGAATCCAGGACGAGACGTTCCGCAAGTGCGTCGATGTCGTGCTGGACCCGGACGCGCAGGCCGCCCTGATGAAGGACATGGGCTGGGACGAGGTCCGCTCGAAGGAAGCGCTCTACCGGCTGTCGATCATCACCAACGTGATCCGGCCACAGCACATCGAGTGGGCGACGGAGATCGTCGGGTCGGAGGCGAAGGTCTTCTCGCCGCCGCCGGATCTCGCTGAGAAGCTTCAGAAGGCGCACGGTCCGACGCTCAACTTCTATTTCGAGAAGATGCGCTACGACGGCGAGCGCTCGAAGCGTCACCTGACCGAGGCGAACCTTCGTCTGGTGGTCGCGGTCGCGAAGAAGTACCTCGGCCGTGGCCTGTCGCTGCTGGATCTGATCCAGGAGGGGAACATCGGGCTGATGCGCGGGGTGGAGAAGTTCGACTACCGGCGCGGGTTCAAGTTCTCGACGTACGCGACGTGGTGGATTCGCCAGGGCATCACGCGCGCCCTCGCGGACCAGGCACGGACGATCCGCATCCCCGTGCACATGGTCGAGGTGATCAACAAGATGGTGCGCGTCTCGCGCCGGCTCCAGCAGGAGCTGGGCCGCGAGCCGACACCCGAGGAGATCGGCAAGGAGTTGGAGCTCCCGGCGCTGCGCGTGCAGGAGCTGCGCAAGATCGCGCAGGAAACGGTGTCGCTCGACACGCCAGTGGGCGAGGACGAGGACTCCAATCTGGCCGACTTCGTGCCGGACGAGACGGCGGAGCTGCCGTTCGACCAGGCCTCGTACCAGCTGTTCCGGCAGCAGGTGGCGGACGTGCTGTCCTCGCTGACGCCGCGCGAGCGGCGGGTGCTGGAGTTGCGCTTCGGCCTCGAGGACGGCAAGGCGCGCACGCTCGAGGAGGTCGGCCGCGAGTTCAACGTGACGCGCGAGCGGATCAGGCAGATCGAGGGCAAGGCGCTGCGGAAGCTGCGCAGCCCGACGCGGTCGCGGCAGTTGCGGGACTACCTCTCGTAGCGAGCGGTTGCAGGCATCGAGATCAACGGGCCGCCTTCGGGCGGCCTGTTTCGTTTCGGGGGACGATCGTGCGACCTCGACGCCCTCGTTGGGGCGCGAGGCAAGGCACGAGGATGGAGGCGACGGTGAAGTGGGAATACCGAGAGCACGTGATCGACAACGACGGCGACGGGTTCGACACGTTCTCGATTAAGTATCTGAACGAACTGGGCGAGGAGGGGTGGGAGCTGCTCCACGTGAACAAACTGCAGGACGTGTCCAGCGCCAGCGAGGAGCTCGGAGGCGACCTGATTCGCACGAAGCGGGTCGTGCTCTGGTTCAAGCGGCCGAAGGACGAGTAGGGACCGCGCCGGAGCGTGCCCGGCTCCCTAGAGTGGGCGGGGCGATGGGGAACCGAGGCGAGGCGAGGTCAGCGTGGCAGATCGAGTTACGGCGCGGGACGCGATGGCGGGGGACCTCGAGGTGTGCGCGGGTCTCTTGACGAGCCGGCACGCGCGCGACCGACGGTTGATCTCGATGCTTCCGGAGGCGTACGAGAGCGCGGAGCGGTGCGCGGAGGTGCTGCAGACGCTGTTCGGAGAGCCGCTGGCGGACGGCGCGGTAGCCGAGGCCGGCGGCGAGGTGGTGGCGTTCATGTTCGGGCAGCGGGCGCTGCACGCGGCCGATCACTGGCTCGCCCAGTGCTTCCCACCTCGGGTGGTGGGGATCCCGCTTCATGGGCACGCGGCGACCGAGGGGAGCGACGTGGGGGCGGCGTACCGGGCGCTGTACGGGCATCTCGCCGAGCGGTGGGTGGCCTCCGGGTTCTTCGATCACCGCGTCGATTTCGTCGCGGCGGATGAGGCGCAGCGCGAGCTGTGGTTCCAGCTCGGGTTCGGGGCGCTGACGACGTACGCCGGGCGCGAGACGGCGCCGATTCGAGTCGCGCGCCCTCGAGGATGGGATCGAGATCCGTCGGGCGACGCCCGAGGATCACGCGGAGGTCGAGCGCCTCGAATCGGTGAACGGGCGGTTCCACCACGCGGGGCCGGTGTTCTGGCCGTACCTGTGGGAGGACGTGCGCGAGTCGGCGGGCGGGTTGAGCAAGTACGCGCTAAGCCGCGACCGACATGCAATCTTCCTCGCGACGCGCGGCGCGGAGACGCTGGGAATGCAGATGTTGTTCTCGGGGATGGCGTTCGGATCGCCAACGGCGACGTCGGAGCGGGCGGCTTACCTCTTCCACGGGGTGGTCGATCCGGATCTGCGGGGCGGGGGCGTCGGCAGCGCGTTGCTCGAACGGTCGCTGGACTGGGCGCGCGAGTCGGGGCACGACTCGATCACCCTGCACTACGCGTCGATGAACCCGGTGGCCAGTCCGTTCTGGAAGAGTCGCGGATTCGAGGCGATCGCGTACAGCGCCGGGCGACACATCGACGAGCGGGTGGCCTGGGCGCGCCCTCGGGACTGACGCGGGACGAGCGGGCGGCGCTCGAGAGGATCACGGACGCCGGCCGATACGACCGGTACCATGTGGGCCGCGGGGGTCGCCGTACTGGGTGTATGTCCCGACGCTCGCGTGCCGAACACGACCCAGCGGAGGGACCTCAGACGATGCAAGCAGCGGTGCTGCACGCAGCACAGACCCCACTTGAGATGGCCGATCTGACGATCGATGACCCGGCGAGGCGCTGGTACGCGTGGTGAGCGCCGGCGTCTGTCATTCCGACCTGCACTTCACCGAGGGCACCTACCCCGGTCAGTACCCGATGGTGCTCGGTCACGAGGTGGCGGGCATCGTCGAGGAGGCAGGGCCAGGCGTCACGAGCGTCACCAAGGGCGACCGCGTGATCATGGGTTTCGTGCAGCCGTGCGGACACTGCGAGTACTGCGACTCCGGCCGCCCGAACCTGTGCAGCACGCGCACCACGGCGCGTGGACGAGACGAGCCGGCGCTGAAGCTGGGCGACCAGGCGGTGTCGCAGATGGCGAACGTCGGGGGGTTCGCGGAGCAGTCGGTGATGCCGGCCTCGGGGCTGCTCAAGATCCCGGACGACGTGAGCCTCGACGTGGCGGCGCTGGTCGGCTGCTCGGTGATGACGGGCTATGGCGCCGTGGTAAACACGGCGAAGGTGGACCCGGGTTCGACGGTGGCGGTGATCGGCGCCGGCGGCGTCGGGCTGAACATCATCCAGGCGGCGCGGCTCGCCGGGGCGCGGCAGATCATCGCCGTCGACATGATCGAGCACAAGCTGAACATCGCGAAGGGCTTCGGCGCGACGGACACGATCAACGCCGGCGAGACCGACCCGATCGAGGCGGTGAAGGAGCTGACCGGCGGCGGCGTGGACTACGGCTTCGAGGCGATCGGTCTCAAGGTGACGTCCGAGCAAGCGTACGTGATGGCGAAGCGCGGCGGCACCGCCGTGATCGTCGGGATGGTGCCGCCGATAGACAAGATCGAGGTCTCGGGGATGATCTGGATGCAGGAGCAGACGCTGAAGGGCAGCTTCTACGGCTCGGCGCGCTTCCACACCGACATGCCGCGCATCCTGGAGCTGTACAAGCAGGGCAAGCTCGACATCGACGGCCTGGTGACGAAGCGCTGGGCGTTCGGCGAGATCAACGAGGCGTTCGACGCGCTGAAGAGCGGCGAAGTGGCGCGCTCGGTGCTGGCGATCGGCACCGAGTAGCTCGCCTTGGAACTCGCGTGCGCAGCCCTGGCTAACGGCGAGGCCGCCTTCGGCCCGCGTCTCGGCACGGTGTAGATCCCACCCGCCCGCCCTGAGTTTTGTTGTAGGGGTTGCAGCACGCCTTCGCGCCCACTTCGCGGACCGGATCGGATTGGCGGGACGGGCAACGAATTGCGCGTCCTGTTCGATGGGTTCCACCGCCGGGACGCTTCGGACTCCGCTCCGGAAGAGGGGCCGCTCCGCTCAGCGCCGAGCACCTGAAGGTAGGCATCGCAGGCGGGGGCGTGGCTTCGAACGCGTCGCTGCGGCCCGCACCGCCCCGTGATCGCACGCTGTGGGGGGGGGCGACAGCTCGCGGTGAACTCATCACCTGCTTCGGACTGACTCGCTCGCTTTCTCCGGGGCAAGGCGCGGTCCTGGCGGGCGTGCCTCAAGCGCCCCCATTCGCCCGCTGATCGACGCAGCGGGACACGCTATTGACCCGGCGGCGCTAGCCGTCACAATCGGGCGGCACGAACGGAGACTCCCCATGACCCTCACGAGGCCGACGGTTGGCGTTTCGATTCAGGCGGTCGATGCACCGTCGTTTGTGGCACAGATTCAGCAGGCCGAGGACGCCGGGATTCCGGTGGCGTGGTCGACGATCGGCGGAGCGGGCGGCGCCGATCCGCTGACGGCGGCGGCAGTGGCGCTGACCTCGACGAGCTCGATCGACTACGGGACGGCGATCATCCCGACGTGGCCTCGACACGCGGTGGTGATCGCGCAGCAGGCGCAGGCGCTGGAGCAGTTGGCGCCGGGGCGGTTGCACCTCGGGCTGGGGCCGTCGCACGAGCCGATGATGGCGGCGAACTTCGGCGTCGACTGGTCGGCGCCGCTGACGAACCTGCGGGAGTACCTGCAGGTGATCCGCTCGCTATTCGAGGAGGGGTCGGTGGACTTCGAGGGGCGGCACGTGACGGCGAAGGCACAGATGCGGTCGCCGGGCTCGCTGTCGCTGATGGCGTCGGCGTTGCGGCCGCGCTCGTTCGAGGCTTGCGGGGAGCTGGCGGATGGCGCGATCTCGTGGATGTGCCCGAAGCACTACCTGGTCAACGAGGCGCTGCCGGCGATCGCGCGGGGCGCCGCAACGGCGGGGCGCGATGCGCCGCCGCTGGTGGCCCATGTGCCGATGCTGGTGACGGAAGATCGAGGAGACGTGCGGAAGCAGATCGACCAGCTCGGGCGCTACGCACAGGTTCCGTTCTACCAGGCAATGTTCGCGGCCGCCGGGTTCCCGGACGTGCAGAGCGGTTACTCGGACGAGCTGCTTGACGACCTCGTGGTGTCGGGCAGCGAGGTCGAGGTCGCGGAGCGGCTGGCCGGGTACATCGAGGACGGGGCCGGGCACGTGCTGGCGGCACCGCTGATCGAGGCCGACGAACGCGAGGCCTCGTTGGAGCGCGCACTCGCGGCGATCGCGCGGGCCGACGTGCTGGTGCGCGGCTAGGCAGTGCGCATTCTCGTCGCGTACGACGGGAGTGATGGCGCGCAAGAGGCGTTGAAGGTCGCGGCGAACCTTGTCCGGGACTCCAACGGTGAGCTCGTGGTGTGCCATGTACTCGATCCGCGGATCGACGCGGCGGACGTTGTCGCGCCGTCGAGGGATGCGGCGATGCTGGAGGTACGCGGGCGGGCGCGATCGGCGATTGAGGCGGCCACCGCCGACCTCGGCGTCGCGATTGTGGTGTTGGTGGAAGAGCTAAGGCGCGGCGAGGATCCGGCGGAACGCCTCGTCTCGGTCGCGGCGACGGAACAGGTCGATCTGATCGCGGTGGCGAGCCGACGCGCGTCCGGGCTGCGCGGGTTGTTCGGCGGCGTGTCGCAGGAGGTGCTGCGGCTCAGCCCGTGCCCGGTCGTCGTCGTTCGACCGGACGAGTCCTGACTCGAGGCGGCGCGCACGGCCGACATGGCTAGCCCGAACGGGCAGCAGACCGCGACCCGATCTCCTCGCGAGCGTTGCGGAAGAGGGCGAACAGCTCGCGGCGCCCCGACGCGACGAGCCAGACGGCGAGCACGAGGTAGCCGACGGTGAGCGCGATCCGAACTTCCTCCAGGGGGATCAAGAACTGGAGCATGAACAGCCCGAAGAGGGCGATCGCCTCGCGGTAGCTCACGCTCAGGCTGAGCACGACGGCGACGGCGAACGCGGATTGGGCGGCAGTCAGCCAGACCTCGATCTGTTGACGGTCGTCGAGCGGGAGCGCGCTGGCTTCGCCGCTGGAGAGCGAGAAGGCGATCGGGAGGCCGCCGAGGAGCAGGGTCCACTGGTTCACCTTGGAGGAGAGTAGGGCAGCCATGGCGACGGTGGCGCGACCTCGGTAGGCGAGGATGCCAGCGACGAGGAACTCGGGCGCCTCCGAGGCGAACGGGGCGAGCCACTGGACCAGGAGGAACTCGTCGATGCCGAGTTCGACACCGGTCTCGATCAGGCCTTCGGCGAAGGGCTCGGCGGAGAGGAAGATGCCGGCGGCGGCGAAGGCGAACATGGCGATCAGTACGATCCGGCGCTGGCGCCTGGGCAAGGCGCCGATTGCGGCCGCCGGGCCGACGAGCTCGGGCTCATCGCTCTCGGCGCGGGCGATGACGGCGATGTAGACGACGAAGATGGCGGCGAGCACGGCGGTGTCGACGAGCGAGATGCTGCCTTTGAGCGGGATCGTCAGCGAGTAGAGCGTGGCGGCGCCGAGCGCGATCACGTCGATCGAGTGGGCGCGGGTGAGGTTGAGCACCCGGCCGCGCGTGCGGAACCAGAAGAGAAAGAAGACAAACGACCAGCCGAGACCGATCAAGAGGCGGTTGCCACCGGTCATGTTCGCGACGGCGAACTGCGCGAACTCCGGGTCCTGGCCCGCCTTCCATGCGAACGTCATGTCGACGGCGTACTCGGGCAAGACGGCGATCAACGCGATGAAGGCGACGGCGAGCGCCTGCGAGATCTCGACTTCGGCCGCCTCGGCAGCCCAGGCGAGGATGAACGCGGCGGAGACGATGGCGAGGCCGTAGATCGCGGTGTCGGCGACCGTCCCGAGGTGGATGCTGCCGACGCGGAGCACCATCGCCGGCAGCTCGAGCGCGGCGGTGAAGAGGACGATCGGGACGGCGCCGATCGTTCGGCCGGACGACCCGGCGACCTTGATGCCATCTTCGCTCACCGGCCGCCCGTCACCCGTTCGCGATCTCGAAGTGTCATGATGCGCGCATGACGAACGAGCGCGGAAGCGCCGAGCAACAGCTGGGCGATGCGCAACTCCTGGATGGAGGGCGCGAAGCCGAGATCTACGAGTGGGGCGACGGGCGAGTGCTGCGCCTGCTGCGGGCGGAGCAAGCGGCGCGCGGGCGCACGGTCGACGCCGAGGCCGCGGCGATGCGCAGCGCAGCGGCGGCCGGCGTACCAGTCCCCGCCGTGCACGAAGTGATTACGGTCGACGGGCGGCCCGGCCTCGTGATGGATCGCGTCGACGGGCCGCCGATGCTGTCAACGATGCTCAAACAGCCCTGGCGCGCGTTCACACTTTCGCGACGGTTCGGCGCGATGCAGGCCGCGCTGCACGATCAGACCGCGCCCGCTGAGATGATGAACATCCAGGCCGCGGTCGGGCCGCAGCTGGACCGCCTCGAATCTGGCGACGAGTCGCTCCGGCAGTGGGCGCAGGATCAGTTGGCGTCGCTGCCGGCGGGCGATTCGCTGCTGCACGGCGACTTCCACCCGATCAACGTGCTGATGGGCGCGGGCGGCCCCCAGATCATCGATTGGCCGGGGGCGACATCGGGACCGGCGGAGGCGGACGTCGCGAGAACGATGGTGCTGATCGAGGCCGGCCAGCCGCCCGGCGCGAGCTGGGTGTTACGCCAGTTCCTCGGGATCTTTCGGACGCGCATCTTCATGCCGGGGTACCCGCGCGGCTACCGGAAGCGTCGCGATCTTGACCTGGAGGTGCTGCACCGCTGGCGGCTGGTGCGCGTGATCCAGCGGCTCGTGGACGGGCCGACGGAGGAGCAGGCGACGTTGCGGCGGCTGATCCGAGAGTCGGGTGGGCCTCGGGACTTTGGCCCGGCGTGAACGCCGGGCGAAGCAGCGCGGCAGCACCGTCCACCCGCGCGTCGAGCGTGACGATCCCGAGGTGACGATCGACGACGGGGACCGCTCGCGACGTCTCGCCGCGGCACGCCAGCTGAGCAGCGGTAACGAGGCCGACGTCTACGAGTGGGGCGAAGGGCGGGTGCTGCGGTTGCTCCGCCGCACGATCGAGGATGGCGCCGAATCGCGCGATCGCGGGGCGGCCGGGATGCGGAGCGCGGCCGCCGCGGGGTTAGCCGTCCCGGCCGTCCACGAGCTAGTCACGATCGACGGCCGCCCCGGTGTGGTGCTGGAGCGCGTGAGGGGCAGGCCGACGTTGAGCGCGATGCTCAAGGCCCCCTGGAAGATCTCCAGGCTCGCGCGCCGGTTCGGGGAGATGCACGCGACGCTGCACGAGCGAACGGCGCCGGCCGATGTCACCCCGATCCACGACGTGGTCGCAAGCTGGCTGGACCGGCTGGGACCGGAGGATGCGTGGGTGCGGGAGTGGGCGCTCGGCGAGCTGGACATGCTGCCTCGGGCCGACGCGCTGCTGCACGGAGACTTCCACCCCGCCAACGTGCTGATGGGGATCGACGGGCCGTGGGTGATCGACTGGGCGCGCGCGAGTGCCGGACCGGCGGAAGCCGATGTGGCGCGCACGCTCGTGTTGATGCGATCGAGGACGCGACCCAACGCGAGTCTGCGATCGCGCCTGCTCATCAAGCTGCTCCGGAGGAGGGTGTTCGTGCCCGGGTACCTGGCTGGCTACCGAAGCCGGCGCCATCTCGACATGAGCGCCGTCGACCGCTGGGGGATGGTGACGGTGATCAGAAGGCTGGTCGAGGGAGAGGTCGCGGAGCGCCCGGTGCTGCGCCGGATGATCCGGGAGTCGGAGGGGCCTCGGGACTTCCAGGCGGGCGACGAGCATGTCACGCGCTAGGATCGGCCGGTGAGCGACAGCGTTACCCCCGGCGAAATCGAGGCCGCGCGCGAGCGGATCGCGGAGTTCGTGCGGCTGACGCCGACGGTCGCCAGTCAGACGTTGACCGAGCGGGTCGGTGCGCCGGTCACGTTGAAGCTGGAGAACCTGCAGCGGACCGGGTCGTTCAAGGTGCGGGGGGCGAACAACGTCCTCGCGAGCCTGGAGTCGCCGCCGGCGGGGGTGATCGCGGCGAGCGCCGGCAACCACGCGCAGGCGGTCGCGCTGGCCGCCTCCCAGCGAGGGATTGCGGCGACGGTGGTGATGCCGGCAGGCGCGCCGGCGGCGAAGCAGCAGGCATGCCGCAGCTACGGAGCGACGATCGAGCTGGTCGAGGGCTCGCTCGCGGCAGCACAGACGCACGCGCGCGCGGCTACCGAGGAGCGCCGGCTGTTCTATATCCCGCCATACGATGCGCCGGCAATCGTGGCGGGGCAGGGAACGCTCGGATTGGAGCTATTGGAACAGGCACCTGACCTCGGAACGGTGCTCGTGCCGGCGGGTGGGGGCGGGCTGCTGGCAGGGGTCGCCGTAGCGATCAAGTCGCGACGGCCAGATGCGCGGGTGATCGGGGTGCAGGCAAGCGCGATGAACGGAATCGTCGAGTCGCTGAACGCAACGACGCCGGTGGCGGTGTTGCCGCGGCACACGATCGCGGACGGCGTCGCGGTCGCGGGGCCCTCGGAGCTGACGCTCGGGCTGATCCGCGAATACGTCGACGACGTGATCGACGTCAGCGAGGAGGCGATCGCGCGGGCGATCGTGTTCCTCCTCGAACGGGCGCGCGTGGTTTCGGAAGGAGCGGGCGCGCTTGGCGTGGCGGCGCTGCTGACAGGCGCGGTGCAGCCGAGCGGACCGACCGTGGCAGTGATCTCCGGCGGGAACATCGACGTGAACGTCCTGGACCGGCTGGTGGACCGCGGTCTCGAGGCAGACGGGCGACGGCGGCGGATCACGGTGGCGACCGCGAACGTGCCGGGCGAACTCGAGCGCATCAGCGGTGCGATCGCGCGGGCGCGCGCGAACATCGTGCATGTGGAGCACGACCTGTCGGCACCCGATCTGCCCGTCGAGGTGGCGCGGATCACGATGATCCTCGAACTGCCGGAGGCGGCGGCGATCGAGCTGGTGCGGAGCGCGCTGCTCGAGGACGGGTTCACCGAGGGCGAGCGGACGGACTTCGCGACGCCCGCGGCGGCGAACTGGCCGAGCTAGCGCGTCGACCACCCAGAGTGGGGCCTGCCTTGTACGACCACCTGAGGACGAAAATCGACGAGCTGTTCCCCGGTGTGCGCGCCGACCTCGAACGGCTGGTGCGGGTGCCCTCGATCAGCCTCGAGGGGCCGGATACGCCGGCGCTGCGGGAGGCAGCGGAGCTGGTGGCAGAGCTGTTGACCGAGGGGGGAGCGCCGGTGCGGAAGCTCGAGGTGGCCAACGCGCCGGCGGCGGTGTTCGCGGAGGCGCCGGGTCCTGAAAGCGCGCCGACGGTGCTGCTCTACGCGCACTACGACGTGCAGCCGCCGGGGAACCTTGACGATTGGGGCGGCGATCCGTTCCAGCCGGTGGAGCGGGATGGGCGCCTCTATGGGCGCGCCGCTTCTGACGATAAGGCGGGGATCACGGCCCACCTTGCGGTGCTGCGCGCATTCGACGGCGAACCGCCGGTCAACCTGAAGGTGTTCGTCGAAGGCGAGGAGGAAATCGGCTCGCCGAACTTCGCGCGGTTCCTCGAGGCGTATCGGGAGGAGCTGCGGGCGGACGTGATCGTGATCGCCGACTCGGAGCACTGGCGGCGCGGGCAGCCGGCGCTCACCACCTCGTTGCGCGGTCTCGTGGATTGCGTGGTGGAGGTGCGAACGCTCGAGGCAGCGGTACACAGCGGACAGTTCGGGGGCGCGGTGCCGGATGCGCTGAGCTCGATGTCGCGACTACTCGCGACGCTACATGACGACGCGGGCCGAGTAGCGGTGGCTGGACTGGCGGCGGGCGATGCCGATCCGCTGGACCTGACGGAGGACGAGCTGCGCGAGCACGCGGGCGTCCTCGATGGTGTTGAGCTGGTTGGGGAGGGATCGCTGACCGCGCGGATGTGGCGGCGGGCGGCGATTTCGGTGCTGGCGATCGACGCGCCACGGATCGCGGAGGCGGTGAACGCGATCGTGCCGGTGGCGCGGGCGAAGGTGAGCGTGCGCGTTCCGCCGGGACAGGACCCCGAGGCCGCGATGGTCGCGCTGACGGAGCACCTCGAAACGCACGCGCCCTGGGGGGCGCAGGTGACGGTGGAGCCAGGTCCGGGCATGGCGGCGCCGATGGACCTCGAAACGGACGGGGCGGCGTACGACGCGTTCCGGGCCGGATACCTCGAGGCGTGGGGACGCGAGTCGGTGGAGATCGGGATCGGCGGGTCGATCCCGCTGGTGGCGGACCTCGAGGAGGCGTTCCCGGCGGCGCAAGTGTTGTTGACGGGGGTCGGGGAGCCGACCAGCCGTATCCACGGGCCGGACGAGAGCCAGGACCTCGAGGAGCTACGGCGGAACTGCCTGGCGGAAGCGATCGCGCTGACGTTGATCGGCGCGGAACGCTAGACGGCGCGCCTCGGACGGATCGTCATTCGACGGGTGCGCCTCGGAGGCGGAGGGAGTTCGTCATCACCGAGACCGACGAGAAGGCCATGGCGGCGGCGGCGACGATCGGGTTGAGGAAGCCGCGCTCACCGAAGATTGGCTCGAGGGCCCCAGGAACCGCGGCTCCGTCCAGTACCTGATCGAACACGAGGAAGCCGAGCCCGGCGGCGACCGGAATCAGGGCGATGTTGTAGGCGAACGCCCAGCCGAGGTTCTGCCACATGGTGCGCATGGTGGAACGGCTGATGCTGATCGCCGTGGCAATCCGGCCGATGTCCGGGCGGACCAGAGTGACGGGCGCGGCCTCGAGGGCGACGTCGGTGCCGGTGCCGACGGCGATGCCGACGTCGGCGGCAGCGAGGGCGGGTGCGTCGTTGATGCCGTCGCCGACCATGGCGACGGTGCCGCCCTGGGTCTGGAAGCGGCGGACGAGTTCGGCTTTGTCCTCGGGGCGGACTTCGGCGACGACCTCAGAGATGCCGACGCTGTGGGCGACCGCGTGCGCGGTCTGCTGCTGATCGCCGGTGAGCATGACGACGCGGACGCCGAGGTCGCGGAGGCGGGCGATGCCGTCCGCCGCGCCCTCGCGAATCTGGTCGGCGACGGCGATCAGGGCCGCGGCTTCGCCGTCGATGGCAACGCGGATCGGGGTCTCGCCGCGCTGGCCGGCGGCATCGGCGAGGCCATCCAGCAACGAGCGGCCCTCGGAAGCTACGCGACGGGCGGCGAGGAGCTCGTCGTTGCCGACCAGCAGCTCGTGGGCATCGAGGCAGGCGATCACGCCCTCGCCCGCGACGGCCTCGAAGGTGAGGGGCCAGTCGAGGTTGACCTCGCGACGCCCGGCTTCGCGGACGACGGCGGCGGCGTAGGGGTGCTCGGAGCCACGCTCGGCGGAGGCGACGAGACGGATCAGCTCGTCGGGCGTGACCGGGGCCCCATCGAGCATCCAGACGGAGACGACCTCGGGGCGGCCTTCGGTGATCGTGCCGGTCTTGTCGAGGAGGACGGTGTCGATGCCGCGGGCGCGCTGGAGCGCCTCGGCGTCACGGATGAGGATGCCGTGCTGCGCGGCGCGGCCGGTTCCAACCATGATCGCGGTCGGTGTGGCGAGGCCGAGGGCGCACGGGCAGGCGACGATCAGCACGGCGACGGCGTTGAGGATGCCAAAGGTGAGGGCGGGCGATGGGCCGAGCGCCCACCAGAGGAGGAAGGTGAGCGCAGCGATCGCGAACACCACCGGCACGAAGACGGAGGCGATGCGATCAGCGAGGCCCTGGATCGGCGCCTTCGAGCCCTGGGCGTCCTCGACGAGTTGGATGATGCGCGCGAGCGCGGAGTCGGAGCCGACGGCGGTGGCGCGGATTTTCAGCATGCCGGTGGTGTTCATCGTGGCGCCGAAGACGTCCTCGTCGAGGTGTTTCTCGACGGGGACCGACTCGCCGGTCAGCATCGACTCGTCGACGGCGGAGGCACCCTCGATGACCTCGCCGTCGACGGGGATCTGCTCGCCGGGCTTGACGAGGACGACGTCGCCGGCCTGGACGGCACGGACGGGGATCTCGAACTCCTCGCCGTCCTCGATGACGCGAGCGGTCTGCGGTCGGAGCGCGATCAGCGCGCGGACGGCGTCGGAGGTCTGGCCCTTGGCGCGTGCCTCGAGCAGGCGACCGAGGAGCACGAAGAAGATGATCGCGCTGGAGGTGTCGAAGAAGACGGCGGCCTCGAGGCCCTCGACGGACTCGAAGACCTGGGGCGCGAACGTGGCGACGATCGAGTAGGCGAAGGCGGCGGAGGTGCCGACGGCGATCAGCGTGTTCATGTCGGTGGAGCCGTGGCGGCCGACGCGCCATGCGCCCTCGTAGAACTGGTGGCCCGCCCAGAGCTGGACCGGTAGCGCGAGGGCGAAGAACAGTGGGTGACGGAACCAGCGCGGGATGTCGTCGATCGGCCCGACGATGTGGCTGAGCGCCATGAAGCCGACGAGGAAGGCGGCGATCACGCCGGCGAAGATGGTCTTGCGGCGGAGCAGGCCGTACTCGGCGCGGCGCTCGGCCTCGAGGCGATCGCGTGCGGTCTCGTCTTCGCGGTCGGAGACGAGCAGGTCGTAGCCGGCGCGGTCGACGGCCTCGCGTAAGGCGTCGAGCGTGACGTCCGCTGCCTCGATCGTCGCTTCCTCGGTGGCGAGGTTGACGCGGGCGGCGGCGACGCCGTCGACGGAGTCGAGGGCCTGTTCGACGCGGCGGACGCAGGAGGCGCAAGTCATGCCGCGGACGTCGAAGCGCAGGGAGCCGGAGGCGATGGCCGTGGACGCCTCGGGATTGGCGACCCCTGAATCGGCAGCCGGGTCGCCGTCGATGGTCACCGGGGCTACTTGTTCGCGAGCTCGTAGAGCTCGGACAATTCGTCGAGGACCGCGGTGTCGCCGGACTCGATGCCCTCGACGACGCAGTGGTGGAGGTGACCGTTCAGCATCTTCGCCTCCATCTTTTCGATGGCGCGGCGGATCGCGTAGGTCTGCTTGAGCACGTCGACGCAGTACTGTCCCTCGTCGACCATCTTGCGGACACCCCGCAAGTGGCCCTCGATGTAGGAGAGGCGCTTGAGCACCTCCGTCTGGGTCGTGTCGTCCATCGCTACACGCCTACCGGGATAGCGATCGCGGCTTGCATCGGCTGGCCCCAGGGCATCTCGACGGTCTGGAGGTCGAAGCGATACTCGCCGCCGTTCAGGCCGGCCTTGAGGCGCGCCTCGGCGTCCGCGGGGGCGACGAGCATCTGGCGGCCGCAGCAACAGCCCTCGGCGTGCTGGTTGGCGTCGGAGCGATCGAACGCGAAGCCGGCGGTGCAGCCGCACGGGCAGGAGTAGTTGAGGTCGGCGCCCTTGTCAGTGGCGGTGACGGTGTACGTGGGAATCCAGTTCGGGTCGGCTGCGCCGCCCTCGTGGGTTTCGGCCGCGGCGTCGCCGAGGGGATAGCCCTCGGCCCTGGTGGCGGCGGCGACCTGGTCGACGACGGCGCCGCTGGCGACCTCGAGGACGAACGACTTCGCGTCGGGGTCGCCGGAGACGAAGGTGGCGCCCTCGACGCCTTCGACCGCGCATCGGATGGTGGCGATGCAGTGGTCGCAGGTGACGTCGGGCGCGTACAGGGTCAGTTGCACGGCGCGGGACCTCCTCGGAACGGGGTTGTTTCCTCGAAGGCCACTATAGCACACCCCCACCCGGGGGGTGTGGGGTTGGGGTCGAGAGCGCAGAAGGTCGCTACTAGCATCGTATCCAGCTGGCCGGCTCAGTCGCGGCTTGACTGGCGCTGCTGCTACGTAACGAGATATTCGCTGCACACCGGGAGGGCGCTCATGCCTCGCTTGAACCGGACCGAAATCGACGAGTTCCTGGGAACGCGTGGGGTGTTGATGCGCATCGCGACCGTTGACGATGACGGGCACCCACACGTGACTCCGATCTGGTTCGTCCATGAGGACGAACGGATCTGGTTCACGCCTCGTGGGCAATCGGCCTGGATCGGACACATCCGGGCTGACCCGCGCATCGCGGTCACGATCGACGAGGAGGCGACGCCGTACCGCAAGGTGATCCTCGAGGGCGACGCGACGATCGTGCATGAGGTCGGCGACGACGACGCCTGGCGCGATCGGTATCGGCGGATCTCGGAGCGATATACGACGCCGGAGGGCGCCGAGGCTTACATCTCGAACACGATCGATCAGCCTCGGGCGTTGATGGCGTTGGGCCTCGAAAGCTGCAAGGTAACGACGTGGCGAATGCCTCGGGCGGGCGAGGCGCGGAGTGGGATCTGGCATCGGCGGTATTACGGCGAGGGGACGGGGTATGCGCGCGAGGCGGATGAGGTGGAGTAGGCGCGGGCGCCCCGCCGGTGAGGTCGATCGCGGATCGGAACGAGGCTGGCCGATTGCGAGGCGGGCGGCGACCGGCCGCGTCGGCAAGACAGCTACTTCGACGTGATCGATGTCCGGGGCGGTGTTACGTGTTACGTGCAACGAAATGAGGGCTAGACTTTTTAGAGTACCTCTATCTGAGTTTGACCTACGTGATATTTTCAAGGTACAAGGTGCCGGTTGCATCGGCTTGTTGCCAAGCACGTAACACTCTATCTCGCAAAGATTGGTTCATTTCTTGCGTGGGTGTGTCTTTGGCAAAAAATCGATAGGCAACAGTTCTTCAGGTTGAAGCTGCATTTGGTCGATTTCTACAGAGGGTAATACGCCAACATAAAAGACAAACATGAGCGATTCTGTTCTTTCGGGAACGGACCCATTATAGTCCACCAACAATAGGCGTTCGATCAGCTTATCAAACCCGAGTTCTTCTTTGACTTCACGTTGGCAACATTGCTTTGGCGATTCGTTTCGTTCAACAACTCCACCCGGTCTTTCCCAACCAGGTCTGTAGCTGGGTTTTACCAACAAAACATTGCCATTGTCATTGAACAATAGGCACCCCGACCCCATCCGTTTTTTGGGTAGTGACTCGTAATCAAATTTAGTCATAGGCGTGCCCAGTAGCTATATTCAGATAAAAGGATTAGGTCCTCTACCTGCATTGTGTATGCGGGGGCGGGCTAGTCGCCACCCGCGGCGGCGGCCGGTGCTCGTCGTTCCTCGGCGCCGCGGACCGCGGGGGCGCGGGCGATGAGCGGGGCGACGATGATGACCGCGGCGACGCTGAGCAGACCGAGGATGACGAGGGTGGCGCGCTCGCCGATTTCGTCGGCGAGGAGGCCGACGGGGAAGCTGACGAGGAGGAAGCCAGCGAAGGCGAGGGAGGTCAGTGAGCTGACGCGCCCGAAGAACGCGGGATCGGACTCGGTGACGATGATGGCGCTGTTCAGCGTCTGGAACGCCCCAAGGCCGACGCCGAAGAGAAGCATGGGACCGAGGACGATCAGGAAGCTAGGGGAGAGCCCAGTCAGCGCGAGGCCGATTCCGCCGAGGATGCCGCCCGCAGCGTAGACGGTGAGCGCGCGTGACGAGCCGGCGATCGAGGCGACAGCGAGGCTGGCGATGAGGCCGCCGATTGCGTTGGCAGTCTGGAGGATCCCGAACTCCTCGGCGTTGCGGTCGAAGGCGTTCTCGACAAGACCCGGGAGGACGGTGGTGGAAGAGAGGCCGAGCAAGATGAGAAGGAAGAAAAGGGTGAGCATCCAGCGGAGTTTTGGCTCGCTGGCGACGTAGCGGACGCCGGCGGCGATGTCCCCCAGCACGGACGGTCGATCGGGGTGGGACACGGGCTTCGCGGCGGGAACCCAGATCAGCGTGACCTGCGAGATGACATAGAGCGCGGCCATAGCGAAGTAGGCGCCTTCGGCACCGAACAGCGACCAGGAGACCATGAAGGCGGCGATGACCGGGGCCCAGATGCGGGCGGCGTTGAGCGCGACCTGGTTCAGGGCGATGGCGTTGCCCCGGCGCTCCTGGTCGAACAGCTCGGCGACCCAGGCCTGCCGTGCGGGGCCGATGAAGGCAAAGGTTGCGCCGGTGAAGAAGGATCCGACGACGAGGTGCCAGAGCTCGATCCGGTCAGCGGCGAGCAGGACGCCGATCACGATGAAGACGACCATCGTGACGGTCTGACCGATGACGGTGACGAGCTTCTTGGAGAGGCGATCTGCGACGGCGCCGCCGAAGGGGCCGAGGATGGCGGAGGAGACGCCGTTGCCGAAGAGGACGATGCCGACGGCGCTGTTCTGTTCGGTGAGGTCGAAGGCGACGATCGCTTGCACCACCGTTGACATGAAGAAGGCGGTGATGGAGGTGAGCGAGCCGATCCAGAGGATGGCGAAGGGGCGGTACCTGAGGGCGGCGAAGGAACGGCGCACTGGAATTCCCTTCGGGGCCAGCGTCCCTGAGCGTATCCCGCCTCTTCGGACGACTGCCTGTCCCCTGGGTCAGCGACGAGCTCGGCGAGACGGCGGGCTTGACGAGGCTGACGAGCGGGGTATAGTTAGCATACTAACGATTCGGAGCGGCGATGGCTACCCAGACCACCCCGGCGACAGCGACCGGCATTCGCGAGACCGTCAGCGCGGCGGTGGCGATGGCGGCGCGCGTGCACCGCAAGCGGTCGGGGTCGCTGCTGGGCGAGCTGGGCCTGCACCTCGGCCAGGAGTGGACGCTGGAGGCGCTGTGGCACGGGGGCGAGCTGAGCCAGACGGAGCTGGCGCGCCGGGTGGGCGTGCAGAAGGCGACGATGACGGTCTCGCTGCGCTCGCTGGAGCGGGACGGGCTGGTGGAGCGGCGGCGCGATCCCGAGGACGAGCGGATGGTGAAGGTGCGCGCGACCGCGCGCGGCATGGAGCTGCGCGACGCCGTGTACGGCGCCTGGCGGCAGCTCGAGGACGAGACGGTCGCGGGCCTGTCGGCCGCGGAGCGGCGGATGCTCGGGGAGCTCCTCGCAACGGTTCAACGCAACCTCGAAGAGGGGGGCGGCCGCTGAAGGAGCGCACCCACTGAGTTTTTTTCCACCGATCGTTAGCACACTAACCAATAGGGAGAACATCGGATGACCTCGGAACCGCGACGCGACCCACTGGCCGATCACCTGATCACGCCGGAGAACTCGGTGCTGGTGGTGGTTGACTACCAGCAAGAGATGCTGAACAACGTGCGCTCGGTCGACCACGCGCAGCTGTCGAACGCGATGACCGGCCTCGTCCGCACGGCGAAGGCGTTCGGCGTGCCCACAATCTTCTCGACGGTGGCCGTCGAGAGGGCTTCAACCAGGAGACGATCCAGCCGATCCGCCGCATCCTGCCGGACGCGCCCTCGTACGACCGCACATCGTTGAACGGCTGGGAAGACGTGGACTTTGTCGAGGCGGTGAAGGCGACGGGGCGCAAGAAGATCATCATGTCGGGGCTGTGGACCGGCGGCTGCCCGGCGTTCACGACTCTCGATGCGCTGCGCGACGGCTACGAGGTACACGCGGTCTCCGACGCGATGAGCGAGACCAGTCCCGACGCGCACGCGCAGGCGATGGCGCGGCTGACGCAGGGCGGCGCGGTGCCCACGACGTGGGGCGTCGTGCTCGCCGAACTGCAGCGCGACTACACGCGCACGGACTCGCTGAGCGACGTGGTCGACATCCTCGGCGCCCACCTGTTCACCGCCGAGCGGGAAGCGGTCGCGGCCTAGCGACCAGCGACCGGTGACGACCCGCAGGCGCACCGGCCCGCCGGCCGCGCCACGGACCGACAAGGAGCAACGCGCGATGAAGAGCAAAGCGAAGGTGTTGATCCTCGGGAAGCACGCGAGCCTGTCCCGAGGGGTGATCGAGATCCTCGAGGCGGCGGGCTACAGCGGGACGGCGAGTCAGACCGATCGCCAGGCGATCGAGTGGCGCGACGCGAGGCGTTCGACGTGATGCTGATCGGCGGCGGCGTGCCGTGGGATGAGCACGAGCGGGCGGTGGGCGGCGTCATCCGAGCGCTGCCGGGGATCAAGGTGATTCGTCGGCCGGCGGGGCCGGCCGATCCGGTGAGTCTGGTCGAAGCAGTGCTGGCGACGGCATAGTGGCCGGCACCCGGGAGCGACGCGATGAGCAGTCAACGCAGCGAAGCGCCGGTCGAGGCGGAGCGCGGTAGCGCCAGGTATCCGCTGGGCGTGCTGCTGGTGGTGTGCGCCGGGATGTTCTTCGGCGTCTTGAACGCCGGCGCGGTCGGTGTGGTGCTCGCGGAGATCGCGGCTGACCTCGATACCTCGTTCGGGCAGATCGGCTGGGTGATGACCGGGTTCCTGCTGGTCTACGGGATCGCGATCCCCTTCTACGGGAGGCTCGCCGACCTGTACGGCGCCCGCCTGCTGTTTCTGCTGGGCCTCGGGATCTTCTCGGTGGGATCGCTGTTGGCGGCGTTGGCCCCGAACTTCGAGCTGCTGCTGGCGGCGCGCGTGATCCAGGGCGCGGGCGGCGCCGCGGTGCCCGGCCTCGGGATGACGCTGGCGATTCGGGCGTACGGGCCGGCGGCGCGCGGGATGGTGCTCGGCGTGATCGGGGCGACGATCGGCGTCGGCTCGGCGATCGGGCCACTGCTGGGCGGCCTGTTGTCAAACGCATGGGGTTGGGAGGCGATCTTCGCGGTCAACGCGGCTGCGGCGATCACGATCCCATTCGCGATCCTCGTGTTGCCGCGTGACGAGGAGCATAGCGACGGCCGGCTCGACCTGATCGGAGGCGCGCTGCTCGCGCTCGCGGTGGTCGGGGTGGTGCTCGCGCCGACCGAGGGCTCGCAGTCGGGGTGGAGCTCGACCGGGGCGCTGGCGGGGATCGCGATGGCGGTGATCTCGCTCGCTGCGCTCACGCTGCAGCAGCGAGTGGCGGCCTCGCCGTTCATCCCTCGCGAGTTCGTGCACAACGGGCGGCTGATCGCGTTCGTGAGCATGAGCTTCCTGGTGATGGCGGCGAACGCCGGGGCGCTGATCGGGCTCCCGATCCTGCTGGCGAACACGAACGGGCTGGGCACGCTCGAGGTCGGGCTGGCGATGGTGCCGGGTGCGATCGGGATGGCGGTGCTCGGGGTCGTCTCGGGACGGCTGGTCGATTCGGTCGGCGCGGCGGCGCTCGCCACGGTCGGGGGAATCGCGCTCCTGGTCTCGATCCTCGGACTATCCGCGGCGGTCGGCGGAGACGTGCGGCTCGTCAGCGCGCTCGCCGGGTTGCTCGGCGCCTCGTTCGGGCTGATCAACACCCCACTCGCCACGGCCGTGACCCGAGTAGTCCGGCTGGAGTTGCTTGCCTCCGCGATCGGCGTCAACTCGATGCTGTTCTTCGTCGGGGGGAGCGTCGGGGCGGCCGCCCTGCTTGGGTTCGCGACCGCCGGCGGCGATTCGTCGCTGAACCCGCTGCACAGCGGGGCGGCGAGCGGGTTCAGCGACGGCTTCCTGTTCCTGGCGTTGCCCGCGCTCGCCGTGATCGCGCTCGCCTCGAGACTGCCCGGCGCGGCAGCGCCAGCGGAGGTCGCGCCGGAAGCCGGCCTCGAGGAGGCGATCTTCGGGAGCGGCGAGTGGCGGCCGGACTGCACGGTGCCCTGGGCGCCGACGCTCGAGGAGGCACGAGCGTTCGCGGCAGCGAGCGGGACGCCGGCGGGCGCGAGGTAGCGACGGCCGCGGCGATCGGCGAACATCGCCGCGGCCATGGTGGCCGGAGGACGAGGGCGCGAAGTGAGCGAGCAACCGTTTCCAACATCGTTGATCCGGCTTCGCCTCGGGACTGAGGACGCGCACTACGGCAATCTGGTCGCGGGGGCGCGGCAGATGGAGATCCTCGGGGACCTCGCGACGGAGCTGGCGATGCGCTACGACGGGAACGAGGGGTTGCTGCGCGCGTACGAGACGGTGGAGTTCCTGGCGCCGCTGTACGCCGGGGATTGGGTCGAGGCGAAGGGGGCGATCGTCGCCGTGGGGGAGACTAGCCGGACGTGCGAGTTCGAGATCTGGAAGGTGGCGGGGCCGCGGGCGGATGTCAGCGAGTCGGCCGCGGAGTTCCTCGAGGAGCCGGTTCAGACGCTGCGGGCAGTGGGGACGACGGTGGTGGCGAAGGAACATCAGCGGGTTCGGCGCTAGGCGCGCCGTGCCTCGTGAGAGACGAACGGGGACAGGGCGGCAGGACCGGTACCAAGCCGACCGCGTCGGCGTCGAAGCAGACGGCGCCTCGGCGCTGTTTGCGGGAGAAGGGAGTAGTCCCGCGCGCCCCATCTGACTGTGGGGCTGCTTCTCGGTTGATCGCCCCACGGGCGTGGCGCCCACACCCCCTTGTTCGGAGTCTTGGCCCGCGAGGGTCCGTCGCCAACAGCGCTTCTATCAGCGAGCGGCGGCCAGCTCACCCTCGCGGGCTTTGACGAGAGAACCGAGGTAGCGCGCGACGGCTTCGGGGCCGGAGCGGCCGGCTTCGGCCTCGACCACCGGGTTGTAGTTCGTGTTGGTGTTGATGTCGTAGGTGACGAGCCGGCCGTCGTCGGACTCGATGAACTCGATACCGGCGATGCCGATGTTCCAGAAGCGGCAGAAGTCGAGGTAGCGGGCGACGATCGGGTGGTCGAAGCCCTCGCGCCAGTGGAACAGGCCGCCTTCGGCGGCTGACGGTTCCGGAACGCCCTTGGTGGAGACTACGGTCACGCCGGCGGTTGGCAGTTCGTCGACCGCGCAGTTGTCGGCGGGGCAGAGGGTGAAGCCCTGGCTGGTGTCGGCGCGGAGGGCGTAGAGGAACTCGCCGCCGACGAGCTCGACACGGGTGATCGTGCCGTCCGCCGGGCGGACGTACTCCTGAAGCAAGGTGATGCCGTCGACGGGCTGCTCGAAGTCCGGGCCGGTGACGTAGGCCTCGAAGTCCTCGAGGGTCTCGAACTTCTGGACGCCGAGGCCACGGCCACCCTGGTTGTGCTTGGTGATGAAGGGGAGCGGGAGCTGGCGGGCTTCGTCGATCAGGCGATCGCGGCCGATGACGGCGACCGTGCTGGGGACGTCGAAGCCGAAGGCGCGGAGGGCGGCGTGCTGGTCGACCTTGCTCATCTCCAGCTCGAGCACGCGGCGGCCGTTCACGACGGTGCGGCCGTGGCTCTCGAGCCAGCTGAGGACCGAGCGCGTGTAGTCCTTCGAGTGGGCGTGCTCGCGCGTGTGAGAGGAGGCGCTCATGCGGGAGTAGAAGACGCCCTCGGGAGGCGCGGCATCGAGGTCGAGCGTGCCCTCGTCGAGCAGCCACTCTTCCCACGGCACCTCGAGGCGGTCGAAGGCGGCGGCGAAGGGCGGGAGCCACTCGGGGTTCTCGTGGATGACGTAGACCCTGGACATTGCGGCTCCCTCCAGGCGAGCGCGGAGCGAGATGTTGAGTGAGTTGGTCGTGTTCATAGCGTAGCACCGACGGCGCCAGTCACGGGTCAATGCGACGGATGCACGGCACTCGCGATTGTTAGGCTTACCGTGCCGCGTGAACGGCGTGAGAGAATCCGCGAAGGGTGGGGGCGTTGGCTGCCGAAGGTGCTGCTGCCGTATTCGCGGCGAGGTTCATCGCTCGGCATGCGGGTGACTGGCTGCTGCGCGGGATCCGGAATCGGCGGCGACAGAGCGAACTGATCGCACTCTATGAGGAGGAGACTCAGAAGCTCCTCAAAGAGGTCGCGCTGTTAGGGCACGGCGAGCGCTCGCCGAAGGTACGCGACCTGAGAGCACTGGTCGCGTCGGAGACACAGGTCGAGGCATTCGTCGCAGCGGGCGCCGCCGCCGACCTCGACGCGCTCGCCAGCGAGGTGACGGTGGGCCTGGAACCAGCGTTGCGCCGGTTCCAGCTTCAGGTGCTGCGGCGATCGTTCGAAGCGCTGCCGGAGGGACATCGGGAGGTCGGGCAGACATTGGTGGCCCTGCTCGAGGAGCGGGCGATGCAGGCACCGCTGCGGCTCGAGCGGGAGCTGGCGCCCGAACCGAACGACGAGCGCAGCAGCGACGACGGCCGGGTGCTAGAGCTGCTGAGCGCGCGGCGGCCGCTGACGAAGCTGATCGGGCGGGACGACGAGTTTCGGGCGCTGCGCAAGTGGGTGGACAGCGAGAAGTTCGTGTCGGCGCGGCTGATCACCGGTGCGGGCGGCGCGGGCAAGACGCGGCTGGCACAGGTACTGGCAGACGAGCTGCATGCGAAGCGATGGGCTGCGGGTTTTCTGACCCACGACGACCTCGAACGGGTGCTCGCGGGCGAGGCGCCCCGACTTGAGGCCTGGAGCCGACGGACGCTGCTGATCGTGGACTACGCCTCGGCAGCGCATGAGCGCGTGCACGAACTCCTGCGACGGCTCGCCGCGCACCCTCGCGTGGCACAGGGGAACGCCGGGGTCTCGCCCGACGAGCCGCCGATGCGGGTGCTCCTGCTCGACCGGCCGGGGGCGGAGGCGTGGTGGGATCGCATCGCGGGGACATACGCCAGCGACGAACTGGGTGTGCGGCGCGTGACGGTACCCGCGCCGATGGTGATCGGGGGTGTGAGCGAACCCGAGTACCGACGGGAGATCCTGGTTGACTTCAGTCGGCGAGTCGGCGCCCACGTGCGGGTCCCAGCCGAGGGAGACGATGAGCGTTTCGACGCTCTGCTGCGCGACGCGAGGTGCGGGGAACCGCTGTTCCTCATGATGGCTGTTTTGGCGTCCCCGGCCGACGGAGGAGCGGTCGTCCTCGACGCTTCGCGCGCGGAGCTTGCCAGTGAGCTGGCGAAGCGGGAGCGCGAACGGATCGCGCGTTTCGCGCCGGGTGGGATCGAGGATGCGCGGGGCCGGATGCTGGTCCACCTCGCGGCGTTCAGCACGCTGGTGCGAGGGCTGGGCGGGGACGCGGCGCTCAGCGCGGTCGCTGCCGAGTGCGAGATCGCCGGGTTCGAGCCGAATGAGGGCCCGCGGAGTTTGGTCGACCAACTGGAGGAAGCACTTCCGGCGGTCGGGTTGCCATCGGCAGGCGAGGCCGCGACCGGAGTAATCGTGCCGGACGTGGTCGGGGAGGCATTCGTGCTCGTCCAGCTCGGAAGGTCGGTGCCGATCGACCAGCGAGGGGCGGTGAGCAGGGCTGCCGCCGTCGACCCTGTAGCAGTGCTCTTCAGCCTGATTCGAGTCGGGCAGGACTTCGCTTCGCCAACGGGACGCGCCCAATCGACTGGCTCTCCGACCTGGCGCTCGACGATTCCGTTCCGCTGGAGATGGTCGCAGCGACGCTCGACGCTGTTCTTTCCGAGGTCGGCCACGAGACGGTCGAGCTGAGACCAAGTGTGGTCGATGTCACTGAAAAGCTCATCGTCGCGGCCCGGCGGCGCCTCGAGACGTCCCGCGTCCTCGCCGATCGCGCGACGCTTGCCTCGTTGCTGAGCAACATCGGGGTACACCTCGGAGCCCTCGGCGAACGCGAGGAGGCGCTCCAGTCCGCCGAGGAGGCGCTCGACATCTATCGCGAGTTCGCCGCCGCTCGGCCCGACGCCTTCCGCCCCAGCCTCGCGACCTCGCTCAGCAACGTCGCGATCCGCCTCAGCGAACTGGGTCGCCCCGAGCAGGCGCTCCAGCGCGCCGAGGAGGCGCTCGACATCCGTCGCGAGCTCGCCGCCGCTCGGCCCGACGCCTTCCGCCCCGACCTCGCGTCCTCGCTCAACAACGTCGCGATCGGCCTCAGCGAACTGGGGCGCCGCGAGCAGGCGCTCCAGCGCGCCGAGGAGGCGCTCGAGATCTATCGCGAGCTCGCCGCCGCTCGGCCCGACGCCTTCCGTCCCGACCTCGCGGCCTCGCTCAACGTCCTCTCGAACCGCCTCAGCCAACTGGGTCGCCGCGAGCAGGCGCTCCAGCGCGCCGAGGAGGCGCTTGAGATCAGTCGCCAGCTCGCCGCCGCTCGGCCCGACGCCTTCCGCCACAGCCTCGCGGCCTCGCTCAACAACCTCGCGATCCGCCTTAGCGAACTGGGTCGCCCCGAGCAGGCGCTCCGGCGCGCCGAGGAGGCGCTCGACATCCGTCGCGAGCTCGCCGCCGCTCGGCCCGACGTCTTCCGCCCCGACCTCGCGGCCTCGCTCAACAACCTCGCGAACCACCTCAGCGAACTGGGTCGCCCCGAGCAGGCGCTCCAGTCCGCCGAGGAGGCACTCGAGATCTATCGCGAGCTCGCCGCCGCTCGGCCCGACGCCTTCCGCCCCGACCTCGCGGCCTCGCTCAACAACGTCGCGATCGGCCTCAGCGAACTGGGTCGCCGCGAGCAGGCGCTCCAGCGCGCCGAGGAGGCACTCGAGATCTATCGCGAGCTCGCCGCCGCTCGGCCCGACGCCTCCCGCCCCGACCTCGCGTCCTCGCTCAACACCCTCTCGAACCTCCTCAGCGAACTGGGACGCCGCGAGCATGCGCTCAAGCGCGCCGAGGAGGCACTCGAGATCTATCGCGAGCTCACCGCCGCTTGGCCCGACGTCTTCCGGACCAACCTCGCGTCCTCGCTCGACAACCTCGCGATCCGCCTCAGCGAACTGGGTCGCCGCGAGGAGGCGCCCCACACGATGCGCGAGTGGGTTGCGCTCGTCGCCGAAGCGACTGAGACGGATTCCGAGCCGGTCGCGGATGCGCTCGCCGGCGCTCTCGGCGAGGTCGTGAGCGGCGAGGACGATGCCGCCGTGCTTCCCGCGATCCGGCGTGCGCTGCTGGTCCAGCGTGCGATCGAGTATCCGCTCGGCCTGCGAGCGGTGTGGGGCTACGCGGGACGGTACCTGTTGCGCCTCGAACACCCGGCGGAGGCAGCGCTGGCGTTGCAGGCGAGTCTCGCTGCGCTTGCGGAGGGAGAGGATGCCGACGGGTTCACGGTTTCCCTACGCGCTCAGGCGATCGCCTTCGGCCAGATCGGCGAGAGCGCGGCTTATCTGGTCGCCACCAAGATGCTCGAAGAGCGAGACGCGCTCGAAGGCCTACCCGACGTTGAGAGCCTGCTCTCGCACATCGAGGCCGGGGAGGAGCGTCGCGAGGTGCGCACGATGTTGGAGGATCCGGCGGAGCTGGAGGGCACACTGGCGCGGGTCGTCGAACGGCTGCGGGAGCAGGTACCTGACTTCGAGGATCGGTTGCTCGCGGACGATCCGTCGCTGTTTGCCAATGGTCGGGAAGCCGAAAGCGAGTAACGGCGTGATGCCCCGTGGGCGAGGACCACAGCCGAGGCCGCCGATAGACTCCGGCACCTATGTCGCTGACCCCGACTTCCCTGATGCCGGCACCCGCGGAGGACGCCGACCTTCGGTCGGTGTTGCGGAACGAGCAGTTCCGGCGGATCTGGGCGGCCGGGATCTTGACCTCGCTGATGCGCTGGCTGGACATGCTGGTGCTGGGCGTCTTCACGTTCGAGCTGACGGACTCGGCGGGGCGGGTGGCGATCGTGCTCGTGGCGCGGATGATCCCGCGGCTGTTCTTCGGCGTCGCCCTCGGGACGCTCGCGGATCGGGTGAACCGGAAGGGGATGTGGGTCGCCTCGAATGTGGGGCTCGGCGTCGTGGCGGTGACGCTGGGCGCGCTGATCGCGAGCGGGGAGCTGGTGTACTGGCACCTGCTGGTGGCGGTGTTCGTGAACGGGGTGTTCTGGGCGGCGGAGTTCCCGGTGCGGCGAGCGCTGCTGGCGGACGTGGTGCCGGAGGAGGCGATCGGGCCGGCGGTGAGCATCGACTGGACGACGGATTCGCTGAACCGAATGATCGGGCCCGCGCTGGGTGGCGCGCTGTTCGTGACGGTGGGGGCGGACGGCGCGTATCTGCTGATGGGTGTGGTGTTCGCGGCGGCGGCGCTGATGGCGACCCGGCTGCGATACGCGCCGCTGGAACGCGAGGCCGCGGATGACGAGCGCGGTACGTTCGCCTACCTGGCGAGCGGGTTGCGGTACGCACGGTCGAGCCGGCTGATCGTTGGGGCGCTGATGGTGACGATCGCGTTCAACGCGGTGTTCCCGTCGTACCAGAGCATGATCCCGGTGATCGGGAAGGACATCCTGGGCGTAGACCCGGTGGGGGTCGGCCTTCTCAGCTCGACCGAGGGCCTCGGGGCGGTGTTGGCGGCGCTGTGGATCGCGAACCGGGCGACCACGCGCTCGTACCCGCGGATCTATTTCTTCGGGACGGGGCTGTTCCTGGCGTGCGCCCTCGGATTCTCGCGGTCGGAGGTGTATGCGGTGTCGGCGGCGTTGCTGTTTACAGCGGGGTTCGGGTTCTCCGCGTTCGCGACGATGCAGACCTCGATCCTGATGCGCGCCAGCTCGCGGGCGATGCGGGGGCGGGTGCTCGGCGTGTTGTCGCTGGCGATCGGAGCGGGGCCGCTGGGCGCGCTGCAAGTGAGCCCGCTGGTGTCGGCGGTCGGGGAGCAGGGGGCGCTGACGATCGTGATCCTCGAGGGGCTCGCGATGCTCGTGGTCGTCGGGATCGTCTGGCCGGCGATGCGGCGGCCATGGCAGGTGCCGACGCAGGCGGCCAAGGCAGAGGTCCGGTAAGGCACCGGGGCGGCGCCAGCGGAGCGCAGAGGGCGCCAGCGCGGAGCACAGCACAGCCCGGCTTCAGCCGGGCTGTGCTGCTCAATCCGGTTCGACCTTAGAGGTCGAGCGGACCGTCGCTATTCGAGACAGTGCCTTCGAGATAGGGGCCTAGTAGCGGTCGCGGCCTCCGCCGTAACCACCACCACCACCACCGCCGCCACCGCCGCGGTAGCCGCCGCCACCACCACCGGCGTCGCGGTCCTGACGCGGACGCGCTTCGCTGACGGCGAGGGAGCGACCACCGAAGTCGGTGCCGTCGAGCGACTCGATGGCCTTGGCGGCGTCCTCGTTGGACATTTCGACGAAGCCGAAGCCGCGGGGGCGGCCGGTTTCACGGTCGGTCGGGAGCGCGACGGAGATGACCTCGCCGTGCTGTCCGAACAGCTGCTCGACCTCCTCCTCGGTGGCCGTGTAGGGGAAGTTCCCCACATAGATTCTCTGGGACATAAGAAAACTCCACGCCGGATTCGAGCCGGCAGATTCAATGGCCGCACAGGGCGGCGCCGCTAGATGCTCAGCTGTTCGACGTGGTGCTCTGGTGAAACAACAAGAAGGGAAACTGAGAAGCCGATCGCTTGATCGGTTTGGACCAGTGTACCGCAGGTCAGGCGAATCTCGTACGGATCACGGCCGCCAAGTCCAGCTTCGCGTTCAGGCTCCGAGGGTTTCGAGGAACAAGCGACGGTAGCGCTCGTGATCGACGTCGGTGGCGACTTCGATGCTGGTCTCCATCGGCGGCTGCCAGGGTTCCTCGCGTTCGGCTGAGGCAGCGGGGCGCTGATCGACGACGGTTTCGCCCCGGGTCCAGGTGCCTTCGAGTTCGACGCGGACGGGGTGGCTGCTCGTGACGAGCGCTGCCGGCTCGATGACGCTGGCGACGCAGCCGGCGTCGCCGATCAAGGCGGTGTCTCGGCCGAACTCGCCCATCCTCGAGAGGAGCAGGCGGCCGGCGAGCCGGGCGGCTGCGTCGTTCGAGGCGGCGAGGGTCTCGGCATCGGAGCGGGCGACGGAGACCTGGTGAAAGACGTCGAGGCCGTACATCAGGGTCCGGACGCCGCTCTGCATGACGATGTCGGCGGCCTCGGGGTCCTGGCGGACGTTGAACTCCGCGGCGGCGGAGGCGTTACCCCGGCCGATGGCGCCGCCCATGAGGGCGATCCGCTCGATGCGGTCGCGCACCTCGGGGTGGCGAGTGAGCAGGGTGGCGATGTTGGTGAGCGGGGCGAGGGGGACGATGGTGACGGGACGCTCGGCCTCGAGGATGGCGCGGCGGAGGAAGTCGACGGCGTGATCGGCCTCGGGGGGCCGGGGCGCGCTCGGGAGGTCGATGCCGCCGAGGCCGTTCTGGCCGTGCACGCCTCGGGCGTGACGAGGGGGCTCGACGAGGGGGCGGTCCATGCCGGCGGCGACGGGGACGTCGTCGCGGCCGGCGGTGGCGAGGACGTTGAGGGTGTTGGGAACGACCTGCGCGAGGTCGACGTTGCCGTGCACGCAGGTGACGGCGAGCAGGTTGAGCGCCCTCGAGCGTGACGCGAGGAGGAGCGCGAGGGCGTCGTCGACGCCGGTGTCGACGTCGAGGATGACGTCTGTCGGCATGGGCGTTGCTCCTCTGGGGTTTGGCGCCGCCACGAGGGATCAAGGTACTGGCAAGTAGGTGAGCGCCGCGCCTTGGGTTCGGGTGTGAGGCTACGCCTGGGGGTCGGGGGAGGGTCCGAGCAAGTGGTCGCGTGGGCGGCTGGCGGTGTGCTGCGCGGAGGTGTGACGCATGTCTCCGAACGGGTGTCACGCATGTCTCCGGTCTGCACACCCCAGCAGGGGACTTGGATCCCCTACAACCCCTCGCAAACGGCCCGGTAACTGGCAGCGGGCAAGTCGACGCGTGCGGTCGCGGGCCGCGCACCCAAGCTGCTGGACTCATCGCTGGTGCTGCACCCGACGGCCGATCAGGACGTCGGGAAGAGGGTGCCACTCGCTAGCGGCCGCTGAAGACCGGGGCGCGCTTCTCCTGGAAGGCTGCGAGGGCTTCGGCGTCGTCGTCGGTCTGGCGAAGCGTGGCGGCGGCGAGCTCCTCGTAGCGTCGCTGAGCGTCGAGTTCGGAACCCATGCCGAGGCGGAGGCCCTTCTTGTTGAGTCGCACGGCCTTCGGCGGGAGCGCTGCGAGGGTGGCGGCCATCTCGGCCGTCGTCGCGAGCAGTTGGTCAGCCGGGACGACGCTGTTCAAGAGGCCGATCGCGCCCGCCTCGTGAGCGTCGATCATGCGCGAGGTGAGGATCAACTCGGTCGCCTTGCCGAAGCCGATCAGGCGGGGGAGGAGGTAGGTGGAACCGAGTTCGGCGCTGATGCTGAGCTTGGTGAAGGGCAGCTGGAAGCGGGCCTCCTCGGAAGCGATGCGGATGTCGCAGGAGAGCGTCATCGTGCAGCCACCGCCGACGGCGACGCCGTTGATCGAGGCGATGATCGGCTTCTCGATTTGCAGGGCCTCGAAGGTGGCATCGGCGAGGCTGGGGGCGTTGGACGGGCGAGGCGCGGCGGTGCCGCTGGGTGTCAGGTCCGCGCCGGAGCAGAAGCCGCGGCCGGCGCCGGTGATGACGATGACGCGGGTGTCGTCGTCTTGATCTTCGATGGCAAGGGCGTGGTGGAGCTCCTCGGCCATCTGCATGTTGAGGGCGTTCAGCTTGTCGGGCCGGTTGAGGATGACCGTCCTGACGTGGTGCTCGCCTCGAGGAGGGTGGTTTCGTAGCTCACTGACTGCTCCCGTCGCGTGCAAGGGGGGATCAGGAGCCGTCGCTCCGGGACGGCAGCCGTAGGTCCGCATCCTACCGGTGCGCTTCGACTGACGGGCGCCCCTCCGAGGCGGACGCGGAGAGCGGGGGGGGGGGGCGCATCGCTGAGGAACGTCGCGACGCCGCTGGCACTTCCGCGTTCCCCGGGCGACGGCGCTGGGCGCGTTCCAGAAAACGCCGCGACCGAACGAGACTCGTCCGAACCCGCCGAGAGGAGGTTGTCGCTCGGGTACCAGGCGAGCCATAGTTCGAGTCGTGGCCGACGCAGACTACTTCGTTGAGATGATCTCGTTGGTCGACCGGCTTGGCCCGGTCACCGCGCAGGGGCTGGCCGACGACCTGGGGATCTCGGTCGACCAGGTCGAGCAGTCGATCAGGGGACTGCGCGCGGACGGCGTACCAATCGAGGGCTCCGCACAGGCCGGCTACAGGCTGGCGGAGATTACGCTGCCGTCGTTGTCGCTGACGCTCTCCCAACTCGAGGTTCTGGCGTTCTCCCTGCACGCAGTCGCGGAATCAATGGAAACGCCGTCTTCGGAGACCGCGGCCAGCGTCCTCGAACAGATCGCATCGCGTCTGCCGCCGAGCCTACGTGAGGTAGTGGGCGTTGATGGCGCGGACGACCTCGACGATGCGATGGTCATCCCCGGGTGGGAGCCGATGCCGCCCGTTTCTCCGGAAACACTCGAGCAACTGCAGGTGGCCGTGGCAGCGCACGAAAAGGTCAGGATCAGCTACCGCGACCTGAGCGACGCGCTCAGCGAGCGGGTGATCTGGCCGCTGGAGCTTGTCCCCGCTGGCTACGCGTGGACGCTGGGCGCGTGGTGCGAGCTCCGCGCCGACTACCGGTCCTTCTTGCCCGAATCGATCCAACGGCTCGAGGTCCTCGACGAGCAGTTCGATCTCCGCGCGGGCGTCAGCCTCGAGGAGTATCACCGCTCCCGAAACGCGGCGCCGGAGTAGCCGCTCCCGCCGCTGCCTCGCCTCCCGCGGGCCAACCCCCTAACCCTATGGGTCGATCAGCACCCCCCCCTCGACCCTATGGGTCGATCAGCACGCCCGGGTTGAGGATGCCGTTCGGGTCGACGGATTTCTTGGCGGCGCGGAGGGCGTCGGCGAAGAGGTCGGGGCGCTGGCGGTCGTACTGAGGGCGGTGCAACCGTCCGACGGCGTGGTGGTGGGTGATGGTGCCGCCGTTCTTCTCGATGGCCTCGGAGACGGCGTGCTTGACGGCACGCTCCTGGGCGTCGGCGTCGCCGCCTTTGTAGGCGCCGGCGTAGGTGTAGTAGGGGGCGGGGCCGTCCGTGTAGACGTGGGTGAAGCGGCAGTTGACGGTGCCGCCGCCGCACTCCTCGTCGAGGACTTTGCGGTAGGCCTCGCGGATGGCGTGATCGAAGTCCGGCCAACGGTCCCAGGTGATGGAGGTTTCGGTGGTGCCGCCGATCATGCCGAGGCCGGCCTGGAGGCCGCCGCCCTTCGGGATGAAGGCGTCGCGCCAGGCGCCGACGGCGCCGGCGCGGCCGGTGGGGTTGCCGTCGCCGTCGTCGACGAGGATGTCGTCATCGGGGATGTGGCCGCCGGCGCCGCGGGCGATTTCGATGGCGCGGGCCATCGGTTCGCGCTGGGAGAGTTCGGCGGATTCGAAGCCAACGATGAGGAGGGTGGTGTTGCCGTCGAGGCCGGCGCTGCCGCCGGCGAGGAGCGGGTCGAGGATGCGGAGGTTGGCGGGCCAGAGTTTGGCCTGGACGATCTGGCGCGTGGCCTCGTAGCCCTGCTCCCAGGTATTGAAGGTGACGCCGGCGGTGGCGCGGAAGGTGGGGCGGGCCTGGACGCGCATCCAGGCCTCGGTGATGACGCCGAGGATGCCTTCGCTGCCGATGACGACTCGGTCGGGGCTGGTGCCGGCGCCGCTGCCGGGGAGGCGGCGGGATTCCCACCAGCCATTGGGGGTGAGCATGCGGGTGGATTCGACGAAATCGTCGATGTGGGTGTGGTTGGTCGCGTAGTGGCCCCCGCTGCGAGTGGCGATCCAGCCACCGAGGGTGCTGAGGGCGAAGCTCTGCGGGAAGTGGCGGAGGGTGAAGCCGTGGGGGCGGAGCTGGCTCTCGAGGTGCGGGCCGTAGACGCCCGCCTGGATACGGGCGGCGCGTGAGGTTTCGTCGATTTCGAGGACCTGGTCGAACTCGTCCATGTCGATGGTGACGACGGCGTCGGCGCCGGCGGGTGGGTTGGTGCCGTCGACGACGGAGGATCCGGCGCCGTAGGGGATGGCGACGATGTCGTTGTCGCTGGCCCAGGTGAGGGTGCGTTCCAGCTCTTCGTCGGTGCGGGGGTGGGCGACGACGTCGACGGGGTTGGGGTATTCGCCTCGGATGGCGGCTTCGCGATTGGGGCTGTACGAGCTGTAGGTGTGCATCGCGCGTTCGTAGTTGTCGGTGCGGGTGAACGGCGCGAGCTTGTCTGGGACTTTGACGCGCGGGGCGCGGAGTTCGAGGTCCTCGGGGGTGGGGATTTTGGGGGCGGTTAGTTCTGTGCCGAGTTCGGCTGAGAGGCGGGCGGCTTCGGTGACTCGTTCGTCGTAGGTCGGTTCTTCGTCTTCGTAGGCGAAGATCCAGCGGCTGCGGCGTCGGTTGCGATTAGGGTTGTCAGTCATGAGCCGTACTCCTCGGGAGCGGCGCTTGGCCTCGGGGATGCGGGGTGCACTGTAGCTGACGGGGTCGGCGGGGCCGAGGGCACGCGCGGGCGACTGCGTGGGCGGCCGGCTTCGTACTACGCGAGGCAATCCTCGTCGCTTCTTCGGATCAGGGGGCGCTGCCCCCTGCGACCCCCGGTCGGGGGACTTGCAGTCCCCCAAACACCCCCCGCAAGCCGTGGGGTTCCTCGGAGGTTGCCCGGGCTCTGTGGCGGCGGGTGGGGTTCCTCGAAGCTGTGGATGGTGCACCGATACCTGGCTGCTCACCGGCGCATTCGCGCCGGGGACGTTCTGTTCGCCGTTCGAGCAGCGCTTCGAGGGCGCGCTGACGGCGATCTGCCGGCGTTGATCGCTCTTCTGTCGCCGAGATGCCCGCTGGGGAGACGTTCGGACAACAGTTCGTCGGGGCTGCACGAGGTGCCCGGTGGACCAGAGGCTCGGGGTTCGGCGAAGGTCGGCGGATGGGTCGGCGAGAGGCGGGTGTGGATGAGCGACGCGCACGGGCATGATCGACTCCTGGCCGGGCTGCGGATCATTGATGCGGGGCAGGTGGTGGCCGGGCCGTTCGTGGGAACGTTGCTGGCGGACATGGGCGCCGAGGTGATCCGTGTCGAGCTGCCGGCGCTGAAGGATCAGTCGCAGGCGCTCGAGAACTCCACGCGCGCCGGTGAGCAGCGGAACAAGAAGTCGGTCTCGCTGGATTTGCGGATGGCGGAAGGGGCGGCGCTGTTCAAGCGGCTCGTCGCCGAGGCCGACGCCGTCGTCGAGAACTTTTCGCCGGGGACGATGGAGCGCTGGGGCGTGGGAATGGACGGGCTGGCCGAGGCGAATCCGCGGCTGATCTTCGTGCGGATTTCGGGGTTCGGTCAGACGGGGCCGTACCGCGACCGCACCTCGTACGACCGGATCGGGCAGGCGATGGGCGGGCTGATCTATGTGACGGGGCCGGCTGATACCCCCAATTCCGATGACGGCTTGCGCCGGGGCCGGTGCATCCGGGGTACATGCTGGCGGACTACGCGTCGGGGACGTTCGGGGCGCTCGCGATCCTCGGGGCGGTGTATCACCGCGACAAGCTGGGCTGCGATGAGCCGCAGCTGGTGGATCTGTCGCTCTACGAGTCGATTCTGCGGTACTCGGGGCCGATGGCGGCGGAGTTCAGCCGGAACGGGGTCGTGCGGGAGCGAAGCGGGAATGTGCGGTCGTGGGCGATTCCGGGAGAGCAGTTCGAGACGCGCGATGGCAAGTGGGTGATCCTGCTGGCGCTGAATCCGGCGATCTTCCAGCGGTTGTGCGATGCGATGGAGATGCCGGATTTGCCTCGGGATGAGCGGTTCGTGGATCACGAGTCGCGGTACGCGAACCACGAGGCGTTGCACGCGTTGATGCGGGAGTGGGTGGCGGGCTACGAGGCGGCGGCGCTGTACGCACGCCTCGATGAGTTCCGGGTGCCGTACGGGCCGGTGAACAGCATCGCGGACATCTTTGCGGATCCGCACATTGCGGATCGGGGGGATCTGGTGCAAATCGAGGATCCGCACGTGGGGCCGGTGACGGTGCCCGCGCCGTACCCTCGGCTGTCACACGCGGCGGGGCGGATCTATGCGCCGGCGCCGGGGATCGGCGATCACAACGCGGAGATCTACGGGGGGCTGCTCGGGATGTCGGGCGCGGAGTTGGAGGAGCTGGCTGGCGCAGGGGTGATCTGAACGCGGTTCGAAAAGGCTCTCACGGCGGCTCGCCTCGGAGGAGTACGCGCGGTGTGTTGCGTGGGCTCCTTGGGATGTCGGGACTGGAGATGGAGGAGCTGAGCGCCGCCTGGGTGGTTTAGGCGGTGGTGGATGCTGGTGCCGCTCGTGGCGATGCTGGCAGCCGGCTGCTCGCGCGACGGGGAGACGCTGACGTTGGACGAGTGGGCGGTTGTCGTATGTGACGCTCGCGACGCGCTGGCGAGCCTGCCCGCTCCCACCAGCCTTGCCGACCTCGACGCATTCGAGCGGGTGACAGACACGATTGACGAAGCGGTCGCCAAGCTCGACGACGTGAACCCGCCCGCGAGCGCAGGCGCTTATCAGCGCGACGTCTTACGTCTATATCGGGGCATCTCGAGCGCCCAGCGCGACTTCATCGAGGCGGCGACCGACGGAGACGCCGCCAGATTGAACGCCGCGACGATCGAGTATCAGGCCGAGCTCCAACGGGTGTTCGCCGAGGTCGATCCCGAATCGATCACCACAGAGATTGAGGAAGCGCTGCGCACCGCCGGCTGTGATAGCTAGGAGCAGCGGGGCTGGCTCGGACTGCACCGGGCGAATCGCAACGTCACGCTTCTCACCGTCGGCGCTTGACAGCTCTTTGCTACTGCGATTAGTTTCCGGATGCACGGAAACTAATCGCAGTAGCAAAGAGCTGTCTGATGCCTCCACCGCGCGCTGGACTGAGCCGAGATGCCGTCATTGATGTGGCCGCCGAGGTGGCCGATCGCGACGGCTTCGAGCAGGTGTCGCTGAAGACGATCGCCGCGGCGGCAAATGTGCGACCGCCATCGCTCTACAACCACGTCGACGGCCTCGAGGACGTGCGCGTCGGGCTCCGTTTGCGAGCGTTCGAGCTGCTGCTTGCCGAGCAGTCGCAGGCGATCGACGGGCTGCCGGCGAGCGAGCGGTTGGCGGCCCTCGCCGACGCGCATCGAGCGTTCGCGCAACGCCATCCGGGACTCTATGCGGCGACCCATCCGACGACGCACCGGCCCGACGAGGACGCCGAGGTTCAGCGCGTTTCGCTGCTGATCCTCGACACGCTGCTCGAAGCGGTGTCCGCGTTCGGGCTGGGTGACGAGCAGGCGGTCCACACCGTGCGGGCATTCCGCAGCCTCGTGGTCGGGTTCAACTCCCTCGAAAGCGCGGGTCACTTCGGCATTCCCGTGGGCGTCGATGAGAGCTTCGCCTACCTCGTGGCGTTGCTGACCGCCGGGCTCACTCCGGCGGGGACGCGCGCGAACCAGCAAGCAACGTCGGCTTGAGGCACTACGAAAGGAACCGTGCCGTGAGAGAAATCCGATCCGAAATCGCCATCGAGGCCCCTCCGGAACAAGTGTGGGACGTCCTCATGGACTTCGACGCATACCCGGACTGGAACCCGTTCATCACCTCGCTCAGCGGCGAGGCGCAGCCGGGGACCACCCTGACCGCCCGCCTGGAAGCCGCCCGATGGACAGGCGATGACCTTCAAACCAGCCGTGATACGGGCAGACGCGGCGGCCGAGTTCCGCTGGCTCGGACGCGTCGTGCTGCCTCGGATCTTCGACGGCGAGCACATCTTCGAGCTGCACCCTGAGGGGAGCGGCACACGTTTCGTGCAGCGCGAGGAGTTCCGCGGCGCGCTCGTCACGCCGCTACTCGCGTGAGTCGGCAAGAGCACTGAGGCGGGGTTCAAGCAGATGAAAGAAGCGCTGAAGACTCGCGTCGAGGCCGGCGCGTGAGACACCCCCAGGTTGCCACAGCGACCTGAATCAGCGGCAAGCAGACTAGCGGTACGCGGCGGCCTGGATCTCGTAGAGCTCGGCGTACTTGCCGGCGCGCGCGATCAGCTCCTCGTGTGAGCCGACCTCGACGACGTGGGCGCCATCGACAACGACGATCAAGTCGGCCATGCGGACGGTCGAGAAGCGGTGAGAGACGAGCAGCGTGATCCGTCCGTTCGGCGTCTCGCCGAGGCCGCCGCGGGCTGCCGAGGCGTAGCGCTCGAAGAGTGCGTGCTCGGTCTCGGCGTCGAGGGCGGCCGTCGGCTCGTCGAGGATCAGCAGCAGCGGTCCGTCGCGCATGAAACCGCGGGCGAGCGCGAGCCGCTGCCACTGTCCGAAGGACATCTCGACGCCACCGGGCCAGGTGGGGCCGAGCTGGGTGTCGAGGCCGTTGCGCAGCTTCGAGACGACGTCGTCAGCGCCGGCGCGGCCGACAGCCGACCCGACCGCGACGCGGTCCTCGATGCGGGCGACGTCGCCGAGGCCGACGGTCTCGTGGGCGAGGAACTCGAAGCGGAAGAAGTCCTGGAAGGCTCCGGCGAGGCGCTCGCGCCACTGCTCGGCGTTGACGCGCGCGAGGTCGCGGCCGTCTACCTCGATGCGGCCGCGGGTCGGTTCGTACATGCGGGCGAGGAGCTTGACGAGGGTGGTCTTGCCAGCGCCGTTCTCGCCGACGACCGCGATCACCGCGCCGGCGGGGAGCGTGAGGTCGACGTGCTCGAGGACCAGGCGGTCGGTGCCGGGATAGGCGAAGGAGACGTCGCGGAGGCGGATGCCCTCGGTCAGCTCGGTGGGGGCCGGGATGTCGCCGATGGCTTCTTTCTCCGTGACGTAGCGCTCGAGCCAGACGAGGCGGCGCGCGCCGTCGAGCCAGATGCCACAGAGGAAACCGATCTCGCCGACGGCGAGCGCGGCGTAGCGCGCGAGCAGCGCGCCGGAAGAGAGGACGAGCACGACCTCGCCCGGCGAGGAGGTGCGCCCGGCGGAGACGAAGATGACGGCACCGACGTACGAGGCGCTGAAGATCGCCCAGCCGAGCGTGTACCAGAGCGCGCTGCCCCAGCGAGCGGCGGAAACGCCGCCGTACCAGCGCTGCCAGGCGTCCTCGCGGCGCGCAGCGAGACGCGCCCCGGCGCCCATGACGCGGATCTCCTTGCTCGCCGAGACGTCGGTGGCGGTCTCGAAGATGTGGCGCGAGAAGCGTGAATCGGAGGCGGCGCGCTCCTCGGCCTGCTGCTCGACGGCGGGGCGCCAGCCAGCGGCGAGCACGGTCGGCAGGGCGGCGATCAGCAGCAGGAAGAGCGCCGGATGGACGGTCATCATCAGCGCGACGACGACGACCAGCTGGAAGATCCAGCCAGCGGTGGCGAACAGCGACATGTAGAGGTGATCGAGGACGAAGACCTGGTTGCGGAGGACCTCGAGGCGGTCGAGATACTCGGGGCGTTCGTGGAGCTCGATCGTGGCGGCGTTGGCCTGAAGGGCGGCGACGTGGCGTTCGAGGACGATCGTCATGCGGTCACGGAAGCGGCGCTGGATCCGCTCGCTGAGGGTCATCAAGAACCACGTGCCGACCGCGGACGTCGCCAGGCCGAGCGCGGCGATCTCGATCGCCAGGCGGTCACCATCGACCGCGCCGTCGGTGAGGAGCTTGAGCCACAACGGCATCAAGACCGCGGGCACCGCGGCGAGGAGCGTGAGGCCGAAGGAGACAAAGAGCAGCGCCGGCTGCGCACGCACGCCAAGCATGAACATCCGCCACATTGCCGGGAGCGCCGGTGGGAGTTCGTCGAGCGTCCCGGCAGGACGCTCAGGTGAGGAGCTCAAAGGCGACCCCCTGCTCGTCGTGCTCCGCGAAGCGGCTGGCCTGTAAATCGAACATTGTGAAGTAGCGGCCTCGCTGCGAGATCAGCTCATCGTGCGATCCGAGCTCGATGACGCGGCCGTCCTCGACCACGCAGATGCGGTCGGCGTGGCGGACGGTCGAGAAGCGGTGGGAGACGAGGATCGTGGTTGCGTGGCGGGTGGCCTCGAGCAGCCGATCGAAGATCTCCGCTTCGCCGCGGACGTCGAGTTGCGCCGTCGGTTCGTCGAGGATGACGACGCCGGCGCCGAGCGCGACCGCGCAGACCGAGCGGGCGAGGGCGACGCGTTGCCACTGGCCGCCGGAGAGGTCGGTGCCGCCGGCGTAGGACTTCGAGAGGATCGTGTCGAGCTCGGCGAGGCCGGTACCGCCGGCTGCCTCGAGCGCTGCCAGCACATGCCGATCGTTCGCGCCGAGGGGAGCAACGTTGTCGCGCAACGGGAGTTCAAAGCGAACGAAGTCCTGGGAGGTGGCAGCGAGGCGGCGGCGCCAGGCCTCGACGTCCAGTTCGCGGAGATCGATGCCGTCGACCTCGATCGCGCCAGAGTCGGGATCGTAGAAGCGGCAGAGGAGCTTCGCAATCGTGGTCTTGCCGGCGCCGTTCCGGCCGACGATCGCGAGCGAGGATCCGGCGGGGATCGTCAGGTCGAACGATTCCAGGACCGGAGCGTCTCCAGTGGGGTAGGTGAAGGTGACGTCGCGGAAGCGAATCTCGCTCGTGGGCAGACCCTCGGGATCGCGCGAGCCGCGCGGGAGTTCACCGTACTGGGACATCGTCCTGGACAGCCGCACCACGGCGTTGGCGGGCGCCGCCGCGCCGTCGAGCGCCCACTGGAAGCTGCTGAAGGCGAGCATCGAGGTGGCGAAGGCGGCCTGCGCGTAGACGACGGCCTCGGCGAGGGTGATCGCGCCGGTCGCGAGTCGGTCGGCGAGGATCCAGAAGAAGAGCGCGTTCGCCGCGAGTGTGAAGAGCAGGCTCCAGACGACCGGACGCTCCCGCATGCGCGTGGGCCCGCCACTGGAGGTCGAAGAGGCGGCGGCGGCGCTGGGCGAAGCGGTCGAGCGTCCAGTCCGCGAGGCCGAAGAGCCGGAGCTCCTTCGCGGCCGGCGGATCGACGGCGAGGCGATAGGTGTAGTCGGCCTGTCGCTGCGCCTCGCGAACGTCGTCGGTGAGGCGGTCTTTCCAGATCCCACTCTCGCGGAGCATCCACTGCGTGGCGAGCCAGCCACCGGCGAGCAGGGAGGGCGCCCACCAGGCGAAGCCGAACACGATGAAGGTGGCCGCGGCGCCGCCGAGGAACGCGCCCAGTCCCGTGGCGACGAAGCCGATCGAGATCGAGAGCGGCGGCCCGGAGATGCCGCGGTCGAAGTCCTGAGCGATCGTGAGGTCGCTCTTGAGGCCTGGATGCTCGAGATGGGCGATGCCGACCGGGGCGATGCTCGTTCGCGTCAGCTCGCGCCGCATCCAGCCGGCGGTCCGGCTCCCGAGGTTCTGGCTGACCGTCTGGAGGAGCGGACTCATCGACAGCCATACGAAGTAGAGCGCGCCGACCACGGCGAGCGGCACCGTCAGATCGTCACCGCCCTCGACGGCGCCGACGAGCACGCCGGTCGCGATCGCGGTGCCGGGCGTGAGCAGGGCGCGGAGGATGATCAGCGTCCACCAGATGATCGACAGCGGGCGATGCGCGCGATCGAGCACGGAGGAAGAAGCGAAAGCGCTCACCGAGCTCCGGAAGACCGATCATCGAGGCCTCGTCCCACCGCACGATGCTAGCGGGATCCGCTTCGCGCGGCCCATCGCTGATCGCGAACGGAGGCCGCCAGGATGCGGGTAGCGGTGGAGGTGCGGCGTGGACCACGGGCACCTGCGATCCGAGATCGATGAGGGTGTCGCGCTGGTCACGCTGGATCGCGGGGAACGGCTGCACGCGATCAGCCCGGCGCTCGTGTACGAGTTGCTCCACGCGCTAGAGACGACGGATTCGGACGACGCGGTGAAGGTGCTGGTGTTCACCGGCAACGGGCGCGCGTTCTCCGCCTGAGCGGACGTGCTCGCCGGGGTACGAGGACCGCGAGGCCGACAAAGCGCTGGACGAGCGGGACGGATACCGGCGGATGCTGGAGGGCCGATCGGGCACTGGGGCGTGCTGTACTTCGCGCTGGGGTACTACGGGAAGCCGATCATCGCGGCGGTGAACGGGATTTCGGCCGGAGCGGGACTGTCGCTCGCGCTCGCGGCGGACGTTCGGATCGACTCGACGGAGGCGGGGTTCATTTCGATCTTCATTCGCCGCGGGCTGGTGCCCGACAGGGGGACGAGCTGGCAGCTGCCTCAGGTCGTCGGGCGCGGTCGCGCGATCGAGATGATGCTGTCGGGGGACGGGGTCGATGCGAAGACGACGGACCGTTGGGGCCTGGTGAACCGGGTCGTGGAGCCGGAGCAGCTCCTACCGAGGCGATAGCGCTGGCGAAGCGGCTGGCGGGCGGGCCGACGATCGCCCTCGAGCTGACGAAGCGCCTCGCGAACGACATCACTCGCGAGGGGCCGGACCGGCAGATCCAGGACGGGGCATGGGCGGCGACGCGGGGTCAGCTCGCGGAAGACGCGGGCGAGGGCATCCGCTCATTCGCGGAGCGGCGTGACCCGAACTAGACGGGGCGCTAGGGGTCTTCGACCCTTTCCGGGGTCTGCCAAGACGCCGTCTATCTTCGCCTCGTGCGGCCAGGGAGCTTGCCGCGCGTGCAGCCACCCGAGGCGCTGATGATGCTCGACGACGGCATGCAGCAGCCGGATCGTGCGGTGGCAAAGCGGAGACGGTTCGACCAATCGGCCCCTGGAAGTTTCGCAACGTGCAGTGAGCCCGACTTCGCGGAGACCGTCGCGGGACGATCACCTCGCTGTTAGGGTCCGGTGATGTCGAGGCTGGCGATCACAGTCCTCCTCGCTCTGTGCGCGGCTGCCGCATGCTTCGCCGGCGGCGACGCCAGCCCCTCCCTCGACCCCGACCTCGACCCCGGAGCCAGCGCTTACAGCGACCGCGCGGAGGGCAACCGCAACTCCGGCCGAGGATGCGTCTCCGTCGCCCGTCGCGACCGCCCAGTCGACGCCACGGGTTGGAGCGGAACTGCAGGTGATCACGGGCCGGCACTTTCGGGCGACGGTGCCTTGGAGCTGGCTCTACATGGATGCGCAGGGTCCGGTGCCCGAGGCCACGATGACTCGAATCGAACGCCTACCTCGGCTGGCGCAAGCGTGGGTGCTCGAGGCTCGAGAGGATCTGGACCTAGAGGTGATCTTCACCGGGTTGCCGGAGGACAGAGCAGGGCAGATCCGGGTCCTTGCCGACTGCGATCGAGGCTGGGATCGGGGACCCGGCGATTGGGGCTGGCTGGTGCTGCTGACCTATCGGGATACCGAGCGACCGTTCCGCGAGGGGGACGCGATCGCGGTGATCGAGGGACATCCGTACCAGGTCTACATACTGAACGCGGAGGAGGGTGACTTCTTCACGGTGCATCCGACGAGCATCGACGGATGCACCTATGCGATCTCGTCGCCGGCCGACCCGGAGGGGCTCGACAGCTTTCTCGGGTTCCTCGCGAGTCTCGAGCTCGGACGTGCCGGCGGGACGCTCGATCCCGCACCCGGAGACCCGCCTATTCCGCCCGGATGGGAGACGGTTTCCGGGGTCGCATTCGATGCGGCGGTCGCGAGGGACTGGCTCTACAACCTCACGGGCGCGCCGCTGACGGACGAGCAGCGAGCGAGCATCGCGGCGCTACCGCCCCACGCGGCGGCCGATGTCCAGCACGAGCAGGAGACGCTCGATGGCCTGGAGATCATCTACCTCGGCCTGCCGGAGGAAGCCGATTCGATCGTGACCGTGCTGACGTTCTGCGATCTGTCGTTCAACCGCACCCCAGACGAGTGGGCCGAGGAGATGCGGGGGCGGCGGGCGGATCAGGGGAGCGGAATGTCGCCCTTGGGCCTCGTGGTGACGGTCGACGGACGACCCCACGAGGTGTACCTCGGCGAGTCTCCGGAGCGGCAGCACTTCGACGTTTACGTGGTCGCGCACGGCTGCCACTATCTGTTCGCAGTGACACCGCACGACAGCGGCCTCCCCGGGCTGGTCGACTTCGTTCGGTTTTTGCAGACGGTGGAGCTGAGAGGCGGGTAGCCGACGGCGGGCGTCCCCGGCACGCTGTTGCGTCTGAAACCGGCCATGCCCAACGGAATGTTAGACTCCGGTGATGATTCGCGCATTCATGGTCGGTTTCCTGACCGCGCTGGGCGTCGCCTGCCTGCCGGGCGGCGGGGGCGACGAGCCGACGGCGACGGCAACGGCCGGGCCCGCTGCGACCGGGACGACGACGGCAACCTCGACGGCCACGCCCGCTCCCGAGGCAGCCCCGGTGGTCACGCCGCGGACCGGGCGGCCGACCCCGGGACCGGTGGTCGAGGCCCCGCTGGAGGGCCGGCACTTCCGAGCGACCGTGCCGGCAAGCTGGCTGTACCTCGACTCTGAACAGCCGCCGTCCGATGCCCTGACCGAGCGGATCGAGGGCCTGCCAGCTGCGGCGCAGGAGGCGATCGCGGTCGCCCTGGGCGAGCCCGGAGGGGAGGTGATCTTCACGGGGCTGCCGAGGGATGCGAGTTCGCAGATCCGGGTCGCTTCCCTCTGCGATGATCCCTGGGACCAGGGCCCGGGCGACTGGGACCGGCTGATGCAGATCACCCACCGGCAGGGAGGCCGGCTGGTCGACCTCGCCGACGCGATCGTGCAGGTCGAGGAGCTTCCGTATCCGGTCTACGAGGTGCGCGCTGACGGCCGGGACATCTATTCGGTGCACCTGACGAGCGTGGACGGATGCGTGTACGGGATCTCGCACCCGATCGATGCGCAGGAACTGGACACGTTCGTCTCGTTCCTCGAGGGTCTCGAGCTTAGACGTGCGGGCGGCGCCTCCGAGCCGGCCTCGGAAGACCCGCTGATCCCGGTTGGCTGGCGCGCGATCGCGGGGGAGCACTTCGACGCGGCGATTGCGAACGAGTGGCTGTACAACCTGACGGGGGCGCCGCTCACCGCAGAGCAAGCGGCGACGATCGCGTCGCTGCCGGCCGATGTCGCAGCCGAGGTGCAGTTCGAACAGGACACGCTCGACGGGCTCGAGATCATCTATCTCGGGCTGCCGCTGGAGACGGACACGACGATGACGGTATTGAGCTTCTGCGGGCTGTCGTTCACGCGTACGCCGAGCGAATGGGCCGAGGAGATGTCCGGACGCCGGGCGGACCAGGGGAGCGAGATGTCGCTGAGCGGTCTCACGGCGACGGTGGATGGCCGCGCGCACGACATCTACGCCGGGGAGTCGCCAACCCGGCTCCATTTCGACACCTACGTGGTTGGCGCGAACGGGTGCCACTATCTGTTCGTCGTGACGCCGAGCGAGTTCGGGCTGTCCGCAGTGATCGACTACGCGCAGTTCCTGCAGACGGTCGAGATCCCGAATCCGGCGACGGCCGGCAACGTTCCGTCCTCGGGCGGGCGCCACTTCCGCGCGGAGTTCCCGGGGGAGTGGGTCGTCCTCGATGCTGCGATCCCGCTGCCGGAGGCGACCGAGACGACGCTACGAGCGCTAGCGGGGGACCTCGAGCTCCGCGTCCGCGACCAGCTGACGAAGTTCGAGGGCGGGCAGCTGATCTACCCAACGCTACTCACGGAGGGGGAGACCTACATCGCCGTCACGACGACGTGCGGTGAATTCGGACTGACCGCCGCGGGTTGGGAGAACCAGATTCGAACGCGGCTGCAGCAGGCCGGCAGCGTGGTATTCACGAACGGCACGAAGGTGACCATCGCCGAAGCCGAGTACGACGCGTGGGATGCCTGGATCGATAGCCCGGCGGATCGCGTTGACCGGGTGGTGATGCCGATCAGCATTGACGGTTGCGGCTACACGTTCACGCTGGTGAGCGCGGTCGGTGACGCCGCCGCGTACGGGGTGTTTCTCTCCTTCCTCGAGACGCTGAGGCTGTCGAAAGACTTCTAGCCCGCCACGCCCGGGGCTCCGGTCGCGCCTGATCCGGCGGCGTGGGCGCGGCGCAACGATCGGCGGTCTGACGGCGTCGGCGGGGGAGAGACGTCGAGCGCGTATGTGTCAGCCCGGGTAGGCGTTCCCGATCACGCCCGCTGCCTCGAAGCTCGCGATCTCGTCCTCGCGGTAGCCGAGTTCGTCGAGGATCTCCGCGTTGTGCTCGCCGAGGAGCCCACAGGCGCGGTCCACCGAGGGCGCGTCGGGGGACAGCGACCAGAGGAAGCCGGGCATCATCTGGACGCCCATGTAGCGGTGATTGACGGGCTGCAGCCAGCTTCGTTCGGCGAACTGAGGATTGCTGAGGAACGACGAGTGGTGCTTGACGGGTGCGGCGATGCCACCAGCCTCCGAGACGGCATCCGCGATCGCCTCGGCGGTGCCTGTCGCAGCGTAGGCGGCGACGGCGGCATCGACCTCGGAGCGGGCGCGGAGGCGGCCGACGACGGTGGCCCAGGGGTGCCCGAGGCTGGCCCACTCCGAGTGGCCGGCGGCGGTGGCGACGCCACGCCACTGGCCGTCGGTGCGCGCCTCGAGCACAACCCACGCCGTCTCGCGGAGCGGTGGCGGCCCACCGGCCGTCGCGTCCGCGGCCTCACCGCCGGCGGCGCGGTAGGCGCCGTGCGGGACGATCTGCGGATCGCGGTTGCCGAGGCGCTCGGGCAAACGGTCGTTGAGCGTGACTTCGGCGAAGGCGCCGGGGAGTTGCCAGGCGAAAGCCTCGGCCTGCGAAATGTCGATGAAGTGGCCCTCGCCGGTCTGTTCGCGTTGGAAGAGGCCAGAGATGACGGCCTGAACCAGGGTGATCGCGCCGATGGCGTCGGTGTGGAAGATCGGCGGGATCTGAGCGAGCGGGCGCTCCGGGTAGCCGCGCAGCGAGGCGTGGCCGACGGTCGAGTCGAGACCGGAGCCGAGGGTGACGTAGCCCTGGTACGGACCCTCGGCACCCCAGCCGGGCATCGAGAGCATGACCAGGTTGGGGTTGAGCTGGCGGACGGCGTCCCAGCCGAAGCCGAGGCGCTCGATGGTGCCGGCGGAGTAGGCCTCGATGAAGACATCGGCGCCGACGATGAGCTTGCGGAGCGCCCCGGCGCCCTCGTCGGTGCGGATGTTCAGGGTGAGGTTGCGCTTGTTGCGGTTCGCCATGTGGTGGATCGAGATGCGTTCCCACGGCGGGCCGTCGCCGCCCGGCGGCGGCGGGGTGGTGCGGGTGATGGAGGAGGGACGCGGGAAGGATTCGACCTTCACGACGTCGGCGCCGAGGTCGCCGAGCAGCGAGCAGCCCATGGGGCCGGCCCAGACCTCGGTCATGTCGAGCACGCGGATGCCGGCGAGCAGCTTGCTCGTCACGAGGTGACGCCAGCGCGGAAGAGGGCGAGCTGCTCCTCGGGGGTGTAGTCGGCCTCGGAAAGGAGCTCGGCGGTGTGCTGGCCGAGGGTGGGAGCGGGGCGCGGCTGCCAGGCGGCGGATTGCTCGGCGGCCGTGCGGATACGGAAGGGCGGCCCCACGATCGTCTGAGTGCCCACACCGGCCTGCTGCTTCACGTCGACGAAGGAGCCGCGAGCGACGGCCTGCACGTCCTCCATGGCGTCGCGGACGTCGAGGAGCGGGGCGCACATGACGCCGTGGGCCTGGAGGTCGCGGAAGGCCTCGTGGCGGGTGCGGGCGGCGAGATAGGGGCCGAGGTGGCTCATGAACTCGTCGATGTGCTTCGGCTTCTCCAGCGGATCGAGGAAGCGCGGATCGGTGGCGAACTCGGGCTTGCCAATCGCCTCGCAGAGGCGTCCGAAGAAGGGGTTGCTACCGGCGGAGAAGATCAACAAGCCGTCGCTGCATTCGAAGTAGCCGTTGGGGTAGCCGAGGCCGCCGCCGGGATCGCGTGGTAGATCGACGCCGGTGAACGCCCAGGGAACGTACCAGGAGTCGACGTTGCCGCTGAGGGCCTCGGCGGCGGCGACCTCGATGCTTCGACGCTCGCCGTCGTGCCGGCGGCCCCAGATCGCGGCGGCCGCGACCGCGGTGGCCGTCGAGGCCCATTGCATCGTCGCCACGTAGGGCGCGTAGCGGAGTGGCTCCTCGCCGTTGTAGGAGTGGCGCAGCATCCGGTTGGTGCGGGCAAAGATCGAGATGTCGTCTTCCTCGTGATCGGCGAACGGGCCCTCGAGGCCGTGCGGGGTCATGGTGACGGTGGACGGAGCGTGATCGCCGAGGGTGTCGAGCGCGGCGAGGAGTGGGCGCGCCTCGGAGGGTGTGAGCTGCAGCACCGCCAGGTCGGCACCGCGGGCGACGTCGAGCAGCACCTGGACGCCGGAGGGGGTCGCGAGGTCGAGGACGAGCGAGCGCTTCCCGGTGTCGAGCGCGAGGTGGTAGGCACCGCGGTCGAGGTGCGGGAGGTCGTTGGGGAAGGGCGGGACGCGGCGGACCTCGCCGCCGGCGGTGGGCTCGACCTTGATGACGTCGGCGCCGAAGTCGGACAGCGTCTTGGTGGCGCCGGCGGAGGCGATCGTGCCGCCGACCTCGATGATGCGTACGCCGTCGTAGGGCTGGGTCATGCGGACGCCAGCCGGCGGCAGTGAGGGAGGGCGCGTTCCTCGGTCATGGCGGACGCGATGATAGGGGAAGGCGCGGAGCGCGGGGCGCTGCTCCAACCTCTACTCAGGCGGGAGAATCACGTACGTACCGGTGGCGCGGCCGATGTTCCTGTCCGAGGCGTCGTAGAGGTCCGCCATGGCATGGCTGAGGGTGCGACCACGGCGGAGAACCTCGGCGCGAGCGCGGATCGTGTCGCCCTGGAGTGGGCGGAGCCAGCGGAACTCAGCCTGCGCGGTGATCACCCGCTCCTCGGGATCGGCGACGGTGGCGAGGGCGCCGCCCATGGCGGAGTCGGCGACGATCAGCCAGACGCCGCCGTGGACGATGCCGTAGAGGTTGTGGGTGCTCGGGGCGGCGGTGCTCGGCCCAGCCATCCCCGGCGTCAGTGAACTCGTAGCCGAGGTCGGCGAAGAGGGGGACGGCCTGCATCTCGCGGAGCGCGGGGTAGCGGTCGAAGTGATCGGTCATCGACGGGCGCAACGCCGGCCCTCGCTAACCTCGGTTCCCGTACGAGCGCGCGAGGGACTGGGCGGGATCGGCCTGGATGCCCAGGGGGGCGATCGGGTAGCGGAGGCCGTTACGCGAGAGCTTGGCGAGGCCGTCGACCGCCTTCGGGAGGTAGCGCGGCGGGATCGCCATCAGCAGCTCTTCGTCCTGGACGCCGCCGAAGCGGCGCTCGGCGAAGCACGGGATGGAGAGCGACGGCTCGCCGGTGGCAAGCGCGCGGCCCCACGAGTCGGCGCAGGCCGATTCGCCGACGACGGTGAAGTCGAATTTCTTGTAACCGTGGAACTGGAGGCCGTTGATCAGAATGATCATCTGGCCCGGGGTGGCGTAGATCAGGCAGACGTCGGGCGGGTCGAGGCGGCCGGAGGTGAGCGGGGAGACGGCGAGTGCCCGGTAGCGGCCGGAGGGCAGGACGTCCATCGCCTGCTGGTGGGCGATCGCGTCCTCGTCGGATCCGAACCAGACGCCGCTCATGTTGGTGCCTTCGCGCCACTGCATCATCGTCGGGAGGCGGCCGCCCTCGGTGGTGGGAAGCAGGCCAACGGGGGCGGCGCACTGGGCGCCGAGATCGTCGCCGGTGACGCCGAGGGTCCAGCCGTTCCAGCGGGCCTGGGCGATGATCTGGTCGAGCATGAGCCGGGTGTCTGGGCGACGGATGCGCTCGATCGCCTCCATCTCCTCGACGGTGTCGAACATCTTCAGGCCGACGGGGGTGGCGCCGAGGCGGAGGTAGCGGTTGAGGCCCTCGACGAGCGCCGGCCAATCGTAGCTGTCCGGCTCAGGTGGGGCGTCCGGTGCGACGCCGACCCCGGGCACGGGTTGCTGTTGCTCGACCATCGTTCGGCTCCCCTCAAGCGGCTCGATGATACGCGGCGGCGCGGCGTCCGCGATTGCTGGCATCGCCGCACGGTGAGCCACGGGACCGACTACGTCGACAACTTGATCCGTCGCCGCGCCCACCGGTGGCGCGGCTCTTTCCCCTCCGGCGTGGTCTGTGTCCGGGCGATCGCGGCGGCGGTCGGGACGTGATGCTGGTGGTAGCCGGATCGGCTACTCGCGGCCGAGGCTGCCCACGGCGGCGGGAGGGTAAGGCGTCTCTGAGGCTGGCTGGGCATCAGAAGATGGCTGCGCCGCGCCGAGGGGGGCGACTGGCCGGCTCGCAGCGAGCAACCGTCGGATGACGCTCCATTCGTCGGGGGCACTCTGCTTCGGGTGATCGCCGGCGCCCCCGACATCCCCGCCGGGGACTGGGTGTCCCCGGACCCCTCTTTAGCCGAGAACCGCTCGGCCGTCGTCAGCTTCGGGTGGCGGCGAGCGATCCGCGGCCTCTCGGCCGGCTTTCGAGGCTGAGCGCAGGCGTCTTGCATGATCGGCGCCCGGTACCGCTAGGCCAGCCTTCCCATCGACCGCGGCGCTTCTGCTCGCGCTAGACCGAACCGGTCTCGCGTATCCGCTGTCGGCTGAGGTCGGGGCTAGACCGTCGAGGCGGCGGTTGCCGAACCCTCGAGGTAGGCGGCGTAGCCACCGAGGTATTCGGTGAGCGCGCCGTCCTTGAGTTCGACGACGCGCTCGGCCACGCGTTCGAGGAAGTAGCGGTCGTGGGAGATGGCGAGGATGGTGCCGGGGTAGTCCTCGAGGGCGTCTTCGAGGACCTCGGCGCTGGGGATGTCGAGGTTGTTGGTTGGCTCGTCGAGGAGGAGCAGGTTGCCCTCTGCGAGGGTCAGCCTGGCGAGCTGGAGGCGGCTCTTCTCGCCGCCGCTGAGCAGCGCGACACGGCGGCGGGCGCGGGGCTGATCGAAGAGGAAGGAGGCGAGGAAGGCGAAGGCGGCCTCCTCGCGCATGGGCTTGAGGCGGCGGATCTCGTCGACGGCGGTTGAGTCGTAATCGAGCGTCTCGTGCTGCTGGGAGAAGTAGCCGGCGTCGACGCTGGGGCCGAGCCTAGCGGCGCCCTCGGTGGGGGTCTCCTCGTTGAGGACGATGCGCAAGAGGACGGACTTGCCAGCGCCGTTGGGTCCGATCAGAGCGAGACGGTCGCCGGCCCAGACAATGAGGTCGAGGCCGCCGAGGACGACGTGGTCGTCGAACTGCTTCCAGAGGCCCGAGAGTTCGAGGACCTTCTTGCTGCCTTGTTCGGCGGAGAGCCGGAGGCGCATGCGCTTCGGCTCCAGCTGCGGCGCCTCGACGCGCTCCACCCTGTCGAGGTGCTTCTGCATGCTCTGCCGGCGACGCACGAACTTCTGATTCGCGCCGTCGGCGCTGAACACCTTGAGCCTGGCGATCGATCGTTCGAGGCGGCCGATTTCACGCTGCTGAACGTTGAAGTCGTGCTGCTGGGCCTCGAGTTCCATGCGTTTCTGGTAGGCGAACTCGGAGTAGTTGCCGGGGAAAACGACGAGCTGTGGGCGCCCGGGGTGCTGGCCGGCCATCTCGAGCTCGGCGATGGAGTCGGCGACGATGTCGAGCAGGTAGCGGTCGTGGGAGACGATCACGACGGCGCCTCGGTGGTCGACGATCACGCGTTCGAGCAGGCGCTTGCCCTCGATATCGAGGTGGTTGTCGGGCTCGTCGAGCAGCAGGACGTCGGGCTCGGCGACGAGCACCCTGGCGAGGCCAAGCAGCTTTTGCTCGCCGCCGCTGAGAGCCTCGACGGGCGTCTCGAACTCGTGGGGTTCGAAGCCTAGTTTGCGGAGGGTGCCTTCGACGCGGCCTCGGAAGGAGTGGCCGCCGAGGCGGTCGAAGCGCTCGAGAGCGGCAGCGTGCTGTTCCATGGCGAGGTCGAAGGCGTCTGCATCGGCGATGACTTCGGGGGCGGCCATGCGCGCCTCGAGGCGGCGAAGGTTGGCGTCGGCGGTGCCGAGTTCCTTGTGGGCTGCGAGCACCTCGGAGATGACGGTGTCGGAGGTGAACTCGGGGGTCTGGGGGAGGTAGCCGACTTTGAGGTCGCGGCGTCGGTTGAGGGTGCCGTCGTCGATCTCGTACTCGCCGATGATCAGTTTGAAGAGGGTGGACTTGCCGGCGCCGTTGGGGCCGACGAGGCCGATCACCTCGCCGTCCTGGATCTCGAGCGAGACGGCATCGAGCACCACGTTGGCGGCGTGGTACTTGGTGACGCGGGAGAGGCCGATGGCGATGGGCATCGGGGGTCCTCGGGAGGTGCGCTTTGGGCGCCGCGCGGGCGCTTCGGGGGAGGGGACAGGGTAGGGCGGTGGGCCGCGCCGGGGCGAGAGTAGGGGCGCCTCCGGGGCGCCGGGGACCGAAGTTGTTGTGGCGAGGGGGGCGGCCGGCTGATTCGCGGCGAGCGAGCCTCGACTGACGCTTCGTTCGTCGGGGGCGCTCGCCCCCGACACCCCCGCCGGGGACTGGGCGTCCCCGGACCCCTCCCCAGCCGAGTTCATCTCGTCATGGCGAAGTTCGGTCGCGGCGAGCGATCTATGGAGTGGCGAACGGCATCTGAGACTGTATTAGGGTGTCTTGACGAGGGGGTTCCGGCACCGCCAGGCGAACGTCGGTTTCGGGCAGCGCGAGTCGGTCAAGGTATGACATCGCCTGACGCGGGGCATCGATCGGACGGATGCCATGGCCAGGACGCCCGACGTCGAAGACTGTCGGGCGGTGGACGCCTGGTTGCAGTTCGACCGGGGGACGGTATTGATCGAGGCCTGATGGCTGTGTGGGTGCTTGGTGACCCTCGGAGGTCCGTCTGTGGACGCGCTGGCGGGCCGGGATCACTAGAGTAGGCGCGCGGCGGAGGTGCGGCGATGCGGCGAGCGGTGACGACGGAGGATCCGGCGAAGTTCGAGATCAGCGAGTTTCCCGAGGAGCCACCCGGAGCGGGCGAGGTGCTGCTGCGAGTGCGCGGGTGTGGGATCTGCGGGTCTGACCTCCATGCGTATCGCGACCGGTCACGGTGGAGAGCCGGGCGGGTGCTTGGCCACGAGATCGCGGGTGAGGTGGCGGAGCTGGGCGCCGGGGTGAGCGGCCTGGCGGTTGGGGATCGGGTCGCGCTCGAGCCGCGAACGCACTGCGGGACCTGCGCGGAATGTCGAGGGGGGCGGATCGAGCTGTGCCAGGTGCAAGGGCAGCTGTTCGGCCTCGGGCTGCCGGGCGGGTTCAGCGAGACGCTGACGGTGCCGGCAGAGAACCTGTTCAAGGTCGCGCCAGACCTCGATTTCGCCGTGGCGGCACTTGCCGAGCCGCTGGCGGTGGCGATCCACGGGCATCGCGTGGCGGCGCAGCTCGATGCGGCGCGGCCGACGCGGGGGGAGCGGATCGTGGTGCTCGGAGCGGGGCCGATCGGGCTGATGTCGGTGTTCTACGCGGCGCGGGCCGGCGGGACCGAGGTCGCGGTGACAGCGCGCTACCAGCAGCAGGCCGAGGCGGCGCGGATGCTGGGGGCGACGCACGTATTCGATGCGGACGACGACGGGCCGGACGAGCTGCGGGCGTGGGCCGAGGAACACCCGGTGGACCTCGTGATGGAGACGGTGGGCGGTGCCGCCGATACGCCGACGCTCGCCGGGCAGGTGGCGCGTCGCGGCGGGCGGGTGCTGATCCTCGGAGGGTTCAACGCGGACGTGCCGATGCCGGCGCAGTTGATCATGTCGCGGCAGCTGCGCGTCGCGGGGACGATCTTCTACGGCTACATCGGGATGCAGCACGACTACGAGATCGCGACGGACCTGCTCGGGGAGCATCGGGAACTCCTCGGGAAGTTGATCACGCATCGGGTGTCGCTGGACGACGCGGCGAAGGGGATTGGGTTCGCCGGGAACAAGAGCAGCGGAGCGTTGAAGGTGACGATCGAGCCGTAGGCGCGGCTCGACGAGGGACACGATCGAGTGGTCGGGCGGTGGGCGAATGCGGCGACCGCGCGCGCAAGCCCTGAAGGGGCTCCAGATCGGCCGTGGCCACCTCGATGGGTGGCCACGTCGCGTCAATTAGGGGCGAGAGCTATCCGGCGAAGTCCTGCGAGAGCGGGACCAACAGACCGCCAAGACGCTCCACTCGCTCAACGCGAGGCTTGACGTACTTCATCCCACCTCCAGAGTGCTGCGGCGTCCTTGCACGCGATTCGACGGGCGCAGCTTAGCAGACCCCTGGCGGGTCGAGGCGTGGACGGCGCTCGACGCGCGCGCGGGCCGTTGCCTCGGGAGCGGACTGATGGCTCCGGGACAACCTCCGAGCGGTGCACCGGCACGGATCGCCGAGGAATCGAGCGCGGCCGCTATGATGCGGCGACCACGAAACGGCGGGAGGGCACAGCGATGGAACAGCGGCAGATCGGCGACACGGATCTGATGGTCTCGGCGGTGGGGTTCGGGACGTGGGAGATGAGCACCACCTCGTACGGCGCGATCGACGTCGACGAGGCGGCGCTGGCGGTGAACCAGGCGATCGACGCCGGGATCACGCTGTTCGACACGGCCGAGGTGTACGGGCCGAACCACTCCGAGGAGTTGCTGGCGAAGGCGCTCGGCGACCGTCGCAAGGACATCACGCTCGTGACGAAGGTGGGGTTCGATTACGACGACGAGATGAAGAATATCGGCCGCAACTCGAAGTACGATCACATCATTGCGCACACCGAGGGCTGCCTTCAGCGTCTCCAGACCGACGTGATCGATCTGATGCTGATCCACTGGCCGGATCACGACACGCCGTTCGAGGAAACGATGCGTGGCCTCGAACAGCTGAAGGCGGACGGGAAGATCCGGCACTACGGCGTCTCGAACTTCACCGTCGAGATGATGAAGGAGTGCGAGCAGACGGGGCATCTGGCGGCGAACCAGGTGGGCTACCACATGTTCGACCGGCGGATGGAGAGCGCAGTGCTGCCCTACTGCCTCGAGTCGAACACCGGGTACATGGCGTACGGGAGCCTGGGGTTCGGGCTGCTGTCTGGGGCGTTCACACCGGAAACGACGTTCGTGGACTGGGACTGGCGGAGCAGCGGGAAAGCGTTCGGTCTGCCGCTGTTCACCGGCGATCACTTCGCCAAGGAGATCAAGGTCGCCGAACGGCTGAAGGCGGTGGCGGCCGCGCACGACAAGTCGTTGCCGCAGCTCGCGATCGCGTGGGTGCTCGGCAACCAGGCTGTCTCGGTCGCGCTCGTCGGGATGCGGAATGAGCACGAGCTGCAAGAGAACGTGGCGGCCGCCGATTGGCGGCTGACTGACGAGATTCGCGCGGAGATCGACCAGATCTTTGAGGAGGAAGGCGTGCCGACGTACTTCGGGGCGGAACAGGCGGTGTGATCGGGAGGTCAAGCTCAGCCTTGCGAAGCATCGTCCGTCTTGAAAGCCGGCGGCGAAGCCGACGCCTCTCGCCAAGGCAGCATCGAGGAGGCGTCCCGGCCTGCCTCAGCGAGACGGGCCTCGGCCCACTCGAGAGCGTCAGTCACTGCTGCGGCCAGCATGTCCGGTTCGTACTCGAAGAGGCGCATCGTCGTAGTCGTCGCGAAGTCGGTGGCGCTCATATAGGTGCTTGGCGGCGCTCCTTGAGGCCACATTACGACACGAACGGGATGAAATGGCTCCGCAAGAGCCATCTCGACCAGGTGACCCGACACGATCGAGTCCTCGAAGATCAGGAATCGAGCGACGGACGCTACGGCAACGAACTTCTGCTTCAGGTCGTAACTCTCGTGCTCTGGCAGCTCGTCGAGTGTTACAGGATCGTATCCGGCCTCTCGCACCCCGTCTTTGATCCTTGTAAGGTCGGCGCGGCCCTTACCGAAACTTCCAAGAATGAGGACTGTCTTTGTCTTGAACTGGTCCAAGTATTCCTCAAGCGTGACGTCGCGCTTCGAAGCCCGGTCAACGTCGACCAGCGCTTGATATATCTCCCGCGTGGCGTCTCGGGTCGCTCGAACTTCGGTGAGATCCGACACGTCGGTCCGCGCGAAGACACGTGCGTAGTGGATGATGCTCGTCCGCAGCCCATCCTTGCTCCAGGGGCACTCCACGAAGGAGATGTCGCCACCCTCGCCGTCGACGTGGAAGATCGTTGGATAGTCCTCAAACGTGATCCCGATGACCCGGACGTTAGCCGCGTCGCCGATCTTGAAAGGCGCGGCTCCCTCGACGGGGGCTCCCTTCGGGTTGGCGGTGATGATCGTTCCACGTTTCTCGGTCGTCAGGGACAGTGGGTAGTTGGGACGTGCGACACTCGAGAACCATTCGTCAATCGGGAGCGCGCTTGCACGAACTCTGAGTGGATACCGCTGATGCGGGTTCGCCTCCCACGCCCACCCATCTGAGCCGACGTGAATCGCGAGCGGCCATTTCAGGTAGGGATACTTATCCAGGCGCGCGCGCATGCCCTCTTCGATCTCGTTGTCCGCTTCCTCGAGGTACGCCCGTCGATAAGCGGCCACGTACTGTCCGACACGTTCTTCATCGCCCGGGATAGCCAGCACGAGGTCGTGTCGCCTCGTCCAGTTCGCGCTCTGAGCTACTAACCGCAAGTCTAACGGCGGAGGCGCGGGTCAGCACGGGATCTGCCGTGGGTGAAGGTGGGTCCCGAGGTGTAGCATCGGGCTCCTCGGACAGGCGGAGGGCAGCTTCCATGACGGACACGATCGAGCGGGCGGCGCCGCCGACCAGCGACTACGTCGAGCGCGGGTTGGAGCACCTGTGGCTGCACACCGCGCAGTACAACGACCTGACGCAGGACGACGGGTTCGTCGTGATCGACCGCGGCGAGGGCATCTACCTCGATAAGATGGGCGGCAAGCGCTACATCGACGCAATGTCGGGGCTGTGGGTGGTGGCGGCCGGGCATGGGCGTCAGGAAATAGCGGACGTGGCCGCCCAGCAGATGGCGACGCTGTCGTTCGCGAGCCCGTTCGCGTACGCGACGCCGCCGGCGGTGGACCTGGCCTCGAAGTTGGCGGAGCTGACGCCGTCGACGATCAACCGGTTCTACTTCGTGAACTCGGGTTCCGAGGCGGTCGAAACTGCGGTGCGGATGGCGAAGCAGTACCACTACAACCGCGGCGACACGAAGCGCTACAAGGTGATTTCGAGGATCGGCTCGTACCACGGGACCACGCTCGGAGCGATGGCGCTGAACGGGTCGCCGATGATCAACCGGGCGCCGTTCGAGCCGCTGATGCCCGGCGTGGTTCTGGTGCCGAACACCGACGGTTTCGGCGCGCTCAAGAACGAGGAGACCGGCCTCGATGACATGTTCTGGGCGCGCTACATCGAGGAGCGGATCAAGTTCGAGAAGCCGGAGACGGTGGCGGCGCTGATCGCGGAACCGATCTCGACCTCGAACGGCAGCCGGATGCCCTCGCAGGAGTACTGGCAGCATCTGCGGAAGGTGACCGAGGAACACGGCATCCTGCTGATTCACGACGAGGTGATCAACGGCTTCGGGCGGACCGGGAAGTGGTTCGGGTCCGAGCACTTCGGGATCGAGCCGGATTTGCTGACGATGGCGAAGCAGATCTCGTCCGGCTATACGCCGATCGCGGCCGTCGGGGCCTCGGACCGGGTCGCCGAGGCGTTCGTCGGTGGGAAGAAGGAAGCGTTCATCGGCGGGTCGACGTGGGGCGCGCATCCGGTGAGCTGCGCGGTCGCGCTCGCGAACGTCGAGATCCTCGAGCGGGAGCGGTTGCCGCAGAACAGCGCCGTGACGGGCGAGTACCTCGGTGAGCAGCTCGAGGCGCTGAAGTCGAAGCACGCGATCGTCGCCGAGACGCGGGGGATCGCGCTGATGCGGTCGGTGGATCTGAAGCGCAACCCGGAGACAGGCGAGGAGTTCGCGGACGAGGACGAGGTTGGGAAGCGGATGCCGCGGCTACTGGTCGAAGCGGGCATCCTTGCGCGCGCGGGCGCCTCGATCCAGGTGGCGCCACCGCTGGTGATCAACCGCGAGGAGGTTGATTCGCTCGTCGACGGCCTCAGCCAGGCGATCGGCGGGCTCGAGGCCGAGCTGGGCATCTCCTGAGCGCGCGCCGCTCCGCAGATCGGACCAACGGGGACTGTGCCGCTGTCACTCAACGGGTGGTCTTCCGGAGCGGAGCATGACAATGACGGCGGACGAACGAATGACGTCCTCGGACGCAGGCTCGCCTTCGGCGGTGTCTGCGCAGTAGAAGCGTGCCCGCCGACCCACCCCATATACCTGCGGGGGCTCGTTCTCTCGTGATCGCCCGACGGGCTAGGGCTCCCGCACCCCCGCTCACGGATCGCTTCGCGCCCCGCGTCGTGCAGAGATTGGACCACACAGATGGACTCGGATACCCCCTCGCTAGCCTTGCAGGGTGGACTCGTGTGGGACGGGGTTGCCGACGCGGCCTCGAAGGAGAGCGTCTTCACCTCGGGGGGGAAGATCGCGGCGTCTGGCGCGGCGGACGCGACCGTCCTCGATGTCAGCGGGTGCACGGTGGTGCCGGGGCTGATCGAGGCGCACACGCATCTCTGCCTCAACGCCGACGCGGACTGGCGCGAGGTCTACGACTCGGATACGCCGAGCAAGATGCTGCTGCGGATGGCGGGACATGCGCGCCGCATGCTGGAGGCGGGGATCACAACGGTGCGTGACCTGGGGGCGCCGACCGAGCTGGCGGTCGAGTTGCGGGACTCGATTCGCGCAGGCCTCGTAGCCGGGCCCGACCTCCTGGTGTCGGGCGCGCCGATCACGCCGACCGGCGGGCACTGCTGGTTCATGGGCGGCGAAGCGGACGGGATTGAGGGGGTGAAGGTTGCGGTCCGTGAGCGCAAGAAGGCGGGCGCGGACTGGATCAAGGTGATGGCCTCTGGCGGAAACATGACGCCGGGGACGAACATATTCGCGGCACAGTTCTCCGTTGAGGAGCTGCGAGCGATCGTGGCAGAAGCACACCGCCTTGAGATGAAGGTCGCGGCGCACGCGCACGGCGTCGAGGGGATCACGGTCGCCGTCGAGGCGCCCGTGGACATGATCGAGCACTGCTCGTTCCAGACGCCCGAGGGGGCGGTGAAGGACGACGCGGTGGTCCTCGATATCGCTCGGCAAGGGATCAGGGCCTCGCCGACGATTGGGCCGCGGTTCACGATCTTCAGCGATGAGCCGCGGTGGGCGATGCGCGCGGAGCTGACGAAGGCGCTGCTCGGCGCGGGTTGCCAGGTGCTGATGAGCACCGACTCCGGCATTCCGAGCGCGCCGCACGAGGACCTCGCGCAGGCGCTTGCGGTGGTTGGAGAACTGACCGGGTTGAGCGCGGTCGAGACGATGAAGCTGGCGACAAGCACCTCGGCGGGGCTCCTCGATCTGCCCGATCGCGGCACGATCGCGCCGGGACAGCGGGCGAATCTGCTGGTCGTCGAGGGCGATCCGACGGTGGACATCGAGGCGTTGCAGCGGGTGCGCGCCGTCGTTTCAGGCGGCGCGCTGCTGTACGAGGCGCGCTGAGCTCGGAACCCGTGCCTGCGCAGGACCGTTCGTCTGGTATGCGAACACGAGCGGGGAGTGCAAGCGCACTCAGCGCGGTGATGGCGATCGTTGCGGCAGCGTGCAGCTTCGGCGGAGGCGATTCCGCTCCCAGGCCGACGGCGACGCCGTCCGCCACGGCCGCTCCCACGGCCACCTCGGCGGCAGCAGTCGCAGCGACGTCAACCGCGGAGGTCGTATTCCTCGACGCACGGCCGGTCGAGGTCGTCGCGGGGCGGAGCGAGCTGCCCTCGGATCTGGCGCTGATCGTCACACGCGACGGGGAGCTGCGACGGATTCACCGGCTCGCCAGCGGTGAGTTGGAGACGCGTTTGCTGTTCGATCCGTTCGCCTACGGCAGCACCCGGATGCTGACGTACCGTGGGTTCGACACGACCGGCCCCGTGCTGCCGAACGGCCAACTGGCGATCAGCGCATGCTCGACGAGGGAGTGCCCGGGCCTGAGCGCGGCCTCGGCGGATGCGTTGTCGACGGTCTTCCGGTCGATCGACGGAGGCGTGAGCTGGTCAGCGAGCGCGGAGATCGACGGTACCGTCCGCGTGGTCAGCGGGGCGCGGGAGGGCGAGCTACTGGTGCAGCGGCTGCCGCGCGAGGGCGACGATCGGACAGGACGCCTCGAATGGTGGCCGTCCGGGCGGGTACTCGATCCTCCGACGGAGTGGGCGAGTGAGAGCGAGCCTGCGATCCTGCCCGACAACCGCGTGATCTGGTGGACGGGCGGGGGTCAGCTGCTCGACTGTGAGGGGCGCAGGTTGCTCGACCTCGGGGAAGAGCTGAGCGGTGGGTCGGTGGCGCGTGCGATCGCGATCCTCCCAAATGCCGACGGCAGCAGAATCGTCGTCACGTGGCAGGAGAACCCGCCCGACTCGCTGAAGGGACCGTTCCGGTGGAGCGTCTACGCCGCCGCCGGCAACCGCTACGAGTTGATGGACATCCTGGCTGCCCCGTTCAACGCCATACCGACAGCATGGCTGGGCGAGTCTGAACTGCTGTTCACCGCCGACCTCGACTGGAAGCTGCTCGGCGAAGAAGCTCTCACGCCCGAGCAGCCGCGGCTGCCGGTGATCCTCGACGTTGTCGAGGGCACGGCAATGGCGATCGATGTGCCGGGCGGGACGCTCGGGCGCGGGTGGGCCGTCGCGATTCAGCGCGGTCCGTTCGCGGAGATCAATGCGGGCGTCGGGGACTGCCTCAATCTGCGGACCGCGCCGTCGCTCGATGGCGGGGTGCTGCGATGCGTGGCGCACGCGACGCTGCTGGAGGCGCTGTCGCCGATCGACAGCAACTGGGTACTGGTACGAACCTCAGATGCGGTCGAGGGCTGGGTCAGTGGCGAGTTCTTGCGTCAAGCCCGGCCGCGGGCCACGCCCACCGCCACCCCCGCCGCGAGCGAGTAGCATCGCAGCCACATCGGCTGCCCTCGATCGACAAGCCGCGTCCGCGTTCACGCGCGCCGGCCTCGACGGCTAGGAGCGCGCCGACAACCGGCGAGCGCGCGCGTTCGTACCATTTCGCGACGCGCAGACGGAGAACGTGGAGGACAGATGTCGATCGCACCAGGGGGGGACGCTACTCGCGCGGCGCACGTCGCGACGCGCGATGCTGCGCGACGGGGGAATCGCCGCGGGAGGCGTGAGCCTCTTTCTGATCGGATGCACCAGCGACAGCGACGATTCCACGGCGGCGGCGGCCGCGACGGACGAGCCCACCTCGCAACCGACGGAGGCGCGACCGAGGAACCGACCGAGGAGCCGACGGCCGAACCGACCGAGGAGCCGACTCCAGAGCCGACCGAGGAGCCCGCGCCGCCCGCGCCGCCGACCAAGGTGATCGTGCAGTCCGTGTCGCTGGCGGGCGACGACGGGACGGTCGTGCTGCGGAACCTGGCCGGTGTCGCGATCACGATGGAGGGCTGGTTCATCTGTCAGCGGCCGATCTACTGGGCGATTCCCTCGACCACGCTGCAACCTGGCGCCGAGGTCACGCTCCATGCGGGCGCGGGCACGAACGACGCCAGCAACTTCTTCGCGAGCGGCGGGTTCGGCAGCCTGGCCGGCGGTCAGGGCGAGATCGCACTCTACGACAGCGCGAACTTCGGCTCGTCCGAGTCGATTGTCTCGTTCGTGGCCTGGAATGGCGGCAGCGGCCGGGCTCTCGGAGGCGCTGGGCGCCGGGATCTGGGGATCGGGCACGGTCCGGGCTACCGACGGCGACACGATCGTTTTTGTTGGCCCCGCGGAGGACGCGAGCGGGTTCACGCTGCAGTAGTCGCGCCAGCCGAGACCGGCGCGCGGAGCCCGCGCTCCTGACTCCTCAACCGGGCTTACACGTCGACGTCCGCAGGCTCCTCGGAGCGGCGCAGCTGGCTCGCGAAGATCGGCAGCGCCGGTATGAGGAGGGCGCCGGCGGCGACGATGGCGATGCGAACGCTGGTGGCGGTGGCGATGACGCCCATGAGCGGGCCACCCGCGGTCTGGCCCAACGCGTCCGCCTGACTCTGGAGCGAGAGCACCGTCGCACGTGAGCGCGGGTCGAGCCCTCGGTTGAGCCAGGCGAGGGTGAGCGGATGGGCGGCCTGGCGGACCCAGGCGGTGGTCCAGTAGGCCGCGAGCGCGATGACAAAGAGCTGGGCGGTTCCGAAGAGCAGCATAGCCGCGATCAGCACAGCCTCGAGGCCGACGAGCGCCCAGACAAGGGAGCGGACGCGCTCCGTGTCGGTGACGCGGCCCATCAACTCGGTGACGGCGATGCCGCCGACGAGACCGCCGGCGGAGAAGATGCCGAACCAGATCGCTTCGTTCGCTCCTTCGCCGCCGGGGAGGCCGACTTCATCGAGGAAGATCAGCGGGTTGAAGCGGTCGAGTGCTTCGCTTGAGGCACCGCCGATGAGGGTGATGGCGACGATCGCGATGAGGACAGGGCGGCCTCGGATGGCGCGGACGCCGGCGACGGCGGTATTGCCGACGGCGGACCAGCCGGTGGTGGCGTGCGGGACGAAACCGCGCTCCGACATGGTGAGCGCAACGGCGAGGGCGAGCAGCAGGTGGAGCGCGCCACCCGTGAGCATCGGCGCCTGGAGGTCGACGGTGGCGGCGAAGACGCCGATCGGGATCCCGACGAGGTAGCCGAGCTGTGAGAGCTGGGTACCTCGGAAGTAGGTGGCGGCGGCGCGATCTTCACCGATCTCATCGGCGAGCCAGGCTTCGAGCGCGCCGCTGCGAAAGGTGAAGCCGAGGCCAAGGATGACCTGGCCGAGGACGACGAAGAGGAAGCCGGGGACGGCTGCCATCACCATCCAGGAGACGCCGGTGACAAGCACGCCGATCAGAACAGAGAGGCGACGGCTGTAGACATCGGCGATGACACCGGTGGGTACCTCGAAAGCGAACGCCGAGAGTTCGAGGGCGGTGCCGACGAGCACAAGTTCGAGGGGCGAAAGACCAGCTTCGCGGACGACGTACAGGCCGTAGGTGGCGGCGGCGACGGCGCCGAGGAAGCTGTGGACCCCTCGGTAGCCGAGGTAGAAGCGACGCGGCTCGACAGGGCGGCCGCGCAGCAGCAGTGTGGCACGTGGATCGATAGCCAAGGTGTTACCCCTCAGGAGGCGCACGCGGAGCGTGCGTCAGCGCCGAATCCGGAAGACGACGGTCGGAACGGGCGGTCAGTTAGCTGACGGCGGTCCGAGCGGTGAGGGGTGCTGGCATCGGGACGCTCCGTCCGGTCGCGAGCATCGATAGTGGCGATGAGGCTGGCGGCGGTCAACCACGGGAAGGCGATATCGAAGGTAAGATTGCGTCAGAGGCTGAACAGCTTGAGGGGAATGCACGGGTGGCCGATCCGAGACCGCAACCGCGGGAGTACCGAGGTGAGTCGATCGCGGTGACGTTCGACAGCCTTCGTTGCATCCACGCCGAGGAATGCGTGCGCGGGATGCCGAACGTCTTCGACCTGAAGCAGCGGCCGTGGGTACAGCCGAACCGAGGCAACGCCGACGATATCGCCGACGTGGTCCAGCGGTGCTCGTCCGGCGCGCTCACGTTTATGCGCCTCACCTTCGGATCGGAGGAGCGTGCCGAGGAGCCGCCGCGGATCATCGTGATCCCGGACGGTCCGCTCTACATCCGGGGCAATTTCGAGTACCCCATGGCCGAGGGCGAGATGGTGCGGAGCCCGAGGGCCGCGCTCTGCCGCTGCGGCGACTCCTCGAACAAGCCGTTCTGCGACAACAGTCACGTTGCGAAGGGGTTCCAGGCTCCAGAGCGTGCTCCGGAGTAGCGCTGTCTCGGCTAGAGCCAGCAGCGGACCCCGTGGCGGTAGTCGTCGTAGGCGTCGCCGAAGAGGTCAGCGAGTCGCCGTTCCTCGTCCGCGATGACGAGGCGGTCGACGACGACGAGCGCGAGCGCGCCGAAGACGAGGCCCCAGGCTGAGTTGACGATCAGCAGGATCGCGACCGTGAACAGCGCGTAGGCGACGTAGATCGGGTTCCTCGAGAAGCGGAACGGACCCGAGGTGACGAGGGCGGTCGTCGGGGCGCGGGGAGCGGGCGCCGTGCCGGCGCGGCGCATGGTGCGCCCTGCCCAGCCGAACAGCAGCACCGAGTCGAGGCCGAGCACGATGCCGACCCAGCGGACGGCGATGCCGCCAACGTCCAGCGGCGCGACCGCCTGGGCGGCGAAGCCGACGAGGATCGCGACCACGAAGGGCAGCGGAGGGATCGACGGGAGGAGTCCCGGCCTCGAGGGACGGCTCGGTCCGGGCGGTGTCGGCGAGTCGGTCATCCAGGCGCCTCCGCGGGTCGCTAATCCTCCATCAGCTCGTCGAGCAGGACACGAGGCGAGATCGGCAGGTGGCGCATGCGGTGGCCAGTTGCGTGTGTGATCGCGTTCGCGACCGCGGCCAGCGGTGGGACCAGCGGGACCTCGCCGACGCCGCGGACGCCGTAGGGGTGACCAGGATTCGGCACCTCGACGAGCACGGTTTCGAGCTCCGGGACATCGAGCGTGGTCGGCATGCGGTAGTCGAGGAAGCTCGCGTTGAGCAGGCGGCCGTCGTCGCCCCAGACATACTCCTCGGACACGGCCATGCCGACGCCCTGGGCGACGGCGCCCTGGATCTGGCCCTCCACGTATGAGGGGTGCACGGCAGTGCCGACGTCCTGGAGGGCGGTGTAGCGAAGGATCTCGACCTTGCCGGTGTCGGGGTCGACCTCGACGTCGACGATGTGAGCGGCGAAGGCGGAGCCGACCGTGGTGGGCTTCACGTCGGCCTGCCCCTGGAGCATGCCGCCGGAGGCCGGTAGGCGGCTTGCGAGCTCGGCGAAGGTCAGCTCCTTGCCCTCGGGACCGCGGATCACGCCGTCGTTGTCGTAGGCGACGTCAGCGGCGTCGACGTTCCAGAGCTGGGCGGCACGGGCCTCGAGCTGCTTGCGCAGATCGATCGCGGCCTCGTGCACGGCCCAGCCGGTGGCGAAGGTGGTGCGGCTGCCGCCGGTGTTGCCGGTGAAACCGATCGAGTCGGTGTCCGTGACATGCGGCTTGACCTGGTCGTAGGTGATGCCCATCGACTCGGCGAACTGCATCGCCAGGGCGGCCCGTTGGCCGCCGATGTCGACCGAGCCGAGCACGAGGCTGACAGTGCCGTCCGGGTTGGTGTTGGCGTAGGCGCTGGACTCGTTGCCGCCGTTGAACCAGAAGCCGGCGGCGACGCCGCGGCCGCGGTTGGGCCCGTCGAGCTCGGAACGGTAGTGAGGGGTGTCCGCCGCCGCCCGCATCACGTCCTCGTGGCCGATCGCGCCGTGGGGGGTGCCCTCGGAGCGGCGGTCACCCTCGTGAGCGATGTTCAGCAGGCGGATCTCGATCGGGTCGAGGGCAAGCTGATCGGCGAGTTCGTCGATCGCGGACTCGACGCCGAAGGCGACAGCGGGGGCTCCTGGCGCTCGGTAGGCGGCGGTCTTGGGCTTGTTGACGACGACCTCGAAGCCATCGACGCGCTGGTTCTCGATCGCGTAGGGGGCGAGGCCGCAGCGCGCGCCGCCCGGCAGCGGCGCGCCGGGGTAGGCGCCGGCCTCGAACTCGAGGTGGACGTCGGCGGCGACGATCTTGCCGTCGCGGGTGGCGCCGAGCTTGACGCGCGAGCGGGTGGCCGAGGTGGGGCCGGAGGCCTCGAAGACCTCGGTGCGGTTCATGGAGAGCTGGACCGGGCGACCGGTCTGCTTCGAGAGGAGCGCGGTCAGCAGCGCGAAGTAGGAGGAGAGCTTGCCGCCGAAGCCACCGCCGATCTCGGTCGGGATGACGCGGATCCTCGAGACGGGGTGCTTGAGGATGCCGGCGAGCGCGTCGCGGACGCCGAAGGCGCCCTGGGTGGCGGTCCAGACCGTGAGCTGGCCGTCCTGGTTCCAGTGCGCCGTCGCGGTGTGGGGCTCGATGTAGCCCTGATGCGCGGTGGACGTTGAGTACTCGCGCTCGATCACCACGTCGGCGGCGCCGAAGCCCGCATCGAGGTCGCCGAGCTCCAGCTTGACCTGGCGGGCGATGTTGGTCGGCTTGCCGTCGATCGGGTCGAACAGGTTGTCGATGCCCTCGGTGAGCGCAGGGTCGTGGAGGATCGGGGCGTCGGGGGCGATCGCTTCGTCTATGCTCATCACCGGCGGGAGGACCTCGTACTCAACCTCGATCAGGTCGATCGCGTCCTCGGCGGCGTAGAGGCCGGTTGCCGCGATCGCGGCGACCGGCTGGCCGCGGTACACGACGGTATCGTTCGCGAGCAGGTGGTCGACCTGGAACGAGGGCGGGATCGGGCCTCGGAAGGTGGCGATCGGCGCGGTGCCCTGGTCCGGGACGTCGGCGGCGGTGATGGCGGCGACGACGCCGGGGTGGGCGAGCGCCTTCGAGGTGTCGATCGACTTGATGCGGGCGTGGGCGTGCGGGCTGCGCAGCACCTTGCCGTGCAGCATGCCGGCGGGGCGGACGTCGGCGCCGTACTGGGCGCGACCGGTGACCTTGTCGACGCCGTCCGGACGCACCGGACGCGTTCCAACGACCTGGTACGGCTTGTCCGCGATGACCATCAAGCACCCCTACTCAGCACGCATTCGTTCTGGCACGGCGAAACGTCATTATGCCGCAGCGAGCTCCCGGAGTCGTTCCGAGTACCTCGATCAGAGGTTGATCACGACCTGCAGCTGCGACGAGGGCTTCATCAGGCCCTCGAAGGTCTCCTGGATGTCCTCGAGGTCAATGAAGCTGGCCTCGGACATGAGCGCGTCCACAGAGATGCGGCCCGACGCCAGCAGCTCGAGGGCGATACGCCAGTCCTCGGGCTGACTCCCGAAGCTGACGCGGAAGTCGATCTCGCGGGCCATCCAGTCGACCGGCTCGATCGGCAGGGGCTCCCACGGCACCGCGACGAGGACGACCTGCCCGTCGCGCCTCGTGGCGTCGAAGGCCTGGTTCAGCGTGTCGTTGAACCCGGCACAATCGAAGACCACGTTCGGTCCGAGGCCGCCGGTGAGTTCGACGAGCCACTCGACGACGTCCTCCTCCATGGGATTGATGACCTCGGCAGCTCCGAGCTGTTTCGCGGCCTCGGCGCGAGCGGGGGCGGGCTCCGAGACGAGGACACGGGCCGCGCCAGCGGCACGCGCGGCCTGGACGACGAGCATGCCGATCGGGCCGGCGCCGAGGACGGCGACGGTGTCGCCGAGCCTGACCGCGGAGCGGCGGACGGCGTGCACGGCGACAGAGCAGGGCTCGGTGAGCGCGGCCGCCTCATCGGGGACGTTGTCGGGGATGAGGGTGGGGCGCCACTCGGGGAGGAGCTGGAACTCGGCGTAGCCGCCGGTAACGCCGCCGGCGAAGCCCATGGTGCGGTAGTTGAAGCGGGGGTTGGCGCGCATGGGCGCGGGGCGGCCGTCCGGGTGGTCGCCACCGCCGGCGACGACGCGCTGGCCCTCGGACCAGCGGGTGACCTCGGGACCGACTTTCGCAATCTCCCCGGCGATCTCGTGGCCGATCACGGAGCCGGCAGGCGCGATGTCGTGCATGAAGGCATGCACGTCGGTGCCGCAGATCGCGGAACGATTGACCTTGACGAGGACCTGTCCGGGGCCGGGTTCGGGTGTGGGGAGGTCGGTGACCTCGAATTGCCGCGCGCCCTGATAGACCGCTGCTCGCATGCGTGACCTCCACCGCTGGGGCGCCCTCGAGGGGGCAGTCTTGTCAGCGGAGGTATACACGGTCTCGAAGGGCGGCGGGGCGAGTGGCGTGGGACCGGGCTTTCCTACCGGGATCGACAAGTTATACTAACGGCGAGGAGTATGACCATGGCCAACAAGGTAGGAGCCAAAGGGCAGCTGGTAATCGAGAAAGAGATCCGGGACCGGCTCGGGATCGAACCCGGATCGCTGGCGATCCAGCGCGTCGTAGACGATCACGTCGAGATCTACTTCCTGCCGGCGGAGCACCGGAGGTCGCTCAGGGGATCTCTGGCGCCGTATGTGAAGCGATCGAGCCGAGGCAAGGATTGGGCTCAGATCCGCGAAGAGGCATGGCGAGCCGCTGCCGAGGAACGGGAGCGGCCGTTCAAGTCGACTCCGAAACGCGAGAGCGCGTGACGGCTCTTCTCGACACTTCGATCGTGGTTCGATACCTGACGAACGATCCGCCGGCGATGGCGAGGGTCGGCGCTGAGGTGATCGAAGGTGAAGAGAATCTGCGCATTACCGATGTCGTGCTCGCGGAGACGGCTTACGTGTTGAGCACGTTCTACGCGATGCCTCGAGAGGTGATCGTCGATGATCTGATCGAACTGCTCCGCCGGGAGAACCTGGAGACGGTCAACCTCGATACCGATCTCGCCTGTGAGGGACTGCTCTTGTGCCGGGCGTCCGGTCGCACGTCGTTCGCCGACGCGTTGCTCTGGGCGGAGGCGCGTACCGAGCGCCTCCCGCTGCACACCATGGACCAGCGGTTCCCGGACGCCGGGATCACCGTCCTGCAGCACTAGGACCGAGCGACGCTGAAGGCGCCCGGCCGTGCTCGTGCGCGCCGTTGTTCCCGTTCGCCCCATTCGAGGTCGCGGCGTTCGAGGATGCCTCGTAAAAGGCGAGAGCGACGTGGCGGGCGATGTCCTCGACGAACTTGGGCTTCGTACGCCTCTTCGGTGCCGGGCTTCGTTGTGCGTCGTGGCGTCGGCCGTTAGCACGTTGTGACGGTCACGATAAGCTCGGGGCGATGACAGCTCCGGCGTGCTCTCACCGCGAGGAGCAGGCCCTCGGCGATCCTGCTCCTCGCGAGTGTGGTGCTGGCTGCAGTCGTCGCCGGCTGCGGCGGCGGCGATGACGAGGACGGCGTGCTGGCGACGCTGTCGGCGACCTCGGGTGACGTCGAGATCGTCGTCGAGGTCCCGGAGGGCGCGCTGCCCTCGGGCGTCTCGGTGTCGGACATCTCGGTGGTGGGACTGGATCGCGACGAGGCGTCGGCCGGCTACGGGGGTGTTGACCCGATAGGCGCGTACCGATTCGAGCCTGCCGGTGTGGAGTTCGAGGTGCCGTTGCGATTGACGGTCGAGTTTGCGGATGGCTCCTCGGGGGTTGTAGCGCGCCTGGTATCGAGCGATGGAACGGCTGAGTTCCTCCAGCCGGTGGCACTGGCAGTCCGTCCGAGCAACGGCCGTATGACGGTCACGTATGAGATCGGGCACTTCAGCGACGTCCATTTCGTTATTCCCAAGGAACATGAGAGCGGGGCGATCGTGTTCCTTCCACCGGAGCCGAAACAGAGCTACTTCATTGGCGAGTCGTTCACTGTCCGGGTCCGCGTCCACCCGGGCTTCGAAGACTGGGCAACAGTCGACCGCGTCAACGGTGAGACGACCAGGCGGGACTATCGCACACTGTTCGACGAGCCGTGGACGGCGAACCTCACGTGGTTGTCCCGCTCCGGCGGCGGAAGCCCTCTCGATCCCGTTTCCGCAATGATCAGCGTCGGTGAAGCGAGTGTGGGCACTGCGGCGTTCGACGGGCAGACGTTCACCTGCGTTTCGGCGGGCGACTTCCTCGTGCGGGCCGTGGCGGTAGTGATCATTGCCTCCGAGTTGACAACCAGCGTGAGCGGCGGTCCGGCAACCGTCCGGCAAATTCGGGTTCAGACAGCTGGAGCTACTTCTCGTCGGATTCGGGGCCCCTGCATCGGACCCGATTCCACAGTCGACCCGACGCCCGACCCAACCGAGACTGTCGCGACGCCCGACCCGACCGTGGAGCCGACACCGACACCCACCCCTACTCCGCCGCCGATCGCTGCAACGCTGGCGCCGGGCTTCGACCCGTGTCACATCAACCCCAACGAAGAGGCGATCGGCTGTCTGCCCCATTACGACGTGACGTCCGCTTCGAGTCGCGTCCGGATCACGCCAGATCGCCGGCTCATGTACGAGGGCACCCGGGAGTTCGGTGGGCCAATCCCGACCAACCCGGAGTATCCGATCGAGTATTGGCTCGTGCTGGAAGGGAACGGCCAGCGAATGGAGTTCCTGCTGGAAGGCGGCCCCGGCCAACCGCTGACCTGTACGCGCACGGTCAACGGCGCTCCGTCCGCCCTTGGTCCGGGCGAGGCGTGCGGCGAGCTGATCGCGCCCAACACGTTACGCTTCGCCGGGGACATCACCGCCTTCGCGCCGGGGGGGGGGGGGCTGGTTCGGACCTTCTCCACATTGGAGATCGGCGCGGACGGCATCGAGCGCGGCGACTACCTCGTGAGCGGCGGCGAGGAGGCCTGGGAGCTGTCGGTGCCGGAGTAGCGCCAGAGCTAGTGCGCCCCGTTGCTCCCGTTCGATCCGTTGCGACTCACCCCGTTGGAGGAGGGCACGAGCGTCTCCGCCACCTCGGGCGCGCCGCCGGTGATCTCCGCGAAGGCGGAGTGGTTGTGGATTGATTCGAAGTTCTCGACGGTGACGTGGAAGCGGCCGATGCGCTCGTCCTCGTTGAAGGCGAGCGCGACGTCGCGGGCGATATCTTCGACGAACTTCGGGTTCTCATAGGCCTCTTCGGTGACGTGCTTTTCGTCCTGGCGCTTGAGCACCGGGTAGAGCTGGCACGAGCCCTTGTCCTCGAGCAGCTCGATCAGGTCCTCGATCCAGAGCGGATCGTGGAGCTCGACGGTAGCGATCACGTGGCTGCGCTGGTTGTGGGCGCCGTACTCCGAGATCGTCTTCGAGCACGGGCAGAGGCTGGTCACCGGGACCTGGACGCGGAGCTGTTCGGTGATCTCGTCGCCGTCGAGGACCGCGGCGAGCATGACCTCGAAGTCGAGCGTGCTCGTGACGCCGGAGACGGGGGCGGCCTTGCGCATGAAGTGTGGAAAGTGCATCTCCACCTCGCAGCGGTCGGAACCGAGGCGCGACGCGACCTCGCGGACGAGCTCGGGGAAGGTGGCGAGCGAGTAGACGCCGGGGTGCTCCTCGAGGATCTCGACGAAGCGGGACATGTGCGTGCCCTTCACCTCAGGGGCGAGCTGCACAAACATGCCGAAGTTCGCGATGGTGGCTTGTTCGTCGCCTGAGCGATCGGTGATGCGGACCGGCTGTCGGATGTCTCGGATCCCGACCCGGTCGATCGACAAGTTCCGCGTATCCGGCAGTGACTGCACGTCCGGAATCGCGGCTAGTTCGATAACCACGTTGACTCTTTTCTCTGGGACTGGGAGCCGGACGGCGTGCCCGGCTACAACAAAGAGTACCAACCAGCGGATTACTGATGGTGAGCGGCGTCTCCGAGGTCCGCGCCGGAATCCGCTCCGAGATCCACTTCCAGCGCCTCGACGAGTTGATGGTACCCCGAGAGCAGTGCGTGCGCGGCGAGCAGCCCGTCACGCTGGGCGGGCCAGGCCAACAGGGCGGCCGCATCGTCGGCGGCCAGCCAGCGATGTTCGGTGTGCTCGTGGTTCAATTCGACATCGCCTGCTCCAACGATGGCAACGAAGACCGGGATCGCGTTGATGCGGTCGTGCTGCCACTCGTAGAACTGGTTCACGTACGGGACGGCCAGCAACCGCCGCGCCTTGAGGCCGGTTTCCTCGCTCAGCTCGCGGAGCGCGGCCTGCCATGCCGTTTCGCCGTCCTCGATCTTGCCGGTCACGACCCGCCAGCGCCCGGCATCGAGGTGTCCCGGCGCGCGCAACAGCACGAGGTACTGCCAGCTGTCGGGCGTCTCGCGGGCGACATGGCAGTCCACCACTCGAATGACTGGTGTCCTGGTCATGAGGCGATGACGCGGATGACAGGTGTCGAGGTCACGCGCCGATCACGCGTCGCGACCTAGGGCCGGGCCGGGTGACGTAGTGCCGCCGACGACGCGGTCGGTCACCTCGATCGGTGGTCCGCCGAGGAGTGCGACGCAGTCGGGGACAGCGCCGAAGGTGCCATCGAGGATCTGGGCGATCGCCTTCGGGTTGCCGGGCAGGTTGAGGATCAACGACTGGCCTCGGACGACGCCGAGCTGGCGCGAGAGCGCGGCGGTGAGCACGTACTGGTGCGAGACGGCGCGCATCAACTCGCCGAAGCCGGGGAGGACGCGGTCCGCGACCGCGAGCGTGGCCTCGGGGGTGACGTCGCGCGGGGCGGGGCCGGTGCCACCGGTGGTGAAGACGAGCTTGCAGCCGTCGTCGTCGACGAGCGAGCGGAGCGCGGCCTCGATCAGTTGCCGATCGTCGGGGACGAGATGTGTGACCGGCTCCCAAGGGGAGGCGACCGCATCGGACAGCCAGCCGGCGATCGCGGGGCCGCCCAGGTCCTCATACTCGCCCGCGCTCGCTCGATCGGAAACCGTCAGGATGCCGACGCGGAATGGGGTATTCACGCGGCAATCGTACAGGCGACACTTCCCACGGACGGCTATCCTTGAAGGCCCGCAGCACGAGAGGGGCGTGTAATGGACCGAGCCGAGCGGCTCCAGGCGCTGCATGACGCGCTGCTCGATCGCATCCTCGTGCTCGATGGCTCGTGGGGAGCGCTGCTCCAGTCGAAAGGCCTCGAGGAAGACGACTACCGTGGCGAGCGGTTCGCGGACCATCCGAAGTCGCTGAAAAACGACGTGGAAGTGCTGAACATCACGCGGCCGGAGATCGTGCGCGAGGTGCACGACGCGTACTTCGAGGCCGGCGCGGACATGGGCACGACGAACACGTTTACGGCGACGTCGGTCACGCAACAGGACTTTGGCCTCGACGGTGACTGCTACGAGTTGAACGTGGCGGGGGCGCGGCTGGCGCGGGAGCGCGCGGACGCGTGGAGCGAGCGGACGCCGCACAAGCTGCGCTGGGTCGCCGGGTCGCTGGGACCGACCAACAAGACCTCGTCTGTGGCGATCGAGGTGTCGAACCCCGCGATTCGCGCGATCGACTTCGATCCGCTGAAGGACGGGTATCTCGAGGCGGCGCGCGGCCTCGTGGACGGCGGCGCGGACCTGCTGCTGATCGAGACGATCTACGACACGCTGAACGCGAAGGCCGCCGTGGTGGCGGTCGAGGAGTTGCGCGAGGAGACCGGGTTCGAGCTGCCGATCATCCTGTCGTGGACGGCGACTGACCTGTCCGGACGGAACCTGTCGGGGCAAACCGTCGAGGCGTTCTGGAACTCGATCCGGCACGCGAATTCGCTGGCCGTCGGGCTGAACTGTGCGTTCGGCGCGGAGCAGCTGCGGCCGAGCGTGGTGGAACTGTCGCGCGTCGCTGACGTTCCGATCGCGGCGTATCCGAATGCCGGGCTACCAAACGACCTCGGAGACTTCGACGAGACGCCTGAGATCACGTCGAAGCACCTCGGCGAATGGGCCGAGGACGGCTTCGTCAACATCGTCGGTGGGTGCTGCGGCACAACCCCGGAACATATCCGCCAGATCGCGGCAGCCGTGGCGAGGTCTCAGCCGCGCGCGATCCCAACGACCGAGCGGCGGATGCGGCTCGCGGGGATCGACGCGTTCGAGGTCGTTTCTTGAGCGACGGCCCTGAGACCGCGGCGACCGAGGACGCAGCGCTCGAGCGAGCCTCGGACCGTCCGACCGCCTCGTTCATCAACATTGGCGAGCGCACGAACGTCACCGGATCCGCGCGCTTCCGCAAGCTGATCGCGGCCGACGACTACGAGTCGGCGGTCGAGGTCGCGCGGCAACAGGTGCAGAGCGGCGCGCAGATCCTCGACGTGAACATGGACGAGGGGCTGCTCGACTCCGAAGCGGCGATGGTGCGGTTCCTGCGGCTGATCCAGGCCGAACCGGACATCAGCCGTGTGCCGATCATGCTGGATTCGTCGAAGTGGTCGGTGATCGAGGCCGGGCTGAAGAACGTCTCCGGCAAGGCGATCGTGAACTCGATCAGCATGAAGGAGGGGGAAGGGCCGTTCCTCGAGCAGGCGCGCAAGGTGAAGCGCTACGGCGCGGCCGTGGTGGTGATGGCGTTCGACGAGGAGGGTCAGGCGGAGACAGCGGAGCGGAAGTTCGCGATCTGCGAGCGCGCCTACCGGCTGCTCGTCGACGAGGTCGGCTTCCCGCCCGAGGACATCATCTTCGACCCGAATGTCTTCGCCGTCGCAACCGGGATCGAGGAGCACAACGCGTACGCGCTCGCGTTCATCGAGGCGACGCGGTTGATCAAGGAGCGCCTGCCGTACACGCACGTCTCGGGCGGGGTCTCGAACGTGTCGTTCTCATTCCGCGGGAACAACGCCATCCGCGAAGCGATGCACGCGGCGTTCCTTTACCACGCGATTCGCGCCGGTCTCGACATGGCGATCGTCAACGCCGGGGCGCTGCCGGTGTACGAGGAGATCACCAAGGACCTGCTCGATCGGATCGAGGACGTGCTGCTCAACCGTCGCGAGGATGCGACGGACCGGCTGCTGGAGGTCGCGCAGGAGTACGCCGGGCAGAAACGGACGGCCCGCGAACAGGACCTGCGCTGGCGCGAGTTGCCGCCGCCGGAGCGCGTGACGCACGCCCTCGTCAACGGGATCGACGAGTACATCGTCGCCGACGTGGAGGAGATCCGGCCGACCGTCGAGCACCCGCTCGAGGTGATCGAAGGGCCGCTGATGGCCGGGATGAGCGTCGTCGGCGACCTGTTCGGCGAGGGAAAGATGTTCCTGCCGCAGGTGGTGAAGAGCGCGCGGGTGATGAAGAAAGCCGTCGCCCATCTCGTGCCGTTCATCGAGGCGGAGCAGGCGCGGGCCGGGGCCAAGTCGAAGAACGGCAAGATCGTGCTCGCCACGGTGAAGGGCGACGTGCACGACATCGGGAAGAACATCGTCGGCGTGGTGTTGCAGTGCAACAACTACGACGTGATCGACCTCGGCGTGATGGTGCCCGCGCAGCAGATCCTCGAAACGGCGCGCGAGGAAGAGGCCGACCTGATCGGCCTGTCGGGGCTGATTACGCCGAGCCTCGACGAGATGGTGCAGTTCGCCGGCGAGATGCAACGCCGGGAGTTGGACCTGCCGCTGCTGATCGGCGGCGCGACGACGAGCCTGGTGCATACGGCGGTGCGGATCGCGCCACAGTACGACGGTCCGGTGGTGTACGTACAGGACGCCTCGAGGGCCGTCGGCGTCACCGCTAACCTGCTGTCGCCGACCGCGCACGACGGGTTCGTCGAGGCGACGCGATCGGAGTACGACACGGCGCGGGAGCGGCACCTCGGACGGCGCGAGGCGGTGAAGCGGCACTCGATCGAGCGGGCGCGGGAGCTGGGCGCCGGGATCGACTGGGACGGCTACGAAGCGCCGCGACCGGCCAACCTCGGCGTAACGGTGTTCGAGGACTATCCGCTCGAGGAGCTGGTCGAGGGGATCGACTGGAAACCGTTCTTTCAGACGTGGGAGCTGTCCGGCAGCTTCCCGCAGATCCTCGATGACCCCGTGGTCGGCGACGCCGCGCGCGGGGTGTACGACGATGCACGGGCGATGCTGCGGCAGATCGTCGAGGAGCGCTGGCTGAAGGCGCGCGCGGTGGTTGGCCTTTGGCCGGCGAACGCAGTCGGCGACGACATCCAGCTCTACGCCTCGGATGAGCGCGCCGAGATGCTCAGCACCGTTCACACGCTGCGGCAGCAGACGAACGCGGAGCGCGAACGCGAGAACCTCGCACTGGCGGACTTCGTGGCGCCTCGGGACTTCGGCGTGGCGGACTACCTCGGGGGGTTCGCCGTGACCGCGGGGACCGGGATCGAGGAGCACGTCGCGCGGTTCGAGGCGGAGCACGACGACTACCGCGCGATCATGCTGAAGGCGCTCGCCGACCGGCTAGCGGAGGCGCTGGCGGAACGGATGCACGAGCGCGTGCGGCGCGAGCTGTGGGGCTATGCGCCGGACGAAGACCTCGATAACGACGCGCTGATCGCGGAGGCGTACCAGGGGATCCGGCCGGCGCCGGGGTATCCGGCGTGCCCGGATCACACGGAGAAGCGGACGCTGTTCGATCTGTTGAGCGCGGAGGCGAACGCGGAGATCACGCTGACGGAGAGCTTTGCGATGTCACCGGGGGCCTCGGTCAGCGGCTGGTACTTCAGCCACCCCGAGGCGCGGTACTTCGGCGTCGGTCGGATCGAGCGCGACCAGGTCGAGGACTACGCGCTGCGCAAAGGGTGGTCGGTCGACGAGGCAGAGCGGTGGCTGGCCCCGAACCTGAACTACGAACCGGCGCGCGAGTCGGTGGCCGGGGACTAGCTATCGTCGTCGTCGCTCACAGCGATCTTGATCTCTTCGTCGTCGAAGCGGACGAGCACCTCAAGCGAGCCGCCGATCGCCTTGACGTACTCGCTGAGCGTAGAGAGGCGCGGATCGTCCCCGTGCTCGAATCGTGAGACCGCTGACTGAGTTTTGCCGAGGGCCTCGGCGATCTCGTTCTGAGACAGTCCCGCTCGCTGACGCAGCTCGTGGAGCGCGACGCCAACGAGCATCTCGTGGCGTAGCGCTGCTACGCGCTCGCGGGCGCCTGCGTGCGCCATCACCTGCTGCTCCAGCTCAAGGAAACTTCGGTGCCCCATTAGATCAGCCCCTCCCGACGTAGCTCGTCGAGATGTTCATCGTAGAGGTCATCGGCGAGCGGAATCGCCTCGGTGTACCACTCGTTCCAGCGGCCAGCCTTGTTACCACCGATCAGCAGAATCGCCATGCGGCGCGGGTCAAACGCAAACAAGATGCGCAGCGCTCCACCTCGCGAAGTCCTCAATTCTTTCATGTTGTGATGACGTGAGCCGCTGATTCGATCGACCGTCGGGCGTCCGAGGGCCGGTCCGAATTCCTGCAACAGCAGCACGCCCGCGGTGATGGCCTCCTGCTGCGGATCGGTCAGCGTCTCCCACCACTCAACAAATTGGTCGGCGACCTCAACTTCCCACGCCATTTCGATGCACTATAGCTCATATGAGTTATTCATCATATAGCCATGCGCACGAGGCCCGGAGGAGGGTCTAGGCGTCTCAGACGGTCTCGACAAGACCGAGGGCGTGATACAGCTCCGTGGTGAGCATCCAGCGGTTCATCGGGTAGAAGTGGATGCCCGGCGCGCCGGCGTCGAGGAGTTCGCGCGCGAGGTTCGCGGCGTGCTCGACGCCGATGGCGCGGGCGGCCTCGGGGGTTTCGGCGGCTTCGAGGCGGGCGCCTAGGTCCCGGGGGAAGCTGCCGCCAGCCATCTCGACCATGCGCTGGGTCTGGGCGGGGTTGATGACGGGGATGACGCCGGCGATGACCGGGGTGGTGACGCCGCGGGCGGCCATGTCTTCCATGAAGTCGACGTAGAAGCGGGTCTCGAAGAAGAACTGGGTCATCGCGAAGTCGGCGACCCTCAGCTTCGCGGCCTGGTGGTCGCGATCGCTCTGGCGGTCGGCAGCCAGGGGGTGGCCCTCGGTGTGGGCGGCGACGCCGATGGAGAAGTCGGTCTGCTCGCGGACGAGCTCGACGAGTTCGACGGCGTAGCGGAAGTCGCCCTCGGGGAGCGCGCGGCCGTCGGCCGGCGGGTCGCCGTGGAGGGCGAGGAGGTCGGTGACACCGTCGGCCTCGTAGACCCGCAGCAAGGCCTCGATCTCGGGCTTCGCGTGGCCGATGCAGGTGAGGTGGGGGAGGACCTGAGCCGAATAGCGCGTACGGAGGTCGTGGACGATCTCCTCGGTACGTTCGCGGCTGGAGCCGCCTGCGCCGTAGGTGACAGAGACGAACGACGGTCCTAGGGGCATGAGGTGGTCGAGGGTGCGCGCGAGCCGACGATCGCCCTTCTCGTCGCGCGGCGGAAAGAACTCGAACGAATAGGTGTGTCCGGCTGCGAGCAGCTCAGGGATGGTCGGCACGGCGGGCTCCCAAATCTGCGCACAGGGTAACGAGGGGCCGCGGGCAGACGCCTCAGTCGGAACCCCGTCGGGACTATTCGGCAGGGGCAAACTGCTCGAACTCGACGGTGAGGTCGGAGCCGGCGATACGGAGCCAGGCGACGGTGCCAGGTACCAGGAAGGACGGGTAGCCCTGACCGCCGTTGACGAAGCGGACGCCATCGACGGTCTCGTCGACCGTCTCGTGGAGATGGCCGTAGCAGATCGCGTCGAGACGGCCGAAAGGGTCCTCGGGAAAGTCGGGGAGCAGGCGAGCGGGCGGAAACTCCTCGCGACCCCAGGCGGGATGCGTGACGCCGATGCGCAGGTCTTCCACCTCGAGGACGGCGCGCCACGGGAGCGCCTCCCGCAGGTCGGGCGGGTCGGAGTTGCCGTGGACGACGGTCGATCGGCTCGCCTCGGCCTCGAAGCCGCGCACCGTGTCGAGGTGGACCCAATCGCCGGCGTGGATCGCGACGTCCGCCGAGCGCACCGCGCGGCGCAGTTCGGGGTGCGCCTGTTCCCAGGTACGGAGGTGGGTGTCGCCGACGAGCAGGAGGTTGGTGGTCACGCGGCCCCGCGCTCAGCCGCGATCACGAGAGGTGGCTATTGACGCCGCGGATGTCGTGCACGATCACGCCCCCGACGACCGTGGCGACGGCCCGACCCACCACCTCTTCGCCAAGGAGCGGGGTGTTGTGGCTGAGCGAACGGAGCGTCTCCGAGCCGACCGTCCACATGTCGCCGGGGTCGATCAGCGTGACGTCGCCGGGCGCGCCGGCGCCGAGCGTGCCCAGCCCGGGCAGTCCGAGCCGCTCATCGAGGCGCCAGGCGCGCACCGGGCCGAGGGTCAGCCGTTCGATCGCCGTCGCGAGCGGGATCGCGCCCGAGTCGACCAGGCTCATCACGTAGGCGAGCGCGGTTTCGAGGCCGACCATGCCGGGCGGCGCCTCCTCGAGCGACTGGGCCTTCTCATCGGCGTGGTGGGGCGCGTGGTCGGTAGCGATCGCGTCGACCGTGCCGTCGGCGACGGCGGCGACGCAGGCGGCGACGTCGCGCTCCTCGCGGAGCGGCGGGTTGCACTTGGCGTCGGTGTTATATGGCTCGCCCGCCAGCACGTGGAGGAGCGCTTGTTGTGTCAGCACCAGGTGGTGTGGGGTGACCTCGGCGGTGACGGGGAGGCCTCGGTCCTTCGCGTCGCGGATCAGGGCAACGGCGCCGGCGGTGCTGACGTGCTGGATGTGCGCCTGGCCGCCGGTGAGCGCGGCGAGCGCGATGTCCCGCGCGACGGCGGCGTTTTCGCCGCCCGCGGGGCGCCCCGCGACGCCGAGCTGCGTAGCGACGGCGCCGAGATGGGCGACCCCACCCTCGACGAGCGCCGCCACCTCGCAGTGCTGCGAGATGGGGACCCCGAGGACGGCCGCGTGCTGGTAGCCCGTTCGCATCAGCTCCGTGTCCTCGACGAAGTCGCCGTCATCGCTGAACGCGACGGCGCCGGCGTCGACGAGCTCTTGGAAATCGGTGAGGTGGCGTCCGCGACGATCCCTGGTGATCGCGGCGGCGGTGAGGACGCGCACCAGACCGTCCCTGGCGCCTCGTTCCACCGCGTCCTGCAGGCGCCCACCACGGTCGATTGGCGGATCGGTGTTCGGCATCTGACAAATCGTGGTGAACCCGCCGGCGGCTGCCGAGGCGGTGCCGGTCTCGATGGTCTCCTTGTGCGTCTGTCCCGGCGCGCGCAGGTGCGTATGGAGGTCGACGAAGCCGGGACTCACGATCAGGCCGGTCGCGTCGATCTGCACGGCGTCCCGCACGACCGAGGCCGCGCCGGGGCCGACCTCCGAAACGCGGCCATCCTCGAGCACAACGTCCGCGAGTTCGTCGCGGCCGGAAGCGGGATCGACGACGCGGCCGCCGGTGACGGCGAGGGGCGGAGGCGATTCAGCCATTCGACTGTTGTACACGGGGCTTGTTCTCGGCGCGAGTGGCGAAGCGCTCCATTTACACTGACCTGATGACCTACGAACCGGGCGCGATGACCGAGGATCACGGGCGCGCCGACCTGCAAGTGCACACCGCCCACGGCGATGCGATGGGCGGCGCCACCGAGATCTTCGAGGCTGTCGAGAGCGCGGGCATCCTCAACGTCATCGCGGTCACGGATCACGACGACGTCGAGGGCGCGCTGCTGGCGCGCGAGGTGCACGCGCAAGGTGGCTACTCGTTCGAGCTCGTGACAGGGATCGAGGTGACGACGCGCCAGGGGCATCTGCTGGCGCTCTGGGTCGACCAGCCGATCCCTTCGTTCCGCTCGCTCGAGGAGACCGTGGCGGCGATCCACGGCGCCGAGGGCCTGGCGGTGATCCCGCACCCGTTCTCGATGCTGACCCGCTCGATCGGCCGCCGCCGGCTTGAGCGCAACCTCGCGGTCGCCGATCGCGAGCTGCACGTAGACGGGATCGAACTCGCGAATCCGACGTCGTTCGGCTGGGACACGCGGCGAGCGCGACGCTTAAACGAGGAGTGGTACCAGCTGGCGGTCACGGGTGGCTCGGATGCGCATTTCACCGAGCTGATCGGCGCGGCGTACACGTCGTTCCCCGGTCGCACCGCCTCGGACTTGCGACTTGCGATCGAGGCGCGAACGACCGAGGGGCACCTCGGGAAGAAGGTGCCGCTGCACGAGATTGGTTTGCGTCGCCTCGCGCATCAGCAGGTGCGGGGGCTGAGCGTGACGCCTCGGAAGGTGTTCGGGCCGCCGCTGCGGCGGCTCGCCAGGCGGGTGCGACGCGGGTCGTGAGCGGCGCGCGGGATCGGCGCCCGCTAACCTCTGATCGGCTGCTTACCGGTTCGCAATAGCCGCCACTGTTCAATGATCATGTCTCATCTGGTCGGGTGAGCGCGTCTCACCGAGGGGCCGTGCGATGCAGCGTCAGCCGAACCTGGGCGGTCCCGCTCAGGACGCCTGGGAGGTCGTCGAAGTCCTGTCGGGCAAGCTCGCCCGACAGATCGACTTCCGTGGAGAGCGCTACCTCGACGTGGGCTGCGGCAACGGCTCGTTCACCCTCGGGCTCGGCGAGGGCTTCGCCGAGACGTATGGGATCGACGTCGAGGAAGACCGGCTCGCCGACTTCCGGCGGAAGATCGACGAGCGCGGGATTCCGAGCACAACCGTTCAGTGGATGTCAGCGGAGACGATGGACTTCCCAGACGATCACTTCGACGTGATCACCGCGATCGAGGTGATTGAGCACATCCCAGACCTCGAGGCGACGCTCGACGAGATCCAGCGCGTGCTGAAGCCTGGAGGCAGCTTCGGGATTACGTGCCCAAACCGGCTCTTCCCGTTCGAGACCCACGGGATCTGGTGGCGAGGCCAGGAGAAGGGTGGCCGCTTCCCGCTGCTTCCGTACATCCCTCCGCTGCACAACCGATTCGCCCTCGCACGGGTGTTCACGGCGCGCGACCTGCAGCGTCTGCTGCTGCCTCGAGGCTTCGAGCGGCTCGACCTCGACTACGCGTACCCGACGTTCGAGCGCGGGAACCGGCTCGGGCGGCTGGCGCGGCCGCTCAAGGGGCTGATGCGCACGCTCGAGGACTCGCCGCTGCGACGGTTCGGCGTCTCGATCGTGACCTCGTATCGGAAGCCGCTGGGCTGACCCCCCACCGGTCGACCGCGCCGCGGGACGCCGGATCAGAGCATCGCCTAGCTAGTTGCCGCATGGTGACCAGGGGGTGGCCGGATCGCGTAGACGCGAGTCGGTGTCACCTCGATCGTCACGAGGGCGTCGCGGTCGTAACGCTGCTCGTCGGCGGTCGCTTCGGTCCGGCCCGTCGGGTCCACCTGGACTTCGCGAGCGCCGCCATACGCGATCACCGCGCGGTATGGGCCATCCCACGAGGTGATGACGCAGTGCGCGTTCTCGCGGTGATCAGCGAGGCGGCGTGAGTCGGCGAACGTGGGGAGGTAGAAACGTCCGTCGACCAGGTGGATGTCGAGCGGGACGGCGTGCACCGTGCCGGATCGCGTGGCGGTCGAGACGGTCGCCATCCGCGCTTCGCCCCAGAAATCGATGAACTCCTGGGCGGACATCGCCCAGCCGCCGCCCACGAAGTTCTTGTGGATCGCCGGGCCAGCGGTCGCTGCACTGTGGGTCGAGTAGCTCCTGAAGACGGGCGATGGTCTCCGGCTGCTCGTGCATTTTGAGTGATCGCCTCGCTAACCCCTCGGGAGGCCGAGACCGCGCGTGGCGATGATGTTGCGCTGCACCTCGGAGGTGCCGCCTCGAACGGTGGCTGGCACGGCGGCGAGGTAGGCGCGGGAGAACTCGCCCGCGGGCGTGGACTCGTCGCCGTTGTTGGCGTGGAGGCCGAAGACGCGGGTGCCGGTGAGGGCGAGGCGCTGGACCAGCTCCGAGTTGAAGAGCTTGGCGGTGGACGCCTCGTAGTTGGGGATCAGGCCGGCCTGCTGCATCGAGACGATGCGGAACGAGTACTGGAACATCACCTCGGTCTCGATCCAGCGGTCGGCGAGGCCGAACGGCGCGGCCCCGCGCCGAGCTGACCGAGGGTGCTCCCGTCGTCCGAGGTGGCGTGTGCGATCAGCGCGCGGAGCGTGCGTCGCGCGCCGACGGCGCCGCCGATGTTCGAGCGCTCGAAGTCGAGCAGCGTCATCCCCACGTACCAGCCGCGATTCTCCTCGCCGACGAGGTTCGAGGCCGGGACGCGCACGTCCACGAAGAAGGTTTCGTTGAAGTAGTGCTTGTCGTTCATGTTGACGAGCGGGCGGACCGTGATCCCCCGGGGCGTGGATGTCCTCGATCAGGAGGAACGAGATGCCTCGATGCTTCGGCGCTTCGGGGTCGGTGCGGGTGAGCGCGAAGATCGAGTCCGCGGCGTGGGCGCCGGAGGTCCCAGATCTTCTGGCCGTTGACGACGTACTCGTCGCCGTCGCGGACCGCGCGTGTCTGCAGCGAGGCGAGGTCGGAGCCGGCGCCCGGTTCCGAGTAGCCCTGGGCCCACACGCGCTCTCCCGCGAGGATCGGCGGGAGGTACTTCTGGCGTTGCTCCTCGGTGCCGTGGACAATCAGGGTAGGACCGAGCAGGCCGACGGCGGAGCCGCCGACCGCCGGAGCCGAGGCTTCCGCCATCTCCTGGCGGAAGATGAACTGCTCGGCGACGGTCATGCCGCCGCCGCCGTACTCCCGGGGCCAGTGCGGGGCGACCCATCCGCGCTCGGCAAGGGCGCTCGCCCACTCCGAGGCCGCGCGTCGCGCCTCGGGGTCGTCGGCCTTGCGATCGAACTCCCACTGGCGCTCGCCCTCGTGCGCGTGTTCGGCGAGGGCGCGGTAGCGGGCGGGAAGGCGTTCGGCGATGACGGCGCGGACCTGCTCACGGAATTCGCGCTGCTCGTCGTTGTCGTTCCAGTCCATCTTCTGCTCCGTCGCTGCCGCGCCGCCCTCAGGACGCGGCTACGCCGCAGGCTATGATGCGGCCTCGCCGAGATTCTACGGCGATGAACGAGGAGGCGGCGTGACCGAGGACGGTGCAACGCCCGAACGAATCGAGCCGACGGGACCGCTCGCCGGCGTGCGCGTGCTCGAGTTCTCGCAGATCGTCGCCGGTCCCTACGCCGGCGTGTACCTGTCGGACCTCGGGGCCGACGTGGTGAAGGTGGAGCCCCCGTACGGCGACGACCGGCGCAACACGATGGCCGTGATCCCTAACGAGAGCAAATACTTCCAGGTGTTAAATCGAGGCAAGCTAGGGCTGGTCGTCGACCTGAAACGCCCCGAGGGTCAGGCTCTGATCCAGCGCCTCGTGCCCGGCTTCGACGTCGTGATGATCAACTACCGCCAGGGCGTCGCGAACGCCTCGGGATCGACTACGAGACGCTATCGGCGATCCGGCCGGACCTGATCTACGCGACGATCACGGGCTTCGGCACGGAGGGGCCGGAGGCGGGCCGCGCGGGGTCCGACATCGTGGCGCAAGCCTACTCGGGGATGATGGCGACGGAGGGGAAGACCGAGGAGAGCGGGGCCCCGCGATTCATCCAGTCGACGCCCTATGCCGACCGCGCGACGGCGCTCGCGGTCGCGATGGGCGTGGCGTCCGCGCTGTTCCACCGCGAGCGGACCGGCGAGGGCCAGCGGATCGACGCTTCGCTCCTGCAAACGGCGATCGATCTGATGTCGCGGCACGTGACGCGCGAGCCAACCCACGACGTGGTGCTGCGCGACCCGATGCTGGAACAGATCAACCGCGCTGCCTCGCGGGCGGCCGGCCGTACAGCGAAGCGCTGGAGGTCCGGAACGACCAGTTCACGCGCTTTGCGACCCAGCGCCTCTACTACCGCGGCTACCACACGAAGCAGGGCGCGATCGTGCTCGGAGCGCTGACGCGCGCGAATCGACGCGCGCTGGCGTCCGGTCGTGGGGCTGGACGACCCAACGGACGACGAGGACTTCGACGCGAGCGCGCCGGGCTGGCCCGAGGAGTTTGCCGTCTGGCAGCGGCGGGTCCAGGAACGGATGCTGGAGAAGACGGCGGCGGAGTGGGTGGCGCTGCTCGACGAGGCGGGCGTGCCGGCGTCGGTGGTGCACTTCGCGGAGGAGATGAGCGACGACCCGCAGGTGGAGGCGATGGGGATGATGGCGGAGCTGGTGCACCCCGTGACCGGGCCACAGCGGGTGGTGGGACCGCTCCTGAAGATGTCGAAGACGCCGCCGAACGCCCATCGCCACGCACCGGTGTGGGGTGCGGACTGCGCGGAGGTGTTGCGCGAGGCGGGGCTGGCGGACCACGAGATCGCGGCGTTGCAGGCGGACGGCGTGATCGTCGGCAGCAACTGACGCTTCGGCCGCAGGCGCCTAGAGCGAGGTGGCCTCGGCCACGCCTGCTACGCAGCCGGTGTTAGCGGCCGAGCAGCGTGTCCGCCGCCGCGGAGACCCGATCGCAGGTGTCCTCGATCGTGCGACCGTTGACGAGCAGGACAAGTCGATCGACCCCGAGCGCGCGGTACCGCTCGACGTGCTCGGGCGTGATCCGGGGCGGCGGGGTGACGGTGATCTCGAGGTCACCGAGGCCGTCCCCGCGTTCGGTGTCTCGCTGAACGGCGTCCAGGCTGTCGATCGCCGCGCGCGTCGCTTCGACGTCCAGTGAGAACCCGTACCACCCGTCCCCCTGGCGTATGGCTCGCCGGTGCGCCGCCGCGCTGTGGCCGCCGACCACGATCGGCGGCGCGGGCTGTTGCACGGGCCGGGGTTGCGCATCGATCCCGGAGAACGACCAGAACCGCCCCTCGAAGGCCGGTTGCTCCTCAGTCCACAGCGTTCGGATGACGTCGATCGCTTCGTTCGTACGAGCTCCCCGCGTGCCGAACTCCGCGCCCAGCGCATCGAACTCGGGACGCAGGTAGCCTGCGGCGACCCCGAGGATGAGCCGCCCGCGCGAAAGCACGTCGACACTCGCCATTTCCTTGGACAGCACGAGCGGGTTGCGCTGCGGCAGGATCACGATGCCCGTCGCGAGGCGGATCGACTGGGTGTTCGCCGCAACGAAGGAGAGGGCCACCGCCGGGTCGAGCATCGGACTCTGCGGTGGCGCCGGCGACGGCGGTTCCTGTGGATCGGGAAGGACCACATGCTCGGCCGTCCAGACCGAGTCGAAGCCAGCCTGCTCCGCCAACTGAGCGACGCGAACCGCTCCCTCCGGATCCGCGCATGGACCGGTGTTGATGCCAAAGATCCCGAACTTCATCTGTGCCCCCTCACGACCCGCCGCGACCAACCCTACTTTGATCGAGCTCGTGGAGAAGCGCTGTGTTCGATTGGCCATTGAGGTGCTCCACTGGATCGCCTCGGAACCGACAGCCACGAAAGGGGCCGTCCTTGGTCGACGAGCTACGGCCGATCGCTGAGCAAGAATACGAGCGCTGGAACCAGGTCCCCTTCGCGGGCTTTAGCAACATCCCCGAGCCGGGCGAGATCGCGGGCTGGCGCGAGCGGACGGAGTTCGACCGGACGCTGGTGGCGATCGAGGACGGGCAGATGGTGGGCACGACGGCGGCCAATACGAACTCGATGCACGTGCCGGGCGGCGCGTTGCTGCCGACGGCCGGTGTGACGGCGGTGGCGGTGTTACCGACGCACCGGCGACGCGGGGTGCTCACCCAGATGATGCGCCGCCAGCTCGATGACGTGCGGGCACGGGGTGAGGTGCTGGCGGCGTTGTGGGCGTCGGAGAGCGTGATCTATGGCCGGTTCGGATACGGAATGGCGATTCCGGGCGAAGTGTGGCGAATCGACCGTGTGCGAGCGGAGTTCGCGCAGCCACCGCGGGACGAAGGCGCGAGGAACGTGCGATTCGTGGACCGGGCCGAGGCACTGGCGCGGTTCCCGACGATCCACGAGCGGGTGGCGCGGTCGAGGGCAGGAGGCCTGCTACCACCCGAAGGCTGGTGGAACTCGCAGTACGGCGACGGCGAGTGGAAGGAGGAGATGCAGAAACAGGAGCCATTCCTTGTGATCTTTGAGCGCGGTGGGACCGACCAAGGGTTCGCCTCGTACCGAGTACGCGGGTCCGAAGGACCGGTCAGCACTCGCGAGTTGGACGTGCGATCGCTGCACGCGGCATCAGCGGAGGCGCACGAGTCGCTATGGCGGTTCATCTTCGGCATCGACCTCGTCGAAACGGTGCTCGCCCGGAACCAGCCGATCGACGACGCGCTGCCCTGGATGCTGCGGGACATGCGCCGGCTTCGGCGGAACGTCTACGACGGGATCTGGCTGAGGCTGGTCGACGTACCGGCCGTCCTCGCGGCGCGCACATACTCGACGCCGGGGCGGCTCGTCCTCGAGGTCGACGACGCGTTCTGCCCGTGGAACGAGGGGACGTACGCCCTCGAGGTTGCCGAGGATGGCAGCGCTTGCTGCTTACCCGCCGACGATGCGCCGGCGCTGGCGCTGGCGGCGGACGCCCTCGGAGCGATCTATCTCGGCGGCACCTCGCCTGTGACGCTGGCGGCGGCGGGGCGGATCGTGGAGCACGAGGCGGGCGCGGTGTCGCGGGCGGAGGCGATGTTTCGCACGGACTCCGCGCCTTGGTGCGCGCTCGACTTCTAGCGCCGTCGATTAGCGAGGCGGCAGGCGATCCTGCGCGTCCCAGATCCGATCGAGGATCGGGCGCCCCGCACCGGCCGGGTCAACGAACTCGGGGCGATAGAGGCCACGGTGGAGTTCGGGGAAGCCTCGGATCACCACCGGGCGGATGCGGTAGCCGATCAGGAGATCGGCGGTGAAGCCGAGGTCCATCGCCATGCCCTGCGTGGTCTCGACAGACCACGACTGGTCGAAGACGAAGTTGCCGAAGGAGTAGGCGACAAGGGCGTCACCGGCGTCAGCCGCGCGTTGACCGGCTGGGAAGTGCTCGACGGCCTGCACCCAGTGAGGGTGATTGCCGAGGACGACGGTCGCGCCGGCGTCGATGGCGGCCCAAGCGTTGTCCGTCTGGAACCCGATCGGGTCCGAGGTGTACTCGACGCCCCACCCGGCGCCCATGATCACGTGGTCGGCGACCGGCAGCGCTGCGGCAACGTCCTCGCGGACGAACGCCGTTTCGAGGGGCGCCGTACCGGCCCAGTCCGGACCGGCAGCATAGAACGCGGCCGCGATCGAGTCGTAAGCGACGAACGCGAAGCTGACGGGGCCGTTCAGCGTCTCGACGGTGAACGTGGCCGGCTCGCGTGCTTCCGCGAGGTTCGCGCCGGCGCCGGCGGTAACGAGGCCGACGCGCTCGAGGTTGGCGATGGTGTCGAGCAGCGCCGCCGCCGGGGAGCAGGCCTGCCAGCAATCCATCGCGTGATTCCCGGCGGTGATGGCGACATCGATGCCGACCGCGGCCATCGCATCCGCGGCAGCGGCCGGACCCTGGAGCGTGAAGGTTTCGGTGCAGGGCGTCGGCGGCGAGAGGTCGGTGAGGCTGACCTCGAGCGGGGAGACGGCGATGTCGGCGGCGCGGATCGCGTCGCCGGTGGCCTCGAACATCGCGTCCATGCCGCCCGCGGCGAGCAGCGCCTCGTAGCTGCAACGCGCCGGGATCAGCTCGCCGGTGGCGAGCATGCCGGCCGGGTCGAACGTCGGGGCCGCCTCGAAGCCGGCGAGCGTGGCGATGTCGGCTGCCTGGCCGGCCGGCGCGGCGATCCAGCGGGCGTCGCGGAGCGGCGAGGCGGCCGCCGGATCGCGGTAGGGGTCGTGGCCATCGACGACGAGCGCGAGCACGCCGAGGCGTAATGCCTCGGGTTCGACGACGGCAAAGGCGCCAGGCTCGCCCTGCACGCGCGAGACTAGCTCGTCGTCGGGCAGGCGGGTGGCCGCGAGGTCGGATTCCGGGATACCGAGGGCAGATCCGATTGCGGCAGCCTGTGATTCGGGCAGGTAGGCGACAAGCGGGGCTGGGGAGCCACCAAGGTTGGACCAATCCACGATCTCGCCGCGAAGTGCGGCCACGACGTCAGAGCGGGTGACCTCGAAGACGTCGCGTCGCTGATCGGTGATCGCGGCTCAACGCGCGAGGACGATCCTGGCGGCGCCGTCGATCGGCTCGTCGCTGATCGCGAGCGTGACCGCGGCCGATGCTCGCGAGGGAGCGACTGAAAGGTCATCGGCGGCCGTCACAGCGGCGGCGATCCGGTTGCGTTCGTCGTCGCTCGCCACCTCGATCACGACGGGCGTGCCGGTGGGAGCGGGAGTGAGGGCAGCGGTCGGTGCCGCCGTCGGGACGATCGTCGACCCTGGTGGCGGCGCTTCGACGGAGTTACAGGCGGCGAACACGGCGGTGAGCAGTGCGCCGATCGCCACAGGCGCGCGACGGATCATCGGAAGACCTCGGGCGGCTCGCCGTCGCCCCACCATTCGACCTCGGGAACGAGCATGACGCCGCTCGTGGCGGCGACGCGAGCACGCACCTCGAGCATGAGCGCAGCGACGTCCGCGGCCGTCGCGGCGCCGTCGTGGACGATGAAGTTGGCGTGCAGCTCGCTGACCTCGGCGCCGCCGACGGCGAGGCCCTTGCAGCCGGCCGCGTCGATCAGCCGGCCGGCGAAGTCGCCTCGAGGATTGCGGAAGATCGAGCCGGCGTTGCGTTCGGCGGTCGGCTGGCTAGCCTGCCGCGCCTCGAGCAGGCGCGTCATCTCCGCTTCGCAGCCGGCGCGCGGGCGCGGTTCAAGTTGGAGTGTCGCACCGAGGACGATCGCACCGCCGCCGCGCAGGCTGGTCGTCCGGTAGTGGAACTCCAGCGCGCCACGCGAGAGGGAGCGGACGGCGCCATCCTCGAGGACATCGACGCTTTCGACGAGCTGACCGATGTCGCGGCCATCGCCGATACCGGCGTTGCTCTGAAGCGCACCGCCGACGGTGCCGGGGATGCCGACGGCGAACTCGAGGCCGCCGAGGTCGCGCTCGGCGGCGGCGCGGGCGAGCGCCGGCAGCATCACGGCTCCACCGGCGGTGACGCGCGTGTCCTCGAAGGTGACATCGCCGCAGGCGGCGCGCAGGGAGAGCACGACGGCGGTCACGCCGTCCTCCGAGACCAGCACGTTGGAGCCGCCGCCAATCACGCGCAGCGGTAGCTGCTCCTCGTCGGCCCAGGCCGCGATCCGCCGCAGGGCCTCGAGGTCCCGGGGTTCGCCGTAGTAGGCGGCGGGACCCCCGAGGCGCATGTAGGTGTGCCGTGCGAGCGGTTCGTCGCGGCGGAGGGCGAGTTCCGGCGGTGCCTCGGGCAGCGTCCGTGCCATGAGGTGATGTTAGGCGGGGCCGCAGCGAGGCGCCGCTAACGCACCACGATCACAGCGCCGGCGCCTGAAGGTGGAAGTCAGTCGCCTGCTGGTAGGCGTGTCCGATGCGGAGCGCCCTGGCGTCCTCGAAGAGGGCGGTCGAGAACATCAGGCCGGTGGGCAGACCATCCGCGTCGAAGCCGTTCGGGACGCTGATCGAGGGCTGGTGGGAGTTGTCGAAGACCGAGGTGTTGCGGAATTTCGAGGCCGGCGGTGCCTCCTCGGTCGGGTCGTCGGCGATCGGCTCGGCGACCATGGGCGAGGTGGGAACGACGTAGGCGTCGATGCCGTCGAGGGCCGCCTCGTACGCGGCCTCCACGGTCTTACGGAACTCGAGCGCGCGGATGTAGCTGGCGACGGGCGTCTCGAGGCCACGCAGCATGCGGCGCCGCTGCGGTTCGGCGACGCCGTTGCCCTGGAGCGACAGCTCGTTCAGCGTGCCGGCCTCGGCGAGGATGATCGCGCCGACCCTGGCACGCCAGTTGTCCTCGCCGGTGATCGGCTCGCGCCGCTCGATCGTGGAGCCGAGCTCGCGAAGGACGTCGAGCGCGCGCTCGAAGTTCTCGAGGACGGCGTCCTCGCAGTCGCTGGCAAGCGAGGGGATGACCGCGAAGGTCATACCGGCGATGCCGTCCTCGAGGCCGGCGGTGAAGTCCTCGGGGGGGTGTGGGACGGAATCGAGGTCGCGCGCGTCGTAGCCGGCGAGGGCGTTCAGCATCAACGCGCAGTCCTGCGCGGTGCGGGCCATCGGGCCGGCGTGATCGAGCGTGCCGGAGAGCGGCAGCACGCCGGCGCGGCTGACGAGGCCGTACGTGGGCTTGTGGCCGGTGATGCCGCAGAACGCGGCGGGGATGCGGATCGAGCCGCCGGTGTCGCTGCCAAGCGCGCCAAGGGACTGACCGGACGCGATCGCGGAACCCGACCCGCCCGAGGAGCCGCCGGGCACGCGTTCGAGATTCCAGGGATTGTGGGTCGGACCGAAGTAGGCGTTGTTCGTGGTGCCGCCGAGCGCGAGTTCGTGGGTGTTCGTCTTGCCGACGATCACCGCTCCGGCGTCGCGGAGGAGGCGGACCGTGGTGGCGTCCTCGGAGGGGACGCGCTCGCTGAGGGCACCGGTGCCGCCGGCGGTGACGACGCCGGCGGTGTCATAGAGGTCCTTCACGGCGATCGGGATGCCGTCAAGCGGACCGAGGCGATTCCCGGCGGCCGCACGCTCGGTCGCGGCTTCCGCCTCGGCGCGAGCGGAGTCGCTCATGAGTCGGACGAACGAGTTGAGGCGACCGTCAGTCTCCTCGATACGTGCGAGCGTGGCCTCGAGGAGATCGTTCGGCGTGATCGTGGCGGCGGCGAGATCGTGGCTGGCCTCGGTGAGCGAGTGATAGGGCGGGGTCGGCATGGCTCGCTCCCTGGGGCGCGGAGGGAGACGAAGGATAGACGATCGGCCGTGCGGTTTGACCGTCCACGAGGCGCTGCCTAGGCTCGCGCGCACGGCGGTTGCGCTGGGTCTGACCGGTCGGTCGGGCTGTCGAAGCGGAGACTCATGATCGACTTCGGGCTCGTCGACGCGGTGGACGCCGAGGCGATCGGTCCGCCGGGGCAGCGCACGTTTCGGTTGCGCGCGAACAAAGACGACAACTACGCGGCGCTCTGGTTCGAGAAGGAGCAACTCGCACTGCTGGGGCGCGAGTTCTCGAAGCTGCTGGCCGAGCGGTCGCGGCAGCGCGGCGAACCGTCGGACTCGGTTCCGGAGATGGGTCCGTTCCCCGCGACGGCGGAGGTCGATCTGCAGGTGGCGCGGCTGGGGCTGGACTTCGACGATGCGAGCCAGCACATCGTGCTGCTCGCGGACGATGCAGCGGCGCTGCAACAGGGGGACAGCCCGACCTTCCGGATGGAGATCGACCGCGCCCAGGCGATCGCGGCGATCCGCGCGATCGACGACGCCGTCGCCGGCGGGCGGCCGCTCTGCCCACTCTGCCACCGGGTGCTCGAGGATGACGGCAGCTGCATCGCTTGCCCGGGCGGCAACGGGCACTCGCACGAGGTCGCGCTGCCGCCGCGGTCGGATGAGGATTGAGCGCACCACCGGTCAGCCAGCGGCGAGCGCCATAGGCCGGCCCAGTTCCCGGGACGACGCATGGCCTCGATGACCGCGGCCGCTCGCACCCGCCGCCGGCCGTTCTACGGCTGGTGGATCGTGGTGGGCGCGGTGATCGCGCAGTTCGCCTCGATGGGGGCGAGCGGGCAGATCGGCGGCGTGTTCCTGCGGCCAATGACCGAGGAGCTGGGGTGGTCGTCAGCCGAGTACACGCTGGGCGGGTCCGCGGCGTTCGTGTTCGGCGGCGTGGCGGGCTTCGTGATCGGGCCGCTGGTCGACAAGCACGGACCGCGACCGCTGATGCTGGTTGGGATGGTCAGCTACGCCGGCTCGCTGTTCCTGATGTCGAGGCAACAGGAGCTCTGGCAGTTCATCGTGCTCTCGATGCTCGCCGGGGGCGCCGGGGTCTCGTTGGTGGGGCCGCTGATCGTCAACGTCACGCTGTCGAAGTGGTTCGTGCGGCGGCGTGGTTGGGCGATCGCCCTCGGTTCGATCGGGATCTCGCTGTCGGGGCTGATCACGCCGGTGACGATGACGCAGATCGTCGACTCGATCGGCTGGCGCGACGGCTACGTGGTGCTGTCGGTAGCGATGGTGGTGCTGCTGCTGCCGGTCGCGCTGGTGATGCGGCGCAGCCCGGAGGACTACGGCATGTTGCCGGACGGGGACGACCCGGCGGGAGCGGATCACGAGGCGAGCGCGGCGAGCACCGAGGCAGCGCGAGACGCCGCGAACTCGTACACGCGCACCGAGGCGGTGCGGACCAGCGGGCTGTGGCTGCTGACCCTGGGGTTCGGGCTCAACCTGACCGCGATGTCGGCGATCCTGGTGCACGGGATCCCGTTCATGACCGACGCCGGATTCACCCGCACCGAGGCTTCGATCGCGCTGGCCGTCAACGGGCTCGGGAACCTGCTTTCGAAGTTCTTCTGGGGCTGGGGACTGCAACGGTTCGAGGCGCGCCACCTCTCGACGGGCGCGTTCGCGCTATCGGCGACGGGGGTCAGCCTGATGCTCGTGGCGACAGCGAGTGGCGCGCTGCCGGTGCTGTTCCTCGGATTCTTCGCGTGGGGCTTCGGATTCGGCGGCACGCTTCCGCTGGGCGAGTTCCTGTGGGCGGAGTACTTCGGGCGGCGTCACCTCGGGGCGGTACGAAGCGTCGGCGTCCCGCTCACGATCATCTTCGGCTCGGCTGGGCCGATCCTCGTCGGGCTCTACTTCGACGCGGTCGGCGCATACGATGGCGCATTCCTCGTGCTGGCGGCGGTCTACATCGCGGGGGGCGCGACGATCTTCAGCTCACGCCGACCCCCGCCGAAGGCGCAGAGCGAAACAGCGGCCCTCGCGACGGCCGAGGCCTGAACCGGGACGACTCGGGGGCGCTAACCCTGGGGGCGGATCAGCATCACCGCGGCGCCCGGGGTGTGCCGCGCGACGTGGTCGGCGACAGAGCCGAGAAGCACGCGCCCGAGGCCGGAGCGGCCGTGGGTAGCGATCACGACGATGTCGCAACCGAGCCGCTCGACCTCCTCGGTGATCGTCTGCGCGGCAGGGCCCTCGGCGACCTCGATGCTGACGTTGCCGTCGGGGAGGCCGGCCTGCACGCAGCGGCCGACGGTGGCGGCGAGGTTCGCCTCGGCAGCCTCGCGCTGGGCCCGGACGGCGCCCTCGGCGATCTCGACGGTGAGTTCGCCGCTCGGGATCGGCTCGATCGTGGCCGGGGCGGTCTCGGCGATGATTTGCCCGACCGAGTCGATCACCTGGAGCAGCACGACCTCGGCGCCGGTGCTCTTCGCGAGCTCGATCACACGGGAGACGGCCTCAAGCGAGAGGTCCGAGCCGTCCAGCGGAAGCAGAATCTTGGTGTACATCGGTTCGCCTTCGGCACGGCGTAGCGTTGAACGAGCCGGCGGATCATAGGGACGAAGAGCGGGGTGCGCCACGTCCAAACGGCGGCGGACGATCGGCCGTTCGACCCTTGCTACGATGCGCGGGCGCCTCGACATGGCGCACCCCACGACCCCGGCGACCGTGACTCAGGAGTCCTCGATGGCGTTCGACCCCCGGCACCGCAGCCACACGCTGGTAGACGGCCCCGACCGAGCACCCGCGCGGTCGTACTTCAAATCGATCGGCTTCACCAGCGAGGACCTGAAGAAGCCGCTGGTGATGGTCGTCCATGAGTGGATCGGCACGATGCCCTGCAACTACAACCAGCGCGCCCTGGCGCAGCGGGTGATGCAGGGCGTCCGCGAGGCAGGCGGGACGCCGATGGAGGTCAACACCGTTTCGATCAGCGATGGCATCTCGATGGGCACCGAGGGAATGAAGGCCTCGCTGATCAGCCGCGAGCTGATCGCCGATTCGATCGAACTCTGCAGCGTCGGCTATTCCTTCGATGCCGTCGTCGTGATCGTCGGCTGTGACAAGACGATCCCAGCGGGGGCGATGGCGCTGGCGCGACTGAACATCCCGGGCATCGTGCTCTACTCCGGGTCGATCGCACCCGGCCGGTTCCAGGATCGCGACGTGACGATCCAGGACATCTTTGAGGGCGTCGGCGAACACGCGGCCGGCAGCATGAGCGACGAAGAACTCGAGGCGCTGGAGAACGTCGTCTGTCCCGGCGCGGGCGCGTGCGGCGCCCAGTTCACGGCGAACACGATGGCGACGGTGCTCGAGTTCTGCGGCATCTCGCCGCTGGGTAGCGCGACGAGCGGAGCGACGGACCCGCGCAAGGAGGACGTGGGGGTCGAGGCCGGGAAGCTCGTGATGGACGTGCTCGAGCGCGGGCTATTACCTCGGGACATTCTGACGCGGGATGCGCTGGAGAACGGGATCATGTGCGCCGCATCGACCGGCGGCTCGACGAACGTGGTCCTGCACCTGATGGCGATCGCGGCCGAGGCGGGGGTCGAGCTGAACATCGACGACTTCGACGAGGTGAGCGAACGGACGCCGCTGATCGGCGACCTGCGGCCCGGCGGCCGGTACGCGGCGCTCGATTGGGATCAGGCAGGCGGCACGCCGCTCCTCGCCGAGCGCCTGCTCGAGGCCGGCCTGCTGCACGGCGACGTGATGACCGTGACGGGGAAGACGATCGCCGAGGAGGCGTCGGCGGCGATCGAGACGCCCGGTCAGGACGTGATCCGGCCGCTCGACGACCCGCTCAAAGAGACGGGCGGCCTCGTGATTCTCAGAGGCTCGCTCGCGCCCGAGGGCTGCGTGATCAAGGTCGCCGGCCACGAGCGGATGACCCACCGCGGCCCCGCTCGCATCTACGAACGCGAGGAAGACTCAATGGCGGCGGTGCTCGCGCACCAGATCAAGGCGGGCGACGTCGTCGTGATTCGCAACGAGGGGCCGAAGGGCGGCCCCGGCATGCGCGAGATGCTCGGCGTGACCGCGGCGCTCGTCGGCGAAGGTCTCGGCGAGACCGTGGCGCTGCTGACCGACGGCCGCTTCTCGGGCGCGACGCGAGGGCTGATGGCCGGGCACGTGGCGCCTGAGGCGGCGGACGGCGGGCCGATCGCGCTCATCCGCGAGGGCGACATGATCGAGTTCGACATCCCGAACCGGCAGCTCAACCTGGAGGTGTCGGACGAGGAACTGGCGTCGCGACGCGCCGGCTGGCAGCCGAACCCGCCGAACTACGACACGGGCGTGTTCGCGAAGTACGCGCGGCTGGTGTCCGGCGCCGAGCGGGGCGCGATCACCGGCTAAGGCCGGCTCCTCTGGAGGCCGCATCGATAATCCTCGTGGTGGGCGGCAGCCGCTGGAGCGGGCGGGCGTTGCCGCCCTCGCTCGAGGGGCGCCCGCTGCGCGCGATGGTGAGCAGCGAGTACGACGCCGTCCGCTTCCGCGATCAGGGCGTCGAGGCGGTCGCCGGGGACGTGCTGGAAGGGCGCGGCCTCGACGCGGCGATGCGCGGCGTCCGCACGCTTGTCTACCTCGATCACGTCACGCCGGGAGACCCGGTGACGAACGAACTGGAGGCGGTGCAGAACGCGCTGATCGGGGCACGCGGCGCGGGCGTCGAGCGGGTGATCTTCCTCGGCGACCTCGCAGCGTCCGAGGAGGCGAGCGCGCGTCAGCTCGTCGCGCGCTGGGCGCGGAACTGGCGGTGCGGCAGTCGGAGCTCGGCTGGGTGGTGGTGCGGACGTCTCTCGTGATCGGCGGCGGGGCGACGCCGTTCGAGGCGCTCCGCCGTTCGGTCGATCGGCTGCCGGTCGTACCGCTCTTCCGCTGGCGCCGCACCGAGGTGGAACCGGTCGCCGCCGGCGACGTGCTCGAGGCGATCCGGATCGTGATCGACGACGAAGAGATTCGCGGGCGCTCGTTCGACGTTTGCGGCTCCGACCGGGTGAGCCTCGCCGCCGTGCTCCGCGGCTGGGGCCACGCCGCCGGGAAGCGACGGATCTACCTGCCGCTGCCCGTCGGGGGCGATCGCTTCGGCCAGCAGCTCGCCTGGACGGTCGCGCGGCTGCCGAGGCGCGAGACGCGGCTGGCCCTCGAGACGTTACGCGAGCGGCAGGTCTGCACCGATCCGTCGCTGCGCTTCCCGCTGCCGCACCGGCCACGCGGCTACCTCGCGGCATTGGCGGCGGCGACGAGCTAGGTCTGGTCCCGCGCGGAGGGCGTACCATCCGCGGAAAGTCGGTTTTGAGCGCCTGAGGCGGAACACCATGGAGCGCCGCATCCTGGAGGGCGTCCGCGTCCTCGACATCTCGCAGGTGCTCGCCGGGCCGTTGTGCGGCCGCCACCTCGCCGACCTCGGCGCCGACGTGATTCGGATCGATCGGCCTCCACGCGCGGGTTCCTCGGAGCCGGTGCGGGCCAGCGGCGCGCCCGCGGTCAATCTCGGGAAGCGCTCGATCGCGATCGATATCGGCGACCCGGCGGGGAATGCCGTCGCGCGCGAGCTCGCGCTGCGGGCCGACGTCGTGATCGAGAACTTCCGGCCGGGCGCCCTCGCGCGAGCGGGCCTCGGCTACAAACAGCTCGCCGAGGAGAATCCGCGGCTGATCTACGCCTCGATCTCCGGGTTCGGGCAGAGCGGCCCGGAGTCCGAGCGCCGCGCGTTCGGCTACACCGCGCAGGCCGAGTCGGGGCTGCTCTGGTTGCAGCAGCGAGCGCTCGGGAGCGAGGCGCCGTTCGCGCCCGGTGTGATGCTCGCCGATATCGTGACCGCGATGAATGCGTCTTCGGCGATCATGGGCGCGCTCTACGATAGAGAGCGGACCGGCCGCGGGCAGCACGTGGACATCACCCTCGTCGAATCGCAGCTCGCGCTGTTCCACGAGGCCGCAGCGGCAGCGTTCGGCGGCGCGATCGACGAGGATTGGCGGCCGCACCGCCACGAGATCTTCGCAGCGATCGACGGGCATATCGCGATGGACCCGAGTGAACGCCTCTGGTCGCTGGTCGCGGAGGCCCTCGGACATCCCGAAGCTCCGTGGCCCGGGTCCCGCGAGCGGTTCCGAGAGACCGTCGCGCCCTGGATGGCAGCGCTGACGCTCGACGAGGCTGTGAGCGGGTTGCGAGCGGTGGGGTCGCCATTCGGCGTGGTGCGGTCGATCCCGGAAGCCCTCGACACCCCCTACTTCGCGGAGCGCGGCATGATCGCCGAGCTGCCCGATCCGCTCGACGGGAGCGTGCGCGCGATTTCATCGCCGCTGCACTTCTCGGATGCGGCGGCGGGACCGACGGGCCCTGCGCCGCTCGCGGGCGAGCACACGCGGCAGGTGCTCCTCGAGGAGCTCGGCTACACGACCGACCGAATCGAGGAGCTGCTCGCGGCCGGCGCGGTCGTCCACCAGGAAGTCCCCGCGACGTCCGGGGTCGCCGCTCGATAGAGCCGGCGAGGCATCGAACGCGCCTTCTCAGACAGGAGCCCCGGATGCTGCAAGCCGAGGACCGGCTGGCGATTGCGGAGCTCGCCTCGAAGTACTCGTACGGCTACGACACGCTCGACTGGGAGCTGATCGGATCCATCTGGACGGACGACGCGACACTCGTGACCAGGCGAGGCGAGCGGCACTCGCGCGCAGAGATCGTCGATGGATCCCGCACCCGACGAGAGGGTCTGCGGGACGATGGCGTTCAGACGCGGCACTACCAGACCAACCCGCTCCTCGAAGCGACCGGACCGGGCACGGCGCGCGGCCGGACGCTGCTCTTCGTCGCCTGGCAGCACGATGGCGAGCCGCAGCCGACGCCGATGCACTCCAGCGAGTACCACGACGAGTTCACCCAGGTGGACGGTGAGTGGCGGATCTCACGCCGCGAGATCGTGATCGATCACGACTAGTCGGCGTATGGCGCCTCGTTTTCCATGAGGCCGCGCCAGGCGGCGTCGGCGAAGCCGCCGTCGAGGTAGAGCGTCTGGCCGACGAGCATCGGGGCTTCGTCGGAGCAGAGCCAGGCGACGGTGGCGGCGATGTCCTCGGGAGCGACGTTGCGGCCGGCGGGGACGTGGGGGCGAACATTGTTCGCGACGTCCGCCTTGTAGGTGCGATCGCCCTCGGAGCCCTCAACCCAGCCAGCGGAGACGGCGTTGACGCGGATGCCGCGGGGGGCGAGCTCAACTGCGAGGTACATCGTCAGCGAGTCGAGCGCGGCTTTGCTGACGCCGACCGCGGCGTAGTCCTTCATGTAGTGGTGCGCGCCCGGCGAGAGCAGATTCACGACGGCGCCGCCGCCTCTCGACTCCATGAGCGGCGTGGCGAGCTGGACGGCGAGCCAGGGGCCGAACACGTTGACGTCCATCGTGCGGTGGAGGTGACCCTGGCGCTGCTGGAGCGCCGGACGCGGTCGTTCGAGGCCACGCGCGGCGTTGTTGATCAGGATGTCGAGGCCGGCGGCGCCGCCCCCGGGGGTCCATTCCGCGAGCTCCTTGAAGAGCGCACGCGACTCCTCCTCGTTGCCGACGTCCGCGCGCATCGCCTCAGCCTCGACGCCGAGGGCGCGGCACGCGGCGGCGGTGGCGGCGGCCGCCTCCTCGGAGCGGGCGTAGGTGGCGATGACGTGGACGCCCTCGCGGGCGAGGCGGAGCGTGATCGCGCGCCCGATCCCTCGCGATCCGCCGATCACGAGGGCGCGCTGGTCGCGTAGCGAGGCGTAGACGGGCGCCGCAGCATCGGCCATTGCGAGAGGGTAGCGGGCGCTCAGTCGCTGGCGCGAACGGCGCGGTGCACGGTGTGCACGCGGCTCTGCTTGACCTTCTCGTAGGTGGCGCACTGCTCCTCGATCACGCGTTGCACGAATTTCCGCATCCCGCTCAACGTGACGAGGTAGAGCCGGCCGCCGGGGCGCAGCCGCGCCCAGGCATCGGCAACGAAGAGCGTGGTCAGCTCGTTGCCGATCTTCGCCGGGAGGTTCGTCGCCACGACATCGAACTCGCGATCCACGGGCACCGCGTCGAGGCCGTTCGAGGAGAGCACCTCGACGTTGGCGATCGCGTTCAGATCGAGGTTGGCCCGGGCGTAGTCGAGGGCGACGAAGTCCTTGTCGACGAGTAGCGAGCGGCCCTCGGGCGCGAGACGGGCCAGCGTCAGTCCGATCGCCCCGTAGCCACAGCCGAGGTCGAGGCAGTCGTCGGTCGGGTTGACCTCGATCAGGTCGAGCAGGAGGCGGGTGCCGGCGTCGATCTCCCTTGGAGAGAACAGGCCCCACGTCGAGCGGAAGGTCAGCGCGTGGCCGCGGAGCGTGGCGCTGAACTCGAGGTCGGCGCGGAACGCGTCGAGGTCGGTGGCGTCGGTCATCGCTCTATTGTGACCGGCCTATGGCTGGGGAGCGGGCTGCAGTCCGAAGGGGCCCTTCGCCGGGTCGATCAGGACGCCGACGGCCCACTCGTAGCCGTCGGGATCGCGCACGATCACCTCGCGCCAGCCGTGGCCCTTATCGGCGGTGGGTACAGCGACGGTCGCGCCGTGCTCCCGCGCGCGGGCCTCGACGGCGTCGGGGTCGATGCCGAGCAGGCGGATCTGCGCGCCGAGACCGCGCGCCTCGCCGGCGGCGAGCCGCGGGTACGAGGGGTGCTCGTCGTGGGTGTGGTCGGCGTGGAGCATCACCTCGGCGCTGTCGACGCGCACGGCGGCGAAGTCGACGTCCTGGTAGTGCACCTCGGCCTCGAAGACATCGCGGTAGAAGGCGGCCGAACGCTCGGTGTCGGCGACGATCAGGTTGAGCGAGAGCGCGGGCAGCAGGGCGCCGTAGCGGAAGCCGGGCATCCACGGCATCGTGCCGTCCGGGCGCTTGCGCGTACCCATCGGTGCCTCCCGGCTCCGGGCCTGCGATCGCGGAGCTACGCAGCGCCCTCGGCGACGCGTGCGCAGGCCGTCGCGAGGCGGCGGGCCGCCTCGGGGATGTCGTCCAGGGCGATCCAGGAGAACGCCATGCGGAGGTGCTCGCCGGGATCCTGGTGATCGGGGAAGAAGGCGTGGCCGTACGGGAAGGTGACGCCCTGCAGGATCGCCTCGCGCTGGACGTCGCGCGCGGTCAGGCCCTCCTGGAGCGTGGCCCAGAGGAAGAAACCGCCCTCGGGCTTACGGAACGTGAGATACGGCTCGCAGTACTCGTGGAGCGCGGACGTCAGGGCATCGAGCTTCTGCGAGTAGACCTGGCGCATGTGCTGGATGTGCTCGTCCAGGCGGCCGTCCGCCATGAAGTTGTAGATCATATGGTGCAGCAGCGGGCTGTTGCCCATCTCGAAGCGCATCCGCATCACGCGCTCGATGACGGCCGGCTCGGCGTGGACCCAGCCGACGCGGAGACCGGTCGCGATGATCTTCGAGAAGGTGCTGACCGTGATCAGACCCTGCACTCCGGCCAGCTCGGAGAGCGCGGTGGGGCTGTGCTCGGTGTAGACGAACTCGCCGTAGGCGTCGTCATCGAGAATCAGCGCACCGTGGTTCGCGGCGAGACGGAGCAGCTCGTGTCGCCGCTCGAGCGACATCGAAGAGCCGACCGGGTTGTGGAAGTTGCTGATCGTGTAGATCAGCTTCGCGCGCTTGCCCTGCGATTCGAGCTCGGCGAGGACGCGGGCGAGCTCGTTGGTGTCGAGGCCGTCCTCGTCCATGCCGACGGAGAGGATGTTCGCCTGGCTGCCACGAAAGGTGCGGAGCGTCCCGGAGAACGTGGGCGCCTCGGAGATGACGGTGTCGCCGGGGCTGAGGAATGCCGCACAAACGAGGTCGATCGCGCCGGCGCTGCCGTTGGTGAGCAAAAAGTGGTCGGCGGTCACCGGCACGTGGCGGTCGCGTGTGTATCGCTCGGCAAGCGCCTCGCGGAGGGGCTCGTAGCCGGCGCCGCCGCCGTAGCGCAGCGGGCTGTCGTCGGGTACGTCGAGGGCGCGATCCATCGCGGCGAGCAGCTCTGCGCGGGGCAGCGTGTCGGGATCGGGAATGCCGCCGCCGAGGCTAATCGGCGAGACCGGCGACTGGACGTTCGCCGGCATGCCCCAGTCGGTAGCGGACCCGGCGGTCAGGTGTTTCACGGCGTCGCTGGTGAGCTCGTCAAGGTCGTGCTCAGCCCAGAGACGCCCCAGCTCGTCGACGATGGTGTCGGCAACCGGTTCGACCGTCACGGCGGATTCCCTACAGAAGTACAGGACTGGGGATCAAGACGGAACGCCCCCATGCGGGGCGTTATCGAGCCATCGTATGGCGTTTCACAAATCAGCAGCAAGGGGGCGTTCCCTCATCGCGCCTGTTCGGCGACGACAGCCATCGCATCGCCGAGGCGCGCGATCGCCGCGCGCAGGTCGTCTGGCGGCAACGCCGAGAAGACGAGGCGCAGCGAGTGGTCTCCGTTATCGTCCGCGAAGTACATCGGTCCGGGCGTGACGGCGACGTCGCGAGCGATGGCCGCCTCGAATACGGCCTGCGCCGCCAGCGGATCATTGAGGTGGAGCCAGAAGAAGAAGCCGCCACCCGGGGTGCGAAAGCGCGCGTAGGGCTCCGTGTGCTCGACGAGCGCGGCCGCGGCGGCGTCCCGCCGCTCGCGATAGATCGCCTGCAGCTGCTGGACGTGGACCTCGTAGTGCGCGGTTTCGAGGTACGTCAGCACGACGCGGTGGAGGAACGACGACGCGCCATTGTCGAAGCGCATGTGCACGAGCGCCGCGGTCACGTGCGGTTCGGCGAGCACCCACGCGACGCGCAGGCCGCTGGCGACCGTCTTCGAGAAGGTGCCGAGCCGGAGCACGCCTCGGCCCTCCGCGACGGCGAAGAGCGACGTCGGCGGCGGGCCGTCGATGTCGAGGCCGGCGTAAGCGTCGTCCTCCACGATCAGCGCGTGATGCTGCGCGGCGAGGTGGACGAGCGCTTCGCGCCGTTCGAGCGGGAGGGTCGCGCCCGTGGGATTGTCGTAGTTCGGCACGACGTAGATCAGCTTCGCCGGCGTGCCGGCCGCCGTAAGCGACGCGAGCGTGCCGGCGAGCACGTCGGTGTCGAGGCCGTCATCGTCCTGCGGCACGGTCACGATCCGCGCGCCACGGGCGCGGAAGGTGCGGATCGCGCCGGGGTAGGTCGGCGCGCCCATGATCACGGCGTCGCCCACGGCGAGGAACGTGAGCGCGATGTTCTGAAGGCCGTGCGCGGAGCCCGAGGTGAGCGTCACGGCCTCGGATCCGATCGCGAGGCCGGCCTTCGCGCCCTCGGTGCGGGCGATCCAGGCGCGGAGCGGCTCGTAGCCTTGCTGGCCGCCGTAGGTGAGCGCCGCACCGGGGTCTTCCTCGAGCACGGCCGTGGCGGCGGCGGCGAGCTGCCGGGCGGGCAGCGAGGCGCGGTCCGGAACGCCCGCGTTGAGGTCGTAGCGAAGCGGTGAGAGGGAGGTGTTCTTCGGGAGCTGGGAGACGATCGGCGCGAGCAGGCCGTCGAGCGAGGTGGCGCTCGGATCGGGGCTCGAAAAAGCGGGCTCCTGATCGCTCATGGTCGCGCCAGCCTACGAGCGGCCTCGGGGGCCCACAACCGCGCGGGGACGGTATCTTCGGCAGCAGACGCGCACCCGAGAAGGCGGCAGCGATGAGCGATGAGGTGCTGGTAACGAGTGTCGCGGACGGGATCGGCCGGCTGCGGCTGAATCGCGCCGACAAGCGCAACGCGATCAACGAGCCGCTGTCGCGCGCAATCCTCGAGGCGATGGAGCAGATGGACGCCGACGACGCGGTCCACGTGATCGTCATCGAGGGGACCGACGGCTCGTTCTGCGCCGGCGCGGACATGGGCGAGGCGCTGGCCGCGGCGGAAGGCGGGGACCGGCGGTTCAACCCGTCGCGCGACGCGGCCGCGCGGGTGGCGTCCTCGGAGAAGCCGACGATCGCGAAGATCGACGGGCCTGCCTACGGCGCCGGAGCGCTGCTGGCATGCGGCTGCGATCTGCGCGTGATGTCGGATCGGTCGCGGATGCGATTCCCCGGCGCGGACTACGGCCTCGTGGTCGGAGCAGCAGCGCTGACGGTGCTGGTCGGGCCGGTGCTGGCGAAGGAGCTGATCTACACCTCGCGCGTCGTCGACGCCGAGGAGGCGCTGCGGATCGGGATCGCCAACCGCGTCGTCGCCGCCGACGACCTCGATGCCGAGGCGCTGGAGCTGGCGACGGCGGTCGCGGCGGCTTCGCCGCTGGCGGCGCGCTGGGCAAAGCAGGTGATCAACGCTGCCGCCACCGGCGGCGACGCGATGGGGATCGAGGGTCAGGCCGACCTCGTGCTGCGCGGGGGCGCCGACCACATGGCGCGCTTCGCCACGGCGACCTCGCGGATCGTTGGGCGCTCCTCGGGAGGGTCGCGATGACCTCGGAAGTGGAGAGCGCGCGCGAACTGACCGAGGAGGAGCAGCGAGTTCGCGGCTACCTGGTCGGCCAGGCGGAGCAGCGCGACTGGATCGAGCTGTGGCCGCGCGCGATCGCCGTGCGCGGCGCGCTGCTGCAGGCGATCGACCAGGTCACCGAGGAGCAGGCCGACTGGTCGCCCGGCGATGAGCAGTGGAGCATCCGCCAGATCGCCGAACACGTGCTTACTGCGTCGCGTCGCAACCTGCGGTTGATCGAGGACCTCGCGGCCGGCCGGCCCGAGGACGTGCGCGAGCCGGCGGCGCCGGCGAAGCTGCCAGGCTCGTTCGCCCGTCTACGGATTCACCTCGCCGAGCACTCCGTGAAGCTGGCGTCGCTGCCAGAGCGGCTGCCGCCGATGGTGAACCTGGAGATGACGTCGCCGCACGGGAACTTTGGTGAGCTGAACAGCCGCGCCTGGTTCCTCTTCAATCGCGTCCACGACACCGATCACCTTCAGCAGATCGAGGCGATCCAGGCCGCGGACGGCTACCCCGGTGCCTGACTCCGCGGACCTGGGCCCACGTGGCTTCGAGGAGCTAAACGCGCAGGAGGCTGACGCCGTCGCGCGGATGACCGAACGCGGGCCACGGATGGCAACAGTCGAAGCGGCTCATAAGCGAACCTGGCGGGGGTGCCGATGACTGAGGAAGAGCGAGGCCCGGTCTACGCGCCGGAGCTCGAGGGCGGCGAGTGGCTGCAGGGCGATCCGGTCGCGATCCGCGGCTCGGGCAAACCGGTGCTGATCGACTTCTGGGACTACACCTGCGTGAACTGCCTGCGAACGCTGCCGTACGTGGCAGAGTGGCACCGACGCTACGCCGAACACGGACTGCAGATCGTTGGGGTGCACACGCCCGAGTTCTCGTTCGCGAAGAACCCGGAGCACGTGCGTCGCGCGATCGCGGCGCAGGCGATCGAATATCCGGTCGTCCTCGATGCCGACCTCAAGATCTGGCAGGCCTACGCGAACCGCTACTGGCCGGCCAAATACTTCATCAACGTCGAGGGCAAGATCCAGGCGCGGCACTACGGCGAGGGCAGCTACGCCGAGTCCGAGCAGCTGATCCAGGCGCTGCTCTCACAGCAAGAGGGCTTCGACGCGGCACTGCCGGCCGTGATGGAGCCGGTGCGCGAGGAGGACGCGACCGGCGCCGTTTGCTACCGCGTCACCCCGGAGCTGTACTGCGGCCTCGCCCGAGGAAACATCGGCAACATCTCTAACGTCACGCCGGACCAGCCGGCGACGTACGTCGACCCCGGCAAGCACCTGGAGGGGACGCTCTACTTCGAGGGCGACTGGATTCTGCAGGCGGAGAGCGCCGCCCGCCCGTACGGGGCGAAGCAAACGAGTCGGATGCACCTCGACTACATGGCCGCCGACCTGAACCTGGTACTACACCCGCCGATCACCGGCGAGACCGCCGAGCTGCGCGTGCTGCTGGATGGGGCGCCCGTGAGCGCTACCGCCGGAAGCGACGTGAGCGACGGCGCGGTACGTGTGGACGTGCCTCGGATGTACAATCTGGTCGCGGACGGCGACGTCGAGCGGCATTCGCTGACGCTCGAGACTGACGCGGACGGGCTGGCCGCCTTCGCGTTCACGTTCACCTCGTGTGTCGCACCCCCACCGGAGGAGAGCTAGCCATGCCGAGCGCGGCGATCAACGAGATCGAACTGTTCTACGACGAGCAGAACCCGAACGAGCGCGACGATGCCGTCGTCTTCCTGCACGGGGCCGGCGGCAACCACATGTCGTGGTGGCAACAGGTGCCGCACTTCCGCGAGCGCTACCGTTGCATCTCGATCGATCACCGTGGCTTCGGACGCTCCCTCGACACGAGCGGCGCCGGGAGCCAGCGGTTCGTCGACGACCTCGAGGCGTTGCTCGACCACCTCGGTATTGAGCGCACGGCGCTGGTCGCGCAGTCGATGGGCGGGCGATCGGCGATCGGGTTCGCGGTGCGAGCGCCGGAGCGGGTACGCGCGCTGGTGATGGCGGACACCTGGGGTTTCTTCGCGTGGCCGGAGCTGCGCGAGCACGTCGCCGAACACCGCGCGCAGCAGAGCGACGCGGCGGCGCCGCTCACGGCGCGCGCCCTCGGGCCGAAGTTCCAGGGGGAGAATCCCGCCGGGACGTTCCTCTACCGGCAGATCTTCGACCTCAATCCGCCGCGCGAGGGGCAGTCCGACGACCCGGACGCGCCGACTCGGGACGAGGTGGCGGCGATGGAGGTGCCAACGCTGTTCGTCGTCGGGAGCGAGGACGGTCTGACGCCGCCCGAGATCATTCGGCAAGTCCATGAGATTGTGCCGGGGTCACAGTTCGAGGAAGTGGCGGAGTGCGGGCACTCCGTCTACTTCGAGGCTCCGGAGACGTTCAACCAGATCGTCGGTACGTTCCTCGCGAAGCAGATGAAGGCCACGACTTAGATGAGCTTCTCCGCGGAGCGACGAGAGTAAGACGATGCGGCAACTGAACGTCTTCTTCGACGTCGACAACACCCTGATCATGTGGGACGGCAAGCTCCGCAACCACGCGCACGACGTCTTCACCCGGCTGAAGGAAGACGGTCACACGATCTACATCTGGTCTGGAGTCGGGATCCGGCGCTGGGACATGCGGCGACACAAGCTGGACGAGTTCGTTGAGGACTACTTCCTGAAGCCGCTGGAGGACCACCACGAGCGGCTGAAGACCTACGACGTGCACGTCTTCCCGGACTACGTGATCGACGATCACAAGAGCGTCGTGGATGCGTTCTTCGGCTACCACATCCCGGACATGGCCGGCCCAGACGACCGCAAGCTGCTCGAGGTGCTGGACGCGATCACGGCCTACGCGCAACAGGAACCGGACGGCGCATAGCCCGGTTCGAGGCGGGTCGCCTCGGCGCCCTCAGCTTTGCGAGTTGAGCGAGATGTGACCCTGGAGCATGGCGGCGACGCGGCCTCGCTCGAGCATCGCCGCGGCGGGCACCGATTCAGTGGCGGCGTCCTCGGCCTGACCGTAACTCGAGAGGGCGATGCCGACGCGGTTGTCCTCGTCCATGCGCAGCAGGGGCTCGACGATCGAGTAGATCGAGCAGCCCTCGCGGCGCCCGGGTGCGCCGGCGACGTAGGAGGCCCAGTCGATCGCGCGCTCGCGGATGTCGTAGTGCGAGAACAGGCGGTAGTCGAGATCCCAGCGGTCGGGATCGTTGAAGCACTCCGCGTCCCAGTCGATTCCGATCGGGCGATCGGAGATGCTCAGGGGGTCGAGCGCGACCAGCCAGAGCGACGTGGCGAGCGCGAGCGGCGTCTGTCCGTGGCGATCGCCGGTCGCGGTCCACGAGAGCGCATACGTCGCGCCCATCGCGCCGGTGACTCGCTGATCGACGTGCAGCCCCGCCGCGAGCAACGTGCGCGTGACGAGCACGTGGCCAATGAACCGCGCCTCGGCGTCGGCGGTGGCCTGCTCGCCGCTCGGCAGCGTGAGCGCTGCTTCTTCGTTGGGTTCGAAGCAGGCGAAGGTGCTGCGAAGACCGCAGTCATACCCGAGGGCGCCCGGTTGCCCGAGCGACTCCAGCAGTCGATCGAGGGCGCTCGGATCCGCGACCGTCCCGCGATCGCGGGCGTCGGGCCACAGTTCGAGCGCGAGCGTCAGCGTGTCGCGATCCGTCACCGCGCGAGCGTCGCAGTGGCACCCGGATCGTGTCAACGGACGCTCGGTACCATCACAGGGTGAGGCGAATGGCGACGCCCGCACGAAGGATGCTCGGAGTCGCCTTCGGCAGCGCCGCGTTGCTCGGCGTCGCCTGCAGCGGCGACGCCGCCGAGCACAGCACCACGCCGAGTCCGCCGATCGTCACGGATACGCCCTCGGTTGACGCGACCACGGCTCAGCCGACGCCGACCGCGACGCCGCACGTCGTCGTCACCGCAAGTCCGGACGAGCCGGTCGCGTCCACGGCTTTCATCCCCGCCAGCGAACTGCCGGAGGCCGTGTTGACGGCCGCCGACGGCTCGGTGTTCATCCTCCCGATCGAGGTGCCGCCACGTACCGAATACAGCATCGGACTGTCGGGCCGCCTCGAGCTGGGCGAGCGCGGGATGCTGTTCTGGTACCCGGAGCCGGTGCGGCAGAGCTTCTGGATGCGCAACACCCACTACGACCTGTCGATCGCGTTCGTCGACGGCGACGCGACGATCCTCGAGATCCTTGCGATGGAGGCGGAGTCGTTGCAGCCCCGCCGTCCAGAGCAAGACTACCGTTACGCGATCGAGGCGCCGCTCGGCTGGTTCGCGGATCGCGAACTCGGTCCGGGCGATCGCGCGATCCTCGACTTCGAGATACCCGACTCGCTCCGCGAGTAGCTCCGAGGCGACGGTAGCGACGCTGCTGCTGGCTATACTCTGCCGAGCGCCCAGCGGATTTTGGCCGAGCGCCGCGCGGGCTGGCCGACTACGACAGGGGAAACCGATGCCGGACTTCACGATTGAGCACGGGGGCCTCGAGATCGCCGGGTACCTCGCGGAGCCCGAGGACGAGGACGCGAAGGCAGGCCTGATCGTGATCCAGGAGTGGTGGGGTCTGACCGACGACATCAAGGAGATCGCCGACCGCTACTCGGTGGAGGGCTACCTCGCCTTCGCGCCCGACCTGTACCACGGCCAGTCGGCGAACGAGCCGGACGAGGCGCGCAAGCTGGCGATGGCGATGGAGCGCGACGTCGCGTCACAGGAGATCGACGCGGCGATCGGCTGGATCAAAACGGCGCATGGCCTCGACAAGGTCGGATGCGTCGGCTACTGCATGGGCGGCGGCCTGACGCTCGCGACGGCGATCCGGCCGACCTCGAACGTGGACGCGGTGCATGTGTATTACGGCGGCGGCATGCCCCCAGCCGAGCAGATCGCGACGATCAAGGTGCCCGTGCTCGGTTCGTACGGCGCCGAGGATGCAGGGATCCCCGTCGACCAGGTCGACATGCTGCGCGCCACCCTCGAGGAGCACGGGGTGGCGAACGACATCACGGTCTACCCCGGGGCCGAGCACTCCTTCTTCAACGACACACGACCGGCGTACCACGAGGACGCGGCGCTGGACTCGTGGATGAAATCGGTGGAGTGGTTCGAACAGCACCTGGCGAGCTAGCTGTAGTTCCCACGAACGTTGTTTACAGCCGTGAGACGGGGACGTTCCCACCGATGCCGCCGTGCGGTCGAGCGCGATTGTAGTAGTTGAGCCAGCGGTCGAGCGCGCGCAGCCGTTCGGGGTTGGAGCGGTAACGGCGGATGTAGGCCCATTCATCCTGGAGCGTGCGGATGAAGCGTTCCGCCTTCCCGTTCGTCTGCGGACGGTAGGGCCGGGTCAGGTGCAGCCTGACCCCCCGTGCCGCCGCGGTCGCGGTGAAGACGCCAGAGGTGTAGGCCTTCGCGTTGTCGGTCAGCACGCGACGAACGCTGACCCCGCGCTCACCGAAGTGGGTCGCCGCGCGGGCGAGGAACGCGGCGCAGGTGACGCCTCGCTCATCGGCGAGCGCCTCGACGTACGCGTAGCGGCTGTGGTCGTCGACGGCAACGTGCAGATAGTCGACGCCACGAGAGCGCCGGGCGTGCGGTCCGCTCTGGGTCGCGGCGAAGCCCGGGGCGAAGCGCTTGCCGCCGCCGGGCGGGATGCGACCGAGCTTCTTCACGTCGATGTGCAGCAGGTCCCCGGGTCTAGGGTGCTCGTAGCGACGGACCGGCTCGCGGGTGACGCGGTGGAGCAGGCTGAGCCGGTTCAGGCCGGCTCGTCGCAGCACCGCGTAGACGGTGGAGCGCGCCACCCCGAGCGCCCAGGCGATGCGGTGGGGCCCGAACCCCCGTCGTCGGCGCAGCGCGCAGATCCGGCGGACGAGCCACCGCGGGGTGCGCCGCGGGTGGCGATGTGGCGCCGAGGAGCGGTCCTCGAGCCCGGCTCTCCCTTCGGTCGCGAAGCGCCGCACCCACTTCGTGACGGTCGCTCGCGAAACCCGGAACTGCCGAGCGACCTCGGCCTGGCGCCAGCCGGCCCTGACCTCCTGTACCAGCTCCCAGCGGGTGACTGGCGTCAGCCGCGCATTACGATGTGCCATGAGGGACCTCTCCGCTATTGATGTGCACTACACACAGCAGCGGACGAGGGACCTCGCTCTGTCAACAACCTATGTGGGAACTACAGCTAGCGGGAGCCTAGGGCGCCGGGACGGTATCGAAGCCCCAGTTGGCGGAGCGGCCATCAACGTCGATCGCCGTCCACACGTCGACGTCGGGCGCTGAGCGGGCGGCAGCGCGAATGGCGCCGCTCGCGTTCTTGCTGAAGGCGACGACGTAGCCGTCGAAATACTCAATCTCGGCGTTGCCGCTAATCGTGACGAGGCGGCGTCCCACGTCGGGAGATCTCCCTGGTCCTGGTAGAACAGCCACCAGACGGCTTCCTCGCGTTGGTCACCCTCGCCCTCGAAAAAGACGTAGGTGACCGCGAGCCGATGGTCGAGGCGAACCCCGCCGACGGATTGCGTCCAGGCGCTGGAACAGTGCTGGGTCTGAGCGGAGGAACGGGCGACGAGCTCGCTCGGGACGCGCGTCTCTCCGAAGAACCAGGCGACGCGATCCACGGCGTCCTCTGCCGAGAAGACCTCCTGGCACGGATTCCACGCCAGCTCGTCCGTTGCCCCGGCGGGGACCGTTCGATCCTCCGCAGTGACCGCCGCGACGACGACGAGTGCAGCGACCGCCAGAAGCACTGCAGGCGCGGCAACCGAGCGGGTGAACAGCCGATCCATATCGGCGTAAGTCTAACGTGAACGAGACGTGCGCTAATACCACTCCGTCTCGACGACCTTCGATGCGTGATCGGCGAGCGTGAGCAACAGCCGTTCGTCGTGATCGTCGAACATTCGGCCGTCGCGGCGGTCGGTGACGTAGAGCGCGCCGCGGACTTCGCCGCCGGCCCAGATCGGCACCCCGATCAGCTGCTCCATCTCCGGGTGATTGGAGGGGAACCCGAACGCTTGCGCGTGATCCTCGACGTGGTCGTAGCGGACGGGCCGGCCGTCGAAGCGGAGCGAGCCGAGTGGGCCATGGCCCTGCGGCGGCGTCTTGAGGCGGCGCAGCGTCGCGTCGTCGAGCCCGGAGACGACGAAGCCCTCGGTGTTGTCCTGCGCATCCGTGACCGCGAGCGCGGCGTATTCGGCGCCGGTCAACGAGCGCGCGAGGTCGCAGACGAGCTGCAGCGCCTCGTCCGGGCGATGGTTCGCGGGGAGCGTGCCGTTTGCACGCGCCAGTGCGCGGAGCGCCCGCGTTTCCGGGTCCTTGCGGCGACGGAGCAGGTCAGTCAGCGCCATGGGGTGAGCGTACACAGCGCTGGCGCGATCGGTCGAAGCGTCGGCGGTAGGTCAGTCGACCGTCGGTGACTCGCGCTGAACGACCTGGGGCTCGGCGCTGGCCGGCGGTGCGAGCGGGATCGACTGCTCGGGAAGATGCCCGTTCGTGACGCCGTTCTCCTGTCCGCCATCGCGCCCGTGTGGCGCCTGCTCTCGATCCGCCTCGGAACGATCGGTCGCGGGGGCCGATGCCGGCGCGGAGCGGCGGCGCGCGGATGGCGGTCGACGGCGTACCCGCTCGAGGTGAAGAAGCGGAGCGTGCCGGGGACGACGACGATCGCCAGCCGGGTGCCGGCGGCAGGCGGCGCCAGGTCCCATTCCCAGCGGGCGACGACGGTCCGCCGCCCCTCCGCATCGAGGCGCACCCGCACGTTCCAGGCCGGGCCCTCGGGAATCGCGCGTTCAACGGTCCCGATGAGGCCCGCGCCGAGATCCTGCTCGCCGGGATCGCGAACATCGCCGAGGGGTGCGCCATCGCCGTGGCTGTCGGCTCGATCGGCGGCATCTTCGGTCCGGCGAGCGCTCCGACGCCCGCCTCGCGCAGCTCGCCGTCGTGCCAGGTGCCGTCGATCAGTCGCTGGTAGCCGACGAGCTCCGCGACGATCGTGGAAGACGGCGAGGCGAGGACGCGCGCGGTCGGTCCCAGCTGGAGCACCCGCCCCTGCATGAAAACCGCAACGACGTCGGCGAAGGCGCTCGCCTCGCGGACGTCCTGCGTGGCCACGAGCGCCGTGATGCCGAAGTCATGCAACAGGTCGCCGAGCAGTTCGCGCCAGAGCGAGCGCTGCAGCTCGCCGAGCGTCGCCGCCGGTTCGTCGAGCAGCAGCAGGTCAGGCCGAGGCGCGATCGCGCGCGCCAGTGCGACACGCCCGCGCGCTTCCGGCGACAGCTCGGCGACCTGGCGCGTGGCGTGTTCGCCAAGTCCGATGTGCAACAGCAGCTCGTCCGCCTGCTGGAGGCAGCGCTCCTCGGCCCAGCCGCGGGCGCGCATGCCGAACGCGACGTTGTCGCGCGCGGTCTGCGTCTCGAAGAGGGCGAGATCCTGGAAGACGAGCCCGATCCGTCGTTGATGGGCCGGCCGATTCATCACGGCGACGCCGTCGATCAGCACCTCGCCGCGATCGAGCGGATCGAGGCCGGCAATCGCGCGCAGGAGCGCGGTTTTGCCTGTACTGGCGGGCCCGAGGAGCGAGGCGATCCGGCCATCCTCGATCTCGAGCGAGACGCCGTTGAGCGCGGCGGCGCCCGGGCGGGCGCGGCGCGCGAGCGAGCGGACGGCGAGCGAGGCCACGTCAGAACTCCGTGATCTCCCGGGGGCGCCGGTACTCGATGGTAACGAACACGAAGGCGACCAGCAGAACGATCACCGCCGCCAGCGCGAACGCCTGTCCGTCGGCGCGCGGAGTCTGACGCTCCAGCGCGAAGGCGATCGCCGCCGAGGCGGGCGCGGTATCGAGGCGATGTAGCAGCAGCGCGGCGCCAAGCTCGCCCAGCGACCAGGCGATCGCGAGGACGCTCGCGAGCAGAAGGTGGGCGGCGAGCGCGGGGGCGGCGAGCCGCCGCCAGCTCGTCCACCGAGACGCGCCAAGCACCGTGGCCGCCTCGATGTCGGTGCGGACACGCGAGCGGGCACCGGGCAGCACCGCACGGACGATCAGCGGCAAGGCGATTCCGATGTGAATGAACAGCAGCCACGAGGGGCTATCAAGGCCGCCCGACCGCAGCCCAGCCGCGAGTACCACGGGCAGGAAGAACGGGAGGAACAGTACCGCCTCGACCGAGGCGGGCGCCCAGCCCCGCAGCGGCGCGATCACCACCGCGACGATGAAACCGAGGGGAAGCGAGACGACGAGCGAGACCACGGCGAGGATCACCGCCCGGCGGAGCGCTGAGGTCGGATCGACCTCGAGCGGACGCGCTGCCTCGAACAGAGCGGCGAAGTTCGCGCCGGTCACCTGTTCGGCGGCACCGATCGTGACCCCCCCCCCCCGTGGAGCAAGGCGAACAACGGCCCGAGCGCGACGAGGAACCCCAGCAACGCCGACGCCACGAGCACGCCGATCTGCTTCGCGGACAGGGTCTCGAGGGCAACGGGCTCCGGCCGGCTCGACCCGACGCGGAACACCGGCCGGCAGCGGGCGAATACGAGCAGCGCCAGCGACACGAGGAGCGCGAGCAGGATCGCCGCGCCGGCGACCGGCGCTTGATCCTCGAACGGCGCGCCGATCACCTCGGGAAGCACCGGCACGGCGTCGGAGGCGAGCAGGTAGGCGGCTCCGAAGGCGCTGACCGCGAGGGCGAACGAGAGCGCCCATCCGGCGGCGAGCGTCGTTCCGAGCGCCGGCAAATAGAGCTGGCGGATGAGCCGCAGGCTCCCGAAGCCGAGCGTGCGCGCGGTCTGGGCGGCCTGCGGATCGAGGCTCGTCCAGGCGCCACCCGACAGGCGAATGCCAACGGCGAGGCCAAAGCCCGCATGCACCAGGATCAGCAGCGACACGCCTCCGTCGAGCATCCAGCCGGCGCCGAGCGCGATCCCTAGCACCGGGGTCACGATCGGCAGCGTCAGCAGCGCGCGCAGCGTCCGCCGACCCGGAAACACCACCCGGGCGCCCGCCCAGCCAAGCGGGATCGCGAGCGCGACGCCGAGCGTCGAGGCGACCGCTGCCTGCCAAACGCTGGACCAGGCGGCCGACCACACCGCGCCCGACCACGCCGCGCCCGAGAGGGCGTCGGGCAACAGCAGCAACAGCGGCCAAAGCAACAACGCCGCGACAGCGAGGCCGGCGGCGAGACGGACGCTCGCCGGCAGCGCACTGACATCGAGCTGGCGAGTCAACGACCGCTCGGGATCGGGAAGGGGGCGGGCGAGCGCGGTCACAAGTTCGGTCCTACTGGTTGCGGCCGCCGCTGCTCTTAATTCTAAGGGGATGCGGCCGCCGCCGCTGGTGCCATGGGGATGGCTGGCGCCGGGGGCATCTTACCGGGATGCGAAGTCCACGATCAGCGCTGCGTGATCGCTCAGCGCTTCAGGACGCCCGGCCCGATTACCTCGAGGCTTACCCCAGGCGTAGCGAGCCGCGGCCAGTCGCTCCTGCAACCTCCGGTTGACGAACGCCTGATCGAGGCGAAATCCGTTTCGCCCGTTCGGTGAGTACCACGTGTAGACGCGACGTTCGCCGTGGAGCGTCCGAAACGCGTCGGCCCAGCCGGCGCGATCGAGATCGCCGATCCAGCCATCCTCGAGGCGATCGAACGCCGGCACCTCTTCGTCGAGCCCGATCCGCCCGGAGTTCGTGTCGCCGATCAGCAGCGCGGGGCCGCCGCGCCAGCGGCGTGCGACCGCCAGTGCCGAGGCCAGGTAGTCGCCCTTGCGCCCGGTGACCCGGTCCGGCACGTGCATCGCGCCGATGGCGATCGGCATGGGTGCCGCGATCCGAGCGAGCAGCCAGCGCCGCGGTTCCGATGGCGCGGCGCGGACCGAAGCCAGACGGAGCGGCCAGCGCGAGGCAACGAGCAGGGCGTTAACCGGCGCCGCCTGTAAATCCGCAGTCGTCCGTTGGAACCGCAGCCCGCGGGCCGCGAGCTGCTCGGCCAGCCAGGCACTCGGGGGCGTGCCTCGGAATTCGCTCAGCGCGACGACGTCGGGGCGCCAGCGCCGCAGCTGATCAGCGATCGGCTCGATCCGGCGCCCGCCCCCGGCGCGAATGTTCCACGCGATGATCCGCACCCGACTGCCTCGCCGCTGCCGGGCTAGACGCGGCCCGCGTCGAACTCGATCCGGCCGCGCGCGATGTTGAGCCGGAGGATGTCCGACGCGCCGCCTGTGAAGCGCGACAAGCGGACCTCGCGGTAGGCGCGCTCCAGGGGGTGCCCCTGGACGAGCGCGCCGCCGCTTGCGAGCTGTACCGCCTGGTCGATGACGAACCCCGCCTGCTCGGTGCAGAAGAGCTTCGCGGCCATCACCTCGTTGATCGCGTCCTCACCCTGTTCCTCGACCAGGCGGGCGGTGCGATAGAGGACGGAGCGCGCGGCGTACGTGGCGACGCGGATGTCGGCGTAGCGGAGCCGGATGCCCTCGCGATCGGCGAGCCGCTGGCCGCTGCGGTGAGGCTGCTGCACGTGGTGGTCGATGAAGTCGACCGCCCAGATCGACAACCCGGTCGTCTGCGCGGCCACGGCGAGCCGCTCGTGGCCGATGTTCCCGAGGGCGCGCGGCATGCCTTCGCCAACCTCGCCGATGAGGTGCCACGAGGGCACGCGCGCGGCGTCGAACGTCAGCTCGACGTGGGCACCACCCTCGAGGCTGTGGAACTCACGATCGATCGTGACGCCCTCGGTCTCGCGGTCGATCACGAGCATCGCGGGGCCGGCGGGCTGCGAGGAGCCTTCGGCTGCCTCGACGTTGATCAGCGCGGCGTAGTAATCGGCGGTTTTGCCGCCCGTGACGTACGCCTTGCGACCGGTGACCAGCAGGTCGTCGCCGTCCCAGGTCGCCCAGGTCGGCTTGTGATCGCCGTCGCCGCTTGGCTCGGTGAAGGCAAATGAGCCCCGTTTTTCGCCGCGGAGCACCGGATCGAGGTACTGGTCCTTAAGCTGCCCCTCGGCCGCGGCGAGCATGCCCGGCCCGGGTCCGAACACGTAGCGAGCGACACGCAGGTGTCCGGCGGCCAGCGCCTCGCGGACGGCGGTCTGCGGGAGCGCGCCGGCCGCGGCGCCGCCGAACTCGACCGGCTGCGTCAGCGACCACATGCCAGCGTCGCGCGACCGGTCGCGCACCTGCTGGACGATCTCGGGAGGAATCGGAGCGCGGGGGTCGTCTGGCAGTTGCGCCTCGAGCGGTCGCAATTCCTCGGCGACGAGCGTCTCCATCCGGTCGCGCAGGACCTCGATGGCGGTGGGGAGCGATTCGGGCATGGGGCACCTCGCCGACGAAATCTACCGCCGGCCTATGTTCGCTAGCCAGTTGACGCGCCGACTAGCCGGCGTCGCCAAGTGAGCTCGCGATCTCGTCGACGAGGGCGCTCAGCTCCTGCGACGCGTCGAGGGCGAGATGGGTGCCTTCCGAGGCGCCGATCGGCTCGAACGTCGCGGCCTGCGCCTCGAAGACCGCGGCCGTCGCATCCGAGGTCGCCAGCGGGTCCGAGCCGCGCTCGGCGATGCGGGCGAGCGCCGTGTCGTCGGTGATACACAGCTCCGCGATCAGGACGGCGACGCCCGCGGCGCGGGCGATCACGACCGCCGCCGCACGTTCCGCGGCGCGCGAGTGCGTCGCATCGAGGACGACCGCGCGGCCGGCCTCGAGATGGGTGGCGGCGCGGCGGCGCATCTCCTGGTACGTGCGTTCGTTCATCGCCGGACCGTAGACCTCGGCCGCAAGGTCGGCGTGCACGTGCTCACGCGGCGGCAGGTCGATCAGCTGCTTGCGGACCACGTCCGATGAGACGTACGCCGCGCCGATCCGTGCGGCCAACGCGGCCCCGACGATGGACTTCCCGGTGCCGGATCGGCCGGCGAGGATCACCACGAGTGGCGACGACGCGCGCCCGACCAGTCGAGATGCGAGCGCGAAGTAACGTCGCGCGGAGTCCGCGAGTTCGCGCCGCTGCTCGGGCGAGACTTCGGGTGCGTGCGCGCCGATCGACTCGACTTTGCCGCGCACGAAGGCGCGGAACGCGCGATGCAGCGGTTGCAACACGGACATCGTCTCGTCGCCGACGGCGGCGATGTAGCGCCCGGCGAACTCGTCGCCGAGCTCCGGACGGCCGCGCGCCTCGAGATCCATCGCAAGGAACGCGACGTCGTACCCGGCATCGAGGTAACGAAAGTGGAACCACTCGGTGAACTCGATGCAGTCGACGATCACCACCGCATCGTCGAGCTGGTAGACGTGCATCGCGTGCAGGTCGCCGTGTCCGTCGACAACGCGTCCATCGAGCAGGCGCTGATCGAAGAGCGCGGCCTCGCGAGTGAGCATCACGTCGACGTAGCCGGTCATCGTGGTGCGATCGTTCGACGCCCAGGTGTCGTCGACGAACGGCAGCGCTTCGCCGTGCTCGCGCTGCCACCACCCTTGCTCGCCCTCGGCGCCGGCGAACGCGGGATCGTTGGGCACGACCTCGGCGGCCTCATGGAACGCAACGAGCTTCGCGGCGAGCTGCCGCACCAGGTTCGGCGAGACCGCGTCGGCCTCGATCATCGCGGCCAGCGTCCGGTCGTCCGGCAGCCGAACCATCTGGACGGCCCACTCGACGATCTCGCCGCCGTCGGGCGGATCGCCCTCGACGACGGCGTGCCCGCCGTCCGCGAGGCGCACGACCGGGACGACGCCGCGGTAGACGTCGGGCGCGAGGCGCTGGTTCAGCTCGACCTCGCGGAGGCAAAACTGGTGGCGGGTCTCGGCCTCGAGTTGGTTGACGAAGCCGAAGTCGACGGGCTTCTTCGTCTTGTAGACGCGGTCGCCGGCGATGAAGACGTAGGAGATGTGAGTCTGGACGAACTCAACGCTCGCGGGTGCGTGCGGGAAGGCGGCTGGGTCCAACAGCGCGCGGACGTAGCCTGGCAGCGCGTCGTGAGCCGCCTGGTCGGCGGTCGGTGGAGGCTCCCCGGGGGCGTCCGTAGTCACGGGCGGACGGTAGATAGCCGGGCAGCGCAGCGTCAAGCGCCGGGGACCGCGGATGGTACGCTGCCACGCCGAACGTAATGATCGCCTGCGAGGAGAGTCGAGCACGATGCCCGAGCCCTGGCAGCACTACTTCCAGTCCCAGCGCTTGAAGCTGAGCTACTGGACGTGGGGCGACGCGGCCAACCCACCGTTGATCCTCGTCCACGGCGGTCGGGACCACGCCCGGATGTGGGACCTCGTCGCCGAACGGCTGACGGACGCGTACTACGTGCTCGCCTGCGATTTGAGAGGACACGGCGACTCCGAGTGGTCGCGTGGATCTCACTACGGCATGCCGGAGAACATGCTCGACCTCGTGACGTTGATCGAGCTGGCCGGCGGGCGGGCGACGGTGGTCGGGCATTCGTTCGGCGGCGCGATCACGCTGCTGACGGCGGGCACGTTCCCGGATCACTTCGAGCGCGTCGTTTCGATCGAGGGCGCGGGAGCCTGGGCGAGCCAGGAGCCGATCACGGCCGACGAGTTCCGCAAGTGGGCGCGGCAGTCGCGAGAAATCGACGAGGATCGGTCGCGGAGCTACGCGACGATCGACGAGGCGCGTGACCGGATGCAGCAGGCGAATCCGCACCTCAGCGCCGAGATGGCGCTCCATCTCGCCCGCTGGGGGACCAACAGCATCGACGGCGGCTACGTCTGGAAGTTCGATCCCTGGATCTACGCCCGCTCGCCGCTGCACAGCTTGCGCTTCGACGAGCAGCAGTCGCTCTGGGCCAACGTCACGGCGCCGGTACTGCACATCAACGGATCGGAGTCTCACTTCAACCGGTCCTCGGTCGGCGGCCTGCCGGTTGAGTCGTACTTCGCGGACGCTAGTGCCGTGACGATCGAGGGCGCGGGGCACTGGGCGCACCACGACCAGCTCGAGGCGACCGTGGGGGCGATCCGGGAGTTCGTCGGACTCCCCGTTCCGCGGCGCTAACGGACGGGCGGCGAAGCGTCGACGTCGTGTGGGCGGCTCGCGCTCACCGGTCTCCCATGGTCTCAGCTCCCCTCCGGCTGGGCATCTATCTCGGGATCACGGCGGCAGCGCGAGCGATGATGATCGTCCTCCCCGTCTGAGGTGGAACCTGAGATCAGCGGCCGTTCCCAGCCCCGCGTCGTGCGAGTGATCGCCGTCCCGTTCCGTGTGTTGAGAGCCTGCCCTTGACCAGATCAGTTAGTCATCTGCTGTCCGTCAGCAAGCAGCTCGTCGAAGACGTCGCCCATGTAGGCAAGCGCGTGGCGATCGTCGAGATCTCGTCCGGTTGCCCGTTCCTCGTCTGGGGAGTGTTCGGACTGTGCTGCGATCAGGCCCGCGACCTCGGCGACTTGCGCTCTGAAGGCGGGGGCATCGAGAAAACCGGTCGCTTCGAGGTAATCCAGGATGCGCGCCGCATCTTGGAGACGGTCGATCTTCGCCATCATTTCGATGGAATCGAGGCACAGCAGCTTGGCGTCGGACATGGCTTCGACGTCGAGTAGCTCGTCGACGTACGAGCGGAGGATCTGGTAAGCGCTCGACCGGTTGCCGCGCCGAAATGCAGCTCGTGCTTTGAGGGGCGTATTCCACGAACGGTTACGGTCGGGAATGTCGACGCTGAGCGCATCGTCAAAGAGCTGCTCGACCTGGTCGTGCTTGCCCTGATACCACGCCGAGACGCCAAGATAGATCAGTGCCCAGTTCAGACAGGTCGGTGGGCCCTGGGCGCGATACCGGTCGGCCAGCGCGGTGACCACGGCTCGATGCGGCGTCCCAGGTCGATCTCCACGGCACCCAACCACTGCTCGACGAGCCCGGCCACGGTCGCAGCGAGGCCCTCGGCATCGAGTCCGGCCAGGGGATTCCCGTCCACTCCGCCAGGGCTGCCTCGATGTCACCCACGTCGAGCTGTCGCCGGAAGCGCGCGATGTCGACCGCGTCAGCCTCCACGTCCAGGCGGTAGGCAGCACCGATACGAACGATCGAGGCGCGGCCCAGGCCCTTGCGGAGACGGGTCACATACGATTGCAGGGTCTTTTCGGCCGTACGAGGGGGTTCTTCGCCCCAGACCAGCTCTACCAGACGCGACACTGGCACGGCAGACCCGGCCGACAGGGCAAGCGCCGCCAGCACCGCCTGGCACTTCGCCGGACCGATGTCTACCGGCTCGCCATCGTTCGTGGCAGCGCTGACCCCACCGAATAGCCGAATCTGCACCATGGGGCCACCCCCTCACACTCGGCGATCGATGTTCCCATAATCACAATCTCTTCGCCTGCAAGACCGTGCAGGCGACCACCCCTCGTGGTGTGACCGCCGAACACCCAGCGACCCGGGACCGAGTCGCAGCTCTCAGTCACCCCACGTGGGCAGCCTCGAAACTCGCAGCGAGGCGCAACTCAGCCCGAGCGACGCCGAGATCCTGATCTGACCAGTTGCGTGACCCGGGAGCGAGACAGCGCTCCGGTTGAGCCCTCCTGGGCCGCCTCAACTACGACACCAGCGACCTACCACCGAGAGCCGACCGGCGTCTGTCACGGTCGGCGTGAGCGATTCATCGAAGGATCGCCGAGGAGGAACAACGATGTCGCACGCTCTGTACCGATTGGGCCGCTTCGCCGCCCGTCGCCCATGGCTCGTGATCGGAGCATGGATTGTCGTCTCCGTGCTCGTGATCGGAGCGTCCGCAGCCTTCGGTCGGGAGCTCGAAGATTCCTTCGAGGTGCCGGGGCTCGACTCCCAGGAAGCTGTCGACCTCTTATCCGCCGCCCAGTCCGACACCGCCGGGCTGACGGCACAGGTAGTGGTCACGCCGCTCGACGACGGCGTGACCTTCTTCGATTCACCAGACGCGCGGGCTGCATTGGCCGAGGTTCAGGCGGCGGTCGCCGCTCTGCCTAACGTACTGGGCACCAGCGATCCAGCCGGTGCGCTGGCCGCGGGACCAGAGGCGGCGGCGATCAGCGGATCGGTGTCAGCTGACGGTCGAATCGCCGTCATCCGCGTCCAATATCCGGTGATCGAAGAACTGAACGTTGGCGACCTCGAGAATCTCAAAGCGTTCGCCGTCGAGGCCCGCGCGGGTTCGCCGCTGCAGATCGAGATGAGCGGCGACCTCTTCATCTCGTTTGAGGAAGCACCGACGGGCATTGGCGAGATGATCGGTTTGACTGCGGCCGTCATCATTCTGCTTCTGGCATTCGGATCGCTGATCGCCATGGGCCTTCCGATCGGGATTGCTCTGTTCGGCATCGCCCTCGGCATCAGCTCGATGTCGCTCATCACCTACGTGGTCGGCATTCCGACTTGGGCGCCTCAGCTGGGCAGCATGATCGGCCTCGGCGTCGGTATCGACTACGCTCTGTTCCTCGTCACCCGACACCGCGAGTTCCTGGCTCGCGGGATGACGATCGAGGAATCGGTCGGCCGCGCGCTTGCCACTGCCGGTCAGGCCGTGATCTTCGCCGGCGGCACCGTCGTGATCGCCATCCTTGGTCTGGCTGTCGCCGGCGTTCCGTTCATGACCGCTGCGGGCGTTGCCACATCAGTCATCGTGCTGATCATGGTGGTCGCCGCGGTCACCTTGCTTCCCGCGTTCCTGGGTCTCGCCGGGCACTGGATCAACCGCCTCGGATTCCAGCGAAACACGTCAGACGATGGCCGCACGGTGAGCTCGCGCTGGGAGCGTTGGGGTGCGCACGTGTCCAGGCACGCCTGGCCCTATGCGATCGGCGTCACGGCCCTCCTGTTGGCGCTGACCGCGCCGCTGCTAACGCTTCGTCTGGGTTTCCCCGACGAGGGCACGCTGCCGGAAACACGCACGGAGCGTCGGGCTTACGATCTCGTCGCCGAGGGCTTCGGTCCGGGCATCAACGGCCCGTTGGTGATCGCGGTCGATATCTCTGAGGATCGGACCGTCGTCCAACCCTTACTCGACGCGATCACGGCCGACGAGGGGATTGCCGCCGTTGCACCCGCCGAGGTGAACGCCGACGCCGGCGTGGCTACCTTGCTTGCCTTCCCGATCACGGCACCTCAGGACGAGGCCACGCGCGACACGGTCGAGCGTCTCCGGTCGGAGGTGTTCCCGGCGGTGCTGGACGAGAGCCCTGCCCGCGCGCACGTCGGCGGCATGACGGCGAACTTCGCTGACATCGGCGAGCGGGTCAACGACCGATTGCCGCTGTTCATCGCCGCGGTGATCTTGCTGTCCTTCCTGCTGCTGACCCTGGTGTTCCGATCGGTTCTCGTGCCGCTGAAGGCCGCGTTGCTGAATCTCCTGAGCATCGGTGCCGCCTATGGCGTGCTGGTGATCGTGTTCCAGTGGGGCTGGGGCCTCGGCATCATCGGCGTGGATTCGACGGTGCCGATCGTTTCGTTCATCCCGATGTTCATGTTTGCGATTCTCTTCGGTCTATCGATGGACTACGAGGTGTTCCTGCTTTCCCGTGTGCGTGAGGAATACCTGCTGAGCGGCGACAACGACAGCTCGGTCATTCGCGGCATCGCCAGCACGGCCCGGGTGATCACATCGGCCGCCCTGATCATGATCTCGGTGTTCCTTGGCTTCGTGCTGGGTGACGACCCCGTGATCAAGATGTTCGGCCTCGGCCTGGCCACGGCCATCTTCGTCGATGCCACGATCGTGCGAATGGTCCTGGTGCCGGCGACGATGAAGCTGATGGGGGACGCCAACTGGTGGCTCCCGGGCTGGCTCGATCGCCTGCTGCCGACGATCGACATCGAGGGCGAGGCCGGTCTACCCGAGCCGGAGCTGGAAGAGACCGATCGACCGGAGCCCGAGCTGGAAGCCGATCTCGTTCCCGAACCCGACCTGGTAGAGGCGCTCGTCTAACGGTACCGACCGCGGACGTGTGACCCACGGACTCGCTTGGTGACCTCACACCGCGCGAGTCGTGGGTCTACGCAAGAAGGGAAACAGCAATGAGCGGCATCTCATCGACAAACCGGCTGGGGCAGATGCTCGAACTGACCGGCCTAGAGAAGCGCTACGACGACGTGCTCGCCCTGGGCGACTGCACGTTCGGGGCGCAGCCGGCGCGGATGCTGGGTTTCCCTCGGCCCCAACCACTCTGGCAAGACGACGGCGATGCGGAGCGTGTTCGGGCTGGTGCACCTCGATGCCGGCGAGGTGCGCTGGCGGTGCGAGCCGACCCGGCCCGAGGAGAGTTCGAGGCAGATTGGAACCAGCTCAACCTGGTCCGAACGCTCGCGGTCATCGCCAGCTTCGCCAGTCTCGCCGTTGCCACGACAACGCCTTCAACAGCCCGGTGGGTATAGCGCCTAACGGCGCTGAACACACACGACAAAGAGGACAAAGAGGAGGACTGCGATGGTTGGATCAGACGGACGGCCGGTGGATCAGGTGGTCTGGGTCGGCACGGACCGGCGGACGGGGGGTCAGCTTCGGCGCCTCCTGGGCATGAGGGGATGGGAGGCCGAGCGATGGCGCGAGCGGCTCGAGGAGGTGATTAACGCCACCTGCGAAGAGCGGGCGAGCCAGGGGCTGCGTCTGGCAAGCATTGTGCCGGTGACGATCTCCGCTGACCTGCGTGGAGGTTGGACTGAGGGCGTCTTGCTGCACTTCTCGAGGGCGGAGTGACCTCCTCGAAGTCTCGGGGGAGTGACCTCAATCAAGCGTCGTAGAACTCGGGGTACGAAATGAGCCGGAGCGCCACGGTCTCGGTCGCCGGTGAACGGCCAGAGATCGAGGCGAGTTCGGCACTCGTTCGAGTCGCAGCAGAGGAAGATCAAATGACTGTCATCGAGCCACACCTCGCGCCTGCGATGCGCGGACATACCGCCGTCCCAGAGAGCGAGGCCCGAGCCCTCGACCGGGCGCACCGCGAGATAGTCGGGGCAGACCTATCGCAAGCCCCCGGGAGCGAGAGCGCCATCGGCGGGCAGGTCATCACCCGGCCGCGTTCGACCAACGACCTGGACGTGCTGACGCCGCGCGAGCGTGAGGTCCTGTCGCTAGTTGTAGTTCCCACGAACGTTGTTTACAGCCGTGAGACGGGGACGTTCCCACCGATGCCGCCGTGCGGTCGAGCGCGATTGTAGTAGTTGAGCCAGCGGTCGAGCGCGCGCAGCCGTTCGGGGTTGGAGCGGTAACGGCGGATGTAGGCCCATTCATCCTGGAGCGTGCGGATGAAGCGTTCCGCCTTCCCGTTCGTCTGCGGACGGTAGGGCCGGGTCAGGTGCAGCCTGACCCCCCGTGCCGCCGCGGTCGCGGTGAAGACGCCAGAGGTGTAGGCCTTCGCGTTGTCGGTCAGCACGCGACGAACGCTGACCCCGCGCTCACCGAAGTGGGTCGCCGCGCGGGCGAGGAACGCGGCGCAGGTGACGCCTCGCTCATCGGCGAGCGCCTCGACGTACGCGTAGCGGCTGTGGTCGTCGACGGCAACGTGCAGATAGTCGACGCCACGAGAGCGCCGGGCGTGCGGTCCGCTCTGGGTCGCGGCGAAGCCCGGGGCGAAGCGCTTGCCGCCGCCGGGCGGGATGCGACCGAGCTTCTTCACGTCGATGTGCAGCAGGTCCCCGGGTCTAGGGTGCTCGTAGCGACGGACCGGCTCGCGGGTGACGCGGTGGAGCAGGCTGAGCCGGTTCAGGCCGGCTCGTCGCAGCACCGCGTAGACGGTGGAGCGCGCCACCCCGAGCGCCCAGGCGATGCGGTGGGGCCCGAACCCCCGTCGTCGGCGCAGCGCGCAGATCCGGCGGACGAGCCACCGCGGGGTGCGCCGCGGGTGGCGATGTGGCGCCGAGGAGCGGTCCTCGAGCCCGGCTCTCCCTTCGGTCGCGAAGCGCCGCACCCACTTCGTGACGGTCGCTCGCGAAACCCGGAACTGCCGAGCGACCTCGGCCTGGCGCCAGCCGGCCCTGACCTCCTGTACCAGCTCCCAGCGGGTGACTGGCGTCAGCCGCGCATTACGATGTGCCATGAGGGACCTCTCCGCTATTGATGTGCACTACACACAGCAGCGGACGAGGGACCTCGCTCTGTCAACAACCTATGTGGGAACTACAGCTAGTTGCCGGAGGGCTGACGAACCGAGCTATCGCAGACCGACTCTTCGTAAGCGGCGACACCGTGCACACACATATCCGCCACATCTTCGCGAAGCTCGATCTGCCCACTAGCAAACTGGCTCACCAGCGGGTTCACGCCGCGATCATCTTCGTGCGCGGATGAGCCCCGGCATCGGGACATACGGCTCGTTCCAGATGAGGCGGCGGCGCGGACCCTGCTGCGCGAACGCGTCGCCGACGCGGCGGTGTACGGCGGTCCGACGCTGGCGTTTCGCGACCAGTCGAGGGCTAGCCTCGAAGCGCTCGTGAACCAGGCGTACCGCTTGGCGACGCTGCCGGCTGTGCTCGGCCTCCTCGATCTGACACTCGAGGAGGCCGAACCATTGATCAGCCCGCAGCCGATCGAGGTGACGCTGCTCGATCCGCGCACGGATGCGGCGACCACCGACGATGGCGACCGCCTGGTCGCGTCGGCGGCGGTCGTGCCGCTGCTGCTGTCGCTCACGTTCTATGGCGCGTGGATTCTAAACGGCGTCGTCGAGGAGAAGACCAGCCGCGTGACGGAGGTGCTGATGGGTGCGCTACGCCCATGGCAGCTGCTGCTCGGGAAGACCCGCGGCATCCTCGCGGTGGCGATCGGCCAGCTCGCGGTCGGCGTGGCCGGCGCGGCGTCGCGATGCTGATGTTCGGCGCATCGAACCTGCCCGACGCGGGCCTCGAGGCAGCGCTCGCGGCGCTGGTCTACGTCGTGCTCGGGCTGCTGTTGTACAGCTTCCTGTTCGCGGCAGCGGGCGCGACCGTCTCGCGGCAGGAAGACGCGCAAGCCGTGGCGATGCCGCTCACCCTGATCCTGATGGCGGTCTACCTGCTGTCGTTGACCGTGGTGGTCGGCAACGCGGATAGCGGGTTCGCGAGGGTGCTGGCGATCGTGCCCTTCTCCGCACCACTGGCGGTGCCGCCCCGGATCGCCGTCAGCGATCCGCCGCTGTGGGAGATCGCGTTTTCGATTGCGCTACTGCTCATCACCATCCCGGCGGTCATCAACCTCGCCGGCCGGATCTACGCGGGAGCGATCCTCCGCACCGGACCGCGCATCGGCCTTCGCGACGCGTGGCGGTCATCGCGCGAGACGCGCTAGCTTGAAATTGCACGCCCGGCTGCGCAGTGATGCCGGGTCCCTCGAACGGGTGCTTCAGAAGCGAGGTTACCTCCTCTAGCGGTTCAAGGGCGACGTGGGAGTTAACGGCTCCCCGTCGCCCGCTTTCGCGACTAGATGCGCTCGCGCAGGTCGATTCCCACGCCGCCGCATGCGTCTGGAACGCGATCAGATGCGTACCTCAGGGTCGACCGCGCGGTGCGGAGCCGCTCGGGCGTCCCCAAATCGACGTTTTCACTTAGGGAGTTGGTGCGCGCGAACCGTACACTGGATCTGCAGTTCTCACGCGATCCGTGGACCCTCAGGAGAGCGGATGGAGCCGGCGGCGCCGACGACACCCGAACATCAGACCGATCCGCCAATCACGCCCGCCGCCGAGGTCGCAGCCGCGATCGAGACCGGCCCGCGCTGCTTCGAATGCGGCACCGATCTGGGCTCCGATGAGCGGTATCGCGAGATCGGCGTCTGCGGATCTTGTGGAGCGCGTATGGCTATCTCAGCCGCCCAGTGGATCGAGCTCCTGTTCGACCACGATTCCTTCGATGAGCACTTCGCCGGGCTGAGCACGCCCGACCCGCTGCACTTCTCCGACTCCCGCCCCTACCCGGAACGCGTTGAGGAAGCACGCGAAAAGAGCGGCGGCGACGAGGCCGTGCACACCGGCATCGCCCGGGTCGGCGGGATTGAGGTCGTCGCCGCCGTCAGCGACTTCCGCTTCATTGGCGGATCGATGGGATTCGTCCAGGGCGAGCGCGTGGCGACCGCAATCGATCGCGCCCGCCGCGCCCATTTGCCGTTCGTGACGGTGACCTGCTCCGGCGGCGCCCGCATGCAGGAGGGCATGATCGCGCTGCTGCAGATGTCGAAGACCGCCGCCGCCGCCCAGCGCCTGCACGAGGCAGGCATCCCGATGATCACGATCCTCGCCGACCCTACGACCGGCGGCGTCTACGCCTCGTACGCGAGCCAGGGCGACATCATCCTCGCGGAGAGCGAGGCGCTGATTGGCTTCGCGGGACCGCGCGTGCGCGCTGTCAAGGACGAGGGTGAGACCCGCGACACGCTCTACGCGGAGGACCTGCTCGATGGCGGCCTGGTGGACGCGGTGCTGCCTCGGGACGGGCTGCGCGATCACCTGATCCGCGTCCTCGCGCTGCTGCGCGAACCGGTCGCGCCGAACCCCGATCTGCTGCCGCCCACTATCGAGGTGCGCAACCTCGAACGCGGCTGGACGGCGGTCGAACGCGCTCGGCACCCGGACCGGCCGCGGGCGATGCAATACCTCGAACGAATCGCGGCCGACTTCGTTCCCCTGCGCGGCGACCGCTCCGGCACCGACGACCCGGCACTGATCGGCGGGCTGGCGCGGCTTGGCGACACGAACTGCGTGGTGATCGCGCAGGCGCGCGGCGACCGACAGCTCGACGGCGACCGCCACGACGGACGGATGGGCGCCGCCGGATACCGCAAGGCGCGGCGGCTGATGCAACTGGCAGATCGCCTCGAACTCCCGCTGATCACGTTCGTCGACACCCCGGGCGCCCACGACGGGATCGCTGACGAGGCGGCTGGCCTCGCGGGCTCGATCTCGGATTGCCTCGCGACGATGAGCGCGCTGACGACGCCGTCGGTGGCGGTGGTGATCGGAGAGGGCGGCTCCGGCGGCGCACTGGCGCTCACGATGGCCGACCGCATCCTGATGCAGCAGAACGCGATGTATGCGATCACCTCGCCCGAGGGCGCCGCCGCCATCCTGTTCCGCGATCGCGAACGTGCGCCTGAGGTCGCGGAGGCGCTTCGCGTGTCGGCCGGCGAGCTCCTCAAGCTGGGCGTGATCAACGAGATCGTGCCGGAGCCGGCCGGGGGCGCCCACGTCGATCCGGACGGGGCGATCCGGATGCTCGAGCCGAGTGTGCGGCGCGCGCTCGCCGAGGCGATGCGCGGGCGCGGCTCCAGCCGGCGTCACCAGCGGGAAGAACGGCTGCGCGGCCTCGGTGGCGAGCAGGGTCCAGGACCGCGCCTGCTGCGCAACATCGGCGACGTCCTCGGAGACGCCTTTGGCGGCGCCGCCGGCGTGCTCGGGTCGCGACTCCGCCGCGGCCGCAACGGCGACGACGAGGCCGATTCGAAGCCGGTCTCGGAAGCCGAACCGATCGGCTAGACCTCGGCGCTCGCCCGAGCGCGTAGCCGGGCTCGCGGACTAGTCGCGCTGGTAGAGGTCGAGCTCCTCTTTGGTGAGCAGATCGTCGAACTCGTCGAGCACGCGCTGGAAGTCGTCGAACTCCCACTCGCTGACGAAGGTGATCGCTTTGCCCTCACGACCGGCGCGGCCGGTGCGGCCGATGCGGTGGAGGTACTCCTCGGCGTTTTGCGGGACGTCGAAGTTCACGACGTGCGTGATCTCCGGGATGTCGAGGCCACGCGCCGCGACGTTCGTCGCGATCAGGATGTCGAGTTCGCCCGCGCGGAAGCGCTCGACGACGCGGTCCCGGCGACGCTGATCCATGTCGCCGTGGAGTGCGCCGACGTGCACACCGCGGCCTTCGAGATCGCGGGCGAGCCGGTCGACACCGCGCTTCATCTTGCAGAAAACGAGCGTGCGGCCTTTCAGCTCTCGTTCCACGAGCTCGCGCAGGCCGGCGGTTTTGTCGCGCTGGGCGACCTCGAAGTAGATCTGCGTGACCGAATCGACGGTGCTGAGCTCGGCGTCGACCCGCGCGGTGACGGGGTCGTCCATGAACTGCCAGATCAGCCGTCTGATCGAGGTCGGCATCGTCGCGGAGAACAGCGCGGTCTGACGCCGCTTCGGCGTGCGACCGAGAATCCGCCGGATGTCCGGCAGGAACCCAATGTCGAGCATCTGATCGGCCTCGTCGAGGACCGCGTAGCTCACGTTGCGCAGGCTCAGCGTCTCGCGCCGCAGGTGGTCGATGATCCGCCCGGGCGTGCCGACGACGATCTGCGGCTGCTCGCGGAGCGCGGCGAAGTCGCGCTTCAGCGCGTGGCCGCCCAGCAGCCCGACGGTCCGCAGCCCGTACGACCGTCCGAGGTCGGTGAGCACCTCGAGCACCTGCTGCGCGAGCTCGCGGGTGGGCACGAGCACGATCGCTTGCACCTCGTCAACGTCGGCGTCGATCCGCTCGGTCATCGGCAGGCCGAAGGCGAGCGTCTTGCCGCTGCCAGTCTGCGCGAGGCCCACGACGTCGCTGCCGTCGAGCAACTCAGGGATCGCGCGCGCCTGGATCGGCGTCGGATCGGTGTGCCCGAGGCGCGCGATCGCGGCGAGCGACTCGTCGTTCAGGCCGAGATCGGCGAACGCCGCGGGAACCTCGAGGTCCTCGGGGGGCTCCTCGATCTCCTGCTCGATGATCGCCGGTAGTTCCTCGATCGCCTCGATCGCGTGGTCGTGGTCGACCGGGATCTCGTCGTCCTCTTCCGCCTCGGCGCGGGCGAGGGCGGCTTCGCGGGCCTCCCGGCGCTCGCGCTCACGACGACCACCGCGGCGACCTCGCCGGCGACCGGGCTGTGCGTCGGCGTCGGCGGTCTCCGTGTCATCGGGCGCGTCGACGACGGCCTCGGGCTGCTCGTTCGCGAGATTCGCGGTCGCTTCGGCATCTGCTTCGTCAGGCCGGTCGTCGCGGTCGTCGCGGTCGTCGCGGTCACGATCGTCACGGTCGTCGCGCTGCTCGCGCGCCGGCGATCGATCGGGGGTCGATCCGCCGCCGAGGGTGCGCGGGATGCCGCTCAGCGATCGAGCGCCTCCGACGATGACACGCTCGGTGGAGCGGATGCCGCTGGGACGGCGGCGACGAGCCGGGAGAATGTCGCCGGCGCCGCCCTCGTCGATCGAGCGGAAGGCGACGTCCTCGGGCAGCGGTCCCTCGAGCGACTCGCGCGATGGGCGGAAGCCACGCCGCTGGCCGGCGCGCTGCCTGCGCTGATCGTTCCGGCCGCGATCACGTTCACCACGGGCGACGCCGCCCCAGTTGTAGTTGTCTTTCTTGGCCTGGCCACCTGCATTGCCGCGCCGATTCCCGTCGCGCTGGCCGCCGCGGCTGCGGCTCTGGCCGTTACGCTCGCCGCGCTGGTTGCCCCCCCGTCCATCGCGGCCACCGCCGTCGCGTGAGCGGTCCTCGCTCTTGTCGCGCTGGCGTCCGGAGGAGCGCTGCTTCTCGGTCGAACGTGGCTGTTGGCGCGTGGTCGCGGCACCACTCCTGTCACTGCTGACGGCGCCGTTGTCGTTGTCGCCTCGGTTCTTGTTGCGCCCTCGGCCACCGCGACGGCCACGGCGACGGCGTGGCTGCTCGCCTTCACAGCGGTCGCCGTCGGTGCGACGGGTGCTGGTGTCGGGCTGGCCGGTGCGGGTCTGGGTGGGTGATTCGGATGCAGCTGAGGTGGATCCACCGAGCAGCCGCCGGACAATGCCGGAAAGCGGCGTCATGCGGTTCGTGTTCTCCAGGTGTTGGACTGCCGCGAACCTGGTGTCTGGGGGAGGTTCGCTGGCTCGCGCAACGGTTGCGCGGCGAGGTGTTGCATTACCAGCAGGCTAGCAGTAGGGCGGCGCTGCCGCGACCGGCGTTCCCCCGATTGGACCTCGACAGCGCGCGCTCGAGGCTACTCGACCTCCGTTGCGACCTTGCTGACGCGATCGACCACGCCGAGGATCGCGTGTACCTCCACGGCGTCGCCGACCTGGGGATCGCCCTACGATCATGTCGTGCGAGAGGCGGGCCTGCATCGGACGTGGCGCGCCGTCCGGGGTGAGGATGAGCTGGTAGTACTGGATTCCGTGCAGTTCGTACGGCTGGATGCCCCGTAGCGTCGCGCGCATCTCGACCCCCGTCTGTCCGGCGAACCCGCGCGCTCCGCGGTGGGTCGCGATAGTAGCGCCGATGCGCCCACAGTCGAGGCCCCCGCTACGCTCCGAGGTGATGAGCGCACCGCTATCCTCGGGGCGAGCCGACCCAGCGCCCGGCCTCTGCGCGACGTGCCGCTGGGCGACGCGCGTCGACAGCGCGCGGGGCTCGAGCTTCCTGCGCTGCGGCCGCTCCGACGACGATCCTCGATACCCCCGCTACCCCGCCTTGCCGGTGCTGCGCTGCCACGGCTTCGAGGGGCGTGCGGCCGGCCGACGCGCGATACTGGACGGATGACCGACCAACCCTCCCCGGCGATCCCGCCGCGCCCGCGGGCCACAGCGCAGCCCGCGCTCCTCGAGCGAATCGGCGGCCGCGAGGTCATCGAGCGGGTGGTCGACACGTTCTACGGCGCGGTCGAGACGGACGAGGAGCTGCGACCGCTGTTCCCGGATGACCTCCGACCCGGGCGCGAGAAGCAGAAGCTGTTCCTGGAGCAGTGGCTGGGCGGCGAACCACGCTACAGCGCCGAGTACGGACACCCTCGCCTGCGGCAGCGGCACTTCCCGTTCGTGATCTCCGAGCGGGCGGCGGGGCGCTGGATGCGGCACATGACCCAGGCCTTTCGCGACTGCGGCATCGTTGAGCCGGAGCTGGCGGAGCTGGTGGCGGTGTTCGGGCCGATGGCGAAGCACATGGTGAACGCCGACGAGGACGTGCCGCGCGAGCCGCTCGGGAACGTGCGGCTGACGTGAGGCTGTAGCCGCTAACGGCGTGGGGGCCGCGGCTTCCGCGCCACGTGCAGCGCGATCGTGCCCAGCATCAGCGACCGTACCTGCGTCACCTCGAAGCCGGCGCGCGTGAGGCGCGCCGTGAACTCTTCGGGCGTGTCGAAATGGTCGACCGAAACGGGCAGGTACTTGTACGCGCTCGCGTGGCCGGAGATCAGCCGGCCCATCACCGGCACCACGCGCGTGAAATGGAAGCGGGCGAAGGGGCGCAGCGGGCCGGGCTTCATCCGCGTGATCTCGAGGTTCACGAGGCGCCCGCCCGGCCTGAGCACGCGCCACGCCTCGGCAAGCGCTGCATCGAGGTCCGGGATGTTGCGCACCACGAACGCCGAGCACCACCCGTCCACGCTGCCGGCCGGCAGCGGGAGGCGCGTCCCGTCGCCGGCGGCGAACCCGGAGCTGCGGGCCAGCTCGCGACGGCGCGAGGCCTTACGGCGTGCGATCGGCAGCATCGGTTCGGCGACGTCGACGCCGAGGATCGAGTCCGCGCCGGCTCTGAGGCAGGCAAAGCTCAGGTCACCCGTGCCGCAGCCGACGTCGACGATGGCGTCACCGCGGCGGACCAGCGCACGCGCCGCCTCGCGTCGCCAGGCGTGATGGCGGCCGCCGGTCATCAGCGTGTTCATCAGGTCATAGCGACCGGCGATAGAGCTGAACATGCCCCGCACGTAGCTCGCGCGATCGGCTTCTTGGTGGAAGAGGGCCTCGGGATTGCGGGGTGGTCCGGGGGTCGGTTCGCTGGCTGGTTCGTTGGTCGGGGCGGCCATACCAGGAGCCTACGGCAGGTCCGCGTGGGGAGCAGTGGCGAGTCCTCAATAGCCAGCGGCGTCAGCCTGTAGCGAGTGAACTGCTCACGCGCCTCAGTCGAACTATCGTGCTAAATCGACTAATCTGCGACTGCACTCCCCTCTGGTCTGGCCTGGTGGTGCGGCGATGGTCGTTCGACTTCTTCCGTGGCAGCCCGAATACGGCTCCGCGCTCCCGTTCGATGCCGAATCGGAGTCGGATCCGCTCGAGCCGGTCGACATCACGATCGAGCGTTCGATCTGGGCGCCCGTCACGCCCCATCACGCGCCGGACGTGCCGGTGCAGATCGTCGATGGCGTCCGCCGTGCCGAGGCGCACGCGCTGGACGACGGACCAGACGGCGCGCCGCTGTTCGGGCTGTTCGGCTCGTATGCGGTGGGCGCCGTCCGCTGCGCCGTCCTCCACGGGGAACGCGCCCGCATCCTCGAGGATTCGATTCGCGTCGAGCGGCGCTACCTGCACGGCGGCGAGGTCGTGCCCGACCGCGTGATCGCCTCGGGCGCGGCGACGGTGCACTTCGCGGCGAAGCGCGTCCCGAGCGCCAGCACGGCACAGGCGCTGGTCGGCGCGCTCAACCGCGCGATGCTCGACGAGGAGGCGCTGCTGGCCGCCGAGCTATCGCGCGACGAGTCGGTGCTCACGCTGATCGACGGGCCGTTGCGATCGTTGCGCTCGCCGGGCCGGCGTGTCGTCGGTTATGTGAAGCGAATCCAACAGTGGTACGTCGGCGCCGGTGAGCGCGAACTGCTGCCCACCCTCGAGGCCGGCGAACGTACGCCGCTGTTCCTGATCCCGCCCGGATCGGGCATCGAGGCCAGTCATGCCGAGGGCCGCTACTCCTGGTTCATGCGGCTGCGCCAACTCAACGCGATCTACCACCCGCTCGGCGGCGTGATGCGCCTCGAAACTTCCGGCGCGCTACCCCTCCCCGAGGCGGTCGCGCTGGCCGACGAGACCACGCGGCTGCTGCCCCGGCTGTCCTCGACACCCGGGAAGGATCCGAGGGCGCCGCACAACCTCGTACCAGTCGGCGCCCTCGAATCGGTGCTGACACATCGGCTCGGTGACCGGCGCTGGGTGCAGCGGCTGCTGACCACGCACGTCGGGCGCGAAGCGCGCGAGGCGGTGTACGCGTGACGGCTACCGAGCGCTCCTCGAACGGCGCGGCGACCCGCGACCTGCTCGAGGCGGCGGTCGCGACAGAGACGAACGCGGACGCGGCATTCCGCGGCCTCGTGCTCGGGACAGAGCAGGAGTCGTCTTCGCCGCTGGGGTTCTCGGTGTTCGTGGCGCCAGACCGCTACCTGCAGCTCGATGACGTGGTGCAGGTCCGCACGGCGCTGCCGGACGGGCGGTCAATCGACGTGTACGGCGTCGTGGACGAGGTGTCGGCGCGGCACGAGGGTGTGCAACTGACCTCGGACGTATCGCTGGTGCGCGAGGGGGTGCTGCCGGCTGAGCCGGTGGTGTCGGCGCACGTGGCAGTGACGCGCGTCGAGCCCGAGATCTACGTGCCGCCGATGCCCGGGGACGTGGTGCGCCTCGCCGATGGCGAAGCCCGAGGACGAGCGCTGTTCTTCGACGACATGCAGCGCAAGTTCCCGTGCGGCCTCGCGCGCGGCGACCTCGCGGACGTCGAACCGGTGTACGGCAACCTCGACTTCCTCGACGGGCGCAAGGGCGCGCACGTCAACATCTCGGGCATCTCAGGCGTGGCGACGAAGACGTCGTACGCGACGTACCTGCTCTACGCGCTGTTCGAGGGGCGCCGCCTGGGCGACCTGACGACGAACGCGCGGGCGCTGATCTTCAACGTGAAGGGCGAGGACCTGCTGTTCCTCGATCAGCCGAACCAGCGCCTCGACACGGACGCTGACCTCCGGCCGGCGTATGACGCGCTCGATCTGCCGGCGGGGCCGTTCGGCTCGGTGGGGTTCTTCGCGCCGGTGCGGCGCGGGGATCAGCCGCTCCCCGACACGGGATCCCGCTCCGAGGGCGTGACCGGCTTCTTCTGGACGCTGCGCGAGTTCTGCGAACGCGGGTACCTGGGGTTCATGTTCGTGGACGCCGACACGGAGCAGACGCAGATCGCCGCGCTGGTCGACACGGTCTCGGGTCACCTGCGAATCGAGGCGCGAAAGAGCCCCGAAGGCAAGGTCAGCATCGACGGCGTCGAGGTGACGACGTTCGATGAGCTGGTCGACGCGATCGAGACGCACCTCGATACCGACCCGGAGTCGCTGGCCGTTTCCTGGGCGGGCCGCGGGTACGGACAGGCCTCGATTGGCACGATTCGCGCGTTCATGCGGCGGCTGCAAGGGGCCGCGCGGCACCTCGGTCATCTCGTGCGCAGCGACCAGTTTGGCGACGCCGTGGCGCACCGCATCGAGCGCGAGCGGCAGATCACGGTCGTCGACCTGCACCGGCTGCACGACCGCGCACAGCGGTTTGTGGTGGGGGTGCTGCTGCACGAGCTGCTCGAGGAGCGTGAAGCCCTTGGAGCGGCCGAGCACGCGCCGCCGGTGTTCGTGGTGGTCGACGAGCTGAACAAGTACGCGCCTCGTGACGGGCATAGCCCGATCAAGGACACGCTGCTGGACATCGCGGAGCGCGGCCGTTCGCTGGGCGTGATCCTGATCGGCGCGCAGCAAACGGCCAGCGAGGTGGAGCAGCGGATCGTCGCGAACGCCTCGTTCCGCGTCGTCGGGCGCCTCGACACCGCCGAGGCGCAGCGCAGCGAGTACCGCTTCCTCGGAGCGACGTGGCGGCAGCGGGCGACGCTGCTCACGCCCGGCTCGATGATCGTGCAGCAGCCCGAGATTCCGGTACCGCTGCTGGTGCGGTTCCCGCACCCCTCGTGGGCGACGCGCAAGTCCGAGGTCGCCTCGGGGGCCGTCGCCGCCGGGCCCGGCGGAGCGCGCGACATCATGGCGCGCTTCGACGACGTGCCCGCGCTGGACTAGGCGGGGCGCGCGAATGCGATTCCTCCACACCGCCGACTGGCACCTCGGTCGCCAGATCCGAGGCAAGAGCCGTGCCGCCGAGTTCGAGGCGGTGCTGGCGCAGATCGTCGAGATCGCGGTCGACGAACGCATTGATGCGCTGCTCGTGGCGGGCGACATCTGGGACACCGCCTCGCCTTCGCCGGACGCGGACCGGCTGCTGTTCGACGCGCTGCGCGCGCTGATCCAGCGCGACATCGAGGTGGTGCTGGTCGCAGGGAACCACGACAGCCCCCGCAAACTCGAGGCGATCGGGCGCCTCGCGGAGATGCTCAAGGTTCAGACGCGCGGGTATATCCGCCCGCCGCATCAGGGCGGACTCGTGACGATCGAGCGCGGCGGCGAGCGAGCCGAGATCGCGACGATCCCGTGGGTGCCCGAAGGACGCGCGCTGAACGGCGTGGAGTTGCTCGATGAGGAGTTCAAGACGCGTGGCGTCTACGAGGACTCCGTCGAGGAGATCTACCGGCAGCTCGCGTCCGGGTTCAGCGAGGGCGCGATCCAGCTCGTGATCGGCCACCTGTTCGTCGATGGCGCGGTGCTGGCGTCGGTCGACGGGTCGGAGCGGCGGCTGCACATCGAGCAGTCGTACGGCGTGAAGGCCTCGCGGCTGCCGTCGAAGCCGCAGTACATCGCGCTGGGCCACATCCACCAGCCGCAGGTGATCGTCGACGCGCCGAACGGCGCGGCGGCGTACGCCGGCTCGATCCTCCAGCTCGACTTCGGCGAGATCGGCCAGGAGAAGGTCGTGCGGATCATCGACGCGGCGCCAGGACGCCCGGTCGAGCATCACGCCGTACCGCTGACGGCGGGGCGCCCGCTGGTTGAGCTGCGCGGCACGCTCGACGAGGTGCTGGCGGGCGGCGAGGCGGCCGAGGATGCGCACATCCGCGTCGTCGTCGATGTATCGAGGCCGGAGCCAGGTTTGGCGCAGCGCGTGCGAGACGCGCTGCCTGGTGTCGTCGACGTGCGGCTGGACTACGACCGCAGCGAAGACGATGGCGCAGAGGTTGACTTCGCCGATCTAGCGCCGGACGAGCTGTTCGTGCGCTACTACCAGCGCCAGCACGGCGCGGTGCCCGCGGACGAGCTGCTCGGTTTGTTCCGTGAGCTGGTTGAGGAAGCGGTGGCGTCCTCGTGAGGCCGATTCGCCTCGAACTGCGCGGCTTCACCGCCTTTCGCGAGCGGACCGTCGTCGAGTTCGAGGGGCGGCGGCTGTTCGCGGTCACCGGACCGACCGGCGCGGGGAAGTCGTCGCTGCTCGACGCGATGACGTGGGCGCTCTACGGACAGGTGCCTCGCGTCGGCAAGTCCACGAGGCAGCTCGTCTCGCACGGCGCCAGCTCGATGCAGGTGCGCTTCGACTTCGCGACGCGCGATGAGACCTACCGCGTCGTGCGCAAGGCGCCGGCGGTAACCGGCACACGCCTCGAACAGCAGCAGGCGGATGGGAGCTGGCGCCATCTGGCCGACCGCTCGCGCGATGTGACCCGCGAAGTGACGCGGCTATTGGGCATGGACTTCACGACCTTCACGCGTACGGTGCTGCTGCCGCAAGGCGAGTTCGGCGCGTTTCTCAAGGGAGAGCAGAGCGAGCGGCGGGCGATCCTCACGAAGCTGCTGGGCCTCGGGATCTACGACGGCGCACGAAAGATCGCCGGTGACCGCGCGAAGCGCGCCCGTGAGCGCTCGGCGACGATCGAGGCGCAACTGGCGCAGCTCAACCTCGCCTCGCCGGAGCGGATCGCCGAGCTGGAGGTAGAGCGCGCCACGGCGCAGCAGCGCCTCTGCGAGCTGAACGAACGTCGCGAGGCGTTGCAGAGCCTCGGTGAACTAGCGCGCGCGGAGCGTGAGGCCGCGAACGGCGAGCGGGAAGCCGCGACCGCGGCCGTAGCTGCACGGGGAGCGCAGGCAGCAGCGGAGCGCGGGATCGTCACGGCCTCGGAGGCGGTGATCGAGGCCGAACGGCGCTGCGACGCGCTGAGCCGCGAACGTGCCGACCTGCAGTACGACGCGAAGTCGCACCAGGCGCTGCTCGGGCAGATCGATCGACTACAGCTGCGCGAAGCGGCCGAGCGCGACCTGACCGAAGCGCGTCGAGCGCTCGAGGCCGTGACGACAGAGCAGGCCTCCGCGGTCAGCGCGGCTGCCGAGGCCTCGCAGGCACTGGCGGCCGCCGAGACAACCGGTACCGCCGCCGACGAACGTCTACAGGTCGCCTCGACGCAGCTCGCCGAGACAGCCGGTGGCGCACGGCTCGCACTTGCCGACCTCGAGGCTCGCGCGCAGGCGGCCAGCAGGGCGCAGAACGCGGCGAAGCTGGATCGCGAAGCCCTCGGCAGGCGGCTGCCGGTGCTCGAGGCGGCGATCCGCCAGCTCGAGGAGCGAGCCGGCTCGGTCGACGCGGCGACGAACGAGCTGAAGCGCATGAGCGGCGACAGCGACCGGGCCGAGCAGACGGCGGTCTCCGCCGAGCAGACGCACGCAGCCGCCGGAGCCCAGCTCGAGACGGCGCGCGCCACGCTGGCCGAGGCGCATCATGCGGACCTGGCGGCCACGCTGCGCTCCGAACTCAAGCTCGGCGATCCCTGCCCCGTCTGCGGCGACCCGCTGACGCAACTGCCGCTCGACCTCGGTGGCAACGGGCTCGATGAGGCGGAGGCAGCCGTCCAAGAGGCGGAACGGCTGCTCGAACGCGACCGGCAGGCAACGATCGAGGCGAAGACAGCCGCCGCCGCAGCCGTCGCTCGGACCGAGAGCGCGACGGCGACGCTGAAGAGCGCGGAAGCGTTGTTGGGCGCGATCGACGAGGAGCTCGCCTCCCTCGAGACGTCGCGCGACGCGCTACCGGCGGCCCTGAAGCGCTGCCGAGGCGAGCACGTCGCCGCGGAGGAACGCGACGCGGCCGCGACGCTCGTCGCCACGGGACTGACGTCGGACCGCGAGGCGCTGCGACTCGCGCTGGCGGGGGTGCCCGACGAGGTTGCGCCGGCCGATGTGGGAGCGCCGAACGGAAGCATCGAGCTGCTGATCGCGGGCATCGAGGGCCGGCGATCGGCCCGCGACGCGGCGACCCGTGCCGGCGTCGAGCAGCAGCAGGCGCGCGCTCAGCACTCGAAGTTCGAGCAGGCGATCGCTGCGGCGCAGGCGCGCTTCGAGTCCTCGACGGAGAGCGTGGCGCAGGCGGAGCGGCGTCTGGCGGAGCATGGCGATGCGCCCGCCGGTAGCGAGGCGAGCGCGCTGCACGAGGCCCTCGCGGTGGCCGAGCGCGCCGCGACGCGTGCGGAGGAGCTGGACACGCAGATCACGACCGCGCGAGCGGCGATCGCCGCGGCGATCGCGACCAGGACGGCGGCTGCGGCCGAGCGGACGCGCACGACCGCGGCGGTCAGTGCTGCCGCGACGCAGCACGAGACGGCGCGCACCTGCGCCGCGAACGATGCGGCGACGCTGGCCAGCGCTTGGCGCGAGGCGGTCGGCGTGGAGTCAGAGCCGGGGTTCGACGCGCTGCGACAGCTGATGCTCGGGCACGAGGCCGATCAGCAGACGGCCGCGATCAAGGCGGGCGTCCTCGGCGAACAGATCGCGCAGGCGAAGCGCGAGAGCGTCGAGGCCGAGCGGATGCGCGGCGAGGTGGCCTCGGATCGAGCGGTCGCGGAGTTGAACGGCGCGCTGGCGCGCGAACTGCAGGGCGACCGCTTCGTCGGCTACGTCCAGCGCGAAGCGATGCAACTGCTCGCGGCGGACGCGTCGTACCGCCTCGACGGCTTCACCGCCGGGCGCTACGAGCTGGCCTCCGAGGAGAACGAGTTTGTGGTGGTCGACCGGCTGAACGGCGACGAGCGACGGTCGGTGAAGACGCTGTCTGGCGGCGAGACGTTCCTCGCCAGCCTCGCGCTCGCGCTGTCGCTGTCGGAGCACCTGCCGCAGCTCGCGGGCCTCGGCGGCGCGGTCTCGCTGGAGTCGTTGTTCCTCGATGAGGGGTTCGGCGCGCTCGACACGGAGTCGCTGGACCTGGCGGTGCAGGGCCTCGAAGCGCTCGCGAGCGGACAGCGGATGATCGGGGTGGTCTCGCACGTCGAGGAGATGGCGGAGCGGCTGCCGGAGCGGATCGAGGTCGTGAAGCAGGGCAACTCCAGCACCGTGCGGGGCTAATGGTCGGTGTGCCGGGTCTCTCAGCGCGCTGCTAGGCTCGGCGCCATGACCGACGCTCATATCCATCAGGTCAACGTCTCGCCGGGCGGGGTTCCAAAGCTGCCCGTGCTCGAGGGCGCGGTCACGACGAATGGTCTCGCCGGCGACAAACAGGCCAAACCGGGCATCCACGGCGGTCCGTATCGCGCGCTCTGCCTCTTCCCGCTCGAGCTGATCGAGGCGCTCCGAGCCGACGGCCACCCGATCGCCCCCGGCACCGCGGGCGAAAACATCACGACCAGCAATCTCGACTGGTCCGAAGTGAAGCCGGGAGCGCGGCTGCGCCTTGGGTCCGACGTGCTGATCCAGATCACCTCGTTCACCGACCCCTGCCAGACGATCGCGGGCAGCTTCAGCGATGGAGACATCAACCGCATCAACGAGCGCGTGGCGTCGGGCTCTAGCCGCGTCTACGCGCAGGTGCTGGAAGAGGGCGCAATCCGCGCCGGCGATCCGATCGTGCTGAAGCCCGCGCCCGCTCCCAGCACGAGCCCGCCGGGTGCCGCGATCCGCGCCGTCGGTCAGATCTCCGTCCCGGTCGGCGATCTTCAGCGGTCGATCGAGTTCTATCGCGACGCCCTCGGCGCGACATTCCTCCGGGAAGTCGGCGCGGCCGGTATGGCGCTCCTCGACGTCGGCGGCGTGCGCCTGATGCTCGATAGCGCGGCTCACGGCGGTCATCGCTCGCCGTCGACCAGCGTGATCTACTTCGCCGTCGAGGACATCGACAGCTCCTACCAGGCGATCCGCGACCACGGCATCCATTTCACGGCAGCGCCGCTCCTCCAGTACCGGGACGACGGTGTCGAGGGCTGGATGGCCTTCTTTCACGACCCGGACGGCAACCAGCTCGCGCTCCTCAGCGAGGTGCCCGCGTCGTAGCGTCAGCGACACGCGCGTGGCGCTACCATCCACTTCGAGCGAACTGGGAGCGACGCCGTTGGCCGCGATTGCCCGTCTCTATCAATTCCCCGTCAAGGGCATGACCCCAGCCGCCGCGGACCGCCTCACGTTGAGTTCCAGCGGAGCGGTCGAGGGCGACCGTGTGCTGGGCTTCCTGTTCGACGACGCGGGTGACGAGCAGCGTCCCGGCTGGTGGGGCAAGAACACGTTCCTCACGATGCAGAACACGCCGGGCCTGGCCCTCGTCGACGCGCGGTTCGACGTCAGCTCTCGGCGGTTCGTCGTGAGCTACGACGGAAACGAAGTCACTTCCGGCGACGTCGGCCTCGAGGCGGATCGCGAGCGAATCGCCCGAGCGGTCGAAATCCTCGTGGCGAGCTTCGAAATCAATCCGCTCGACGGGCACTCGGAACGGACGCCACTCCGTCTCGTCGGCGACGGCACGAAGCCCCGGTTCCACGACCGAGCGGCGCAACACCTCACCCTGGTCGGCGCCGCCAGCATCGAGGCGCTCGCCGAACGGATCGGCGACGAGGTCGACGAGCGGCGGTTCCGGATGAACGCGACGATCGAGGGCCTCGATCCATGGGAGGAACTGGACTGGATCGGGCGGACGATCCGGGTCGGCGACGGCGAGTATGACGTGACCGGCACGGTCGTGCGCTGTCTCGCCACCCACGCCAACCCGGAGACCGGGGAGCGCGATCAGGACGTGATGCAGACGCTCACTCGGGAGTTCGGACAGGAGCGCCCGACGATGGGTGTCCTTGCGGTCCCGCGCGCCGCCTCGACGATCGCCGTCGGCGACAAGGTCGTCGCGACTTAGGCCGCTGCCTCGTCCCGAACGGTGATCGAAAGGCCGTGGTAACCGGTCGCGCCATCGGGCGCGGGACGCTGGCGGACCTCGGTCTGGGTGACGCCCTCGCCGTCGGTCGCGCGGACTTCGACGTGGTAGTCGCCAGGCTCGGCATCCCAGATCAGCACCCACTGGCGCCAGGTGCTCTGCGAGAGCGCCTCGCCCAGCTCCGCCTCGACCCACTCGCCGAGGGGCGCGTCGGTCGCCCGCTGAGTGACGCGTACCTCGACGCGCTGCACGCTGCGGATGCCGCCCCAGGCGACGCCGGCGATCGGGAGCGGGCCGGGGTCGACGGTGCGCCGGCTGCGCGGCGTGTCGATCCGCGACTGCGTCTTGATCGGCGCCTGTTTCGCCCAGCCGCGAGGAATCCAGTACGCGTCGTAGCCCTCGAGGGTGTTGAGCTCGATCTCCTTCAGCCACTTCGTCGCCGAGACGTAGCCGTACAGCCCTGGCACCACAAGGCGCGCCGGGAAACCGTGGGCCGCCGGCAGCGGCTCGCCGTTCATCCCGATCGCGACCATCGCCGGGCGACCGTCGAGCGCGACCTCGGTCGGGAATCCGGTCGTGAACTTGTCGACGGAACGACCGACCACCTGGGTCGCGCCGGGCTGGACGCCCGCGCGCTCGAGCAGGCCGGCGAGCGGGACGCCGCGCCAGACGGCGTTGCCGATCAGGTCGTCTCCCACCTCGTTCGAGACGCAGGCGAGGGTGACTGTTTCCTCGAGCGTGGCTTGCTCCAGCAGCTCGTCGAACGTGAGTTCAAAGGGGTGGTCGACCATGCCCGTGAAGGAGAGCTTCCAGTCGGTCGTGTCGACGCGTGGGACGACCAGCGCGGTGTCGATTCGGTAGAAGTCGTCGTTTGGCGTGATGAGCGGGGACAGCTCCTCGACCTCGAAGCCGTTCGTCCCCACGACCAACTTCGGCGGCGGGAGCGTGATCGCCTCGCGCTGGGCCTCGACGTCCACGGCCGGACCGAGGATGCCGCGCCCCGTGAACGTTGCGAGCGCCGCGCCGCCCGTCGCGCCCGCCGCGAAGCCGAGGAAGCGGCGACGGCTGGCGAGGCCGCGGCCCGGCGCCCGCGGTTCGCTCCGTTCCGAGGCCGGGGCGGCGGCCTCGAGGAGGATCTGGAGCGTGAGGTAGCCGGCGACGCCCGCGACCAGCGCGATGAAGACGGCGATCGGGGTGCCCGTGAGCGGATCGCGCGCCGCGGCGGCGGCGCCGGCCGCGCCGAAGACGGCGAAGGCGACGAGTCCGGCGATCCGCCAGCGACCAGCGATCGGTCCGAGCAGCGCACCAAGCACGAGCGAGATGACGGTGACGCTCGCGAGCAGGAACGGCTTGTCGTTCGTACCGAGCGCGTCGATCGCCGCTTTGACGACCGGGCCCGGCGTGTTGTCGACGATCACATCGCCGACCTCGACGATCAGCGAGGCGCCCCCCGTGATGCCCGAGGCGAGTTCACCCGCCCCGAGGGCGACCGCCGCCGCGATCAGCCCTGCCGTCATGTCCGCAGCCCGGCTTCGGCTCACAATCGGCCTCCTAGATGTCTCGTTCACTGCATTCAATTTGACGCCATGCCGGCCGCCGAGGTGTTACGAAGATTGCAAGAGGAGTCGAAGCCTCCGAGGAGCCAGGGAAATCAGGACGGCGACTTGCGATGCGCCCCCTCGGAACCCCGTCGTTACAATGCCAACCGATGACCGAAGACTCCCCCCCGTTCGACCTCGAGGCGATGCAGGCCGGCATGTCGGCCGTCAACGGCTTGCCTCGGGAGCGGCAGCAGATGCTGCCGGCGCTGCGCGCGATGCACGAGGCGCTGAGCTGGCTACCGCGCGAGGCGATCAGCTACGTCGCGAGCCACATCCGCATACCGCTCTCCGAGGTCTACGCGACGACCACCGCCTACTCCGAGCTACGCCTCGAGCAGCCGGTTCCCGGCCAGTGGCACGTCTGCACCGGCGTCGCGTGCGATCTCGCCGGCGCGCGCGACCTGATCGAGGCCGCCCCGGCCGCCTTGGGTATCGACTGTCAGTTCCTGTGCGCCCTGGCGCCTGTCGTCGTCGACGAGCACGAGCAGCTGTTCGGACGCGTCACTGCCAACGAATTCCGCCAGCAGGCCAGGGCATGACGAGCACGGCGATCGAACCGCTCGCCCGGCTTCGCGAGCGCTACCCGGCGCCGCGGCTGCCGCGCATCCTCGTCCATCGCGGCACCGCCGGCGAAGCGCTCGGCACTGAAGCATACGGCGACGCGATCCGGGCCGCCCTCGGCGACCGCGCCGGCGCCGTCAGCGACGCCGCTTCGGACGGCGCGAACTGGGCGGCGCCCTCGGCGACCGTCGTCCACGGCACCTTCGCTCGCCGCTTCGACCGCCTCGACGTGAACGGGATCGAAGAAGTGATCGCCTGTTTCGAGGGCGACTGCGGCGACGAGGCCAACTACGCGGGCACGGGCGGGCGCGGGCTCACCGCGCGCCTCGGGAGGAACGACGGCACGCTCGGCGATGTGCTCGCACAGGGCGCTTACGGCGCGCTCGACCGCGCGCTGGGCGTGACGCCTGAGCAGCTCCTCGACGCGATCGACAAGGCCGGCTTCACCGGTCGCGGCGGCGCGCATTTCCCCGTCGCGATGAAGTGGCGGCTGACGGCCGCGCACAGCGACGCGCCGCGGATGCTCGTCGTGAACGCCGAGGAGGGCGAGCCCGGCGTGTTCAAGGATCGCCACCTGCTGGAGGGTGACCCGCACCGCCTGATCGAGGGCATCCTGGTCGCCCACCACGCCGTCGGCTTCGAGCACGCTTATGTTTACATCAACGGGCAAGCGCGAGCCGCGCGCGCAGCGTTCGAGCGCGCCGTCGAGGACGCGCGTGAGGCCGGCATTCTCGACGGCGGCGCCTGGGAGCGCTCGTTCGGCCTCGAGATTCACGTTCGCTCGGGCGCCGGGGGCTACGTCTGCGGCGAGGAGTCGGTGATCCTCAACAGCATCGAGGGCGAACGGCCGGTACCGCGCTACAAGCCGCCGTACGCGACAGACCGAGGGCTGTTCGACCGCCCGACGGTGATCAACAACGCCGAGACGCTCTGCGCCGTCACGACCGTGTTCGAGAACCCGCCGCCGCCAACCAAGCTCGTCTCGCTTTCGGGCGATGTGCCGCGCCCCGGTCTCTACGAGGTGCCGGTCGACGGCGCGACGAGCTGGGCTGGACTGCTCGCGATGGCCGGCGCGAACCCGCAGGACACGCAGGCGATCCTGCTCGGCGGCCCTTCCGGCGTGTTCGTCATGCCCGACCAGTTCGAGGACGTGCTCGAGATGCGCACGCTGGGCGCTGGCGGCACGGTCGTCCTCGGAGCGGGGGCTGACCTCGGGCGCGTCGCGCGTGAGCTGGCGGCGTACAACATGCGCGAGTCGTGCGGCGAGTGCACACCCTGCCGCGAGGGCACCGCGCAGATGGTCACGCTGCTCGAACGGCCTCGCGACCATCGCGAGGAGATCGCCGCACTGATCGAGGTACTGACCGAGGGCTCGCTCTGCCAGCTCGGCGGGATGGCCGGTCGCCCGGTCGAGTCCGCGCTCGACCAGTTCCCCGCAGCGTTCGACGACTGACTACGCTGGACACGCGAGGAGTCGGAGCATGACCACAACGAGCAACTCACCACTCGACGTGATCGAGGCCTTCGTGACGGTCACCGTCGACGGAACCCAGGTACGCGTACCGCAGAGCGGGACGTTGCTTGATGCCGTGCTCGCGGTGCGCAGTGAGCTCCCGCACCTCTGCAAGCCTGACGCACGCGGTCCGCTCGGCGCCTGTCGCACCTGCCTCGTCGAGGTCGAGGGCGCACCCCGGCTCGCGGCAGCCTGTCACACTCCCGTCGCCGAAGGCGCCATCGTGCAGACGCAGTCCGAGCGCGCCACGCGCGTCCGTCGCGGCGTCCTCGATCTCACGATCGGAATGTCCGAGGACGGTCGCGGCGCCGGCCAGGCGGCCGAGCACGCCCGCGCGCACGGCCTCGAGGTGTCGTCGTTCGCGCCGAGCCCACGTGAGCCGCGCGACGATTCGAACGTGTTCTTCGACCTGAACATGCCGGACTGCATTCTCTGCGGTCGCTGCGTCGACGCCTGTCAGCGCACGCAGCACATCGGAGCGATCGGAATCAACGGTCGCGGCGAGACGGCGCGCATCGGCGCCGCGTTCGAGGAGTTGTGGGACGAGTCGACGTGCACCTCGTGCGGGCAATGTGTCTCGCAGTGCCCGACCGGCGCGCTACTCCCGAAGGCCGGCACTCCCGCGACCGCCAGCCACCGCAACGGAGCAGACGACGAGGTGATCCTCACCACCTGCCCGTACTGCGGCGTGGGTTGCGGGCTGCAGGTGCACAAGTCCGACGGCCGCATCACCTGGGTCGACGGCGAGCCGGACAATGGCTCGTCGCAGGGCATGACCTGCGTCAAAGGTCGCTTCGGCCTCGGGTTCGCGCAGTCCGAGGACCGGCTCACGACGCCACTCGTCCGCCGCGACGGGGAGTTGCAGCCCGCGAGCTGGGACGACGCGCTCGACCTCGTGGCGCAGCGCTTCGCAGGCGCGGTCGGGTCGTTCGCGTCGATCGCCTCCGCGAAAGCGACCAACGAGGACGGTTATGTCCTTCAGAAGTTCACCCGCGCGGTGATGGGTACCAACTCCGTCGACCACTGCTCCCGGCTGTGCCACGCGCCGTCCGTCGTGGCGCTGATGGAGCAGGTCGGTTCCGGCGCGACCAGCAACTCATACGAGGACTACGACCATGCCGGCACGCTACTCGTCGTCGGCAGCGACACCGCGCAAAACCACCCGGTGGTGGCCTCGCGACTGCGTCGCGCCGTTGAGGACCGCGGCGCCTCGCTGATCGTGGTCAACCCGATCCGCATTGACCTCTGCGACAGCGCCGAGGCGCACCTCCAACCGCGGCCCGGCACCGACGTCGCGCTGTTTAATGCGATGGCGCACGTGATCCTCGAAGAGGGGCTCGAGGACCGCGCGTTCATTGAGGCGCGCACTGAGGACTTCGACTCCTGGCGCCGGGTCGTCGAGCAGGTGACGCCCGAGGTCGCCGAGGAGAGCACCGGGGTGCCCGCCGACGACATCCGGATCGCCGCACGGCTGTACGCGCGCCCTCGGCCCGGTCGCGACGGCGAAGAGCGTGGCAGCTGCCTGATCTGGGGGATGGGCGTCACCCAGCACACGATGGGGTCCGACAACGCGCGGTCGCTGATCAACCTCGCGCTGGTCTGCGGCCAGGTCGGTGGCTTCGGCAACGGCATCTCGCCGCTGCGGGGTCAGAACAACGTTCAGGGCTGCTCCGACTCCGGCTGCCTCCCGAACGTCATGCCCGGCTACGAGGCGGTCGACGACCCCGAGGTCAACGCGCGCTGGTCGCAAGCCTGGGACGCGGACCTCCCGACGGAGCTCGGCCTCCAGTCGACCGCGATGATCCAGGAGATGATCGACGGCTCGCTAACGACGATGTACGTCGTTGGCGAGAACCCGCTGCTCTCGGACCCTTACCTGGCCCACGCACGCGAGGCGTTCGAGCAGCTCGACTTCCTCGTGGTGCAGGACATCTTCATGCACGAGACAGCCGAGATCGCCGACGTCGTGCTGCCGGCAGCCTCGTTCGCCGAGAAATACGGCACCTTCACGAACAGCGAGCGCCGCGTCCAGCTCGTGCGCCCGATCATCGAGTCCCCCGGCGACGCCCGCGAGGACTGGGCGATCACCAACGAGATCGCGCGCCGCGTATTGAAGCTGCTCGAGCGCCCGGACGACGGGTACCACCATGGGTCGGCGGCCGAGATCTTCGAGGAGATGGCCTCGCTCACCCCGATCGTCGCCGGCCTTTCCCACGACCGCCTCGACCGCGAGGGCGGCATCCAGTGGCCCGTCCCCGAGCCGGACCACCCCGGCACGCCGCGACTCTTCGAGGACGAGTTCCCACGCGGCAGGGGCAAGTTCGTCGCCGTCGAGCAGGGGCCGCCCGCCGCCGAACTCCCGTCGCGGCGCTTCCCCTTCACGCTGATCACGGGGCGCTCGCTCTACCACTGGCATGGCGGCGTCATCACCCGACGCGTCCCGGGCCTGCTCGCAACCGTCCCGGTCGTCGCCGTCGACATGCACCCCGAGGACGCCGAACGCCTCGATCTTTCCGACGGCGACGCCGTCCAGCTCGCCTCACGGCGCGGCGAGATCATCGCCGAGGTCCACGTCGGCGATCGCATGCAGCGCGGCGAGCTGTTCGTACCCTTCGTCCAGCTCGAGGGGGCCGCCGCGAACTTCCTGACCAACGACCAGCTCGACGCCGCCGCCGGCATCCCCGAGTACAAGGCCTGCGCCGTCCGTCTCGAGGCGCCGGGGACGCCCTCGCGGAAGGGGCGCGGGCCGCGGATGCAGCGGAAGGGCGCTGCGGCGATCGGAGATCGGCCTTAGCCGGCGGCGCGTTTAGCCGGGGCGCGGACGTCGGATTACGATCGACGCGAAGAGCGACACCATCGAGATGATCAGCGCGCCGAAGAAGGCCGACCAGAACCCGTCCACGGTGAGCGCCAGGTCAAGCTGCCCCGCGAGCCACGCGGTCGCCGCCAGCAACGCCGTGTTGATGATCAGCACGAACAGACCAAACGTCCCAATGATCAGGCAGCAGGACACCAACATCGCGAGCGGCTTCAGCAGCATGTTCACGATCGCGAAGATCGCTGTTCCCGCCAGCCACGACTGCCAGTCACCAATCTCGACGCCGGGCACGATCACGCTCGCGAGGTAGAGGCCTGCGCCGTTGACGAGGAACCGCAACAGCAGGACCGAGAGTGAGCGGTCGCTCGGATCGCCGGACTGGAACCGGTAGACGCGAATGCCGCTCACCTGGTGCTCGGCCCGAGTTGTTCGAGCGCCTCGAAGTGTTCGGCGTAGTGCCCGTAGGTGTTGCCGGCGATCGCGTGCCGTCCCTCGAACCCCAGCCATGGCACGTGAGCCGCGTCGTTGAGGTCGTCGTCCGTCAACCGCCCGATCAACGCCTCGACCGCGTCCGCGGTCACCTCGAACTCCCGCCTCACCTCGTCCAGGGGTGTCTCACGGTCCGCCCGCCAGTCGCGATCGTTCAGCGCGTCCACCTGCTCGAAGGTGAAGCCCGGCTCCGGCCACTCGCGAGGTCGCCCCGCCTCGCCCTCTTCCCACCAGCGCACGACGCGGCGCTGCCACGCCGTGAGGTGGGCGAGGTAGTCCTTCGCTGTCCATCCCTCGGGCGACTGTGCGGTCCACGAGTCAACCGAAGCAACCAGCTCGTCCACACGAGCGCGCGCGGTGCGAAAGCGCGCCAGGCACTCCGCGGCACCGATCGGACCCTTCGCGTCGTCCGCGACCACGCCTAGACCTCTTCGAGGTTGACGGCGCGCCCCTCTTCGAGGGAGCGGTGCACGGCCTCGATGATGCGCATGTAGTGCAGGCCATCCTCGAGATTCGTCAGCTCGACGGGCTTGTGGTCGCGGATCGAGTCCACGAAATCCTGCTCCACGTTCCAGCCGATCGCGGTGCCCTCATCGGGTGTCACCACCTCGGGCTCACCGCCGACCCGAACGAGCGTCAGATCGTCGCCGCCACGCCAGTGCAGGGTCGCCTCGGAGCCGTACACCGAGATCGACGGCGGCGGCGCGGCGTGGGTGACTGTGCTGATCCGATAGCTCACGCGGCCACCGCTCTGCAGCTCCGCGAGCGCACCGAGGCTGTCGGGTACGTCCACCTCGATGTCGCGGCCGCTTGCCTCGTCGCGACGGCGGCCGATGAAGGTCGCACCGTCGGCGACCAGGCGTTGCGTCGGGCCGAGCCAGCGGCTGGCGATCTCGGTGAAGATCCCGAACATCATCACGTTCATGCCCGAGTACTCGGTCTGATGGCGCCAGTGCAGCGGCCCGCTTTCGTCGATCGCGGAGCCGTTTGCCACATCCACGTGCGCCTCGCGGATGGTCCCGAGGACGTTCTCGGCAACGAGCCGCCGTACGGTACGCCAGACCAGCAGATCCATCGGCGCGGGGACGAGCTGCGCCACGAGATCGGTACGAGCCTGGGACGCAGACAGCATCTCGCGCGCCTCGGTCGCGTTCATCGCCATCCGCGCCTCGCACAGCACGTGCTTGCCGGCCTCGAGAGCGCGGACGGTGTATTCGCGGTGGCGGTACGGCCAGGTACCGATCGAGATCGCGTCGACGTCGTCAGCCTCGAAGATCGCGGCGGGGTCTGTCTCGACGCGCCCGATGCCGAACTGGTCCGCGACGCGCTGTCCGCTCTCGGCGGAGCGGTTGCAAACCGCGACCGCCTCGACGTCGTCGATCGCCAGCAGCCCGGGCAGATGGCGTAGCGTCGTGTTGCCGCCGGCGCCGATAAACGCCACGCGTAGCGGATCAGCCATGGGGAGTGCTCCTCGTTCAGTCACGGAACTGATCGGTCTGCCCCGGCAGCCGGGCCGTGGCGGGTCGCGACCGACTGCCGGACGATACAGGATGTTCCGGCCACAGCCGCAGCCGGGATCGGCGTCGTCATCGATGCCGTTTGACGGGCCGTCCCAGCGCTCTACACTCCGCCCTACAGTCGGAGCCGTGGCCTCCGGCCGTACACTCGGGCCGAGGGCGTCTGCGTGACTCCAGTCGCGGCGGGGACGGTTCCGTGACCAACGACAGGCCAGCCGGCGACGAGCCTCGGAACGAGGGGCTCGCGCAGATCGCACACTTCGCCGAGGGCGGCGTGAATGCGGTGCTGCGCTCCGTCGGGTCGCTGTTGGTGACCCTGGGCGCCGTGCAGCGGCAACCCGAACCTGCGCCCGCGCCGCCCGTGGTCGAGGCTCCACCGCCGGCGCCGGTTCCGACTGCCGCGCCCACACAGCCGCCTCCGCAGGCGCGGCCGCCCCGTTTCGAGGGCACCGTCGACCGCGACGAGATCGACCTCGTCCTGTCGGACGCGCGCGAGCGCGCGAACCAGGTGATCGAGGAATCGGTCGACCAAGCACGCGAGATGCTCGAGCGGCGCAGCGACCCGCAGTCGGCGCTGATCCAGCAACTGACGGCGAGCATCGAGCGCCTCACCGGCGACGTTGGCGTGTTGCGCAGCTCCGTCGACAGCCAGCTCGCCTCGGTCGATGCGCGCCTCGAGACGCTCGAGTCGAGCACCAGCGGCGTCGATGGGCGTCTCGGCAGAATCGAGGAACGTCTCGGCCGCCTCGACTCCACCGTCTCGACGATCGACGAGCGGCTCGCCCGGATCGAGACGATGCTGGCGGGCATGGCCGCGCCGCCCCCCGCGGCGCCGAGGGCGACCGAACCCGCGCCGCCGGCGCGGCCGGCATCCAGCCAGCCCGTGCGCGACGAGGCGCCCCCGCGGGCGCCGGCGGCACCATCGCCGGCTGCACCGCCGACCGCGGCTCCCCGGCCGACGACAACTCCGCCCGCGGCAACTCCGCAGGTCGAGGCGCCGAAGCCGCCGCCCGAGCGTTCGCGGAGCGCTCCGGAGACCACGCCGCCTCGACCTGACGAACCTCGGGCCCCCGGCGCCGGCACGCCGCCGCCGGAGCGCGGGCCGGCCGAGCCGGAAGCCACGGACCCCGCCGCGGCGAAGCCGCAGAACGGGACGACTGTGGTGCCCGCAGCCAGAGCGGAGGCGCCACCGATCGTCGCCGAGCGCGCCACGCCGTCAACCGCGGCTGGCGCGGCTCCGACGGGAGCAGTCGCGGCCGCGACGCTGGTCGCCGACCCGGGGGTGGTTCGCTTCGAGCCCGCTGGTGGTTCCGTGGTCGTACGAGTGTTCCCGATCTCCGGATTCCAGGGATTGATGCGCGTGCAGGACGCGCTCGCGCGCATCGAGGCGGTCCGCGGCGCGACGGTCGAAGCGTACGCCCAGGGCGAGGCGCGGCTGCGCGTCCAGCTCGGCGATCCCGCCGCCTCGAACGAGCTCGCAGCGGGGCTGCAGGAGCGGCTCAGCCAGCTCGCCCGCGTCCGCGCCGCGTCGGTCGCCGACCGCAGCGTGTTGATCGTCCTCAACTAGCAACGGATCATCCCTCCGGGGAGGGCCGCTCGCTTGACGTTACCGTCCTCGCCGTCGCGCGCCTTCCAGGAGGTCGCACCACCCTCGGGCGGCGGCGTTCGGCTCGCCGTGGCCGCGGTTCTGGTCGCGATCGGCGTGCTGACGCTGAATGCGGCGGTGCTCTTCGCCGTCCTCGATCGGGTCGATGCCGGCATCTTCGCCGTCCAGGCGATCGTGGCGCTGCTGCTGTTGGGCGCGGCGCTCCTCCACGTGCGGCAGCTCACCCGTGAGCGACGGCGATACGCGCTGGGCACGATCCTCGGCGACCTGGCGGCCGAGCCCAGCGCCATCGAACCGATGGCGCAGCGCGCGCTGAGCACCCTGATCGGGAACGGCGTCGCCGACGTCGGGCTCGTCGCCCTCGCCGCCGACGACGCCGACGAGATGCGACCGATCGCGGCCATGGGGTACCAACCGCGGTGGCTCGACGAGGCTCGCCCGCGCGCGCTCCCAGCCGGCTCGGCGTCGGTCGACGCGGGACCGGTCAAGCAGGCCGATCCATGGACCGCGCCGGTGATCGAGGCGCTCGGCAGCCGTCCGTGGGTAGCGCGGATCCCGCTGATCAGCGGCGGCAACCCAATCGGATTGCTGCTGCTCGCGAGCCGGCGCCGCCGCGTGCTCGACGACGAGCAACTGCTGGAGCGGTTCGGCGGGCAGCTCGTCACCGCGCTCGACCACGCGGCGACGGCCGAGGCGTCGTGCGCGCGCGAGCAGCGCCTCGAGACCCTGGACCAGCAACGACGGGAGTTCATCGCGGCGCTCGCGCACGAGGTGAGAACGCCGCTCACCTCGATCCAGGCGTTCGCCGATCTGCTGCAGCCCCAGCCGATGGCGATGGACGAGACGGCCGAGCAGCTCGTCAATTCGCTCAACCAGGGGGTGCAACGGATCAATCTCCTCGTCAACGATCTGCTCGACCTCGGCCAGTCGGAGGCCGCGGGCTTCGAGGTTTCGGCGGGCACGGTCGAACTCGGAGCCGTGTTCGCGCGCGTGGAGGCGCTGGTGCGGCCGGCCTTGCTGCTCGGTGAGCAGAGCCTGGCGATCGAGATCGAGGAGGGCAGCCAGCGGGTCGACGCGGATCAGCAGCGATTGGAACAAGTGCTGTTGAACCTCGTCTCGAACGCCAACCGCTACACGCCGATCGGTGGCGCGATCACGCTCCGCGCTACCGGATCCGGCGATTCCGTGCGGATCGAGGTCGAGGACTCAGGGGAAGGCGTTCCCGACGATCTGCGCGAGCGCATCTTCGATCCGTACTTCCGTGTCGACCGCGACGAGGCAACGGTGCACGGATCCGGACTCGGACTCGCGGTGGCGCGTCAGCTGATCGAGCTTCAGTCCGGCCGCATCTGGGTGGAAGCGTCGCCCACGGGCGGTGCGCGATTCTGCGTCGAGCTGCCGCGACCGGCCGCTGACGTCGAACCGGCGCCCACAATCGAGGGCGACTGAGCGCGCCGTGGGATAATCGGTCGCCATGCATCTCAGTCAGCTCTCGCTCGCCAACGTGCGCACGTATACCCGGCTCGAGCTCTCGCTCGATCGAGGGATCCACGTTATCGCCGGCGAAAACGCCACCGGCAAATCAAACCTCCTCGACGCGGTGGCGATGCTCGCGACGACGCGCAGTTACCGCGGCGGTCACGACCTGGATCTCATCAACTGGTCGGCGCTCGAGGATGAACCGCTGCCCGGCGCGCGCATCGTCGGCCACGTCGAAGCGGTGAGTGGCACGACGACGCTGGAGATCTCGGTGGTGGCGGGCGAGGTCGCGGCCGACGGCAGCCGCCGGGCCTCGCGCCGGTTCCGGGTCAACGGCGTGGCGCGGCGCGCCTCCGATCTGATCGGGCAGCTGCGCGTGGTGATGTTCTCGGCGGCCGACCTGGCGATCATCTCAGGTTCGCCGGCGGGACGGCGGAAATACCTCGACCTGACGATCTCGCAGTTCGACCCGGCCTACGTGCGTGCTTCGCAGCGCTACAGCCGGGTGCTCCAGCAACGGAATAGCCTGCTGCGCACGCTGCGCGATAGGCGCGGGGGCCTGGACGAGCTGGCGTTCTGGGACGACGAGCTGTCGGCGTCGGGGGCGGTGATCGTGCAGGCGCGGGCCCACGCGCTGGCTCGGCTGGGCGAGGACGCAGCCGCTCGCTACCCGGCGCTCGGCGCTGAGAACGAGACGCTCGCCGTCTGTTACCGACCGGCGCTGCCGGACGAACTGAGCGAGGCGACGCGCGGCCACGACTTCGAAGCGCGGTTCCGTGCGGCGATCGAGGAAGGTCGCCAGCAAGACGTCTGGCGCGGTGCTACGCGCATCGGGCCGCATCGCGACGACATCGCGTTCGAGATCAGCGGTCACGACGCGGCGGTGTCGGGATCGCGCGGTCAGCAGCGGACGGCCGCGCTCGCGCTGCGCCTGTCCGAGGTTGCGCTGTCGGCGGACACGACCGGCGATGCGCCGGTGTTGCTGCTGGACGACATTCTCTCCGAGCTGGACGCACGACACCGCGAGCGGGTGCTCCACGCCGCGTACGAAGTCGACCAGGTGCTAATCACAACGCCAGATCCGGACCGCCCGGACCCGGGGGAGCTGCCCGACGCGATCCGCTACGACCTCGCGGATGGCGCGTTGACCCGGATCTAGCCGGCGCCGCCCTGACCAAACAGCGGGTTGCCGCCAGCCGGCACGATCACGGTCAGCGATCCGGGCGCGCTCCACAGGCGCAGCGGCGCCTCCGGCCCGGCGACGCCGATGAACTCGCCGTCAATCTGAACCGGCAGCGATCCGTGGAGCTCGACTTCGAGGCGGCGTACACGGGCGTAGCGAATGCCGACCACGCCCGCGGACCGCAGATGCCCGCGCAGCGTGCGGCCGAGCAACCGCGCACGATGCGCGGCGCGACGACCGAGGCCGCCGCGGACGTCTTCGAACGTCACGAGGTCGAGCATCCCGTCGTCGATCAATGCCTCATCGGCGAGACGAGCAACCGAGCCGTACAGCCGGGTATTGCCTGCGATCGCCATCAGCAGCGGGGTCGCCCGCGACGAGGTCTGCCCCGACGTTACGTCGGGATCGTCGACGGTGATGATTGCCTCGACGGGCGCGCCGCCGGCGACCGCGCGGATCGCCGGCCAGCCGAACGCCGCTCGCCCCATCCAGCGCTTGATTCGAGGGTGCTGCTCGACCGCCTGCACCGCCTCAACATCGAGGCCGGCGCTGCACATCAGCAGGAAGTGTCGCGGCTGGTCCTTGCCGATCTGGACGACCCCGGTGTCGACTCGGATCCGCCGGCCGGCGCCGATCAGGCCGAGCGCCACGGTGGGATTCCTCGAGATGCCGACCTCGCGCGCCCAGACGTTCGCCGTGCCGCCGCGGATGACAGCGAGCGCAGTGTCCGTGCTCGCCAGCCCGTTCACCGCCTCGTTCAGCGTGCCGTCGCCACCGCTGACGACGACGACGTCGGCGCCACCTGCAGCCGCCGCGCTCGCCAGCGCGGTCGCGTCACCTCGTGCCGTCGTGTCCTGGACGGTCGCGATCCACCCGGCGCCACGGAGCGCTTCGAGCGGCACGGCCAGCGCGTCATCCGAGGGCGCCCGGCGCGCGACGGGGTTGCGGATGATCGACACCCGCCGAACGTGAGCAGGCTCGGGGTCTGACATCGGCGGATCGTACCGGCGCCGCGGTGGTGCTGGGCCGTAATGGGGTCGGCTCTAGAATCGAGCTGACCCCGGCCGGCAGACTCCGTCCGCAGAGAGGGCGAGCCCGCTGATGATCGACGTCACTCGGATCGACCATATCGGCATCGCGGTGCGCGACCTCGAGCCTCAGATCGAGTTCCACGAGCGCGTCTTCGGGTTCCGCTATCGCGGCCGGTTCGGTAGAGCGGGGCTACATCGGCGCGGAGCTCGAGGTTCCCGGCCGCTCGGGGATCGTCTGGGAGGTGCTCGCGCCGGACGGCCCCGATTCGTTTCTGCACCGCTTCCTCGACGGCGTGCACGGCCCCGGACTCCACCACCTCTCGATGCAGGTGCGCGATATGGATGCCGCGCTGGTGGCCATGGACGCGCTGGACATCCAGGCGTGCGGCTACGAGCAGCGGAGCGGTATGCCTCGCGGCGAGGTTAGCCTGGAGCCCGGCCTCGAAACGCCGCTGGAAGGGAGGGTCGCAACCGACGCCGAGGGCCAGCCGACGGATCCCGGCAACCGCGAGCCGGGAGCAGAAGATCAGCCGGACACCGTCGCGTACGTCCACCCCCGCAGCGGCGGAGCGGGCTTCCTGTTTCAGCTCCACGCCGGCGCGCCCTGGTACCTGCCCGAGCCATTCGTGACGACCGAACGGACACGATCGGCGTCACCGCGGTCCACGCGATCGGCCACGCGCACCACAGCCGGCTCGAACTGGGCGAGTGGTACGAGCGGCTGTTCGGCTTTCGGACGGTGCACCAGCCGCCGTCGACGCTCTCCGATGCGAGCTTCAGCACGCACGTCCTGGAAACCCCGGGCTCCCAGCTCCGAATCGAAGTGATGCAGCCGACGCGCGAGGATTCGTTCCTGCAGCGCTTCCTCGACCGACGCGGAGCGGCCGCGCACCACGTGTCGTTCGAGGTCCAGGACATCGACCGCGCGATCCGCGCCTGCGAGCGCAACGGCGTCCGCGTCCTCGGCCAGCGCTCTGGGCAGTCCGAGGGCGCCAACTGGTCCGAGGCCTTCCTCGCGCCTGAACACACGGGCGGCCTCCTCGTGCAGGTCTTCGCCTGGCGGCCGGTCGATCCGACGAGCAGCCTCGAGGCGCTCGATCAGCCGGTCTTCTGACGGGCGCTAAGGTTCTCGATCGCCTGCTGCGAGCCATAGATCATCAGCCGGTCGCCCTCGCGCAACAGTTCGGAGCCAGCCGGTCCGATCACGATCTCGCCCACGCCATGCTCGACGCCGAGCAGGCTGACACCGGAGTTCTGCTCGAACGCCTCGGCGATCCTCTGACCGTCGAGTCCGCTCGCGGGGCCGACTACGACCTCGGCCAGGATCTTTTCGTCGGGGGTCTGGCGCGCCGCGAGCACGTCGACGAAGTCGAGCATCAGCGGTTGGACGACGCTCAGCGCCATCGGAAGCCGGCGATCCGGTAAGGGGAGATCACGCGACCGGCGCCTGCCGACGTCATTCGCTGCTCCGCCGAGCTGGTTCCCGCGCGAGCGACGATGAACAGCTCCGGGTTCATGGAACGCGCCGTGAGGACGATGTAGGTGTTCTCGACATCGGAGTCCGCGCCGGCGACGATCGCCCGCGCCTGCTCGATGTGGGCCTCGCGGAGCACGGGCTCCTCCGTCGCATCGCCGAGGACGACCGCCGCTCGTTGCGCCGTCGCCTTCTCGATCGCCTCGGGATCCCGGTCTACGATGAGGTGCTCGACACTGTGTTCGGCGAGCTGGCTCGCGATCTCCTGGCCGACCCGCCCGTACCCGCAGACGATGACGTGGCTCTCCATCCGCCTGACCCTCCGCCCGGTGCGCCGCCGCCCGAGCATCTCTCGAACCTCGCCGGCGACGACGAGCTCGACGAGCGCCGTCGCCGTGTACAACATCAACCCGACGAGGATGAAGAAGATCGTGAACACACGCCCGCTGTCGTCGAGCGGGTGCACCTCCGCGTAGCCGACGGTGGAGAGCGTGATCACCGTCTGATAGACGGCTTCCAGCAGCGTGAAGCCCTCGGCGAGGCGGTACCAGCCGATCCCGATTGCAAATACGGCCGTCAGCAGGGTGACGGGCAAGATCAGTCGCTGCACTCAGCGCTCCGAGGCGGCGCGGCACAACGGCCACGACACTGGCTACGACCGCGTGCTAGCTGCGGCCGGAGATCTTCTTCCGTTTGTGCTGCACGTAGTCGACGAGAATGTACTCGCCGAGTTGATCGGGCGTCGTGTAGAACACGCGGCCGCCGTTGATCTTCGCCAGCTGGTTCACGAACTCCTTCAGGTAGTAGTTCCGGTCCAGCATGAAGGTGTTGATCGTGATGTCTTGCTGGGTGACCCGCTTTACGGCCTTCAGCGTCTCGCGAATCGTGATCGGGCTCGGCGGGTAGGCGAACTGCGAGCGCCCTCGTTCCAGGTGAGCGGTCGGCTCGCCGTCCGAAATCATCAGGATCTGGCGGGTGCCACCGCGATGCTTCGCGAGCATGCGCTCGGCGATCATCAGCGCGTGGTGCATGTTCGTGCCCAGCACGGACTCGTCCCAGCGCACATAGGGCAGATCCTGCGGCTTCAGCTCCCGCGCGTACGCGGAGAAGCCGATGATGTAGAGGCTGTCCCGCGGGTACTGCGCCTTGATCAGGTTTTGCAGCGCCAGCGCCACCTTCTTCGCCGCTTGGAACGAACCGCGCAACGCCATCGACCAGGAGAGGTCGACCATCAGCACGGTCGCGGTCTCGGTGACGAGCTCCGATCGATAGATCTCGAAGTCGTCCGGCTGGAGCTTGACTGGCGTCGAGGGCCCGTCACGCTCGATCGCGTTCATGATCGTGCGCCGCAGATCGAGGTGGAACGGGTCGCCGAACTCGTACTCCTTCGTGTCATCCAGCCGTTCGCCGTAGCGGCCCGACTGCGGCACCGGGTGGTTACCGATCCCCTGGTTCTTGAGCTGCTTGAAGATCTCCGCCAGCGCGTTCTGACCGATCATTCGCGTGCCGCGCGGCGTGAGCTCCCACTCATCGCCCTCCTTGCGGATGTAGCCGGCGTTCTCGAGCACCTCGAGCAGTTGCTTCAACTCGTCGAACGTCTCGACGGCCTCATCGCCGAGCAGCTCGCGGAGCTGGTCGATGTCCACGTCGTCGAGCTCGCCGGTGTACTGCGCGCGCTCGAGGCCGCTCTCGAGGTCGTCGATGTTCTGCATCTCGTTCATGAGCTGCATCGCGGCCTGGAGGTCGATCTCCTCGTCGCCGCGGAACGGGTACGAGGATGGCTGGTCACGTGAGGGGTTGAGGAAGTCGAGGTTCTGCGCGAGCTCGGACAGCTCCGCTTCGAGCTCGGCGTCGCCGAGCTTGTCGGCGAGGAGGCTCTGGAGCTGCTGACGCTGATCGGAGGGCACCGACTCCATGAGCGACTGCATCGCCTGCATCTGCGCCTGCATCTGCTCCAGCAGCTCGTCAAGCGACTGCGGCGGGTTCTCGCCGAACATGTCGCCGTACTTGTCCATGAAGGAATCGAAGTCGGCCTCCTCGCCCTTCATGCGTTGCGCCAGCATGTCGTTCAGGTCGCGGACCATGTCCTTCATCCGCTGCATGTCGCCTTCGGACATTTCGTCGACCATCTTCGAGACGTCGTTGAAGAAGGACTCGGTCATCGACCGGCGGAGCTGCTCCACGAGCTCCTGGTAGCGACTCTGCGCGTCCGGGTTGAGGAACTCGTAGTTCTGGAGCTCCTTCATCTGGCCGGCGGGGTCGGGCGGCAGCGCGTCGAGGAAGTCCTGCTTGCGCTGGGCGATCCGCTCGAGCATCTGCTGGAACTGCTCTTCGTCGGAGAGCTCGCGCTGCTCGCCACCCGCGCCCGGCTCGCCTTGCTCGCCCGACTGATCGCCGGGTTGCTGACCGCCAGGTTGCTGCTGGCCGGGTGACGGCTGCGCCCCGGATTGAGGCTGCCCGCGCTGCTGGTCGCCTCCCTGCTGGCCCCCGGGCGACTGATGGCCTTCCGCGTCCTCGGGACCGTCGGACTGCTCACCCGCAGGCGCGCCGTCGGCCTGATCGGCGCCTTCCTCGGGTTCGCCGAGGCGCTCGCGGAGCGTGTCGCGCTCCATCTGGAGGATCTCGTCGAGCTGCTTGCGGATGTCTTCCATCACGCCGCCGAGATCGAACTGGTCGAGGCGTTCGCGGCGCTGCTGCCGCAACTGCTGCAGCAGGTCGCGCAGGCCCTGCATCCGACCCTGCTGTGGCGTGCGCATGCCACGCTGCATCAAGTTGCGCAGCGCGTGCTGCAGGTCACCGAAGTTCATCAGGTCGTCAGACAGCGCGTCGAGGATCTGGTCTGCGCCAAGCTGCGGGATCTCCTGCGTGCCATCCCACTCGCTGTACCGGTATCGCATGGCCATGATGGCCTCCGCTTGCGCGCTCCCGCGAGTCGCGCGGATTCCCTTCGGGCCGGTCCTGCAGCCCTCGCTCGCGCCTAGCCCCGGTAGAGGGCGTGGCTGGCGCCGGCGAGCGAATCCTTGTTGAGCCGTTTGTTGAGGTGCAGCCCCTCGAGCACGAACTCGATGGCCGACGCCTGGACCGCGGGCCGCGTGTCCTCGCCGACGACCTCGTGGACGGCGACCTCGAGGCCGTCGACCTGCTTCGCCAGCTTCAGGTACTCGTCAGCGGGCTGCGCCTCGCCGGTCTCGACGGAGATCCCGGCCTTGAAGGCCTCGACGACCGGTTCGACGGTCGCGTCGCCACAAACCCGGTTGAAGACGGCGACGACGGCGCCGTGAATCAGACGCTCGATGATCTGCTGATCCTTACCGTCCTCGACGGTCTCGAGCTCGACCTTGCCCTGGAGCGCGGGGATCACGAACGGCAGATCGGAGATGCGCGGAACCACGTCGGTCTCGCTGAGGCGGATCGCGCGGCGCAGCGCGTTGGCCAGCATCGCCTCGTAATTCGCGACCGAGGCACGGACGGAGACGCCGGAGCGCTGGTTGACGTCGGGTGAGCGACGTGCGAGTCGGGTGATCTCGGCGACGACCTCCCTCATGTACTCGGGAACGATCACGTCGAAGCCGTCGGCCGGGAAGTGGCGGGCCTCCTGCTCCATGATCGCGACTTCGTGCTCGATGCTCTCCGGGTAGTGGGTGCGGATCTGCGAGCCGTAACGGTCCTTGAGCGGGGTGATGATGCGACCGCGGTTGGTGTAGTCCTCGGGGTTCGCGGTGGCGACGATCAGCACGTCGAGGGGTAGCCGCACCTTGTGGCCGCGGATCTGGACGTCGCGCTCCTCCATGGCGTTCAGGAGGCCGACCTGGATGCGCTCGGCGAGGTCAGGCAGCTCGTTGATCGCAAAGATGCCGCGGTTGGTGTGCGGGATCAGGCCGTAGTGGATCGTGAGCGCGTCCGAGAGGTAGCGGCCCTCGGCGACCTTGATCGGGTCCACCTCGCCAATCAGGTCGGCGATCGTGATGTCCGGGGTCGCCAGCTTCTCGCCGTAGCGCTCGTCACGGTGCAGCCAGTTGATCGAGGCGGCGTCGCCCTGCTCGGCGATGATCTGCAGCCCGTACGGGGTGATCGGAGCAAACGGGTTCTCCGGGATCTCGCCGCCAGCGAGCACAGGCGTCCATTCGTCCAGCAGCGAGGTGAGGCTGCGGATGATCCGCGACTTCGCCTGGCCGCGCTCGCCAAGCAGGATCACGTCCTGCCCGGAGAGGATGGCGTTTTGCAGCTGAGGGACGACCGTGTCGTCGTAGCCGACGATCCCGGGAAACAGATCGTCGCCGGCGCGCAGCTTGTCGATCAGGTTCGCCCGTAACTCCTCGCGGACGGGCAGCACCTCGGTGCCTGCCGCCTTCAACTCGCCGAGGGTTGCTGGTCGCTCGTTCGCCACGTATGAGCTCCTCTTGTGTCCGGTCGCCGGGACGGGAGCGAGTCCGGCAGACGCGACGTCGGGTCGCGGCTATGCCTGGTCAACGCGCGGACATCCAAGCGGCGCCGCTGAGCCGCCGGTGCCGGGGTTCGCAAGCAGTATACGGTCGCGAGCCTTTGACCGACTCCGACGTGGTAGGGGCGCCGCTCAAACGCGCTGCGAGATCAAAACGACCCCGCCTGCCGGCGGGGCCGTTGACTGCTCGGTCCCCTGTGCAACGTGGACGAGCCGATCTAGCCGGCGGCCTCGCTGTTTGCCACCCGCGGGAACTCGGGTAGATGCACGAGCTGCGTCACCGCCTTGCCGAGGGCGGAGTCGCGCACCACGATCACCTCGGGGACGTCGAGTACGTCGCCGAGACTGACGTTCACCGCGCCGGTCACGCCAAGCAGCGTTGACAGCGGCATGTCGCGCTTGCCGTTCTCGTAGTTGGACAGTGAGGCCTGCGTGATCCCGGCGCTCCGGGCGACGTCCGCCTGCGACAGTTCGCGGCGCAGACGCCACTCTCGGATGCGCTGGCCGACCGCTCTTCGCTGCACCTGAGTTTCCGGCGCCAGTTCAGTCACCATGGTCATTTGTCTCTCTCTCCGCCGCGTACAGGGTGTCTGCTAATTTGTGCCCTCAGGCACAATCAATCATGGACGTGAAGTTGCCGCGAGGCAAGTGCGAACGGTCACAAAATGATTAATCAATAGTGAACTGGGCTAAATACAAACGTTTGCATGGGCGATCGGCGCGAATTCAGGTCCCTTGCCGCCCCGTCACCCCACAATTTCGAGGATCGCGCGCGGTCCCACCGACGCAAGCCAGGCCCAGCCGTCGGCGGCGCTGTGGAAGAAGATATCGCGATGGACACCCAGCACGGCGTTCCCGGTGTCGTGGCAGGTATAGACCCGCTCCGAGGGGTCGCCGACGATCCGGAAGCGCTGTCCCAGGTAGGTGAACGCGCAGGCGGCGGCGCCTTCGTAGACGGCTGTGCCATCGCGCATCGCGCCGCAGAAGCCACCACCGTCACCCAGCGGCGCGCCGCCCTGGTCGCAGTAGTAGAAACTGACCGTCGCCTCGATGACGTCGCCGACGACCAGCGGCGGACTGCCGGTCTGACCCTCGGCAATTACGAAGGGGGGCTCGACGATCTCGGGCTGATCACCACGTGCCGCGGCCCGAGCGACGATCTCGGCGTGACGCTCCTTGATCAAGAGCGCCTCCGCGGGCGCAACGCTGTCTCCTGGTGGCGGCGGACCGGCGACCTGCTCCACGGCGGCAACGCGAAGCCGGCGCGGCGGCGAGGCCGGCTCGCTCTCGGCGCGCGGCTCGACCAACTCCACGGCAGCGGGTCGCACTGCGACCGCAAGCGCTGACGACGACGGCGGCGTATCGGCAGCCGGGAACTCAGCCAGGGTCCTGGCTAACGACGACGCGGCACCCGGGCGATCGGCGCCTGCCTCGGAACGCTCGAGGGCGGCAGCGCTCCAGGCGGCGACGGCGATCGCAATTACGGTCAGCCCCAGCGAGCTCACCAGTGCGCGACGAAGCGCGTGCGCCACGGTGCGACGCAGCCGAAGGTAGGGAGTCCCCCGCACGCTCGGCAGTATCGCAGCGGCAGCCGCGATCGCCTAGCAGGGGTTCCCCGAGTCAACAACGGCCGGCGACGAGCTAGGCGAGCAGCCCCTCCGCACGCAGGTCGCCGACGGCGGCGCGGAAGGCCTCGACCGTGTCGGAGACCTCGGGCTGCCCGTGCGCCGAGGAGACCATGCCGCCGTTGCCCATCAGGTCAACGCCGTGGTTGAAGAGCGCCCAGCGCAGTGGGCGCATGAGGTCGCCGGCGACACCGAGCGGCTGCTCCGCCAGGTCCCATTCGAGCCCGGAGGGCGTCGGCGCGTCGTACCCGAGGTTGAAATGCCACATGCTGGAGACCGCCCACGCGGATCCGGGCACGGAGTCCGAGGCGAACAGCTCGTTCAGCCCACGCGCGATCGCGGCGGCCGCGGCATCCGCCCGGCGCACCGGCTCGCCGTCCTCGATGATCTTCAGCGCGGTCAGGCCGGCAGCGGCGGAGGCCGGGTTGGCGTTGAACGTGCCCTGGTGGCTGATCCGGCGCTTGCTGTTCCAGTCCGGATCGCCCTCGCGCATTTCGAGCATGCCGACGATGTCGGCGCGGCCGGTGACGCAACCGCCGGGTAGGCCGCCAGCGAGGATCTTGGCGTGCGCCGAGAGATCGGGCGTCACCGCGTAGCGTTCTTGCGCGCCGCCAGGCGCCATCCGGAAGCCGGTGATCACCTCGTCCATCACCATCACCGTGCCGGCCTCCTCGGTGAGGCGGCGCATGTCGTGGAGGTAGCTCGCCGGGATCGGGTGCGTGCCCCAGTGCGCGCCGGTCGGTTCGAGGATCACGGCCGCGACGTCGCGGCCGGACAGCGCCTCGGCGAGAGCGTCGACGTCGCCCGCCGGCACGATCGTGAGCGCGTCGTAGAAGCCCTCCGGGACGCCGACGGAGTGAGGGCGCGGGTCATCCGGCCGCAGGCTGCCGACGACGAGATCGTGCCAGCCGTGGAAGTGGCGCTCGAGCTTCACAACACGCTCGCGGCCCGTGTAGGCGCGGGCGAGGCGCAGCGCCATCATCGTCGCCTCGGTGCCGGAGCTGGTGAAACGCACCCGCTCGCCGCAGGGCACCAGCTTCAGCACCTGCTCGCCCCAGGCGATCTCGAGGTCGTGCGAGGAGCCGAAGTGGGTGCCGCGAGTGAGCGCGCCCTGCACGGCCTCGACGACCTCGGGGCGGTTGTGGCCGAGCAACAGCGCGCCGTGGCCGCCGATGTAATCGACGATCTCGTTGCCGTCGACATCCCACTTGCGGCCGCCCTCGGCTCGCTCGACGTACACGGGGAACGGTTCGAAGGCGCGGGCATCGTGGGTGACGCCCGACGGAAAGACGGAGGCGGCGCGTGCCGCGAGCGACTTCGACGTGGGGTGAAGCGCCTCGAATGTTTCGAGGATAGAAGGCATCGTCGCCGCCGTTTCGCTGCGCCCGTCGGGTCTCTAGCAGTCTCACCCCGAGATCGAGGCGCGGCAAGTCAGCGCCGGCCGGACCCTCGATCGCGCGTGCTACGCTCCCGCCAGCACGACCATTCTCCGGGAGACACCATGGCTCACCGCCTGGACGACGCCGCGATCACGAGCGCCCTCGCGAGACTCGACGGCTGGGACCGTGAAGGCGAAGCGATCGTCCGCGACTTCGAATTCGGCGACTTCGTCGATGCGATCGGTTTCATCGCGAAGGTCGGTGTGCTCGCCGAGCGTGCGGGCCACCACCCGGAGCTCAGCAACGTCTACAACCGCGTGCGCATCGCATTGACCACGCACGACGAGGGCGGGGTCACAGACTCCGACGTCGCGCTCGCCGGCGAGATCAACGAGCGCGTCTAACAACCTCGGACGGGAGGTCCCACCGTGGGCATCGCGCTGATCGTCGTGCTCGTCCTGCTGATCGTGATCGGCGGCTATCTGGCGCTGACTTACAACAGGCTGGTCGGCTTACGGAACCGCGTTGAAACCGCCTGGTCGCAGATCGACGTCCAGTTGAAGCGGCGCTATGACCTGATCCCGAACCTCGTAGAGACCGTCCGCGGCTACGCGTCGCACGAGCGCGAAACGCTCGAGGCCGTGATCGAAGCCCGGCAGCAGGCGATCGCGGCGCCTGACGTCCAGCAGCAGGCGCAGGCCGAGAACATGCTGACCGGCATGCTCCGCCAGCTCTTTGCGCTCTCCGAGGCCTACCCAGACCTCAAGGCGAACGAGAACTTCGCCTCGCTCCAGGACGAGCTGACCCAGACCGAGGAGCAGATCGCGTTCGCTCGCCGTTACTACAACGAGCGCGTGCTGAATTACGACAACTCGATCGAGATGCTCCCGTCGAACATCGTCGCGGGGATGTTCGGCTTCGAGGAGAAGCCGTACTTCGAGGCCGAGACCGAGTCGCGCGAGCCGGTGCAGGTCGACTTCGGCACGCGCGACTAGTCACCGTTCTCTCACCGTGACCAGCACCGCCCGAACAATCGCCCTCGGGGCGCTGCTGCTGGCGGCGGCGCTCTTCTTCGCGCCCCGCCTCGCGAGTCAAGCTGGGGCGCAGTCCGGCATCGAGCAGATCCTCGCGTACGACGTGAACATCGAGATCCTGCCGGATGGCGATCTGCTCGTCACCGAGATCATCGACTACGACTTCGGGGGGCGCGAGCGGCGGGGCATCTTCCGCGATATCCCGGTCCGATCTCATTACGACGACACGTATGACCGGGTACTGCGAATCCAAGACCTGCTCGTCACCACCACGCCTGGAGCGCCCGACGACGTCAAGCTGAGCACCGAGGGCGAGATGCTCCGGATCCGGATTGGCGATCCCGACGTCACCATCAGCGGCCAGCACATCTACCGGATCGAGTACCGGGTCGAGGGGGCGTTGAACGAGTTCGAAGATCACGCGGAGCTGTTCTGGAACGCGGTCGGCCCCGGCTGGGACGTTCCCGTGTGGAATAGCGCCGTCAAGGTGATCGCGCCGGCGACGCTCACACAGACCGGCTGCTCCGCGGGCTCGTTCGGCTCCCGGCTCCCCTGCGACAGCGCGCAGGTGGACGGGCGACGCGGCAGCTTCCGCCACGACCGGATGAGCGTCCGGCACGCGCTCACGGTGGTGATCGGACTCCCGCCCGATTCTGTCGAGGTCGCCCCGCCGATCCTCGAGGCGCGCTGGTCACTACAGCGAGCGTTCTCGCTGAACGCGCTGACGATCGGCGCCGCCGGGATCTTGCTCGTCGGAGCAGTCGGGACGGTGATCCGGCTGATCTGGGTCCACGGACGGGATCGTCGCTTCGTCGGCTCGGTCGTCGACATCGCATTCGGATCCGGCAGCGGTGAATCCCAGCGCGTACCGCTCTTCGAGTCCTCGTCGGACTCGGCGATCGAATTCGCTCCTCCCGAAGACGCGTTGCCCGGGCAGATGGGAACACTCGTTGATGAGGTTGCGCATCCGCTCGATGTCACCGCGACGATCATCGACCTCGCGGTGCGCGGCTACCTCACGATCGACGAGATCGAGGGTGAAGGCTGGTTCGCGAAGGACGACTGGCAGCTGATGCGGCTGAAGGAGTCGGATCGCTCGCTCCACGAGTACGAGCGGGAGCTCCTCGACGGGTTGTTCGAAGACGGCGACCAGGTGCTGCTGTCCGACCTCAAGACGAAGTTCGTCGAGCGGTTGACGGCGGTTCAAGACGACCTCTACCGCGACATGGTTGCACAGGGGTGGTTCCTGCGCCGTCCGGATCAGGTCCGCAGCAGCTGGGTGGTCGTCGGAGTGGTGACGTTGATCGTGGGGGTGGTGGCGACCGTCCTGCTCGCGATGTTCACGACGTTCGCCCTGCTCGGCCTTCCGATCGCCCTCGCCGGGTTGCTGATCGCGATCGGCTCAAACGCGATGCCACGACGGACGGCGAAGGGCACGGGGATGATGCGGCGAGTGCTCGGGTTCCAGCGCGCGAGCGCGACCGCCGAGCGGGACACGGCCCGCTGGGCTGAGCAACAGGGCATCTTCTCGAAGTACCTGCCCTACGCGGTCGTGTTCGGGCTGACGGACCGCTGGGCGAACGCGTTCGACGGCCTGGATGCCGAGGCGACGGGCGTTGGCACGTGGTACACGTCGCAGCGGCCGTTCACGACGCTGGCGTTCGCCTCGATGATGGGCGATTTCTCAACCACGACCGCCGGGACGATCGTCTCGACGCCGGGGTCGTCCGGATCGAGCGGCTTCGGCGGTGGCGGGTTCGCCGGCGGCGGGATGGGTGGCGGTGGTGGCGGCTCGTGGTAAGAACAGCGGGCGGAAGAGGACATCGACATGGACCTCGGACTGACCGGCAAGGTCGCGATCGTGACCGGTGGCAGCGACGGGATCGGCAAGGCGGCGGCCCGCGCGCTCGCCGGCGAGGGCGCACGAGTGGCGATCTGCGCGCGGCGGCCCGACGTGCTCGAGGCGGCCGCGGTACAGCTCCGCGATGAGACCGGCGGCGAGGTCGTCGGGATCGTCTGCGACGTCACCGGGGAGGCCGCCGTCCAGGGGCTAATCGAGGACGTGGTCGGGCGTTGGGGTCAACTCGACATCCTCGTCAACAACGCCGGCACCTCCTCGGCGATGGCGGTGGAGTCGCTCTCGGACGAGACGCTGAGGGCCGACCTGCAGCTGAAGGTCTACGGCGCAGTCTACGCCTCGCAGGCGGCGATCCCGCACCTGAAGACGGCGGGCGGCGGGCGGATCATCAACCTCACGACCGGCGGCGGGAAGGCGCCCGGCGCCGGCTCGCTGCCCACCTCGCTCTCGCGGGCGGCCGGGATCGCGCTGACGAAGGCGATGTCGCGCGACCTCGCAGCCGAGGGCATCCTCGTGAACACCGTTTGCGTGGGACTGATCAAGGCCGGGCAGCACGAGCGCCGCGTCGAGGCGATGCAGGACACGAACCCCGCCCTCACGCTCGAGGCGCACTACCTGAGCATGGGCGAGCGCGTCCCGATGGGACGCGTCGGCGAGGCACAAGAGGTCGGCGACGTGATCTGCTTCCTGGCCTCGGAACGGGCGAGCTACGTGACCGGCGCGTCGATCAACGTGGATGGCGGGACGGCTCCGGTCGTCTGAGAGGCGCGTGCCTCCGAACCTCCCAAATCTCGTCACAAGGCGTCGTCAACGCTCTTTATCAGCGGAATATCGGACCTGAAATCTACCCAAACATTGGAATAGTGCACTAAGTCACGAGTTGAAGGTGCGACGTTCCGGCGAGATTGTCTTTGAGGGCTCACACGCGTCGTTTCGAGGAGTCGTCGAATGCGCTATCGCACCATTGCGGGCACCGACATCAGCGTGTCCGAAGTCGGGTTTGGCGTGTGGACGCTGACCGCCGGCTGGTGGGGCGATCACTCGGACGAAGAGGCGGCGCAGATGCTGCGCGACGCCTACGACCGTGGCATTAATTTCATCGACACCGCGGACACCTACGGCCAGGGCCGCGGCGAGCGAATCATCGCCACCGCCTTCCCCGGCGCCGAGCGAGACAAGATCGTGTTGAGCACCAAGTTCGGCTACGACTGGGAGTCGGTCGACCGTTCGGCGAAGAACCATCTGCCCGCCGAGCACTGCTTCGAACCGGCCTTCGTGGAGCGGGCGCTGCACAACTCGCTGGAGCGGATGGGCACCGACCGGATCGACCTCTGGCAACTCCACAACGTGCGGATGGAACACCTCCAGCGTGACGACCTCTGGACGCTGATCGACCGCGTTCGCGCCGAGGGCAAGGTCCGCTCGGTCGGCGTCGCGCTCGGGCCGGCGATCGGCTGGCTCGAGGAGGGCGTCTACGCGATGGAGCAGCTCCCGGTCGAGGTCGTGCACATGATCTACAACGCGCTGGAGCTGGATCCCGGCCGCGAGCTGATCGAGACCGCCCGGCGCACGAACAAGTCGCTGCTTGTTCGTGTTCCTCATTCCTCCGGGATGCTCGAAGGCAAGTACACCATCGACACCACGTTCGAGGCGCACGATCACCGCAAGCACCGGCCGCGGGCGTGGCTGGTCAACGGCCTGAAGAAGATCGAGCAGCTCGACTTCCTGAGCAGCTCGGACCAGCGGACGCTCAGCCGGGCGGCCTTGCGCTTCGTGCTCCGCGCGCCCGAGGTCGTGAGCGCGCTGCCGAACATCTACGACCACGAGCAACTCGACGAGTTCGTGGGCGCCTCGGAGGTACCGGACATCACCGACGCGGAGGCGCAGCGGATCGAAGAGCTGTTCGAGGCGAACTACGGGCTCGAGCGCGAGCGCGAAGCGGGACTGGCGACGCGATGACCAGCGAGCAGGGAGCACGTAACGGTTCGAGCAACGGCCACGCCCGCTCCGACGCCGGCGGCCCGCCCGCGACCGCGGGCATCGAGCAGAACGCGCCAGCCTGGGTGACGGCCGCCGCCGACGCGCCGCGCCGCCCGCAGTCGGCGCATGGCAAGCAGTTCGTGAAGTTCAGCTTTTTTCGCGTGCGCGACGACGTGCGCGGGATGAAGCACAAGAAGCGCCGGCGCCTCGGTCAGCGGCTAGCGTCGATGCTGGTCGAGTCGAACGAGCGGATGCTGACCCGCGTCTACTCGACGGTCGGATCGCGCGGCGACTCCGATTTCCTGATCTGGCAGGTCGCGGACGACCTCGACGTGATCATGGACTGGCACGCCGAACTGCTCGACACCAGGCTCGGCTGGGCGCTAGAGCGCCCGCACTCGTTCCTCTCGATGACGGTGCGCTCGCAGTACAAGAACCAGTACACGCCCGGGATCGACCAGCGCGACCGCTTCCGCGCGGATGGCGGCACCAACGACTGGCTGTTCGTCTACCCGATGGCGAAGACGAAGGACTGGTACCAGTCCTCCGCGACCCGCCGAAACAGGGCGATGGCCGAGCACATCTCGGTCGGCCACGCCTACCCCGAGATCAAGATCAACACCACCTATTCGTATGGCCTCGACGATCAGGAGTTCGTCGTCGCATTCGAGGGCGACTCGCCGGGGCAGTTCCTCGCGCTCGTGAAGGATCTGCGGGTCTCAGACTCCACCTCGTTCACCGAGTTCGACACGCCGATGTTCACGTGCCGGCGGATGGGGATCGGCGAGCTGGTGGACCAGATTGGGCTCGGCGCGGGCGTGCGCGCTCGCGAGCCGAAGACGGTCGAAACCGCGGCGGCTGCGCGGCCGGCCGTGGTGACTGGCTCGTGACGACCGCCGCGCCGATTCCGGTCACGATCGACGACCCGACGAACGTCGCGATCCTCGGCATTTCTGAGGACCGGCTGGAGGGCTTCCAGCGCGACCCGTTCGGCGCGATCGCGCGCCAGTCCGGCCTGGAGCTGCCCGTCGTCCTCGAACGGATCGGCGCGATGCTCGAGGCGGGCACGATCCGCCGCGTCCGCCAGACGATGATCACGACCAGCCTGGCGAAGGGCTCGCTCGTCGCCTGGCAGGTGCCGGAGGAGCGGCTCTCCGAGGCGTTCGACTACATGTTCGAGCAGGACCCGTTCTCCGGACACGTCGTGATCCGCACCACCGACTCGGCGACGGCCGGGTCGCGTTACCGGCTGTGGACGACGTTCAAGGTGCCGCCGCGGTTCTCGATCGAGGCGCACGCGCGCCACCTCGCGGAGCAGGTCGGCGCCGAGGCGTTCCGGCTCATGCCGGCGAAGAAGCTGTTCGCCCTCGGGGTCGGGCACACGCGGCGGCGCGAGATCGAGCCGGGCGCGCGAAGCGACGAACCGGGTCGCGTGATCGACACCGAAGTGATTCCGCTCAACGAACACGAGTGGGTCGTGATGGAAGCGCTCAAGCGCGAATTCACGATCAACGAGATCGTCGCCGATCCGTGGACGCACCGCGCCGAGGAGGCTGGCGTCAGCCTCGAGGACCTCGTCGCTACCGCGGATGCGCTGCAAGCGAAAGGCGTCGTCGGTCGATTCTCGACGTTCCTCGAGCATGTCAAGCCGGTGGCCGGCGGCCAGCGGGTGACGCGCTACAACGCGCTGTTCCACTGGGCGGTGCCGGCGGGCCGCGAAGTGGATGCCGGCCGCGAGGTGGGCCGTCACCACATCATGACCCACGCCTACTGGCGCGAAGGCGGTCCGGAGTTCCGCGACGTGAACGTGATGGGCGTCGCGCACGGCACCGACAAGGACCGCGTGCTCGCGCACAAGGCGGCGATCGACGCACACCTCGAAGCGGCCGGGATCGGCGTCGGCTACACGAACGTGTTCTGGGGCGGGCGCAGCGAAATCAAGCCCTCGGAGATCTCGCCGATCGCGTACCGCGCGTGGTGCGAATCCGCTGGCCTCGCTCCGCACGACATGCTCGCTCCGGGAGGTACGGCCTGATGGGCTACTACCCGGTGTTCTGGGAGATGAGCGATCGCCCGGTGCTTCTCGTCGGCGGCGGCCGCGTCGCCGACGAGAAGGTACACAAGCTCGTCGACGCCGGTGCGCGCGTCACGATCGTCGCGCCCGAGCTGATTCCCGAGGTGAAGCAGTACGTCGACGACGGGCGCGCCACGTGGATCGAGCGCCCCTTCGAGGCCGGCGACACCGAGGGCTTCGAGGTGGTGATGGTCGCCACTGACGACGGCGAGGTGAACAAGCAGGTCGCCGACGAAGCCCGCTCGCGCGACATCTGGGTGAACGCAGCCGACGACGTGAACAACTGCGACTTCATCCTGCCCTCGCTCGCGAAGCGTGGGAAGATCGCGATCGCCACCTCGACTGGTGGCAGCAGCCCGGCGTTGGCGCGCTGGCTCCGCGAGCGAATGGAGGAGTTCCTCTCCGAGGACGTCGCGCACCTCGGCGATCTCCTCGCCGAGGTGCGCGTGCTCGCAAGGCAACGCGACCGCGAGTGTGCCGGCGGCTGCGAGCTAACGCGGACGCCGCCGCCGCTGCTCTGTCAGCGGTGCCCGAACCGGATCGCCGCCGATAGCTGGCAGCAGGCGATCGACGGCGAGCTCCAGGCGCTGCTCCGCGCCGGGGACTATGACGCGGCGAAGGAACGCCTCATCCATTCGCTCGGCATCGACCAGCCACTGAAGCCGCGAGCGGCCAAGGCAGCCGCGGTGGGGGGCGACTAGCGATGCTCACCCTCGCGACGATGAGCCACCACACCGCGCCGCTCGCCGTGCGCGAGCGGCTGGGGATCGCCTCAGACCACCTCGTGCCCGCGCTCGAGCGCGCGCAGGCGACGCTCGGGCCCTCCGCGATCGTCGCGACGTGCAATCGCTTCGAACTCTATGTCTCCGGCTCGCACGAGCCGGCGCGGCTGCTCGACTTCATCGAAGAGCTGAGCGGGGCCGACCGCCAGGCCATCGAACGCCACTTCCACGTGCACCATGACTCGGACGCGCTGCGCCACCTCTACCGTGTCGCGGCCGGTCTTGAGTCGATGGTGCTCGGCGAGTCAGAGATTCTCGGCCAGGTACGGAGCTCGTTCTCGGCCGCGGCCGACGCCGGCGTCGACGACGCGATCCTCGTGCGGCTGTTCCACGGCGCGATTCGCGTCGGTCGGCGCGCCCGCCACGAGACGGCGATCGGGCACCACGCGTTGTCAGTCTCCTCGATTGCCGTGCAGCAGGCGCGCGAGCTGCACCCCAACCTGAAAGACGCGCGCGTGCTCGTGATCGGCGCCGGCGAGGCCGGCCGGCTGACCGCCGAAGCCCTCGTGGACCAGGGAGTCCGCGAGGTGACCGTCGCCAACCGCACGGTCTCGCGCGCCGAAGCACTCGCCGAGGAGCTGCGCGGCCGCGCCGTCTCGTTCGACGAACTGCCGGACGTGCTCGCGACCTGCGAGGTCGTGGTCGCCGCTTCGGGCGCGCCGGGCGCAATCGTCGAATTCGACGTGATGGAGGAGGTCGTCCGCCGCCGCGAGGGCGCTCCGCTGGTGATCGTCGATATCGGGATGCCGCGTGACATCGATCCGGCGGTCGCGAAGCTGCCAGGTGTCAGCTACCACGACATGGAGGGCCTCCAGGAGGTCGCTGCCACGAACGGCCGCGCTCGCGCTCGCGAGGTCGGCTCGGTGGAAGTGCTGCTCCAGGAGGAGGCCGCCGATTTCATGGCATGGTGGGACCAACTGCACACCCAGCCCACGATCGCTTCGCTCAACCAGCGTGCCGAGGAGATCCGGCAGGCCGCCGTCGAGAAGTCACTACGCAAACTGAACGCCGGCGACGACGAGCGCCGTGAGATCGAGGCGCTGACACGCGCCATCGTGAAGCGTCTGCTCCACGACCCGATCACCACGCTCCGTCAACACGGCGACGAGCAGCACAACTACATCGAGGCCGCGCGCACGCTCTTCCGTCTCGACGATGAGCGGGCAGCAGCGCCCTCGGATCACGACGCCGGCGGCTAATGGCGACGCTCCGGATCGCCACGCGTGGCTCTCGACTCGCCCTCGTCCAGACTGGGCTCGTCGCGGACGTGCTCCGCGCCGCCGATCGCGATCTGGCGATCGAGGTCGTCGAAGTCTCCACGGAGGGCGACCGCGATCGGGCCACGCCGCTGCGCGTGCTCGGCGGCCGAGGCGTGTTCGTGAAGGCCGTGGAGGACACCTTGCTCGATGGTCGCGCCGACCTCGCCGTCCACTCACTGAAAGACGTGCCGACCGAGGTGGTGTCCGGTCTGACGATCGCCGCGGTGCCCGAGCGCGCCGATCCTCGCGACGTGCTGGTCGCCTCGGACGGCCGCTCGCTCGCCGAGCTGCCGGCCGGTGCGCGCGTTGGTACCAGCTCGCGGCGGCGCGCGGCGCTGCTGCGAGCGATGCGCCCGGACCTGGTGATCGGCGAGGTACGCGGCAACGTCGAGACACGCGTCGCGAAGGTGCGCGACGGCGGGCTCGACGGAGTGATCCTCGCCGCCGCCGGACTCGACCGGCTGGGTCGCCTAGCAGAAGCGACGCAGCTCTTCGAGGCGATGGATTTCCCACCTGCGCCGGGCCAGGGCGCGCTCGGCATCCAGTGCCGGGGCGACGACGAACCCACCGAGGCGCTGCTCGCCCCACTCGACCACCCCGACACGCACGCCGCGACCGACGCCGAGCGTGGCGTGCTCGAGGCGCTCGGCAGCGGCTGCTCGCTGCCGGTCGGCGCGTACGCGACCGTCGAAGGCGATCTGCTCGCGTTGCGCGGGATGCTCGCCGCGGACGACGACGCGATGCCAAACTTCGGTGACGCTACGGGCGCCGTTTCCGAGGCCGCCATGATTGGTCGCGGCCTCGGTGAACGGCTGCAGGAAGCAACCGCGATCGCGGAGCCTACGGCGTGAGCCACGAACCGCTCGGCCACGTCTGGCTGATCGGCGCCGGCCCGGGCGACCCCGGCTGGATCACCGCCGCGGGCCTCGAGGCCGTGCGTCGCGCCGAGGTGGTGGTCTACGACCGCCTCGCTCCGCCGGAGCTGCTCGGAGAGGCGCCTGCGGAGGCGCTCCTCCTGAACGCCGGCAAGGAACCAACCCGTCACTCGATGACGCAGGAAGGGATCAACGCCTGCCTCGTGGAGCACGGCCGCGCGGGCAAGCGCGTTGTGCGCCTCAAGGGCGGTGACCCGTTCGTCTTCGGCCGCGGCGGAGAGGAGGCGGTCGCCCTCTCCGAGGCGGGCGTGCCCTGCAGCGTTGTGCCCGGCATCACCTCGGCGATTGCCGGCCTAGCCGCCGCCGGTATCCCGATCACGCACCGTGGCGTCGCCGTGTCGTTTGCCGTGGTCACCGGTCACGAAGACCCCACCAAGCCCGCCGAGCAGGCCAACTGGCAACGTCTCGCGACCGCGGTCGACACGCTCGTCGTGCTGATGGGCGTCGGCCGCCTCGAGACGATCGCCGACGCGCTGGTCGCCGGGGGACGTCCGGCCGACACGCCGGCCGCGCTCGTGCAGGAAGCGGCGACTGCGAACCAGCGCCTCGTCACGGCGCCGCTCTCCGCGATCGCTGCGGCCGCGCGTGAGCACGAGGTGCACTCGCCCGCGATCTTCGTGGTCGGCGAGGTGGTGCGTCTCCACGGTTCGCTCGACCCGACGCAGCTTGGTCCGCTCGCCGGCCGGCGCGTGCTCGTCACACGGAGCCGCCAGCAGGCCTCGACGCTCGTCGACGCGCTGCGTGCCGAGGGCGCTCGCCCGCTGGTGCTGCCCGCGATCGAGACGCAGCGCCGCGCCGACCCCGCCGCGGTGGCCGGGGCGGCGCGCAAGCTGGGTGACGGCCGCTATGCCTGGGTCGCGTTCACCTCGGCCGTTGCGGTCGACGCGTTCCTCGATCTGCTCGCCGAGGCCGGGACGGACGCGCGCGCGTTCGCGAACACGCGGATCTGCGCCGTCGGCGCGGCGACGGCGCGCGCCCTCGCCGCGCGCGGGTTGATCGCCGACCTCGTCCCGGGAGAGGCCACCGGCGAAGCGGCCGCGGCCGCGATGATCGAGGCCGGCGGCATCCGCAACGAGCCGATGCTGCTCCCCCGTGCCGAGGGCGCGCATCCTGCGTTGCCGGCCGGCCTCGAGGACGCCGGGGCGCTCGTCGAGGACCTGACTCTTTACCTCTCGGCCGCTCCGGCCAACCCGCCCGCGGACGTGCTCGCGGCGATTCAGACGGGCGCGATCGACATGGCGACGTTCACCTCTTCCTCGACCGTGAAGAACCTGGCGCAGATCCTCGGCGGCGACCTCGGTACGCTCGGGGGCGCGATCATCGCCTGCATCGGGCCGGCGACCGCCAACACCGCGCGGGAGCTGGGCCTGGAACCGGACGTGGTCGCGGACGACCACTCGGTGCCCGGCCTGATTGCCGCGCTGCGTGCACATCTCTGGGAGCGGCGCGCCCCTAGTGAGGGCTGGGCCGCGAGGACGGAGGCCAGCTCGTGATTGCCGATCTGGAACGCCGCACGGCGGCTGGCGGGTTCACCCGCACTCGTCGCACGAGACGGACCGCTGCGCTGCGCGGCCTCGTCCGTGAGACGCGCCTCGATCCGTCGTCCTTCGTCTACCCAATGTTCGTGACGCACGGGAGCGACGTGCGCGAGCCGATCAGCTCGATGCCGGACCAGTACCGGCTCTCGCCGGACCAGCTCGGCGCCGAGGCGCGCGAGCTGCGCTCGCTCGGCGTGCGAGCGGTGCTGTTGTTCGGGATCCCAGCCTCGAAGGATCCGGCCGGCAGCGAGGGCTACGCGCCGGACGGGATCGTGCAGCAGGCCGTTCGCGTACTAAAGGACGCTGACCCGGAGCTGGCGGTGATCTGTGACGTCTGCCTCTGCGAATACACCGATCACGGCCACTGCGGCGTGTTGAGCGCGACCGGCGAGGTGTTGAACGACGAGAGTCTGCCGCTGCTGTCGCAGATGGCGGTGACGTGCGCCGAGGCGGGCGCGGACATCGTGGCGCCCTCGGACATGATGGACGGCCGCGTGGGCGCGATTCGCGAGGCGCTGGACGACGTCGATCTCGCCGAGACCGCGATCATGGCCTACAGCGCGAAGTATGCGTCCGGGTATTACGGCCCATTCCGCGAGGCCGCTGACTCCGCGCCGCAGTTCGGCGACCGCCGCGGCTACCAGATGGATCCCGCCAATGCCCGCGAGGCGCTACGCGAGGTCGCGGCCGACGAGGCCGAGCACGCCGACATCACGATGGTGAAGCCGGCGCTCGCCTACCTCGACGTGATCCGCCAGGTCCGCGATCGCACCGATCTGCCGCTCGCCGCGTACAACGTCTCCGGCGAGTACTCGATGCTCAAGGCTGCGATCGCCAACGGCTGGCTCGAGGAGGAACGCATCATCCTCGAGACGCTGACTTCGATCCGCCGCGCAGGCGCGGACATTCTCATCACCTACCACGCGAAGGAAGCTGCACGATGGTTGGCCGCGAATGACTAGCACGACGACCGTGACCCACGAACGCTCCCGTGCCGTGATGGAGCGAGGCCGCGGGCTGCTGCCCGGCGGCGTCGACTCCCCGGTCCGCGCCTACAACTCCGTCGGCGGCGCCCCGGTCGTCCTCGCGAGCGGCCGGGGCGCCCTCGTCACTGACGTCGACGGCAACGAGTACGTAGACTACGTCTCATCGTACGGTCCGCTGATCCTCGGCCACGCGCACCCGCGTGTGATCGAGGCGATCCGCGAGGCCGCACCCCTCGGCACCTCCTTCGGCGCACCGACCGAGGCGGAGCTGGAGCTCGCTGAGCGCGTGATCGACGCCGTGCCCTCGGTCGAGATGGTGCGCTTCGTGAACTCCGGGACGGAGGCCGCTATGAGCGCCCTCCGCCTCGCGCGCGGCGCGACCGGTCGGGACCTGATCCTCAAGTTCGACGGCTGCTACCACGGCCACGCGGATGGCCTGCTCGCCGCCGCCGGCTCCGGCGTCGCCACGCTCGCACTGCCGGATTCACCCGGTGTGCCCGCGGCGATGGCCGCGCAGACGCTCGTCGCGCCGTACAACGACCTCGACGCCACGCGCGCGGCGCTCGAGGCGCATCCCAAGGTCGTGGCGGCGATCATCGTCGAGCCGATCGCCGGCAACATGGGCGTGATCCCGCCGGCGGATGGCTACCTCCAGGGCCTGCGCGCGCTCTGCGATGAGTTCGGCGCGCTGCTCGTCTTCGACGAGGTGATCACCGGGTTCCGCGCCTCGAAGGGCGGCGCGCAGCAGCGCTACGGGATCACGCCGGACATTACGGTCCTCGGAAAGATCATTGGCGGAGGCTTGCCGGTTGGCGCCTACGGCGGCTCGCGCGCGCTGATGGAGCAGATGGCCCCGGCCGGCTCGATCTACCAGGCGGGCACCCTCTCTGGAAACCCGCTGGCGATGGCCGCCGGTAAGGCCACCCTCGACGAGCTGTCCGCAACCGAGGGCGCGTACGAGCGCCTGGAAGCGATGGGCCAGCTGCTTGGAGCAGGCCTCGAGGCAGGCGCAGCTGCCGCCGGCGTAGCGCTGACCGTGGTGCAGGCCGGTTCGACGATCACCGCGTTCTTCCGCGAAGAGGCTCCGACCAACTACGCCGAGGCGACCACGTCCGACACTGCGGCGTTCGGCCGCTTCCACCGGGCGATGCTCGATGGCGGCATCCACCTCGCGCCGTCGCAGTACGAGGGCTGGTTCCTCTCGCTCGCGCACGACGAGGTGCTGATCGACCGCACCATCGCGGCGGCGAACGAGGCGTTCAAGGTCGTAGCTCGAGGCTAACGACTAGCCCTCGAAGCCCCGCCAGGTCACCTCGGCCGGTGCCCGCGCTAGCGCGCGCTGCTCGATGCCCTCGGGTGGGTAGCCGAGGTAGACGTAGCCGACGATGCGGTCGTGCTGCTCGAGACCGAGATAGGCGAACGCTGCCGGCATGGTCGCCAGCGCGCCCGTGCTCCACTTGGCGGCGAGGCCTTCGGCGTGGGCGGCGAGCAGCAAGTTCTGCGTCGCGCAGCAGCAGGCGGCGTAATCCTCGAGGTCTTGCGTCGGGTCGTGAGGCGAACCGCGCTGGGTGACCACGACGATCACCGGTGAGCGCACGAGTTTCTTGCAGGTCGACTCGACCTGCGCGTCGGTCGCGCCGCCTTCGGAACGCATCCACGAGGCGATCTGCTCGCCCAACTCGACGCGTGCGTCCCCGACGAGCGCGTGGAACCGCCACGGCTCGGTCTTGCGGTGGTTCGGCGCCCACGTGGCGGCCTCGATGATACGCGCGAGCACCGCGCGCGGCGGTACAGCCTCGGCGAATCCGGAGGCGGTACGCCGGGTCGCCAGTGCCTGCACCAGCTCCATGGTTGGTCCTTCGAACTCGTCGCGAACTTTTCGCGATCAGTGTGCACGAGCCAGGCCGGAATCTCGTACATTGCGCGCGGGCAAGGATACCGTCGCGTGAACGCGCGTCGTACGACAGGAGGATCGAGATGGGAATGTGGGACTCGCTGAAGAGCATGTTCGGACGCGGAGGCACCGCCATGGGAGACGCCGCGGACGCGGCTATGGACACGGCCGGCGACGTTGCGGAGAAGGCCGGTGACATGGCCGGCGACGTCGCCGAGAAGGCCGGCGACATGGCCGGAGACGTGGTCGACAAGGCGAAGGGCATGGCCGGCGGCGACGGCGACTCGGGCGGCGACGAGTAGCAGCGAGCGGTTGGAGGCAGCAACAAGGAGCAGCACGTGGCATTTGTCAGGCTGGACCACCTCGGGCTCGTGGCCTACACGATCGAGGAGGCGCGGACGATCCTCGGCGATCACCTCGGGCTCACGCTCGACAAAGAGAAGTCGAACTGGCCGAACGGCAGCTTCTTCGAGCCGGAACAGACCTACAACTACTTCTTCCGGGTCGGTGACGGAAAAACGCAGGTCGAGGTGTTGATCCCGGAAGAAGGCGCGACCACGGGCACCGCCCGCTACCTCGCCAAGCACGGCCCCGGCATGCACCATATGTGCTTCGCCGCGCGTGACGTCGCCGAGGAAGCCGATCGCCTCAAGGCCGCCGGCATGCGCCAGATCGATCTTCCTCGCACGGCCGATGGCCGCCAGACTGCCGCGTTCTTCCACCCGACGAGCGTGAGTGGCGTCTTGACGGAGATCGTGCCGCTCAGGGAGTAGCGATGACGGAGAGCGGCGGCGCTGCGGTCGCGACCGTCACTGAGTCGCCTTCCACATCTCGAGGTAGCGTTCAAAGGCGCGAGTGGCCTGCGAGACGTCGTCACTGGCAAGAACGTCGATCAGCAGCCCTCGGGTCACAGCGACGCCGAGTCGCAGCTCGTCCTCGCCAGCGGTCAAGCCGAGGCGGTCGCTGACCTCGAGGGAGAGGGCGATCCAGGGATCGGTGAGCCCCTTTCCACCGGTGAGGGCGACGCACTCAAAGAACAGCCGAACGAACGGTCGTAACTCAGGCGCGGAAGTCCGCTGCCAGAGTGCTCGTGCGAGTTCGACCGGATCGTCGATCTCGGCGGAGAGTTCGGCCAACAGATCGCGCTGAGCGGCCTCGACCGTCTCCACGACCGCAGCCACGAGACCGGCTCGTGAGCCGAAGTGGTAGTTCAGCATTCGGTGGCTCGAGCCGACGGCATCAGCGAGGTCGCGCAAGCTTCGATCAGCGAGTCCGTTCGCGCCGACCTCAGCCACGATCCGTTCCAGCAGCTGTGATCGAGCTTGCTCCATCTCACAATTCTAGACGATCCTGTACCATTTGATACACTTGTGGCAATTCAGTTCAGTCAGAAGCGAGGAATGAAATGAGGATCGAGAACAGCATCGACATCGCCGCCCCGATCGACCGCGTCTGGGATCTGACGCTCGACGTCGAATCGTGGCCGGATCACTCACCGACCTTTACCAGCATCGAGCGTCTCGACGACCGTCCGATCGCCGTCGGGTCGAAAGCGCGGATCAAGCAACCGGCTCAGCGAGCCAAAGTCTGGACGGTGACGGAGCTCGAAGATCAGAAGCGTTTCGCCTGGGCGACCAGGTCAATGGGAACCGTCATGACCGGCAGTTATCACCTGGCCGAACGCGAAGACGGGACGATGCACACGCTGGCCGTCGACATCGAGGGCCCACTCGCCCCTGTCATCGGATTGCTGATTCGTCGGCCGATCCGCAACGCGATCGCCAAGGAAAACCAAGGTTTCAAAGCGGCTGCGGAACGCCAGGCGACCGGCACTGGATCACTCACCCACTCGACGCAGTGATCACCGGGGCGGCCTGCGCGCGAGCATCTCAACCTCGGTCGATACGCGGAGCCACGCCCGCGGAATGATACGAGTGTCCGGGAACGCGCCTCGGATCAACCGAACCGGCTCGTATCATGCGGCTGCACCGAGGAGGCCGCATGACCGAGGGATCCGACCGCATCCACGTTGCCGATCTCGCCGTCGCTCCCGTGCTCCACCGCTTTGTCGAGGACGAGGCGCTCCCCGGGCTCGAGGTCGACCCGGCCGCCTTCTGGCAGGGCCTCGCCGACCTGATCCACGACTTCGCACCGCGCAACCGGGCGTTGCTCGAGCGACGCGAGGAGCTGCAATCGGCGATCGACGCCTGGCATCGCCGCCATCGCGAAGACTTCGATCCGACCGATTACCGCGCCTTCCTCGAGGAGTCGGGCTACCTCGAGCCTGAGGGCGACGATTTCTCGATCGAGACCGAGCACGTTGACGACGAGATCGCCCACCTACCAGGTCCGCAGCTCGTCGTGCCGGTCACGAACGCGCGCTACGCCCTCAATGCCGCGAACGCACGCTGGGGCTCGCTCTACGACGCCGTCTACGGCACCGATGTGCTCGGCGACTCACCGCCAGACGGACCGTATGACCCGGCGCGCGGTGAGCGCGTGATCGCGTGGGCGCGCGCGCTCCTCGACGACGTCGTCCCGCTTGCCGCCGGCTCCCACGCGGACGCGACGGCCTACACGGTCGTCGATGGTCACCTCAACGTTGAGTTGAGCGGCAGCGAGCCGGCCGGCCTCGAGCAGAGCGAACAGTTCGCGGGCTTCGCGGGCGACCCGTCGGCGCCGTCGTCGGTCGTGCTCCGCGTGAACGGCTTGCACATCGAGATCGTGATTGACCGCCAGCACGATGTCGGCAGCACCGACGCCGCCGGCGTGGCGGACGTGATCGTCGAGTCGGCGATCACCTCGATCATGGACTGCGAGGACTCCGTCGCGACCGTCGACGCCGAGGACAAGACGCTCGCCTACCACAACTGGCTCGGCCTGAACCGCGGCGATCTCACCGAGCAGGTCACGAAGGACGGCCGGACCTTCACCCGCCGCCTCGAAGGTGACCGCAGCTTCACCTCGCCAGACGGCGGCATGCTCACCCTCCCCGGACGCGCCCTGATGCTCGTGCGGAACGTCGGCCACCTGACAACGACGAGCGCGGTGCTCGACGCCGACGGAAACGAGGTCCCGGAGGGCCTCCTGGACGCGATGATGACGGTCATCGGATCGATGCACGACGCGGCGAAGTCCGACGGGCTGCGCAGCTCGCGGAACGGCTCGATCTACGTCGTCAAGCCAAAGATGCATGGCCCGACGGAGGTGGCATTCACGAACGACGTGTTTACCCACATCGAGCAGGTGCTGGGTCTGCCGCCGAACACCGTGAAGCTCGGCATCATGGACGAGGAGCGGCGCACGACGTTGAACCTCAAGGAGTGCATTCGCGCCGCGAAGTCGCGCGTCGCGTTCATCAACACGGGCTTCCTCGACCGCACCGGCGACGAGATTCACACCTCGATGGAGGCCGGCCCGATGGTCCGCAAAGCGGACATGCGCGCCGAGCGGTGGATTGCGGCGTACGAGGACTGGAACGTGGACGTCGGCATCGCCTGCGGCCTGCCCGGCCGCGCTCAGATCGGCAAAGGGATGTGGGCCGCGCCGAACCTGATGGCGAACATGCTGAAGGAGAAGATCGGGCACCCGCAGGCCGGTGCGAACTGCGCGTGGGTGCCCTCGCCCACCGCGGCGACGCTTCACGCGACGCACTACCTGCGGTTCGGCGTGCTCAAGCGGCAGGCGGAGATCGCGAGCGGCGGCCGTCGCGCCGCCTTCGACGACCTGATTCAACTCCCCGTCGCCACCGACCCGAGCTGGTCGGATGACGAGATCCGCGAGGAGATCGAGAACAACGCGCAGGGCATCCTCGGCTACACCGTCCGCTGGATCGACCAGGGCATCGGCTGTTCCACCGTCCCCGACATCCACGACGTCGGACTGATGGAGGACCGCGCCACCTGCCGCATCTCATCGCAGCACATCGCCAACTGGCTGCATCACGAGGTGGTCGACGAGCCAACCGTTCGCGCCGCCTTCGAACGGATGGCCTCCGTCGTCGACCGCCAGAACGAGGACGACGAGCTCTATGCGCCGATGGCCCCCGGATTCGACGGCCACGCCTTTCAGGCCGCGGTCGCGCTGGTCCTCGAGGGCCGCGGCCAGCCTTCCGGGTACACCGAGCCGATTCTCCACGAGCGACGTCGCATGCGAAAAGCCGAGCTGAGCGGAGCGAGCTAGGTAGGAGTCCACGGGATGACCTCGATCACCATCGACCAGGCGCGACAGATCGTCGCCGGCGCGCTCGCGCACGGCAACTCCGAGGGGATGCAGCCGCTGGCCGTGCTCGTCCTCGACGCCGGGGGACACACCGTCGCCTTCGAGCGTGAGGATGGCGCCTCGAATCTGCGATTCCAGGTCGCCGACGGCAAGGCGTACGGCGCGCTCGGCCTCGGCATTGGATCGCGCGCCCTGTTCGAGCGTGCCCAGCAGCAGCCGTTCTTCGTCCAGGCGGTCAACGGCGCCTTCGGCGGTCGCCTCGTGCCGGTGCCCGGCGGGGTGCTGATCAAGGACGGCGAGGGCGCCCTGATCGGCGCCGTCGGCGTCAGCGGCGATAACTCCGACAACGACGAAGCCGCCGCGGTCGCCGGCATCGAGGGGGCTGGCCTGACGGCGGACACCGGCTAGGGGTCTTCGACCCTCACGATTCGCGCCTGCTGAGCGACGGGTTCGTTCGACCGACGGTCGTCCGCCTCGCGTCAGGGCGCCGGGTAGCGAGCCAGCGTGTTCTCTTCCTTCGTCATGAACTCGAGGAGGGCCGGGCGGCCCTGCGCCAGCTCGGCCTCGGCGCGGCGCAGGGCCGGGACGATCTCGGCCGGATCGGAGACGCGCTCGCCGTACGCCCCGAGGGCGGTCGCCACGTCCGCGTATTCGCCGTACAGCTCCGTGAAGCCGTACAGCTCGACCGCCGTCTCGTAGCGCGCCGGGTAGCCGGACAGCACCTGGTTGTTCAGCACGATCGTCAGCACCGGGATCCCGAGGCGCACCCCGGTTTCGATGTCCATCCCGGCCATCCCGATCGCCGCGTCGCCCATGAAGTTGATGAACATCCGCTCCGGCACCGCCAGCTTCGCGCCCAGCACGAGGCCGAGCGAGTAGCCCAGCTGCGTTGAGTTGCCCCAGCCCAGGTAGCCCCTCGGGACGGTTGGCTCCCAGAACGGGATCAACTGATCGCGCGGGTGCCCGGAATCATGCGTGACGGTCGTGTTGTCGAGATCGACCGCATGCATCACGTCATGCATCACGCGGTAGGGATTGACCGGCTGCTCGTCCGAGGTGAGGAGCGGCATCCACTCCTCCATGAACTCGTCGCGGACCTGCTTCACCTCGGCGGCGGCGTTGTCGCCGCGGCGGCCGTCGTCGCCGGCCTGCGCTTTGACCTCCTCGATCAGCTGCGTCAGCACGAGCTGCGCGTCGCCGATGATCGCGTGATCGAGGTGGTGATCTTTGTTCAGATCGCGCTCGTCGACCGTCGACTGGATCAGCACCTTGCCACCCGGGATCGCCGATGAAGCGAGGTTGGTCGTGAAGCTCGCGCCGATCCCCAGCAGCGCGTCCGACTCGTCGAGGTAGTGCCGGGCCATCTTCGTCTTCGTGTTGCCGGCCGCGCCGAGGGACAGCGCGTGGTTCTCGGGGAACCCGCTCTTGCCGGAGTTCGTCACCGCAACCGGCGCGTCGAGCAGCTCGGCCAGCTCGATCAGCTGATCGGTGGCCTCGGCCCAGAGCACACCCTGGCCGGCGAAGATCATCGGCTTGCTCGCGGCGAGCAGCGCGGTCGCCGATGCCTTCACGTCCGCCGGATCGCCGGCGCTGCGACGCTGCTGGACGACCTGGTAGTCGATCGCCCCGTCGCCGATCTCCTCCATCGCGACGTCGCCGGGGACCTCGAGCAGCACGGGCGCGCCGCGACCGGCGCGCAGGAACGTGTGCGCGCGGCGCATGATCTCGGAGATCCGCCCGCTCTGGTTGACCTGCGTCGCCCACTTCGTCACGCCGGCGTAGTTCGCCGGCGCACCAAAGTCCGGGTGCGAGCCCTGACGCGCTCGCGCCGTCCCGCCGGGGATCACGAGGATCGGCACGCTGTCCGAGTACGCGTGGGCGATGCCACCGTAGGCGTTCTCGATGCCCGGCCCGGACTGCGTAACGACGACGCCGTTGCGGCGACCGTTCATCATCCTCGTGTAGCCGTCAGCCATGTTGACGGTCGCGCGCTCGGTTCGGGACATCATCGGCCGGATACCGACCGCGGCGGCAGCGTGGATCAGCTGGTTGTCCGGGAAACAGAACAGGTACTCCGCGCCCTCGGCCTTGAGAATCTGGGCGATCGCATCATTCCCGCGCATGGTCAGCTCCTTGTCACCACTCGCGCGCGCGACGGCGCGTGATCGATTCCGACGTTTCAACGTGGCGCGTGCCCGCGCCGGCGTGGTCTCGACGTCGACCTATGCGGCGCCGAAGACCGCGGACGCGCACAGACTAGCGCGTGGGCGGCTCGGCAACCGACGGCGTCTCTCGCCATTCGGCGAACCCAGGCGCCGGCGGAGCGCTGCGGCTCCTCGCTCACCCGACGGTCAGCGAAGGCCGAGTGCGTGGACCGCGAAGCCCCGCTCGTCGTCGGCGAGGCGCTCGGCATAGTCGATCTGGGCCTCGACCGGGTACCCGCTGGACGCAGAGCTAACATCGATCGCGGCCGCGTCGCCGTCCATCGCGTCCTGGATCAGTGCGAAGAGCGCGTCGATCGTCAGGTAGTCGGCCAGGCGCTCGGCGCCGAGGCGGGCGCCATCCTCGGACGAGACGTCTGCCCGAACCGCACCATCGCGGACCTCGAGGTCGACGCGCTGCACGTAAGTCCGGTGTGCAGAAGCATCGCCAGTTGAAGGTCAGGTCGTAGTCCAGGCCGCCGCTCACCGCCCATCGGGCGCGGGCCGCGTCGAGGGCGAGCTGCGTGCGCTCGCTACGGCCTCAGCCGGTGTACTCGAACCGTCCAGCGGATTGCAGCTCCCGCACGACGTGGACCGCGCCGCGGCAGTCGCACGCGTGGCGTGAAAGCGCGGCTGGGTCCTGGACGGTGATCTGGCCACGGTCGAGCGTGATCACCCGACGCGCCTTCAGCTCGCCAAGCGCTTCGCTGATCGATTGGCGGCGCACGCCGAGGACCTCGGCGATCCGGGCGTGGGTGACCTTCAGCGTCGCGTTCGCCTGGTGTGCCAGCAGCAGCAAGAGGAAATACGCCGTGCGCGCGCGCACGGGGTGATGCCCGGGGCAATCCGCCGACTGTTCGCGCCAGCTGATCACGTACGAGGCGTGCGACAGTACCGCGCGCATCAGCTCCGGTGAGCCCTCGATCATGGACCGGTAGTAGTCCACCTCCAGCACCAGAGCCTGCCCCGGTACGTCGACCACCAGGTCGCAACCGCCGGTGACCACCTCCGGTCGCAGGACGCCGATCGCGTTTACGGCGCCTTCGCGTCCGCGGTGCAAATAGGCGTACTGCGTGCCGTCGTCGCGCGTTCGAACGCCGGTGAGCATGCCGCGCAACAGGAAGAACACCCGGTTCGGTCCGCCCTGCTGCTCGACCAGCTCGCCCTGGACGAGGGGCAGCATCGTCGCGTGCGAAACCAGCTCCTCGCGCAGCTCGCGCGAGAGCGAGGCGAGGATCACGTTCGCGCAGGCCGCTTCCGCGGCCGCGGCGCGCTTCGAGGCATCGCGGACCGAGAGTACGCGTGGCGGTAGCTGAGCTGAACGTACGCTGGTTGCATGCACCATGGATCGCACCCCCGAGCCGATCCGCGGGACAAGTCCCTCACCTCGCGGACTGACTGAGCATCCAGAGTCTAATGCAAACGCCGTTTGGGTAGCAGGCGTGTCATGACCGCTCTGCATCGGATGCCTGGCACCCGCGACGCCCCTCGATGCCACTCCGGTGCCGGGTCAACGACGGGTGAGCGCGACTTCATGACCCTCGAACGTGCTGATCGCCAACCACGGCGAGAGCGGCGTGCGGATCATACGAGCGGAGGTCGATCTCGGACTTCGCGGCGTCGCGGTTCACTCGGAGCATAGCGAACTCGCCTTCCATGAGCACTAGCCGGACGCGCCGCGCCCTCTCAATGAGGCCGGTGCGCTTCTCTACCTCAACATCGCGCGGGCAAGAGGCCCCCAACATCGACGCGTGCTCGGCGCCGTCCAACGCAGCTGCAACGTCGATCGTCCCTCCTCGTTTTCGTCTCAGGGGAGTGGCCGCCTCACCCACGTCACGAGACGGGTCAGATCGGCGCCGCCAGTTATCACGTACGCTTTGGTCCCACGAGTGAGGGGAACACATACATGGAGCCAGCAGGAAAAACCGTTCTGATCACCGGCGGCGGATCGGGCATCGGTCTGCAGATTGCGAGGGAGCTCGTGTCTGCCGGCAGCAAGGTCATCATCTGCGGCCGGACGCTGGCGAGGCTGGAGGACGCACGGGAACAGGTCCCGAGCCTGGCGATCGCACAATGCGACGTCGCCGACCGCGAACAGATTCAGGCGCTGCGTGAGCGATGCGACAGCGAGTTCGGCGGTATCGACGTGCTCGTGAACAACGCCGGAGTCTTCGGTATGTTCGATATCGCGGACAGCGCGGTCTCGTTGGAGACGCAGCTGGCCGAGGTTGATATCGACTTCAACGGGCCGCTGCGAATGGTGCACTACTTTCTGCCCGGGCTGCTGAACAAACCTGAATCCGCGATCGTGAACGTCTCCTCCGGGCTGGCGTCCGTGCCTTATGTCGCTGCCCCCGTGTATTGCGCGACGAAAGCAGGGATTCATTCGTGGACCCGTTCGTTGCGGAAGCAACTGGAGCAGACCAACGTCAAGGTCTTCGAACTCATGCCGCCCTTGGTCGAGACCGAGATGGTCGAGGCGGTTGATCTCTCGAAGATTTCGCCGGAGAAGCTTGCCGAGGCATTCATCAAGGGCTTCAAGCGGGACAGGCTGCAGATCACGCCGGGTCAGAGCAGTCAGCTCAGCAAGATGAGCCGCTTCGCGCCCGGGCTGATCTTCAGGCTGGTCAAACAGGTAACCCTCGCCGCCAGGGTCACGCACAGTCCGACCCTGCAGTCACGGTCGACCGACGCGGGGGGCCAACCGTTGATCGCTGACCGCGACGGGCGGCGTCCGTGATGCGCCTGGGCGAGTCCGATCCACGTGTTCTCGTCGAGATAGATACGAAGCATCAAAATGCCAGTCCTGCGACGCACCTAACTAGCCACCGGAGCGCACTGGACCGCCGCTCGTCGGAGAGCGTCGTCCGGTCCGATGACGCGCGATACAGAGTTGAGGCCTACCCCTAATCCACCTCCTCCTTGAGCTCGGGCATCACCTCGCGCGCGATCCGCTCGTAGTGCCCGTCGCCCTGCTCCACTCTCGACGGGTAATAGAAGATGAACTCGTCCACGCCTGCGTCGGAGTAGCGCCCGACGAAGTCCCGAAACCTCTCCTCGGACCCCCACACGTTGTCCGGCGTCACCCCGCCGCCGGCGAGGATCGACCGACGCAGTGTCGGGGGCTCGCGTCCGATTGAGGCGCAGAACTCGTCCATCTGCTCGTTCCGTGCCCGCGCCTGATCGAGGCACTCCTCGACGCTCATCGGGCGACCGTCCTGGGAGTCGCTGGGGATCTGGTTCCATGAGTCGGCGTGCCGAGCGGTGAACTTCATGTTGACCGGGCGGGCGGCGGCGAGGGTGAGCGGCGGGCGCGGGAGCTGCACGGGGCCGGGGTCCATCACCGCCTCGGTGGCCTGGTAGTACTCCCCCTCGAACGAGATTCCACCGTCCTCGGTTGGCTCGCCTCGCAGCAGTGTGTCCAGCATCCGTACGAACTCGCGGAACCGACGGGCTCGCTCCCGCGGTTCCCACTCCGGCAGCCCGGTCATGCCGAAGTCGTTCGGCGCTCCGGCGGCGCCGATCCCCAGCTCCAGACGTCCACCCGAGATGTGATCGATCGTCAGTGCTTCTTTCGCGAACAACGCCGGATGCCGGATCGTGATCGACGTGACCAACGCACCGAGGCGTATTCGGCTCGTCTGTGCTACCGCGGCCGCCATCAACGTCTGCGACTCGAACCAGCGACCGGCCGGCCGGTTTGGGTTGACGAAGTGATCGGCGAACCAGAGGCTGTCGGAGCCGTAGTCTTCCAGCTCTCGCCACCGATCGACCTGGATGGCGTACGGCACCACCTGCGGGGCGAGGATTCCGAATCTGAGCGGTAGTCCCATGCGCGCCCTCCTGGACCGCGGCGTCTCGTTCGGCGCCTCACATGTCCGGAGCCGTGCCGACTCCAGCACCCCTCCCACACTACGTTCGTCCGGCTCGATCGCCCGAGTCACCAGGCGCGCCCTCAACACACCTAACGCGAGAGGCGATCTATGACACGCCCCTTCAAGGACATCCGTGTCATCGACCTCTCCGACCGCCTCTCGGGGGCCTTTGCCGCTCGCCTCTTCGGTGACTACGGCGCCGAAGTGATCCTCGCCGAGCCCCCGGAAGGGCATCCGCTCCGCCGCGAACCGCCGTTCCTCGACGACCAGCCCGGCCCCGAGCGGTCGGTGCTCCACGCGTACGCGAACTGGAACAAGCGATCCGCTGTCATCGAGGATGGAGCGCAACTGGCCGCGCTGATCGCGGGAGCCGATGTCGTCGTGACGACCGACTCGCCGCTGCCCGAGACGCTGAGCGCCGCACTGGCGGGGATGCGAGCTGACGCCGCGCATCTCTCGGTGACGCCGCATGGCCTCGATGGACCGCTCGCACAGTGCGCGGGGAACAACCTGACCGCGAGCGCCCGCACCGGATGGGCGTACATCAACGGGTACCGCGACGAGCCGTCGCTGCAGATGCCGCAGCGCCAGAGCGCCTACGTGGGAGGTGTCGCGGGCTTCATCGCGGCCTCGGCCGCGCTGCTGCGTCGCGACCAGGGAACCGAGCGCGAGCTGGTCGACGTCAGCGAGATCGAGGCCTTTGCGCTGACCGTGCACCCATGGGGCATCGGAGCGATCTACCACGACATGGGGTGGAGTCGGGGACCGGCGGGGGGAAAGACTCGCGGTGAGCCCGGGCCGCTCTGGCGGGCCGCGGACGGGCAGATCAACTTCGGGTTCGGCGACTGGCACCACTGGCCGGAGGCGATGCGCGCGCTCAACCTGCCCGAGCTCGCCGAACGCGAGGATCTGATACCCGACCTCGGCCGGCACTCACGGGACATGTCAGCCGTCGTGGCCGGCGTCGCGGGCGAGGTCGCGCAACTCCAGCGGTGGCCGTTGTTTCACCGCCTGGCTGAGCTGCGCTGCATCTCCGGCGTGGTGCAGGACATCGAGGACATCACCCGCGACGAGCAATTCGCGGCGCGCGAGTTCCTCGCCGAAACGACAATCGAGGGGCGCACCGTCCGCGCCGCGGGCGCGCCGGCCAAGCTCGCGCCGTCGCCGTGGCGGATCGCGCGTCCGGCCCCGCGCCTCGACGCGCACGGCGACGAGGTCCGACGGGAAGCGGTGCGGCGAGAGGCGGCACGGCCTCGCACGGTCGATCGTGACCCGAGCCCGCCGTCCGCGGAGGGCCCGCTCCACGGCGTGCGGGTGCTCAGCTTCTGTCAGGCCTGGTCGGGCGCCTTCGGCACTGAGCTGCTCTCGCTGCTCGGCGCGGACGTGGTGCAGATCGAGGTGCTGTATCGGACGGACGTGTGGCGACGAACGCGGGACTTCGTGCCCGCCGGGGTCGTCGATCCGACGCGGACGCAGCATCCCGCTAACACGCAGGGGCTCTACAACTCGGTCAACCTCAACAAGCGCGCGATCACGCTCGATCTCGCGCAGGAGCGCGGTCGCGAGATCTTCTGGGGGATGCTCCCCAACTTCGACATCCTCGCCGACAACTTCCGCCCCACGGTGCTGCCGAAATGGGGCATGACCCTCGAAACCCTCAACGAAGCACGGCCTGGCATCGTCTACGCGTCGATCTCCGCGTACGGCACCGATGGGCCCTACCGCGCCTATCCCGGCAACGGCGCCACCACGGAGCCGATGTCAGGCCTCTCCTCGCTGCATGGCTACGAGGGTGATCCGGGCATGAACACCGGCGGGCTCTACCCGGACCCGATCGCCGGGTACTTCTTCGCCGGCTCAGTCCTCGCCGCGTTGCGCCAGCGCGACCAGACCGGCGAGCCGCAGCGCGTCGACGCCGCGATGACCGAGGCGGTCGCCGTGGTCTGCGGCGACGCGATCGTCGAGTACGACGCCACTGGCCGCGTCCCGCGCCCCATGGGCAACCACCACCACCGCGTCGCCCCGCACAACATGTACGAGGCGCGCGACGGCGAATGGCTCGCTCTCGCCACGGAGACCGAGGCGGCCTGGCAGGCGCTCGCCACCCACATCGGTCGACGCGAGCTGGTCGAGGACGCGCGATTCGCCACCATGGCCGCACGCAAGGCGAACGAGGCCGACCTCGACGAGCTGTTAGCAGCGTGGTGCATCGACCAGGATGCCTTCGACGCGGAGCCAGCCCTCGGTGCGCTCGGCATCGCCGCCGCGCGGGTCGTGCCGCTCTACGAGCTGTACACGCGCCCCGACCCCAACTTCGTCGCGCGCGGCTTCCTCGGCCCGATCGATCACCCCGAGGCCGGCAGCAGCCTGCTCCCCGGCCGCCCCTGGCGGTTCTCCGCCGCCGCCCACGCCGCGCTCCGTCCGTCCCCTTGCGTCGGCGAGCACAGCCGCGAGGTGCTCCGCGAGGAACTAGGCATCGAGGACGAGGAGTACGCAGCGCTCGCGGCTGCGGGCATCACGGGCACCCTCGACGACGCCGGCTAACCAGTCGCGGTCCTCGAAGTGGGTACATTGGCGCCGATCGGTTTGGAGCGGGCGGCATCCAGCCCTCCGCGAAACAGGGAAGCTACCCCGACTATGCGTGTCGAACGACTGCTCGATCGCCCGATCATCACAGCCGACCTGCATCCGAGCATCGGCGAGAACATCCAGGGTCCGTCGCTGATCCGCGTGCCCGACTGGATCGAGGGCGCGCTAGCGGCCTACTACCTCTACTTCGCCGATCACAAGGGGCGGTACATCCGCCTCGCCTATGCCGACGAGCTGACCGGGCCGTGGGCGATCCATCCGCCGGGTAGCCTCCAAATCGAGGACTCGCACTTCCTGACCGAGCCGCCCGCGGTTACCGAGGAGATCCTCGCGGAGTTCGACGCGCGGCGCACGGGTAACGCGGTCAAGATGTCGCACGACGTCCTGACCGAGGTGACCACACCGCACATCGCGTCGCCCGACGTGCACGTCGACGCGGAGCGGCGGCGGATCGTGATGTACTTCCACGGCCTCGAGGCGCCCGGGCAGCAGGTGACGCGGGTGGCCACGTCGGAGGACGGGATTCTGTTCGAGGCGTTGCCAGAGGTGCTGGGGCGGACGTACCTGCGGGTGTTCGCCCACGACGGCGTGACGTACGGCCTCGCGATGCCGGGGCGGCTCTACCGGTCGGCGGATGGGCTGCACGGCTTCGAGGAGGGGCCCTGCTGTTCAACCCGAACATGCGTCACAACCTGGCCTGGAAGCACGGCGACACGCTGTGGGTGTTCTGGACGAAGGTCGGGGACGCGCCGGAGCGAATCTTGCTCAGCACGATTGATCTCGCCGGCGACTGGATGGAGTGGCGCGAGACGGAGCCGGTCGAGGTGCTCCGTCCGGAGCGACTGGGAGGGCGCCAGCGCGCCATTGGAACCGTCGATCCGCAGCTCTGCCTACGGCGTCGTGAACCAGCTTCGCGACCCCGCGGTCTTCGAGGAGCACGGGCGACTGTTCCTGCTCTACGCCGTCGGCGGAGAGGCTGGGATCGCGATTGCCGAGGTGATGGCGTTGGATGGTTAACAGCCTCCCAGAGTCCCCGGCCGCCCTCGACGACCTGCGCGTGGTCGATCTGACGGATGAGACCGGCGTCTACGCGGCGAAGCTGTTCGCGGACCTCGGGGCGGACGTGATCCGCGTCGAGCCGGTCGCCGGCGACCCGATGCGGGGGCAGCGACCGCTGTTCGATGCGCCGTCGGGCGCGCAGCGGAGCCTGCCGTTTCTGCACTACAACGCGAACAAGCGCAGCCTCGCGCTCGACCTCGAGACGGGGACGGGGCGAGCGGTGCTCGACCGGCTGCTGGTGTCGGCCGACGTGCTGATCGAGAGCTACGCGCCTGCAGATGGGGAGCGTCTCGGGCTGACGCGGTCGCGCCTTGGCGCGCTCAACCCGGCGCTGATCCACACCTCGGTGACCGGGTTCGGCCTCGAGGGGCCGCACCGCGACTATCGCTGGTCGGACCTCGTCGCGCAGGCGATGTCGGGGCTGATCTTGCTGACCGGGTTCCCGGAGGATCCGCCAGTCCGGATTCCGGCGGGGCAGGCTTACCACCAGGCGTCGTTCGATGCCGCGATCGGCGCGATGGCGCTGGTGTTGCGGCGCGACCTCGGCGCCCGCGACGGCTCGGGAGGCCGCGGCGGGCACGTCGAGATCTCGATGCAGGATTCGCTGGCGATCAGCACCTTCCAGACAGCGAACCTCAATCACTGGACGCAGCTCAAGGTCGTCCCGCGCCGCTTCGGCACCGGGACGGTGGCGCGCGCGATCGGGCCGGACGGCTCGCAGATCGCGCCGCGGCGGACGTTCTACCGTTGCCTCGACGGCTGGGCGATCGTCGCCGCTCGGCTCGTCGACTGGGAACGCGCGGTTGCCTGGCTCACCGAGCTCGGCTACCCGGGCGAGCTGGCCGACCCTAAGTACGACGATCCCGCCGAGCGGACTCCCGAGGCGTTCTACGACGCCTTCGAACACGCGTTCGCGAGACACCCCGTCGAGCGCGTCTACCACACCGGCCAGGCGTACGGCCTGCTCTCGATGCCGATCCGCGACGTCAGTGCTCTCTTCGACGACGAGCAGCTCGCCGAGCGCGGCTTCCTCGTCGAACTCGAGCACCCGGAGCTTGGCACGACGCTCACCTATGCCGGCGCGCCGTACCTGCTCAGCGCCACACCGTGGCGCCTGCGTCGGCCGGCGCCCGAGGTCGGCGAGCACAGCGCCGAGATCCTCGTCGAGCTCGGCTATTCCGACGCCGACATCGACACGTTCGCCGCGACGGGAACGATCGGGCTCACGCCGACCCCTGCGGGGAGCACACGGTGACGGGCCCGCTGAGCGGCATCCGCGTGCTCGACTTCACGTGGATGATCGCTGGAACGATGGCGACCCGACCGCTCGCCAACCTCGGCGCAGAGGTGATCAAGGTTGAGTCGAGGGCGCGTGTCGACGGGATGCGGATGGGGGCGCTGCACCCCAGCGACGGCACCAATCCGAACCTGAGCGCGGTCTTCAACGACTGCAATACCTCGAAGTTGAGCATCGCGATCGACCTCAACCAGCCGCGCGGCATCGAGCTGGCGAAGCAGCTCGTCGCGATCAGCGACGTGGTCGCGAATAACTTCTCGGGCACGCGGATGGCGCGCTGGGGGCTGGGCTACGAGGATCTGCGAGCCGTGAAGCCCGAGGTGATCATGATCCAGATGCCGGTGATGGGCACGACCGGACCGCATCGCGACTACCGAGGCAACGGCCCGCACGTCAGCGCCCTCGTCGGGCTGAACGCCCTCACCGGGTACCCCGGCCGGCCGCCCTCAGGCAGCGACGTCGCCTTCGCCGACTTCACGGCGAATCCGCACCACGGCGCCTTCGCCCTGCTCGCCGCCCTCCACTACCGCGAACGCAGCGGCGAAGGCCAGTACATCGACCTGGCGCAGGCCGAGTCGACCGCCTGCCTGCTCGGGGTGCCGATCGTCGAGTACTCCGCGACCGGCGAGGTCCCGAGGCGACCCGGCAACGCCGACGCGAACCACGCGCCGCACGGCGTCTACCCCTGCGCCGGAGGCGCATCACAGACCAGCGACGCCGGGGACGCATCACAGCCCAGCAACGAGGGCGAGGACCGCTGGATCGCGATCAGTGTCGACACCGACGAGGCGTGGCGCGCGCTCTGCCTCGAGATGGGCGACCCACGGTGGGCCTCGGAAGAGCGGTTCGCTTCGGTCGGGGGCCGGCTCGCCGCCTCCGAGGAGCTCGACGAGGCGGTCGCCGCCTGGACCCGCGACGAGGAGTGCTACGCGCTGATGGAGCGCCTCCAGGCCGCCGGCATCGCCGCGGGCGTGGCGCAGGATGTACGCGACCTCGTCGAGCACGACCCACACTGGCGCGAGCGGCAGTTCACGGAGCTCGAGCACCCCGAACTCGGCGTCGCCGCCACCCACGGCGAGCCGATCCGCCTCGATGGCGAGCGAGCGGGGATCAGCCGATCGCCGCTCCTCGGGGAGCACACGGATCAGGTGCTGCGCGAGGTGCTCGGGCTGCCCGACGACGAGGTCGATGAGCTCTACCTCGAAGGGGTGCTGCAGTAGGGCTGTCGGTGTCCGAACCCAAACTGATGCCGGGAATCAGTCTCCGTCCGTGCCTGTGCCGGTGTCTGAGCCTCGGTAGGTCCGTATCTCCGGCGGATTCACACCGTCGCTCACCTCAACCCGCACGGTGAATGGATGGTCCGGCGCGTCCGTGCCGGCAGCCGTCCGGAGCCTCGTTCGCATGGCTCCACGCCACGCTCGTGAGCCCGGCAGTCGGATCGTCGTGGTCCGAAGGCGTGATCGTGCCGCAGTCCTCGCCCGGGTCGGCTTCCAACGACCAGCGATAGGTCAGCTCAAGACCGGCGCGGCTGCCGGCCTCGATGCTGTAGGTCGTCACCGGTGGTATCAGGACCGCGACAATCGGACCCACAACCGGACGTGCAACGGCGACCTCCGTCCCGGCAGCGCCGCCAGACACGCCGCCGGCGGCACCCGGCTCGTCCTCGACGCCCGCGTCTGAGCCACGGAGGAGGCCGAACCCGACCCATCCGAGCGACACGATCGCCAGCGCCGCGAACGCGGCGATCAGCAGCGGAGAGCCGAACGACGGCAGATGGATGCCGGTGCTCGGCAGCGGGAGCACGAGCTTGCCAGGCCGGCCTCGTTCGCTGTCGCTCGGCGCCTTACCCGGGCGTGGCTCGCGATCCTCGCCCACTGGAGGCGGCAGCTTGCCGGGACGCGCCGACGTGTCAGAACTGGAGGCGAGGCTCGTTGCTGATGGGCCGGCGGAGCCGCCTGTGGGAGCCGATCCCGATCCCGGCTCCGTGGTAGCCGCGATCTCGTTCCTCGGCCGAGCGGCCGACGAGAGGGTCGCTCGAAGTCTCGAGCCGAGGCCGGGCCTCGGTGGCGGTCGAACCGGCAGGCGCTCGGGCGCGAGGAGCCGCTGGCCGATCACCAGATCGTCCCACAGCCCGAACGCCTGCGTCTGAGTGTTCCGTTCGAGGACGCGACCCTTCGTTTCGCTGCGCAGGAAGCTGTCGAGGTCAGCATCGCGTTCGCCTGCTGCCAGCTCCACCCAGAAGCCGGAGAGCAGCGCCCGCGGGACGCACACGTAGGCTGTCCGCGCGTCGCTGGCCAGCCGGAAGATGGTGAAGTCCCACACCGCAACAGCAGGGGAGACCGTGAAACAAGGGCGCGTGACCTCGTCCGCCACCGCGCCGTAGACCGCCAGCGAGGTGCGCTCCAGCAGTGCGGTGCGTTGTCCGCCCGAGGCCGACTCGATGTCTGATCGGCGATTCCACGACGAGCCGGAAGTGGACCCGCGTCGCGACTCATCTCGGCGACCGACAACGGGCCTGATCGCGTCAACGCCCTCGGACAGGAACGGCTGGACCGTCCGCCACGACCGCTCCAGCAGTTCGCCGAGGCGGACCGTGCCGGTCGCGGTGCCGACGATCCGGTCTTCGTCCTTCGTCGATCGCCCGGCCGCGAACGAGTTGGACGAAAGATAGAGGCCAAATCGCACCGGGTCGGACCCAACGTCCACCTCGATCTCTCCAGGCATCGCGCCCAGCGTGGCCCCGGGTCCCTCAAGGTGAGCCAGCAGCGCGGCCACGCTCCCGACCACGAACTCGGCCGCGACGCGCAGGCGGTCGTCCGACAGATAGTTGCCGCAGAACTCGATCCGGCCTGGGCGCGGACGGATGTAGATGCCCTCGGTCCCGAGGCTGTTCATCAGGAGCATCAGCGCGGGGCCGAAGGTGCGAGCGTAGAGGGCGCACAGTTCGTCGTTGACGTCATCGGGCACCGAAACGCTGAGATGCGTTGAGTAGCCAAACACGGGCGTGCCGTCCGGAAGCACACGGATCAGTTCCTGCAGACCGGTCTGTTTCGAGGCGATCAGAGCGTCAGCGAAGTCCTGCGTCACCGGCACCGGAGGGGTCGCCACCTCGGCGGTGACGCCATCCGCAGTGAGCACCGCGCCTGAGCGCAGGCGGTAGGCGTCGACATCGCCTGGATCGAGGCGCTTGCCATCGATGTCGAGCGAGTGGATCAAGCGGCGAAAGTCGAGCGGACCGCGGGCCGGGTCGAGCTGGTATTCGTGCTCGACACCAGCCAGCGTCGCGGACTGCATCGCTATGAGCCCGACGCCGGCGCCGCGCGCAACCCTAGCCGGTCCCGCCGGCGCTCACCGAGTTCTGCATGACCTCTCCATCAACACAGGTCAGCTGGAGGTCACAGATCACGGAAAACGTCACATGGCAGTACAGCTGGCTGCGAGCGGGGAGCAATCGGTTGAAGGCGCCGGAGAGTCGTCGCTGAATCAACGACTGGTTGAAGGAGTCCTTCTTCGCCGCTCCTAAACCGAGGGTGTCCTTCGTGTGCAGCTTGAAGCTGAGCTCGAGCCTGATGTCCCGGATGACAGCCGGACACTGAGCCTTGTATCGATTGATCCAGAAGTGCGTCAGTCCCGAGAAGGGATTCGACTCTCCTCGACCCAGCATGTCAGCGCGAACGCTGATCACGTTCTCCTTGCCACATCCCAGCGGGATCTGGCCCGAGAGTTCCCCCACGTCGGTAATCGGCAAGGAGACGACATCATCGAAGTCCCGAACGAGTTTCTCCGACTCAAGGGTGACTTGAAGCCGCCAGTCGCTGGCTTGAGGCTTGAGTTCGCTGACGTCCGGGATCACGCTCTTGACCGTCAGAGTTGCAACACAGTCTCCCGGTCCAGCCGGTCTCTCAGCCATCAGCGTTCACCTTCTGAACCCGGTGGCCCCTACCAGGTGTCGATGTAGGGCCGCTTCTTCTTCTCTCGTGGCGGAGTCGGCGGCAGGCTCTTCAGGCCGCGCGCGATCCAGGCGCGTGAGTCCGCCGGATCGATCACGTCGTCGATGCCGAAGTAGACAGCCGAGTTGATCGCCTTCGCCGCCTCGTAGCGCTCGGCGACCATCGTCTCGTACTTCTCGAGGCGCTCCTGCGGATCCTCGATCGCGGCGAGGTCGTCGCGGTAGCCGAGCTTCACCGAGCCCTCGATGTTCATGCCGGCGAACTCGGCTGTCGGCCAGGCGACGGTGAAGAAGGGGATCAGCGAGCTGGCGCCGCACATCGCCTGGACGCCGAGGCCGTAGGCCTTGCGGACGATCACGCCGAACATCGGCACCGAGAGGTTGGCGCCGGTGTTGAACATCCGCGCGCAGTGGCGGACGAGCGCCGTCGCCTCGACGTCCGGACCGACCATCATCCCGGGGCAGTCCATCAGGCTGATCACCGGCAGGTCGAAAGCGTCGCAGAGCTGGAGGAAGCGCGCACCCTTGTCAGCGCCGTCGCTGTCGATCGCGCCCGCGATGTGGTGCGGGTTGTTCGCGATCAGACCCATCGGCTTGCCCTCGATGCGGACGAGCGCGGTGAAGATGCCGATCCCGAATTTCGGACGGATCTCGAGCACGGAGTCCTTGTCGGCCAGCGTATAGATCACGTCGCGCATGTCGTACATGCGGACGCGATTCTCCGGGACGATATGGCGCATCTTGCGCTGGTCGGGCGCCTCCCAGTCGTCGATCGCACCCTGGAAGTACGACAGGTACTGCTTGGTCGTCGCGACGGCGGCCTGCTCGTCCTTCACGAGGATGTCGACGACGCCGTTCGGCACCTGGAACGACATCGGGCCGACCTCCTCGGGTGTGTACACCCCGAGGCCGCCGCCCTCGATCATCGCCGGGCCGCCCATCGCGATCGTCGAGTTCTCGGTCGCGATGATCACGTCGCAGCACGCGAGCAGCGCGGTATTGCCGGCGAAACACCGCCCCGAGGTCACGCCGACCATCGGCACGCGCGCGCTCAGCTTCGAGAACTGCGTGAAAGTGTAGGTGTCGAGGCCGACGCCACCCTCCTTGCCGGTGTCGCCCGGACGGCCCCCGCCGCCCTCGGCGAACAGCACGAGCGGCAGGCCGTAGCGGTGCGCCAGCTCGTACATCCGGTCCTGCTTGTAGTGGTTGCGGTTGCCCTGCGTCCCCGCGAAGACCGTGTAGTCGTAATGCACGGCGATGGCGCGCGAGTGTTCGTCGTCGAACAGGTCACCGTTGATGCTGCCCACGCCGGCGATCAAGCCGTCGGTGGGCGTGCGCTCGCGCAACCACTGCCGGGTCCGCCTCGAACGCTGCGCCGCCACGACCAGCGGTCCGAACTCGCTGAACGTGCCGTCGTCGATTAGATCGTTGATGTTCTCGCGCGCGGTGCGCTGGCCGGTCTTGCGCCGGCGCGCGACCGCCTCAGGCCGATTCTCGTCGTAGATGTACGAACGGCGCTCGTTCAGGTCCTTGAGGTCGCCACGGATGTGGTCGAGGTCGATCGCCTCGTCGGCGGCGTCCAGCTCGGCCGTGACCTCGGCCTCCTCGATGAAGACGATCGGGTAGCCCTCGAGCACGACGTCGCCGACGGACATTGAGATCGCGCGCACGATCCCGTCGCGATCGGCGTTGATCACATGCTCCATTTTCATCGCCTCGACGACGGCGACCTGCTGACCCTCGCGCACCTCGTCGCCCTCGGCAACGGTGATCGCGACGATCGTGCCCTGGATCGGCGCCGGCAGGCCGATCGACCCGCCCGGCCCCACGAGATCCGGCGCGGGCCCCTCGGAGGCCGCCGCGTCCCCCTCCTCCGCCTTCACGGCCGCGTCGTGCGCGAACAGCGCCAGCGGATCGCCCTTGTCGACCTGCGCGCCCGCGAACCCGCTTGTCACGGCTGCCCCAGGCTCCGAGTCGGGCGCCGCGCTCGCGAGCTCGACGAACCGGCGGCGCCGCTCGCCATCGACCGCCGCCAGCTCCGCGATCTGCTCGTCGACGAAGCGGGTGTGGATCTGGCCACGCGCGAAGTCCTCGTGTTCGAGCACGTTGAGGAGGAATGGGATGTTCGTGGCGACGCCGTCCAACCGGAACTCGCTCAGCGCGCGCGAAGTGCGCGTGATCGCGTCCTCGAAGTTCCGCGACGGCGAGTGGCCGATCACCTTCGCCAGCAACGAATCGAACATCGGGCTCGTCGTGTATCCGGTGTAGCCGAAGCCGTCGGTGCGCACGCCGGGTCCGCTCGGCGCCTCGTAGGCGGTGAGCGTGCCGCCGCCCGGGCGCACCGAACCATCCTCGCCCAGCGTCTCCATGTTCACCCGTGCCTGGATCGCGTAGCCGCGCGGCTCCGCGATGCGCGGGTCGTCGAGGCCCAACTCTGCAATCGTGGCGCCATCGGCAAGCCTGATCTGCGACTGCACGATGTCGACGCCGGTCACCTCCTCGGTGACCGTGTGCTCGACCTGGAGCCGCGCGTTCGCCTCGATGAAGGCGAAGGGCTGGCCGCCGTCGCGGTCCGAGACGTCGACGAGGAACTCGAAGGTGCCGAGGTTCGCGTAGTTGACGCTGCCCGCGAGGCGCGTGGCGGCCTCGATGATTTCGCCGCGCAGCTGATCCGGCAGGTTCGGAGCCGGCGCGACCTCGACGATCTTCTGGTAGCGCCGCTGGACGCTGCACTCGCGCTCGCCGAGGTGGGCGATCGCGCCGTGCAGGTCACCGAGGATCTGTACCTCGATATGACGTGCGCGCGGGATGAACTCCTCGACATAGACGTCGCCGTTGCCGAAGGCGGCGTTGGCCTCGGACTGACAGCGCTCATAGGTCGCCTCGAGATCGGCGGCGTCGGTCACCTGGCGCGTGCCGCGACCACCACCGCCGGCGATCGCCTTGATCATCATCGCGCCCTCGGGACCGAGCGATTCGAGGAACTCGCGCGCCTCGTCGACGGAGACGGCGTGGTCGAGGCCGCGCAACGTCGGCACACCGGCCGCGGCGGCGGCCTCCCGCGCCCGCGCCTTGTCACCGAACAGCTCGAGGTGCTCGACGTTCGGCCCGACGAACGTCATCCCCGCCGCCTCGCAGCGGCGCGCGAATTCGGCGTTTTCGGCCAGGAATCCGTAGCCCGGGTGGACCGCGTCGGAGCCGGCCTCGGTCGCGGCGGCAATCACGCCGTCCATGTCCAGGTAGGCCATCGCACCGCGGCCCTCGAGCAGGCGCGCCTCGTCCGCGACACGCGTGTGCAGCGACTCGGCGTCGTCCTGGGAGTAGACCGCCACGGTGCGGATTCCGAGGTCGGCCGCGGCGCGGATGATGCGAATCGCGATTTCGCCGCGGTTCGCGACGAGCAGACTCGTGAAGCTCATGGCAACTCCTGGGATCGTGTTCGAGAGGCGCAGACGGAATTATGCGCGCTCGCGCGGGGCGATCGCGACGCAGCGTCCTCGGGCCAATGTCATAGCCGCCAACGTAGTCGAGGAGCGCCGGCGGGTCGGCACGTTCACCGACCCAGCTCGTGCCGCGCGGGCGGATCAGCCGGTGCGGCGCGGTCGGCTGTTCGCGCAGTGCTCAAACGCGATCAGGCGAGGGCGCGGATACGTTTGTGGAAGGTGAGGAAACCGGCGGCGGCGGGAGCGAGCAGCCGAACGCTGTCGCGTGCGGCGGCGTTGACGGCGACCGCGCTGGCGAGCTGGGGGAGGCCGACGACACCGGGCAGCATCGCCTGCGTGAAGGCATCATCACGGAATCGACGCTGCCCGGGAGGAACGCTGCAATCAGGAGGTGCTCGAAGCGAAGGATCTCAGTAAGGATCATCAAGCCGACGATCGTGGCGTTCATTGCGTTGATCAGCTGGCCGACCTGGACGATTCGCTTGCCGTGGGACGGCAAAACCTCATGCGGCCCACCGATACTCATGATGCAAGCCTCCTGGCACCGGCTTGCTGTCGACTCGCTGGCTCGGCATCCGCTGCACCGGCTTGCGTCGCTCCGGAGCGTCGAGCGCCAATGACCGATGCGGCCGCATCGCGTTTGTAGTGCTGGACGTACTGACCAAGCACCCGCCTCCGATGCCGTTCGTTGACGGCGATGACGTGATCGAGGCACTCGCGGCGGAGCGTCCCGATCACCCGCTCGGCGATGGCGTTGGCGTTCGGCGCGCGCAGCGGAGTCAGAATCGTCTCGATCCCGATCCGTCGAGCGCGTGCGATGAAGTCTCCGCCATCGCTACGGTCGCGGTCTCGGATGAGGAACCCTGGCTGCTGACCCCAGGCGGTCGCCTCGATCATCTGCCTCCAGATCCAGGGCGCGATCGGGTGCTCCGTGACGTTCCAGTGCCGGATGCGGTGCCGGCCGTGGTCGATCACGACGAACACGTAGCGCGTGCGGCAGGTGAGGGTCTGGACCGTGCACCGGTCAGCAGCCCAGATGCTGGACGCGTGGTTGCGGAGAAACGTGCGCCACGACTGGCTCGGGGGGCGCCGCAGCGCTTGCCGGCGGTAGCGGCTCACGGTGCGAGCGCTGACCTCAAAGCCAAGGGCACGCAGCTCGCCGACGATGCGGACGGCGCCCCACCGCGGATGCTCAGTGGCGATGCGCAGGATCAGCCGCTGCCACGCGGCGGGAATGTGGGGACGCCCGGGTCCGCGACGACTCTTCCAGCGCCAGTAGGCGCGCCAAGCAGAACGCTGCCACCGCACCACCGTGTCCGGCTCGACCATCACGAGCGTGCCTCGCCAGCCGGACCAACCACGTGCCAGCAGTGACCAGCGTCGGCGGTCGTGGCGACGGAGCCGCGGTCGACGACGGCCCCTTGTGCAGACGGCGAGCTGATGCCGCAGCGCTCAGTGCTCGAGGACGAGATCTCGGCGGGCGCGGACCGAAGCGAAGAGTGCTGCGACAAGCAGACGGAGGTAGAGCACAGACGAGCCTCTCGTGGCTCGCCGATACTCTGCTATCTCAGCATCGAACCGCACGGATCAAGTTTTGCCGTCCCACGCGTCACCAGAGCACCGGGCTATCATCGCGTTTGTCATGTCGAACAGCTCACGCGTGCCCGTTTCTCAGCCGATCCATGCGCTCCCCGGAGGGGGACTGACGGTTTCGGGCGGTGCATCGGAGGCGTCAGTGCGAGCTGCGATGATGAATGAGCCCGGTCCGAGCATCGACTCGTCTGAGGACTGAGACATCGAGTGCCCGGAGTGGGTCGACTCGCTCCGCTCGGTCGAGGTGCGCCACGGCGCCGCCGGCGTCAAAGAGATCCTCCGCGTGCTCCAGAACCATGCCTTGTCGATCGCTTCCGCGATCAGCGCATCCATCTCCTCGATCCGTCGGAGCATCGCCGCCCGGTTGGCGCGGTACGTTTCGGATCGAACGTCGACATTCGAGCGAAGCACTGTCATCGCGCACCCCCGCAGACGTCGCAGCGGCGGAGCTGCCGTTCGAGACGCCTCATCATTGTGTAGCGGGTTGCGCCAGGTCGAGTCGTAACGGCGGAACGGTTGGTCTGAACCGGGGACATCACGAATCTCCAATCGACGCAACCTGGCTGACATTCACCGCCGCCGCGCACAGGATAAAGTTGCGGCATGGCCCTGTATGAGCTGACTGACCTTCAATCCGACATCCGCATTCAGGCCGAGCGATTCTGCCGCGAGCAGATCGCGCCGCTCGCGGGACCGATGGACGACGACGAGCACTGGCCGGACGACATCTTCCCGATGCTCGGACGCCAGGGCTACCTCGGACTCACCGTGCCACGCGAGTACGGCGGCCAGGAGATGGACCTGCTCTCGGCGGGCCTGGTCTGCGAGGTGATGCACAAGTGGAACCCGGCCGTCGGGCTGAGCTGGGCCGCGCACGACAACCTGTGCGTGAACAACCTCTTCCGCAACGGTAACGAGGATCAGCGTCGCCGCTACCTCCCGGGCCTCTGCGACGGCTCCCTCGTCGGGGCGCTCGGGCTCACCGAGCCCGGTGCCGGCTCCGACGCGATCGGATCGATGGCTACCACGGCGGTGCGCGACGGCGACGAGTACGTCCTCAACGGCACGAAGATGTTCATCACCAACGGCAGCATCGCCGACATCGTGCTGCTCTACGCGAAGACCGATCTGGCCGCCGGGTCTCACGGCATCTCAGCCTTCATCGTCGAGACCGACAGCCCCGGTTTCTCTGTCGGCCAGAAGCTCGTCAAACAGGGCTTCCGAGGCAGCCAGACCGCCGAGCTCGTGCTCGAAGACGCTCGCGTTCCGGCCGCGAACCTCGTCGGCAGCGAGAACGAGGGCATCAAGGTTGTGATGAGTGGCCTCGATCTGGAGCGGGCCTTCCTCGCGGCTGGTCCGATCGGGATGGCCGAACGCTGCCTCGAGCTGGCGCGTGAGCACGCTCAGGAACGGGTGCAGTTCGACCGCCCGATTGCCGAGTTCCAGGTGATCCAGCACAAATTCGCCGATATGTGGACCAGCGTCGAGGTCGCGCGCACTTACTGCTATCGAGTGCTCGAGATGTGCGCTGAGCTCGAGGTCGGTGAAACGGGCGCGGTGGCGCGCGACATCCACGCCCATTCAGCCGCCTCGATCCTCCAGGCAGCCGACGTTCACGTGCGCGTCGCCGACGAAGCGCTCCAGATCCACGGCGGCTACGGCTACATGTGGGAGATGGAGATCAACCGCTTGTACCGCGCGGCCAAGCTGCTCCAGATCGGCGCTGGCACCCAGGAAATCCGCCGCAACATCATCGCCGGTGAACTGCTCCGTCGCTGAGGAGCGTGGGCCAGCAACAGGGCGCTGCTGCCCGGGGGTGACTGGGCGGAGGGCGCCGATCTCGTCTGCTAGTCTCTCCGGGACGCCCGCGGATCCCGCCTCGAGCGCCCCTCAACTCAGCGAGAAAGGTGACCGGAGACAGAGCTCCCGCAACCCCCGCCCATGGATATCGAGGGACGGAAGATCCTGGTGCTCGGCGGCTACGGTCTGGTCGGAATGGCCGTCTGTCGCGAGCTGATCGCCTGCCGTGCCGGTGAGATTCAGATTCACTCGCTGCGGTCCGAAGAGGCGGAGAGTGCGCGTGAGGAGCTGGCCCCCGAAGCGGGTTCCACGACGCTCACCACCTCGGCGGGAGAAATCTTCGGACTCGACTACGAGACCGACCGGCGCGGACGCATCGCCGCTCAGCTTGAACAGCTCGGAGGTGCGGCGCACCGGTTGGCGATTCCGCCCTCGGGGTGTGTTCCGGTCCGTGAGCGCCTCGAGGCACTCGGCGTCCGGCCGCCGCGGTGCGCAGCCGCCATCAGCTCTCTAAGCCGCGCCGATGAGCTGGGCGGAGGCCCGGCGGCCACGTTGGCGATGAGTTCATTCGCCGCTAGCAAGGCCCCGGGTGCGCGCCTTAGGATAAGTCGCTCACGGTCTAGGTCGGTCGCCGTCACGGGGCTGTGAGATCGCGCCATCGCTTCCCGAGCCGCACCTGGCGTCGGGCTCGCCCAGATTGCCCGAGCAGGACCGTCGGAACCGCGACCTCACGATTCCAAAACCACTCGCTCTTCTGGGAGATGCTTGAGCCCCGTGCTGAGTACCAGATTCGCTCCCCCGTCGGATGCGCCCCGTGGCGCGGCAGAACGCGATCCGGACCAAGATCGGGACTGATCGCGCACAATTAGGTCTGCCGAAGGTTCGTCTGTCCGGTCTGCATTTACCCAGTCTGGTTAGAGAATCTCGTTAGGTCCTGGGAGTGGCCGCCACTTCTTGCGGATACGGTTGCTGGCCGACCAGGTCAGCCCCCCCCCCCTTTAGCCGCCCCGCGACCCAAGGTCGCCCGCGTCGCCGATCGTGGCGAGCGTACCGACGGAGCACGCTTGCGCTGTTACCGTCGCGGCGATGAGGGCGACCTTCAGCGCGCCCGCTCTAACGCTCGCGCTCGTCTCCGCCTGCTCGAGCGATGGTGGCGAGCCGGACGCGACGACGGAGGTCGACGCGGTGCAGCCAGGTCTCAACCGCATCCTCGTGCTGAGCGAGGAGGGCGACGTGTTCACGATCGACCCCGATGGCGAGCAGCGCGTCGAGCTCACCTCGGACGCCGAGGCAGACCTCCAGCATCGCCAGCCGGTCTGGTCGCCCACCGGCGCGCGCGTCGCCTGGGCCACCTTCGACGCCCGGGGCGGCACGCCGCAGAGCACGGTGGTCACGAGCCGGCCGGACGGCGGCGCTCGCACGACGGCGCCCACGACCGCGCTCCCGATCTTGCTGTACTGGGATCCGACCGGCTCGCGTGTCGCCTACCTGGCGCCCACGACGCGGGACCTCGAGCTCGGCGTCGTCGAGGTCGCGGCCGGCGGAAGCGAGGCGACGCCGCTCGCGTCCGGCGCACCGTTCTACTTCTCGTGGAAGCCCGACGGGCGCGCGCTGCTCAGCCACATCGGCGCCGATGAGCTCAGCTACCTCACCCTCGACGGCGCCAGCACCGGCATCGCCGACGCGGCCGCTGCGTTTCCCGCCCCCGAATGGTCGAGTGCGACCGGCGCCGCTGTATACGCGGCTCGAACCGCCGGGGGCCAAACTCTGGTCCTCGCCGAGCCGCCGGCGGGACGCGCCGGGAGCTGCTGCGGTTCGAGGGGCTGATTCGCTTCGCGCTCAACACCGGCGGCGAGCGTCTCGCCTACGCCGTCCTCTCCCTGGACGGCGGCGAGTGGAGCGACGACGACGATGGCTTGGCTATCGCTTTGCGCACAGCGCAGCAGCAGCCGGAGCAGGCGCTCCCCGAGCTTGCCGTCTTCGACGTCATCAGCGAAAGCAACCGGCAGATTGGCGGCGGCGACGTCGTCGCCTTTTTCTGGAGCTCGGACGGCAACTCGCTCCTCTACCTGCTGGCGGAGCCGGGCGACGGCCTCCCCTGGCTCCGCTGGTACGTGTGGGACGAGGCCCGGAGCGTCAGGTTGAGCAGGTTTCTCCCGTCGCCTGCGTTCGCCCAGGAGTACCTGCCGTTCTTCGACCAGTTCGCGCGGGCGCTGTCACCCTGGTCGCCGGACGGCGAGCGCTTCGTATACGCGGGCACCGATCCTCAAGGCGAGGCAGCTATCTGGGTGCAGTCAGCCGACGGCGCGGTGCCGCCGATCCCCATCGCCGATGGCGCGTTCGCCAGCGGGTCCCCTCGATAGGTTCCGACGAGGTTCGAGCTCGATGGGCATCGCGTGGCCTCGTCCGCCGAGCGACGAGGGAACTCCGATGACCCGTGGGAGGGAACAATGTCCGAGACCACCAACAGCCCCGACGTCGCGGTCGAGTCCGACCAGGTCTTCCCGGTACTGCGCGAAAACATCCTGGCCGATGGTTTGCCTTTGGTCGCGGACCTGGAGCGCTCGCATGGCTCGCAGTTGGTCGACGCGCTTGAGGGCAAGCAGTATCTCGACTGCTACTCCTGCTTCGCCTCGCTCCCGATCGGCCACAACCATCCGAAGATGGCCGATCCGGGCTTTCTCCAGACGCTGACGCGTGCAGCGCTCGCCCTTCGTTCGGCGAGGCCGAGGAGGCGTGGACTCGGGTTCCGTTTCGATCTGAGCGCCAGGCTCTTCAGCTCCGGCTTCCGCCGCGGGGGCAGAGGCCCGCAGGACACGCTCGATGGCACTCACGACGGCCTCAGTGGACACGCGCTCGCCGAACCGCTGCTGCACCGAGCGCCGGAGCGCCCGGACTGCTGCTGATTCCGAGCGGGACAGCTCGTCGGCCACCACGCGATCGACGAGCAGGCTGGTGATTGGGTTTGATTGAAAGCCAAGGCGTGCCGCGAAAACGCCGACAGCACTGCCCAGGCTTCCTCTGCTGCGGTCTCGTCCCCGTCAAGTCGGACCTCCGCGACCCGTTTCTCGCGAAGCGGACCTGTCGCGTGGGCGTCATACAGCGCCCACGCCAGACCGTTTGTGATCAGGCACCAGCGGACGCCCAACACGCTCGCGTACTGGACGCACTGCGCCGCATGCCGATCGGACAGCGAGTGCCGGACCGCCTTCGCCTCGACGATCACCTCAGGCTGCCCATCCACGAGCAGCTCGTAGTCGAGGAACTCCTTGGTTGCCGGGACGGTCACTTCCCGCCGAAGATGCTTGACGTCGGCGAATCCGGACGGCGCCCCACCGTGGATGCTCAGTGGCGCTGCGCAGGATCAGCCGCTGCCACTCGGCGGGAATGTGGGGACGCCCAGGTCCCGCGACGACTCTTCCAGCGCCAGTAGGCGCGCCAAGCAGAACGATGCCACCGCACCACCGTGTCCGGCTCGACCATCACGAGCGTGCCTCGCCAGCCGGACCAACCACGTGCCAGTAGTGACCAGCATCGGCGGTCGTGGCGACGGAGCCGCGGTCGACGACGGCCCCTTGTGTAGACGGCGAGCTGATGCCGCAGCGCTAAGTGCTCGAGGACGAGATCGCGGCGGGCGCGGACCGAAGCGAAGAGTGCTGCGACAAGCAGACGGAGGTAGAGCACAGACGAGCCTCTCGTGGCTCGCCGATACTCTGCTATCTCAGGACAGAGCTGCACCTATCAGGTTTTGCCGTCCCACGGCCCCGTGCGAGGCGACGCTGAGCGTCAGGCCAACATGCTGCTAGCGGTCACGCCGGACTCCTTCATCCCCGAGGAGCACCCGATCCGCCGCATCAAACCGATCGTCGAATCGGCGCTGGCGCGGCTCTCCTCCCTGTTCGACGGCATGTACGCGGACCGCGGCCGCCCCTCCATCCCGCCCGAGCACCTGCTCAAGGCGAACCTGCTGATCGCGCTCTATTCGATCCGCAGCGAGCGCCAGTTCTGCGAGCGGCTGCGCTACCTGCTCTTCAAGTGGTTCCTCGACCTCAACGTCAGCGACGAGCCATTCGACGCCTCCAGCTTCTCGAAGAACCGCGAGCGCCTGCTCGCCTACGACGTCTCTCGCGCCTTCTTCGCGGAGGTGGTGGCCGAGGCGCGGCAGCGCCGGCTGCTCTCCGCCGACCACTTCACCGTGGACGGCACGCTGCTGGAGGCGTGGGCCTCGCTCAAGAGCTACCGCCCGCGCAACGTTCCGGGGAACGAGCGCGGGACGCGTGGTGGGCCGTCCCCGCGGTCGTGCTCGGATACCTGGTGCACGCCTCGCTCGGTCCCGTTCGGGCCGGCAGCTGCCCGCCAACGGAGCGCGCGTCCGGCGCGTCGCCGCGTCGACGCCCGTGGGCTCACGGCCCGAGCAGTACCGGGATCACGTTCCGCGGTGGCGGGAAGCCCTGCCCACCCGACTCGTCGACCTCGAAGACCTCGAGGTGGCCGACCTGCTCCTCGGATGCCGTGTACTCGACCGTGAACGAGAACCGATAGGGGCCGTAGACGCCACCGCCGATCGCGAAGCCGGAGGCGATCTCCGCGCCCACGCGGTCCAGCAGCCGCCAGTTGACGTTCGACTCGAACGTCCGCGAGCAGCCCATGACGGCGAAGCCGCTGCGGACACGCGCGCCGCCGTGCGGAGCCGTCACGAACACAAACGAGCCGATCTGGTCGAGGTCGCCGGCCTCGCAGGCGCCTGAGCCGACCTCGATCAGCGAGTCGTTCTCCAGCACGAAGGATCGGCGCACGGGCACCGTCGGCGTCGCGGCGAAGGGCTCACTCGGCCGGCGGACGAGGTACGAGACCGTGAGCCGTCCGTGCGCAACGGACACGTCGTCCACAATGATGCGGTCACCGAGGAAGACCGTGTCCGCGGCGCCGGCGCCGGCAGATCCGCGGAGCGCGGCCAGGTAGTAGAACGTGCCGCTGCCGCCCCGGTCCTGTGTCACGACCACGCCGGCATCCGCGGCGCCCGCACCGGCCAGCTCGCCGTAGGCGCGTCGCGCGCTGAGGACCGTCACCGTCTTCGTCGCGGACCCCGGCGCGACGGGCACTTCCAACCGGCCGTCGACGAGCGTCACGTCGTCAGCCTCGATTCGGTAGGTGGCGTTCGCGGGATCGACGGCGGGCGGCACCGCGTCGCGGCAGCGCACGAAGAACGGCGTCCCGGCGGGGATGCTCGGCGGGAACGGAGCGTTGACCTGCGCTGGGGCACCGGGGATGTGCACGCCCCACTCCAGCTGGGAGTGGACGGCGATGCTCTCCACGTCGCAGCCCGCATCGGTCAGCGTGGCGATCAATCCCCCCGCGGTCGTGCCTTCCGTCGTGGTCAGGAACGCCACGCCGGCCTGCGCGGGGGGGACGCCGGCGAAGCCGCCGTGCTCTCCCTGCGCTGCGGCGCCGCTCGCCCCGATCAGCGCGATGCCGGAAACGCTTGCGAGCGCCGCGAGAGCCGTCACTCCCGCGATGCGATTCCAGACGAGCACGTGTGGATCCCTCCGCCGCGTGGTATAGCTCAGCAAAGGCTGATGGAACGCCGTACCTGCCTCATCGTGTCACCGCCCCATCCTCTCAGGAGTTGGAGCCTCCAACATTCCCGGGGCGGTTCAGTCGAGGGTTCGAATCCCTTCTCCCGCTCCAACTTCGCCACCCCATGGCGAAGAAGCGCCGAGTCACCGGGCTGAAATCGCCGATTTCGTCGCCCTGCGGGGCCGCGAGCGCCACGGCTTCCTGAGGGAGTGGACTCATGATCGGCCCAGCTTACCTCGACCGCGCGCGCGAGCTGTTCAGCCGCCACGGCGCGAAGCTCTACCTCGACCAGGTACTGGCCAAGAAGGATATGCTGCGGGCCTGATGCCGCTTCCTGAGATCGCGCGCCGGCGTGTAGAGCACATCCTCGGCGACTTCTGTGAGGCACGCGTTCCTCGCCATGCGCGCGATCAGGTGCGACTCGAACTCGGGGGCGGCGCCGGGATGCGGCAGCGCATGATGTCCTTGGTCTCCCGCTCCGTTCGAATCACAACACGCCCGCGGACTGCTGCTGGGCGAACTCACCCTCGGAGAGTCCAAGTTCGCCCACGTAGATCTCGCGGTTGTACTCGCCAACCATCGGTGCGTGCCGGACGACCTGCCACGGTGTCTCACTCAAAACGTACGGGGCGCCTGGGTAGGTGATGCTCCGCGCGAGGTCGTCGTGCTCTAGTGTGACGAGGAACCCTCGATCCTCGAGTTGCTCATCGCTCGCGAGGCCGTCGATCGTCCGCACCGGCATGCAGACCAGGTCGTGCTGCTGCGCGGAGTGGTACACGTCTTCCGCTCGCTGAGTGGCGAGACACGCACTGATCACGTCGTAGATATGGTCCAGGTGCTGGGGACGGGTGGCTGGGTCCTGGTAGCGCTCGTTTCTGAGATCGTGAGTCACTCCGAGGCTGTCGAGCCAATCGAGGATCTGCTCCCAACCGACCGCGCGGTAGGCGAAGTTCACCCAGCCCTCGGCGCACTGATAGTAGGTCGGTCGAGCGGCGGTCTGACTGCCGTCGTCATGGAAGATGCGCGACACGCCGCCGTTCCCGACGCGGCGCGGCACCACTCCGTGCTGCGTGTAGAAGTTCAGGTTGCCTGTCTGGAGCGTCGCGAGGGCGATCGCATCCTGCATCGAAACCTCAACGTGGGCGCCCTCGCCGGTGAGATCGCGCCTCGCGACGGCCGCCATCGCCCCCACCGCCGCATGGAGCGAAGCCTGGTGATACCCCTGGGAGGCTGCCACCCGTACCGGCGGGTCGTCGCTGAATCCGGTCAACGCCATCAGCCCACCCATGGCCTGACCGATCAGATCGGAGCCTCGGAAGTTCCGATGCGGGCCGGTCAGGCCGAACGGCGTAACCGACACCTGGATCAGGCTCGGGTTGAGGCGCCTCGTCGCCTCATGCTCGAGTGAAAGCTCCTCCAACTCCGCGGGTGTGAAGCTCTCCACCAGCAGATCGGACGTTTCCAGCAGCCGGTCCAACAAGGCGCGACCGGCCGGCGTACCCACGTCGAGCGTCACGCTCCGCTTGTTCGTGTTGAAGTGGAGGAAGGCGAGACTCCGGTCCGGCCCGGGCGCGTCGTCGACGAACGGGCCGGTGCCTCGCATCGGATCGCCCGTCGGTGGCTCGACCCGGATCACCTCGGCGCCGAGGTCGGCCATCAGCTTGGTCGCGTAAGCGCCGATCGCGTCGGTGAGATCGAGCACGCGGAGATCGGCGAGCGCCGCGGTCTGATCCACTAGCCTGCTCCTTCGATCGTGGCTTTGGTATGCTAGCGCGCAGAAGGAAACATGATGCTGCGGCTGGCTGCGATCGCTCTGGTGCTACTGCTGGCAGGCTTCCTCGCTCTCGCGCCGACCGCGCAGGCCCAGGACGATCCCTACGGTGACGGCCTCACTCGTGGCGAACTTGGCGAGTGGTTCCGCGAGAACTCACCCGGCGAGACTGAGCTTCGGACCGCCATACTGGGCTGGATCGATCCATGCAAGGAAGACGGCTGCTGGCTCACCCGGGGCAAGGTGTTTCTGGCGATGAGCCAGGTGGACGACGATGACGCCGGCGCCGAGTCTTCCATCGGCAAGTTCCACAGCACCGATACTCCTAGCGGTTCGCACGTCACCGGGGAGACGTTGCAGGGCTGGATCAACGAGTGGCGGGCATTCCACAGGGCCGAACATGCAGCGGCACTGGCTGCACTGCCGCCAGCGGCGCCGCCCACGCCTGAGCCGACACCGCCCCCTGTGCCGACGCCGTGGTGGGAGGAGACGACCCCGGCGCCACACTCCGTGGAGACATTCGAGGTGCAGCCGTGGTGGTGCGATGGCAACCGCTGCGGTTTCACCCCCGGGCCGCTGGTCACGTGCCACGTTATGAGCGACGGCTTCATCGAGTGCGAGCAGTGAACCCGGGAGGCCCCCACCGCTTCACAAGCCTTGACGGCGCCTTCAGGTGCCTGATCGAGGACTTCCGGCTCCAGGGGATCGCTGCTCCTGAGCCCGATCAGCCAAGGCTGCTCCGATGACTCTTGACGCAGAGGCCCTGAGGAACCTCCTGTGCGAGCGCCTCTGTGAGGACGTGGGTGTCGATTCGCGCCCGGACGGCGAGCTCATGCTGCGAACGCACTTCAGGTTTCCCGACGGAGACGGGTACCCCTTCCATCTGTCCGAGGCGCCTTCCGGTGGCCTTCGACTATCGGACCACGGTCACACACTCATGCACATCAGCTACGAGCACGACATCGACTCGTTCCTGACGGGGACGCGAGGAATGCTGCTTGAGCGCATCGTTGGCGAGAGCGGCATCCACCAGGACAGCGGCGTCTTCTCCGTCGACACGCCCCCCGAGCGGCTGCCCGAAGCCATCTTCGGCTTTGGGCAGGCGTTGACCCGCATCTACGACCTGACACTGCTCTCGCGCTCCAACGTCGGTTCCACCTTCTACGATGACCTCGCCGACTGCCTCACGGGCTTCGTCGACGAGGCCAAGATGCAGCGCGACTACCAGCCCGGTGTGCCGAATGCGGCGACGGCTGGCGGTCACGCCTGGATCGAGCTGCCGTAGCGATCCGGCGGCGGTGTTCCGCGGGTTCATGTAGAGCTGCTCGCCCTCCGCCGCGCGGGCGGCGTTCAGCCTCGGCGGAGCCCGCTTAAAAGTGTGCAGCGCCCACCCCGAACCTCAGCATGCACCGAACCTCCGCGGGTGCCCGAGTGTTCCACCTTGACGTTGTCGCGGAACTTGGCCGGTCGATGGGCCTTGAGTAGGAAGATGAGCAGCGTGTCCGAGTAGACGGACTCACTCCCCACCACTTCGCCGGCGTACCAGACATCGCGCTTGACGCCCGTGGCGCGACGACGGGCCTCGCGCTCGAGCAGGTCGACGGCCTGCTCGAGCGCCTCTTCCCATGAGCGCCTGAACGCCTTGCTCCGGTTGCGCGTCCGGTAGGCGTGCTGGCGGGTCACCCCGGCCCCGCTGGCCGCGAGCGTCACGTTGCCCGTCGCCCTGAGCCGCTCGATGAACACACCTCGCCAGGCAACCGCAGCCGTCATTCCACCCCCCTTTGGGTGTCATCCTTTGTCATCTCTGCAGCAGCCCGATCAGGTGCTGCTGGGCGTCCCCGATGGTCGCGTGCGTGCTGATCCCGCTGGCGAGATGCATCACCCAACGCAAGTCTCCCCCGCGACTTGACGCCCGCCCGCCGACGAGCGTCCATGTCCCCATGCCCGCCCCGACCACGCTCTCAGAGCATCGCCCTCTATCTCGCCCGCTGCCGTCCGTCACCGGGATCGTCGCCTCGCCCCGTTGGCGTGCCAGTTTCACGCGCATCGCTCCATCGATGATCCGGCCCGTCGTTCGGTTGAAGACCACGCTGTGCAGCCAGCCACTTTCCTCCAGCAGCTCGCGCATCACGCGTCGCTGGTGGGGAGAGTGCTCCCGAAAGTTCAGTTCGTTCAGCTCAAGATCCCCGGGCGGCACGTCCCGGTGGCCCACGATCCGATTGCGCCAGCTGTCCTTCGGCACCTTCCTCCTCCTATCGCTTGACCGCCGCTGTCCTACGCATAGAAGATAATGAGCAGGACGACAGTCAGGCAAAGGACATGACTAGGACCTAGTGCGATGAACGAGCAGGACGAAGTCGCGGCCGACCGCTGGTGGCGGTTCAGCGAGTACGAGCTGGTGGCCGGGGTGGTGAGGCCAACGGTCGACGCCGAGGTGGAGTGGTTCAACCCTCTCGATCGATGGGAGTCGAGAGCGCCGGCGCCGTACCTAGAGTTCATCGAACTCGCGACGTCGCTGCGACTCGCGCTGGACGACGACGGGCGCACGCGCGCGGGCGACGAATACGCTCTCCAGCGGCTGCTCCGCTGGTGCCAACGCTGGGGCCTGCCGGGAACGCTGCTCCAGCGGATGGAGGCGCTATTCACCCCGGTGACGTGGCGTCGCTTCGACGGTGCACTGGCTCCTGCACAGTTCCAGCTTTTCCGCAGCACGACCGGGTGGGCAGTAAGCAAGCGCGATTGGGTTGGCCGTGGGAGCTGGCGCCCGGAAGCTGAAGGCCGGCGTGCGGGCACCCGTCTTCGCCCCGGTGATCCACCCGTGGACGCCTTCCCCGCCGGCGTGCTCATGCGCGAGCTGCGCGGCCCGAGGCTCAGGCTTCACCCGCTGCGTGCTGTGACCCCGTACCTCGGCGACGCCGTCCGTCGGAAGCGGTGGCGGTCGCTGCTGCCGCTCAGCGAGCCGTTCTGCCGCGCGTACGGTGAGCCGCTCACGGACTTCCTGAACGCGGCGGTGGCGTTGCGCGACGCGCTGACCTGGCTGGCCACCTCCGACCCGCTCAACCCGCCCGACGAGGAACGCGTTGGCGAGATGAAGGACGGCGCAGCGTTGCTCGCACATCTGCTCGCGGCGAGCGGCCGCAGCCTCACGGTCGAAGACGGCGAGCTGCGCGAGGCCCACACGTCCCGGTCGCTGATCGGCTCGTTCGCGTCGATGATCCGCGACGACGCCCTCGGCGGGAACGCGAGGTGGTGCCCGCGCTGCGGAAAGCCCTTCCGGGCGAGCCATTACCAGACGCGGTTCTGCTCCGACAAATGCAAGCACACGTGGCAGAAGCGCGTGCAACGAAGTCGCCAGCGGCTCGGATTGTGAGCGACACACCAGCGAGCCGCGGAGCCGGCCCAGCAGTCTCAGGATTCTGACGCCCCTGCCAAAGTCGGGCTGCACCGCGCGCTCGCAGCGGCTCGGCACTAGCCGCCCGGTCGAGTTGCCACGCAGTCGATCGCTTCGGCGAGGCGCCACGCCTCCTCGCGCGTGAGGGGCTGGCGCCAGCGGGAGTCGTTCGACAATAGGAGCCCCGACGGCGTGGCCTCGACACGAATGGTCTCGCCATCGCCGATGCTGACCTCGATTGCGCGCAGATCGCGCTCGGAGTCGGGCATCGAGCTTGCCTACGCCGCCTGACGGGCCGGGTGGCCCTCAGGGCAGCGCCCGGGCACCCTACCGCGGCCGGCGTCGTCGGCGACGAACGCCTTCATGCACGAGGAGCAGAAGTAGCGCACCCGGCCCTCGGGGACATCCTTCTGGCTCTTCGCTCGCTCGATCAGCTTCGCGGGCTTCGCCTTCTGGCTCTTCGCCCTCTCGATCAGCGTCGCCAGCTTCGGCGCGACGTTCGCGCTGCCGGCCCCGCTCGCCGTGCGCGGCGCCGCGTCAGCCGTCATGGTCGCGAGTGCGTCCCGAGCCGCCTTCTGGCGCCCCGGCTGGCCGCTCGGGGCCTGCTCGGGGACCGACCAGAAGCGGTAGCCGTTGGTTGCCGTGCCGGTCACCGCCTTGCCCACCGACGAGGGGCTTGTGAAGCACTGGCCGTCTGGGCGCACGAAGTAGAGCCGCTCGTCTCGCTCGACGACCTCGCAGGTGTGCTCCTCGCCTTTGTACTTCCCGACGAGGGTCAGCCCGGCCTTGATCTCGGCCTTCGTGGTGCTCATGCGCCCCTCCTTTCGGGCCGGCGGTGGATCAGGCAATGCGCCTGCCGCCTCGGAGCGGACGACATCACTCACTCCGTTCAGCGAGGAACGCAAGTCGTGGCCGACGCTCTCGCGTGGGCGACCGCTCGTAGCCGCATGGGCGGCGCCTCGCGTCGAAGTGAGCTGTCCCACGGGGCTGAGGGCCGCGTGCGCCGCGACCGCCTGTTCGGAGTCGTAGGCCCGCGCGTAGTGTTGGGTCATCTGCGGCGAGGAGTGGCCGAGCAGCAACTGCACGTCGAGCTCGCGCGCACCAGAGGCGATCGCCCAGGTGGCGAAGCTGTAGCGGAAACGGTGCGGGTTCGCCTTCTCGACGCCAGCACGCTTCGCCAATCTCCCGAGGAGCACGTAGAAGGAATGTCCGTCCGCCATCCCCTCCCCGTGTCGACCCAGGAAGAGCGCCCCCGCCTGCTCGCCGCGGAAGCGCGCCACGTAATCGCGTAGTGCGTCAGCGGTGCGCTCGCCGATCCCGACCCAGCGCTGCTTCGCACCCTTCCCGTGCACGAGCACCCGCCGCCGTTCCCAGTCCACTTCGTCGAGCTGCACGGAGGCGCATTCCTGCGACCGCACCCCGTTGTCGAGCAGGAAGAGCAGCAGCGCGTAGTTCCGGCAGCCAGTCATGCGCGAGCGGTCACAGCCAGCGAGCAGCCGCTCGATCTCCTCTTCGCTGAAAGGCCGCGGCGCCTTGCGCTCGATCCGCGCCAGCGGCACCCGGGCGAAGACGTGCGTGCGCTCCGGGTCGAGATAGCCCATGCGCCGGCACCAGGAGAAGAAAGCCCCGAGCGTGCGGTGATGGTGGTTCTGGTAGATGGGGGTCGTGGTGGCACGACCGCTACGCCCTCGCCTGGCTCGCACCTCGGCGAGGAAGGCGTAGACGTGCGTTACGTCATGGTCCCCGACAGCGTCCGGGAAGCCGAGCCGCCGCCCGACGAGCCGGAAGGTGGCGAGCGAGTCGCGGTAGCTCTTGATCGTGCGCACGGACTTGCCTTCGGTCTCGACCGCGTTCAGGTAGGTGGCGATGAGGTCGTCGATCTGGGCCATGCAGCTCCGTCCCTTTCCTTTTCGGTGGACGGACATGACTCACTCTGCGCGGCGGCGAAAGCAAGCGTTTGACCCCCCTATGGCGAGTCTGAGGGTGCTGAAGAAATTGAGCATCAGATCGTTAGGTGGCGGTGCAACGCGAGCGGTAGCGCCCCTGCTTCCCGAGCAGAGGGTCGAGGGTTCGAATCCCTTCTCCCGCTCCAACTTCGCCACCCCATGGCGAAGAAGCGCCGAGTCACCGGGCTGAACGAGTCCGTTCGGCTGCGTGAACTCGTCGACCAGCAGCGTGAGGGTCCCGTCCGCGTCGAAGAGGTAGACGCCTTGGAAGTCGAGCTCTTTGCGAGCATCGGGGTTACCCATCACGCGCCGCGCGCCCGGCCGCGGGAGTCCGTACGTGGGATCCGTGAAATAGAGGCGCCCAGAGGAGTGCATCACGAGATCGTTGGGGCTGTTGAAGCGCTTCCCCTCGAAGGCCGCGACCACGTCCGTGCCAGCGCCGTCGCCGCCACGAGCGACGTACGTCGCCCTCGACACGCGCCGCCCCGAGTGCTCGCACGCGAGCAGCTGCCCGTCTGCATCGAGTGTGAGCCCGTTCGAATGCCCGCTCGGCTCGCGGTAGACCTCAGCGGCATCCGACCCTGGTCGCCAGCGATGGATGCGGTTGCCGGGGATGTCGCTGAACAGCAGTGCCTCGTCGGCGGCGACCCAGATCGGCCCCTCCGTGAACTCGAAACCCGTGCAGAGTCGCGTCTCCTCGCCGGATGCAAGCAGCTCAGATAGGCCGTCGTCGTTCTCAAGGCGCATCCTGCCCCCTCCGCAATCACCACGCGCGCGTCGCGCTCTTCGCAGCGCGTGATCATAGAGGAGCGGGGGGCGGGGGAGCGGCGCGCTATCTCTGCTCTTCGTGCATTGCGTGCGTTCGTGGCCGAAGATGCGGGTCGCGGCAAGGTGCCCGAGCGCTGTCCGGAGGGCCACCCGGATCGCGATGCTGCGTAGGCCCTGACGCGCCCGAGGCCAGCTCGGATCAAGTACATTGCCGCCTGTGAGCGGCATGACACTCGTTAGTGGCTCGGCAGGAAGCGGCAAGACGCAGTTCCTCGTTGAGCGTGCCGCCGAGCGCTACGCGTCTGACCCCTTCGCCCCACGATGAGACACTGCTCGTGACCTCGGGGGGCAACAAGGCGCCGCCCTCCTCGGAGCTCCCGGCCTACTGAATCGTGGGCCTCGAGGAGGTGTCACAGCTCTACCGTTTCCGGGCTGCAACACCAGGCGAGAACATGCCCGTCCACCATCAGCTAGGCTCTGCGTCATGGCGGCACTCGCGCTCGTAACTGGTCCAGCTGGAAGCGGGAAGACTGAGCGGCTGATTCAGCGTGCCGCCGAGCGCTACGAGGCCGATCGATTCGCGTCAACGCTCGTGCTCGTGCCCACGGCGCGACACGGCGACCAGTTCCGTCGCCGACTCGTCTCGCGCTGCGGAGTCGCGCTCGCCCTCGATGTCCTCACCCTCGCGCTCTTCACGCGACGATACGTCAGCGCCAACATGCCGCCCTACGAGGTCGCCGCGGAGCTGTTGTGGCGAGTCACGCGCGAGCGAACGGCGAGCGGGGAGGCTCAGCGATTCCAGCCGATCGCCGAGACTCCGGGACTGCACGAGCTTGTCGGCTCGGCCGTCGGGGAGCTCGTCACGGCCGGCATCGAAGGCGGCGAGCTACGTGGCGCGGCACGGCGCACCGCGAGCGCCGACCACCTCGCGCTGGCCGACATTTACACGGCCTATCGCGCTGCCCTCGACGACCACGGCTGGCGTGATCCCCGCGAAGCAGCTGCAGTCGCTGCGGACGCGATCGAGCAGGCGTCGGACGTGCCGGGCCTCGTCCTGGTCGATTCGTTCGAACTGCTGAGTACCCCGGAGATCCGACTGCTCGCGGCGCTCGCCGAGCGCACCGAGGTGGCGATCGCGCTCGACCCCGAAGGCAGCGAACGGGCGCGCTGGACTGCGGAACGGATCGAGCAGCTCGTCCCCGGGGCGCAGCGAGAACAGTTGCCGCCGCAGGCCAGCTCGGCCGCGATCAGCGCGCACACTGCGGCCAACACCGAAGCTCAGTTGCGCGGGATCGCGCGCGCCATCAAGCGCACGCTCACCGAGGATGCCTCGCTGCGGCCATCCGACGTCGCGGTCGTGTTCCGCCAGGCCACGCCGCATCTCTCGCTGGCCCGTCGGGTATTCCAGGAGTACGACCTACCGTTCGACCCGGCCGCGGGCGAGCGGATCGCCTCGAGGCCGTTCGGCACCTGGGTGCTCGCGCTGCTACGCCTGCCGGCCCACGACTGGCGCCTCACGCGGCTCGCGGAGCTGCTGCGCTCGTCCTTCCTCGATCGCAGCCGCCTTGAGATCGAGGGTGACTCGGTCGATCATGCCATCCGCGCCGGCCGCGCTCACCGGCTGCTCTCCGGCCTCGATGCGCTGCGCGAGCTGCCACATGCGCTCGAGCTGGACGCACAGACGGCCGAGCAGGACGGCCACGACGGGTACGCCGCGCGCCTCCGCGTCGCGGGCCGAGCGATCGGAACCGCGGGCGCCCGCCTGACGGCGCTCCTCGATGTCGCGCCGCAGAGTGCCAGCGCCTGGGCAGCCGCGCTCGACGACGTGCTCTTTGGCGCCGACGGACTCGCACGCAGCGCCGTCGACGGGTACGACACGCTCGAGGTAGAGATCGCTGCGCTGCGCTCGGACCTCGACGCCCTCAGGGCGATCGATGAGGCGCTGGGTGGACCGGTGATCTCGCTCGATGCGTTCGCGGACGATCTCGAACGCCGCATGCAGCGAGCGGCCACGCTGATCCGCGAGGCCGGCGGTGTCCTGTTTGCGCCGATGCACACGCTGCACGGGCTGCGTTTCGCGCACGTCTTCGTCGGCGGACTCGTCGAGGGCGAGTTCCCCGCCCCGAGGCGCGCACCCGCCCTGCTCGACCAGCGGTCGCGCGAGCTCCTGCGCGCGGCCGGCCTCGACCTGCCGCCAGAGCCACGGGCCAGCGAGGACGAGCTGTGGCGCGTGGCGTCCTCGCGCGCCGAAGCGAGCATCTCGCTGTGGCGGCGCCGCCGCGACGACGCCGGGCGGCCCGCGGCCTCGTCGTACTACTTGCACGAGGCGGGCGTCGAGCCCGTCGACGAGCCTCCCGCCGTGCAACCTCCCGAAGCTGCCTCCGCGCGCGAGCTAGCCGTGGCGCTGTCGGCGCGCTGGCGCGTCGGCGAGCTGCGGCGACCGCGGGACCTCGCGGCGTGGCCGCTCGTGGTGCGCGCCGCCGCCTCCGTTGAACAGCGCCGCCGCTCGTTCGACGGCGCCGGGGCGCACGAGGGCGCGATCGCGGGCGCCGACGTCGGCTGGCTCACGAACGAGGAGGAGCGCTGGAGCGCGAGCCGATTCGAGTCCTACCGCACGTGCGCGTTCCAGTTCTTTAGTCGCTACGCGCTGCACCTCTACGAGGTGGAAGAGGAGCTCGGCGAGGCCGACGCCGCGATGCGCGGCACCGTGGTGCACGAGATCCTCGAAGACGCCGTGGTGCCGCTCGCGGCGGACGGGCGGCCACTCATTCCGGACACCGTCGATCTTGTGATCGAGCGGGTGCGCAGTGTCGGGCGACGGCTATGGGACGATGCCCCGTCGCGGCATGCCTTCGGCCGGGCAGCGCTCTGGCGCTTCGGCTGGGACGACGTCCTCGAGGACCTCGAGCGGCTGCTCCACCGCGAGGCCGCCACGAACGCGACGCTCGGCGTCGAGCGCGTCGTCCGCCAGGAGCTGCCGATCGACGTCGCCCTGCCAGGGGTGGACCCGGAGCTGCGCCTCGTTGGCAGCATCGATCGGGTGGACGAGGGCGAGGGCTTCGCGCAGATCGTCGACTACAAGAGCGGCCGGCCGATCCGACGCGCCGACGTCGAGGCCGGCCGCAGGCTGCAGCTGCAGCTTTACGCGCTCGCCGCCGGCCGGCAGCTCGATGCGCAGCGCCTGGTCGCACGCTACGCCTACCTCGATCCTCGCGCGGACGACTGGCTGCTCGACACCGCGCGCGACGCAGACCGCGCGCTCATCGACGAGGTCGCCACGATCGCCGCGGCGACGCGCGCTTCCGTCGCGGCGGCCGACTTCCGTGTCGACCCGCAGGTGCCCTGCCCCAGCTACTGCGATTTCCGCCACATCTGTCGCGTCAACCAGTTCACCCGGTCGAAGCAGTGGAGCTGACCGCCGAGCAGCAGGCGATCATCGAGGCTGGCGCGACCGACCTCGTGGTCATCGCCGGCGCGGGCAGCGGCAAGACGCACGTGCTCGTCGAGCGCTACCTGCGGCTACTCGCGAGCTGCCGCATCCCCGAGATCGCGGCCGTGACCTTCACCGAGGCCGCCGCCACCGAGATGCGCGAGCGCGTGCGCCGCGCGGTGATGACCGACCCGGCGCTGTCGGACGATCGCCGGGACATGGACGAGGCCGCGATCGGCACCGTCCACGCGCTCGCGCTGCGGCTGCTGTGTGAGCACCCGGTCGAGGCGGCCATCGATCCCGCGGCCGACGTGCTGGCGGACGACGAGGCCGAGCTGCTGCGGCGCATCGCCTGCGCGGAGGCCATCGACGCGGCCGCCGAGGCGGGCGACGCCCGCACCGCCGCGCTGCGTGCGATCGAGGTCTACCACGCCGGCCTGCAGCTGCCGCTGATGGTGGCGCGACGTGACGATGTCCGCGCCGCGTTCGCCGCGATGGGACCCGAGCCCGACGGCTGGGCCGAGCACGCGCGCGCCACCCTCGACGCGCGCTACGGCGCCCTGCGCGAGCCGCTCCGAGCCGAGGTTGCCGAGATCGCCGCTGAGATGGCTCGCGACATCCCCGCCGCGAACGAGGGCCTCGCCACGATCGCTCGCGAGGTCCTCGGCGAGCTCGGCGATCCCGCGAGCGGCGAGTGGTCCGGATTCGTCGGCCGGCTGGCCGAGGCCCGAGCGCGCACCGACCTGCGGCGCGGCAGCCGGAGCGCGTCCCCGGACGTCGAGATCAAGGCCGGCTTTGTGCGGCTGCGCGAGCTCGACGACGAAGCGGGCAAGCTGCCCGCGTGGAACGAACACGACGGTCCCGCGCTGGCGGCGCTGGTCGGGCTGCGCGACCTCTTCGAGGACGCCGACGCCCGCTACGCGGCGGCGAAGCGCGAGCGGCACGCCCTCGACTTCCTCGACCTCGAGCTCGGCGCGATCCGGCTACTGCGGGACCACCCGGACGTGGCCGCCGAGGTGCGCGCCGGGTTTCGCCACCTGATGGTCGACGAGGCGCAGGACATCAACCCGGCGCAGGCCGAGCTCGTCGCGCTGATCGCCGGCGACGACGGCAACGACGGGGCAGAGCCACGGCCGCACCTCTTCCTCGTGGGCGACGCCAAGCAGTCGATCTATCACTTTCGCGGCGCGGACGTGCAGCGCTTCGGCGAGCTGCGCGCGCTCGCGACGGGGCGCGGCGGCCCCTCGTTGCCACTCAGCCAGTCGTTCCGCGCCCACGACGCACTCGTGGACCGGCTTAACGAGCTGTTCGGCTCGGTCTTCGCCAACCCGTCGGAGCCGTTCGACGCGGTGATGGAGTCGATGAAGGGACGGCCCTCGCCACCACCCGGCGAGGCGCCCCACCTCGTGCTGATGCCGGTCGGGCGCACCACGCCGAACGGCGACCGGGCCGGAGGCGACGAACGCCGGCGCGTCGAAGCGGACGCCGTGGCCTCCGAGATCGCAGCACTGCTCCGCGAGCAGCGTCCTATCTACGACCGCGAAGTCGCGGCGACACGCCCGGCGACGCCCGGCGATGTCGCGGTCCTGCTGCGCCGCTTCTCGAACGTGCACACCTTCGAGGAGGCGCTCGAGGCCCACGACGTCCCGTACACGACACCCAGCGGGACCGGCTTCTTCACGCGCCAGGAAGTCCTCGACTGCGGGCATCTCCTGCGCTGGCTCGCCGAGCCGCACGACGACATCGCGCTCGTCGGCGTGCTCCGCTCGCCGTTCTTCGTGCTGGCCGACGACACGCTGCTGGCACTGCGCAGCACTGGCCGGCCGCTGCTGCGCACGCTCGCCGATCCGCCGGCGGCGATCAGCGGGGACGAGCGCGCGCGCTGCGAGCACGCGGGCGGCGTGCTCGGCGAGCTGCGGAGCGCGGCCGGTTCGGCGTCCGCGGAGGCGCTGCTCGAGCTCGCGCTGGACCGCACCGCCGTCGAGGCGGCCTGGGTCCCCATCGAGGGCGGCGAGCAGGCGCGCGCGAACATCCGCAAGCTGGTGCGGATCGCGCGCACGCTGGCGGGCCACTCGCTGAGCGAGGTCGTCGAGTACCTCGAGCAACGCCGCGACGACCTCGACGCGCGCGAGGGTCCGGCGGTGCTCGATCGCACCGACGCCGTGCAGCTGATGACGGTGCACGCCTCGAAGGGTCTCGAGTTCCCGATCGTCTTCGTGCCCGAGGCGCACCTCACCGCCCGCGGCAGCTACCCCGCCGTCCGCTGGCGCCGCGGCGACGGCGTCTCGGCCACGATGGCCCGCGACGAGGACGATGAGACGCGACCGAAGCCCGGGTTCTACGCGCACCTGCAGCGGCAGGACGACCGCGAAGAGGCAGCCGAGCACCGCCGGCTCTTCTACGTCGCGGCCACCCGCGCCGCGGACTACCTCTACGTCTCAGGCGACGACGCAGGCGGAGAATGCTGGCTCGGGATGGTTCGCGACGCGCATGCCAGCGGCGCGCTCCGCAACGTCGAGATGCGCGCCGCGCTCCCCGTCGATGTCGACGCGATCGCCCGCAGGTCCCATCCGTCCGAGGTGCAAGTGCCTGCCGCGGCGGACGAGGAAGACTACGTCCCGCCGCTGCTGGCGCGGCCCCGGGTGATCCCGATCCGCGCCAGCACGCCCGTCACCGCCCTGCGCGCCCGCGACGACACCCGGTCGCCTGTCGCCTACGGCGACGGCCTCGGCGCGGTGCGCGGCCGCCTCGTGCACCGGGCGCTGGAGCTCGCCCACGGCCCGGCCCGTGCCACCCTCGATGGCGCCGCGCTCGAGGCGATCGCGCGCGAGGAAAGCGACCGCGCCCTCGACGCGAGCACCGTCGCCGCCTTGGCCGCGGACGCCGTTCGCATGCTCGAGCTCTTCGAGGGCTCGCCGACCGCGGCGGCCCTGCGCACGCCCGGCATCGAGCGTTGGTTCGAGCTGCCGTTCGCCTGGGATTGGGACGGCATCCCAGTGCACGGCAGCATCGACCTCGTCTACCGCGACGAGGCTGGCTGGCACGTGATCGACTTCAAGACCGATAGCCTCAACGGCACCACTGCCGCTGCGGTCACGCGCGGCTACCTCGTGCAGATCGGCCTCTACCAGCGCGCGCTCGCCGCAGCCGTTGGCGACGCACCAGCGGCCGGCTTGCTCTTCCTGCGTAGCGGCGAGCTTGTCGAGCCCGACGCCGCGGGCATCGACGCTGCGCTCATCGAGGGGCGCGCGCGCGTAGACGCCGGCGCCCCGCTCGACTCGGCCGCCGAAGAGCTGCCCAGCAGCGACTAGTAGTTCAACGGGCAAGCGAACCTCGGGCGAACGCTGGGTGAACCGCCCCGGGTTTAATGGAGACTTGGTTCATTGAGTCCCGGCGGGGGCCGGGACGGTCCCACGGTAAAGGTTCGCCTCGTCGTGGGGCGGCAAAACCTCATGCGGCCCACCGATACTCATGATGCAAACCTCCTAGCACCGGCTTGCTGTCGACTCGCTGGCTCGGCATCCGCTGCACCGGCTTGCGTCCCTCCGGAGAGTCGAGCGCCAATGACCGATGCGGCCGCATCGCGTTGTAGTGCTGGACGTACTGACCAAGCACCCGCCTCCGATGCCGTTCGTTGACGGCGATGACGTGATCGAGGCACTCGCGCCGGAGCGTCCCGATCACCCGCTCGGCGATGGCGTTGGCGTTCGGCGCGCGCACCGGAGTGCGCGCACGTGTTCGACACCCTGCTCTTGCGCCGCCGCGGCGGCGTAGAGCTGAAGTTGCAGGCGGCGACCATCGTCCAGTTCACGGATCGGGATCCTTCGGCCGGACTTGTAGTCGACGACCTGGATCAAGTCATCGCCGGAGTCGAGCCGGTCGATACCCCCCTGGAAGGCGATCTCGCTTCCATCTGGCAGTTGGAGCGTCGTATCCACCCACTGCTCAAGTCCCACGATCTGCGTAACGCCGGCGACGTCGTTGCGTTGGGCCTCACGCTCGAGGAGCTCCGCCAGGGCGTCGATCGTCTCCGGTCCCTGGATCCGCCAGAGCGCGGCACGGCCGAACCCGTGCTCGCGTGGCGCTCGGTCCCAGATCTCGGGGCCCGTTCTGTGCAGGCGTTCTACCGCCCCGGCGAGGGTCTCCCCGGTCAGTCCTCCACCCGCCTCGACGATCGGGCCGAGCGCCTCCTCCAGCATGGCGTGAATCACGGTGCCCCGCGTCGCGGCGTCCACGGCATCATGTTCTTGATCCAGCTCGGTCAGCCGGAGCACGTAGCGTCCGAAGAACTGGAACGCGCACGTTCGGTACGTCTCGAGACGGCTGGCGCTCCAGCGCGTTTCGGCGTCGAAGACCGGCGCCGGTGGTGTCGCCCTGAGGTCGCCCTCGAAGAGGGAGCTCGCAGCCCAGGAGCGTCGCTGTGCCTCAACCGTGACGGCTTCGCGGATCGTCGACCACGTCGGCAGGTCGTCGCAGCTCTCGGTCTCGCCACCCGCGGCTGAGCAGCACCGATAGCTCGCGTGCCGACGCCGCGTCTTCGGGCGGAGGATCTGCTTCGATGTCGTCGATCGAACTCGCATTGTCGATGAAGTAGTAGGAGGGACCACGACTGCGGCCCTCCGCGTCGATGCGGGACCGCCAGAGCGATGTGCGTTGCTCCGCACGAGTCACGACCGACCGCCAGAGCTCGTCTTCTGTGGCTCGATCGGCCGGTGGAAGCTCGAGTCCGGCCGTGGCGAGCGCCGCACGGGCCCGCTCGTCGAGCAGCCCCCTCGGACGCTGGGGAGCCGGGAACTCGCCCTGTGAGAGGCCGCCCACGTAGACGTGTGCGAAGCGGAGGCCATGGAGTGTGTGCATTGGGGCGAGGAGCACGCCCCCCGCCTCACGTAGCACGATCGTCCTCGTGGCCAGTCGTTCCTCGAGCGCGGCGACGAAATCCTCGAAGCGAACAGCTCGCTCGCCAAGTGCTTCGTCGACGGCAGCGAAGGAGCGCAGCTCGCCACGGACCCTGCCCGCGACCGCGACCGCGTCCGGATACGCTTCCTTGTCGATCGCGCGAACCAAGGGATCGGCGCCGAAGAGCGCCCCGTCGATGGCAGTCGCATGCGCGCCGGCCGACTGTTCGGGCTGGGCGACGACAGCAGCCAGACGATCAACGGCGGCGTGGAACGCGCTTCCGTCTGCTCCGCCAGATCCGTTGTCCTCGCTCTGTTCAGCGGCTGGAGCCGACGCGGCTAATCGCAGCTCGTCAAGGCCGGCCCACAGGTGCTCACGACGTGCCCGGCGACGGACACGATTGATGTCGCCGCGGGTCAGTTGCCACTGCTGGCGGTTGATGAAGGCGCTCGAGAAGACCTCCACGACCTCCTCTTGGCGCCATCCGTGCACGCCGAGTCGGAGAAGCCGCAAGAGCCACATCCCAAGCGCGGTCTGATCGAGTGTCACGCCGGCGGCAGCGTCGAGCGGAAGGTTGAACTCTCGAAACACCTGCCGCGCATGCCCGAGGTGAGGCGTCACCTGGCGGAACGTCACGGCGAAGTCCGAAGGACGGAGGCCTGACTCTTGGGTGAGGCGCAGTTTAATGTCGCGTGCGATCGCACGGAGCTGCGCGTCATCATCGGTGAGGCTCGTCGCCTCAACTCCCGAGCGGAACTCGGCCGGCGCTGAGTACTCCTGGTCAGATGCGCCAGCGGCCAGCAGAGCCTCGTGGGTGGCGACCGCTCGTGGCCCCGCGGTCAAGTCGAGGGTCACGAAAACATCGGCACCCCTCGAAAGGGCGATCACGAGTCTCAGTTCTCCGGCTCTCAAGAACTGGAACCCATCGACCAGAATCGGATCGGGCGCCAGCCCCGAAGTCGCGAGACCGGCTGCGAGCGCGGATGTCGCCCCGGTCGAGTCGGTCAGCGAGACTTTCTCCAGCTCGCGCATGTAGCCTTTGTAGAGATCGGCCAGCGCGAGAAGCTCAGGAAGCTCCGTTGTGGTGGCGACCTGCTCGAAGTCAGTTGCGTCTATCTCTTCGGCGATGAGTTCTCGGATCGCGTCTCGTATGAGCGTGACCGTGCCCGGAGCGTCGGCGATAGGGGAGAGGTAGCTTGACGCAGGGCTCGCCGTCGACAAGGCGAGGACGCGACGGAGCAAGGCGTCGCTGATGTCGCGCGCAGCGACACTGCCCGTCGTCACTCGCGAGCGGACGAACGTATCGAAGGTATCCACGCTCAGGTCGAGAGCAGCGCCAGCCGATTCAACGAGCCGCCTGCGAATCTGATCCGCGTGCCTCATTGTCGGGACGATCACGCGCGTTGGAGCGAACGGGTCGTGGTTGTAGCGCGCCGCTGCGTATTCGACGAGCGCAGCCGTCTTTCCGCTGGCCGGCGGCCCGTGAAGGACGGTTAGCGGGGTGATGACGCGGCTACTTCAGTTGTCATGAGAACTCGCTGCCTGAGTGTGGGTGCTCGCTGACGATGCCGGAGGCAGCTAGTCGACTCTAGACCTTCTACTATCGGCGGGAGTCGTCCCAGAGATCGGATTGACGATGCAGGACGCTGAACGCCGCCGCGGATGGGTGCTCGATCAAGGAGCGCTCAGATTCGACTGGACCGGCGGCTGGGTGAAGTTTCTCAGCCAGAGCGGCGAGCCGATCGTCCCCTCAACATTGCCTGGCTCGGATTTCGTGATTCACGAGTGGACCAACTACAACATCATCTCGACGCACCCTTTGCGAGGCGGAGCCGGGCTCGCGAACAACTACGAAGCCACGAAAGGTGATCCCCGATCTGGCAGAGTTCAGCTTCGCAACCGGGTTGGGCGCGCGAGCTTGGGCTTTGAGTTAGAAGAAGGCCTGAGCCCGACCTGTCGCGTCGAAGTGCTCTCCACGAAGTTCCCGACGCTCGACGAGCACGAGCATTTCTTCTCAAGGCTGCTGGACGACCTCAGCGAGTGGACGCGAATCGCAGAGTTCGTTGTCGACAGCCCAACATCATTTGGCGCGGCCGAGTCGGAGCGAGCGCGATCGCCCCTTCGGGACTTCCACGCACTCCTCCGCTGGGCTGGCCAACTCGAACCAGCGCTTGAAACGGTGGTCCGCTCTCCTCATCGGGTGCTTGCCGAGGAGATGATGGAGCTCCCTATCGGACGGGCGGCATCGATCGGTTCGGACGTTCTCTATCAGCTAGTGCAGCGGACTGACGATTACACGCGGGTGCATGCGGACTGGCCCGTGGTCAAGAAGCTGAAGGGCTACCTGCCGGAGACTCTCTCGTTATCACTCCCTGAGGAAACGCTTGACACCTCTGAGAATCGCCTCGTGGCGGCCGTGCTCGAGAGTCTCATCGATGCCGTACGAACAGTCAGGGGAGTCTCCTGGATCTGGGACTCGGCATCTCCAAGCCAGCAGGAGCGGATCGTGAGCCTCGCCGGGGCTGCGGAGATGGCGAAGTACTCCTCGTTCCTTGGGGAACTGGCGCCATCGCCGATGCTGCCGCTCACGTCGCAAGTGTTGATGCGCCGGACCGGCTACCGGGAGGTCCGCGAGTTCTGGGACGACTTCAACTCAGGGCGACGGGGCCTACTCGGCGAGGTCGACCTGGCCATCGAGAACCGCGATGTGGCAACCCTGTATGAGCTGTGGGCGTTCTTCGGATTGACGCGCCGCCTTGAAGACTCACTCGGCGAGCCGCTCGCATTCCGAGATGAGATCGATGACCGCCGCGGGATTGCATACAGAGCATCCGCGGTCTTCGAGGATGGTTGGACGCTCGAGTACAACCGGGGATTCCGTCACCCGAACTCCTATTCGGTGGGTCTGCGACCCGACTATCTCCTCAGTCACGGCGGCCGTCGAGTCGCCGCCTTCGACGCGAAGTTCCGATTCGAGAGGCCACCCGAGGTTGAGGACCACGAACTTGAGGAAGACGGACTTGAAGAGGATGCTCGGCGCCTCAGGACAGCCACGGCCGGAGACATCTACAAGATGCACACCTACCGCGATGCTCTCGCGCTACGCGGAGCCGTCGTTGTCTATCCGGGCGACGAGGATGTCTTCTACCGGACCCCATCGTCCGATGGAGTCTGGCGCTCGCTGGGCGGCGAGTTCGACCTGAACGAGCTTGTGCTGGGTGACTCGGCGGGTGTCGGAGCGATTTCGCTCACGCCCTAAGCGAAGGACGCGAAGCCTACTTGATCGAGCCGTCGAAGCATCCTCAGCGCCTTCGCCGCGGTGACAGGTAGACGCGGCGACGCTGGCTCCCACTCAAGGTCATTCAACTGTTCGGCCACCGTGCTCTGTTCGATCGCCTCCGGGTTGATCGCCCACGCAAGTACCAACATCAACGGGTCTCGCAGCTGCGCTCGTGATCCTGCGAACCGCGGTAAGACCTTACAGAGCGCGGCGACGTCGAAAGCCTGATCAGTGTCGTTGGCGAACCCGTCGAACCAACTCGAGTTCTGGGCGTTTGCCACAAACATCAAGATCTCGCCGTAGGAGCGGTAGGCGAAGTTCAGGTCGAAGGGCCGCAGTTGGTCGGAGAGGCTCTGAAGCCATTGCGTGTAGCTCGGGTGGTTAGCTGCAACCTGATCGATGCTGCTATCGACCACCGCGAACCGACCCGCCCGAGTGAAATCCTTGAGGAGCTGCTCGTCATCGATCGGAGGAGCATCCGCCCCTACTGGGGCACCGAAACGCACGTCCGACATCTCGATCGTGAAGGCTCGGTCGAGGACCTTCGGACTCACGGTATGCGTTGTCTCGTCGACGTTGATCGTCCCGACGACGTAGAGGTTGGGCGGCAGCGGCAGCGGCAGCGGCAGCGGCAGCGGGATCTCTTCACCCGACCAGTCCCTGACTTCCCCGCTCCCGCCGCCGCGGTCGTGTAGGCGCACGGGCTCACGGGTGAGTCCGCTCTCTGTGCGTCCCGACTCGAGCACACTGAGGAAGTCGGCGAAGTAGTACTCAACGCGGGCAAGGTTCATCTCGTCAAGAATCAGGAAATAGGGGTCGTCGAATGACTCCGCCGCGAGCAGCTCGCCTCGGAGATACTGCCCGACGATCCAGGCCCCGATCGCTCGCTCGCCGCGGGAAGCGCCATCTCCGAGCAGGCCAGCGACCCCATCTCGGATCGTCGCGAACAAGTCATTCAGTCCGTCGGCGTTCTCGTCCTCGACGAGCCTCTTGATGCCCAGACCGGCGTACCCAAAGTGCTTCGCGACGTCGCGAAGGACACCAATGTCGGCGACGCTGGACACCTCGGAGGGGTCGAACGCGCAGAGCACGCGCATGGTCCTTGCCCAGGGCCGGCGCTCGACGCCCACCTCGGCAAAGAACTCCATAGCGCCGATATAACGCTCTCCTGGTGTGCTTGCCTGGTTGGCGAGGATCTCCGTCGCTTGACGCAGGATGTCGTCCGTTACTGCGAGCCGCGGGGCCTGACCAGAGATAGCGATGCCATTGTTGGTCGCGTGCCAGAGGTTGTGCAGAGCGTCGATCGTAAGCTTGTCGGGCGGCTGTCCGGCGGTGAGTTCCAAGACCCGCTCTACGCTTTCCGACCACTCTGACCGTTCGCGGATCTCTCTTCGGACGCTGGAGCCGAGGTCCGCCGATTCGACGCCACCAGCACGCAAGAGCATGCGGACCAGCGGAGTTGACTCGAAGCGCTCGCTGAGCGGGTTGTAGTAGCCGAGCAGTGGCTTCGAGTCCCGCCAGTCGGGCCTGACCGCGAGGAAAGCGTGGTTCCCTTCGTCGTCCGCGGTCATGAGCTCTGCGATGGCCTGGGCCAGTTTGGTCTTTCCCGTCCCGGACACACCACTCAGGATCACCAACCCCTTCGTCTGCAGGGCGGTCAGGTACACGGCGACGGTCCACGGCGAGAAGATCAGCCCGCGCGACCCTAACCACCGACTCAAGTTCTCGGCTGTCGGCGGTACCACCTCTGGAGTTGGCGGCGGGGTCGAGGTCATGTCTTCAAGCTCCAAGATCGGGATGCCAGCTACCGCTTGGTAGGCGTCAGCGAGCACGCTTACCAGCTCTGACGGAGCTGGCGTGAGGTATGCGCCCTGGTTGAGGCTCGTCCCTCGGTTGTAGAAGAGATTACGCGCGCCAGCCTCGATCAACCCGAGCAGCTGCTCGCGGTATGGCGGAGAAAAGAACGAATCTCTCGCGAAGGGCGGGCTGAGCTCCCGGAAAGATTTTAGAGAGACACGGTAAGAGGGCTGGATTCCCCACTCAGTGTCGGCGACGCCGTCGAACTCCTCGTACGAATCCGCGGCGATCGATACGCCCGTGAAGGCAGCATTGTCGGTTAGGTGAAGAATCACATCGTCGGGTGCGACATCTCGCATGAAGCGATAAACGTCAGCGCCGCGTCGGGCGCGTTGGGGCGACCAGAGCGCGCGACCCAGCGCGAACTCACCCTCCTCTCGGTCCGGACGGCCCTGCACGATCGTCTTCTCGATCCAGACTTGTCGAGTCGCGGTGGTCGCGTCCGCGGGTGCATCCTCAGTCCCGACGAGGTTGTACCGACCGTCGCCTACGTCGTTCGGAACGAGCACCCGAAACTAGCGAAGCGCAGCGAGTATCGCGTCGGCCGCGTCTGTGCTCGTGTCGAGTTCCCGTGCTAGCTCAGCTCGGTCCACCACGCCCGCGGTGCGGGCCAGTCGAAGCGCGACCTCAGTCTCGTCGCGAGTTGGGGAGGCGCCCACACGAACGCCGACATCGGCGCGGTCGACACCCAGAACATCTGCTATCTGTCGGAGATCTCGCGGCACCGACATGGGACCATCGCCCAGCCCACGAACATGACGAAGCCCCGACTCGGTGCGCTGGGCGACCATCTGCCAGCTCTCGTCGCCACGAGTGAACCTAAAGATGACGTCCGGGGCATCGTCGGACCCCGCCGCGCGGGGGACGTCTACGATCTCAACGTGCCAACCTCGCTCGGGCGCGAGGGCAACCAGCTTGTCGGCGCCCGTGTTACTCACCTAGGCGTCCTTAGCCGTCCTCGCGAAGCGCTTCGATCAAGCCCCGGAGTCGCTCGGCGATGGCAGATCGATTCTGGACGACTGCTGCTGGGGAAAGATGCGACGCAATCAGCGGTCCCCGATGCTCGGGGACCGCGCCCTCTAGCTCCTCCGCCTTCCGTGCAAACGTCTCGAGCGCGGGCGCGGCCAGCGGCACAACGCGGAGCGTGTTGGGATCGCAACCGATCGTGACGTCCGTCAGCCCGAGCCACCCCTGAACTCCCGGTGGGTTGATTCAGCAGACCGTGACGGGCTCGGACCGATCGGGAACCGGTACTCGGACCGATATGCCCACCGTGCCCCAGTGGATTCTGTACCCGAGGCTCGTTGCTTCATCGATGAGTAGTTCGACCGAGTCTCGATGGTCAGCTCCATCGAACTTCCCGAGGAATTCCGACTTCTCGAGCGCCTGCGGCGTCGCGGTCCGCTTCTTAGAGGGCCGCAGCACTGCACGCGCTTCGAATGCTTCGCGGTCGCTTCCGGCGAAGCGAATCACCTCCACGGCGTAGTAGCTCGAAATCGAAGTTTCGTTCATGTACTCGAGCGATCGAAGAGTCTCGTCCCGGAAGTCTTGCGCGAGTAGCACGTAGTGCAGCGACCCGTCAGCCAGCTGCCCCGACAGCCGCTCCCGTAAAGCCGCAAAGTCCTCTTCGGTGAGATCCGGCCACGTCATGCGGGCGGCGTCTTCAAGCGACTGACAGTCGCGCAGATCTGCCTCCTCGCAGTGATCACTTCGGAAGTACCTCAGGGGTACCTGCTTCTCGAAGTCCACATACGAGAGCTTCCAGAGATCGGATCCGTAGTCCACAAGCTGTGCGAGTGCTTTCCGGAAGTCGCTGTTCTGCGGGCCAGTCTTAAACTCAACGACTATCACGTCGCCGGACCTAGCGAGAAGGACCAGATCAACGGCGCCTGACGGGAGTGATGTCTCGCGCCCTACGACTAGCAGCGGCGGTGAGAGCCCAAGGTCCTCCGCCGACAGTAAGTCTGGATGCGCCTTGAAGAGTTCCTGGGGTTGAGCCTCGCTCTCCGCGGAGACCTGCTCGAGGTCAGCGGCGGAGCCATCGTGGTCAAGTAAAAGCATTCTGCGGGCCATTGCTGAACCACCCCGCTGGGACTTTACACGCCGGCCCGGCTCACAGTCGCGGACTCCCGTCGGCCTCGTGGGGCGGCAAAACCTCATGCGGCCCACCGATACTCATGATGCAAGCCTCCTAGCACCGGCTTGCTGACGACTCGCTGGCTCGGCATCCGCTGCACCGGCTTGCGTCGCTCCGGAGAGTCGAGCGCCAATGACCGATGCGGCCGCATCGCGTTGTAGTGCTGGACGTACTGACCAAGCACCCGCCTCCGCTGCCGTTCGTTGACGGCGATGACGTGATCGAGGCACTCGCGCCGGAGCGTCCCGATCACCCGCTCGGCGATGGCGTTGGCGTTCGGCGCGCGCAGCGGAGTGAGAATCGTCTCGATCCCGATCCGTCGAGCGCGTGCGATGAAGTCCCCGCCATCGCTACGGTCGCGGTCTCGGATGAGGAACCCTGGCTGCTGACCCCGGGCGGTCGCCTCGATCATCTGCCTCCAGATCCAGGGCGCGATCGGGTGCTCCGTGACGTTCCAGTGCCGGATGCGGTGCCGGCCGTGGTCGATCACGACGAACACGTAGCGCGTGCGGAAGGTGAGGGTCTGCACCGTGAACCGGTCAGCAGCCCGGATGCTGGACGGGTGGTTGCGCCGAAACGTGCGCCACGACTGACTCGGCGGTCCCGGGAGCGCCTGCTGACGGTAGCGGCTCACGGTGCGAGCGCTGACGTCGAAGCCAAGCGCACGCAGCTCACCAACGATGCGGACGGCGCCCCACCGCGGATGCTCAGTGGCGCTGCGCAGGATCAGCCGCTGCCACGCGGCGGGAATGTGGGGACGCCCAGGTCCCGCGACGACTCTTCCAGCGCCAGTAGGCGCGCCAGGCAGAACGCTGCCACCGCACACCCGTGTCCGGCTCGACCATCACGAGCGTGCCTCGCCAGCCGGACCAACCGCGTGCCAGTAGTGACCAGCATCGGCGGTCGTGGCGACGGAGCCGCGGTCGACGACGGCCCCTTGTGCAGACGGCGAGCTGATGCCGCAGCGCCAAGTGCTCGAGGACGAGATCGCGGCGGGCGCGGACCGATGCGAAGAGTGCTGCGACAAGCAGACGGAGGTAGAGCACAGACGAGCCTCTCGTGGCTCGCCGATACTCACCGATCTCCGCACCAAGCGGCACGGATCAGGTTTTGCCCTCCCACGACTGGCCGTGGAAGCGCCGAGCGCGACAGCCGGGCCGGCCGCGTATCAGCAAAGAGCTGCAAGGGCTCATCGCGAGGATCGCAACCGAGAGCCCGCGCTGGGGCGCCGTCCGCATCCAGGGCGAGCGACTCGCGCTCGGCTACGAGGTGAGCGCGGAGACGGTGAGGTGCTATCGGCGGAGGGCACTGCGGCGTCCGCCGTCCGGCGTTACTAGGACCCCTCGAGCCGGCGGATCTGGTCCGCGATGCCGAGGAGCGCATGCACCTCGACCCGGTCGCCAGGGCGAGGGTCGGGGTACGCCATATCGTGGGACAGCCGGGCTTCGCGTGGCTGTTGTTCGCCGTCTATGACGTAGCGCAGATGGTAGTAGAGCAGACCATGGAGGTCGTACGCCTGCACAGCTTGGATCGTCCCCTGCATGGGGCCTCCTCGCCGATTCGTCCTTTTAGCATGGACGGGGGAGTCACGACGAGCCACAGCCATAGCCGAAACGTGAACCACATGCGCGCACCCTCGCAGGCGGAGGGTTTCGGACCCTCCGGCACGCCTATCAGACAGCGGATCGGTTATTCATGCCCCACAGGCTCAGGCGGCTCGAACCTCTACGTGGCGCGCCGAGCTTCGCGAGCACGTTGCTGACGTGCGTCTTCGCCCGAGCAACAGCGCTGGTCCGTGGTCTTGGCTCGCGCCCCGCCGAGTGGCAACGCTCCCCCCGCTACTTGACGCCCGCCTGCCCACGAGCGTCCATGTCGCCATGCCCGCCCCCACCACGCTCTCGGAGCTGATCGCCCTCTATCTCGCCCGCTGCCGGATCGAGGGCCTCTCGCCACGCACCCAGCGCGCCTACAGCGAGACGCTGGCCCGGTTCCAGCGCAGCGTCGCCGCGCAGGGGCTGCCCGATGCGGCCGCGGCCGTCGAGACCGCGACCGTGATCCACTACTGCGAGACTTTTCAGGCCCGCCGGCCGGCCACCCGCCATCGCTACTTCCGCGCGGTGCGCTGCTTCTTCAACTGGTGCGTGGCCGCCGGCTTCCTCGACCAACGCCGTTCCGCGGCCTGCGCAACGTCCGCCTCCCGTCCGAGGTCGTACAGCCCTTCCGCCCCGCCGAGCTCGCGCGCCTGGTGGCGGCGTGCGATCCCGCCACCGCCGTCGGGCGGCGCGATGCCGCCGTGGTGCTGCTCTTCCTCGACACCGGCATCCGCTGCGCCGAGCTGAGCGCGCTCGACCTGGCCGACTGCGACCTCCCCGGCGGCGGCCTGCTGATTCGCCACGGCAAGGGCAACAAGCAACGCGTCGTCCCCTTCGCCCGCCGCTGCCGGGCCGCGCTCGAGGCCTACCTCGCGGTCCGCGGGCGGACGCCGGGCCCGCTCGTGTGGGCCGTCACCGGGCCCGGCCGGCTGCGGCCCGGCGTGCGGCTCCAGCCCAACGGCCTCAAGCAGCTGCTCCGCCGCCGCGGACGCGCCGCCCACGTGCCCCGCTGCCACGCCCACCGCTTTCGCCATACCTTCGCGACCTGGGCCATCCAGCAGGACGCCCGCGAACTCGACGTCCAGCACTTGCTCGGCCACGCCGGCCCCGAGATGGTGCGCCGCTACACCGCCAGCTACCGCGATCGAGAGCGTGCCGGCCGCCGCCACGCGCGCTTCTCGCCCGCCGATCAGATGCTCGGGGCATCGGCGTTCGGCGAACCCGCGCCCCGCTAGCCCCCCCCCACCCAGCCTGTGTTGGCCCTGAAGCTGCACTGCAGCTTCCTCTCTGGGAGCCCGCCCAATCCGCCGCTCCGCGGTCTGCGCACCGACTGCAGATGCTTCCCAAGCAGAGGGTCGAGGGTTCGAATCCCTTCTCCCGCTCCAAGGCAACGCACCCTGTATATGGACCCGCCGCGGGGCGGGTTCTCTTCTTGTTCGGATCGTGGACCATCTGCTTACTGAGCAGGGGGGTTCAACGAGATTGGGCCGCTGTGACCCTCTGAGCGAGGGAGCGATCGGACTCGGCCCTGTCGCGACCTTCCATGGTGTTGTCGCGCTGAAGAAGGCTTTCGCGGTGATCCCGCATGCCTGAGCTGACGGCCCGCTACGCTGACGCAAGGTCAGACCGCACACGCGCTGGGAGACATAGGGGACGAGATGAAGATCGCGAGCTTCAGCAGCCGGGCCGTGCGCATACCTCGTGAGAATTCGCCTGCCCTACGGGGCGGCGACACCATGGACTTCGTGACGCTGACCATTCGCACCGACGAAGGAGTCGAAGGAATTGGCTACGCCGGTTTCCAATCCCCAGTGATGACACGCGCGCTGAAAGCCGCAGTCGATGGGCTGTGCGAGGTCGCGATCGGCAGCGATCCGATGGACACCGAGGCGATCGGTGCGAAGCTCTCGCGGCTCGGCGGCGGGTCCCCGGCTGGACTCCTGATGCGGGCGATTTCTGCCATCGATGTAGCGTTGTGGGACATCAAAGGCAAGGCGCTGGGGCAGCCCGTATACAAGCTGCTTGGCGGCTACCGTGATCGTGTCCCCACGTATCAGAGCGGGTTCCTCTGGCGCCCTGCCACCCTGGAAGAGCTCGATGGGGATGCGAGGCGCCTGGTCGCCGAGGGCTTCCGGTCGATGAAGTTCCGCCTCGGTGCCGAGCCGACGGTCGCTGGCGAGATTGCGCGGTTGGAAACGATGCGGGACGCCGTCGGGCCAGACGTCGATCTGATGATCGATATCAACCAGGGATGGGACGTGAACCGTGCCATCCGGATCGGCCGGGAGATGGCGCAGTACGACATCTTCTGGCTTGAGGACCCGACGACGTTCGACGACTTCGGCGGGCTGGCGCGGATCGCCGACGCGCTCGACACCCCGATCGCGGCTGGGGAGTACGTCTACGGCATCGCGCCGTTCCGTGAGCTTATCGAGCAGCGATCGATCGACATCGTGATGGTGGATCTGTTGCGCGTGGGCGGCATCACCCAGTGGATGAAGGTGGCGCACATGGCGGAGGCCTACAACCTCCCGGTGGTGACCCACCTTGCTCCCGAGGTGCTCGTACACGCGCTCGCCGCCGTGCCGAACGGACTCACTCTTGAGTACATGCCGTGGGGGTTTCCGCTGTTCAGAGAGGTACCGCAGGCAGTGAACGGCGAGGTTGTGCTCCCATCGGCACCCGGGCTCGGCCTCGAGTTCGACGACGAGCTGCTCGCAAGCTGTGAGATCGCGCTTTAGCGGCGACGGACAATCACTCCAGCTCGTCCGGACACCACATCGGTTTTGAAGTCTGACCAAGAGCGTCCAGCGAGTCCCGTGGGACGGCAAAACCTCATGCGGCCCACCGATACTCATGATGCAAGCCTCCTAGCACCGGCTTGCTGACGACTCGCTGGCTCGGCATCCGCTGCACCGGCTTGCGTCGCTCCGGAGCGTCGAGCGCCAATGACCGATGCGGCCGCATCGCGTTGTAGTGCTGGACGTACTGACCAAGCACCCGCCTCCGCTGCCGTTCGTTGACGGCGATGACGTGATCGAGGCACTCGCGCCGGAGCGTCCCGATCACCCGCTCGGCGATGGCGTTGGCATTCGGCGCGTGCAGCGGAGTCAGAATCGTCTCGATCCCGATCCGTCGAGCGCGTGCGATGAAGTCTCCGCCATCGCTACGGTCGCGGTCTCGGATGAGGAACCCTGGCTGCTGACCCCAGGCGGTCGCCTCGATCATCTGCTGCCAGATCCAGGGCGCGTTCGGATGCTCCGTGACGTTCCAGTGCCGGATGCGGCGCCGGTCGTGGTCGATCACGACGAACACGTAGCGCGTGCGGAAGGTGAGGGTCTGCACCGTGCACCGGTCAGCAGCCCAGATGCTGGACGCGTGGTTGCGGAGAAACGTGCGCCACGACTGGCTCGGGGGGCGCCGCAGCGCTTGCCGGCGGTAGCGGCTCACGGTGCGGGCGCTCACGTCAAAGCCAAGCGCACGCAGCTCACCACCGATGCGGACGGCGCGCCACCGTGGATGCTCAGTGGCGCTGCGCAGGATCAGCCGCTGCCACTCGGCGGGAATGTGGGGACGCCCAGGTCCCGCGACGACTCTTCCAGCGCCAGTAGGCGCGCCAGGCAGAACGCTGCCACCGCACACCCGTGTCCGGCTCGACCATCACGAGCGTGCCTCGCCAGCCGGACCAACCGCGTGCCAGTAGTGACCAGCATCGGCGGTCGTGGCGACGGAGCCGCGGTCGACGACGGCCCCTTGTGCAGACGGCGAGCTGATGCCGCAGCGCCAAGTGCTCGAGGACGAGATCGCGGCGGGCGCGGACCGATGCGAAGAGTGCTGCGACAAGCAGACGGGGGTAGAGCACAGACGAGCCTCTCGTGGCTCGCCGATACTCTGCTATCTCAGGACAGACCTGCACCTATCAAGGTTTTGCCGTCCCACGGCTGATCGCGAGGATCGCAACCGGGAACCCGCGCCGGGGCGCCGTCCGCATCCAGGGTGAGCGACCCGCGCTCGGCTACGCGGTGAGCGCGGAGACGGTGAGGTGCTACCGGCGGAGGGCGTTGCGGCGTCCGCCGTCCCGGTCCTCGCCAACCACCGCCCGCAGCTCTGGGCTGCGGACTGCTTCACCGTGCAGACGCGCAGCTTCAAGACGCTGTACGTCCTCTTCTTCATCACGCACGCGCGCCGCCGCATCGTGCATTTCAACGTGACGGCACATCCGACGGCGCCGTGGGTGGGGCGTCAGTGGCTGGCGGCGACGCCGTGGGGGCAGCAGCCCCGCTAGCTGATCCGCGACCGCGACCGCTCGTCCGGCGCTGCCTGCATGGGCAAGGCGCGAGCGATCGGGATCAAGACGGTCCTCACTGCGGTGCGGGCACCGCAGGCGAACGCCAGCGCGGAGCGTGTGGTCGGAACGCTCAGGCGCGCATGTCTCGACCAGCTGATGATCGTGAACGAGCGCCACCTGCGACCGGTGCTGCGGGAGTGCGTCGCGCGCTACAACCACGTGCGACCGCACCAGGCGCTCGAACTGTGGGCTCCGGACGACCGGCGGCCACGGTCACCGCCCCGGAGCGAGGGCCAAGTCGTGGGTCGGCCGATCCTGGGCGGGCTGCATCACGAGTACGAGCGTCTCGCCGCGTGACATTCGGGCGGACGACATTTTCTGGTAGCACAGCCCGCCGCGGGATCAACATGCTGGGGCTGGCGGGCGCTCTCAAGCCGGGCTCCCCCCACGCCGTGCTCAGCGGCCAGTTCTGCCAGGCCTACATGCAGACCGTCGCGCTCACCATCGCGGCCGGCACGAGCGAGATCCAGCGCAACATCATCGCCACCCGCGGGCTCGGGCTGCCCAGGGGGTAGCGGGCGGCACGCGCCTCCACCGCGGTGGAGTTGCTCGCCGTCGCGGGGGTAGCGTTCGCGCGGCTACGCCCGGACGGCGGCCCGCCGCTCCCGGCGCAGCAAGGCACGTAGCGGCGAGTGGCCGGTACCGATCTCGCGCGCCTCGAAGGCGGCCAGCGCCAGCGCGGTGAGCAGCAAGAAGGCCCCGAGCAGCACTGCGGCGTGCCAGGGGACCGCGCCCTCCACGAGTACGCGCTTGGCGTCGGAGTAGAAGAACGGGCTCAGCTAGCGCAGCGGCTCCAGAGGCCCTATCAGGTCCGCAAGCACGTCAAAGAAGTAAACCGTCACGGTCTCCGCCGCGACGAGCCCGGTCGCGAGCCCGCGCGTGGGGCTCAGCGCCCCGGCCAGCAGGCCGAGCGAGCCGCAGGCCAGCGCCAGCGGCAGCGCGGCGAAGGGCGCCAGCCCCAGCTCCCAGACCGCGACGGCGCCTCGCAGGTCGATGAAGGGCGCGGAGACGACGAAACCGAGCGATGCGAGCGCGCAGATCAGCGTCGCGCCGATCGCGAACGCCGCCACCCGCTCCACGAAGAGCCGGCGGCGCGAGACCGGCTGCGCTAGCATCATCTCCAGCGTGCCTCGCTGCTCGTCGCCCGCGAGCAGCCCCGTCGACACGACGACCGCGTAGACGGCGACGAGCAGCGGCATCCAGAAGCTGAAGAATTCGACCTGCAGGAAGCCCCGCGGGACGGCCAGGTCCGAGACGTCGCCGATGAAGGCGGAGTACTCCTCCGGGAGCTCGAAATCGGCGAGCGTGCCGGCGAACGCCGGGTAGAGCACGACGTACAGGGCCGCGAGCATGCCCAGCCCGCCGCCGTAGCCGACGATGTGCCAGCGCAAGTCGTGCAGCGTCTTACGAAGCAGCGGCATGGCGACCTTCCCCGTCCGCCGCTTCCGGGGGCGACGCGTCGGGCTGCTCGTAGTACGAGAGGAAGAGTTCCTCCAGCGTCGGCTTGTGCGTCTCGATAGCGGCGACGGAATACCTCGCCAGGCACTTCAACAGGGCGTCGACTCCGTCGTGCGTCTCGAAGACCGCTCGATCGCCCTCGAGCGAGAGCAGCGGCGCGCCGTCGATGCCGTCCAGACCGTCGCGCGGGGGACTCCCGGCGAAGGTGACAGTGATGCGCTGCGCCGCGATGCGCCGGCGTTCCGCCAGGTCGAAGACGTCGATCACGCGCCCGCCGCGCAGCATCGCCACGCGGTGGCAGACCTGCTCCACCTCGGCAAGGTCATGCGAGGAGAAGAAGACGGTCCGGCCGTCTTTCACCACCTCGCGTAGAAGCCCTTCGACGACCTCTTGCATCAGCGGGTCGAGCCCGCTCGTTGGCTCATCGAGGACCAGCAGCTCCGGCCGCGACATCAGCGCCTGTACGATGCCAACCTTCTGGCGGTTGCCTCGCGAGAGTGTCCCGATGCGGCGCGTGGGGTCGAGCTGAAGCGACTCCACCAGCCGCTCGCGGTACGCGGCGTCGACCTGTCCGTCGCGAAGCGAGGCCACGAGCCTGAAGTAGTCGAGCGCGCTCATGCCCTCGTACATGCGCGGGTCGCCCGGCAGGTAGCCGACGCGCCGGCGCACCTCGACCGTATCGCGCTGCGCATCGAAGCCCAGCACCTCGGCGCGTCCGGCCGTCGGCCGGATCAAGTCGAGCAGGACGCGAATCGTGGTGGTCTTGCCAGCGCCGTTTGGGCCGAGGAAACCGAAGAGCTGACCGCGCTCCACGGTCAGGTCCACGTCCGTCAGCGCGCGCACGGACCCGTAGTCCTTGGTCAGTCGCTCCAGGCGAATCGCCGCAGTCTCCACGGGCCCAGCGCCCTCCATTACCCGAGCCTCACCATGCCCCCTGCGAACCATGTTGCGGCTCGACCGCGCCGCGGCCAATGGTCCATGGTGACGAACGCTATCGATAGGACGCCGAGTTGGGCATCGACCGCCGCTCGGAGCGGCGTCAGCGTAGTGCTTGGTGCCGCTGCTTGAGGGCGTCGGCCTGCAGGGTGTTCCGGTAGGCCATGGCCGGTGCGCTGGGAGAGCGGCCGTCGGCGGCAAGCTCACGGACCAGCCGGTATCTCATTTTGGGAGCACGTTCTCGCGCGCGAAGAGGGCGGCGGCGCGCTTCAGAATCTCGTTCTCCATCTCCAGGGTGCGGTTGGCCCGGCGCAGCCGCACCAGCTCCGCCCGCTCGTCGCTCGTCAGGCCCTCTCTGTGGCCCTCGTCGACATCGGCCTGCCGCAGCCAGCGGTGCAGGCACGACCCGGCGATCCCCAGGTCCGCAGCGATCCGCGCGATCGGCTTCTCCCGCAGCCGGGCCAGTTCGACAGCACGACGGCGGAACTCGGGTGGGTAGGCGCGGGGCATCCAGGACTCCTCCCCGGGCGACATCGTCGCCTCAGGCTAGGTGTCCGGGAAAGCGGGTCAGGCTCCCTTGACGTCTTGGTTGAACGCCATAGGGCGCTGGATGACGCACACCGGGATGTCGTTAAGCAGGGTCATCCCTCGGGTGAGAAGCAGAACGCTCCCGCGCGGTGCGATGCGAGTGCCGTTCGCGACACCTTCCTCGGTGAGATGATCCTCCGTGTCGGGCAGCCGGAACTGCTTCATATCCTTCGCTGAGACCCAAGGGAAGGTCCCATTCCAATAGTCGGCTCGACGCTTGGACGGCGTCCCTCCCGACAGGAGGTCGACCACACTCCCGAGAGTGGTTGGCTCCCAATCGCGATCCGCCGCGCCGTAGTCCCGTTCTGAGCTCCTCGCCGTACCCCAGCACCGCCCAGCCCGCCCCGATCTGCGCGTCCGGCCGCGCCCCTTTGGTGACCGCGCGCCGAGACGCGACATCTTGTCCCTGAACCGCGTGCCGCCGTCCTCCGCTGGAGCCTCGCCGCGGCGTCATTCGAGCGGGGCGATCTTCCCCGGAGGCTCGAGACGCCGTGCCCGCTGCCACGCCTCCCGCAACTCGGCCTGGTGCAACTCCGCCCACTCGAAGACTAGGCGCCGGGCGCGCGGCGGCAGGCTGCCGCGGATCACTTCGATGTCTTCGATCCCGATCAGAGCCTCGTGTTCCGCGTACACCGCGTGCATGTGCGGCGGCGCGTGGTCGAGTCCGTACATGCGGATCACGATGCCGTAGAAGCGGCTGATCTCAGGCATCGTTGACTGGCGCTTCGGCGTCAGTCGGTAGCTCGTCCAGCGACTTCCCGGTCAGGTCCATGTAGAGCGCGTCGGGGCACAGCTCCAGTTCGTCGCTCCAGGCGATGGCCCGGTGCGGCGCGATGTGCACCCGCTCGAAGCACCCCGGCTCGTCCCACGCCGCGAACACGCCGCGGCCGGCCAGGTGCGACAGGTCCAGCTCGCCGCTGACTCCATCCGAGTAGCGGAGCCAGATCCGGAATCCTTCGCGGGGCTCGACGGCGGTTGGGCGAATCATGCGTGTCCTCCCTCGCCTATTCTAGAACCCGAGCGCCCCGAGGTTCGCCTCGATCTCTTCGTCGAGGCGCTCCGCATCGGCGCGCTGCTCGCGCCACTGCGCCGCGAGGCGCGTCATCTTCTCTTCGAACGGCTCGCCGTCGTCCTCGCGCGGCGCCGCTCCGACGTAGCGGCCGGGCGTGAGCACGTGCCCGTTCCGCCGCACCTCCTCGATGTCCGCCGACTTGCAGAAGCCGGGCTCGTCGGCGTACTCGCCGGCGCCCTCCTCGCCGCGCCAGGCGTGGTAAGTGTCGGCGATGCGCTTGATATCCTCGGTGGTCAGTTCACGGTGCGTGCGGTCGGTCATGCGGCCCATCGCGCGGGCGTCGATGAACAACACCTCGCCACAGCGGTCGCGGAACCGGCCGTTGCGGCGGTCGCGGGCCAGGAACCACAACAGCGCCGTGGGTGTGGCGTCAGTTGCTGGAGGCGACGCCGTGGGGGCAGCAGCCCCGCTAGCTGATCGGGGACCGCGACCGCTCGTCCGGCGCTGCCTGCATGGGCAAGGCGCGAACGATCGGGATCAAGACGGTCCTCACTGCGGTGCGGGCACCGCAGGCGAACGCCAGCGCGGAGCGTGTGGTGGGAACGCTCAGGCGCGCATGTCTCGACCAGCTGATGATCGTGAACGAGCGTCACCTGCGACCGGTGCTGCGGGGGTACGTCGCGCAACTACAACCACGTGCGACCGCACCGGGCGCTCGAACTGTGGGCTCCGGACGACCGGCGGCCACGGTCACCGCCCCGGAGCGAGGGCCAAGTCGTGGCTCGGCCGATCCTGGGCGGGCTGCATCACGAGTACGAGCGTCTCGCCGCGTGACATTCGGGCGGACGACATTTTCTGGTAGCACAGCCATCAGCGATGACGCCGTTGTCCGCCTGGCGCGCCAGTACGGTGTGAGCCAGGCGGCGATGGCCTTCCGCCTTGCGAATCTGGGCCTAGCGGCGCTCTAGCATCACTCACCGGCCGCCCGCTTACCGTTGACCAAGACCGAGCCCACCAAGAAGTGAGCCCTCGCCGCGAGACTCGCCGCCGGCGCTGGGTGCGCTCTGGATGATGCGGTTCGCCAGCCGCGAGAACGGCAGCGACTGCAGCCACACCCGACCGTGCCCCGAGAGGCTCGCCAGGAAGAGCCCTTCGCCGCCGAAGACCATCGACTTGAGGTTCCCTGCACGCTCGATCGAGTAGTCGATCCCGGGCTCGAAGGCGACGAGGCACCCGGTGTCGACCAGCAGCTTGTCGCCGCGCAGCTCCTTTTCGACCACCGTCCCGCCGACCGACAGGAACGCCATGCCGTCGCCGCTCAGGCGCTCGAGGATGAAGCCCTCACCACCGAAGAGTCCGGTTCCGAGGTTGCGGCGGAAGGCGATGTCGATCTTCGTGCCGAGGGCCGCGCACAGAAATGCATCTTTCTGGGCCAGGATGGTCCCGCCGAGAGCAGCCAGATCGACTGGCAAGATCGTGCCGGGGAACTCGGCGGAGAAGGCGACGACCTGCTTGGCACGACCCTCGTTGGTGAAGTGCGTGAGGAAGATCGACTCCTGCGCCATTGCCCGCTTGCCGACATCCTTGAGCTTGCCCCACAACCCCTGATCAGGCTCGGCGCCGTCCCCCATCTTCGACTCGAAGCCGATGCCGGATTCGAGGAACATCATCGCTCCGGCCTCGCCGATAACCGTCTCGCCTGGGTCGAGTTCGACCTCGACGAACTGCAGGTCGTCGCCGTGGATCCGGTAGTCGATCACGTGGCTGCTCATGGTCATTGGGGTCTCCTGCTCGTGCATGCGGGCCGCCGAGATGTAAGCGCCCTCTACACCCACGATAGCCGGGAGTGGCTCAGGGAGAGGCGGACGGCCGATGAACGGTCCATCTCAGGACTACGACCGCGTCGAGCTCGTCTGGCCTGGCAAGCGCACCGAGGTCGAACGTGTGCGGCTGCCGTTCCAGGTCATCGAGCGCGTGAACGACGTGCGGCGCTCGCGCGAGGGACAGGCGCCGATGCTCACGGTCTCCCGGTCCACGGTTTTCTTGGACACCTGATTGGGGCAGCCTGCCCCTGCAGAGGAGGTGTCCATGCCGGGCTCAACACAGAGGACGAATGGGCGGAGCGAGCCGCGGAGAACCGTCGGCACTCCATGCCTCTCGCCGAGCAGCGGCGGCTGTTCGCAGCGCGATGGCGCTCGCTGCTCCCGGAGACGGCCGCGGCATGAGGCTCGGCGGTCACGACGGAGCCACGACTTCGCTCCTGGCGCGCGCCCTGAGATTGACGCTGCCCCTCTGACCGGACCCCCTTTGCGAGACCACCGCTTATGAGAGTCCAGCGTGTAGCTGAGCCTCCCAGCGCTCGGCGTAGGCAGCCGGGGCGAGCCAGCCCAGGCTGCTGTGCGGAGCGAGGGGCCGCCCCTAACCAACTGATCGCTCTCCGCTGCCACGTCTATTGGTTCAAGACGGACTACTCCCGTGTAGACCGCTCGGCAGGCGTCACGGGTCGTCACCGCGCCCGGCCAGCTGCGGCCCGGCGTGCGGCTCCAGCCCAACGGCCTCAAGCAGCTGCTCCGCCGCCGCGGACGCGCCGCCCACGTGCCCCGCTGCCACACCCACCGCTTTCGCCATACCTTCGCGACCTGGGCCATCCAGCAGGACGCCCGCGAACTCGACGTCCAGCACTTGCTCGGCCACGCCGGCCCCGAGATGGTGCGCCGCTACACCGCCAGCTACCGCGCCGAGGACGCCGCCCGCCGCCAGGCTTGCGCTCGGCCACGTCGACCAGGCGCCGCAGGAAGCGCCGGGCAGCATGCTTGTCCCGGTGCTCGCTGAGCATGGAGTCGAGGAGTACCCCCTCGCGGTCGATGGCGCGGTAGCGATAGCACCAGCGCCCGGCGACCTTCACGTCGGTCTCGTCCAGGTACCAGGAGCCGCCGGCCTGGCCGCGCCGCTTCGCTCGCAGCTGGTCCGCGAGCAGCGGGGCGAAGCGGACCTCCCAGGCGCGGATCGTCTCGTGCGTGACCTCGAAGCCGCGCTGGAGGAGCAGCTCAGCGACGTCGCGGAAGCCCAGCTTGTAGCGGAGACGCCAGCGCACGGCGAGCAGCACGATGTCGGTCGGGTACTGGAGATCGTTGAACGGGGTGCCGGTCCGCTCGTTGAACCGCCGCCGACAGTCCCGGAACCAGAACCGCCGGTAGCCGAGCGCGGTGCGGCCCTTCCGCTTCGTCGTAGCCGTGGATGCACAGTCTGGACAAGCCATCAGCGTCCCCTCACCATTCCGCGGATGCGGCTAGCCGAGGCCAGCGAGCCCTGAGTTCTGACAGAACCCCCGATACTGCCGCTGACTAGTACCAGATCGCGATCGGGCGGCCGTCGTCGTCGAGCTCGGGCGGAGATGGGAGGGAGACCGCCTCTCCCGCGGCGATGCGGCCAGCGCTCCAGGCAGCCACGGCGGCGTCAAGAATGTCGTCCGCGGCGACGGTTCCCACCTCCCCCAGCGCGTCGGGGATGCGGATGCCGACCCCCGCCAGCAAGGCGCGCCGTTCCGTCTGACCGTTCCACTGCCGCTTGGACGCCGCTAAGGGGCGACCCGCCAGCGCGTGAAACGACACCTCGGGATGCACCTCGCGCACACGCTCGTCCTGCGCGGCCACGGGCTCGACCTCGAGGATCTTCCCCGCGATGGCGAAGCTCTGCTGGGTCAGACCCCGGCCGGTCAGTGCGCGAGATCGCTCGTTCGCGGTTCTCCAGTCCGGTGTCGTGAGCACGGCTCGGGGTGGCACCGAGAAGACGGCGGACGCGCGCCTCCCCAGCACGGCGCGCGCCGCGACATCGGCCGCGCGCGGCTGGTCGGGCGAGGACGGGTAGCCGATCGGCATATCCACGCCGATCACGGCCGCATCGCGCGCAGCGGCGACGCCGTCGGCGAAGTGGGCATGCAGCGCGGCGGACGCAAACGCGCCGTCCTCGAGCCGGACGAACACCCAGCCTCGCGCACATCCGTCGACACCGGTCACGATCCGCATCTGCGACATGCTGGCACAGCCGCCAAGGCGGAGCACTCCCCCCACGCGATTCGCTCTGCCTTGACGATGGCCGCCGCGCCAGCCGTCGCCTCGACTAGAACAGACGGCACGCTCCTCAACCCGATGCCTGCCTCAGGCCCAGCACGACCGGAGGTGGAGCGTCCGTATTCCGGTAGCGTGTGCTGTGCTACCAGAAAACGGCGTCCTGGCGTTGAGTTGACCCCGCGGGCGTCCATCTGAAGGCTGCCTCCTGCGTGGGCAGGAGGCTCCGCCATGCGAACGTACCTGGGGTTACTGACGAACGCGGTTCGAAGCGCGCTGCGATCAAAGCACGACCTGATGCTCGAGAACCTGGCCCTGCGGCAGCAGCTCGCCGTGCTGACCGGTCAGCGCGCTCGCACTCCAACGAAGCCAGCCGACCGTCGCTTCTGGTCGTGGCGCTCCCGGTATTGGCCCGGCTGGCGTTCCACCCCGGTGATGGTGCAGCCGGAGACGGTCATCCGCTGGCACCGCACGGCGTGGCGCGGGTACTGGACGTGGAAGCGCCGAGCCCGACACCCGGGCCGGCCGCGTATCAGCAAAGAGCTGCAAGGGCTCATCGCGAGGATCGCAACCGAGAACCCGCGCTGGGGCGCCGTCCGCATCGAGGGCGAGCTACTCGCGCTCGGCTACGAGGTGAGCGCGGAGACGGTGAGGTGCTATCGGCGGAGGGCGCAGCGGCGTCCGCCGTCCCGGTCCTGGCGAATCTTCCTCGCCAACCACCGCCCGCAGCTCTGAGCTGCGGACTGCTTCACCGTGCAGACGCGCAGCTTCAAGACGCTGTACGTCCTCTTCTTCATCACGCACGCGCGCCGCCGCATCGTGCATTTCAACGTGACGGCACATCCGACGGCGCCGTGGGTGTGGCGTCAGTTGCTGGCGGCGACGCCGTGGGGGCAGCAGCCCCGCTAGCTGATCCGCGACCGCGACCGCTCGTCCGGCGCTGCCTGCATGGGCAAGGCACGAGCGATCGGGATCAAGACGGTCCTCACGGCGGTGCGGCCACCGCAGGCGAACGCCAGCGCGGAGCGTGTGGGTCGACGACGGCCCCTTGTGTAGACGGCGAGCTGATGCCGCAGCGCCAAGTGCTCGAGGACGAGATCGCGGCGGGCGCGGACCGAAGCGAAGAGTGCTGCGACAAGCAGACGGAGGTAGAGCACAGACGAGCCTCTCGTGGCTCGCCGATACTCTGCTATCTCAGGACAGAGCTGCACCTATCAGGTTTTGCCGTCCCACGGGTCTGCGCCTTAGGAGGTAGTCCCGCGAGGCTGCCGGCTCCGGCCGTGGCGAGCCTCCTCGCGATGAGACTCGTCATCGTCGCCCTCGATGGTGATGAGGATAGTATAAGCGCCTCAGACGCGCTGTGCGCTCGCTACGGCCGTCTTAGAGCGGCGACGCAGCTCCCGGACAAGGACCCGACAGAGGCAGGTTTGGGCGGAGTAGACCTCCGGCGCTGGATCGTTGAACAGATCAACGTGCTGAGTGGGTGACCCGTCGAGAAGTCTTGCAGTTCGGGGATGTCGACAAAGACGTCAGCGGTCGCCGTGCACGTGAAGGCTCGGCGACCGCGTTCGGGGCGCCGGGTCGGGGAACGGGCGGAAGGGAACTGCGTGGCGCTCCACAGCTAAGCAGCGCGCTGCCGGTCTCCCGCCCTTGTCATGAGCGACGTGCGGTCGCCCTCTCGAAGTGCAACTGCTCGTGCGTGACCACGACGCTCCCGTCGCTGCGGAGGTCGACGAGCGCGACGCTGCCCGGGCCGACGACGGGCGAACTCGACCCGCTGTACGCCAGTGTCATCGCGCCGAAGCTTGCTGTCTCTGGCGCGTGACGGTGGCCCAGCGCTAGGTAGTCGACGCCCGCTAGCGCCTCCGCGTGGCGTTCGAGGACGATCGGTGAGCTACGAGTGCCCTCGCGCGGGTTGAGCTCGCCGTGCGCGAGGACGATCGACCACCGGCCGTGATCGCGTGCGCCGGGCAGGTGCGCCAACGGGTCGTTCGCCGGAGTGTGCTCCGGCATCCCTCGACCCCATACCCTGACCGCACCGTCAAGCAAGTCGACGGCGCGTCCGCCGGGCTCGTCGATGTAGATGTGCCCGTCTGCCGCGAGCGCCGCGAGTCCGCCGAAGGCATCGCCGTCGCTCTCGGAGTAGCGGATGTCGTGGTTCCCGGGGATCGCGACCAAGGGCAGCGGCAGGCCCCTGAACTCCGCGGCCACGGCCTCGATGAGCTCCGCCGGCTGGTTCGCGGAGTCGAACAAGTCGCCCGCGACAATCACCGCCTCAGCCGCCGCGGCCTCGGCGAATCGGGCGAGCGCCCGGATCGTTTCGAGCGCTTCCGTGGGATGCGTGTGGTGGAAGTGGAGGTCCGAGGTGTGGAGGATGCGAATGGCCCTGCGCATGACGCGAGTCTAGTGTCCGCCCAGTTCGTGGTCGATGGCGCCAGCATCGGGTCGACAGCGCATTGCATAATACGGGCGGGGGAAAGGCGACATGCTCGACCGATTCAAGGTTCCGGAGGCGGATCGTGTTTAAGTCGACGTCGAGTTGAAGCGCGACGCGACGGAGCAGGTGTTCTGCAGCCAGGTCCTCCGCGACGAAGACGTCGTGCTGTCCTCGATGTCCTCATGCTCAACGACCTGCGCGGCGTGGAGACGCACGGCGTCTCAAACGCTCCTATGTCGCCGGATACGAGGCCGGTCGTCTGAACCCCAGGCCCGAACTGCAGATCGAACGCGAGCGCGATGCCGTACCTCGGGTCGACGCAGACGGCGGCCTCGGGGTGCACGTCCAACGGGCGATGGCGATGGCGATCGAGCGGGGAGTTCGAGCTGACGGCGCGTGAGCCGGTCGCGCTCAAGGGGCTCGACGGCGAGCACGTGACGTACGCGGTGGGGTGGGAGTAGTGGTCGATCAGCCTTCTTCGCTATCGCCGGGATCGAGGCGATCGATTTCGAAGTCGACATAGCGGCTGAGGAGAGTCGGCGGTTTCGGCTACCCGCTCGGCAAGCGCCCCTGAGAGCCTCCCACCGCGCGGTTGGACGGTCGCCGCTCAGTCACCGCCCGCGGTCAACCGCCCGAGGATCGCCTTGATGCGGGGGGCGAAGACTGCCTTGAGCCTGGGGAGGTGGCCGAGCATCCAGGCGCGGATCTCCTCCAGTTGTTCGGGTTCGTCGTGGATCGCCCCGTCGCGCCTGATGCTGATGCTGGCGAACGCGTGTGGGCTGAACCTACCCCAGTTCCACTCGGGAGCGATGGCAACCGCACCGACCTGCTCGCGGTCGCCGAGCAGGCCGGCGAACTCCCCCTCGATCTCCTCGCGGGCATCGTGGAGTTCGTCGAAGATGCGATTGGCCTGTTCGACTTGGTCCGTGCGGATGTGGAACGTGACCCAGGCGTCGTTCTGCCCCTGGAGCGACGCGGCGTAGCCGGCGAAGCCGGCGTAGCCGGTACTTCCCGTGGTCTCGGGGGTGAAGAATCGACCGGTATGGTCGAAGTGTTGGCGGGCCCCAGCGGCGAATCCCGTCCGCACGAGTTCGCCGATCAGCGGCTTGAAGAAGTCGTCGTAGAGCGTGCCCTCCTCCGACTGGGCGCCGTCGGGAGCCGTGGAGTCCTCGTCCCAGCCGCCGGGCCACATCACTTTGTGAAACCGCGGCTCGAGTTCCGTCGAGCCGTCTCTCCTGACGACCTCGACCCGGACGCCGTAGAAGCCGATCCCGTCACGAGTCCACTCGTTGAGCCGGTGCAGTGCCTCGGCGAGTTGACGCCGGAACTCGGGCGCGACCCACACCGCGACGCGCGCATCGAGCCCCGTCGCGTAGGTGAGCAACTGGCCGAGATGCGGGAGGTCGCTCCACTCCAGCTGGTTCTCGATCGCCACCAGCACGTCGCCGCCGTCCTCGCCGGGCGCCTTCGCCAGGATGTCGAGGAAGTACGGGCCGACCGCGACCTCCTGCCCGACCTCCTCCAGCGTCAGCCCCAACTCCGCGCCGAGGATGTCGAGGTGCTCGGCCAGCCACGGGGTGAAGTCGTACGCCTCGTGAGCCCACATCGAGTGCACGTTGACGCGCTGGACACCTTCCCCGGACGCTGTCATGGCGGTCTACCCCTCTCGCCGGCCGCTGTCGCCCCCGCGCACGACGAAGTCGCGGCGGTCGCGGTAGAGCAGCGCACGGTTAAGCACGTAGTCGTCGGACTCAAGGTCGATATCCGCGCAGTCGGTCATCGTCCAGTACTTGTGCGCGCCCAGGAAGAGGTACTCGCGCGTCTGGCCGAAGAAGCGGCCCTCGACGCCCTCGCCGCGCGCGATGCGGGCGCAGAACGCGGCCAACAGCGCCTGCTGCCCGTCCTCCTTGACGACGACGTACTCATGGGGCCACGTATCGCGGTAGGTGACCGCCTCTCGCCACGGCGCGCGCGCGATCAGCTCCATGATGTCCGGGACGGGCTCTTCGGGGACTTCGAGGTCATCACGCCGCGGCATCCGGGCTCCCCTTCGCCGTCGCCCGAGACGGAGGCCTTAAGAATCGCGCCTCGCTATCCCCGGGCCTCGTCAATGCGGCAGAGGGCCATCGAGGCGGTCCTCGGGGAATCCGTGCAGAATACGCTCGAAAGACGGTCGTGGGACGGCAAAACCTCATGCGGCCCACCGATACTCATGATGCAAGCCTCCTGGCACCGGCTTGCTGTCGACTCGCTGGCTCGGCATCCGCTGCACCGGCTTGCGTCGCTCCGGAGAGTCGAGCGCCAATGACCGATGCGGCCGCATCGCGTTTGTAGTGCTGGACGTACTGACCAAGCACCCGCCTCCGATGCCGTTCGTTGACGGCGATGACGTGATCGAGGCACTCGCGCCGGAGCGTCCCGATCACCCGCTCGGCGATGGCGTTGGCGTTCGGCGCGCGCAGCGGAGTGAGAATCGTCTCGATCCCGATCCGTCGAGCGCGTGCGATGAAGTCCCCGCCATCGCTACGGTCGCGGTCTCGGATGAGGAACCCTGGCTGCTGACCCCAGGCGGTCGCCTCGATCATCTGCCTCCAGATCCAGGGCGCGATCGGGTGCTCCGTGACGTTCCACTGCCGGATGCGGCGGGGGTGAGCATCCATCAATATGAGGCAGGGACCAATTGGTGCGCACCGAGGCGAGCGGCGCCACCGGTAGTACGTCTGCTCGCTGATCCCGCCGTCCGCCTATCCCGGGACTGGCTCCAGCGTCCCTGCCTCGATCAGTAGTTCGAGATGGCGGCTGAGCCTGTCGGGCAAGGGGCCTGCCTCCATGAGGACGCCGAGCTCAATGTTGTCGTTGATACCGGCGCTGGTGAGATTGGCGCTGGTGATGAGCATCGACGAGCGATCCGCAATCACGCATTTCGCGTGCAGGCGAGCGGTGGTTGCGAAGAACGCCTCGCGAGCTTCGAGGGGCCATCGGTAGAAGCTGGCGGTCGTCTTGATCGGATCGAACGGATGGGTCGGGCCAACTGCACGTCGAGCTCGCGCGCACCAGAGGCGATCGCCCAGGTGGCGAAGCTGTAGCGGAAACGGTGCGGGTTCGCCTTCTCGACGCCAGCACGCTTCGCCAATCTCCCGAGGAGCACGTAGAAGGAATGTCCGTCCGCCATCCCCTCCCCGTGTCGACCCAGGAAGAGCGCCCCCGCCTGCTCGCCGCGGAAGCGCGCCACGTAATCGCGTAGTGCGTCAGCGGTGCGCTCGCCGATCCCGACCCAGCGCTGCTTCGCACCCTTCCCGTGCACGAGCACCCGCCGCCGTTCCCAGTCCACTTCGTCGAGCTGCACGGAGGCGCATTCCTGCGACCGCACCCCGTTGTCGAGCAGGAAGAGCAGCAGCGCGTAGTTCCGGCAGCCAGTCATGCGCGAGCGGTCACAGCCAGCGAGCAGCCGCTCGATCTCCTCTTCGCTGAAAGGCCGCGGCGCCTTGCGCTCGATCCGCGCCAGCGGCACCCGGGCGAAGACGTGCGTGCGCTCCGGGTCGAGATAGCCCATGCGCCGGCACCAGGAGAAGAAAGCCCCGAGCGTGCGGTGATGGTGGTTCTGGTAGATGGGGGTCGTGGTGGCACGACCGCTACGCCCTCGCCTGGCTCGCACCTCGGCGAGGAAGGCGTAGACGTGCGTTACGTCATGGTCCCCGACAGCGTCCGGGAAGCCGAGCCGCCGCCCGACGAGCCGGAAGGTGGCGAGCGAGTCGCGGTAGCTCTTGATCGTGCGCACGGACTTGCCTTCGGTCTCGACCGCGTTCAGGTAGGTGGCGATGAGGTCGTCGATCTGGGCCATGCAGCTCCGTCCCTTTCCTTTTCGGTGGACGGACATGACTCACTCTGCGCGGCGGCGAAAGCAAGCGTTTGACCCCCCTATGGCGAGTCTGAGGGTGCTGAAGAAATTGAGCATCAGATCGTTAGGTGGAGGTGCAACGCGAGCGGTAGCGCCCCTGCTTCCCAAGCAGAGGGTCGAGGGTTCGAATCCCTTCTCCCGCTCCAACTTCGCCACCCCATGGCGAAGAAGCGCCGAGTCACCGGGCTGAAATCGCCGATCTCGTCGCCCTGCGGGGGGGGGGCGTAGCACGACGTCCGGGCGGCGGGTGTGCTCGCGCTCGGCGATGGTGAGTTGGTTGACCGCGAGGGAGTCGTTGGCGGTGGGGTCGCCGTAGTCGATGACGGCGGCCTGCGCGCCACGGATCGCGCCGGGGCCGCTGGCGGGGCCGCGTCTCGAGTCGTCGCCGAGCCGCTACACGTTCTGGTTCGCCTACGTCGGCGCGTTCCCGGATGTCGGTCCCCGGGGCGAATCCGCCCCAGCGTACCGGCCCGACCGTGTGTCGGGCGCGTGCCGCCCTGCCGACACTCGCGGCAACGACCCGACGACGACCGGGGAAGCGGTACGCTGCCACATCCCCACATGGAGGCGGCAACGCGCATGACCTTCCCCGAAGCCTCTAGACGCCCGAGGGCGCTACTCCCGGCTGTCGCCGGCGTGGCGGTGCTGGTGCTGGTGTTCGTCATCGTCGGCGGCGTCGCCTTCGCCTTGCTGCGCGGCTCCGACGATGCTCCGCCGACCGACCTCGCGCGCCTCGTCCCCGCCGACACGCAGGTCTTCAGCTCGCTCGACCTCGACCTCACCTCGGACGGCTGGCGCGCCGTCGCCTCGCTGCTCGACATCCTCGCGATCCGCGACGACGCCATCGAGGGCCGCGACGACGCCTTCGACGAGGAGGGAATCGACTACGCGGAGGAGGTCGCGCCCGTCCTCGCCGCAACCGTGGGCATCGCCGTCGCCCTCACCCTCGACGACGACCCCCTCGACGACCCACTCGTCGTCAGCCTGATCGAGACGCGCGACGTGCCCGGCCTGCTGGACCTTGTCGACATCCTCTCGGAGACCGGCGACGACGAGGGGTACCGCCGCGAGGATCACCGCGACCAAGACATCGGCCTCGAGATCCGCGAGTTCAGCGCGATCTCGGGCGACGAGGATGCCGACTTCGTCGTCGCCAGCGGCGACCGCCTCGTCTACATCGCCGCGGACCTCGCCCACATCCGTCGGCTCGTGCGCGAGGCCGAGGCCGCCCCGCTTAGCGACGTCGATGCCTTCCGGGAGCTCGAAGCGGCCGCGCAGGGCGGTCTCGCCTTCACCTACGTCGACGTTCGCAGCCTGCTCGACGCCTTCGAGGAGGTCCTGCTCGAGGAGCCGGCCGTCCAGGACGCGCTGGCCGGCGCCCTCGACCTCGAGCGGCAGCTCGAAGACGCCTTCGACGAGGTCCCCGCCCACTGGGCCGCCACGCTCAGCGCTTCCGGAAGCGCTTTTAGCGCGGAGGTCCTTTGGCTGCTCGACCCCGACGACCCAGACCTCGAAGTCGTCGCCGGGGCTGGGCCGCCCGATCTCGACCGCGCCGCCGCTGCGACCCCGCGCGACGCGCTCTTCTTCGCCACCGGGGCCGGCCTCGGCGCCTCCATCCAGGCCGCCATCGACTCGTATCGCGAGGACCAGCCGCAAGAGATCCGCGAGCAGATCGATGACGCCCTCGACCAGTTCCGCGAGGAGACCGGCCTTGACCTCGAGGACGACCTCCTGCCGCAGCTCGTCGGCACCTTCGCCTTCTCCCTCGGCCGGCGAAACATCGACGCCGCCGAGCCCAACTTCGCCCTATTCCTCACCGACGCCGCCGACGAGGACGTGCTCCTCGACCAGCTCCGCGAAGTCCGCCGCAGCGCCGAACAGGTCTGCGGCTGTGACTCCAACGTCGACATCGGCTCGCAGCAGGGCTTCCAATACGTCGGTTGGCCGGAGGACGATCTCATCCTCTTCCTCGGCGGCGACGGCCTTGCCACGAGCGCCAACTTCGAGATCACCCGCGGGCTGCTCCAGAGCGACCCACTCTTCTTCTCCTACCTCGACTTCGGTGCGATCCTCGACGAGCTGATCGAGGAGGGCGAAGTCGACCTCGACGACTGGAACGCCGCCGCGCTGCGCGGCTTCGGCCTTTCATGGGACATCGAAGACAGAGTCGGCCGCTTCCGCTTCGTCGTCCCGATCTCGGACCCGGAGGGCGGCGAATGACTGCCGCCCGACCGGACGGAGACGGCCTAGCGCGCCCGAGCGCCGACTGGCCGCTCGTCGCCGTGCACGCGCTGCTCCTCGCCGGCTACGCCCTTCCCTGGGTGCAGGGCTCGTTCGGCAGCCGCACCGCGCTCTCCGCCTTCGACCTCGGTCGCTTCTCCGCATCCGTGCTCGGCGGCGCGAGCGAGCCGAGCACGTGGACCCTGCTCGCGCTCGCGGCGCTGCCCGCCCTTGCCGTCGACGGCCTCGTCCTGAGCGCGTTTGGGAGCCGGATCGGCATCGGCCGCCGCCTGGGCCGCCCGCTCGCGCTCGCGCTCTCGCTGCCCGGCCTGCTGCTCGCAACGGCGGTGCTCGCGCTCACGCTCCGTGCTGCGGGTGGCTCGCCCTTCGTCGACGGCCCGGCCCCGGGCCTCTACCTCGCTGCCGCCGCGGGGCTCGTGCTGCTCGCCGCACTGCTCCCGAGGCGCCCATTTCGGCGAGCAGCCCGCGCGGCTCGTACTGCTCGACGTGGGACGCGCGAGCACGTGCCGGAGCGTCCGCGCGAGCTGGAGCGCCATGTCGCGGGGTAGCCCGGCCTGGCACCGCACGATCGAGCCGTCGCCGAGCCAGAGCCGCTCTCGCCTCGGCTGTCGCTGAGGGACCTTTAAACGTCATCCTGGCGTTGAGTTGACCCCACGGGCGTCATGCTCCAACGCCGTGGCGGGCGCGTCCCCCTACTGGAAGTGCCCCGCACAGCGTTCGGACAAATTGTCACCCCACGCGAGGTAGTGCAGGGAACGGCGTTCGGGTGCAGCAAGAGCGGGCCGGCGCCAGATGGGACCGAGCGCCCCGTGCCACCCGAGTGCCTCGGTCGTGGTGCTCGCCAGCGGCACCCTGGACAGCTCCGCGGCCGCGCTGAGGAAGATTCTCTCGGCGTGCTCCGTCTCGAACACGAACAACACCAGCGGCGCCTGACCGCCGTGGTCGGGACGCGCGTACCCGCTCGCGAAGTAGCAGCGCGACTCCGCCTACACCAGCCAGATGCGCCAGAACAGCACCGACGGCGTGATGATGGCCGTGCTCGCCCTGGGCGGCCTCGCCGCCCTCAAGGGCTACCAGTGGTGGCAGGCGGGCGAGACCTGGAAGGCCGTCGCGCTCGATGGGCTGTCCGCACCGGGCGCAGCCGTCGAGGACCATGGTCGTCTGCATACTCAACCTTCCTTTCCTTATGAGCGGGTGTTCCTGAATCGTTCCGGCAAAGCGAAGGCCCGCAGGTCGAAGTGACCAACGGGGCCTCGTGGCGGCGGCTGAGGGTGAGCCGTCTATGCTGCGATGTCGGTGATCTCGCCGCCGTGCAGGTCCAGGGCGACGACGGTGGTCTTGAGCGTCTCCCGGTGGACCTCCTTCTCCGGGCTGTCCTCCACCATGACGATCTCCTTCGAGGTGCGGCCCTTCGAGGTTGTCGCTTGCATTGATGGACGGGGATTCAGCGTGCGCCGTAGGACATGCGACGGCTGATCGTGGCCACTCGAGGCAAGGTCTTCACGTTCGCGACTCTCGACCAACTGGTTCAGTCGACGCGCCTCCGCGAGTTCGCCCCATCCTGACGCTCCTCAATCCGCGTGATGGAAGGGAGTGGGTTGCACGGGCTAGGGAGCGCTCCGGCACGCGCCACTTCGGCTGCCACCTGCGGCGCCTGAGCGAAGACCGACTCGACCGAGCCGGCGTCCTCCCCGCCCGCGGTCAGTGCGGCTTCGCCGGGAGCTCTCCCTAGCCCGTGCAACCCACGGAGGGGAGTCCGCCCGCAGTTCGATCGGCGCGTCATCCGCGCGGGCCTCGCGCTGGACTCGACCGACGAAGCCGCCACGATACAGCGCGCCAGAGATCAGCGGCTTACCTGCTGCACGCGTCGTCATGGCCAGGCTACGAGTGAAGGCCTCGTCGCCAGTCGCATCAACGATGACATCCGCCTCTCTGATGCGCCGTTCGATCTCGCCCGGGGCACGTGGAGATTCACTGTGAGTGCTGACCTTGGTCCACGGGGCGTGATTTCGGACGACCTTCTCCACAGCCTCTATCTTGGGAGCCCCAACCTGGTCATGGCCGGCGACGTGCCGCACGACGTTGCCCGGCGAGAGCACATCGCTGTCCACGATGTCCAGCGATCCCAGTCCGCTCTCGGCAAGGGTCAACGCGACATGACCTCCGAGGGCGCCGGCCCCAAACAAGACGGCCCTGCAGGCGCGCAGTGCCGGCGCGTCCGGTCCCGCGCGGAGCATGAGGCTCTCTTCGTCGCTCGGGCCCGGTTGTAACGCGATCGCATCTACGTCGTCACCTACTCCTTCGCACACCATTACCAGGAGGTCGGGGCGACTGTTGCGCTCCCAGCAGAAGAGCACGAGATCGACCCCGCCGCTCGGACCGGGCACATCCGGCCGTCGCCGATCACTCAGCGCTCGCTCCAGCCCTTTGCGTTGCTTCCGCGATAGGCAGGTCGACACTTCAGACAACCGACGTGGGGGTGCGGTCTCCAGCTCGCCTACGCGGAACCAGAGCCCTCGCAGATGCGTCGGAGATGTTGAGCGCCCGGGCCTGAGGTCAAGTCGCGGAAGTACGGCGCTGAGCGTGCCGTGAAAGTCACCCCAACCCCCAGCGCTTGTGCCGAGCGCCTCGAAATCAAAGGTCGCCAGTAGGCGACCCTTCCGGCGGAAATTAAGCAGAGCGTCGTGTCCGAGATCGTCGTCCTTCCAGCCACCTTGCGCCTGCTCGCACCACTCCTCAATCCGGTTAAAGAGGCCTTCCACGGTAGTCCACCGCAGGGTTGCATCCCCCTCGCGCCACATGCAGACCAGACCATCTAGCGTCGAGTGGTTCGTGTTGAGCCCGTGGACTAGAACGACCGGAGGTTGGAGCGGCCACCCGGGGACTATCCCAATGTCCATCGTCGCCGCGTCGGTCAGCGGCGCGAAGGCTTCGTGAATGGGCCCTCTCCAGCGTATGCGCTCCGAGTCCGGGACCGGCTCGAATCCGGCCGCGACGAGGTCGGCAATGAACGCCTCGAGTGACGCTATGTCGAAGCACTGATCGGTGAGGAGACTCATCCGAACCGACGAGCCTCTGAACCGCTCCGACCCACCGTAGCCTGCCTGATGCGGTTTCCGTTCGCATCGCAACCCGCGGGGAGCGGGAACACGTGCTCGGCGCGTTCGTTGCCACCGGGGATCTCCCGCCACTTGACAGCAGCCTGACAGTCGTCGGCTGCGAGCGCGGAATCGGCGAGGCTGGCGAGCCTTGAGAAGACGGCGGCGGCGTGCAGAGCCGCAACTTCACGTCCGTGTATGTCCTCGCGGACGGGGAGTGGGTCTCCTTCATCCTCGGCGCGCCGGAGTTCGCGAACGCAGGGTTCCGGGAGCTGTTCGCCGATGGCCTTCCCTCGATCACGCCGCTGGTGGCCAGGAGTGAGGAGCCACCCTCAGCCGGCTCCGACGGTGCCGGCGCGCCAGCCAACTAGGCCAAATAAGGTGGCTTGACTGTCCCACGCTCGGTGGGGCGCGAGGGCCGTCTCAGGGTTAGCCGGCGAGGACGAACCTCCGAAGAACACGGCTATCCACCAACCCTCACGAGACGCTGGAGGGGCCGCCACAGGAGGAGCACGACAAGCCTCTGCGGCTCTGGGGAGGAGCACGGCTGGAACTGCGCTGTAGCCGCGACGGCCTTCATCGAGGCCCACCCCATCGCACCAAGTAGGGGCGCTCTACCATATCGACCGCGATCTTGCTGGCGTACGAGTACGCGGGCCGGCCCACCGATTGCTCATAAGGTTCTCTCAGGAGCTACTCTCACCCCATGTCTGGCACAGATGCATTTTGGACCGAACTCGGAGACTACCTCCGCACCTTTCATGCCGCTCTGTTGTCACCGACGGATCCTGGCGACGTTCGGCTACTCGGGAGCCTCTGGATGCGCGCCTCGGAGGGGTCTCTGCGCCTCACGGTCGACGAGTCGCAGCGTTACGAGCAGCTCCTGCAGGCTGCCCGACGGGAGATCGCGCCACACGAGGATCTGTCGGTGGCCGCAATTGATACCGCTCTCAAGGATGCGATCTTTGCAGTGGCCGACATCCGCGCGACGCGCAGTAGCGACGTCGAAGTTCGCATCAGGGAAGCAATTGCAGAGTTCAGAACCTCCGTTGAGGGCCCGGAGTACGGCTATGAGTGTTGGTTGGAAGTCGAGGGACTAGAACTGGCCTCGCTTCCAGGCCAATTCGCCAACACGCGATTCGCACTGGTTGGAGATGCGGAAATCGAGAGCCTCTCGAATCTGGTCAAGCAGAAGCAATCGGTGGCTAAGGCCGAGAAGCTCGAGTACATCGATCGGGTTGCCAAGGAGATCCGAGAGCGGCCGGTCGCGATTCAACAGGTGAAGGCCCGCGACGGGCGTGCGGCTCTGTCCCTCGCGACGCGGGAGGTCCAGGTCACTCTCGAATGCCTGAACTTCTTCGCTGATGCCGTCCCGTACAACCGAGCGCGCCTGTGGATTTCGCGCGGGAGATCCCGCAGGGGGAGCAGTCTGCAAATGGCACTCGCCGATGAGGGATCGTTCCTGAGTAGCCCGAAAGCGGATGTCCCCTGGGAGTTCTCACTCGGCAGGCTCCGCGAACTCGATGGCCCCGTCGGAGACGCCTTGGCGCGAGTTGAGACCCTGAGGGCGAAGGACGAGCGCAGCGAAGTTGAGGAACTTCTCCTTCGGGCGGTTCGCTGGGTTGGACGTGCTGCTACTGCTGATCGGCTTGAGGATGAGTTCCTGTTTTCTGTGATAGCCCTAGATTGCATCGTAAGGCCCGCCGGGGGCCACGAGGTCGGGCCTACGGTGGCGTCCCGGGTTGCTCGAGTCCTGCTCGGTAGCAGAAGCGATCGAGAGTGGCTAGAAAGTCAGCTAAGGAAGCTATACAACCTGAGGTCTGCTCTCGTGCATGACGGCAGTCTAGAAGTCACGGAAGATGACCGTGCAGTAGTCCACACCATCGCCTTGCGCACCGTCGTCTGGGCCCTCACGTCCCCAGACGTTGAGGGCCACGTCAGCCTTCATGATCTCGAGGGCTACTTCGACCAAATCACCAGTGTCAGCCATGGCTGACAGGTGCTCGCTGGCCACTTCTCTACCCGCCGAAACGTCCGCCGGAAGGCACTGAACCGTTCGGGGCATCAGGGAACGTTGGTTGGGCGGAGAGGGTTCGGACTAGTCGTCGCCTGGAGCTCAGAGATATTCGCAAGGCGCGTAGGCGGTGAGACGCCAAGGGGAACGCCCAATACCCCACGCCCGTACGTAGATCGTCACGACGGGCACACCAGACGGGCTAACCCGGGGTACGCCGCCGCCGCCGGCGCCAGCGGTGGCGGGTCAGAGACTCGCTATCGTCGGGGGCGCTTGCCGCCTTCGCGCTCCCACCTGAGTGCCGCGTCTCGAGTCGTGCGCCGACCGATCTGTTCGATCTTCGCGCCGGGGAACTGCTCTTGATGCTCCGCCTGGCGCCGATCGGGATCGTTCGTGATGCCGCGGTGAACGACCTTGTTTCCCTCCTTCAAGTGGTACTTGTAGGTGTCCCGCTCAGCCATTTTCTACTCCTTCACCGGCCGGTAGCTGGGCGGACACTGACGTCATCTCTAATCCATGACTGCAGCAACTCGTCTAGCGCACCGAGGGTTTGCACCCGTTTGACCTCGGGAGATACCAGAATGCCCAGCGTGACGCCTAGGGCAATCTCATACATCTCCGTGCTGTCCGACTCTGAAATCTCGCGACTACCATCGTGCACGAGTTCGGACCTGACGCCGTACAACCTCGTAATCTCGTCCTCAAGGGGGCCACCATTGCTATGGCTCCGGCCCAGTATGGCGGCGGCCTGGGACACGAGGTGCTGCTTGGTGTGCCGCTCCACTCCAGGCCGCGTCAGGCACTCTAACGCGATCTCCGAGAACAGAACCTTATCCTCCGGTGATTCGGCGGCCGTGGCGCGGCCCACCCACCGCACCGCACGCAGTAGTAGTTCTTCGACCGGATCTCGTACTTCATGAGCCAGCAGCTCCTCGACGCGCTTCACGGCCTCGCCAGCGAGACTTGGCAGGCCGTGAACCCGCTCGAGCGAGAACGTACCGAGTTTCGTTGCTTGTCGGTTCTCCCAGAAGGAACCGTCGCCGGCCAGGGCCACTTGCAGCGCGATGGCCGGTCCCGACTCACCGATTCGCAGAACAGTGGGCCGCCGCGCCCCGTCAGGTCCCCGGGGATGCCGGTTGTAGGAGATCACGTCAGCGAAGAAGTTGAGGCATTCGAGGGTGATGCTCAGCTTCCGCGTTGCGAGTCATACGGCAGCCGCGGGGTCGCGAGCGTGCACGCATTGAATCGCAACCGGCCGCCCACGAAGATCATCAGCCATCGTTTCGATGAGACTGAGCTTCTGCTCCTGGTCAACGGTGTGTTCTGTCCTAACACGCTCTGCAAGACGCTCGATGTCTTGATCGCCGAGCAGAACGAATCGTGTAGCGCCGAATTCGGCCAGCAGGGAGGCAGTGGCAAGCCCCTCGACTTCCAGCCAGCATTCGTATTCCTGCCGCGGCTTCTCGATGAACGATCTGCATTCGTTCACGGCCTGACCGATGCGGACCTCTACGTCGGCGGCTCGTGTACCGGGCGAGTCCACAACGTCGAAAATCGCCTTCCGCAGCGCGGAGTCGATGACCGCTTCCGACATATCTCCATGGGGAGCCAAGGCATCACGGGCGCGTTGTAGCAGTCGATGGTAGTCCCGGTACTCGTCCGCTGAGAGGTGCAGAGACCCTTCGCCCGCGCGCGACCAGAAGCTGCCCGCTCCCAGCAAGGGCTCCCGCGAATCGGTGAGAGGCGACAGGCCAGCGCAAAAGTCGCGCAGCTCTCGTGGCTCGCCGATACTCTGCTATCTCAGCATCGAACCGCACGGATCAAGTTTTGCCGTCCCACGGGGGATCCAGGTAGATCACTGCTGCCGCGCTGGCCGCGATCGCCTCGCGCGCGTCGCGCTGGGTGGCGTGCCCGCGGCCGCCGATCACGCCCCCGTTGATCGCGGTCGCGAGGGTGCGCAGGCCCGCCGGTTGGATCCAGCGATCGCGGCGCAGGTAGTGACCGAGCCGGCGTGGGGAGATCGTGTCGTACTCCCCCGCCGCCGCGCGCGCCGCGTCCGTGGCGTTGGGCAGCGACATCGGGAAGAGGCGGCAGACCAGCTTGATCGCCAGCAGCTCCAGGAGGGCGCGCGTAGGCGCCTGACGCGCCGCGGCGGCCGTGAGGAGGCCGTCGATCCGTCGCGCCTGCGCGGGGGTGAACACCGACACGGCCGCGGCCCCGTTCGCTCGGAGATCATCCGGGCGCAGCGTCGCCAGCCAGTCCGCGCCCAGCGCCATCTACGCGGGGAGAGGCGGCGGGGGGGCACTCCTCTACTCCCGACCCCATCCTCGACACCCACGCCCCCTCCGCTAACAGTACGTTGACAGCCACGGCGCGAGCCTGAGCCCGTCCTTCCCACTACGGGAAGGGCGGGCTCGCATTGGCAGCGCGTCACGCCCGCTTCGCTACGGCACGATTGGGGCGGCCCGCAGGAAGTTCGTAGGGTCGAGCAGGAAGTTCGACCCGGACGGCAATATCGCGATCTGGACACCCGCGAGTTGCTTCAGCGCTTCGAACTGGATCAGGTCCGTTGTGAGCGACGCCGCGATGGCGTCGTTTGCCTGCGCCTTCGCCTCGCCCTCCAGCACCAGTGCCTCGGCCTCCCCCTCGGCGGCGAGCACACGCGCCTGCTTCTCCGCTTCCGCCGTCAGGATGCGAGATTCCCGGTCGCCCCGTGCGCGCGCGACCTGCGCGGCCGCCTCGCCCTCTGCCTGCGCCTCGGCCTGCAAGGCCTCCGCCGTGCGCTGCGCCACGACCTCCCGCGCACGCAGAGCGTCCTGCGTCGCCACCTGCTTGGCCTCGATCGACTGCTCGAACGCGGTCTCGTACGAGATGTCGTCGATCTGGAGCGAGACGACGGTGATCGAGAACTGCTGAAGGTCCGCGGCCAGGTTTGCGGCGACGTTAGTGCGGATCTGCTCACGCAGTCGCGTGGCGTCCACGGCGTTGAACTTGACGACCTCGGCCTTGAAGAACTGACGCACGCGCGTGGGGATCAGCGTGTTAAAGAAGTCCACGCCCACGTTGCGCATCAGCCCCTGCACTGCCTCCGGGCTGACCTGCCAGTTGAGCGTGACGTTGAAGAAGACGTTCTGCGTCTCCAGCGAGGCCGCCGCCACAGAGCCCAGCCCCTCGGCTCTGTCGCTGAACTCGGCGCGCTGCACCTTGATGTCGACCCGCCGCAGGTCGCGCCAAGGTGCGATGAACTGCGGTCCCTCGCCTACCTGGCCGACGATCTTGCCGAACTCCGAGACGACCCCGACCTCGCCCGCCGGGATCGGGTGGTACGACCGAAAGAGTGTCAGCCCGATGCTCGCCAGCACGAACACGACGACGACGCCGGTGATCGCCGGGCGCGTCAAATCTCGCGCCGGCATCACCTCGCCGAAGGCCGTCCGCACCGGCAGCCGGAACACGCCGACGCGCGCCGCCAGGACGACGACCACGGCGACGCCCGCGAGGATCGCCATCCCCAGAATCCAGATCATCAGTTACCTCCTTGCCACTCCGGTCTCGCCGGAGTTGCATTCGAGTCCTGCCGGAATCCATGGAATTCGAACTACCAGCGCTGGATGTCCTAGACGTCGCCGACCCCCAAGCGGTTAGCGGCGTCCGCGAATCGGTGACGCCCTATCAGGCTAGCGCACCAACCACCATCATCACGGGCAAGGTAAACGAAGACGGCAGCTTCGAGATGCGCACGGACGCCATCGCAAGAGACAAGCCCGACACCGATGGTACGCCCGGCAAATTGAACGTCAGGAAGACCAAGGCTAGGGCTAGGGACATGATCAATATCGGCGCGGGAAATCCGTTGCCGCCCTCGTGGGGCGGCAAAACCTCATGCGGCCCACCGATACTGATGATGCAAACCTCCTAGCAGCGGCTTGCTGTCGACTCGCTGGCTCGGCATCCGCTGCACCGGCTTGCGTCCCTCCGGAGCGTCGAGCGCCAATGACCGATGCGGCCGCATCGCGTTGTAGTGCTGGACGTACTGACCAAGCACCCGCCTCCGCTGCCGTTCGTTGACGGCGATGACGTGATCGAGGCACTCGCGCCGGAGCGTCCCGATCACCCGCTCGGCGATGGCGTTGGCGTTCGGCGCGCGCAGCGGAGTGAGAATCGTCTCGATCCCGATCCGTCGAGCGCGTGCGATGAAGTCCCCGCCATCGCTACGGTCGCGGTCTCGGATGAGGAACCCTGGCTGCTGACCCCGGGCGGTCGCCTCGATCATCTGCCTCCAGATCCAGGGCGCGATCGGGTGCTCCGTGACGTTCCAGTGCCGGATGCGGTGCCGGCCGTGGTCGATCACGACGAACACGTAGCGCGTGCGGAAGGTGAGGGTCTGCACCGTGAACCGGTCAGCAGCCCGGATGCTGGACGGGTGGTTGCGCCGAAACGTGCGCCACGACTGACTCGGCGGTCCCGGGAGCGCCTGCTGACGGTAGCGGCTCACGGTGCGAGCGCTGACGTCGAAGCCAAGCGCACGCAGCTCACCAACGATGCGGACGGCGCCCCACCGCGGATGCTCAGTGGCGCTGCGCAGGATCAGCCGCTGCCACGCGGCGGGAATGTGGGGACGCCCAGGTCCCGCGACGACTCTTCCAGCGCCAGTAGGCGCGCCAGGCAGAACGCTGCCACCGCACACCCGTGTCCGGCTCGACCATCACGAGCGTGCCTCGCCAGCCGGACCAACCGCGTGCCAGTAGTGACCAGCATCGGCGGTCGTGGCGACGGAGCCGCGGTCGACGACGGCCCCGGCTGCAGACGGCGAGCTGATGCCGCAGCGCTCAGTGCTCGAGGACGAGATCTCGGCGGGCGCGGATCGAAGCGAAGAGTGCTGCGACAAGCAGACGGAGGTAGAGCACAGACGAGCCTCTCGTGGCTCGCCGATACTCTGCTAGCTCAGGACAGAGCTGCATCTATCAGGCTTTGCCGTCCCACGAGGGTGGGAGGGCGTCGAAGCGACGGGGCGTTCGCATGGGCCGAGCATCGACCGTGCGCACCGTGCGCCGCTCCAGGTAGTTGGCTTCGTCAGCCTCCGGTCTAGCGCTCATCTTGCCTCACGGTCCCCACACAGGCCGCGCAGGTCAGCGCTGACGGTCCACTCGTCGCAGCGCGCGCACCGTACGAGCGGCGGGATGGCGAGTAGGTAGCGGGCCTCGTTGATGAAGAACACTGCCCGGTTGTTCAGATCCAGGACCTGCTCGATGGTCATGCTCATCCATGAGCACATCGCATGATCATGGTGCCTCCTTTGCTTCGCCCTCGGCTTCCTCGGCTGTGAGCTCCGCCGGTGTGCGGGCGTGCTGCTCCTCGGCTGCGAGCGCGGCGAGCGTGCGGGCCTGCTGCTCGGCAGGCCGGACGAACTCGAACGTGACCTTGCGGTCGCCCGTGACCTCCATGCCGCCCGGGTGCTCCACCTGGACGTTGTCGCGGTACAGGCGCGGTCGGTGCGCCCTGAGCAGGAACATGAGCAGCTTGTCGCTGTAGACGTTTTCGGTCCCCACGACCTCGCCGGCGTACCAGACATCGCGCTTGATGCCCGTGGCGCGACGACGGGCCTCGCCGTCGAGCAGGTCGACGGCCTCATCGAGCGCCTCTTCCCATAGACGTCTAAACGTCTTGTTCCGGTTGCGTGTCTGGTAGGCGTTCTGACGGGTCACCCCGGCCCCGCTGGCCGCGAGCGTGATGTTGCCCGTGGCCTTGAGCCGTTCGATGAACACGTCCCGCCAGGCGGCCGCAGCCCTCATTTCGCCCCCCCCCACCTCTGGGTGTCAACCTTTGTCAACACTCAACCTAATAGGAATTGGCTGCCCTGCGCAATCGCGGTGGTCGCCGCGTCCAGGTCTGCCAGGAGGTCCGGGTCGCGCAGCAGCCGCTCCTTCAATGCCAGATCGGTGAACCCGTACAGGTACCACTGCTCCGACCTCTCGGCGCTCTCGGCGCTCTCGTCAGGCATCAGATGTCCTCGCGCTCGAGCAGATCCACGGCCTGCTCGAGCGCCTCATCCCATAGGCGCCTGAACGCCTTGCTCCGGTTGCGCGTCCGGTAGGCGTGCTGGCGGGCCACCCCGGCCCCGCTGGCCGCGAGCGTGATGTTGCCCGTGGCCTTGAGCCGGTCGATGAACACGCCCCGCCAGGCGGCTGCAGCCGTCAAAATTCCCCCCTTTTTTTAGGTGTCGCCTTTTGTCGCCTCTGACGCGTCGTGCAACAGCCCGATCAGGTCCGGCGCCTCGTCGACGTCGCGCCGACGGACTGCTGCTGGGCGTCCCCGATGGTGATGAGGAGTGGCGCGCCGGGAAGGATTCGAACCCTCGACCCTCAGATCCGAAGAAAGATGGTCGTGAGCGACCGCTGTTTCGAGCGAATCTACGACTTCAGGGAAACTTCAGGGGAAACGCAGGCTCAGGACCGCTTCAGGGGGCACCGGATAAAGCCGTGGGGGGGGGGGGGGGCAAGAAGGCCGAATCGCTCCGCAGGTCTGAGCCGCACTAATACGGTGGAACTTCGCCTCGACATCGAACGCACCCCATGGGATCTCGCGCGCCGTCTGGCAGTCGATCGTTGATCATGGACGCTCGGACCAGCTAGAAAGTCAAACCCAAAGTCCGCGAGCCTGACTTCAGCGCCTTCCTGCCCGAGGCGGACTTCTTGGTGCTGGCTATCCCGATTGCCCCGGAGGTGGTGGGCCTCATCGATCTGCGCGCCCTGGCGCTCATGAGCAGACCGCCACGCTGATCAATGTCGGACGCGGGGCCCTGGTCGACATTCCAGCCCTCAAACAGTCCCTCCAGGACGGGCACCTACGTCACTTCTGTACGGATGTGCTGCCAACCGAGCCTTGGCCCTCATGGAGCGGCGTTTCGTGATGGGACTGCGCTCGTGCTGCGTAGACGGTGTGTTAGCATCCCGCGGCTACGAGAGGGAGTGCCAGGCTGCAGGTCGAGGGTGAGTACCACTTCACGATGTCCCGATCGGTGGTCTGGGCCCGCCTCCAGGACCCGGATTCGCTGTGCGAAGCGATCCCGGGTTGTGTTGAGTTCAAGCAGGTCGCGCCAGATTCGTACGACCTGAAAGTCGAAGTGAAGATCGGACCGATCCGCGGAACGTTCGATGGCAAAGTCAGGCTGGCCGATCGTCAGCCTGAGCACGCCTACACCCTGCACGCAGAGGGTGGAGGACGCCCGGGTCGGGTCAACGGCAACGTGGCGATCAGCCTCGATGACGCAGTGCCGGGAACCGACCTCACGTACAGTGCCGAGCTGACGCTTCGTGGCCCGGTCTCAAGGGTTGCCGGGCGTTTGCTGACGACGACAGCCCGAGGCATGGCACGGCAATTCTTCGATGCGATCGAGGCGCAAGCGCAGTCTGCCATGGAGACTGCCAGCGAGACTACGTGACCAGAGCGATCAACCAAAATGAACGAGGAGACATCATGAGCACAGCGATCACGGTGACCGTGAACGAACGCGTTCACGAGCTGCAGGTGGAGCCACGGACGCTGCTCGTGCATCTCCTGCGAGAGACGCTCGGACTGACCGGCACGCACGTCGGTTGCGACACCAGCCAGTGCGGTGCATGCACGGTGCTGATCGATGGCGCCAGCGCGAAGTCCTGCACGCTCTTCGCGATACAGGCCGATGGGGCTGAGATCACGACCATCGAGGGCATCGGCTCCGACGGTGCGTTGCACGCGCTGCAGGAAGCCTTCTGGGACGAGCATGGACTCCAATGCGGCTACTGCACCCCGGGAATGATCCTCTCCATGGTGGATCTACTCGATCGGAACCCTCATCCCAGCGAGGCGGAGATCCGGCGGGGACTTGATGGCAATCTCTGCCGCTGCACGGGATACGAACACATCGTGAACGCGGTTCAGTCCGCATCGGGAGGCGCAGAGTGACTATCCCAATGACACCGGGTCGGCTCGTCGGGCAGCGTGTCCGGCGCCGCGAAGACCCTGCACTAGTGCAGGGGCGCGGTACCTATGTCGATGACGTCCGGCTAGCGGGCATGCTCCACCTCGCGTTCAAGCGTAGCGATGTGGCGCACGGCCACATCCAATCGATCGACACCAGCGCCGCGGAGACGATGCCCGGCGTCGAGCTGGTGATGACTGGCGCAGAGCTGGTCGACCTCCTGACGCCGATGCCGGTGGCGACGCCATTCCCCGCGCCGGACCATCACGCGGTCACGCCGGACAAGGTCCGCTACGTCGGCGAACCCGTGGCCGTGGTTGTCGCGACCGACCGCTACCTGGCGCGCGACGCAGCTGACGCGATCGTCGTAGAGATCGAGGAGCTCCCGGCTGTCATCGACACCGAGGGGGCTATGATCGGCGAGCCGGCGATCCTCCACGAGGCGTTCGAGAACAACCTGGCGGTGCCGCTGGCGCCGGCCGGAACCGGCGTCAATCCCGAGACGCTGGAGGTCGAGGATGAGACCGCGATCGAGCAAGCGTTCGAGCGCGCCGATGTCGTCGTCTCTCAGCGGATCGTGAACCAGCGGCTGGTCCCGAACGCGATCGAACCCCGAGGCGTCATCGCCCACTATGAGCCGGGCAAGGACGAGCTCACCGCCTGGCTGACGACGCAGAACCCGCACATAGCGCGGACGCTACTGGCCGCGGTGCTCGGTCTCGGACAACACCAGGTGAGGGTGATCGCTCCAGACGTCGGGGGAGGCTTCGGCAGCAAGATCAACGTCTATGGCGAGGATTTCGTCGCCGCTGCAGTTTCGCGCGTGCTGGGCAAGCCCGTGAAGTGGATCGAAGACCGCTCCGAGGCCTTCATGACGACGATCCATGGCCGCGACATCATCGGCTACGTCGACATTGCCGCAACGAGTGAAGGCAAGGTGCTCGGACTCAAGATCCGGATGATCGCCGACATCGGCGCCTACGAGATGGTGCTGACCGCTGCGATTCCCACGCTGTCGGCGTTCATGCTGAGCGGTGTCTATGAGATCGGGGCCGTTCGCTGTGACCTGACGGAGGTGTTCACGAACAAGATGCCGACTGACGCCTACCGCGGCGCGGGTCGCCCGGAGGGCATCTTCTTCGTTGAACGTGCGATGGACCTGCTCGCGCGCGAACTCGACCTCGATCCGGCGGAGCTGCGCCGCCGCAACTTCATCCAGCCGGAACAGTTCCCGTATACCACCGCCGGTGGCATGGTCTACGACTCCGGCGAGTATGAACGCGCCCTGGACCTGGCACTCGAGAACGCGGGCTGGGAGCAGATGAAGGCCGACCGTGACGCCGCCCGCGCGGAGGGCCGCGTGGTCGGCATCGGGCTGTCGTTCTACACAGAGATCTGCGGCTTTGGCCCCTCGGCAGCGATGCCGACGGTCGGGCTCTGGGAGTACGGGAGTGTCAGTGTCGAGCGGGACGGCAAGGTGCGTGCCACGACCGGCGCGTCCTCGCACGGTCAGGGTCACGAAACGACGTTTTCGCAGCTGCTGGCCGACGAATTCGGCGTCCCGATCGACGACATCACGATCGTGCACGGCGACACGGGGCAGGTGCGTGCCGGCACGGGCACCTTCGGCAGCCGCTCAATGGCAGTCGGTGGAACCGCGATACTGCACGCCGCCGAGAAGGTCAAAGACAAGATGCGCCGCTTCGGCGCGCAGATGATGGAGCTGCCACCCGACGACCTCGAGTTTCGCGCCGGCATGATCGGTCCGCGTGGCGCCGAGGACACCGGCGTGTCGTTCGCTGAGGTGGCGGCGTTTGCCTACATCCCGCTTCCGCTGCCGCCCGACACGGAGCCCGGGCTGAGCGAGGAGGCCTTCTGGGAGCCCGAGGGCTTCACGTGGCCGTTCGGCTGTTACATCTCTCAGGTCGAGCTCGACCGCGACACAGGCGAACTGGAGTTGCAGCGCTTCATCGGCGTCGACGATTGCGGCAACATCATCAACCCGCTGATCGTGACCGGACAGATCCACGGAGGTATTGCCCAGGGCGTAGGCCAGGCCTTGATCGAAGAGGCCGTCTACGACACCGATGGTCAGCTGGTGACCGCCTCATTCATGGACTATGCGATGCCGCGGGCGCGCGACTTCCCTCGGTTCGAGCTGGACCACACGATCACGCCTTCGCCGCTCAACCCGATGGGCGTCAAGGGCGTGGGGGAGGCAGGGACCATCGGTTCGACCCCATGCATCGTCAACGCCGTGGTCGACGCCCTCGGCGAGTTCGGCGTGACGCACATCGACATGATGCTGCGCCCGGAGAAGCTCTGGCGCGTGATCAACGGAGGTGACGCATGATTCCGGTCGCGTTCGAATACCAGCGCGCCGGCACCGTCGAAGAGGCGCTGGCGCTGAAGCAGCAGGCAAATGGTGACGCTCGATTCGTGGCGGGTGGGCATAGCCTGATCCCGCTGATGAAGCTCCGCTTGATTGAGCCGACGCTGCTGATCGACGTCAGCCGCATCCCGGGGCTGAGCGCCGTGGAGGCAGCCGGCGACCGCATCTCGATCGGCGCACTGACGACGCACGCCGACCTCGAGGTGGATCCAGTGCTGTTGGCTAGCGCTCCGATCGTCGCTGAGGCGGCCGGCGAGATCGGCGATCAGCAAGTGCGTAATCGTGGCACGATCGGTGGCAGCCTGGCGCACGCCGATCCCGCGTCGGACCTACCCGCCGTGATGGTGGCCCTCGACGCGACGATCCATGCCACCGGCAGCGGCGGAGAGCGCACGATCGCGGCGGAGGAGTTCTTCCGCGGGCTCTTCGACGTCGACCTCGCTGATGACGAGATGATCACCTCGGTCAACTTCGATGCCACGTCGACAGCGGCGTACGCGAAGCTGCGTCACCGCGCATCGCACTTCGCGATCGTCGGTGTCGCTGCCTCGCTCGAAGTCGAGGATGGCACCTGCACCTCGGCGCGGGTCGCCGTCACCGGTGCCTCGACACATGCGCAACGGCTCAGCGCCGTCGAGGAAGCGCTGGTCGGTGTGGAACTCGACGAGACCACGATCGCGGCCGCCGCCGAACTTGCGCCGGAGTCGCTGATCGATGTCAACGTGGACCTGGTCGGTTCTGAGGAGTACCGACGTGCCATGACGGCGGTGTTCGCAAGGCGTGCGATCAGCGCCGCCGCCAGTCGCTCTTAGCGGAGAGAGACGCCTCATCTCTCGCTGGTACGAAGCCGGCCAGCCGTCGGCCGACAGGACCGTCGGAGGGATCGCTTTCGGTAACGCCAGGCCCGCAATATGAGAAAGGCCCGTAGGGATAGCTCAGAGGCCCAAAGCTGCCAACATCTTGCCAGGAAAGCAGACCCAGCAATTCCGGTAGGGCGACGATCGTGTCCAGCCTCCATACTCGGGCCGTCCGTTCCTTGACCGTCGCGCGACCGTTGTCCCGCCACATTATTCGAGTGCGGCCGGTTTGACGGTCTGACGGCTGCGGTCGAGCCTTCCGCTGGGGCGGGAGGCCGAAATGCTGATCTACCTGCAGCTCGTGTTGTGGACGTTACGCCGAGCGGCTCTCGCGCGTGGGGATCTACTGCTCGAGAACCTCGCGCTTCGCCAGCAGCTGGCGATGTACGAGCGGCACCCGACGATCCGCGATGGCGACCGCGCCTTCTGGAGCCTCCTCGCGGGCCGGTGGCCAAACTGGCGCAGAGCGGTTGTTGTCGTGAGCCCCGAGACGGTCGTGCGCTGGCACCGCGCTGGCTGGCGTCGCTATTGGCGCTGGAAGAGCAGGGGCCGGCGGGCCGGTCGTCCTCGGATCCCCGAGGAGGCGCGTGAGCTGATCGCCCAGATGTCGCAGGAGAACCGCTGCTGGGGTGCGCGTCGAATCCAGGGTGAGCTACGCGCCCTCGGCTACGAGGTGAGCGCCGAGACGGTGCGCCGCTACCGACTCCAGGCGCTGCGCCGTCCGCCGTCGCAGCGCTGGCAGACCTTCCTTGCCAATCACCGCAAGGAGATCTGGGCCACCGACTTCTTCACGGTCCCGACCGTGCTGTTCCAGACCCTCTATGTGCTGTTCTTCGTCTCGCACGACCGCCGCCGCATCGAGCACATCAACGTGACGGCGCATCCGACGGCTGCGTGGGTGTGGCGCCAGGTGATCGAGGCGACGCCATGGGGCAGCCGGCCGCGTTTCCTCATTCGAGACCGCGACCGCTCCTACGGCGGCGACCTCATCGCGAAGGCGAGCGGCATCGGCATCGAGACGGTGCTGACGCCGATCCGGGCACCGCAGGCGAACGGGATCGCAGAGCGCCTGATCGGGACGCTGCGCCGCGACTGCACCAACCACATCATCCCACTGAGCGAGCGCCACCTCCGCAGGGTCCTGCTCGAGTACGTCGCCTACTACAATGCGACGCGGCCGCATCAGACGCTTGGGCAGGAGACGCCAGAAGGTCCGCGGGAGGTGCGGCTCGCCGGGATGGTGCGCGGAGAGGAGGTGCTGGGCGGGCTCCACCACCGCTACGAACGAGTCGCTGCCTAGCGTTCCGAGTTTTGTGGCAGGACAGGGGCCGAGCCAAGGACGACCACGTGGAGCGGCAGGTTCCGGGCGCGGTCCGCATCCCAGAGCCCCTTGATGGTGTCGGACCAGTCCGGAATCTTCTGGATCTCGTCGAATACGAGCACGAAGCCCTGTTGGGATTCTCTCGCCCCGCGCCGGGCGTCCTCCCAGGTGCGAACGAGCCACCCTCTGTCGCGCTCCTCGGTGAGTGGGGCGGTGTCCTCCAGGGATGTGACGACGGAGATGCCCGGAGTCGATGGCGCCGGCTCGTCGACCGCGAGATACTGGCTCGGCCGATCGGTTCGGGCGAGAGCCTGGTGCACCATCGTGGTCTTGCCGGTCTGGCGAGGTCCGAAGATGGCGATGAGTCGGCTCGGAGACTCCGAGAGCCGCGAGGTCAGCGTTGCGACGCTCGAGCGCTCGAAGGGGTCCATGGGGCCACGTTACTCTATTGAGTAAAATAACTCAATGAGCGATCTAGCTCATCCAAACTCCCCTGCCGGATCTCGAACTCAATGGTACTGGCTATGACGCGCCAGGACGCCGTGGGACGGCAAAACCTCATGCGGCCCACCGATACTGATGATGCAAACCTCCTAGCAGCGGCTTGCTGTCGACTCGCTGGCTCGGCATCCGCTGCACCGGCTTGCGTCCCTCCGGAGCGTCGAGCGCCAATGACCGATGCGGCCGCATCGCGTTGTAGTGCTGGACGTACTGACCAAGCACCCGCCTCCGATGCCGTTCGTTGACGGCGATGACGTGATCGAGGCACTCGCGCCGGAGCGTCCCGATCACCCGCTCGGCGATGGCGTTGGCGTTCGGCGCGCGCAGCGGAGTGAGAATCGTCTCGATCCCGATCCGTCGAGCGCGTGCGATGAAGTCTCCGCCATCGCTACGGTCGCGGTCTCGGATCAGGAACCCTGGCTGCTGACCCCAGGCGGTCGCCTCGATCATCTGCCTCCAGATCCAGGGCGCGATCGGGTGCTCCGTGACGTTCCAGTGCCGGATGCGGCGCCGGTCGTGGTCGATCACGATGAGCACGTAGCGCGTGCGGAAGGCGAGCGTCTGGACCGTGAACAGATCGGCGGCCCAGATGCTGGACGCGTGGTTGCGGAGAAACGTGCGCCACGACTGGCTCGGGGGTCGCCGCAGCGCTTGCCGGCGGTAGCGACTCACGGTGCGGGCGCTGACCTCGAAGCCAAGGGCACGCAGCTCGCCGACGATGCGGACGGCGCCCCACCGCGGATGCTCAGTGGCGCTGCGCAGGATCAGCCGCTGCCACGCGGCGGGAATGTGGGGTCGCCCAGGTCCGCGACGACTCTTCCAGCGCCAGTAGACGCGCCAAGCAGAACGCTGCCAGCGCACCACCGTGTCCGGCTCGACCATCACGAGCGTGCCTCGCCAGCCGGACCAACCACGTGCCAGCAGTGACCAGAGTCGGCGGTCGTGGCGACGGAGCCGCGGTCGACGACGGCCCCGGCTGCAGACGGCGAGCTGATGCCGCAGCGCTCAGTGCTCGAGGACGAGATCGCGGCGGGCGCGGACCGAAGCGAAGAGTGCTGCGACAAGCAGACGGAGGTAGAGCACAGACGAGCCTCTCGTGGCTCGCCGATACTCTGCTATCTCAGGACAGACCTGCACGGATCAAGTTTTGCCGTCCCACGGGTCGGCCATCGCCCAGCCGACCACCCGACGGCTGGCGAGATCGATCACCGTAGCCAGGTACAACCAGCCCTCCCAGGTGCGGACGTAAGAGATGTCGCCGCACCACGCCTGATTGAGCTCGAGCGCGGCCGCAGCGAAGTGCCGCTGCAGCAGGTCCACGGCCGCGGTCCCGGCCTGCGTGCCGTGCTGGCGCATTAGGCGGGCCACCCGCCGTGTGCCGACGCAGACGCCGTCGCGGCGCAGCTGGGCGAGCACCCGCGGCGCCCCGTAGGTGCCGCGGGAGTCATGGTGGATGCGCTCGATCCGCTGCCCGAGCACCTCATCCGCGCGGACGCGGGCCGACGGCGCGTGCCTGGACCACTGGTAGTAGGCGGCGCGGGAGGCCTCGAGCAGAGCGCACGCCTTGCCGACGTTGCGCTGCCCGGCCTGCTCCGCCTCGACGAACCAGCACCACCAGCATGATCATTCGCGCATCAGAGTGAACTGTGACCTACGGGAGATCGAGAGGCGGCTGAAGTCCGAAGAGCACCCAGCCGGGCCGGGTGGAGACCGCCGGCGTGTGCACGGCCTCTTCCCCACGGCGGAGCGCGCCGTACGCGCCTTCGCGGGCGTGGCGCGATACGCGCAGTTCCGCCGCGACGGCGGCGACGCGAGCGGCTGGTAGGGGCTACGCCAGCCTGGGGGGCGGCGACCCCACGCCCACGAAGGTCGCCTGCTCACGCCCGCGCTCAGCGTCTACCGCGCGCACCTGCACCGCCGTCTCGACGCCCGACTCAAACCGCAGCGTGAGCGGCCCGGGGCTGACCGCGCCAGGTGGCTCGATCAGCGAGAGGAAGCCGCGCCAGCGCTGCTCTCCGCTCGCCTCGTCGGCCCACTGCGAGAAGAAGCAGGTCGCGCTCGCGATCGCGCGACCGTCGCCGTCGAGGACCTCGACCGGCTCTCGTCGCTGCGGACCGCGCGATGTCACATCGTTCCTCCGCTCCGGGCGGATTATCGAGGATCGCGCGACCTGGCGGCTCGTGCGACCCGCCGCGCCTCCCGCAGCGGCGCAGGCGTGCGTGCGCGGCCGCTGAGCCGTATAGCACCAGGGCGGCGGCCGTCTCCGGTCGGTGCGCCAGGCCGCATGCGCCGCGAGCGGTCCCGCGCGGCTGCGAGTTCGCACCCAGTAGCCGACGATCTCACCGCCGAGCCGCAGCGGGCTCCGGCTTCCTCGCTCCTCGGCCGGCCACTCCCCTTCGGCTAGCAGCGGCCGGTGCGTCACGCCGGCGGCCGACAGGTCGAGCGCCGCGCCGAGATGCCTGGCGATGGATCGAGGGAAATACGACACGATTGCGCGGCTCGCCGTCACTTGGCCGGGCGACGGGATAGAGATCTTCCAGACGGGGCAGGGCAACGCCGGGCCTGTGCCGTTCGACAGCCTGTCGGAAGGGCTGAAGGCGCTGGCCATCAAGGAAATCTCGTTCGCTGCCTCCGACCTCCCAGCAGTGACAGACCAGCCGGAGGACGCCGTACCGACCACCGCGGTGTTCGAGAAGCTGGTCCCGACCGTACGAGAGCAACGCGTGTCGAGGCAGTTCATCATCGCCAGCCACGACGCGAACGTCGTGGTGTCCCGTGGGGCGGCAAAACCTCATGCGGCCCACCGATACTCATGATGCAAGCCTCCTGGCACCGGCTTGCTGTCGACTCGCTGGCTCGGCATCCGCTGCAGCGGCTTGCGTCGCTCCGGAGAGTCGAGCGCCAATGACCGATGCGGCCGCATCGCGTTGTAGTGCTGGACGTACTCACCAAGCACCCGCCTCCGCTGCCGTTCGTTGACGGCGATGACGTGATCGAGGCACTCGCGGCGGAGCGTCCCGATCACCCGCTCGGCGATGGCGTTGGCGTTCGGCGCGCGCAGCGGAGTCAGAATCGTCTCGATCCCGATCCGTCGAGCGCGTGCGATGAAGTCCCCGCCATCGCTACGGTCGCGGTCTCGGATCAGGAACCCTGGCTGCTGACCCCAGGCGGTCGCCTCGATCATCTGCCTCCAGATCCAGGGCGTGATCGGGTGCTCCGTGACGTTCCAGTGCCGGATGCGGCGCCGGCCGTGGTCGATCACGACGAACACGGAGCGCGTGCGGAAGGTGAGGGTCTGCACCGTGCACCGGTCAGCAGCCCAGATGCTGGACGCGTGGTTGCGCAGAAACGTGCGCCACGACTGACGCGGCGGTCGCCGGAGCGCCTGCTGACGGTAGCGGCTCACGGTGCGAGCGCTGACGTCGAAGCCAAGCGCACGCAGCTCACCGACGATGCGCACGGCGCCCCACCGCGGGTTCTCGGTCGCCATGCGCACGATCAGCTGTCGCAGCTCTGCGGGAATCCGGGGTCGTCCGGAGCGGCGACGACTCTTCCAGCGCCAGAGCGTGACGTTGCCCGTGGCCTTGAGTCGGTCGATGAACCCGCCCCGCCAGGCGGCTGCAGCCGTCAAAATTCCCCCCTTTTTTTAGGTGTCACCTTTTGTCACCTCTGACGCCTCGCGGTCAGTCATTCTTGTACTTCGCCAGCGCGTGCGCGTACACCCAGATAGTAGCCTCGAGGGCCTCGCGCGCAGGCAACACCGGGCGATCGCGCTCGACCGCCTTGTGGTAGTCGCCGATTGCGGCCCAGACGGGGCCGAGTAGCTCGAACTCCCGGATGCACGCCTGGCAATTCGCGGCCCGGATCGAGGAGCTGGAGAAGTCACCCCAGGCGGTCGCCTCGATCATCTGCTGCCAGATCCAGGGCGCGTTCGGATGCTCCGTGACGTTCCAGTGCCGGATGCGGCGCCGGTCGTGGTCGATCACGATGAGCACGTAGAGCGTGCGGAAGGCGAGCGTCTGGACCGTGAACAGATCGGCGGCCCAGATGCTGGACGCGTGGTTGCGGAGAAACGTGCGCCACGACTGGCTCGGGGGTCGCCGCAGCGCTTGCCGGCGGTAGCGACTCACGGTGCGGGCGCTGACCTCGAAGCCAAGGGCACGCAGCTCGCCGACGATGCGGACGGCGCCCCACCGCGGATTCTCAGTGGCGACCTGCTCCTTCGATCGGCGCGCACCAAATGCTACTCGTGAGGTAAAGCGCGCGCGGTCGCCTCGGGCGGGTCGCGACCGTTGCCGGAGACGAGCACGTGAGCCGGGGCGATCCGCGCGGACCACTGACATGAGCGTGCTGCAGGCTGGCCTGGTTATGCAAAATAATGTGTGCAATATACTCAGGGCGCGTCGTCCGTGAGGCCCGCCTCGGCCGCGCACTTAACCTCCAGCGGTGTCATTGCGACGGCCTGGCCGTCGAGCAGTTCGACAGCCTGCTCGAGGCGCAGGTGCTGCTCGAGGACTGGCGGATCGAGTACAACACGAAGCGCCCGCACAGCAGCCTGGGCTGGCTCGCCCCGGCTGCCTGCGCCGAGCGCTGGGAGGCTCAGCTACACGCTGGACTCTCATAAGCGGTGGTCTCGCAAAGGGGGTCCGGTCAAAGCGGGAGGGTCGCTCCGCTACCGGATAGCACCTGAGATGGGACGTCCTACTTACTCCCGCGGCCCTCACGGCGCGGCGACGAGAGTCCCAGAGGCGCCCGCGGTCGAGAGGCCTCGGCGCTAGCAGCACATCTTAGCGACGAGAGGGCTGGAACTTTCGGCCGGTCTCCGCGTTGCGGACCGTGCTGCCGCCAGCGACCGATATCTGGTGCCCCGCGCAGAGGCTCTGAGAAGGTGGCCTCACCGGCCGGGTGCAGCGGCTACCGCTGCGAGTCTCCGCCTTGCACTGAGCCATGTCCCACCTCCGTTGTGCCTGTACATCGCCCGCATCTTAGTACGGCGTGGCTGCCTTCCGTACACCCACCCGGCCGGCCCGGTCGACGCGGTCGGTCAGCTCGTGGAGCCGCCGCGAGCGGCCTTACCGAACGCAGCGATTGCCGCCATCACGCCAGCCATGTCGCGACTCTTTGCCACCGCCTCGTCCGCCGTCGTCTGAACACGCTGCTTCCTCCAGACTTGCCCAAGAGCCTCCCTTCCGCTGGTCCGTGGTCTTGGCTCCACACCCGAGCGGGAGCCGTTGCACCGTCGCAGCGTTGTCGCCGACGGACTGCGGCACCCGGGACGCCCCGACGCGGATGAGCTCCGACGCGCCTCGCCGGTTCCCAATTGCTCCCGAGATTGCTCCCGGAAGCGATCGACGCGCGGGCCATAGTGTTTGAGAACTCAATGTTCATGGGATGAGGAGTGGTACGCCGGGAAGGATTCGAACCCTCGACCCTCAGATCCGAAGTCTGATGCTCTATCCGCTGAGCTACCGGCGCACGGTCAATCTTTACGGGGTACGACGGAGGCTACGGGAGGATTCGCGGGTCGTTTGACAGCAGCGCGGTCAGGAACTGGCCCACAACACCTCTGCAACCTGGTTCGTCGCGTCCCCGTGTGAGTCCCGGCGCGAGGTGTCCGTAGATGTTAGCCGTCACGCCGATGTCGGCGTGCCCGAACACGTCCTGGATCACCCTCAGCGGAACTCCCTGCGCGATCATAAACGACGCGCTGCTGTGCCGAGGCTGGTGGAACCGCATCCTCGGCAGGCCGGCTGCCCCAAGTCGCTGCTGGAACCGCCGCGTAAGTCCGGTTGGGTCTAGTGGGTATCCGTCCTTTCGACAGAACACTAGCCCCCATTCATCACCCAACCACGCCGGTCCAATCGCCAGGCGTTCCTCTAGCTGGCGAGCGCGATGCGCCTTGAGCTCGTCGACAAGCGGCGCCGGGACCGCGAGCGTGCGTCTGCTGTGCGCGGTCTTTGGCGGGCCGAAGTGGTAGCCGCCGTCATAGCGTTGCACCGGGCGGCGAACGTGGAGCAGGCCGGCGTCGAGGTCGATGTCGTCCCAGGTGAGAGCGCTCAGCTCGCCTTTACGAAGTCCGAGACTGAGAGCAACGGCGTACAGGCCGCGGTCGCGATCGTCGGCGACGGACGTAAGGAAGGTGCGCGCCCCGGCGGGCGTGAGGAACGCGCCCTCGGCCCGCTCCAGCCGGGGCGGCGACACGAGTCGTGCCACGTTCCGCGGAACAAGCCCCACCCGCACGGCTCGCTCGATGGGCGCCCCGTAGCGTCGCGGGGATGTGCCGAATCGTCGCCGGACTGAGCCCCTGCGCCAGTAACGTCGCGTGCATCCGCTCGACGTGTCCGATCGAGAGACGCTGAGCCGTACCCGGCCGACCGCCGGGATCAGGTGGTTCTCCAAGTTGATGCGATAGCCCTCGACCGTGCGTGGGCGTAACTCTGCTGCCTTAGTGTCGAGCCAATCGCGCAGGTACGCGCCGACGCTGAGGCGGTCGTCGCCGAGGGCGATCCCGCCATCTGCCAAGGGCTGGCCCTTGCGTAGCTTCTCAGCGACCTCGGTGCGGGTCTTGCCATAGTAGTATTTGCGCCGGCCGGCGACGAGTTGCACCCCACCACGATCAACGCCAGCACCGGGACGGCGGCGCCAAGGAACAGCCGGCCGCGCGCCTGGCTCGTCGTCCACTTCTGAACACGTCCCCTCGCGGGAACGAGGTTAGTCTCGGCGACGTTCGACCGCCGGTGATCGGCGTCCCAGATCAAACGCCGCCGGCTTTGGTTGCGGCTACGGGTCGTGAGCGCGTTCGGCCGTCAGCGCGAGTGAGCGGGCTGCGCACCCGACTCTGCCCCGCGAAGGACGCCGTATTCGTGGATCGGACCGGGGTTGGCGCGGAACGATCCGTCCCGCGTGCCGTCCGGCAGCAGGCCGCGCATCGCTTGCTGCGGCACCCACTTGTCACGGCCCTCCGAGGTGATCTGGCTGGCGGGACGGACAGCACCCACTCCGCGATCTTGCGGTCCGACAACGGATCGGCGTACCGGACGTCGGCACGCGCGAACAGGCGCTCCATGTATTCCGCGCTTGCCGCGTGTCTCGGCTCGACGATCGCGTTGTGACGGCAGCGGCGCGCGGCGCCCGCCGGCGCGGAGGGCGTCACCGCGTCTGGAGCGTCACGCTAGAGGCCGTATCCGGCGACGCGGCGGCGCGGATCCACGGCGGGCGGATCGCCGAGGTGGTGTCGAACTGGCTGGCCAGGGAGGCCGTTGTTGGGTGCTCAAGCTGGAGGTCGGGGCGGTTAGCCGGACGGCGCAGTGCTCGCGAGGGTGCGATTAACAGTCCACTGCTCTACCACTGAGCTACGGGCCCACCAGCAGTATTCACGGCCGCTCGTGGGAACGGAAGGGCGATCGAATGTGCTCACGGACCCGCCGAGGTCCCTACTAGGCTGGTGTCGGCACTAGGCTGGTGTCGGCTCCGGCGGCTGACTTGGCCGAGCAGGCGACTCACCGGCAAGAATCGTCTTCGCCGCGTCGCATCCCCTCGCAAATGGCCGATCGGCCACACGCTGCTCCTTGGGAGCCAGCCGATCTTCCTCCCAGAGGTCGATGGCGACACATGAATCATGCGCGTAACATCGCGCAGCCGTAGGCGAGGAGGTCGAGATGGACACTGGTAGTGTGCTGCTGGTCGAGAAGAGCGGGTCGATCTGCACGCTGACCCTGAACCGACCCGGGTCGTTGAACGCGCTGAACCAGGAGCTCGGGACCGCGCTCATCGGCGCGCTGAGCGACTGTGCCGTGGACGATGACGTTCGCGCGATCGTCATCGCCGGGGCCGGCCGCGCGTTCTGCGCTGGCGATGACATCCGAGCTGGCCGGCGAGCCGCCGCGGAAGGATTGCCGCGTCCCCGTCGGGACCTCGCGACGAGCGTTCGCTCCGGGAATTACTTCCACTTTGCGCATGCGTTCCGATCGAACCCGAAGCCGATCATCGCGCGGGTGCACGGCTACGCCTATGGGGCGGGGATGGACCTCACGCTCGCGAGCGACCTGTCGATCGCTGCCGACGACACGAAAATTGCGGCCGTCTTCGTGCAGAGCGGCATCATCGGGGGGACGGCCCAGCTGCCTCGCTACGTCGGGCTGAAGAAGGCCATGGAGATGCTGCTGCTCGGCGAGCCGGTTGACGCACCGCAGGCGGTCGAGCTAGGCCTCATCAACTATGCGGTCCCGGCCGACGACCTCGACGACGCCGTCGCGGAGTGGGCGGAGAAGCTGGCGAACGGCCCAACGCGGATCATGTCGCACATCAAGCTGGCGACCTACCGCGGCCTCGACATGAGTCTGCAGGACGCCGTGATGCTGGCAGCAGCCGTGACCGGCGAAGCCGGACGCACCGAGGACGGCCCCGAAGGACGATCGGCGTTCCTCGAGAAGCGGCAGCCGGTGTTCGTTGGGCGCTAGCGGCCGATGGCGGGGATCGGCGCCCGTAATATTCGTAATATTCGCGGCTCGTTCCCGCGCGGGCGAGATCCGCGGGCACGATCGCAACGTTCCGACAATACGCGTAATATGCGCGCGAACAGAGGGGACAGACGACCCCCACGTGATGATCGGAGATAAGTCATGAGCGAAGCGAATTACTGGTCGAGGCGAGGGCGGATCAGCCGCCGCGGAGTGCTTCGCGGCGGCGCCATCGGTGCCGCCGGTCTCGCCGGCGCCGTCCTGATCGGCTGCGGTAGCAGCGACGACGACGCAGGCGACGGCGGTGGTGGTGGTGGCGGCGGAGCCGCGGCGACCGCGACCGAGGCCGCTGCAGCATCGATGTTGACAGACGCCAAATTGACCTCCGCGGTCGCCTCCGACATCGGAAGCGGCGACCCGCAGTCGCTGGGCGGCACCGGTGGCGGCAACTGGCCGAACACGTCCACCCACTTCGGCCACTCCGACCTGCTCGGCACACACCAGGAGACGCGAGAGCGCGTCGGGCTGGTCGCGGAGTCGTTCGAAGAGGCGCCGGACCATCTGTCCTGGGTCACCAAGGTCCGGAAGGACGTCTACTTCCACAACGGCGACCAGTTGACCGCGGAGGACGTTAAGTTTTCGCTGGACCGGGGCGCGCTCGGTCAGGCGGAGTACAACCCCGAGTACAAGGGCGGCCACTCATCCCAGTACGCGTCGAGGGTGAGCAGCGTCGACGTGCTCGACGATTTCACGGTCAAGTTCAACATGATCGAGCCCGACGTGATCTTCCCCAACCGCAGCTTCCGACTGGTGCCAAAGGCGCATATCGAAGCTGTCGGTGACATCGAGTTCGCTGAGAACCCGGTCGGTGCCGGCCAGTTCAAGTTCCTCAGTCGCGTCCCCGACTCGGAGCTGGTGAGCGAGCGATGGGATCGCTACTTCGGCACGTTCGAACAGCCGACCGCCGTCGGTACGCACACCCCCTACATCAAGGACCTGGTGCAGAAGGTGATCCCCGACAACCAGGCGCGGTTCGCCGCGTTGCAGGCCGGCGAGGTCGACCTGATTGACAAGATCTCCCCTGACATCGCCAATCAGCTCGCCGGGGATGACGACTTCATCGTCCACTTCCTGCCCGGTACGCAGCCAATGCACATCCACATCAACACGGCGCTCGAGACCGACCCCGATTCGGGCGAGCCGAACCCCTGGCGCGATATCCGCGTGCGGAAGGCGGCCAACCTGGCCGTGGACCTCGATTCGATCATCGCGAACATCCTCACCGGGTCCGAGCGGCCGAGCTTCGGCAGCAACGGTGCCAGCTTCGGCTTCCCGCAGGATCTGCCCGCCCAGCGCTGGGGCTACGACGTCGACGAGGCGAAGAAGCTGCTGGCGTCCGCCGGTTACGAGGATGGCTTCGACGCGGTGCTCAACCTCCCGGTCGGCCGCTGGCCGAATTCGCGGCAGGTGAGCGAGATCGTCGCGCAGAGCCTGACGGACATTGGCATCATCACCAGAATCCAGGAGCTGCAGTACCAGGAGGTAACCACTCGGTTCAAGGACGATAGCCTCTATCCGCTGAGCTTCTGGGGCATGGCCGGCGGCGACGATCCCGGCGCCAACTTCTCCTACGGCTACCACTCGACCGGCAACTACACGATGTCGGTGCCGGACCCGCAGGTGGACGAGTGGATCGAGGCGAGCTCCATCGAGTTCGATCCGGAGAAGCGCAAGGTGCTGCTCGAGGACATCATCAGGAAGTTCTACCTCGACGCGCAGTGGATCTTCCTCTACGAGCCGATCCAGATCGTGGCCACGACCAACCAGTGGGATTGGGACTTCTGGGGCAAGACGCTCGGCAACCCCGAGTACTGGAACATGCGTCCCGCGATGGTGTAAGCATCCCAGTGCGCACGAGGCGGCCGGTACTCCTCGCCTCGTCCGAGGCGAGGAGTACCGGCGAAGGCACGCATTGAAGGGCTGTCGCGGTCGTGAAGCGTTTCCTGATGTTCCGCATCGGGCAGTCCTTGATCACGATCCTGCTCGTGATGTTCGTGGTCTTCATGGCGGCGCGGGTGGCGGGCGATCCCGTCACCCTGCTCGTCGATTTCGACGCGACGCAGGAAGACATCGATGAGCTGAAGAGCGATCTGGGGCTGAACGACCCGCTCCCCGTTCAGTTCCTTGACTTCGTCGGCGATGCGCTTCGCGGCGACTTCGGCACGTCGTTCCGCACCAGCCGGCCCGCTATGGGTGAAGTCATCGAGCGCGTGCCGGCCAGCCTACAGCTCGCAGGGCTGTCGCTCCTGTTCGCCTTGGTGATCTCAATCCCGCTCGGCGTCCTCGCGGCGATCACCCGCGGATCGTCGCTCGACGTCTTCGCCCGGTTCGTCGCGCTCTTCGGGCAGGCCGCCCCAAACTTCTGGCTCGGGCTGATGATGATCTTCTTCTTCTCGGTCCGGCTCGGCTGGCTCCCGACCGGAGGGCGCGGCGGCCTCGATCACATGATCCTCCCGGCGATCACCCTCGGCACGGCAGGTGCCGCCAGTCTCGCCCGGCTCACACGGTCGGCGATGCTCGACGTGCTCAACAGCGACTACGTGACAATGGCGCGCGCGAAGGGGCTGCCGGGGCGGACCGTGATCTTCAAGCACGCGCTGCGCAACGCGATGATCCCCGTGATCACGATTCTTGGACTGCGGATCGGCACCCTCATCTCCGGCTCGGTGATCGTCGAAACGATCTTCGCGTGGCCGGGTGTGGGGCGCCTGATCATCCAGGCGATCAACGTCTCTGACTTCCCGGTTGTGCAGGCCGCGATCCTGCTTACCGCCTCGGCGGTGGTGCTCGCGAATCTGCTGACCGATATCGCCTATATGTTCATCGATCCGCGAATCCGTTACGTCAGGTCCTAGCGGGAAGGGCGATTGTGGCAGAGACGGCGACGCGGACCACCGACTTCGACGGCCTGTTCAGGCAGCGACGAAGCAGGAGCTTTGGGCTCCGCCGCGCCTACCAGACCCTCGTTCGTTACCCGGTGATCCCCGTGCTGATCTGGCTGATCGTGGTGCTCTTCGCTGTGGCATCGCCGCTCGTGGCGCCGCACGACGCGTTCAGACTCGAGCTGGCCGATCGGCTGATCCCGCCCGCATGGTCGGACGGCGGCAGCTTCGATCACATCTTTGGGACCGATCACCTCGGGCGCGACATCCTCTCTCGCATCATCTACAGCAGTCGCGTCACCGTCATCGTCGTCTCACTCACGGTCCTCGCGGCTGCGATCATCGGCACGTTCCTGGGATTGGTCGCCGGGTATTTCGGAGGCTGGTTCGACGCCATCCTCATGCGCCTCGTGGATTTCCAGATTGCGCTCCCCTCGTTGCTCTTCGCCGTGATGCTGGCAACCGTCCTGAAACCTGGACTCAAGAACGTCATTTTCATTATTATCTTCTTCTTCTGGGCTGCCTTCGCGAGGCTCGTCCGCGCCGAGGTGCTCAGCTTGCGCGAGCGGCCGTTCGTCGAGTTGTCGCGCGTCGCCGGGGCAAGCTGGTTCCGCATCTTCTGGAAGCACCTCCTCCCGAACGTGCTGAGTACGGTGATGGTGATCGCCACGCTCGAGGTTTCGTCCGTGATCGTCTTCGAGTCGTCGCTCAGCTTCCTCGGCCTCGGTGTCACGCCGCCAACGGTCTCGTGGGGACAGATGCTGGCGGAGGGCCGCGAGTACATGACGGTGGCATGGTGGACCGTGACGATTCCCGGCGTGGCGATCTTCGTCGTCGCGCTCTCGGGGAACCTCTTTGGTGACTGGCTACGTGACACGCTCGACCCGCACCTGCGCCGGGCGGGCGAGGAATAACCCGGGGCTAGGGACAGAGGTAGCAACATGGTGGCGCAGACGCGCTTCGAGCGCGCGGCAACCGCCGACTCCGACGACGACGTACTGCGCGTCGAGCATCTGCGTACGTACTTCTTCACCAGAGATGGCGTTGTCCCGGCCGTCGATGACGTGAGCTTCCGGATTCGCCGTGGCGAGATCCTCGGCCTCGTCGGCGAATCCGGATCGGGGAAGAGCGTGACCGCGCGATCCGTGATTGGGCTCGTGCCGATGCCGGGCAAAATCGTTTCCGGCGAGATCTGGTTCCGAGGACTGAACCTGCTGGAACTCCGCGAGTCGGACATGAGGCCGTTCCGCGGAGCCGGCATCGGGATGGTGCTCCAGGAGCCGATGACCTCGCTCAACCCAGTGCTGACGATCGGCGATCAAGTCTCCGAGATGTTCACCCACCACCCCGAGCGCGCGCCGGAAAACATGTCGCTCATCGACTCAGTCACGGACATCCTCGGGAAGGTGCGAATTCCGGACGCGGCCCGTCGGGTCGCCGAGTACCCGATGAACTTCAGCGGCGGGATGCGGCAGCGAGTGTCGATCGCGATGGCTACCGCGTGCTCCCCCGATCTCGTGATCGCCGACGAGCCGACGACCGCGCTCGATGTCACGACGCAGGCTCAGGTCCTGGAGACGCTGCTGGAGCTTCGGCGCGATCTCGGTGTTGGCGTGCTCTTCATCACTCACGACCTCGGCGTCGTCGCCGAGATTTGCGACTCCGTCGCCGTGATGTACGCCGGAAAGATCGTCGAGTACAACGACGTGCATTCGATCTTCGCGCGCCCGAGGCACCCCTACACGCAAGCGCTGCTCCGCTCCCTGCCGCGTCTCGGCGAGCGGCTCGAGGCACTCCCCACGATCGAGGGCCAGCCTCCCGATCTTGGTGACCTCCCGCAGGGCTGCGCCTTCGCCCCACGCTGTCCGGCTGCGATCGAGCGCTGCGACGTCGAGGCGCCACAACTGGTGCCATTCGAGGACGGTGGCCAGGTCTCCTGTTGGGTCGCCGAACAGGAGATCGAAGCCGGGTCATCTTCCGACGGACCGGCGTAGGGTGTGCCGTCGATGACCACAGAGGAACGAGGAACCGCGGCGACCAACGGGGTCATTCTCGAGGTTGACGACCTCAAGAAGCACTTCCAGACCGGTGGGTTTGCCGCGATCCTGGGCGCTCGAAAGCCACCGATCCGCGCTGTTGATGGCGTGAGCTTCCAGCTCCGCACCGGCGAGAATTTCGGACTGGTCGGCGAGTCCGGCAGCGGCAAGACCACCATCGCGCGCACCATCCTGCGGTTGGAGCGGCCGACCGCGGGCCGCGTGCTCTTCGAGGATGCCGACGTCCACAAGCTGAAGGGCCGCGCGCTGCGCGAGTTCCGCAGGGCAACCCACGTGGTGTTCCAGGATCCGAACGCGTCACTGTCGCCGCGGATGCGGGTGCGCGACATCATCGCAGAGCCGCTCTCGATCCAGGGTAGCCGCGGCGCCGAGCTTCACGATCGCGTCGAGGAGGTGCTCGGGCTGGTCGGCCTGAGCCCCGATGCGGCGAAGCGCTACCCGCACGAATTCTCCGGAGGCCAGCGACAGCGGATCGCCGTCGCCCGCGCCATCGCGTCCAGTCCACGTTTGATCGTCCTTGATGAGCCGGTGTCGGCGCTCGACGTTTCAATCCGTGCGCAAATCCTCAATTTGCTCCGCGAGCTGCAGGACCGGCTCGAACTGACGTACATCACGATCGCGCACGACCTCGCGGTCGTCTACCAGGCCTGCGACGTGATCGCCGTGATGTACCTCGGGAAGATCGTGGAGATCGGAGCGCCGGAGGCGCTCTACGAGGAGCCGGCCCACCCGTACACGCGCATTCTCCTCGCCTCGATCCCCAGGCCGGACCCGTCGCAACGGAATCGCGAGCGCGTGGAACTCACCGGCGAGATCCCGAGCCCCGCAAACCCGCCCTCGGGTTGTCGATTCCACCCGCGATGCCCGATCGCGATCGACGAGTGCGCGCAGGTCGATCCGGAGTGGCGCGAGATCCGCCCCGGGCGCTGGGTCGCCTGCCACCGCGCGTTCGAAGGTGGATGACCAGACGTCGCGTCGCCCCACGCTCGAGCCGCATCGCCCGAGGCAGGCCGAAGGCCTGACCCCCGGCCCTGACCGTCGGCGCGTCGAGCATCGAATCCCGATGTGAGCGCGTCGGAAGCCGGCGGCGCGCGTTCGCCGATCGGCTCGCTGGCCCGGGCGACCCGTCATGCGGCCCAGCGCACGGCCCAGCGGACGGCACGGTGGGCACGTCGCCGTCCGAGGCGCACCATCGCGCTCTTGGCGATCGCCGCGCTCGTCTACTCCCAGTGCCTGAGTCCGCCGCCGTGGGACGAGCCGGATCGGATCCCGGCACCGAGCGCGACCACGCGTTCGTTCTCCGCCGGACCTGACGTCTGGCCCGCCCCCGGCGCCGACGCGGGCGCCACCGGCGTCACCTCCGCCGACCCGCCGATCGACGCGGAGATCGCGTGGACCCGAGGCTTCCCGACGGCAGTCACCGCCATCGTCGCCGACGAGCGCGCGGTCTACCTCGTGCTTCCCGAGGAGAGCCTCGTGATCGCGCTGGCTGCGGCGACCGGCGCCGAGCTCTGGACAGCGGACTTGCCCCGCCGGCCGGATCATTCGCCAGCCCTCGCCGGCGATCTGCTCTACGTGCAGATGCGGGGTACCGGCATGGTCGCGCTGGACGCTGAAACCGGTGCCGTGCGCTGGGTCGACCAGGCGGATCGCGGCCTCACCGCCACCCTGGCCGTCGTCGAGGGCATCGTCTGGGGCGGCAAACGCGGTCAGGTCGTCGCGCTCGACGCCGAGACCGGAGCGCCACTCGCCGCGGCCGGGATCGGTGGCTCCTTCGTCCAGGCACGCCTCGCCGTCGGACCCGATCGTGTCGCCGTCGCGAAGGCGGATGCGCTCGTGCTGCTCGATCGCGCCACCGGCGCCCGCACGTTCGAGGCCCGCTTCCCCGATCTGAGACACGTCGCCGCCGTCGAAGGGACCGTCGTCGCCGTCTCCGACCGCCAGCTCGTGGCGTTCGAGGGCGACGAAGGTCTGCCGTGGTGGGACGGCGTCCGCGACTGGTGGTTCCGCCTCCATGTCTATATCGGTGTCCCGGACGTACCTACGCCGGCGAACCGCTGGGTTCAGCAGGTGCGCTGTGACGTGCTCGCGCCGGTGCTGCTGTCCGATCGGGTGATCATCGCGTGCGGGGAAGGCATCGTGCGCGCTCACGATCTGCTCACCGGCGAGTTGCTATGGGAGCAGGATCAGCAACCCCTGGTGGCGTCGCCGGTGATGACTCAATCGGGGTTGCTGGTCGTCGAACGGCACGCCCTCGTGTTGCTCGACGCTGAAACCGGTGCTGAGCGCGCACGCCGCGGGCTCCCGGGTGCGCGGATCGGCGACACGATTGTCACCAGCGCCGCGATCTATCTGCTCACGGCCGAGGACGAGCTGATCGCGCTCCGCTGACGCGCCGCCGCGTGGCTCAAGAGAGCGCGCCGGCTACCAGCAGTTCGACGTACCGCTCGTCGGACACGCCGAGCACCCCCTTGAGCACCTCCTCGGTGTGTTCGCCGAGGTGCGGCGGCCGTTGGAGGTGGGGTGATTGGCCGTTGAGGCGTGCCGGCTGACCGTGCGTCACGTACGACAGGCCATCGCCGTCGCCGGGCACCTCGACAAAGTGGCGCTCGGGTAGGTGCGGATCGCGCGTCAGCATGTCCTCGAGGTCCTCGACCACGCCGGCCGCCACCCCTCCGCGCTGCAACTCGTGAGTCAGCTCCCACGCGTCGCGTCCGCTGGTCGAGGCCGCGATCGCGTCGTCCAACGGGCCGGCGTGGTCGAGCCGGCCGGCGTTCGAGGCGTAGCGGTCATCCTCGGCGAGCTCGGACGAGCCGATCAACTCGCAGAGGCGGCGCCACTCGGCGTCGGAGCGGACCGCGATCGCGATCCAGCGATCGTCGCCGCGACAGGGGTACACGCCGTGCGGCGCCCAGTCCGGCGAGCGGTTGCCCCGCCGCTCCGGGGCTGCGCCGTTGGCCGTGTACTCGAGGATCTGCGGGCCGAGCAGGCCGACCGTCGCCTCGAGCTGCGCGAGATCGATGAACGTCCCCTCGCCGGTCCGTTCGCGATGATGCAGCGCCGCCATCAGCGCGCTGACACCAACGTACGGGGTCGAGAAGTCGGAGTAGAGCGGGCCCATCCCGACCGGCGGCCGCTCGGCGAACCCCATCCCCATGCTGACGCCGCCGTAGGCGACCACCCCGTTCCCGTTGGCGCCGTATTCGAGGTACGGCCCGGTCGTGCCCATCACCGGCATGGTCAGCATGATGATGTCGGGCTTGATCCGGCGCAGCTCTTCGTAGCCGAGCCCCCAGCGGTCCATGCGGTCGCCCTTGAAGTTGTTGGTCACGATGTCGGACTGGGCGACGAGCTGCTTCGCGATCTCGATCGCCTCGGGCTTGTTCAGGTTGAGCGTGATCGACCGCTTGTTGGTGTTGCAGTCGTTGAACACGCTGTTACGGCTGGTTTCGGTGCGCTGCTCCGGTGCCGGCCAGACCCCCCCCGATCGGATCTGATCGACCCGCGACGACGACTCGACCTTGATCACGTCCGCTCCGAAGTCGGAGAGGATTCTCGAGGTCGCCGGCCCGGCGATCAGCCAGAAGAAGTCCGCCACCAGCAGCCCGCTCAGCGGTCCAGCCGCTTGATCGTTGCTCACACGATCCCCTGGTCGCGCAACGCCCCGAGGTCACCCTCGCTCAGACCAAGCAGCTCGACGTACACCTCGCGGTTGTGCTCGCCCAGCGTCGGGGCCCGCTGCCCGGTCGTCGGCCGCTGACCCTCGAACAGCACGGGTGGGCCGGCGTCGATCAAGCTCTCACCCGAGGCTCCGTTCGTCGTCTCCGTAAAGAAGCCCCGCTCCTGGAGCTGGGCGTCGGTGACGAGGTGTTCAACGCCGTTGACCGGCATCACCAGCAATCTCCGCCGCTGACCCTCGTGGAAGAGCGTCTCCGAGTCATGGCGGCGAACCAGCTCGGCGATCGCTGCGGTCGTGACGGCTCCATTCATCGCTCGATAGGTTTGATCGCGGAACTCCATCTGCCGCGCCTCGGATTCGATCCCTTCCTCGTCCAACCACGCGACGAACTCGCGCCAGCGGTAGGGCGGCACCACGAAGCTGATCCATCGACCGTCTTCGCAGCGATGGATCTGCTTCGTGCCGGCCCGCGTGCTCATCCCGTGCCGGCCGGGGATGGTCCCGTGCCATCGATAGCCGTTGGGTGGAGCGTTCTGTAGCGTGGCCATCGTTGCCGCCTCCTGGATCGAGACGTCGACGCGCGTGCCGCCCACACTCCCTGCGGCCGATCGATCGCGCCCCACCACGGCGATCAGCAGCGCCGAGACGAGGGCCAGCGAGGCCATGTGGTACGCCTGCTCGGATGGGGGCTGGTTCGGCGGATCTTCCGGGTACCCGTTGAGGAACATCAGCCCGCTCATCGCCGAAGCGACGATGTCCGGCGCCTCGTAGCCCGCCATCGGGCCTTCCTGACCGAATGGGGTGACGGTCCCGTAGATCAGGCCCTCGTTGATCTGGCGGAGCGCCTCGAACCCGAGCCCGAGTTCGTCCATCCGCCCTGGCCGGGCGGTCTCAATCAGCACGTCGCAGGAGGCGATGACCTCGCGCAGGAGTGCGGCGCCACGTTCCGTGGCGTAATCGAGCGTGATCCCGCGTTTCCCGGCGTTGTAGTGCAGGTGGTAGAGGCTGCGCTCAGGGTCCTCGACGCCGTCGAGGAACGGCTGACGCTCGCGGACCGTCGATCCCGCGGGCGGCTCGACTCGGATCACCTCGGCACCCAGCTGTGAGAGCAGCCGGCCCGCGAATACCGCGGATTCGCCGGCCAAGTCGATCACCCGAATGTCGCTCAGGGGCGCTATCACCGCTGTTCACTCCCGGTCGCGCGCTCCCGATTCGCGGTCTTGAATCGCGTGAGATCACGCATCACGGCCATTATTGTAATGGCGGATCGGCGGCACTGCCGCTACCAGGTATCAAGGAACGGCAGCCGTCCTCGGCGGGCGGCCACGATTCTGGCACGGACATCAGCCCGTCGAGGATCCAGCGCCGCGTCTCGGCGAGTTCGATCAAGTCGTCCAGCCGAAGACCGAGGCGGCGGTAATCGCGCCGCTTCGCTCGTATGCGACCTCAACCAACCGTTGGTACTCGGCCGCCCGCTCCTCGATGTCCTCAAACTCCGCGAGCGCGTCGCGGCTTGAAAGCGGCGGGCCATGCCGAGAAGGCTCAACCGACTAATGCTCCGCACACAAAGGTGGCCCTGCAGAGCGCTGAGTCGCTCGACGTTCGCAGCGGCAGGCGACCTGAAACGGGGGAGGTCTGAGCGGTGAAGTCGTCCGGTAGCAGCCGGGTTGTGAGGCCATAAGCCAGGGTTACATCAGGCCGGCCATCCGCCAGTGCCTTGGTGTCTCATTAGACCGACCAGAAGCGATAGCCGTTGACCTGGTTGTCCGTCACCGAGCGACCTGCGGCCGATGGGCTCGCGAATCGCTGTCCGGACGGCCGAACGAAGGCCAGTCGCTCGTGCTCGTCGCCGACCGCACAGGTGAATCGCTCCCCTTTGTGAGTTGCCGATGAACGCGACCACGACGTTGCGGTGTTCGTCTTCCGCACGAGCATCTCGCCACGTCCGAGGGCATCGAGGATCGGCGGTGGGATGAACGGGGCGACGCGAGCGGCGAGCTTGGGCGTGGGCGACGGCAGCGGCGCGCGGCGGCCCCTCCGGATCGGTCGCCAGCGCGCGCGCCAGGTACCCCTGCCCACGCGGGGATGGGGCCCGTACAAGTCCGGGCCGCGTTGTGAACGCTCGCCGACGTCGCGGCTGATTGAGCAGATGACAGCTGGATTGACAGCAACAGGGCGGATTGCTCCGGACACGCGCGGACGACCTACGGCAGCAAACCCAATGTCTGTCGACCGAGCGGACTCCGTCGGACCCGGACGGACGGTCCGGCTCAGATCCGAAGTCTGATGCTCTATCCGCTGAGCTACCGACGCGTGGAACTCGATCATAGTCGAGCCCTTCATGCGACGCAGCGCGGGCGACCCCGTTTCAGGGCGCGAAGGCCGGCACGATTGGCCCTCGGGACTTTCGATGGCAGCGGCTATAGTGCCGCTGTCGCTCGCGTGAGCGACGCAGGCGGGCGCCGGTTCCGGCTGGCGCGATGGCGGGAGGGCGAGATGCCGGGTCCACTGAGCGGAGTCAAGGTCTTCGAGGTTTCGCAGATCATCGCCGGGCCGTTCTGCGGTCAGAACCTTGCTGACCTCGGCGCGGACGTCATCAAGGTCGAGCCGCCGGCCGGTGAGGCGATCCGGTTGATTGGCGCCTTCATGCCCGGTGAGAGCAAGGCCTTCCACGTCTTCAACCGGGGGAAGCGCAGCCTGGTCGTCGATCTTCAGCACGAGCAGGGCCAAGAGCTCGTGCATCGAATCATCCCCAACTTCGACGTCTTCATCATCAACGCCCGACCCGGCGTCCCCGCGCGCCTGGGCGTCGACTACGAGACGCTGAGCGCCCTGCGCCCCGATCTCATCTACATGGAGAACACCGGCTACGGCACGATCGGCCCGAACAAGGATCGCTCCGGCTCGGACATCATCGCCCAGGCGTACTCGGGCCTGATGGCCGGCGACGGCAAAGTCACCGAGCACGGCGCGCCAGAGCTCATCACCGCCACCGCGCCAGCCGACTATGTCTCCGCGCTTGCGGGCGCGATGGGTATCTGCGCCGCGCTCTTTAAGCGCAACGTCACCGGGCGGGGGCAGTACATCGGTACGTCACTACTCGCGTCTGCGCTCGCGCTGCAGTCGGCCGTGGTGTCGCGGCTGCCCGTCGTCGACGCCGTGGTGCGGGCGCCGATGGAGCAGGCGATCGCCGACGGTCGCGCGAACGGCACGCCATACGCGGAGATCCTCGATCAGCGCGGCGACATGTTCCGGTTGCTCGGCGCGGCCTTCCGCCTCTACTACGGCGGCTACCAGGCGAAGGACGGCTCGATCATCCTGGGCGCGCTCACGCCGGCCAACCGTGAACAGATGCGCAGCGTGCTCGGCATCGAGGACGATCCGACCGCCGCCCCCGACTTCAACGCGCTCGACCCGGCGAATGACCCTGTTGTGGACGGTATGCGGGAGCAGATCCGCAAGACGATGCTGACGAAGACGTCCGCGGAATGGATGGAGGCCTTCGACGCGGTCGGCGCCCCTGCCTCGCCGGTGCAGTTCCCCGAGGAGCTCACCGACGACCCGCAAGTACGGGCGCTCGGCCTCGTGCAGTCGTTCGAGCACGAGCTCGTTGGGCCCGAGGAACTCGTTGGCCCGATCGTCGATATGCCTGGTACGGAGATCGGTAGCCCCTTGCCGCCTCCACCGCTCGACCGGCACACGGACGAAGTGCTCGCGGAGTGCGGAGTGGCGGCGGAAGAGATCGCGGCGCTGCGGGACGCGGGAGCGATTGGGGCGCCGGCCGCCTAGCCCGGACGGCTTTCGCTGCGGGTGGGCACGGGGCTCAGCGCACCGTCCGAGCTTGTGATGGCACGCACAACCGGGACCGACGGACCTGCGGTCACTCGATCCCAACGACGATGCCGAAGGGGGTCCGATGCCTGCTGTCAGTCGCGAGGTCATGATCGATGCGCAGCCAGGCGCGGTCTGGGAGACGTTGGCCGACATCGGATCGGTCTCGGTGTGGAAGCCGGTGGTCGACCACTCGGTCGAGACAGGGGACGCGGTCGAGACCGGGATCGGCGCGGCGCGACACTGCGAGCTCCCGGGGAGCATGGGCGCGATCGACGAGGTCGTCACCGGGTGGGATGAGCAGCATTCGATCGAGTTCGACATCGATGGCGCGCGGATAATCCGCGCCATGCACGCCCGCTTCGAGCTCTCCGAGGCCGGCCAGACGACCCGCGTGCATATGACGAGCGACTTCACGATGTCGTTCGGCACGCTGGGCGCGCTGATGGCGGCGACGATCGGTAAGCGGATGCTGGGCGCCAACATGGAGCGGACGCTCGCCGGGCTGAAAGCGCACGTCGAGGCGGAGCAGGTCGCGGCCGGCGGGGCGGAGGGCGAAGCTAGCGCGTCGGAGCGCTGACGCTGAGCAGGAACGCCTCGATCTTCGGAGCGATCGGCTGCGGACGCTGCAGCATCCCGTGGTTCTCGCCGGCCACGATCTCCAGCCGGGTCCAGTCTCCCGGCAGAGTCCGTCGTCAGCTCGACCGCCATAGACCGATCGCGATCGCATCGGGCGTCCTCAGGAGTCAGGGCGTCGGCCGCACCGTGCGGAGACTGCTGCCACAAGGACAAACATCGATCTCTGCACTAGGCTGCGGGGGCACGCAGCAGCGAGAACCGCCGCTCTTGGCGAGGAGCCAGGCATGAAAGCACTCATTGCGCTCACCGGACACGAGATCGATGACGACATCGCCGCTGCGGCGCCGCGCGTCCTCGATCCGAAGCGCGACCAGATTCTGGCAGTTCACGTGGTGCACCCGCGAGAGATCGAGTCAACCGTGAACACCGGTCGGGTCGGCGCGCTCGTTGGCGAGGCGGCGTCCACGTCACGGCCAAGCTCGCCGAACCCGCCCTCGCCGAGGACTCGGGCCAGGCGGTGCAGCGCGTCGAGGACGAACTGCGCAATCACGTCGAGGCGCTCAAGCGCGACTATCTGGCGACTTCACCGTCGACTTCGAGGTGCTCGTCGATCGCGAACCGGTAGATGCGATCATTAACGTGATCGAGGAGCGCGGGATCCTCGGCGTGGCAATGGGAACACGCGCCAAGCGGTCACGGTTCACCTCAGCGCTGCCGGGCAGTTGCGCCGAGGATGTGGTCCGCCGTGCGCAGGCACCGGTCCTGATCGTCAAGGAGGGCACGGTCGCCGGGCTGGACATCTGAGCCGACGATCCGGTCGCGGCGGGGACGACTCCTCGCCGTCCCCGAGTAGCGAGGCGTCACGAGCCGAGCTGCGCCGTGCCATGCAGCTGCACTCGTCCGGCGAGATCGCGGGGGCGCTGGCCGCGGGGCGGCGTGCGGTCGAGCTGGCGCCCGGTTTCGCCGAGGCCCACGCCTACCTCGGCAACACGCTGGTCACGCGGCAGCGGCGCTTTGCGGATGGCCTCGCGGCGCTCCGGCTGGCGGCGGAACTGGCGCCGGCGGACGCGGCAATCCTCTACACCGCCGGGTGGTGCCACGAGTACGTCGCGAACGCGCTCGAACGCCCGCGCGGAACGCACCAGCCGGTCGAAGCGGACGCAACTGCCCTCTACGCGACGGCCCGCGACTACTTCCTGCGAGCGCTGCGGGCCAACCCCGACGCTCAGATGCGCGGCGACATCGAGGACATGCTCGACGTCGTCGCGGCCGCGACCGGGGAGCCATGGGAAGACGAGACGCCAAATTCGCTCGGGGAAACGTGACGCTCGGCATCTGAGAGACTGAGCCATGCCCGACCTGCGCTTCGAGGACGACTTCGCCCTCCACTACGAGCTGTACGGTCCGGCGCCGGGCACGGCGCCGGCGGTGATCCTCGCGCACGGCGCGGGGGGCAACGCGATGTCATGGTGGCAGCAGGTCCCCGCGTTCCAGGACCGCTACACCGTGGTCACGTTCGACCATCGAGCGTTCGGCCGCTCGCCCGATCTCGACGACGGGCCGGGACGGATCGCCTTCGGTACCGATCTTCGTGCGCTGCTGGACCACCTCGGGCTCGAGCGGATCCACTTCGTCGCGCATTCGATGGGCGGCCGAACGGCGTTCAGCCTCGTCTCGCGCGAGCCGGAGCGGATCGCGTCGCTGGTCTACTCCGGAACGAACGGTGGCTGCGTCGACGACCGGTATCGGGAGCTGCGCACACGCCTCGAGGGCGACGGCACGCTCAGCGGATCGCTGTTACAGCGGGCGCTGGCCGACGGGTACGCCGAGCGCAAGCCGGAGATGCAGTACCTCTACCGGCGGATTCGCAGCATCAATCCACCGCGCCCGCGGGACTTCCTGGCGCCAACAGGGCGGATGGTCAACTACCGAGGATCGACGGCGCAGCGACTCCGCGACGGCGGCTGGCCGATCCTCTGGATCGTGGGCGAGCACGACCGGGTCATCCCGGCGGATCTGATCCGCATCTCGCATGACCTGACCCCGGAGTCACGGCTCGAGGTCGTGGACGGGGCCGGACACTCCGCGTACTTCGAACGCCCGGACGCCTGGAATGGCGCGGTCCGAGCCTTCATCGATGGCGTGGGGGACGGATCGGCCGGTTGATCCCGACCGACACGTGCTAGCTCGCGAGCGAGTCGGGTCCCTTGCCCAACAGAGTCTCGACGTGAACGAGGCGCTGATCGATGGCGTCGAGGTCGGCGCGGAAGCGTGTCTCGATCGCCGCGCGCTCCTCGTGCAGGCGCGTCTGCTCGGCGGCCAACACGGCGGCCAGATCCGCCGGCGGTGGCGAGGCCGCGGGCGCGGCTGCCAGATCCGCTGGCGGCGGCGAGGCGGCGGACGCGGCTGCCACCGCAGATGCCGGCGGCGCCTCGAACCGGGTCGGCTGAGGCTGTTCCTGTACACGCTCCATGGGCTGTCGCTCCTCTGCTGCGTCTTCGTCGCTCGTCGTGGTCGGCTTCGTGATCAATCTGTTGGCGGCGGACTCGACCGCTTCCTGGTTCGCGCGAGCGACATCGGCAGCAATGTCCGTCTGCCCCTCCGCCTGAGTAGCCTCGTCGGTCAGCTCTTCCGCTGGCTCCTCGGCTGGCTGGGTCGATTGATGGTTCGGCTGTTCCAACTGTGGCGCCGGCCTGGGTCGCTCCGTGGCCACGGACGCCTGCACGCGGGTACCCCGGGGCTTCGTCGGCGATTCCTTTGCGGAACCTTCCTTCGACCTTCTGCTGTCCGCGGATCGCCCCGCGCCGATGGCGCCCTCCGCACCGGGAAACAACGGGCCGATGCCCATCAGCCGTTCCACCTCCCGGGCACAGCGTTCGCAGTAGCGTTTGCCGTTTTCCAGGAGTGTCAGTTCGATCCCGCGGCGATGGCAGCCGGCGCACTGGGGCGCGGGATCTTTCGCCGTCGTGGTGTGATGCTCGTGGTCGCTCGTCGAGCGATCCGCCGGCTCGTCGGCGTGCTCCAGTCCCGAGTCGAGTTCGCGCGCTTCGCCGACCGAAGCGTCGAACTCCGCGTCCAGTTCGACGCCAGCCGTCTGCTCGTCGTTCATCGGAGCGCCGACCAGAGATCATTCGGGCGGTTGAGCGGGACTGAGAGATTGGACACCGCGCGCTGTCCCTTTCGGTAGACCGGCCGTCCCGTCGACCCTGGACGGATCGAGGCAGGCCGCGCCTGTGCATCCCCGGTCTTCGGCGGGCTTGCCGATTCGAGGACCCGAGACGGACGCCGGATCGAGCCCATCACTGGGCTTCGATGCTGACATTATCGGTCAGAATGGCCGTCGCCTGAACGGCGAATCAGCGCTCCGAGACCGCTTGCTCAAGTGGCTCGTCGCGCAGCCAGTGCTGCAGATTCCGCAGGAAGTAGCGATCCAGACGCCGGTGAGCATTCGCGGTGGCCTCGGCGTTGTGCGGGCTGACGATCACGCGCGGCATCGACCACAGCGGCGAGGAACGCGGCAGCGGCTCCTCGGCGAATACGTCGAGGTAGGCGCCGCCCAGGCGGCCGTCTCGCAGCCGCTCGATCATTGCTCGCTCCTCGATGACCTGGCCGCGAGAGATGTTGATGATCCGAGCGCCGCGCGGCAGTCGATCGAGGGCGGCGGCATCGATCAGCCCTCGGGTCTGCGCGGTCAGCGGAGACGCGAGGATCAGCCAATCCGCACGCGACAGCACCTCGGCGAGGGCGTCCGGGGTGACCAGCTCGTCGACCGGATCGTCAGGGCGGGCCCGGCTGCGGCGGACGCCGATCACGTGCAGATGTAGCGCCTGCGCCAGACGGGCGATCTCCGAGCCGATCGCGCCGAGGCCAAACACGACCGCGGTCTCGTCGCGCAGATCCGGTGGTTCCTCGCCGAGCGGTTGTGGCGTCCACTCGGCGCGACACTGGGCCTCGGCCCAGAACGGGAATCCGCGCGCGATCTGGAGCAGGCCGCCGATTGCCGTCCAAGCGATCGGCTCCGCCATCGCCCCGGCGACGTTTGTCAGGCGCACGCCGCCGACGAGCAGGCGACCGAATACCTCGTCGTCGATCCCGACGTGCGGGAGATGCACCCAGCGCAGGTTTGGGGCACGGGTGGCGCTGCCGTAGAACCGGCGCGAGCCGGCCGGGTCGACCTCGGCGATCGGCGGCGTCGCGATCTCGATTCGCGCGAGCAGTTCGGGGCTGAGGCGTTCGCCGGGGTCTGGCACGAACAACGGCTCGACGCGGTCACCGCCCTCCATCGCGGCGATCGCGGCGGCGTAGCGCTCGAACATCGACTCCATGATCAGCAAGACGGGCATCGCGACTCCGAGCTCGGTGGGCGCCAGGCTGAGTCTACGAAGCGCCGTGATCGAGAGCCGCGTCACCGACCCCGGGCGTGGTTGCTGCGCTACGCTAGCCGAAGCGAGGGGGGCGCAATGACCGCCGAAACCGTGATCGACGCGACGGACGCGACGTTTGAGACCGAAGTCCTCGAACGTTCGCGCAACGTGCCGGTCGTCGTCGACTTCTGGGCCGAGTGGTGCGGCCCGTGCCGCGTGCTCGGACCGGTGCTCGAGGAGGTCGCGGCCGGCTACGGCGCAGACGTCCAGCTGGTGAAGGTGGACACCGACGCGAACCAGCAGATCGCGGCCCGTTACGCGATCCGCAGTATCCCGGCGGTGAAGGCGTTCCGCGACGGCGAGATGGTCGACGAGTTCGTCGGCGCGCTGCCGGAACCGCAGGTCCGCGCGTTCTTCGAGCGGATCCGGCCCAGCGAGGCCGACGCGCTTGCCTCCGCCGGCGAGGCCGCACTGGCCGCCGAGGACCTCGAGGCCGCGCGCGCCCGCTTCGAGGCTGCCCACGAGGCCGACGGCGATCACACCGCAGCGGCGCTCGGGCTCGCGGTCGCGCTGGTCGACAGCGGCGAGATCGATCGCGCGGAGGAGCTGGCGTCACGCACGCCGAATGAGGAACGCGCGAAGCGCGTACTCGCCCGTGTCGGGCTGCTGCGCGCGGCCCGCGGCATCGACCGCGACGCGCTGCAGGCTCGGCTCGACGTCGATGATTCGGATATCGAGGCGCGCTACCAGCTCGGCGCGCACATGCTCGCCGTCGGCGAGTGGGAGCTTGGCTTCGAGCACCTGCTAGAGGTGATGATCCGCGATCGGAAGTTCGCGGATGATGGTGCGCGCGTACGCGTGCTCGAAGGCCTCGAGCTGCTCGGTTCGGCGCACCCGCTCGCGTCGGTGTACCGGCGCCGCCTGACCAACCTGCTCTTCTAAAGCGACCTGGCGCGCCACCGCGCCCCAGCACAAAGCTTCGCGCCTAACGCCCGAGCACGGCGTCGAGGGCGGCCGCGACCTCCTCGGCCTCCATGATGCCCTCGAACTTTGCGGCGACGGTGCCGTCGGGGTTGAGGACGAACACGAACGGCTCGGAGAGCAGGCCCCATTCCTCGACCGTGGGCACCGTCGCGAGGGATCCCTGACTGGCGGCCTCGAGATCGAACGGCTCGATATGGACGATCTCGATCGCGTCGCCGTAGCTGGCGTGGGTCGGCAGGATCACTTCTTGCATGACCGGCCCGCAGAACCGCGTCTGGCAGAACGCCGGCGTGATGAAGGCCACGACCACGGGTTTTCCGGTGTCCAGCGCCTCCGCGATCGTCAGCTCGTGAAAGGCCGGATTCGGCGGATCGCTACTATCGATCTCGGAGATGTCGGCGACGTCGCGCAGCGTTCGCTGGGTGCTCCGGGGCACGGCGGCGCCGATGCCGGGTTCGTCGCTCTGCTCGCGCACCCAGAAGCTGAGCCGAACTCCCTCGTACCGCTCGCCGTCCAACTCGACGTCCGCCTCGATGCCCCACCACCCGACCTCGTCTAGGTCGACGTTCGCCACGTAGACCGTCGAGGTCGGCCCCTCGTGGACGTGCAACGTCCCGTCGGCGTGCGTGTGATCTGACGTCACCACGATCGAACGGGCCGTCGCGACGTGCTCGGAGCGGAACTCGGCGACGTCGGGCGCCTCCTCGGGCTGCTCGGCGAGCCGGTAGAGGCGCATCACGACGGCGGCGTCGGGGAGCAGCGCTCCGTTGTCGGTCAGCGCGATCGCGAGCCGGGTCGGACCCACGCCGGGCGGCGAGGTCGCACGTTGCGCGAAAAACGGGGGGTCCGCCTGGCTCTCGGCGATTCCTCGGGCGCTCCAGCCAGACGTCTCCGCGCCGCCGCACGCTACCAGCGTGATCGCGGGGGCGGCGACGAGCAGCATCGACCACCGTCGAACGAACATCGCGGCGCTCCTCGCACGCCGGCTACGCGGCCGGCGCGGATCGCGGGTGGGGGCACTGTCGAGCATTGCGGCGATGTCCAGCAGGAACAAGTGACGCAGGTTCCCTACCCGCGGTGCGTTCACACCTCGTCGCGAAGGTAGGCGGTCGCGAGGGCGTCGGCGTACTCGTTCCAGCGGGATCCGTCGTGCGCGCGGATCCAGCGGATGCGCGCCTCGGGACGCTCCTGGGCGAGCGCGTATGCCCGCTGCACCAGATCGAGGTTCTTCACCGGACCGGTCGAACGCCGCCAGCCGCGCTTCGCCCAGCCGACCGCCCACTTCGTCAGCGTGTCGACCACGAGCTTGCTGTCAGAGTAGAGCTCGGCCGCCTCGCCGGGGGCGATGAACTCGAGGCCGGCGATCATCGCCTCGAATTCCATGCGGTTGTTCGTCGTGCTCGGATCGAACCCGTGCCGCTGCTCGACGATCTCGCCATCCTCGACGCGGACGGTGCCCCAGCCGCCGGGGCCGGGGTTCCCCGAGCAGGAACCGTCGGTGAAGATGCCCGAGCGGGGGCCGCCGTCGAATCGCTCCAGCACCTGCGCCGTCGTGAGCATCTGACTGCGGGTCGCCGACTGGCCGCGCTTCCTCGAAAGAGGGCGTCCGCCGGGCCGGCCGGATGAGCTACTCAAGGCTCACCGCGTTGTAGAGCATCACCGGATCACCGCCGAACACATCGCTCTCCAGGTTCGCGACGACGACCACCGGGCGATCAGCGACGACCACCGCGCTTCCGACCCAACCGTCAGGCAGCACCGGATGCTCCCACTGTACGAAGGTGCGCTGCCCATCGACTCGAGCGGCGCCGCTCGGGAATAGCCCGTCGGGGAACTGCTTCGAGTAGTAGACGACCGTGACGTGGGCGACCGAACCGTCGAAGCTGAGGACGCGGAACCACGAGTTCCAGCCCTTGAGGTCGCCCCAGGGGCCGAAGTTCTTGTTGAGCACTGGGAGTACGACCTGTCGTGAGGCCTCCTCCGCGGTAAAGCCTCGGTAATCGGCGAAGGCGCCGTCGGGCGACAGCCGCTGCGCGACGACGGCGATCGGGTCCAGCGCCTCCATCCGCACGGTCCCGAAGAAGGTGTCGGGCAGCGATTGCCCGGCGGGCAGACAGCCCGCGGCGCCGTCGAACCGCTGGTCGCAGGTCAGTGCGCCGAAGATGGCCACCGTGTGCTCGATCTCGATGCGGTCGCCCTCGGCGTTCTGGCCGTCGAAGAGGAGCGTCACCTCGTTCGGAACCTGCGGCGTGCCACTGAGCACGCGGAAGCGCGTGCTCCAGGTCGTCTGACCCTGGCTCGCGTTGCGATCGACCAGCGGCAGCACCACCACGTTGCTCAGCTCGTCCTCGCCGAACCCACGGTGGGTGGCGAGGCCGGCGCTGTTGCGCGCCCGCGTGTCGACCATCACGGACACGGTCTGATCGCCGGCCGCGACGCCGGCGTCGGTACGGAACGTCTCGACGACCGCGGCCCCGTCGAACCCGAGCGGCAGCGGCAACGAGCTCTCGTCGCGGACCAGCGTCGCCCTCGGTCCGAGCAGCACGCCGCCGCCTGAACAGCCGCTGCTCGACGCGGCCGGATCGAGGGCGACCGGGGTCAGCGACCCCGTGTCGAAGTAACGCAGGCCGACACAGGCGGCGTTCGCGTCACTGGTGTTCTCGATCGTGATCCTCGAGACGGTGCCCGCGGTGTGCTCCACGATCGGTAGGAACTGTTGCCCGCCGGACGCCCCGAGGCGAAGCGCGTCGCCGCCGATCTGGAAGCCGCCGTCGGGCAGGAACGTGTCGCGTGCGAGCAGGGACACGAACGGCTGATCGACCGTGATATACGCCGAGCCGCGGTAGCCCGGATCGAGATCGTCCAGCGACTGCTGGAAGAACGACCAGCCGAAGCCCGGTTGGAGCGCGACACAGCCGCCGGCCTCGGGGCAGCCGTCAGTCGCGACGTGGTCGCCGGCCTGATCGTAGAAATCGATCTGAATCGTGGCCGCCCTGGTACCCACGTTCTGGATCCGGACCCAGGAGTTCTCGACCGGCAGGTTCACGGACTGAGCTCGAAGCGACCGCCCGCCGACGGCAGCGGCAAGCAGCGCGACCGCGAACAGCGCGGCGAGCCCGAGCAATCGAGACGGCATGGGTCGACCACGGAACGGCCGCAGGTGCACCGGCTGGCGCCCTCTCCATGCCCCACCACCACAGTCGGTTGCGCGACCGCGATGCCGATCATACGTGAGGCGCCCGACGGGATCGCGGGCGGCGGGGCGAGCGTGCTCGCGGTGGTCCGCGGTGAACCTCGATGCTACGCTGCCTCGCTGGACGCGCCAGCGTCCGCGCCCGGGGTGTAGCTCAGCTTGGCAGAGCGCTTCGTTCGGGACGAAGAGGTCCCCAGTTCAAATCTGGGCACCCCGACCACACAATCTCCCAAGTCCACGTCGCCACACGAGGTCTCACGCCCTGCGAGCGGATCAGGCTGCGGTCCGGGTTCTTGTCCACGGGCTGACCGGCGAACAGGTTGGCCGGGCCAAGCGTGTCAAGCGACTCGAACACCTCGGTCAGCAGGCCGTCGCGACCTCGGGCGAAGATCACGTATTCGAGCCCGCGGGGTGCCTCGGCGCGCCGCAGCGTTGCCCGGTAGATGAACCGCACCGCGCCGAGGTCGTCGTCTCCCAGCTCATCCAGCACCTCGATCTCCAACTCCGGGGGGTAGAGCGAGCCCAGACGCTCATTGAACACCTCAACCGCCTCGCGACCTTCGTACGGCCCCGCGATCACACCGAGCGCCCGACGAACATCGTCCAGACGATCTCGTCGGCGTGTATGCCTGCAGCGCACAATAGGTCAGCCCGATATCCGTTGCCAGATTCCGCACGCTGCGGTGCTCGTGACTTTCCAATCGCTCGTCGTAATCAGGACTGTGAGATCGCCGGCGCCGCTCGCCCTCACCGATCCTCCAGCCTCCAGCTCGCACCCCGCTACGGTCGATGAAGCTCGGTAGGAGCCAGGCTGCACTTGAGCGCCGATGTAGAACCGCCCTGCGCTGAAGCTTGTGATCGGCTGAGGGGTAAACACGGTCCAGGTGCCGCAAGCGGAGTTGCTTCGGATTCGCCAATTGCGGTCGTTCGGCGAGATCAGGACCGTGAGGTCGCCGGCGCCACTGGCTCGGGGCCCAGCTTGGACGTCGAGGATGCAGCGCGAGCCGGCCGACGGTGCTCGGTAGTAGCCAGCGGGCACTTGACGCGGTTCCTCGGCCGTCCTCTGTGCGAACCTCCGCGGACGCCCCCACGGCCTGCTCAGCCGCGTTCGAGACCGTGCATGTGACGGCGGGGGGCGTGCTCGTGGCAGTGGGAGTCTCGACAGAAGCGGTCGGGCGGTGGGAGTGCTTGTGACTGGAGTCGAACTCGACGTGCACGCGGCCATCAGAATGAAGAGCAGACCAGCGGGCTCAGGGCCATCAGTTTCACCGGTTGATACTAGACATAGCGTCGGAACGACGCATTCCTTGCCGATGCGTGGTCCGCTCTTCAGCGAACAGTGAGGCCCTGAAGCTTCTCGTTCGCCGAGGCGGTGCCGCGTCGAGCTCCAACCGCTACGCCGGCCGCCTATCATCACGCCCGCTCGGTCACCGATCCTCGTCCGGATCGAGTGTTGCCGCCCCACGCCACTGCCCACGGCACGAGCGGCGTCATAACCCTCCTTCGTCGGAGCTGACGGCCCTGCAGTGCGCTTGTCGGGATGCGATCGGGGAGGCGGCGTGCGAGCTGAACGGGGCGCGCGAGCGGTGCCCGGCTGCGCTGTCGCTCGCCGACGAGCCAGCGGTGAGGCGGCTGAACACCACTCCGTAGAGCTGGTTGCTGGGCCGTCGCTTCGCTTTCGGCGCGCGAACGGCGACGTGGGCCGATACTGGGCGGATGAATGCCGAGCCGCGTTACTGGTGGCACTGGTGGGCCGTGAACGCGCGATGGTGGTGGCGCGACGTCCGCGTGCTGGTCCGCGAGACGATTCGCGAGTTCGGCGCCGACCAGTGCCCCCAGCTCGCCGCCGGCATCTCCTATTACGTGCTGTTCTCGATCTTCCCGCTCGCGCTGCTGTTCCTCGCGATCAGCGGCCTCGTGCTTGCGAACGAGAGCCTGCGCGAAGACCTGATTGCGAACCTGTTCGACGTGCTGCCGCTCTCGGAGGGGGAAGGACGGGAAGACCTGACGAGCGCCGTCAGCGGCCTCACGACCGGGATCTCAGTGGCAGGACTGTTCAGCGTCGTCGGCCTGATGTGGTCGGCCTCGGGCATGATGGGTGCGCTGCGGCGAGCGCTCAACCAGGCCTGGGACACGGACTACAAGCGGCCGTTTCTGCACGGCAAGCTGCTCGATTTCGTGATGGTGCTGAGTCTGGGCATCCTCGTGAGCCTGTCGATGGGCGCGACGATCTTCCTGCAGGTTGCGCGCCGCGTCAGCGACAACCTGTCGGACGCGCTCGGGCCGCTCGGCTCCGGCGCCACGCTCGGTCTGGAAGTGGTGGCGGTACTGGTGCCATTGCTGCTCTCGTTCGTCACCTTCATGGTCCTGTTCAAGTTCGTGCCGAGCGTGAAGACGCGGTTCCGCTCCATCTGGCCCGGCGCGCTGCTCGCGGCCGTTCTGTTCGAAGGGGTGAAGAATGGGTTCGCGATCTACCTCCGTAATTTCGGCAACTACGACGCCGTGTATGGCTCCCTCGGCACTGTCGTCGCCTTCCTGTTTTTCGTCTACGTCAGCGCGAACATCATGCTGTTGGGAGCGGAGATGGCATCCGAGTGGCCACGCGTCATTCACGGGCACTACGACGACGACGTAGCGGAGGACGATGTGCGGAGGCCCGAAAGCGTCGAGTCGCTCGAACCGCTCTGGGGCCGTCTACGGAGCGCGCTGACGGGGCTGTTCCGCGGCGACGATCGGGCCCCCGATCACATCGAGGACACAACCCGCCGTGAGGCCCGCCGGCGGCGCAAGGCCGACGAACTCGCCCGGCGAACCGGCAAGCGACAACGTGGCTAAGCGGCTTCGGATGCGCATCCGGGGCGTGACGCCGGGCAGTCCGTGCGAACCTCCGCTCGGGGCTCGGCCGCTCCGCCTGCTCGATCCGCCTCCAGCGCTCAGGCGCTGCGCGTGTACGTCGGCCACCTGAAGCGCTGTTCCGTGATAGAGCTCTGGACTGCGTTCCTTTCGCGAGCGTTCGCCGGCGTAGAGAGTTCCGTCTCCTAGTGAGCAGAGCGACGGCCTTCACGCATCGCCAGCCATTGATGGTTCGGACCAGTCATTGCGATCAGGTGTTTTGGCCACATGTCGCTCGACGCCGCTGCACTATAGTACGCTGACCGTCAGCCAGGTTCGTATCAACCCTAGGAGGCAGGCGTGGTCGACGAGCGCGAGATCGGGCAACGCATTAAGAACGACCTGATCGGGATCATCAAGGGAACAGGCGAGGTCGCGGGGTCGGCGGTCGGAAGCGTGTCCGACCTCGCTCAGAAGGCGCTGAGCGAGGCGGGTGAGACTGGATCGACTGCCGCCGGCCTTGCAATCGGTGCCGTCAAGGGCTCGATCGACGCGGTGGCCGACGTCACCGGGCTCGCGGCCAGCAGGTCTGCGCAGACGGTAGAGGCGACCGTCGATGCCGCTTCCACCGTTGCCAGTTCAATCGGCAACGCCTCGAAGGGTGCCGTCATCGGCGCCGTCCGCGGTTCGTCCGAGGCTGGCGTCGAGACCATCGACGCGATTGGCACCACGAGTCGCGCAGCCGTGCAGGAAGCCTCCCAGGTCGGAGGCGACATCACCGCAGCAGCCGTCGGAGCGGTCGAAGGCGCGATCGAGGTCGCCAAGGACACAACGGTGAGCGTGGAAGACGCGGCGTCTGCCGCCGCGACCGGCGCCATCGAGGCTGCCGGCGAGATCGGGGACGCGGCGGCGATCCGCGTCCGCCGAGCCGTCGAAGGGACGATCCAGGGCGTCCAAGTCGTTGCGAAGACGGCGATCGGGCGCGAGAGAGAGTAGCCGGAAGAAGAAGCGATGACGTAGGCGGCGCTCGGAGACGGCGCTTCCCACGGCTGTGGGGTGCTGTTAGTCGATCTGCGTTGCGTCTGCCCGTACGAGCTCTTCGATGCGACTAACCGAGAGATCCTGTTCTCGGTTCTCATTGACCTCGGGCGCCCCGCCGAGGCGCCCTCGGGTCAACCTCGTTGCGGCTCCATGGAAGTCGACGTGGTGGGCACGGCGAAGGGGGTCTGGGCGGAGATCGGAGGCTCCGGCCGCGTCGAGGGTGATGAGACTCGGTACATCACGCTGGCGAACCATCCGTACCGGCCCGAGGAAAAGCTCCGATGAGTCTCGTTCCTTCGGGCGTCGGCGCTCGGCTGGCCATTCTCGAGCGGCAGGCGGGTGGACGCGTGAACCGCGCGTTCGAGGCGGTTCCGGCCGATGGGCTTCTCTATTGCTACCGCGGAGATCCGAGTTACCCGACGAGCAGTTGGCTGATCGCACTCGACGCGAGCGGCGCGCTCACCATCGAGTATGTCGATCACGGGCAGGCAGCCGGCCCGTGCGAAGACGATCCTTCGACCTGGCGCTCGGCCCAAACGCGATGGCGTTCGTCCGCTAACCAGGCCGGGGCGCATTCCGGTGGCCGGCGAGCCACCGCAAGCGCCTACCGTCAACCTCCAACACCTGGCCGCGCGACTGTCGCGGCCGAGCATCCCCGACCGACCGGCGCGCGTATGGCACGTATCATCACGCCCATGCTGGGCGCTCGCCCGGCGAGCGGATCCGAGGCGGTTGAGCATGAAGATCACGTCCATCAGCGCGATTCCCGCAGCCCCCGACGCCGTCCCCAATCCCTTCAACTTCCCGCCCTGGAACTTCGTGTTCGTCAAAGTCGAGACAGACGAGGGGCTGGTCGGCTGGGGCGACGCGACCTGCGGACCGATGGCCGTGGTGACGATGGTCGAGGAGTTCGGCAGGTTGCTGATCGGCGAGGACCCGTTCCCGATCGAGCGGCACTGGCAGACGATGCACCACCGCTACTTCACTCGAGGGGGGCCGATCCAGAACTCGGCGGCGGCCGGGATCGAGATGGCGCTGTGGGACATCAAAGGCAAGGCGCTGAACGTGCCGGTCTACGAGCTGCTCGGTGGTAAGTACCGCGATCGGATCTGGATCTATGGCCGTTGGGATGGGGTCACGCCTGAGAAGGCCGCCGAGTTCGCTCAGAGCCAGGTCGCGACCGGGCTGACGGCGCTCAAGGGTGATCCGTTCGACCACCGCGGCCTCTTCATCACTTACGAGGCCGAGAAAAAGGCGATCGACACCCTCGCCGCTGTGCGCGACGCGGTCGGCTTCGAGGTCGAACTGCTCCTCGAGGCCCACGGCCGCCTCACCCCGGCCGAGGCGATCCGCATTGGCGACGCGGTCGAGCCCTATCGCCCCTTCGTCTTCGAGGAACCCGTGCCGTTCGAGAACCTCGATGCGATGCAGAAGGTGGCCGAGTCGATCAACGTCCCGATCGCCACCGGCGAGCGCCTGTACAGCCCGTTCGAATTCGCTGATCTACTGCAGCGCCAGATCGTGGCCATGATCCAGCCGGACGTGATCCAGTGCGGTGGCATCTCGCAGCTCAAGCGGATCGCCGCGCTCGCCGAGGCCCAGTACGTGGGCGTCCAACCGCACGCAATCCACGGCCCGATGGACGTACTCTCGGCGCTCCACCTCGACGCGTCCCTTCCCAACTTCATGATCCATGAAGGAGGGTTCAGAGCCTGGTTCCAGGACGCGTGCGTCGGCGACTTCCCGGTGCAAGTGGACGGGTATCTCCCACTCCCAACTGCGCCCGGACTCGGCGTCGCCATCGACGAGAGCTGGCTCGCCGCCCACCCACCTCAGGCGGAACCCGGCTGGGCGCCGCCACTAGGCAGCCTGCCCTCGAAACAGTTCAGCAACGTCGCATCCCCCTGACGAGCCGGCTCGCCGACCGGCTCGTTTCCGGGCTTCGCCGGCTCCGCGGCGGCCCAAAGCGGGACCGTGCGCACGCGCATCGAGGTACCCGGGGCTGCTCAGACCTCGATCCGCGCGGGCGGATACGTAGCGGCGGCACGACCCTGCCTCTAAGCTGCGCCAGCGGGTACGCGATGCGTAAGGAGTCACGGGATGACGACGAAGACGCGAGCGGCGATCAAGGCAGTGTTCGGCGAACCGTTGCTGGTGGACGAGATCGAGCTGGAGGACCCTGGCGACGAGGAGCTGCTGGTCAAGCTGTTCGCGACCGGGATCTGCCACTCCCAGCTGCACCAGATCCACAACCCGGACGGGCCGACGCCGACGTTGCTCGGTCATGAGGGTACCGGCCTGGTGCTGAAGGCCGGATCGAAGGTGTCGCACGTCAGCGAGGGCGAGCGGGTGATGATCCAGTTCGTGCCTCGCGACCTACCGGAGGGGATGACCACCGCGAACCGGACGAAGTACCGCTGGCAGGGCGAGGATTACGAGGCCGGCGTGTACACGTGGGCGGAGCACGCGCTGCTGAACGAGCAGATGGTGGTGCCGCTGCCAAACGACGTACCGACGGACGTGACGGCGATCATCGGCTGTGCGGTGATCACCGGGGCGGGCGCCGCCCTGTACACGGCGAACGTGGGAGCGGGCCAGTCAGTGGCCGTGTTCGGCGTCGGCGGTGTGGGATCGAACGTGCTGGCCGGGGCCAAGATTGCCGGTGCGGACCCGATCATCGCGGTCGACCTGCAAGAGGGGAAGCTGGGCTACGCGAAGGAGCTGGGCGCGACGCACACGGTGAACGGCGCGGACGTGAACGCTCCCGAGGCGATCAAAGAGCTCACCGACGGGGGCGTGGACTTCGCCTTCGATGCGATTGGGGTGGAGGCGGCGTTCCTGCAATCGGTGGAGAGCGTGCGGGCCGGGATTCTGGGCGTGGAACGCGGCGGCACGGCCGTGATCGTGGGCATCGGTCAGGGCGACGTTCCGCTGCCGCGTCTGTTCCCGTTCGGAGAGCGATCGCTGATCGGCTCGATGGGTGGCTCGGCGCGGCCAGGCAAGGTGATGCCGCAGTACATCGAGTGGTTCAGAGAGGGCAAGCTACCGCTCGAGAAGCTGGTGTCGACTCGCTACGACAACCTCGATCAGATCAACGAGGGCGTGCGCGCGCTCGAGGATGGAGAGATCGAGGGCCGCTCGATCATCATCTACGACCAGCCGTAGGCGGCGGTCCGCCACGCTGCCGCCTGAGGACGCCCGAACCGGATGGGGTAACGCGCGGGTTCGGGCCGTTCGTCCTGCCTGGATCGATCCCGGACGCCACCTGGATCCCGTACGGCTCGCCGCAGGTCAGCCTCGCCAACGTCGAGCGGCGCATCAACGAGGGCTTCACGTTCCTGATGGCGGGCCCGACGCGTGAGACCGCCGCTCTCGACCGCGGGCACGAACTCGCCGGGAGGTAGACCGGTCGGGGCTGGCTCGCGCCTCGGCGCGACGAGAAGCGGGGTCACCGCCCGCTATTGATAGGCGCGCGCCTGCAGCGAATAGAGCTCGGCGTAGAGATCGTCGCGTGCCATCAGCTCGTCGTGACTCCCGGCCTCGCGAACTCGCCCGCCGTCGAGCACAACGATCAGATCGGCCATGCGGACCGTGGAGAAGCGGTGCGAGACGATCAGGGTGACCGTTCCCCGGCGCGCGCCGGATCGCGCCTGCTCGCCGAAGCGCTCGAAGAGGGCGCGCTCAGTTGGCGCGTCGATCGCCGCGGTCGGCTCGTCGAAGACCAGCAGCAGCGGGTGCGGGCGCATGAAGGCGCGGCTGAGCGCCAGCTGTTGCCACTCGCCGCCCGACAGCTCGACGCCGCCGTCCCACGTCTTGCCGAGCTGAGTCTCGAGCCCCGCCGGCAACGAGGAAAAGACATCGCCCGCTCCGGCACGATCGATCGCCGCCGTGACCTGTTCGCGATCCTCGATCTCCGCGAGGCGGCCGACGCCCACCGCCTCGTGCGCGAGGAACTCGAAGCGAGCGAAGTCCTGCGGCGCCATGCTGATCGATTGCTGCCAGGCGCTGGGATCGAACCTTGTGAGCGCCTCGCCGTCGACGAGGATTCGACCGGACGACGGTTCGTAGAAGCGCGCGAGCAGCTTCACGAGGGTCGTTTTGCCGGCGCCGTTCTCGCCGACGAGGGCGACGACCGCGCCCGCCGGCAATCGCAGCGAGACGTCGTGCAGGACTTCCGCCTCGGTCCCGGGATAGCAGAACGAGGCGTGTTCCAGGGTGACGCCATCGACAAGCGCGGAAGGGACCGAAACGGGGGCGGAGGGAGTGGCGCGACGCACGGCGTCGCGCGAGTAGTCGAGCAGCCAGAGGTAGCGCGTGGTCTGTTTCGAGACGAGGCGGAGATAGCTTCCGAAGCTGGCCACCGCCATGATCGACCCATTGAACTGGCTCGCGAGCATCACTGCCAACAGCACCTCTCCGGGCGTCGCCCGCCCCTGGAAGGCCAACCAGAGCACGAGCCCGACCGCGCCGACGAAGCCGGCCGCAAAGATGGCCGCGCCGCCCAGGCGGAGTGCGGAGGCCTGCAGGTTGGCGCGGTCCGTGTCGCTCACGATCTCCGAGGTGACGCGCTCGTGCCGGGCGAGAAGCTCGTCCGCCAGGCCAAACAGTCGAACCTCCTTGCCGGAGTTCGCGGCGGTGGCACGCTCGAACAGATGGAGTCGTTCACGGCGGCGCTCGACGTTGTCTTCCCGGGCGCGCTCGTCTACGGCGATTGCGCGGTTGTCGAGCAGCAGCGCAGGGACGATGACTAGGGGGGGGCAGCAGCGCAGGATGGATCGCAGCCAGCAGCAGCGCGGACCCCACGAGCTGGATGGTGACGTTCGTGTTCAGCGCCGCGGCATTCGCCAGTTCTCCCAGCAGTCTCCGTCGATCTCGCAGCAGTGAGAGCTCGTCCGTGTAGTGCGGCCACTCGTGATGCTCAACGCCGGGGATGTCGGCGGTGAGTTTCATCAGGCTCTGATCGACCCGCTGCTGGGCGCGTTCAGAGAGCTTGATCATGTAGTTGAGGTACGTCCGGCTCGCCAGCATCTGGATTGCACCAGCGCCAGCGAACGCGCCCACGGCGAACAGCACGCCGGGCGTGCTTCCGTCGAGCGCCGCGTCCGCGAGCGCCCCGAGGGCGTAGGCCACCCCCAGCGCTGCCAGACTCATCAACGTCGCAGCGACGAAGATCACGATCAGCAGAACGGGTGCGGCCTCGTAGGCGAGCGCCATGACGATGGCGAGGCCGCGGAACCGCGCGCGCCAGCCGCGCAGTGTCAGCTCGCGCTCGCCTGATGGCGGTGCGCGGTCAGACATGGATCGGCTCTTGAACGAAGCGCGAGGCCTGTGCGTCGAACATCTCAGCATAGCGGCCATTGGCCGCGAGCAAGGCGGCGTGCGTGCCGTCCTCGATGACGTGGCCGGCCTCGAGGACGACGATGCGGTCCGCGCGGCGCACGGTGGAGAAGCGGTGCGAGATGATGATCGTGGTCAGCCCGCGCGTGATCTCGAGGAACTGATCGTAGAGCTCGGCTTCGGCGCGCACGTCGAGATGTCCGGTCGGTTCATCGAGGACCAGGATGCCGGCGCCGGCGGAGGCCGCGAACAGCGCTCGGGCGAGCGCGAGCTGCTGCCACTCGCCATCCGAGATCTCAGAACCGTCGCGATATTGACGCGACAGCCTGGTGTCCCAGCCGTGCGGAAGATCCTCGACTACCGCCAGCGCGCCAGCTTGCCTCGCCGCGTCGACGAGCGCGTTGTCGTCGTTAGCGCGCTCAATCGCTCCGAACGTGACGTTGTCTCGAGCGCTGAGGTCGTAGCGAGTGAAGTCCTGGAAGATCGCGGACACGCGGCGTTGCCAGGCGTGGGGCTCGATCTGGCGCAGGTCAACGCCGTCGACGGTGATGCGGCCCTCGGTCGGCTCATAAAGCCCCGCAAGCAGCTGGACCAGCGTCGTCTTACCGGCGCCGTTGGCGCCGACGATTGCGAGTGAACGGCCGGCCGGGATCGAGAGATCGAGCTCGCTGAGCACCTCGGTCTCGGCGCCGGGATAGCGGAAGCTGAGGCCCTCGAGCCGGAGTTCGCGGACCGGCATCTCGGCAGGCGACGCAACGCCCGATGCAGCGCTGGACTCCGCAGCCGCGGCGTCCCGTTCAAGCTCGAGGACGGCGGGGAGGGCATCGGTGCCGTTGGCAAGTACGAAATCGTGGTTCCCGCGCGCGAGGATCGCGCCAGCGCCGGGAACGGCGAGCGCGAAGATGATCAGTTCACCGAGGCCAATGTCACCGTTCGCCGCGGCGGTCCCGACGAACGCGAGCACCACGAGGTTCGCCGCGCCGACCGCGATGACCGAGAGGACGAAGGAGCGGTTCCCGCGGGCGCGCTCCTCCCAGACCAGCTCCATGACGCGAAGCCATTCCCGAGCGAAGCGACCGCTCAGCCCGGTGCTCAGACCCCAGATACGCACGTCCTTCGCGGTCTCGGGGCGCAGGGCGAGATCGCGCCAGTAGTCGCCGCGGCGGGCGACGTCGGCCTGGCCAGTGAGGACCTCGGTCACTCGAAGGAACTCGCGCCGCTGAACGTGCGAGGCGATGAGCACGATCAGGAAGAGACCGAGCGCGAGTCTCACGTCGAAGCTCGCTAGCACGACTGTGTAGCTGATGCTCAACAGCCAGTTGCCCGCCATGAACGCGAGCGCGCCGAGCGCGACGCCGGGCGAGAACCTCTCGAGGCCCGAGAGCGCCTGTGTGCGGTGCAGGAGATCCTGCGTCTGTGAGTCCTCGAGATGAGCGATACCGAACGGCCGGTTGAGCGCCCGCATCACCCGCTGCCCCAGGTGGAGGTTGACGCGCAGCCCGAGGGAGTACGCGACGGCGCCGCGCGTGCGGAAGGTCGCGTGCATGGCGACGGTCAAGCCGCCCACCGTGAGCAGCCATGCGATGGACGTACGCGCGGCCTCGGAGCCGGAGCCGCCGGCGATCGCCTCGGGGACGCTAGCGGCGAGCTGTCCGATCGCGATCGTGATGGCCAGCGGGAGGGCCGTCCCTAACAGCACGCCAAGCGCGAGGACAACCGCCAGCAGGCGATGAACCCTCGGCAGGAGGAGCGCGAGCCGGACGTAGGGGACGAGGCTCGCCCAGAAGGCGCTGATCATCCTGAGAACCCCCAGCGACGGCGCGAAGCTGTTGTGCACCGTGATCCGCATCCCCTGGCGGTTGGGCCGGCATAATTCACCCGCTCTGGCTGCATCACCCTCTCTGGGGGCGGCGTCGGCGGGCGCCTTTGCTCACCTTTCACTTCTATCACAGCCGTGCTCCGGCGTGCCTCGCGACCGTGGATCGCGGCGGGGCACCTACTTGAGGTCGACGATCACCTGCCCCGGACACCAGTGCGGATGCCGTCGGGAGACGATCCATCGGCGAACGCGGCGGCGCGCAATCACGGGTTTCTCCGAATACGTGATCGAAGTCCGCGAGACGACCAGACTCGAAGGAAACCTTTCGCCTCCACCGTGCGTTCTGAGGGCGAATGGGTCCGTTGTCACCCCTCCCCCGCCAGAGGATGAATAGATGGTCCAGCGAGCCGAGACAGCCAACCCCCGCCGCCGCAAGCAACTGACCGACGAGGCGATCCGCCTCGCGATGGCCGGCGACTGGAAGGCGGCCGCCTCGGCGAACTCGACGATCCTCGATGACTTCCCCGACGACGTGGAAGCAGCGAACCGCCTAGGGAAGGCGCTGACCGAGCTCGGCCGGCCGAAGAAAGCGGTCGAGGCGTACCGGCGCGCGCTGAAGATCGACTCGTTCAACGCGATCGCTCGCAAGAATCTCGAGCGCCTCGAACAGAGTGCGAGCAAGCCCTCGCCGAAGGCGAAAGCTAAGGCCAGAACAACGAAGAAAAACGCCAAGACCGCCGAACGCGGGCCGACCGGCGCGCTTGTCGCCTCGGCGACGGCGGCCGAGTTCCGCCTGCAGCAGGCGAACCCTGTCGAGATCGCGAAACACGAGCCCGGCGAAACCGCCGCGCTGCAACCGAACCCGCGCGGCGTCGCTGTCATTTCCGCGGACGACGCGATCCTCGGCTACATCGAGCCCAAAGCCGGGCTGCGACTGAAGCGGATGACCGAAGGCGGCAACCATTACGAGGTCACGATCGACGCGGACGGCAACGCGGTCGTGTTCATCCGCGAGACGCACCGCGACCCCTCACTCGTGGGTCAGACCTCGTTCCTCCCGCCCGCGGAGGCGAAACGGCGCGCACCGCGCGCGTATACGCGGCGCTCCGCGCTGGTTGAGGAGGACGCCCCCGACCTCGGCCAGGACAACGAGGACGAGAACCCGCTCGGAGAGCTGCGAGAGGTCGAGCCCATCGAGGAGGTCGACGACGACGACATGAGCGACGAGCTCGAGGACGGCGATCCGGGGACGGACCCGGCGGACGTCGACGTGCCCGAGGAGGAAGAGGAAGCCTAAGGCCTCCCGCCGCTCCGGCGCTACGATGCGCCGATGAGCGACGATCCTCGCCCTCGTATCTTAATCTCGCGTGCCGAGGAGGTCCTCGGCGAGCGGTGGGGCGACTACGCCGACTGCATCGAGCGCGCCGGCGGCGAACCCGTCGCCGCGGACCTTGGAGCGGATGGCGGGATCGAGGCGCTTGCGCCGTTCGCCGGCGTCGTGGTGACGGCTGGCGTTGACCTCGATCCGGCGCGCTACGGCGAGGAGCGGTCAGACCGCGTGCGCGAGGTGAACGCGGAACGAGACGCGTTCGAGGAAGGCCTCCTCGATCTGGCGCGCGCGCGGGACCTGCCGATCCTCGCGATCTGCCGAGGGCAACAGATCTTCAACACCTCGCGCGGCGGCACGGTGCTGCAACACCTCGAGCAGCGCGAGCCGCACCGGGCGCGCTACGCGCCGGATGGCGAGTCGATCGACTCTGGCTGGCACGACGTCGCGGTGGCGCGCGGATCGCTGCTGGCGAGCGTGACCGCCGCCGAGACGATCCACGTGAATTCTCGGCACCACCAGGCGGTGCTGACCTCGACGGTCGCACCCGGCCTCGTGGTCAGCGGGTCCGCGGAGCAGGACGTGGCGGAGGCGATCGAGGATCCGGAGATGACCTGGGCGCTCGGCATCCAGTGGCACCCGGAGCGCCCGGAGATGGCGGACAACCCCTCGTTGCAGCGCGAGTCGACTGCGATCTTCGAGGCGTTTGTTGCGGCCTGCGTGGCGAGGGTGCAGGCCCAGCCCGCATGACCACGCCGTTCCTGTACTTCGGCTACGGCTCGAACCTCGATCAAGGGCGGTTGCACATCCACTGCCCGTCAGCGCGGCTGGTCGCGATCGCGCGACTCGCCGATCATCGGCTCGCCTTCAGCATCGAGAGCAAGAACACCTGGCACGGCGGCGTCGCCGACATCCGTCCAGAGTCGGGTCGCGAGGTGTGGGGCGCGCTCTGGTCGATCGATAACGGACATTCAGAGCCGCTGGACCGGCAGGAGGGGGTGTTCCGCGATCCGCCAGCCTACGAACGGATCGTCGTGGACCTCGAAACCGCGGCAGGCGATCGCGTGAGCTGCCGTTCGTACCGGGTCGTCGACCCGCACCCCGCCGGGTTCCTGCCGTCACCGGCCTATCGCGAGACGATCCTGCGCGGCGCGCACGCGCTGGGACTGCCCGAGGACTACCAGCGTGACCTCGAGGCGATCGGCCACAACGGCTTCGACGGCGGCGGGCCGCATTAGTTACCCGCCAGGTAATCGCGCCGGTTCGTCGCCGCGCCATACGATCGGATCGGGCGAGGAGGCCGCGATGTTCGAAGCGATCGTCGACTTCCCGTACCGCGCCGGACCGGCCGGCATCATGGCGTTGATCGGCCTCGTGCTGGCTGTACGAGGCGGCCGACTGGGCTGGCGATGGGCGCGCCATCACGACTCGACCCAGAACCTGCGCTTCGTTCGCGGCCTCAGACTGGTTGTGATCGGACTCACGCTGCTCTCGGTCGCCGCCGCCTGGCAGTGGCACATCCTTTGGCTGTTCGTGCTGGCGCTCGCGATCGCGTTCGAGGAAATCCTCGAATCCTCGATCCACGCGTTCGCGATCAGGCGCGGGCTTCGCCTCGAAGCCGAACAGCGGTCTCGTAACGCCGCCTGACACTGCACGAGCGGGAACCAACCCACCCCCGTCGGTGTACCTCTCTTGAAACCCCTGGGAGGTCACCATGCTGCGAGCCGTCCATCTCTGGCTGCCCGCCGTCGCCATGCTCGTCACGTTCGGCGCAGTCACGATCGTGCTCACGATGGAGCCGGCCGCGTCGGCATCCTCGCCGCTGCCAGCGCCCGTGGCCGCGGTCGCGAATACCGCTCCGGCTGCTGCCGAAGCGCCTTCGGAGCCCGCGCCAGCCCTCGACAGCGTCGCCGTTGAGGCACCCGCGGTGCCGAGACCGCGCGGCATCCTCACCTACCTGGCGGGCGACGGGACCTATGTCGCCGTCCGGGCGGCCGTTCCGACGGACCAGGTCGAGATCACCGAACTCAACACCGAGGCCAGCGCGCTGTCCGGTGCCGGCGGCGTTTACGCCTCACCCGATCGCCGGTACGAAGCGACCGTCCGGCGGGACGAGACCGGCGTCTGGCTCGACGTCAGCTCCGACAGCGCAACCATCCAGACGCTGGGGATTGCCGGCCCCGACGACCGTGCTGCGGTCGCCGGAACCAAGGCGCTCGCGGCAGCCGTCGAGGGCGTCCCGCTGACCGTCGCGTGGTCTCCGGATTCGCGCTACCTCGCGTACGGCAGCATCACCGGGGCGCCGTTCTCGCTTGCCGTTGTCCGCATCGAGGGCTGGGACTTTACCTTCCGCCGGGTCGCTGGTGGGTACGTCGGCGAACTCGCCGGGCGCCGGACTCCAGCCGCCTCGCCGTCTCGACCTACGAGATCGACCGCCTCGACCACACGGTGCTGATGTACAACCCGGATGGCGGCTCGATCCGCCGCCTGATCGATGGCTGCGCCGTCGTCTGGGCGCCGGACAGCGACTTCCTCGCGGTCCACCGCGAACCGAGCATCGCCAGTGGCGTGTGGATTACCTCGCCCGATGGCGTGACCCAGATCGAGGCCACCGGCGACGCGCACGCCGTCCCGATCGCGTGGGTGCGGCAGACGTCGTAAGCGCGGTCTCGATGCAGCACGCACGACCGTCAGCGCGCCGAACCGGGCCACGTCCGATCGGTGAAGCTCGGAGGCGCCTGCCAACCGGCCAGCAGGGCCGTCCGGATAGGTTCGCTGACCCAGGGAACTGAGCTTCCGGGGGCCGGGAAAACGCCCGCTGTAGCGGGCTCGACTGATAGAATTGGTGTACTCCCCACGACGTGATCCAGGTACGGGCGTGACCGCCACTCGCGGTCACCAACCGACGGAGTGCGCATGGTCCAGGACCCGCCGGAGACCAGCGAAATCAGCGATGTCGTCCGCATCGAGGACGAGATGCGGGTCTCGTACCTCGATTACGCGATGTCGGTCATCGTGTCCCGCGCGTTGCCGGATGTGCGCGACGGGTTGAAGCCGGTCCAGCGGCGCATCCTCTTCGGCATGCTCGAGCTCGGGCTCGGTCCGGGCTCCGCGTTCAAGAAGACCGCCCGCGTCACCGGCGAGGTGATGGGGAAGTTCCACCCGCACGGCGACACGGCGATCTACGACGCGCTCGTGCGCCTCGCGCAGGACTTCACGATGCGCTATCCGCTCATCACCGGTCAGGGCAACTTCGGCTCGATCGACGGGGACCCGCCGGCGCAAATGCGCTACACCGAGGCCCGCCTTGCGCCGATCGCAAGCGAACTGCTGGTCGACATCGATCGCAACACGGTCGACGTCCAGCCGAACTTCGACGACTCGATCAACGAACCGATCGTGCTCCCGGCGCGGCTCCCGAACCTCCTGCTCAACGGCGGCAGCGGCATTGCCGTCGGGATGGCGACGAACATCCCGCCGCACAACCTCAATGAGATCGTCGACGCCCTCAAGCTCATCATCGAGAAGCCCGAGGCGACGCTCGACGAGCTGATGGAGATCGTGAAGGGGCCGGACTTCCCAACCGCGGGCGCGATCTTCAACCAAGCCGAGATCCGGCAGGCGTACGCGACCGGTCGCGGTCGCGTCACCATGCGCGCGGTGATGACGATGGAGGAGTCGGCGCTGGGCCGCACTCAGATCGTGGTCACCGAGCTGCCCTACCAGGTGAACAAGGCGAACCTGCTGGAACGGATCGCCGATCTCGTGCGATCGAAGCGCATCGAGGGCATCTCCGACCTCCGCGACGAGTCCGATCGCCACGGCATGCGAATGGTGATCGAGCTGTCCCGAGGGGCCGCGTACGCCACCGTGCGCAACCTGCTCTACAAGCACACCGCGCTGCAGTCGACGTTCGCCGTGAACATGCTGGCCCTCGACAACGGCCAGCCGAAGACGCTGACCCTGAAAGAGGCGCTCAAGGCGTTCGTCGATCACCGCCGCGAGGTGATCCGCCGCCGCGCCGAGTTCGACCTGGAGAAAGCGCAGGAGCGAGCGCACATCCTCGAGGGCCTGCTCAAAGCACTGGACGTCCTCGACGCGGTGATCGCGGCGATCCGCCAGGCGGAGTCGGCGGACGCCGCGAAGACCGCGTTGCAGGCCGCGCCGTTCGAGCTCAGCGAGCGCCAGGCGCAGGCAGTCCTCGACATGCAGCTGCGGCGCCTCGCGCAGCTCGAGCGCCAGAAGATCCAGGACGAGTCCGACGAGCTGCTGACGCTGATCGCGGACCTCGAGGATCTGCTCGCCAACCCCGAGAAGATCGACGCCGTCATCACCGATGACTGCGACGACCTGAAGGAGCAGTACGGCGACGCGCGACGCACGCAGGTCTTTGCAGCCGCCGTCGAAGACTTCTCCGAGGAAGACCTCGTCCCGCACCAGCAGATCGCCGTCACGATCTCCGACCGCGGCTATATGAAGCGCGTGCCGCTGGAGACCTACCGGCTCCAGGGCCGCGGCGGCCGCGGTGTCACCGGTATGGCGACCCGCGAAGAGGACGCCGTACGGCACCTGATCGTGTGCGACACCCACGACTCGCTGCTGATGTTCACCAGGACCGGCAAGGTCTTCTCACTGAAGGGCTATGACGTGCCCGAGGGCTCTCGGCAGGCCCGAGGCCTGCCGGTCGTCAACCTGATCGAGATGGACGCCGAGGACCGCGTCACCGCGGTCGTCGTCGTGAAGGACTTCGCCCGCGACTCGCTCGTGCTGGCCACCGAGCGAGGCGAGGTGAAGCGCACGCCGCTCGACCAGTTCGAATCGGTCCGGCGCGCCGGCCTGATCGCGATGAACCTGAAGTCCGACGACTCCTTGTTGACGGCGCGCGCCGCCAGCGAGGCCGACGATGTCATCCTCGTGTCCTCCGACGGGCAAGCGATGCGGTTCAACGTCGGCTCGCTGCGCGTGGCATCACGCGCCTCCGGCGGCGTGCGCGGGATTCGGCTCCGCGAGGACGCGACCCTGATCGCGCTAGTCGTCGACTGCGACGGTGACGATCTGCTGGTCGTCACCGAACGCGGCCTGGGGAAGCGCACGCCGATCGACGAGTACCCGAGCAAGGGCCGCGGCGGGCAGGGCGTGCTCACGTTCCGGGTGAGCGGCCAGACGGGGCCGATCGCCGTCGCCGCCGTCGTTCAGGCGACGGAAGAGCTCATCCTCGTCTCCGCCGAGGGGATCGTGCTGCGCACCCGCGCCGACACCGTCAGCCAGCAGGGCCGATCGACGCGGGGCGTGCACGTGATGAACGTCGGTGACGACGATCGCGTCGCCTCGCTGGCGCGAATCGACCTCGGAGCCGGCAGCGGCGACGCGACCGGGGCCGCCGACGATTCGAACGGCACGAGCGAGTAAGGCACCTCGGGTCGGCGGCCGGGGTTCCGGCTGTCCGGTGCTCGTCCCTAGAATCGCCAGATGGTAGACGACCCCAACGCCGACACGCTCGGAGAGTTCGCGCTGATCGCGAGGATCATCGCGCGACTCGGCGACGTCGCCGCGACCGACATCCTCGTGCCGCCCGGCGACGACGCCGCGATCTGGCTCGCCGATTCCCGAGGCGTTGTCGCGACGATCGACGCGCTAACCGAGGGCACCCACTGGCGCGCCGACACGATGCGGCTCGAGGACGTCGGTTGGCGCGCCGTGACCGCGAATGTCTCCGACCTCGCGGCAATGGGCGCCGATCCGGGCTACCTGCTGGTCGCCGCCAGCCTCGGTCCGTCGATCACGCCCGCCGACCTCGATGCCTTCGTCGACGGCATGGCGGCGTCCTGCCGCGCTCACGACGTTCGCATCGCCGGCGGCGACATCGTGCGAGGCGGCACGACAACGTTCACCATCGCGGCCTACGGCAGCGCCAACCTCGAGGACGGCGAGCTGCGCACGCTGCGGCGCGACACCGCGCAGGCCGGCGACTCTGTCGCCGTCTCCGGGCACCCGGGCGCCTCGGCCGCGGGCCTGGCGCTGATCGATCGCGGGCAAACCGACGAGCCGGAAGCGGCCGATCTGATCGAGGCCCACCGCCGTCCACGAGCTCGCACCGCACTCGGGCAGCAGGCGATCGCGGCCGGGATCGCGTGCGCGATCGACGTGTCCGATGGCCTGTTGCAGGACCTCGACCACGTCGCCGACCAGTCGGGTGTCGGCATCGAGATCGACTGCGCGTCAGTGCCCGTCCACCCGGCCGCCGAGCAGCTCCTCGGGACGGCGGAAGCCCTCGATCTGGCGCTCGGCGGCGGCGAGGACTTCGAGCTCGTGCTCGTCGGCGAAGCGAGCCAGCTCGAGACCCTCGGTGACCGCGTAACCGTCATCGGACGCGTGGTGACCGAGCATCCGGGTGAGACGGTCGCCTTCGACGCGAGCGGGGCCGCGTACCAACCCGCGCGCCGAGGCTGGGACCAGCTCGCGACGAACGACGGCAAGGCCGGATCGTGAGCACCGCGAACCGTGTGAGCTTCGAGACCGCCAGTGTCGCGAAGACGCGCGCCTTCGGGAAGAGGCTGGCACGGCTGCTTCGCCCCGGTGACGTGGTGCTGCTGCAGGGTCCGCTCGGCGCCGGCAAGACCGCGCTCGCTCAGGGGATCGGTCAGGGCCTCGGCCTCGAGTCGGACGTGACCAGCCCGACGTTCATCCTCGTGGCGGCGCACCCGGCAGCGGGTGATGGCACGCCGCTCTACCACGCCGACCTGTACCGGCTGACCGACCCGTTCGAGGTGGTCGATCTGCACCTCGAGGAGCAGGCCGCTGACGGCATCCTGGTCGTCGAGTGGCCGGAACGCGCCCTGGACGAGCTGCCAGCGGAACACGTACTGATCGTGATCGAGACGGACCCCCAGCAGCCGGATGCGCGGCGCCTCACCTGCGTCGCCTCGGGGGTCCGGTATCAGCAGCTGCTCGATGGATTGCAGGCTCGACGATGAGCGAGGGCACGCGCCTCGTTCTGGCGATCGACACCGCGTCCGCGGAAGCATCGGTCGCCTTCGGAGACAACAACGGCATGCGTGCCGAACGGCGCTGGACGGTCGCCACGACCGTGTCGAAGGAGCTGCTCGCGGAAGTCGACGCGTTGCTCTCCGAGGCGGGCGTGGAGCGCGACCAGCTCGCGGCGCTGGCGGTCGGTGTCGGGCCGGGCGGCTACGGTGGGCTGCGCGCCGGGATCGCGACGGCACAGGGCATGGCGATCGCGCTCGGCGTGCCGCTGGCGGCGGTTTCCCGCCTCGAGGCCGACGCTGCACCTCACCTCGCGACAGGGCCTTCAGGCCGAACGGTGGTGGCGGTGCACGACGCCGGGCGGTCCGGCCTGGCGTGGGCGGCCTACGCTTGTCCGGCGCGAGGCGAGCTGCCCGAAGAGCTGATGCCGCCCTCGATGACCACGCCCGAGGAGTGCGTCGCCAGCGCCCCAGCTGGCGCGCTCTGGTGCGGCGAGATCTCCGAAGCGCTCACTGCCGCCCTCGATGCGACAGCGCGCGAGGGAGACTCGATCGCCACACCCCCGCCGTACGGACGCGCGGCGGCCTTGCTGGAACTCGCACGCAAGCGCGACAGCTACGATGATCCGGCTCTGGCGGATGCGATCTACCTGCGCCCGCCGTCGATTACACCACCAAAGACCAGGCCGTCGAACACCAGGCCCTCGCGCTAGCCCTGAGGAATCCCGTGGAACGAACGCTCATCCTCGTCAAGCCGGACGCCATGCAGCGCGGACTGGCGTTCGACGTCCTCGGCCGCCTCGAGCGCCGAGGGCTGAAGCTCGCCGGCCTCCGTCTCCTCCAGGTCGACGAAGCGACAGCGAAGCGACACTACGGCGAGCACGAGGGCAAACCGTTCTTCGAGGGCCTCGTCGAGTACATCACCGCCTGCCCGATCGTCGCCGCCGTCTTCGAGGGCCCCGACGCCGTGGCCGCGGCGCGCCAGACGATCGGCGCCACCAGGCCCACCGAAGCGGCGCCGGGCACGATCCGCGGCGACCTCGGCATCGAGATCGGGCGCAACCTCGTGCACGGCTCCGACAGCGCGGAGAGCGCCGAGCGCGAGATCGGCATCTTCTTCGAGGGCCAGCCGGTCATGACCTGGGACCGCGGCACCGACGCCTGGGCGTTCGAGTAACCAGCCGAGCCTCGCTCGCGGCACCCGCCCGAGGGGGCTCGCGAGAGCGGAGGCTCCATGCCACTCGCACCACAAGATCCGACCGTCTACGGCGACCGGATCGCGGAGGTCTACGACGATCTTCACGGTAGCCTTGACCCGACCGCGGCCGTCGAACGACTGTTCGCCCTCGCTGACGGTGAAGCGGTCCTCGAGCTCGGCATCGGTTCGGGCCGCGTTGCCTTGCCGCTGGCTCGGAGGGGCCTCGAAGTCCACGGCATCGATGCCTCGCAGTCGATGGTCGATCGGCTCCGCGCGCAGCCGGGAGGGGCCGAGATTCCAGTCACGATCGGCGACTTCGCGGACGTCGAGACGGACGGATCGTTCGGGCTCGTCTTCGTCGCCTTTAACACCTTCTTCGCGTTGCTCACTCAGGAGGACCAGCTGCGTTGCTTCCGCAACGTAAGTGACCACCTTGCTCCCGGCGGGCGCCTCGTGATCGACGGGTTCGTGCCGGACGTCACGCGTTTTGACCGCGGGCAACGGGTTGGCGCGTCGCGGGTCGAAGGGACCAGCGGACTGGTCGAGTTGGCGGAGCACGATTTGGCCACGCAACGAGTGAACTCGCAGTTGATCGTATTCGCTGAGGACGGGACCCGGATGTATCCAGTCGCCATCCGCTATGCGTGGCCGTCAGAGCTGGACTTGATGCCCCAACTCGCGGGTCTCGAGCTGGAGTCGCGTACGGGCGGCTGGGATAGTCGGACGTTCGACTCTGGCAGTACGCAGCACATTTCGGTTTACCGAAAACCGTAGCGCCTACTGGACCCGCACGACTTCCTGGGCCTTGCTCCAGAGCCCCTCCAAGTCGTAGCGCATCCGCGCCTCCGACGAAAACAGGTGCACGACGATCCCGAGGTCGGTATCGAGCAGCACCCAGCCGCTCTCGGGTGTGCCTTCGGGACGCATCCGAGGTGCGCCGCGTTCACGCACACCCTGTTCCACCGTGTCGACCACGGCGCGCGCCTGCCGGATGTTGTCGACGGTGCCCACGATGAAGTAGTCCGCGAACGCGGCGAGCGGCGTGAGGTCCAGGAGCGCGATGTCGTCCACCTGGCGATCGGCAAGCCAGTCGACGATCTCGTGCGCCAGCTCGAGGTTGGGCCGCAGCGGGTCAACCGCCGAGGTTGGCACACCGGACTGAGCAGCCATCGCCCCCCGCGCCCTGGCTGATCCCCGCGCGACCGGAGAACCGGTCGCACCGTGGGCAGCCGCTATAAGCAGCTCGAAGTGATCTCCGACTGCGCGGTTCGGAGGCTATCAGCGGGATGACGATCAAGACAGGGACGGAATCGTCACGGAGCTCGACGAAACGGCCTCGTACACTGGTCGGATGAAGGAACGAGTCCTGGTCGCGATGTCTGGCGGTGTCGACTCCGCCGTCGCCGCCGCGCTGCTCGTCGAGCAGGGCTATGCCGTGATCGGCGTGACGTTGCGGCTCTACACCGAGCCGGATTCGACGGTGCTCCGGTCCCAGCGCACCTGCTGCGGCGTCGAAGACGTCGCCGATGCGCGTGCCGCGGCGCAAGTGTTGGGCATCCCTCACTACGTGCTGAACATGGAGCGTGAGTTCGAGCGCGACGTGATCGACCCCTTTGTCCAGGCGTACGCGAGCGGACGGACGCCCAACCCCTGCCTCAACTGCAACCAGTACGTGAAGTTTTCGACGCTGCTCGACCGCGCGATCGCGATGGGCGTCGATCGGCTCGCCACCGGCCACTACGCCCGGGTCGAGGCAACCGAGGGAAGCTGGCGTCTACACCGCGCGGCCGACCCGGCGAAGGATCAGTCGTACGTGCTGTACACGCTGGATCAGGCGGCACTGGCGCGCACGATCTTTCCGCTCGCCCACCTCGAGAAGGACGACACCCGACGCATCGCACGGGAGGCGGGGCTGCCGCTGGCGGACAAGCCGGACAGCGTCGACATCTGCTTCGTGCCGGGCGGAGACTACCGCGCGGTGCTGCGCGAGCGCGGCTTGTCGACGCCACGCGGCGAGATCCAGACCAGCAGCGGTGAAACGGTGGGCGAGCACGACGGGATCTCGAACTACACCGTCGGCCAGCGGCGCGGACTGGGCGTCACGGCCGAACGCCCGCGTTACGTCACCAGCATCGACGCCACGCGCAACATCGTGGTGATCGGGGGCGACGCAGACCTCGCGATCGACGAGGTGCACGCCGTCGATCCGCACTGGGTGGCAGGCCCGCCGGCGCTCCGAGAGCCGCTCACGGCGCGGGTTCGGTATCACGGAGACGACGTCTCCGGCGCGCTCACCGCCCTGTCGGGCGAGGGGTTCAGATTCGCCTGCGACCACCCCGTCCGCGCGGCCGCGCCCGGCCAGGCGATCGTGCTCTACTGCGGCTCCGAGGTGGTCGGCGGCGGCACCATCGGCGACCGGCCGAGGTCTAGATGACAGAAGCGTTAGCGGGCGTCCGCTGCTCGGGTCATCGCGCATTGCCCTTCGTGAAAGCGCGCGCGTAGCATGGCGAGTCGGCCTCGGGCCCGCGGCGGTGAAAAACGTTGAGCGAAGCGATACAGAGCACGTTGATCTTCGGCTGGTCCTGGCCCAGCATCGAAGAGTGGCGAGATTTCGTGATCGTCGCCTACGGCGTGATGGGCTTCATCGCGTTCCTCGCATTCACCGTGCTGATACTCTTCCTCGTCTGGCTGCTGCGAGACGTACGCGGCGGGATTCGAGACCTGATGGAGGATCCCGTGAAACCCACGCTCGATGAGGTCCGCCAGACGGCGCAGAACGTCCGCGGTACCACTGAGTTCGTGACCGATACCGCAGTACATCCCGTGATCCGCGCGGTGTCCGCGATCAGAGGGGTCCGGCGCGGCATCTCCTCGCTGATTGGCATCCCCTCCCGCCGACGCTAGTCCCCGAGGTCAACGATGATCCGCAGTGTGGTCGCCGCCCCCATCACCGTCTTACTGCTGCCGGTGAAGGTGGTCCGACGGGTCGCGAGCATGCGCCTCAGCACCGTGCTCGCGATCGGAGCCGGCGCCGCCGCGGCGTTCACCGCGTCGCGGTGGCTGATGGACCGCGAGGACGCCGTGAACGAGCTGCCGGAGCCGCTGCAACAGCCCGCGGCACGCGCGCAATCGTCACTCGTCAGATGGCGGAGCCGCCTCGCGCAGGCAATGACCGAGGCCAGAGAAGCAGAGGCCGCCGCGCAGGACGAATTGCAGCGGGAGTATCTGCGGAAATCCGGTCGTCTGCCCGAATAGCGCGTCCTCTCGCCACCCCCGATTGAGCGTCCGATGGCCCCACCTATACTGACTCGTGGAGAGGTGGCCGAGTGGTTGAAGGCGCCTGTCTCGAAAACAGGTAGACGAGAGTCTCGTGGGTTCGAATCCCACCCTCTCCGCCATCCGGCTCTCTGCACACGGCGACACCGGCGGACCAAAACCCCTCGCGGAGAGGTGCTGGAGTGGCTGATCAGGCTCGCCTGGAAAGCGGGTAGAGGGGGCAACCCTTCTCGTGGGTTCGAATCCCACCCTCTCCGCCACCCCGATACCTCGTCGACCACCGACAGGCCCGGCAACATGCCCGGCCCGTCTGTCCGTGCTCGCGAATCAACGGTTAGGCGCGCTCGGCGCGCACCACCACTCGGTCGATGTAGCTGCGCTCGGTGTCGTCGAACTCGCCGCCGCACGTGTAGATGGTGATCGAGTCGACTGGAACGTTCGCGCTCCAGATCTGGCCCCACCGTTCGCTGTTGCCTGCTTTGATCTGCTCTTTCCACTGAACGACGTACTCAAGCGTCTCGCCGTTGTAGTCGACGAAGATCCGGTCGCCGGGCGACAGCAAGTGGAGACCGGCAAACACCGCCGGACCTCGATAATTCACGCCCGCATAGGGAACGTATGACTCCAGATCAGCGTGCCCGGAGAAGATCGCGTTGCCGCCCTGGCCCGGCACGCCACCCAGCCCGGTCCACTCGCTCAGGTCGTACCAGAAGGTGGTCGCCGGGCCTTCCGGCACGTGCATCTGCGCCCCAGCCGACCCGTCGACGAGGCTGGGGCCGACGGGAGCGTCGACGCCGATCAGCGGGATTCGGAGCCGCGCGAAGTCGTAGCCGGCCGGATGCCCGTACTGCGAGACGAGCTCCTCGATATTTCCGATCGCCGGCTCGGGCGATGCCGTCGGCTCGGGTGTCGGGCTCGCGGTCGGCGTCGGCGCGGGCGTCACCACGGTCGTCGGAGTTGCCGTCGCGGCGTCGGGCGTCGGTGTGGGTGTCTCCGGAGCGGACACCACCACCGTTGGCGTACGAGCCGCGACCGGCGCCGGCTCGCCCGAACCGCCGACGAGGATCACCCCCGCCGTCAGCGCGCCGATCACGAGGCCCGCGGCACCCAGCATCCCGCCTCGAACGAGCAGCTGCCGGCCGTTCCACCACTCGGCGAACGAGCGCGCCGCATCCTGCAGGCGCTCCATTGGCAGCTCCTCATATCACCCCGCACCGATGATTGCCGTGTGAGAGCGTCGAGCACGACCCAACCACGATATCGCCCCTCGACAGAGGCGCAACGTTGCCTCCGTCACAGAACGAGACCCCGGTCGCCGTGGTTCCATCGTATCTGCTCGCACCATCACGCTTTCACCCTCCGGGGCGTCCTCCGTACACTGCTGCGACCCCACCGAGGAAGGCACCGCCACCCGTGACCACGGTTCCGCGATGGCGCTCGTTGCTCCCACCACCTCAGGCGTCCTTCTCGCTCGCGCTGACGCTCATCGCCGTCGTGCTGGGCGCCTGTGGTGCCGAGGATGCAGCCGGCGGTCCCGCCACGCCGACCGGTGCCGCGTCTGTCCTGGGTGACAGCTATCCACGACACGCGGACGAATCGACCGGATTCGCGATCATCCTCGGAACGCCCGATCTCGCGGTCGGCGCCAACCGCGTCGCGTTCGTCCTCAGCGACGGCTCGGGCCTCGTGCGGCTGCCGGTGGTCAGAGTGGCGAGTTACGCGCCAGATGGCGGCACAGCAGCAGCTCAGGAGGCCTCCGCCCGGTTCTACGCGTTCCCGCTCGGCATTCGCGGCGTTCACGTCGCCACGCTCGACTTCGACCGCCCCGGGGAGTGGGAACTCGAGGTCCGCGTCCCGCGGCCCAGCGGCGCCGTGGACAGCACCCGGTTCCCGCTGTTGGTGGCCGCCACCTCGGAGTCGCCGGCGGTCGGCGATCTGGCTCCCGCGAGCCTCAGCCGCACGATCGACGACGTCGAATCGCTCAGCGACCTCAGCACCGGTGCGCATGTCGATGCGGCGTTGTACGCACTATCGATCGACGAGGCGCTTCGAAACGGTCTGCCGACGATGATCGTCTTCGCCAGCCCCGGCTTCTGCACGAATGCCCTCTGCGGCCCCCAGGTCGAGGTGATGAGCGAGCTCCGCGAGCGATATCCGGACCGAGCCAACTACGTCCACGTCGATCTCTTCGAGAACCCGGTCGAGCTCCAGAGCGGCGGCCTGGAGCGCGCAATCCGCTCGCCGCTCCTCGAGCAGTGGGGCCTGCGCACCGACGAGTGGACGTTCCTGGTGGACGCGGACGGTCGCGTCACCCACCGCTTCGAGGCGTTCGTGTCGATCAAAGAGCTCGAGCCAGCGCTCGTCTCGATCCTCGCGAACTAATCTTCCGCTCAAGGCGCTGGCAGCGGGTGTGGGCGTCGCGTGTGCCCCGGAGCCCGCGGTGCGCCTCGAAATGTGCGGGCATACGAAACGGCCGGCCTCCGTGCGGGAGTTCCGCACGAAGACCGGCCGCGAGTGTCGACCCGGGGTCGAACAGCTCTAGCGAGTGCGCGTCGCCGCGCGACCACCGGCCACCATCGCCACCGCGAAGGCAGCGAGGAGGAGGGCGACGATCGAGCTGGTGCCCGCATCGCTGGAGGCCAGACCGGCGTTGCCCGTCGGGCCGGGAACCGGAGCTTCGCCGCCAGCTTCGCCGCCGGTCACGGTCAACGTCGTGCCGTTCGCGCGGTCGGCGGGTGCACCCTGGGCCGCCCAGGTCTCGCTCTCGTCGGCCACGGCACCGTTCACGCTGAACGAAATCGTGTCGCCGTCCTTGAACGAGCAGTCGCCGAGCGACTCGCCGACCTGGACCGGGCCCCAGTTGCCGCTGGAGTCGACCGTGGCGGTCGTGCACAGCGTCGAGCCGGCCCAGATCCCAATCTCGTCACCCGCCGTCGCACCGGTGCCATACGCGGTGAACGGCGCCGCCTGAGCAGATGCCGAGGTCGAGAGCGCCCCGAAGAGGGCGACCGCGACCACGAAGGCAGCGCTCAGAGCCAATGTCTTGCGCAAAGTCATCCTGACTCCTTGTGTCCTTCGATCGATCCGGACCGGACCGCCCGGGCGAACACTACGCCCGAACGGTCCGACCGATTCAATCGAAGGACTTAGCCTGCCCTAGCTACTAGCTCGAGACCAAGACCAGAACGACGGTGCCTGCAGGCACGCCGTCCGAGAAGAGGTCGTTGAACGCCCGGTTGACGAAGCTCGGCCCGTCCACGACGAGCACGACGAACGTACCGGAGTCGGTCACCGCCACCGAGGTGGCACCAGCGGTGCTGGCGTCAGCGTTGAGCTGGGCGACCGTCCCACCACCGTAGGTGGTGAGGGTCACACCCGGAGCCAGAGCACCGGCGAAGCCCTCGCCCATCGTCGGGGCGGGGACGACCGGCGTCGGGACCATGCCGCCAGGCAGCGTGATCGTGACGGTCGCCGCGGCCGAAGTGTCGCCACCGTTGGTAATGGTGTACGTGAACGTGTCAGTTCCCGTAGCACCGGCCAGCGGCGTGTAGACAGTCTGCGCGGTGCAGTTCGTCATTACTTCGCCGAGCACCGCACCACTGACATTGGTGCAGATCAGGTCCGATATTGGCATGTCCAGCAGACCCGCAGTCGGCAGACTCGTTAACTTCAGCTCGGGGACAGCGCCCGAGGGGTCGCTGGCAGCATCAATGCGCGGGGAGCTGCTGTCAGTACCACTGAAGACGAGGATGATCGGGAGCGGCGCCGGCAGCGTGGCCGTGACCGTGCCCGAAACATCGTTCGCCACCGGGTTGTCGCTGATCACCGTGACGGTCACGGTCGCCTTCTTGGCGTCACCCGTACCAACGGTGTACTCGTACTCGTATGTGAACGAGCCGGTGAAGCCGCTGTCCACGTCAATGTCGGTCATCGCGGTATCGACCGTGCGACCGAACTGGAAGACGTCACTCCCCACCGGCAGTACGTTGTTGCCGGTCAGGTCCGCGGAAAGGAGCGTCGAACCACTCCTGCCATTGTATGCGAATGCCTCGGTAAGCACGAACGCAGTCGCATCCGCAGCGACCGGCGCGATGGCCACGAGTCGGCCAGCCTTAACGAACACCGAGGGGTCGGCGACGTTGAACGAGCCGCCAGCGACGGAACTGTCGTACGGGACCACCGTGATCGTCGAGTACTTGATCGGGTGAACCACCGAGCCGCTCAAGTGCGCCCCCACGCTCGTGGCGCCGATACCGCGCTCGCAGCCAGTAAGCGATTTGCTCGTGATGCCCGTGCACTTCACGATCTCGTCGTCGAAGTCGAGGCCGACGAAGTTGATCCCGGTCGGCGAGTCGACGATTTCCGACTCGACGACGTTGTCCAGCTGCTCCTCGTCGTCCTCCGCGACCGCGGCAAGGGCGGCGGTGTCAATAAAGAAGTAGCCACTGGACGGGAAGTTCGCCGTGGACTTGACCTTGATCGTCGTCGCTTCCTTGGACGAGTCGACCGCGGCTGTGACCGTGGCTGTGACAGGCTTGATGTCGCCGACGCCCACCGACACCGAACCACCGCTCGCCGGTTGCGTCACAATCTCGAACGTGCCCTGGTTAGCCTTGTTCGGATCCAGCTTGCCATGGTTGTCGTCAATGGCCTTGAGCGTCCGCTTGGCGTCGTCGGCCGTCACGGTCTCCGAGCCATCGCCTACCGACGGAGCCGCGAAGGCGGCGGTCAGCAAGGCGAAGCCCATCACCAGAGCGGCAACGACGACTGCGCCGTAAGCCGTTAGTTTCTTAGTTGCAGTCAAAGCAATCAATCCTTCGATTGAACAATCCGTGCGTAGTAGTGCAATCCCGGTGCGGCTGTCCCTGCGGGCCTCCCGTTCGCGGTGTCCGAGGCAAGCCGTGCATCGCGACGGGCGTTGTGCCGCCGCTCGAGCTGAACGCCACAAGGGCCGCCCGATGAATGGCTCTGTCGAACGTGTCCTGCTCCGCCCCGGATCCGACCGGCCGCGCACGCGCACAGCCCGGGCACGGAACCCGGCACATCAAAGGAAACGCGCCGGGTGGCGAAGTGGTTAACACTGTGTATGAGGAATGTGATGCGATCTACTCAGGGTTCCTCCCAATGATCCACAGTGCAGTTAACCTAGGGAGCGCGGGGCGCGTTATGACTCTTGCGGGAGGAGCGCATCATCCTCTGCGCGCCGGGGGCTTATACTCTCCCCATCGGCCGACGCGCAGAGCAGCGCCGAGGCCGGGCGGGGATCGTCGAGCCGGCGCGCAGGGATTCCGCCTTTGGCTGATACACCCCATCCGCTGACCGTTGCCGATGAGCGCGAGGCAGTGCGGCGCTGCGCGCAGGGCGATCAGGGATCGACTGGTCTGCTCTACGACGCATACGTCGCCCGGTTGTACCGGTACTGCCTGGTACGCGTTGGCAACGAGACTGACGCCGAGGACCTTGCTGAAGAGATCTTCATCAAGGCCCTGGGGGCGATCGACCGGTTTGAGTGGCGGGACCTGGGGTCGAGCGAGCGCAGTCCGTTCGGCGCCTGGCTGTTCCGCATCGCTCACAACCATGTCGCGTCGCACCACCGGCGTGCCGCGGTACGCGGCCCGGCGTTCGAGCTCCCGGAATGGATCGCGGACGAGGACCGTGGGCCAGCCGAGCTGGCGGAGACCCAGCTCACGATCGAGGAGGTCTTTGCGCTGGTGGAGGAACTGCCGGCCGCGCAGCGCGAGGTGATCCGCCTCCGCTTCGGCGCCGGACTCAATGTCGCGGAGACGGCGGAAGCGCTCGACAAGCGACAGAGCAACGTGAAGGTCCTCCAGCACAAGGGCGTGAAGCGGCTACGCGAACTCCTGGCCGCCCGGGAGGCGCCCGCGGGCGAGACGATCAGGGACGACGAGCCGGCCACGGCCGGATCGGACGGGAGCCGGCAGGCGCGATGAGCCAAGACCAGCTCAGCAGCGGCTCTTCCGAGGAGCGGACGCCGAAGCGGCCGTCCGAGCGCCCGGACGCGCCCGGCCTCGAGCCCGATCAGATTGAGGCGGCGCGGCTCGCCGACGTGCTGGCGGCGGTCGAGCGTCGCGGCGCTGCGGATCTCGATCCCAACGCGGACCCGGCACTCGCGGTGCTCGAGCGGACGGCGGGCGTCGTGCGTTCCTCGCTGGAGGCGAGCAGCGCCCACGCCTCCTTCCGCAGCTTCCACGAGCGCTCCCGCGCCCGCGTGATGCGGGCGACGCCGCAGCCACGACAGCCGGTCGTCGACGCGCCGCGCGAGTCACTGCTGCAGCGCTGGAACGGTCTCTTCACCTCGATCGCGTCGGCCGCCGCCGCGTCGGTGGCGACGCTGATCGTGACCGTGATCGCGCTCGGTGGAGGATCGTCGACACCGGCCCCGGCCGTGCAGTCGCCGGCGCCAGCACCGGAGCCAGCGGTCGCCGCGGTTGAGCCAGCGTCCTCTGACGAGCAAGTTGAGCCAGCGTCCTCTGACGAGCAACCAGAGCGGGTGAACCTGACCGCGCTGTCGATCATCGAGCAGGTGTCGATATACGTCGAGTTGCTCGAGCGACTCGACGCGCTGAGTGACGATGGCCTCCCGGCCGGGGAGCACCTGCTGCGTGACCTCGCTGAGACCGGCGCGAGCGTGGCTCGCACGATTGAGGAACAGCCGGAGGTGGTCAGCGGCGCCGACGCCTGGGTCGCCTACCAAACCGCCTTCAAGGGGCAGCAGCTCCTGGAAGACGCGACGGTCGCGTCCGAGCAGGATGAGCAGGTCCTCGACACCGCTCAAGTCGCCGCTGCGGGCGCCTTCGTGACCGCAGCTCACTTCCTGATGGAGGATCCGCAGCGCGCGCCGTCCGCCGATGACGCCGCGCGGGCGCTGCGCGCGGCTACCAACCCCGGTCCAACCCCGGCAGGCTTCGATCCCGACGGCGAGGCCGCACCCTAGCCCCCGATCGACACACGGCCCGCTCAGTCTGGTCAGTTGGCTGCGGGGAACAGGCCAATCACCAGATCGCCGTCGTCGAGCCGCTCAAGGTCCTGGACGAAGTCCGGCGCACCGCGGATGAACGTGTTCCAGCGCTGCGCCTCCACGTCGAGACGGAAGTACGCGTCGGCCTCGAGGAGCCCGGTCAGCAGGTGCGAGAAGCGCAGCGGGTAGCCGTCGGGGCCGCGGTACCGGAGCAAGGCGCTGCCGCCGGTCGTTGGGATCTCGCCGACGAACTCCGCCTCGTCGCCGCCAACCGGCAGCAGCTCGCCGAGGCCGACCAGGGAGCCGAGGCTCGCGGCACGCGTGGTGCTGGCGGCGATCACCTCGCCGCGCGCGCGAAGCTCGGCGATGAGCTCGTTCGCGCTGAGCGTTGGGAATGCCTCGCTGAGGAGCGCGAGCATGCCGGCGGCGTGCGGGGCGGCCGCTGACGTACCGGAAAAGGTTTCGCCAGCGGAGTTGACCAGACCCGTGGGCGACAGCAGATCGGGTTTCGAACGGCCGTCAGCAGTCGGGCCGCGCGAGGAGAAGGCGGCCTCGGTCAAGCTGTCGTTGAGCAGGGCACCGACGGACAGCACGCCCGAGTGATCGGCGGGCTGGGAGAGCGACCGCGCGGCCACGGGGAGGTCGAGCACGTCCCCGCGGTCCGGGATGCCGAGCACCAGGAGACTGAGCATCCTCGGGGCGTCCGAGCGCGCCTCGACGACGCGAGCGGAGTAGGTCCCGGCCTGGGTGGCCAGCAGCTCGACGCTCTCGACGGGGTCGCCGCTGCAGCTCTGGATGTCGCGCGACGCGGCGACCAGAGCGCCGTCGGGACCGAACAACTCGAGGTCGTAATCGTCGCAGGCCGCACCCCACGTGCCTTCCCAGCGTAACGAGGCGATGACAAGATCACCGGCAAGAAAGGCCCGACCGTTCAGTTGCTCGTCCGGCACGAACTCGTGGATCGAGTTGCCGTCCGTGTCGGCAAATACGCCGCTCCAGTGCTGCTCCGCCCAGTTGCCGGAGGCCACCGACCACGCGATGCCCGCGTCGACCGCTCGGCTGACGATCGCGTTGATCACCCCGGTTCCATCTCCCGGTCCGGAGTGAATGAAGCCAAGCGAGAACGAGACGACGTCCACATCCTCCGCGATCAGAAAGTCGACGGCAGCGGAGAGCTCGGCTTCCGTGCTGAAGTTCACGAGGTAGAGCGCAGCGTTCGGTGCGACATCGTGGACGATCTCGGCCGCCCGTAGGCCGTGGTCGGTGCCCGCGTTCACATCGCTGTCCAGACGGAACGACCGGGCGACGACCTCGTCGGGCAGGCTTGATCCGAGCGCGTCGAGGTAGCCCGCGAAGCCGGAGTCGACAATGGCGACCGATCGCTGATAGCCGGTGAACCCGGCAGCCTGCCACACATCCGCGCGAATCGGTTCGAGCGCTGCGTCGACGGCGAGCGGAACAAACAGCGGCGCTCGATCGAGTTCGACGGCGCTCTGGCGCTCGAGTACGACCGCCGATGGAGCGGGTGGCGCGACCGCCACTGAGCGAACTTCGCTGCCGACGGTGGCGAGCGCCAATACGGCGAGGTAGACCCCGAAACCGAGGAGTCGGCGCATCGATGCCCCCGCTGAACGAGCCGCCGGTGCTGGACCGCCGGTGCGGGACCGCCGGTGCTGGGCCGCCAGTGGTGGGCGCGGCCGATGGCTAGCTGGTGCGACCTGCTCGCTCCGCCCGGGAGTGTAACCGGGCGAGTCGATGATCGATGGCCTCGAGGAGGCGTGCCGCGCGCATCGGGTCGTCGCGTCGGAGCCAGGCGTTGGCGTGTGCGGCAGCCTGTTCGGCGTGGACGATGGCCTGCGCGAAGTCGTGACGCTCGTGCTCGTAGTACATCGCGAGCTGGATCAGGGGTTCAAGCGGTGCGCGGGCCGGGATGCTCAGCGCCGCGTGCCAGAGCGGCACGGCGCGGTCGCGGGCGCCGTTGCGCTTGTGCAACGCGGCGAGGCGCAGCAGCGCTTCCTCGCGAATCGCGCGGGCATCGACCTGATCGATGATCTGACGCGCCCGCGGTTCGTAGACGGTGGCACCGGCTTGCGCCAGGGGGGCGGCCGGACGAGGTGGCCGAGGTGGAGAGCCGGTGACGCGGTTCGCACCGGAGTCGGTGGTCGCCGGGGCGGCCGCCGCGCTCGGGAGTGGCTCCGTCGCCCGCGTAAGATGCGGCGTCGCGCGCTCATCGAGTCCTCGGGCGGCGAGCAGGCGGCCGAGACCGAGCGCGTCCCGCGGGGCGGGAGCGCGCGCGCTATCGAGGTACGCGGCGTGCCAGGCGAGCAGTCCGACCATGCCGATGACGTCGAGCTCGTTGTGCTCGACGATCGGGTTGAGCATCCGGTGGTCGCCGCTGCGGAGGAAGCGGAAGTACCAGCGGGGGACATCGGCACCGGGGATGTCCTCCGACGGTCGGGTCATGCCGAGCACGTGCTGCTCGAGCGTACCGAGCTTGCAGTTGGGGAGCAGCCCCCGGTAGGCAGTGCGCGCCGGGCGGAGCAGATCGAGCTGCCGGAGGCCCCCGAAGCCGGCGCGGCGGCGGTGCATGGTCGCGCGCTCGTCGAGCAGCGGCGCGTCGAAGGTGCGGCCGTTGTAGGTGACGAGGACGGGGTCGTCGCGGAAGCGCGCATCCTCGATCAGCGCGTCGAGCACACCAGCCTCCTCGGGCGGGGACTCGGCGAGGTACTGGGCGAGCACGAGCGAGGTGGGCGCGCCAGCGTCGTCGACCTCGAAGCGGGCGGCGGCGACGAGGAAGGCGATCGCGCCGGCGCCACCGAGGCCGGTCGTTTCGATGTCGAGGAAGTAGAGGTCGCTGAGCGTGGCGTCCTCGAGGCTCTCTTCGGGCGCGAGGAGCGTGAGGGTGTCTGTGGAGAGTTGGAGGATGTCGCCGAGGGACTGATGGCCGGCTTCGTGGGTGAGCGAGTACGTGACCTCGCGGAAGGTGAAGGGGCCGCTGTCGGTCTCGCGGCGCTCCGCGGTGGCGAGCAGGTCGCGGTAGTCCTCGGGGGATTCGACGGGGGGTTGGTCGTCGGCCGGTGGCTTCGCTAGAAGCGGAGAGCGGGCCTCGATGGTGGCGATGAGGCGGCGGAGGCGGGCGCGTGTGGCTGCGACGTTTTCGCCGCGCGGGCGGCGAGACGCGGGAGGGGCGGGAGGTCGGGCGAGGGTTGTCATGGGCGAACTGGCTCGATAGGACAGGGCGCGCTTCGGTACGAGCGGGTGTCCGCGTTGGGCGGCTGGCGGTGTGCATCGCGCCGGCTTTCGGGGTCGCCTCCTAGATCAGGGTGGCTCCGCCCCCCTGCGACCCCCCGGCCGGGGGCTCTTTCTTGTCGATCGCGCTCCGGGCGAGGGCAGCCCCCCAGCACCCCCTCGCAAGCCGTAGGGGTTCCTCGGAAACAACGAGAGTTCAGTGGCGGCGGGAGGCGCCTCGATCGAAGCTTCGCGATGGTGCACGGCATAGTCGCTGCGTACCGGGGGATGCGCCCCGGGCGCGTACCACTCGTCTCTTGCAGGAGGGCAGTGGGGGAGCCGACGGGAGACTCAGAGCGGGGCGCGCGAGTCATAGGAGGTCCAGGTCGCCCGGCGAGTAGCCTAGCGCCGTGAGCATGAGCGCGGTGTCGCTGCGGTGCTGGGTGCCGTGATTGACCACGTGGAGCATCGATTCCCAGAGCGGGCGTTCGATCTCGCGCTCGTCGGTGGTGCGGGTGAGGATGCGTTCGAGGTCGGCGTCGCTGGCGCGGGTTGCGACGAACGCGGCCGTATCGCCGGCCAGCGTGTGCCAGAAGGCGCGGACCGCCTCGAAGTTGGGGTAGTCCTCGGGGGCGAAGGGGCGCGCCCACGAATCGGCGCCGCTGAGCGTGCCGTTCCACCAGTCGAGGTGGACGCGCTGAGCGGCGCAGCGATGGACGATGGTGTCGCGCAGCGGCGGCTGCCCGGGGACGACCGCCGCGTTGAACTGATCCGGCGTCAGCCCGGCGTAGGTCGAGAAGATCTGCTCCGTGGCCCAGGTGTTGTACGCATAGAAGCGTTGGATCGCCGGCAGCAGCATCTGGCGCCTCCTACCTAGCGACGGCCGCCTCGATGGTCGCTTCCACCGGCTCCGCAGCCGGCGTGTCCGCAGCGAGACGCGCCAGCGCCTCGGTGACGAGCAGTTTGACGCTGAGACCGGGCGCGGCGGGGGGTCCGACGCATGCGGGGCAGCCGTCGAGGCAGGCGCAGTCCGCTAGGAGCGCGGCGGCGAGCGCGATCAGCTCGGAGGTGCGCTCGTAGAGGTGCTCGGAGAAACCGACGCCGCCCGGGACTGTCTCCCAGAGGAAGGTGGTGGGGCGGCCGGTGTGCGGGGATTTGATCTGGTTCGCGAGCTGGAGGTCGCGCGGATCGCTCATCAACAGCAGCGGCGCGACGTTGTGGAGGAGCTGGCCGAGGCCGTGGAGGGCGCCCTCGATGTCTGAGTTGGTAGGCGGCGGGGAGCCGTCGGTGCCCGCAACGAGGTCGTCGGGGAGGGCGAGCCAGAAGGCGCTGGTGTGCATGTCGTCCTGCGGGAGGCGGATCTTGCCCCAGCCGATGTTCTCGTGCGTACGGAGGCGGATCTTCTTGAAAAGGGTGGCCAGGTAGGTAATGCCGACCTCGCCGTGGGCATGGGTCGAGGGAGCAGGGCGCGAGTCCCACTCCTCGAGGACCTTGAGGTCCACCGCGAGGTGCGCGTCGGTGTAGTAGTCGACGTCGACGCGGTGGACGTAGGCCTTGAGCTCCTCCCAGTCGAGGCGGTCGACGTGGTACTGGCGGCCGTCGTGGATGTAGATCGCCTGATCGTGGACGAGCAAGCGAGCGGCCGGCGGGTCGATCTCGCCGAGGACCGAGGCGTCGCGGCTGCGCTCGTCCTCGTGGCGGACGGGCGGCTCGCCTTGATCGAGGATGACGACGTTCTGGTCGGGGCCGGAGCGGAGCGAAACCTCGTCGGCGGGGTAGGCCTCGTTCATCCAGTAGGCGCGATTGCCGGCGCGGTGGACGAGGCTGCCCTCTTCGAGGGCGTCGAGCAGGGTCGCGGTGTGCTCACCGAGGGCAGCGTGCTCCTCGGCGTCGACGGGCAACTCGAAGACGGCGCACTTGAGGTGCTCGACGGCGATCAGCGGGTTGTCGGGGTCGATCAGGCCGGCCTCGACGGCGGCGCCGAACACGTAGTCCGAGTGGTTCACGACGTACTGGTCGAGCGGGCCTGAGCCGGCGATGAAGACGGCGAGCGAGCTGTCGGCGCGGCGACCGGCGCGCCCGGCCTGCTGCCAGAGGCTGGCGAGCGTGCCGGGGTAGCCGGCGACGACGGTGGCGTCGAGGCCGCGGATGTCAATCCCGAGCTCGAGCGCGTTGGTGCCGACGACGGTCCTGATCTCGCCGCTGCGGAGGCCGGCCTCGATCGCGCGTCGCTCCTTCGGCAGGTAGCCGGCGCGGTAGCCGCGCACCGGGTCAGGCGCGCCGGCGTGGCGCGGGCGGCCACCGGGGAGTTCGCGGAGGTAGGTGGTGAGGAGTTCGACGTTGGTCCGGGATCCGGCGAAGACGAGGGTCTGGGGGCCGTGTTCCTGGATGAGGGAGGCGATGTCGGTAGCGGATCGGATGACGCCGCGGCGGATGCCGAGCTCGGCGTTGACGACGGGTGGGTTGTAGAGCACGACGTGTCGCTCGCCGCGGGGCGCGCCGCTGTCGTCGACGAGCGTGACCTCGTGACCAGTGAGCGCGGTGGCGAGCTCGGCGGGATTGCGGATGGTGGCGGAGCAACAGATGAACGTGGGCTCGGCGCCGTAGAAGCGGCAGATGCGCTGGAGGCGGCGGAGGACGTTGGCAACGTGGGAGCCGAACACGCCTCGATAGGTGTGCAGCTCGTCGATGACGACGTAGCGGAGGTTCTCGAAGAGCCGCACCCACTTGGTGTGGTGCGGGAGGATCGCGGTGTGCAGCATGTCGGGGTTGGTGAGCACGACGTGGCCGGCGGTGCGGACGCGGCGGCGCTCGGCGGGTGAGGTGTCGCCGTCGTAGGTGAACGTCTTGACGTCGATCTCAGCCTCGGTGATCAGCTCGTGGAGTTCGTTGAGCTGGTCCTGGGCGAGTGCCTTGGTGGGGAAGAGGTAGAGCGCGCGGGCGCCCGGATCGCGGAGGATCGAGTCGAGGACGGGGACGTTGTAGCATAGCGTCTTGCCCGAAGCCGTGGGGGTGACGACGACGCTGTCGTTGCCGTCGAGGGCGTGGTCGATGGCCTGGGCCTGGTGGGTGTAGGGGCGGTTGATGCCGCGTCGGGCGAGCGCCTGAGTGACGCGGGGGTCGAGGTTGGTGGGCCAGTCCTCGAAACGTGGCCGCTCAGCGGGGAGGACGCGCCAGTCGACGACGTTGTCGGCGAGGGTGCGGTCGGTGCGGAACTCGGCGATGGCGGTGGCGAGGGACATCTAATGCGCGCTCCTCCGAAGGGGCGCAGCCCTCGGAGGGCGCGCCTACCTCGGGACTGCCGTGCGCGGGCCCGCCTCCCGTCAGCACGGATGTTCTGATAGTGGACGATGGTAACCGTAGAACGGGTGTTCTTGTCAAGCTCGGGGCGCGCCAGGCACACCGTGACAATCATCTGCTAGATCACCGTTGGAAGTACCACGGATAAGGGCGTGCGGGTCCACAGCGTAGGCGGGGTCAGATGGTCGGCAAGGACGGGATCGAGCAGATCGAGAAGCGTTCGCTGTTCCTCAGCCACGCTCACGCTGACCGAGAGCTCTCAACTCACCTTCAAGACTTCGTTCAGCTCGTCTACTCAGGCCTCGCCGAGATGTTCGTGTCGTCGTCCCCCACGGCCGGAATCGGGTCTGGGGAGGAGTGGTTCCAGCGGATCCACGTCGAGCTACGCCGAGCGGAGCGTGTTTGGGTTATCGCAACTCCGGTGTCCGTGAGTCACCCATGGATTTACTGGGAAGCCGGCGTTGGCAGGGCGCTCTGCGAGGGTGGGGTTACACCAGTCTGCGTCGGGATCAGCGTTGAAGAGCTCCCGAGCCCACTGAACCAGTTCCAGGCCTACGACGCATTGGCGAACGATGGCAACAACCTCAGAGCGCTAGCTGCTGACGTTGCCGCACAGATGGGCATGGAAGTCGCGGACGTTCTCCTGCAGAACGCAATGGACACGTGGCTCACTCAGGCGACTCGCCACGAACCAACGACTCAGCCGGCGGACGAAGCGACGCTGTCGCCTGAACAGGTGGCACAGGTTGATTCACTCGTTTCGCGTCTGCGGCCCTCGGTCCCGTGTTCACAACCTGTGGATGAACTCAGATCTCAGTCGCGCGCGGTAGCTACGGGAGGGCGTGCGGCTTATCAGAGCACCGACAGGGCGGCACCTATAAAGCCACCTGTTCGTCGCCACGTCAAGGGCCAGTTATCAAAGTGATTGGGCTCCAGACATGCAGCACGTAAGATCCGGGCGATTCAGCGGACCACGCCAGAGCGGGGACAGCGCGATGGAAGCGTCGACGACCGAGGGCCCGCAGGCCAGCAGCGAGTGCCTCTGCGACGGCGAGCTAACGCCGCGCTGGCGCGGCCCCGAGGTGATGGATGACGACTCGAACGCGATGGGCTTCGTCTGCCACCGCTGCGGTCGGGACTATCTCCCGAACCTGGTGAGTGGCCGCAAGCTGATCGCGCCCCGGGTGTCGGGCACCTAGTGGCGTGAACGGATGCGACGCTCGGCGGACGTGAACTCCGACGTTCAGGCGGCTTCGCGCGGCTCCGTCAGGCGGTAGCCGACCCGCATCACCGTGTCAACACGAGCTGCGGCCACGTCGCGCAGTTTCGAGCCCGCGAGGTCGATGAAGCCATTGTCACCGAGCTGGATGTCGGCGGCGTAGGCGCTGAGGAATCCATCGCCCCACGCCCAGTGGGTGACCACCGGGTCCCGGCAAATCTGCAACCAGGCAATATCGATCGCGGACGTCAACTCGGCGATCTGCGCTTCGAGATCGCTTTCCTGAGCGCCGGCGATGCCGAATCCGGCAATCAGCGCAAGTCCGGCCCCTGCGGCGGCTCCGATCAATCGTGTTGTGAGCACGTGGTGGCCCCCCCCTTGTCCCATGACAAGAGAGATTAGGAAGAGGCTGTTTCGCCGGCGCGTCCCCGAGGTGAACGTTGGTTGCCACCGACGTTTCGTTCAGGTTTCGCAAAGCCTCCCGGACGACATGCATGTCCCACAGGGGCTCCGTCGCTACGCTGAGGCGGCGGCATTGCCATCGCCGCTCAGGACCAGCACCGAGGGACGCCGACGACGATGAGCTCCGCGATCCCGCCCCGCATGCTCGGCGTGTATGCGAGCGTTCCGGAGGTCGCGCAGCGGGTCGTGCGATGGGCAGCAAGCCTGGCCGGTAATCACGGCCAGACGATCCAACGGCGGACCATCGGCGGGACGCTGAGCGTCCTCCGGAACGGATCGGCGCGGCGGCCCCTCGGCTGGGCAGACCAACCCGACGGCTCCTTCGCGGTCGTCGACGGCGAGTTCTATTCGGACGACGGACCAAGCAACGCCGGCGAGCCAGTGTTGAGCAGCTACGAGCGAGGCGGGCTCGATGCCCTCGGTGAACTGGACGGCAAGGCCGCGGTCGCGCTCTGGGATGAGCGCACCCAACAGTTGCTGCTGTTCCGCGATCGGGACGGCCTGTCACCGCTCTTCTTCGTTGCCGCGCTGGACGCGCTCTACTGGGCGACGGACCTGCCCTCGTTGATCCCGCTACTCGCTGACCGCGAGATCGATCGATCGGCGCTCGACTTCCTGCTCGCGGAAGGCTATGTCCCCTCACCGCTGACGCTGATCCGAGGCATCTCGCGACTCCCGGCGGGCGAAGTGCTGATCGCCCCTGCCCCTCAGCAGCACCGCCTCGAGACGTATGCCAGATACAGCGGGCGCCCGAAGGTGCGCATCGACAAGGCGACCCGCACCCGCCGGTTCGGCGAGCTGTTCGAACGGTCTGTTCGGCAACGAAGCGAAGGCGACCGGTCGACCGGTGTGCTGGTGTCGGGCGGTATCGATTCGACGCTGATCCTCGCGATGCTCACGCGCGTCATCGCAGTGTCGCCGCGCGCGTACACATTCCGCTACGAGGCCTATTCAGGCTGGAAGAACGAGAGCGAGGGAGCGATCCGCGCCGCCTCGCACCTGGGCGTCCCACACGAAGAGGTCGCCATCTCCGCACGGGACATCGGCGAGCGAGCCACCGATCTGATACGTCAGCACGGCGAGCCGTTCACCTTCGGATTGCATAGCTACCAACTCGGTCCACTCGCCGCCGACGGGATCGAGGTGCTCTTCTCCGGCCAGGGTCGCGACTACCTCATGTCCCGCACCCAGATCCTGCAGGCGCGATACGGCGCGCTGCCGCTACGCATCAGGCAGGCGCTGGACCTTGTTCCGAAGATCGCCTCCCCGATCCCGCGCGTTCACGACCGGCTGCGCAGCATCTTCGATGGCGTCCCCCGTTGGGGCGCGCGGCTCTACGGCGAGGAGATCACGCCGGCAGCGCTTCGCGCCTCCCTCTACACGTCCGATCACCTCGAGGCGTATCGCCGGTCCTCGATCGAGTTGCTGGATTCGGTCGCCGAACAGTTCCGCGATGAGCAGCCGCTGGAGCGGCTGCTCCTTCCCGGGCAGCGGCTCCGCGACAGCGACCTCTACACGCAGTGGAACCATTGGTGGGCACAGGCACACGACATCTCGGTGCGGCAGCCGTTTCGCGACCGGCGGGTACTCCACTTCCGTTTCAGCCTGAAGGGGCTCGAGGTCGACAAACAGGAGCAACGCCGTTTCGCGGCCACGCTACTGCCGCACGCGGTCGCGTTCGCACCGAAGCTGCACCAGTTGCCGCCGCTCCAGGAGTGGCTGCGCGAGGGCGGGCCGCTGCTCGCCTACGCGCGGGATCAGCTCAGCGACGACCGCGTCCGTGCGAGCGGATTATTCGACCCCGCCGCCGTGCGCCGCCTGCTCGACGAGCACGCCGCAGCGCGGCGCGACCACGAATGGACGATCTGGGTGCTGATCGGGTCGCTGATCTGGCAGGAGCACGTGCTGTCGGCCGCGCCAACAATCGTCGTGTAGCCGGACCGACTAGGCGGCAGCTCTGAGCTCTCGCCAACCGCCATCCAGAAACAGCTGGGCCCACTGCTCGAAGGCGATCACGACCCACAACGGATCGCCGTTCGTCGTCTCGCCGCGCATCGCGGCCCGCCACCAGCGGTCGACCGTCTCTGACCGAATCACGCCACGTTCTCGGATGCCCGGCAGTAGCCGGTCCTCGATCAACGCGCGCAGGGGCCGATGCGCGAACTACTCGACGAGCGGCAGGCCGAACCCCTGCTTGGGGCGATACGCGAACCGATCACCGAAGTGCCGTGCCGCGAGTTCCTTCAGCACCACCTTGGTGCTCCGTATCGCCAGCTGATCGCGCTGCATCGCAACGCGCGGGTTGAAGGGCGTGCGTAGCAAATGATCCGTCGGCAGCGTCGCGACGCGTTCGATCAGCTGGTGATCGAGGAATGGGACCCGATTCTCGACCGCGTGCGCCATCGTCATCCGGTCCTGGCGCATCAACAGATCGACCAGATAGGTCCGGAGGTCGTAGTTCAGGACGTCGCGCCGGTAGTCCCCAGAGCCGTCGCCGAAGATCTGCCGCCGGTGGTTCGTGACGGTCTCCAGCGTCGCATCGGGGCGAAGCTCTCTCAGGGATTCGAGCCCGAGGAACGCGGCGCTGCCGACGAATCGTCCGACGTCGTCGTCGGCGCCGTAACCGGTGCCGCGCAGATTGCCGAAGCGATGGCGAAGCCATGGCGCCCGGCCCGCGAACGGAAGCAGCCACCTCAGCTGCCGGCGCATCAGGGCGTAGAAGAATCGACTGTAGCCGCCGAACGCCTCGTCGGCGCCTTCGCCGCTCAGCAGCACCGTGACCGCCGGCTTCGCCAGCTCGGCGATGCGGAGGATACCCAGCGAGTTCGGCAGGTTGAGCGGCTGGTCCATATGCCAAGCCGCACGAGGAAACGCCGTGGAAAAGTAGTCTGCGTCCATCGTCGCTTTGTGCACGTCGACTTCGGCCAGCACGGCGGCCTCGTCAACCCAGCGCTCCTCGGAAAAGCGCGGATCGTCGAAGACGATCGAATATGCGTCCAGGCGGCTGCCCGCCGATTCCGAAGCGAACAGATTGACGATCGAGGAATCCCCGCCGCCCGAGAGCTGACAGCCGACCGTGACGTCGCTCAACAATCGTGCTCGGACAGAGCGGCGTAACTCCCACTCGACGGTTTCGAGGCTCTCGCCGAACGAGCCGCCGGAGTCGGTACCGCCCGCTGGCAAGGTCCAGTAGCGGGTCACCCGCGTTCCCGACGGGCTCACGCTCATCCAGTGGCCCGGCTCGACTTCCCGGAGATCGTCGAACAGCGAGCGTCCGCCCGCGACGAAGCGGAACGCGAAGAACTCATCCAGGACCCCGTTGTTCAGCCGCGGATCGAACGCCGGGTGCGCGAGGAACGACTTGACCTCGGACCCAAAGAGGAAGGTGTCACCGTTGCGATACCAGTAGAGCGGCTTGATCCCGATCCGATCGCGGGCGAGGTGAATGGTCTGCGCGCGGAGGTCCACGATGCAGATCGCAAACATCCCGTTGAGCCTGGGAGAGCATCCCCTCCATGCCGTAGTGCTGGTACAGGTACAACAGCACCTCGGCGTCGCTCGTGCTGTGGAACTCGAAGCCAGCGGCCTTCAACTCGTCCGTATAGTCGAAGGCGTTGTAGGTTTCGCCGTTATAGGCGATGAACACCTGCTCGTCTGACGAGCACATCGGCTGATGGCCTTCGTCAGAGGTGTCCAGAATGCTCAGCCGGCTGAACGCCACGCCGCCCTCGAACGAGCCGTCCGGTGGGGGGCCCCCGCATGAGCTTCGACGCTCTGTCGGTCGCGCAGGCTGAAGAGGCGCATCCCGTGATCGTCGGGACCGCGATGGTCCTGTAGCTCCCGCATCGCGCGCAACACCGTGCGGTCAACGGGCGCGCCCCCGAAGTGATAGACGCCGGTCAATCCGCACATGTCGCGACGCTCGATCCTCGGGATGAATGGGGCGCCGAGGGGCGCCAGACGCTCAACGGGGGGCGCGCTGAGCGTACTGCAATCATCGGAAACGCCTCGGATCCCCCTACTCGCGGGATCGATCCAGCAGCGAACGACCGATCGCCGAGCCAGCAGCGCCGCGAAGTCGCGCGAGAGCGTGGACTCGGCCACACTGCGGGCCCAGGAGAGAGGAACGCAGCGTGCCGACCTTGCAGGACGTCCTTCAGCTGATCGAGACGCGAGGCCTGCGTCGGGTCGATTTGAAGGTGAGTGATCTCTTCGGACGGTGGCACAGCTTCGCGATCCCACCGGACACCCTGGACGACGCGTTGCTTCAAAACGGCCTCGGCGTCGACGGTTCGAGTCTGCGCGGATTCCAGCCGATCCATGCGTCGGACATGCTGCTGATCCCTGATCTCGACACCGCGGCCGTCGATCCGGTACCGAGCACGCCAACGCTGAGCCTGCTCTGCGACGTGGTCGATCCGCTCACCCGCGACCGGCTCCCGCGCGACCCTCGGTACGTCGCGGGGAAGGCCGAGGAATATCTGCGCGCCTCGGGCGTCGCGGACGAGGCGCGCTTCGGTCCCGAGCTCGAGTTCTTCATCTTCGACGACGTTCGCTACCAGCAGGACGGCAACACGGCGTTCTATTTCGTCGACTCCGCCGAGGGGCACTGGAACGCCGGCCACGACGAGGGGCCAAACCAGGGCTACAAGCTCAGCCAGCAATCCGGATACGCGGCCACGCCGCCGGCCGATCAGACCTCGGACGTGCGCTGGTTCATCGCCGAGCAGCTGCGGTCGGTCGGCATCGAGGTGGAGCTCGATCACCACGAGGTGGCGTCCGGCGGGCAAGGGGAGATCGGCATCCGGCACGCGCCGCTGCTGGCGATGGCGGATCGGGTGCAGTGGTACAAGTACCTGGTACGCAACGCGGCGCGGGTGCATGGTCGCGTGGCGACGTTCATGCCGAAGCCGATTCACGGCGACAACGGCAGCGGGATGCACACGCATCAGTCGCTCTGGCGGCGCGAAACCGCGTTGTTCTATGACTCGAACGGGTACGGCGGGCTGTCTCAGCTCGCGCGCGGCTACATGGGCGGGCTGCTGCACCACGCGCCCGCGTTGCTGGCGCTGGCGAGCCCGACGACGAACTCGTACCGGCGGCTGGTGCCGGGGTACGAGGCGCCTGTCTACCTCGCGTACTCGATCCGAAATCGATCGGCGGCGATCCGCGTGCCGATCTATTCCCCGGCGCCGGCGACGAAGCGGATCGAGTTCCGTCCGCCCGATGGCACCGCCAATCCCTACCTCGCGTTTGCGGCGATGCTGATGGCGGGGCTCGACGGGATCCAGCGCCAGCTCGATCCCGGCGACCCGCTCGATCGCGACCTGTTCGAGCTCGACCCCGAGGAGGCGGCGCAGCTGCGGAGCGTGCCGAGCAGCCTCGAGGCGGCGCTCGACGCGCTGGAGACTGACCAAGAGTTCCTGCTGCAGGGAGGCGTGTTCACGATCGACGTGCTGGAGCACTGGGTGGCCGCCAAGCGCGAGGAGGTCGCCGAGTCGCGCACGCGGCCGACGCCGTTCGAGTATCTGCAATACTTCGACGCCTAACCCGCCTCGAGGGTCGCCGACGCTTCGCGCCGTGTTGCGTCTCGTCCGAGGAGATGCGCGGAGTCGCACTTCGCACCGTGACGCCCAGCTCCGGCTCGCATGAGGAGATCGGGCGTGGCGGTGCACGGTGCCTCCGGCGTTGTTTGCGAAGCTCAAGAAATCCCGCCGATCGGACTTGCCGGGATTCCTGGGCGCACTTGAGGCTCGACGGCTCCAGGGTGTCGGGCGGCTGGACAGGCTGGCCGACAGGCGGCTGCCCCGTCCCGCGCGCCCTCTGAAACCTGTGCGAAACAAGGCGCTGGCTACGATGGCCGCATGGTGAACCAAGACACGCAGCAGCATGTGATCCAGGCCTGCCGCGATCACGACGTGAAGTTCATTCGGCTCTGGTTCACGGACATCCTCGGGATGTTGAAGTCGGTCGCGATCACGATCGAGGAGCTGGAGCACGCGCTCGGCGACGGCGTGTCGTTCGATGGATCGGCGATCGAGGGCTTCGCCAGGCACGACGAGACCGACATGATCGCCGTGCCGGACACGTCGACGTTCCAGATCCTGCCGTGGCGGCCGCGGGAACAGGCGGTCGCGCGGATGTTCTGCGACATCCACGTGGCGGGCGGCGACGCGTTCCTCGGCGACCCGCGGCAGGTGCTGAAGCGGGTGCTCGCGCGGGCGGCCGAGGCGGGGTTCACGTTCTACATCTCGCCGGAGATCGAGTTCTTCTACTTCAAGGACGCCAACGGGACGGAGCCGCTCGACAGCGGCGGCTACTTCGACCTGACGCCGCTCGATGGCGGATCGGACTTGCGTCGCGAGACCGTGCTCGCCCTCGAGCAGATGGGGATCGGGGTTGCGCTCAGCCATCACGAGGCGGCGCCGAGCCAGCATGAGATGGATCTCCGCTACACGGACGCGCTGACGATGGCCGACGCGGTGATGACCTACCGGCTGCTCGTCAAAGAGGTGGCGCTACGTCACGACGTCTACGCGACGTTCATGCCGAAGCCGCTCGCCAACGAGAACGGCTCCGGAATGCACCTGCAGCTCTCGCTGTTCCGAGGCGAGGCGAACGCCTTCTACGAGGAAGGCGATCCGCTGCACATCTCCCCGGTCGCGCGGCAGTACATCGCCGGGCTGTTGCGGCACGCGCCGGAGCTGATGCTGCTGACCAACCAGTGGGTGAACTCGTACAAGCGGCTGGTCCCGGGCACCGAAGCGCCGCTCTACGCGACGTGGTCGCCGAAGAGTCACTCGGACCTGGTACGGGTGCCCGAGTACAAGCCGGGGCTCGAGGTATCGACGCGGGTCGAATACCGGGTGCCTGATGCGGCGTGCAATCCGTACCTCGCGTTCGCGGGCGTGCTCGCGGCGGGCTTGCGCGGGATCGAGGAGGGGCTGACGCTACCGGAGCCGGTCACCGCGGCGACGGACCAGCTCAGTGCTGCGGAGATCGAGGCGCGCGGGCTGGCGGCGCTGCCCGGTTCGCTCGGCGAGGCGATCGAGCAGTTCGAGGGCTCGTCGTTCCTGCGAGAGAACCTCGGTGACCAGGTGTTCGAGAGCATTGTCGCGAACAAGAAGATCGAGTGGTCGGACTACCGATCGCAGGTCACGCAGTTCGAGCTCGACCGCTACCTGCCCCGCCTCTAACCGACGCTGTTCTTCTTGGCGCGACGGCGCGTCGTTCCGGTAGTATTCCGTTCGGCACCGCAGCAAACGTTCGCGCGGCAGCCGAAGCGATTTCGACGCGGCAACGAGACATTCACGCGTGCGATGGGGGGATTGAGTGGCGGACGAGCTCGAAGACTTGACTGATGCGATGAAGGCCGCGGTAGGCCAGGAGACCGGGCGTTCGACCTACGAGGTCACGACCCAGGGCATCCGGACCTTCGCGCGGGCGGTCGGGTACCAGGACGCGAAGTACTTCGACGAGTCGCAGGCGAAGTCGTCCGGGTACGACGGGTTGCCATCGCCTCCCGGGTTCCTGGGGATGCCGATTTTCAACCCGGACGCCGACGGCGGCGGGCGGCGCGAGCTGTTCGAGAATCCGTTCAAGCGCCGCCTCAACGGCGGGACCGAGGTGGAACCGATCGAGCAAGTGTACGGCGGAGACGTGCTCGAGGCCGTTTCTCGGATCACCTCGCTCGAGCTGACGCAGAGCCGCCTCGGGAAGATGCTGATCCAGAACTCGGAGACGGTGTACACGCGGGAGAGCGACGGCAAGGTCGTCGCCAAGACGCGCGGCACCGGACTTTCCTACTAGCACGCTCGCACCAGACAGGCGACGGAGGCACACGATGGCAGATCAGATCCACTGGGACGACGTCGAAGAGGGCCAGGAGTTCAACCTCACCGAGCCGATGAGCTCCCAGCGGTTGGTCGTCTGGGCGGCGGCGTCCGGCGACTTCTACCAGATCCACTACGACGACAACTTCGCGGAGACCAACAACTTGCCGGACATCATCGTCCACGGCGCCCTGAAGGGGATGCTCGTCGGCCGGTTACTCGACGAGTGGAAGGGCGAAGCGGGCACGATCAAAAACTGGGGCGTGTCATACCGCGGCATGGACCCGGCGCGCCAGGACCTCACGATCTGGGGCAAGGTGACGAAGAAGTACGAGGAAGGCGGCGAAGCGCTCGTCGACCTCGACGTGGGCGTTGCGCAGCCGGACGGCACGCAGACGACGCCCGGCACCGCAACGGTGGCGCTGCCTCGAAAGTAGGCGCGCTACGCGCGCGCGGCCTCGAAAGTAGGCGCGCTACGCGCGCGGGGCCAAAGCGGTAATCCTCGATGGTTGTGAATCGACGGAAGCCGGGTCGTCGGGCCCGGCTTCTTTGATCGCGGGATCTTCATCGAGATCCCGCGGATATCCATCAGCCCTCCGTAATTGGTTCACATTCGCCTCGGAAGATCGTCCCAACGAGAACTGAGCTCGCAGTGAGCTCTTGAAGGGACGACTCAATGAAATGGTTTGCACGCTTGATTCCGTTGCTGGTGCTGATCGCCGTGATCCGCAAGGGATACAGGATCGCCTCCAAGCACCGTCGCGAGGAGCGGGAGCTTGACGGGGCGACGCTATGAGCTGGCTCGCACGCGTGACGGCGCTGACATTCCTCGTGGTGCTGTTCGTGGGTGTTGGCTTCGCCGCGCGGGAGCTGGGCGGTGACCTGCAAGTGGTCGAGACGATCACCACAAACGCCGATGGAGAGACGGTCACGGTCCGCGAGGGCGGGCACGACCTCCCCGGATACCCCTTCCTCCCGTTCGCCTTCTTCGGAGCGATCTTCTTCTGGTTCCTCGCCTTCGGGCTGCTCAAAGCGATCCTGTTCGGCTTCTGGGGTGGCCGAGGTGGCGGCGGCGGTCGAGGCCGCTGGGGTAACCGGCGAGAGCGCTGGGAGGCGCGCGCCCGCGAGGTCCACGAGGAGTGGCACGCGGCCGAGGGTCGAGGGGACACAGCCGGGCCGGGCCCGGGCGCCGACCCCGGCCGCGCGAGCTAGCGAAACGGAGCTCTAGGCGGCCACGAACCTCGCGCGGCCGCCTCAGCACGACGAGACAATCGCGACCATCACCACGGGGGAACCGCCCCCGAGCAGGAGCAGAACGATGACCACGCACACGATGCGAATCGAGCAGTACTACAACGCGCTGGTGAGCCGGGGTCGCCATGAAGTGGCGCCGTCCATCCGTGAGGCGCGAACGGACCTCAAGCGGGTCGTGGAAGCAGGGCTTCCCGTTCACGGCGTCTAGGGCAACGCGTCGGTTCGGCACGCGGGCGGAGCCCGCCTGGAGCCGGTGAGCACGAAGAGGGACCTCGATGAAGGCGATCCGCTACGAGCGATACGGCTCAGCCGACGTGCTCGAGCTCCAAGAGTTCGAGGTGCCCGCAGCGCGCGATGGCGGTGTGCTGGTGTGCCCTTGGCGTCGACCTCGCCGGGACGGTCGAGTCGGTCGGACCGACCGTGACTCACGTTCAGGCGGGTGACGAGGTGTTCGGGCTGAGCCCGGGCGCGTTCGCCGAGTACGTGCGCGCCCCCGAGGAGTGACTTGCTCCGATGCCAACCGATGCGACCCACGAGCAGCCCGCAGCACTACCGGTGGCCGCGCTGACGGCGTTGCAGTGCTTGCGCGATCGGGGCGACGTCCAGCCGGGACAGCGGGTCCTGGTCAATGGCGCCGCCGGTGGCGTGGGGACATTTGCCGCCCAGATCGCGCAGTCGTTCGGCGCCGAGGTGACCGGGGTCTGTAGTACGCGGAACCTCCAGCTGGTGCAGTCGATCGGAGCCGACCGCGTCGTCGACTACACGCGCGAGGATTTCAGCCGCAACGGGCAACGCTACGACCTGATCGTGGATGCCGTGGGCAATCGGTCACTGTCCGACTACCGACGCGCGTTGGGTCCGAACGGAACCTATGTCGCGGCCGCGGGGCCGCTGCTGCGCTCGCTATGGATAAGCGTGACACCCGGGAAGCGAACGGTCGCGATGACCGCGAAACCGAATCAGGCAGACCTCGAGTTCCTCGCCGAACTGCTTGAGGCCGGCGATGTCACGTCGGTGATTCGATCGGTGGTATCCGCTTCGTCAGGTGCCGGAAGCGATTCGTTACATCGAGGAGGGTCACGCGCGCGGAAAGGTTGTGATCACGGTTTGAGGCGGGCTTCGGATGCGGACGGTCGTGCGAGACTCCTAGCGGCGAGGAGCCGCTAGGATCGCGCCCATGCCAACGGTGCTGATCGTCGACGACGAGCCGCGAATCGTGGATCTGGCGCGCGACTACCTCGAGCACGGCGGGTTCGAGGTGCTGACGGCCAGCGACGGCGAGGCCGCGTTGGCGACCGTGCGTGATCAGCGGCCAGACCTCGTCGTGCTCGACCTGGGACTGCCGCGAATCGATGGGCTCGACGTGACGCGGGAGCTACGACGGGAATCGGCGATCCCGATTGTGATGCTGACGGCGCGCGACGACGAGCTGGACCGCGTGCTCGGCCTCGAGCTCGGGGCGGATGGCTACATCACGAAGCCGTTCAGCCCTCGGGAGCTGCTGGCACGGGTGAAGGCGGTGTTGCGGCGGACCTCGGAGCGGCCGCCGGAGCCGGAGGCCGATCTCGTCGTCGCGGGTAACGTGCGGCTGCAGGTCGAGCGGATGCGAACCGAGGTGTCCGGCGCCGACGTCGAGCTGACGCCGACGGAGTTCAAGCTCCTCGAAACGCTCGCGCGGCAACCCGGACGGATCTTCACGCGCAGCCAGCTGCTGGACGCGATCCACGGGGTGGCGTTCGAGTCGTATGAGCGCGCGATCGTCGCGCACATCAAGAACCTGCGGCGGAAGATCGAGCCTGACGCGCGGCGACCGCGCTACGTCTTCACGGTCTACGGCGTGGGCTATCGCTTCGCCGACGACCGCGACACTGACGAGGCGCAATGACGGCTGGACGCCCCGCGCCCCCGGAGTTCGGCCGCCGTGGTGGCCGGAGGACGAGAGCTGGCCGCCGCGCGGGCGACGGCGCGGCTCAGGCCGGCGAGGTCGGCGACGCGGGCCGCGCGCATCGCAGGCGGCGGGATGCGCGTGCGCGTTCTTCCTATTCATCACGTTCGCGGTGGTGGGCGCGATCGCGTTGTTCACGCTGGTCGTGACCCGGGTGACGCCGCTCGACGGCGGGCTGGCCGAAGGGGCGACATTCGGCGTCTGGCTGTTGCTGTTCGCACTGGTGGTCCCGGTGCTGGCGCTCAGCGGATTCCTGCTGGGTCGAATCGTCCCCGAGGTCAACAGAGTGAGCGCGGCCGTGGCGCGCCTCGAGGACAGCGATTTCAGCGCGAGGGTTCCGGAGCCGCGATGGTCGAGCGGGGCCGCTGCGCTCCCTCGCGCGGGCGTTCAACACGATGGCGGGGCGCCTCGAAGAGGACGAGGATGCGCGGCGGACGCTGCTGGCCGACGTGAGCCACGAGCTGCGGAATCCGCTGGCGGTGATCCAGGGCGAGCTGGAGGCGATCCAGGACGGGGTGCATGCGCCGGACGAGGCGCGGATCGCGACGCTGCTCGGGGAGGTTGAGGTGCTCTCGCGGCTCGTCGACGACCTGCGGACGGTGACGAGCCGCGAGAGGCGGGAACGCTGGCGCTGCATCCGGAGCCGACGGACCTCGTGGTGCTGATCGAGGACGTGGCGGGGAGCTACGCGGGGCTCGCGGCCGCGGATGGCGTGGAGCTGACGACCGAGGTGGACGACGACCTCCCGTTGCTCGAGGTGGATCCGCTGCGGCTACGCGAGGTGCTGACGAACCTGGTGTCCAACGCCGTGCGACACGCCGGAAGTCCAGGCTCGGTCGAACTCGGCGCGGCGGCGGTCGACGGCTGGGTCGAGCTGCGGGTGGTCGACTCGGGGGCGGGAATCGACCCAGAGGTGCTACCTCGGGTGTTCGAGCGGTTTGCGAAGGACCCAGCATCGCCGGGGTTCGGGCTGGGGCTAGCGATCGCGCGAGGACTGGTCGAGGCTCACGGGGGGACGCTTGTCGCCGCGAGCGAGGTTGGAGAGGGGGCCACGATGACCGTCCGCATCCCGCTCGCGACGTCGGACGAGTAGCTCGCCGACAGAGCTCGGAGCTAGGCGAAGAGCGGCGCGATCGCGCGGTCGGCGACGGTGTAGAACGGCGTCGCGTAGACGCCGACCCAGATCACGCCGACGAACATCACGCCGGTGGCGAGGTACCCGGTCGGCGAGAGCCGCCAGCGACTGGCATCGCCCTCCGGCTCGTAGAGGTACATCTGCCGGATCACCTGCAGGTAGTAGTAGAGCGAGACGGTGCTCGCGACCAGCGCGATCACGACGAGCCAGGTGAAGCCCTCGCTGACCACGGCCTGAAACAAGATGAACTTCGTGAGGAAGCCGGCGAGCAGGGGCATCCCGGCGAGCGAGAACAGACCGACGGTCATCACCAGCGCGAGGTAGGGGTTGGTCTGCGCGAGGCCTCGGAACGCCGCGATCTCCTCCTTGCCGGTGCGGTTATAGAAGGCGATGACGGCCATGAACACGGCGAGGTTCGTGATCAGGTAGCCGATGAGGTGCAGCAGCAGCGCCGAGCCGGTGCCGTCGGAGATGGCGGTGATCGCCATCAGCATGAAGCCGACCTGACCGATCGACGAATAGGCGAGCAGCCGCTTGATGTTCGTCTGCTGCATCGCGACGAGATTCCCAATCGCCATCGTCAGCACGGCGATCGCCGCGATCATCCACTGCCAGTCGTCGATCGCCGGGAGCAGCGGGCCCGCGAACCAGCGTAAGAACAGCGCGAAGGTCGCGGCCTTCGAGGTGGCCGAGAGGTAGGCGGTGATCGGGATCGGCGCGCCTTCGTAGGCGTCGGGCGTCCACATGTGGAACGGGACCGCCGAGGCCTTGAAGCCGAGGCCCGCGACGATCAGCACCAGGCCGAGCAGCAGCGGCAGCTGCACATCCGCGGTGCCGTCGCTCAGCGTGGCGGCGATCTCGGTGTACTGCGTCGACCCACCGACCCCGTAGATGAAGCTCAGCCCGTAGAGCAGCATCGCGGAGGCGACGCCGCCGAGCAGAACGTACTTCAGCGAGGACTCGCCCGAGCGGGCGTCGTTCTTCGTCAGCGAGACGAGGATGTAGAGCGAGAACGACATCACCTCGATTGCGAGGTAGGCCGTCAGGAGGTCGCGGGCGCCGGCCATCAGCATCGCGCCGACGGTCGAGAACAGCAGCAGCGAATAGAACTCGCCGATGTGGCTGACGTGCCGCTCGATGTATTCGTGCGAGCCGACGATCACGACCAGCGTGACCGCGATGAACACGAACCGGAAGAAGGTCGTGAAGTTGTCCACGGTGACGAGGCGCGCGAAGTCTTTGTTCTCATCGATCCAGAAGGCGCTGAGGATGGCTGCGACCACCAGACCAGCGACCGACAACGCCGGCAGCACGAAACGGCCAAGGTTGAGCTCGCGCCGGAACGCGTCCGCGAACAGCACGAGCGCGGCGGTCACGGCGATCGCGATCTCCGGGCCGAGCAGCTCGTACTGCAGGTTCAGTTCGTTACCGAGTAGATCGGTCACGACGGCATCCTCGGGCTTCGCCCGGCTACCGCCAGGGTCCTCGGGCGCCTCGGGTCGGGCATTAGAGCGTCACCCCCGGGATGGTGGTGGCGATCGTCGTCGAGATGCGGTCGACCCACGGCGAGGGCCACAGGCCGAGGAACAGAATCGTCCCAGCGAGCACGGTCGCGCCGGCGCGCTCGGCGTAGGTGATCTCCTTCAGCTCGCTCCACCTCGGATTGAACTCGCCGAAGAAGGCCTGCGCGAACATCCGCAGCAGGTATGTGGCGGTGATCGCGGCGGTGAGCACGGCGAGGCCGCCGACCACGGGATAGGCACGGAAGGCGCCGATGAAGATGTGCACCTCGGCGACGAAGCCTGACATCCCGGGTAGGCCGAGCGAGGCGAGGCCGGCGATCACGAAGAAGACGGTCCAGATCGGCATCCGCTTTGCCATCCCGGAGAAGTTCGGGATGTCGCGGTTGTGGGCCTGGTCGTACATCGCGCCGATCAGGAGGAAGAAGAGCGCGGTCATCACGCCGTGAGCGAACATCTGGAGCACCGCGCCGGTCCAGCCGATCACGTTCAACGTCCCGAGGCCGAGGATCACGTAGCCCATGTGCGAGACCGAGGAGAAGCCGGTCATCAGCTTCAGGTCGTCCTGGCGCAGCGCGGAGATCGCGCCGTAGAGCGCCGCGGTGATCCCGAGCAGCACGAGCGCGGGAGCCCAGAACTCGCCGCCCTCGGGGAGCATCTGGAAGCCGAGCCGGATGATGCCGAAGGCGCCTAGCTTCATCAGCACGCCGGCGTGGAGCATCGACACGGCGGTGGGCGCCGCCGCGTGACCGTCGGGCGACCAGGAGTGGAACGGGAAGAGCGCCGCGAGGATGCCGCAGCCAACGGCGACCAGCGGGAAGTAGAGCTTCTGGAAGTCCTCGTCGAAGTCGGCCGCGTAGAGGTCGACGAAGTCGAAGGTGCCAAGGCCGGCCTCTGCATAGATGGCGAAGATCGCGGTGAAGATGAGGATCGAGCCTGCGAGCAGCATCATCATCAGCTTCATCGCGCCGTATTCCTTGCGCGTTGAGCCCCAGACGGCGATCAGGAGGTACATCGGCAGCAGCGCGAGCTCGTAGAACAGGAACCAGACGAACAAGTCGAGCATCACGAACGTGCCGAAGACGCCCGCGGTGAGGATGTAGAGGAGGATGAAGAAGTCCTTCATCCGGTCCTGGATCTTCCAGGACACCCACGTCCCCGGCACGATCACGATCCCGGTCAACAGCACCATCGCCGCCGCGATGCCGTCGACGCCAACCTTCAGCTGGATGCCCTCGTCGCCGAGCAGCCCGACGTCGCTCATGTAGGACCAGGCCTTGACGCCCTGGAACTGGTCGCCGTCGAAGTCGTAGCTGAGGAACACGTACAGCGCCACGCCCAGCATCGCGAGGCTCGACAGGGCCGTCAGCCCGATGATCAGCGAGCGCTCGCGCGACGGAACGACCATGAGCAGCAGGGACGACCCGAGCGGGATCACGAAGACCGCTAGCAGGGCGTAGGCGTCATTTTCGGTCATGCCTCGTCCTCGGCGCCAATCTTCTTCATGCTCGTACCTCGACGTTAGGTTTCGTCATGCTCGTACCTCGCTAGGTCGAGCCGATGGCGACGATCGCCAACACCGCGACGCCAAGCGCCATGCCGAGCGCGTAGTTCGGAATGCGACCGGTCTGCAGGAACTTGAACCGGTAGCCGAGGAAGCCGATGAACTGGGTACCGCCGTCGACGCCGGTCTGGTTGACGACGCGCTGGTCGAACCAGGCGACGATCGTCCCGGCGCCGAGGACGACGTAGTTGATGGCGCCCTGGTAGAGATCATCGAGGTAGTAGCGGCGCACGAGGAGCTGATGCAGCTCCGGCGCCCAGTTCTGCGCCGCGATCGCGCGACGCGCGTCACCCCACCAGTAGGCGAGCCCGATCGCCACGCCGGCGACCGCGGTCGCCGTGGCGGCGGCGGCGAACGGGACGTCGAGCTCGAATGCGTGGGCGCCCTCGAGCGGGAGGTAGACCACCTCGCCGATGCCGCCAACGAAGCCAAGGGCCTCGCCGACGCCCTGGTAGGCGACGAACCCGGCGACCGTCGCGAGCACGGCGAGGATCGCGAGCGGGACGGTCATGATCGCCGGCGACTCGTGCGCGTGGTCATACGCGTGCTCGTCTCGCGGCTCGCCGAAGAAGGTCAGGAGCACTAGCCGCGTGGTGTAGATCGCCGTCAGCGCGGCAGTCGCCGCAAGCACCACGTACGCCCAGAGCGGTCCGTGCTGCTGGAGGTCGTGCAGGATTTCGTCCTTCGACCAGAAGCCGGCGAGGATCGGGATGCCAGCGAGTGCGAGACTGCCGAGGGTGAACGTGACCGCGGTGATCGGCATCTTCTTCCGCAAGCCGCCGAGGTGGCCCACCTCCTGCTGCTCGGTCGCATGGATCACCGACCCGGAGCCGAGGAAGAGCAGCGACTTGAAGAAGGCGTGCGTGAAGAGGTGGAACATCGCCGCGGTCAACGCGCCGACGCCGAGGGCGACGAACATGAACCCGAGCTGCGAGACGGTCGAGAACGCGAGCACGCGCTTGATGTCGGTCGCGACGAGACCCATGGTCGCGGCCATCAGCGCGGTGAGCAGACCGGTGTAGAGCACGACGTCACGGGCGATCAGCACCTCGTCAAAGACGGGCAGCATCCTTGCGACGAGGTAGACGCCGGCGACGACCATCGTCGCGGCGTGGATCAGGGCGCTGACCGGGGTCGGGCCCTCCATCGCGTCGGGCAGCCACACGTGAAGCGGGAACTGAGCGGACTTGCCGGCGGCGCCGGCGAAGAGGAAGAGCATCGCGACCGTGAGGTAGGTCTGGTCGAAGACGCCTTCCTCGGCGGCGTGGATGATCTCCTGGATGTCGAAGGTACCGGTGACGCGCCAGAGCAGGATGATCCCGATCAGCAAGCCCACGTCGCCGATTCGGGTGGTGATGAACGCCTTCTTCGCCGCCTCGGCCGCCGCCTGGCGCTCCCAGTAGAAGCCGATCAGCAGGTACGAGGCGAGGCCGACACCCTCCCACGCGAGGTAGAGCTGCAGCAGGTTGCCGGAGATGACCAGCAGCAGCATCGCCGCGACGAAGAAGGAGATCGCGGCGAAGTACCAGCCGTAGCCGGCTTCGCCGCGCATGTAGCCAATCGAGTAAACGAGCACCATCAGCGAGACGAACGAAACGACCGGCAACATCACCATCGTCACCGCGTCGACGTACGTGCTGAACTCGATGATGAAGAAGCCGTCGCTGATGTCGATCCAGTCGAACGAGTGGGTGTTCGCGCCGGCGATCGGGGCGAACACGTCGTCGCGGAAGTCGCCCTGGAAGTCGCCGAGCACGAATCCGACAAGGACAACGACCGCAGCCATCCCGAGCACGGCGAGGAAGTCGCCGTTGCGAGGGATCAGCCGACCGAAGAGGCCAACCAGGACGAACACGGCGAAGGGGATCGCCGGGAGGATCCAGACCTCTTCCATGCCCACTAGCGGGCCTGCCCTTCCGGCCGCCGTCGCCGTACAGCTACTTCGTTTACCGTGGGGATCACCACTTCAAGCTGTCCGCCGCGTCGACGTAGGCGGTGCGCCGCTCGCGGAACAGGCGCAGCACGATGCCGAGCGCGAGCCCGACCTCGGCCGCCGCCACGGTAATGACGAAGAGCGCGAACACGAGGCCGCTGAAGGCGTCGCCATCGAGGTAGGCCGCGAAGGCGATGAAGTTGATCGAGACCGCGGCGAGCATCAGCTCGACGGACATCAGGATCAAGATCGCGCTGCGACGTGCGAGCACCCCGTACAGGCCGGTGGCGAAGAGGATGCCGGAGAGGATCAGGAAGTTCTCGAGCGGAATCACGAGGCTGCCTCGCTCTCGGCGTCGGCCGGATCGTCCTCGTCATCACGCGGCGCGCGCGCGTTGACGATGCCGCCGGAGAGCGCGATGTCGAGCAGCACGCCGACGATGATCACGGGGACGATGAAGTCGCGGAACAGCCGCGCGCCGAAATCGCGGAACGGAACGACGGTCGCCGTCTCGGCGCCCCATTCGGCGTCGATCGCGGCGGCGACGAAGATGCCGGCGAGCAGGATGCCGACGATCGCCGCGAACGGCTTCTGCGAGCCGTCGGTGACGATCGGATCCTCCTGGGCGTTGGTCAGCATCAGACCGAAGATGATCAGGATCACGACGCCGCCGCCGTAGACGAGGATCTGCACCAGCGCGATGAACTCGGTGGCCAGCAGGAGATAGATCGCGGCGACCCCGAGCAGCGTCGCGATCAGCGACAGCGCGGCGTGGACGATGTTGCCGAGCAGCACGGTGCCGAGCGCACCGGCGACGATCACGGTGAACGCGAGCCAGAACACCAGCTCGGCCGCCGAGATCTGATCGCCGATCAGGAGCGCGAGCAACACCAGCAGAATCGGCGTCATGACGAGCGCGACGGCGATGCCACCGGCGATGATAAGCCGGTCGAACTGCGCCGGGAGCGGAAGGCGTTCGATCACGCGGGCGTCCTCGGGAACTCGATGCAGGCGGTCCGCCGATTACTCGGGGACCCATTCCTCCAACTGTTTGGCTTTGCTCTGGACCAGCAACTGCGGCAGATCCATGACGAGATCGGCGCGGTCGTAGACCGAGATCTCGTGGCCCTGCCACGTGTTGTTCATCGCGATCGCTTCGAAGTTGCAGACCTCGACGCAGATGTTGCAGCGCATGCAGCGCGCGTAGTCGATGTAGAACTTGTCGATGATCTTGCGGCGCTTCGACGGCCCACCCTGCGCGGTGTGCGCGGGGTTGTCCTTCATGATCACGGTCATGCATTCGACCGGGCAGGCGCGCTCACAGGCATGACAGCCGGTACAGAACGGCTCGTCGATGTCCTCGTCCCACAGCAGCAGCGGGAAGGCGCGGTCGCGTTCCGGGAGTTCGCGGTGGCTCTCGGGGTACTGGCGGGTCACCGGCCTCCGGGCGAACGTGGAGGCGGTGACCATCAAGCTCTTCAGGATGCCCCTCATGAGGCTGCCTCACTTTGCAGTTGGGCGGCCGCTGCCGGCCTCTGGCGTGGGCGTCGCACGGCGCGGTCGACGGCGACGAAGAGCACGACGATCCCGAGTAGGCCGGCGACGGTCAAGATGATGTCTGGCCAGTCGTAGACGAGCACGAGGCCATTGACGAGCACCTGTGCGAGCATCAGCGGGAGCAGCAGCTTCCAGCTGAATGACATGAGCTGGTCGATGCGCAGACGCGGCACGCTCGCGCGGACCCAGAAGACCACGAAGATGAAGATGCTGGCCTTCCCGGTGACGAGCAGCGCTTGCGCCCAGCGCGGCCACGGGTCGTCCTGGAACAGACCGGCCGGCCACGCCCAGCCACCGAGGAACACCGCCGCAAAGAGCAGGCCCATGATTAGGAGGGCGGCGTATTCGGCGAGGAAGAACATCGACCACCGGATCCCGGAATATTCGACGAAGGGGCCGCCGACGACCTCGGACTCACCGACCGGGATGTCGAAGGGGCTGCGGTTCAGTTCCGCCAGCGCTGCAATGAAGAATACGATCAGGACGAGCGGCTGCCAGACGAGGTTGGGGACCTCGTCCTGGGCGGCGACGATCTCGTTGAGATTGAGGGATCCTCTGATCGCCTCGGCGCTGTCCGAGACCGGAGGGACCTCGACGATCATCGCGACGGCGAGCAGCGAGAGCACGAGCGGGAGCTCGTAGGAGATGCCCTGGGCGGCGGCGCGCATGCCGCCGATCATCGCGTAGCGGTTGTCGGAGCCCCAGCCGGCCATGATCCAGCCGACGATGTTGAAGCCGCTGACGGCGACGAAGTAGAGCAGGCCGAGCTCGAGAATGCGGATCTGCCAGTCGAGCACGAACGGCACGATCACGAACCCGAGGAAGATCGGGACGAAGACGAGATAGGGCGCCAGTTCGAAGGTCCACGGATCGGCGTTGCGTGGACGGAGGTCTTCCTTGCCGACCAGCTTCAACGCGTCGGCGACGGATTGGAGCAGTCCGATCGGGCCGGTCCGCGTGGGGCCGAGGCGCTGCTGGAAGCGCGCCAAGATCTTTCGCTCACCGTAGATGAGGCCCATGACGACGACGGTCATGAAGCCGACGATCAGCAGCACGCGGATCAGACCGTCAATCCAGACGTTGACGTTGTCGATCCCGAAAATTTCAGTGCTCAACGATCGACCTCGGACAGCACGATGTCGATGGACCCGAGGATGATGATTGCGTCAGCGACATACTGTCCAACGGACATCTGCCGGAGGGCCTGCAGATTCGAGAGACAGGCACTGCGGACCTTGAGCCGGTGCGGCTTGTTGCCGCCCTTGCTGACGAGGTAGATGCCGTACTCGCCGCGCGGGGCCTCGGTCCGCATGTAGATCTCGCTCTCGGGCAGGCGCAGCATCCGCGGCATCCGCTCCGGGACGATCGGACCGTCCTCGAGGCGTTCGAGGCACTGTTCGACGAGGTCGACCGACTGGCTGATCTCCTGCAGGCGGACGTGGTAGCGATCGAAGACGTCGCCACCCTCGGCGGTGATCGGCTCGAAGTCGAGCTGGTCGTAGAACATGTACGGCTCGGTCTTGCGGAGGTCGAGCGGGACGCCAGACGCACGTAGCGTCGGGCCGCTCATCCCGAACTCGACTGCGTCCTCGGCGGAGATGACGCCGACATTCTGCGTGCGCGCGAGGAAGATCTCGTCCTCGGTCAGCAGGCCGTCAAAGTCCTTGACGCCCTGACGCGCCGACTTGAGCACCTCGCGGACGCGCTCGACGAAGTTGACCGGCACTTCCCAGGCGAGGCCGCCGGCGCGGAAATAGGCGTACATCATGCGGTCGCCGCTGATCTCCTCGAAGAGATCGATCACGGTCTCGCGCTCGCGCCACGCGTAGATGAACGGCGTGCCGAACACGCCGACGTCGACGCCGAAGGCGCCGAGGAACATGAAGTGGCTGCTGATGCGGTTCAGCTCGCAGAGGATCATCCGGATCCACTGCGCGCGCGCCGGCACCTCGATCTCGGCGAGCGCCTCGACGGCCATGACGTAAGAGAGCTCGGCATTGTGGGCCGCCAGGTACTCGGTGCGGTCCATGTAGCCGATGCCCTGGCGGTAGTCGTTCATCTCGCAGAGCTTCTCAGCGCCGCGATGGAGGTAGCCGATGTAGGGGACGAGATCCTTCACGACCTCGCCGTCGATCTCCAGCACCATCCGGAACACGCCGTGCGTCGACGGGTGCTGCGGGCCAACGTTGATCAGCAGATCTTGCGTCTCGAATTCGGGAGCAGCGGTTTCGACGACCATCGCTAGTCCTCGTCCGTCGCGTCGCGGTCGTGGCCGAGCCCCTCGCCCTGGAGGACCTCGATCTCCGCGTACGGATGCGACTTGAGCAGCGGGTGGCTGTCGGACATGTCGATGTCCTCGGGCATCAGCAGCGGACGCGGGTCGGGGTGGCCGGTGAAGCTGACGCCAAACATCTCGGCGGTCTCGCGCTCGAGCCAGTTCGCTGCCTTCCAGACAGTGGTGGCGGTGTCGACGACCTTGTCGTCGTTGGCGAGAGTCGTCTTGACGGTGAGGTTGAGGTTCTTCGGCACGGAGTAGAGCTGGTAGACGACGTCGACGCCGTCGGCCTCGTTGTCGACGGCCGTGAGGCAGCGCAGATAGTTGAACTGCAGCGCATCGTCCTGCTTGAGCATCCGCAAGCCGCGGATCACGTCGGCACGAGGCATGTGGACGATCAGATCGAGGGCGCTGCGCTCCGGGCGCGCGTCGACGGCGGTCAGCGAGCGGTTCACGTCCGCCCAGATCGTGTCCTCGAAGGTGTCGGGCGCCGCTTCGTCCTGGGCTTCCTCGACCGAATCGGCTCCGCCGTCGTCGGTGGTCATCCCCTGTACCCTCGCTCGATCGCGCTGACGCGCTCTACATCGAACGAATCGCGCTGACGCGCGAGGGGACCCTCGACCGTCATGCGCCGCGCCCTTCGGCTGAGCGCTCCTCCATGATCATGTCCTGGAGGGCGAGGAACGAGTCGATCAGCGCCTCGGGACGCGGTGGGCAGCCCGGGACGTAGACGTCGACGGGGACCACCTTGTCGACGCCCTGGAGAACGCGGTCGTAGCGGGTGTAGGGGCCGCCGTTGGTGGCGCAGGCGCCCATCGAGATCACCCACTTCGGGTTCGGCATCTGCTCATAGAGCAGCTTCACGGCCGGCGCCATCTTCTTCGTCACGGTGCCGGCGACGATCATCACGTCGGACTGGCGCGGCGAGGGCCACGGCACGATGCCGAAGCGGTCGAGGTCGTAGTGGGCCATGTAGGTCCCGATCATCTCGATCGCGCAGCACGCGAGGCCGAACGTCATCGGCCAGAGCGAGGACTTGCGAGCCGCCGCCAGCACGAGGTCAGCGGGGACCTGCATCACGCCGGGCAAGGCCTGACGATAGAGCGCCTTGCCAGGCTGAGGCGTGATCGGGGTCAGGACGGGCGCCTCGTTCGGGTGCTCGCGAGGGACGGCAGGCTCGGCACCCGGGGCGACCTCGGGAGCGGCTGGCGCTACCTCGGGGGCCGGAGTTTCGGGTGGGGCGGTGGTTGCGTCCGCGGTATCGGTGCCGGGCGTTATCGCCACTGGAGCGCCCCCTTCTTCCACGCGTAAGCGAGGCCGAGCCCGAGGATCGCGATGAACGCCACCATGGTCCAGTACGCGAGCGGTCCGATGCCAACGAAGGACAGCGCCCACGGGAAGATGAAGACGGCCTCGACGTCAAAGATGATGAAGAGGATGGCGTAGAGGTAGAAGCGATTGCCGACGTTGGTGGACGCGCGGCGGAGGGGGAGCATGCCGCACTCGTAGGTCGTCCCCTTCTCGCGTTCCTCGGAGAAGGGCGCCAGCAGGCGCGATCCGATCAGCGCGGAGAAGACGAGAATGAAGCCGGCAATGCTGGCGATCAGGACGGGAACGTAGTTGGAAAAGAGCTCGTCGGTCGGCAGCACCGGTCGTCCGATCCTGGCCTCGGCGGCGTGCGCGTCGTCGACATTCTCAGCGCCGCCGGGACGGTATCAATGGCCTCCAGCAGTGTCAACGAAATCCTGCCTACGGACGAGTGTCCTGTATCGCGGCGAAAACAGGCCGCGAACGCGATCTCGGTGGCGCTCTGAGATCGAGAAATGGGCGATTCTGGCCGATGGTGTTGACATGACTGTCCGACGATGGCTTTCTGACCTCATATCGACGCTACGCATGAGGTCTGGAGGAAGGCATGCTGAAGAAGTACTACAGTGCCCTGGTCGGCGACGGACGGGTGAGCCGGCCGAGCTACGACGAGGCGCGAGCCGATCTGCGGCGGGCGTATCTCGCCGAGATCCCGGTGAGGGGGTGGAATGCAGGTCTCGACCGACCCCATTCTCGACGCATTTGACGGGCCGCTGCTGCTGATCGACGACGACGCCGAGCGGGAGCGGATCACGACGGTGATCCGGGCGAGCCGGCCGGCCGTCGAGAACGCCGTCTACCGCGTCTTCTCCGAGGCGCTCAGCCATGTGAACGAGGGGCTCGACGGCGCGCGCGTCGAGCTCCGCCTGGTCGAGGACGGCATTGACGTCGAGGTGGTCGAGGAAGCGGAGACCAGCACGCTGGAATCCGACTTCACCCTCTCGCCCGGCGACGTCGAGAAGCTGACGCTGCGGATCATCGAGCCGCTGAAGAAGGCGGCGGCCAAAGCGGCGGCGGAAGAGGGTCGCTCGCTCAACAACTGGATTAGCTCGGCGCTGGCGCGCCACCTCGAGCGGCGTTCGCGGCAGGGCCGGCACGAGATGCGGCGCGCCGCCCGCGAAGCGCGACGCGCGGCCCGCGGCCCGCGGCCGTGGCAAGACGGACGACCGCGACGTCGACTAAGGCGCTAGCGGGCTGCCGCCGCTCCGCTCCGAACTCCGCCTCCGAGTGACGAATATTGGCTCACGACCTGAGACAAGGTGGAGGCCGGTCTGCCCGCAGCCTTCCTCTCGATCCCACACACTGGCTCCAGATTCTCTTTCCGGAGGTCAGCCCGCGCAGATCCCCGACCGCAACAGGGACCGGACGTCAACGCACGATGTGCGAGGTGGGCGGCTGGCCCGGGTGCTGCGCGCTACCGCCCGAGGTCGGTTCGTTCGTCGGGGGCACTCGCCCCCGACACCCCCGCCGAGGGGCAGCTTGCCCCTCGGACTCCCTGGCAAGCCGAGAGCTGGTCAGCCGTCGCAGGCTTCGATGGCGGCGAGCGCGGTGCCTTGCCCTGGTGGGGTTGGAAGCTGTGCAGGCCGGTTCTAGATGAGCGGCTTCCGGCACCGCTAGGCCAACCCTGGTGGGATGGCGATCGGAGGTCGCTCGCGAGGCGTGCCCTCTGAGGTCGCTGGCGCGACGGGGCCTCTGAGGTCGCTGGCGCGACGGGGCCTCTGAGGTCGCTGGCGCGACGGGGCCTCTGAGGTCGCTGGCGCGACGGGGCCTCTGAGGTCGCTGGCGCGACGGGGCCTCTGAGGTCGCTGGCGCGACGGGGCACCGGAGGTCGCGCACGATCTGCGAGGTGGACGGCCGGCGGGGTGCTACGCGCGGGCGCTGGAGGTCGCTTCGTTCGTCGGGGGCACTCGCCCCCGACACCCCCGCCGAGGGGCAGCCTGCCCCTCGGACTCCCTGGCAAGCCGAGAGCTGGTCAGCCGTCGCATGCTTCGATGGCGGCAAGCGGGGTGCCTTGCCCTGGTGGGGTTGGAAGCTGTGCAGGCCGGTTCTAGATGAGCGGCTTCCGGCACCGCTAGGCCAACCCTGGTGGGACGGCGAACTGGGGGTGGGGCGCTCGTCGGCGCGGCTTCGGACTGGATCGACGGCGATGATCTTCGGCGGGCGTTTGGCGGCTTCGGCAGATGGCACACGCCCAGCGGCTTCGTGTCGGGTGCTCCGAGGTCCGGGTGTGAGCCTCCGGGCCCCCCGACCGCGACGCGCTGCACGGTCGCACTATCTGCGACGTGTCACCTCGAGGCGCACCGCCGAAGCGACCGGTTTCGATTCCTTGTGAATCGCCGATCGACTTCTCTACCGCGAGGAGGGTCGTGAACCCGAGGGGCTCTGGAACGCTTCATCCCTGCTTGAGGCAATGCCGCCAGCACCCAGCGCGTCGACGTCCGCAGCTTGGTGATGAATCTCCAGTACCGCAACCGGGCCTTGGTTGCGAAGATGACCGACACCATTGACGAGATGAGCGGCGGCAGATTCAGGCTCTGCCTTGGTGGTTTCGGCGGAAATGCACCCGAGCTGGGAGTTTGGCTATCCCAGCGACCGCCAGTTCGGGAGAGCCGCGGAGGCGCTGGAGGTCGTCAGCACCCTGTTACGCGAGGGCTCGATCGATTTCAGTGGCGAGCACTTGAACTCCGCGACTGCGAGCTTCGGCCGCGCGGACCCCGCGGTGGATCGATCCCGATCGTGGTCGCTGCCCACGGCTCGCGGGTGCTACGCCTCACCGCTCAATATGCGGACGAGTGGAATACCGCCGCCGCGGGCTATGGACGAAGCGTGCCGGAGGATGCCGATGCGGCGTGGGAAGCCCTCGATACCGCCTGTCGAAACATCGGCTGCGCTCCGGAGAGCCTGACTCGCGCGGCGGCGGTCGGCGTAATCGCTCCAGACAGTCCCCCTCCGCGAATGGACTGAGCCAGGATCGCCTGCCTAATACGAGGCACGATCGCCGATCTCAGGGAGCGTCGAGAAGATCGCGGCGTCACTTCTGGCGTTCCAGACAAGAGACTTCGCGGAGCTCCAGTTGTGGCCGTTTCCCGATTCCCTTCAGGGTCGAGGCTCTCGCCCAGTGGTTGTAGCTGTGCGTCGCGCTCGAGCGAGTTAGCGGTCAGCGAGATCAACTCCAGCGTCCGAGGATCACTGCTTCACAGGATCGCCGCATCGTACGTGGGGTCTTCAAAGTCCGCTTGGTCTTCCGTTGGGCGGCGCGCCGGACGCGGTCGCCAGGGGCCGGACGACGGCAAGGTCGACTAAGCGCTAGCTGTAGTTCCGCCAGGCCACCGGACACTAGAGTCCCCCTTGACCGAGTTCCGCCGCCAGCCGCAAGAGCGTCTCATCCGCGCCTCGACTGCCCACGAACGACAGGCCTACCGGACCGCCAGCCGACCCCGCAGGAATCGTCAGCTGCGGAAGCCCCGCCAGGCCCGCGATGCTGCACAGAACGAGCGAACCCCAGACGAACGGTCTGCGTTGCTGCCAGTCCTCGCTGACCAGCGGCGCCGGTCCGACGCACGTGGGGATCATGATCACCGTCTCGCTGTCGAGCAGGTCGGCCAACCGCGCTTGAACCTTCTCTCGCACCCTCGTGGACTCCTCGGCATCTTCCGCCGTTGCCCGCGCTACGGATACGAAGGCGGTGTCGCCGTACGCGGGAACGTTCGCGCTCAGCCATTCCCCGTGTGTCTGTTGAACTTCCCACGTCTGAATTCGATCGGCGTGGAAGGAGAACTGCGTCACTGGCGGGCCATCGAGAGGGGCAACCCGAATGTGCTCAATCCGCTCAACGTGCGATTCCGCGTTGCGGGTCGACTGCTCGAGCGCTGCGCGCGCTGCGGTCGTGGCAAGCTCGAAGGCGTCGTCCGCCACGAGCAACCGGCGCACTCGCCCCGCCACCATGGGCTCGCCTAGCAGCGAAGCGCCGACGCGCGCCAGCGTATCCGCGCCCCTCGCGAACCAACCAACGGTATCGAGGCTGGGCGATAGGGGGATCATCCCATTGATGCTGACGCGCCCGTGTGTCGGCCGGATCCCATAGATGCCACACGCGCTCGCCGGCAGGCGCACCGAGCACGCACTGTCGCTCCCAAGCGCGAAGTCAACCGCTTCAGCCGCGACCGCCACAGCAGACCCACTCGAAGAGCCACCCGGCAGCCGATCAGGAGCCGCCGGGTTCGTGGGCGTGTCGTAGTGCCGGCTGTCGCCGAGCGCGCCCCAGGCCAGTTCGTCCATGCAGGTCATCCCTGCGAGCGAAGCCCCAGCATCGAGCAGCACCGCCACGGCTTCAGCGGTTGCGGTAGCGGGCTCGGTTGTCTCAAGCCAGCGGGGGTGGCCGGCGCAGTTCCGATGGCCCGCCACCGCGTACAGATCCTTCGCGGCGAACGTGAGACCTCCGAGTGGTCCTCCCGCCGCTCCCGACAGTTGGACCTGGTCGTGAGCGCAGAATGCGCCGCTCGCGTCAGCCGCCAAGGATCGACTTCCTCGCCCAGCGTGGTCGTCCACGCCGTGAGGTTACGAACATGGAGTCGATGCGCCAACGCGGTCGTCGACTCCAGCCCGCGTCTCGCTCGGAATCGACTGCCTATCCCAGCTCCGCCAGGCTGTGGCGCAGCCCGGCGAGTCGCGACTGCGCCGTCTCAAGGCGGTCGCGCTCGCGCTGCACCACCTCAGCCGGGGCTTTCGAGGTGAACTGTTCGTTCGACAGCTTCTTCTCGATGCCGGCGACCTCGCCCTCAGCCTCTGCGATCTGCTTGCTGATCCGCTCGCGTTCCGCCTCGAGGTCGAAGAGGCCGGCCATGGGCAGGGCAACCTGGCCGACGGCGAGCACCGAGCTCACGACGCCCTCGCTCGGGGCGTCGCTCGGTGCGTGGACGATGTGGAGCGGCCGGGCGCGGGCGAGCTGCTCGATCGCCGCGCGGAGCGCGGTGGCGGTATCGACGGCGTCGCCACCCACCACGTACGCCTCGATCCAGCGGGCGGCATCCACGCGCTTCTCCGCGCGGATGTTGCGGATCGCGCGCACGAACTCCTGGACCGCCTCGAAGCTGGCTTCCGAGGCCTGATCGATGTGGGCGGTGTCCGCCTCGGGGTAGCGGGCGACGATCAGCTGCTCGGCGCCGTCCGGATCGGGCGCGATCGCGGCGAGGCGTTGCCAGATCTCCTCGGTGACGAACGGCATGAACGGGTGCAACAGCCGCAGCGTGCGGTCCATAACGTGGACCAGCACCGGCAGCGGCGAGCGGTCGCCGGCCCGCACCCGGACCTTGGCGACCTCGATGTACCAGTCAGCGAACTCGTCCCAGAAGAAGTCGCGGGTCTGGCGCAGCGCCTCGGCGAGCTCGAAGCGGCCGACCAGGCGTTCGACGTTCTGGTTGACCACGTTGAGGCGTGACAGCACCCAGCGATCCTCGACGGGCATCGCCCCCGGGTCCGCGGGGAGCGACAGGTCGTCGCCGTCCTCGATCATGCCGAGGGCGAAGCGCGAGGCGTTCCACAGCTTGTTGGCGAAGTTGCGACCGGCTTCGAGGCGCTCGTCGCTTAGCCGCTGGTCGTTGCCGGGCGAGGTACCGGAGAGCACGGCGAAGCGCAGCGCGTCCGAGCCGTACTGCTCCACGGCCTCGAGCGGGTCGACGGCGCCCTTCGACTTCGACATTTTCGAGCCGTCGGCGGCGCGCACCATGCCGTGCAGATAGACGTGCTCGAATGGGATGTCGTCGGCGACGATCCCGCGCTCCTTCAGGTCCTTCATGTTGTAGAGCGACATCATGATCATGCGGGCGACCCAGAAAAAGATGATGTCGTAGCCGGTCTCCATCACCTGGGTGGGGTAGAAGCGACGGAGGTCCTCGGCGTCCTCGTTCGGCCAGCCGAGCGTCGAGTGCGGCCAGAGGCCCGAGGAGAACCAGGTGTCGAGGGTGTCCTCGTCCTGGCTGAGGTTCGATCCCTCGCAGGACTCGCAGTGGCTCGGGTCGTAGATCGCGACGGTCAGGTGGTCGCAGTCGGCGCAGTACCAGACCGGGATGCGGTGGCCCCACCAGATCTGGCGGCTGATGCACCAGTCGCGGATGTTCTCCATCCACTGCAGGTAGGTGCGCTCGAACCGCTCGGGGACGAACTTGATGCGGCCGTCGGTGACGGCAGAGATCGCCGGGCCGGCGAGCGGCTTGATATCGACCCACCACTGCAGCGAAACGAGCGGCTCGACCACGGCGCCCGACCGCTCCGAATGACCGACGGCGTGCGTGTAAGGCTCGATGCTGTCGATCAGCCCGGCCGCCTGGAGATCCGCGACGATGCGCTGGCGGGCCGCGTCGCGGTCGAGGCCGGCGTACTTGCCGGCGTTCTCGTTGAGGGTGCCGTCGGGGTTGAGGATGTTGATGATCTCGAGGTCGTGGCGCTCGCCGATCTCGAAGTCGACGGGGTCGTGGCCAGGCGTCACTTTGAGCGCCCCTGAGCCACCCTCCATCTCGACCGCCTCGTCGGCGATCACCGGCACCGGGCGGTCGTCGGTCGGGACGAGCACCTGGCGGCCGACGAGTTCGCGGAAGCGATCGTCCTCGGGGTGGACGGCGACGGCGGTGTCGGCCGGTATCGTCTCGGGGCGGGTCGTGGCGATCACCACGTAGCGGTCGGTGCGCGCCCCCTGCTCGTCGAGGATCGGGTAGCGGACGTGCCAGAAGGCGGACTCGACGTCCTCGTACTCCACCTCGAGGTCTGAGACGGCGGTCTGGCTGGCGGGATCCCAGTTGATGATCCGTTCGCCGCGGTAGATCAGGCCTTCGTCGTAGAGGCGCTTGAAGGTGTGGCGCACCGCCCGCTCGCGATCCTCGTCCATCGTGAACGCCTCGCGCTCCCAGTTGGCGGAGGCGCCGAGGCGCTTGTGCTGCTCCATGATCCGCGAGCGGGAGGCGTTGACGAAGGTCCAGACGCGCTCGAGGAAGGCCTCGCGACCGATGTCGTGACGTGTGAGGCCTTCGTCGCGGAGCTGGCGTTCGATGACCGCGTTGACAGCGATCGCCGCGTGATCGACACCGGGCAGCCAGAGCGTGTCGTCGCCGTTCATGCGGTGCCAGCGGATCAGTGAGTCCTCGACCGCGGTGGTGAGGGCGTGGCCGACGTGGAGCTCACCGGTGAGGTTGGGCGGCGGCATGATGATCGTGAACGGGTCGGCGTCGGGCCGGGTCGGCCGAAAGGCGCCGCTCGCCTCCCAGGCGTCGTAGACGCGCCGCTCGACCGCGCCAGGGTCGTAGGCAGTAGCCATTTCGGTCGCCTCGGTCGTGGGCTCGGTGGTCATGGTCGGGCTCCGGTGCTTGCCTCGGAGGTAGCGGGTACATGAAAAAGCCCCGCGCTGCGGGGCTCCACGACAGGTCGACGGCGGCCTCGGGGCCGTCGGTTACCTGCCGTGGCTGGGTACGACTACCTGTGTCATCACGCCTCGATGGTAGAAGGCGCCTCGGAGTGGGGTCAATCGGGCGACGAAGGTCGCCGCGAGGGGGGTCAACGAGGCTGCACCCGGTGGTGCGGCCTCAGTTCGCTCCGCCGCGGCAGGCAGCGCTAGGCGGTGCGGGTAAAGGTGAAGGTCTTCGTCTCGGCGCCGTCGGAGACGGTGACGGTGAACTCCTGGCCAACCGGGGCGGCCTCGAAAGTGACTTTCTTCTGCCAGTAGCCGTCGTCGCCGGCGGTCACGGTGCCGCTACCGTACTGGGAGCTCACCGAGATGGTGGTACCCGGCGTCGCCTTGCCCTTGAAGACGTCGTAGGGAATGGTCTCGCTGCAGGTGCCGTACTTCTGCCACGCCTGGAAGTCGATGGGGTGGGTGCCGTCCTTCGTCCCGTCGTATTTCCCGACGAAGCTGTCGTGCGGCTTGAAGTGGACGGTCACCGACTGCTTCGTCTCGACGCCGTCCTCGGAGGTGGTCGTGAAGGTGGCGACGTTCTGGCCCTCGCTCAGCACGAGGCCGATGCTCCACTGGCCGGAGGCGTCGGCCTTCGTCTCGTAGGGACCGGCCGCGACCGTCGAGCCGGGCTCGGCCTTGCCCGAGAACTGGATGTAGGAGTCGGAGACGGTCGCGCCCTCGGCCGGGTAGCTGAGGACGAGCGTTGGCGAACCGGCCTCGAGCTTCGCGACGACCCAGTCAGGGAGCGCGGGCGCGCTCGCGTCCTCGACGACCTCGGAGCTGGCGGAGGCGACGAGGACAGCCGGCTCGGCGGACGGCGAGTCGCCGATGTTCGCGGCGGCGTCGATCGGCTGATCGCCCGCCTCGGAGTCCTCGATCGCGGCGGAGCTGTTGCACGCGGCGCCCAGGACGAGCAGCGCGCCGGCGGCCGTCGCCACGACGGCACGACGGATTCGGCTGCCTCGGAGGGGGCGTGATGGTACGAACACTCGGGGGAGCAACATCGGCGGGGTCCTTCTCCATTGCGACGACGCGATCGCGTCGTCGCGAGCCTCTGGGCCGCGTGGATCGCGCGGCCAACGTTGGTGTGAGGAGTGCGGGCACTCCTCGAAGCCCCGCCAACGGTCGAGTGGATCATCGACCACGGGCGATCCCAACTTCACCCTCGGACGCTGGTCGTAACTGGCAGAGGATGACCCCCCGGCCAATCGGTCGACCGGAGGGCCGCGCCTCGCCCGCGGTTGCGTCACGTCAACCTCACGGGCAAGGCGATGACTCGGGGTGCAGGCTGAAGGTGTCCGGCGTGATTGGTGCCGCCGAGAGCACGACGGCGAGCGATTCGCCCGGCGCGAGATCTCGGTCGATCGTCGGGCCGAGCTCGATCACCTGGCCGCTGCTGGCGATGTGGATCTCGAGGCGGGAACCACACACGACCTGGCTCGTGTTGTTTTCGATCGAGCCTCGGAATGCCTGCGTTGCCGGGTCGTAGGCGATCCTGTAGTCGAGGGAGTTGAAGCTGCCCGAGGCGACCTGATCGATCGGCGTCGATCGGCTCGTCTCTTCACCGGATTCGGCGCCGCCTTCGCCGCTGCTCCCCTCACGACCTTCGCCGCTGCCGCCTTCGCCTCCGGTTCGCTCGCCGCCCTCGCCGGCGTCGCTGACGACGGTCGAGCAGGTGAAGGTCTCGGCTTCAGTCGCCCAGGTCTTGAAGCTGGCGCTCCCAGAATCGAGCGTGAAGTCGACGCGGGCACCGAGATCGAGGGCGGGGATCAAGACGCTCTGGTGACCGCTTCGATTGCCATCGAGGACGACGCTCAAGGTCGTGTTGCAGAGTCCAACGCTGGCCTCGTTCTTGACTCGACCAACGAACGAACCGCTCGCCGGGTCGAACGTCACGGCGAGCTCGAGGTCGTTGAGCTTGCCGGCGTAGGACTCGTCCGTCGCAAGGCCTGGGGTGGTGTGCGTGCCGCGGCTGATGCCGGTGCTCGATAGATGGGTGGTCGTGCTGGTCGTAGCTTCAGCGCCACCTTCCGAGCCCTCGCTGGTGTTACCCTCGGAACCGTCTGAGCCCTCGCCGCTGCCGACCTCGGGGTGGGCGCTCCAGGTGTCGAACGGCGCGGCGGTGGCGGGCAGGTTGAGGGACACCACCTCGCCGACCGCGAGGTCCGTCGGGGTGGTCGGACCGAGCTCGGCGCCGTTCGAGAGGTGGACCTCGACCCGGGCTCGCGTCAGCGGAGCGTTGGTCGTGTTCTCCACGGTCCCGGTGAACGCGTTGGCGCCGGCGTCGTAGGACAGGATCAGTCGCGCCCCGGAACGAACCTCGTCGTACACCTGATCCGGGGCGAGCAGGTTCACGACGCCGCCCTCGGACGCCTCGCCGCTGCCACCACCGTCGCGGCCTTCGGCGCCCTCGGCGGACTCGGCGGCGGAACCGTGCTCGCCGGGACTCTCGCCGCCACCGGTTCCGCGCTCGCCCCCACCGCCCGTGCATGCCGCGACCAGGAGGGCGAGTGCGACCGCGGCGGCGCCAACACCGAGCCAACGGGCGCGCCTCGATCTTCCCTTCCGCGCCAGCGCGTCTGGCGCTTCGATCTGTCGTTCCCGATCTGCGTTGTCGTTGGTCATCGCTGTGCTCCCCTGTGCGTGGGTCGGTCTCATTGCGGACCGACACCGGTTGGGGATCAGCATCAGGAGCACGGCTTAAACACGGCTGAGACGGGAAGCGACGTCCTCAGCCTGCTCTCAGCTTCATCCAAGCCTTCATTCGCCAGAATGGTCCGCGATGAGAGTGCTGCTAGTCGAAGACGAACGACGCCTGGCGGAGGTGATCCGCGCGGGGCTGGCGGATCATGGCATTACCGCCGACCTCGAGCACGACGGCGAGATGGGGCTCTGGCGCGCTCGCGAAGGCAGCTACGACGTGATTGTGCTCGACATCATGTTGCCGCGGATGGATGGCTACGAGGTCTGTCGGACGCTCCGGGCCGAGGAGGATTGGACTCCGATCCTGATGTTGACCGCGAAGAGCGGCGAGCGAGACGAAGCGGACGCATTGGACACGGGCGCCGATGACTTTTTGACGAAACCGTTCTCGTTCGTCGTGCTGCTCGCGCGACTGCGCGCCCGCAGCCGTCGGGTGTCGCAGGTGCGGCCGGTGGTGCTTTCGTGCGGCAGTCTCCAGTACGACCCGGCGGCCTCGGAGGTCCGACGGGGCGAGACAGAGATTAAGCTGAGCCGGCGCGAACTGGATGTGCTCGAGGTGCTGTTGCGAGCAGACGGGCGGGCGGTGTCGAAGCAGATCTTGCTCGATCGGGTGTGGGGGATCGACGCCGAGGTCGATCCGAACATCGTCGAGGTCTACATCCGCTACCTGCGCCGCAAGATCGACGAGCCCTTCGGCGTGAAGACGATCACGACTCAGCGCGGCGTCGGCTACCGGCTGACACCGGATCCTTCGTAGTGCAGGCCTCGCTGGGTTCGGTACGGCTTCGGACAACGCTGGCGGCGACCGTGCTGACGGCGGTGATCCTGACGATCGCCTCCCTGGTGATCGTCCAGCTGGTCGAACGAGACCTCTTGAACGCGGCGCAGGCCACGCTCGACAGCGCGCTCGAGGACACGGACGGCGCAAGCGACGGTGAACGAGCCGACGAGGTCAGCGGCGACCCCGAGCAGCGGTTGCTCTCCGATCGGACGATCGGCGAGGTGCAAGAGAGCGTGGACGCCGTCGTGAACGCCCTGCAGTTGATCGTTCCGGGTCTGGTGCTGGTCCTGGGAGCCGGTACCTGGTTCATGGTGGGGCGGGCGCTGCGACCGGTTCACGCGATCTCCGAACAGGTCGCGAGCATCACGTCCGCCACGCTGGACGAGCGGGTGCCGGTGCCGCCAGCTCAAGACGAGATCGCCGAGCTGGCGATGCTGATGAACCAGATGCTCGACCGCCTCGAGGCCGGCTCAAAGCGGCAGCGCCAGTTCGTCGCGGACGCGAGCCACGAGCTCCGCTCGCCGCTCTCGACGATCAAGGCGGCGGCCGGAGTCGCCGCGGTGAGTCCCGATCCCGGGAAGCTCAGCCAGCTCGCGGGACAGGTGTCGGCGGAAGCGGACCGGATGGAAGAGCTGATCGCCGACCTGCTGGATCTTGCCCGATTTGATGAGGGCGACTCAGCGGGCATCGAGGAACGAGTCGAGCTGAGCGCCGTGTGCCGGGCGGCGGCCGACCGGCTCCCGCCCACGAGCGCGGAGCTCACGATCGCGGCTGCGGAAGCGGTGACCGTCCGAGGGGTCGAATTGCAGCTCGAGCGGGCGATCTTCAACGTACTGACCAACGCCGCCCAACACGCCCAGCGGTCGGTACAGGTACAGGTGCGAACCGCCGAGGGACGGGCCGAGATCGTGATCGACGACGATGGGCCGGGGATTGCGGCGGAGGATCGGGAACGAATCTTCGATCGCTTCGTCCGCCTCGACGGGTCGCGGAGCCGCGCGACTGGCGGTAGCGGGATCGGCCTCGCGCTCGTGGAGGCGATCACCACGAGGCACGGCGGAACGATCACTGTGACCGATGCTCCGGAACTCGGAGGGGCCCGTTTCGTGCTCGACCTGGGCGTCAGCCAGTAGGCCGGCGATGGCGAGGTTGAGCTAGCTCGGCCGGTCGCGGCCTGAGTGGCCTGCACCGGCGACCGAATTTTGACTCTCCATGCTGACGACTGGTGACCAGTTCGGACCGCAGCGTCCGAGGCCCGCAATCGGTAGGGTGTCCCGGCACTGGTGGACAGCACTGCTAGACGGCGGCGAAGGGTACGGCATGGAGCTGAGCGGCGTCGGCTACCCGGCGATGATCGTGAAAGACATTGAGGAGTCGCTCGACTTCTACGGCAAGCTCGGCGCGACAGTGGTGTACAGCGAGCCGAATCGCGACGATCCGGAGTCGGTGCAGGCGCTGCTTTACGTAGGCGGCGAGAGCTACCTGATGCTGATCGGGCCGACCGATCCGAACCTGAAGCTCGCCGAGGCGAGCCTGGGCGTGGGCTCGATGCAGTACCTGACGCTGCGCGTGAGCGGCGAGTTCATGGACCAGGCGTTCTTCGAGCTCTCGGGCGCGGGACTGCACGGCTCCGAGGAGATCCGACGCGGCTACGAACGGCTGGTGTTCCTCGAAGACCCGAACGGGGTCCTACTCCTCCTGGTGGCGTGGGCGACCGAGCCGCCGCCAGGGATGGATCGAGCGCGCGTGCTGTCGCGGGCGGCGCAGTTCCGCGAGGAAGCGGGCGCGTCGTTCCTCGAGGACGAGCACGTGCAGCGGGCGATCGCGGAGCTGCAGGCGACGAGCTAGGTCTGCGGGGTCTTCGACCCACTCGTGACGCTTCGCGCCCGGGGCGAGGGTCTCGGTCGAGCGAGCTAGGCCGCGGCATCTTCCTCATCATCAGCGGATGGAGCGGTGGGCGGGCGCCGGTCGGTCTCCTCGGCGAAGTTGATGATGTCTTGCAACGTGGCGAACCCATCCAGGCGGACGACGTCGCCTTCGAGCTGCCAGAAGGAGGCCGAGGGGAGAGCGTCCTCGATGTCGAGGATCGCGCCGCTGACGTTCAGCTTGACGCCGGCCTGCGCGGTGTCCCAGGCGCGAACGACCAGCGCCTCGCCGGCGCGATGGGTAGCGATCTGGAGCTGGGTGCGGGCGCCGTTGTTCGAGCCGAGCGAGCCGGCGCCGATCTCGAAGTCGGCGGTGACGTCGCCGCCGACGATCCGGCCGCTGGGCGGGGTGAGGACGCGAGAGGCGCGGACGGTGCAGTTCACGATCTCGCGATTGACGCGGACCTCTCCTTCGGCCCGCACCGAGATGGTGTGGAGGTATTGCGCGTCGATGTCGCCGCCGGCCGTGATCGCGGCGCCGCCGTCCTCGGCGTCGCCGGCGACGCCGGCCTCGTGGCTGCCGATCACACCCTGGACGCTGACGTCGCCGCCGGCGCGGATGGTGGCTTGTTCGAGCACGCCACCGACCACGACGGAGCCGGTCGCGTCAATCGAGAACCCCGGCTTGACGTCGCCGCGAACGAGCACGTCGCCCTCGAACTCGATATTGCCGACAGCGTAGTTGAGGTCGCCGGGCACCTCGTACGAGGGGAGCACGTCGAACCGCTCGCCGTTCCTGGTGGGGCGTCCGGGGTTGATGGTGACGAGCTGGTCGCCCTGAACCTCGGTGTGCTGCCCGGCGAGTGCGTCGAGCGACTGGTCGGTGACGGCGCGCGGGTCGATCGGTTTGCCCGAGACATCGATCCCAGGCGTGCCTTCCACCGGCGGCACGCGCGTTGCAATCACCGCACCCTGCTCGACGAAGCGGGAGACGAGGGTGGCGTGGTGATCGACGGTGCCATCGTCTCGGGTGACCGGTGCGTGCTCCTCCTCACCGCCGGCGCCGAGGATCTCGATGATGGCGTTGCGACCCTCGACCGGACGCTGCCCGAGCGCCACGCATTCAATCGCCTCCACGACGCGCGGTGGATCGAACGCCGCGACGACCTCGTCGATCACGCCGCGCTTGACTTCGAGTTCCCTGAGCCGCTTGGCGATCGCGTCGCTCGAAGCAGGAGGCTGAGCGGGCCCCGCGACGGAGTCCTCGTCGGCACTCTCCTCCGCTGACGGAGCGGCCTCGGCGTCATCGGCGACGACGGAGGTTGGCGCCGGGACCAGGTAGGCCGCCAGTGCGTCGGGGGAGATGACGACGAACCAGCCGGCGGCGTCCGCGGGGACCGGCACCTCGCCGACCAGCGCCGGCTCGCCACTCTGCGCGGCGACGACGTCGGCGACGGTCTGCGGAGAGACCGCCGGGAATGGTCCGCGACGCAGGGCCGTGGCTGCTTCCTCGGGAGTGGCGGCGGGCTGATCGCCTCGAGGCGGGCGGACGATCAGCGAGACCGAGCGGCCGTCGAAGACGACCTCGATCAGGTCGGTCGCCGGGGATGGCGGGGGGGGGGTCTGCTCCGTCACGTTCGCGCTCCATCGGCGCGATGCGCCGCGGGTGAGCTCCAACAGCGAGATATTTGAGAGCGCAGTGAGCGGCGGGTGGGCCGACCTCCGGGTTTCCCCGATGGCCGCGGTTTCCTCGAGGCGCAGCAGAGCCACCACCGTCCCGATTCCAGTTCTTGCGAAAGGATGACCACGGCCCGCGTCGACTTCTCGTAGGCTAGTGATGGAGCGCACGAGCGACGGGTGGGTACACGAGATGATGCGATTTTTCGAGGCGATGGCCGGCAGCAAAGGCGCGATGATCGCGCCGGAGGACGCCCTGCCCGGGCGCGACGAGGCCGTCGAGGCGCCGGGCCTGCATCTCGTCCTCGGGAATCCGATGGCGCCGCCGTTCCCCGAGGGGTTCGAGCAGGCGGTTTTCGGGATGGGCTGTTTCTGGGGCGCGGAGCGGATCTTCTGGCAGCTCGACGGTGTCTGGACGACAGCGGTCGGTTACGCCGGCGGCTACACGCCGAACCCGACGTACGAAGAGACCTGCTCGACGAGGACCGGCCACATGGAGGCGGTGCTGGTCGTGTTCGACCCGGGGAAGATCAGCTACGAGGAGATCCTCACGGAGTTCTGGGAGGGGCACGACCCAACCCAGGGCATGCGACAGGGCAACGACTACGGCACGCAGTACCGGTCCGCCGCCTACTGGACGTCCGAGGAGCAGCGCCTCGCCCTCGAGGCGTCGCGGGAGATGTACCAGGGCGTGCTGACCGAGGCGGGCTACAGCGAGATCACGACGGAACTACGAGAGGCGCCGGAGTTCTACTACGCCGAGCCGTACCACCACCAGTACCTGCACTGGAACCCGAACGGGTACTGCGGCATCGGCGGGACCGGCGTGAGCTGCCCGGTTGGGGTGGTGACCGCCGACTGAGCGCCCCGATCCGCCGTGGAGCAGGTCCGAATCGGCGTCGTCGGCTGCGGGAACATCTCGCAGCAGAACATCCGTGGCTACGTGCAACACGCTCTCGCCGAGGATCAGCACCGACTTCGCGGAACTGCTCGCGAATCCCGAGGTCGACGCCGTCGAGCTGCTGACGCCGACGTTCCTGCACGCGGAGCAGATCGTCGCCGCGCTCGAGGCGGGGAAGCACGCGGGCGCAGCTTGTTCGCGATCAGGCGAGTTCGAAGATGAGGACGCTGCCGCCGACGTAGAGCACGGCGAGCATCACCGCCTCGAAGGTGAAGAAGCGGCCCGGCCGGCCTCGTTCCTGGGTGGCGAGGGCGACGATCACGACCGCGGTCATGAGCATCGCGGTGATCGCGGTGAAGATGTGTACCGGCGCGACGACCTCCCAGAGCGGGCCATCCGTGTAGACGAGGTCATCCGCGAAGAGGATGAAGCCCATGTTGAAGAGGTTGCTGCCAAGCACGTTGCTGATCGCCAGCTCGGGAGCGCCGAGGCGAATCGCGGCGATCGAGGCAGCCAGCTCCGGGAGCGAGGTGCTCAGGGCGAGAAACTGGGTGCCGACGAAGCTGCGCTCGAGGCCGAGCTCCTCGGCGAGTGAGTCGCCGGTGTTGGCCAGCCAGATGGCCGCGGCGACGACGGCGGCGGCGGAGATCGCGTAGATCACGAAGGCGCGCCGCATCGAGGAGTCGGGCTCGGGGTGGATCGTGGCGGGGCCGCGGCGCTCGGTGTGGTAGAGGATCCACATGGCGAGCACGAAGGTCGCGAGGATCGCGATCGAGATCGGGCTGATGAAGCTGCCGGTCGCGAACTCGAGCTGCTGGTGGATGAAGACGCCGGAGGCGGCGAGGGCGATTACGAGGAGGCCGAGCGCGGCGATCAACACCGCCGTCGCGCTGACACGGTTGAGCAGCGGCCCGTCGCGCCAGAAGAAGTCCAGCAAGCCGATGATCAGCAGGTTGAAGAGGTTGCTGCCGAAGGCGTCTCCGGCGGCCAGGTCGGGTTCGTCGAGCCAGACGATCGAGCTGATGCCGGTGCCCAACTCCGGCAGCGACGTGGCGGTGGCGAGCATCACGACGCCGATGAACGTGCGGCCGAGGCCAGTGCGGATGGCGATCACGTCGGCGCTGCCGGCCATGTATGTCGCCGCGAAGAGGATGACGCCGGCGGCGCCGGCGAGCTGGAGCCAGAGAAGCGTCGCGTCCACGGGGCTCCGTTCCGGGGAGGGAGTGGGCGCCGACGGCGCCAGGGGCTGGTGCTCTTTATCCGTGATTCGAGGGTGGGGCGCCAGTCGGCCGGCCAGGGTGATTCGCCTCGGCGTCGCTGGCGCGACGGGCCTCGGGGATCGCTGGCGCGGCGGGGCCTCGGGGGTCGCTCGCGGCGGGGCCTCGGGGGTCGCTCGCGCGACGGGGGCAGCGGACGTCACCGCACGAACTACGAGGTGGGCGGCCGGCCGGGTGCCGCGCGCCGGCGCTGGAGGTCGATTCATTCGTCGGGGGCACAGCGATCCACGGGATCGCCCTCCGGGCGGGGCCCCCGACACCCCCGCCGGGGGCAGCTTGCCCCCGGACCCCTCGCGAGCCGAGAGCCGTTGGCCAGCTCGAACTTCAATGGCGGCAAGCGGAGTCCTTCGCCCTGGTGGCGTTTCAAGTCTACGCAGGGCGCCTCGGGCAAGGGGTTTCCGGTACCGCTAGGCACAGTTCTCCTGACGCGGATAGACGTGGAGCAGCGGCGGAGCGAGAGCGAGAAGGGCAGGCTGCCCGCAGCCACAACCGGCCCCGGGCTGGGGTTCCAGGGGCCTTAGCCCCTCGGGAGGCCGAGGCCGCGCTGGGCGATGATGTTGCGCTGGACCTCGGAGGTGCCGGCGGCGACGGTCGAGCTGACGGCGTTGAGGTAGGTCTTGGCGATCGCACCGCCGAGCTTCGAGTGCGGCGAGCCGGGGAGGACCTGGCCGCCCATGCCGAGCATCTGGATGCCGGTGCGGGCAATGCGCTGGGTGAGCTCGGAGCCGTAGAGCTTCGAGATCGACGCCTCATGGTTTGGGATCTGGTCCTGAGCCTGGAGGAAGGGGATGCGGTAGGCGACGTTGAAGCCGACCTGCAGCTCGACCCAGCGGTCGGCCAGCTCGTAGCGGGCGTTGGGGTTCTGCTTCAGCAGCGCGTCGTCCTCCTTCGCGGCGCCGACGAGGCGCTCGAGGTTGCGCTTGCCGCCGGCGTAGGCGGCGACGCCGGAGCGCTCGTAGTCGAGAGCGGTCGCGACCTGGTACCAGCCGCGGTTCTCGACGCCGACCAGGTTGGTCGCCGGGATACGCACGTCCTCGAAGAAGACTTCGTTGAAGTTGTGCTCATCGGCCATGTTGACGAGCGGGCGAACCTCGACGCCGGGGGCGTCCATCTCGAGCACGAAGGTGGTGATGCCACGGTGCTTGGGCGCGTCCGGGTCGGTGCGGGCGGCGAGCCAACCCATGTTCGAGAAGTGGCCGCCGCTGGTCCAGATCTTGCTGCCGTTGATCACGTACTCGTCGCCGTCGCGAACGGCGCGGGTCTGGAGCGAGGCAAGGTCGGAACCGGCGCCCGGCTCGGAGTAGAGCGTGCACCACTGGTCGATGCCGTTGACGATGTTCGGGAGGTACTTCGCCTTCTGCTCGTCGTTGCCGAAGAGCATGATCGCGGGGCCGACCCAGTCGACGCCCATAGTGCTGCCGCTGGGCATCTGGGCGTAGGCGGTTTCTTCCTTGTAGAGCATCTGTTGGACGTGGCCGGCGTCGATTCCGCCGGATTCCTCGGGCCAGGCCATGGCGAGCCACTTGCGCTCGGCGAGGGCGGCGGTGAGCTTCTTCGCCAGTTCCTCCTGCTCGGCCTCGGGGACCTCGCCGAGGAAGGCGCGGTCGGCCCAATCGGTCGGGAGCTGATCAACGAGGAACGAGCGGATCTCGTCGCGGAATTGCTGTTCAGCCTCGTTGAAGTGGAAGTCCATAGGTCGAGATCTCCCCCGTGAGGTCGCTAGCGTCGGCCGGGGTAGTTTACCCGGTCGGCCGGGGCGGAGCGAAGCGGTCAGGCGCCGCCCTCGGCGGGTCGGCGGTGGGATCGTGTCGGGATGACCTGACCGGGTAGTGGCGAACAGGGGCAGGTGGGGATGCCGGGACCACAGCTGCGACCGCGCGATGTGGGCGGCATCACGCTGTACTGGCGGGAGTTGTTTCGGGTCGTGATCTTCGTCGGGGGCACTCGCTTTCGTTGATCGCCCTACGGCGAGGCCCCCGACACCCCGCCGAGGGACAGCGTGTCCCCCGGACCCTCCAAAGCCGAGATGCTTGTGCTGGGACCGACCGTCGGTGACGGCGGTTGCTGGCGGCGGTGAGATTCTGTGATGGTGCCAGGACCAACAGGGCGCCTACCGGGGCGGCCCCGGGCCCAAAGGTCCGGACAGCAGACACGGGGCAAGGAGACTTGGAGCACCGGGCGCGTGGGAACGTCAGTGCTAGTATCGAGAGGCCTCGAGCGGGCGGCACCGGCGGACGCCGGTAGCGGGAGGCGTCCTCACCATGCAGTCGTTCCGTGAGCTGGCCGTGTTCAGCGGCAACGCGCACCGTGCGCTGGCCGAGTCGGTGTGCAGGCACCTCGAGATGCCGCTGGGCGAGGTCGAGGTGTTCGAGTTCTCGAACGAGGAGATCTTTGTCCGCTTCATGGACAACATCCGCGAACGGGACGTGTTCCTGATCCAGCCGATCGTGTCGCCCGTGAACACGCGGCTGATGGAACTGTTGGTGATGATCGACGCTGCAAAGCGAGCGTCGGCGGGGCGGATCACGGCGGTGATCCCCTACTACGCCTACGGGCGCTCCGATAAGAAGGATCAGCCGCGCGTGCCCGTGACCGCGCGCCTGTTCGCGAACTTCCTCGAGGTGGCCGGGGCGGACCGTGTGCTGACGTTGGACCTGCACGCCGGGCAGATCCAGGGTTTCTTCAATATCCCCGTGGACGAGCTGACGGCATTCCCGATGATCGCGGACTACTTCCGGAGCGAGAACCTCGCATCGCCCGCTGTGGTGGCGACGGACGTCGGTGGGGCGAAGCGGGCACGGAACGTCGCCGAGCGGCTGGGCGCCGACCTCGCGATTGTCGACAAGCGCCGCACGGGCAACGACGAGAGCGCCGAGGCGATGACGCTGATCGGCGAGGTCGACGGCCACGACTGCGTGATCGTCGACGACGAGATCCTGACCGGCGGGACGGTAGCCGCGGCGGTGCGGCTGATGCGCTCGCGCGGCGCGCGCTCGGTGCACGTGGCCTGTGTACACCCCGTGTTCGCGCCGAAGGCGTTCTTCGAATTGGATACGAAGGACCTCGATCAGATCGTGTTCACGGACTCGCTGCCGCTGGTCCACGGCGAGTTCCAGAACGTGCAGTCGAGCGTGCTGTCGACCGCGTCGATCCTCGGCGATGCGATCCACCGCATCCACACCGGTGGGTCGGTGGGGGCGCTGTTCCGGTAGGTCGGTTCTCAGGGGTTTATCTTCTCCTCGCCCTCGCTGATATCGGCTCGTACCGCGAGGAGGCAGCCCCGGTGCCCACCAAGGAGAATCCACATCGCGGCGGGAACGCCCTCGAGCACGTGCGCGCGATGCACGAACGGGACCCTGAGCTTCAAGCGGAGTACGACCGCCTAGCCGCGCGGTTCGAGATCGTGAAGCATCTGATCCTGGCCCGTCGCGCCGGGGTATTGAAGCGCGACATTGCGAAGCGTGCTGGTGAGTCCCAGTCCACGATCTCGCGCCTCGGATCGGCTGAGCACAACCCCCGGCTCGACACGATCGTCGATGTCGCGAAGGCGCTCGGCATGCGTCTCGACGTGAAGCTGGTGCGCGATCGCAAGCGGGCGGCCGCGAAAAAGTAACGCCGGCGCATCGACCTACCCCGCCTAGGCGTCGTCCCGAGGTCGCGCGTGCGGACGCGCCGTACACTGGGATCGCCCACCTCGAGGAGGCATGACCGGTGTTTGGTGCCGTCAAGAAGATCTTTGGCAACGACTCGAACGAGCGTGCGCTCAAGGAGCTGCACCCGCTCGTCGACGAGGTCAACGAGTTCACGTCCGCGATCGAGGCGCTGTCAGACGATGAACTACGCGCCAAGACCGATGAATTTCGGGCACGCCTCGAGGACGGTGAAACGCTCGACGACCTGATGCCCGAAGGCCTCGCGGTGGCGCGCGAGGCGGTGGCGCGGACCACCGGCGAGCGCGCCTACGACGTGCAGGTGCTGGGGGCGATCGCGCTGCACCGCGGCGCGGTGGCGGAGATGCGCACCGGCGAGGGTAAGACGCTGGTGGCGACGCTGGCGCTGTACCTGAACGCGCTCGAGGGGCAAGGCGCGCACCTCGTCACCGTCAACGACTACCTGGCGAGGCGTGACGCGCAGTGGTACGGGCGCATGGCGTTGATGAGCCTCGGAATGTCGATCGGGGTGCTTCAGAACCAGGGCGCCTTCGTCGTGAGCGAGGAGCAGCAGTCGGACCAGGGCTCGATGGAGTACCTGGCGATGGCGCACCGGCGCGACGTGTACGCCAGCGACGTGGTCTACGGAACGAACAACGAGTTCGGGTTCGACTACCTGCGTGACAACATGGCGACGAACCTCGATGACCGCGTCCAGAAGCAGCGGCACTACGCGATCATCGACGAGGCCGACAGCGTGCTGATCGACGAGGCGCGGACGCCGCTGATCATCTCGGGGGCGGCGCAGGACGACGTGCGGCTGTACCCGCGCTTCGCGCGGATCGTGCCATCGCTGACCCAGGAGGTGGACTACACCGTCGACCTGCGGACGCGGAGCGTCGGGCTGACGGAGCCGGGCGTCGAGAAGCTCGAGGGCGCACTCGGCATCGAGAACCTGTACTCGCTGGAGAACTTCGCGCTGACGCGCTACATGGAAGCGGCGCTCAAAGCCGAGGTGATCTACCAGCGCGACCGCGACTATGTGATCAAGGACAACGAGATCGTGATCGTGGACGCCTTCACCGGGCGGCTGATGGAGGGGCGGCGCTGGTCGGACGGCCTGCACCAGGCGGTCGAGGCGAAAGAGGGCGTGAAGGTCAACCAGGAATCGGTGACCTACGCCACGATCACGATTCAGAACTTCTTCCGGCTCTACGAGAAGCTCTCCGGAATGACAGGCACCGCAGTGACCGAGGCGGAGGAGCTGGCGGAGATCTACGAGCTCGAGGTGGTTGTCGTCCCGACGCACCGCGACGTCGCGCGCGACGACATGCCCGACCTGGTGTTCCGCTCGCAGCCCGCGAAGTGGGGGGCGGTGATCGAGGACATCGTCGAGAAGCACGAAGAGGGCCGGCCGGTCCTAGTCGGCACGGTGGCGATCGAATCGTCGGAGGACCTGTCGGCGCTGCTGACGCGGCGTGGCATTCCTCACGAGGTGCTGAACGCGAAGCAGCACCAACGCGAGGCGGCGATCATCGCGCGTGCCGGCCTCGAGGGCGCGGTCACGATCGCGACGAACATGGCCGGCCGCGGGACCGACATCAAGCTCGGCGAGGGGATCGCCGAGCGAGGCGGCTTGCACGTGCTCGGTACCGAGCGGCACGAGTCGCGCCGCATCGACAACCAGCTTCGGGGGCGCTCGGGACGCCAAGGCGACCCCGGCTCGACGCGGTTCTTCGTGTCGTTCGAGGACGACCTGATGAAGCGCTTCGCGCCGGACTGGCTGCCGGGGATGATGGGCAAGCTCGGCCTCGATGAGGGCACGCCGCTCGAGTCGAAGATGGTGACGCGCGCGATCGAGCAGGCGCAGCAACGAGTGGAGGGCTCCAACTTCGACATCCGCAAGCACGTCGTGGAGTACGACGACGTGATGAACACCCACCGCGACGTGATCTACTCCGAACGCGACAAGGTGCTCCACGGCGAAGATCTGCGGGAGACGGTGCTGACCATGGTCGAGGACGAGGTCGACTCACTCGGCGAATCGTTCCTGACCTCGGCGCCGCTCGATCCGTCCTCGTTCTTCCAGTCGCTCGAGGCGACCGTCCCGCTCGAGGGGGAGCTGACGCTGGAGCGGGTCGAGGCTGGACCCGCCGACGCCGTCCTCGAGGAGGCGCTCGACATCGTCGAACGGCGCTATGACGCGCTGGAACAGGCAAACGGCGAGGACGTGCAGCGCCTGGCCGAGCGGCTGGTGCTGGTGAAGACGATCGACTCGCTGTGGGTCAGCCACCTGACCGCGATGGACGAGATGCGCCAGGGGATCGGGCTCCGCGCGTACGGGCAAACGGACCCGCTGGTCGCGTACAAGCGCGAAGCGCACGACATGTATGAGCAGCTCTCCGAGCGGATTCGCCAGACCGTGGCCCGCAACATCTTCCACACAAGGCTGCAGCCGGCGCAGGCGAGGCACCTGCTGGGTGAGCACACGCCGCAGCAGGTGCGCACCTCGGGCCCGGCCGAGCCGGGGACCGACGAAGGGGCGTCCGCGCCCGCGAGCACGAACGGCAGCGCGGAGGCGGAGGCGGTCGTCGAGGTCGATCCGAACGCGGCGAGGGCGGACCGGCGGCGCGCGGAGCGCGCGCAGAAGAAGGCGCGCAAGCGCTCCAAGACGAGGGCCCGTCGCTAACCTCGATGGCTGAGAGGCATCACGTCGCCGCGAGCGCGATCGAGCGGCTCTCGATGATGCCGCCCGCGATCTGGATTGTGAGCGGGCTCCCGGGGACGCCTCGGAGCGAGGTGGCGCGCGCACTGCTCGAATCCTTCGACCGCGCCGCGTACGTCGATGGCGACGCGCTCGCCGCGGCCGTCGCGGGGGGCCGCGTCTTGCCGGGCGACGAGCCGCAAGAGGAGTCAGAACGCCAGGTCGAGCTGTCGATCCGCAACCAGTGCCTGCTGGCACGCTCGTATGCCGAGGCCGGCTTCACGCCGGTGGTGGAGTACGCCGTGCTGACCGGCAGCCACCTCGACGCGTATCGCCACTACCTCGCCGGCGGCCAGGTCCGGCTCGTGGTGGCGCTGGAAGAGGGTGACACCTCGGAGCCGGCGCAGTTGCTGCGCGCGGAGTTGACCGGGCTCGGCGTCTGGACAGCGAATGCCGACGCGGCAGCGATCGCCGCCGCCGAGCGCACTGCCTCGATCTCCTGATCGCGCCGCCGCGTTCGGCGCGTGCGCTGACCTGACGCCGAAGATCCGAGCTTCGAGGGCTTCGGCGCAAGGCATCGACCTGTGCGATCGGTAGACTGGATTGGTTATGAGCACGCTCGCGCCCGACGCGGTCCTCACTGACGACGACCCGGCTCCGACCCGGCGGCGGGTGCGCGTGCCGCGTGAAGGTCCGCTGAAGCCGGATCAGGCCGTCGAGGCGCTCCGTCGGGAGGTGGAGCGCGGACATTCGTGGTACCCGGCGCTGCTCGAAGTCGTCGCGCGCTGGGCGGCGCCCGACGAGGAGCTGAACGGCGTCCGTCAGCGGTACCTGATCGGCGGCGAGGCGTTCGACTGGCTGCTGCTCGCTCAGCGCCTGCTCGTCGAGGTCGAGGAGCACATCCCGCCAGCGGAGCTGGAGCGACTGCTGATCTTCGGGCTGCCGCCCGACGGCAGCACGGAGGAGGATTTCGCACGCGCGATCGGCGGACCGAAGCACCGCGCCCACCTCAATTTCCAGTACGGGGTGACGGTCGAAGAGCTGCTGCTGCTGTCAGCGGAGATGGAGCTGCAGAAGGCCGGACGCCTGGCGGGCGCCGGTCAGCCGCAGCCCGACGTGATGGCCTACGAGCGCGTCTACGGCAAGTCGCTCGAGGAGCTGCAGCTGCTCTATGCGACGGAGACCGATACGCGGCTCGCCGCGCGGATGCGGCAGGCCGAGTTGCAGGCGTTCACCTACTGGTGCTCGAAGTACCGGCTCCGCCACGGCGAACCGGCGCGCGTCGCCTCGGACACCAAGAAGGCGCTCGCGCTGATGTCTCGGATGGAAAGTAGTCGAGGCCGGCTCGCCAACCGCGAGCGCGAGCCGATCGACGTTTCGGTTCCGAAGGCGAAGCCGAAGAAGAAGCGGGCCCGCAAGCCTCGGAAGAAGAAGGCGGCCGCCGCGAAGAATTAGTTCCTCGGGGGTGACTCCCGAGGGGGAGCACATCCATTCGAGTGCTCGTGACGCCCGGCTGTGTCGCGCCATTGCTCGAGTCGCCTCGGTCGTGTTGAGAGGGTTCTTTAGGGCCCGGCCGTCCACTCCCCATACTTGAGGGGGCTCCGGCTCCATCTCGAGTATCGCCCCGCGGGCGAGGGCCCGCTCCCCCCGCTCGGGGGATGCTTCGCGCCGGCAGCGGCTAGGGATGCTCTGGTGTTTGTGGTGGCCTGAACGATGAAGGGTTGTGGGGTCGCTGGCCGAGACGGGCCGTACCGGAATGACCGCACGCGCTGCGAGGTGGACGGCTGCCGGAGTGCTACGCGCGTGGCGGTGGAGGTCGGTTCGTTCGTCGGGGGCATGGCGAACTGAGAGGATCGCCCCACGGGTGAGGCCCCGACATCCCGCCCGGGACGGTCTCGAGGCGACCGCCCACCGCGAGGGTCCGAACGGCGCTGGCGCGACGGGCCGTACTGGAGTGACCGCACGATCTCCGAGGTGGACGGCTGGCTGGGTGCTACGCGCTGGCGGCTTGAGGTCGGTTCGTTCGTCGGGGGCGCCCGCCCCCGACACCCCCGCCCGGGGACGGTGTCCCCGGGACCCCTCAAAGCCGGGGATCCGCGCGCCCGTCGTGAGCTTCGGTGGCCGGCCGGGGTGGGGTGGTTCGTCTCGGTGGGGGTTGGAGGCTGTGTGGGGCGTGGTGAAGGACCGGCTTCTGGTACCGCTAGGCAGACGCTGTTGGGATGGGAACTCGGAACGAGCTGGCGCGACCGGGGGCTCGGGGTCGCTGTCGCGATGGGCGCAGCGGAGGTGACCGTGCGACCTGCCGTACGCCTCGCCTAACAGTTCGAACCGGAGGAAGTCGCACCGAAGCGGAACCCACGAGACCGGCGCTCCCGCCGGTCTCGTGGAACGAAGGGTCGACTGCGGGGCGGCCGGTTAGCGGCTGGCGAGCCGCGGGGCGATTGGGTCGAGGCCGGCGCGGCGGTCGAGGAGTTCGCGTACGGTGCGGACGATGCTCGCGGAATCCAGGCCCGCGTCGAGGCGTTGTTGGGCCTGCGACGCATGCTCGACGATGGCGTCGGGCATGGTGATCGCGCCGCGGTAGCAACTCGCCAGGTCGTGCTCGGCGAGGAGGGCGAGGACGGCCTCGCCGAAGCCGCCGGCGCGGACGTTCTCCTCGACGGTGACGATCGCCTGCGTGTGGCGCGCGACGTCGAGGATCAGCTCCTCGTCGAGCGGCTTCGCGAAGCGGGCGTTGATGACGGCGGCGCCGGTGCCGTCAACCGCGAGGAGATCCGCGGCCTCGAGGCACTCGGGAAGCACGGCACCGAGGCCGATCAGGGCGAGGTCGGTGCCCTCGCGGAGGGTGGTGCCTGTGCCGATCCGAACGGGGCCGGCGTTACGCGCGGAGATCTCGACCGCGGCAGCGCCTCGGGGGTAGCGGATCGCGAAGGGGCCGTCGTGATCGAGGGCGGTGCGGAGCAGATCGCCGAGCTCGGCGTCGTCGACCGGCGCGGCGACGACCATATCTGGGACGCAGCGGAGGAAGCTGATGTCGGCGAATCCCTGGTGAGTGCGGCCGTCCTCGCCGACGTGGCCGGCGCGATCGATCGCGAAGATGACAGGCAGGCCCTGGACCGCGACGTCGTGGACAACCGAGTCGTAGCCGCGCTGGAGGAACGTCGAGTAGATCGCGACGATCGGTTTCATGCCGGCGGCAGCGAGGCCGGCGCCGGCGGTGACCGCGTGTTGCTCAGCGATGCCGACGTCGAGGACGCGATCCGGGAACTCGCGCTGCAGCGAGGTGAGCCCGGAGCCCTCGATCATCGCCGGGGTGACGACGACGATGCGGTCGTCGTCGCGCATCAGCTCCGCTGCCGCGTCACCGAAGACCTGGCTGTAGGTGCGGGCCGGTTTGGCAGCAGGGTCGCCGCTGGGCTTCAGCCAGTAGGTACCGCTGTGGCTCTTCACCGGGTCGGCGGCGGCCTCGGGGACTCCGTGACCCTTCTCCGTGTTGGCGTGAATCAGGGCCGGCTTTCCGGTGAAGTGGCGCACGGAGCGGAGCGTCGATTCGAGCTGGCCCATGTCATGGCCGTCGATCGGACCGTAGTAGTCGAAGCCGAGGTGGTCCCAGAAGCCGGACTGGACGATGAACTCACGGGGGACGCGCTTGAGGCGACGCCACTCGTCCCACCACCAGTTCCCGGTCGGCATCTGGGTGACGACCTTCTTGAGCTCGTTCTTGAAGTCGCGGTAGGCAGTGTTGACGCGGAAGCGGTTGATGCTGCGGTTGATGGCGCCGACGTTCGGCGAGATCGACATCTCGTTGTCGTTGAAGACAACGACGACGTCGCTGCCGAGGGATCCGAGGTGGTTGAGGGCCTCGAAACTGAGTCCGGCGGTGAGCGCGCCGTCGCCGACGACGGCGACGATGCGATGCTCCTCGCCACGGAGGTCGCGGGCGAGTGCGTAGCCAGTGGCGGCCGCGAGGGCGGTGCCGGCGTGGCCGGCGCCAAAGGCGTCGTGCTCGCTCTCGCGACGGTCGGGGAAGCCGGAGAGCCCGCCCTGCTGACGGAGCGTCGAGATCCGGTCGCGGCGGCCGGTCAGCAGCTTGTGGACGTAGGCCTGATGCCCGACGTCCCAGATGATCTTGTCGTAGGGGGTGTTGAAGACGCGGTGGAGCGCGAGCGAGATTTCGACGGCACCCAGGTTCGAGGCGAGGTGACCGGCGTCGCTGTTGGCGTGGATCGTCTCGACGAGCAGGTCGCGGATCTCAGCCGCAAGCGCCGTCATCTCCTCGGATGACAGCGATCCGAGATCGCCACCGGCGTCGATCGCGTCGAGCAACTTCGCCATGACAGGCTCCCACGGTCCGTGCGGGGGCGGCGGGCCAACCTCCGGCCCCGCCTCGTGCGGTCTCGAAAGAGGATATCGCTGCCTAGCGGCAGGAGCCCGCGCCGGCGATCGGAAAAGCCCCGGGGGAGCACCCCGGGGCTTCTCTGGGAGGCGATCGCCTGGAGGCTACCCGGTCGCGTTGATCTCGATCTGCTTCGGCTTCGCCGTCTCAGGGAGCGGGATGTGCAGCGTCAGCACGCCGCCCTTCAGCTCCGCGTTGACGTCCGCGTCAGCGACGATGCCCGGGAGGGCGATGCGTCGACTGACGGAGCCGTAGCTGCGCTCGCGGCGGTAGAACCGCTCGCCCTGCTCCTCGTGCTCCTCGCCGTGCTGGCCCTTGATCGACAGCACGCCCTCATTGACGTTGACGTCGATCTCGTCCTTCTCGAAGCCAGGCAGGGACGCACGGACCACCAGGTCGCTCTCGGTCTCGGAAATGTCCACCGGCAACGTCCCCTCGTCGAACAGCCGGCCGGGAGCCCGGAAGAAGCTGTCGTCGAAGAGGCGGTCCATCGTCTGGCGAAGGCTGTGAACGGGTCGTGTCGAACGATGTTTGCCATCGATCTTCCTCTCTCAGCGGCTACGCGCTGAACCTGTTGATGCCCCAGGGGGATCATCTCTATGTGTCGACGACTACAATCATCTCCGAACAAAGTCAAGATATCTTAGTGTCTTCCACTCAGCTATGGTATACAACTCGATAGCCACTCGCTATACTGCATGCATGGCAACGGACCTCTATAGCGTGCTTGGCGTGAAGCGCGGCGCCTCCGACAAGGACATCAAGGCGGCGTTCCGCAAGCTCGCGCGTGAGCATCACCCGGATGTGAATCCCGGCGACGTTGCTTCCGAGGAGCGCTTCAAGGAGATCTCCCAGGCGCACGAGGTACTCGGCGACGCCAAGAACCGCGCCGCTTACGACAAGTACGGCGACCAGTGGCAGCACGCCGACCAGATCGAGGAGATGCAACGCCGGCAGGGCGACGCTCCCGGCGGCTTCCCCGGTGGGGGTGGGTTCCCGGGCGGCGCCAGCGGCCAGACCTCCACGTTCGAGGGCGACCTCGGAGACCTGTTTGGTGGCGGCGCCCCGGCGCCCGGCGGTACTTCGGGGAATGCCCCCTTCGGGGGCGGGGGCGGTGGAGGGCTCTTCGACAGCTTGTTCCGGCGCGCGGCAGGCCGGCAGAAGGGGCAGGACCTCGAACACACGGTCAGCGTGACGCTGAACGAGGCCTACAGCGGGGCGAAGCGCACCGTCCAACTCAGTGCCGGCGGCGGCGTCGCGAGCCGGATCGAGGTCGACATCCCCGCCGGGGTCGCCGACGGCCAGCGGATTCGGATCGGCGGCAAGGGCGCACCGGGCGTCCAGGGAGGGGCCTCGGGCGACCTGTTTCTGCGGGTGCGGGTGCAGCCGCACGCGAAGTTCCAGCGGAACGGCGACGACTTGCGCGTCGTGGTCGATGTGCCGGCGCCAGACGCCGCGCTCGGCGGAGAAGTGCATGTGTCCTCGTTGAAGGGCAAGTCGCTGGCGCTGCGCATCCCGAAGGAGACGCAGGCCGGCAAGGTGTTCCGGCTTTCCGGCCAGGGGATGCCGAAGCAGAAGGGGAAGGGCTTCGGCGATCTGCTGGCCGAGGCGCGAATCGTGATCCCGGAGCCGCTGAGCCGAGAGCAGCGCGACATCTTCGAGATGCTGCGCGCGACGCAGCGTCGCTCGCGCCCGGCGCCCGAGGAGTCAACCGAGGAGTCAGGGGACTAGATGCGCGGCGATGAAGAACTGATCCCTCCACACGAGCCGGTGTTCCAGATCTCGATCGTCTCGAGGATGATCGGGCTGCACCAGCAGACGATCCGCTCTTACGAACGCGTCGGCCTCGTGAAACCCCACCGCACGCAGGGCAATACGCGCCTCTACTCGCACGCGGACGTCGAACGGCTGCGGACGGTGACCCGCCTGGTGAACGATCTGGGTGTGAACCTGGCCGGGGCCGACGTGATCCTGAGGATGACCAAACAGATCGAGGAACTCCAGCAGCGGCTGGAGCAGGTGACCGGCGAACTCCGCTCGACCGAGCGACGCCTCGCCGCGATCGAAGCAGACCCACCGAGGTAGGCGGCGACGGCGACGGGCGCCGGCCCGAGCGACCGCGACCACCGATGAGATGAACGGGAGCGACCCGAGATGATGAGACAAGATCGCTTCACGGAGCAGGCGCAACAGGTGCTCCGGGCCTCGCAAGAGATGGTGCGGCAGACGCGGCACGCGCAATGGGACGTCGAGCACGTCTTCTTCGCGCTGGTCCAGCTGCCGGACGGCCTCGCGCGCGAGGTGTTGCAGAAGATGGGCGTCGACCCGGACGCCCTCGGGCGTGCGATCAAGGCGCAGCTCGAGACGGTGGCGAAGCTTGGCGGCGACGTCGTGCAGATCTACACCACGCCGCGCGTGGTGGGGCTGCTGGAGCGCGCGAACGCAGAGGCGGAGCGGCTGCAAGACGAGTACGTGGGCGTCGAGCACGTGCTGATCGCGATCGCCGACGAACGCGACGGCGAATCGGCGCGCATCCTCGTCGAGTTCGAGATCACGAAGGAGCGCGTCTACCAGGCGCTGCGCGACATCCGAGGCACCGCGCGGGTCGATTCGCCGACCGCGGAGTCGAGCTACCAGGCGCTGGCGAAGTACAGCCGCGACCTGACGGCGTTCGCCGAGCAGGGCGCGCTCGACCCGGTGATCGGCCGCGAGGTCGAGGTGGACCGCGTGATGCAGGTTCTGAACCGGCGGACGAAGAACAACCCGGTACTGATCGGCGAGGCGGGCGTCGGCAAGACGGCGATCGTCGAGGGCCTCGCGCAGCGCATCGTCGCCGACGACGTGCCCGAGCGGCTCCACGGCAAGCGTGTGATGGCGCTCGACATGGGCCAGCTCCTCGCCGGCTCGAAGTTCCGAGGTGAGTTCGAGGAGCGGCTGCAGGGGATCATGCGTGAAGTGAAGGATTCAGCGGGCGAAGTGATCCTGTTCATCGACGAGTTGCACCAGGTGGTCGGCGCCGGCGGCGCCGAGGGCGCGATTGACGCGAGCAACATGATGAAGCCGGCGCTCGCCCGGGGTGAGCTGCACGTGATCGGCGCGACGACGCTCGACGAGTACCGCAAGCACATCGAGCAGGACCCGGCGCTCGAGCGGCGGTTCTCGCCGGTGTACGTCGACGAGCCGAGCGTGGACGACGCGATCGCGATCCTCGAGGGCATCCGCGCGAAGTACGAGGAGCACCACGGCGTCAAGATCACCGACGAGGCGGTCGAATCCTCCGTCCGCCTCAGCGCGCGTTACCTGACCGAGCGCCACCTTCCGGACAAGGCGATCGACCTGATCGACGAGGCGTCATCGCGCCACGTGATCCAGTCCGAGTCGATGTCGCCGGAGCTGCGTGAGCTGAAGCGGCGGCTCGACGAGATCAACGAACGCCTCGAGGCGGCCGCGTTGCGCGAGGACTACGAGGAGGCGGCGCGGCTGAAGCAGGACGTGCTCGAGATCCAGACGGACTACGAGGCGAAGCGGGCCGCCTGGCGCGAGGAAAGCGGCGTCTCCGACGAGGTCGGCGAGTCGGACATAGCGGCGTTGATCGCGCAGATGACCGGCATCCCGGTCGACAAGATGCTCGCGGGCGAAGGCGAGAAGCTGCTGCACATGGAGACGGCGCTGCACGACCGCGTGATCGGACAGGACCGGGCGATCGAGGTGCTCTCGGACGCGATCCGGCGCGCGCGGAGCGGGTTGAAGGACCCGCGGCGGCCGATCGGTTCGTTCGTATTCGTGGGCCCAACCGGCGCCGGCAAGACGCACCTGGCGAAGGCGCTGGCGGACTACCTGTTCGACGATGCGGACGCCCTGATCCGGGTCGATATGTCCGAGTACCAGGAGCGCCACACCGTCTCGCGCCTGATCGGCGCGCCACCGGGCTACGTCGGCTTCGACCAGGCGGGCGAGCTGACCGAGGCGATCCGACGCCGGCCCTACCAGGTGGTGCTGTTCGACGAGATCGAGAAGGCGCATCCGGACGTGTTCAACACGCTGCTGCAGATCATGGACGACGGGCGGCTGACCGACTCCCACGGGCGGACGGTCGACTTCCGAAACACGGTGATCATCCTGACGTCGAACCTCGGGACCGGTCAGCGCACGGAGTCGATCGGCTTCCGGCGGGTCGAGTCTGACAGCGACCACGACCAGCTCGTGCGTACCGTCGAGGATTCGCTCAAGCGCACATTCCGGCCCGAGTTCCTGAACCGCCTCGACGACACGATCGTCTTCGAGCCGCTGACCGAGCTGGAGATAGCGCAGATCGCCGATCTCGTTCTCGACGAGGTGCGCGAACGCCTCGAGGAGCGGAGCGTCGACTTCCAGGTGAGCGAGACGGCGAAGGCGGATGTGGTCCGCGAGGGCTACGACCCGGACTTCGGGGCACGCCCATTGCGGCGCGTGATCGAACGGCGGATCGAGAACCCGCTCGCGAAGCGCGTGCTCTCGGGCGAGTTCGAGGCAGGCGACTGCATCGCGGTCGACTTCGCGGACGGGGAGTTCAGCTTCACCCGCGAGCCGGGTGCGGCGCGACCCGAGCCGGTTGAGGCGGAGGTGGTCGAGGTTTAGTCGTCTCGGAGACGGCGGTTGTACACGCGGGGGCCTGTCGGCCCCCTCGTTACGTCAATCTGCCACGACCGTCAGGACACCGCGAAGTAGTGCGTTCGTCTCTGGATCGCAGCGATCTACGGGTCCACATGGCCTCTGTCGATGATCTTGGTGCGCCTCGGCCTCGCATGATGCTTCGGGCGCCAGCGGTGGGTGTCGTGGTCACGACGAATACGTGGGGGATCAGGCGATGATTGACAAGCTGAACGGGTACGTGCTGCGCAAGCAGGCCGAACTCAGCGTGGCCAGGACGAGGGCCAGACGATGGTCGAGTACGGGCTCGTGCTGGTAGCGGTCGCGCTGGTCGCTCTGGTGGCCTACGAGGCGCTGGGCGCGCGAGTTACGACGTTCATCAACGGGATCACGTTCTAGCGATCACCGAGCGCGCCTTCGCGGCGCCCACTGACCGGACTCGGTTCCACGGGTGGCGGCACGCGATCGGCGCGCCGCCAGAGCAGGTAGAGCGGACCGCAGGTCACGACGATCAACAGCGCCGTGAGACCGAAGGCGAGGCGGAGCGAGACATCGCCCGCCAGTCCGGCGAGTGGCGCGATCAGCGCGAACATGAGCGCGTTACCGAACGGCCCGACCGAGAGCACCGTCGCACGCACGTCCGAGGTCGCGCGGGTATTGATATAGGCGCTGACGGCGGGGAAGAACACACCGCGCGCCACCTGCGGCAGGGCAAACGCAGCCAGCGCGGCAATGTGATCGAAGATGGCGAGCAGCCCGAGGCCGGCGGCCACGCCACCGATCGCGATCAGACCGATGCCCTGCATGCCGTATCGTCTAGAGACGCGGCCGCTGCGCAGGGAGCCGCCGGCGCCGGCGCGCTCGATCGGGACGAGGAGCGCACCGACGAGGAAGAGCGACACGCCGAACTCCCGTAGGAACGGCTGGAACAGCAGGAACTGGACCGGTACGGAGATTATCAGCGCAATCTCGAGCAGCACGATGTAGCGGAGCGCGGGACGGCGCTTGAACAGCTGCCAGGCGGTGCCGATGGTCCCGAGGTAGGAGCTGACGCCGGCGGTGCTCGTGCGAGGCGGCTCTCGCATCAGCGCGAGCGCCGGCAGGCTGATCAGGTAGGTCGCGAAACCGGCAAAGACCGCGATCTGGAGATCGGTCGCCCCGGCGATCGCACCACCTGCGATCGCGCCGCCCGAGGTCGCGAAGCGCATCGCGGCGTGGATCACGCCGAAACGATCCGCGTACTGCTCGGTGCGGCCGTCCGCGGCCAGCGCGTCGTAGAGGAAGGCGCCGTCGTTGCCGGAGCGGAAGGCAATGCCGCTACCCCATAGCACGTACGACACGATCAGCAGCGAGAAATCGCCGGCGAGCGCGAAGATGAAAACGCCGACCGCCTCGATCGTGATGCCGACGGCGAAGCCGAGACGACGGCCGAAACGGTCGGCGAACGCGCCCGAGGGAAGCTCGAGGGCGAGCGTGAACCCCCAGAAGATGCCCTCCATGATCCCGACCTGTGCCAGCGAGATGTCGCGGAACTCGGTCAGGTAGAGCACCCAGACGGCGATGTGCGGGTGGAGGTTGAGGATCGTGACGAGCGCGGTGAGCACCCGCACCTGGCGGCGCGCGTCATAACGAGGCGAGGCGACGGTCTCGGCCACGAACGCCCTCATTCCCTCCGTGGGGCCGGCGAACCGCCGCGGACCCGCGTCGTCGTCACCTCGCGAGGCGTCGATCCGAGTCGCGGCGCCGGCGGAGTCTACCTACGGATCGCGACGACGCGGCGGCCCCGCGCTACGCCTCGACCCGGCTGGTTCGAGGTCCAACGCGCACGTATGATCGCGCCGAGATCTCGGGTCCAGACGTCGCAACGCGACTTGTGATCACCGCCGGTCGGCAGGAGGACACCCGTGGTTGACGCAACCGCCGAGGCAGCCCGCACCGGTGATGATGCGCCTACCGGCGCGGGGTACGAGTTCGACGAAGAGTCGAAGACGATGAGGCTGGCGTTCGCCGACCTCCACATCGTCTCCACCGAGGGTGTCGATACCTTCGCGCTGAACCTCAACGAGTGGGACCAGCCACCGCCGTTCTACCTGAACATCGAGGGCCGCGAGTTCGCGATGCAGCCCTCGAACACCCACCTGGTCACCGGGTACGGCGCGGAGCTCCCCGCCTGGATCCAGGCCGAGGAGAGCGAGGGCCGGTTGACGGTTCTCGTCGAGCGCGACGGCCGATACCTCGTCTACAGCCACGACACCGCGGCAGTCGACGAAGAAGAAGAAGAGGAAGCCGCGGGCGAGGATGAATCGTCGGAGTAACCGATCTCGCTCACTCGTAGCGGCGTGCCAGTTGCTCGATGAGCCGTCGATGCGCCTCGTCATCGAGCGAGGGCGTCTCCATCACCAGCGCGTCCTCGCCGTCGTCCTTGTAGTACTGGCGTAGACGGCCGAGCCGCCGGAACCCGAATCGCTCGTAGAGCCTCTGCGCGGCCGTGTTCGACGCGCGGACCTCGAGGACGAGACTGGGCATCTCCGCCTCGCGCGCCAGCTCGAGGCAGCTCAGCAGCAGCCGCGCCGCGACGCCCAGACGCTGGAACGGGGGGGTCGACGGCGATCGTGACCAGGTGGACCTGATCGCGCATGAACCAGACCCCGGCGAAGCCAACGATGCTGCCGTTCGGTGCCTCCGCGACGAGGTAGCTCGAGAAGCCGTTGATCAGCTCGTCCTCGAGCGTGCGGCGCGACCACGCGTCCGTACCGTACGCGGCTTCCTCGATCTCGCGCACGGCATCCAGGTCGTCCTCGAGCATCGGGCGGATGGCGCCCGTCGCGGACGAGGTCACCGCGACGGCTGTGTCTGCTCGGCCTCGCGGTCGAAGTAGTCGCGGAAACGGCGCGCCATCCAGCCCGGGATCGAGCCGCGTGAGTCGTGCGCCATCCACTCGATGTCCTTCAGCTCGCCGCACCCGCAGAGCTCGACCGCGACGATCTTCTCCGGGACGTAGTCAGGCCAGTCGAGCGCCCGCGCCGTCATGTGGAGGACGTCCGGGTCCTGGGTGAAGTGGTAGGTGTGCTGATGCGACTCGGCCATCGTGATCCCCATCCGAGGAGCCGATCGCCGAAATCATACTCCAGCGCGGCAACTGACCGTCTTCGACTGCGAACGTTCGTTCTGCAATAATCGCGATCGGCGGGCTCGGCGTCAGGAGGACGCACATGGCCGACCGCGAGGGACCGCTCAACCCCGACTCGAGCGACGAGGACGCAGCCGAGGCGACGCTGCGCCCCCGCCAGCTCGACGAGTATTTCGGCCAGGAGCGGATCAAAGAGAGCCTGCTGATCGCGATCGAGGCGGCACGCGGCCGCGGCGATTCGCTCGATCACCTGCTCTTTCACGGGCCACCGGGACTCGGCAAGACGACGCTAGCGATGATCGTCGCCTCGGAGATGGGGGTGTCGATCCGGATCACCTCGGGACCGGCGATCGAGCGAGCGGGCGATCTGGCCTCGTTGCTGACCACCCTGCAGCCCGGCGACGTGCTGTTCATCGACGAGATCCACCGCCTCCCGATGGCCGTCGAGGAGGTGCTGTACCCCGCGATGGAGGACTTCTCCGTCGACATCATCCTCGGCAAGGGGCCGAAGGCGCGCGACGTGCGGCTGAAGCTGAACCGCTTCACGCTCGTCGGCGCGACGACCCGCTACGCGCGGGTCTCGCAACCGCTGCGCGACCGCTTCGGGACCGCGTTCCGGCTCGAGTTCTACGACGAGCAGGCGCTGAGCCAGATCGTCCGCCGGTCGGCCGCGGTGCTCGGGTGCTCGATTGACGAGGGAGGGGTGAAACAGATCGCGCGCCGATCACGAGGCACCGCGCGGATCGCGAACCGGCTGCTGCGCCGGGTGCGCGACTACGCCGAGGTGCGCGCCGACGGCACGATCACGGCGCCGGTGGCGGACGCGGCGCTCGCCCAGCTCGAGATCGACCCGCTCGGCCTCGATCAGATGGACCGCGAGCTGATGACGGCGATGGCGCAGCGGTTCGACGGCGGACCGGTCGGGCTCGAAACCCTCGCCGCCGCGATCTCCGAGGAGTCCGACACGATCATGGACGTGTACGAGCCGTACCTGCTGAAGCTGGGCTTCCTGACGCGCACGCCGCGCGGCCGGGTGCTGACAGCGGCGGGCTACGCCCACCTCGGCCTCGACCCGGAGATGCGGGTGGCGCAGGCGGCGCTGTTCGGGCTCGGCGGTGACGATTCGCCGTGAGCGACCGGCGGCGCGTCTCCTCCGGCGGTCCATTCGAGGATCGCGTCGGCTACTCGCGCGCGGTGCGCGTCGGTGACCGGGTCTGGGTCTCCGGGACGACCGGGACGCGGCCGGACGGGACGGTGCTCGAAGGGTCGGCGCACAGACGCGGTTCGCCCTCGACACGATCGAGGCGGCGCTGAGCGAGGCCGGCGCGTCGATCGCGGACGTGGTGATCGCGCGCAGCTACGTCGTCAACATCGACGAGTGGGAGCAGGTCGCGGACGCGCTGCGCGAGCACTTCGACGCTGTGCGGCCCGCGATGACGATGGTCGAGGTCACGCGACTGATCGCGGCCGAGCACCGCGTCGAGATCGAGGTCGAAGCGGTGATCAGCTCCGGCGACGGATGATTGTGTAGGTCGCGCGGCCGACGGCGACCAGCGACTCGTCCTCCGCGCGCACCTCGACGTTGACGAACGAGAACGACCGGCTGCTACGCAACACCCGCGCGCCGGCAACGATGCGCCCGGTTGCGGCGGCGAGGAACGTCGCGTTCATGTCGGTCGTCGCCTGCCCGCCCCACGTCTCGTCGTCCGGCTCGCGCAGCGTCGAGGTCGCGGCTCCCGCAGCGGAGTCGATGAGCGATCCGACGGCGCCGCCATGCATGATCCCCGGCAACCGCGTCCCGAGCTCGTCACGCATCTCGAGACTCAACTCGACGTGCCCGCGCTCGGCAGACTCCACCTGGATCCCGAGGTGCGTCCAGTACGCCACGCTCTCGGGCGCGATCAGATCCAGCAACGCCTGATCGATCATGCGGAGGAATCGCGGTCAGTCGGATCGTCATCCGCGGCGTCCGCGGGACCGCTGTCCGATGCGTCCGAGATCGGCTCCTCCGCGTCAGCATCGCTGGCCAGGGGGTCGTCAACCGCGGCTCGAGGCCGGCGCGCGACCTCGCCGATGTCGGTGGCGGCGCGGCGCGCGGCCTCGGCGGCGATCGAGGCGGCTTCGCCGATCCGGTCTGCGGCTTCCCGCAGCGTCTCAGCGACGTCGTCCGCGATCGCGGCAGCGCTTCCGGGGGCGGTGCCCGCCGCCGTCTCCGCCGCTTCGGCTGCCTCGGACGAGCCGTTGGCCTCGGGCATCGCTGCCATGTCGTCGGTCTCCATCGCGCCGCTCGTCGGGATCATCACCCAGGCGACGAGGTAGAGGATCACCGCCGGGATCACCGCGGCCGCGAGCGTCACGAGCACCGCGACGATGCGCACCAGCGTGACATCCCAGTCGTAGCGAGCCGCAACGCCGGCGAGGACGCCGCCAAGCATCGCCTCGTCAAGATCGCGCGTCAGCCTCGTCGTGGTCATCGCATCCTCCGGCGCCACCGTGGCGGACGACGAGGGTAGCGCGCCAGCGGTGGCCGGTGACGATGCCGAACGGCGGGCTGCCGGCCGTTCCATCTGGGACGCTGAAACGAGGCACGCTCGGCAGTCTGCCGCGTAACGCCGGGGTCAGCGTCGATGATTTCGAAGGGGCTTTGTGATGGAGACCGACAAGACCTACACCGTCTTCGTCTACGAAGCGGAGCCAGACGAGACCGGATACTGGGCGGAGGTCGCGGACCTTCCAGGCTGCGTCGCTCAAGGGGAATCGCTCGATGAAGTCACGACGAACGTGACGGATGCGATCCTTGCGTGGGAGGAAACGAAGCGCGCCCTAGATCTCGGGACCGACCGGCGCCCGAAGTTCACCATCGAGATCCCGATCCAGCAGCACTCAGCCGAAGCGTCAGACCACTCAGCCGTCCCGGCGTAAGCGTCCGCTCACTCCCGGACGCATCCTCGGGTTCATAGCGAGCCGGAGGACGGCTCTGCCCGTCCGCGGAGGCCGGTTACCAGGAGCGGATCCATTCGATGTCGATCGAGACGATCGTGCGGAGGTCCGGATAGCCCGCGACGTAGGCCTCGAGGTCCTCGGGCGGGAGGTAACGCTCGCAGATCCGGCGCGCCTCCTCTTCGACCCGCCGATCGCCTGTCGTAGTCACCATCGCGCGACCTCGGATCAGCACGCCGCGCAGGTCGACGCCCTGGTTGTAGACAGCGAACGCGCAACGCGGGTCGCGTTGGAGGTGGCGGACTCAGGCGCGGTCGTCCTTCGTCCAGATCAGGATCTTGCCGTCGTCGTAGCGGAACCAGATCGGCACGGCGCGGGGCCCGCCCGCGCCATCGAGCGTGGAGATCGTGGCGTTGAGCGGCTGCGCCATCAGTTCGATGGCCGCGGCGTCGACCTCGTCTCGCTTCGATCGGCCTCCGGCCGAGGGGGCAGGGGCGTGGCCTCGCTAGGGGCGGACCGAGGCGGCTTCCTCGGTCAGGACGTCCTCGCTGCCGGCGTGGGTGAAGGTCATGCGGTAGAGGTCCGCGTAGACGCCCTCGGCGGCCATCAGCTGGTCATGGTTACCGACCTCGACGATCTCACCGGCGCGCATCACGACGATGCGATCGGCGCTGCGGATCGTCGAGAGGCGGTGCGCGATCACGAACGAGGTGCGCCCTCGGAGCATCGTCGCGAGGGCGCGCTGGATGATCTGCTCGGTGTGCGTGTCCACGGTCGCCGTCGCCTCATCGAGGATCAGGATGCGCGGATCGGCGACGAGCGCGCGCGCGAACGAGATCAGCTGCCGTTGACCAACGGAGAGGTTCTGCCCGCGCTCGTGTAGCACAGTGTCGTAGCCCCCAGGGAGCTGTTCGATGAACTCGTCGGCGCCGACGGCATGCGCTGCTTCCGCGACGTCCTCGTCGGTCGCATCGAGGCGCCCGTAGCGAATGTTCTGGCGGATCGTGCCGGAGAACAGATACGGCTCCTGGAGGACGACGCTCATCCGGCGGGTCAGTGAGGCGCGCTGGATCGTCGTCAAGTCGTGGCCGTCGACGAGGATGCGCCCGTCCTGGATGTCGTAGGAACGGTTGACCAGCGCGGTAACGGAGGTCTTGCCGGCGCCGGTGTGACCGACGAGCGCGATCGTCTCGCCGGGCTCGACATGCAGGTCGAAGTCGTGGAGCACCGGCACGCCCTCGATGTAACTGAATTTCACGTGTTCGAAGTCGACGCGCCCCTCGACGTCATCGAGGACGTGGGCGTCCGGCGGGTCGACGATCTCGGGCTCGGTGTCCAGCACCTCGAAGATGCGGTGGGCGCCGGCCATGGCGCGCTGGAGCATCGTGTACTGGAGGACGATGTCGCGGACGGGGTTGAAGAAACGCTGGATGTAGAGCGTGAACCCGAGGGCGAGCGCCGCTGCCTCGGCGCCGGTGAGGGCGCCGTTGAAGGCGCGCAGGCCGATTACGAACAGCACGAAGACCGTCGCGACGGTCGAGAGGATCTCGACCAGCGGCATCACGGAGGCCTGGAGCTTCGCGGCGTCCAGGTTCATCTGGCGGTTCTGTTCGTTGAGGTCGTCGAAGTGCTCGAGGTTCTTCTCCTCGCGGACCAACGACTGCACGACGCGGACGCCGGACACGTTCTCGTTGATGTTGGCATTGACGATCGCGATCGCCTGGCGGACCCGAATGAAGGCGCGCGCCGCGTAGCGCTGCCAAAACACCATGAAGATGAAGAGGAACGGGATCACCGCCAGCGAGACCGTCGCGAGCACCGGATCGAGCAGGTAGACGGCGACGATGATGATCGCCAGGCCGAGCACGTCGGAGAGGACGTTGAGGAAGCCGGACGTCATCAGCTCTTGCAGGGTGACGACGTCGCTCGTCACGCGGGACATGATGCGGCCGACCTCCTCGCGGTCGTAGAAGCTCAGCGACAGCTTGTTGAGGTGTCCGAACATCATGCTGCGCAGATCGCGCAGCATGTGGTGGCCGATGTAGCCGGTCATCAGCCGCTGCACCATCGCCGCGGCGAACATCACCCCGGCAAGGGCGACGAGCAGGATGCCGTAGAACTGAGTGTCCGAGACCGCCTGGTCGAGTGACGCCGGGGTGTCCGCCTGGACCGCCTCGATGATCCGCTTGAGGGCGAGCGCCATGATGAATGGCGGCGCGTACGAGGTCACGGAGAGCACGACGGTGGCGATCAGCGCGATGATCGCGCGCCACTTGTGGGGCGTGATGAACGGGATCAGGCGGCCGATCAACGCTGTGTCGTAGACCTTGCCGAGCTCGTCGTAGTCCCAGCCGTCGATGCCCCGACGATTGACCATATGGATCATCGGCGGGCCGCCACCACGGCCGTGGCCGCCGCCCATCCCGCCACCCCAGCCGCCGCCCATCCCTCCGCCGCCCCAGTAGGCCATCTAGTCGCCCCCGGCGCTCTCACCGAGAACAGCCGCCGCTGCCTCTTCCTGGTCGCGGAGCTCAAGGTCGTAGATTCGGCGGTAGAACCCGCCGGCCTCGAGGAGGTTCTCGTGCGTGCCGCTCTCGACGATCTCGCCATCGCGCATGACGAGGATCTGGTCTGCCTCCATCACCGTACGCAGGCGCTGCGCGATCACGAACGTCGTCCGGCCTTCCATCAGGTTGCGCAGCGCCTCCTGGATCAAGAACTCGGTCCGCATGTCGACCGCCGCCGTCGAGTCGTCGAAGATCAGCACCTTCGGGTCGAGCAGCAGCGTGCGCGCGATCGCCACGCGCTGGCGCTGACCACCGGAGAGCGTCGTGCCACGCTCACCGACCCAAGTGTCGTAGCCGTCCGGCTGCGACTCAACGAATTCGTGGATGTGTGCGGCTTTCGCGGCGGCCACGACTTCCTCGTCGGTGGCATCCGGGCGTCCGTAGCGGATGTTGTCGCGAATGCTGGCGATGAAGAGGAACACGTCCTGTTGGACGATCCCGATCGAGTGGCGCAGCGAGTCGAGGGTGACGTCGCGGATATCCTGGCCGTCGATCACGATCCGTCCGCCCGACGGGTCGTAGAACCTCGGAACCAGGTTGACCACGCTCGACTTCCCCGATCCGGTCGGACCGAGCAGGGCAACGGTCTGACCTGGTTCAGCGGTGAAGCTGACGTTGTGGAGGACCGGCGATTCCGCTTCGTACGAGAACGAGACGTCCTCGAACCCGACCTCGCCGCGCGACACCTCGAGCGGGGTCGCTGATGGCTTCTCCTCGACCGGCGAGCTGGCATCGATGATTTCAAACACGCGCGCGCCGGCGGAGTGGGCGCGCGCGAACATGTTGATGATGAACCCGATGCTGCGGACGGGGACCTGCATCAGCGTGAGGTAGAGCTGGAAGGCGGTGAGCTCTCCCGGCGTCATGTTGCCAGCGCGGATCTCAATCACCCCGAGCCAGAACACCACCGCCAGCGAAAGCAGCCAGACGCCCTGGAGGAACGGCTCGTTGAACGCCTGGTAGCGAGCGGTGCGGTATGACTCGTGAAAGAGCAAATCGACCTTCGCGTCGAACTTCTGCTGCTCGAACTCAGTTCGCGAGAAGGCCTTGACGACGCGCTGGCCGGTCAGGTTCTCCTGAAGCACGTTCGCCATCTGCCCCATGAGGTCCTGGATGTTGAGCCAGATTGGCCGCAATTTCATCGAGACGAACGACGCCTGGATCGCCACCAGCGGCACGAACGCGAACGCGACCAGCCCGACCTTGGCGTTCGTCGAGATCATCAGACCGTAGGAGACGACGACGAGCACGATCACGTAGGCGAAGCGGATCACGCCCATGTTCACGAACATCCGGACGCCTTCGACGTCCTGTGTCGCGCGCGACATGATCTGCCCGATCTGGGCCTTGTCGTGGTATGCGTACGAGAGGCGCTGTAGCCGTTCGTAGATCTCGTTGCGGAGGTCGTAGGCGATCGTCTGGCCGAGGCGTTCCGCCAGGTAGGTCTGCGCGTAGACGAAGGCGCCGCGCCCAATCGCAGCGGCGATCAGCAGCCCAATCGCCACCATGAGCGTGCCCATGTCGCCCTCGATGGTCGTCACCTCGTCGCCGCTGAGGCTGGTGGAGCTGACCACCCCGAGGCCGGTGTCGATCGCGTAGCCGGTGAGCCAGGGCGCCGCGATCGTCAATAGGCTGGCGCCGGCGAGCGCAAAGATCGAGACGAACATCATCTGCCGGTGCCACCAGGCGCGCGCGATGATGCGCAGCAACACCGGGGCCTTCGGATTGGTGGCGACGCTCACGGGACTCCAGACCGGTCCGCCGACGGTTGACTGCTGGCCGTGGGAACCGAGGTAGCCAGTCTAACCAACTCTCACGTCTACGTGAAACTTCGTCGGAGAGGCGGAACGGCGCTTACTCAAGCCCCGAACCCGGCACGAATGAGCGCGTTCCGCGCCAGCGTCGCGAGCGGGTGAACTGGCTGCCGGAGCTCGCGCACCGCTTCGAGTGCGAGGTCGAGGTAGGCGAGCGCCGCCGCCTCGAGCGACTGCTCGGCAAGGTCACGCACCGCCTGCAACGCGGGCTTGCGCTCCACCTTGGCCGGCTCGGCCTTGTCCGCGACGAAGAACGCCCAGGCCTCGCGCGTGTAGTCGGGATGGCCGGTGGTGTGACAGCGGATCGCTTCGAGGATGGCGGGGTCCTCGAGGCCGAAGCGCTCTTCCAGTTCGAGGGCGCCTAGCGGCCCGTGGAGGATCACCGGGGCGTCGCGCTCGACCGGGTCGATCGCCAGTCCGCGGGCCCCGGCGCGGGCGAGGAGTTCGGCCGGCGGGACGTGGCGCAACAGGTCGTGGCCCTGCGCGGCAAGGCGGACGGCGGCCACATCGAGGTCATGACGCCGCGCCAGGTGGTCGGCCAGCTCGACGACGCGGTCGATGTGCGCCGCCATCGCGGCGGGCAGCTCCGGCAGCATCAACGCGCGGAGCGCCCGATCGTCCACGCCAGTACCCGTCCCTCGTGCATCGTCGCATCGTCGTGGGCGCCTCGAGCCCGCATCGCCGACGCCGCGCCCATCAGGGAGTTTACGGATACGAGCCGGAGGAACCGCTGACTACGGTGGAGGCCGACCAGTTCCAGCCCGACGGGACGACGATCATGCTCGAGCTCGAATCCCAGGCGGGACCCGCGGGCCTGGCGCCCGTGCGGCACCTGATCGCGCGGTGGCCGATCCCGTTCGCCGTGGCCGTCCTCGGGGTGATCGCGGGCGTGGTTCAGATCCTCGCGTGGAGCTGGTACGGCACCGGCGTCGCGGTGGCGATCGGGGTTCCGCTGCTGGTGCTGCTGCGGCAGAGCTACGAGCTCGCCCACACCGCCACGGCCCGACGGCGGCTCGCTGCCGAGGTCGACGCGCTGCACGCGGAGGCCGCGTCGGTGGCCCACGATCTGCGTTCGCCGCTCGTCACCGTCCGCTCGTACATCGAGCTGGTCGACCAGGGTTCCTACGGCCCGCTCCCGCTCGAGGCCCGACGCGCGCTCGAGCGTGCCGTCGATGCCTCCTCGCGGGCGCAGTCGCTCGTCGAATCGACGCTGCGGCGCCACCGCGCCGGGCCGGGTGACGAGGCGATCGCCGGCTTCGAGGTCACGCAGCTCGACGCGGTGGTGCGCGACGTGCGCGTCAGCCTCGGTTCGCAGCTGGCCGCCGCGGGCGCACGCGTCGAAGTCGACCCGCTGCCGGCGGTCCTCGGCGAGCCCGAGAAGCTGATCCGCATCATTCAGAACCTGATCGACAACGCGCTGAAGCACGCGGCTCCCGGCCCGACACCGCGGATTCGCGTCAGCGCCTCCATCTTCGGCAAGCGCTGCGAGATCGAGGTCCGCGACTGGGGCGTTGGTATTCCATTCGCCGAGCAGGAACGGGTGTTCACCCGGAACGAACGCGGCAGTCGCTCAGACGGCAGCGGGATCGGCCTCGCGACGGTGCTCCAGCTTGTGGACGAACTCGGTGGCCAGGTCTGGATCGACCCGGGAACCACGGACGGCACGAGCGTCAGGCTGTCGCTACCGGCGGCCGGCCACCAGCTTCCGTCGGCTGCCTAGTCCGACCCGGTTCCGTCGCGGCTCAGCGCAGGTCGCGGAGTCGCCGAATCCGCTCCTCGGTCGGTGGGTGCGTCGAGAAGAGTCGCCGCGCGTTGACGCCGCCGAACGGGCTCGCGATGTAGAGGTGGGCGGTCGCCTCGGGGACCTGACGCGGCACTCGTTGCACGCCGGCCTCGATTTTGGCGAGCGCGGAGGCGAGCGCCTCGGGGTCGCCGACGGCGCGCGCGCCATCGAGGTCGGCCTGGAACTCGCGTGAGCGGCTGATCGCGGCCGCGATGACGGAGGCGGCGATCGGTGCGATCAGCGCTGTAACGAGCGTGGAGATTCCGCCGCGGCGACCGCCGACGAAGAATGAGATGAAGGCGATCAGCGAGATCGCGCTCGCGATCGTGGCGACGACCGACGAGGTGAGGATGTCGCGGTTCTTGACGTGCGCCATCTCGTGACCAAGCACGCCTCGGAGCTCGCGGTCGGTCAGCATCTGGCGGATCCCGGTGGTGACGGCGACGGCGGCGTGCTTCGGGCTGCGGCCAGTGGCGAAGGCGTTCGGCTGCGGGGTGTCCATGACGTAGACGCGCGGCATCGGCATGTCGATGCGGGCCGCGACTTCCTCGATCATGGCGAACAGGCGTGGATCCTCGGACTGCTCGATCTCGCGGGCGTGTGACGAACGAAGGACGATGTCCGCGGAGAACCAGTACGAGCCGATGTTCATCGCGACAGCGATGCCGCCGAAGAGGAACACGCCGCCGAGACCGCCGACGGCGCCGCCGACGGCGATCAGCAGACCGCTGATGGTGGCGAGCAGCACGACGGTACGCAGGTTGTTCATTGCTTCCAGACTCCAGTGCAGATTGTGAGATTCGGGGCCTGATGGCCCACCAGGATCGTAGCACCGGGGCCTCGGCAAGGCGTTATGCAGGTGCTAACGGGCGGAGCGCCGAATCGGCTCACGAATCGGCCTCGGTCTCACACGCGCCGCCTACTCAAATGTCATTACTCAGTGTCATACCACTGGCCGTCGGCCCCCCGCAGCGCGACGGTCCAGTTTCCGTCGGCGTCGGTCGTCATCCGCTCGTCCGCGGTGCCATCAGAATCAAGCCCCTCGTAGACCGAAGAGCCGTCGGACGCGGTCGTCGTCCGGCTGCGCGGTTGGCCATCGTGCGTCGACTGACTGGTGGACGACCCGTCCGCGTTCGTGATCGTCTCCGTCGTGTACCCGTCGCTGCTGCTGCTCGCCGTTCGCGTCTGCCCACGCAGCAATTCCTCCGTCACGGTCACGGTCGCCAGAATCGAAGTCGGAGTTGCCGGTGAATAGTATGGCTCTTCCCCTGGGCCAAACTCCTCCACCACAATCAGCCTGCCGGTTCCCCGCAGTCGGTGAACCAGCGAATCTCTCCATTCACCAGGTGCAGATTGAGCTCGACGCTCGCCGGATCGCCATTCGAGAGGAATGACAGGTCCACCGACCAGATGCTCGTGACCCGCGTCTCCAGCCCGTCCGTCGTGTACGTGAACAACCGAGGTCCAGCCACCCCGTTCACGGTCAGCTCAGCGATTGAACCAGCCGTCAGCGCGACGTAGCCGCGGCACTGCTCCGCCCCCGTACCGCTCCAGCACCAGCTCGTCGAGCCGCGCGAACAGGAAGTCCACGTCCCCGCTGCCGTGCGCCGCCTCGAAGTCCACCACGAATTGGCGCGCCAGCGCCTCACCGCCTACTGCCGGCTGCTCCGTTGCGGTCGCCGTCAAGGTCGCCTGGGGCTCGGCCGTGGCAGTTGCCGTTGGCGAAGCAGCCGGTTCCGTGGTCGGCGCGGCCGTCGGGGCCGGCGTCGGTTCGCCGCCGGCGCCATCCTCGAAGAACCGCAGATCCAGCTCCGGGATCGCCAGCAGCGGCTCCGTCGGGTTGGCCCCGATCACGTCGGCGCCGGAAACCGCCGGCTGGAACGAACCGTCGTGCCGGAACGAGGTGGTGCGGAACGTGCTCCCCGGCGGCAGTTCCGACGCCGGCACCAGCCAGAGGATCGTGTTGCCTCGGACCACCGCCCGCACCGCCGTGGGCGACGGCACGCCGAAGCTCGCGTTGAAGCGATCCATCGACCAGGCAGCCGGATTCCGCTCGAGCACCCACCAGGTATCAGTGTCCCGGAGCAGATCCCAGTCGAACGGAGGATTAGCGATGAAGTTGTTCGTGGCGCTTCCGTCCGTCTCCGCCACCAGCGCGTAGGTGTAGATCCACTGCTCCGCCTGCGCCGCCACGTCGCCAACCATGATCTCGGCGATCACCACGACATCACCCTCGGGGAACGGCAGCGTCGCCACGGTCGATGAGCACAGCGTCAGGAACTCTCCCGTGTCGACGCCACATTCGAAGACCGTGTTCCCGACCAGCTCCGTCCGCGCGGCCGAGTGCAGCGGTGAACGGACCGGGATCACATCCCACTGATCCACGTCGTCGCCGAAGTTGCCCGGCGTCGTGTCGGGCCGGCTGTAGATGCCGGTCCCGGCGCCCATCTCGTCCTCGATCGCCAGCTTCAGCGACTCCCCGATGTGCGGGTCTCCGACCCCGGCCGCTCGCAGCAGCCCGACGAAGTCTCCATAGCCATCTGGAACCGCGAGCGGCACTGGCGTCGGAGTCAGGGTGGGGGCCACTGTCTCAGCGACCGTCGCCACCACCGTCGGTACGGTCGCCGAAAAGCCTCCGGCCCCGCCGGTGCCGACCAGGTTCTCTTCCCCGTCCCCGCTCAGCGAGATCCACGCCCCCAGCCCCACCAGCAACGCCACCAGCGCCGCGCCAATCCAGCCCCACGGCAGGCTCACCCGGCTCTCGTCCTCCTCCTCCACCTTCCCCGGCCGCTGCGGATTCACCACCCCCGGCCCTGTCCCCATCATGTCCGGTGGCAACAACTGCGGGTTCGGCGACACCGAGTCGTAGATCCCCGGACTCGCCGTCTGCCCGCTCGATTCCAATACCGATTCGTCGGGGGCTGCGCCAGGTACTCACTCAGCACCCCGTCGAACTCCCCGCGCCCCACCCCATCGAGGAAACTCTCGAACTGCCGCTCCGGTACGCTCACCACCGCCGACCGCGACGGCGCCTCTGTCGAGGTCACCTCGAACGCCGCGAAATCCCAGGTCGCGGTCACCGCTCGTAGTTCAAACCCTGATGGCGCCGCCGGACTCAACACCAGCCCGTGGCGGTCCGGCGCGCGCTCGCCTGCTACGCGCGTGGCGTCGTCTAACTCCGCCACCTCGCTCGGCAACGGCACCGCCCCGCTCACCACCGAATCCGTCGACTGCAGGTCCGCCTCGGAGATCCCCACCGCTCGCAGCGCCTCCCGAGCCACCTGCCAACACTGCTCAAGCTGCCGCTGAGCACTGACCACGCCCCCACCGCGCAGTCGCAGCTCCGCCGATCGCCCCTCCTTGTACAGATCCGGCCCGAACGCCCGCCGATCGACGTACAGCCCGTGCCGCTGACGCCCCGGCTCCACCAGCACCTCAACCGCTCGCGGCAACCGAGGCGCATCCCGCCCGCGCGTCAGACTCGCCTCGATCGCCAGCACGCTCCCCGCCGCAAACGCCAGCGCCGCCCGCAGCCGCTCTCCGTGAACGAACTCCCCGCACAACTCCGTCCGGCCCGGCCGCGGCCGGATCAGCAGCCCTGGGGAGTCGCCCCGGTCCATCAGCAGCATCAGCGCCGGCGCGAACGTCTGTGCGTACACCTCGCAGAGCTGCTCGTTCAGCTCTGCGGGCACCTCCACGCTCAAGTGCGTCGAACCGCCCACCAGCCGCTGACCGTCCTCAAGCGCTCCGCGCCCGCGGGCACCCCACTCCTCCAGTCGCCCCACGAACTCCGGCCCCAGCAGCACCGGTGGGCTCGCGGCCTCGGCAACCACACCGTCCGCCATCAGCAACAGCCCGCTGGCCGTCTGATACGCCCGTGAATTCGTCGGATGTAGCCGCTCGCCGTCGGAGCCGCGCCGGTCCACCACCGGCCCGAAATCGATCTGCCGCTCTCCCTCGAACACCCCGTACTCGTGCCCAATCCCCAGCCGTCGAGGGCGCTCCGATCGCTCGTCGAAGAGCGCTTGCGCGGCGCCGGCTCAGTTCAGCCGGCGCCGCGCAAGCGGCCGGATCCCGTGTGCAACCACGGAGTCGTGTCGTCTGGGGGCTCGCGCCGCTAGCCCATCACGCGTGCGCCCGGCCGGTTACCCTTCTCGACCCCCGCCTCCGGCGTCCCAGTCCCGCCGCCGCCCGAACGACCGGAGCCCGAGCCACCGCCGGTCGTCTGCCCGCCGCCGCCACCTGCTGACACCGGCGTCGACGTCAGATCGCTGTTCTCGTCGCGCCACGCATCGCGTCCCGCCTCAGACCAGTCTTCGTTCCGCTGCCGCTGCCACTCCCGATCGTTCTCGGTCGAACTGACATCCGTCTCCCACTCCGCCGAATCGGAGCAATCGCCCTCCTGATTCTCAGACCACATCTCAAACTCATGCTCGCCGTTACTCAACTCAGGCGTGGAGTAGTCCCACATCCCGTTGTCATCGGGCTGAATAATGTGCTCTTCCCCATCGATCTCAATATGGATCGACTCACCAGGATTCGCCTGCCCCCCAAAACGCGGCATCGCCTCATTCGTCCCACTGCTCCCGTACGTCGGGACGTCACCGAAGATCGTGCTTGGCGTCTGTGGATCCGGCATAGTAGGTTCCCTTCCCAGGCATCACCGTAGACGGCGGCACGATAGCACCACCCGACTCCCGCTATCGCGATAGCGCACACACACAAAGGGCCCGCCCCCTCGCGGGGACGGGCTCCTCTCAAGCTCTGAGAGCTAGGCGGTCAGGCGGACTAGATGCCCAGCTGCTGCGCGACGAGCTCGCGGTGGTAGTCGGCGTCGCCGAAGGCCAGCTCGGCCCGCTTCTGACGGCGGAAGTAGAGCTGGATCTTGTAGTCCTTCGTGAAGCCGATGCCGCCGTGGATCTGCTGCCCGTGGGCGACGACGCGGCGCGTGGCCTCGGAGCACCAGGCCTTCGCCATGTTGACGGACATCTGCGTGTCATCGCCAGGCTGATCGGTCGCGAGCGACCAGGCAGCCTTGTACATGATGAAGCGCGAGCCATCGACGTCGGTGACCATGTCGGCGCACTTGTGCTGGATCGCCTGGAACGAACCGATCGGGCGACCGAACTGGACGCGCTCCTTCGCGTAGTCCACCGAAATCTCGAAGTCCATCTGCGCGAGGCCGACGAGGTAGGCGCACTCGGCGACGGTGTAGCGGTTGATCACCGGCTGCAGTGCGTCCCAGCCGCCGCCGTCGGTGCCGAGGAGCTGACCGGTCGCGCCGTTCAGCTTCACCTCGGCCTGCTTGTCGCGGGCGATCGTCTGAAGCTGGGTGACCTCGACGCCGGCCTGGTCGGTGGCGACGATGCCGAGCGTGACGCCGTTACCGGTGCGACCGGCGACGACGAGGTAGTCGGCGACGTTGGCGTCCGACACGAAGAGCTTGGTGCCGTTGAAGGTGACCTCACCGCCGCTGACGGAGGCCTCGCACTGGACGCCTTCTTCGTCGAAGCGGGCCGAGGGCTCGGTCAGGGCGAGCGTGAAGATCACGTCGCCGCTGGCGATGCGCGGGACGAACTCCGCCTTCTGCTCGTCAGAGCCGATCTCAATCAGCGGGACGGCGCCGCCGAGGACGGTCGACATGAACGGCCCGGGGACGAGCGCGCGCCCGAACTCCTCGAGGAGGACACAGAGGTCGAGGAAGTCGAAGCCGGCGCCGCCGTGCTCCTCGGGAACGAGCAGGCCCTGCCAGCCCTGCTCGGCCATCTTTGACCAGAGCTCCGGGCTGTAGCCGGCGTCGTCCTCTTCCATGTCGCGCACGAGCTGCTCGGGGCTCTCATTCTCGAGGAAGTCTCGCGCGCTGTTTTTCAGCAGTTCCTGAGTTTCGCTGAGGCCAAGGTCCACGTCTCGCTCCTATCCATGCGTGCCCGCTCGCTCGCGTCGGGACGCTGACCCTCATTTGTTGAGACGCCCCCACCGCGGGGTGGAGCGCCCGATGCTAACCGCGAGGCAGCCCGAGGCCGCGCGTCGCGATGACGTTCCGCTGAATCTCCGACGACCCCGAGAAGATCGTGTGCGGCACGGACCCGACGTAGTCGCGGGTGAACTCGGCGTTCATCGGCGAGTGATCGCCATCCTGCTGCCAGACATTCGCGTAGAGACCGAACAGCTTGGTGCCCGTGCGGGCGACGCGCTGGTGGATCTCCGAGCCGAACATCTTGTTCACGGAGGCTTCGTAGTTGGGGACCATGCCGCTGTTCTGCATCGAGACGATGCGGAAGGCGAAGTTGAAGAGGACGCCGATCTCAAGGTGGCGCTCGGCGACCTCCTGCCGAAGCGCGCGCCAGTCCTGGCGAACGTGCCTGTTGCCCTCGTCGGACTTGCCGTAGTCGAGCAGGCGGGTCAGGTTCCGCTCGTAGTCGATCGCGCCGGAGATGCCGGAGCGCTCGAAGTCGAGCAGCGTCATGCCGACGTACCACCGCGGTTCTCCTCGCCGACGATGTTCCTCGCGGGGACGCGCACGTCCTCGAAGAAGGTCTCGTTGAACGGCTCGTTCCAGCCCATGTCGACGATTGGCCGGACCGTGAGGCCGGGCGTGTTGATGTCCATCACGATGAAGCTGATGCCGCGGTGCTTCGGCGCGTCCGGTTCGGTCCGCACCAAGGCGAAGAGCCAGTCCGCGTACTGCGCACCGGAGGTCCAGATCTTCTGACCGTTGATCACGAAGTCGTCGCCGTCGCGCACGGCGCGGGTCTGGAGCGAGGCGAGGTCAGAACCAGCGCTCGGTTCCGAGTAGCCCTGGGCCCAGGCAACCTCGCCGGAGAGGACGCGAGGCAGGTGCTCCGCCTTCTGCTCGTCGGAACCGTGGACGATCATCGTCGGGCCAAGCAGCGAAACGCCCATCCCGCCGACGGGCGGCGCGGCCGCCTTCGCCATCTCCTGGTTGTAGATGAACTGCTCCATCACCGAGAGCCCGGCGCCGCCGTACTGCTCCGGCCAGTGCGGGGCGATCCAGCCTTTTTCGGCCAGGGCGTCCGTCCACGCGATCGCGGTCTCGCGCGCGGTGGCGTCGTCGGATTTGCGATCAGCCTGCCAGCCGCCGGAGAACGTCTCTTCGCCGGCGTCGTCTCTTGACTGGTAGCGCTCAGGCAGGCGCGTCTGAATGAACGTCGCCACTTCGTCGCGGAACGCGGCTTGCTTCGGGCTGTCGCTCCAATCCATCGAGAGTCCCTCCGGCGTGCTCGGCGCGGCGCCCGAGTTTCCGCGCACGCGTAACTCGACCGGGGCGTTCAGTTGCGGTACGTCGGTCGTCGCGCGCCACCCGGGGTAGACGCACATGGCGCATCGAGGCGCCGCAGCCTCGATGCGAGCGCATCATCGCGGCAAGCGGGCGGCGGGTCAACCGCTGATCTACGGCCGCCTTGCCGACCCGCTATTGACCGAGACGGGGCCGATCACCATCATCTGCGCGCTCACCCGTCCACGACCGTCCCGCGGGCGATTGTGGATAACCCCCCGATCGGTTTTTCGACGGGAGTGACATGCGCCCGTTCAGCCTCGCGATGCTGGTCGTCGCACTCTCCGTTTCGCTGGCGATCGGGGCTGGCTCGCCACGCGCGCACGCGCAGACGAACGCCGACTTCGCGGCGATGTGCCAGGCGATCCAGGCGCTCGACGGCCGCGACGGCATCCGCCTGGGACTGGTCGTCCACGACCTGGCGACGGGCGTGAAGTGCGAGGTGCGAGCGGACGAGAGCTTCCGCGCGGCGTCGCTTTACAAGCTGGTCGTGCTGGCCGAGGCGGAACGGGCGGTCGCCCGCGGCGAGCTCTCGTTCGACGACGTGCTGTTGATCGAGCCGCGGCACGCGATCGACGATCCGGTTGATCTGCGCCCGACCTCTTCGTTCGAGCGAGCGGTCGGCGAGGCGGTGCGACGGATGATCCAGTCGTCGGCGAACGCGGACGCCCTCGCGTTGCGAGAGCACCTCGGCGTCGCGCAGGTGGATTCGCTGCCGGCCGCGATCGGGATGGAGTCGACGCGACTGGGCGACGAGTTCGTCACGACGCCCGACGACATCGCGACCTACTTTAAGCAGCTCTATCGAGGCGAGCTGATCGGCAACACGGCGAGCGCGTCGATGCTGAACACGCTGAGTGGCCAGCTGTTGCGGGATGTGATTCCTGAGCCACTCCCCAGCAATCTGCCGATCGCGCACAAGACCGGGACACTCGACGACTACCTCCACGATGCCGGCATCGTCTTCGCGCCGGGCGGCAGCTATGTACTGGTCGCGATGTCGCAACACCCCTTCGCCCAGGACGCAGCCACGGAGTTGCTGCGCGAGGTGTCGGCGCGTGTGTTCCAGGGATACGCGCTTCCGATCGGGGTCCAGCCGCTGCTGCCGGCGGGCGTGCAGCAGGCCGAATCCGATCCCGCGATCGCCGCTGGCGTGATCGCCGGCTTCGACGCTGGCCGCGCCGCCGCGGCCGCCGAAGCCGGCTCCGGTGCTCCCGGGCCGGGTACCGACGCGAGTGAAGGTGCGGGTGCGCCTGATTCGACCTCCGGGTTCAGCCTGCCGGGTGTTTCCGGCATCGGAGTGCGGGAAAGCGCTCTCGGCGCGATCACGCTGACCGCGCTGGCGGCGCTATTAGGGGTTTTCACCTACGGATCACGGCTGCGCCTGCCGGGGGCCGCTGACTACAATCGCGAAGGTATCGACGCCGTGGCGGGCGGGGGAGAGGGGACAGCAGTCATGCGTCTCGGAATCCGCAAAGCTGATGAAGAGGGTCTGATCCTGGAAGAGGGCGGTGCGCTCGTACCGGCCTCGGACTCGGTCGCAGAGATCGAAGCGCAGCCTGTCGTCCCGTCCCAGCGACTGCAGCGCATGGCCGAATTCTTCGGCGCGCAACAGCACCTGCTCGATTCGATCCGGCAGCAGTACGAGGACGAAGTCCAGCCGCTGAACGTGCTGCTCGGTCGCCAGGCCCAGACCCAGCATCGTCTGCTCGCGAACCTCGAGACCCGGTTGCGACCGCTGAACGAATACGCGGATGGCGAGGAAGCGAACCTCGACACGCTCGAGCAGCGGATGATGGAACAGGGGCCGGACTTCATCCAGCGCTCCTTCGTGGAGTACCTGGAGGCGCAGCGCCAGCGCATCGCCGACACCCGCGACCAGATCGATCAGCAGCGCCTGCCGCTGCTGCAGTACGGCGAAGAACAGCGCGACGCGGTGGAGATCGCGCTCAGCCGCTTCGACGCCGATGTCGAGGCGCTCGAGCTAAACCTCGCTGAGCAGCGCAAGCTGCTGATGCGGATGCTGGACGCCATGCGTTCCGACAGCTTCGTCGCCGTCAAGCGCTTCCTGGAGGCACGCGAAAGCACGATGAGCGATCTGGCCGAAGCCGGGATCACCGACCCGGGGCAGATCGGGCAGTCGGCTCAGAACCTCCGCGAGGCGGTCGACGCGATGGCCAGCCAGTCGGTGCACATCCAGTCCGTGCTCGAGGTCACCGATCGCGCCGACGAGCAGCTGGCGGACAGCGTGCCGGCTGGACCGCATGCGCTACCCGGTGTCGGTTCCTTCGACGACGCGCTCGCCGAGCTCGGGGCCGCAGACGCAGACACGGTGGCCGGCGGCTAACCCCTCAAGCCTTCGGTTCTCGCCCTCTGTCTCACCAGTAACGCGACCTATTGGGGTCGCGTTGCTGCATTGCCGGGTTCCTGGTGACGAGACGTCGGAGCAGTCGAGCTAATCTTCCGGCTCGCCGAGCACAATGCCTCCCGAGAGATCGAGTTGATCGGCGTCGTCGATGTCGAGCTCCGCGCCGAGATCGGCGACGTCGACGACGTTGCCGCGCTGGACCTCGTCGGCGAGCTGACCGAGCAGCTCCTCGCGCCGCTCGCGGGCCTCGGTCGTGAGCTCGAGCTCCTCTTCCATTCGCTCCGCGAGTATCCGATCCGGCGCCTCGAGGTCACGCGGTGGGCGCGCCACTTGCTCGCGATCGAGCGCGCTGTAGTAGTGCTCGCCGAGGAAGATCAGTGGGCGGTCGTCGCCGGCGTCGCTGATCCACCGCTCGCCGAACGACGCCGGGTCGACGTGGACGGCGAGCACTTCGGCGATGTAGACCACGTGATCGCCGAGCGGGAACTGCTCGCGGACGCCGGCCTCGATCCACGCCGCGCAGCCCTCGATCAGTGGCGCGGAGACGCGAGCGGCGGCGAAGTGCGCGAGCTGCGCCGCCTCCAGCTTGTCGACGTGCTCGCCGCTCAACGCGCCGAGGTACTGGACGTGATGCAGCAGCGGACGCTTCGGGATGTTGAGCGCGAACTCCTCGGAGTGATCGATCACGTCGACGGAATAGCGCGACTGCTCGACCGCGATCGCGATCAACACGGGGTCCGACGACACCGGCATGTGCCAGGCGAGCGGCATCACGTTCGGGCGCCCGCGCCAGCTGCTCGTGGCCAGCACCACCGGTCCGCCCATCAGCACCCGCGAGGCGGCGCCGACCGGGCGCCGCTCGATTGACTCTGGCGCCGGCTGAAACAGCGATTCGGCGTTCATCGTTCCCTCGTTGATCGCGGCCTGCTCATGACCGCGGGGCAGGATACGAGCGCGGCTATACCAGCTCGGTGAACCGGTAGCCGACGTTGCGCACGGTCTCGATGAACTGCTCCTGGTCCTCGATCTTCGCGCGGATGCGCCGGACGTGGACGTCCACCGTGCGCGACCCACCGTAGTAGTCGTAGCCCCAAACCTGGTTGAGCAGCACCTCGCGGGTGAACGGCTTCCCCGGGTTCGAGGCCAGGAAGCGCAACAGCTCGTATTCCTTGTAGGTGAGGTCAACGACGGCGCTGCTGACGGTCACCTTGTAGCGCTCGACGTCGATCTGGAGCGAGCCGCGGCGGAGAATCTCGCTCCGCTCATCGACCTGGTCGTCGCCGGCGCCGAGGCGCATGGCGCGCGCCCGCAACTCGAGGGGCGCCGGCGGCGCGAGGATGAAGTCGTCGACGGCCGCCACGCTCGCGATCTCCTCGACGGTGCGCTCGTCGACCAGCGCGATCATCGCGAGGCCGTCGCGTTGCAGCACCTCGAGCGCCGCTCCCGGCGAAACGAATGTGCAGTCAACGATCAGCAGCTCCGGCCGCCATTGCAGCAGCACGGCGAGTCCGCGTTCGACGTTGGTCTCGATGCGCACCGCGACACCGTCGCGGCTGAGCGCGGCGTTGACCGCCTGGATGTGAGCCGGCAGATCAGAAAGCAGGAGCACGCGCTGCATGCAGGGATTGTAGAGGCCCCGACGCTGAACTCGAACCCGGATCAGGCCATCCGCCACGCACGTCGAAACGAACCCATCAGCACACCACCCCCTTCCGGGCCGGAACCGCGCGCTGCTATCATCCAATTCCGCAGGGAGGCGGTCGGCGCGGCGCCGTCTCTCGTCGGTGCTCGGGGCGACGGCGCCGAGTGTCCACGCGGTTTGCCGACGAGAAGCCGCCCAGCCCCAGGACCAGCGATGTACGTCGTTCAGACGACCGAACTCACCAAGATCTACAAAAACAGCTACATCGCGCTGAACGCCCTCAACCTGCGCGTGGACAAAGGGATGGTGTTCGGCCTGGTCGGGCCGAACGGCGCCGGCAAATCCACGACCTTCCGGATCCTGCTCGGGCTCCAGCGGCCGACCGCGGGCGGAGTCTCCGTGTTCGGCGAGCGAATGACCCCCGAGCGCGCCGACATCCGACGGCGGATCGGCTACCTGCCGACGAATCCTTCGTTCCCGAAGCACATGACCCCGATCACCTACCTCGAATTCGTCGGCTCGATCCTCGGGATGAGCGGGAGCCGCGCGAAGGTCCAGCTCGCGAGGCTGTTGCAGGCGGTCGACCTTGCCGGCGCGGCGGCGCAGCGGATCCACGGCTTCTCGACGGGCATGATGACCCGCCTCGGGATCGCGGCCGCACTGATGGGCGACCCGGAGCTGCTGATTCTCGACGAGCCGACGTCGGGCCTCGATCCAGCGGCGCGGAAGCACACGATCGAGTTGATCCGCGAGCTCTCGGGGCGCGACCGCACGATCATCATCGCGACCCACATCCTCTCCGACGTCGAGCGCGTTTGCTCCGACGTCGGGATCATCTCGCAGGGCCGGATCATCTACGCCGGGCCGATCGCGGAGATGCGCCGGCTGGCACGCCAGGGCTCGATCTCCGTCGAGATCGAGGGCAACACGACCGCCTTCGAGCAGCAGATCCACACGCTCGATGAGATCGGCTCGGTCCGCTACGAGCGCGTCGGTTCCGAGTTCCGGATCACGTTCCTGGGCACGGAGCCGCTCTCCGAGTACGTTCAGCGCGTGATCAACCTCGTCGACCGCACCGGCGTCGAGATGCTGTACATCACGACCGGCGCCGACGAGATCGAGGAGGCTTTCTTGCGCCGCGTCGAGGACGACCGGACGCGGGGCTTCCTCCGTGCGGCGGCCTGGGCCGCCGTGCAGGATCTGAGCGACGATCCAATCGCGGATCAGATTCCTGGGCTGAAGGAACTGGAGCAGCCGGATGCAGGCCTTCCTCGCAATCCTGCAGTATGACTTCGGCCAGCTGACCCGCTCCTGGATTTCGCGGATCTGGGTCCCGCTGCTGGTCGGGCCAGCACTCGCCCTGGTGTTCGTCGCGAACACCGAATCGGAGCTCGCCTCCGAGACGATGGCCTTCTACATCTGGGCCGTGATGGCGCCGATCTCAGCGCTCGCGGTCGCGATCCTGGCGTCCGGCGCAATCAACGGCGAGGCCACGATCATCTCCGATTCGATTCTCTCGCGATCGGTCACCCGCACGGAGTACGTCGCCGCGAAGATCATCTCGCGCGTCGGCTTCACGCTGACCGTCTACCTGGCGGTGGTGATCCCGTTCTCCTACCTCGTGATCCGCTACGCCTCGGCGGACACCTCGCTCGGCGGCGTTGCGATCGGGCTGCTGATGATCGCCTCGATGCTGGTGTTCCTCGCCACCTTCGGGATCACGATGTCCGTCGCGATGTCGAGCGTGCTGCCGGCGGTGATGGTCGTGTTGGTGGTGACGACGCTGTCGGGCGCCGTGCTCCAGTTCCTAGGGCTGACCTGGATGAGCGCGCCCGCGGTGATCGACCAGCTCCCGGAGACGTTCCGGGGTCACACCGAGGCGTGGGAACAGATGCGCGTCCTGCTCATGTTCAGCGGTCTCAGCCTGGTCGCGCTGACCAGCGCCGTCTGGCTCTTCCGCCGCAAGGATCTGTAGTCAGGCGATCCCCGTGAACGCAGGCTTCGGCGCAGGTGGGCTCCTCACCACCGAAACGAGGGAGATCGACCTCGGCGAGCACGAAGGTGTGCGACTGAGCGGTCGCGTGGACCAACAGGTGCTGCGGATCGGCTTCGGCCGACGCGGTCGTTTCCGCTTCCAGGTGACTCGCGAGCGTCCGACGGGGGTCCGGGCGGTCGGCCCGTCCGGCACGGAGGACCACCGGCTGCCGCCGAATCCCGATCCATGGCTCTCGGCGCTGCAACAGATCGCCCTCGTCGCGATCGCAACGGCGCTCATTCCGCGGCTCTGGCGCAGGCGCCCGGTGTCGCCCTCGGTATCGCGCTGGGCGGCGGCGGGTAGACTCCACCGGACCGGAGGTCCGCATGGAGCCGACTGAAGCGGTTGCAGAACTCGCGCGGATGCCGGAGCACACCGGTGCTGGCACCTGCTTCGGGATGCCAATCTCGGCGGGCGACCGCACTGTGATCCCGGTCGCCGAGGTCGTTTACGGGTTCGGCTTCGGCTGGGGCGGCGGTAGTTCCGACGAGGGCGGCGGCACCGACTTCGCCGTCGGCAGCGGCGGCGGTGGGGGCGGCACCAAGGCACGCGGCGTGGCCGTGATCGAGGTCTCTCCCGGCGGCGTGCAGATCCACCCGGTCCGCGATCGTACGGCGATCGCGCTGGCCCAGCTCGCGTTCGCGTCATCCGCGACCGCGCTGGTCTCACGGATGTTGATCAAGCTCTTCCGCGGATAGCTCCCGCGCCCAAACGGAACTTCCGTGACCAACGCTGACCTGCCGGACCTCACCGACCGCGCCCGGGCGATGCCCTTCGCCAGGGACCTCGGCCTCCGCGACGTGCGCGGCGATGGGAGCGGCATCGTCGCGGTCGCGGACTGGGCGCCAGAACACTGCACCGGCGGCAACACGCTGCACGGCGGCTACCTGATGACCGTGGCGGACACCCTCGGGGCGCTGTGCGCGGGCGGGAACCTGCCGGCCGGAGCGGGCACGACGACGATCGAGTCGAAGACCAACTTCCTGCGCGGCGTCACGAGCGGAACGATCCAGATCAAGAGCGAGCCGATCCACGTGGGGCGGATGATCATCGTCGTGCAGACGGACATCACCCGCGACGACGGCAAGCTCGCCTCGCGCACCACGCAAACGCAAGCGGTCCTGCAGCCGCGTTAGGCGCCGCCCTCGACACGTCGTGCGCGGGGTGGTCCCGGGCCGCGAGGGCAGTGGACTGCGCACCCCGCGATCGGTTGCGAATGGAGCGAGCAGGACGGTCCACCCGACGGGGATCCGCCGGTGGTCGGGGCCGAGGACGGGCCATATACTCGCTGCTCCGCGCCGGTGTAGCTCAGAGGCAGAGCAGCTGTTTCGTAAACAGCAGGTCGAGGGTTCGAATCCCCCCGCCGGCTCCATCGCCCCGATCCGACAAGCCTCGAAAGGCGGCCGATGAGCAGTTTTCGTACGCGTCTGCGCCAGCCCGGCCAGGCCTCGGGCGGACGCCAGATCGGGTTCGCCGCGGTAGCCACCGCCGGCCCGGGCCGGCAGCTCCTGACCGTGGCAATCGTCGAGGACGCCGCAGCCGTCCCCGCATTGATCGAGGCCGGCGCGGCGGCGTTGATCTCGACCTCGTTGGCCTCGCTGAACGCGCTCGTCGAGGCCGCGGGCGACACTCCGGTCGGCGTGCGCGTAGACGCGACGACGGTCGCCGACGCGGAGCGCGCGCGCGAAGCCGGAGTCGACTTCATCGCCTTCAACGACGGGGAGACCGAGGCGGAAGCGCTGCTCGAACACGAGCCCGGACGGGTGCTGTTGATCGAGAGCGACGTCGACGATGAGCGGCTGCGGATGCTCGCCGGGATGCGACTCGACGCGATCATCATTGCGCCGCCGGCGCGGCCGCTGATGGTCCGCGACCAGCTCCGGCTGCGGCGGATCGCCGTTGCTGCGGATGCGCCGCTGATTGCTCCGAGTGGCGAGGCGCCGACGACGGCGACGCTGCACGCCTGGCGGAACGCCGGCACCCTCGCGGTGCTGGTCCCCGGCGACGTTTCGCTGGTCGCGGCCACCGTGGCTGCCACGGAGCAGGTACCGGCGCCGCAGCCGCAACGCGACGACGATCGCGCGATCGCGCTGGTACCGTCGGTCGGGGACGGCGCTGGCGATCTGGACGACGACGACTTCTAAATCGGCCGTCCGGCGGGCTGCTCCTTGACGGCCTTTCTCCGCGATTCCTACGATGCCAGTGATGAGCGACGACTCGGCACAAGCGGATCACGACAGCACCGAGCCTCGCTACCAGATTGGCGAGGTCGCGGCCCGCACCGGCGTTACGCAGCGGGCGCTGCGTTTCTACGAGGAGAAGGGTCTCCTCCAGCCACCTGAACGCATGGAGGGCGGCTTTCGCCGCTACTCCGACGACGACATCTCGCGCATCGAGTTTGTGAAGAAGCAGCAGGATCTCCTGGGCTTCACGCTCTCCGAGATCAAGGAGATGGTCGAGGCCGAGGAGCTGCGCCAGCAGGTAATCGCCAGTCGCCACCTCGACCCCGCGCTCTCCGCGCGCCTCGTCCGGGCAGAGCGCATCCTCGACGCGCTACAACGACAGTTCGACGTGGTCGAGCGGAAGGCGGAGGCGCTGGTCGAGATGCAGAGCGAGCTGCGCGACCGGCTCGCGATGATGCACCAGCGAAAAGCCGACATCCTCGAGAAGCTCGAGGCGGAGCGCGCCGAGGCGAAGCCCAGGTCGCGCCCGAAGAAGCGGCGGCGTCCGACAGCGGCGGAGAGCGGCCGGGGCTAGTTGCCGCCGGCGATGCGACGCCGTCGCGCGATCTAGCCGGCGAGCTCCTTCACGGCCTCGACGGCGCCGAGCGGATGCGCGTTCATGTCGCGCGGGTCGTCAACAACCGTCCGCAGCACCCCGTCCGCATCGAAGATGAACGTGGTGCGCTGCGCCACCCGGGCGCCCTCGCGGCGGACGCCGAAGCGTTCGATCGTCTCGAGGTCTGGCCAGTCGGACAGCAACGGGAAGCTGATGTCGTTCGCTTTGGCGAAGGCACCCTGGGAGGCGAAGGTGTCGGCGCTGACGCCCGCGACGCGAGCTCCGAGGGACTCCAGCTCACCAATGTGCTGCTGGAAGGCCCCCATCTCGGTGGTTCAGCCGCCGGTGAATGCCATGGGAAAGAACGCCAGCACGGCGATCGACCCGGCGAAGGCGTCCTGCGTCACCTCTTCACGCTGCGCGTCGCGCAGCGTGAACGCTGGCATCGAGCTTCCGATCTCGAGCATCGTCCCCGCCTCTGTCCGTGCGCTCGATGGCGCCTAGTGGTCGTCGGGCGCGTCGGGCTTCTGGAATTCCCACTCGAGGCCGCGCTCGCGTCGGTAGAGATAGCCGATCGCGCCGATCAATGCGAGGCCCAGCAGCGACAACAGCGTGACCACCAGGACAACGCCCCAGTCCGCGGGGGGGTCGAGCGCGCGCCCCTCCTCGGTCGCCATCGCGGCGGCCGGGAGCGCGGCGAGCACCAGTCCTAGCAACGATCCCAGCCAGCGAGTCACCCAGACGCCCCTTACGCGAATCGAGGATCCCTGATCGGGAATCCGATCGGTCGCGCGTCGCATTCTAACGATTCGCCCGACTACGCGGGACCACACCCGCCGGCTGGCGACGTACGATCGAGGTCGATGCGTGGAACACTCGTCGCCGCCGCGCTGTCCGGAGCGATCGCGATCCTCGTGCCGATCGTGATCGTCGGCTACACCTCCGGCGACGGCTCCCCGCCCGCCGCTCCAGAGGCCGTGCCGACCGCGACCCCGATCGGCGCCCCGGGCGCATCCAACACCCCGCCGCCCGCGGAAACGACGACCGCGACACCGAGCGCGACGGTCACACCCGAGCCGTCACCAGAACCGACGGCCGATGCATCGCCCGAACGGACCGAGGCCGCGCGGTACCGTGACGCGATCAGCGCCCGCGACGGCGGCGACCTCGATACCGCGGTCGCCGAGCTGAGCGTGATCGCCGAGGGCCGCGGCGTCCTCGCGCCGTTCGCGCGCTTCCGTCTCGCCCAGGCGCTGGCGACCGCCGGCGACGACGAGGCGGCGGTCGAGGCGTTCGAACGGGCGCTGGCCGACCCCGCGCGCCCGAGCACCCTTCGTCCGCTCGGGCGCCGTGAGGGCGCCGCGTCGCTTGCCGCACTCGATCGCCTTGATGAGGCGATCGAGTGGCTCGGCGCGGTCGTCTCGGATCGGGCAGCCAGCAGCTCGGATCAGACCTTCGCACAGTGGGAGCGCGCTCAGTTGTTGCGCGCGATCGAGGATCCGGTCTGGGGCGATGTGGCGGTGGCGATCGTCGTCCAGTCGCCCGGACACCCGGTGGCTTCGATGGCGCTCGACGAACTCGAGGCGGCCGAGCTCCCCGTTCCAGCGCTGCCGGCAGCGTACACGCGCTACCTCGCGCGTCAGAACGACGTCGCCACCGCGCGCTACGAGGCGATCCTCGACGACGTCGACACGCCGCCCGACGCGGCCACCGCCGGTGTCGCGTGGTTCTATCTCGGGGCGCTCGCGGAGCGCGTCCCGGACCGAGGCGCCGCGATCGAGGCGTACGGCCAATCGCTCGCGGTCGATCCGACCGGAAGCCGCGCCGACGACGCCGCGTACTGGCGCCGGCGCGTCGCGGAAGAGGACGGCGACTTCGTGACCGCGGCGGCGGCCTTCGATCTGCTCGTCACCGCATACCCCGGCTCGCGCTTCGTGAGTGACGGGGCGACCCGAGGCGCGCCTCGCGGCTGGCGTGCCGGCGGCGAGCGAGATCGACAGCCGCTCGCTCGGCGCGATCCTCGAGCGGGCTGGGGCGACGGCCCTCGACGCCCCGCTCGTCGAACCGTTCGCGCTGCCAGACGCAGGCCTCGATGCGATCGGCAGCTGGCTCACCTCGCAATACGGAGCTGCTCCCGCGACCAACGGGCTGGACGCGGAGCTCTTTGAGCTCATCGCTCCGGCGTTGCTCGACGCCGGCGAGCGCGCGCTTGCGCGCGCGTTGGTGCTCCAGGAGCTCAACGCGATTGAGAGTGCCCACGCCCAGATCGAGTTGAGCCAGCACGCATCCGGGTTGGGCCTGGACGACGTGGCGCTGATCGCGACGATCCGACTGCTCAGCCCGCTGCCGACAGAGACGCGCCTCGAAACCCCGCTCGACCTCGAACGGCTCGCGTATCCCGCGCCGTGGCACGAGCTGGTGATCGCGGCGAGCGAGGAGTTCGAGGTGCCGCCGCTGCTCCTGCTCGCGCTCGCCCGTCAAGAGTCGGCGTTTGAACCGGACGTGATCTCGCCGGCCGGCGCCGTCGGCCTGACGCAGGTGATCCCGCCGACCGGGGTGCAGATTGCCGCGGTCCTCGATGAGTCGTGGACCCGGCCGGCCTCGGTGACGGAGCCGGGGACGTCGCTCCGCTACGGCGCCGCCTACCTGTCGGCGCAGCTCGAAGCCTTCGATGGGAACGTGTTCGCCGCGCTCGCGGCCTACAACGCCGGGCCGTCGAACGCGCGTCGCTGGCTCGACGCGCAACTGCTCCCGGGCGCCGACGGCTACGTCCAAACCATCGACTTCGAGGAGACCCGGAGGTATGTGACGACGGTCATCGAACAGTACGCGTGGTACCGCTATCTGTATGAAGTTGCGGAGCTACCGAGCATCCGCTGAGACAGGCGGCGCGGATTGCTCGGACGTTGGCGACGCACCTATACTCGTTTGCCTCCCCAACCACGCGCGAACCGATGGCCGAGCCCGAACAGGAGCGAGCCGTGCCGAAGCGAACCTGGCAGCCGAAGCGGATTCCGCGTAAGCGGAAGCACGGGTTTCGCGCACGCATGGCGACGCAAAGCGGGCGCCACATCCTGGCGCGTCGGCGAGCGCGCGGTCGAACGCGGCTGGCCGTCTAGCTCCCACCGCTGATGACTGCGTCCGGGCGCACCTCGGCGCTGCCGGCTGCCGGGCGCTTGCGCCGCAGCCGCGATTTCGAGGTCGTGATGCGCCACGGACGGCGAACGCGAGACCCGATGCTGCGTCTGGCCGCTCACACGAACGAATTGCCCTACAGCCGAGTCGGCTATGCGGTCAGCCGGCGCGTCGGCGGCGCCGTGGTGCGGAACCGCGTGAAGCGCCGGCTCCGCTCGATCGTCCGCGATTTGCCGATCCGGCCTGGCTACGACATCGTCGCCGTGCCTCAGCAATCGATCGTACATGCGAGCTTTCAAGAGTTAGGACGAGTCACCTGCACCTGTTTCGGTATTCTGGAGTTACTGAGCGTCGAGAACGAGTCAGTATCGTGATCAAGCGACCATTCCTGCTCGCGATTCGCGGATATCAGCGGCTTGTCTCGCCGCTGCTCGGCACATCGTGCCGGCACGAACCGACCTGCTCCGCGTACACCTACGAGGCGATCGAGGTACACGGCGCGTTTCGCGGCAGCTGGCTCGGCATTCGCCGGATCGTCCGCTGCCGTCCGGGGCGGCCGGGCGGCTACGACCCAGTTCCGACTCGCGACGGAGAGCACGCCGCGTGACGCGCAGCCCTGAGACGCGCCAGCCCACGCAGCAGCCGACGAGATCGCACTCGATGTTTCACGTGAAACATCGCCGCGGCCTGCTGGCGGTCCTCGCCGCCTTCGCGCTGCTCGCCGGCGGCTGCGTCGGCCTCACGAGCCCCGAGGGTTGGGCCGCACCGGTGCTCGAAGACGACACGCTGTTCGTTCAGCTCGAGCGTGGGACGATCAGCGCCGGCACCCTGTCCTCCGCCGCAACCTTCACCGAGGTCTGGCGCTATCCCGCCGCTACCGACGACCTCGATTTCGACGGGTTCTACGCGACCCCGGTCGTCGTCGGCGACACCGTGTACATCGCCTCCTACGACGGCAACGTCGTTGCCCTCGACACTCGCACCGGCCGCCCGGTCTGGCCGTCGGTGATCGAGCTCGAAGCCAACGTGGTCGCCACGCCCGTGGTCAACGGTCTGTTCATTTACGTTCCGACCGAGGAAGGCGACGTCGTCGTCCTCGATCGGGAGAACGGCACGGAGACCAACCGGCTGCTGGACCGCGACGGGCGCGTCTGGTCCGCTCCGGTCGTCGGTCGTGGCAACCTGTACGTCGGCAAGCTCGACGCGCGCGATATCTGGGCCGTGCGCGCCTCTGACGGCAGCGTCGAGTGGACCCAGGACGTCGGCGGCGCCGTTTCGACCGACCTCGTGCTAGCGGGCGACCTGATCCTCGCGGGATCGCTCGATCGCGCGCTGCACGCTTTCGACACCACCGCCGGCGGCCGCGAACGCTGGAGTTATCAGGCCGGTGGCTGGCTGGTGGCGGCCCCGCTGGTCGCCGGCGACGTCATCTACGGGGCGACGCTCCGTGGTGAGATCTTCGCGCTCGACGCGCGTTCCGGCGACGAAAACTGGCTCCAGATCGAAGGCGGCCTCGAGTTTCGTGCTCGCCCGATCCTGCTCGGCGGGGTGCTCGTCCTCGCGGATCGCGACGGACGTCTGCGCGGCCTCGATCCGGCAACCGGCGATGTGCGGTGGGAGAACAACCTCTCTGACGCCAAGCTCTTCGCCGATCCGCTGGCGCTCGACGGCAGCATCGTGTACCTCACCAAGGACGGCGAGTTGCTCCGCGTGTCGCCCAGCGACGGCTCCGTGGTTTCCGCCGCCGGCCGAGGAGGCTAGCCCGTGCCCATCGGCGCCATCTGGCAGACGCTGCTCGAGACGCCGCTCATCAACATGATGGTGTTGATCTCCGTGCTCACGTTCGGCTCGTACGGCCTCGCGATCCTGGTGTTTACGGTGATCTCGCGGGCGCTGATGTTCCCGCTGACGCTGCGCACACTGAACGCGGCGAAGGCGATGCAGGAGATCCAGCCTCAGATCAAGGACATTCAGAAGAAGTACTCGGATCCGCGCCGTCGTTCCGAGGAGACGATGAAGCTCTACAAGGAGTCCGGCGTCAACCCGCTGGGCTGCCTGGGACCGCAGCTGATCCAGTTCCCGATCTTCATCGCCCTCTACCAGGTGATCCGCATCACGCTGGCGACGACGCCCGAGAGCATGGTCAACCTCTCGCACCGGCTCTACAACGTCGACATCCTGCAGAACGCGGCGCCGCTGGGCACGCAGTTCCTCTGGATCGACCTTCAGCAGAACGGCACGATCTTGCTGACGGTCATCGTCTTCGCCTCGATGTGGCTGCAGCAGCGGATCTCAACAGGGCGCAACGCCGCGACGCAGACCGACCAGCAGCGGCAGATGAACCAGATGATGCAGTGGATGTTGCCGGTCGTGTTCGCCTGGTTCGTGCTTGCGGTCCCGGCCGGTCTCGGGCTCTATTGGGGCGCGAGCACTACGATCGGCATCGTCCTGCAGTGGCGGTACGTGGGCCCGGGCGACTTCACCTGGGGGTCGCTGATTCCGAACTTCGTCCGCGAGCAGATAGGCTTCGAACGGATCGCCGCTCCCGATGCCAAGAACGGCCGCCGTCCGGCCGCGTCCTCCAACAATACCGACCAGCAATCTGCCGACCAGCAATCCCCCGGAGCGTCAGCCGAGACCGAAACGGAGCAGTCAGATGGAAACAGCCGAGACCAGCGGAAAAACGGTCGAAGACGCCGTCGCTCGCGCTCTCGCTCAGCTCGGTCGTCGTCGCGATCAGGTCGACGTCGAGGTCGTTCGGGAGGGTAGCCGCGGCTTCCTCGGGATCGGGGGCGAACAGGCCGCCGTCCGCGTCACCGTCCTCGGGGGATCCCAGGCGGCCACCGCAGGCTCCGACGATCGCGACGGCGACGGCTCCGACGGCGATCGCGACGAACGGCCACGCCGGCGGCGCCGCCGCCGCCGCGGCGGGCGCGGGCGCCGAGGTGGAAACGACAGTCCGGCCGCCGACGATCGGGAACGCGACAACGGCAGCGGCCGCGACGACGGTCCTCGTGACGACGAGTCGAAGAACGACGACCGCTCGAGCGACGACGACTTCGACGAGGACGAGCCACCGCGGCGAGACGAGTTCGAGCGCAGCGAGCGCGGTGGCCGTGGCGGACGTGGGGGCCGCGGGCGCGATGGCGGACCTCGAGGCGGCAACGGCCGTGGCCGCGATCGCGGCGGCCGTGGGCGCGATGCTCGAGACCGCCGGCCGATCGAGGCGGTCTCCGACGACGAGCTCATCCACGTCCCCGGCACCCCGCCCGATCTCCCAGCGTCGATGAACTCGGAACCCGACGATGACGTCGATCTGTTCGGCAGTACGCTCCGCGACCTGCTCGTGCACCTCGGCCTCGGCGAAACCAGCATCACCGCGCGCGATCCGGAGACGCCGGGCGACGGCGTCGGGCTGATCAGCCAGGTTTTCGATGTCTACGGCGAGACCGACGAGGCGTCCGACGAGCTCGCGGTGCTGATCGGACGGCGCGGCGAAACGCTGAACTCGCTCCAGTACCTGCTCAACGTCCTCGCGTCGCGCCAGGGCAGCGCGAAGCACGTGTTCGGTGTGGACATCGAGGGCTACCGGCGGCGGCGCGAGGAGACGCTCGTCGACATGACTCAGGAGATCGCCGCCGAGGTGCGCTCGACCGGGGACGTGATCACCCTCGAGCCGATGCCCGCCGCCGAGCGGAGGATCATCCACCTCGCGCTCGAGAATGAGGATGGGGTCAACACCAAAAGCGTCGGTCGCGGCGAGGACCGCCAGGTCGAGATCCTTCCCGACTAGCCGCACGGACTCGAGAGGCGCTTGGTGCCAGATGGACCGCCGCTCCCGCTGCTCCTCGTCGGGCCAGTGACCGTCGATCACATCGACGATCAGCGCATGCCCGGCGGCGCGGTCAGCTACGGCGCCGCGGTCGCCGCGGCGTTCGGCATCCGGGCACGGGTGCTGACGATCGCTGGGCCCGATGCCGATCTGACGCCGCTCGAAGGGCACGACGTGCACCTCGTGAAGTCTGACGCGAGCGTGACGTTCGTCTTCGAGCCGAGCGACGATGGACGCCGGATGCGGGTGCCGGCGCAGCCAAGCCGTCCGTTGTCGGCGAGCGACTTGCCCGAGGATTGGCACGATCCGGGTACGCTGCTGATCGCCCCACTGATCGAGAGGGATGTCGACACGCCGTCGTTCGAAGCGATCGCCCGCAGCACGGAGCGTGTTGGCGTGATGACTCAGGGACTCCAGCGCGCTCTGGATGACGATGGTTTCGTGGATATTTCGGAACCGCGTAATATTTCTCTCGTACGCACTAGTTCTCCCACGTACACGTTTTTCCGGTCAGAACGCGAGGCGGCGCTCTGGACCAACGAGTTGAGCCAGACCGCGGTCGCCAGGGGCGCTCGCCTCGTCACCACGCGGGGAAGCGCCGGCGCGGAGCTGCGACGCGGCGAGCAACGTCTCGAGATCGACGCGTTTCCGACTCGCTCTGACATTGATGCGACAGGAGCCGGTGACGTGTTCGCGACAGCGCTTATACTCGCCCTTGGTCAAGGTGAACAAGCAGCTCTACAGATCGCCGCCGCATTCGCCGCGGCGTCCGTCGAGCAGGTTGGTCCCGCGCCGCTCCCCGATCTGACGGAAATCAAACGCCGTCTGGCGACCGGCGGGACGGCGGCCGGCGGATCGGCGCGAGGAGCCCGCGCGTGAGCGTCGTATTTGCCCTCGCGAATCAGAAGGGCGGCGTCGGTAAGACGACGACCACGATCTCGCTCGCGGCCGCGCTCGGCGCGCGCGGGCGGCGGGTGCTCGTCGTCGACGCCGACCCGCAGGCGAACGCGACGTCCGCGCTCGGCGTGCACGATTCCGAGGGCGCTCCGCTGGACGCGCCGCTCTACGCCGCGCTCCTCGACGAGACGCCACTGCTGCCCGCGATCGTGGAGACCGATACGCCGGGCGTCTCGCTGGTCCCAACCACCCCGGCGCTCGCCGGCTCCGAGGTCGAGCTGGTGTCCGTGATGGCGCGCGAGTTCCGGATGAAGCGCGCCCTCGAGGCGGTGCGAGAAGGCTTCGACGTCGTCCTGATCGACTGCCCGCCATCGCTGGGCCTGTTGACCGTGAACGCCCTCGCCGCGACGGACGAGGTGATCATCCCGGTGCAGAGCGAGTATTTCGCGCTCGAGGGCCTGAGCCACCTCTCGCACACGATCGAGCTCGTGCGACGCAACCTCAACCCGAACCTGCGGCTGCGCGGCCTCGTGCTGACGATGTTCGACGCCCGCACCAACCTCTCGAAGGACGTGGAGGCGGAGGTCCGGCGCCATTTCGGCAACACCTTCCGCGCGGTGATCCCGAGGTCGATCCGCCTCTCCGAGGCGCCCAGCCACGGCCTCCCCGTTCAGCGCTATGACCCGACGTCGGCGGGCGCGATCGCCTACGACCAGCTCGCCGACGAACTGCTGTCGTCCGAGGAGCGCGAGGTTCCCGTGAGCGGAGGAACGCATGGCTCGTAAGGGCGGTCTCGGACGCGGGCTGGCGGCGCTGATCCCCGAGCAACCGGCGGCCGCCAAGGCGCCCGAGGCGATAATGCCGACGACGGCGGTCGAGATCGACCAGATCGTCCCCAACCCCCAGCAACCTCGGACGGCGACGAACGAAGAGGAGCTGGCGGAGCTCGCCGAATCGATCAGCCAACATGGCGTGATCCAGCCGCTGCTCGTATCCGAGCAGCGAACCGACGACGGACAGCTGACCTATCAGCTGATCGCCGGTGAGCGGCGCTGGCGGGCGGCGCGGGCGGCAGGGCTCACCGAGGTGCCCGTCACGATTCGCGAGGCGACCACCCAGGAGCTCCTCGAACTGGCGATCATCGAGAACGTCCAGCGCTCCGACCTCAGCCCGCTGGAGGAGGCGGCCGCGTACCAGCGGCTGATCAGTGACTTTTCGCTCACGCAGCAACAGGTCGCGGAGCGCGTCGGGCGCTCGCGAACGGCGGTCGCGAACACCGTGCGGCTGCTCGATCTCCCGCCGGTCGTGAACGTGTCGCTCGCGCGCGGCGAAATCACCGAGGGCCACGGACGGGCACTGCTGGGCGCTGCCACCCCCGAACAGCTCGTCGAGGCCTGGGGGCAGGTCGTCGCCGATCAGCTGAATGTCCGCCAGACCGAAGAGCTGATCCGCGCGCGGCGCGAGCCGGCGCCGGAGGTCGATGCCGAGTCGGTCGAGCAGCTCGACGAGGCGGTGGTTGCCGTCGCCGACCCTGGATTACGCGGACCGGCTGTCGTCACCGAGGGCCTCGCGGCGGCGCTGCAGCGCGCCCTCGGGACAAAAGTCACGCTGCGCCGGACCCAGCAGGGCACCGGCACGATGACGATCCACTTCTACAGCGCCGAGGAACTCGACGGCATCCTCGAGCGGTTGATCGGAGATGAGCAGCTATGACAGTTGCCGCCCGCCTCGAGGAGCTCGGCATCTCGCTCCCGTCGCCGGCGCCGGCCGGCGTGTACCGGCCGGCGGTACGGAGCGGTCATCAGATCTACGTCGCCGGCCAAGTCGCGATGCGCGACGGAGCGGTCGTCCATCCAGGCCACCTCGGGAATGAGGTATCGATCGAACAGGGTTTCGAGGCAGCCCCCGTCTGCGCGGTCAACGGCCTCGGGGCGTTGCATGATCTACTCGGATCGTTGGAGGATCTGCGCCTCATCCGCGCGGTCGGATACGTTGCTTCGACAGCCGATTTCAGCGATCAGCCGGCGGTCGTGAACGGTGCGAGCGAGCTGCTGCGCGACGTGTTTGGCGAAGAGCGCGGCGTCGGTGCACGAGTGGCGTTCGGCGTTGCCTCGTTGCCGGCACGGTCGCCGGTCGAGCTGGAGCTGTTGATGGAGGTCTACTGATGTCGCGGATCGACTTCGTCACGGGCGCGCCAGAGAAGTACGCCTCGATGGTCCAGGAGCTGACCGTGATTCCCGACCGCCTCAAGCAGCTCGTCGCGGGCCAGACCGCGCGCGACCTCCAACGCGCCCCGATCGAGGGCGAATGGTCGGCGGGGCGCGTGCTGGCGCACATGGTGAGCTACGCGACCCACAACGGCGAGTTCCTCCGCCAGATCGCCTGGATGACGGACCCACGGCGGCGCCCCTGGGACGAGGATGGCGAGGTCGCCGCGGAGGGCTGGACGAACAAGAACGGCGCGGCGCTTGCCGAGGCTTTGCGTGAGTCGATCGCGGAGACGATCGAACTGCTCTCGACGACACCGGACGCCTCGTGGGGCCGTCCCGGCACGGTACCGGGACGCGGCCGCCGCTCGCTCCGGCAGCAGCTGCGCGGTCACATCGACCACCTGGTCGAGCACATCGAACAGATCGAGGAGCTGCTCGCCGCGCCGCAACCGGCCACCGCCGCGACGTAGAGCGCAGCTACCCGGTCTCGATCGGCAGGTCGGCGCGACCGGCCCACTCGGCCCACGAGCCGTCGTAGTTGCGCGCCTGCTCCCAGCCCAGCAGCTCGTACATCGCCACCCAGCTCGCCGCGGAGCGGATACCGCCGCCGCAGTAAGGGAACACAGGCTCTGAGCCGTCGATCCCGGCCGCGAGGTAGAGCGCCCGCAACTGGTCGGGCGGCAGGAACGTGCCGTCGTCGTCCACCAGCAGCTCCCAGTTGAGATGTTGCGTGCGTGGCACGCGGCCCTTCCGAGGCGCCTCGTGTGCACCGGTGCTGTCGCCGGCCCACTCCGCGTCGCTGCGGCAATCGAGAACGCGCGCGCCCGTGCCGCCCTCGGCGATCGCGAGCACCTCGTCGACGGTCGAGATGATCGAGGCGTCGCCGCCCGCGATCGCCGGCGACGTGGGCGCTCGCTCGCCCGTCTCGGTCGTGACCGGCAGGCTGGCACGCTGGAGCGCGGCGAGCGAGCGATCGGCGAGGTGAACCCGCGGGAATCCGTAGTAGCGGAGCACCCAGTAGGCGCGCGAGGGCCACATCGACTTCGCGGCGGCGTAGCAGACGATGTTCTGCGACTGTTCGATGCCGAACCGGCCGAGCGTCGCCGCCAGCTCCTCGGGGAGCGGCACCAGCGCGCGCACACCGCCGCGCTCGGCGGTGAAATCATCGTAGCCGTTGGCGAACACAGCGCCCGGCAAGTGCCCGGCGTCGTACGGCGCCCGATCGCCCTCGATCTGGATCAGCGCGAGATCGCCGTCCTCGAGGTGCGCCGACAGCCACTCGGCCCCGACCAGCAGGTCATCGTTGACCGGCATGAATCGCCCGCCTTCGCGCTAGTCGCTTCACACGTTCGCGGGCGCGCCAGCGCCAACGCCAACTCCACCAGGTGGCCCTGAGATCTTGTCTTGGCGAAACCTCCCGGTCGAGACTGACGGGAGCGGAGAGCGACGCGCCGAACCGGTGGAAGGTCAGCTCCGACATCGACACGTCCTGGTCGATGCCCGCCTTCAGGCGCAGTTGTCCGACGAAATGGTCCGGCTCCGCGTGTCGCGCCCACATCCCCGGAAGGAACGTTGCGAGCGCATCGCGGTGTCCAACGACCAGTCCGTCCGCACCGGGGCAGAGCTCGCGGTACAGGTCGCGCTCGTCGTCGAACGACAGCGGCGAGGCAGCGGTCAGAACGGCTACGTCGACGTGGGTCTCCGTCAGCTCGGCGAGGAGGAGCGGCTCAAACCGTGGATCGCGAAAGGCGGCGCCGCGGGCGTTCTCGGCCACGTCGCGGTGCAAGGCGCGGAACGCGGACAGCGACCCCACGCAACCTCGAATGTCTGTTCCCTGGCGCAGCGTCACGAACGAGGTTCCCCGACTCGTGAGCGCCGGATCGGTGGGCCACGCGGGGCCCGGGTCCGCAGGGCCCCAACGCAGCGCCATGACCACGGCGTCGGCGGCGATCTGGCGAGCGTCTCGAGCTGCGAGTCGGTGAGCATCACGGCTAGCTGCCGGACTGGCTCGAGCCCTCACTGCCACCACCGCCACGCCCGCGGCGGCGACGTCCTCCGCGCCTCCCGCGGCGCCGGCGGCGCGGCTTTGGCTTCTGCTCGTCCGACGACTGTTCCTCCGCCGCCGGTTCGGCGGCGGGTTCGGGTGGGTGATCGACGGGCTCGAGGATCGCGATCGTTGCTTCCTGGAGCGCGTGCGCTTCGGCGCGGGCGGGTTCCTCGACGGCTGACTCCAGCTCCTCGGGACGAACGAGGCTCCCGTACTGGGCGCGCAGGTCGTCGGCCTCGATCTCGATCACCTCGCCGCTGTCGTCAAGCCGCAGGCGCACGAGCTGCTTGAGCGCGTCGACCGAGAGCACCTTCGCGCGACCGATCGGCGTCGTGACGCGCTTGCCGACCTTCGGCAAGTCGCCTCGCAGCTCGCGATAGGCCTCGACCTCGAAGGAGAGGCAGCAGAGCAGCCGTCCACAGAGCCCCGAGATCTTCGAGGGGTTCGGCGCCAACCCCTGGTCCTTCGCCATCCGGATCGAGACCGATGGGAAGCTGGTCATCCAGCTCGTGCAACAGAGATCGCGCCCGCAGAGGCCCATCGCGCCGGTGCCCAGCGCCTTCGCGCGGTCGCGGTCGCCGACCTGGCGAATGGTGAGGCCCGCGTCGAGCAGATCCTCGGCCTCGCGGCGCAGCCAGTCAGAGGAACTCTTCTCCGGCGCGGTGTAACTCAGCTCGCCGCGCTCTCCCGAGAGGTCGTAGACGATCGAGGCGACGCGCACTCGGGGGTCCGTCCGCGCCGCCAGCGCCTGCGCGCGACCGACGTCCTCCTCGCCGCGTTGCTTCTGGCGCTCCCAGGCGGCGACGTCTTCCTCGCCGGCAATCCGATCGATCACGCGCAGCGGTCGCTCGATGTTGGCGGAGACAACTTGATCGGCCGCGAGCACGACCCACCCGAGCTGCTCGCCGCCGTCCTTGCCGACGACGACGTAGTCGCCGACGCCGAGTGCCAGGTCGCCGGGGCTGCAGTAATCGATCGGGCCGGCGGTGTGGTAGCGAATCCCAACGACATCGCTCATGGCGTCAGCGCGCTGGCGCGACGGGCGGTCAGACCGTACCCGGCGCGATCGGCGCGCCCTCCGTTTCGGTTTCGGCCGCCGCGACCGGAAGGTCAAGCACCATGACCTCGAGCGCGAGCTGCGGATTGACGTTGGCCAGCAGGTGTTCGCGTGCGCGCCGCAGCGCCTGCAGCGCGCGTACGGCCTCCCCCGCCGCCCAACGCGGTGTTTCACTGCCATCCTGCACCGATCGAGCGTCCGCGCCTAGTCCGGCGGCCTCGATCAGGGCGTCGCGCCACCACTCGCCCCAGAGGTCGAGCGTGGCGACGACGCTCGATCGCTCGCGGCGCCAGCGCTGCGACAGCGTGCCCGCGTAGTCCAGCCGCGCGTTGCGATCCGCCCCGGCCAGCCGGCTCGCATCCTCGGCCACCGCCTCCCGGAGCACGCGCAGCGAGGGATCCTCGACCAGGCTCAGCGCGCGGCCGTAGCGGCCACGCGCCTCGCGCGCCGTCGCGGCGGCCTCGTCGGGTTCGAGCTCGACGCGGAGTTCGAGGGCGGCCGCCAGCTCGGGGACGGCCATCGGGCGGAGCGCGATCGCCTGGCAGCGCGACCGGATCGTCGGCAGCACCTCGTCGACGTCGTTCGCGAGCAACAGCAGCAACACGTGGGCGGGCGGCTCCTCGAGCACCTTCAGCAACGCGTGCGCGGCCTCGGTCTGGATGTCGTCGATCGTGTCCACGATGAAGACGCGGCGCGGCGACTGGAACGGCGCCAGCGGCGCCAGGCGGTGCAGCCGCCGCACCTGGCAGATGCGGATCCGCGTCGCCGCGGCGCTGCGCTCCTCGGTCTCGTCGTCGCAGATGCCGCCGACACGGATCCGCTCGACGTCGGGCAGCTCGTCGACCTCGATCTGGCGCACGAGCTTCGCCTCGAGGTCGATCGATCCGTCGGCGCTGGGTGGTGTGACGAGCGCCTGCGCGAGGCGTTTCGCGAGCGTCGCCTTGCCCACGCCGGGCGGCCCGTGAAACAGGTAGGCGTGCGCGAGGTGTCCGCCGCCGATCGCGCGCCGCAGCGCGGCCACGGGGCCGTCGAGTCCCTCGAGGTGCCAGGCGGCGCCGGCCGGGGGAGTCGCGGCGTCAGTCGACATCGAGGCGCATCAGGTCGTCGGGCGTCTCGCGGCGCTGCATCAGCCGCGCTTCGCCGTCCTCGACCAGGATCACCGCGGGGCGGTACGCGAGGTTGTAGTTCGAGGCCATCGAGAGCTGGTAGGCGCCGGCGGCGGGCATCGCCAGCAGCTCGCCGGCCTCGAGCCGAGGGACGTCGACGTCGTGGGCGAGGATATCGCCCGACTCGCAGTACTTGCCGGCGATCGTCACCGTCTCCTCGGTCGGGGCAAGCATCCGCTCCGCCGCGAGCACCTCGTACGGCGAGCTGTACATCGCCGGGCGGACGTTGTCCGCCATCCCGCCGTCGACGGAGACGAAGGTGCGAATCCCGGGCACCTCCTTGCGGTTCCCGACCGTGTAGAGCGCGATCGCGGATCGCGCCGCGATCGAGCGCCCCGGTTCGAGGCTGATGTGCGGCAGCGGGAACCCCCGGCTGTCCGCCTCGGTCTGGAGCGTCGAGGCGATGACCTCGGCGTAGGCGGCGGGCTCGGGCGGGCGCTGAGCGCCGGTGTACGCGACGGCGAAGCCGCCGCCCGGTGAGAACTCCGGCACCTCGGTACCGAGCCTGGCAATACAGACGTTGGCGATGAACTCCGCCATCACCTGGATGCCGAGGCGATACGGCTCCAGCTCGAAGATCGGGCTGCCGAGGTGCATGTGCAGGCCTCGGAAATCGAGATGCGGCGCCGCGAGGATCGCCGCCACCGCCCGTTCGGCCGCGCCGGTCTCGATCGGCAGCCCGAACTTCGTATCGAGGATGCCGGTCGTGGTCTTAGCATGCGTGTGCGCGTCGATCCCGGGCGAGACGCGGAGCAGCACCGCCGGCTCGGCCCCGGCCTCAGCCGCCACCGCCTCGAGCAGGGCGATCTCGTCGAAGCCGTCGATCACGATCCGGCCGGTGCCCAGCTCGATCGCTCGCCGCAGCTCGTCGGGCGCCTTGTTGTTGCCGTGGAAATAGACGCGCCCGAGGTCGACGTCAGCCGCCGACAGCACCTCCAGCTCGCCCACCGAGACGGCGTCGAAGCTCAGGCCCTCGTCCGCGATCAGACGCGCGAACGCCTTGCTCAGGTAGGCCTTCGAGGCGTAGAGCACCTCGGAATCGGGATAGGCCTCGGCGAACGCGCCGATCCAGGCCGACGCGAGCTCGCGCACGCTCTGGACGTCGTAGACGTAGAGCGGCGTCCCGTACTCCTCGGCAAGGGCGCGCACGTCGCAGCCGCCGATCCGCAGCGCGCCCGCGGGCGAGAGCGAGGCCGAGAGCGGCAGCACGTGTGCGAGTGGCAGCGTCGCTGCGTCGGTGGTCGTCACGATTCAGACCTCGAAATGAGCGTGCCGACGAGTATCGCATGCAGCGTCGGCCCCGGTCAGCGGTTCGACGGGTCGACGGGCGCATCGAGCGGCGCGATCGTCACGGTCGTTGTCGGCTCCGGCTGCAGCGTGACGTGGCCGATGCCGAACCGGTCGTGCAGCAGGTCGCTCGCGCGGCGCACGGTCGCCGTGGCCTCGGAGGCGGTCGCCAGCTCGATGTGGGCGGTGAACGCAACGAAGCCCGAGGTCACCGTCCACCAGTGGACGTCGTGGACGCTGCGACCCTCGGGGTCGGCGCGTAGCGCCGCCTCGATCTGCTCGAGGTCCACGGAGCGCGGGACGCGTTCGAGCAGGATCTCGAAGGTTTCGCGGAGCAGCCGGACGGCGCCGAAGCTGACGAGCGCGACGATCGCCAGCGACAGGATCGGGTCGATCCGGGCTCAGCCGGTGAGCGTCACGACGAGGCCCGCCGTGACCGCGGCGAGCGACCCGCCGAGGCCCGACAGCACGTGCAGCCGCGCCGCGCGCACGTTGACCGACTCGCCGGGGTCGCGCAGCACGTACAGCGCGAACAGGTTGGCGAGGAACCCGATCGAGGCGATCAGCAGCAGGCCGCCGCCCTCGACCTCGGGCTCGGTACCGATCCGCCGCACCGCCTGCCAGGCGATGAACACGGCGAGCGCGAGCAACAAGAGGCCGTTGATCGTGGCGACGAAGACCTCGACGCGGTGGGAGCCGTAGGTCCAGCGCAGGCTGTGCGGACGCTGCGCGACCCAGACGGCGCCAAGCGCCATCAGCAGCGCCCCGCTGTCCACGAGCACGTGGGCCGCATCGGGGAGCAGCGCGAGCGAGCCGGTGACGAGGCCGCCGAAGAGTTCGAGCACGCCGGTCGCGATCGACACGGCGAGCGCGATGCGGAGGCGGCGACGAACCTCGCCGGGGCCGTGCGCGTGGGAGGCGTTCGATGCCACGCGGTCAGGCTAGCAACGCGAAGCGGCGCTGCTGACACCCCGTCTCGGCACGGGGCCGGCGCGCGCGGGGTACGACCGCGACGGCGCGCCTCGATACGCTCGGTCCGAGGGAGACGATATGCCATCGCCAAGCGCCAGCGCCAGCGCGACCGAACTGTCGCCACAGCGGCTCGGCCGCATCCGCACGCTGCTGCTGGCGTGGTATGACGAGCACGAGCAGCACTTCCCCTGGCGCGGCGCCCGCGACCCGTATCTCGCGCTCGTCGCCGCGGTCTGTGCGCAGCAGACGCAGATGTCGCGCGTGCTCGGGATCTATGCGCGCTGGACCGAGGCCTTCCCGACGGTCGAGGCCGCTGCCGCCGCGAGCCGCGCCGAGGTGCTGCGGGTGTGGGACCGCGCCGGCTACCCGAGGCGCGCCGTGCATCTGCACGAGACGGCGCGGATCTGCGTCGAACGGCACGGGGGCGCGCTGCCTCGGGATCCCGCGGCGCTACTGGCGCTGCCGGGCGTGGGGCCGTTCACCGCCGCGATCGTCTCGAGCTTCGGCTTCGGCGACGACGCGGTTGCGGTCGACACGAACATTATCCGCGTGATCGGGCGCCTCGTCTGCGGCGACCTCCAACCGGCAACCGAGACGCCGCGCGCGACGATCGACGAGCTGGCCGCGCGGCTGCTGCGGCCCGGTACCGCCGCGCGCTGGAACACGACGCTGATGGACTACGGCGGCCGCGTCTGCACGCCGCGACCGCACTGCGACGAATGCGTCGTCTCGCACCTCTGCGCGGCCCGGCCCCGATTCGCGGCCGGCGAGGTCGCGCAGCCGGTCCGCGCGCAGGACGCGTTCGCCGGCTCCGATCGCGAATGGCGCGGGCGCCTGATGCAGGCGCTGCGCGATCACGAGCAGGGCGGCGCGACGCGAGCCTTGACCGTGACGAAGCTGCTCGGCGCCGTCGCGAGGACGAAGGACGAGCGAGCGCGGGCGCGCGCGCTGCTCGACGGGATGGTGGCCGAGGGGCTGGCGTGGGTCGACGGCAGACGCTGTGGCCTCGGCGCGGGGATCAGCGAGTCAGAGGGAGCACCGTCGAGCGCGCCTTCAGAATAGATCTGCGGCATGGCAGCGCTGGCGATTCGCGCATCTCAAGCCAACCGCGCAAGAGCCTCCGCTCGACGGAAGACATCGAGCGATTAGGACCCGCGACCTGCCTCGGCAGAAACACGCACCTGCAAGTAGGTACTGACGAATATTGCCGGTTCCGCGAATTGACCCATATCGGGTAACAAGTGCCGGGATCTCGCCGTAGTTGAACGCGAAGACGACATCGAACTGGGCACCAGCGCCTTCAAGCTCACGACGAATCTCCGCCGACTCATCGCTGTGATCGACGTAAAGAACAGCTTTCGGCCCGGCCTGCATGCCTGGGCCCCTCACGCGTCCGAGATGCCCTTGAAGCACATCTGTTCGGATTCTACTACAGTGATTATGCCCTCTTCAACGAGTTCGTCAAGATAGAGACGACTATCGGCTTCGATTGACAGCGCAAGCTTCTCGGCGGTGAGATGAACACGAGGCGCGTCGCCAGCACCCAGCGCCCCAGTCGGGAGCGCCGCCTTATCCGGAGCTACGTCGATTCCGTATCGAGTCAGGAGTTCTAACAAAGCAGACGCGTCCCCGTGGACAATCGCATCCAGCTCACTGATCTCGTCAGACGATAGCATTGCTTCCGTCAGGCGGTCGAACGCTTCGTCACCACCAGAAATGACGCCGCCCAGCCTCCACTCAGGCAACGAGCTATCGGGAAACCTCCGACGTGGGTATCGGATGTGATCAGCGTTCGGCGAATAGACGACAGACGCCATCTCGGGCTCTCGGACACCCAGCTTCACCAAGCGCGCAATGTGCTGAAGCTCCTCCTCGACACCACGCGACTGGTGCCCTTCGAAGACCGGCCGATAACAAGCGAGACGTTCGGACTGCTCAACTAACACGTGATCGCGCGAGTCTATCTGCGCCTCAATTGACGCTCAGAGCCTCGCCAGGAGCGACGAGGCTCCGACCGCATCGCGCTCGTCATCCTCCCAGCCTGCTGGGAATGAGACAGCGGTCGCGGCGGGACGGCAGTCAGGCGGCGCCACGTAGAGCAGATCGCGCAGGTCGGGCCCAAACGGCCATCGCGGTGCCAGATTTCCGTCGTAGCCCTCAGCTTCTGAGAACCGAAACTCATCGATCGCCGTCGGCTCGATCACGGTCGCAGCACCCTGAAGCCTGGCGATCACCTCGCCCATCTGCTGGACGAACGAACGAGCTGCATCTACATCGCCTCCGGCGTGCATCCGTCTAGGTTCTGAGATCGGGTGAGAGAAGTAGATCAGGCGCTTGTCCACGAACAGCAGCTCATAGAACGTCTCGATCGGATGCTTCACCGCGAAAACGTAGTGTGAAACGCCGCCCGATGCCGAGATCGTGTCGGCTAGGAGAAGTTCAACCGACCTCCAGTCAAGAATCTGAAGAATATCTAGCGTTGCCGTATCGACCTGCGGGGCGGCTGGAACATACCAGTCCCGCTGGAGAACAGTGCCCGGTGGCAGTCGTAGACGTCATCGACCAGAGTGACGAGCTTGGATGCGCGGCCGATTAGGCGGTCCAAAAGGAGGACCAGATCCGCCGCATTGAGATATTCCTTCGTGAGCTGATGATAGTAGGAGAGATGAAGAGTCAGCAGGACGTCTTGGCCGCTCAGCGCCGCCTCCGCCCTGGCCATGACTGACTCAAGGGACTCAGCCCACAGCCGCCGGAGCAAGGCGCGAGGTAACAGGAACGTCTGGACAACCGAGGCTGAGCGAATCGGGAAGAAGTTCCCGACCTCCGGCTGAGCTCGGCTCTGTAGCTCATCTTCGAGGGAGATTACTTCAACTGATCGGCCGTGAGTTTGCTCGGCGTAGTCGGCGAACTTTGCCAACGAACGGCGGATTCGGGTGCCCGGAATGCCGGCGACTACGATCAACTCGCCCATTCTGGCCCTGCTTCCCCTCTGCTATCCGCTTATACAGCATCCCGTATAAGTTATCCACATTTCTCGCGCTCCCCTGACCCCAGCCCATTCGCACCGATACAGAAGTCTGCCTAGCTCTGGCATCCGGAGTCGTCGCAGGACGTTCGCCAGCTCCGACCGCGATTGGCGCGGGCGGCTGATGCAGGCGCTGCGCGGTCACGAGCAGCGCGGCGCGACGCGAGCCTGGACCGTGACGAAGCTGCTCGGCACCGCCGCGAGGACGAAGGGCGAGCGAGTGCGAGCGCGGGCGCTGCTCGACGGGCTGGTGGCCGAGGGGTTGGCGTGGGTCGACGGGCGGCGCTGTGGCCTCGGTGCCGCGCCGATCCGCAAGCGGAAGCTGACGCCGGTCCGCAAGCGGGGCGTTTGATAGGCTCCCTCGGCACCCACCCGCGCCCGCGCGGCGCGTTAGGAGCAGGGCCGATGACGGATGCTTACAGCGACGCCGAGATCAGCATCGAGGTGCTGCGCGACCTCGGGTCGTACGGCAACAACTGCTACCTCTTGCGCCCCGCGAACGGCGGCGCCGTGACGGTGATCGACGTCCCCGAGGGGAGCGAGGCGATCGCCCAGGCGCTCGGCGACACGCCGGTCGAGCGGATCGTGGTGACGCACTCGCACGGCGACCACTGGGGCGGCTTCGACGTCGTGCGCGGCCACACGCCGGCGCCAGTGTTCGCCGGAGCGGAGGAGACCAACCTCGAGCCGTCGCGCGACGTCCAGCCGCTCGTGCACGACGCCGAGTTCGCGGTCGGCGAGGCGACGGTGCGCGTGATCCACACGCCCGGTCACACGCCGGGTTCGATCTGCCTCCACGTCGGCGACGCGCTGATCACGGGCGACACCCTGTTCCCGGGCGGGCCCGGCCGCAGCGGGTCGCCCGAGGCATTGCGGCAGGAAATCGAGTCGATCACCACGCGGCTGTACCCGCTCGCAGACGCGACAGCCGTGCTGCCCGGGCATGGCGACGCGACCACGATCGGCGCGTCGAAGGCGGAGTACGAGGTGTTCGCGAGCCGCGAGCAGTCTGCGGACCTTCAGGGCGACGTGCTCTGGCTCGAAGCTCGAGCAGGTTGACCGCGCGCCGAATACCCCGCCATCACCAGATCGGACAGCCGTGACGGAATCCAGCGCGCTCCCGGTGCACTCGCGGATGCTGCCCAGCGGGCTGCAGCTGCTCCTGACCCCGATCGCCCACGCCAAGTCGGTCGGGATCTCGATCTACCTTCGTGCCGGATCGCGTTACGAGGAGCACGTCGAGACGGGCGGCGTGTCGCATTTCCTCGAGCATCTCTGCTTCAAGGGCACGGCGCGGCGGCCGACGCCGCGGGACATCTCGTTCGAGATCGACGCGCTCGGGGGCACGATCAACGCCTCCACCCACCGCGAGATGACCGTCTACTACGCGAAGGTCACCGAGGAGTTCATGGAGCCGACCGTCGACCTGCTGGTCGACATGGTGCGGCACTCGATCTGCCGCTCCGAGGAGGTCGAGCGCGAGCGGGGGGTGATCCTCGAGGAGCTCGCCGCGGTCGAGGACTCGCCGGGGGAGCAGGCGACGCTGCTGCTCGACTCGCTGATCTGGCCCGACCAGCCGCACGGGCGCGACATCGCCGGGACGGAGCAGTCGGTCAAGGCGATCACCCGCGAGCAGGTCGTCGCCGCCTACCGGCGCCAGTACGTGGCGAGCAGCGTCGTGATCTCGATCGCGGGCGCGATCGATCCGTCCGACGTGGCCGCGCTGATCGACCGCGTCGCGGACGGCTGGGAGCAGGGCAGCCCCGATCCGTGGCTCGCGAACGACGGCGACGCCGGCGCGCGCAGCGGGCTGCTCTCGAAGGAGACCGGTCAGGCGCACATCGCGCTCGGGATGCCCGGCTGCGGTTCGCACGACGAGCAGCGCTATGCGCTGGACCTGCTGTCGATCTGCCTCGGAGAGGGGATGTCGTCGCGACTGTTCCTGCGGCTGCGCGAGGACCTGGGGCTCTGCTACGACATCCATACCTACGCCGCACAGCTGCTGGACACGGGGATGTTCGGGGTCTACGCGGGCGTCGATCCGGAACACACGATCGAGGCGCTGGGCGAGATCAGGCGCGAGCTCGACCGCATCCGCGAGCCCGTCGACGGCGCGGAGCTCGAGCGCGCCCAGGCGGTGGTCCGCTCCCGGATCCAGCTGCGGATGGAGGACACGCGCGCGGTCTCCGGCTGGTACGGGTCCCAGGCGACGCTGGGGTTGCCGATGCGCACGCCCGAGGACACGCTCGCGCGCTACCTGCGCCAGACGGTGAGCGATCTGCAGGCGGCCGCGGAGCGATACGTCCAGCCGGAGCAGGCGCACGTCGCGATCGTCGGCCCGTTCGAGGCGGCGGCGCCGCTCGAGGCGGCGTTCGTCGAGGTCTAACCGCGATCGGCGCGGCGACTCTGGATCCCGGCTGGCGCGCCACGCGCTGGCCGGAGATCGAAAGCGGGCCCGTGAGGGCCCGCTCCGTGATGCCGGGTCGCCGGCCCGGTTACATCATGCCGGGCATGCCACCCATGCCGCCCATCGCGTCCATGTCGGGCATGCCTCCGGGCGGCATCCCCGCCCCCGCCCCGGGCGGCTCCGGAATCTCGCCGACGGCGGCTTCGGTGGTGAGCATCAGCGCGGAGACCGAAACGGCGCTCTCGAGCGCCACGCGCACCACCTTGACCGGGTCCACGATGCCGAGCTTGAACATGTCGCCCATCTCGCCGGTGGCCGCGTCGTAGCCGACGGTCGGGTCCGCCTCGCGCACGTGCTGGACGATCACCGAGGCTTCCTGGCCGGCGTTCTCGACGATCTGGCGCAGCGGCGACTCGAGCGCTTTGCGCAGGATCTGAACGCCGACCGCCTCCTCCTGGCCGTCCAGCTCGGCGAGCAGCGGATCGAGCGCGGTCTGCACGCCGAGCAGCGCGACCCCGCCACCGGACACGACGCCCTCTTCGACGGCGGAGCGGGTTGAGGAGAGCGCGTCCTCGACGCGGAACTTTTTCTCCTTGACCTCGATCTCCGTCGCGCCGCCGATCTTGACCACGGCCACGCCGCCGGCCAGCTTGGCGAGCCGTTCCTGTAGCTTCTCGCGGTCGAAGTCCCCGCCGGTGTCGCGGATCTGCGCGCGAATCTGGCGGATGCGCGCCTGGATCGCCTCGTCGGAGCCAGCGCCCTCGATGATCGTCGTGTTGTTCTTGTCGGCGACGACGCGGTGCGCGCGACCGAGATCGGCGACCTGCGTCTCCTCGAGCGTGCGTCCCATGTCCGTGGTGATGAACGAGCCGCCGGTGAGGATCGCGATGTCCTCGAGCATGTCCTTGCGGCGGTCGCCGAACGAGGGCGCCTTGATCGCGAGGACGTTCACGGTGCCCTTCATCTTGTTGACGACCATCGTCGAGAGCGCCTCACCCGTGAGGTCGTCGCAGACGATCACCAGGTTCTTCGAGATCTGGATCACCTTCTCGACCACCGGGAGGAGCTGGGCGATCTCTTCGATCTTCTGGTTCGTGATCAGGATGTACGGGTCGTCGAGCGCCGCCTCCATCCGATCCGGATTGGTGACGAAATAGGGCGAGACGAAGCCGCGGTCGATCTGCAGCCCGTCCACGATCTCGGTCTCGTAGTCGAGGCCACGACCGTCCTCGATCGTGATCACACCGTCGCGACCGACCTGTTCCATGACGTCCGCGATCAGCTCGCCGATCACGCGCTCGTTGGCGGAGATGGCCGCGACGTCTGCGATCGTCTCCTTGTCCTCAACCGGGACCGAGAGCTTCCGGAGCTCCTGCGCGAGCACGTGCTCGCCGGCCTCGAGGCCGCGGCGGATCGCCATCGGGTTGGCGCCGGCGGCGATGTTGCGGATGCCCTCGCGGAAGATCGCCTGGGCGAGCACGATCGCGGTGGTGGTGCCGTCGCCGACCACCTCGTTGGTGCGCACGGCGACCTGCTTCACGAGCTGGGCGCCCATGTTGTGGAAGCGGTCGGTGAGCTCGATCTCCTTGGCGACGGTGACGCCGTCCTTGGTGATCGTGGCCGGGCCGTACGACTTGTCGAGCACGACGTTGCGGCCGCGCGGGCCGAGCGTGACGCGCACGGCGTTGGCGATCACATCGACGCCGTGCAGCAGCTCGCGGCGCGCGTCCTCTTCGAATCGGAACGTCTTCGCGGCCATCCGGGGCCCCCCACCTGCGCCGTCAGGCGCATTCTCGGTCGCTACGCCGTCAGGCGCGTCAGTCAGTTACTCGCTGCGCCGTCACGCGCGTTCCTCGTTGCGCCGCTCGGCGCGTTGCCGTGCGCGCCATCAGGCGCGTCTGCCGTACCGGTGCGGTAGCACGCTCTGCCGCGGGCGGCAGAGCGTGCTACCGAACGGACCGGCGGACTAGTCGACGAGCTTCGCCAGCACGTCCTGGAAGCGGATCACGATGTACTCCTCAGAGTCCACTGTGACCTCCTGGCCGGTGTACTTCTGGTAGAGCACGCGGTCGCCCTCCGAGAGTTCGTCCATCATGATCTTCTCGCCCGAATCGGAGACCTTGCCCGGCCCGACGGCGAGCACGTGACCGTGCTGCGGCCGCTCCTTGGCAGAATCCGGGATCACGAGGCCAGAGGTGGTGACCTCTTCCTCCTCGACCGCCTGCAGCACGATGTGATCGGTCATCGGCTTCACCTGCGTCGTCAAGATCTGTCTCCTTCGGCCTGGCCAGCGCCGCCGGATCTAGTCGACGAACGCCCGTACATACTCGGGGATGGAAGGCTCATGGTGAGCGAGCCGGTCGGGATATTAGCACTCTCTATGTGTGAGTGCCAACAGCCGGTCGGCAGACCGGTCGCCACTCGGCGAGTTACACGGTTTCGTGTACCATCGGTCGATGAATAGCGGACGAGCCGCCGACAGCGAGCAGTGGGACGCCGAGCGGGTGCGGGCCCTGCGCGCCTGGCTGGATGCCAGTCAGTCGACGCTCGCCGATCGGCTTGGCACGCGCCAGCAGACGGTGAGCGAGTGGGAGACCGGCTCCAGCGAGCCGCGCCGGATGTCGCGCCGGCTGCTCCACATCGTCGCCGAGCAGTCCGGCTTCTACGAGGTGGATCGCCAGCCGCCCGCGGCAGACGCCGCCGCCGTGGCCACCGATGGCTAACGGACTGACCGCGATCGACGGATCCTCGCGTGGCGTGCTCCGTGAGCAGCGGGCCCTCGCCAGCCGCTCGCTCCGCGAGCAGCAGGACTCCTACGGCCGCTCGCTCGCGGAGCACGAGCTCGTCGCGCTCTGGTTGCTGGGACGGGTGCCAGCCTCGGTGCTGCCGTGGCCGCTGCTGCGCGCCGGCCGGGCCGGCCGCGGCCCCGGTCCGGACGTGCGCGAGGCGGCCTTCCAGCACCCGTCGGGCGTGCCGCTGGCGGGCGACCTCGAGGTTCACCTCCGGGCGAGCGACTTCGTGCGCCACGGACACGACACGGACCCGGGCTACGACGGGCTGATCCTGCACCTGGTCTGGGAGGACGACCGCGAGGCGGATGCCGGAACTCCCACCCCGCTGCCGAACGGGGGCCGCGTGCTGACGGTGACAGTCGCACCGGCGCTCGACCACGACGCGGCGGCGCTGCGCGAGCTGATTCGCCTCGGGCCGAGCGGCGGCGAGTCCTGCGCCGGCTGGGCGGCCGCCACGCCTGCCGCGACGGTCACCGAGACCGTCCGCGGCGAAGGCCGCCGCCGCCTCGCCGAGCGCGCCTGGGGCGCCGGGCGGCTGGTCGAGCTGGCCGGCTGGGAGGGCGCGTGGGAAGAGCTGCTGATCCGTGCGCTCCGCGCCAGCGCCGGGCGCCGCCGCGAGTCCGAGGGCGAACAACGCGCGCTGGCGGCGCGGATCGGCGCCACGATCGGTGGCGGTGGCGTGCCGCTGCCCGCCCTCGAGCAGCTCGCGCGGACGCGCCGGCCGGCCGCGCTGATCGAGGCGCTTCGTCAGCCCGCCGGCCTGGGCCGGACGCGCGCGGTCGAGATCGGCTGGAACGCCGTGCTGCCGCTGCTTGCGGCGGCCGCGGCCGCCTACGGCGATCGTGAGTTCGCCGCGAGCGTTGCCGCCCTCGTCGACCGCTGGCCCGCGCCACGACCGTACGGACGAACCACGGCGCTGGCCGCGCTGCTGCGGCCGGCCGGGCCAGATCGAGCCGCGCGCGCGGGCGTCGCGCGGCGCACGCGATCGACTGGCGGCGCGCTCTACGCGCAGGGCCTGCTGCACCTCCAGGATCTCTGGTGCGAGCGCGGCGGCTGCGGGGTCTGTCCGCTCTCGCCGCCCGATCCGCCCGCACCGGCCTAGCGACGCGCGAGCGATACGCTCGCGCTCAGCGACGCACCCTCGAGCGGTACGGCGTCGGATCGATGTCGATCGCCGCCTCCGGGCGCAGCGCCCGATCGGCGTGCACCGCTGCCGCCGCGCCGATCATCGCCGCGTTGTCGGTGCACAGCTCCGGCGGCGGGATGAACACCGGAACCGGCGCGCGCTCCTCGACGAGCGCGCGAATGCGGCGGTTCGCCGCGACCCCACCGCCAACGAGCAGCGAGGCCGCCCCCTCCCGCTCCGCGATCCGCGCCGTCTTCTTCGACAGCACGTCCGCGACCGACTCCTCGAACGCCCAGGCCACCTCGGCGGACGGCGGAGCATCGCCCCCCTCGACCGTTCGGAGCACCGCCGACTTCAGGCCGGAAAACGAGAAGTCGTCGCTGCCGCCGAGCCACGCGCGCGGCAACCGGAACGTGCGATCGGTCGCCTCGAGCGCGAGCCGGGAGACGAGGGGACCGCCCGGGTAGCCCAGTCCGAGCAGCCGCGCGACCTTGTCGAAGGCCTCGCCGGCGGCGTCGTCGCGGGTTCCGCCGAGCCGTTGGAACGCGCCATCCTCGGTCATCAGCAGCAGCTCCGTGTGGCCGCCGGAGACGACGAGCGCCAGCGCCGGCAGCGGCGGCGCATCCTCGCGCAACCAGTTCGCGCGCACGTGGCCCTCGACGTGATCGACCGCGATGAACGGCAGCCCGCGCGCGAAGGCGGCGCCCCGCGCCGCGTTCAGGCCAACGAGCAGCGCGCCCGGCAACCCCGGCCCGGCCGTGGCCGCGATCGCATCGAGGTCGTCCCAGTCGCACTCGGCGTCGCGCAGCGCCTGGCGGATCACCGGCACGAGCAGCTGCAGGTGCGCGCGCGCCGCCACCTCCGGCACCACCCCGCCGGTCTCGGCGTGCAGCTCGCTCTGCGAGGCGACCACGTTCGATCGAATCCGGCGGCCGTCAGCGACGATCGCCGCCGCCGTCTCGTCGCAGGAACTCTCGATCGCGAGGATGTTCACGCTTGTCCCCGATCATTCGCGGCGGTCACGAGCCGCCGTCGACGACGCCGAAGGCCTCGATCCCGTCGGCGGTCAACACGTACAGCGTCTCGCCATCGCCGGCGAGCGCCAGACCGCGCAGATCGGCGAAGCCGCTGTGGTGGTACTGGCGCACGAACAGGCCCTCGCGATCGCCGACGATCACCCGCCCGTTGCCGCGATCGGCGACGAAGATCAGACCGCGGATCACGTCCTCGACCAGCGCGGCGGGCGCCACCGGTGGCTCGTCGATCCCGATCATCAGCGCGGGCTGCTCGCTGCCCTGGCGGAAGCGGCGGGTGGTCGCGCCATCCTGGACGTAGATGTCGCCATCGACGGCGAGATGGGTCGCCGCGGGCAGATCGATCGCGCCGAGCAGGCCGGCGCGTTCCGAGTCGTAGCCGTCACCGGCGGGCAGGTAGCGCCAGATCTCGCCGCCCTCGGGATCGAGGATGTAGAGGTTGTCGACATAGGTGGCGATCGCCGCGACCGAGCGGAGCTCGCCCGCGCCGCGCAACGGCAACGCCGCGGGCTCACCCGGCGCGCCGGGGACCAGCGCCCAGAGCTGACGCTCGTCGTCGAGGACGAGCAGGCGCTCGCCGCCCTGATCCCAGCTCACGGCGACCGGCAACCCGGCCACCCGGCTGCCGTAGACGTTCGTCGCGGCGTACACCTCGACCGGGTCGAAGGCGCCCTCGGGGTCGACGCGCAGCACCCGGCCCTGGGCGGCATCGCTCAACCAGAGCGTCCCGCCGCCGAAGACGATCGACGCCGGGTCGAGCGGGGTCGTCACGGTCCCAGCGAAGCGCAGCACGGGCTGCAGCGCGGCGACCTCGACGATCGCGTCGAGCAGGGCGAGCTGTCTACGGATCTGGTCGTCGAGCGCCAGCAGTCGCGGCTCGCTGGCGTCGACGGTGCGGGCGCGTTCCAGCTCGCCGAGCGCGATGCCCAGCGCCTGCCGCCGGACATCCGGCGACTGCGCCCGCTCAGCCGCGTCGACCTGCAGCTGCGCGGCGGCCAACGCGTCCTCGAGCCGGTTCGCGCCGCCCCGGTCGAACAGGCCCGGCAGCACGAAGATGGCGAGCAGCAGCAGCGCCACCGCGCCGGAGACGCCGCTGGCGATCCACGCCCAGCGCGGCGTGGTGGTCGGCGTGGCCGCGAAGCGACCGCCCGCTCCCGTCCCGACGCGTGCCGGCCGGCGCACCGCCGTCATCGAGCGGTCCCCGGAGCGCGCCGGCCAGCTCGGGGGCGCGCCGGCGGTGGCGGCCGTCCGCGAGTCGGGCGGCGCCGTCGGGGCAACGCCGGAGTCGAGCGGCGGCGGGGCCGCGGCGGTGGTTGCCGGTTCCGGCTCACCGAGCGGCGGCGTGTCCTCTTCGAGCTCGAGGTCGGCGATCAGCACCGCGGTCATGTCCGGGACCGCGCGGGTGCGCGTGAAGAGCTCCGCCAGCGCCCGCTCCGGTCCCCTGGTCAGCGACTGGAGCACGGCATCGACGCCGACCGCCCGATCGGCGGCGGAGCTGAGCAGCAGCAGGTGATCGACGCCAAGCCGAGCGGTCGTGAACAGCGGCTCGATCGGCTCGGAGCCACCGAGCGGCGCGCGGCCGGGCAGCTCCTCGGTGCTGAGCCGCCGCGCCGGATCGTCGGCGCCGCCGTCGGTGACGACGTAGGCCAGGCCGTCGCCGATCTGGGCGATCGTCGCCTCGCCCTCGCGGATCGCGACACAGGTCAGACCGACGGCGACCTGGTGCTCGCGCAGCGACCGCTCGTTCCACTCGGCGAGGTTGGCGTGAGCCTGTCGGAGCGCGCGGAGCAGGCCGCCGGTGACCGACAGCTGCTCGCGCCCAAACAGCGCGGCCACCGCCTCCGCGACCTCACCGCAGAACTCGGCCGAGCGTTCGTCGACCGGCTCGGCGAGCACGAGCAGGCGCACGTCGCCGTCGTCGCGCGGGTGCCGTTGATCGACGAGCCAGGGCCCGTGCTCGCGCACCTGCCCCTCAACCATCGCGTAGCGGCCGACCCAGATGCCCATGGCTCCCAGTCTCGATGACCAGTCCCGGCAAAGACGCACACGGCCGCCCGTCCGGTCGAGCGATGGCGCGGTCCGCGGCGACGGCGGCCCTGGGGGTGTTAATACGCGGGCGGCTTCGAGCGGCGTCGAGGGGCCGTGCCAACGCCGCTCGCGTCCCGGCCCCACCCGCGAAGCGGCGATCATGATAGCGACGGCGCGCAGCGAGGAACCAGCACGCAGCGAGCGCGTCGCGTCAGGCTGCGGCCGGACGCGCACACCGCTTCGCGGTGCGGGCCGCCGTGTCGCGTTCAGGATTGCTCCGTCTACCCCCCTTCGTTGTGCGCTTAACGGTCACTCGGGATTGTGCGCTGCACGGTCTCTCCGGTTTGTGCGCCGCACGGGGGGCGCTATCGTCGATCGCCTCAGTCGCAGCGGAGGAGACCGCGATGGCCGACGACCACCTCGAACAGCGCGCGCACGCGGACGCGATCGTCGAACGCGCCGCGGGACAGCTCCGCGACGTCCTGAAGGGCCTCGTCGATGAGATCGACCCGTTTCCGCCGTTCCCCGGATCGATGTTCACGCTCGGGATCGAGGTGACGCCGACCGCGCACAGCTCGCTCGGCTGCGTGATTGTCGGTGAGGACGCGGAGCTGTACGAACTGGAGCTCGGCCTCGACCAGGAGGAGATCGCCCGCGGCGGCGACGCGCACGCCGCGCGAATCGAGAACACGCTCGAACTCGATCTCCCGCACGCCGAGTACGTCGCCCAGGCGCACGCCGCGATCCGCGCCGTGACCGAACACCTCGACGCGGACCGTTAATCCCGGAACCGATCGGGGGCGACCGGTGCGGATCCCGCTACCGCAGCTCCTCGGGCTGATCGTGCTCGCCTCGATCTGGGGCGCGTCGTTCATGTTCATCAAGGTGATGCTCGACGAGCTGAGCCCGGTCGAGGTCGGCTGGCTGCGACTCGGCAGCGGCGCGCTGCTGATCATGGCGGTGGTCGCGGTGCGCCGCACGCCGCTGCCACGCGACGGCCGCTACTGGCGCAGCACGCTCGTCGTCGGCGCGCTCGGCTCGGCCGTGCCCTTCTTCGTGATCCCGCTCGCCGAGGAGGAGATCAGCTCCCAGCTGGCGGGCATCCTCAACGGCGCGATGCCCCTGTGGGCGGCGATCCTCGCCCACGTCGCGCTCGTCGAGGAACGCGTCGATCGGATCGGCGCGGCCGGACTGCTCGTCGGATTCGTCGGGCTGGCGATCGTGATCGGGCCGGGGATCTTCGACCTCGGCGACGCGACCACGCAGGGCGCGCTGCTGATGATCGCGGCCGCGCTCAGCTACGCCGCCTCGGCGGTCTGGGTGCGGCGGCGGCTGCGCGGCGTCGATTCGACGCTGCTCGCGGGCAACCAGACGTGGCTGGCGTTCATCTTCCTCACGCCGTGGGCGATCGCCGGAGGCGTGCCGAACCCGGCCGAGCTGCCCGCCAACGTCCTCTGGTCGGCGCTGGCGCTGGGGTTCCTCGCGACCGGCGTGGGCTACCTGATCTACTACTGGCTGCTGGCGACGCTGCACGCGACGCAGGCCTCGCTGGTGACCTACCTGGCGCCGGTGGCGGCGGTGTTCTGGGGCTGGGCGGTGCTCGACGAGTCGCTCGGGCGCGGGGTCTGGCCCGGACTGGCGCTGATCCTGCTCGGGATGTACCTGGTGAACCGGCCGGCAGCGCAGCCAGCGGCGGACACGCCGCCGGTCGAGGCGGGTCGCTCCTCGACGAGGTAGCGGCGTGCCGGCCCGTGCCTGGCGCTACTGCTCGAGCCATCCGTTGAAGCGCGGCTCGCGACGCTCGCGGAAGGCGGTCGTGCCCTCGCGCACGTCGGGGTGGTGATCGCTGATCCCGGTCTTGGCCGCGATGTCGTCGAGGGCATGCGCCCAGGTCATCTCCGCCGCGTTGTAAATCGTGCGCTTGAGCAGGCGCATCGCGACCTGCGGCCCGTTCGCCAGCTCGGTCGCGAGCGCCATCGAGCGGTCGAGCAGCTGATCCGGCTCGACGACCTCGTGGACGAGCCCGAGCGCGAGTGCCTCCGGCGCCTCGACGATCCGCTTGCGCATCAGAAAGTCCATCGTCTTCGCGACGCCGATCAGCTGCACCAGCAGGATCTGACCGCCCTCGTCGGGGAGCAGGCCGAAGCGCAGCGTCGCGCTTCCGATCCGCGCCTCACGCGACGCGATCCGGAAGTCACAAGCGAGCGCGAGCGACAAGCCGGTCTGGATCGCCACCCCGTTGATCGCCGCGATGCAGAGCTTGTCGAGGTTGCGCACCGCGCTGTTCACGGTCTGCGACAGCACCCGCAGGCCCTCGTACGTTCCGATCGGGTTCTCGTGGCCGCGCGGGATCGGCGGCACGAGCCCGCCCTCGAAGATCGGCCGGCGGCCGCTGATGTCGTCGCCGGCGCAGAACGCGCGGCCCTCGCCGGTGAAGAGCACGACGCGGGTGGCGTCGTCCATCTGCGCCTGCGTCAGCACCTCGATCAGGTCGCGCTTGATCTCCGGCGTGAAGCCGTTGAGCCGTTCCGGCGTGTTGAAGGTGATCGCGCAGATGCCGGGGTCGTGCATGGCGACCTCGAAGCCGCGGAACGTGCCGCTGTCCATGGTTCACCTCCTCGATCGCCCGTCCGCTTCGGCTGCGCAATTCACGCCCGCGAACACTACCGAAGCAAGAGCGCGGGCGTATGCTGCCGTCGCTGAGGTATCTCTGGAAGGGACGCACGCGTGGGACCCCTGCAAGGCATTCGGATCATCGAGTTCGCGGGCATCGGGCCGGGCCCGTTCTGCGGGATGATGCTGTCGGACATGGGGGCGGACGTCGTGCGCGTCGATCGCGCCGAGCGCGTCAAGGGCGGCGATCCGAACGACCCGCCGGGCGATCTGCTCAACCGCGGCCGCCGCTCGATCGGCCTCGACCTGAAGCAGCCCGAGGGCGGCGCGGTCGCGCTGAAGCTGGTCGACGGCGCGGACGCCGCCTTCGAGGGCTTCCGCCCCGGCGTGATGGAGCGCCTCGGCCTCGGCCCGGACGTCTGTCTCGAGCGGAACCCGAAGCTCGTCTACGGAAGGATGACTGGCTGGGGGCAAGAGGGGCCCTACTCGCAGATGGCCGGGCACGACATCAACTACATCTCGCTGGCGGGTGTGCTGGCGCCGATCACACGCGGCGGCGGGACGCCGGTGCCGCCGCTGAACCTGGTCGGCGACTTCGGTGGCGGCGGGATGCTGCTCGCCCTCGGCCTCGTCGCGGCGCTGCTGGAGACGCGCTCCTCCGGTGTCGGGCAGGTCGTCGACGCTGCGATGGTCGACGGCGCGAGCGCCCTCGGCACATCTTTACACGCGGGGCTGGCCAGCGGGGGCTGGACGCCGGAGCACGCCTCGAACGTGCTCGACACCGGCGCGCACTTCTACGACGCCTACGAGACCGCCGACGGCAAGTACATCTCGCTCGGCTCGATCGAGCCGCAGTTCTACGCGGAGTTCCTCGAGCTGACCGGGCTCAAGAACGTGCTCTCGGACGAGCAGCACAACCGCGAGGCCTGGCCGGCGATGAAGGCGCAGGTCGAGGCCTGCATCAAGAGCAAGACGCGCGCCGAGTGGGAGTCGATCCTCGAGGGCTCGGACGTCTGCTTCGCGCCGATCCTCGAGCCGGCCGAGGCGCCCGAGCACCCTCACGCCAAGCACCGCAACGCCTTCGTCGAGGTGGCGGGCGTGGTCCAGCCGGCGCCGGCGCCGCGCTTCAGCCGCACCGAGAGCGCGATCCAGAGACCGCCGTCGCACGCCGGGCAGCACAGCGGCGATCTGCTGAGTGAGATCGGGTTCAGCGCCGAACAGGCCGAGGCGCTGACGGCGTCGGGGGCCGTGAGGTAACGCCGCGCCTCTACGCCGGGGAGCTCGCGATCTGACGGTCACCGGCAGCGGTCGGCGAGGCCTCGTCGGGGTCAGTCCTCGGCGCGGTAGTCGCCCGAGCGGCCGCCGGATTTCGCCACGAGGCGGACGTCGCTGATCCGCATCGTGCGCTCGACCGCCTTGCACATGTCGTAGACCGTCAGCGCAGCGGTGCTGACCGCGGTCAACGCCTCCATCTCGACGCCGGTCTGCGCCGTCGTGCGGACGGTCGCCTCGATCTCAACGGACGCCAGCTCCGAAGTACCGCGATCCGAGATGGGCGTCACATCGACGGCGATGCCACTCAGCGGCAGCGGGTGGCAGAGCGGGATCAGCTCGTGGGTGCGCTTCGCCGCCATGATCCCCGCGATTCGAGCGGTGGCGAGGACGTCACCCTTCGGCGCCTTGCCATCGACGATCAGCGCCAGCGTCGAGGGCTGCATCAGCACGCGGCCGCGCGCCGTCGCCTCGCGCGTGGTGACGTCCTTCGCGGACACGTCGACCATGCGCGCGTTGCCGCGCTGGTCGACGTGGGTGAGCTCGCCCGACTCCGCCACGGCTAGCCGCCGATGTAGGACATCTCGACGCGTGGGCGCGCCGCGAGATCGTCGGTCGCCTCGGAGCGGAGTTCGGAGTAGCGGTCCGTGCGATCGCGCCAGATGGCGCTCAGCAGCGTGGTGAGCTCCTCGTCGCTGGTGCCGTCGCGGAGGCGCGAGCGCAGGTCAGAGCCGTCGGTCGCGAAGAGGCAGGTGTAGAGCCGGCCCTCGGCGGAGATGCGGGCGCGCGAGCAGCTCCCGCAGAACGGTTGAGTGACCGAGGTGATGAAGCCGACTTCGCCGGCGCCGTCGCGGTAGCGGTACCGCTGAGCCACCTCGCCCGCGTAGTTGGGATCGACCGGCTCGAGCGGGAACTCGGCGTCGATCAGCGCCACCAGATCCGAGGCCGACACGACCTCGTCGACTCGCCAGCCGTTGGTGCTCCCGACGTCCATGAACTCGATGAAGCGGACGATGTGCTCGCTGCCCCGGAAGTGCCGGGCCAGATCGACCAGCGTGTGATCGTTGACGCCCTTGCGGACGACGGCGTTCAGCTTGACCGGACCGAGGCCAGCAGCCGCAGCCGCATCGACGCCCTCGAGCACCATCGCGACCGGGAAGTCGACGTCGTTCATCTCGCGGAAGACCGCGTCGTCGATCGAATCGAGGCTGACAGTGACGCGATCGAGGCCGGCGGCGGCCAGCGCCGCGGCCTGCGAGGCGAGCAGCGTGGCGTTCGTGGTGAGGGCGATCTCCGTGTCGGGGATCGCGGCAAGCATCTCGATCAGCTTCGGCAGCTCCGCGCGGAGCAACGGCTCGCCGCCGGTGACGCGGAACTTCCGCACGCCGAGGCCGGACGCGATCCGGGCGACGCGCTCGATCTCCTCGAAGCTGAGGATCTCGTCGCGCGGCAGGAACGCGAAGTCCGGGCCGAAGATCTCCTTCGGCATGCAGTAGCTGCAGCGAAAGTTGCAACGGTCGGTGACCGAGATACGGAGGTCATGCAGCGGCCGCCCGAAGCGGTCGGTTGGCGATCCGCCGTCGGCGTCCAGTCGATCGAGGTCGAGGTGACCGTCATGCAAGGGCATGCAACACCCCCAGCACGCCCATCATCGCATGGAGCGCCCGCGAACGGTGGCTGATCTGCTGCTTTTCTTCGCCGATCTCGGCCATCGTGCGCCCATCATCGATCTCGAACACCGGGTCGTAGCCAAAGCCGTTCTCGCCACGCGGCGCCTCGGTGATCCGCCCCGCGAGCTCGCCCTCGCGGACGTAGCGCTCGCCGCCGGGAAGCGCGAGGACAACGACGGTACGGAACCGCGCGCGGCGTTGTGCCCGCGGCACGCCCGCGAGCTCGCGCAGCAGCCGGGCACTGCGCTCATGGTCGGTGAGCAGCGGCCCGCCGTAGCGAGCCGAGGTGACGCCCGGCCGCCCGCCGAGCGCGTCCACCTCGAGTCCGGAGTCGTCCGCGAGCGCGGGGAGCCCCGAGGCAGTGGCAACGGCGACCGCCTTCGCCACCGCATTCTCGAGGTAGGAGCGGCCGGTCTCGACCACCTCGGCGGCGTCGACACCGGCCTCGGAGAGGCTGAGCGCCTGCCAGCCGGTCGGCTCGAGGAGCGCGCGAATCTCGCGCAGCTTGCCCGGGTTGCCGGTGGCGACGACCAGTCGGGGGGCGGTTGCGGACATGGTCGCTCCGACACGTTTCGTCGGTCAGTCGATCGAGGGAAGCAGATCCTCGGGCGAGTCGCCGCCGAGTTCAAGCAGGAACTCGACGGTCGTGCACGCTTGCTGGGTGCGAACGACCTCGCCGTCCTCGATATAGACGCCCGTCACTACCCGCGAATCCGTGGCGTCCTCGAAGATGATCAGATGCTCGCCGTCCGGCCAGAGCGGGATCGGCTCCGGTCGTGGGAGAACGCGGATCACCGCAACCAGCCGCGTGCGATCGGGGATCTGCAAGGAGACGTAGGGCGGCGCGTGAAGCGGGAATCCTTCGCAGACACCGGTCGGGAAGAACTCGACCTCGGTGCCGCCGGCGACTCCCTCGGGACAGACGGCGAGATCGCCGATGCCTTGCGACTGCTGGTGGCAGATCGCCGACTGCGTGCGAACGATTGCGTCGAGCGCCGGGCGATCCCCGCCGAAGAGCACGTCGATCACGCCATCGATCAGCGGGTCGCCGGTGCGGCGGGCGTTTAGCTCCTCGAGGCTGGGCGTCGTCACCGGCGACGGCGGAGGCGTTGCCCACGGCGCGCTAGCGACGGGTGTCACGGTGGCAGCGGGAGACGGCGCCGAGGTCGCTGCGCTGGTTGGGCTGGCGGTCGGCGGCAGCGGTGTTGCGGCAGTCGCCGTCGGCTCGGCCGCGGAGTCGCCGTTGCACGCCGCGACGAGCGTTGCCACGGCGATCGCGAGTGCGACGGCGAACGGGCGGTCAGCCCGCCATCGCCGGCGTGTCTTGCTACATGAACTCGCGAATCTCATCGAGCGCCTCCGGGTCACCGCCCGTGATGCCATGCTCGGCGCCCGGGTACTCGCAGTACGTCGCCTGGTCGTTGCCCGCCGCAAGCGAAGTCCATTCGACGCTCGGGAACGTGGTGTCACCCGTCCCGTAGAGGACGAGCACGGGCATCGCGAGGTCCCACACGTCACCCTCGACGCCGTGTCAGGTTAGGCGTCGACCCACCGCGAGGTCGTACGGGTCGTGGCGGCAGGCAACTCGAGCTGCTCCTCCTCGTCGAGGGGCAGGCGATGCGGTTCAAACGGGCCGTGGCGGCGGAGCACGTCGGCGAGGTGGTTCGCCTCCTCGCGCGCGCGGTCGAACGACAGATCGGCGAACAGGTCGCGCGGGCCGCTCAGCTTCCCGAGCGCCACCTCGAACCCGAGCGCGACAACGCGCGGCGGTCCGTCGAATCGCGCCGGCGCGGCATCGTCGAGCGCGACCGGCATCCACGGTCCCAGGTGTGAGCCGCGGGTGAAGCCCTCGACCAGGGCGGGCATCGCGAACGGCTCGAGGGCTTCACCGACGGTCGGTAGATCGCCGTCGGAACGAATGATCGCCAGCGGATGCTGGTGACCGGCCATCCCGGCCGCCTCGGCAACCCGGTCGGTCGAGGCGGCGGCCGCGACGCTGGTCGTGGCGCGGGGGATCACGCGCTTCACCGCGAACCGTCCGGGCGAGCCGATGTATGCGAGGAGCTCGTAGAGCTCCTCGGGCGCGTTGAACACCGCCTTCTTCCGCTCGCGGCTGTCGTGGACCTCGAACGAGCAGCCCTGGCTGAGCGAATCGGAGAGCACGAGGCCGGCCGTATTGAACGGGTCGGCGAAGGCGCGGTAGAGCGGCAGGTTGAAGGCGCCGGTGGCGGTGCCGACGCCGCCGAAGGCGATCAGCGACTCGCTGGTGCGTTCGTCGAACGACAGCTCACACACGCTCGCGCCCGTGCCTTCGAGGGATCCCGGAAACTGGTCGGTCGCGAGGCTGCTGGGCGCACCGGCCTCGATCGCGTCCCAGGCGATGCGGTGGACCTCGGAGTTGCCTTCGCCGTGGGTGTGGGTGAGCAGCAACCAGAGGCCGTCGCCGAGCATGCGCACCTGGCCGTCGCTCAGATCGCCGGCCACGATCGCGGCGGCGACGCGCTCGAGGGCTGCGGCGGGGCGTCCGGCGACGGTCGAAACCGCGGTCAGCGTGACGTACACGCGGCCTAGCCTTGCAGCGCCCGGTCGATCGCCTCGACGGCGCTCGCGTTGCCAATGAACAGCGGCGTGCGCTGGTGCACGGAGTCGGGCACGAGGTCGAGCACCGGGCCGCTACCGGTACTCGCCGCACCGCCGGCCTGGGCGGCGACATAGGCGAAGACGGACGCCTCGTAGAGCACGCGGATCTTGCCGTTGGGGCTCTTTGAGTCCGCCGGGTAGAGGAGGACGCCACCGCGGATCAGGTCACGGTGGAAGTCCGAGACCAGCGAGCCGACGTAGCGCAGCGATCGACCGTCGCGAGCGACGTCGACGGCCCGTCGCACCGCCGGATCCCAGCGGTCCTCGTAGCCCTGGTTCACGCTGTAGTACGGGCAGTCCTCGGGGATCTGCACCGACGGACGGGTCAGCCGGAACTCCCCGCTGCCGTCTAGCGTGAACTCCTGCACAAGGCTGGGCGTCGCCAGCACCAGCACCGTGCTCGACCCGTACAGCACATAACCCGCCGCCACGAAGTCGCTGCCCAGGCGCAGGAACGGCGGTTCGCCCTCGAGCGGCACGCCGCCGGGCGTGGGGAACACGCCGATGATCGAGCCGATCGTGATCGAGATGTCCGCGTTCGAAGTGCCGTCGATCGGATCCAGCACGCACATGAACGAGGCATCGCGATCGGGCACCTCGAAGAACCTGGGCGCCTCGAGCTCCTCGCAGACGAGGCCGGCGACCGCGTCGCTGGCGTCGAAGGCCGCGACGAAGCGCTCGGTGCCGAGGACGTCGAGCGGGTGCACGACTTCGCCATGGACGTTGCGAGCACCTTCGGGATCGGGCGCGGGGAGCAGCGCACCGGCGCGCACGTGACCGGAGATGTCGCGCGACGCTTCCACGACGGCGGCGAGGACGCGCGCGAGCGCGGGATCGTCGATGCCCTCGACCGGGGTCGCGATACCGTCGACCGACAGGGCCATGCGCGCGCTCCTGGTCCGGCCGATCCGGACCGCTCCGCGAGACGGTTCACGCCCAGACGGTTCGCGCACAGAACCCGCGTCACGGGTCCTCGAGCTTCGCGGTCGCCTGGGCGCCCGAAGAATACCATCGCGCCACCGCCGCCGCCTGACGGTGCCAAGCCGCCTATCGAGGCGGGAGCGGCCCCTCCGGGACGGCGAGCTTCGCTCGCAGCGAGGTGATCGTCGCCTCGGCGATCGCGCGGGTCTCGGCCTGCAGCTGCCAGTCCAGCTCCTTCGAACGCGCCATGAACCCTTCGAGCGCGCCCAGCATCGCCAGTCCAAGCGCGTGCTCGCGCGCGCTGTCGGCCGCTCGGAACCCCTGGACCCGACGGCGGCCTGCGCGACCGCCCGCAGCCGTCGCCCAGTCGCGGAAGACGCTGCCGCACCCCGCCGCGAAGAGCATCCCGCCCAGCGGCGTCGCGACGGGGGGTACGCCGGCCGCCAACGCAAGGGCGGTCATCACCCCGATCGGCGACTCGTACTCCACGATCAGGCTGCCCCCAGGCGGCACGGCCCGGCCGAGCGCTCCGATCACCCCGACGGCGATCGCCTCGGACACCTCGACCTCGCGCTCGTCCTGCAACGGCAGGCGCGACCGAAAGCTGGTCACCTCGACCCACGCGCGCTCGGGGGCGCCGCGGAGCGACGCGAGGCCGGCCACGACCGGAAGCGCCGTTCGACCGAACTCGCGGCTCTCGAGGAGCAATCGAAAGCGCTCCGCGCCGGCCCGGCTGCGCGGACCCTGCTCGACGATCAGCCGCACCCCCTGTCCGACCTCGCGACGGACGAGTGTCGCCAGCGGATGGTCCGAGGCGGCGGCGATCGGACGCCAGTTGGAGGGCGAAACGGTCGGCAACGGCATCGCGAGAAACGGTAGCAGAGCGCTCAACGCGCGGCTCCGTACACTGGCGCTCGATGACGATCGCATCCAACGACACCGACCTGGCGCAGTACGCGGGGGCCGTGCGCGGCTTGCTGGCGCGTGGTGGCTACGAGCTGAGCGGTCGCGCCGCGCTGGCCGAGCGGTGGGCGATCGATCATATCCGCGACTACCTCAACGCGAACGGGCGCCCGGAAGCGCGACCGACCGTGCACGTCGCCGGCTCCAAGGCGAAGGGCTCTGTCGCGACGATGACCGAGGCGCTGCTCCGGGAGTCGCTGCCCTCGACTGCGGGTGATGCGCGCACGCTGCTCTACACCTCACCAGATCTGCACTCCGCGCGCGAGCGAATCTCGCTCGACGGCGAGCCAATCCCGGCCGCAGCCTTCGGCGCGCTGGCTGAACGGCTACTCGCCGATCCGGCGACCGAGGGCTGGTCGTACTTCGAGCTCTTGACGCTCACTGCCTGGTACGCCGCCGCCAGCGCGAACTGCCGGTGGCAGGTGCTCGAGGTGGGGCTGGGCGGCCGCCTCGACACGACCAATGCGGTGACCGACAAGGCAGTCGCGGTGATCACGCCGATCGACCGTGAACACACCGCGATCCTCGGCGAGACGATCCCCGAGATCGCCGCCGAGAAGGCGGGCATCCTGACCGCCCCCTGCGAGCTCGTGGTCGCGCCGCAGCGGGCGTCCGCGCTCGACGTGATTCGCGAGGCGGCCGAAGCGGCGCAGGCACGCCTTCACGAGGTCGCCGAGGAGTGCGCGCTGCGCGTCACCTCACAATCGTTGGATCGGGTGCAGTTCGATGTGCGGACGCCGGAGCGGACCTACCGCAAGCTCAAGCTCGAACTCCTCGGTCAGCACCAGGCGGAGAATGCCGCCGCGGCGATCCGCGCGGCCGAGCTCGCGCTCGCGTCGGAGGGCGGGGAGCTCACCGAACAGGGTGCGCGCCGCGCGCTGGCCGCCGTGCGCCTGCCCGGCAGGGGCGAGGTGATCGGGCGAAAGCCGCTCACGATCGTCGACGGCGCCCATACGCCGCTCGCCGCCAAACGACTGCGGCAAGCCCTCGACCAATCCGGCGTACCGAAGCACCGCGTTTTCGTCCTCGGTCTGCTCGACGGGAAGGACGCCGAGGGGATCGCGCGCGGGCTGATCTCGCCGGACGACCAGGCGTTCATCGCCCCGCCGGAGACCGCTCGCGCCGCCGATCCGTCCGAGGTCGCCGCGGTGGTGCGCGCCCTCGGGATCCCCGCGAGCACGGCGCCGAACGTCGCTAGCGCGCTGGAACGCGCAACCGCCACGGCCGGCGAACGCGGTAGCGTGATCGCGACCGGGAGCCTGCGAACCGTGGCCGACGCGCGCGAGGCGCGCCTGGTGATCACGGGCGATCGCGCCCTCGGGCTGAGATAGGATCGCGGTTCAGGCCTCGATTCGAGGCTCGAGAATGGAGCAACGATGACGTCGAACGGACGTCGCCGCGTAGTGATCACCGGGCTCGGCGCGCTGACGCCGCTCGGGAACACGGTCGACACATTCTGGGACGCCGCCGTCGGCGGCCAGTCGGGCGTCCGGCTGTTCAGCGATCTCGACCCCAGCGCCTACCCCTGCCACGTCGTCGGTGAGGTGCTCGACTTCGCACCGACGGACTACATGGATCGCCGTTCCGCGCGCCGGATGGCCCGGTTCTCACAGTTCGCGGTCGCCGCTGCGCGACAGGCGGCCGAGCATGCGGTCCTTGACCTCGAGACGATCGACCGCTCGCGCAGCGGCGTCGTCCTCGGCAATGGAGGCGGAGGCTACCCCCACGTCGAGCAGGCGAACAAGACGATGAGAGAGCGCGGCGGAATGAAAATCGATCCGCTCTACGTCGCGAAGTGGCTGCCGAACATGGCCGCTGCGAACGTCACCATCCAGCTCGGCCTGCGGGGCTACACCAACACCGTCGTCACGGCGTGCGCCTCCGGAACCCAGGCGATCGGCGAGGCCGCCGAGGTGATCCGCCGCGACCGCGCCGATCTGATGTTCGCCGGCGGCACCGAGGCGGGTGTCTGCGAGCTCGGACTCGCCGGGTTCGCCGCGATGCGGGCGCTGGCCACTTCACACAACGGCGAGCCCGAGCAGGCGTCGCGCCCGTTCGACCGCGATCGGGACGGATTCGTCCCGGCCGAGGGCGCCGGCGTGGTCACCCTCGAGACCCTTGATCACGCGCGCGCGCGAGGGGCGACGCCGCTCGGCGAGGTGCTCGGGTACGGCGTTAGCGCGGACGCCGCGCACCTCGTCGCGCCGTCGGACGACGGGGAAGGCGCGGCGCAGGCGATGCGACTCGCGCTCGAGGACGGCGGGGTGGCCGCGGAGGAGATCGACTACGTCTCGGCGCACGCGACGGCGACGGAGGTCGGCGACGTCGCGGAAACCAGGGCGCTCAAACAGGTGTTCGGCGAGCACGCCCACCAGACGCCGATGAGCTCCTTGAAATCACAGACCGGACATCTGCTCGGTGGATCAGGCGGCGTCGAGACCGTCGCCGCCGTGCAGACCATCCTCACCGGGCGGATCGCGCCGACGCTGAACCTCGAACATCCGGATGCCGAATGCGATCTGGACTACGTCGCGCTCGAGTCACGCTCCGCGGACGTGCGCACTGTGATGAAGAACTCGTTCGGCTTCGGCGGACAGAACGCCGTGCTGGTCGTGCGCCGCTTCGAAGCATGAACGATCGGCGGCGGCCGCGCGTAGCCGCGGCGGGGCTGAGCCGGCCTTAGCTCGCGAGCTGGGCCAGCGGCACCATGCCCTCGAGCAGCACCTCCAACGCCATCGTGTGAGCGCAGGCGCCCTCGTGGCGGAAGAAATCGCACTCGCATTGCCAGGTGCCCTCGTGCAGCGTGACGGCATGATCGTCGTTGTTGCCCTGAATCGTGACGCGCAGGTCCTGGAACTGGAACCGATCGCGCTCCGCGGCATAACGGTGAGCCTTGTCGATCTTGCCGATCATGCCCGAGTTCATCGCGCCTCCTGCAGCCGCTCCGGTGACCGCATCGACTACTCGGCAACGAAAACGGCGCCGTGGAGACCCACGACGCCGTTGATTCGATTGCCCAATACGATGCAGCTCATGATTGGACAGTAGATCGTTACGATCCGCCCCGTCAACTAATTGCTGACCGAGCTAACAATTCGTGACGCGGTGCACTATTTCCGAGGTCGGATCGATAGAGCGAAACGGAGGGTGCGAGGTGCCGGTTCGAGGCCGGCGGCGGCAGATTTCGCACTGCGTCGGCCAGCGCCCGCCGCTGATCCGCACCCGCCTGGCGGCGCACCCGCGCGAGCGTCAGATGCGGACGCCATGCCGTCTCCGGGGGCCGAAGACCGGCCTCCGAGATCGCCCGGTCGATCTGGCCGAGCAATCTGGTCGCACCGGCGTCGTCGATCGCAACGCCCAGCCAGACCACATTCGTCCGTGCTGCGCTGCCGAACGTGCCAGCCGGCTCGAGGTCCAACTCGATCTCGAGCGGTCCGACAGCCTCGATGCGCCGCACGAGATCCGGCACGCGGCCGTCATCGACCTCGCCGAGGAAGCGCACGGTCACGTGCAACTGCTCGGGTGCCACGAATCGCAGCTCCGCCTCGAACCGGCCGGCCAGGCGCCGTCGGAGGCTTACCGCGACGGTACGCCAGGCGTCTGGGATGTCGATCGCCGTGTAGAGTCGCATCGACAGACCTTGATCGCGGCCCGGTCCCGGCCCTCGTCGCGTCCCTGTCGCTGCCTCTTCGCGGCCCTGTGGACAGCGGGGGCGCGCTGCTTCATCGTATGGGGAGGCGTCACAGACGGCGCGCACCCGTGGCGGGGTGCCGGACGGCTCGTTCACGACCGACGATCGGCGTGAGGAGCCGGGGAGCCGTATGTCGTCCTTGCCCCAACGCAACGCCCCTGGCGATTTCGGCCGCCGCCGGCCGCCGCAACTGCGCGCGCTCGATCCGTCCCCGGCCACGCGCCGACGACGCAAGCGACGGTTCGAGGGCTACCGCGGCGCGATCTTCGTGACGGTCCTGGCGAGCGCGCTGATCGCCGTCGTCTGGCTCGTCCCCTTCGAAACGCTGAACGCCTCGGACGAGGCGATCGCCTGGCTCGAGTCACGCCTCACCCCAGCGGGGCAGGCACTCGCCACCACTGGCCTCGTCACTCTCGCGCTGCTCAGCCTCGCCCTGGCATGGGCGCGAGCGACCGCGCTGCGGCGGCCGGTGTCGCTGCCGGGCAGCGGCAAGATCGGCGTCGACGAGATCGGCTCGTGGCTCCGCCAGATGATCGAGGCGCGCGAGGACATCAGAGTCGCCGAGATCCGGATCGACAACCTGCACGGGCGCGGCGTCCGCGTCTCATCGCGGATCCACGTCGCCTCGCATGCGAATCTGACCGGCGCGATCGAGGCCGTCTCCGAGGCCGCTGAACTGCTGCTTCACGGCCATCTGCTGGTCCGCTTATCATCGCCTCCGTCGATCGAAGTCCACTTCGACGAACTCGACCTCCGATCGGGACGGGTGCATGACCAACGAACGAGCGCGGCGCATCGTTGACGTCCCCTCGGCAACCCCACTCCCCGACCCCGAACACCCCGAAGCCGAACACCCCGGTACCGAGCCCGCCGGCGCCGAATCTTCCGTCACGGGAGCAGCCGCCGGCGCCGTCGACGACGCTGCCGAAGCTTCGGAGGTCGCCAGAGCAGTAGACGCCGTGCCGCCCGCGGACGATCAGCCCGAGGCCTTCGCGACCGACGCGCCCGCGAACAAAGACGCGTCTCACGCCGAGGAGCCCGACGATCAGGACGCCGCCGAACCGAGCGTGGCCGAGGTAGCAGCCGTCGCCGAGGACGATCCCGCCGAGCCGGACGACGACGACGCCGTGACCGCCGAGTACGAGGCGCTGCCGAGCGTGCTCGAGGCGCTGCTGTTCGTCGCCGACGAGCCGATCGCGGCCTCCGCGCTCGGCCGCGCCCTCGAGCTCACGCCGGCGCAGGTGCGGCGCGGCCTCGATGAGCTGGCCGAGGCGCTCCGCGAGGAGGGCCGAGGTGTGCGTCTCCAGCAAGGCCCGGACGGCGCGCAGCTCGTGACCGCGCCCGACCTCGCCAGGACCGTCGAGCACTTCCTCGGTCTCGGAGCGAACCGCCGGCTCTCGAATGCCGCGCTCGAAACGCTCGCGATCGTCGCCTACCGGCAGCCGGTCACCCGCCACGCGATCGACCAGATCCGCGGCGTGAACAGCGACGGCGCCGTCGCGACGTTGCGCGCGCGCGGGTTGATCGAGGGCATCGGACGCGCGCCCGGCCCCGGTCCCCCGCTGCTCTTCAGCACCACCCAGCGCTTCCTGGAGCACTTCGGTCTGGAGCGACCGGACGAGCTGCCGCCACTTCCCGAGGAAGTCGGGCTGCCCGCGGAGGCCCACGGCGCGCAGCTCGCCCTGGAGACGGCCGTCGACGAGGAGGTCGGGGCGCTCGAGGATGCGGACCAACAGGCGAGCCAGCTCACCTTCGACGACGAAGCACGCGTAGACGACCTCGTCGAAGCGTCGGACGACGAGGACTTCGAGGACGAGGACTTCGAGGACGGCGAGTTCGAGGACGAGCAGATCGAGCGCGACGGGATCGAGGACGATCCCGTGCTCGAGATCAGCGGCGACCTCGATGACCTCAGTCGCGCGGCCGGTGCGGCGCTCGGCGGTCCGGGCGAGGCGCCGGACGCCACGTCAGACGATCGGTCCGACGAGTAGTTGGATGACCACGGTCAGCGTCATCCTGACGCTGCACATTCCCGAAGCGCGCTCACTGAAGGACAAGCGATCCGTCGTACGGTCGCTGGTTGAACGGCTGCGTCGCCGGCTTGACGTCTCGGCCGCCGAGGTCGGTCTGCAGGACGACCGGCGGCGCGCGCAGATCGGATTCGCGGTCGTCTCGGGTTCGCCCTCGGTGGCGCGCGGCCTCGCCGAGGACGCGCTACGGTTCGCGGAGCGCGAGCTGATCGGCCGCGCCGAGGTCATGGACGTCACACGCGAGGAACACGTCCTCGCCAGCTAGCGCGCCGGCGTCGCCGCTACGGGCTCGAGACACACGAACGGCCCCCGTGGGGGCCGTTCACTCGGTATGAGTACCGCCGCGGGGCCGCGAATGCGGTCACCGGGCCGGTCGTCCCATCAGTCGAGTAGCAGTGCTACCCGTAGAACGGGAACTGGGTCTCGATCGCTCGGTTCAGGTCCTTGCGCGCCTCCTCGATGGTGGGCGCAACCCCTGGCCGTGAGCGGCCGATCAATGCGTTGTAGTACCGCTCGAGTCGAATCAGTGCGAGTCCCTTCTTCGGTTGGTCCGCGAGGTTCGCTTGACCACCTATATTGAGTATCGGCCTCTCTGGTGGCTTCTGCAAGTGAAAGTGCGCACAATCACGTGAAATCCACGTAAATTGTCGCGCAGGCCATAACGACCCACCATCGGGGTCGACCCTGATCCAGAACATCGCCCGTCGCTACTGGCGGAATCAGACCACGCTAGACACTCGGAATGTTGAGCAGGGCGCTCAGGAACCCACCAGCGAACACAGCAGATCGTAAGGGAGCGCGCCATCGACGCGCGCTCTGACCATCGATCCAGCCGGAAACTCACCTTTGACGAACGCGAGGCCGTCCACCTCTGGCGCATCACGCACCGTCCGGCCCACCACGACCGGCCCGCCGCCCGCTGATTCGACCGGCTCCACCGACTCCACGAGGACGTCGACGTCGCTGCCCACCACCCCGCGATTGGCCTCGTGAGAGATCGACTGCGCCAGCTCCATCAGCCGTCCGTAGCGGTCGACCTTGACGTCCTCCGGCACCTGATCGGGCATTCCCGCCGCCGGCGTCCCCGCCTGCGGTGAGTAGGTGAACGCCCCGAGGTGTTCGAATCGCTGCTCCTCGACGAACGCCAGCAACGCGTCGAACTCAGCCTCCGTCTCGCCTGGGAACCCGACGATGAACGTCGACCGCAGCACGGCATCCGGCATCGCCTCGCGAATGTGGGCGATGCTTTCGCGCGACTTGTTCACTGTCGGTCGCTGCATCCGCTTCAGCATCGAGGGCGCCGCGTGCTGCAGCGGCATGTCGACGTACGGGACGACGTTGGGCAACCGCGCCATCGTCTCCCCGAGACGCCGGGTCACCCGGCCCGGGTAGGCGTACATCAGCCGGATCCACGGCAACTCCGGCACGGCCTCCGAGAGCTGCTCGAGCAGCGTCGCGAGGCCGTCGCGATCCCCTCGGTCCTCGCCGTAGGCCGTCGAATCCTGGGCGACGAGCACCAGTTCGCGCGCGCCCGCGGCGGCGTGGAACTTCGCCTCGGCGATCAGCCGGTCGGTCGGATCGGAGTGCATCCCACCCTTGATCGTGGGAATGATGCAGAAGGTGCAGGGCCGGTCGCAGCCGTCGGAGATCTTCAGGTAGGCGCTCGGCGCACCGATGTTCGCCAGCTCCGGCTGCGGGATGTCGAAACTCACGCTGGCCGAACCGACCGCCGCCGCCACCTCGTCCCAGCGTTCCGCGCCGAACGTCGCATCGACCGCCGGTACCGCGGAGCGCACCTGCGCCTCGGCGATCTCGGTGAGGCAGCCGACGACGTACAGGCGCTGACTGTCGCGCCGTTCGGCGTCCAACTCGCGGATCACCTCGATCGACTCGTCCTTGGCGGCATCGATGAACCCGCAGGTGTTGACGATCAACAGATCGGCCTCCGCCGGCTCCGGGGCCGCGACGTGACGACCGGCGCGCAACGCCTGCTCGAGGCGCATCGAGTCGACGGTGTTCTTCGCGCAACCGAGGGTTACGAGGTGATACTTCACCCCACCAGCCTCGGCTTGGCTCGGAACGTAGTCAACACAACGTCAGACAGCTGCGAGGCTCGACCGGCGGGGAGGGGTGGGTCTGCAAGGCCTATGAGCATCATGGAGCACCCAGCGAGATCACCAGCGTCACCTCCTCGCCGGGCGCGATCAGCGTCCCCGGCGTGGGCGCCTGCTGGAACACGCGACCGGCGGGAACCGTCCCATGGCGGCTCTCGACGACCACGAGCTCGAGGCCGAGCTCCTCGATCAGCGCGATCGCAATGGCGCGATCCGCGCCGATGAAGTCGGGCGTCGTACCCGAATCGAACGCCGGAATCGAAGACGCGCTCGCCGGTTCGGCGCCGCCGCTTCCCGGGAGCTCCGGGAGGCCGGTGCCGCCACCGAGCCGTGGCGCGATCCAGACGAGCAGCACGATCACCAGCGCGACCCCGGCGACGAGCGCGGCCAGCCGCAGATCGAACCGTGGCAGCGTCGTGGACGGCATCCGCCGCAGGCCGGGGATCGGCTCGAGGCCCTCGGGCGGCGGTAACGAGACCGGCATCGACATCACCGCCTCGGCGGGATCGAGCCCCAGGTAATCCGCGTAGCTCCGCATGAACCCGCGCGCGTAGACCGGCGCCGGCAGCACCTCGTAGTGACCGCCCTCGAGCGCCTCGAGATATTGGCGGCTGATTCGCGTGTCGCGCTCCGCCGCTTCCAGCGTCAGCCCGCGCTCGGTGCGCGCCGCCTCGAGGCGTGCGCCGATCAGCCGTGAACGCGGCCGCCCCGGAGCGTCCGAGGGGAACTCGATCGGGTCGAGCTGTGTCATCGCGGCCCTGGCGCCTCACCGGCGATTGTCTCACCCGCCGTCGAGGGCGAGCGCTGCGGTCGAATCGTTCGACCCGGGTCCGGGAGAGGCAGTATGGCGGTCGCGGCCGCGGGCCGCTACGCGTTCAGATTCGGGGCGCTCAGGACTGGGCGCTCAGGACTGGGCGGCCTTGAGCCCCCGCGCGAGACGGGATTTGCGACGCGAGGCCGCGTTCGGGTGAATGATGTTACGACGCGCGGCCCGGTCGAGCGCCGCCTGGGCGTGGCGCACGCGCTCCGCCGCGTCGGCGTCGCCGGCCTCGATCGCCTCGCGCGCCTCGCGCACGGCGCTCGCCGCTCGCGTCCGGAACGGCTTGTTGCGTTCGTTGTGCCGCTGGTTCTGGCGCACGCGCTTACGCGCCGAGACGGTGTGGGCCATCGCCCCTCCACTTCAAGACGACCTCAAAACGACCAGGAACGACCTGGCGGTCGAGCGGACGAATAGCGTAGCGGTGGCCCCGGCGAACGTCTATCGTGCGCTGATGGCGAGCGAGCCGCGCCCTGCCGGCGCCCGCGCCGCTCTGAGCGGCTTCCGGCGCTTCCTGCAGCGCGGCAGCGAGCGTGCACCCACGGGCATCGCCGGCGCCGCCGGGATCGTCGCTCTCGGCTTCCTCGGTTCGAGGCTGCTCGGCCTGCTCCGCTCCGTCGCGATCGCCGACGCCTTCGGCACCGACCCCGAGCTCGGCGCCTACTGGGTCGCCTTCCGGCTACCCGATCTCGTGTTCCAGCTCCTCGCCGGCGCAACGCTCTCCGCCGCCTTCATCCCGGTCTTCAGCCGCGTCTCGATGCACCAGGGCCCCGAGGGCGCCTGGCTGCTCGCGTCACGCGTACTCAACCTGGTCAGCATCGCCACCGTCGCGGTCGCGGGGGTCGCGTTCGTGTTCGCGCCGTTGCTCGTGCCGCTGCTCGCGCCCGGGCTCGGCGAGACGAGTGGCCGCGAGGCCGAGCTCGGCGACCTCGCCGTCGAGCTGACGCGCCTCATGCTGTTGTCGCCGATCATGTTCGGCGTCTCCGGGATGCTGATGGGCATCCTCAACGCGCGCCAGCACTTCGTGGCGCCGGCCGTCGCGCCCATGATCTACAACGCGTCGATCATCTTCGGGGCCGTCGCGCTCGCCGGCCCCTACGGCGTACACGGCCTCGCCTGGGGCGTGGTGATCGGCTCCGCCGGCCACCTGCTGGTGCAGCTCCCCGCGCTGCGCGGCGCCGGCATGCGCTGGTCGCCCTCGATCGACCTCGGTTCCGAGGCGGTGCGCGAGGTACTGAAGCTGATGGGGCCGCGCGTGATCGGCCTCGGCGCCTCGCAGATCAACTTCCTCGTCTTGATCTTCTTCGCCTCGTTCGTCTCGGACGCCGCGATCAGCGGCGTGAACTACGCGTTCCTGATGATGATGTTGCCGGTCGGCGTGGTCGGGATGGCGGTCGCAACCGCCGCGTTCCCCACGTTCTCCCAGCAGGCGGCGGCGGGACGCCTCGATGCGCTGCGCAGCACGGTGTGGCGATCGCTGCGCGCGGTGCTGTTCCTCGCCGTCCCCGCGTCGGCGGGCCTGATCGTGCTCGCGGAGCCGGCGGTGCGGCTGCTGCTCGAACGTGGCGCCTTCGACATCGGCTCGACCGACCTGGTCGCCGACGCGCTGGTCGTGTTCGGCATCGGCGTCTTTGGCCACGCCGGGATCGAGATCCTCAGCCGCGGCTTCTATGCGCTCGAGGATACGCGCACGCCGGTGCAGGTCGCCGTGGCGGCGATGCTGCTGAACGTCCTGCTCGCGTTCGCCCTGGTCGGGCCGTTCGAGCTGCGCGGCCTCGCCGCCGCCGCCTCGATCACCGCGATCCTCGAGTTCCTCGTGCTCACCTCGCTGCTTCGCGGGCGAATCGGCGGCTTCGACCGCCAGGGACTCGGCAGCTTCGCGGCGCGCCTCGCACTGGCGACCGTGGTGATGGTGCAGGTGATGCTGCTGATGCGGCTCCTCCTCGGCGCGGCCGACGTCGACACGGACGGCACGGGCGGCGCGATCCTCATAGTGGTCGCATCGGGAGCGTCCGGGCTCGCCACGTTCATCGCGGCGGCGCTGCTGCTCCTCGGCGAGGAGTACCGGCAAGCGCGCGCGGCGCTCCGCCGGTAGGCGAGTACGGAGGCAGCGCCACTTGGCCTCAGAGCCGCCATGGGGGCCCGCCCGACCTCGAAATCGCCGACGCGCTGATATACTGATCGAGCCCCCAACACCACAAGGGAGCGAATTGAGAGACGCGGCGTCGCCGCGTGCTACTTGTGGTGTCGGATCGAGGGGGCACTGAACCGACCAGATGGGGAGACCAGATGGCATTCCAGGATCGAGAGCTGACCTGCCGCGACTGCGGCGGCGCGTTCGTCTTCACCGCCGGCGAGCAGGAGTTCTACGCGACCAAGGGGCTGGGACACGACCCGGTGCGCTGCCCGTCCTGCCGCGCGACCCGCAAACTAATGCGCCCCGAGGACCGCGACTTCGCGCCGGCCTACGGCGTGTACGCCTCATGGGGCGGCCGCACGCCGCGCCAGTTGCACGTCGCGAGCTGCGCCCAGTGCGCGAGCATGACCGAGGTGCCCTTCCGCCCGCGCGACGACCGCCCCGTCTACTGCTCCGATTGCTACGGCGACCTGCGCCGCAAGCAGGAGGCGCAGGAAGCTGCCGAGGCCTCCGCGGCAGCGGCGCGCATCTCCTCGTCGGGTGACCGCTCGGCCGCCCTCGAGGGTCTCGAGGGCTTAGAGGGTCTCGAGGGCGCCGCGTCCGAGGAGACATCCGACGCGTCGGCTGAAAGCGCCGAGCCAGTAGCGGAAGTCGCGGAGCCGGTTGCGGAGGCCGCGGCGCCAGCCGAGGCGACTACGACGACAGCGGAGTAACGTCGATTGCTGGCCTCGAGAGCATCGGCCTAGACTGAACAGACAAGGCGACGACGGAGACGAGTAGCCCCGCGGCCGCGGATGCAGCGCAACCGCGGACCGCACAGCGAGCCCGGGACGGTGTGAGCCGGGCGCGTGACACGCGGGGCGAAGATCCCTCCCGAGCCGTCGACCGAAGCGCCGCCCCTCCCGCGCAGGGAGTTCGAGCCGGCGGCGTGCGTAGGCTCGACCGGAGCGCCCACCGTTAGCGAGGGCAGCGCCATCGGCGATCGCGATCGCCCGTGGTGCGGAAGAGCGGCGTAGCCGGTCACCAACAGGTGTGGCGGCGCGCAACGCGGGTGGTACCGCGGGCTGCAGGCCCGTCCCGTATGGGGCGGGTTTTTTTGTATGCGTTGGACCAACCGGCGCGTCAGAAGGGAACCGAAGATGGCAACGTTCGACCCGGTCGCCTCACGCGTGGCGTTTCCGGAGCTCGAGGCGTCGATCCTCGACTTCTGGCGCGACCGCAAGATCTTCGAGCGCAGCGTCGAGGAACGCCCCGCCGATCGCATCTTCTCCCTCTACGAGGGACCGCCGACCGCGAACGGCAGCCCCGGTATCCACCACGTGCTCGCGCGCGCCTTCAAAGACGTCGTGCCCCGCTACCGCACGATGCGCGGCTACCGCGTGCCTCGAAAGGGCGGCTGGGACACCCATGGGCTCCCGGTCGAGCTCGAGGTCGAGCGCGAGCTCGGGCTGAGCACGAAGCGCGAGATCGAGGCCTACGGGGTCGAGGCGTTCAACCAGAGGTGCCGCGAATCGGTGCTCCGCTACGTCGACGAGTGGGAACAGATGACCGATCGCATCGGCTTCTGGATCGACATGGACGACGCGTACATCACCTACTCCAACGAGTACATCGAATCCGGCTGGTGGATTTTCAAACGCCTCTGGGAAAACGAGCTGGTGTTCCAGGACTTCCGCGTCACCCCGCACTGCCCGCGGTGCGACACCAGCCTCTCGAGTCACGAGATCGCGCTCGGCTATGAGGAGGACACGCCCGACCCAGGCGTCACCCTGCGATTCCGCCTGCCTGCTGATGCGCCCGCGCCGGCATCGCTCAGACTAGACGACGGCGTGCCGACCTCGTTGCTGGCGTGGACGACGACGCCGTGGACGCTGTCCGGCAACACGGCGCTGGCCGTGCTCCCAGAGGGGGAGTACGCGCTGGTCGAGGTCAACCGCGACAACGAGGAGGCCAAACGGGTGGTGCTCGCGAGCGCGCTTGTTGCGAGCGTCACTGGCGAGGAGGGAACGGTCCTCGGCACGTTGCCCGGCACGGACCTTGTCGGCCTCGAGTATGAGGCGCTCTACCCGCAGTCCGTCGAGTGGGTGGAGCCGCTCGCGTTCGCGAACGGCCGCGCCCAGCGACTGAAGGAGGGCGACGCGCTCCCGGCACGGCGCGTGATCGCCTCGGACGAGGTCACCACCGATGAAGGCACGGGCATCCTCCACGTGGCCCCGGCGTTCGGCGAGGCCGACTACGTGATGGGCCGCGCCGAGGGGCTGATGTTCCTCCAGCCGGTGCGATCCGACGGCGCGATGATCGGCGGGCCCGGCGACGGGATCTTCGCCAAGGAGGCGGACCCGCTGATCAGCGAGGACCTGCGCGAGCGCGGGCTCCTCTTCAAGTCAGAGACGATCCGCCACACCTACCCGTTCTGCTGGCGCTGCGGCACCCCGGTGCTCTATTACGCGAAGCCGTCGTGGTACATCCGCACGACCGCGGTCGCGCCGAAACTCGTCGAGCACAACCAGCAGATCCACTGGGTCCCGGAGAACATCAAGGACGGCCGCTTCGGCGAATGGCTCGAGGGCAACGTCGACTGGGCGGTGTCACGCGAGCGTTACTGGGGCACGCCGCTGCCGCTCTGGGTCTGCGAGATCTGCGAGCACGTCGAGTGCATCGGCTCCTTCGAGGAGCTGCGCGCGCGCGCCCGCCCGGGTACCGCCGATGGCCTCGAGACCGAGCACGGCTTCGACCCACACCGCCCCTACGTCGACGGCGTGCAGTTCGACTGCTCGCGCTGCAACGGCACGATGCGGCGCACGCCCGAGGTCGCCGACGGTTGGTTCGACTCGGGCGCGATGCCCTACGCGCAGTGGCACTACCCGTTCGAGAACCAGGAGCTGTTCGACGAGCGCTTCCCCGCCGACTTCATCTGCGAGGCCGTCGATCAGACGCGCGGCTGGTTCTACACGCTGCACGCCCTGGCGACGCTACTGCACCGCACCGAGGACGTGCCCGAAGGCATCTCCTTCCGCAACGTGATCAGCCTCGGCCACATCCTCGACGGCGACGGACAGAAGATGTCGAAGTCGAAGGACAACGTCGTCGACCCGTGGTCGGTCCTCGACCACCACGGCGCCGACGCGACGCGCTGGTACATGTACACCGCCTCGCCGCCCGGCAACGCGCGCCGCTTCTCCGAGGACCTCGTCGCCGAGACGACGCGACGCTTCCTCTCGACGCTCTGGAACACGTACTCGTTCTTCGTCACCTACGCGAACCTCGCCGGCTTCGATCCGTCGGCGCCCGCCAGCGCCAACGAGGCGCCGACCGAGCTCGACCGCTGGGTCCGCTCGGAGCTGCACCGCACCGTGCAGCGTGTGACCGAAGGCCTCGAGGCGTACGAGCTGTCCGACGCCGCGCGGCCCATCGAGCAGTTCGTCGAGGAGCTGTCGAACTGGTACGTGCGGCGCAGCCGGCGGCGCTTCTGGCGCTCCGGCGACGACGCGGACAGCCGCGTCGCGCTGCGCACGCTCTACGAGTGCCTCGCCACGGTGTCACGCGTGCTCGCGCCGTTCGCCCCGTTCGTCGCCGAATCGCTGTACCGCAACCTGGTCGCCGATCGCGTCGAAGCCGCGGAGGAGTCGGTGCACCTCGCGACGTGGCCCGAGACGGACGAGGCCGCGATCGACGCGACGCTGTCGGAGGAGATGGCCGCCGTGCAACGGATGGTGTCGCTGGGCCGCGCCGCGCGATCGTCAGCGCAGCTGCGCGTGCGGCAACCGCTCGCCACGGCCGTACTAGTGGCGCGGACCGAGGTCGAGCGGGGCGCCCTCGAGCGGCTCGCACCGCTGGTCGCCGACGAGCTGAACGTGAAGACCGTCGAGGTGCTCGAAGACGCGGGCGACCGTGTCGCGTACACGCTGCGGCCGAACCTACCGGTCCTCGGCCCGAAGTTCGGGCGCGAGGTCGGCAAGATCCGAGGCGCGCTCGAACGTGCAGACGCGCCGTCGATCGTGCGGGCAATGCGCGCCGGCGAGCCGGTGCAGCTCGACGGCTTCGAGCTTGGCGGCGGCGACGTCCTCGTTGGCGTCGAGGCGGCCGACGGGTGGGCCGCCGCCGAGGACGGCGGTTACGTCGCGCTCCTCGATACGACGATCACCCCGGAGCTGCGCTCGGAGGGCCTCGCCCGCGAGCTGGTGCGGCGGCTGCAAGACTTGCGGCGTGAGGCGGACCTCGAGGTGTCCGACCGCATCGAGGTGCGGTATGCCCTCGCCGAGGGTGCGGACGAGCTCGAAGGGGCGTTCGCCGAGCACGGGGAGTACGTCGCCGACGAGACGCTGGCGCTCAGCATCGAGGCTGGGACAGCGGACGTCAGTTGGCCGTCCACGAGCGCGACGATCGACGGGCTGGAGGTGACGCTCGCGCTGACGCGCGCCGCGGACGCTTAGCCGCGCGCGATCAGATCGACCGGGTCGTCGCGGTTCTCGGCCTCGGCGCGGCGGTCCGAGCGGCGGTGGCGGGTGCGCGAGCCGTTCGAGCCGTTCTCCGGGTCGCGCTCGGAGGGCAACGGTCGCAGCGCGCCGGGCGGCAAGTGGTCCTCCTCGTCCTCCGGGGCGATGGTCAGCCAGCGAACGACCTTCCAGACGGCGGAAATCCAGGAGCGATCCTCGTCGCCTCGCTCGCGGCCGTGACGCGGCTCCTCGCGGAGCACGTGCGGCAGCTCGTTGGCGATCTCCGCGCCGAGGATCAGGATGTTCGCGCTGAGGAAGACCCAGAACAGCAGCACGACGACGCCACCGAGCGCTCCGTAGACCACCTCGTAGCTCGCGAAGTTCGTGAGGTAGACCGTGAAGGCGTACTTCAGCGCCTCGAAGGCTACGGCGGCGAACAGCGCGCCGGGCCAGAGATAGCGGAAGCGGACGTGGCGATTCGGCGCCAGCCAATAGAGCAAGGAGAACGCCAGGAAGGAGAGGAAAAGCGAGGTCCCGATCGTCGCGGCGTCCCAGACCCACTCGAAGTTCGCGCCCAGCGGCAGGTTCTCCGTGCGCTGGCGGATGATCTGCCACGCCGTCGAGAGCACCACCCCGCCCAACACCGGCAGGCCGAGGATTGGCAGCAGCGTGTAGTCGATCAGCTTCCCGCGCAGCGCCGGCCGCGCGCGCCGTGCCTCAAACGCAACGTTCAACGCCGTGCGCACCGACGCGGAGAGCGCCCCCGAGGTCCAGATCGCCGCGATCAGCGACACGAGCGCGAGCTGAGGCGCCACGTTGGTCGTGCCCTCCACCGCCTGAATCACCTCGCTGGACTGGACCGGCAGTGCGTCCACCAGGGCGTCGATCACACGTTCCTGGAGCCCGGAGTCGCGCAGCACGAGGCCGAAGATTGCAACCGTGAGGATCAGCAGCGGCAGCAGTGAAAAGAGCGTGTAGTACGAGATCGCGGCCGCCATCTGCGTACCACGATCCTCGGCGAAGTTCTTCGTCGATCGGCCGGTCACCCGCAACACGACGCTGACCCAGTACCAGGGCGCGATGCGCGTACGACGCGGCGGCTCCGCGGACGGCGGATCGACCGAGGATGACTCGACTGGGGGCTGAGGTTGGGCGAGGGCGGGTTCCGCCACGGAACTCCTCAACCAGCAGGCGCCTCGACGGTGGGCGCTCGCTTGGCGATCCTACTCGTGTAGCCCATCACATCCGGATGGGTCCCGCATCAGGGATCGTAGCAATGTCCGGTCGTCCGCAGAGCCAGCACGTCGAATATCAGCGAGTGGTTGTGAAGGTCGGCACAAACGTGCTGACCGCCGGCAGCGACGAGCTGGACATCCAGGCGATGGCGAGCCTCGTCGAACAGATCGCCTCGATGCGGGCGCTCGGCATCGAGGTGTTGCTCGTCACCTCCGGCGCGATCGCGGCCGGACGCCACCGCGTACACGCGAGCGATGGCGTCGGCCGCCTGCATCCTCGGGACGTCCAGGCGCGGCAGGTGTTCGCGGCCGTGGGCCAGGGGCGGCTCATGGCGCTCTGGGACGATCTCTTCGAGCAGCACGACGTGGTGATCGCCCAGGCGCTGCTCACCGGCACCGACCTGGCCGATCGCGTGAGCTACCTCAACGCGCGGAACACGCTGACCCGGCTGATCGAGGTCGGCGTCGTCCCGATCATCAACGAAAACGACGTCGTTTCCGTCGAGGAGATCGACGCGCACAACATCGGCGACAACGATCGTCTCTCGGCGCAGGTCGCGAACCTCGTCGATGCCGACCTGCTGCTGCTGCTGACCGACATCGCCGGCCTCTACTCCGCGGACCCCGCGCAGGACGCGAGCGCGCACCTGATCGAGGAGGTGCCCCGCATCGACGCCGCGATCCTCGAGGCGGCCGCCGGCGCCCCCGGCGCGCGGGGCACCGGTGGCATGGCGACGAAAATCGAGGCCGCGAAGCTGGCGACGCAACACGGCAGCCACGTAGTGATCGCCGACGGACGAGCACGCGCGATCGCGCTACGCGCGGCCTCGGGCGAACCGGTGGGCACGCACTTCCATCCGACCGGGGATCGAATCGAGAGCCGCCGGCGCTACCTGCTGTCCGGCCTCCAGGCGCGCGGCCGTGTCACCGTCGACGCCGGCGCCGCGACTGCGCTGCGCCACGGCGGCAACTCGCTGCTGCCGGCCGGCGTCACCGGCGCCGAGGGCGAGTTCGCGCGCGGCGACGTCGTTCACATCTACGACGCCAACGGCTCACACGTGGCGACAGGCGTCGCAAATTACGACCGCTCGGAGATCGAGCAGATCGCCGGCAAGCATTCCGATCAGATCGTGCGCGTGCTCGGCTACGAGTACTCCGAGGAGATCGTGCACCGGAACAACCTCGTCCTCGTGTAAAGGTGCTTGCGGGAGGCGAATCATGACCAGCTTGATCATCGTCAACGGCCACCCCGGCTGGGGGAAAACGACGCTCGCCACCTGCCTCGCGGACGAGCTCGGCATCCCCTGCATCACGAAGGACCTATTCAAGGAGGCGCTCTACGAGCACGCGCTACCCGCCGATCGCGAGGCCTCGCGCGATCTCGGGCGCCTTGCGTATGACCTCGCGTTCACGGCGGTCGAGGCGGTGCTCGCGTCAAGGACCTCGGCGATCCTCGAGGCGCCGTTGCACCGCCGGTTCTCGCAAGCACGCGTGGAGCGGATCGCGGCGGAGCATCGCGCGAGCGTGATCCAGGTTCTGCTGACCGCCGATGCCGACGTCCTCGAGGCCCGTTACGTCGCCCGGCGGGCGACCGTTGGACGCCATGAGGGTCACGACGTGGGCTTCACGGTGAGCGAGCTGCGCTCCGGCCTCGCCAAACCGTTCGACGCCCTCGAGGTGGCAGCGACGATCGAGCTAGATACGAACGACTTCGCGCTCATCGACCGCGACGCGCTGCTGGCGGATCTCCGAACGCTGCTCCGCCCCCGCCGATGATCTCGACGTGTAGGATCAGCCCCCGCGAGTACCGAGGAGCCCCCGATGCCCGACTACAGCTTCGAGCGCGAAGCACGCACCGCGAACTCCGAGCAGTGGACGATCGAGACACCCGAACACTCGATCGGACGCGTGGACGTGCACTTCACCACCTCGGCGGCGCACGCAACGCTCTCGGTGCACACCTCGGTCGACGACGACGAGATACAGCGGCTGATCGCCGAGATCGACGAGCGAATCGTGCTCTCCGGCGATCCGTACCGGGAGGACTTCATCGTCACCGTCTGGCGCGGCGAAGAGCTCGGCGTGTTCGCCGAAGAAGCGGACGCCGAGGACGACGAGAGCGAAGACGGCGACTCCGAGGAGGATTCGCCCGACTAGGAGGCCAGCATGATCCGCGTCGTGGTCAGTGGCACCGGCCAGATGGGGACGTTGATCCTCGGCGCGCTCGAGGAGGCCAAAGACCTGCAGCCAGTCGGCATCCTCGAGCCGATCGCAGCCAACGTGGACAGCGAGACCGTGCTCCCGATGCACGCCGACCCGAGCGAGCTCTTCACGGCGACCAACCCCGACGTGGTCGTCGACTTCACGAACGCCGAGGCCACTCCCGTGCTCGTCGAGGCCGCCCTCGAGCACGGCGTGCGCTCCGTGATCGGCACGAGCGGTATCCCCGAGGAGACGCTGACGACGCTCCGCCATGGCTGCGCCGAGCAGGGGCTGGGCGCGGTGGTGGCGCCCAACTTCGCGATCGGGGCGGTGATGCTGATGTACATGGCACGCCTCGGAGCGCGCTACTTCGAGTCAGCCGAGATCATCGAGCTCCACCACGACGGCAAGGTCGACGCGCCCAGCGGCACCGCGCTGTCGACCGCGCAGCTGATGCGCGAGGCGCGCGGCCACGACTTCGGCCACAACGTGCCGGAGCTGACCCACATCGAGGGCACCCGCGGCGGCGTCGAGGGCGGCATTGGAATCCACTCGGTGCGGCTGCCTGGACTGGTCGCCCACCAGGAGGTGATCTTCGGTGGGCAGGGGCAGACGCTCACGCTGCGCCACGACAGCACCGGCCGCGACTCGTTCGTCCCCGGCGTGCTACTCGCGATACGCGAGGTGATGGAGCGCGATCACCTCGTTGAGGGGCTCGATCAACTCGTCGGCCTGACTTAGCCCCCTCGGGAGTTCCACGAGGCCGCACGCCTCGATCGGACGTGGGTCCGCGCCGTAAGATGGTGGGCCGCGCTCCCGACGAGGAGCGAGGCGAGCCGACCGAGGAGCCGAGCCGTGCCAAACGTGGCAGTGATCGGGGCAACGGGCGCCGTGGGGGATGTGTTCCTCCGCGTTGCTGAGCAACGCGACTTCCCGATCGAGGAGCTCAAGCTCCTCGCGACCTCACGCTCCGCCGGCAAGCAACTCCAGTTCCGAGGCGAGTCGATCACCGTCGAGGAAACGAACGAGGCGGCTGTCGCCAGCGCCGACGTGGTGTTCTGCTCCGCCACGGCCGAGGCGTCGAAGCGCTGGGGACCGATCGTGCGCGCCAACGGTGGCGTGATGATCGACGATGGTTCCGCGTATCGGATGGAACCGAACGTCCCGCTGGTGGTGCCCGAGATCAACGGCGACGACCTCGAGTGGCACGAGGGCATCGTCTCGATCCCGAACTGCACGACGACGCCGATGGTGCTCGCGTTGCACGCGATGAAGGCGGTCGCGACGCCGGTGCGCGTGACCGCCGCGACCTACCAGGCCGTCACCGGCAGCGGTACCGCGGCCGCCGTGGAGTTGCGCAAGCAGGTCGAGGCGATCGGGCGCGGCGAGGCCGTACCGGCACCGGCCGTCTATCCGCAGCAGATCGCGATGAACGTGCTGCCGCAGGTCGATGACTTCGACGAGGACGGCTACACCATAGAAGAGATCAAGATGCGCAACGAGACGCGCAAGATCCTGCACCAGCCGGATCTGCCCGTCGCGACGACCTGCGTCCGCGTCCCGACGATCGTCGGTCACGCCGAGGCCGTGCACGCCGAGTTCGACCGACCAGTCGACCTCGAGGCGCTGCACCAGGCGCTCGCCGCGCAGCCGGGGATCGCGATCGGCGAGCGCCCCGAGGACTACGCCACGCCGTTGCAAGCCGAGGGCAACGACCTGACGCACGTCGGGCGGCTGCGCCCGGACCCGACGGTGCCGGACGGCCGCGGGGTCGTGTTCTGGTGCGTGAGCGACAACCTGCGCAAGGGCGCCGCGACGAACGCCATTCAGATCGCGGAGGAGCTGATCGCGCGAGACCTGCTCAAGCGTTCCTCGTAGCCCTCTCGGCGCGGGCCCAAGCGCCAACTCTGATCCCAGACTTGGTACGATTCCGCCCACGCCAGGCGTGTGACACCGCCCGGCGGCGGCTGGGGGGTATGTGATGACTGCTGAATTCGGCCGTCTCGTGACAGCAATGATCACCCCGATGACTACCGAGGGCGAGGTCGACCTCGCCCAGACCAGCGAACTCGCGAAGGCGCTCGTCGCCTCGGGCACGGAAACGATCGTCTCGACGGGGACGACCGGCGAGGTGCCGACGCTGAGCGATGACGAGCAGTACGACGTATGGCGCACCGTCAAAGCGGCGGTCGGTCCGGACGTCGCGGTGATCGCGGGGGCCACCGACAACAACACCGCGGCCTCGATCGAGCGAGCGCGCGCGGCGGCCGACCTGGGCCTCGACGGCCTGCTCTGCACGGTGCCTGCCTACAACAAGCCGACGCAGCCGGGCCTGATCGCCCACTTCACGGCGATCGCCGAAGCCAGCTCGCTGCCCTGCATGCTCTACAACGTGCCGTCGCGCACGGCGCTGAACATGACCGCCGAGACCACCCTCGAGCTGGCGCAGCTTCCGAACGTGATCGGGATCAAGGAGGCCAGCGGCAGCATCGAGCAGATCGCGCACATCATCGAGCACGCGCCGGGGGGATTCCGGGTCTGGTCGGGCAACGACGGCGACACGCTGCCGATCCTGGCGGTCGGCGGGTACGGCGTCGTTTCGGTGGCGTCGCACCTCGCGGGCAGGCAGATCGCGGAGATGATCGCGGCCGCCGTCGCCGGCGATCTCGCAACCGCCGGCGCGATCCACCGGCGCCTGCTCCCGCTCGTCGACGTGATCTTCTATGAGAGCAGCCCGGGCCCGTTGAAGTGGGCGATCAACCACCTCGGCTTCGAGGTCGGACCGCCACGGCTGCCACTCGTGGAGGCCTCGGAGGCGGCGCAGGCGCTGATTCGAGGCGAGCTGGCGAAGCACCAGATCGACTTGCCGGTCCCGGCGACGGCGTAGCCGGCGCTCCGATGGCGTTCATCAAGGTCTGCCTGAACGGCGACCGCTCGCGCGCCGACGCGCCCGGCGTCCCCGAGGCGCTGAACGACGTCGCGATGAGTGCCGCCGAGGCAACCGACGCCGGCGCGGCGGCCGTCCACGTGCACGTCCGCAACTCCGAGGGCGCGCAGAGTATCGATCCCGCGGACGTCGACGCCACCGTCGAGGTGCTGCGGCACATGGTAGAGACGCCAATCGGCGTCACGACGGGAGCGTGGATCGCCAGCGGCGAGGAGCGCCTCGATCTGGTTCGCGGCTGGACGCAGCTCCCGGACTTCGCCTCCGTCAACTTCAGCGAGGACGGGTGCGAGGAGCTCGCGGCGCTGCTACTCGAGCGGGGTGTGGGCGTCGAGGCGGGCCTCTGGACCGCGGCGGATGCGGAACGACTCGTCGCGAGCGAGCTCGCGGACCAGTGCGTTCGTTACCTGATCGAGCCGCGCGAGCAGGACCTCGAGGAGGCGCGCGCGAACGCGGCGGCGATGGGGGCGGTCCTCGATGCGGCGGGCACGACGCCGCCGAAGCTGCTCCACGGCAACCGCGCCACCGCCTGGCCGCTGCTGAGCGAGGCGGTGCGCCGCGGCCTCCAGACGCGCATCGGCTTCGAGGACACGCTCACGTTGCCGGACGGCAGCGCGGCAGCGAGCAACCGCGACATCATCGCGGTCGCGGTGCGGCTGGCCGAGCGGTTCGAGGGCTAAGTCCTCAGAGTTCTCGTGTCCCCGCGGCACACACAGTCACACGTCCTGCACCCGCGCTGACCGAGGCCGGTCGTCATTTCCACGCGGCAGCAGCCTCCGCGTACAGCCGATCCGTCTTGGCCGCCATCACGAAGTCGTTGCGGTGCAACGCCTCGATGATCATGGTCGCCCACGTGACGGTGACCCGACCCCAGCCGATCTCGCTTGCCTGCTCGACGTGCGAGGTCAGGATCTCCGGGTGGTGCCATTCGCGCTCGGCGAGGGCGCCCACCGCGCTCGTGAACTCGAGCGCTTGTGCGAAATCGGGGAACTCGAACGTGCGCCGCAGCCGCTGAACGCCGTCGACGGAGACGACGCTCCAGTCGACGATCTCGCGACGCAGCTCATCGAGCTGGTCTTCGACCAGCGGTTTGGTTTCACTGCTCGCGGCTTCGACCTTCATGTCAGCCAGGGAGTTACTCATGATCGTTGCCTCCAACCAGGGAGACCGGCACCGCTTGCGACTGGACGGTCGCTCGGCGCCGGCGGTCCCCATCGCTACGTGATTGCTCGATCCGCGACTACGCGACCGCCGCGGGCCGAGTGAACGCCTCTACGAAGTCACGCGCGAACTCCTGGATTGAGCGAGACGCGTGACCCGTGAGCGCTTCCACGTCGCGCGTGGTGAAGTCGCCCAGGCCCTCGCTGAAGGCCCTGAAATACTCGTTGAGTGCGTCGGCGACCCACTCCGAAATTCCCATGTCGACCATCGCCTCCCGGGCGGCCTCTGGGGGAACGTCGACGTACCGAACGTCCCGGTCCAGCGCCTCCGACAATGCCGCGGCGACATCGTGGAACGATATCGACTCCGGTCCGGTCAGCTCATGTGTCTGGCCCTCGTGGCCGTCTTCAGTGAGGACCTTCGCGGCGACCTCGACGATGTCGCGGACGTCGATCATGCCGAGCCTGCCGTCGTTCGCCGGCAGGTACAGCGTGCCGTCCGAGGCGACGCTCCCCGCCGCGATCATCAGGTTCTGCATGAAGAAGTGCGGCCTGAGGATCGTGTAGGCGAGGCCTGAGGCCTCCAGCTCCGCGTCGGTCTCGACGTGCTGCCTCGTGACTCGCGCCGGGCTATCCGCCGTCACGGGGAACCCTTCCGCCGAGAGCCTCACGAGATGCGTGACGTCCGCGCGCCTTGCGGCGGCGATGCCGTTGTGGGCCTGCGTAACCTGGTTCGGGTTGGGGGGCGTGAGCAGGAATACCCTGTCCACTCCGCTGAACGCGGGATCGAGCGTCTCGGGCTTGTCGAGATCGCCGATGACCACCTCGACGCCCGCCTTGCGGAGGGCCGGTGCCGCCGAGGGCTTGCGGACCAGCGCGCGAACCCTCGCTCCCCTGGCAATGAGGCTGGGGACCAGCCCGCTGCCGATGTTCCCCGTTGCGCCTGTGACCAGAATTGTCTGTCCCATGATCGTGGTTCCTTTCTTCCGAGGCCCGCGCTGCCGCACAGGCGTCCGTGGTTCTCGAGTCAGCTCATCTTGTTGAAGATGTAGCGTGCGATTTTCCAGGCGCCGCTCTCCTTCGCGAACGTGAACAGCTCCCGGTTCTCCTCGGCGCTGATGTCGCCAGTCGCGTTGATCGTCTGCGAGCCCTTCGAGCGCGTGAGGGCGTAGGCGAAGTCACCGTTGACGGTGACCTCGTCGACGCTGAAGACAATGTCCAGCCCGATCGCCTCGAAGGCCTGGCGGTAGGCCCCCGCGACGTCCGGTCCGACGCTCGAGGGGAACTGGTGCGGCATGAACACGCCATCGGGTGTACAGCGACGCGGCGAGCGAGGCGTCGGAGGCGTTGAGCGCCCCCTCGTAGGTGGTGAGCAGGCTGCGGATCTCTTGTTCGGCGGTCATCGCTGGTTCCTCTCGGCTAGGGCGAGGCGATCAGCCGCCTCCGCCTCCGTTCTTGTTCCGGGTGGCTGGCGTGACCGGAGCGATGTGCGGCTCCGCTCACTCAGTTGCCGGTACCCGAAGGATGCACGGCTGCCGCGGAAGTCAGAACGTTCGAACGGTCGGTTCCACCCTGACCGTCCGGCCAGGGTGCGCGTGCACCGTCGGGGACTCGGAGCTAGAGGATCAACCCGCGACGCCGTGCCTCGTGGACAGCCTGAGTTCGCGTCGTGACGTCGAGCTTCTGATAGAGGTTCGCGAGGTGGAACTTGACCGTGCCCTCGCTGAGTCAGAGCTGCGCCGCGATGTTCCGGTTGCGCGCGCCGAGCTCGAGCAGCCTCAGGATCTCGCCCTCCCGCGGCGTGAGCACCGCTCCACTCGGGGCGTTCTCGCCCCGCAGCAGCTCACCAGTGATCTCAGCTGGAATGCGCGTGCCACCGGTGTGCGCCGTCCGAATCGCATCGGCCAGGTCGTCTGGACTCCAGTCGCTGCTCACGTACGCACACGCGCCGGCGCGAAGCGCCTCGACGATCCGAAACTGGCTGAGGTAGATCGAGATGAGGATGACCTGCGTCGCGTTTCTCATCGCGCGAATGCTGCGGACGCAGTCGGCGCCGTCGAGCAACGGCATCTCCACGTCCATGACGACCACGTTGGGCTTCAGCCGCGCGCTCTCATCGACTGCCGCTGCGGCACTGTCTGCCTCGTCGACGATCTCGATGTCCCGATAGGGACGGAGCATCTCTCGAAGCCCGGAGCGTACGCGTTCGCTCTCGTGGAACACGAGCACACCGATGGGCGAATACAACCTGCGTTCGCCGGGGGTCAGGGCGCCCTCCCTTCGGCGGTGGTGATGGATGGTACCGCTGCGAGCGGGAGCCCGATTGCGTTCCTCGACCGGCTGCCGGCTCGTCCCGCCGGCTGGTGCGATCGGTGGCATCCCCCCGAGACAAGCTAGGGGTCTCGGTTCGCCTCGAACGCCTTCCAACTGGCGATCGTGTGCTTGCGAGCGCGCTCGTAGCCGATCCTGTCGCCGTAGTAGCCACCGAGGAAACCGGCCAGCCCGCGCACCCCGATCAGCAGGATCACGGCGTACGCGATCGTCGCGGGCAGCAGGTTGTCCCGCAGATACGGAATCCCAAGCACCACGCCCAGACCGGCCACCACTGCGATCAACACCCCCAGGAACGCGAAGCTGTTGACGATCGTGGATTCGGTCTTCCGCTGCCGGCGCAGCATCTCCGTGATCTCGTCGGGCACGATATCGACGGCGGCGCGTCCGTCCTCGAAGTGGTTGTCGCAGTGCGAGCAGCGCTCCGTGTCACGGCCGGCGGGGGTGTAACAATTCCCGCAGAATCGCCCGCGACTCGGCGCCTCGCCCCGGCTGACCGCGATCACGTGCTCCTCGAGCCGCTCGCTGAACAGCGGGCAGTCAGCAGACACCGGCGGCCGGAATCGCTGCTCCTGCGGCGCCTCCATGCTCACGCGACGCCTCGCACGCCGCGTCCGAGGAACGCGGCCAGTTCGTCGAGCACGCGGTGCACGTGGGCGCGGTGCCGGACCGCGCGCCCGGAGGTCGAGGGCATCACCCAGACCGCGGCGCCCTCGAGCTCGACGGGCTGGCGTCCCCAGGAGCCGCCGGTGCGCACCTTCGGAAACAGCACGTCGAAGGCGCGTGAGCTGGTCAGGCAGACCGCCCGCGGCGACACGCCCGCGATCCGCCCTCGGAACGCCGCTTCCGAGGCACGCAGCTCGTCGCCACGGACCTCGGTGCTGTCGGTGATCACCCGCTTCACCACGTCGGTGAAGCCGATCCGCTCGGCCTCGAGCAGTACGCGGTCGTCCTCGGGACCGGCGGTCCGCGCGACCAGTGGCGAGGCCGAGAGCGCGGGCCAGAACCCGTTGCCCGGGTTCGCGTAGTAGTGGCCGAGCTCCGCTGAGCGCTCGCCGGGGTTGATGCCGACAAAGACCAGATCGAGGCCGGGCGCCAGCAGATCGGGCAGCGTCTGGAGCGCGGTCAACGCGGTGGCTCCTCGCTACGTAGCGACGTAGGAGAACTGGCCGTGACCGAGCAGCACGCCGAACGCCAGCAGCGCGACGGCGACGATCATCATCGCCATCGACAGCATCAGCGACTTCCGGCGCTGGTTCTCCAGCTCGAACTCGTCGCCATCGCCGGCGACGACCGCATCGGCGAGCCGTCCGATCCGCCTCCCGATCACGGCGTGGAACGCAACCATCGCGACGAACACCACGAACAGCGTCATCTTCGTGATGAAGATCCCGCCGAAGCGGTACGAGCTGATGTCCTCGTTCACGAAATCGGGGGTGACGTTGTAGAACTGGTACAGCCCCGTCAGCAGCGAGATCAGCAGGGCGATTCCGGCCATCATCCCGTATCGCTGCGTCACGACCCGCGTCACTGCGCGTTTCAGCTGCTCATCCTCGATCAGCCAGGTCGACGGCACGACCGCGAAGAACAGCAGCACCTGCGGGCCAACGATCAACGTCGCCGCGAAGACGTGCAGGATCAGCGACAGGTTCTCCACCCAGTGCCCCCTAGATGCCTAGATGCGACCTCCGAAGATGTCGCGCGTCACGATCGCCTGGTGGCGCTCCGGCCCGACCGAGATCATGTCGATCGGGGCGTCGAGCAGCTGCTCGATCCGCCGCACGTACTGCCGTGCCTCGGTCGGCAGATCGCCCAGGTTGCGGACCTCGGTGACGTCCTGCTTCCAGCCGGGCAGCTCCTCGTAGATCGGCTTCAGCCGGTTCGCGTCATCGAGGCTCGCCGGCAGCGAGGTAATCCGTTCGTCGTCCAGCTCGTACGCGACGCAGATGCGGATGCTGTCGAACGCCGACAGCGAGTCCAGGCGGGTGAGCGCCACCGAGGTCACGCCGTTCAGCCTCGAGGTCTGGCGTGCCAGCACGCCGTCGAACCAGCCGCAGCGCCGCGCACGGCCGGTCGTGGTGCCGTACTCGCTCGTGCCGGGCACGCCACCGCCACCCTCGCGGAGCAACTCCGCGTTCTCGTCGAACAGCTCGGTCGGCATCGGCCCGTTGCCGACGCGCGTCTGGTAGGCCTTGTACACACCGACCACGCGCTCGATCGCCGTCGGCCCGAGTCCGATCCCGATCGCCGCACCGGCCGCGACGGACGCGGGCACCGAGGACGTGACGTAGGGATACGTGCCGGAATCGAGATCGAGCAGCGAGCCCTGCGCGCCCTCGAGCAGGATCATCTCGCCACGCCAGTGCGCTTCCTGGACGAGCGCGGTCGTGTCCGCCACGTACGGCCGCAGCCGCTCGCCGAACTCCCGGTAGTCCTCGAGGATCGAGTCGAACTGGAGCGCTGGCTCGTCATAGAGCGCGGTGATCACCCGGTTCTTGTAGTCGAGTACTTCACGCAGCCGAGCGGGGAAGCGGTCGCGGTCGAGGACGTCGCCAACGCGGATGCCGATTCGCGCCACTTTGTCGTGGAACGCCGGGCCGGTGCCGGTCCCGGTGGTACCGATCGCACTGGCGCCTCGAAGCTTCTCGTCGGCGACGTCAATCACCTGGTGCCACGGCATGATCACGTGCGCGCGGTCGCTGATCACCAGCTTCGAGGTGTCGATCCCCCGTTCGCTCAGCATCGCGATCTCGGCCAGCAGCGTGTCGGGATCGATCACGACCCCGTTGCCGATCACGCATACCTTATCGCCGTAGAAGATCCCGGCGGGCACCAGGTGCAGCGCGAATTTTCCGCGCTCGTTCATGATCGTGTGACCGGCGTTCGTGCCCGCTGAATAGCGCGCGATCATCGAGCAATAGCGCGCGTGGAAGTCCACGACGCGGCCTTTGCCTTCGTCGCCCCACTGGCCGCCGATCACCACGACTGCAGGCATGAGCATTCCTCGAGGGGGTGCGGGTCAACGCGCGAATGTGTGGGGACCCGCGAGATCATACCGGACGGGCCGCCGTCGCTCGATCAATCTCGCACGCGCTCCCGCGCCGCAACCGCATCGGCGCGCGCAACGACCAGCCGCGCCGCGCGCATCGCGCGCCGGTCGACCGGCTCGACGCGGGGGTTCGGCTCCTCGCCGATTAGCACGACGCCACTCGCCGCCCCGTCCGCTCGTAGGCGATCCCACTCGCGCAGCACGGCACGCGCGACCGCTGCCTCGGCGGCGTCGGGGGCAAAGAGGGAGTTCACACCGCGTACCGCGGCCTCCGCGTAGATCGTGACGCCCGCGGCGCCCAACTCGTGCGCGCGGGTGGCCTCGATGAGGCCGCCGTCTCCCGCGAACGAACCGAAGATCCACGGCAGCTCCGCTGCCCGTGCCGCGACGGCGACCATCGCCATGGTGTGGTCGTGAACGTCATGCAGACCGTGCCCCAACCCGAGATCGCGGTGCATCCGCGCCGGGTTGAGCGCGACCGCCTCGTGCCGGTCGACCGCGTCGAGGATCGCCGGAAGCGCCTGCAGCCCAGCCGCGGAGTCGATCTCGGGGATCAGCCGCACGGCGCCAGGCGTCAGCTCGTGCCGTAGCTCGAACTTGCGGAGCAGGACGTCGGCGTCGCGCGCGTCCTGTGGCAGCTCGCTACCGGCGAGGACGACCGCGGCGAGCGTCGGGCGCACCGCCGCCTCGATGTCAGCAGCCAGCTCGCCGCTGCTCGTGGAGGAGACACGGACGAACGCAGGGCGGCCGGCGGCGCCGAGCGCGTCGATCACCTCGGCGACCAGCGATCGGGTGCCGGTCCGCTCCCCGAGCGTGGCTGGCGCGGCGAGGTCGATCACTACGGCGTCCGCGGCGGTGTGTCGCGCGTCGACCAACGCGCCGGTATCGGAGGCAGCGACCAGCAGCAGACTGCGCAGTGCGAGCATTCGGCCGTCCTCTCGTGCGCCTAAACCGTCGTGTCTTCGCCGAGCGGCGCATCTTCGTCCACGTCCTCGAGGAACTCGAGCACCGCCTCGTTCCAGGCGTCCGGCCGCTGACCCGAGGTGCCATGGAAGCACCCGGCGAGCCGCACCACACGCCGTCTCGGCAACCGGTCGATTAGCCGATCGAGGCCGGACGGGATCATCTCGTCCTGTTCGCCGACGATCACCAGCGTCGGAACGTCGAGCGCCGGGAGCCGCGGCGTCAGATCGGGTCGATTCCGCATCGCATGCATGCCGCCATCGGCGCCGGGATCGCCTGCGCCAGCGCCGCCACCTGCCGGCATCGCCGGTCCTCGCGTGGTCGAGTCCGACAGGATGAGCGCATGCACGTCCGAGGCGTGTTCGACCGCGTACTGGAGCGCAATCTGACTACCAAACGACATCCCGCCGATCACAGCCCCATCGACCGCATCCAGCTCCTCGAGCAGCGCCCGCAGATCCGAGGCCAGCGCGGGCATCGTGTACCCCTCGATGTCGTCGGGCGCGCTGCTGCCCCCGTGACCACGCGCATCCCAGGTGATCAGCCGGTGCTCGGCGGACAGCGCCGCCAGCTGTGGCATCCACATCTCCAGCGAGACCCCAAAGCCGTGCGCGAGCGCCAGCGGCCGGCCCTCGGTCGGTCCGCGCTCGTCGTAGCGGATCCGTATCCCCGCCGGAGTCTCGATCTGAGCCATCAGCGATCCTTGGACTAAGCCTGGCGTCGCACTGCGAGCGGCAGCGTCTCCTCGAGGAACGCGATCGTACGCGCGACCCGGTCCTCGTCCGGCAGCGCGGTGGTGTGCTTCTCGATCTTCTGGAGCGCGAGCACCACGGCGAGTTGCTGCGCCTCCGCGCGCCGAATATCGCGAAACACCTTGTTCGTCGTGTATCCGTCCAGCAACGCCTCCGGGCGCTCCCACCCGAAATAGAACGCGAAGGACGCGATGTCGAATGCGGGCGGCACGATCGCCGCGTCGCCGAAGTCGATCACCGCGCTGAGGCGACCATCCTCGACGAAGAGGTGCGCGCCGTTGAGATCGGTGTGCGAGACCGCGAACTGCGTCCGCCCCTCCTCGTAACGCATCAGGCCGTCGCGCAACGTCGCAATCGTCGTCACGAGGACGTGCGCGGCGCGAACGACCGGATGTGAGAGCAACGCCCGTCCGTCGAACGGCCACAGCTCCGGCCACCAGCGGGACAGCAGCCCCGCATGTCGATCGGACTCGCGCCCGTGGAGCGCGTCCGCGCGGTTTTCGAGGCGCCCGTACCCCTCGACGGGCAACGCGTGCAGCGCCGCGAGGAAGCGCCCGAGGTCGGTCGCGGCCTTGTCCGGGATCGTGTCCGTCACCGGCGCGCCGGCGCCCCAACCGGTCACCATCCAGTCCCAACGGCCGTCCGTCGGGTCTGGGCCGTCGATCGTCCTCGCCGTCGCGATTGAACGCGGTGACTTCGCCTCCGCTGCCGTGAGCGCCTCGTAGATCGCGTGACGCGCCGCGTAGTTCGTCGGCTCGTCGCGGTGGCGCTCGTGGCGCGCCTCGGCCGGGATCTCGACCAGCACGCAATACGGACCGGCGGGTGCCTCGACGTACCAGCCCACCGAGGTCTGCCCCTGCCCCGCGATCCGCAGGTCGTCGGGATCCGCGCCCGTCACGGCGTGGACGATCCGCGCCACCATCGGCGCGTCGGCCAGCGTGCCCAGGCCCGCCATCGTCAGCCGTGCAGCAACGTGTCGAGGCGGTCGGAAGCAGCGGTCGGACCGACCACCGCGATCGAAAAAATGCCCGGCCCGATCACGCGCTTCGCGACCTGCTGGATCTCCTCGGCGGTCACCGCCCGCAGCGCCGCGACCGTGTCCTCGGGCGACTCGATCTCGCCATCCATCAGCAGCTGGTTGCCGTAGCGCTGACCCAGCGACATCGGCGTCTCCAGCGACAGCCGGAAGCTGCCGGCGGCGTAGTCCTTCGTGCGCTGCAGCTCCTCGTCGCCCATCGGTTCATCGACGAGCTTGCGCAGCTCCCCGACGATCACCTCGATCGCCTCCTCCTGATGCTCGCGGGTGACCCCCGCGCTCACCGTCAGCGAACCGGTATCAGAAAACCGCGACCCGCCCGCCGAGACCGAGTACGCCAGCCCGCGACGCTCACGCACCTCCTGGAACAGCCGCGAGGACATGCCACGTCCGAGTGCGGTGTTCATCAGGTCGAGGGCGTAGCGATCAGGGTCCTTCCGCCGCAGCGCCCGCATCGAGAGCGCCACGTTCGTCTGCTCGAGGTCCCGCGGGTCGAGCTGGATGTACGCCTCGGGCCGATCGGGGTTCGACGCCTGCCCCGCCGGCGCCGCGCGAGCCGGCAGATCGCCGAACGAGGCCGTCGCCCACGCGACCACCTGCTCGTGCTCGACGTTGCCGGAGACCGACAGCACCGAGTTCTCGGCCGTGTAGTGCGACGTCATGTGCTCCGTGAAGTCCGCACGCTGCATCTCCTCGACAGTCTCGTTGGAGCCCACGATCGGCCAGCCGATCGGCTGGTCGCCGTAGACCGCACGCCCGAGCAGTTCTCCAACGAACGAGCCCGGGTTGTCGTGTGCGCGTTTGATCTCCTGCTGGACCACCGTTCGCTCGCGGTCGATCTCCTCGGCTTCGAGCAGCGAGTGCTGGAGCATGTCCGCGAGGATCACGACGCCAGTCTCCGCCCGTTCGTACGGAAGGTTGTTCCAGTAGCAGGTCAGCTCCTTCGTCGTGTACGCGTTCAGGCTGCCGCCCGCGCCCTCGATCGCCTGCGAGATCAAGGTCGCCTCGGGGCGCTCGGTCGTGCCCTTGAACAACATGTGCTCGATGTAATGCGAGAGGCCGTTGGTCCTCGGATCCTCGTCGCGCGATCCGACGCGGACGAAGTACGCAGCCGCCGCCGATTGCGCCGTCGGGACGGAGGTCGTCAACACGCGCAGTCCGTTATCGAGCGTCGTCAGTTGCCAGCCCTGAGCCACGAACACCCCCGCTGATCAGCCTCCGTCGCGCGCCGAGCGGACGCGCGGACCGTCACTGAGTAAGATACCGGCAGTCACCGCACATCATGATCCGACGGATCGCCCCGGGGGGGGCGCCGACGAAAGGACTGACCGTGGAAGACGTCGCATTCAACGGACGCATCCTCAACGTCAACTTGACGACCGGCGAGATCGAGCCCGAAGAGATTCCGGAGCGGATGTACCGCGAGCTCCTGGGAGGCATGGGCCTCGGCGCGCGCTTACTCTTCGATCGCATCCCGGCGGACGCCGATCCGCTCGGCCCGGACAACATCCTCGGATTCTTCCCCGGGCTGCTCACGGGCACGCCCCTGTTCGGCCAGCGCTTCCAGGTCGTCGCCAAGTCGCCGAAGAACGGCGGCTGGGGTGACGCCAACTGTGGCGGCGACTTCGGTCCGATGCTGAAGTTCGTGGGGTACGACGGCATCCTCTTCAGCGGCCAGGCCGAGAAGCCCGTCTACCTGTACATCGACGACGACACGCTGGAACTCCGAGACGCCTCGGACTACTGGGGCGGCCTCGCGATCGCGGTTGAAGACCGCTTCAAGGAAGAGCTGGGCAAGAAGGTCAGTGTCGCGGTGATCGGCCCCTCCGGCGAGAAGCTGAATTACATGGCTGGCATCGCGAACGAGCGCGGACGGCTTGCCGCGCGCTCCGGCGTCGGCGCGGTCATGGGCTCGAAGCTGCTCAAGGCCATCGTCGTCAAGCCGACGAAGAAGATCATGTCCCAGAACAAGGAAGTGATCCTCACCGTCAAGGACAGCCTCCAGGGCTTCAACCAGGGCGCGAAGACGTTCTTCACAACCTTTGGCACCACCGGCATCACAGCGAACTCCGCGATCAACGGGGACGCGCCGGTCCTCAACTGGGGTGGCATCGGGGTCGTCAACCTCGTCGAGAACATGGACATGGCCAACATGAACGGCCCCGTGCTCAACGAGAGCATGGAGAAGAAGTACGCCTGCTGGCACTGCCCGGTCGCCTGCGGCGCCGAGTCGATCGACGGCAGCGACCGTGGCGAGTTCGCCTTCCCGAAGCACACCCACCGTCCCGAGTACGAGACGATGGGCGCCTTCGGCGTAATGAACGGCGTCAACGACACCGACTCGATGATCGCCATCAACCACTGGTGCAACGAATATGGCCTCGACACCATCTCGACCGGCGCCGCCATCTCGTTCGCCACCGAGTGCTTCGAGAACGGCCTGCTGACCAAGGAGGACACGGACGGCATCGAGCTGAGCTGGGGCAACGCGAGCAGCCTGCTCCAGGCACTCCACCAGATCGGCAAGCGCGAGGGCGCGCTGGGCGAGCTGCTGGCGGACGGCACGACCGTCGCGGCAGAGAAGATGGGCCCGGCGGCGAAGGAGTTCCTGACCGCGATCGACGGCGAAGAGCCGCCGATGCATGACCCGAAGCTGGACATCGGGTTCGCCGCTTCGTACGCGCTCGACCCGACGCCCGCGCGGCACACGATCTGGTCGCCCGGCAAGAGCTCGAAGTTCCCGACGATGCCCAAGGCGCCGGAGGACAAGCAGCAGTTCACGGGCCAGGGCCCGATTCACAAGGCCGCGCACGAGCAGTCGCACGTGATGAACGCGTCGGGGATGTGCTACTTCATCTACACGATGGCTCCCACCGACCGCATCCCCGAGTGGATCAACCTCGTCACCGGCTGGGACACCACGTACGAGGAGCTGAACGACGTCGGCGAGCGCATCGCCAACCTGCGGATGGCGTTCGCGGTCAAGCACGGCAACAACCCCGCCGCGCGCGAGATCCCGGGCCGCATCCTCGGCAACCCACCGCAGAGCTCCGGTCCGCACGACGGCTTCACGATCGACCTGGAGACGATGAAGCGCGAGTGGTACGACGAGGCCGGTTGGGACCAGGAGACCAGCGCTCCGAGCCGCGAAAAGCTCGAGTCGCTCGGCCTCTCGGACGTGGCGGAGGCGCTCGGCGTCTAAGCTGCGGTCACGTCGCTGAAGCGAACGGCCCGCCAGTTTGGCGGGCCGTTCTGCGTGCTGATGCGGATCTGATCGCGTGCCTTTACAGTAGTCACACCCCGGCAGCGCGGAGGGCGACGATGCCAACGGTTCACGACGTGGCCGACTACCTGCTCTGGCTCGCCGATCAGGATCGGATCGGCGTGGACCATCTGAAACTTCAGAAGCTCGTCTATTACGCCCAAGGATTCCATCTCGGGAACGAGCGAGAGCCGCTGTTCAACGAGGGACTGCATGCCTGGCAATACGGCCCGGTCTGCCCCGAGCTCTGGCACCGATACAGGTACCGCCGCGACTATCTGACGCCGCCGCCTGAACCACCGCTGGACACTCTTTCGGTACAACAGCGGCAAGTGGTGGAACTCGTTTATCAGCGATTCCGAGAGCTGCCTGGGATCGAGCTGATCGAACGAACGCACCAGGAGGCGCCCTGGGGCGACGCAGCCGAGCGGGCTGCCGATGGCGGCTCGGACCTGATCAGTGTCGACTCGATGGATGAGTACTTCCGCGGGCGCCTGTGGATTCTGGGTGAGAACCAGGAAGCTCCACCGCCACCGGATAGCTCACGGCTCGACTCGTACGCCGCCAGGGCTCAAGATCCGCTGGAGGCGACGGAAGCCAGTTAGTACCGATGCCGGTACTCAGCATCGAGATTGAAGGCCGCGAGGTCCGCCTCATCGAGCCAGCCGATCGGCAATACGAACGCCTCGAACCACGATTGCGCACTCTCTTCCAGCGAGCGATCCTCGCCGTGATTCGGGAGCCAGATCGCAGTCGTATCTACCTAGCTGCAGGACATGCGGCATTGGGAAGTCAGTGGTCTCTGATTGTAGAACCGCTCCTGATCGAGTTCGACGAGACTCCGGCCGGATACGACATTCACAGAATCAGGCTGCTCATGGAGCCTGGTCAGCTGTCTTGAGGGCCTGTTCGACAGTCTTCCGAGGCGACCCGTAGACTGGTCCAAACCGGGCCTCCCCGCCTCTCCGACGGGATGCGATGACGAAGTACGTCTTCATCACCGGGGGTGTGGTCAGCTCCGTTGGCAAAGGCATTGTCAGCGCGTCGCTCGGCCGCATCCTCAAGTCTCGCGGGGTTCGCGTCTCCGTTCTCAAGCTCGACCCCTACCTCAACGTCGACCCGGGCACCATGTCGCCCTACCAGCACGGCGAGGTCTTCGTCACTGACGACGGTGCCGAAACCGACCTCGACCTCGGGCACTACGAGCGCTTCCTCGACGCTCAGCTGACCTCCGAAAGCTCTTCGTCCAGCGGTCAGGTGTACGAGGAGGTGATCCGCAAGGAACGCCGCGGCGACTACCTGGGCGGGACGATCCAGGCGATTCCGCATGTGACAAACGAGATCAAACGCCGCATCCGTCAGGCGGGCCAGGGGCTCGACGCTGAAGTCGTCCTCGTCGAGGTCGGCGGCACCGTCGGTGACATGGAGGGCCAACCCTTTCTCGAAGCGATCAGTCAGATGCGCTATGCCCTCGACGCCGAGCACACGCTCTCGATTCACGTCACGCTGCTTCCCCACCTCGGGGCCACTGGCGAGCAAAAGACCAAGCCGACGCAGCATTCGGTGCGCGAACTGCGGGCGTTCGGGATTCAGCCCGACGTGATCGTCGCGCGATCGGACCAGCCGGTGCCCGAGCCGCTGCGTGAGAAGATCGCGATGTTCTGCAACGTCCAGCCCAACGCCGTGATCCCGCTCGAAACGGCGGACTCGATCTACGAGGTGCCGCTGGTCCTCGAGGCGGCCGGGCTCGGTCGGATCGCCGCAGACCGGCTCGCCCTCGAAGACGCCGAGCCGGACCTCGAGGAGTGGCGTTCCTTCGTCACCCGACTCCAGCATCCGGAACGGCGGGCACGGATCGCGATCGTTGGGAAGTACGTCGAGCTGCACGACGCCTACCTCTCGATCCGCGAGGCGCTCGTCCACGCCGGCGTCCACCACCACGCCGAGCTGGACTTCCACTGGGTGCACTCCGAGGACCTCGAGGTGCGCCCGGCCGACGAGGTGATCGGCGACGTCGACGGGATACTGCTCTGCCCGGGCTTCGGTGACCGCGGAATGGAAGGGAAGATCAACGCCGTCCGTTACGCGCGGGAGAACAAGATTCCTTACCTCGGCGACTGCCTTGGGCTGCAGATGCTCGTCGTCGAGTTCGCGCGCAACGTCGCCGGGCTGCCGGGGGCGAACACGACCGAGGCAGATCCGAAGACCGCCACCCCGGTAATCTCCCTGCTCTCCGAGCAGCAAGAGGTCGTCGATATGGGTGGCACCATGCGGCTCGGCGGCTACGACTGCCAGCTCGTGCCCGGCACCCGGGCCGCGGAGTGCTACGACACCGAGGTCGTCCGTGAGCGCCACCGGCATCGTTACGAGGTCAACAACCAGTTCCTCCCTCAGCTTGAGCAGCACGGACTGCGCGTCTCTGGTCTCATGCCCGACGCGGGGCTTGTCGAGATCGTGGAACTCGTCGATCACCCGTGGATGGTCGGCTCCCAGTTCCACCCCGAATTCACCAGCCGGCCCAACCGCCCGAACCCCCTCTTCCGCGGGTTCGTCGGCGCCGCGCTCGAGCACGCAGCTGAACCGCGCGCTTCGGCCAGGACGAACGGTGCCTCAACCCCGGCGGGCTCGAACGAGACCACGGCCGACCGCGCCCCCACCGAGCCCGCCGCGACGGCCCCGGCGATCAACTAATCCGGACGTGACCCTCGCTCGCTTCATCCACACGCTCGCCTTGCTGGTGCTCGTCGCCGGCGTGGGCAACACGATCGTTCCGATCTGGCGCGCCTGGTTCCTGGACGAGCTCGAGACCCGAGCGCTCCTCCTGAGCGAAGCGCAGCGCAACTACACGAGCTGGCTGCTCCCGGGCATCATCGCGACCGGCATCACCGGTTACCTCTACGCCGGCGTGCTCGAGCTCAACGTCGTGACCACCGGCTGGCTCGTCGCGATGCAGGCGTTGTGGCTCGTGCAAATCTTCATCCTCGTGCCTCTGCTCGGCCTCGGACTGCGGCGTGTGCGTTATCTGGCGCTGCAGTCCGCCAAGCAGGGCGAGACGACTGACGAATTGCGCGACGCGTTGGCCGACAACGCGCCGCTCGTGTTCGGTACGCTGCTCACGGCGACGATCGTGATCATGACCTGGCTCCCCATTTTCCGGCCGTTCTAGCCGCCTCGGAGGACCGCATGCGCATCTTCATGGACACCGCCAACATCCAGGACATCCAACGTGGCGTCGCGATGGGCGTCGTCGACGGCGTAACGACCAACCCGTCGCTCGTCGCCAAGGAGGGCATCGAATACCGCGACCGTGTGCTCGAAATCTGCGAGGTGGTGCAGGGACCGGTTTCCGCGGAGTGCATCTCCGAGAGCGCCGACGATCTGGTCGAGGAAGCCCGACGGATCGCCGCCTGGCACGAGCACGTGGTGGTGAAGATCGCGATGACCGAGCCGGGCCTCGAGGCGATCAAGCGCGTCAGCGCCGAGGGCATCCGCGTCAACACGACGCTGATCTTCTCCCCGAACCAGGCGCTGCTCGCCGCCCGCGCCGGCGCGACCTACGTCTCGCCGTTCATCGGTCGCCTCAACGACGCCGGCCATGACGGCATGGCCGTCGTTCGCGAGAGCGTGCAGATCTTCGAGGCGTTCCACCTCCCGACGCAAGTCCTCGCCGCCAGCATCCGGCTCCCGCGCGACGTGACCGAGGCGGCACTAGCCGGTTCGCACGTCTCCACGATCCCGGCCAGCGTCCTGTTCCAGATGGTGAAGCACCCGCTCACCGATCAGGGCATCGAGCGATTCTTGGCGGACGCGAAGAAGTACACCCCGGTTTAGCAGCCAGCTCCGATCGCGGCGCCTCACCAGCGGCCGCTGACGAGACGCCATCGGGCCTTCCCCGACTTGTGGAAGCACCCCTCGGTTCGCTACGATGTTCGTGGTCGCGCTCCGCGACAACCTCCCTTCTTGGCCCGAAAGCACCCAAACATATGACAAGTATCTCGCGTGGGCGCGACGGCGCGTCTACGAGCCAACGTAATGATCGTGGTGAGGGACGGCGCCGCCGCCGATCGCGAAACGGTCGCCCCCCTCGCGACTGGGAACGCGAAGACGAGCAACAGCCGCCGAGCGATCCCGATGTCCCATCCGTCGATATCGCCGAACTCGATCAGCTCTCCCGCGAAGCGCTGATCGACACAGCAGTCGAAACCTTCGAGATCGAGAACGCCGGCGGCATGCCCCGGCACGAGCTGATCTACCGGGTGCTCCAGCGGCAGGCGCAGCGCAACGGAACGATCTTCTCCGGCGGCGTCATCAATATCGTCGACGACGGCTTCGGCTTCCTCCGCGGCGAGTCGCTGCGCCCTGGCCCGAACGACGTCTACGTCTCGCAATCGCAGATCCGACGGTTCGGCCTGCGCCCCGGCGACTACGTGACCGGCCAGGTCCGAAATCCGAAGGATTCCGAGAAGTACTACGGCCTGCTCCGCGTCGAGGCCGTCAACGGCGTGGATCCCGAGGTCGCCAAGCGCCGCCCCGACTTCGACGGGCTCACGCCCATCTTCCCGAACAAGATGCTGCGCCTCTCGACCACCGCCGACGAGGTGAGCCAGCGAATGGTCGACCTGTTCGCGCCGATCGGCCGCGGACAGCGCGGCCTGATCGTGTCGCCGCCCAAGGCGGGCAAGACGATGCTGCTCCAGTCGCTCGCGCACGGCATCACCGCGAACCACCCCGACGTGCACCTGATGGTCTTCCTGATCGGCGAGCGCCCCGAGGAAGTCACCGAAATGCGCCGCTCCGTCAAAGGCGAGGTGATCGCCTCCACCTTCGACGAACCGGTCGAGGATCACACGCGCGTCACCGAGGCGGCGCTCGAGCGGGCGAAGCGCCTCGTCGAGAGCGGCACCGACGTCGTGATCCTGATGGACTCGATCACCCGCCTCACCCGCGCCTACAACACCAACATGCCGACCAGCGGTCGCACGCTCTCCGGTGGGATCGATCCAGTCGCCCTCTACCCGCCGAAACGCTTCTTCGGCGCCGCCCGCAACAGCGAAGAGGGCGGCTCGCTCACGATCATCGCGACGTGCCTGATCGAGACCGGTTCGCGGATGGATGACGTCATCTTCGAGGAGTTCAAGGGCACCGGGAACATGGAGCTGCGGCTCGTCCGCCGCCTGGCCGAGAAGCGCGTCTACCCCGCGATCGACGTGCTCGGCTCCGGCACCCGTCGCGAAGACCTCCTGTTCGAGGAAGACGAGCTCAAGCAGATCTGGCTGCTCCGCCGGATGGCCTCGATGCTCGAAGAAGACAGCGGCGACGCCGCCGAGCGCGTGCTCGAGCGCGTCTCACGCACCGAGTCGAACGAGGAGTTCCTGACCTCGCTCAAGGCAGGTGCGGTCTAGGCGGTTGCACGTAGGGCCTCCGACTGACGACTCTCAAGTAACAGCGTGCTAGCATGTCGCCGATCAGTCGGGCCGTAGGTCCGTTCGCCGGTCGACCTGCTCCGAGGCGCCTCGTCAGCCTCGGGACCCATGGCAGGGTAGCGGAGGCGTGACCGATCCGCGGAACGATTCAGCCGTCGCGTCCTGAGCGTCGTGGCCGCGAGATGCGGCGACGCGTCGTGCACCCAACGCCAGGACGCGGTGCGTCATCGCGACCCCTGCTCCACGCCGGCATCTTCGCCTCGATCTTCGCCCTCGTCGCCGTCATCGGGCTGTTCCCCGTGCGCTCAGGCGACGCCGCACTCGACCCACAGCTGAACGTGAATCAGCTCTCGTTCCCCGGCCTCGCCGCCTCCGCCCCGCTCGTCGCACAGACCGAGCTCCAGGCCTCACCGCAGCCCCTGACCGTCCACGCCCCTGAGGTCGCCGAAGGGACCCTGCTCGGCGCCGACAACGTCACCAACGCGACCCTCCAACAGCGCGCCCTCGCCGCCGAGAACGCCTCCGTCGAAGTTGAAGACGCGGACACCCTGCAAACCGCCCGCGTCGCGATGTACCGCAACTACGAGATCGAGCCCGGTGACACCATCACCTCGATCGCCGCGAAGTTCGATCTCGATCCGAACTACATCACGTGGAACAATCCCAACCTCGAAAACCCGAGCCGGCTGAGTCCCGGGGTGCAGGTGATCATCCCCTACGTGCCCGGCATCGTGCACGCCGTGGAGTTCGAGGAAACCTTGACCGACATCGCGCGCCGGTACGACGCCGAGACTCAGGATATTCTCGACTTCGCGGCTAACGACCTCCCGGATCCGAACCTGCTCGTGGCGAACAATTTCATCTTTGTCCCGTACGGCCGCATCGTCCCCAGGCCGGCGCCGTCAATTCGCCCGGGAGCGGCCACGGCGCCACCGCCCCAGACCGGGAAATGGTTGTGGCCGCTCGGCATCGCCGGCACGCTGACCTCGCGCTGGGTCCCGTGGCACCCGCTTGGGATCGATATCGCGCTACCGACCGGCAACGAGGTGCTGGCCTCCAAGGGTGGTGTCGTGATCTTCGCGGGCGGAGACCCGTGGGTCGGGTACGGCTACCACATCAAGGTCGAACATGAAGGCGGTTGGGAGAGCACCTACGCCCACCTGCGCGAAATCCCCGAGGGCATGACAAACGGGACCGTCGTCAATCAGGGGGACTTCCTGGCGTACAGCGGGAGCACCGGCAACTCGACCGGACCCCACCTGCACTTCGAAACGCGCTACTACGGCGAGCCGCGCGACCCGATGGATCAGCTGCTGCCCTAGCTACCCGCGCGACTCCAACAGCGCGATCCGCCGCGAATCGCCCAGGCTCCGCCGGTTCACCGTCAGGCGCGACACCGCAGCTTCCGGCTCGCCACCGATCGCCTCGAGGAACGCGCTCAGCTCCTCGGAGTCCCCGTTCGCCGCCGCCTGGTACGCCACTGGAATCACCATCTTCGGCTCGATCGCGCGCACCACGCGCGCCGCGCCTTCCGGATCGAGGCCGCCCGGCAGCGCGATCGGCATGATCACGATCTCCACCCCGGCCAGCGCCTCTGCCTGCGGCGGCGTCGGCGGCTGGCCGAGCCCGCCGAGGTGCGCAAAGCGCAACTCCTCCGCCTGCCAGGTGTAGAGCGTCGTCGCCTCGGGCGGCTCGGACGCCTCGCGATCGGCATCCCCGAGGTCCTCGGTGCCCTCGGTGTCCACCGTGGGCCAGAGCGCGCGTACGCCCTCGATCTGAACACCCTGGATCTCGTACTCGCCGGGCCCGTCGACCACGATCGGCTCGCCCTTGATCCCCTTCACGTGGTTGTGATGCGGATGCGTCGCGCGGCTGATCGCCGCCACCTCGCCGCCGGGGCGCCCCATATCGAGGCCCCCCGACCGGTCCGTCGGGTCGAAGACCACCGCCGCCTGGCGAGTGCGAACGCGCACCGCCGCATGACCGAGCCAGGTGATATCCACGGTCGCTCCCAATCGGGAAACAGGGCCACGGGGAAGCGGTTCACAGCAGCGGCGCCATCGTATCGAGGCACCCCGAAACGAACCAACCTCAGACCGGTCGAAACGCCCGGCTAGACGGGCTCCTCCGGGATCGCCAGCACCTCGCCGGCCTCGGGCGGCTCGAACGGGCGCATCGCCCGCGGGTGCGCCAGCATGATCGCCGCGTTGTGCGCCCAGCCGGTCGCGTTCACCAGGCAAACCAGCACGTGATCGTCGCGAATGCCCTTCGCGTTGCCATCGAGGTCGACCTCGGCGTCCTCGTCATCGAGGTTGAGCGTCGGCGGGATCTTCCCGCGGTGCATCGCCTCGAGCATCGCCGCCAGCGTGAGCGGCCCCGACGCAGCGAGGAGGTGCCCGGTGTGCCCCTTGAGCGCCGGCGAGTAGAGGTGATGGCGCGCCGCCGCACCGAAGATCCGATGCACGCCGCGCGCCTCCGCGCGATCACCGTCGACGCTGCCCGCTGCATGAAGCGCGACCACGTCGACCTCGGCCTGAATCCGGCCGCTCGACACCAGCGCGAGCTGCAGCGCGTGGCCGATCTGGACCGCGTCCATCGCCGGCGTGCCGCCTTCGCCGGGCGAGAACGTCATGCCCTCGCCCTCGATCTCCGCCAGCACCTTCACCCCCCGCGCTTCGGCGACCTCGAGCGCCTCGAGGGTGACCAGCGCGGCGCCCTCGCCAAGCACCAGGCCGTCGCGCGCGGCGTCCAGCGGTCGCGAGGCGGCGGCCGGATCGTCGTTGCGCGTCGAGAGCGTGCCGGTGCCCTGGAACGCTGCCAGCGTCAGCGGCGTAATCGGCGCCTCCGCGCCCCCGGCGACCGCCACGAGCGCGTCGCCACGGCGGATCATCTCCGCCGCCTCGATGATCGCCGTCAGCCCGCCCGCGGACCGGTTCTCGATCTGCAGCGCCGGACCAGTCGTCCCGAGCAGCGCAGCGACGCGGTCAGCCGGCGCATGCGGCCGAGCATGCTCGGCTAGCGTGGCGGCCGCGCCGTCGATGTCGCCCGCCGCGACGGCGCGCGCCCCCTCGAGCAGACGATCCTCCTCCGGGCGCTCGGATGCGATCACCACCGCTACTTGCCCGCTGTTCTGCGGCGTGAACGTCAGCCCCGCGCCCTGCACGGCGGAGAGCGCCGCGCTCACCGCGAATCGCGATCGCAGATCGAGGCCGGACCAGTAGGCCTCGTCGAAGCGCTCGTCGCGCTCGAGCGCGTCGGGCGCCTCCGCCGCGATCCGCGTCGCGAACTTCGAGGCGTCGAAACGGGTGATCGGACCAACGCCCGATCGCCCCTCTTCGATCGCCTCCCACAGCTCGCCGGTCGTCCGCCCCAGCGAGCACACGACGCCGACGCCGGTGATCACAACGCGACGGCGCGGCGCCTCGGAGCTGGCCTCTCTGACCATGGCTACAGGTATACCGGAGGGTGCGGTTAGCGGGCGGTCGCCACCTCCGCGACCGGCGCGGCCTCGACCGCGATCGTCCGCTGCCGCGCCCACTCGACCACGGCCGCGCCCCAGGTGAGCCCGGCGCCGATCGTCGTCAGCAGCACGCGATCGCCCGGTTGCAACCATCCCGCGGCCTGAGCCTCTGCCAGAGCGATCGGGATTGTCGCGCTCGACGTGTTGCCGTACCGGTCGACGGTAATCATCATTCGCTCGCTAGCGACGCCGAGTGCACGCGCCGCGGCGGTCATGATCCTCAGGTTCGCCTGGTGTGGCACGAATAGATCGATCTCGTCGATCGAGATCCCCGCGGCGGCCAGCGCCTGCCGGCACGAGGAGGCCATCTCGGTGACCGCCGCGCGGAACAGCGCGCGCCCGTCCATCACGATCCGCGCTTCCTGCTCGAGCAGGCCTCGAGGCGACGCCGGGCCGCCGGCGTAGACCACGTTCGCGCGGCCACCGTCGGAACGAAGCACGACCTCATCGATCGCGCCCGGCTCACCGGGGATCGCCGGCTCCAGCAATGAGGCGCCGGCGCCGTCGCCGAACAGCACGCAAGTGCCGCGGTCGGTCCAGTCGAGGAGCCGCGTGATCGCCTCGGTGCCAATCACGACGACGCGTCGCGCCGTCCCGTTCTTGATGAACTGGCTTCCAATGTTCAACCCCATCAGATAGCTGGCGCAGGCCGCGTTGACGTCGAACGACGCCGCCCGATCCGCGCCGATCGCGGCCTGGATGCGCGTCGCCACCGCCGGGAACATCCCGTCCGGCGAGCAGGTACGGGCAATCACGTAGTCGATCTCGCGTGGATCGACGTCCGCCGCGGCGAGCATCCGGCGCCCCGCCTCAGCGCCCAGCGTGCTCGCCGGCTCCTGCGGGGCCGCGATCCTCCGCTCACGGATGCCCGTGCGCCTGGTGATCCACTGATCGTTGGTGTCCACGAGACGTTCGAGGTCGGCGCTCGTCATCACCCGATCGGGCAGATACGCGCCGGTAGTGGTGATCCGAGCGGCCTCGGTCATCTTCGATCCACCTGACAGCAACCCACTAAGGTCGCGGCCGACATCTCACACCGCCAGGTGGCGTTCGCGTGCGATCACTGACCGGGTTCTCTCTCGAATTGGTCGGCCCCCTCGACGAGCTGACCGCGTCAGGGGCACGTTCGTTGACCTGATTCCAGTGCCCGAATACAATCGAAACCAGCAATTAGCACTCTCTACCCGAGAGTGCTAACGGAGGGAACGCGTGCTCACCGACCGCCGCTCAGCGATCTTGGGACTCGTCATCGGTGAGTACATCGAGACGGCGATTCCCGTGAGTTCTCGCGCGCTGGTCAATCGACACAGTCTCGACGTCTCCACGGCCACGATCCGCAACGAGCTCGCCCGCCTCGAAGAGGACGGCTACATCACCCACCCCTACACGTCCGCCGGCCGCGTGCCGTCGGATCGCGGCTACCGCCATTACGTCGAGGTGCTGATGGCGGAGGAGCCCGTCGGCGCCGACGAACAGCGGACCATCGAGCATCAGTTGCACCAGGTCCGCGGCGGCCTCGATGAGTGGCTCAGCCTGACCGCCACGATCCTCGCCGGCGCCGTCGAGAGCGTCGCCGTCGTCACGCGACCGCGCGCGGATGACGCGCGTCTCAAGCACGCCCAGCTCGTCGAGTTGCACGGCGATCTCTCGCTGCTGGTCGCCGTGATGGACGACGGCCGTGTCCGCCAGAGCGTCCTCTCGCTGTCGCGGCCGCTCACCCAATCTCAGCTCAACGTGCTCGCGGAGCAGCTCAACCAGCAGCTCGGCGGCGCCGACCGTGCCGCCGCGCTGGCGACCGCCGACGGCCTCGAGGATCCCGACGAGGCGGCGATCACCACTGCCATCGCCGAGCTGATCGGCGAGCAACGCGTCGCCGAGGAAACCTACCTGGACGGCCTCCAGAGCGTCCTCCAGCAGCCCGAGTTCAGCGAGGTCGAACGGCTACGCGACGCGGTCGACCGGCTGAACGCCTACGACGTGCGCGGCCTCGTCGAGCTGGCCGGCGAGGCCGATCCCGGCGAGACCCGCGTGCTGATCGGCGAGGAGCACGGCGACGAGGCGATGCGCGACTGGAGCGTGGTCGTCGCCACCTACGGGGACGACGAGACCAGCGGCACGGTTGCCGTGCTCGGCCCGACACGAATGCACTACCAGCGGTCGATCCCACGGGTGCGCTATGTCGCATCGCTGATGAGTTCGCTGCTCCAGGACGTGCGCTAGCGAACATCGCGCCCGGAATCACGGTGGGGTCACCGGATATGAGCGACGAGCCACTGCAGGATGCGAGTGCGCTGGACGAAGCCGCGGCAGGCGCGGCCACGCCTGTCTCCGAGCCAACGATCGAGAGTCTCCAAGTTCAGGTCGCCGCACTCGAGCAGGCGCAGGCGCGCGCCGTCGCTGACTACCGCAACCTGGAGCGCCGCACGATCGAAGGTCGGGCCGAGCTCCGCCGCCTCACCGCGGCGTCTGTGATCATCAACCTCCTGCCCGTCCATGACGATCTGGCCCGAGCGATCGAGGCCGTCGCGCACGACATCGCCGAGCACGAGTGGGTCGCCGGCATCGAGCTGATCCGCGACAAGTTCCGAGGCGTTCTCGACGCCACCGGAGCCCACGAGGTGGAGGCGCTCGGCAAGCCGTTCGATCCGCGCTTCCACGAAGCGATCGGTTACGCGGCGGGCCCAGACGGGCAGGTCGTACACGTCATGCAATCCGGCTGGGCGATCGACGAGCACGTCGTCCGTCCGGCGATGGTGATGGTCGGAAACGGGGACGCTCCCGGAGCGCCCGCAACGGACGATCCGAGGTAACAGCACGCCCGCGCCCGGCGACGTTCGATCGCCGGCGCACCAGACAACCCCGCGCTCAACGAAGGACCCCTCCCATGAGCAAGGTCATCGGTATCGACCTCGGCACCACGAACTCCGCGATGGCGGTGATGGAAGCCGGCAAGCCACAGGTGATCGCGAACGCCGAGGGCGGACGGACCACGCCCTCCGTCGTCGCCACCGGCAAGGACGGCGAGCGCCTCGCCGGCACCGTCGCAAAGCGCCAGGCGGTGACGAACGCCGCCAACACGCTCTACTCCGTCAAGCGGCTGATGGGCCGCCGCTTCGAAGACGAAGAGGTGCAGCGCTTCAAGGACGTCGCCGGCTTCGAGATCGTCCGGCTCGCCAACGGCGACGCCGGCGTCAAGATGGGAGACCGCGAATACAGCCCGCCCGAGGTCAATGCGATGATCCTCCAGAAGCTGAAGGCGGACGCCGAGGCCTACCTCGGCGAGCCCGTCATCGAGGCCGTGATCACCGTCCCCGCGTACTTCGGCGACTCCCAGCGCCAGGCCACCCGCGACGCCGGCCGGATCGCCGGACTCGAGGTATTGCGGATCATCAACGAGCCGACCGCCGCCTCGCTCGCTTACGGCCTCGAGAAGGAGGGCGAGGAGCTGATCGCCGTCTACGACCTCGGCGGCGGCACCTTCGACATCTCGATCCTCGAGCTGGGCGAGGGCACGTTCCAGGTGCGGGCGACAAACGGCGACACGTTCCTCGGCGGCGACGACTTCGACGACCTGATCATCAACCACCTCGTTGACGAATTCCTGAAGGACCAGGGCGTCGACCTGTCACAGGATCGCACCGCACTCCAGCGCCTCAAGGAGGCGGCGGAGAAGGCGAAGATCGAGCTCTCGTCGGCGCAAACCACCGAGGTCAACCTCCCGTTCATCACCGCCGACGCTTCCGGGCCGAAGCACCTGGTCACGAACATCACCCGCCCCGAGCTCGAGCAGCTGATCGGGGACCTCGTGGATCGCACGCTCGAGCCTTGCAAGCAGGCGCTGACCGATGCGGGCATCCAGACGTCCGAGATCGACGAGGTGGTGCTCGTCGGCGGCATGACGCGGATGCCGCTGGTGCAACAGAAGGTCGAGGAGTTCTTCAGCAAAGAGCCGCACAAGGGCGTCAACCCGGACGAGGTGGTCGCGATCGGCGCGGCGATCCAGGCCGGCGTGTTGAAGGGCGACGTCAAGGACGTGCTGCTGCTCGACGTCACGCCGCTGACGCTCGGGATCGAGACGCTCGGTGGCGTCATGACCTCGCTGATCGAGCGCAACACGACCATCCCGACCAGCCAGTCACAGGTCTTCTCGACGGCGGCCGACAACCAGCCCTCCGTCGAGATCCACGTCATGCAGGGTGAGCGCTCGATGGCCGACGACAACAAATCGCTCGCTCGGTTCATCCTCGACGGCATCCTCCCCGCCCCTCGCGGCGTGCCCCAGGTCGAGGTCAGCTTCGACATCGACGCCAACGGCATCGTCACCGTCTCCGCGAAGGATCAGGCGACCAGCAAGGCGCAGCACGTCACGATCCAGGCCAGCTCCGGCCTCGAGGACGCCGAGGTGGAGCGCCTCCGCAACGAGGCGGAACAGTTCGCCTCGGAGGACCTCGAGAAGCGCGAAGCGGTCGAGATCCGCAACACCGCCGATTCGCTCGCTTACTCGGCCGAGAAGCTGCTCAAGGACAACGAGGAGCAGATCACCGACGAGCTGAAGGCGCCGGTCGAGACCGCGATCACGGAACTGCGCGAGGCCCTCGCGGGCGACGACAGCGACGAGCTCCGCACGAAGACCGACACCCTCTCGGAGGCGATGCAGGGCGTCGGGCAGGCGATCTACGGCGGCGCCGGCGCGGATGGCGCCGCGGGTGACGGGGCAACCGAGCCCGGCGGCGAAGCGGACGGTGAAGGCGAACCAGAAGGCGAGGAGGCCGGCACGATCGAAGGCGAGTTCCGCGAGGTCTAGCAGCCCACCATGAACCCGCACTTCGAGTTCGATCAGGTTTACAACTTCCGCGACATGGGCGGACACCGCGCCGCGGACGGCCGCACCGTCCGCTGGCGCCGCCTGTTCCGATCCGGCGAGCCGCTACGCATGTCGGACGCCGAGGCGAAACAGCTCCGCGAGGAAGTTCCGATCGCCACCGTGATCGACCTGCGTAGCGAAGGCGAGGCCAACCATCCGAGGGGCCTCGGCCCGCTCGTCGACGCATCGGTGACGCGCCACCACTTCCCGATGGGCGATCCACGCTCCAAGTACAACGCGCGGGCGGCGGGCGCCTGGGACCCGCGGTACCAGGACCTGCTCGAGGAGCGCGGAGCGGTCTGGGCGTCCGCGGTGCGACTGCTCGCCGAGGAGGACGCCTACCCGGCAGTCTTCCACTGCGTGACCGGTAAGGACCGAACCGGCGTCCTCGGCGCGCTGATCCTCGGGGTGCTCGGCGTCGATGAGGCGACGATCCTCGAAGACTTCGCGCTGAGCCAGCGCGGGATGGATCGCCTGATCGCCGACCTCCGGGCGCGCGGCAAGATCACGGAGGAGATCCCGCCGAACCCGGCGCTCGCCGTCCCGGTCGGGGCGATGGAGGCGATGCTCGACGCGCTGCGCACGAAGCACGGCGACGCGGCGACGTTCCTCGGGAGACACGACGTCGATGATCTGACCCTAGAGCGGCTCGCTGAGCTGCTTCTCGAATAACCGAGTCCAACGGCGTTCGCTGACGATGAGGCCTCGCGTGGCGCTGGTAAACTTGGGGTTGGCGCACCGTCCGTTCGCCGCGAACGCAAACTCCGGATGCCGATGACGACTCAGCAAGACCCATACTCAGTGCTCGGCGTGACGCGGGATGCCTCGGCGGAGGACATCAAGCGATCCTTCCGCAAGCTCGCGATGGAGTACCACCCCGATCGCAACCGCGACGCCGGCGCCGAGGATCGCTTCAAGGCGGTCAACGCCGCGTACGAAGTGCTCTCCGATCCGGAGAAGCGCGCCCGCTTCGATCGCTTCGGACAGTCCGGCGGCAACGGGCAGGGGTTCGCCGGGTTCGAGTCGATGGGCGGATTCGGCGATATCTTCGACGCCTTCTTCCGCGGCACCGCCTCGCGGCGCGCCGGCCCGCAGCGCGGCGCCGACCTCGAGGCGCGGCTCACGATCGACTTCGAGGACTCGATCTTTGGCGCCGAGAAGGAGATTACCTTCCACCGCACCGAGAACTGCGATGACTGCCGCGGATCGGGCCAACGAGGAGGCGGCGCGCGCGACACCTGCGAGGCCTGCCAGGGCACCGGCGAGATCCGCCGCGTCCAGCAGTCGCTCTTCGGCCAGTACGTCAACGTCGCTGCCTGCCCCACCTGCGAGGGCGAAGGCAGTGTCGTCACCGACGCGTGTCCCACCTGTCGCGGTGCGGGTCACCGCCGGGTCCGCGTCACGCAGCACATCAAAATGCCCGCCGGCGTCGAGGACGGATCGCAGATCCGCTTCGCCGGCGAAGGCGACTCCGGTGCTCGCGGCGGCCCCAACGGCAACCTCTACGTCGAGCTCCGCGTCGAGCCGCACGAGCGGTTCACCCGGATGGACCGCGATCTCGTCTACGAGCTGCCGTTGAACATCGCGCAGGCCGCCCTCGGCACTACCGTGCAGGTGCCGACCATCGACGGCGACGACATCGACCTCGAGGTGAAGCCGGGCACGCAGCACGGCGAGATGCACACCATCAAGGACCGAGGCGTCCCGCACCTACGCGGCTCAGGACGCGGCCGCATGCTCGTCCGCACCCACGTCGTGACCCCGAGCAAGCTCTCCGACGATCAGAAGGAGCTGCTCGTCCAGCTCGCCGACTCCCTCGGCACCCCCGACGTGCCCGAGGACGGCTCGCTCTTCGATCGCATCCGCGGGGCCTTCAGCTAGCGCCTCGTGACGGCCGACCGCTGGATCGAAATCACCGTCCACGTCGCGCCCGCCGACGTCGATCTCGTCGCCACCGTCCTTGCCGATGTCACCGGCCAGGCGGTCGCGATCGAGCCCCAGATCCATCGCACCGAGGATCGCGACTTCGGCTTCGAGGAGCTCGATGCGCCGGTCGCCGTCCGCGCGTACGTCAAACCGCCATTCGCGGAAGCCGGCCGCGCCACGATCCAGGATCAGGTCGCAAGCCTCGATCTTTCGGCTCCGCTGACGGCGCTCACGGTTCGCGAGCTCGACCCGGCTGATTGGTCGGAGGAATGGAAGCGCTTCTACAACATCCAGCACATCGGCGACCGGTTCGTCATCCGCCCCTCATGGCTCGCGTACGACGCCCGCGACGACGAAGTAGTGATCGACATCGACCCTGGCGCCTCCTTCGGTACCGGCCAGCACGAGACCACGCGCCTCTGCCTCGCCGCGATCGACCGCTACCTCGAGGCCAGCGGAACCGTGATCGATGTCGGATGCGGCTCGGGCATCCTTGCGATCGCCGCGGCGAGGCTCGGCGCATGCTCCGTCCGCGCCGTGGACCGCGATCCGGAGGCGATCCGCGTGACGCGCGAGAATGCGGGATCGAATGGCGTCTCGTCCCGAATCGAGGCGGACGCCGGATCGCTCGGCGCCGACTGGCCGTGGCCCGCCGACGCGCCGCGCGGCGCGGACCTCGTGATCGTCAATATCTCCTCGACGATCGTCCTGGAGCTGGTGCCAGCGATCGTGGGCGCGCTCGCACCGTCCGGTCGCGCGATCGTCAGTGGGTTCCTCGCTAACGACGCGCACGAAATCGAAGCAGCGATCGAGCAGACCGGCCTCTCGCGCATCGAGACCCGCGTCGAGGGCGACTGGGCCTGCATCGTCGCCGAGGCGCCCGCTGCTACGGCGTGAACTCGGTCGTCGTCCAGGTCATCGGATCGACGTTCACACCGTAGATCGTCAACTCCCAGTGCAGGTGCGGCCCGGTCGACAGACCGGTCGACCCCATCTCGCCGATCACCGTCCCCGCCGCGACCAGCTGCCCGACCTCGACGAGGATCGCCTGCATGTGGTGATAGCCAGTCTTCACCCCGCCGCCGTGATCGAGGATCACCGTGTTCCCTCGGATCGGCATCTCGCCGGCCCACGCGACGCGTGCTGGCGCCGCCGCCTGGATTGGCGTCCCCGCTTCGTTCGCGATGTCCGAGCCCGAGTGGAACCCCCCGACGGGACCTCCATTGATCGACCGCCCCTGGCCAAACGCCGTCGTCGGGAAGCCCTGGGTCGGGACGCGTAGCAGCCCTGACCAGCGGCGTTGGCGATCGAACGTCAGGAACTGCTCCGTCCGCTGCGTCGCCTCCAGGGCCGCCGCCTCGGCCGTGAGCACCGCCCCCTGCTCCGGGGTCAGCTCGAGGAAGTCGATCGGACGGTCAACGGTGGTCACCTCAAACGGCACGACCTGCTGCTCGATCAGGGCGCCGAAGTCGTCGCGCACCGTCACCACCAACTCGCTCGGCCCGAGCGTCGCGTACAGCGGGATCCCGACGACCCCGAAGAGGACGCCGTCGCCCTCATTGAGCAGTGGGTACGAGGCGCCGGCCGCCAGCACCGAGGCGCTCCCCGCCCCGGGCACGTTGACCCGGATCGCTAGCGTCTCCCCGATCCCGACCGCTGCCGCGCTCAGCTCGAGCGGCGGCGGCGCCTCGGTCGGCGCCGGTGTCGGACCGATGGTTGCCTCTGGCGACGGCGACGGCGACGCCCCCACCGTCGGCGATTCGTTCGGTGGTGCCGAGGCTTCGGCTAGCACGACCGTCGGCGATGGACCCGCGGTCGCGGTCGCTGGCACCGCCTCGGGTGACGAGGACGGCGAACCAGTCGCGTCCGCTCCGCCCGCCACGAAGCTCACATCGTCGCTTTGCTCGACACGCCCGCGATCGACAACGAACGCCAGCGCGGCCGCGGCCGCCAGCGCGAGGAGCACCACCGCCGCCATCCAACGCGCGAGCACGCCGCCGGGTCGGGGTTCGGCGGGCGGCTCGGTCGGATCGGGCTCGGTGGTCACGACAGGATGAGCCCTCGAGACGGCGCGGGTACCCACCCATCGTACGGGCATCGGACGAGCGGCCCGGGAACCCCAATGGGCGGCTCAGCGTTTCGTCTTTGGATATACTCCGACCACCACCGGCGACCGCGAGGTCGCCTTGCTCCACACCTCTGGCTCGCGGTCGTTGCGTGCCTGGCCCACAAGGGCGCCCGGGCTGGAGGGGCGCCCCGCAGACCGCGGGGAGGTCGCGTGGAAGACCCAAAGCTCGTTGCTGAGCGGATCCTCGACAATGTCGAGCGTGTGATCATCGGCAAGGAGCATGAGGCGCGACTCGCGCTGATCACGCTACTCTGCCGTGGCCACCTGCTGATCGAGGACGTGCCCGGCGTCGGAAAGACGATGCTCGCGCGCGCGCTCGCGCGATCCGTGGGCTGCCGTTTTTCGCGGATCCAGTTCACCCCGGACCTGCTCCCCTCCGACGTCACTGGCGTCTCCGTGTACCAGCAGCAATCGGGCGGCTTCGAGTTCCGTCCGGGTCCGATCATGGCGGAAGTGGTGCTTGCCGACGAGGTGAACCGCGCGACGCCGAAGACGCAGTCGTCACTGCTCGAGGCGATGGAAGAGGATCAGGTCACGGTCGACGGCACGACCCACCGGCTCCCCGAGCCGTTCATGGTGATGGCGACCCAGAACCCGATCGAGTACGAGGGCACCTTCCCGCTGCCCGAGGCACAGCTCGACCGGTTTTTGCTCCGCATCCACCTCGGCTACCCGTCGGCTACCGACGAGGTGCTGGTGATGGACGCCCAGCAGAACCGGCACCCGATCGACTCGCTCGAGGAGGTGACGAGCCGCAGCGAGGTGATCGAGCTGCAGGCAGCCGTCCGCGACATCTACATCGACCCGCTGATCAAGCAGTACATCGTCAGCCTGGTGAACGCGACGCGCGAGCACGAGAGCGTCTACCTAGGATCCTCGCCCCGGGGCTCGCTCGGACTGATGCGCGTGTCACAGGCGTTCGCGCTCCTGGAGGGGCGCGATTTCGTTCAGCCCGACGACATCAAGCTGCTGGCGTACTCGACGCTCGGTCACCGCGTGATCGTCAGCCCGGGTGCGCGCGTGCGCGAGATCGACAGCGCCCAGATCGTCGACGAGGCGATCGAGCGAGTCGCGGTCCCGGGCGTGCGCGCGCGCGGCAGCGTCTGAGCCACCGCGCATGCGATTGATTCAGAAGTTCGTCGGCCTGATCCGCCGCTACCCCAGCGCATCGGTCGCGCTGAGCCTGGGCGTGATTTGCGCGATCCTCGGCGTCGCCACGGGCTTCTGGCTGCTGTTCCGTCTCTCGTACATCCTCGCCTTTGCCGTGACGGCGTTCTATTTCTGGACGCGCTCGATGGCTGAGGGCCTGGAAGTCGAGGTGATCCGGCGAACCCATCGCGTGACGCAGGGGCAGGCGCTGGAAGGGCGGGTGATCATCCGCTCGCGATCGCGGCTGCCCAAACTCTGGCTCGAGGTCGAAGACCCCTCGTCGGTGCCGGGGCACGACTCACGACGCGTGGTCACCCTCGGATCGCAGGGCGTCGCGGCCTGGACCTACTCGACCCCTGCCCGCGTTCGCGGGCTCTACGAGCTCGGTCCGCTGCGGATCGTTGCGACCGACCCGTTCGGCTTCTTCCGGATGGAACGCGTGTTCGGCCAGACGGCCTCGATCCTCGTGTATCCGAACGCGCCCGAGCTCCCGAACTTCTACATCCCGCCCGCGAACCTGCCCGGCGAAGGCCGGTTCCGCCGTCGCACGCACAACGTCACGCCGAACGTCGCCGGCATCCGGGAGTACGAGCCGGGCGACTCCTTCAACCGCATCCACTGGCCCGCGACCGCGCGAACCGGACGCCCGATGGTGAAGCAGTTCGAGCTCGACCCCGCATCGGACATCTGGATCATCCTCGACCTGGAGCGCTCGCAGCACGTCGGCGAGGGCGAAGACGGCACCGAGGAGGCCGCGGTCCAGATCTGCGCCTCGATCGCGCGCTACTTCATCAACGCGAACCGCTCGGTCGGGTTGCTGTCCTTCGGTGAGGATCTGCGAATCGACGAACCCGATCGCGGTCAGAACCACTACACCCGCCTCCTCGAATCGCTCGCGCTCGCGCGCTCCAGCGGCGACGTGCCGCTGAACAACCTGATCCTCGAGGAGTCGCGCCGCTTCGGACGGCATACGACCGTCGTCACCGTGACGCCATCGACCGACGCCGGCTGGGCGCTCACGCTGACCGGGCTCTCAGCGCGCGGCGTCAAGGTCGCCGCGGTGCTGCTGGAAGCCGACACGTACGGCGACGCGCCGAGCGCGCTCGACGTCTATGGCACTCTGGCCGCCGGCGGCGTCTACACCTACACCGTGAAGCAACAGGAGGATCTGGGGCGGGCGCTCAGCGCGAACGCCGAAGCAGCGATGCGCGAAGGGGCCCGCACGTGAGTGCGGTCAGCTGGAACGAACTCTACCGCAGGCCGGCGCGCGACCCGTTCGAACGTCGCGGCGGCGTGATCGGCCTGTTCCGCGACACCGAGCGCTGGCTGAACCTGGTGCTGCTGTTCGTCGCGCTGTTGGCGATGTCGAATTCGCTCGAGCGGGCGAACTGGGTGAACGAGATGCCCTCGTTGACCGCTGCGGCGATCTTCGGACTGGCCAGCGGTTGGGTGCTCGGCCAGTTGCCGTTGCGCTCGTGGCTGCTCCAGATCGTCGGGATCGCGATCGGCCTCGCCTGGGTGTTCGCAATCGTGATGGTGAACATGGAGCTGGCCGACCCGTTGCTGGGAACCGGCGTGCGTGCCCGCTGGTCGGAGCTCTGGCTGCGACTCCGCGACTGGGGCGCGGCACTGTTCGAAGGCGGCGTCTCGAGCGACCCGCTGCCGTTCGTGATGATGCTGGTCTTCGCGACGTGGGCGGTGGCCTATCTCGCGGCGTGGTCGGTGGTGCGCTGGCGCAACGCGTGGGTAGCGCTGATCCCGCCCGGGTTCGTGCTGCTGACGAACATCTCCTACCTGCCCGGACAGCCGTCGCTGCAGTTCGTCGTCTTCCTGTTCGCCGCGGTCTTGCTCGTGCTGCAGCTCCACTTCGCTCGCGCGCTCAATCGATGGCGCCAGGAGCGGGTCGCCTGGCCCGATCTGATGTCGATCGAGGTCGCCTTCGCCGGGGTCTGGATCGCGCTCGCGCTGATCATCGGGGCGTGGCTCCTCCCGACCGCGAACAACTGGGGTCCAGTCGCCGATCTCTGGAACCGCGCGGTGGCCCCCGTGACCGACCGCTTCGAGGGCCTCGGTCGCGTGTTCATTGGCGTCTCATCGAAACGCGACATCCCGGTCCATGGCTTCGGAGAGGTGCTGCCGCTGCAGGGTAAGATCAGCCTCAGTTCCGACCCGCTGATGGAGGTGTCCGCCGACGAGATCGGTAACCTCCGCGGCGCTGTGTACGACGAGTACACCGGCACCGGCTGGCTGATCTCGGACGTCACCACGCAGCCGCTACTCGGCACGACGGTGGAGGCCGCCGAGTTCGGCACGCCGCTATCCCAGGCCCAGCTTCGCCGCCCGCTCAGGCTCGAGGTCTCGGTCGTCGGGCCCGTTCCCGACCGACGATTGCTGTCGTTCGGCGATGCGATCGCCGCCGATCGCGCCGGTTCGCTCCTCTTCGGCGCCAACGCCAGCGACGTGATCGGCGTCGCTCCGGACGATCGCCTGAAGGAAGGAACGACCTACATCGTCGTTGGGTCGGTCTCCGCCGCCGCGATCGACACGCTCCTCGCCAGCGGGACCGACTACCCCGCCTCGATCCGAGAGCGCTACCTCCAGCTCCCGGGCGACCTGCCGCCGGAGATCGGGGAACTCGCCGCGGGACTCGCCGCTGACGATCACCCGTTCGTCGCGGCGCGCATCATCGAGGGGTATCTGCGGAGCAACTACGCCTTCGCGATCGACGTACCCGACACGCCGCCGCTGCGGGACTCCGTGGACTACTTCCTGTTCGACTCGCAGGCCGGCTACTTCGACCATCACGCCACGGCGATGGCCGTGATGCTCAGAACGCTCGGCATCCCGACGCGGATGGCGGCCGGCTTCGTGCTCGACTCGACCGACTTCGACGACACCACGAAGATCTACACGCTCTCGGAGCGGGACGCCTGGGCCTGGCCCGAGGTCTACTTCACCGGGCTGGGCTGGGTCGAGTTCAACCCAACCCCGGGGCGGGCGCTCGTGGCGCGGCCGGGCGATGACACCGCGTTGCGCCAGTTGCTCGCGGACGGCGGCAACGCCTTTCTCAGCTTCGACGAAGAGGCGGCGCTGCTTGAGCTCGAAGAGCTCTTCGGCATCGAAGATGCCGCGGCGATCGACCTGGCCAACCCGTCAGCGGTCGATACCGGATCCGGCGTCGGCGGGTTCGTGGTCCAGCTCCTGACGTTCCTCATGATCGTGGGTGTGCTGGCATTCGCCGCCGCGATCGGACTGCGCTTCGCCTGGGAGTACCCACTGCGGGAGCTGGCGCCGTCGCACCGCCGATGGGCGAAGATCCAGCGCCTGACGAGCTGGGCGGCCGTCGAACCGCGCGTCACCCGGACTCCGCTCGAGTGGGCGCGCGAGGTCGCGGCCGAGACCGGCGGGGACGCTGGCTTCGGTGCACTTGCCGCCGATTACACCCGAGCTCGCTACAGCGCCAGCGCGGACGACCGATCCGAGGAGGAAACGGGCGCGCTGAACGAGAGCTACCGCGCGGCACGCAACCAGCTCTGGCGCCACATCCTCGCCCGCCCGCTGCCGGGGCGGGGCCGCTCGTCAACGGTCGCCGGCGCCTCCCCCGGGGCCACCGCCGCGGATCGGGTCTAGCGGTTCGATCTCGCTGAGCTGACGGATCAGCTCCAGGAGCTGAGCCGCCTCTTCCAGCGTCAGATCCTCGCCGAACTCGTCGAGCGCCAGCGCCAGCGCCGCCTGAGCTTCTTCGACGGTCAGGGTTCCGCCGGCGTCACCGCCGCTGCCCGCGGCGCCACCTGAACCGTCGGGCTGTCCCGTGGCGGGGTCTCCGCCCGGCGGCGGGTCTTCCGGCTGACCGACGCCCGGCTGAGGATCGTCGGCCGGATTCGGCCCTTCGCCGGGATCGGTACCGGAATCGCCACCGGGCTGACCTGAACCGCCGTCGGGAGCGGGCTCCCCGTCAATCCCCGAATCAGGCGCCGGTGGCCCCTCTCCATCCCCCGGCCCATCTCCCGGCGGCGGCGCGTCGGACGGTGGAAGCTCGACGGGCGGTGGCAGGAGGAGCCCGAGGACCAGCTCGAGGTTCGCCTTCGCGTCTTCGTCGTCCGGGCTCAGGCGGAGCACGTCGACGTAGTAGTCGCGCGCCTCTTCCAGCGCGCCGCGCATCACCGCGTGGTTGCCGAGGGCGTAGCGCAACGATCCGGACAGCTCGCGATCTTCGAGGCCCTCGAGCGCGTCCAACGAGGCCACGGCCGCCTCCTCGTAGCGTCGAAGCTGGTGCAACGTGTTTCCCACGTTGTAGCCGACGGCGGGCTCTGCGGGCGCGGCGAGGAGCGCGTCGCGATAGTCGGCGAGCGCGTCGTCGTAGCGGGCGACGTCGTATGCCTCGTTCCCGTCGGTCACGTGCTGGTAGAGCGTCGATCCGCCGCAGGCGCCGAGCACCAGCGTTCCGAGGATCGCCGCCGCGCCCAACCGCCGACGTGCGAGCCGCCGGGGTGTCAGCCGCCTCGGACCCCCGGCCTCGCCGATCAGGACCGGCAGTACCAGCAGGATCAGCGCCGGCGCGAGGAACCACTGGAAGCGCTCGATGGGCTGCCGTCCGGTGTCGTCGCTGAACTCGCTCTGCCGAAGGCGCTGCACGTCGATCGCCAGACCGGCGATCGTGCTCAGCTCGCGGAACTCGCCGCCGGTGGCCGATGCGATCGCGCGCAAGGCCTGACGGTCGGCGCGGCTCACGGCGAGGCCCGCTTCGTCGCCCGGGATCGGGGCGCCATCGTCCGTCCCGGCCGCCACCGTATAGATCGGGACGCCGGCGGCGGCAGCGACGCCTGCAGCGGCCAGCGCCTGCTCGCCCAGATCCTCTCCGTCCGAGACGAGGATGATGAGCTGACTCTCGGCGGCGGCGGGCACGTCAAGGAGGGCGAGCGCCTCGTTGATCGCCCCGCCGACATCGGTGCCCCGTCCGACGAGCTCGGCGTCACGTTGGGCCTGATCGACGAGTTGACCGACCGCTTCCAGATCGAGCGTCAGCGGCGAGCGCTGGAACGCCCCACCAGAGAAGATCACGAGTCCCACCCGATCGCTGCGGAGGTGAGTCAGGAAATCGCCGATGCCGGTCGCCGCCGCGACTGCGCGCGACGGTGGCAGATCAGCCGCCGTCATCGACCGCGAAACGTCGAGCACGATCGCGACGTCGACCCCGCGCTGCTCGACCGGCGCTTCCTGGGAACCCCACTGCGGCCGCGCGACCGCGATCACGATCAAGACGACCGCCAGCGCGACGAACCACACTCCGATCCGCCGTCGCAACGCTCGCCTCCCGAGTCGCAGCGCGCTGGAACCGCCGTAGGCGGCATCCGCCGCTGCTCGGCGGCGTTGCTCGAGGCGCCACAGCAGCCACAGCGGCACGAGCGCCGCGAGCAGCACCAGCGAAAGCGGCTCACCGAAGGAGAGACCGGTGATCACGGGTACCGCCGCAGCCAGGTCGCGCGCAGCGCGCTCTCGGTCAGCAGCAGCCCGATCGCGCCCAGCAGGAACCACGGCGCGTACTCGCGGAAGGCGACGAACCGACGCTCGCCGAGGCGCGACCGCTCGAGCTCACTGATCTCGGCGTAGGCCTGCGCGAGCTCCTCCTGGCTGCGCGCGTTGTAGTGCTTCGCGTCAGTGATCGACGCGATCGCCCGTAGCGACACGGCGTTAGTCGGCACCTGACCGGTGGGCGCGCCACTGAAGAACCCGATCGTATAGACGCGAACATCGAGGGCGGACGCGAGTTGCGCGGCGATCTCCGGCTCGATCGCGCCCGCGTTGTTCTGGCCGTCCGTCAACAACACCACCACGCGGCTGCGGGCGGGCGAATCCTCGAGCAGCGTGAGCGCCTCGCTGATCCCGAGCCCGATCGCGGTCCCGTCCTCGATCAGGCCGGGCGCCAGATCGTCCACGCGCCGCTGAATCGCGTCGACATCGTGGGTGAGCGGGGAGAGCGCGAGCGCCCTCGACTGGAAGATCACCATGCCGACGCGGTCGCCCTTCAGCGTCTGGACGAAGACCTTCACCACCTGCTGAGCCTCGTCCAGGCGGGTCACGCCGGGGATCGTCCGTGTCGGCGTCGTCATCGAGCTGGAGACGTCGAACGCGATCACGACGTCGATGCCCTCAGACGGCACCTGGGTGATCGCCAGCCCCTCGCGCGGACGGGCGATCGCGACCACGGCGAGGGCGACTGCCGCCCAGCGCAATGCGCCGGGCAACCAGCGCAGGCGCAGCCGCCAGGTCGATCGGCCGACCGCGCGGATCGTGCCGGTCGATCCGATGGCGAGGTCCGGCGGGCGGGCGGGCCGCAACATCCGCGCCAGCGCCAGCAACGCGACCACGGGAAGCAGCAGCAACAGCGCAGGCGTCGCGAAGGTCACGCGCTCACCGCCTCGACCAGATCGCCGCGCCGCGGACGCGAGAGCTCGATGATCTCGTACGCGACGGTGAGATCGTGATCGGCGGAGGTGGGATCGGGCTGCGCTCGCGCGTACACGGCGGCGTCGCAACGCTCGAGCAGGCCGTCGACCAGGCGCGCCTGCCAGCGGCCGACCCCGGCGTCCCCGAACCGTTCACGCAACTCGCCCGTGGTGAAGGCCGTCGCGTTGAACCCGAACCTCGCCGCGAGGTAGCTACGCACGACAATCGAGAGTTCGCCGTAGAACCGGCGATAGGCGTCGCGATCGACGAGTTCAGCCGCTTGCAACCGATCAAGGCGGGCGCGCGCCCGCCCCTCCGGCGCCAGCGCCTGGTCGACGAGGACCAACGGCTCGACGGCTGGACGGCGGCGCTGCCAGAACACGATCGCGGCGAGGACCAGCGCGAGCGCGGAGAACGCCAGCGGTGTCTCGGGGCGTTGCCACCAGGCGGGTGGACTGCCGACGATCAGCTGCGGCCGCAGCGGCCGCAGCTGATCGTCGCCCGGGGCACGGATCGACAGGATGCGCAGAATGGGAGGCTGGACCGTCGACGACCCGGTGCGGCCGTCGGCGCCGAGCCACGACACCTCGACGTTCCCGGGACGGAGGTCGCCGAGCTGGTAGGCCGCGATCGTGAAGCGGAAGGTCGTCGTGGCCATTCCCGCGACGCCGCCCGCTTCCGGGTCGTCGAACAGGAGCGCCTCGGGCTGCACCAGCAACAGTTCGATGTCGCTCGCGCGGGCCGGCTGGCCGGCGCTGATCAGCAAGTCCTGGCCGTGCCGCACCGTGACGACGAGCTGCACCTGCTCGCCGAGCGTCGCCGCGCGCGGCGACAGCGAGGCGCTCACCTCGAACACAGGCGCCTGCTGCGCCGATGCCGGCGATTCCTCGATCCCGGCGGTCACGAGGAACGCGACGAGCGCCGCGAGGATGCCGCGCCTCATCGCCGCATCGCTCGGAGCCGGAAGTAGCGGGCGATCGGCGTCACCAGATCCTCGTCGAGCCGGATCTCCACCTCGTCGACACCGGCGGTCGCGAGCAGCCGGTGACGCTTCGCAGCCCGCTCCGCAGCCGATTCGGCATAGCGGCGCCGCAACTCCGCGCTTCCGGTATCGAGGATCTGCGGCCGCTCGCCCTCGGCGCCGGCGAATCGCACGATGCCGAGGTCGGGCAACTCCAGGTCGGCGGGGTCGACCAGCACGAGCGCGATCACGTCGTGGCGGCGAGCCAGCGTCCGCAGCGAGTCGACGTACCCGGCATCGAAGAAGTCCGAGATCACGAACACGACCGAACGCCGCTGCAGCGCCCGCGAGAGATAGTCGCAGGCCGCCGCGATCCGCGTGCCGGGGGCCGGCGGCGGGTGCCGAATGACGTCGCGCACCAGCCTCAGCACGTGGTTCAGTCCGTGCTTCGGGGGAACGAACCGCTCGACCTCGCCGCCGAAGGTCACCATGCCGACGCGGTCGTGGTTATCCGCCGCCGCGAAGCCGAGTAGCGCCGTCAGCTCCGCCGCCGCGCCCACACGACCGTCGGCGCGATGCGCGACGAGCAGTGAGTCGGAGATGTCGACCGCACAGACGATCGAAAGCTCACGCTCTTCGACGAACTCCTTGACCCAGGGCACGCCCATGCGGGCGGTGACGTTCCAGTCGATGAAGCGCACGTCGTCGCCGGGCGTATACTCGCGCGCCTCGGCGAACTCGATCCCGGTACCACGAAACACGGAGCGGTAGTCGCCGCCGAGGACCGCGCTCGCGAGGCGGCGGGTGCGGATCTCGATCCGCCGAATCTGCTCGCGGTCGGCGATGCTCAGCCCAACGTCACCCTCGTCGGGGCGCTCGTCCAGCACCGCCGGCTCGGCGCGACGCCTCCAGCGAATCACTACGGAATTCCGACACCCTCGAGCAGCCTGGTGACCACCTCCTCGGGCGTCACGCTCTGCGCCTCGGCCTCGTAGGTCAGCACCAATCGGTGACGCAGCACGTCGGGCGCGAGCGTCTTGACGTCGTCCGGCGTCGCGTAGTCCCGACCCTGGACGAAGGCCAAGGCCTGCGCCCCGCGGGCGAGGAAGGTGGCGGCGCGGGGCGACGCGCCGAAGTCGATCAACGGCGTCAGATCTTCGAGGCGGTAACGCTCCGGTTCACGGGTCGCGTCGATCAAGCGGAGGATGTACTCGCGCAGCGGCTCGTTGATCTCGACCGCACGTACGGCCGGGTGCAGCGCCGCGATCTCCTCGGTCCCGGCGACCGCTTCGACCGCCGCGGGTTCGGCGTCGAGCGCCTGGGCGAGGATCGTGCGCTCGTCCTCGCGGCCGGGGTAATCGACGAGGATCTTCAACATGAACCGGTCGAGTTGGGCCTCGGGCAGTGGGTAAGTGCCCTCCTGCTCGATCGGGTTCTGGGTCGCCAGCACGAGGAAGGGATCGGGCAGCGGGAGCGTCTCACCGCCGATCGAGACCTGGCGCTCCTGCATGGCCTCGAGCAGCGCCGATTGCACCTTCGCCGGCGCGCGGTTGATCTCGTCCGCGAGCACGATGTTCGCGAAGACCGGGCCGCGCCGGACAGCGAATTCGCCCTCGCGGGGGTTGAAGACCAGGGTTCCGGTGATGTCCGCGGGCAGCAGGTCCGGCGTGAACTGCACGCGCGAGAAGCTGGCGTGCAGCGCCTGTGCGAGGGTCTGAACGGTGAGCGTCTTCGCGAGGCCGGGCACGCCCTCGACGAGCGCGTGGTTGTTGGTGAACAGCGCCACGAGCAGCCGATCGATCAGCGCGTGCTGACCGACGATCACGCGCCCGATCGCGCCTCGGATCGCGGCTACCACCTCGTGGAGGTGTTCCAGGGGCGCGAGCTGTTCTGCCGCCTGCTGCGTCATTGACGAGTCCACGCCTGGTCAGAGGTGGGACTGACAGTCTACCCGTTGCGGCAGCGCAAGGAACGTCCGCTAGCCGCCGACCGCCGCGAACTCCTGGGCCGGCGCCTCGGTACGACCGACTTCGTCGACGCGACCAAGCACACCGAGGAGCGCCCGCAGCTCGGACACCATCCGCTCGGTGGCGGCCGCTTCGACGCCGCCGCGGCTGAGCCGCACGTCTGCGCCGCCGCGACGGCGGATCACCAGCTCGACCGGCAGCTCCCCGCGATGGCGATCGAGCACGGCGCAGATCTTGCGCAGCCGGCGGCGGTCGGCCGCCTCATCGGTCGTCTCCTCGAGGGCGACGCGGAGGCGCCTCGGACCGTCGTCAACCGGAGGTGCGTCGTACATGGCGGGCTCCTCAGCTACCTGGACCGTGCGGAGATGCTGCCTCGAGCCGCCGTTCGGAGGTGCTCCGCCTGGCGGTCCGCCCGAGTCGTGACTGGACGGCGCGTTGGAGGCCGGTCTCGGGCGGCCGCGCGCGCGGCTGCCGCCGAGCCGGAAGCGCGCCGGGTTGGCGTCGACGAGCTGCTTCGTATCGAGGTCGAACGCGGCCAGCTCCTGCGCGGCGACCGTCAGCCGCCCGTTGCGCGAACGCACGTCGACGCGGGCGACGAGCACGGTCGCCTCGCGCAGCAGATCGCGCGCCTCGTCGTAGCTGTCCGGCCAGATCGTCAGCTCCAGCTGGCCGCTGAGGTCCTCGAGGGTGACGGCGGCAAACGGCTTGCCCTGGCGGGTGGTCAGCGGGCGCACGTTGACGACGGTGCCGGCGACCACGGCTTGCTGGCCGGCCAGCTCCTCGCTGAGCTCGGCAGCCTGCGCGGTCACCATTTCGCCGAGGGCGGCGGAGGCGCGGCGGAACGGGTGCTCCGACACGTACGTCCCCAGGTGCTCCTTCTCCCACGCGAGCAGCTGAGGCGTGGGCACCTCCATCGGTTCCAGCTCCAGCGCCGGCAGTGGCGTGTCCACCTGGTCGCCGAACAGGTCGAACATCGAGGTCTGCCCCGTGTCACGGAGGCGCTGCTGCTCTTGCGCCAGCGTCAGCAGGCGCTCGACGCCACCGATCACCGTGCCGCGCGGTCCGAGGACGTCGAGCGCGCCAGCCTTCGCCAGTGAGTCGAGGACACGCTTGTTCACCTCGCGCGGGTTGACGCGCTTCGCGAAGTCCTCGAGGGTCGTGAACGGCGCCTGTTCGTCGCGATCGGCGATCAGCGCCTCGATTCCGCCTTCGCCGACGTTCTTGATCTGCGCCAGGCCGAAGCGGATCGCCGCACCGCCAGCAGGCGTCCGCTCAATGCTGAAGTTCGCCCGCGAGCGGTTGACATCCGGCTGCAGCACCTCGACGCCCAGGCGGTTGCACTCCGCGATCGCGGACGCGAGGCGGTCCTGCGATCCGCCGGCCGCCATCAGCACCGCGGCCATGTACTCCTCGGGGTAGTGCGCCTTGAGGTAGGCGGTCTGGTAGGCGATCGTTCCGTAGGAGAAGGCGTGGGCCTTGTTGAACGCGTAGCCGGCGAATGGCTCGATCAGATCGAATAGGGTCTCCGCCAGCTTGCGCTCGTACCCGTTGGCGATCCCACCGGCGATGAAGCGATCGCGCTCCTCGACCATGACCGAGGCGATCTTCTTGCCCATCGCCTTCCGCATCACGTCCGCCTGGCCGAGCGTGTAGCCGGCGAACTGGCGCGCGATCTGCAGCACCTGGTCCTGGTAGGTGATCACCCCGTAGGTCTCGTCGAGGATGTTCGCGAGGTCCTCGTGCGGGTAGACGGGCGCGGCGCGGCCGTGCTTCGCGTCGATGTAGCGCGGGATGTGCTCCATCGGGCCCGGGCGGAACAGCGCGACCATCGCCGCCAGCTCCGCGATGTTCGCTGGCTGCAGCTCCGCCACGTAGCGGCGCATCCCGGACGACTCCATCTGAAACACGCCGAATGTCTCGGCCCGCGCCAATAGAGCCGCGGTGGCCTCGTCGCCGTCGGGCAGCGCCATCAGGTCCAGCGCCTCGCCGCGCTGCTCCTCGATCAGCTCGACCGCGCGTCCGAGGATCGTGAGGTTGGTCAGGCCGAGGTAGTCGACCTTCAGCAGCCCGATCCGCTCGACGTCCGCCATCGCGAACTGCGTGGTCGGCAGCGCGTCCTCGTCCTTCGAGCCGGTCGCGCGCTGCAGCGGGACGAGGTCCATCAGCGGCTCGCGCGAGATCACGATGCCGGCCGCGTGCGTCGAGGCGTGCCTCGTCACGCCCTCGAGGCTGCGCGCGGTGTCGATCAGCTCGCGCGCCCGCACTTCGCTCTCGTAGACCTCGCCGAGCTCCGCGGATTGCGCCAGCGACTCGTCGAGCGTGATGTGGAGTTGGTCCGGAATCATTCGGGCGATGCGGTCCGTCTCGTCGAACGAGAGCCCGAGCGCCCGGCCGCTGTCGCGCACGGCCGCCTTCGGCCCGAGCGTCCCGAAGGTGCAGATCTGGGCGACGCGGTCCCGCCCGTAGCGCTCCGCCGTGTAACGGATCACCTCCTCGCGCCGGTCGTCGGCGAAGTCGAAGTCCACGTCCGGCATCGACAGCCGCTCGGGGTTGAGGAACCGCTCGAAGACGAGGCCGTACTGGAGCGGCTCCATGTTGGTAATGTCGGTCGTGTAGAGCACGATCGAGGCCGCCGCAGAGCCGCGGATGCCCATCGGGATCGAGCGCTCGCGCGCGAAGCGGGCAAGGTCGCGCACGATCAGCATGTACTCGGCGAAGCCGGTCTGCTCGATCACGCTCAGCTCATAGCGCAACCGCTCTCGATGCTCCTCGGTCGGCGGGTGGTAGCGACGTTCGAGGCCCTCCTCGCAGAGCGCGCGCAGGTAGTCAATCGCTGTCTGGCCGTCGGGCACCCCGGCATCCGGTAGCTGGGTGCGGCCAAAGTCGAGCTTGAGGTCGACCTGCTCGGCGATCACGAGGGTGTTGTCTACGGCCTCCGGCAGCTCGGGAATCAGCGCGAGCATCTCGTCCGGCGACTTCAGGTAGAACTGGTCGCCGTGGAACTTGAAGCGGTTCTCCTCGTGCACCGTGGCGTTCGTGCCGATGCAGAGCAGCACGTCGTGCGGCTGTGAGTGCTCGGCTGCCGTGTAGTGCGAGTCGTGCGTCTGGACGAGCGGTAGCCCCATCCGCTTCGCGATCGACGCGATCTGTGGCGTGAGCGCGCTGAACCCCTCGATGCCGTGCTCCATCACCTCGAGGTAGTAGCGGCCGGGGAACACGTCGCGGTACCAGCCCGCAACCTCCATCGCGCCCGCCTCGTCGCCGTCGCGCATGCTCTTCAGGAACTCGCCCGAAGGGCAGCCCGACAGCACGATCAGCCCATCGGAGTACTGCTCCAGCAGCTCCCGATCCATGCGCGGGCGTCGGTAGAACCCCTCGAGGTGGGACAGGCTCGAGATCTTCAGCAGATTGCGATAGCCCTGCTCGTTCTGCGCCAGCAGCGTCAGGTGATAGGGCCACTCACCGGACTTCTTCTCGTGCCGGCTGCCCGGCGCGACGTAGCCCTCGAGGCCGACGATCGGCTTGATCCCGGCGTTCGTCGCCGACTCGTAGAGTTCCAGCGCGCCGTACATCGCGCCGTGATCGGTGACCGCGAGGGCGGGCATCCCCAGCTCGGCGGCGCGCTCCACGAGGGCCGGGATCTTGGACATACCGTCAAGCAGCGAGTACTCGGTGTGCGTGTGGAGATGAACGAACGACATCTCTGATCCCACAAAACGCGCTGACACTAATCGGATGAATGGTATAGGTAACTACGCGAACGGGTGTGCGAAGTCACCGGGTTCCGAAATGTACACCGCCGGGAGCCGGCGTCGCAAGGCGCGCTCAGAGGCACCACCGAACGGTGCTGCTAGTCCTCGCGATCGAGCTCGAATGCGTCGTGGAGCGACCGGACCGCGTCCGCCACCCGTTCCGAGGCCACCACGCAGGTGATCCGGATGTCGCTGGTCGAGATCATGTCGATGTTCACGCGCTCGTCGTACAGCGTGCGGAACATCCGCGCCGCGAAACCAGGCGCCGAGGCCATCCCCGTCCCGACGATCGAGACGGTCCCGAGGTCGGGCTCCGACACCACCTCGGTGGCGCCAAGCTGAGCCTTGGTCTTCTCTACGACTCGCAGCGCACCCTGGAGGTCACCCTGCGCGACCGTGAACGTCATGTCCGTCAGCTTCTCGACGCTCGCGTTCTGCACGATCGTGTCGACGGAGACGCCCGCCTCCGCCAGTGGCTCGAAGAGGTGGGCCGCGATGCCGGGCCGGTCGGGCACGCCGCGGACGGTCACCTTCGCGATGTGATCCTGGTGCGCAATCCCGCGGACCTTGTTGCCTTGCTCCATCGTCATCTCTCCGTGGATCAGCGTACCCGGTGCCTCGTCATCGAAGCTGCTTGCCACGCGGATCGTGACCCCGTACTCCTCGCCGATCTCGACCGCGCGCGCGTGCATCACCCGCGCGCCCGTGGTCGCCATCTCGAGCATCTCCTCGTAGCCGATGTCCCGCAGCGGCCGCGCCTTCGGACAGATCCGCGGGTCGGCCGTGTACACACCGGCGACGTCGGTGAAGATCTCGCAGCGATCGGCCTCGAGCGCCGCCGCGAGCGCCACCGCCGTTGTATCGGAGCCGCCGCGACCGAACGTTGTGACGTCGAGGTCTTCGGTCATCCCCTGGAAGCCCGCGACGATCACCACGCGCCCGGCCAGCAGCTCTCGCTCCAGGCGCTCCGTCTGGACCTCCGAGATCCGGGCGCGCCCGAAGACGGCGGTAGTGCGGATGCCGGCCTGAGCGCCCGTCAGGCTGACCGCTTCCACGTCCAGCTCGTGCAGCGCCATCGAGACCAGGGTGCTCGTGACCAGCTCACCGGTGGAGAGCAGCAAATCCAGCTCGCGTGGCTCGGGTTCAGGGGTGATCTGCTCCGCGAGCGCATAGAGCTCGTCCGTCCGATCGCCCATCGCCGAAACCACCGCGACGACGTCATCGCCCCGGGCGCGCAGCGCCTCGAGGCGCGCGGCAACGCGCTTGATGTGATCGGCGGTCGCCATCGAGGAGCCACCGTACTTCTGGATCACACGCGCCACCTGGGTGCTCGCTACTCGACGCTGACGAGCGTGGCGCCAGTGGAGCTCATCTGGCAGACCCGAGTTTCGACCTCGAGCCCGTGTACCGCGGCCATCTCGCGCATCGCGCCGGCCACCTCGTCACCCCCGCCGGCCGGGGCGAACGCGGCGATCGTAGAGCCGCCACCCGACAGGTAGACGCCCAACCCGCCGGCGTCGCGCGCCGCCTGGAACAGCGGGTACATGGCGGGGAACAGCGTCGAACGCGCCGGCTGATGGAGGACGTCCTCGGTCGCGGCGTCCAGCGCCTGGTATTGCCCCTGCGTCAGGGCAGCGATCAGCAGCGCCGCGCGGCCGATGTTGTGCACCGCCTGGTTACGGGTGAGCCGCTCGGGCAAACGCTTCCGCGACTCGTCGGTCGGCATCGAGAACTGCGGAATCAGCAGCGCGAGCTGAAGGTCGGCCGGTGGCTCAATCCCCAGGTGGACAACGTCGTTGTCGTCGTCGACCACGACTCGCAGCCCCCCGAACATCGCGGGGATGATGTTGTCGCCGTGCCCTTCGAGGCGGACCGCCGTGGGCACGAGGTCGTCGAGCGTTTGCCCGCCCGCGATCAGCTCGTTCGCGGCGATCAGCCCAGCCGCCCGCGCCGAGGCCGAGACCCCGAGGCCACGGCCGACCGGAATGTCGCCCTCGTAGCTCACGCTCAGCCCCGTGGGCGGCTGGACGCCCGCCTGCTGATACAGCGCCAGCGCGGCGCTGGCCGTCATCTGCTCGATCGGACCGTTCGGCGGGGGAGTGGCCTCGTCGCTCGCGGTGACGATGTAGCGGCCCGTCCAATCGAGGGCCACGCCCAGGCTGTCAAAGCCTGGGCCGAGGTTTGCGGAGGTCGCTGGAACGTCGATCGTGACGATTTTCGGCGAGGTCATGCAGCGAGTCTAGGAAGCGCTCTGATCAGCAGCAAACGGGGTCTTGATCTCCGGTCATTTCACGACTTGGGCATGACAGCATGTTCCGTATACTTCAGGTTCGCAGAGCTGACGTGGCGGACGCCAATTCGAGACGTCCGGAGGGGGGGGTTCGCTGTGGAAGAGATCGTCCTGACGAGCGGCGCACGTACGGCCATCGGCACGTTCGGCGGCGCGCTGAGCGAGACGCCCGCATCGGACCTCGGCGCGCACGTGATCCGCGAAGCGGTCAGCCGCGCCGGCATCACGGGCGAAGACGTCGACCAGGTGATCCTCGGTTGCGTCGGCCAGATCGCCGAAGACGGCTACATCGCGCGCCACGCCTCGGTGAAGGGCGGCATGCCGGTCGGCACCCCCGCCTACACCGTGAACCGGATCTGCGGCTCCGGCCTCGAGGCGATCAACACCGCGGCGCGCTGGCTCCAGACCGGCGACGCCGAGGTGGTCGTAGCCGGCGGCGCCGAGAACATGAGCATGATGCCGTTCCTGCTGCGCAAGGCGCGCTACGGCTACAAGTACGGCCACGACAAGCTCGAAGACGCCACGATGCACCTGCTCACCGACCCCTTCGAGAGCATCCTCATGGGCGAGACAGCCGAGAACCTCGCCGAACGCTACGAGGTCTCCCGCGAGATCCAGGACGAGTACTCGCTGCGCTCCCAGGAGCGCGCGCTCGCGGCGATCGAGGCCGGCTACTTCACGGACCAGATCGCCCCGATCGAGGTGCGCAAGGGCCGCGACACGCTGACGTTCGAGACCGACGAGCATCCCCGTGAAAGCACGATCGAGAAGCTAGGTAAGCTGCGCCCCGTCTTCCGCGAGGGCGGCAGCGTCACTGCGGGCAACTCCTCTGGCATCAACGACGGCGCCGCGGCGGTGGTCGTCACCACCGAGTCCAAGGCCCGGGAGCTGGGCATGAAGCCACGGCTGCGGATGGTCGCTCGCGCGGAATCCGGCGTTGAGCCGTCAATCATGGGCAGCGGCCCGATCCCCGCGATCGAGAAGGTGATGGAGCGCTCCGGCCTCTCGGTCGAGGACATGGACGTGATCGAGCTGAACGAGGCGTTCGCCTCGGTCACGGCGGCCTGCTCGGCGGTCCTCAACCTGCCGACAGACAAGACCAACCCCAACGGCGGCGCGATCGCCCTCGGCCACCCGGTCGGCGCGACCGGCGCGATCCTCACCGTGAAGGCGATGCACGAACTGGAGCGCACCGGCGGGCGCTACGGCCTCGTGTCGCTCTGCATCGGTGGCGGCCAGGGCATCGCGACCATCTTCGAGCGCGTCAGCTAGCGGGAGCCCGCTCCCCGTCAGCTTCGAGGTAACTCGACAGCCTCGAGGCATCCGCGCAGTCGTTCCCAGGCCAGCTCGGTCACCTCGTCGACCGGGAGCGTTCCGTCGATCACGAACCACCGCTCCGGCTCCGCCGCGGCCAACTCCGCGAAGCCCGCGCGCACGCGCTTGTGAAACTCCGCACCCGCACGCTCGAGGTAATCGTCCGGGCTCGCGGTGCGCGCCCGTCCGGCGCCAGGCTCGAGGTCTAGCAGAATCGTGAGGTCCGGAGTGAGCCCATCCGTGGCCAGCTCGATCGCGGCCGCGACCACCTCGGGCGACAGCCCCCGCCCGAACTGCTGGTAGGCGACGGTCGAGTCTGCGAACCGATCGCAGATCACGAGCGAGCCGCGTTCAAGGGTGGGACGGATCACCTCCGCGACGAGCTGCGCCCGCGATGCTGCGAAGACCAACAACTCGGCCCGGTCGTCGGTGTCTCCGTCGGCGGACCCGAGCAGCGCTTCCCGCAGCCGCTCACCCAGCGGCGTCCCGCCGGGCTCGCGAGTGGTGACGGTCTCGATCCCGGCCGCACGCGCACGGTCGGCCAGCGCGGCGAGCTGGGTTGACTTTCCGGCACCCTCACCGCCCTCGAGCGTGACGAACAGGCCTCGAGGGGAGGCGGGCGGCACCGTCAGCCCTGGGATGGCCAGGGCGTCGCCGTGACGGGGGCGGTGCCGGGCACCACCATCACGCGGCGGAACGGCTCACGCCCGCGCGAGCTGCTGCTGAGGCCGTGTCGCTGGGCGACCTCGTGCTGCAGGCGCCGGATGTAGGCGTTCTGCGGCGCCAGCTCCACGTTCGCCGCGCCGCCGTGCGAAACGCTCGCCACAGCGTCCTCCGCCTCGCGCAGCGCCGCGGTCAGCGGATCGACCTCCGTGTCGGCGCCGCGCATCGCGAGGAGCTGCCGCTCCATCTGTGAGCTCGTGTTGTTCCGCAGCACGTAGATCGGAATCCCGCGCTCCTCGGCGCGGCGCAGCGGACCGCTGCGCCGGCGGTAGTACGGGCGCAGCGTCATCACGCAGTCCGCGCTGTCGACCGCGTCGACGATCGAAGCCGCCGAGCGTGTCGAGGCGATCGCCGCCTCGAGGCGTGAACGGCTGACCCCGAAGGGCAGGATGCGCTTCGACGGACCGCCGGGCGCGGGCGTCAGCTCCTGCCACGCGGTGTGGTCGGCGGGGGCTCCGACGTCGCGCACGCGATCGTCGGCGTGAAGCGGCATCCGGTGGACCGTCTGGACGACGCCGTCCTTCAGCTCGCGTAGCTCGGCTACCGCGTCGAACCCGCGCAGCAGCGAGTCGACGGTGCCGGCGACGTCCTCGTGGACGGCGACGCGCTCGAAAGACTGGATCTCGACCAGACAGTCGAACGTCGGCGGATTGCGCCGCTCCAGCGTCGTCTTCTGCGTGCCACGCCGGCGCGCCTCCTCGTCGCCGAGGGTTACGGATTCGATACCGCCGATCAGATCGGAGAGCGTCGGGTTCTGCATCAGGTTGGTCAGCGTGTTGCCGTGCGCCGTGCCGATCAGCTGGACGCCGCGCTCCGCGATCGTGCGCGCGGCCTCCGCCTCGAGGCCCGTCCCGATCTCGTCGATCACGATCGCCTCGGGTGTGTGGTTCTCCACCGCCTCGATCATCACGCGGTGCTGCAGCTCTGGCCGCCCCACCTGCATCCGCCGCGCGCGGCCGATCCCGGGGTGCGGGATGTCGCCGTCGCCGCCGATCTCGTTCGAGGTGTCCACGACGACCACCCGCTTCTCCAGGTCGTCCGCCAGCGTCCGCGCCACGTCGCGCAGCATCGTCGTCTTGCCCACGCCCGGCGGCCCGAGCAGCAGGATGCTGTGCCCGGACTCCACGAGGTCTCTGATCGCGCTCGACGACCCAGAAACGCTCCGCCCGACGCGACAGGTCAGACCAACGATCCGCCCGCGCCGGTTCCGGATCGCCGAGATCCGGTGCAGCGTGCGTTCGATGCCGGCGCGGTTGTCCTCGCCGAACTCCGAGAGCTGTGCCACGGTCTGCTCGAGCTCTTGCTCGGTCACCTCGTCCTCGTCGAGGGCAACCTCGGCGCCTTCGCGGTAGCGAGCGGTCGGCACGCGTCCCACGTCGAGCACGACTTCGATCAGGCCGGCGACGCCGCGAACGCGCGCGGTGGCGGCCTGGATCCGCAGCGGGAGCCGCGCGATCAGCAGGTCGATCTCCTCGCGCTCCTCGTCGGTTGGCTCCGGCATGTTGACTCGCCCCGGCTCGAGGTCGCTCAAGCTCCACCCCCCGTCGGGATTGGCATCCCCGCTCGCACCGGCGTCTCATCCAACACGGGACGGGCGATCCGACGGCACAGCTGTATGTATTCGCGTCCCGGTTCGAGGCCACACGCCGCCAACACCTGCTCGACCGCGCTCGCGCAGCGCGGAGCCAACGACAGCGCCTCGGCAACTCCGGGACGACGTCCGGTGCACTCGACGATCGCGGCCAGCAGCGTGCTCGCTGACCCTGCATCGTCGGCCAGGAGATCGAACTTGATGCGACCGTCCTGATCGAGGAAGGCGCACTGGCCGGTCACCGCTCCATCACGCTCCGCGACGAGCTCGCTACCGCCTCGGATCCAGCGGCGATCGCGTACAGCGGACCACTCCTCGCGCGTCATACCAAGGAGCGTACGCGCCTCGACCGGGACGGCGCGGCTGTAGATCTGGAACTGAGCGAGCTCGTCTGCCGGCTGCGCTGCACGCACGACGACCGCGTCGTCGGCTGCGGGCGCCACCAGGGTCCCCTGCCAGAGCCGTTCCACGAGCGCGGGGCGAAAGCCGGTACGCATCGCGGCGCCGCGACCCGGCGCGTCGTCTGACGTCCGGAGCAGCAGCTGCGTTACCTGCGCGCGGACCGCGGCTTCCACGGCCTGACCGAGGAGGTCCTCGACCACCTCGTCGCCGGCGTCCTCGCCCGCGGCGTCAATTAACGTGTCCACGATCCACGCCCTCTTCGCGCTGAGGTCACGCGCCGTGGCGATGCCGCGCACCTCGCGACCGTCGACGTTGATCCACATCCGCCGGCCCAGGTGCAGCCACTGCGCGAGCGCGGCGTTGAGCGGTCGGGCCCTGCTTCGATCGGGATCGCCGAGGCCCTCGAAGGTCACGGCCTGGTTCTCGCGTACCTCGTCATCGAACGTCACGAGCGCGACGAGGTCGGTCGGACGAGCGGCGTGGCTGCGCCGGTCTGAGCTCATGCCGCCTGCCCCTCAGCGACGGCCTCCCGGACGAGCGAGACGAACAGCGCATGCAAACGTGCATCGGCCGTGATCTCCGGATGGAAGCACGTCGCCAGCAGACGGCCGTTGCGCACGGCGGCGATCTCGCCGCCCGCGAGCCGCGCAAGCACCTCGACGCCCGGTCCAACCCGGGTGATCACCGGCGCGCGAATGAAGACCGCGCGAAAGGCATCCTCGAGACCCTCGATCGCCAGCTCGCTCTCGAACGAGTCCACCTGCGTGCCGAACGCGTTGCGCTCCACGGTCATCTCCAGGCCACCGATCGACGGACGGTCGAGCCCCGGCACGTCCGAGGCGAGCAGGATCGCGCCCGCGCAGGTGCCCCAGACCGGCATCCCCGAGGCGATCCGCGCGCGCAGCGGCTCCATCAGATCGAACGCCAGCAACAGCCGCGCGATCGTCGTGCTCTCACCGCCTGGGATCACGAGGCCGTCGACGGCGTCGAGCTGTTCCAGCGTGCGTACCTCGGACGTCGCCGCGCCAGCCGAGCGCAGCATCGAGGCGTGCTCCTGGAAGTCGCCCTGGAGGGCGAGCACGCCGACGTGGACCGCCGATGGGTGAGCAGCAACCGTCATCCGCTGGTGGTTAGTTCCCCCGCCCGGCCAGTTGGGCCTCGACCGGGATCGATGCGACCGATTCGCCCCGCATCGCGTCGCCGAGGCCACGCGAGACGTCGCCGAGTACGGTCGCATCCCGGAAGTGGGTCACGGCCTTGACGATCGCCTCGGCGACCGCGGGCGGATTGTCGGACTTGAAGATCCCGGAACCGACGAACACGCCGTCCGCGCCGAGCTGCATCATCAGCGCCGCGTCGGCCGGGGTGGCGACGCCGCCCGCGGAGAAGTTAACGACCGGCAGCCGGCCGAGCTGCTTCACCTCGCGGACCAGCTCCAGCGGCGCCTGCAAGTCCTTCGCCGCGGCCGGGAGCTCGTCCTCGGACATGTTCTGGAGGCTGCGGATGCCGCCCCAGAGCTGCCGCATGTGGCGCACCGCTTCCACGATGTCGCCGGTACCGGCCTCGCCCTTGGTACGGATCATCGCGGCGCCCTCGGAGATGCGGCGCAGCGCCTCCCCGAGGTCGCGGCAACCGCACACAAACGGCGCGCGGAACCCGCTCTTGTCGATGTGGTGCTGCTCGTCGGCGGGCGTCAGCACCTCGGACTCGTCGATGTAGTCGATGCCGAGCGCGTCGAGGATCTGCGCCTCGACGAAATGGCCGATCCGCGCCTTCGCCATCACGGGGATCGTGACCGCTTGCTGGATCTCCTCGATCTTGTCGACCGCGCTCATTCGCGCGACGCCGCCTTCTTTGCGGATGTCCGCCGGGACGCGTTCGAGCGCCATCACGGAAACCGCGCCGGCCTCCTCGGCGATCGTCGCCTCGGCGGCGGTCGTGACGTCCATGATCACGCCGCCCTTGAGCATCTGGGCGAGGCCGGCCTTGACGCGCCAGGTAGCCGTCTCGCCACCGGCGGCGGCGTGACCGTTGTCGCCCCCCGCGGGGCCCGGGCGAGGCGTTCCGTTGCTACCGTCAGTCGTCATAATGCTCCCTGAAGCTCAGAGACTCTTCGCGCTCATAGTGTAGCGCCCACCCCGGGCGATGAGCCCGGGGTTCGCGCGACATTCAAGCCCAAACCGGTCGCGGTGGCCGGTGCCCGCGCGCTACGCTTGCGCCGATGGTCACAATCCACAAACCGGCCTGGCTGCAGGAACACGATCTCGAGGGCGACGTGCTGTTCGGGCTGGTCTCCGATACCCACATCCCCGAGGCGCGAACGACGATCTTCGACGAGCTATACGAGGCCTTCCGCGGCGTCGACGTGATCCTCCACGCCGGCGATATCCATGACGTGATCGTCCTCGACTGGCTAGAGGAGGTCGCGCCGGTGATCGGCGTGCGCGGCAACGGCGACGACGGCTCCAGCGGGCGGCCGGTGGCGCCGGACGATCGGCGGCTCGCGCACAACCAGGTGATCAACGCCGGTGGGAAGCGGATCGGGATGGTGCACGCCTTCCCGGAGTTCCCTTATCTCGGTTCAATGCCGCTTCCCGATGCGATGGAGCGTTGCTGGAAGGGGCCGGTCGACATCGTCGTCGCGGGAGACACCCACGTGCCGCATGTCACCTGGCGAGACGACCTGCTGATCGTGAACTCCGGTTCGCCGACGTACCCGCGCAATCTGCAAACCCAGCTTGGCACCATCGGATTCCTCGAGATTCGAGGTGGCAAGGTCGATGCATGGATTGAACAACTGCACTAGCCTGCACCCCGGCCCAGCGATGGCGCTGCGCCGAGCCGCGGAGGGGATCGTGATCGATCGGGCGAACCTGCTCGTCGCCGTGCTCTCCGCGGTGATCGGCGCGATCGCGCTCTGGCTCGCCTTGAGCAGCGGGCGCCCGGTGAGCCTGGGCAGTGTGCTGGGCGTCGTCCTGCTCGTGAACGCGCTGATCCGCTATCAGCTGGCGAGACAGCATTGACGCCGATCGGCCTCGGGCGGGCGACGGCAACACCCGCGCCGGCGCCCAGATCAAGGCAGGGCAGGAGTGCCGACGTGGCCGCTGACCCGCTCCGAGCACGCGCGTTCCTGGTCCCGCTCGACGGCAGCGAGGCCGCCTATGGCGCGCTCACCGCGGCCTGCGAGACCGCGCGCAAGACGAAGGCCTCGGTCTCCGCGCTATACGTCATCGAGGTACCGCGTTCGCTGCCGCTCGACGCCGACCTCGTCTCCGAAGGGCAGCACGGTGAAGAGATCCTCGAACGGGCGGAGGCGCTCGCCGCCGAACACGACATCCGCCTGGATGGCGATCTCGTTCAGGCGCGCCAGGCCGGGCATGTCGTGATCGACGAAGCGGCCGAGCGCGGCGCGGATGCGATCGTGATCGGCCTTGCATACCATCGCCCGTACGGTCACTTCGAGCTCGGCTCGCTCGCGGAGTACATCCTCGAACACGCGCCCGGCTTCGTCTGGCTGATCCGCTACCCGATTCTGGACGGGCCGGATCAATCACCCGTAGCGAACTGAGAGCCGCCAATGAACGTCGTGATCATGGGCTGCGGACGAGTAGGGGCCAGCGTCGCGACGCGCCTCTCCGAGGAGGGCCACGCCGTCTCGATCATGGACACCGACTCGTTCGCCTTCTCGCGGCTGCCCGAGGACTTCCAGGGACGCCGGGTCGTCGGATCCGGCAACGACCTCCGCATCCTCGAGGAGGTCGGCATCCGTGAGGCGGACGCGTTCATCGCGCTCGCCACGGGCGACAACCGCAACATCCTCGCGTCACAGCGAGCGAAGCACATCTTCGGCGTGGAGACCGTGGTCACGCGGGTGAAAGACCCGCACCGCAGCGATCTGTTCAGCCAGCTTGGCCTGCGCACCTTCAGCCCGACGAAGATCGGCGCTGAGCTGGCGCACGACGCGCTCTTCTCGGACCCGTCGGCTGGATCGCCGCCCGGCGCGGGGAGCTAGACCGTGTACATCATCGTGATCGGCGGCGGCATCGTCGGCTACGGCATCGCGCTGGAGCTGCAGATGCTGCCCGGCCACGAGGTGACGATCGTCGAGCGCGACAATCGCCGCGCCGGCGAGCTCCGCGACGAGCTCGGCGAGATGGTCGTCAACGGCGACGGTTCGGAGGTCGCGTTCCTCGAGCAGATCGGCGCGGCGCGAGCGGATCTGCTGATCGCCGTCACCGCCGATGATGGAGCGAACCTCGTCGCCTGCCAGGTGGCGAAACACCGCTTCGGCGTCGAACGCACGATCGCCCGCGTTTCCGACCCGCGGAACGAGGAGCTCTTCCTGACGCTCGGCGTCGATTCGACGATCTCGGCGGCGCAGGCGGTGATGGCCCAGATCGAGACCACGCTCCCCGAGCACACGGTGGTGCCGCTGATGAGCCTGAAGGGATCCGGCCTCACGGTGGTCGACCTCCACCTCCAGGACGGCGCGCCCGCGGACGGGCGCCCGATCCGCGACATCCGGCTGCCGGAGAACGCCCTCATCTCGCTCGTCGTCGGCGACGACGGCCCAACGGTGCCAGACGGCGACACCGTGCTGCACAGCGGTGACGAGGTGATCGCGGTGATTCCCCTGGACGCCGAGGAGAGCATGCGAGAGCTGATCACCGGTAGGCCGGTCGCCAGCTGATGCGCTCCGCGCGGGCGGTTGCGAGCTGATGCGCCTCGCCTTCCTCGGCCCCGCCGGCACCTATACCGAGGCCGCCGCGCTCGAACACGACGCCGAGGCGGAGCTGGTCCCGGTGCGAACGTTCACCGCCGCCGCGCGGGCGGTGGAGGACGGCGAAGCCGACGCCGCGGTCTGCGCGATCGAGAACGCCCTCGAGGGACCGGTCGCCGAAACGCTCGCAATCCTCGTTCGGGACGACCTGACGCTGCAGATCAACGCCGAAATCGTGCTCGCCATCCGCCATGCACTCGTCGGCGTCGAGGGCCTCTCGCTCAGCGAAGTGCAGGTCGTCTACTCGCACCCGCAGGCGCTGGCGCAATGCCGCCGCCGGCTAAGCGAACTGGTGCCCTCGGCGCAGCCGATCGCCGCGCTCTCGACGTCGGCGGCGATCGAGTCGGCGGTGGCGGAGCCGGGGACGCTCGCGGTCGGCAACCAGCGCGCCGCCGAGCTCTACTCCGCGCACCGTTACGAGGACGACATCAGCGATCTGCCGAACAACCAGACGCGATTCATCGTGCTTGCGGCGACCGAGCAGGAGCCGAGCGGCGACGACAAGACCTCGCTGGTGTTCACGATGGCGCACGACCGCCCCGGTTCGCTGGTGGAAGTCCTCCAGCCCTTCGCCGATCGTTCCATCAACATGACCAAGATCGAATCCCGCCCGACCGGCCTTCGACTCGGCACGTACTTCTTCTTCGCCGACGTCCAAGGCCACCAGCACGAGCCCGCGGTCGCGGCCGCGATCGCCGAGGCGCGGCCGCACACCCAATGGCTGCACGTGCTCGGCTCCTACCCGCGCTGGACCGGGAACGATGCCTGAGATCCCCGATCTCGAGGCTGTGCGTCGCTACCTGAAGCCACGCCTGGCTGATCGCACGATCACGGCCGCCTCTGCCCCGATCCCCTGGATCGTCCGCACAGGGGCCGACGGCCTCGAGGATCTCGCCGGCCACCAGTTCATCGACATCCTGCGGCACGGCAAGTATCTGCTGTTCAACGTGGAGGACGGCCCCGTGCTCCACGTCAACGCGATGCTGACCGGACGCTTCCACTGGGACGAGGCAGGCGCGAGGAAGCCAGGCCGGCTCGCGGTCGTGTTCGAGCTCGACGACGGCCATGAGCTGCGCTATTCCGACATGCGCCGCATGGGCCGCTTCTACCTGACCGACGCGGACAACCTCGACGTGATCCCGCAATTCGCGAAGATGGGACCGGACGTGCTCGCGATCGACGAGGAGGAGTTCATCTCGCGGATCGCGAAACGCCGCGGTCAGATCAAGAACACGCTGACCAACCAGGAGTTCGTCGCGGGCATCGGCAACGCGTACTCCGACGAGATCCTCTGGGAGTCACGCCTCCACCCGCACCGTAAGCGCAGCACGATGGACGACGACGACATCCACGGGCTCTATGAGGCCATCCACTCAATCCTCGACCGCTCATCCGAGGTCGTCGACGAGATCGTGCAGGACGAAGGCCTGGGCAAGAAGGCGGAGTGGCGAGAGCATCTGAGCGTGCACCGCAAGGCGGATGAGCCGTGTCCGCGCTGCGGCAACGCGATCAAGGGGCAGACGCGCGGCGGCAGCGAGACGAACTACTGCGTCCAGTGCCAGCCGCTGTTCGCATGACGGGATCGCAGATGACGGGGCCCGGATCCGAGGAGCGGGGGCTGAGATGAAGGTGATCGGCAAGGACATCGGCGACGTTCTCGAGCGCCTCCACGAAGAGGTGGAAACCCGCCTGCGCGTGGAGGCGATGCGCGAGCTGCGCTATGAACCCGGCGCCGAGGGCACCTTCTCCAACGTGCAGTGGCTGGACGGCGTGGTCGTGATCCAGCTCCACAACGGCGTCCCCACCCACGCGTTGCCGCACGTCGTCGGCATCGCCCTGGAGCACGTGCGGCAGCGGCTCGAACGGTACCCGGCGGTGCAGCGTCCCGCGGAGGGCGACGAGCCGGACGGACCGATCCTCCGCAGCGCGCTCCGCGAGCTGGTGCTGGCGCCCGCCGCCGATCACGGCCTGCAGTCGCTGGACCTCGACGTCCAGTGGGAGGCGGAACAACGCCACCAGGCACTCAAAGACCTGATCCGCGATCACGCCGACTGGGACGACCCGGAAGACCCGGGCCATACGTTCATCGTCCTGCTCCACGCACGCGCCGCGATCGAACATCCCGCCGACCTCTGGCCCGCCCTCGCCGAGGCGTTCACGGACGCCATGCCGCGCGTCGCGGAACACGGCGCCGCCGTCGAGCAGGCCGTCCGCGAGCATGGCTGGACCACCCCCGGCGCCTGCCTCGAATCGCTCGTCGCCGCGCGAGCGCTGCTGGACCTCGAAACGCTCGCGCCGATCTTCGATCGACGCACCGGCCAAACGCTCTAACGCGAGCCCGAGCACGCCGTCTAGGCAAGCCGTCCGGCGGCGCAGGGTCCACGGCAACGGGCGATCCTGAAACCCGGCGGGCGGGATCCAGGCGCCGAACCAGATCCGAGCGCGATCGGCACGCCCTCGTCTGACGTCGCGGTGCGGAACAACCCGGCTCAGGACGCGACGGCGGTCGAGCGATCCGGCTTGCGGCGCCAGCCGGAGATGAACGGCGTCCACTCCCGATAGCGTTGAAGGTGCACCGCGAACAGCTCGGCCGGGTGGGACGACGGCCGGCGCGGTCGCTTGACGAGCGTCATGCTCGCCTCGGCAGGCGTCCGTCCGCCCTTGCGGTGGTTGCAGCTCCGGCAGGCCGCGACCAGGTTGTCCCAGGTATGGGGGCCGCCGCGGTGTCGAGGCACCACATGGTCGAGCGTAAGATCGGAGCGCTTCCCGCAGTATTGACAGTGATTGCCGTCGCGCGCGAAGACCTCACGCCGGGTCAGCCGCGGCTGGGGCAGCGATCGCCGCACAAAGTGCTGGAGGCGGATCACCGACGGTGTGTCGTAGCGCGCGTCGCCCACGCCGCGGAGCTGTTCGTCGCCGATCTCGAGCACCTCGGCCTTGCCTCGGAACACCAGCACGACCGCCCGTCTGACAGAGCAGACGTTCAACGGCTCGTAGTTCTGGTTGAGGACCAGCGCGCGTCGGTGGATCGCCGCCATGACCCAACCCCCGGCAAGCGTCTCGCTCCGGCCGCGGGTGGGCGCGACCAATCGGTTTGTTCGCCGGAAGTGTAGCGGATTCAGGCAGGATCGAGGGTCGGAAACGTCAGCCTGGGCGGGCTATTCTTCGCCCTCGAGCAGCCCGCCCACGGATGCGGGCACCGACTGTCGCCACTCGCGTAGCCGGTCCAGCGCGTTGTCGAACTCCGGCGGTAGCGCCAGCTCGGCGACCGGCGCCCGCTCCAGGAACGTGGTCGCCAGCGCCGAGTCGTCGACGGCGTTCGCCATCGTCTCCGACGCCGGGAACACCGACAGCGCGATGAGCGCGACCTCGACGATGATGATCCCTTTCACGAAGCCGAACGCGGCGCCGCCGATCTGGTCGAACGGCCCGAGCATGAAGAGTCGCGCCGTTTTGCTGAGCGTCCCCGCGATCAGCTGTCCGAGGATCAAGATGCCCGCCAGCAGCGCCCCGAAGGAGATCAGGTTGCGAGTCGTCTCGTCGTCGACCAGGAATTCGAGGTTCGTGCTGAGGTCGTCGTAGAACGCGCCCGCGATCACGGCGCCGAGGATCATCGCCACCAGCGTCACGACTTCGCGAATCAGGCCGCGGCTGAACGCGCTAAACGTCAGCCAGGCGATGACGCCGACGATCACCAGGTCGAGCCAGTGCATCCGCGCAGACGCCCCAGATCTCCCCGCCCTGCGCAGGAGGGTAGCATCGCGACGGCGCTACTCGAAGCCCAGCAGCCCGCGGGGCGGCTTCAATCAAACCCGAGCTGCCGTTCGCGCATTGACACGTAGCGACCGTGCCCGAACACGAGGTGGTCCAGGACCCGCACGTCGAGCAGCTGTCCCGCTTCGACCACCGCGCTCGTGAACGCGACGTCGTCGCCCGACGGCGCCGGATCGCCGCTCGGATGATTGTGCGCGAGGGCGATCGCGAACGCATTCCGTCGCACCGCCTCGCGAAACACCTCGGCCACCCGCGCGGGCGATGCGTTGATTGAGCCTCGATACAGCGTCGGCTGGGCCAGCACGTGGTGCTTCGTATCCAGCACGAGCAGGCGCACCTCCTCCTGCTGGAGGATCTCCATCTCCGACTGGAGCAGCCGCGCGATGTCGTCCGGGCCGTTGACCCGCGGCCGCAGCACCTCGCCTTCGAGGGCAGCGCGGCGGCCGAGCTCGAAGATCGCGGCGATCGTGGATGCCTTCGCCGGTCCGAGGCCGTGGATCGCGGACAACGTCGGCAAGTCGGAGCCGGCGAGACCGCGCAGCCCGTCGTGCTCTGCGAGCAGCCTCGAGGCCACCGCGAGCACGTCCTCGCGCGCGGAGCCGGTGCGCAGCACGATTGCCAGCAGCTCGGCCGTCGTCAGCGCGGCCGGGCCGAGGCGTGACAGTCGCTCTCGAGGTCGCTCGTTCGCCGGAAGCTCCGCGACACGGACGCGGTACGGCGCCGCTTCTTCGGCGCGCGCGCCCCCAGGGTCGGGTCCTGCCGGAGGAGCGGGATCGGACATCGCCGCGGGGCTAGCGTTTCGGGGAGCTGTCCCGCACCCGCTCGATGGTGATCACGCGCATCGTGTGCGGCCAGTGGCAGACGGCGACTCGCTGCCCCTCTTCCAGCTCCGTCGCCGTGAGGACGCCGACCTCGAACACCTTGCCGCCGACCAGCATGTAATCCTGACGCCCGAAGATCAGCAGCTTCGACTTCTTCCAGATCCGCGCCGCGGTGCCTTCGACGACGACGGGCTCCGATCGCAAATCGCGGAGACCCGCCGTCAGCTCGAAGAGCACGGCAAACGCGATGATCCCGAGGATCACCGCCGGAAGCACCGCCCCGGCGTTGCCGGTGAACAGCGCGCTGGCGGCGAGCAGGAACAACACGACGACGACGAGCGACGTGGGCGCGTAGATGACGACGTTCCGCACGATCAGACCGCGGTCGGACGGACGTTCTTCGATCATCTCCGTGGTCATCGTCGGCCCCCGCCGTCCTGCCTGTCGCTGCAGGCTCGGATCTATTGGCCCGGAATCTCCAACACCTGGCCAACCTGGATCTGCGCGATGTCGGCGGTGCCGTTCGCCGTCGCGATCTCGCTCGCGAACTCGTTGATCTCGCGACCAGCGGGCAGGAACAGGTCGGCGATCGCCAGCATGGTATCGCCTGGCACCACGGTATAGGTGACTACACCAGGTGCGGGAGTGGCCGTTGGCTCAGCGGTCGCGGCCGGCTCGGGCGTCCGGCTCGGGGTCGAAGGGGCGACAGAGGTGGGGGCCGGCGTGGCAGTCGGCTCGGCGGTCGGCACGGCCGACGCGGTCGGCTCGGGCGTCGCGACGATGCCGCCGATCGAGGCGGGCGGGCTGTCCTGGTCGGCGCCCACCGGGGGCAGCACGAGCAGCCAGACCGCGAAGATCGAACCGAGGAGCAGCGCGATCAACGACCCGCGGTAGACCCGTGGCGAGGGCATCGCGAGAGCCGGGTCGAGCTCGCTCTCGTCGAGCAGCTCGTCCTCGTTCAGGTCGCGATCGGGGCCGCGATCATCGCTCACGAACCGAGCCTACCATGCGTTCCCGGCGGTACCTGACCGCCGGGAACGCAGACGACGGGGAGTAGCCGCGTTGAGCCTGCCGGACGGTCGGCTAGGCGAGTTCGACGGTCGCGCCGGCCGCTTCGAGCTTGGTCTTCGCTTCCTCGGCCTCGTCTTTGGCGACGGCCTCGCGGACGGACTTCGGCGCCGCCTCCACGAGGTCCTTCGCATCCTTGAGGCCAAGCGAGGTGAGTTCGCGGACGACCTTGATCACGTTGATCTTGTTCGCACCGAAGTCCTTCAGGACGACGTCGAACTCGTCCTTCTCTTCCTCGGCGGCGGCTGCGCCGTCGCCACCGACCGGCGCGGCCATCATTGCGACCGGCGCGGCGGCGGTTACGCCGAACTCTTCTTCGATCGCCTTGTTGAGATCGCGGAGCTCGAGGATCGTCATGCCCTTGATCACGTCCAGGGCCTCGTCAACCTTGGTCATCATTGCCTCCATCGCCGCCGCCCCTCGGGCGGATGTTCGCTGTCTTGCCGCGCCGGCACGGCCGGCGGCTCGTCGCGTCTACGTCTGTTCCGAGGCGAACGCTAGGTCGCCCCCGCTTCGTCTTCCGTCACGGCCTCGCTCTCGACGTCCGCTGGCGCGTCCCCGCCGGCTTCCGCCGCGGGCGCGGCCTCAGCTTCCGCTGTGGGCTCGGCCGCGGATTCCGCTTCGGCTTCGAGGGTCGACTCGGTCTCGGGTTCCGCCGGGGGTTCGGCTTCAGCTTCTGTCGCGGGCTCGTCGGCCGCTGCCTCCGCCTCCGGTCCGGCTTCGTCCTCGAGCTGCGACGCTCGCGCCTCGACCAGGCTGGCGAACTCGCGCGTCGTGGCGTCCAGCAGCTGCATCAGCTCTCGGATCTTGCCGACCAGACCTCCGGCAATCCGCGCGAGCAGCTCGTCTCGAGGCGGCACTGTCGCGAGATCCTCGACGTAGGCGGCGTCGACCAACTCACCGTCGACGATCGCGCGGCGGATCTCGAACGACGAGCCGGCGTGTTCCCTCAGGTAGGTCGCCAGGGCACGGGCCGGCGCGACCGGTTCCTCGTAGCCGAACACCACGGCCGTCGGACCGTCCACCAGCTCGGCGAACTGCTCGAGGCCGGCGTCGGCAGCGGCGAGCTTCCAGAGCGTGTTCTTCACCACGCGCATCTCAGCGCCGGCCTCGCGAATCACGCGGCGCAGCGCGACCTGCTCGGCGACGGCGACGTGCTGGTAGCTCGTCGCGATCGCGATCTCCGCGCGGCCGATCCGGTCCTTCAGCTCTGCGACCTGCTGAACCTTCTTCGCGGTCGGCATCGGCGCTCCTTCGTCGTGTCTCGAGGCAGCGGTCTCCCGGCTCCCGAGACCTCCGGCGCATGAAAAAGCGCCCTCCCGCCGGCGGTGAGGGCGCACCATCCGAGGCCGCCCGTGGGCTCCTCGGAGTTGCGCTGCCACACCTGCACGGGCCGCCCTTCTGGTGGGCGTTATCCCTCGCTGGACCCGTGGTCTCTGGCGGTCTGGCGGCTTGCGCGCCGCGTCAATCTCTCGTACGTCGCGCCGACGAGTCCTCGGCGCGGCGTTCAGTGTGCGTCGATCCGTTGCTGCCGTCTACGGCGTCACCCTGACCCAGCGAGTGGTCCTCGTTAGGAGCTGCCGCTGCCCGCCAGAGCGACCACCTGGTTCACGTCCATGTGGACGCCGGGGCCCATCGTCGAAGTCAGCGTTGCGCCCTTGAACAGCGCGCCCTTCGCGCCGGATGGGCGCGCACGCACGATCTCGGACACCATCGCTTCCAGGTTCCCCTGCAGCTGCTCCTGGCTGAACGAGGCCTTGCCGATCGTGCAGTGCAGCAGGTTCGTCCGGTCGAGGCGAAAGTCAACCCGGCCAGCCTTCGCCTCGTTGATGCCGCGCTCGAGGTCTTCGCCGGGCAGCACGGTGTTGTTGCGCGGGTTCGGCATCAGACCGCGCGGACCTAGCACGCGGCCGAGGCTACCGACCTTCCCCATCAGCTCGCGCTGCGCGAGCGCGACGTCGAAGTTGAGGTATCCGCCGGCGACCTTCTCGATCAGCTCGTCGCCGCCGACCTCGTCGGCGCCCGCCTCGATTGCCGTGTTCGCCGCTTCGCCCTCGGCGAACACGAGCACACGGACCTCGCGCCCGATGCCGTGCGGCAGCACGACCGAGCCTCGAACCTGCTGATCGGCGTGCCGACCGTCGAGGCCGGTCTTCAGGTGCAGCTCCACCGTCTCGTCGAACTTGGCAGTGGCGTTCTCCTTGACGAGCGCGACCGCCGCGCTCGGCTCGTAGAGACGTTCGGAGTCGACCTTCTCGCGCGCGGCGACGGTGCGCTTCCCGAGTTTCGGCATCGCTATTGAACCTCGATCCCCATCGAGCGGGCCGTGCCCGCGACGATCTTCATCGCTCGCTCGATGTCCTCGGTGTTGAGGTCGGCCATCTTGATCTCGGCGATCTCGCGGACCTGCCTGCGGTTCACCGAGCCGACCACCTCCTGGAGCTGATGCGCCGCACCCTTGTCCACGCCCGCTGCCTTGCGGAGCAGGTCCGAGGCGGGCGGCGTCTTCAGGATGAAGCTGAACGAGCGGTCCTCGAAGATCGTGATCTTCGCCGGGATGATCTGGCCGGCCGACTCGCGCGTCTGCTCGTTGTACGCCTTGCAGAAATCCATGATGTTGATGCCGTGCGGCCCCAGGGCGGTGCCGACCGGCGGCGCCGGATTGGCCTGGCCGGCCTGAATCTGCAACGTCAGTACCGTGCGAACCCTCTTTGCCATCTCACCTCACCAACACTCGGCCGCCTGGGGTGATGCGGCCGCCTTTCTCGATCGCCCTCGGTGGAGGGCTGATCCGTCGTTACTGCTTTTCGACCTGTAGGAAGTCCAACTCGACCGGAGTATCCCGGCCGAACATCGACACCATCACGCGCACCCGACCTCGATCGAGGTCGATCGTGTCGACCGACCCGATCATGTCGCTAAACGGTCCATCGGTGACCAGCACCGTCTCGCCGACGGCGAAGCCGATGTTGATCCGCGGAGCGGCCGAGTGCATCTGCCGCAAGATCTGTTCGACCTCGGGATCGGGCAGCGGCGTTGGCTTCGAGCGCTCGTCCATCGTCGTTCCGGCGAAGCCGGTGACGCCGGGCGTGTTGCGCACGACGTACCAGGACTCGTCGTCCATCAACATCTGCACGAACACGTAGCCGGGGAACAGCTTCTTGGAGACGGTCTTGCGCTGGCCGTCGCGAATCTCGATCTCGTCCTCGGTCGGCACCACCACCTGGTGGATCCGCTCCGACATGTCCATCGACTTGATCCGCTGCTCGAGGTCGGCGCGCACCTTGTTCTCGTACCCGGAATACGTCTGCACGATGTACCAGGCCCGACCGTCGTCGGGCTCGATCGGCTCGGAAGACGCGCCGTTCGCGTCGGCGGCGTCCGGTTGGTCGGGTAGCGATTCGAGTGCCACGCGTCGCTCCTATCGCAGGATCGTCTGCTCGACGAACCAGCCGAAGGCCAGGTCGGCCGCGCCAAGGATCGCCCCGATGATGAACGAAATGACGATCACGACGAAGCTCAGATAGCCGACCTCTTGGCGCGACGGCCAGGTGACCTTGCGTAGCTCGCTGATGATGTCGACGATCCACGCTGGCCTGAAGAGCGATCCGCGCGACCGAACTTGCTCCGGCTGCGGCGCGGCCGACGCGACGGCGGCAGGGTTCCGAGGACCGCGTGGGCCACCCTGTCCCTGCCGTCGCTGACGCCGTTCCGCTCGGGCCTGGGCCCGGCGAGCCTGTCGGCCCATCGTTCGCCGCTCCTACCAGTCGCCGATCGCCGGGCGCGGAACCGCCGGAGCGCTGGGCCGTGCCCGCGAACCGGCTGAACGACGCGCGTTACGCCTAGCGACTCTCCCGAAACAGCTGCATCGAGCGGGTCTTCGGGCAGTACTTGCGCAACTCGATGCGATCCGGGTCGTTCCGCTTGTTCTTCTTCGTATGGTAAACGACCCCGGGGCAGTCGTTGCTGACCAGCTTGATGTGGTCGCGGTCGCCCTTCTTCGCCATCGCGGACCGCCTATTCGACGATCTCGGTGACGATGCCGGAGCCAACGGTGCGGCCGCCCTCGCGAATCGCGAAGCGGAGGCCGTTTTCGATGGCGATCGGCGAGACCAGCTCGATGTTGAGCTCCACGTCGTCACCCGGCATCACCATCTCGGTGCCCTCGGGGAGGGTCGCCATCCCGGTGACGTCGGTGGTGCGGACGTAGAACTGCGGGCGGTAGCCGTTGAAGAACGGCGTGTGACGGCCGCCCTCTTCCTTCGACAGGACGTAGACCTGGCCCTTGAACTTGCGGTGCGGGGTGATCGAACCGGGCGCCGCCAGCACCTGGCCACGCTCGATCTCCTCACGCTCGACGCCGCGCAGCAGGCAGCCGACGTTGTCGCCGGCCTCGCCGGTGGCCAGCGTCTTGTTGAACATCTCGACGCCCGTCACCGTCGTGGTGTGGGTGTCCTTCAGACCGATGATCTCGATCGACTCGCCGACGTTGACCGTGCCGCGCTCGATACGACCGGTGACGACGGTGCCGCGGCCTTTGATGCCGAACACGTCCTCGATCGCCATCAGGAACGGCTGGTCCTTCGGACGCTCCGGCTGCGGGATGTACTCGTCGACCGCGCTCATCAGCTCGACGATCGGCGCGAACTCCGGGGCGCCGATGTCCTCGGAGCTGGACTCCAGGGCGGCGAGCGCCGAGCCGCGAACGATCGGCACGTCGTCGCCCGGGAACTCGTACTCGTTCAGCAGATCGCGCATCTCGAGCTCGACCAGCTCGAGCAGCTCTTCGTCGTCCATCATGTCGACCTTGTTCAGGAAGACGACGATGTTCGGCACCTCGACCTGGCGGGCGAGCAGCAGGTGCTCGCGGGTCTGCGGCATCGGGCCGTCAGGCGCCGCCACCACCAGGATCGCGCCGTCCATCTGGGCGGCGCCGGTGATCATGTTCTTGATGTAGTCGGCGTGACCGGGGCAGTCGACGTGGGCGTAGTGACGGGCTTCCGTCTCGTACTCCACGTGCGTGATCGCGATCGTGATGCCGCGCGCCTTCTCTTCGGGCGCGTTGTCGATCTGCTCGAACGACCGGAAATCCGCGCCGCCCTGCAGCGCAAGCACCTTGGTGATCGCGGAGGTCAAGGTGGTTTTGCCGTGATCGACATGACCGATCGTTCCGATGTTGGCGTGCGGCTTCGTCCGCTCGAATACGCCCTTGGCCATCCCGGTCTCCTACTCTTCCCCAGTTCGTTGGGGTTCTGTCTCCCCGGCGAACCGCCCGGGTACTGATCGATACTGGTCGGACCTCAACTCGGCCGGGCCACCACGGCGATGGAGCCCGCTATGAGAGTTGAACTCATGACCTCATTCTTACCAAGAATGCGCTCTACCACTGAGCTAAGCGGGCTTCGTGAGTGGGGCGCGTGCCGGCCATTCAGTGTGCCGCCCGCTTGCGCTGCGCGCCACCGAAGGTCCGCCAATTTCAACGATCGGAGAGCGCTTGCGTCCTTGCGTGTCCTCCGCGGTCGCGACCGGCTCCGAGGCAGCCGATCAGCTCGCTGGTCAGTGGTGCAGGGGGCAGGATTCGAACCTGCGTAGCCGTGAGGCGGCGGATCTACCGTCCGAGTCGGAGGATATCGCGTCGATCCCCGACGCGGATAAAGCCACCAAACGCCCTGTTCCCACGGGCGGAAGGGGCTCCGTGCAGGAGCCTTGCACGTTACGCTTCGACCATCACCTCGACCGGGACGATCCCGTCGAAGTTCTTGCGCAAGAAGTTCCAGGGGACCGCGCCGTTCGTCCGGCCTGCCTCATCGAAGGCCCGCGCCATCAAGACGTGGCGGCCCGGCGCGGCATCCCAGCGGAAAGACCAGCGCACCCAGAGCCACCGCTCTCGCGGTTCCTCCAGGTGCACCTCCTGCCAGCTGTGGCCCTCATCCACGCTGATCTCGACCCGTTCGATCCTGCCCATGCCGCTCCACGCGAGCCCCCGGATCACGTTGGACCCGGCTTTGAGCGGCAGCTCCTGGTCCCGGGTGTAGTCCCGCGGGTCGGTGATCACCGCTCGCACGCCCATGGCGGTGAGCATCTCCCGGTCCTCCGGATTGTCGGGCGAGTCCGCGTAGTAGAAGTACTCGGACTGGTACCAGGGCTGCGGCATGTGATCGAAGACCGCAATCCGCTGCAGCCACTTCACTGACCAGTTGCCGGACCAGCCGGGCACGATCAATCGCAGCGGCGCTCCGAATACGTGCGGCAGATACTCGCCATTCAGCGCCCAGGCGAGGATCGTATCTTCATCCATCGCCTTCTCGATCGGCAGCGCCTTCTCGTAGTTGATCTCCTCGCTCGGGATGTACGAGGCGCCGTGCGTGGTCCCGACTCCGGGCTTCGAGCGCATGGCTTCGTACTGGGCGAGCTGCTCCGGCGTGAGCTGCTCCTTCATCCGTTCGTAGCTCTTGCGGCTGCCTTCACCGGGGATGCCGTGGTCGAACCCCTGCGCCAGCACGGCGACGGCGTCGGCGCCGATTCCCGCCTCCTCCAGAATCGTGCGCAAGGGGACCCCGGTGAACTCGCCGGAGCTCGTTTGCCCGGTGTGGAGCTGATCGAGGTCGAACTGACTCGGGCGCTCGCCGCCGTCACGGAGATAGTCGAAGAAGTCCGCGTCCGTGCCGGAGCACTCGTGGACCACGCGGACCGTTTGGCCGGGGAATTCGCGAACCTCGTCCAGCGTCAGTGTCAGCGGGCGGGCGACGCTGCTCTCGACCGTGAGCGACCACTCGTCGGGATGCACCGGGTCGGGGATCTCCAGTTGCGCCACGAGGTAACGCAGGTTGGTCGGCGTGATCAGGCCTTCGAGGTCTGCCCAGGGGCTGCGCTGATTCATGACGCGGCCCTCCGCGTCTTTTCGCGTGGGCGCGACCGGCCGGCGCCGGTCTGGCCAGCCCATGATCCAGTCGCCTTCGATCTCACGACGGCTCATGGACGTCAACCTCTCCGCCAGGACTCGCCCGGCACCCGGCGCAGCATAGGCGACGTGCGGTCACCTCACGGCCGCCCGATGGCGAGACGCCGCCCCCCGAACTGCGGCGATCTGCGGCGGACGTGCCCGGACTGACGGCTCGTCCGGCTACTCGCCGATCGTGAGCGGTACCGAACGATGCCCGCGTAGTTCTTGATCAGGGCGCGCATCGAGGAGTTGTGCGGGCGTGATCAACACATGCGGCATGTCCCGCAGCGGTGAGTCCGCGGAGAGCGGCTCTTGCTCGAAGACGTCCATGTAGGCGGCTGGTAGAGCTAATGGCTCCAGGGGGCTTCCTCAGCGATCACCGGCGATCTCCGCGGATGGCCTCGGATCGCAATTCGCCCCAGAAACATTGAGGATCAAGTGATGGTGCAGGGGGCAGGATTCGAACCTGCGTAGCCGTGAGGCGGCGGATTTACAGTCCGCTGGAATTAGCCACTCTCCCACCCCTGCTGGATCCCAAACGGGTTTGGAGCCCGAGAGGGGATTCGAACCCGCTAACCTACCGATTACAAATCGGTTGCGCTGCCATTGCGCCACTCGGGCCAAGACTCGCTACCACGCCACATCCGCGTCCGTCCTCGCCGATCGTGTCGTGGAGAGCAAGACGCACCCCGTCGTCCGTGGTGGGGACACCCGGAGTGCGCACCGCCCCCGATTATATCGAGCGCGATCCGGCGGTCAACGATCGTTGCACCCACGAACGTGGGATTTCGCGGCTTACGTCTCCACCGACCAGCGCGTCCCATCCGGGGTGTCTTCGAGCGCGACCTGCAGCGCTGCGAGTTCGTCGCGGATGCGGTCCGAGAACGCGAAGTCGCGCTCCGCTCGCGCCGCCGCTCGCCGCTCGATCAGCGCCTCGATCGTCGATTCGGCGTCTGTGCCCCCGCAGACCACGTCGAGCTCAGCCGCCAGTTTCGACAGCGCCACGACGTCCAGCTCCACGACGGCCGCCGCGTCGCCCTCCAGCCGTAGGCCGAGCACTGAGGTCAGCTCCCGCAGCTCGGCCTGAGCAGGGATGACATCCCGGCCGTCGTCGCGGCCGCGGTTGATCGCCCGCGCGAGGTCGAACAGCGCGGCGAGCGCCTGCGGGGTGCCGAGGTCGTTTTCCATCGCCTCGACGAAGCGGGCGCGGGTGTCGCCCGAGTCCAGCCGCTCCGCTCCGGCCGGCGCATCGAAGGCCTCGAGGGCGCCCTCGAAACGTTCGATCCCGCGGGTGGCCGCGCCCATCGCCTCCTCGGTGAGGTTGTTCGGGCCTCGGTAGTAGCTGTTCAACACGAACAGGCGGAGCGCGTCCGGGCGCCAGCGACCGAGTGCGTCGGCAACGGTAACGACGTTCCCCGTCGACTTCGCCATCTTCTCGTTCTCGAACTGGACCATGCCATTGTGCATCCAGAGCCGTGCGAACGGCTCGCCGGTCGCCGCCTCGGCCTGAGCGATCTCGTTCTCGTGGTGTGGGAAGATCAGGTCGACGCCGCCGCCGTGGATCTCGAACGTGTCGCCCAGGTAGCACTGCGCCATCGCCGAGCACTCGATGTGCCAGCCAGGACGGCCGTCGCTCCACGGCGAGGGCCAGGCCGGCTCGCCGGGCTTCTGCGCCTTCCACAGCGAAAAGTCCAGCGGGAACTCCTTGTCCTTACCGGGCTCGCCTCGCGTCCCCGTGCGCAGCTCCTCGATGTCACGATGCGACAGCTTCCCGTAATCGTCCTTCGCCCGCACCCGGTAGTAGACGTCGCCGCCCGGCGTGACGTACGCGTAGCCCTCCTCGATGATCCGGGCGATCGTCGAGGTGATCGTCTCGATCTCGCCTGTCACGCGCGGCCGTTCGTTGGGTGGCGCGATCCCCAGCTCGATCTGCTCCCGCTCCCAGCGCTCGATGTTCTCGGTCCCTAGTTCCAGTGGGTCGCGGTTGAGCTCGGCGGCGCGCTCGATCAGCTTGTCGTCGACATCCGTGTAGTTCGTGACGAACGTGACCGTGTAGCCGCCGGCCGGGTTGCCGTCCCAGCGCAGGTAGCGCACGAGCACGTCGTAGACGATCAACGACATCGCGTGGCCGACGTGTGCCTCGGCGTAGGGCGTGACGCCGCAGACGTAGATCCCGACCGAGCCGGCCTGCGCCGGCTCGATCTCGCGCAGCTCGCGGGACATCGTGTCTGTCAGCCTCATCGCGACCGTCCGACCCCGCGCGGTCCAGGCGAACGACGCTCCGGTTCCGAGGACACCCCGCTGTGGTCCTGTTCCTCGTCACGCACGCGCACTTCCAGCTCCTCGATCCGGCGTTCCAGCGCGTCGATCCGATCCCACTCCGGATCTGGTAACCGTTCAACCGTCTCGTTCTCGCTCTGCGTCGCCGGCACCGTGAAGGCGACCACGTGGCCGGGCACGCCGACCACAGTCGCGCGGGGCGGCACGCTTGCCACCACCACGGCCCCTGCGCCGATCCGGGCATGCGCGCCGATCGTGACCGCGCCGATCACCTTCGCCCCCGCGCCCACCACGACGCCCTCCTCGAGCGTCGGGTGCCGCTTCTCTTGCAGCGTCGACGTCCCGCCGAGGGTTACGCCCTGGTAGAGGTGGCAATCGTCGCCCACGATCGTCGTCTCGCCGATCACGACGCCCATCCCGTGATCGATAAAGCAGCGGCGCCCGATTCGGGCGCCCGGGTGGATCTCGATGCCGGTCAGGAACCGCATCAGGTGCGACAGCAGACGCGGCAGCAGTGGCACGCCCGCGCGGTTTAGTCGGTGTGTCAGCCGGTGGACGATCAGCGCGTGCACGCCGGGGTAGGTCAGCAGCACCTCGAAGGCGCCGCGCGCCGCCGGGTCGCGCCGCTGCGCGGCGCCGATGTCCTCCCGGATCGATGAGAGCCAGCCCATGTGGGGGATCCGTTCTGAGCGTCTGGTCGTAAGTCGGATCAAGGCAGCCGGTTCGTGGTCGAGCAAGTGCCGCGGACGCGAGCTGGCGTCAGCGGCTCACGAACAGACGCAACAACAGCGCCCGTCTCGAGGGCGATCCGACCGGGCGCGCAGGACGGCGTTCATGGTCGACATAGCGCCTCTATCGTACACGCTCCTCGACGAGCGCCACCGCCATCGCGGCGATCGCACGGCCGTCCCCGATCGCCACCATGCCCTCGTTCGTGGTCGCCTTCATGTTCACCCGATCGGTCCCGAGGCTGAGCACGCTCGCCACCGCTTCGCGCATCGACGACAGGTGCTCGGCCAGCCGTGGCCGCTCGGCGATCACGGTCACGTCGACGTTGACGACGCCGATCTGACGCGACGCCAGCAACCTCGCCACCCGCGTCAACAGCTCGCGGCTGTCGATCCCGGCTGTCGCCGGCTCGCCCGGCGGGAAGTGCTGGCCGATGTCGCCCTCGCCGGCCGCGCCGAGCAGCGCGTCGATCACTGCGTGCACTACCGAGTCGCCATCAGAGTGCCCCTCTAGCCGCGGCGCGTCCGCGATGTCAACGCCGCCGAGCCGGAGCGGCCCCTCGTCGCCGTCCCGGAACGGGTGGATGTCGTACCCGAACCCCACGCGCATCAGCGGTCCCCTTCGCCCAATTCGACGCCGGGCGCCTCGAGGAACGCGCGCGCGATCAGCAGGTCGGCGGGTCGGGTCACTTTCAGGTTCGCCGGATCGCCCTCGACCACCACGACCGGCCGGCGCAGCGCCTCCACCATCGAGGCATCGTCCGTGACGGCGCCGCGGACGGTGGCATGCGCCTCGCGTAGCAGATCGCCGGCGAACGCCTGCGGCGTCTGTACCGCACGCAGCGCGGCGCGATCGAGCGTCTCCAGGACCAGCTCGCCCGCATCGACGCGCTTCAACGTGTCGGCGACGGCTACGCCCGGGACGGCGGCTCCAGCTTTGCGCGCCGCCGCCAGCACCGAGGCCGTCAGCTCCGCCGTCACCAGCGGCCGCGCGCCGTCGTGCACGAGGTACCAGTCGGCCTCGGGCGCCATCGCGATCCCCGCCGCGACGGAATCCTGTCGCCGGTCGCCGCCCTCGACACACCCCACCTCGAGGCCGTCGCGCTCGGGCAGCAACGCGCGGAGCGCATCGTGGCGATCCTCGGGACCGACGATCACGAGGACGTCGAGGCCGTCGAGAGCAGCCATGCTTCGCAGCGCGCGGGCGATCACCGGCACGCCGCAAAGATCGGCCCAGAGCTTGTCCTCGCCACCCATCCGCGAGGATCGCCCGGCCGCCAGCACAATCGCGGCTACCACATCGCCCATGGCACAATTCTACGGTCGTGCCCGGCCGCCGGGACTGCGCCGCAGTGTTGTCCATGCCTCCCGGCGCCAACTACCCTCGATGCGTCCCGCGACGCCGCGCGGATCGATGACTGGAGCGCTCGTGATGACGACGGTCTACGACTCCCTGATCGCCAGAGTCCAGCGCCCCGCGCGCTATTCGGGCGGCGAGCTGAACTCGATCATCAAGGACTGGGACCAGCACGACCTGCGCGTCGCGCTCGCCTACCCGGATCTGTACGACCTCGGGATGGCCAACCTCGGCCTGATGATCCTCTACGACATCATCAACCGCCGCGACGACGCCCTCGCCGAGCGCGTCTTCAGCCCGTGGACCGACTTCGAGGAGCTGCTCCGCCGCCACGAGGAGCCGCTCCGCTCGCTCGAGACGCGCCACGCCGTCCGCGAGTTCGACGTGCTCGGCATCACGCTTCAGTACGAAGCCTGCTACTCCAATGTCCTCAACCTGCTCGACCTCGGTGGCATCGCCCTCCGCACCGCCGACCGCGCCGACGACGAGACGATCGTGATCGCCGGCGGCTCGGGCGCGCTCGAGCCGGAGCCGCTCGCGCCGTTCATCGACGCTTTCGCCCTCGGCGAGGGCGAAGAGGTGATCCGCGACATCTGCGATGCGATCGTGTCCTGGAAGCGCGAAGGTGGCGGCCCGCGCCGCGAGCTCCACCGACGCCTCGCCCGCGTCGAGGGCGTCTACGTGCCGTCGCTGTACGACGTGTCCTACGCCGACGACGGCACGATCGACGCGATCGAGCCGAACGACGATGCGGCACCAGGCCGCGTCACGAGGCGGGTCGTGCAGGTCCTCGAGCCGACGCTGACGACGCCGGTCGTCCCTTACATGGAGGTCGTGCACGACCGGGCGACGATCGAGATCCAGCGCGGTTGCACCCAGGGCTGCCGCTTCTGCCAGGCCGGGATGATCTACCGCCCGACCCGCGAGCGCACGGTCGAGGAGGTCGTGGCGGCGGCCGGCGAGTTGCTCGCCAACACGGGGTACGACGAGCTGTCGCTGATGTCGCTGTCAACCACGGACCACAGCGAGATCGCGCCGATGGTGCACGCGTTGATGGACGCCTACGGCGACCGCGGGCTGAAGATCAGCATCCCCTCGACACGGGTCGACTCCTTCTCGGTCGACATCTCCGAGGCCGTCGCGCGCGGCAAGAAGCACACGCTCACACTGGCGCCCGAGGCCGGTTCGCAGCGACTCCGCAACACGATCAGCAAGCTCGTCTCCGAGGCAGACATCCTCACCGCCGCCGAGAACGCCTTCGCCGGCGGTTGGACCTCGATCAAGATGTACTTCATGGTCGGCCAGCCGACCGAGACCGATCACGACGTCGAGGAGATCATCCGCATCGCCGACGAGGTGAAGCGGATCGGTCGCAAGCACGTCGGCAAGCGCGCCCGCGTCCGCGTCTCCACGAGCAACTTCATCCCGAAGGCGCACACGCCCTACCAGTGGGTCGCTCACTGCGACGCCGAGACGCTGCGACGCCGCCACCAGATCCTCCGCGAAGGCTGCCTCGAGGTCGGCGTCCAGTTCACCTGGGAGGACCCCGAGAAGTCACTGCTCGAGGCCGTGCTCTCGCGCGGCGACCGCCGCGTCGCCGACGTGGTCGAGGCCGCCTGGCGCAACGGCGCCAAGTTCGACGCCTGGTCCGAGCACCACGACTGGTCGCTCTGGAACGAGGCCTTCGAGGCCTGTGGCGTCGACCCGGCGTTCCACGCCTACCGCCCGCGCGAGCTCTGGGAGACGCTTCCCTGGGCGCACATCCACGGCGGCACCGATGCCAGCTACCTGCGCGGCGAGTGGCTGAAGACGCTCGAGCAGGAGATCACGCTCGACTGCAAGCGCGACCCCTGCAACGTCTGCGGCATGCAGAAGTTCGACGCCGACTGCAAGGTCAAGATCGCCGACCTCGTGCAGATGAAGGTTGATGACAACCCCGCGCAGCAGGAACGCCTGATGCAAGAACGCGAGCGGCTGCTGGTCGCGCTGAACCCGGTCGAGGCGGGTCTGCCGATCAACCCGCGCCCGATGGCCGGCGGCGGAGCGATCCCGCTCCGCAAGCGTGAGCAGGTCGCGCCGGCGCCCTAGGGGAAGATCCCCCGCAGCTCGAGCGCCTCGATCACCCGCTCGACGCCGATCCACTGGGCGGCTTCGCGCAGCGAGCAGTCGGCGTCGGCAGAGCCGCACCGCGTGGTGACGTGGTGGTAGGCGTCCACCATCAGCCGGCGCAGCTCGGCGTTCACCTGCTCCTCGCTCCAATGCAGGTACTGCCGCGCCTGGACCCATTCGAAGTAGGAGACGGTGACGCCGCCGGCGTTGGCGAGCGTATCGGGGATCAGCGTGATCCCACGCTCGGCGAAGATCTGATCGGCCTCGGGCCTGGTCGGACCGTTGGCACCCTCGATGATCAGATCCGCCTGCACCCGACCCGCGTTGTCGCCGGTGAGCACGCCCTCGATCGCCGCTGGGACGAGGATGTCGACGTCGGCCTCGAGGATCGCGTCATGGCTGACCGCCTCGGCTGCGTCGCGGTGCTCCTCGTACCAGCTGACCAGCGACCCGCCGGCGCCGACGTGCGCGAACGCAGCGGGCGCGTCGATCCCATCGGCGTTGTGAAGCGCGATCTCCGCGTCGGAGACGTGGGTGACGGTCGCCCCGGCCTCGCAGAGCAGCTTGGCCGCGACGCCGCCGACGTTGCCGAAGCCCTGGACGGACACCGTCCGATCGCGCACGCCGCCCTGCGTCGCCAGGTGTTCCTGGAGGATGTAGAGCAGGCCGCGCCCCGTGGCCTCGAAGCGGCCCTCGGAGCCGCCGATCGCGACCGGCTTGCCGGTCACGATGCCGGGGATCGTGTAGCCCTGCTCCATGGAGTAGGTGTCCATGATCCAGGCCATCGTCTGTGGGTTCGTGCCCATGTCCGGCGCCGGGATGTCCCGATCCGGTCCGAGGATCGGCGCGATTTCTGAGGTGAAACGCCGCGTCAGGTCCTGCAGCTCATGTTCGCTCATCGCGGCCGGGTTGCAGATCACGCCCCCCTTGGCGCCGCCGAACGGCACATTCACCACGGCGCACTTCCAGGTCATCCACATCGCGAGCGCCTTCACCTCGTCCAGCGAGACCATCGGCGAGTAGCGAATGCCGCCCTTCACAGGGCCGCGCGCCGCGTTGTGATGCACTCGATAACCGGAGAACACGCGAATGTGGCCATCGTCCATGTCGACCGGAAACTCGGTTTGGTACACCGTCTTGAACGAGGTCAACAGCCCGCGCATGTCGTCATCGAGGCCGATCCGGTCGGCCGCGCGCTGAAACTGGCTGATCGCCGTCTCGAGTACCGCTTCCATGTCCCCAGCCCCTCTTGTGTGGCCAACCCCTCTTGTGTGGCCAGCCGCCGGCTGACGACCGACGACTCGAGGAGGCTATCGCCGCTCGCGGTAGCGCGCAGCGGCCCCGATCACGTCCCTTGTCCCAAACGGCGCGCGACGGCCAAACACCAGCTCGAGTCGTCGGCGGCCCGCTTCCAGCAGCGAGCCCTCCGTCGATAGCGTGGTCGCGACTGGCTCCTAAAGCGAACGGACGGCCTGCAGGGGCCGCCCGTTGCGGAACGATCTGTGGTGTTAGAGAGCGCGAGTCCCCCGCGGCTCGCTAGATGCCGTGGAAGTGGAGCTCAGCCTCCGTCGCCCGGCGCAGATCTCGCCGGGCCTCACTGATCGTTGGGGCCACGACGTGCCGGCCGCGGCCGACCAGCGCGTTGTAGTACTCGTGGATTCGAGGTGTGGGAGTGGTCATAACTGTGATCCTTCTGGTGACGCCGCCTTCACGAGCAACCGCTGCTTCGCCTGGTGCGTCACCGGTAATATGTAGTTTACTGGTTTCCCGGTCACCAGTCAAGCATCGAATGGGAGTGATGCTATACTGTCCGCATGGACCGATCAGACCGACGCCTGTTCTTCAAGTTCCTCAACAGCCACCACGGCGGCGAAACGCCCGACTGGTTCGCCAACCGCGAGCTGTTCGAGCGCTGGCTGACGAAGGAGCGAGTCGCCGAGAGCGGCCCGATCGAGGTCAGTTCAGAAGATGTCGAGCTCGCGCGCGAGGCCAGAGATGCGCTCAATGCCCTGATCGACGACCGTAGCCCTCGAAACGCGGTCCAGCTCGACGCGATCGCCCGTCAGCTGCCGATTCACGCCCGGTTCGAGGCAGCCGGCTCACGCCTCGAGCCTGCCGCCACCGGCATTGCCGGCCTCACCACCCGCGTGCTGGGTATCGCCCACGACGCGATGCGCGACGGAACCTGGGATCGCCTCAGCCACTGCGGCAACGAGACGTGCCAGTGGACCTTCCTCGATCAGTCGAAGAACCACTCGCGGCGCTGGTGCGACATGAAGGTCTGCGGGACGCAGGCCAAGTCGCGCGCCTACCGCGCGCGCCAGCGCGAACTCCGCGAGCGCGCTCGCTAACTCAACGTCCTCGAGGTAAGACCGAGATCACGATGGGGCCACGGATCAACGAGGGGGCCTGTGGGCCCCCTCGAGAACTCAGCTCCGGACGAGCGTTACTCGGTCATCCGGCGTAGCCGGATCTACTCCGGTTCCGCAACGTACGAGGTGGCGCCGGCCAGCTCGGCCGTCATCTCCTCGCTCGGCTGGAACACCGACGGCGTTTCGCCGATCAGGTTCTCCTGCCGCTCGAAGTCGAAGATGAACGGCAGCACCATCGACTCGGGCATCGAGATCTCGGCGATCGGCTCGGGCCGCTCGACGACGACCTCGGCACGTGCCGGGATCAGCTTGCCGATGATCACGTTCTCCTTGAGACCGCGCAGGTAGTCCGTCGAACCGCTGATCGCGGCGTCCGTCAGCACCCGAGTCGTCTCCTGGAACGAAGCTGCCGCCAGGAACGAGTCCGTCGACAGCGATGCTTTGGTCACCCCGAGCAACACCGGCTCCGCCGTCGCGGGCGTCCCGCCCTCGGCGATCAGACGTTCGTTCAGGTCCTCAAACCCCCAACGGTCGACCAGCTCTGTCGGGAGGTGGTCGGAGTCGCCGGGGTCTTCAACGCGGACCTTGCGCATCATCTGGCTGACAATCACCTCGATGTGGCGATCGTTGATGTTCACGCCCTGCGACCGATAGACCTTCTGCACCTCGTCCACGAGGTAGAGCTGGCACGTCTCCGGGCCCATGATCCGCAGCACTTCCTGCGGATCCAATGGACCCTCGGTGAGCTGGTCGCCGGCGTGGACGAACTCGCCGCCCTCGACGCGCAGCCGCGCGCTCGCGGGCATCGGGTACTCGCGGATGTCCTTGATCTCGCCGGTGATCCGCAGCCCGATCGGCCGCCGCTTGCGACCATCGCGCACGAACTCCACCGTGCCGTTTGCCGGCGCCGCGATCGGAACCACCGGCAGCTCGGACTCCTTGGCGTCCTCCGGCGGCTGCGCGAGCAGCTGATCGGTCTCCACCTCATCGCCGTTCTCAACGAGCAGCTCGAAGTCCTTCGGAAGCTCGAACTCCTCGGAGAACGACTCCGTGGAAGTTACGGAGATCGTCCGCTGGTCCCCATCGCGCGAGACCTGGACGACGCCGTCGATCTCGGCCAGCGTCGCCTGCCCCTTGGGCACGCGCGCCTCGAAGATCTCCTCGACGCGCGGCAGACCCGAGGTGATGTCGATTCCGGCGACGCCGCCGGTGTGGAACGTCCGCATCGTCAGCTGCGTGCCCGGCTCACCGATCGACTGCGCGGCGATGATGCCGATCGCGGTCCCCGGTTCCACTGGCTCGCCGGTCGCCAGCGAGCGACCGTAGCTGTGCTGTGCAATTCCTCGAGGGCTCGTATCCGTCAGCGGCGACTGCACGTGCACGCGGTCGATACCCGCCTCGATGATCTCGTGCGCCTGCTCGTTCGTGATCTCGACGTCCTCGTCGACCATCACCGCGCCCGTCTCCGGATGCACGATCGATGAGGCGGTGAACCGCCCGGCGATCCGCTCCTCGAGCGAGGCGAGCAGCGCGTCCCCGGGGCGGTGGCTGAGCCAGATCCCGGGGATCGGCTCGCCCGGCTCCACGCAGGTGCCGGGCTGAATCACCACGTCCTGGGAGACGTCGATCATCCGGCGGGTCAGGTAGCCCGAGTCCGCCGTGCGGAGCGCGGTGTCGGCCAGACCCTTGCGCGCGCCGTGCGTCGAGATGAAGTACTCGAGCACCGACAGCCCTTCGCGGAAGCTCGAGCGAATCGGCAGGTCGATGATCCGCCCGGACGGGTCGGACATCAGACCGCGCATCGCGCCCATCTGGCGGATCTGCGCGATGTTTCCCTTCGCGCCGCTGTTCGACATCATCGCCAGCGAACTGGTCGCCGGCAGCGCGTCGTACAGCGCCTCCTGCATCCGCGTCGTCGTGTCGGACCAGATGCTGATCGCGGACTGGTACTTCTCGTCCGCCGTGATCAGGCCGAGCTGGTACTGCTCCTCCATCTCGTTGATCTGCCCGTCCGCCTCAGCCATCAGCTGCGGCTTCGACTTCGGCACGGAGATGTCGGAGACGGCGATCGTCAGGCCGGACTGGGTCGCGTAGCGGAACCCGATGTCCTTGATCGCGTCGACCAGCTTCACCGTCGGCTCGTTGCCGAGGTCGCGGTGCGCCTCCGCCACGAGCTCGCGCAGGGTGCCCTTGTCCATCAGCGCGTTCTGGTAGCCGAGCTCGTCCGGGATGATCTCGTTGAACAGCACGCGGCCAACGGTCGTCTCGATGAACTCGTCGCCGACCTTGAACCGCACGGGCTCGTGAATGCCGACCTGATCGAGCTGGTACGCCATGCGCACGCGGTCCTGGTCGATGAACGACCGCGGCCGCTGACCCTCGGGTAGCACGCCCTGGTACGTCATGTAGTAGCAGCCCAGCACCATGTCCAGCGTCGGCGCGACGACCGGCTCACCGTCGGACGGCGAGAGCAGGTTCTCCGAGCTGAGCATCACCTGGCGCGCCTCGGCCACCGCCTCGTAGGAGAGCGGCACGTGCACGGCCATCTGGTCGCCGTCGAAGTCCGCGTTGTAGGCGAAGCAGACGAGCGGGTGGAGCTGGATCGCCGAGCCCTCCACGAGGATCGGCTCGAACGCCTGGATCCCCAGGCGGTGCAGCGTCGGTGCGCGGTTCAGCAGTACGGGGCGATCCCTGATCACCTCTTCCAGCACGTCCCACACCTCGGGCTGGGCGCGCTCCACGATCCGCTTCGCGCTCTTGATGTTGTGCGCCAGCCCGCTTCGCACGAGCGCGTGCATCACGAACGGTTTGAACAACTCCAGCGCCATCTTCTTGGGCAGCCCGCACTGATCGAGCTTCAACTGCGGCCCGACGATGATCACCGATCGACCGGAGTAGTCGACACGCTTCCCGAGCAGGTTCTGGCGGAACCGCCCCTGCTTGCCCTTCAGCAAATCGGACAGCGACTTCAGCTTGTGGTTGCCGGAACCGGACACCGCGCGGCCGCGGCGGCCGTTGTCGATCAACGAGTCGACCGACTCCTGCAGCATCCGCTTCTCGTTGCGAATGATGATCTCGGGCGCGCCGAGGTTCAGCAATCGCTTCAACCGGTTGTTGCGGTTGATCACCCGCCGGTACAGGTCGTTCAGGTCGGAGGTCGCGAAGCGACCACCCTCCAGCTGCACCATCGGGCGCAGGTCCGGCGGGAGCACCGGCAGCTCGGTGATGATCATCCAGTCCGGGCGGTTGCCGGACTTGCGCAGCGCCTCGACGATGCGCAGCCGCTTCGTCGCCTTCTTGCGGCGCTGGCCGCTGGTCGAATGCAACTCGCCCTGGAGCTTCACGCGCAGCACGTCGAGGTCGACCCGCTGCAGGATCGAGAGGATCGCCTCGGCGCCCATGCCGGACTTGAAGACCAGGCCGAAGCGCTCCTCGTAGTCGCGGTACTCGTTCTCGCTGAGCACCGTCAGGGCGTCTGCCTCGATCGGGTCGCGGAGCTTGTCGAGCCACTTGACCAGCGGCTCGTACTCCTTGGTCACCTCGTCGCGGATCGCGGCGGAGCGCTCGCGCAGCGGCTCCAGCTCCTCGAACACCTGGTCGCGCTTCTGCTGCGCCGCGGCGTCCGCCATCAGCTGGATGTCGGACTTCTTGCCGGCGATCGTCTCCTCGACGCCGCTCACCGCCTGCGTCGCTGCCTCTTGCAGCGCCTTCACCGTCTCCTTGCCGATCACGTCGCTACGCTGCGCGATCACCTGGTCGCGGAACGTCAGCTTACCGCGCAGCTTCTCGTCGGTGCGCTTGCCGAGGTCTTTCTCCATCTCGCGCGCCTCGGTCATCACGGCGTCGATCTGTTCGCCCAGCTCCTCGTCGGCGGCCCTGAGCTCCTCGTCTTTGCGCTGCTCGATCTCGGCGATCTCGACCTCGAGCGCCTCTTCGCGCTCCGTGATCTGCCCGCCGGTCTCGCCTTCGCGGCGCGTCGCCTCTTCGTCAACCTCGTTCTGCAGCAGCTCCAGGGCGTGTCCCCGGGCCTCGTCGTTGACCTCGGTCACGACGTACTGCGCGAAGTAGAGGACGCGCTCCAGCGTCCGCGGTGGGATGTCCAGCAGCAGGCCGAGGCGGCTGGGGACGCCCTTCGCGAACCAGATGTGGGTCACCGGCGCGGCCAGGGTGATGTGCCCCATCCGCTCGCGACGCACCTTGCTGCGCGTCACCTCGGTGCCGCAGCGGTCGCAGATGATGCCCTTGTAGCGGATCCGCTTGTACTTGCCGCAAGCGCACTCGAAGTCCTTGATCGGACCGAAGATGCGCTGGCAGAACAGGCCGTCCATCTCCGGCTTCAGCGTCCGGTAGTTGATCGTCTCCGGCTTCGTGACCTCGCCGTACGACCACGACATGATCTGGGACGACGACGCCAGCCCCAGGCGAATCGCATTGAAATCGTTGACTTCAAGCACGGGCAACATCCTCTGCTTCGCGACCGGAGAGGTTGATCCCGAGGGACGGGATCTGCTCCATGTAGTCTTCGCCGAACTCGACCTCCTCCGAGGCATCGTTGAGGATCTCCACGCTCAGGCCGAGCGACTGGAGTTCCTTGACCAGCACCTTGAATGACTCGGGCACGCCCGGATCCATCGTGTTCTCACCCTTGACGATCGCCTCGTACGTCTTCACACGCCCGACCACGTCGTCCGATTTGACCGTCAGCATCTCCTGGAGGATGTGCGCGGCGCCGTACGCCTCGAGCGCCCAGACCTCCATCTCGCCGAAGCGCTGGCCGCCGAACTGCGCCTTGCCACCCAGCGGCTGCTGCGTGATCAGCGAGTACGGGCCGGTCGACCGCGCGTGGATCTTGTCGTCCACGAGGTGGATCAGCTTCAGCATGTAGATGTAGCCAACCGTCACCGGCTGGTCGAAGGGCTCACCGGTGCGGCCGTCGTAGAGCGTCTGCTTGCCCCAGATCGGCGACGCGACGTTCTCGCGCGCGGCGACCTCGGCCACCCGCGCGTCGAAGTTCTCGTCGGTCAACCGACGGACGTTCTTCTCGCCGAGGCCCTCCAACCAGAGGCTCTGACACGCGCGCGTGGCGGTGCCGGGCTCTCCGGTGCGCAGGATCTCGTCGGGGTCGTAGCCGCCCTCCTTGAGGTAGGTCTCGATCGCGTCGAGGTCGACCCGCTGCCCGACCTCGGTGTCCTCGGACGTCAGCGCCAGGTCGGTCTCGACGGCGCCCGACTGAATCGCGAACCACGCTCGGCTGAGCGCGTCCTCGATCTCCGTCTCGGAGGCGCCGTCGAACACCGGCGTGAGCGCGCGCCAGCCCAGCGTCGACGCGGCCCAGCCGAGGTGCGTCTCCAGCACCTGGCCGATGTTCATGCGGGACGGCACGCCGATCGGGTTCAGCACGATCTCGACCGAACGACCGTCGGCCAGGTACGGCATGTCCTCGAGCGGCAGCAGCTTCGAGACGACGCCCTTGTTGCCGTGGCGGCCGGCCATCTTGTCGCCCGACACGATCTTGCGCTTCTGGGCGACCGCGACGCGCACCATCTTGTTCACGTCGGCCGGCAGCTCATCGCCATCGTCGCGGCTGAAGACGCGGACGTCGATCACCTTGCCGCGCTCCCCGTGGGGCACGCGCAGGCTGGTGTCCTTCACCTCGCGCGCCTTCTCACCGAAGATCGCGCGCAGCAGCTTCTCCTCGGGCGTCAGCTCGGTCTCGCCCTTCGGCGTGATCTTGCCGACCAGGATGTCGCCCTCGCGGACTTCCGCGCCGATCCGGATCACCCCCTCCTCGTCAAGGTCGCGCAGCGCTTCCTCGCCGACGTTCGGGATGTCGCGCGTGATCTCCTCGGGGCCAAGCTTCGTGTCCCGCGCCTCCACCTCGTACTTCTCCATGTGAATCGAGGTGAACTTGTCCTCTCGTACGACGGACTCGGAAAGCACGATCGCGTCCTCGAAGTTCAGGCCCTCCCAGGACATGAACGACACGAGCAGCGACTGGCCCAACGCCAGCTCGCCGTCCTGCGTGCAGGACGAGTCGGCGAGCGGCTGGCCTCGGGTCACCCGCTCGCCCGTGTTGACGATCGGGCGCTGGTTGATCGAGGTGCCCTGGTTCGACCGCACGAACTTCAGCAGCGGGTAGCGCTCCGAACGCCCGGAGTCGTATTTCACCTGGATGTAGTTCGCGCTGGCGGAAGCGACCTCGCCGTCCTCCTCCGCGTGCAGCACCTGGCCGGAGTCGGCGGCTGCGGGCAGTTCCATGCCGGTACCCACCAGCGGTACCTCGGGACGGAGCAGTGGGACTGCCTGGCGCTGCATGTTCGCGCCCATCAGCGCGCGGTTCGCGTCGTCGTGCTCCAGGAACGGAATCATCGCCGCGGCGACGGAGACGATCTGCTTGGGCGAGACGTCGACGTAGTCGATCTCCACCCGCGGCACCATCTCGAAGCGCTCGCCGTGGCGCACCTCGACGCGATCCTCGGTGATGTTGCCGGCCTCGTCGATGCCGACGTTCGCCTGCGCGATCCGGAACTGCTCCTCCTCGTGGGCGTCGAGGTAGACCGCCTCGTCGGCCGCGTAGGGCCGCAGCGCAATGACGTCCTCGGCGGCGTTGCCGAGATTGCGGGCGAGATCCTCGTCGATCAGCTGACCCTCGGATCCGATCTTCTTGCCCTTGCCGTCCTTCACGTTGTCCGCGAGGTAGCGACCCTCGAGCTGGCGGTTGAAGTTCTTCGACAGCTCGTGCACGACCGGGCGGTACGGCGTCTCGATGAAGCCGAAGTCGTTGACGACGCCGTACGAGGCGAGGCTGCCAATCAGACCGATGTTCGGGCCCTCCGGCGTTTCGATCGGGCAGATCCGCCCGTAGTGACTGGAGTGCACGTCGCGCACGTCGAACCCGGCGCGGTCACGGGAGAGACCGCCGGGGCCGAGCGCGGACAGCTTTCGCTTGTGCGCGATCTCGGACAGCGGGTTCACCTGATCCATGAACTGCGAGAGCTGCGACCCGCCGAAGAACTCCTTCATCGACGCGACGACGGGGCGGATGTTGACGAGCGCGGAGGGCGTCGCTTCTTCGGGATCCGTGATTGTCATCCGCTCGCGAACGACCCGCTCCATCCGCAACATTCCGACGCGGAACTGGTTCTGCATCAGCTCGCCGACCGAGCGGACGCGGCGGTTGCCGAGGTGGTCGATGTCGTCGGGGCTGCCCTTGCCGTTGTTGATGTCCCAGATGCGGCGAATAATCGCGACCAGATCCTCACGGCGCAGCGTGCGGGTCTCGGGCGCGTCGACGAGGCCAAGGCGCTTGTTCAGCTTGTAGCGGCCGACCTTGCCGAGGTCGTAGCGACGGTCGGTGAAGAAGAGGGTCTCCAGCAGCTCGCGCGCGTTGTCCGCCGTTGGCGGGTCGCCGGGGCGGAGGCGGCGGTAGAACTCCTCGAGCGCCTCGGCCTGGTTGGCGGTGGCGTCCTTGGCGAGCGTGGCCTCGAGGAAACTGTGATCCTCGTTCGTGTCGACGTCCTGGAGGATCGCGCGGACGCGCTCGTCGGAGCCGAGCTCGGCCATCGTCAGGCCCTCCTCCTGGTCGATGGCGCGGAGGAGGACGGTGACGGGGATCCGGCGCTTGCGGTCGACTTTGACGGAGATCAGGTCCTTGGCGGAGGTCTCGAACTCAAGCCAGGCGCCGCGGTTCGGGATCAGCTTGGCGGCGACCAGCTGGCGCCCGCTCGCGGCGTCGATCGTGCCCGTGAAGTAGACGCCGGGGGAGCGCACGAGCTGCGAGACGACGACGCGCTCGGCGCCGTTGATGATGAAGGTGCCGTGGTCGGTCATGAGCGGAATGTCGCCCATGAAGAGCTCTTGCTCCTTGACCTCGCCGGTCTCCTTGACGAGCAGCTCGACGCGCACGCGCATTGGCGCGGCGTAGGTGCGCTCGCGATCGCGCGACTCGGTCTCGGAGTACTTCGGCTCCTCGAAGCGGTACTCGCCGAAGCGCAGCTCCATGCGGCCGCCGGTGAAGTCGTCGATTGGCGAGATCTCGTCGAAGAGCTCGCGCAGGCCCTCGCGCAGGAACCGCTCGTAGGAGCGGCGGGGCATTTCGATCAGGTTCGGCATGTCCAGGACGTGAGGCGCCTGGCCGTATGTCTTCACCAGGCTGGGTACGCGGCGGTTTGAACGGACGATCCGTCGGTTCATCGTGGTCAAAGGGAACCCCTTAGCGGCCTGCAAGCCTCGTCACGCGTGGGCGAATGGGCACTCAGTCTCGCGAGTTTCGATGCGGCGTGGTCCGGCGGCGCGGGGGACAGCACGCCCGTCGCCGCTGATTGCACGCACAAAAAATCCCCGACGGTACGCCCGTCGAGGTTCCTCAGTTACCACATCGAATAGAAAGACCGCGCCCCACGCTCGTTTGAGTCTATACGGAAGCGGGCGGATTGACAACCGTACGACTCCCATGATCGGCGAGTCGATGCTAAATCTGACACGATACTGACTCGTTGGTCTGAGCCTATCCTTCACGAGACCTGCCCGGAGGGCTCGAGATCGTGAACGAACTGCCTCCCGATCAGCCGGACGAGGATCAACCGAGCGCTCGCGAGGGCGTGTTCAGCGGCGTCCGGATCGTCGATTTTTCGAGCGGGATCGCCGGACCCTACGCGACGATGTTTCTCGCCGATCACGGCGCCGACGTGATCAAGGTGGAGTCGCCCGGCGGCGACCCGTTCCGCGCCTCACCCGGCTTCGAGACGCTGAATCGAGGCAAGCGCTCCGTCCGCCTCGATCACACGAGCGATTCCGGACGGAACCGCACCCGGCTGCTCGGCCGGCTGGCGGACGTCGTCGTCGTCGACCTGCCCCAGGGCCGCGCCGAGGAGCGCGGCATCGGGTACGACCAACTAGCGGCCGCGAACCCCGGCCTCGTGTATCTGGCGATGCCGCCGTACGGCGACGCGGGGCCGATGGTCGATCGGCCGAGCTCGCCGGCGCTGCTGGCGGCCGTGAGCGGGATCATGGCCGGGCAGGCCTCGTACTCGGGCAACCCCAGCTACGTTGTGTTGCCGATCGCCTGCTACGGCGCGGGAGCGCTGGGGGCGGCGGCAGTCGCGGGCGGACTCTACGCGCGGGAACGGTGGGGCGTCGGTCAGCGGCTGGACGTGCCGCAAATCGCGGGCGCGGCGGCGCTGCAGGTGGGCGGGGTGACCTCGGACCAGGTGGCGATCCCGGAACCGGGGCCGGCGCCGGCAGGGTCGAAGGGCGTGGTCCCGATCTACCGGCTGTTCAAGGCCAGTGACGGACTCTGGTTCTTCGTGGCGTGCGGGACCGCGGCCTTCGCCGGCAGGTTGCTGATCGCGATCGGGCGGCCGGAGCTGGTGGCGGACCCGCGGCTGGAACATGCGCCGTGGGGCCTGGGCACCGAGGAGGCGCGGGCACTGCTCGTGCCGCTGCTGGAGGAGGTGTTCGGCAGCCAGTCTCGCGATCACTGGATCGGCGTGCTCCGCGAGTACGACGTGCCCGCCCAGCCCGTGCTCAGTCGCGACGAGTACTTCGACAGCTACACGGTCAGCGCGAACGAGATGCGCGTGAGCGTCGAGCACCCCGACTACGAGTGGGTGGAGATGATGGGCGTTCCGCTCCGCCTGACCGCCACGCCCGGGCAGGTGCACGGCCGGGCGCCCCGGCTCGGCGAGCACACCGACGACGTCCTCGCCGAGGTCGCCGCCGCGCCGCCACCGGTCGCGCGGATCGCGAGTCGCGATCCCGGGCCGCACCTGCTCGAGGGCGTGCGTGTGCTGGACGCCACCTCGTTCATCGCCGGTCCGACGATGCCGCGCCACCTGGCGATGCTCGGCGCCGACGTCGTCAAGATCGAGGCGCCGACCGGCGATCCGTTCCGGCAGAACGGCCTCGGGTTCCTCGGCTGGAACCAGGGCAAGCGCGGGATCGCGCTCGACCTGCGGGACGCGGACGGGCAGGCGGTGTTGCACCGACTCGCCGAGGAAGCCGACGTCGTCGTCGAGAGCTACCGGCCGGGGGTGGCGCGGCGCCTGGGGATCGACGAGCGGCCGCTGCGAGCGCGGAACGAGCAGCTGATCACGGTCACGGCGCCGGGCTGGGGGCACGACGAGACGATGAGCGAGCTGGCGGCGTGGGATCCGCTGGTGCAGGCTCGCTCCGGCGCGATGCACCACCAGGGCTCCGACGAGGAACCGGTGTTCCACACCGTGGCGTTGAACGACGTGATGACGCCGGCGATCGGAACGTTCGGGGTCCTCGCGGCGCTGTTCCACCGCGAGCGAACGGACGCGGGCCAGCAGATCGAGCTCGCGCTCGCCCGCGCCGGGATGGCGATCCAGGCCGCGGAGTTCACGCGGATCGCGGGGGCGCCAGCCGGCGGCGGCTTCCTGCGTGGCGGAATCGATTTTCCCGGCCCCGATGCCGGCCAGCGCTGGTACCGCTGTGCCGACGGTGAACCGATCTTCATCGAGGCCACGAGCGAGCCAGACCGCGGCGCACTGATCTCGTGCGCGGGGGTCGCGCTGCAGCCGGCGCAGCTCGCCGCTCCCCACGGCACGCCGCCAAGCACGATCGCGAGCGAGGCGCTGACCGGCGCGTTCGCGACGCGACCTCGGGACGAGTGGCTCGCCGCGCTCGACGCCGTCGGGGTGCCCTGCGCGCCGATCCTGCGGAGGCACGTCGCCGCCGGCGAGCCGCTGTTCGAGGACAACGACCTTGTCGTCACGCAAGCGCATCCCGACTGGGGCGCCACGACGAACTACGGACTGCTGATCCGGCCCTCGGTGACGGGCGGGCGCCTCGAACGACCGGCGCCGCGGCTGTCCGAGCACGCGCGCGAGATCCTCGAGGAGGCCGGGTACGCGGCGGACGAAGTCGACGCGCTCGCGGCGAGTGGGGTGGTGGTGCTGCCCGACGGATAGCGCTTCCCATTCGGTGGCGGCGTTAGGCTTCCGCCATGGAGCGCCTGTTGTCCCTTGCCATCGCCACGACACTCGCCCTCGTCGCGACGACCGTTGCCTCGGTCACCTTCCTCCAGTTCCGGGCCTACAACGACGACCCGGGCGTCCCGATCGTGCCCCTCGAGCTCTCCGAACGAACGACCTTCGCGGCGGGCATCACCTCCCAGTTCGTGAACTGGGCGCCCGCGCCACCTCAGGACCCGGCTCGACCGGAGGGGCCGCTCCCCACCCACATGCGCACCTTCGTCGAATCCGGTGCCGCAATCGAGCCGATCCCGGGCGCCCCCACGCAAACCGATCGCGCCATGGTCCTCGATTTCAGACAGGGTTCGGCGCTCCCAGGGCCGCTCACGGAACGAATCGCGGTCTTCGTTGGCACGATCGCCTGCACGGACGTTCGCTTCGCCGAGGTGTCGCCTCCAATCATCCTGCTTGGTGCGGTCGGCCAGCCGGACGCCTGCAGCACCGAGGGCTCTGAGATCACCTTCCTGCAGATCTTCACCTCGGGGCAGGTCTGGCAACTATTCGAGGAGACGAGCTTCGCCGCCGGAAGCACCTATGAGTTGACGAACTGGGCGCCCCAGCCGCCCCACAGCGCACTCCCGGGCTACATGCAGTCGTTCCTCGACGCCGGCGCGGTCATCCAGCCCGCCGGCAGTGGCAACGCGGGACTTAAGGGCAGCCGGACCTCGCCGCCGGCGACCGTGACCGCGCTGACCACGATCCTGTTCCTCGCCACGGCGCGCCGCCTGACCGCGGGTCGTCCCGACTGAGGGCCCCGCGGGTGCGCGTCGATGATCACGCCACGATGCCGGCGCTCCCGTTCGACCCCGTGCAGCTCGCCCCCGCCCTGCCCGACGTGATCGCGGCGATCGCGCTGGCGTTTGTCCTCGCCGTCGTGACCTTCCGCCCGCCGAAGGCCCCCAGCATGCAAGAGGCGCTGGCGGCCATGGCCCAGGTGCAAGACGTCGACCCCGAGGACGACGGCTCCTAGCTCCTTGATCCGGTAGTCTCCCCTCGCCCAGGGAGGCCTCATGGACTTCGATCTCTCCGAGGAACACCAGCTGATCCGGCAGACCGCGCGGCGCGTGGCCCGCGAGGTGGTCGCGCCACGCGCCGCCGAGGTGGACGCGACCGGCGAGTACCCGGAGGACTACTTCCAGGCGTTCAAGCAAGCGGATCTGCTGGGGATCACGCTGCCCACCGAGGTGGGCGGCTCCGACGCGGGGACGCTCGCGCTCGCGCTCGCCGTCGAGGAGGTTGCCAAGTACGACTGCTCGGCGGGGCTGATGCTGCTGCTGTCGTCGCTCTCCACGCACACCGTGAAGTTCTTCGGCACGGACGCTCAGAAGCGTGACTACATCGGCCCGGTGGCGCACGGTGAGAAGAAGGCCGCGTTCTGCCTGACCGAGCCGGACGCCGGATCGGACGTCGCGAACCTCCAGGCGCGCGCCACGCGCGACGGCGACGAGTACGTCATCAAGGGGCAGAAGTGCTACATCTCCGGCGGCCCGAACGCCGACCAGCTCGTCGTCTTCGCCAAGACCGAGCCGGAAAACCCGCGTTCGCTCAACGCCTTCATCGTCGATACCGACATGCCCGGGTTCGAGGTGACGTCAGTCGACCGGAAGATGGGCGTACGCGGCATACCGACGGGCGTGCTCACGTTCGACGACGTGCGCGTGCCGGCGGCGAACATCGTCGGGGGTGAGGAAGGCCTCGGCATGCGTGCGCCACTGACGACGCTCAACTCGCTGCGGCCGATCGTCGGTGCACGCGGCGTCGGGCTCGCCGAGGGCGCGCTGCACTACGCGCTGGAGTTCGCCCGCGAGCGGCGCGCCTTCGGTGGGCCGCTGACCGATCTGCAGGCGATCCAGATGAAGTTCGCCTCGATGTCGATCGACATCGAGGCGGCGCGGATGCTCGTCTACCAGGGCGCCTGGATGATCGACCAGGGCCGCTTCGGGCCGGAGCATGGCCACATGCTGTCGGTGGCGAAGGCGCACGCCACGGAGATGGCGAACCGCGTGGCGTCGCAGGCGCTGCAGGTGCTGGGCGGACAGGGCTACATGATGGATCACCCGCTGGAGCGCCACTACCGCGACGCGCGCCAGCTCATGATCGTCGAGGGCACGTCTGAGATTCAGCGCCTGGTGATCTCGCGGGCGCTGATGGACCGCAACCTGGTCTATGCCTAGCGGCTACGCGATGTCCGGCGGCCGATCGCGACGATGTGTCGAAGGGGAGCCGGCGTGGCTTCAGCCGATACCAGCGCCCGCCCGCGCGGCGTGTTGCGTCGCCTGGGATTCGAAGCGAGGCGAATCCGGCTCGTCGCCCAACGCGCGAACACTCACTGGGTAGCCGACGGGGCGGATGGGCGAGTCGTGCTGCGCCGCCACGCGGCCGGCCGCTCGCTCGAAGACGTGGCCTACGAGCACCGGCTCCTCCACCACCTCGCCGACCGAGGCTGGCTGGTCGCCACACCTCTCGAACCTCCGCTCATGTCGGCCGGTTTCGTCTCGTGTGTATTCCCCTACCTGCCCGGGCGCCGTGCTGCTCCCCGATCGTTGGTCGGGACGCTCACAGAACAACGCAAGCGCGGCGGGATGTTGGCGCGCCTCCATCGGGACCTGCTCAGCCTCGTCGAGGCGGGACAGCGCCCTGGGTGGCGTCGGGCAGACGAAGGGCTTTTCGATCGTCCAGGCAGACCGCCAGTGGAACCGCACGAACGCCTCGCCACATTACTTCCCCACGCTCCGCCGCCGATCGTCATCCACGGCGATCTGGCACCGTGAAACATCAGGTACGTACGCGGCACCGTCTCAGCCGTTCTTGACTTTGACGCCGCCCACCTCGACCTGCGGGTAACCGACTTCGCGCTGTCGTGGCGGGGACGTACACGACGAGGTCATCCGCGGGTACGAGGAAGTGTCGCCGCTCGAACCGATCGAGCGGGAGCTCGTTATCCCCGTGTACTGGGCATGGGTGATCGGGTCCGCAGTCGCCGGCATTGAGGCTGGCGCGACGGGGGCCGAGTGGGCCGTGAGACATCTACTTCGCACCGAACTCGACGCGACCGTCTCGTAACCAGGCCGCAGAACGAGCAGGTCTTCTATTCGTTCCCGCGTCTACCGACCCCCGGTACCGGTCGCCTCCGCTTGGGCCGCCGCTTCGGCCTCGATCGGGTCGTAGGGCCGGCGGGCAGCCTCGAGCCAGGCGGGCCAGGCCTCCTTGGGCGCGCCGTCGGACTGCTGGAGGCCGAGCGTGGCCACCAGATCCTCGGGCGGCGCGGTCGCGTAGGCGAGGTCGCGCGCGATCAACCAGATCAGCAGCGAGGCTCCGAGGTCGTCGGCGTCTTCGAAGAGCCGCTGAAGGAACCGCCGCTGCTCCGCGGGGGTAGAGGCGTTGATGCCCTCGCGACCGACGCCGGAGGCGTATCCGGCGGAGATGAAGGCGATCGGCAGGTCCGTCCGTTCGCCGATCTGCGCGTAGTAGAAGGGCTGCACTTTGCGCGCGACCGCGAACGCGAACGAGGGATAGGTGGTGATCCCGAACTGATCGAGGCGACCCTCGAAGTCGTCGAGCAGCTCCCAGCGCGCGGTGTGCGGCGGCAGCCACGGGATCACGCCGAGCAGCTCCTCGTACTGGAAGCTGGTGAGCACCTTCGTCTCCGGGACGGCCGCCTTCACCGCGTCGTAGGTCTCCGAGTAGATCGACACGAACTCCGTGTACGCCTCGGGATTGCGTTCGAAGACGACGTTCACCTCGTGCCCGATCACGAGGTAGGCGGGGCGAACGTTGCGCGCGACGAACAGCGCGTCGGCGAGCAGCGCCTGCCGCAGCTCGCCGTCGGCGAGCGTGCGCCCGGTGTGCGACTCGGGGAGTCCGCGCAGATCGGAGCGCGTCGCCGGATCGAACGGATCGAGGACGTAGACGAGTTGGAGCTCGCGAGCGGCGGCGGCGCGTTTCTCCGCCAGCGTCTGCGATCGCAGCGCCTCGGAGATGGTCGCGCCCGGGAGGAAGTCGCCCCAGGCAGGCGGCCGCTGGAGCAATAGCGACTCGCCGTGCTCGGCCGCGAGATCGTAGGTCTCGAGGTAGGCGCGCTCGGTCAGCTCGGCGGGGAGCGCGGAGAACCCCAGCAGGTAGCCGCGAGCCAGTCCGGCCGGTGTCTCCGAAGCGAGCGGAGCGGATGGAGCGGGGGTCGCCTCTTCCACGTGGCAGCCCGCCGCTCCGACGGCGACGAGCAACATGATCGACAGCAACCAACGTCGGTTGTCGCGCAACATCGATCGATTGTCTGACCCGGTGGCACTGCCGATCAAATCCCAGCTGACGACCGGCACCGCGGGAACCGTGAAGATCAGGGCGGCGGAGGGTCGGCGCTAGGGGACACCCGCGCGAGCGGGCGAGCGACCGGCGGCAACGATCGCAGGATGGAGACGATCGAGACGACGACCCTCGCGGAGGTCCAGGGCGCGCTCGGCGCGGTCGCCTCGCGGGGCGAGGCGAAAGCCGCGATTCGCCGCGCGGCGAAGCTGATCGGCGTCAGCGGAGGCGAGCCGCTCGGGATCCGGGAGCTGGTCAGGCTGTGCTCCGCGCTCGCCGCCGAGGGCGGAGCGATCCAACAGCTCGCGGAGCAGATCGCCGGAGACGCGCTGCAGGACTAAGGGCGCTCGTCCTCGTCAAACATCGCCTCGCGGGCGACGTCGCCCCAGGAAAACAGCGCCGCCGCGAAGCGGATGCCAGGCGCGCCGGCCTCGAGCTCGCGGTTCAGCGCGTCGAGCGGCACCTGTCGCAGGAACGCCTCCAGCCGATCGCCGATGCCTTCGTCGCTGTAGAAGTCGACCGGACGAAAGACGCCGAAGGTGGTCGAGGCGAGCGGATCGCCGCCAGGGGTCGCGCAGGCAACCGCCAGCGCGAGCTGATCGATGCCGTACGGCCGGCGGATCGAATCGATCCGTTCGCGGCACCAGTCGCGCATGTCCTCGGCGAGTCGATCGATCTGTGCGCTCCCGATCGAGGGCGCGTCGAGCGTCCAGTCGCCCTTCGACAGGCCGGTGCCGGCACGGATCGATTCCTCGATGCGGCGCCGCACGGGGTCGGGGCGCCAGCGTTGTAACAGGTCGGCGATCACCGCGGGCCCTCCCGAACACGACCGTGGTTCGTTACCTAGGGGAATACCCTGCTGAATCATCGGCACGGTTCGGCTCACCCCCAGCGTCGGGGGCGGTGGATCAGCACACGGTCAGGTTCGACCGCGGCCGTCAGCCATCGGCGATCAAGTGCGGCCGGTAGAATGCGCGGATGGACGGCGGCCCCGGCTCAGACGTGGACGCGGTACGTGCGGTGCTGGCCGAGCACGATCACGCGCTGCTGCGGTTCGAGATGGTCGCCCACCGCCTGCTGATCGACTTCCGCAGCAGCAGCGAGGCTGAGCCGGCCGCCCACGTGCTGGAACCGACGCGGTCGCTGCGGGAGCGGATTGCCACGATCCGACGCGCCCGCCCGACGCTGCCGGTGCCCGAGGAGTTGCAGATCGTCGGCTGGTCGCTGCGGGTCCGCTCGCTTGAGCGGCTCGGCCTGCTCGAGGTGGTCCGCGAACGGTTCGCCCGCGACGGCTCGCCCGCGGCGCTCGCGCAGCTCGATGCGGCGATCGACCGGCTCGAGGCGCTCGAACGCGAGGAGTTCCGGCGCGCGATCACTGGCGACGGCTACCGAACGCTCTGGCCAGCGCGCAGCTCGTAGCCGTCCGCCATTCGATGCAACGCGATCGCTTTCGCCGCCTCGTCCAGCGCGCCCTCCGTGATCTGCCGGCCGCCGCGCGCGATCAGCTTAACAACGTGGAGGTGGTGATCGAACGCGAGCCGGGCGCGGAGGACCTGGAGGGAGCCGCGGATGGCACCTCGTTGTTCGGTCTGTACGTGGGGATCCCGCTGGTCGATCGCTCCGACTACCACCTGACCCTGCCCGACCGTATCGTCATCTTTCAGGGGCCCCTGGAGCGCGCGTTTCACTCGCGCGATATCCCCGAGCAGGTGCGCATCACCGTCGTGCACGAGATCGCGCACCACTTCGGGATCAGCGACGAGCGGCTGCACGAGCTCGGGTACGAGTAGCCGAGCCCTCACCGCCGGCAGAACATTCGGAGAGCGCGTGGTCCACGAACGCTTCGTGATCGGGATCGACGACACGGACGATCAGGACGGCCGCGGCACGAGCAAGCTTGGACGCGCCTGGGGGGCGGCGATTGAGGCCGAAGGTTTCGGGGCGACGCGGGGCGTGACGCGCCACCAGCTCTGGCAAAGCCCGAAGGTCGATGCGACGAATCACAACCGCGCGGTGGCGATCGCCGTGGAGACGGAGCGAACCGCGCTCGACCTCGAAGACCACGTGGTCGACTTCGTTCGCGAGCACGCCTCGACGGAGGCGAACCCCGCGATCGGCATCCTTTCGCGACACACGGACATGCCGCACGCGCTGGCCTGGGGCCGCCGCGCGCAGCAGGAACTGCTCAAGCTGGCGGACGCCGAGCGCTACGCGACCGAGTCGAACGTGCTGTTGCGCGGACTCGGCGGGAACCGCAGCGGGATGATCGGCGCGCTGGCGGCGGTGGGCCTCCACGCGGGCGGCAAGGACGGGCTGTTCGTCCAACTGGCAGGCATCCGCGAGCTGGAGGGGCGCGTCACCGCGGGCCAGATCCGCGAACGATCGGCGCTCGTGCACGTGGTCGACGAGGACACCGGCGAGGAGCTCGACCGGGACGACCTCGTGGACACCGGGAACTGGGTGCGGCCGCGGATGACCGAGGACGAACCGGTGCTGCTGACCCGCCGCTCGCCCGACGAGCGCAAGCTCTGGCTGCCGGTCGATCGGCGGCCCTCGAGCTAACAATCGCCTCGGCCGAGCATCGACCGCGCGACGAGCCGCTCGGCGGCGGCCCGCACCGGGCCGCCGCCGAGCGCGATCGCGGCTTCCACGCTGACGTCCGACGGCGCCGAGGCCTCCGCGTCGCTCACCCCGTCCGGCAGGCCATCGACCAGCCCCGCGACGGCGATGCACGGCCGATCGAGCTCCGCTGCCAGCGCGGCGACGTGGGCGACGGCTTTGCCGTACCCGGTCTGAGCGTCGATCGAACCTTCGCCGGTCACGACGAGGTCGGCGTCCGCGATCGCGCGGCGCAGGTCCACGAGATCCGCGACGAGGGCCGCGCCGGACTCGATGCCCGCCTCGCCACCCGCGGCGCGGATCGCCGCGAGCAGCCCGACCGGTAGTCCGCCGCCGCCGCCGGCGCCAGAAAGATCGGCGAGCGCCAGGCCCAGATCGGACTCGACGCGCGCCGCCCAGCGCCCGAGCGCGGCGTCGAAGGCCGGCAGCTCCCAGTCGCGCACGCCCTTCTGAGGACCGTAGATCGCGGTCGCGCCCTCGATGCCGAGCAGCGGATTCGTCACGTCGACCGCGACGCGTAGCTCAACCTCGGCGAGCGCGCGCAGCCGATCGGTGCGCTCGATGGTCTCGAGGCGGATCAGTCCGAGCACGCCCTCGGGAACCTCGGCGCCGGCGTGATCGAGGAGGCGCAGGCCGAGCGCGCGGGCGGCGCCGGCGCCACCGTCGTTGGTTCCAGTCCCACCGACGCCAACGACGATCCGCCGGGCGCCTCGTTCGAGGGCGTCCGCAACCAGCTCGCCGACGCCGCGCGTTGCCGCGAGCCCCGGTCGCCGATCCTCGGGCGCGACGAGCACGAGGCCGCACGCGGCCGACGACTCGATCACCGCCGACACGGGGTCATGGTCGCCCCGCAGCGCGTACACGGCGCGCTGCGGGGCGCCAAGCGGACCGGTCACCTCGGTCACCACGCGCTGCGCGCCGGTAGCCTCGAGGCAGGCGGCGACAGTACCCGGACCGCCGTCGCCGATCGGTAGCTTGCGCACCGCCACGCGATCCTCGAGCGCTGCTCGCGCGCCCTCGGCGATAGCGTGCGCGGCCTCGGCGGCAGTAAGGGAGCCTTTGAACTCCTGCGGGCAGACGAGAATCCGCGGCCGGGCGTCGTCCGCCACCGGTCAGACTCCCCAGCCGAACCAGAGCCGCAGCACGGCGCTGATCAGGATCGCGGCGACGTAGGCGAACCCGACTCGCTTGGCGTGAAAGCCAATCCGGCGCAGGCGAGCCGGCGCGAACAGCACCAGGTATCCGACGAAGACCAGCGAGACGATCAGCAAGATCCGGAAGAGGGACATGCGCGCGGCCTCCGCTTGCCGCCCGATCCTAGCGGAGACGGCTGAGTGCGCATCCCTGGACATTGACAAGAACACTTGTTCTAACTACGCTCAGCTTCTGCCATAGCACATTTGTACGGATTGAGCGGGACGACCCATGACATCGACCAGGATCCGCGCCCCGCAGCCGATGGCGGGGAAGCACGTCGGCGGGCCTCGGGCTGAGGCGCGCCTCATCGGAGGCGGGCTCGTCGGTCCTGCTCCTCGATATGGGCATCGCTGTCCCGACTGCGGCGGACCGCTGGCGTTCGGCGAAGGATGCTCGCTGTGCCCGATATGCGGGCACTCTTCGTGTTCCTAACAACACCCTTACTTCCATAAATATGTGCGATCTCGTGCAACAAAGCATGCGTGGACCGGTCCGAATCGCGACCGTATAATCGCCCCACTTCTCAGGGATTCCGGGGCGGGAATGACACTGGCGACCGGGACACCGGCAGATCTGGCTGGGCTCACGCGGCGCGTCAGGCGTCACGTGGTGCAGATGGTGTTTGGCGCGAAATCGGGCCATATCGGTGGCTCGCTGTCCGCGACCGACCTGATGGCGGTGCTATACGCTCGATTCCTCCGGCACGACCCGCAGAACCCACTCTGGCACGAGCGCGATCGCTTCATCATGTCGAAGGGGCACTGCACACCGGTGCAGTACGCGCTTCTCGCAGAACTCGGCTATTTCCCGGTCGAGGAGCTATCCACGTTCCGCCAGAAGAGCACCCGGCTGCAAGGGCATTCGGTCCTCGGCAAGCCGCCCGGCGTGGATAACACAGCCGGTTCGCTCGGTATGGGGCTGTCGTTTGGCCTGGGGATGAGGCTCGCCCAGCGACTGCAGGGCCTCGACGACTCGCGCGTCTGGGTGCTGATGGGCGACGGTGAGCAGGACGAAGGGCAGGTCTGGGAGGCGGCGATGGCCGCGGACCACCACCACGCCGAGGGGCTGTTCGCGATCATCGACCGCAACGGCATTCAGAACGACGACTTCACGAAGACGACGATGAGCTCTGAGCCGCTGGACGAGAAGTATCGCGCCTTCGGCTGGACGGTGCTCTCGGACCTCGACGGCCACGACCTCGGTACGATCGAGCAAGCGTACAACTGGGCGCTCGAGCAGCACGATGCTCCGGTCTGCCTGATCTTCGACACGGTCAAGGGCAAGGGCGTCTCGTTCATGGAGCACAACCCGTCGTTCCATGGTGCTCCACCGTCGGACGAGGAGTTCGAGCTGGCGATGACCGAGTTGGCCGATTGATGACTACTACAGAAGCACAAACACCTGCCGCCACGCGCGAAGCTGTCGGCCCCACGCTGATCCGACTTCAGCAGGAGGGGCACAACCTCGTGGTGGTTGACGCCGACCTCGGGAAGTCAACGTCGGCGCGGAAGTTCCGCGACGAGTTTCCCGAGCGGTTCTTCTCGTTCGGGGTCGCCGAGCAGAACATGATCTCCGCCGCCGCGGGGTTCGCGGCGATGGGGCACACCGTTTTCGCGACGACGTTCGCGGTGTTCGCGGAGCACGCGTTCGACCAGCTACGAATGTCGGTGGCGCAGCCGAAGCTCGACGTCAAGCTCGTCGTCAGCCACGGCGGGGTCTCCACTGGCGAGGATGGCGCCTCGGCACAGTCGATCGAGGACATCGCGGCGTTCTCCTCGATGCCGACGTTCAACGTCTGCACGCCTGCCGACGTCGTCGAGGCCGAGGCGATCATCGAGGCCGCCGCCAGCACGCCGGGGCCGTTCTACGTGCGCACGGCGCGCCCGAAGACGCCGGTCGTCTACACGGACGGGGCGCGATTCGAGCTGGGCAAGGCGCACATGCTGCGCGACGGTGGCGACCTTACGATCGTCGCCTGTGGCCTGCTCGTCGAGCGCTCGTTGCGGGCTGCCGATCAGCTCGCAGGCGAGGGCCTCGAGGCGCGCGTGCTCAACATGGCGACGATCCGGCCGCTCGACTCGGCCGCCCTCGAGGCCGCCGCGCGGGACACCGGCGCGATCGTCGCCGCCGAGGAACACCTCTCGCACACGGGCCTCGGTGGGATGTGCGCCCACGCGCTCGCGACCAGCACGCCGGTGCCGATGGAGTTCGTCGGCGTCGACCGCTACGGCGAGTCCGGCACCTGGTCCGAGGTGCTCGAGATCATGGGCCTCACGCCTGAAGGCGTCGCCGAGGCCGCCCGCAAGGTCGTCGCCCGCAAGTAGCGCTCAGTCCGAGAGCAGCTCAACCAGCTCGCCGAGGTCGCTGACCTCGGCGTCCGCGTCGCCGGGTCCGTCGAAACGACCGGCCCGACGGTTCACCCACACGCCGTGCATGCCGTGATCGCGGGCGCCGGCGACGTCATGCTGCGGATTGTCGCCGGCGTGTAGCGCGGAGTTCGCGTGTACCCCGAGGGCCTCGAGGGCGTAGGCGAAGATCCCCGGTTCAGGTTTGGTGATGCCGATCTCCTCGGAAATCACGCAGACCTCGAAATAATCGTTGAGCCCGAGGCGATCGAGCTTGATCCGCTGATCGCGGCCGAGGCCGTTGCTGATCAGCGCGAGCCGGTGGCTCGCCTGGAGCGACTCCAGGGCGGGCAGGACGTCATCGAACAGACGCAGGTGGCGCGGCCAGGCGTCGAGGTAGGCCCCGAAGATCGCGTCTGACCCGGCTGAATCGAGGTCGGCGGTGTCCGCGAGGAGCTGGCGGAAGCCGAGGCGAGCGAAGTCGTTGCTCCACTCGCTGCTGCCCGCCGCGCGCTGCGCCGCGATGATCAGCGGACGAAGATGCCGCTCGTAGATCTCGCCGGGAGTGCCGAGGGCGGCCAAGCCCGGCGCTCGCTCGTGAAGCTCCCCAGCCACCTCGGCAAAGCCGCCGTGCCAGGAGCCCCGCGTGTCGACGAGGGTGTCGTCGAGGTCGAGGCAGACCGCCTCGACCCTGTCGAACCTCATCTGTCTAGCCTTCCACTACCTAAGGCGCGCGCCGGGTGGCTACCACCGACGTCCGCCGGAGTCGCCGCCGCCGTTCCCGCCGCGGTTGCCGCCACCGCCATCGCGGCGGCGGGGACGATCGTTGCCGCCACCGCCATCGCGGCGGCGGGGACGATCGTCGCCGCCACGACCACCGCGAGGACCATCGTCCCGGCGTGGCCGATCGTCGCCGCCACGACCACCACCGCGAGGACCATCGTCCCGGCGCGGGCGATCGTCGCGACCACCGCGAGGACCATCGTCCCGGCGCGGGCGATCGTCGCGACCACCGCGAGGACCGTCGTCCCGGCGCGGGCGGTCGTCGCGACCGCCCCGAGGACCGTCGTCTCGACCGCCGCGCGGGCCTCGGTCATCGCGCCGCGGACCGCGGCCGCCACCGCGGTCATCGCGGTCGCGACCGCCACCGCCGTTGCGGCCTTCGTCGCGGCGACGCGGGCGCTCCTCGCGCGCCTGCTCGTCGGTGAGACCAACCGCACCCTCCTGGCCGGCCTCTCGCATCGAGAGGTTGACGCGGCCGAGGTTGTCGATCTCGATCACCTTCACCTTGACGCGGTCGCCAACGTCAACGACGTCCTCGACGCGGTCGACGTGGCCCTCAGCGAGCTCAGAGATGTGAACAAGTCCGTCCTTGCCGGGCAGGATCTCGACGAAGGCGCCGAACGCCATCAGGCGCACGACCGGGCCCTCGTACTCCTCGCCGACCTCGATCTCCTTCGTCAGGCCCTCGACCTCGGCGATCGCGCGCCGCACCGACTCGGCCGCGGCCGCGCCGATGAAGACGGAGCCGTCCTCCTCGATGTCGATCGAGGCGCCGGTGCGCTCGATGATCGCGTTGATCACGCGGCCGCCGGGGCCGATCACCGCGCCGATCTTCTCAGGGTCGATCTTCACGATGCTGATCTTCGGGGCGAAGGTGCCGACCTCCTCGCGCGGCTCCTCGATCGCGTCCGCCATGATGTCGAGGATCTTCAGCCGCGCCTCGCGGGCCTTGCTAAACACCTCGGTCATGAAGTCCGAAGGCAGCGCCGACAGCTTGATGTCGAGCTGCACGGCGGTCACGCCCTGCTCCGTGCCGGCGACCTTGAAGTCCATGTCGCCGAAGGCGTCCTCGATGCCGGCGATGTCGGTCAGGACCTTGTATTCGCTGGCATCCGGCGTGGACATGAGGCCCATCGCGATGCCGGCGACGGGTGCCTCGATCGGCACGCCGGCGTCCATCAACGCGAGCGTGGAGGCGCAGACGGATCCCTGCGAGGTCGATCCGTTCGAAGCCAGCACGTCGGAGACCACGCGCAGCGTGTACGGGAACTCTGTGAAGTCTGGCAGCACCGGTTCCAGCGCCCGCTCGGCGAGCATGCCGTGACCGATTTCGCGCCGGCCGGCGCCGCGCAAGAAGCGCGCCTCCCCGACCGAGAACGGCAGGAAGTTGTAGTGGTGCATGTAGTACTTCCACTCGCCGGGAGCGATCCGGTCGAGCCGAGCACGGTCACGCAGCGCACCGAGGGTGGCGACGCTGAGCACCTGCGTCTCGCCGCGCTGGAAGAGCCCGCTGCCATGCACCCGCGGCAGCACGCCCACCTCTGAGGTGACCTCGCGGAGGTCGTCGGGGTGACGGTCGTCGGCGCGGAGGTCGTCCTTCAGCACGCGGCCGCGGACGAAGGTCTTGAGCTGGGCCTCGACGGTGTTGCGGACCAGCCGCTGATCGTGGGGGAACTCCTCGCCTTCCGGCAGGTCGGCCGTCAGCTCGCCGTAGACCAGCGCGCCGAGCTCGTCGACGCCACGGAAGCCCTCGCCGCTGATCGCGTCGAGCATCTCCTGGTCGCGGCCCTCGAGGGCGCTCTCGATCATCGAGACGAGCGCCGGGTCGGTCGGGGCCGGCGGCTCGAAGGAGATCTTGTCCTGGCCGAGTGCGGCGATCACCTCGCGCTGCAGCGCGTTCACCTGGGCGATCACGCCCTCGGCGTACTCGATCGCCTCGATCACCTCTTCTTCGGGGACCTGCTTGGCGCCGGCCTCGAGCATCACGACCGAGTCCTCGGTGCCCGCGACGATCAGGTCGATGTCCGACTCCTCGATCTCGGCGTAGGTCGGGAAGGCCTTGAACTCGCCGTCCACGCGCGCCACGCGTACCGAGGACACCGGGCCCTCGAACGGCAACTCCGAGAGGTTGAGCACCGTTGAGGCGCCAATCGTGCCCAGGACGTCGCCGGGCTGCTCGCGGTCCGAGGTGAGGAGCATGCAGACGACCTGCACCTCGCGCTTGTAGCCCTTGGGGAACAACGGTCGGATGGGGCGGTCGGTCATGCGTGCGGCCAGCGTGGCGTCGGTGCCGGGCCGGCCCTCGCGGCGGAAGAACGATCCGGGGATCTTCCCGATCGCATACATCCGCTCCTCGAAGTCGACGGTGAGCGGGAAAAAGTCGATACCTGGTCGTGGGTCGCCGTGGCAAACCGTGACCAGGAGCATCGTGTCGCCGTAGCGAATGGTGCAGGCGGCCGCCGCGTTGGGGGCGAGCCGGCCGCTCGCAATCTCGAGGGTCTGACCCTCGATCTCGGTCGTGAAGACCTGGCTGCCGGCGGGGTAGGTGTGGGTTTCGGTTTCAGCTATCTGGAGTGTCACTCGTTTGTGTTCCTCTTGTCGTGACTGGGGATCTATCAAAATGGGCGTCACCGGCCGTCCTGGCCGTGACGTTGAACAGGGGATGGGGTAGGGAGAAGGATCGGGGCGGCCCCGCCGCCGGTTGTCGTCGAAGGTTCCTGGTCCGACCGGGCGCGCCTCGGGCTGGGCGGCGGTCAAATTCGATGGCTCAGGCTTCGGGTAAACCCGAAAGACCAAGAAGGCTGCGCTAGCGGCGCAGCCCGAGAGCCTGGATCACCTGGTGGTATCGCTCCACGTCCTTGTTGCTCAGGTAGCGGAGCTGGCGGCGTCGCTGGCCGACTAGTTTCAACAGGCCACGCCGGGTGGAGTAGTCGTGCTTGTGCTCACGGAGATGCTCCGTGAGGTGCACGATGCGATCGGTGAGAAGGGCGACTTGCACCTCGGGCGACCCTGTGTCGCCTTCGTGCTGCTTGAACTGCTCGATGATCTCTTGCTTGCTGGCGGTCGTCTGCATCGAACTCGTTTGGTTCCTACTGCTGCTCTGCCACGACAACACAACTCCACGCGAGACTCACCCGCGCCCGGCGGGCTATCCCTACTGCAAGTTACGCTAGCATAGGCCCCATGGCCGGGCAATCAGCGAATCTCAGCCCCCGGGAGCGGACCGGACCGGCCCCGAGGTGACCCCGATCGGGATCGTGACGGACGCCGATAGCTGCGTCCCGACGGCCCTCGGCGCGCCGCTCGACATCTCCATCGCTCCGCCCGATGCGCCGTTGCTGCTGGAGCCCGAGACGATCCCGCAGCTTCGTGTCGAAGCCACCCCGGCGTCGGTTGACGCCTCGATCAGCGCGGTCCACACGGCAATCGAGGCAGGCGCAACCGAGCTGCTGTACCTAGCGGCCGGCGACGGGTTCGGCTCGCCGGATGGCCTCGAGGCAGCGCTTGCCGCCCTCAGAGCGCGCGTGGTGATCGAGGAGAGCGGACACGCGGTGATGGGCACGGGCTGGCAGGCGATCGCCGCCGCGGAGGCAGCGCGCGATGGCGCAGACCTCGAAACGGCGCTCGCGGCGGCACGTGCGGTTCGCGAGGGCGTCCAGGTGCTGGCGATGCTCGAGCACCCGGAGCTCGCGAGCGCCGCGGGCAACGCGGAGCTGGGGATCGTGCGCCACCGCGCGCTCGTCGCGCTGCGCGGTCCCGAGGTCGCGATCATCAGCCGCCCAACGAAGCGCGAAGAGGCGCTGGCGATGCTGCGTGACCGTTTCGCAGAGCAGGTGGTCGAGCCCTCGCGGACGCACGTCGCTGTCCATCACGCCGCGGCGGGGCCCGGCGCGGAGGCGCTCGCGCGCTGGATCGAGCGCGAGCTGGCTCCGGCCCGCCTCGTGATCGCGCCGCTGACGCGTCACGCGGCGGCGCGGCTGGGGCCGCGGATGCTCGGCGCCGCCTGGTATGAGACGCCGTCGGAGACTTAGGACGCGACCGCCTCGGGATGGGCATTGGCGACGCGAGAGCCAAGCCAGCGCCGGATCCCAGGGTATCCGGCACGCTCCAGCCCAACCGCGATAGCGAGGCCAACGAGGCAGACCGCCACACCGACGACGCCGTCGAAGATGTAGTGGTTCGCGGTCGCGACGACCGCCACCGACTGCAGTACCAGCGAGGTGATCGCGCCGATCCGGAGCAACCAGTGCTTCGTCGCCCAGAACACGACGATCGCGACGATCAGCGCCCAACCCACGTGCAGCGACGGGACCGCGGCGTAGGGATTGACGAACGCGGCCGTGGACTGGGCCTGGTAGGCGAGGTCGGAGTACTCCTTCAGCGTGTCGACGAAGCCCAATTCGGGCATGAAGCGCGGGGGGGCGACCGGGAACGTCCAGTACATGACCAGGGCGAAGCCGCCGGAAATTAGCAGCGCGTCGCGCAGCAGGGTGTAGAACGTCCGGCGCTTCCAGAACAGCAGCAGACCGATCGCGACGATCAGTGGGAAGTCGAGCCAGAAGTACGCGAAGTTGAACAGCCGCACGAGCAGATCGCTTTCGATCGCCCAGCGGTTGACGTCCGGCTCGATCCAGAGCCCAAGCGAGTCCTGGAGGTCGATAATCCAGTTCGCATTCGCGATCGCGGCGTCCTCGCGATCGACGACGGCGCCGCGGACGAGGAAGTAGAGCAGGAAGCCGAGGGCGACCAGGCCGATCTCGATTAGATCGAACCAGGCGAGGCCGGTCCGCGAGGGGGCGGTGACCTCGTGCAGGTAGCGGTAGATCTTCACGCGCATCGCGTCGCCAGCGCCCCGCCTCACTGCCTTCGGCCCGCGACCGCCGATCCTACCGGAGTGTTGTTCGCCTCGAATCCCCCTCCTATGCTCCCGGCAGCCTCGGTGAGGCGCGGGCACGTGCGGAACGGAGCACAGCGTGGAGATCGAGGCCGGCACAGGCGATCTGTTCAGCCAGGCGGGCGATACGGTCGTGGTCTACGCGCCGATCGGGCGGCGCCGCCCGGCGGGTGATACCGCGACCGCCGACCGACGAGTTGGCGGCGCGATCCGTCGCGCGCAGGACAAGGGACTGCTGACCGGTCGCGCCGGCCACTTCCTCGAGTATCCGGCCCCGGGTCGCGGCCGGATCAAGCGGATCGTGATCTGGGAGACCGGCGACAAGATCGCCGAGGCAACGACCGCGCAACTGCGCACGATGGCGGGCAACCTCGCGCGGGCGTTGCGCGGGCTCGACGCCGGCCACGTCGTCTTGTCGTCGCCCTCGAGCGTCGCGCGAGCGGTGTCACCCGAGGAGGCGGCGCGCGCCGTGACCGAAGGCTTCGTGATGGGGCTCTACCGCTTCGACAAGCACCACACGCGCACGGCCGACAAGCCCAGCGGCGCCATCGGCGGACTGACGATCCTCGCGAGCTCGGCGCGTCAGCGAGCGGCCGTCGCGCGCGGGGTCGCCACCGGCCGAACGATGGGCGCGGCGACGAACCTGGCGCGCGACCTGGGGAACGAGTCGGCGAATCGGATGACGCCGACCGACGTCGCCGAGGAGGCGCAGCGGGTGGCCGGGACGCACGGGCTGGAGTGCCAGATCATCGAGCGCGCCGAGGCGTTCCGCCTCGGGATGGGGTCGTACCTCTCGGTCTCGAACGGGTCGATCGAGCCACCGAAGTTCATCGTGCTCCGCTACCACGGCGCGCGGCGGCGGGGGAACTACGTGGGCCTGATCGGCAAGGGGATCACGTTCGACAGCGGCGGGATCTCGATCAAGCCGGCGGGCGGCATGGAGGCGATGAAGTGGGACATGTGCGGCGCCGCGAGCGTGATCGCGGCGATGCAGGCGATCGCGGAGCTGAAACCCGCGATCAACGTGATGGCGGTCGCGCCGTGCACCGAGAACATGCCGAGCGGCTCCGCGACGAAGCCTGGCGACGTCGTCTACGCCATGGACGGCCAGAGCATCGAGGTGGTGAACACCGACGCCGAGGGACGCCTCGTGCTGGCCGACGGCCTCGCTTACGCGAAATCCGAGGGCGCGGCGACGCTGATCGACGTGGCGACGCTGACCGGGGCGATGAGCGTCGCCCTCGGGAACGTGCGGGTCGGGGTGTTCGCCAACAATGACCGGCTCTGGAACCAGCTCGAAGCGGCCGGGAACGGTGCCGGCGAGCGCTACTGGCGGTTGCCGATCGACGACGACTACAACCGCCAGATTAAGTCGGACATCGCGGATCTGAAGAACACGGGCGGGCGCGCTGCAGGTTCGATCACGGCCGCGAAGTTCCTCCAGGCCTTCGCCGGCGACACGGCCTGGGCGCACATCGACATCGCCGGCGTGATGAGCGTGGGCAGCGACCGCGGCGAGTGGGTGAAGGGCGCGGCCGGGATCCCCGTGCGCACGCTGGTGCAGTACGTCCTGAACCGCGCCGGCTAGGCGGACGGGCGCGGTGAGCGACGGGATCGAGGGTCTGGCGGGCGTCCTCGTGTGGACGGAGCCGGATCGCTACCTGGCGATGCGAGATTTCTACGTCGCCGCGCTGGGCCTGACGCCGCGCTCGGACCGTGAGCGGTTCGTTAACTTCGAGTGGGGCGACCAGCGGCTCACGGTATCCGTCCACCCCGAGGTGGCCGGCCGGAACGATGACCCGCTGCGGCTGATGATCAATCTCGGGGTGACCGATATCCACAGCGTCGCCGCGCGGCTCGAGGCCAGGGGCGTCGAGTTCGTGCGACCGCCCGAGCAGGAGCCGTGGGGCGGCTGGATCGCCACGTTCCACGATCCGGACGGCAACACCGTGCAGCTGTTGCAGACGCCTGACCGCGCGACCGGCCTCAGCCCGGGTCCGGCAGGCGCAACCTCAGCGTGGAACCGCCGATGGGGCGGGTGAACCGAGGCGCTCTGCGTTCCGGGCCTCTGATGCGGCAGGCTGGGGTTCGAGGCTCTCGATCTCGCGGATGTACTCGCGCACCTTCTCAAGGTCGTCGGACGGAATGTCCTTGATCTTCGCCAGTAGGGCTGCCTGCAGGCGCTCGATGATGGTGCCATCGTCGACGCGGGCCGCACGCAAGCGCCAGGCCAGGACGACGATCAACGCGGCCAGTGTTGAGGCTGCGGCGAAGCCGGCAGCAAATCCAATTGCCCGCGATTTCTCCAGCCATCTCATCCCCCAATCACAGAATCGGGATTCGGTCCGGCGGGCTGAACCTTGGAGAAAACTCTAGCAAGATCGCGCCCAGCTCAGGATCGTCCTTCACGCGGGCTCGATGCGCCGCTCACGCCGCACCAGGATCGGCACGATGCACCTCGGAATCGACTTCGACGGCACGGTGACGGATGCGGCAGGGATGCAGCGTGCCTACGCGGCGAAGCGCTGGGGCGTCGAGCTGGACGAGCGGCAGGTGATGCGCGCCGGCGCCGTGCCGGTCCTCGGGGCCGAGCGCTACGGCGCAATGGGCGAGGCGCTGTGGGGGCCGCTGACGGCGTTCACGCCGCCGCAGGACGACGCCCTGCGCGTCCTCGGGCAGCTGAGCGAGCGGCACGAGGTGACGATCGTGACCGCTCGCTTCGATCACCAGGCCGCGTTCGCGCGGCGCTGGCTACCCGCGCGTGGCCTCGGGATGCGCGTCGTGAACACCTCGTCCGCACCGAAGACGGCGATCTGCGCGGCGCTCGGTATCGACCTGCTCCTGGACGACGACATCGTCCGATACAGCAGCGCGCTCCACGTGGCGGGCACGCTGCCGGTGCTGTTCGAACAGCCTCACGATCGAGGCCTGGAACGGCCCGAGGGCCTGCTCGCCGTCGAGGACTGGACCTCATTCGCCGAACTCGTGCGGGAGCTCGATGGAGTCTAGACATCGGTGGTCGCCACCCGGGCTGCTCGTTACGAACGCATGCCTCGCAGCCGGGGCATCGACAACGCTACGATCGCGCCCCGGGGATCGGCGGCATTCCGCCGGTTGAGGCACCTGGATGAGGACGTCCAACCATGCATCGATTCTGGCTGCTCATCGCGGCGCTCTTCGTTGGCCTCATTGTCACCTGTGGCAGCGGAGACGGCGGTGACGGCGCCGAGGGCGGAGACGGCGATTCGTCTGAACCGGCAGCGAGCGGGGCGTCCAGCGCCGGGGGTGGCTCCGATCGCGACGATTCCGGCGGCTCGCGGGGATCGAGCAGCGACGGCGCGGACTCCGACTTCTGCTCGCCGGAGGGCGCGGAGGCAGTCTTCGACGGCATGGACTTCACGACGCCTGGCGACCTTGAAGCACAGCTCGGCGGGGTCAGCTCCGCGCTGGATGCCTGGGTCGACAACGCACCCTCGGACATCCGGGACGACGCGAGCGTTGCCGCGGAGACGATGCGCGGCCTGATCGAGCTGCTCGAGGAGTACGACTACGGCCTCCTGGCGACGATGGCGTCGGCGGCCGGCGATCCGCGGTTCGTGGCGCTGGAGAGCTCCGCGTTCACGGAGGCCACGAATCGGATCTCCGAGTACTGCGGGATCGAGGTCGAGGCACCGACCGTCGGCGGTGGCGCCGGAGATACGCCGTTCAACCCGACGTTTGGCGAGGGCGAGCTGCCCGAGGACTTCCCCGAAGAGCTGGTGCCCCCGGCCTCGGAGGTTGGTCTCACCGCGGTCGCCGGGCTGGGCGCCACGATCGAGTTCCAGTCAACGGGGACGCTGGAGGAGATCAAGGACTTCTACAACGATGTCCTCGGTGAGCCCAGCTTCAGCGACGGCGAGTCGACGGTGTGGCTTGAGTTCTCCGCGAGCGGGGGGCGAACAGTGACGGTCATGGGCTCCGACGGCGCGCTCTTGATCGTCGTGGTGCTCGTCGCTAGCGGGTAGCGGAGACGGTCAGCCGCGCTTCGGGAGCAGCCGGGCGACGCGGTCGAGGATGCGCGTCGCGCAGTCGTACTTGGACATAAGCGGCACCACCTCGCGCCCGCCCGCGTCGTCGAGGATCGTGATGCGGTTGGTGTCGGTACCAAAGCCGGCGTCGGTGGCGGTGACGTCGTTCGCGACGATCAGCCGCGCGCCTTTGGCCGCGAGCTTCTTCTCGGCGTTCGCGATCAGGTCCTCGGTTTCGGCGGCGAACGCGACCTTCACGAGGTCGCCGCTGACCGAGGCGATGATGTCCTCGTTCTCGGCGAGCTCGATCGTCATGTCGCCTGTATCGGCGCGCTTGATCTTCTGCTCGGCAGCGGTGGCGGGACGGTAGTCAGCAACCGCGGCAGCCATCACGAGGGCGTCGGCTGAGCCGGCGTGTCTGTGGATTGCCGCCGACATCGAGGAAGCGGAGTCGACTTCGAGCACGGACACCGCGGGCGGCGCCGTCTGGGGCACGGTGGTGACGAGGATGACTTCCGCGCCGCGGTCGCGCGCGGCCTCGGCGATCGCGTTGCCCATCTTGCCGCTGGAGTGATTACCGACATAACGAACAGGATCGATCGGCTCGCGGGTGCCACCGGCGGAGACGATCACGGTGCGCCCTCGGAAATCGCCACGTTCGCGGCCGATCCTCGCGCGTATCTCGGCCACGATCGTGCGCGGATCGACGAGGCGGCCGGCACCGACGCGGCCCGAGGCGAGGCGGCCCTCGGCGGGACCGATGAACTGGACGCCGCGCTCCTCGAGCAATGCGCGATTGGCCTCGGTGGCGGGGTGTGCCCACATCTGCGAGTCCATCGCGGGCGCAACCAGCAGCGGCGCCTGCGTCGCGAGCGCGGTGAGCGAGACAAAGTCGTCGGCGAGGCCGTGCGCGAGCCGCGCAAGCGTGGAGGCAGTCGCGGGCGCGATCAACATCAGATCGGCGCGGCGAGCCAGCTCCACGTGTGCCTCGCCGAAGTCACCCTGGGGGCGCCACATGTCCACGTACGGCTCGCGGGCGGTGAGCGAGCGGAAGGTCAGCGGCGTCACAAACCTGGTCGCCGCCTCGGTCATCGCGACGTCGACAATCGCGCCGGCCTGGACGAGCTGGCTCGCGACGTCCAGCGCTCGATAGCAGGCGATCGAGCCCGTTACGCCGAGCACGATGTGCCGCCCGCTGAGCGGTCCGGCGGGGGCGAGCGCGTCGTTCGTCATCGAATCACCATCGCCGCTACTGGTTCGCGTCGTAGACGAGGCGCAGGCCCTCGAGGTTGAGATCGGCCTCGATGTGGTCGAAGCAGCCGACCTCCTCGGCGAGGATGTCGGCGTAGCCACCGGTGGCGATCACGGTCGATGGGCCGGCGCCGTCCGCCTCGAGGTCTTCGCGGAAGCGACGCACCATGCCGCTGATCATCTCGACGTAACCGAAGAAGATGCCGGCCTGCATCGAGTGCACGGAATTGCGACCGATCGGGCCGTCGGGGCGCTCGAGGCTGACCCGGTGGAGCATCGCCGCGGCGTTGAAGAGCGCCTGCGAGGCCAGCCCGATACCCGGCGCGATTGCGCCACCGAGGTAGTCGCCCTGCGCCGACACGGCGTCGAAGACGCAGGCGGTGCCGAGATCGACGATCACCAGCGGCGGGTCGTACTTGTCGAGGGCGGCGACGGCGTGGAGGACGCGGTCGGGGCCCACTTCGCGTGGGTTGTCGTACAAGACGCGAATGCCGGTCTTCACGCCGGGTCCGACCACCAGCGCCTCGACGTGGAAGTAGCGCTGACAGACCTGGCGGAAGGTACCGAGCAGCGAGGGCACGGTGGACGACATGATCGCGGCGTTGACGCGCGCGAATTCGATTTCCGCGCTGCGCAGCAGGCCGAGCACCAGCATCGCGTACTCATCGGCGAAGTTGTCCGGATCGGTGGCGACGCGGAACGTCGCGACCAACTCGTCCTCGTCGAAGAGACCGATGGCGATGCTGGTGTTGCCGATATCGATCGCGAGCAGCAGCTGGGACGCGGATGATGCGGCCATCTGGAAGGCCCCCGTCGGATGGTCCGCTGCCAGGACGGGGTGCCGTCCATACGGTCAGCGGCTTGCGGGTGCGCGACGAGCCATCTGAACGTCGCCGCGGCAGTATAGCGAGGGGGCCGACAGATCGCTTCGAGAATTACCCGGGGCGGCGATTGGACAGCGCGAGAGCATGCTTCCTCTGGGATTCCGGCATTTTCCGGTCGACTCCACATAACCTCCTTGATCGCCCAGATCAGCCGGTGCTACATTTCCGCCCGGTCAGCGCGACGGCGCCACATCTGCGGCGAGGTGGCACGGGCCGCGCTGAGGGCGGACACAAGGGACCCACCGCAGGCTGCTCGCCTGCGAATGACCGAGGCCAAGCAGGTAATCCAACGTCACTCCACAATTGTGGATAGTGATCACCCGCGCTCGTTCGCGCGGCCGCTGGCATCGATCGTGGGTCGCGACGCGGCGGGGAGCGTCGATGCCGGGCGAACGCGTGTCCCTCGATCCTGCTGCCTTCTGGCAGACTGCGCTCCGTGACTTAGCGTCCCAAGTCTCCCGAGCGAACTACGACACCTGGCTCGACGGCACCGAAGGCGTGCGGGTCGTCGACGACACGCTGATCGTCGGCACGAAGTCCGAGTTCGTGACGGAGTGGCTGCAGAAGCGACTACGCCCCTCGATCATTCGCTCGTTGACCGAGATCGCCGGCCGCAGCATGGACGTGGTATTCGAGCCGCTGCGCGCGGACACCGACAACGGACCGGCCCTGGATTCGACCGAGGCCGCTCCGCCGCGCGCCGCGACCCCTCGTCCCCGACTGCGCGAGCGCTACACGTTCGATCGGTTCATCGTGGGCAAGGGAAACGAACTAGCGGCGGCGGCGGCGCGAGGCTCGGCCGGCTCCCCGGGCGACCGCTACAACCCCTTGTTCCTGTACGGCGCAGCCGGCCTGGGCAAGACGCACCTGCTGCAGGCTGTCGGCCATCTGCTGGTGGAGCGCGACCTGCACGTGCTGTACGTGAGCGCGGAGTCGTTCACCAATCAGCTGATCACGGCGATCCAGGGTCGCCAGATGGAGGAGTTCCGCCAGCAGTACCGCCGGGCAGGCGCGCTGCTGATCGACGACATCCAGTTCATCGCCGGCAAAGAGCAGACGCAGGAAGAGTTCTTCCACACGTTCAACGAGTTATACGAGTCCGGTCACCAGATCGTGATCACCTCGGACAAGAGCCCGGCGCTGATCCCGCACCTGGAGGAGCGGCTCCGCACGCGCTTCGAGTGGGGGATGATCGCGGACGTCCAGGCGCCGGACATGGAGACGCGCGTCGCGATTCTCCGCTCCAAGGCGCGCGAGCAGGGTGCGATCGTCCCGGATAGCGTGCTGAACGTGATCGCGGCGCGGTTCAAGAAGAACATTCGCGAGCTGGAGGGGTCGCTGACACGCGTCCTCGCCTACAGCCGCCTGACCCGAGAGCCGCTCACCCCGGAGCTGGTCCAGTCCGCCCTTTCCTCCCTCGAACCGACCGAGCCGAGGCTGCCCCCATCGCCCGGTCTCATCATCGAAACCGTCTGCCGCTACTTCGACATCGAACAGGAAGGTCTGCTGTCGAAGAGCCGTGAAAAGCGGGTGGCCTATCCCCGCCAGATCGCCATGTACCTGATGCGCGAACTGGCCCACCGCTCGCTGGTCGAGATCGGCGACGCCCTCGGCGGTCGCGACCACTCCACGGTTCACCATGGCTGGCGGAAGATGGAGCGCTCGCTGACGATCGATCCGGAGACGCAGCGCGACATCGGCAGCCTCCGCGAGATGATCGAGCAGGCGCGCCGCATCGCCTGATCTCCCACACCGGGAGGCGATCTCCGGCATTGGCGACGCCCGGCGCCGAGGGGGCCCGTCATGAGTTCGACGGTTCGGGTTGCCGCGTTCACCACCGCTACCCGCACCGAAGCGGTTCCGGACCCGATCCTCCACGAGGCGAAGCGGACCCTGATCAACCTGCTCGGTGTGGCGTTGTCGGCCTCGAACGATCGGTCGGTCGAAGCGCTGGAAGCCGCCACCGGGGAGGGTGCGAGCGGCGAGGCGACGGTGATCGGGCGCGGACGGGCGAGCCTCGGCGGAGCCGCGCTGATCAACGGTTACCTGGCACACTTGCAGGACTACGACGACACGCACTTCCCGACGATCCTTCACCCGAGTGCGCCGATCTGGCCCGCCGCGCTCGCGGCGGCGGAGCGCCGTGGTGCGTCTGGACGCGAGTTGCTCGCTGCGTTCGCGATCGGCGCCGAGGTGGCCTGCCGGATCGCGATGTCCGTGCACCCCTGGCACTACGACGCCGGCTGGCACATCACCGGCACCGTGGGCGGCTTCGGCGCCGCCGCCGCAGCCTCGAGGTTGCTCGGGTTGAGCGCGGAACAGGCCGAGCAGGCGCTGGGAATGGCCGGCACGCACGCCGCCGGCGTTCGCGAGGCGTTCGGGACCAACGGCAAGGCGTTGCACGCCGGCCACGCGGCTTCGAACGGCCTCCGGGCGGCATTGCTAGCTGCGGACGGCTTCACCGGCCCGACCGCGATCCTCGAGGGCAGGCGCGGCTTCTGGGCCGTGCTGTCGCCCGGTGGCCACGACGCGTCGCATGTCGACGTGCTCGCGGCGCCCCCCGCAGCATGGGCGCTGATGAACAACGGATTGAAGCCGTACGCGAACGGCGTCGTCTCGCACCCACTCCAGGACGCGGTGATCGAGCTACGCAGCCGGCACGGCTTCGAACCGGACGCGGTCTCGGCGATCGAGGCCCGCGTCCACCCATTGGTCCTCGAGCTGATGAACCTGGAACCGACGGTAGGCCTGGAGGGCAAGTTCTCGCACCGGCACTGCGCGGCGGTCGCGCTGGTCGACGGCGCCGCCCACGAGGCGCAGTTCACCGACGCCCGCGTCCACGATCCACAGATCGCCTCGATTCGCGCGCTGGTTCAGGCGCTGCCGGACGAGGCGCTAGCGGAGGACGAGGTGCACGTGACGATCCGCCTCGAGGATGGGAGCGAGCACTCCACCCACGTGCCGCACGCAACCGGCTCGCCCGAGAACCCGATGTCCGACGCGCAACTTGAGGCGAAGTACCGCGCGACCGCCTCGGAAACGGTCGGTGGTAAACGCGCGGAGGCGCTGCTATCGGCGATCTGGATGCTCGATCACGCAGACGACGTCCGGCCAACGACCGCTCTCGCAGGGGCGCCGGCTAGCTCAGTGAGTCGCTAAGACTACTACTCATTTCTTATCGACAGCGCGTTGATAATCTGGGGCGCGACGTGGAGTGGCCCGCGACGCGACGAGCGGCGCTCCGTCGCCGATTGCATTGGTACACACTGCGCATTCGGCTAACCACATACGCCTTGAGCGGGTAGCGCTCTATCCACAGCCGGGCAGCCAGAATTGATCATCGGATCGACTGGACGTGGCAGTGAGCTGATCGCTTTATCCACGCTGTCCCCAGTACGACTACGACTACTCCGAATACCCCAGGGTGACCCCTGCCGCGGGTGATCTGAAACGAGTCGGCCATCCACACCTGTGTACAGTGGTGATCTCATGATCGACTGTATCGAGTTCGAAGTCGTCGCCGGGAACGGCGGAGATGGAACCGCGTCGTTTCGACGCGAGAAGTTCGTCCCTCACGGTGGGCCGGATGGCGGCGATGGTGGTCGGGGTGGCGACGTGGTGTTTGTCGCCGATCGGCGGATATCGACACTGCGACAGTATCGTGACCAGCGGGTTCGTCGCGCCGGGAACGGCCGGCCAGGCGGACCGAATCAGATGCACGGCGCCGCCGGCGAGCTGCTGGAGCTGGCGGTGCCGCCCGGCAGCGTGGTCTGGGACCTCGAGACCGGCGATCCCGAGGACGATCCGTCGCTGACGCCGTTCGCGGACCTCGCTGAGGCAGGCGCGGCGGTCATCGTCGTTCGTGGTGGTCGAGGCGGTCGCGGCAACAAGCGCTTCGCGACGCCTACACGCCAGGCTCCGACATTCGCCCAGCGCGGGCAGCGCGGGCAGACACGGCGCCTTCGGGTTGAGCTGAAGCTGATCGCCGATGTCGGCCTGGTGGGCCTGCCGAATGCGGGGAAGTCGACGCTGCTGGGCACGTGGTCACGAGCCAACCCGAAGGTCGCCGCCTACCCGTTCACGACGCTCGAGCCAGAGCTCGGCGTCGTCGATCTGGGGTACGACTCGTTCGTCGCCGCCGATATGCCTGGACTCATCGAAGGCGCCAGCCAGGGCGTTGGCCTCGGGCACGAGTTCCTGCGGCACATCGAGCGGACGCGGGTGCTCGTCCACGTCCTCGACATGTCCACCGACGATCCGTTGCGGAACCGCGAGTCGATCGACGAGGAATTGCGCGACTTTGGCCACGGCCTCGCCGACAAGCCCCAGATCCTTGCGCTGAACAAGCTCGATGACCCGGACGCGCGGGCGCACGTCGAGTTGCTCGCCGATCAGATCGAAGCGCTGGGGCTGCCGGCATTCGAGATTTCGGCGGCGACCGGCGAGGGGACGCAAACGCTCGCCCGGCGCGCCTACCAGCTCCTCGGCGAGCTCCAGGAGCCTGAGGCGGCGCCGGCCGGCGAGCCCGTGCCGGTGCTTCGGCCTGAGGCGCGGCGCGCCCGCTTCGAGGTCGACGCGCCAGACGGCGAAATCCCCATGGTCCGCGGCGCGACGCCCGAATGGCTCGCGGAGACGCTCGATCTGAACAACGACGAGCCGCGAACGGAGTTCTTCGACCGGCTCAGCCGGCTCGGCGTGGCGCGGGCGCTTCATCGCGTTGGCGTAGGGCCGGGCGACCTCGTACGCGTCGGGGACGTGACGATTCGCTGGGATGGCGCATAACGGCGTGACTGTTCGACGAACCGGCATCCTCGGGGGCACGTTCGACCCGCCACACCTGGCGCACCTGGTGCTCGCGACGAACGCGCGCCACGATCTGCGCCTCGACGAGGTGCTGTTCGTGCCGGCTGGCGCCCCGTACCGGAAATCGGCTCGGCACGTCGGCCCGGCCACGGAACGTCTGCGGATGGTCGAGGCAGCGATCGCCGGCTTGCCCTGGGCCTCGGCGAGCGCCGTTGAGATCGAACGCGACGGCCCCACCTTCGCGACGGACACGCTCGAGGAGCTCGTGCCCGGCGGTGGCGACTGGTGGTTCCTCCTCGGAACCGACGCTCTGGCGGACCTGCCGCACTGGAAGGAGCCGCAGCGGATCGTCGAGCTGGCACGGCTCGGGCTCGCACTGCGCCCCAACCAGATGGATGGCCTCGAGATTCCCGAGGCCACGCTCGCCGCGGTGCCCGGCATCGAGGCGCGGATCGACCGGATCGATATGCCGCTGATCGAGGTGTCCTCGACCGACCTGCGTGCGCGCGTCCGCGACGGGCGTCCGACGGACTACCTGTTGCCGGCGCCGGTGCGCGCCGTGATCGACGAACTCGGGCTCTACGCTCGGTAGACCGGTTTGCCGTCGAAGTCGTCGGGCGGGATGCCGATCAGCACGGACGCCCTCGGGATTGGCGGGGCGAGGAACGGCCGCAACTCCGCGTCGGTGACGAACGGGAAGCCGCTCGCGCCGGCGTGCGCGAGCAACGTCGCGCTCGATCGCAGCCGCACCCACTCGCTGGCTGCGCCGAGGACCCTGGCGTTCCACCGGTCGAGGCGCGGGTTGCCGCTCGGACCGAACTCCCAGATGAGCGCAAGCCCGCCGGGCGCGAGGACGCGATTCGCCTCGAGGAAGAACGCACGTAACTCGTCGTCATCGAGGTGCTTCACGACGTAGCCGCAGGTCACGAGCGTGAAGCTGTCATCGGCGAACGGCAGCACCGAGGCGGCTGCCCTCGCGAATTGTCGTCCGGCCTCGTCGTGCCGGGCCAGGCGCAGCATCTCAGGCGACAGATCGACGCCGACCGGCGGCGTCGAGAACCTGACCTGCTCGTCCAGCACCCGGAGCAGCGTGCCGCGCCCGCAGCCCACATCGAGCAGCCGCGTGTCGGGGCCTAGCTTCAAGTTTTCCGGGAGCCGGTAGAGCGGCCCGTTCGCCAGCAGGTGACCCTGCGGCCCCATCAGCCAGCGGAACACCGCGGCGCGCGGCGAGGCGCTGCCGAACCAACGGTCGCGGCGTCGGGCGCGGGTCGAGCTAGGCGTGATCATCGAGCGCGATGGTGCGGCGATCCTTGTCAGCGCTCAAACGTGCCGCTAGTTCGAGGAGAGTGCCGCGCCCGGCGGGCGACCCGCCTCGCGAAGATCGAACGACATCCGCACGCGCGTGTCGCGAGCGGCGGCCCAGTCGCACATCGCCGCCAGCTCACGCAGGCGCGGGGAGAGGTGCTTGTACCCGCTCACGAGGGGTGCGAGCGTGGCGTCCGGCGCCTCCCAGGCAGCGGCGACCGCTCGCACGCAGTCTGCGAGGTCGGAGGGTGCCTGCCAGCTCTGTTCGAGCTCCTGGGCGTCCTGGGGCGTTGCCACGTCGCGATCGGCGTAGCGGTAGAGCGGCTTCAGGTCGATCTTGAGCCGGCGTTGGAGGTGGTTCGCGGCGAGCGCGAGCTCGTGCTGTCCGCCCATTCGCGCACTGAAGGCCCACGACTGGAAGAACAGCACGATCGAGGGGTCATCGAGGAAGTCGAGTGGGCACGCCTCGTCGACGTCGAACTCGACGAAGAAGCGCTGTTGCTCCCGCGCCGCCGTCATCACCCCCGCCTTCGCCAGTGGTTACGCGTCGATGGTCGCCTGGAGCGCGTTCGTCATGATGAAGGCACGGCGGGGCGCGACCTCGTCGCCCATGAGGCGGGTGAAGAGGTCGCCTGCGACCGCGTCATCACGGACTGCGACCTGCAGCAGCGAGCGGCGCTCGGGGTCCATGGTGGTCTCCCAGAGCTGCTCCGGGTTCATCTCGCCCAGGCCTTTGTAGCGCTGGAAGTTGAAGCGTTCGCCCTCGTGCTCCGCCAGGAACTTCTCGTGTTGGGCCTCAGTGAACAGCCAGGTCACGTTGCGGTTGCGGGTGGCGCTGTAGAGCGGCGGCTGCGCGATGAACAGGTAGCCGTCTTCGATCAGCTGCGGCATGAAGCGGTAGAAGAAGGTCAGCAGTAGCGTGCGGATGTGGGCGCCGTCCACGTCCGCGTCGGTCATGATGATCACCTTGTGGTAGCGCAGCTTCGTCGGGTCGTAGTCCTCGCCGAAGCCCGTGCCGAGGGCCGTGATGATCGTGCGGATCTCCTCGTGGGCGAGCATCTTGTCGAGGCGCGCCTTCTCGACGTTGATGATCTTGCCGCGCAGCGGCAGGATCGCCTGCGTCCGGCGATCGCGCCCGCCCTTGGCTGAGCCGCCGGCGGAGTCGCCCTCGACCAGGTAGATCTCCGACAGCTCCGGGTCGCGCTCGGAGCAGTCCGCGAGCTTGCCGGGGAGCGTGCTGCCCTCGAGCACGCCCTTGCGCTGGACGAGGTCGCGCGCCTTGCGCGCTGCCTCGCGAGCGCGCGAGGCGGTGAGCGCCTTGTCGAGGATGCGGCGCGCAATCTGCGGGTTCTCCTCCAGTGCCTGGCCGAGCTTCGACGCGAACACGGACTGGACGATGCCCTTCACCTCGGGATTGCCGAGGCGGGTCTTGGTCTGGCCCTCGAACTGTGGGTCGGCGATCTTGACGCTGACCACGGCGGCCAGGCCCTCGCGGACGTCGTCGCCGGAGAGGTTGGCGTCGTTCTCCTTGAGGATCTTGGCCTTCCGAGCGTGGTCGTTGAGCACGCTGGTCAGCGCGCTGCGGAAGCCGGTCAGATGCGATCCGCCGTCGATCGTCTTGATGCAGTTGGCGAACGAGCTCACCTGTTCGCCGTAGGTGGCGTTGTACTGCAGCGCGATTTCGACGAGGACACCCTCACGCTCCGCGAGCACGTAGATCGGCTCGGGGTGCAGCACGCCTTTGTCGCGATTGATGTGGCGGACGAACGCCTCGACGCCGGAATCGAAGAAGTAAGTCATCTCCCTGGGGATCGGCTCGGCGCGGCAGTCGACGAAGCGGATGCGTACGCCCTTAGTCAGGTAGGCCATCTCGCGGAAACGGCTGGCGAGCGTCTCGTAGTCGTAGTTCAGATCCTCGAAGATCTCGGCGTTGGGAAGGAAGCGGGTAACCGTGCCGGTTTCGTCCTTCGCGACCTTCCCGGTCTTGCGCAGCTTCGAAGTGGCTATCCCATGCTCGTATCGCTGGGTCCAAAGCGCGCCCTTCTGGCGCACCTCGACCTCGAGCTCGGATGAGAGTGCGTTGACGACCGACGCGCCGACGCCGTGCAGTCCGCCGGAGACCTTGTAACCGCCGCCACCGAACTTGCCGCCGGCGTGCAGCACCGTCAACACGGTCTCGACGGCCGACAGGCCGGTCTTCTCATGCTTGTCAACGGGAATGCCGCGGCCGTTGTCCGTGACCGACACGTGGCTGTCCGCCTCGATCTCGATCGTGATCATGTCGCAGTAGCCGGCCATCGCCTCGTCGATCGAGTTGTCGACGATCTCGTAGATCAGGTGATGGAGACCACGCGAGTCAGTGGAGCCGATGTACATCCCGGGCCGGCGCTTGACCGCCTCGAGGCCTTCGAGGACCTGGATGTCGGCTGCGGTATAGGACCCCTCGGCAGCGCCGTTTCGTCCATTGGTCGCCCCCGCGGCCTTGCGCTCAGTCGTCGTCATGAAGCCTCGCTCATCAGAGGGGGAGCCGGGGTGATCGGCCGCTCACAGAGGCAGCGTCGCGGTCGCCTTGAGCGGCCGCAGCACAATTGATCACCCGCCTGAATGGACACCAACAAGTCTACCATAAATCGTGCCCCATCTGGGCCTCGGAGGGGCACCCGGAACCGAGGTGAGCGCCGATAGTAGCGACAGCAGAGATGGAGCGTCGAGGGTTTGCAATCAGCTCACGGGTACTCATGAATTCGCGCGGATACTCCTTGATTTGAGCTGCACGGTCAGGGGGACATCAGACGCCTATAATCGCGGCCGTGGGGTCCATCTCGATAGTCCCGATTGGCGTCGTTCGGAACGGCGAGCATGACCTCGCTCGTGGCGACTGGTCGCGCCAGCGGAGCCAGGTTCAGCTACACGAAGGCCTCGAGGATCGCCTCCTCGGCCTCGCCGACTACAGCCACGTGATCGTGATCGGGTGGCTCCACGACATCCCCGAGGAACTCCGCCAGCGCCCGACCGCGCACCCCGGCGGCGACGACCGCCTCCCGCTCCAGGGCGCGCTGGCGCTGCGTGGCGGGGCCCGCCCCAATCCGCTCTCGTTCACCGTCTGCGAGCTGCGAGACGTCGAGGGCGCCACACTCACCGTCGAGGGCCTCGACCTGGTCGACGGCACGCCGGTCCTCGACGTGAAGCCGTATATCGCCTTCTACGACGCGCGACCGGAGGCGACGCTGCCGCGCTGGGCAGAGGGCTAGCGGGGTGTCCCCGGGGCGGCGATTGCAGGCCGGGCGCACCGGCCGCGAGCACGGCGGCGAGTCGCCGGTCCACCGGCGGCCGACGCGGGCGCAGCTCGGCGCCGTCTATCGCGCGCTACTCGAAATGCACGGCCACCAGCAGTGGTGGCCGACGGCGCTCGAGGACGGGCCCGGCGCGCGCCTCGAGATCTGTCTTGGCGCGATCCTGACGCAGAACACCTCGTGGCGGGGCGCGGCAGCGGCGCTCGAGAACCTGCACGAGGCGGGCGCCTTCGGGGTGGAGGCGATCCTCGCGCTGCCGATCGACGTGCTCGCGGAGCTGGTGCGACCGTCCGGGCACTTCAACGTGAAGGCGCGCAAGCTCCAGTCCTTCTGCGGCGAGGGCGTCGAGGGCTACGGCGACGTCGACGCGCTGCTCGACGCGGAGTCGGCGGAGCTGCGCGAGCGGCTGCTCGCGATCTGGGGGATCGGGCCGGAGACGGCGGACGCGATCACGCTCTACGCGGCGCGGAAGCCGACGTTCGTCGTCGACGCCTACTCGTACCGGTTGTTCGAGCGGCTCGACCTGGCACCGGGACCGCGCAAGTACGACGTCTACCGCGAGGTCTTCCTCGAAAAGACCGGTCCCGACGTCCACGAACTCAACGAGTGGCACGCGCTGATCGTGCGCCACGGGCAGCAGGTCTGCCGGCGCTCCAACCCACGCTGCGAGGAGTGCCCGCTGCTGCGCCGCTGCCCGTTCGGCCAGAGCGAGGTGGGATCCGCACGGCGTGACGCCCTCGCGAGGCGCTAGGATGCGGTCCCGGCCAGCTGAGGAGCCCTCGATGATCGCAGCCCAATTTGTCGCCGACCCCTCCGAGATCGGAATCGACCCAGCAGGCCTCGAGGCGTTGAACGACTACGTCCGAGGTCAGGTCGAGCGGGGGCTGCCCAGCGCGCAGGTCTCGATCGGTCGCCACGGCAAGCTCGCCGGCGTCGCGACGTTTGGCTCGGCGACGCAGGACGGGGAGGAGCAGCCGGCTACCGACGAGACGGTGTACTGCATCTACTCAGCATCGAAGGGCGTGGTCGGCGTCGGCGCCTGGGCGCTGATGGAGGACGGTCTGCTCGACATAGATGAGCGCGTCGGGGACATCTTTCCGGCGTTCAAGACGCACGGGAAAGAGATCGTGACCGTGCGCCAGCTCCTCACCCACACGGGCGGATTCCCGTACGCGCCAATGCATCCGAAGCGCTGGGAGGATCGCGACCTCCGAAACGAGCGGATGGAGCACTGGCGGCTGACCTGGGAGCCGGACAGTCGCTTCGAGTACCACGCGACCGCGGCGCACTGGGCGCTCGCCGAGATCATCACCCAGCGCACCGGCCTCGATTTCCGCGACTACGTCCGCGAGCGGCTGACCGGGCCGATGGGCGTGCCCGACCTGTTCGTTGGCCTTCCCGACGAGCAGCAGCACCGCGCCGCCGACGTCGTCTACGTCGATCCGCCCGAGACGCCCGAAGGCGGCTGGAAAGAGGTGAAGCCGGAGACGATCCTCCACTTCAACCTGCCCTCACAGCGGCGTGCCGGCGCGCCCGGCGGCGGTGCGTTCGCCGGGGCGGGCGAGCTGGCACTCTGCTACCAGCGCCTCGTCAGCGTCGAGGATTCCGGCGATCACGCTCCCCTCAAGCCCGCGAGCATTGAGGCGGGCGCGACGGTCTACACGAAGGAGCAGCACGTCAACGAGGACGGTCTGACGGTGAACCGCGGCCTCGCCGTGGTGATCGCCGGCGACCACCCGGTCGAGCGCGGGTTCGCGCCGACCGCGTCGCCTCGAGCCTTCGGACACGCCGGCGCCGGGGGGCAGATCGCCTGGGGCGACCCGGCGAGCGGCCTCTCGGTCGGTTTCGTGACGAACGGGTTCGTCGCGGCCGACGAGCAGACCGCGCGGACGCGAGAGATCAATCGGCTCGCCGCGGAATGCGTGCTCGACTAGCGCCCGTCTCCTCCAGCGCCTCCTTGTTCGAGGTCGCGAGCGAACGGACACTGGCTCGCGATGGAACTCGGAATCGTTGGTCTCGCACGCTCCGGCAAGACGTCGCTGTTCAACGCGGTCACCCGCGGTTCGGCGGCGATCGGCGAATACACGTCGGCCAGCGAGCCGAATATCGGGACGGTGCGGGTACCCGATCCGCGCGTGGACGCGCTGGCGGAGATCTTCGAGCCGAAGAAGACCACCTACGCCGAGATCCGCTGGATCGACTACCCCGTCGCCGGTTTCGGCCCCGGAGGGCCCGGTGCGCGCTTCGTCGCCGATCTCGCGCAACTCGACGCGCTCGTTCACGTCGTGCGCGCGTTCGAGGACCCCGCCGTTCCGCACGAGGACGGCGACATCGATCCACACCGCGATCTCGAGGCGCTCGAGCTGGAGCTGCAGTTCACCGACCTCGCGCTGATCGAGCGGCGTATCGAGCGACTCGGCGCGGAGATGCGGTCCGTTCGCGCCGCTGAGCGGGGCGACCTCGAGCGCCAGCAGCGCCTGATGCAGCGCATGCAAGCCCACATCGAGGGCGGCGCGGGGCTGCGCTCGTTTGCGGTCAACGAGGCCGAGGAGCAGGAGCTCCGCAACTACCGGTTCGTCACGCGGCTGCCGGAGCTGCTCGTCGTCAACATCGGCGAGGATCAGCTCGCGGATGCTGAGGCGATCGAGGCGGAGTTCACGGAGCGCTACGGCGGGGACGCGCCCGTCGCGGAGCGGCATCTTCGAGGGACCGCGGTCGCCGCGCTCTGCGCGAAGATCGAGGCGGAGCTGGCGAAGATGGAGCCGGACGATGCGGCCGAGTTCCGCGTCGACCTCGGACTGCCCGAGCAGTCGCCACTGGATCGCGCGATCGGCCTCGCCTACGACCTGCTCGGCCTCCATTCCTTCCTCACCGTGGGGGAGGATGAGTGCCGCGCCTGGCCGGTCGTGAAGGGCGCGACGGCGCCCGAGGCCGCGGGCAAGATTCACACCGACCTCGGGCGTGGCTTCATTCGCGCCGAGGTCGCGGGGTACGAGGACCTGGTGGCCGCCGGATCGATGGCGGAGCTGAAGAAGCGCGGCCAGCTGCGGACCGAGGGGAAGTCGTACGTCGTCGAGGACGGCGACGTGCTGAATATCCTGTTCAACGTCTGATCCGGCGGTTCTGGGGTCACTGCCCCCGGAGCGATGAGCGGAGCTGAGGCGGACCGATCGATGGACATCGACACGCAGATCGCGATCGCCGATGAGATCGAGATGGCGCTCGAGGGTGGGGTGGCGCTGACCGTGGCGACCGTGACCGGGTCGGGCGATCCACCATGGCTCGAACCGGGCGACAAGCTGCTGATCCGCGCTGACGGCACGCAGCTCGGCGGCCTCGGGCCGGCTGCGGTCGACACGTCGGTCGCGGAGACAGCGGCGGAGATGCTGACGGCTTACCCGCGCATCGCCGTCGAGACGCTCTATGTGGCGCCGGACGGGCGCTCCACCACCCGTCGCCACGAATCGCGGCTCGGCGACGCCGAGTTGATGCTTCAGCTCTGGGAGTCGCCCGCGCGGCTGGTGATCGTCGGCGGCGGGCACGTCGGCCTGGCGCTCGCGACGTTCGGGGAGCAGCTCGGCTTCGCGGTGACGGTGATCGACGACCGTGAGGACTTCGCGAACCGCGATCGCTTCCCGATGGCAGAGCACGTGCTGTTCGGCGAGATCGGCCAACAGCTGGACTCGCTGACCCTCGATCAGACAGCGCACGTGGTGCTCGTTTCCCGCGGGCATCAGCAGGACGAGATCGCGCTGCGGCACGCGGTCCGCGAGCCGGTCGGCTACCTCGGAATGATCGGGAGCCAGCGCCGCACCGCCACGGTGATCCAGCACCTGTCCGAGGAAGGCTTCGACCAGGCGGCGCTCGATGCGGTGAGCACGCCGATCGGCCTCGACATTGGCGCGGAGACACCCGACGAGATCGCGCTGTCGATCCTCGCGGAGATCGTGATGCTTCGGCGAGGTGGGTCCGGCAAGCGGATGCGCCGCTAGGCCGACGCGCCAGGGCGGGCGCGGGCGTCCGTGCGTGCGCGACGGCGAGGCGAGCCGATCGGTCTGACGGTTTCAGCAAGTGGGGGAGAAAGTGGCGGGTACATAAACACGGGGCTTGCGCCCTGTGCTAAGCTGCATTCGCGCCCGTTTCCGCCCCTCTGGACGCAGAAACGGGCGCCACCGAACTAGCCAGTTCCCTCTGGGGTGCGAAGGTCGAGAAGTCGGCCTTCGTGCTTTTCTGGGCCCGCTCTGTAACCACTACGCGTCAGCGCGGCACTTGGATCTCCGCGCGTATACTGAATGTGGTATCAGCTCCGCGTTGCGCTCCGTGCATGCTCTATGGACAGACGTGACGACGATTGCGCGAGCTGGCGAAGGGTATCGCCGTGTCGACCGAGATCTTCCGCGAGATTCGCCAGGCCCGCGACGAGGGCGAACCGCGCGTGCTCGCCACCGTCGCGCGGACGCGCGGTTCAACGCCACGCAAGGCAGGGGCGACGATGCTGCTGCGGCCGGATGGCACGTTCGAGGGCACGATCGGTGGCGGCTGCGGCGAGGCCGAGGTGTGGCAGGACGCGATGGACACGATGGCGGATGGCACGCCTCGGCTGACCGTCGTCGACCTCACGGAACCGATCGACGGCGATGACAAGATCTGCGGCGGGATCATGGAGGTCTTCGTCGAGCGCGTCACCGACTGACGACCCGGCCTCGAGATCCGACGGCCGCCCGCCCGCGTACCGAGCAATGCAGCGTGCTAGGATCAAGCCCGCGCCGATTCCCCCACGACCGCACGCGGCGAACGCGCGAAGCGGCCGGCGCACGCAGGAGGTTGAGACGATGATCGGGAGCCTGGGTTGGCAGGAATTGCTGATCATCCTGGTGATCCTCGCGTTGCTCTTTGGGGCGTCGCGTGTATCCGATCTCGGCGGTGCGCTTGGCCGAGGTATCCGCGAGTTCCGCTCGGAAGCGCGCGCCGGCGATGGCGAAGAGGGCGAAGAGGGCGAGGACGATGACGAGACCGCGAAGGCCTCGTCTGACAAGGACTCCGCCTCGTCCGATGGCTGATCGGCCGCACTGATCTGATCGAAACACGGGCGCCGTAAGGCGCCCGTTCTGGTTCGTCTCGGTCGCGCCACTTGAATTCAGCGCGGCATTTCAGCCCAATACCTGGATTGCGTGTACCGGTTGGCGGACCGGCGGCCCGCGTTCATCGAGAGGATCCAGCGTGGAGATCGTTCCCGGGCTCCATCAGATCCGCACGCCGATGAACACGCCCGGCCTCGCGTTCGTGATGCCGTACGTCTTCGAGGCCTCGGATGGTGTGACGCTGTTCGATGCCGGCTACGGCACCAACGAGGCGACCAGCGCGATGACGAGGGAGCTGGCCGAGCACGGCCACAGGCCGAGCGACATTCGCCGTTTGATCATCTCGCACGCGCACCCGGATCACCTCGGCATGGCCGCCTGGGTGAAAGAGCAGTCGCCGGACAGCGAGCTGATCATGCTGGAGCGCGAGTGGGACTGGATTCGCAGCCGCTGGTTGGACTTCCAGCACTGGGAGGATCATTCGAACGCGTGGCTGATCCGCCACGGCGTCGCCTCCGCCGAGGTCGAGGCAGCCGATCGCGCCGGCGCGATCGGCCTGGGCGGGGCGATCAGCTCACCGCAAGGCTTCAAGCGCTTCGTGGGGAGCGTCCTCGGTCGTATCCGCAACGGCAACCCTGAGCGCAACTGGCGCCGCAGCTTCCGCATGGACGTCGAGCCGGATCGCGTGCTCCAGGATGGCGAGACGCTGGAGTTCGACGGCTGGGTGCTGCAGGCGGTGTGGACGCCCGGGCATACGCCCGGCCATCTGTGCGTCTACGAGCCGAATCACAAACTGATGCTGACCGGCGATCACGTGCTACCGCGGATCACCCCGAACGTATCGATGCACATCGACGACGAGGAGACCGGGCGCTCCCCGCTCGCCGAGTACGTAGAGTCGTTGGCGAAGACCGCCGAGTTCGAGACGCGCTGCGGGCTGCCGGCCCACGAGTGGAACATCGAGGACCTGGCCGGCCGCTGTCGCGAGCTGATCGAGCACCACGATGAGCGGCTTGAAGAGGTGCTGGCGGGGATCGGCGACGGCGCCGCCACCGCCAGCGACGTCTCCGGCCGCGTGCACTGGAACACGCGCCCGTACGAGGAGTTCTCGATCTGGCAGAAGCGCAGCGCGCTCGGCGAGACGCTCTCCCACCTCGAGGTGTTGCGCGCGGACGGTCGCGTGCGCCGTATCGACGAGGGGCACACGCGCTGGGAGCGCGTCTAGCCGTGGGGGGCCGCGGATGACGCTGATCCTCGTGCGGCACGGAGAGGCGGTCAGCAAGGCGACGGGGGTGATCGGCGGCTCATCCGACTATCCGCTCACCGACCTCGGTCGCGATCAGGCCCGCGCCGCCGCTGCTCGACTGGCGCAGACGCCGCTCGACGCGATCTACGCCAGCGATCTCAGTCGCGCCGCCGAGACGGCCCGGTTGATCGCCGAGGTGGTCGGCCTCGAGGTCACCGAACACGCCGCGCTGCGCGAGCGCGACTGGGGCGATGCCGAGGGCCTCAACGCCGAGCAGATCGCGGAGCGCTTCGGCGCCGATGTGCCACGCGGCCAGGGTCACATCCCCAACGAGGAGACCCACGACCAGTTGCTCGCGCGCGTCACCCCGATCTTCCGCGAGCTCCACGAGCGCCACCTCGCCGAACGCGCAGTCGTCGTCGCCCACGCCGGCACGATCATCGGCGTGCTCGCCCACCTGATCGGCGTTCCCCCGGCTCAGCTCCCGCGCTTCCACATGGCGAACACCGGCTTCACCACCGTCGAGGGCACGACCCCGCCCAGCCTGGGCGCGATCAACGATCATGCCACCTCTGATCGACTCGCTGTCCCTGGATCGGGATCGGCGTAGAGTCGCAGCCAATCGACGCTGGCGCCCACCGCCGAGCGCGCGACGTGGAACGAGGCAACATGACTGACCTCGAGACGCTCGATCGGGCGTATTACGCCATCAACCAGTACTTCATCGAACGTGGCTACGGTCCTCATTACACGGAGCTTGCCGCCGACCTCGAGTTGTCGCCGGACGACGGCCGGGTGTTGCTGCGGGAGGTGATCGAGTCGGGCATCCCCGCCTGGCAGCACCCGGGCACCGACTACATCGTGTCGTTCCCGCCGTTCAACAGCATGCCGACGCAGTACCGGGTCTCGGTCGACGGGCGACAGAGCTGGTTCGCGCAGTGAGCGTTTGAATCGCTGGCCGTGCGCTGGCACTTCCCCGGACAGACCGTTCGCGTCGATGCGCCGTGCCTCGATTGCGGGGAGCCGATCGCGATCGAGATGCGCGACGACGAGCTGCTTTCGATCGAGCCGGAGGGCGTCGTGGGCTATGCGTACGGACAGATCGGAGGGCCGCCAGAAAACCGTCCATATCGCTGAGCGGGTATGAACTTCTTCCGGTCGGAAGAGCACGCGCGCAACTGGTCCCAGTTCAACCCGGAGATGGAGGAGCAGCTCCAGCCGCTCGAGTTCTACGCCGAACGATTCGCCGGGGAGATGTTCCGCGCACGCGTCCGTCCCGATTTCATGTCCTGGCTCGAGCAGCGCCGGCAACGCGAGCAGCGCTGATCGGCGTAGAGTTCGGACCGAGAGGAGCGCGGGCGCCCGCTCCGGCGCCCCCGTCGAACAGGGGATCACGATGACGACGGCACCGGTGTACACGCTGCAAGACTTCGTTCGCGGCGCGCAGGCAATCGTCGCGCGCGGGCTCGACGAACCGACGACGATCGAGCTGGTCACCGAGCAGCTGGAACGGGTGATCGCCCGCGAGGACTGCCTCGCCGACTTCGAGGGCAACGACGATCCCTCGCCCGACCGCGGCTTTCCGATCTCCCGCGCAGACGATCTCGCGATCATGGCGGTGGTGTGGGCTCCGGACAGCCGCGCGCCGATCCACAATCACAACAGCTGGGCCGTCGAGGGCGTGATCGCGGGCAAAGAGGTCAACCGCAACTTCCAGCGACTGGACGACGGTTCCGAACCCTGGCGCGCGCAGCTCGAGGAGGTCGATCCGAGCGAGGTGAACGCCGGCGAGACGACCTCGCTGCTGCTCCCGCCCAATGACATCCACTCGGTGGACATCCCCGAGGGCAAGACGCTCGCGATCCACGTCTACGGGATCGACCTACCGAGGCAGTGGCGATATCGCTTTGACCTCGAGAGCGGCGAGGTGTCGCCGTTCCGCTCGGGCATGCGCGTGCCACGCGCCGCTCACGCGTAGCCAGATGCCGGGCACTCAGGGTTAGGTCAGCGGCTCAGGAAGCCTCGTACTTCTCGCCCAGTTCCTCTTCCCAGCGCAGGTATTCGATCATCTGCTCGCGGGTGCGGTTGCCGCCGCCGCCGAACGGGCGCTCCTCGCCGCCCCGCTCCAGCGCCAGTCCGGCGTTCGTCCACGCGGTGACGCCACCGTCGAGCGCGGCCACGCGGGGGAAGCCCATTTGCCGCCACAACGAGGCGCCGAAGATCGCCCGCGCTCGCCCGTCGCAGACGGTAACGATCGTGGCGCCGCGGATCGCGATCTGGTCGTCGCTGAACGGAATCTGCCCGCCGGGGCAGGTGATCGCGCCGGGGATGTGGCCGGCGAGGTAGTCCTCGGGCATGCGGACGTCGACGGTGTAGAGCGGATCTCGATCCGCCGCCGCCCGCAACGTCTGTAGCTCCTCGACCGAGATCATCTGCACGCCATCCTCGATGGCAATCGCGTCAGCGGCGCGCTCGGCGGCGGCGACGGCGCCCGCGGAGTGACGAGGAACCACGCCCGGCTCCGCGCCGGTCTGGAGCTCGTAGCCGGCGAGCATGAATCCCATCGTCCCGTTGCGGAGCGCGAGCACGTTCGGGATGCCGAGCCGCCCGAGCTGGAACGCGCCGAGGATGCTGCGCGTGCGTCCGGCGCAGTTGACGACCACGGTCAGCTCGTCCGCGCCCTCCGCCTCGAGGATGTCCGTGATCGCCAGCGGGAACTCGCCCCCGGGCACGCTGCGCGCGCCCGGGATGCAGCTGCGCGCGAATTCGGCCGGCGTGCGTGAGTCGAGGACGACCATGCGGTCGCCTCGGTCGAGCCGCTCGGCAAGCTCGTCCGCCTCGATCTCAGGCACCGGCTGCTGGACGAGCAGGCGTTCGCCGAAGTCCTTCCCGGGGACGCTCCAGCCCTCGATCGTGGGCAGTTCGGCCTCCAACCAGCCGGCGTAGCCGCCGGCGAGCCAGCGCACGTTGGTGAGCCCGATCCGTTCGCACTGCGCCGCCGCCTCGGCGCTCGCTCGGTCGTCGCCGGCCAGCGCGACCGTGAGCACGGAGGAGACCGGGACGAGCGCCCCGAGGCGCGCGTCCAGCTCGTCGAAGGGCACGCTGGTGCTGCGGAAGATCTGACCGGCTCGATAGTCCTCCGTCGCGCGCACGTCGATGACCGCGTGCAGCTCGTCGCTCGCCATCAGTTGTTGCAACGCCGCCGGCGAAATCGCTTCGGCCATGTCGCCCCCCGTGCCTCGGAACGGCGGCCATCGTACGCCGTCGAACGCGTGGCGCGGCGGTCACTCGAGGGCGTCCGCGAGGAGCGCGCCGCCTCGGTGATCGGTTCCTCCTCATCCCGGGTCGGTCGCGTCTGACGACGTCGGGGTTAACCCGCAGACCCGGTTCGTCGAAGATCCGGGCGGTGGAGTTGTTGCGTGCTCGCGCCGGCGGGAGTCCCGCGGGTCACGCATCCACCGCCGCGATTCCGTCGAAGGGCGGGGGCGCAGAGACACAGGAGTACCGCTGCCGCCGAGGCATACACGGCAGCCGGTCCACCGAGAGGATTCCCGCCATGCTGCCTCGCTCCCACCTACCAAGTGTTTGCTCGATATCCGCACGGCCGCTGTTCGCGGCGGTCGGCGGTGTCGTACTGCTCTTCGGTTCCGCGTGCGCTGCCGCGGACGTCGAGGACCGCGAGGTTTCGTTGGACCCCGCTCCCGACGAAGCCGCCGCTTCACTTCCGGATGATGAACCTGCCCTCGTGGCGATCGACCCAGGGTCGGGACCGATACTCGACGGCGAATCCGACGAGGCCGCCGAGGTTGAGCCGGTCAAGCCCGACGAGACGCCTCCGGGACTGGTGGTTCTCTCTGTCGCTCCCGGACCGCTGGCAGAGGACTCCCACGTCGTGTTCAAGGGCTTCAGCGAACCGGGCACGACGGTCACCGCCGGTGAGGCCACGACCGTGACGGGTGATGACGGCCGCTGGTATCTCGAACTCGCGATCGAGGAGGGAGAGGACACCGTGGTGACCTCGACCGACGCGGCCGGCAACGAGATCGAGAAAGAGGTGACCGTCACCTTCGAGGAACCGGAGCCCAAGCCGGTGGTCTACGAGCAGCCGAGGGAAGAACCGCGCGAGGAACCGAAGGAAGAGCCGCGCGAGGAGCCCAGGGAAGAGCCGCGCGAGGAGCCCAGGGAAGAGCCGCGCGAGGAGCCCAAGGAAAAGCCCGAGCCATCCCTCGAGAAGGAGCCGCAGCACGAGTTCACCGCGTGGACGAAGTTCGGCATCTGCACGGAGCACCCGGTCGAAAAGACCGGCGGCGAAGGCTCGGAGGAGGGCAGTGAGGTCCTCACGAAGTTCGCTGGCACCGGTATTCCCGGCACCGCCGTGATCGTCGACTCCGACTACGGGGAGGCGATCACCGAAGTGAACGACGACGGCTACTGGTGGATCCAGATGGAGTTCCGAGACGGCGCCGGGGAAGCCGAGTTCACCGCCGTGGTGCGCGACGGCGAACGCGCGGCCTGGTTCCGCTGCGGCCTGATCTAGCCCTGACGTCGAGGGGGGCGACCTCCCTCACCGACCGAAGGCCTCGCATGTGACAATGGCCACATGCGAGGCCTTCGGTGACCCCATCATGGCGCACGCGCGCCGCGTTGATCGCGGGCCGCGGCGCGAGCCTCGCCACGCGTCGCCTCGGGCGGGGCGGCGGGACGGCCCTGCCCGGGCTGGTCGCCGGGGCGCTGGCGCCCGGGCTGCTCGAGGAGCTGGCAACCGATCTGCCGCACGGGATCGTGACCGTGACCGGGACGAACGGAAAGACCACGACCGCGCATCTGCTGACCGCGATCCTCACCGAGGCCGGCCTCGATCCGCTCGCGAACCACGCGGGGTCGAACCTCGAGCGAGGGCTCGTCGCCGCCTACGTGTCCGAGGCTGACGCCGACGGCGACCTGGACAACCTAGAGCGCCGGATCGGTGTCTTCGAGGTGGACGAAGCGGCGTTGCCGCCGCTGTTCGCCCGGCTGCGTCCGCGGTTCGCGACGTTCCTCAACCTGTTTCGCGACCAGCTGGATCGCTACGGCGAGGTTGACTCCGTCGCCGACGGCTGGCGCGCGATGCTGGCGGCGGGTTCGCCGGGCACCGGGCTCGTCCTCAACGCCGACGATCCGAACATCGCGATCCTGGCGGAAACCAGCAGCCGATCCGTGACGACGTACGGTGTGGACGATCCGGAGGTGGCGCTGAACGCGGCGGAGCACGCGAGCGACGCGCGGTTCTGTCCGAACGGCACTCGCTACCAGTACGACCTGATCTACATGGGCCACGTCGGAATCTGGCACTGCGAGTGTTGCGGGCGGCGCCGGCCGGAGCCCGAGGTGAGCGCGCGGCGGGTGGTCCTCGAGACGGATCGCTCGCTGGTCACGCTGGCGATCGGCGCAACCGAGGTGGCGATCGAGCTGCCGCTGTCGGGGCTGTACACGGTCTACAACGCGCTGGCCGCGGCCGCCTCGGCGCACGCGCTCGAGGTGTCACCGGAACTGATCGCGCGTGGCCTCGGCGGCGCCGGGGCGCCATTCGGGCGCCAGGAGCGCTTCAGCGTCGAGGGCAAGACGGTTCGTGTCTTGCTCGCGAAGAACCCGGCCGGGCTGAACGAGGTGATGCGCACGCTCGCCGCCTCCGACGGCCCGCTAACCGTGCTCGCGATGCTGAACGACGGCATCCAGGATGGGCGGGACGTGTCGTGGATCTACGACGCTGACGTCGAGCTGCTCGCCGCCCGGTCGCCGACACTGGTCGCTGCGGGCGACCGGGCCGATGACTGCGCGCTCCGCTGGCGGATCGCCGGCATCGAGCCGCGTGTCGTGGTGGCGGATACCGAGGCGGCCGTCGACGCGGCGCTCCGTGCGGTCAGCCCGGGCGATCGGCTCGACATCGTTGCCACCTACACGGCGATGTTGGACGTGCGCGAGGCGCTTGCCCGGCGCGCCGGGGTCGCGGCGTACTGGGAGCGCCCGACCGCGATCGCGCCGGCGAGCTCGACGCAATGACCTCGCGGCCGCCGACGGCAGGTCCGATCCGGGTCGTCTCGCTCTATCCCGACGTGATGAACGTCTACGCCGATCGCGGGAATCTGCTGGCGATCCGCGATCGCGCGGCGGCGCGTGGGATTGACCTCGAGGAGTTCGACGTCAGCATCGGCGATCCGCTGCCGCCGGCCGCCGACCTCGTGTTGATCGGCGGCGGTCAGGATCGCGAGCAGCAGCGGATCGCGGCCGAACTGGCGGCGCGCGGCGAGACGCTGCGCGCCTGGGCCGAGGACGACACGGCGATGCTCGCGGTATGCGGCGGCTTCCAGCTCTTCGGGCGCTGGTACCGCGACAAGCGCGGCAACCTGCTCCCGGGCGCCGGCCTGTTCGACGCGACGACGGTCGCGCCGGGGCCCCACGCCGAGCGCGCCGTCGGCGACATCTTGATCGCGAGCGATCTCCCCGAGGTCGGGGCGGTCGTCGGCTTCGAGAACCACGCGGGCCGCACCTACCTCGGTCACGCCGCGCGGCCGTTTGGCCGGGTCAGTCATGGTCGGGGCAACAACGGCGACGACGGGACCGAGGGCGCGATCTACCGCCAGACGATCGGCACCTATCTCCATGGCTCGGTGCTTCCGAAGAACCCCGCGCTCCTCGACTACCTGCTCGCGTCGGCGCTCTCCCATCGGTCGGGAGAGCGCGTCTCGCTCCAGGCGTTGCCCGCGCCGTACGCCGAACGCGCCCACGAGGCCGCCGCCGAGATCGCGCGACGACGTTCGCCCGCGCGCTAGAAACCGGTCGACCGTCACGGACCGAGCCTCGATACTGGCTGCGGCGGGTGTGAAGGAACGTCGTTGCCGACCCCGCCCCACCGGCGCACGATCACTCGTCGCCGCGCCCTGGCGCTGCTCGCCAGCGCGCCTCCTGCCCTGCTCGCCGCAGCCTGCCTCGGTGCCGAGGATCGGACGGTCACGATCCTCGTCGATGGGACGCCACTGCCGCCTCGGGACTCGGCGGCGGGGCCGCCGATCGCGGCGACCGAGTCACCGCTGGCGCCGGTGCCGTTCACGCCGACGCCGCCCGTGAGCTCGCTCGATCCGGGCGATCTGACGGGGTTCGAGTTTCCGCTCGCCGACGCCTGCCTCCCTTCGCGTGACGAGGTGATGCCGAACGCCGCGCGCGTCTATCGCAACGGCATCCACGAGGGCGTGGACTTCTACCACGGCGACGTCTGCACGGACATCCGGCGCGGGCTGCCGGTCCGCGCGATGTACGAGGGTGTGGTGACGCGCGCGATGCACACCTACCGCGACATCACCTCGGACGTCGTGGCCGCGTTGACGGCGCGGACCAGGGCGCAAGGGTTCAGCGACCCGGAGGCGACCGACATCTTCCTCGGGCGGCAGGTCTGGATCGATCACGGCAACGGCGTGATCACGCGGTACTGCCACCTCGACAGCGTCGATCCCGCGGTGGACGTGGGCGTCTTCCTGCGCCAGGGCGACGTGCTGGGCGGGGTGGGCGAGTCCGGGACGCCCGAGTCGATCACGGCGCCCGGGCATGAGCTGCATCTGCACGCGGAGGTGCGCGTCGGCGACTCGTTCCTCGGCGCCGATCTGCCGGCGGCCGAGGTGCGCTCGCTGTACATGCGCCTGTTCACGCCCTCGGAAGAGACGCCGGCTCCCGGATGACTCTCGCGTCGTGATCCGCCCTCCTACCTCGCGTGGGGCGGGCGTCGTAGCATGGGCGCGATCCCCGCTCTCGCGCTCCCAACCGTGGACGGAAGCTCGGCAACCGTGATGCCAGTGCTCGCGATTGAGATCCCCTGGGGTCCGAACATCACCACGATCGGCGGGTTCCTGCTGACCTGGCATGGCGTGTTCACGGCCGTGGGCATCCTGGCCGGCGTCCAGGTCGGGCTGCGGATCGGCCGCGCCAGCGGTGTCGATGAGGACGATCTGTACACCACCGCGCTCGTGGCCGTGCCGACGGGAATCGTCGGCGCGCGCATCCTGTACGTGATCGAGAACTGGGACTTCTTCAGCGACAATCTCGGCGAGATGATCGCGATCACCGAGGGCGGGATCTCGGTCTGGGGGTCGTTGTTCACCGGGGCGATCGCCGCTGCCGCCTGGGGGGCCTGGCGCGGGTACGCGTTCCGCACGCATCTCGACGCAGCAGCGTTCGGGATGATCCTCGGCCTCGGCCTCGGGCGGCTCGGCGATCTGATCAACGGCGAGCATCTCGCGCGGCCCACGAATCTCCCATGGGGGGTGATCTACACCGATCCCGACTCACCGGCCTTTGCGCACTCGCTCGCGGTCGGGGCGCACCATCCCGCGACGACGTACGAGCTGATCATCGCGGCGTTCATCTTCCTCGCGCTGTTCCCGCTCTTCTTCCGGTGGCTCTATCGCTACCCCGGGCTGACGTTCGTGGTCGGAGCGATCGCCTACGCGCTCACGCGCTTCGTGCTGACGTACACCCGTCTCGATTCCGCCGAGGTGCTGCTGGGCCTGCGCGTCCCGCAGGTGGTCGCGGTGGTCGCCTGGCTGGTCGTGATCCCGCTCGGCATCTACTGGCTGCGCCAGGGCCCGGACGAGGATCGTCCCGAGCCGCACATCCCCGGCCGGATCGCGGTCGCGCAACGCGAATCGTGACGACGACCGTCACGCTCTACACCCGCGCCGGGTGCCACCTCTGCGAGGAGGCGGCCGCCAGCCTCGACGCACTCGAGCGCGAGCTGCCGATCGAGGTCGATGCGGTGGACATCGACGCCGATCCGGCGCTCCGCGAGCGCTTCAACGACATCGCGCCCGCGATCGCCGTCGGCGGCGCGGTGGTGACGAGCGCCCCGGTCGACTTCGAGGCGATCAGGCGGGCGATCCGCGAGGCTGGGTAGCTGCCCGCGAGCCCCGCTGGCTCCGATCCTCGATTGACAGTCGTCGAGGTCACTTCTAGCCTCGTTTGACAGCGGTTCCGCGCGAGCGGGACCGGTTCATCAAGAGCGGTGGAGGGCGCGGCCCTGCGATACCGCGGCAACCGGTGGCCCCTCGCCCGGGTCGACACGGTGCCAAGTCCGGCCCCCGGCGAATCCGGTGGGGACGATGAACGGAAGGCGCCTCATGACTGACCTCCGCACCGGCTACCGATCTCGTCCTTCGGGCGAGCCCGTCGGCGCTCTGCGCCGGCTTCCGGAAACGATGGCGATGCGCTAGCCCGACCGACGGTCTCTGGCCGCGGATCGGGCGCACCTGCTCACCGACCAACCCCAGCGTTCACGCGGCGCCGCCCTTGCGGCACCGCACCCGTTCCGAGGATCATCGCTATGTCTTTCAGCCACGCGCTGCGCTGCCGCGAATGCGCCCGCGAGTATCCGCTCGATCCGATCTTCTCCTGTGAGTTCTGCTTCGGGCCGCTCGAGGTCGCCTACGACTACGACGCGATCCGCGAGGCGATCTCGCACGAGTCCATCGAGGCGGGACCGCCCACGCTCTGGCGATACGCCCCGCTGCTCCCGGCGAACATCGAATACAAGGTCGACATCGGCACCGGTTTCACGCCGCTGATTCGCGCCGACCGCCTCGCGAAGGCGATTGGCCTCGACACGCTTTGGATCAAGAACGACACGGTCAACCCGACCTGGTCGTTCAAGGACCGTGTGGTGAGCATGGCGATCGCGCGTGCCCGCGAGTTCGGATTCGAGGCGATGGCCTGCGCCAGCACCGGCAACCTCGCCAACTCCGTCGCCGCCCATTCGGCGGCGGCGGGGATGGACTGCTTCGTCTTCATCCCCGACGACCTCGAGCACGGCAAGGTCGTTGGCAGCGGCATCTACGATCCGACACTGGTGATGATCGAGGGCTCATACGACGACGTGAACCGGCTCTGTACCGAGCTCTCCTCGGTGCGGCCGTGGGCGTTTGTCAACATCAACGTGCGGCCGTACTACGCAGAGGGCTCGCGCACGCTCGCGTTCGAGACGGCCGAGCAGCTCGGCTGGCGCGCGCCCGATCGCGTCGTCGCGCCGATGGCGTCGGGCTCGCTCTACACCAAGATCTGGAAGGGCTTTCAGGAGCTACACAAGGTCGGCCTGATCGACGAGCCGCGCACCCGCATGTGGGGCGCCCAGGCCACCGGCTGTTCGCCGATCGCGACCGCATTCGAGGCGGGCACGCTCAACTTCGTCCCGCAGAAGCCCGACACGATCGCGCGCTCGCTGGCGATCGGCAACCCGGCCGACGGCTACTATGCGCTGAAGACGATGGAAGAGACGGACGGCGGCGCGGCGATGGCCACCGACGAGGCGATCGTCGAAGCGATGAAGCTGCTCGCCGAGACCGAGGGCATCTTCTCTGAGACCGCGGGCGGCGTGACGATCGCCTGCCTCAAGCAGCTCGTCGAGAGTGGCCAGATCGCGCGTGACGAGGAGACGGTTGCCTACATCACGGGCGCCGGCCTCAAGACCGTCGAGGCGATCGAGCAGGGGCTCTCGGAACCGATTCGCATCACGCCGCGCGTGGACGAGTTCGACGCCGCCTTCGAGGCGCGCTCGGCGGTCCCGGCTGCGGCGGGCGTCTAGCCGGCGCCGAGAGGACCAGAACGATGGCTACCACGCACGTACGCTTGACCTTCAGTGGTGACGAGGTGAAGCGACCGCTGATCTACGAGCTCGGCCACGAGTTCAAGGTCGTCACCAACATCCGCATGGCCGACGTCGATCGCGACGTCGGCTGGGTCGTGCTCGAGCTCGAGGGCGACGAGGACGAGATCGAGCGGAGCCTCGAGTGGGCGCGCGACCACGGCGTCCGCGTCGACGAGGCGACCCTCGGCGACGTCGTCGAGGGCTAACCACGGATCAGACCGCGGGCGCCGATCGGGGCGCCGCAGCCGGTACTGCACCGTATCGAAGGGACCGCTCCGTATGGCCGTCACCGTGAAGATCCCCACCCCGCTACGCAACCTCACCGGTGACGTCGCCGAGGTGAGCGCGGACAGCGCCTCGCTCGGCGCGCTCGTCGAGGAGCTCGAGGGCACCTACCCCGGCATGCGCGAGCGGCTGGTCGACGATGGCGGTGAGCTGCGTCGCTTCGTCAACCTCTTCGTCAACGGCGAGGACGTGCGCTTCCTGCAGGGCCTCGAGACCGCGCTCAGCGAGGGCGACGAGGTGTCGATCGTGCCCGCGGTAGCTGGCGGGGCGTCGCGTCTCCTCGATCCAGCCAGCGCGACGCGCAGCTAGCTGGCGGCCGGAGCCGCCGCCTCGGGCTCGTCGGCGACGGGAGCCTCGATGCGGGCGTCGAGCAGCTGATCGACGATGTCGTTCATGTGACTGAGCAGGAGCAGGTGTCCGAGGTCGGAGAGGAACCGCGTCTCGGCGTGGGGGATGCGCTCGGCGACGAGTTCGGCGAGCCAGAGCGGCACCACCTCGTCGTCGGCCCCGTGCCAGATCTGCATCGGCGCCTGCACCGCGGTGAAGTCGAACTGCCACGGCCGCGCCATGAGCCGCAGCTCGTGGGCGAGGGTGCCGCCCCCGCGCTGCACCGAAGCGAGCAGGTCCTGACGCATCACCGCGTTGATCGCCGGTCGCTCGATCTGCATCCGATCCTCGGGCGACGCGCGAACGGCGCGTCGCATCAGGAACGCACCGACGTCGCGGCGGATGCTCCGGGCGGCCTGCCAGGTCCGGAACCGCACGACCGTGGGTAGGTGAGCCGCCGTGAACCGCTCGAAGCGTTGCCGTCGGGTCAGGCGTCCTTTCGCCTCTGCCAGGTGCAGCGGCCCCATCGCGCTGACATTGGTCAGGGAGGCGACGCGATCCGGCATCGCCACCGCTGTGGCGAGCGCGAACGGCCCGCCGCCCGAGTAACCGAAGACGGAGAACCGGTCGATCCCGAGCACCGCGAGCGCGTCGGCGAGGTCTTCGGGCCAGTCGTGGATTTCGCGTCCCGGCCGTGGGTCGGAGAGTCCGTACCCGGGGCGATCGAACGCGATCACACACGCGCCCCGCGCCTCGCCCACGAGGCCCGCCGAATGCGACGAGTGCCTCGAGCCGGGGATGCCGTGGAAGAAGAGCACGGGCCAGCCGTCGTCTGGCCCGTACGCGGCGTATCCGAGCCGGCGGCCGTCGGGGAGCGTGAGCTCGTTGTCTGTGTTGATCGGCATCACGACGACCGTTCTGGAGCGGACGTTCTGCTCTGATCGTAGCAACGTCCCGGAGCTTAGTTGTGAGGGCGACCGCTCATCTCCGACGTGTGACGAAAACGTAACGACAGACGGGGGCAGCGCCCGGAGACTCGGGGAGATTGGGTCGCCTCGGTCCAAGGCTCACCGGCGGAGTCGCGGTCCCTGGCCGCGTGGCCTGCCCTTCTCGATTTCGGCTCGGCTAGCCTCCCATCGGCACAGCCGGATCTAACCCCGACGCGGGCGCTTCTCGATCCCGCGTGGCCTAACCCCGTGGCAGACCAAGGCCGCGCGTGGCGATGATGTTGCGCTGAATCTCCGAGGTGCCGGCCGCGATCGTGGAGGGCACCGACCGCACGTATGACCTCGTGAACAGGCCTTTCAGCGGCGCGTACGGGTTCTCGGGATCGTCGTAGGTGTTGCGGACGCTGTCGTCTGAGCCCCAGAACTGCGCGTACATGCCGAGCACCTGCGTGCCGGTGCGCGCCAGCTTCTGGGTCAGCTCGGAGTTGAACAGCTTCGAGGTGGACGCCTCGTAGTTCGGGATCTGTCCGCCGGCCTGCATCGAGATGATGCGGAAGCTGAAGTTGAACTGGACCTCGGTCTCGACGTAGCGGTCCGCCACGTCGTGCCGCAGCGCCACCGACTCATCGAGGCGAGAGCGCTCCCGCCCCTCGTCGGAGTGCACGTAGTCGATCAGCCGCCGGATCGTCTTCCGGCTGGTGATCGCGCCGGTGATGTTCGAGCGTTCGAAGTCGAGCAGCGTCGCGCCGACGTACCAGCCGCGGTTCAGCTCGCCGATGACGTTCGTCGCTGGCACGCGCACGTCCTCGAAGAAGGTCTCGTTGAAGGTGTAGAAGCCGGCCATGTCGATCAGCGGACGGATCGAGATGCCGGGCGTGTCCATCTTCATCAGCAGGAACGAGATGCCGCGGTGCTTCGGGGCTTCCGGGTCGGTGCGGGTCAGCACGTAGAGCCAGTCGGCGTACTGGGCGCCGCTCGTCCAGATCTTCTGGCCGTTGACGACGAAGTCGTCGCCGTCGCGGATCGCCCTCGTTTGCAGCGAGGCGAGGTCGGATCCGGAACCCGGCTCGGAGTAGCCCTGCTGCCAGTTCACGTCGCCGGAGAGGATCTTCGGCAGATGCTCGGCCTTCTGCTCGTCGGAGCCGTGCACGATGATCGTCGGCCCGAGCTGGCTGACGCCCTGGCCCCCGACCGCCGGCGCGCCCGCCTCGGTCATCTCCTGCTTGAAGATGAACTGCTCGAGCGGCGTCAGCCCGGCGCCCCCGTACTCCTTCGGCCAGTGGGGCGCGATCCAGCCCTTCGCGGCGAGCGCATCCTGCCAGCCTTGCGCCCGATCGCGGACCTCGGCGTCGTCGGACTTGCGGTCCGACACCCAGTCGCCGCGGCCGTTGCCGTAGCCGTCCGGCAGGCCGTCCTCGATCAGCGCCTTGACCTCGGTGCGGAAGGCGGCCTGCTGCGGTGAGTCGTTCCAGTCCATGCTGACGGTCCTTCCGACGGTTCGAGGGGTGAGGCCGGCTCGCACGCGGCCGGGACCGCCGATCCTGTGGAGCTTGCGCGCGGCTGTCAATGCACGCGCCGGCGCGACGGCGAGGCGCTTCGGTCGACGTTGCGGGCTTGCGCTCCCCCTGGGGTGGTCATGCTACAATCTTGACCGAACTAGTCGTGAATTATCCACGGCAGAAATACTGGGCTGCGGCGTGCTTCTGAGCACCAAAGGCGACTACGGCGTCCGGGCGTTGATCGACCTCGCGAAACACACCGGCGAGGGACCGGTTCAACGCGCGGAGATCGCGCGGCGGCGCCTGATCCCCGAATCCTACCTCGACCACCTGCTGGCGCAGCTCCGCCGCGACGGCTACCTCCGCAGCACGCGCGGCCCGGGCGGCGGCCACGAGCTGGCGAAGGCGCCGGAAGAGATCACGCTGCTCGAGGTGCTCGAGAGCCTCGAAGGCTCGCTGGCGCCGATCGAGTGCGTCAACGAAGCGCCGGGTTCGGATGCGGGCGCGCTTTGCGGGCAGCAGTGGGTCTGGCAGGACATCTACGCGCAGATGCGCGAGCGCCTCGGTTCGACCACGATCACCGATCTGGTGGAACACGAGCGCGAGCACGAGCGACAGCGGCAGGCTGCCGCCACGTACAGCATCTAGCGGCCGGATCACGGAGCCCGATGACCACCGAAGCGGCCACGGACGCGGATGTGCCGGCACGAACGACGCCGCTGATCGCGGACAGCGTCCTCGACCTCGTCGCCAACACCCCGCTCGTGCGGCTGAATCGCGTGGTTCCGGACGGCGCGGCGGAGGTGCTGGGCAAGTTCGAGGTCTTCAATCCGGGCGGCTCGGTCAAGGACCGGATCGCCAAGTCGATGGTCGAGTCAGCGAAGCAAGCGGGCTTGATCAAGCCCGGCGACTCGCTCGTCGAGCCGACCTCTGGCAACACCGGGATCGGCCTGGCGATGGTATGCGCCGCGCTCGGTTACCAGCTCACGTTGACGATGCCCGACGACATGTCAGTCGAGCGCCGTCGCCTCTTCGAGCGCTTCGGCGCCGACCTCGTGCTGACGCCGGCGATCGAGGGCATGACGGGCGCGATCCACGCCGCCCAGCAGCTCGTCGAGGAGCGTGGTTACTTCATGCCCCAGCAGTTTGAGAACCCCGCGAACCCCGAGGTCCACCGCCGGACCACGGCCCCCGAGATCCTCGAGGCGACCGGCGGCAACCTCGACGCGTTCGTGGCGGCGGTTGGCACGGGCGGCACGATCACCGGCGTCGGCGAGGTCGCGCGCGAGGCCGGCATCGAGCTGCGCGTCGTCGCCGTCGAGCCGAGCCGCGCGCCTGTGCTCCAGGGCGGGCGTGGCGGGCTGCACGGCATCCAGGGCATCGGCGCCTCGTTCGTGCCCGGGGTGCTCAACACTGAGATCTACGACGAGGTGATCGGCGTGACCGACGAAGACGCGTACGAGATGACGGGCCGCCTCGCGCGCGAGGAGGGGCTGCTCGTCGGGGTGTCGGCCGGCGCGAACGTGTGGGCCTCGGTTGAGGTGGCGAGGCAGCTCGGGCCCGGCAAGCGTGTGGTGACGATGCTCTGCGACACCGGCGAGCGGTACCTGAGCGTCGACCTGTAACAGGGATGAACGACGAACGATGGCAGCGCTCACCACGTGTCATAGCGCGCACAGCGACTACGGATCCTCCGAGGGGACACTTCGCCGGATGACCGTCAGCGTCTACATCCCATCGCCGTTTCGACGGCTCACGGCCAACCGTGAGTACGTCGAAGCCGAGGGCGACAACGTGGCCGAGATCCTCGATTCACTCGAGGCCTCGTTTCCCGGCTTCGGCGATCTGGTGTACGACCAGGATCGCCATGTGCCCCGCCACATCAACATCTACGTGAACAACCAGGAGATTCATGACCTGAACGGCACGGACACCCCGGTGTTCGAGGGCGATCAGGTCGCAGTCATTCCAGCGCTAGCCGGAGGTGCCGACGTGACGGATCAGAGTGACAGCAGCAATGGAACCGGGCCGGCGTCAGGCGCGCTGACACCGGACGAGGTGATGCGCTACTCGCGGCACATCATCATGCCGCAGGTGGGTTCCGAGGGTCAGCGCAAACTGCGCGCCGCCAGGGTGCTGGTGGTTGGCGCCGGCGGCCTCGGCGGGCCGGTCGCCCTCTATCTGGCGCTGGCGGGCGTCGGCACGATCGGGATCACCGAGTTCGACGTCGTCGACCTCTCCAACCTGCAGCGTCAGATCCTGCATCGGACGGCCGACGTCGGTAAGCCGAAGCTGCAGTCGGCGAAGGAATCGCTGCTCGCCTACAACCCGAACGTGACCATCGTCGAGCACCCGATGCCGATCACCTCCGACAACGCGCTGGAGATCATCCCTGACTACGACATCGTGGTGAACGGCGCCGACAACTTCGCGACGCGCTACCTCGTGAACGACGCGTCATACCTCGCCGGCAAGACGCTGGTCGATGGGGCGATCCTGCTGTTCGACGGTCAGCTCACCGTCTACAAGCCGGGCATGGGCTGCTACCGCTGCCTCTACCCTGACCCCCCGCCGCCCGGCCTCGTGCCGTCCTGCGCCGAGGCGGGCGTGCTGGGCGCCATCACCGGCATCGTCGGCTCGATGCAGGCGACCGAGGTGTTCAAGCAGATCCTGGACATCGGCGAGCCGATGGTGAACCGGCTGCTGCTGATCGACGCGCTGTCGATGCAGTTCCGCGAGATGAAGCTGCGCCGCGACCCGAGCTGCCCGCTCTGCGGCGACCACCCGACGGTGACCGAGTTGATCGACTACGACGCCTTCTGCGGTTCGCCCCCGCTCGAGATTCCGGCAACCGCGCCTGCGACGGCAGAAGCGTCAAGTTAGGTGACGGCGAGAACCGCCGGGACATCGCCAGAAGAAGTTTTGACCAACGCCTCCGGTCCGCACCGCGTGAGGATGCTGGCGGAACCGCGACGCAGCGAGAGGAAGGACCGATGACGATGGCAGTGAAGGTGCAGGTCACCTCGGTGATCCAGAAGGTCGTCGACGGCCAGCGCGAGTTCGACGCCGAGGGCGGCACCGTCGCCGAGCTGATCGAGAACATCGATAGCCAGTACCCGGGCTTCCGAGGCCAGGTCGCCGACGATAGCGGCGAGCTGCACCGCTTCGTCAACATCTACCTGAACGACGAGGACATTCGCTACCTCTCCGGCAAAGAAACCGCCGTCTCCGAGGGCGACACCATCTCCTTCCTTCCCGCGCTTGCCGGCGGCGGCTAGCGACCACCCCTAGCGCGTCGCAGACTTCTGCTTCGAGGGCATCAAGGGAGGGCGCGACCGTGCGATACGACAGCGTCCTCGATCTCGTCGGCAACACCCCGCTCGTCGAGATCACCCCGCTCTCCCCTAACCCCGACGTCCAGATCTTCGCGAAGCTGGAGGGCCAGAACCCGACCGGCTCGGTCAAGGACCGCATCGCCAAGTTCATGGTCGAGGCCGCCGAGGCCGACGGGTCGCTGCAGCCCGGCCAGACCATCCTCGAGCCGACCTCGGGCAACACCGGCATCGCGCTCGCGCTGATCGCCTCGCTGCGCGGCTACGAGTTGAAAGTAGTGATGCCGGACGCGGTCAGCGAGGAGCGGATCGAGCTGCTCGAAGCCTTCGGCGCGGAAATCATCTACTCGCCCGGCGAGCTGGGTACGAACGGCTCCGTCGCGATGGCGAAGGAGGTTGGCGCCGAGCACCCCGACTGGTTCGCGCCGTTCCAGTACGAGAACGAACACAATCCGCGCGCGCACTACGAGACCACGGCGCCAGAGATCATCGCCGATCTGCCCGACCTCGATGCCTTCGTGGCGGGCCTCGGGACCGGCGGGACGCTGACCGGCGCGGGCCGCCGGCTGAAAGAGCACAACCCGACAATCCGCGTGATCGCCGCGGCGCCGCACCCCGGCGACCTCGTGCAGGGCTTGCGCAGCCTCGAGGAGGGCTACATCCCGCCGGTCTTCGACGAGACGGTGCTGGACGGGCGGATCATCGTGGACTCCGAAACCTCGTTCATGATGACGAAGCAGCTCGCGCAGGACGCCGGCATCTTCGCCGGCATCTCCAGCGGCGCCGCCGTTCGCGCGGCCCAGCACGCCGCGGAGCGCATGGACCGAGGCAAGATCGTCGTCCTTCTCGCCGACGGCGGCTGGAAATACCTCAGCACCGGACTGTGGACACGTGACTACGCCGACATCGTCGAGGAAGTCGGCGAAAAGCTGTGGTGGTAACGCGGCGGACCTGACCGATCGAGCGGGTACCATTTGCGCTAATGGATGGTAAGTTTGGTCTCCGGGCGTTCCCCCTTAGTGATTAAGGACAGCGATGACCAACGTCGACTTCAACGAGATGAACCGCAACATCATCGCTGAGTTCCGCGAGAACGCCGGTAACGTCGGCGGCATGTTCGAGGGCCGCCCGGTCCTCCTGCTCCACACCACCGGCGCGAAGAGCGGCGCCGAGCGCGTCAATCCGCTGATGTACCAGGACGTCGGTGACGCCATCGCGATCTTCGCGTCGAAGGGCGGCGCCCCGACCGCGCCCGACTGGCTCCACAACATCCGCGCGAACGCCGACGTTTCGATCGAGGTCGGCACCGACACGGTCGACGTCCGCGCCCGCATCGCGGAGGGCGACGAACGAGAGCCGATCTGGGCGAAGCAGAAGCAGGACTACCCGCAGTTCGCGGAGTACGAGGCCAGCACCACGCGCCAGATTCCGGTCGTCATCCTCGACCGCCGCTAGCTGGCGCCGCGGTCGGCGGGCGCGGCCAGTCAGCCGCGCGCTGCTCGGAGGGCCGCGATCTTCGGGTTGTCCCAGCTCACCAGCCGGTCGGGTGTGAACACCACCCATCGGTTCGTGTCGCCGCTCGCCGTCGTATCGCGCCGTTGAGGCGTCGCATCCGGCTCGCCGTGACCACCCGCGTACTTCGCGCCGAGGACCATCCGCGCTTCCTCGAGATCGGGGTCGGCATCTTCCGCAGCGGCGTCCTCGAGCACCGCGGCGGTTCCCTGGAACATCGCGCCGACGAGCTCGGGGAAGCGCTCGTTGGCGTCGACGAGCACCGTCGCCTGCGCGTTGCGGCGCAGGTTCACGATCTTCTGGCCTCGGCCCGTGAAGTAGATCTTCCCCTGCACCCAGCCGAACCACATCGGCGTGAGGTTGAGGCGGCCGTCGGCCGCAACCGTAGCGATCCGCATGTTCCAGCTCGACGTCATCAGCGCGTCGAGTTCCTCCTCGGTCAGCGCGAGCTTCCTCGAGATCCGTGGCACCGCACCCTCCTCTTCCGCCTCGGCTCGAGGCGCGGCGACATCATAGACCGGCGTATGCTCGCGCCCCGGCGCGGCGCGACCGTTTGAGTTACGGCAACAGCGAAGGGGTACGCGATGGCTGTAGGCGACACCGAGATCATCGAGCTGACGACGGGCGTCTACGCCCGACTGCATGAGGGTCTGACCAACGCGGGCATCATCGTCGGTGACGACGGCGTGATGCTGATCGACTCGCTGCGCGTCCCCTCGTTCGCGCGCGATCTGATCGCCGACGTGAAGAAGCTCACCGACAAGCCGATTCGCTACGTCGTCGACACCCACTCGCACTGGGACCACAGCTGGGGCAACGAGGAGTTTCCGGACTCGACGATCGTTGGCCACGCGAACTGCCGCCGCGAGATGCTCGATCCCGACGTCGTCATCCCCTGGCGCGACAAGGTGATCGCCTCGGGTGACCCCTGGGCCGAGGAGGCGAAGTCGGTCGAGGTCACGCCGCCCGGTCTGACCTTCGAGGACACGCTCCACCTCGAGTTCGCCGGTCGCCCGATCGACATGCACTGGCTCGGCCGCGCCCACACCAGCGGCGACATCTTCATCCACCTGCCCGACGACGGCGTGCTGTTCACCGGCGACGTCGCCCAGGACAGCGGGGTGCCGTACATGATGGATGGCTACCTGCAGGACTGGGTCGGTACCGACAACCGCCTCGTGGAGATCGAGTGCGAGCGCTTCATGGCCGGCCACGGCCCGGTCGGCCAGCGGCCTGCGATCGCCGAGGCGCGCGACTTCATCGTCGCGCTCGTCGACGGCGTCGAGTCGGCGATCGCCGACGGCCAGGACCGCGACACCGCGGCGGCCGCCGTCAACGCCTCGATGGCCGAGCGCTTCGGCGGTTGGCGCGGTGTCGAGCGGGTCGAGGAGAGCATCGCCTACGCCTACGACCAGATTCAGGCTGGCTAACTCGATCCGAGTGCGCCGAATCGCAAGCTGCGCGAACCTGAACGCCCGGCACCGCCGGGCCGCCTCGAGGTCGAAAGGACGCTCAATGCCTCGGATCTCCCGCGCCCTCATCGACGCTATGATCTCCCACGCGCGCGATGACATGCCGAACGAGGCGTGCGGCCAGGTCAACGGCCGCGACCATGTCGCGATCTCCGCTCACCGCGTGAAGAACGTCGAGGCCAGTCCGTACCGCTACTCGATGGATCCGCTGTCGATGCTCAAGCTCGAGAACGCCCGCGAGGAGAGCGGCGAGTCGTTGTTCGCGATCTACCACTCGCACGTCGCATCCGAGGCCTATCCGTCGCCGACCGACGTGCGTCAAGCGTTCTTCCCACCGGGCGAGATCGAGCGCGATCCGATGTACCCCGACACGTACTACATCCTCGTCTCGCTCGGCTACGATCCGCCGCACGTGCGCGCCTTCCACATCCGCACCGGCGGCGAGATCGAGGAAGAGGCGATCGAAGTGGTTGAACCGGCCTAGGCGTGCCTGATGGCAGTCGCCGACGATCAACCCGCGCCGATCCAGATCGGCGACGCGTCCTTCGTCTGGGGCGCCCGCACCTACGTGATGGGCATTGTCAACGTCACGCCCGACTCGTTTTCCGGCGACGGGATCCTCGATCCGGCGCGCGCCGGCGAGCAGGCGCTCCGCCAGGTCGAGGCCGGCGCCGACCTCGTCGACGTCGGCGCCGAGTCGACGCGCCCGGATCACGACCCGATCGATGCCGCCGAGGAGTGGCGGCGCCTGGAGCACTCGCTGATGGCGGTGCGGCGGATGGTCGACGTCCCGGTCACGGTGGACACGAGCAAAGCCGAGGTGGCCCGCCGCGCGTTCGACCTCGGCGCCGACGCGCTCAACGACGTGCGAGGGCTGCGCGGCGATCCGGATCTTGCCGGCGTGCTTGCCGAGGCCGGGAAACCGGCGGTCCTGATGCACAACCAGCGCGGTCGTGCGTTCGGTGGCGACGTGATCGAGGATCTGCGTGACGGTCTTCGGGCCTCGATCGAGCTGGCGGCGCGCGCCGGCGTCGCCGAGGAACTGTTGATGGTCGATCCCGGCTTCGGTTTCGGCTGGGGGCCCGTTCGGAACCTCGAGATGTTGCGCCGCCTCGGTGAGCTGCGAGATCTCGGGCGGCCGTTGCTCCTCGGGACGTCGCGCAAGTCGACGATCGGCGACGTGCTCGACCGCCCGGCCAACGAGCGGCGGTGGGGCACCGCCGCGACGCTGGCGCTCGCCGTGCAGCAGGGCGTCGACATCGTGCGTTTGCACGACGTCGAGGAGATGAAGCAGGTCGTCCGGATGGCGGATGCCGTCGTAAGGGGTTGGTCCGGAGCGGAATCGGAGTGAACAAGGAGAGAGACCGTCGTCGTGTCTACCTCGGCCTGGGCAGCAACCTCGGCGACCGCGAAGCACAGCTCCAAGGAGCGCTCGACGCGCTCGTCGAAGGCGGCGTCGCGATCGACGCCGTCAGCGCGCTCTACGAGACTCCGCCGTGGGGCGTCACCGACCAGCCGGCGTTCCTCAACGCGGCCGCCGCCGGCGAGACCGTGCTCGCCGCGACCGCGATTCTCGATCTGGTGAAGCGGATCGAGGCCGACGCCGGGCGCGATTTCGAGGCGCCACGCTGGACCGCGCGCCCGATCGACGTTGACATCCTGCTGATCGAGGGCGAAACGGTCGCGACCGAGGAGCTCACGGTCCCGCACGCGCTGCTTCACGAGCGGGCGTTCGTCCTCGTGCCCCTCGCGGACGTGGCGGGCGAGGTCTTGCACTCAGGGCAAGGCCGAACGATCGCCGAGCTGCTCGAGGCGCTGCCGGAGACGGAGCGAGTCGGCGTGATCGAGGTGGAGCCGGCCGACTGGTACGAAACGAGCTAGCCGGCGTCAGCGTCCTCGACGCCGAAGTCATCGGGGTCGTCCCAGTTGGTCGTCGCCATCGTGTAGCCGACCCAGAACGCCATCCCGGCGGCGGCCGTCAGGCCGGCGAAGACGGGGATCGCGAGGACGGCGTAGGAGCGGCGCGCGACGCCGATCAGGAAGACGAACACCGAGAGGCCGGCCCCCGCCATCAGCGCCTGGCCGGCGCGGCGGGTCTCGTCCTGCGTCATGAGGAGGCGTCGCCGGTGGTCGGCGCGCCGTCGATCGCCTCGCGGAGATCGGGTGGCAGCAGGTTCGGGATGCCGTCTTCGATCGGGTACACGTGGCCTTCCTCGCAGCGGAGGGTGCCCTCGAGGATCTCGCCGTCCTCCTCGCGGGTGACTTCGAGGGTGAGCGCGTTCTTCGTCACCGGGCAGACGAGGATGTCCATCAGATCGCGGCGCATCGGTCCTCCGGTTCGTCGGCAGGGGTCGAGCGCCGATCATAGGGAGCGCCTGTACGTCGGAGCAACGTGGCGCTGGAGGCCAACCTCGGCGCGTTCGTAAACTCGAGGCGCTCCGGTTGCCGTCGAATGCGCACAGTGGACGTGGGTGCCCGACCCGCGCGATGTGGGTGCGAAGTTGACCGACCCGAATCAATCGCCGCCAGACGCGAGCCCGACCACGATCCCACTCCATCGTGCGACGGCGCGGATCACGCCGGATGCGATCGCGATCAAGCAGACGCGCGCCGGGCTGATCGGCCCGCTGATATCGCTCGGCATCACCGTCATCGTCGTCTGGCTGCTGGTCACCTTCATCGCGACGTTGCCGCTGTTCGTGCTGTTCGTGCTGCTGATCCTGATCATCCTCCTCGGGCCGCTCTCCGTGATCGGCCTCGTCAACAACGTGGCGGGGACGGGCTTCCTGATGGAGCGAGCGAAGCAGTCGGCGCGCTGGCAGCAGGGGCTGCTGGGCCTGGGCATCGGCACGTACGAGCTGGTGCCGTTCTGGCGCATCCGGCGCTTCGCGGTGATCACCGACTACGACGACGTGCTCGCCTCGGGGATCGAGCAGGACGTCGTGAACTGGGAGGTGATCCTCGTGAAAGACAACGATCGTGAGCTGGCGGTCGGGAGCGTCGTCGCGGCGCGGCCGCTCGCGCGCGAGGCCGGCGAGCGCGCGAACGAGCTCGCGACGGCGCTCGGCGAGATGTCGGGGGCGCCGGTCGAGCCTGCCGATCTCGAAGGGATCGAAGATCCCGAGGCCGATCTGTATGAACCCGAGGAAGACGACGACGGTTACGATGCGGATGGCACGGAGCCGGGAGGTCGCTGATGGATCGAGCCGTGGAGCTGATGCGCGACGCGCGCACGATCGCCGTGGTCGGCGTGTCCTCGCGGCCGGATCGTCCCTCGAACGAGGTCGCTCGCTACCTCCAGCAGCACGGCTTCGTCGTGTACATGGTCAATCCGACGGAGAGCGAGGTGCTCGGCGAGCCCGCGTACGCCAGCGTGCGCGACCTGCCGGAGCCGGTCGACATCGTCGACATCTTTCGCCGTTCGCCCGAGGTGCCGCCGGTTGTCGACGACGCGATCGCCGCGGGCGCGAAGGCCGTCTGGATGCAGCTCGACATCGTCCACGAGGAAGCGGCTGCGAAGGCGCGTGACGCCGGCCTCGAGGTGGTGATGGGTCGCTGCACGAAGATCGAGCACGCGAAGCTCTAACTGCTCGTCGATGCCGAGGAGTGTCGTCAACGCTCGTGGTACGCTATTTGCCTACCGGGACCTTGCGCGAAAGTCGCTTCGGTTGACACATAGCCTTCGCGAGAAGTGCGGCGTGTTTGGCGTTTTCGCTCCCGGCGAAGACGTGGCTCGGCTCACCTTCTTCGGTCTCCACTCACTTCAACACCGCGGCCAGGAATCAGCCGGCATCGCCACCAGCGATGGCGAGCGGATCCGACTGTTCGCGGAAATGGGCCTGGTCACCCAGATCTTCGATGAGCGCGCGCTCGCCGGGCTGCCCGGCAGCCACGCGATCGGTCACACCCGCTATTCGACGAGCGGCTCGAGCCGCGTCGAGAACGCGCAGCCCTTCCTGGTGAAGGGCCCGCATGGACCGCTGGCGGTCGCGCACAACGGCAACATCGTGAACGCCGGGCTGCTGCGCGAAGGCCTCGAGCAGGAAGGGGTCGCGTTCGAGGCGTCCAGCGACACCGAGGTGATCGCGCGGCTGCTGGTCAACGCGACCGGGGAGACGTGGGAGCAGCGCTTCGCACAGCTGATGCGGCGCGCGACGGGCGCCTACTCGCTGACCATTCTTTCGCCCGAAGGCGTGTTCGCGGTGCGCGACCCGATGGGGGTGCGCCCGCTCTGCATCGGCGAGCTGGACGGTGGCTACGTGTTCGCCTCGGAGACTTGCGCGCTCGACCACCTGGGCGCGCGGTTCGTGCGCGAGGTCGAGCCGGGCGAGGTCGTGCTCGCGAACGAGGACGGCCTGAACTCGTGGTTCCCGGTCGGTCGCCGCGACCTCGACGTCGTGAGCCCGCAGCGGCTCTGTCTCTTCGAATTCGTCTACTTCGCGCGCCCCGACTCGCGCCTCGGTGGCGAGTTGGTGCACCCGGTGCGGATGCGGATGGGCGCGGCGCTCGCGCGCGAGCACCCGGTCGACGCAGACCTCGTGATTGGCGTTCCGGACTCCGCCACGGCCGCGGCTATCGGTTACGCACAAGAGGCCGGGATTCAATATGCCGAAGGGCTAATGAAGAATCGTTATGTCGGCCGCACGTTCATTCAACCCGATCAACGCTTACGCGAGCAGGGTGTCCACCTGAAGTTCAATCCACTGCCCGAGGTGATCGCGGGGAAGCGACTGATCGTCGTTGACGATTCGATCGTGCGTGGCACGACGCTGAAGCCGCTGGTGAGAATGTTGAGGGAGGCTGGCGCCGCCGAGGTCCACCTGCGGATCGCATCACCGCCGATCGTCAATCCCTGTTTCTATGGGGTCGACATGGCGACCCGTGGCGAACTGATTGCCGCTCACAATGACCTCGAGGCTATTTGCAAGATCGCCGGCGCGGACTCGTTGCGTCACCTCTCGACGGAGTCGACGGTGGAGGCCACGAATATCGGATCGGGCTCCCATTGCACCGCCTGCTTCACAGGGGAGTACCCCGGTGAGGTCCCGCTGGAACTCGACAAACTGGCGCTCGAGGTGACTGAGGCCGGTAAGGCGCGCGATCGCCACGCGCTCCCGGTACTCGAACGCATCGAGGTCTAAGCGGGCGGCGGCTGTCGCCTGCCGCGATCGGCACGTACCCTCCCCCACTCGATCAGCGCCCTCCCCAAGGGACCGAGGCATGACCGACTCTCCGCCGACTCCCCTGCGCTACATCGACGCTGGTGTCGACGTCGATGCCGCCGACGCCACGGTCCGTCAGTTCGCGTCGATCGCGAAGCGGACGATGCGTCCCGAGGTGCTCTCGGGGGTCGGGCCGTTTGCGGGCCTGTTCCGCGTACCCGAGGGCTATCGCGACCCCGTGCTCGTCGCGAGCGCCGATGGCGTCGGTACCAAGCTGCTGATCGCCGCCGCGCTCGACCGGTTCGATACGATCGGCGCCGACCTCGTCAATCACTGCGTCAACGACATCCTCACCACCGGCGCGCGGCCGCTGTTCTTCCTCGACTACCTCGCGACGGCGGACCTGCTGCAGGAGCGACGGGTCGAGCTGGTCGCGGGCATCGGCGCGGCCTGCGAGGCGCAGAACGTCGCCTTGCTCGGCGGCGAGACTGCCGACATGCCGGACGTCTACCGCTCCGGCGACTTCGACCTCGCGGGGTTCATCGTCGGCGTCGTCGATCGCGATCAGGCGATCGACGGATCGAGGCTCGCCGCCGGCGATGCGCTGATCGCGCTGCCCTCCGGCGGGCTGCAGACGAACGGCTATTCGCTCGTGCGAGAGATCTGGGCGCTGGGCAAGGGCCTCGGCGCCGATCACGACCGCGAGGCACTGGAGACGCGCTACGAGGAGCTGGGCGGAACGCTCGGCGACGCGCTGCTGGCGGTGCACCCGTCCTTCCTCGGGGCGCTCGAGCTGCAACTCGTTGCCCTGCATGGCATCGCGCACATCACCGGCGGCGGTATCCCGGGCAACCTGTCGCGGTTGTTCACCGGAGCCGCGGAGCAGCTCGGCGCGCGGATCGACCTCGCGAGCTGGCAGACGCCGGCGATCTTCGAGCTGATCCAGCGCACAGGCGGCGTCGAGGACGGCGAGATGTACCGCGCGTTCAACATGGGTGCCGGGATCATCGTCGCCGTCGATCCGGCGGATGCCTCGACGCTGCTTGCAGACCAATCCGACGCCTGGCAGATCGGTGAAGTGGTCGCCCGCTCCGAGGGCGATCCGGCAGTCGCCGGGCTGCCGTCCTAACGAAAGGAGCGCGGCGTGCGGGCGATCCTCGCCGTCTACGACAAGCGCGACATCGTGGAGTTCGCGCGAGGTCTGCATGACCTGGGCTGGGAGCTGATCGGCACCGGTCGCACCGCTCGCACCGTCGCCCAGGCCGGCCTGCCGATCACCGAGGTCTCAGAATACACCGGCAGCCCGGAGATGCTCGGCGGCCGCGTGAAGACGCTTCACCCGAAGGTGCACGGCGGCATCCTCTACCGGCGCGGTCACGCGGAAGACGAGGCGGAGGTTGCCCAGTACGAGTTGCCCTCGATCGACCTCGTGGCGTCGAACCTCTACCCGTTCATCGAGACGGTGACCGGCGGCGACGCCGACCTCACCGAAGCGCTCGAACAGATCGACATCGGTGGCCCCACGATGATCCGCGCCGCCGCGAAGAACCACCCGTGGGTGCTCCCGGTGGTCAGTCCGGACGACTATCCCGCAGTGCTCGAGGCGCTGCGCGAGGCGGGCGAGTCGGCGGGCGTCAGCCAGGAGCTGCGGAAGCGCCTCGCGGCGAAGGCGTTTCAGCACGTGGCGCACTACGACACGGCGGTCGCCGAGTACCTGCGCGGCGACGACGACCCGTTCCCGGCGCAACTCACGATCGCCGCAACGCACCTCGAGCAGTCGCGATACGGCGAGAACCCGCACCAGCGGGGCGCGTTCTACCGCCGGGATTCCGTGCACGCGTCGGCCGAGGGCATCGGCGGCTTCGAGCAGCACCACGGCAAGGCGATGTCGTACGTGAACTTCCACGATGCCGACGCGGCCTTCAACGTGGTCGCGGACTTTGAGTCGCCGGCGATCGCGATCATCAAGCACACCAACCCCGCCTGCTTCGCCACCGCGCCCGGCGCGTTCAGCGCCATCGAGGACGGCAGTGACGCGGACGCCCCTGGCGCGGCCAGCGCCGTTGACTCGGGAGTGACGGTGACCGCGCTCTACGAGCGCGCGCTGACCGAGGGCGATCACGTCTCCGCCTACGGCGGGATCGTGGCGACGAACCGGGTGCTGGACATGGAGCTGGCGACCGCGCTGCGCGACATACGCAGCCCCGGCACGGGCACGCGGATGTTCTACGAGATCGTCGTCGCGCCTGGCTACGATGACGACGCGCTCGCGCACCTCAAGAAGAAGTCGAAGGATCTGCGCATTCTGACCGCGCCGATCGGGGATCCCCGGCGCCAACGCTTCGACGTGCGCTCGACGCGTGGCGGCTTGCTCGTGCAGGACAGCGACGTCTCGGACGACCAGCAGTTTGAGGTGGTCAGCGAACGGCAGCCGACGGAGGCAGAGGGCTTTGATGTCCGCGTCGCGTGGATCGTGTCGAAGCATGTGAAGTCGAACGCCGTCGTGTTCGTCAAAGACGCCGTCCTCATCGGAATGGGCGCCGGTCAGCCGAACCGCGTTGGCAGCGCCGAGCTGTGCGCGAAGCAAGCCGGCAAGCGTGCACAGGGCGCGGTCGCAGCGACCGACGCGCTGATCCCGTTTCCGGACACCGTCGAGGTCTGCGCGAAGGCAGGTTGCACGGTCGTGGTTCACACCGGCGGCTCGATTCGCGACGAGGACTCGGTGGCGGCGGCGAACGAGCTGGGCGTGTCGCTGATCGTGACCGGCGTGCGCCACTTCAGGCACTAACCATGGCCTCGGTCGACCTCGTGATCCCCTGCTACAACGAGGCGCACGTGCTCGCCGGCAGCGTCGAGCGGACGCTCGCGTTCCTCGAGGCGCATCCGGAGCACAACTGGCGGATCGTGATCGCCGACAACGCCTCGACCGATCGCACGCTCGAGGTGGCTCAGCAGCTCGAGGCGGCACATCCGGCGCGGGTCGCGGCCTTGCACATCCCGGTGAAGGGCCGCGGGCTCGCGTTGCGCAATGCATGGCTGACCTCGGATGCCGACGTCTGCGCCTACATGGACGTCGACCTGTCGACCGATCTCCAGCACCTGCCGGCGCTCGTCGATCCGCTCGCGGCACAGGAGGCTGACCTGTCGTTCGGGACGCGCCTGCATCGAGACTCCCAAACGGAGCGCGGCTGGCGGCGCGAGCTGATCTCGCGGACCTACGTGCGGATCCTGCGCTGGTTCGGCGGCCTCCGCGCCAGCGACGCGCAGTGCGGGTTCAAGGGGATTCGCACCGAGGTCGCGCGCGCGCTGCTACCGGTCGTCGAGGACGCTGGTTTTTTCTTCGACTCCGAGCTGCTGATCATCGCCCAGGACAACGGATTGCGGTTGATCGAAGTGCCCGTGAAGTGGACGGACGATCCGGATAGTCGCGTCAACGTGTGGCGGACTGCGGTCGCCGATCTGCGCGGCCTCTGGCGCCTGCGGCGGGGTGGGATCCCCCGGGCGGTGGGGTTGCCGGCGGACCGGTCGTAGCGCCCGCTTGCGCGGGACGCATCACGGTTGCGGTGCGGGAGGTCTGAGGCGGCGGTTTCCTTGACCCTAACTTAGGGCGATGGCTACGTTCGCACTGCCTCGCGCGGGCGTGCCGCGCGGGCGCAGCTGTGGGCGTCGAACGTCCGCCGGTTGGAGGCGACTCGTGCTGGGTGAAGGCGAAGGGCTCGAACTGCTCGCCGTATTCATCACCTTCATGATCGGCCTCGCAATCATGGTCGTACTCGGAAAGTGGTGGGAGGCATAGCCGCCGTGCTGTGTCGCGGCACCATCGACGGGAAACTGGGGTAGCCGATGGCGACGACGGAGCAGCCGCGAGGTCGATCGCTTGGTGATCGCCTCTATGACGGCGCGTTCAAGAACCGCCTCTGGAAGTCGATCTTCCGCTCGGGTTACCCGAACACTCCTCGTAACCAGATGCTCGCCGTCGCCACGAACGTCTTCCTGCATCTGCACCCGACCCGCATTCACCGCACGCACGTCAAGATCACGCACACCTTCTGCCTCGGCGGGCTGTCGTTCTTCCTCTTCCTCGGACTGACGATCACCGGCGTCCTGCTGATGTTCTATTACGTACCGTCCGTGGAGCGCGCGTACGGGGACATCTTGAACCTCGATACCGACGTGCGGTTCGGGAAGCTGATGCGCAACCTGCACCGCTGGATGGCGCACGGCATGGTGCTGACCGTGCTGATGCACATGATGCGCGTCTTCTACACGGGCGCGTACAAGCCGCCGCGCGAGTTCAACTGGGTGGTCGGGGTCGTGCTGCTCGTGCTGACGCTGCTGCTCTCCTTCACCGGCTACTTGCTGCCGTGGGACCAGCTGGCGCTGTGGGCGATCACGGTCGGCACGAACATGATCGGCTCCGCGCCGATCCTCGGTGAGCCGAATCGCTTCATCCTCGTCGGTGGCTTCCAGGTCGGCCAGGCGGCGCTGATTCGCTTCTACACGCTGCACGTGATCGGCCTCCCCCTGCTGGCGGCGATCTTCATGACGGTCCACTTCTGGCGCATTCGCCGCGACGGTGGACTGGCGCGGCCTCTCTAGGGCCGGTCGGGAGCGATGACGCTGAACGTGCTCGATCAGAACAGGGGCCTCCATGGCGGTTGCTGAGCAGGCACAGCCGGCTTCGAGGGCGGTTCGGCAGCGTCAGCGACGCGTGCGCGAGGAAGAGCTGCTCGTCTGGCCGGATCTCGTCTTCGTCGAGTTCATTGCGGCGGTGCTGTTCCTCGGGCTGCTGTCGCTGCTCTCGGTCCTCGTCGACGCGATCTTGCTCGATCAGGCGAACCCGGCGGTCACGCCGAACCCGTCGAAGGCGCCCTGGTACTTCCTGAACCTCCAGGAGCTGCTGCTTCACATGCACCCGGCGCTGGCCGGCGTGATCGTGCCGACCGTGGCGCTGATCGCCCTCGGGGCGATCCCGTACTTCGACACCGCGAGCGACCACCAGGGCACCTGGCTGACCAGTCCGCGCGCCTGGCCGAACCTGGTTGTCGGCTCGATCGTCGGCGCCGTCGGCACCACGCTGCTGATCTTCTACGACGCCTCGTTCCACGTCCGGATCTACGAATGGGTCGCCAATCCTGGCGAGAATCGGTTCTTGACCGGTGGCGGAGAGAACCCGGCGTTCAACGGCTGGCCGGAGGCGCTCAACTGGGCGAAGAGTCTCCGCTCGCTGCAAACCGAGGTGAACTGGCCGTCCGAGATCGAGGCGATCCCCCTCGGATCGAAGGTGTTGCGGACCGATCTGCTCGGCCTGCCGGCGATCAACCTCGATGTGAACGTGCCGGCGATGATCGTGGAACAGATCATCCCGGTCTCGCTGATGGTTGGACTGCCGCTGCTGCTGTCGGCCGTCGCCTGGAAGGTGAAACTCGCGCAGACGAAGCGCGATCACATGATCATGCAATTCAGCGGCTTCATCGCCGTCTACGTCACCCTGACGGTCATCGGTACGTTCTTCCGCGCCGAGGGCCTCGAGCTCGCGCCGTACACGCTCTTCGCGGAATAGCGGAGCGACCACCACACCGTCACGCCGCGGCCTGGCAGTTGGAGGGAGCATCGAGTTGGCGAACGAGACACAGACCACGGACCCGCCCGCCGAGCACGCGGCGGCGACCGACGCCTGGCGCGAAGCGCTGGCATCGCGTCGTACCGAACTCGCTGCACCGGAGACCGTCCCGACCACCCAGGCAGTGCCACTCGAGGTCGATGTCTCTCGGCGAAACTTCTTGCGGGCCTCGTTCTGGACGGGGCTCGGCGTCACCATCGGCGGCGGCACCGCGCTGTTCCTCGACTTCTTCTATCCGCGCAACGTGAAGGGCTTCGGTGGACCGGTCGCGGCCGGAAACGTCGCCGACTACCCGCGAGGAGCGGAGCCCGTCGCGAACAACGCCGGCCAGTTCTGGATCGCCAACCTCGATCCGACCGACACGGCGGGGAACGGCACGGACGGCGCGGAGGGATTGCTCGCGCTGTGGCGCAAGTGCCCGCACCTCGGATGCACCGTCCCGTGGCGCAACACGGCGACCGTGGAAGTCTCAAACGAGGTGGGCTGGTTCCAGTGCCCGTGCCACGGCTCCACGTACACGAAGGCTGGGATCCGCGTGTTCGGCCCGGCGCCGCGTTCAATGGACACGATGGCGATCGAGATCGACGACGCCGGAAACATCACCGTGCAGACCGGCGCCCGCACCTCCGGCAGCGACAAAGACGATGACAAGAACTCGACACGTGCGGTGGCGCATCCGTTGCTTCCGACCTAGGTGACCACGAAACGTACCCATCCGGCCGGCGGAACGGTGAGTAGATGAACACGAGCAAACAGGTCAACGCGATGATCGGCCTCATGTTCCTGGTCGCCGTGTTCTACGCCGCGAACCTGCTCAACGAACCGAACCGCCTGGAGACCGCGATCGAGCATGAGACCGAGGTCTTCGTCGAGCGCGGCGCCGAGATCTTCGTCGCGAACTGCCGCGCCTGCCACGGCCTCGAAGGGCTCGGCACCGAGGAGGGCGCGCTCGCGCCGGCGCTGAATACCCCCGCGTTCCTGATCCTCGGCGAGAACAACGCCTTTGGCCTGGACGCGACCGCCGAGGGCGTTGCGGAGGGCATTCGCGACTTCCTCGGCAACACGATCGCCTGCGGGCGCACGAACTCGCTGATGCCCGTCTGGTCCGAGCATTTTGGCGGTCCGCTCTCGGACCAGCAGATCGACTATGTCGTCACGCTGATCACCGAGGGGCGCTGGGATCTCGTTGAGGAGTTGGGCCACGAGGAGGATTCGCACCAAGATCCGCCTGCCACGCGGGACGACGTCCTCGCTGATGGCAGCGGGCTCGCTCTGACGTCCGAGAACTGCGGCCAGTACAACGCGATCACGGCACGGCCGTTCCGCGAACGCGATCCGTTCGCCGCCACGCCCCCGGCAGGCGAAACGCCCCCGTCCGGCGAGACGCCCGAGCCCGGTGGAACACCCGATGGCGGCGGACCGGAGGACGCACTCGTACAGGGCATCCCGGTGGGCGAGTACTACTCCTCGTTGTGCGTGAACTGCCACGGCGCAGACCGGGGTGGAATCACTGGCCTCGGATCGCCGTTGACGCCCGCCGCGCTGACGGAACCCGACGCGTTCTACATCGAGACGATCAAGAACGGCCGGCCGGGGACCGCGATGCTGCCCTACGGCGGCGGCGTGGAGCTCACCGACGACGAGGTCCAGGCGATCATCACCTGGGCGAAGAGCACGGAACCATAGCGCACAACACCTGGTCGGTTCTGGATCGTGAGCGTTCGGCTGACTAGGCTGACCGTTCGACTGACTGGCGTTCGCGCTGAAATCACCGGGGGAAAGATGGCGGCGATTACAGGTAAGCGTTACCGGTGCCCCAGCTGCGGCGCGGAGTTCATCGTGACCCGCGGCTCGGACGAGGGCGAGCTGCGCTGCGGCGAAGAGCCGCTCGAACAGCTGTAGGCGCGGGAGGACACCGTCATGGCCGTGGCTCTGGGCAAGCGCTACAAGGACGAAAGCACCGGCATCGAGGTGCTGTGTATCAAGCCGGGTGATTGCAATCTCAACGTCGATGCACGCGGCATGGAAGAGCTGCAGCCGAAGGTGCTGCCCTCCGCGGACTAGCCGATTGCTCAGGGCTTCTTCGCGTTGACGCGCGGCCAGGCCCACTCTACGCTCACAGTTGCGCGCCAGATGGTGCGCATCGCTACGACTGGCGCCGAAACCACGCAGTGTCGTGCGTGCGCCGGGAAGGTCTTCCGAGGACGTGGCCGAAGTCACCATTGGCGAATCCGAGTCGCTCGACGCCGCACTGCGTCGCTTCAACAAGCGCGTCCAGTCCGAGGGCATTCTGACCGCCGCCCGACGGCACGAGTACTACGAGAAGCCCTCCGAGAAGCGGAAGAAGAAGGAAGCCGCCCGGCGCCGGAAGCTCCGCAAGTCGATGATCAAGGCGCAGAAGCGGCGCGAGTTCTTCTAGCCCCGGTTCTTCCTGTTGACATCTGTTCGCGCCGGCGCACGAATGCTGGCCACTGGCGTCGTCATTCCGTGACTCGCCGCTATGATGTGGACACCCCCAGCCGATCGGAGCTGCCGTGACCCCCACCGCCGATTCGATCCGCGGCGAGATGCTCGCGGCGACCAAGTCCGGCGACCGAACGCGGCGCGACACGTTGCGGTTGCTGATCGCCGCCCTGGAGAACGGGCGGATCGAGGCGGGCCACGACCTGTCCGACGACGAGGCGCTCACGGTTTTGCAGAAGGAGGCGAAGCAGCGTCGTGACTCCATCCAGGAGTACCGCAAGGGGAACCGCGACGACCTGGTGGCCGCCGAGCAGGAGGAGCTGGAGATCATCCAGGGCTACCTCCCGGAACAGCTGGACGCCGCGGAGGTCCGCCGCCTGGTCGAAGAGACGATCAGTGAAGTGGCCGCCGCAGGTCCTGACGACATGGGCAAGGTGATGGGCCCACTGATGCAGAAGCTGCACGGCCGCGCCGACGGGCGCGCCGCCAACGCGATCGTGCGCGAGCTGCTCTCCGGCTGATCGCCGCCGGGCCTGCGCCCGGTACCAACCCGATGAGCCAGCAACCCGCTCGCCCCCACCTCCCGCAGCTACCTCGCGCGGAAGGTCGCACCGCGGTCGTGTTCTTCGCCGCGCTGTTGGCGGCGCTGCTCTTCGCGGTCCTGTTCCCCTGGTTCCCGGGTGGTCAGGCGCTCGACGTCGGAGCAACGGTGGAGCGCGACATCCTGGCGCCGCGGGACGCGAACTACGAGTCCTCGATTCTGACGCGGCAGCTGCGCGACGAACGCGCCGCCGAGGTCGCCGACGTCCTGGTCCTGGACACCGACCTCCGCGAGGCGCAGCTCGCCCGGCTGGACACGATCCTCGGCGAGATCGACTCGATCCGTGCGGACACGAACCTGTCCGCGTCGGCGCGCGAGTCGGAGCTGCGGAGGATTCCGGGCACGGAGCTTTCACAACGCGCCGCGACGACGATCGTCTCCTCCGACTTCGCGCAGTGGCGGACGCTCTCCGCTGAGGCGCGCAACGCGCTGGGCAGCACCCTGGCTGGCTCGATCGCGGAGGATGAGGTGGCCAGCGCCCGCAGCCGCGCGGCCGGTCTGCTGTCGCCGGCCCTCGAGGCCGACCAGATCATCGCCCTGCGCGAGCTGATCGATCCGCTGATCGTCCCGACGCTGACGATCGACCAGGAGCGCACGGAGCTGCTCCGTGCGGAGGCACGCGCGAACACCCCGCCCGTCCGCGTCGACTTCTCGCGTGGCGAACTGGTCGTCGACGAAGGCACCGTGCTCGACGACGCGGGCGTCGAGGCGCTCGATCAGCTCGCGATCCGGTCGACCGGGATCGACTCGCAACAGATCGCCGCGACGGCGCTGATCGCGCTGCTCTCGGGCGCCGCGATCGTCGCCTACCTGATCGTCGGCCGGCCCGCCTCGGTGCGTGGCCCACGGAGGATCGTGCTGCTCGGTCTGCTGCTGATCGTGCCTGTCGCGACCGCGAAGTTCGCGCTCCCGCTGGTCGCGCCGGACCTCGATCGGCACTTCCTCGCGCACGCGTTGCCGCTCGCCGCGGGGCCGATCGCGGCAGCGGTGCTGCTCGACGTGACCGTGGCGATCCTGCTCTCGGCGATCCTCGCCGGGCTGATCGTGTTCATGAGCGTCTACGCCCCCGGGCTTGACGCCGGCGGCGCGGCGGCGCAACTCGAGACCGCGCGCCTCGCCCTCGGCACGCTCGCCGGGGCGCTGGCCGGCGTCTTCGTCGCGGCGAACGCCCATCGGCTGCAACGCTTCCTCGCGGCGGGAATCGCGGCGGCGGCGGCCTCGGGGCTGGCGGTCTTGCCGATCTGGCTGATCGACTCGGATGGCGGTCTCGTCGACCTGGTCTGGCTGGCCGGCGCGGTCGCGGCCAGTGGGGTGCTGTCGGCGCTGATCGGCGTCGGCGCCTTCGTGCTGCTGAGCCGCCCGTTCGGGATCATCACACGCGTCGAGCTGATGGAGCTCGCCCAGTTGAGCCAGCCGCTGCTGCGGCGCCTCCAGGACGAGGCGCCGGGGACCTTCCAGCACTCGATCCTCGTCGGCAACCTCGCTGAACGGGCCGCCGATCGGATCGGCGCGGACCCGCTGCTCGCGCGCGTCGGCGCTTACTACCACGACATCGGCAAGCTGACCGCGCCCGGCTTCTTCATCGAGAACACCGGGAGCGAGGAGAACCCGCACGAGGGCCTCGATCCGCTGCAGAGCACGCGTGTGATCATGCAGCACGTGACGGGTGGCGTGGAGCTCGCGCGGCGCTCCGGCCTGCCGGACGTGCTGATCCAGTTCATCCGCCAGCACCACGGCCGGCGCCTGGTCAGCTTCTTCTATCGCCGGGCTGCGGAGGTCGATCCCGAAATCGAGCCCGATCTGTTCCGTTACCCCGGTCCACGACCGCAGTCCCGCGAGGCCGCGCTGGTGATGCTCGCCGACAGTTGCGAGGCGGCGACGCGCGCGAGCGGCGACCGCAGCGACGATCGCATCCGCGAGATCGTCGCCGACACCTTCCGCGAGCGCATCGACGAGGGCGAGTTCGACGAGTCGCCGATCTCGCTCCGCGACCTCGGGATCGTGCGCGAGGCGTACGTCGCCACGCTGACGGCGGTCTTCCACCCGCGGGTCGAGTACCCCGAACCAACCGAGCGCGAGCTCGAGGCGCGCGGGCGGTCCTCGAGCGACGGGCGCCCGGGTGCGAACGGCGCCGGGACGGCGGTGGCGGACGACGTCGACGAGGGCGTCGTCGAGGCGCCGATCGAGCCGCCGGAACGGCGGCGCCCGCCCGTCGTCGAGGCCGATCGTGCGGCGAACGAGCTGGGCGAAGACGACAACTGAGGTTGCCCCGAGGCGGCGCGCCGGTCGAGCGAACGCTGGGTCGCCACTATCCTCGGGATCTCGAATTCCTGGCGAACTCTCTCAGCGAGGAGCGGCGATGCGGGCAGCGGTGGTCGTGTTTCCCGGCACCTGGAGCGACCGCGACTGCGAGTGGGCGCTGCAGCAGGTCGGCATCGAGTCGCGGCGGGTCTGGCACCGCGATCCGGTGCACTTCGATCGCGACGAGCTGGTCGTGCTCCCCGGCGGTTTCTCCTACGGCGACTACCTGCGCTGCGGCGCGCTCGCGCGCTTCTCGCCGGTGATGAACGCGGTGCGCGATCACGCCGCCGAGGGCGGCCTGGTGATCGGCATCTGTAACGGCTTTCAGATCCTCTGCGAAGCGGGAATGCTGCCCGGCGTGCTGATGCGCAACGCCTCGCTAGAGTTCCGCTGCCAGGACAGCCTGCTGCGCCCCGAGAGCCGCCGTTCGCCGTTCACCAGCGCCCTCGATCCGGCGCGTCCGCTCCGCGTCCCCGTCTCCCACGGCGAGGGCAACTACTACGCGGACGGCGCCACCCTCGACCGCCTCGAAGCCGACGACCGCGTCGCCTTCCGCTACGTCGACACCGCTGGCGAGGCCACGCCCGAGGCCAACCCGAACGGCTCGCTCCGCAACATCGCCGGCATCCTCAACGAGGGCGGCAACGTGCTCGGGATGATGCCCCACCCCGAGCGAGCCTGTGAGGCGCTCCTCGGCAACGGCGATGGCAACGCGATCTGGGAGTCGGCGCTGACCGCCCTCGTTCCGGCCTGACGCCTAGTGGTCCGTACTCGTTACCTACCGCCCACGTGAACGGACGTGATATTGTTCACTCGCTGCGCGCGTGAGCGTGTAGGGGAGGACAGAACAAATGGCGACTCAGCCTGCTATCGCTGACTACCCGGTCCGCTTCGAAGTCATGTACCCCGTGGGACAGAACCGGTGGATGATCCTGATCCGCTGGCTACTCGCGATGCCCCACCTCATTGTCATTTACTTCCTGAGTATCGTTGCCGCCTTCGTCGGCTTGATCGCCTGGTTCGCCATCTTGTTCACCGGCCGCTATCCCGCCGGTATGTTCGATTTCGTCGTTGGTGTGAACCGGTGGAGCAACAACGTGAGCGCTTACATGTTGTTCCATAACGCCTATCCGCCCTTCTCGATGGATGAGGGGGAGTACGAGCCGATGCTGTACACCGTCGAGCGCCAGGAGCGCTACAGCAGGTTGCTGATCTTCGTGAAGTGGCTCCTGGTGATCCCAAATGTCATCGTCTACCTGGTGCTGGTGTTCGTCGCGGAGATTGTCTATTTCGTCATGGTGTTCGCCGTGTTGATCACCGGCCGCTATCCGCGAGGGATGTTCGACTTCGTGGTTGGCGTTGGACACTGGGGCGCTCGGGCCAACGCCTACGCCGGGCTGCTCACCGACCGCTACCCACCCTTTTCGATGCAGTAGCCGGATCCCGAGGGCGGGCGCCCGCGCCGCCTGACCCTCTCGCGCCCCGGTGCTAGCCTGGCGGTCTCCCCGCCGGCAGGAGTTTCGATGGCCGTCGACGACGTCGCGCTCGAGCAGGTCGCGATGACCCGCGACGAGTACGCGCGGCTGCTCGACATGCTCGATCGCGAGCCGACCGAGGTGGAACTAGGCATCGTCGGCGCGCTCTGGTCCGAGCACTGCGGCTACAAGCACTCGCGCCCGCTGTTCCACCACTTCCCGACCGAGGGTTCGTACGTGCTGACGAAAGTCGGCGAGGAGAACGCCGGCGCGATCGACCTCGGTGACGGATGGTGCGCCGTCTTCAAGATGGAGTCACACAACCACCCCTCCGCGATCGAGCCGTACGAGGGCGCCGCGACCGGCGTCGGCGGCATCCTCCGCGACATCTTCGCGATGGGCATGCGTCCGATCGCGCTGCTCGACTCGCTGCGCTTCGGCCCGCTGACCGACGCGACGAACCGCCACCTCTTCAACGGCGTCGTCGCCGGGATTGGCGGTTACGGCAACTGCATCGGCGTGCCCACGGTCGGCGGCGAGGTCCAGTTCGACGAGTCCTACTCCGGCAACCCGCTCGTCAACGCGATGTGCGTCGGCGTCGGCCGGCGCGAGCACCTGCTCTCCGCCAGCGCCGCGGGGCCCGGCAATCCGCTGGTGCTGGTCGGCGCCGACACGGGGCGCGACGGCATCCACGGCGCCACGTTCGCCTCCGTCGAGCTCGACGAGGACTCCGACGAACGCCGGCCCGCCGTGCAGGTCGGCAACCCGTTCCTCGAGAAGCTGCTGCTCGAGGCCTGCGTCGAACTCGCCGAGGAGCACGGCGACTGGATCGAGGGCCTGCAGGACCTCGGCGCGGCCGGGCTGACCTCGAGCTCCGTGGAGGCGGCGGCGCGCGCCGGCACCGGCGTCGAGATCGACGTCGCGCTGGTCCCGAGGCGCGAGCAGGCGATGACGCCGTACGAGGTGATGCTGTCGGAGTCGCAGGAGCGGATGCTCGTGATCCCGAAGCGCGCACACCTCGACGCGGTGCTCGCCCTCTTCCGCCGCTGGGAGATCCACGCCGACGTGATCGGCGCTGTCACCGACGACGGCATGGTCACGATCCGCGACGGCGACGAGGTCGTCGCGCGGCTCCCGGTCGATGTCCCGACGGATCCGCCGATGTACCCGCCCGCGGGCGTCCGCCCGCCCGAGCTGGACCGCTGGCAGGCCGAGGACCTCGAGGCGTTGCCGGACGTCGGCGACCCGACGGCTGCCCTCCTCGCGTTGCTTGCGGACACCAACATCGCGAGCCGCCGCTCGATCTACCGTCAGTACGACCACCAGGTGCTGAACAACACCGTCGTCAAGCCCGGCGGCGACGCGGCCGTGCTGCGCGTCAAGGGCTCGACCAAGGGCGTCGCCGTCGCCACCGACGGCAACGGCCGCTTTGTCGGCCTCGAGCCGCGCGTCGGCGCCGCGATCGCGGTCGCCGAGGCCGCGCGCAACGTCGTCGCGACCGGCGCTCGTCCCGCCGCCGTCACCGACTGCCTCAACTTCGGCAACCCCGAGAAGCCGGACGTCGCCTACCAGCTCGAGCAGGCGATCCTCGGGATCGCGGACGCCTGCAGCGCGCTCGGCACGCCGGTCGTCTCCGGCAACGCCTCGCTCTACAACGAGACCCCGAGCGGGCAGATCCTGCCGACGCCCGGGATCGGGATGCTCGGCGTGATCGACGACGTCCATCAGACGCTGACCGCGACCCCCTCCGAGGGCGATCTGCTGATCCTGATCGGCGCGTCGGTCGCGCAGCCGGCAGCCGCGCTCGCGGGCTCGCAGTACCTGACCGCCGCGCTCGGCCGCCTCGCCGGCCGTCCGGCGATCGACCTCGATCACGAGGCGGCGGTGCAGCGCCTCGTCCTCGACGCGCACGCGGCTGGCCGGCTGACCGCCGCCCACGACTGTTCCGACGGCGGTCTCGCCGTCGCGGTCGCGGAGATGTGCCTGGCTGCCGGCGCGGGGATCGAGGGCGGCGCCGTCGACCTCGGCCCACGGCGGGACGCCGCGCTGTTCGGCGAGGCGCAGTCCCGCTTCGTCGTCGCGGTCCGCTCCGAGGCGGACGCGGTCGACCTTGAGGCGCGCGCGGTGGCCGCCGGCATCCCGGCGGCACGACTCGGCGCGGTCAACGGCGTGCGGATTCGTCTCGGTGCCGTCGACCTCGACCTCGCCGCCGCGCGTGACGCGTACGACGGCGGCCTCGAGCGGGCGCTCGCCGGCTAGCGGTCGTGGCGCGCTGGCTGGAGTTCAAGGCGATCGCGCCCAACCTGGTCGCGCTCGAGCAGCTCGCCCGCGACTTCGACGCCGAGTTCCTGCACGAACGACGCGAGCAAGACATCCACTTCGAATTTCCGGAAGGACTGCTGATCCTGCGCGAGCTGGAGCAGGCGTCGGCGGAGCTGCTCACCTACCAGCGCGCCGATTACGAGGGCCTCCAACTCACCGAGGCGGAGGTTGCCGAGGTGCGCGACATCCGCGAGGTGGCGGCGATGCTGCGCGGCCGCTTTGGCGTCCGCGTCGAGGTCGAGAAGACGCGCAAGACCTTCCTCTGGCGGGCCACCCGCATCCACCTCGACCAGGTCTTCCGCCTCGGGATGTTCATCGAGCTGGCGAGCGCGGTCGACGCCCGCGACGAGGCCGCGGCCGCGCTCGAGCTGCGCGAGGTGCTCGTGCGCCTGGGGATGGAGCACGTCGCGTCGGAGCCGCGCGGGTACGCCGAGCTGATGCTGGCGGGGAACGCTCGCGACTGACGACGTGCGCTCGGCGAACTCCCCGGAACCGATGCTCCGCCACCGGTGTATCAGAGCTGTGATCGGCTGCGTGACGGGCGGTACCCGACGGAGGAGTCTCGGATGATCTGGATCAGGTCCAGGGTTGCCGTGTTGCTCGTTGTCGCCCTCGTCACGGCGCTCGAATTTGGCTCCGTTCGCCAGGCGATCGCTGGGGGCGGCGGTTGCCACAGCTCGGCCATCACCGATGAGGCGGGCGCTCGCGTCGAGGTGAGCGGCTTCTGCTACGAACCGACCGTGCTCCGCATCGAGCGCGGACAGACCGTCGAGTGGACCAATCGGGACGCCGCGCCACACACCGTCAGCGGCGCGAACTTCGTCTGGGGTGACTTCGCCGCCATCAGGCAGGACGAATCGATCAGCTTCAGCTTCGATGCCGCAGGTGTCTATCCGTACTTCTGCGCGTTGCATCCGGCGATGATCGGTGCGGTCGTGGTGGGCGCCGTCGACGCGGACGAGCTCGCGACGGTCGGCGGCGTCTCGAGTGCGGTGGCGGGGACGCCGGCGGCGGCGTGGATCGCGCCAATCGTGCTCGCGAGCCTGGCGGCGGGGGCGCTGCTCGGCCTGACACGCCAGCGGCCGGCTGGCGATCACGACTGATCAACGCGCGCAATGGGCCGATGGCGGCGACCGGCCTGCAGCTCGCTCCGGGGCCGATGGTGCGAGTCGCCCTCGGAACGGCCGTCTCCGCCGTCGCGGCGCTCGAACACATGATCAATCGGCTGAGATGACATCTCCCTGGGCCGTCGGCCGGGTCTACGACGTGCACGGCGTACAAGGGATCGGTCGCCGGTCGCTGTACTGAGCGACCCTGCCTCACCGTCGTAGACTGGCCTGATGAACGACCTCGACGCGGTCGCGGCTCAGGTTCGTGGTGACCTCGAGCGATTCGGCGAGGTCGCCGAGCGGTTCTGCGTTGAAATCGAGCAGTGGGAAGCCGACCCGCTTGCGATGCTCCCGCGCGACCGCCTCATTCTGCTCGAGCCACTGCTTGCCGAGGTCTACATGGAGGCTTCCCGACTTCCGTTGACCGGTATCTGGTACCGCGATGAGGACGACGATGAGGACGCGGTGCCTGCCCAGGCGAAGCCAAGTCTTGTACCGGTGGAACGCTGGCATGAGATCGACCGGACGCTCCAGCGCGAACTCGGTGCGCTGAACTGGTACCCGGATCTCTTCGATCCGTACTGGGCGATCAGGGATCGCACGCCCGAGCCTTCCCCGATGCTTGAGGCCGGCGAGCCCCTCACGCATTCGCTCAGCGACCACCTTGGCAGCGTCTTCGTTTGGCTGAAGCAGGGGCTAATGCCTGGGCTCGAAACTGGGGAGGCTGCGTTCGAAGCTGCATGGGAGTGGCGCTTCGAATTTGAGAACCACGCGGGGCAGCACGCGGTCAACGCGCTGCGCGCGCTGTACTTTCTTCTGCACTTCGGCCTTGGGGATGACAGCGAGTTCGGCCTCGTCCGCTGGACCACGGTCAGAACAAATGTTTGACACCCACAGAACGTCTGTTCTATGCTCTGCGCCGAGTCCGTCGCCGAGGGTGGCGGCTTGGAAGCCGATTGCGTGACCGAAGGGGCGCCGATAGCCTGTCTGGGCTCAAGCGTTGGGATGGTCCGAAACGGATACTCACCGCCTGTCCACGACAGGTACCACAGACACACCGGGGATCGCGGGATAAGTCCCGCAGTCTGTGGAGTCCTCGTCGGATAACTTCGTATTCGGTGCCGAGCCGCTCCCCGAGGATGACGGCAGTCCCGGCTCCGACACGCCGAGAGGGTCATTCGACGTGAAGGTCGTGTTCTTGGAAACCGTTGAGGGATCGGGCAGCATCGGCGAGGTGCGAACCGTCCGCCCAGGCTATGCCCGAAACTATCTGTTGCCACGCGGCTTCGCCGCACCGGCAACACCGGACGTCCTCGCACGGGCCGAACGGCTCCGTGAGATCGAGGATGAACGGCAGCGGGTCCAGGACGAGCACGCTGGAGAGCTTGTCGGCAAGCTCGAAAGCAATCCGCTCGTCATGGCTGTACGCGTCGGAGAGCAGGGACGTCTGTACGGCTCCGTCACCAGTGCGGACGTCGCCGAGAAGGCTGGGGAGATTCTCGGCGAAGAGTTGGACAGACGTCGCATCCTGCTGCCCGAGGTGATCAGGAGCGTTGGGGTCTATACCGTGCCGATTCGGCTATCACGGAACGTGGTGCCGGAGGCAAAGGTGGTCGTCGTCGATGCCGAGGCGCCGGAAGGCGTAGAGGTAGCCGTCGACTTGCTGCTGAACCCGCCACTCGTGGTGGAAGAGGTAGTGGCCGCCCTGCCGGGCGCGGATCAGGACGCCGACGCAACCGCGGCGGAGGCATCCGCCGAGGAACTGGCCACCGCTGGTGCGTCGGAGCCGGGCGACTCATCTCTGGTTGCGGCGGCTGAAGCCGCCGTCGCCGCCGAGGAAGCCGCCACCGCGGCTGAGGAAGAAGCCCCGACCACGTAGGTCGCCGACCGAGGCCGCGCACCCGTTCGTGCTGCGCGACCAGATGGCACGGCCCGGTCTCGCGGCGGGGCCGTCTTGTTGTCGTCGGCGTGCCGTCGTCGACGTGCGGTCGTCGCCGTGACGTCGGAGGGCTTCCGCAAGGAGAGCGGAGCGCCCGATGGTCTGGGACAACTAGTGGTTTCGGACAGCCGTCCCGCGCAGATCCTGCGCGATTCCCGGCCACAGCAGGCGGGCCTCCCGCCGCATGACATCGCCGCCGAGGAGGCGGTGATCGCCGCGCTGCTGCTCGATGACGACAGCTACGCGCGCGTGCTGCCGATCGTCCGTCCCGTCGACTTCTTTCGCGAACAGAACGGGTGGGCGTTCGACGCTTGCCTGAGCCTCGCCGAACGTGGCGAAGCCGTGACCGTCCCGACGGTGGCCCACGAGCTCGAGCGCGCCGGCCACCTCGAGACGGTCGGCGGCGAACCGTTCCTGCAGGAGATCGCGGGCAAGTACTTCACCGCGATCGGCGTCGAGGCCCACGCGCGGATCGTGGCGCGCGATGCGCTCTACCGGCGGCTGATGCAGGTCGCCGGCAGCATCGCGCAGCTCGCGAGCGCCGGCGGTCCGGACGCCTCCGGCGTGCTCAGCGAAGCCGAGTCGCTGCTGCTCGGGCTCCGCTCGGCGGAGGCGGCCGGCGACTTCAAGCGCCTGCGGGAGCTGCTCGACGAGTTCCTCGAGGCGCCGTCCGAGGACGAAGACGGCGAGCTCGCCAGCGCCGTGCGCTCGGGCTTCATGGATCTCGATCAGCAGCTCGGTGAAGGCTTCAAGCGCGGCGACCTGATCATCCTCGCCGCGCGCACTGGCGTCGGCAAGACCTCGATGCTGCTGAACTTCGCGCGCAACGCCGCCGTCGGTCAGAAGGGCACGGTCGCGATCTTCAGCCTCGAGATGGGGGGCGAGCTGCTCGCGATGCGCATGCTGTCGTCCGAATCCGGCGTGCAGATGGCGCGCCTGCGCCTCGGGCGGCACGGCGAGGACGAGGAGTCGCGCGTCATGCACGCGCACGGTCAGCTCGCCGGCGCCCCGGTCTACATCGACGACTCGGCGACGCTCACGGTGCCGGAGATCCGCGCGAAGTGCCGCCGGCTCCAGGCGGATCACGGCCTCGATCTCGTGCTCGTCGACTACCTGCAGCTGCTCCACGGGGCCGGCCGCATGGACACCCGCGCGAACGAAATCAGCCAGATCACGCGCGCGCTGAAAGAGCTCGCCCGCGAACTGAACGTGCCCGTGCTCGCGGCGGCCCAGCTCTCGCGCGCCGTCGAGACGCGCCAACCGCACATCCCGATGCTCTCCGACCTCCGCGAGTCCGGCTCCATCGAGCAGGACGCGGACGTCGTGATGTTCATCTACCGCGAAGACGTCTACATCCAGCCCGCGGACTGGCAGGAACAGCACCCCGGCGAGCCCGGTGGTGCGCATCCGACCGGTCTCGCGCAGATCATCGTCGCGAAACACCGCAACGGCCCGACCGGCACGATCTCCGTCCGCTGGGTGCCGGAGACGGCGAGCTTCCAGGATCTGTTGCTCCGCGCCGAGCCGATCCCGGCCGGCTACGAGGACTACGGCGATCCGGACTCGCTGAACTGATGCCGCACCCGCTGTCACGGTCCCAGCCGGCGCCGACCGGTTCATCGCCCACCCCCGCGGCGGCGAGCGGCATCCCCGCGCCAGCACCGTTCGAGGGCTTCCGCACCGGCTCGCGGCCGATCACCCTCCCGGCGGATCTGTTCGCCGAGCTCATCCCGGCGATCGACGACGAAGCGGAGCTCCGCGTCACCCTGCACGCGCTCTACGCGATCGGCCGTCGGCGCGGCCCGCTTCGCGCCGTGCGACGCAGCGAGCTCGCGAGCGAGACGGTGCTGCGGCGCAGCCTTGCGCACTGCGGCGGTCTCGAGGCGCTGCCGCGCGCGCTCGATGCTGCCGTGGCGCGTGGCTCGCTGCTCGACTGCCCGCTCGACGACGGCGACGTCCTCTATTTCGTGCACAACGAGGGCGGCCGCCGCCAGCGCGCCCGCGTGCTGAGCGGGGCGCAGCCGCTCCCGGACGGGCGCCGCGCCAGCGTCGAGACAGCGCCCGTGGAGCGCGGAGCACCGGCGGCCGTCTACGAGCAGGAGATCGGCACGCTCACCCCCGCCGTCGCCTCGCAGCTCGCCGAGGCGGAGGGGCACTATCCCACCGGTTGGGTCGTTGAGGCGCTGCGTGAGGCAGCGATGTACAACAAACGTTCCTGGCGCTACGCGGAGACGATCCTCCGCCGCTGGGAGACCGAAGGACGAGACGATGAGGCAACTCGGGGAGATGCTCGAACCGCCGACCCGTACAGCCATGTCTACAAGCGTGAGTGGCCGTGAGCCGGACCCCGAGGCCAGTTCTGTAGGCGACGCCCCGCAGTGCGAACTCTGTGGTGGTGCTCGGTTCGTGCGCGTCACTTCGGACCCGCAGGACCCGCGCTTCGGCCAGCCGGTCACGTGTCGCTGCGCGGCCAGCGAGGACCCCGACGAGCGGCGGCAACGGCTGCTCCGCTACTCGCGGCTCGGGCCGCTGCGCCGGATGACCTTCGACACGCTCGAGCGATCCGGCCGTAGCGAGGAGCCCGCGGAGCAGGCGCACTACACCGAGGCCGTCGCGATCGCCGAGCGCTACGCAGAGCATCCCGAGGGTTGGCTGGTCCTCACCGGTGCGCACGGTCGCGGCAAAACCCATCTCGCGGCCGCGATCGCCAATCGCGCGATCGAGCGCGGCGACCCGGCGTTGTTCCTCACGGTCGCGGATCTGCTCGACACGCTCCGCGCGGGCTACGACGAGGACGCCGAGGAAGACTACGAACGCGCGCTCGAACAGGTGCGGCAGGCGCCACTGCTGATCCTCGACGACATCGGCGGCTACTCGGAGACCGCGTGGGCGCGCGAGAAGTTTCTGCAGGTGATCTCGCACCGTTTCAACGCGCTGCTGCCGACCGTGTTTACCGGCGCGCGCCCGCCCGATGAGGGCGAGCCGCGCCTCACGAGCCGGCTGACCGATCCGAGCGTCACGCAGCAGATCGAGCTCGGCGCCACGGTCGGTCCGCGCTTCTTCAACGTCGGCGCGATGGGTCGCGAGCTGCTCGCGAACTTCGCCCTCGATCGCTTCGATCCCTCGGGACGTGGGCTCCGCGGTGACTCCCGCCGCAACCTCGAGGGCGCGTTCCGGCTGGCGACGCACTGGGCGGCCGAGCCCGACGGCTGGCTCGTCTTCCTCGGCGCGAACGGCTGCGGCAAGACCCACCTGGCGGCTGGGATCGCCGCCGAGCGGCTGGCGCAGGGCGACGCCGTCGCCTTCGCCAACGTGCCCGATCTACTCGACGAGCTGCGCGCGACCTTCGCGCCGGGCGCGACCGAGCGCTTCGACCACCGCTTCGGACGCCTGCTCGAGGCGCCGGTGCTCGTCCTCGACGACCTCGGCGCGCAGCAGACGAGCGCCTGGGCCGAGGAGAAGCTGTACCAGCTGCTCAACCATCGCCACCTGCGCCGGATGCCGACGATCGTGACCACGAACTGCGAGCTGAAGGATATGGAGCCGCGGATCACGTCGCGCCTCGCGGACCTGCAGACCTCGACGGTCTACCAGCTCACCGCACCCGATTACCGCACCGGCGCCGCCGGATAACGAGGCGAGTGGACGAGGACCGTCCCAGTTTCAGCTGCGGCGAGCAGTCGCGCTGTGCCCGATCGGTTCGCAGTCCGGTTCGGAGGGGCGTCCGGCCGCGGGACTCATCGCGTCGCACTCCGCGAGCTTCGCTCCCTCGGACCAATCGCGACCGCGAAGCGCGTCGCGGCCGGGGGCTGCGGGGCCTCGCGCGTAGGGCGATCCGAGGGTGAGAGCACCCCCGAAAAAACGCCGGCGGGCGGGTGGGATCATCAGCGCTTCGCAGAACGAGGCCGAAGGCGCGTGGCGATCCGGCCATCTGCCGGCTGCACATCGTCCGCACCGGAATCAGAGAGGCTACGAAGACCCCACCGGCTTCGGTTCGACGCCCTCCTGCCACTGGGTGCCATCCGGGCCGTGCTCCTTCTTCCAGACCGGCACCGTCTCCTTAACGCGGTCGACGGCGCGCAGCGCCGCCTCGAAGGCGTCCTGGCGGTGCGCCGCGGAGACCGCGACGGCCAGCGAGGTCTCGCCGATCTCGAGCGTGCCGATGCGGTGGTGGATCGCGATGCCGTGCACCTCGCGCTCCGCGAAGTCGGCCAGCACCTCGTCGGCGACGGCGCGCAGCTGCTTCTCGGCCATCGGCACGTAGGCCTCGTACTCGAGGCGCAGCACCTCGTGTCCCTCGTGGTGGTCGCGAACGACGCCCTCGAAGACAACGGCGGCGCCGCTGGCGGGCGTCATCACCGCCTCGCGGAGCGCTTGCACCGCGAGCGGGGCGTCGGTGACGAGGAAGAGCGGGAGTTCGCCACCGGAGATCGGCGGGATCAGCGCCACCGAGTCGCCGTCCTTCAGCGTCTCGTCGTCGTTGAGGATGTAGTCCTCGTTGACCGCGATCGCGACGCCGGTCAGGTACGGCTTGAGCTTCTCGTGCGACGCCTCGAGGCGCTCGCGGAGCGCAGACACGAGCACGGTATCGGTGTCGAACTCTTCGACGATGTCGCCGCCGATGATGTCTCGCAGACCGGCGAAGAGCTGGACGGTCACCTGCACGGAATACCTGCTTTGCGATCGGTCGGGTGCGGGGCCAAGTGTCCGATCCAGTATATGGACGTGAGCCCCTCGGGCCTGCCGCTAGTCGAGCCGGCGGAGCGGCTGCTGACGCCAGGTCACGAGCGCGACGAACAGCAGAATCGCGAAGCCGGCGAGCGGGTAGACGAGCTCGATGCCGATCAGCCTGGCGAGCAGCCCCGTGCCCAGTCCGGCGAGTTGCATCAGCCCGCTGCCAAGCAGCAGCAGGCCGGTGACCCGGCCGAGCAGGCGATTCGGCACTTCGCGCTGCACGATCGTGACGGCCCAGGTGAGGATCAGCTGGTAGGCCAATCCGACGACGCCGTTGAAGAGGAACGCGAGCGCCACGGTTCGGCTCAATCCGAACGCGATCACGGCCAGCCCCATGACCAGGGCGGCGCCGAGGAACCAGGCGCCCATGTGACGGACGTCGCCGCGCCAGCTCAGCCAGCTCGACGCGATCAGACCGCCGGCGCCCCAGGTCACGATCATCGCGCCCCAGCCGAGCGCGTTCAGATCGAGGATTTCGTCGATCCAGGCGGCGATCAGGATCCCCATCACGCTCATGCCCAGCGCGCTGACCGCCCAGTTCGTGAACACGGTCCACGTGACGACCGGGTTGGCGTGCAGCACGCGGATGCCTTCGCGCACGTTCGAAAGCACGGACTCCTGCGCGGCACCGGGATCGGAGGCGGTACGCGTCGAGATGCCGGGTAGCAGTGCCAGCATGACCACGTGTCCCAGCCCGGCGATCAGATAGGTGATCCCGAAGCCCAGCCACTCGATCGACGCTCCTGCGCCGAACGCCGCCAGCACGCCGAAAGACATCATCATCTGATGCTGGGTAATCGCCTTGGACAGCAGGTGTTCCGGCACCGAGTCGCGCACCATCGCGGTTCTCGTTGGCTGGTCCTGGGCGTTGATCAGACCGAAGCTCGCGAAGAGCAGCATCATGATCACGAGCCACGGCCCGTCGCCATGCTCGACCGAGGGGATCAACAGCAGTCCTCCGACGACGAGCACGCTCGCGAGGCCGATCAGATGACTGGCGGTGAGCACCGTCGCCCGCGGGAACCGGTCGGCGAAGGTCCCGCCGAAGAGCACGAAACCCAGAAAGGTCACGCCGCGCAGCGCGCCGAGCACCCCGAGCAGCCACACCGCCTGCCCCTCCGGCGCGACCGTGGTCACGTACCAGGCTTGCGTGATGAACAACGTCGGCTGGCGCATGCTCGAGGCGAGCTGCATCAGCATCAGCAGTCGGAAGTCGCGGTGGCCGAAGGTCGCGAGGCGGCGCGCGGAGAGGGTTGCCACGACGGTCGGCGTTGCGGCAGTCTCCGGCGAGACGTCCGGTGATGGCATCGGCGCATCGTATCGGACCAGATCGCGAGGGCCGATGAGCAGGCTTACCGCCGCCGTCCGCGACAGGCTCGGCGCCGACGTGCGGCGGACCCTCGTCGAGTTCGTCCTGCCCCAGCGCTGCCTGGTCTGCGGTCGCTTCGGCGCCGCCCTCCACGAGGCGTGCCTCCTCGATCTCCCGCGCGCCGCGCGCCCGCGCTGCCGCGTCTGCTGGGCGCCCTCTCGATCGCTCGTCTGCGAGCGCTGTGAGCTGGACGACGCACACGACGGCGTCAACGAGCTGCGCACGCCGTTCCGCTTCGCCGGCGACGCGCGGCGCGCGTTGCTAGAGGCGAAGTTCCGAGGCGTCACCGCGCTGCTGCCGGCGCTCGCCCGCACCGCCGCCGAGGTGGTCGAGCGAAGCTGGCGTCCCGGCCTGGTTGTCCCGATCCCGCTGGCGCCGCGGCGGCGCCGCCGCCGCGGCTTCAATCAGGCCGAGCTGATCGCGAACGAGGTGGCCAGGTCGCTCGACCTGCCCATGGCGCCCGCGGCGCTCTTCCGGACGCGGGAGTCCGAGGCGCAGGCCTCGCTTGGCGCCGCGGAACGTGCGACCAACCTCGCGGGCGCGTTCCGCGCACAAGGGCGTCGCGGGCGCGCGCGTGCTCCTCGTGGATGACGTGACGACGACCGGGTCGACGCTCAGCGAGGCGGCGCGTCCACGGTCTTCGCGCTCGCCGTAGCCCGCGAGGACTGAGCGGCGACATCACCCGTAGGCTCTCGGTATGTCGAACCGACCCCCCGAGGCTCCCCCGCTCTTCGTCGTGATGCTGGGCGGCATCGACGGCGACGGCCTCGAGGGCCTGATGCGTCGCGCGCTGGAGGCGTCGGCGCTCGACCTGCTCGAGGCGGCCGGTGGGACAGGCCGCTTCGCGGACTGCGTGCTCGTCTCGGATCGTGCACCGGGTGCGGAGCTTCCGGGTGGGGCGCGGCTGATCCTCGACGACGTCTCTCAGCCGTTTCACTTCGGGCGCCAGCTCGCGGCTGTCGTCGGAGCGTCAGGCGCCGACCGGTTCGTCTACGCCGGCGCAGGGGCCGGTCCACTGCTCGGCGCGCCGGAGCTCGAGGCGCTGGCGGATGGCCTCGAGGCCGCCGACGCGATCTGCGTGACGAATAACTTCTACTCGGCCGACCTGTTCGCGGTGCGACCGGCGGAGCTGCTCGCCCGCGTCGATCCGTGGCCGCCAGCCGACAACGGCGTCCCGCGGGCGCTCAAGGAGCAGTTCGGCATCGAGACCGGCGAGCTACCGAGGACGACCGCCACCCAGCTCAATCTCGATTCCCCGATCGACCTCGTGGCGATCGCGCTCGCCGGCGCGGGCGGCCCGAGACTGCGCGCGCTGCTCGCGGAATGGGCGCCGGATACCAGCCGCGCCGCCGAGGCGGCGCGGAAGTTCACCGACCGCCACGCCGAGGTGCTCGTCGCCGGACGCGCGAACTCGCGCGCGTGGCAGTACCTCGAACGGGAGACTGCCTGCCGGGTGCGCATGCTCGCCGAGGAGCGGGGGATGACCGCAGCGGGCCGTGACGCCGACGGCACCGCACGCTCGATGCTCGGGCAGTTGATCGAGGCGGCCGGCCCCGAACGCTGCTTCGCGGAGCTGATCCCCGACCTCTGCGACGCGGCGTTCATCGACCTGCGCCCGGCGCTCGCTCACCTCGGGATTCACGCGCCGGCATCCGACCGCTTCGCCGCCGATCTCGGCAAGGTCGAGGCGATCGAGCACCCCGAGCTGCGCGCGATCGTCGCCGCGGCGAACGCCGCGCCCGTCCCGGTCGTCCTCGGCGGCCACTCGCTCGTCGCCGGCGCGTTGATGCTGCTGAACGACTGGGTCTGGGACGAGCACGACCGGTTGCTCGAGGCGGCCGAGACCGACTGATGGCGTCGCCTCGATTCGCCGTCGGCGCGTAGGTCCCGGCTTCGCTACGATCCGTCCTCGACGACGCCTGCGCCGCCGAGCCACGGTGGGATGCACACCGGGAGCCCGAGGATGACCACGACCACCCACATCGAACCGTCGCTCGCCGAGACCGACCCCGAGATCGACGACGTCATTCACCGCGAGGAGGAGCGCCAGGGCAGCGTCCTGGAGATGATCCCCTCGGAGAACTACGCCAGCCGCGCCGTGATGGAGGCCGCCGGCAGCGTGCTCACCAACAAGTACGCCGAGGGCTACCCGGGCGCCCGTTACTACCAGGGCAACGACGTCGTCGACGAGGCGGAGAACCTAGCGCGCGATCGCGCGACGGCGCTGTTCGGCTTCGATCACGCGAACGTCCAGCCGCACTCCGGTACCCAGGCGAATATGTCCGTGTACCTCGGGCTGCTGAAGCCGGGCGACACGGTGATGGGCATGCAGCTCGATGCCGGTGGCCACCTCACGCACGGTCACAAGGTCAACGCGAGCGGGAAGCTCTACAACTTCGTGTCGTACGGCGTCGACCGGGAGACGGAGACGATCGACTTCGACGGGATGCTTACGCTCGCGAAGGAGCACCGGCCGAAGCTGATCGTCGTGGGCGCGACCGCCTACCCGCGCCAGATCGACTTCGCGCGGGCGCGCGAGGTCGCCGACGAGGTCGAGGCGGTCTTGATGGCGGACATGGCCCACATCGCGGGCCTGATCGCCGGTGGCGCGCACCCGAGCCCGGCCGGTCACGCCCAGGTCGTGACCACCTCGACCCACAAGACGCTGCGCGGCCCGCGCGGCGGCATGGTGATTTGCGACTCGAAGTACGCCCGTCGCGTCGACCGAGGCGTCTTTCCCGGCTCCCAGGGCGGGCCGATGATGCACGTGATCGCCGGTAAGGCCGTGATGCTCAAGGAAGCGGCGACGCCGCAGTTCCAGGAGTACGCCCGCCAGACCGTCGAGAACGCGCGCGTGCTTGCGGAGACCCTCGAGGAGGCCGGGCTCCGCCTCGTCTCCGGTGGCACCGAGACGCACCTCGTGCTGGTCGACGTGACACCGCTCGGCGTGTTCGGCAACGTCGCCGCGACCGCGCTCGAGGCGGCGGGCATCGTCACGAACTACAACACGATCCCGTTCGACCCGCAGCCGCCGACGATCGGCTCCGGCGTGCGCATGGGGACGCCCGCTCTCACGACGCGCGGGATGCGCGCCGAGGACATGCGGACGGTCGGTCAGCTGATCGCGCGCGCCCTCGAGGCGCACGAGGACGCGGCCGAGCTGGCGAAGATCAACTCCGAGGTAAGCGCGCTCTGCGAGGCGTTCCCAGCCCCAGGGCTACCGCATTAAGCACGCCAGCCGCCGGGCCGCTTGCAGTCCGCATTGATCGCGCCCCTCACCCTTCCTACACTCGCTACTTCAAGGCGGGGTGACGACCAACCGAAGCCCGGTCGCCGGCGACGGCACCGGGCCTTCGTATGCACCTCGTCGCTGATCGGGGCGTCGATTGCGCGGCCGGACCGCGCCTCGAGGCGGCGCTCCCACTGTCCATGATCAGCGGAGGATCCGTGAACGAATACGAGCTGATGTATGTACTCCATCCTCGCCTGACCGAGGATGAGATCGGGGCGGCCGTCGAGCGCATCTCCGCGCTCGTGACCGCTCCAGGTGGCGAGATCCTGAGCGTCGACCAGTGGGGCCGGCGCCGCCTCGCCTACCCGATCGAGCGCAACCTGGAGGGCTACTACGTCCTCTCGACTTTCAAGGCGACCACCGCAGTGTGCGGTCCGCTCGAGGCGCAGCTCAATCTCTCCGAGGACGTGCTCCGACACCTGCTGATTCGTGGCATTATTCCTTATGACGAGCCGCCGCGTGACGAGCGCGTGCAGGCCGAACGCGAACGGCCGCCCCGGCGGTTCGACGACCGGCCTCCGCGCGGCGACGACGAGGCTTCCGAGGCTGCCCCGGCAGCCGAGGACGCGGCGCCGACGCCGGCTGACGATGCAGATCAGCCGGCGGCACCCGCGCCGACGGCGGAGCCGGTACCGACTGGGGGAGCGGAGCCGGAACCCGATCACGCACCCGCCGCGGAACCGGCGCCGGTCACGGCTGAAGAGCCGCCGGCGGCGCCGGCATCAGACGAACAGCCGTCTGTTGCCGCCACCAGCGAGTAACCCTCCCCGTTCGGAGTCCCAGCATGCTGAACAAGTGCATGATTATTGGAAACCTGGGTGCCGACCCAGAGATGCGATACACCGCGAATGGCAGCGCCGTCACGAACTTCAACGTCGCGACCTCGCGCAGCTACACCAACTCGCAGAGCGAGCGGGTCGAGGAGACGGAGTGGTTCTCGGTCGTGACTTGGAACCGCCTCGCGGAGACCTGCGCCCAGTACCTCGCGAAGGGCCGTCAGGTCTACGTCGAGGGCCGGATGCAGACGCGATCGTGGGACGGGCAAGACGGACAGAAGCGGTACAAGACGGAGCTGGTCGCGGAGACGGTCAAGTTCCTGGGTAACCGCAACGACCGTCCCGCCGAGGGCTTCACCCCCGGCATGCCGGTGGGCGCGGACACGGAGGGCGACCTCGATCCCGACGACCTCCCGTTCTAATGATCACGTCCGAGCGGCCCCAGAGCAGGAGCGACGCATGACCTTTGACCGAGGCGATCGACCGGACCGAGGTGATCGGCCGCGCCGCGGTCGCCGCCGCTGCGACATCTGTCTGGCGAAGCCGCTGGTCGTCGACTACAAGGACATCAGCGCGCTGCGCCGCTTCCTCAACGAGCACGGCCAGATCGAGGGCCGGCGCAAGGTGGGCTGCAGCGCCAAGTGCCAGCGGGCGATTGCGACCGCGATCAAGCGCGCACGGCAGGTCGCGCTGCTGCCTTACACATCCGAGCACGTCCGCGTGAGCGGCGTCGCGGTGGGCCGGCCGGCCCCGCCCCGCCGCTAGGCCAGTCGCGAACGAGTCGCGCCGCTAGAACGACTCGCGCCGCCGCCGACGCTCCCCACGATTCTGGCGGTGCACCACGGGAGGACCACCGCCGCATGGCGCGTGACCGTCGGGATCGGGAGCGTCGAGGTCGCGCCGCCGAGCGAGCACGGGCGGAACGCCAGACTCGGCTGATCTACATCGGTGCTGGCACCGTCCTCGTGCTGGCTGCGCTCGTCATTGGCACCGGCATCTTCGTCACCAGCTACCTGCCGCCTCGCGCCCACGTGGTAACGGTCGCGGGCAACAGCTACCAGGCCCGGGAGGTAGCCGATCGCGGCGCCTACCTCGCCTTTTTCGAGGGTGGCGCCGCGAGCATCAGCGACATCGCGCGCGACACCGTCGACAAGATCGTGGAGGAGGAAGCGCTCCGGGCACTGGGCGCCGAGACCGTCGGCCTGGTGACGCTTGAGGACGTTGAGCACGAGGTGCTGATCGGGCTCGGCCTGATCGCGGACGACTCGCTGGCGGCCGTCGACGGTGGCGATGCGACGCCAGCTCCTGAGGCCACAATGGCTCCGACCGCGGAACCGACGCCCGAACCGACCGTCGATCCGCAGGAGTTTGCGGACGCCTACACGGCATTCCTCCGCGACGCCGCCCTCGATCGCGAGGAGTACGAAGCGATCGTCGAGGCGCGACTCTATCGCGAGCGTCTGAACGATCTCTTCGAGGAGCAGGTGGGCACCTCCGGAGCGCAAGTTCGGTTGCAGCGGATTCGGGTCAGCACCGAGCTGGCCTCGGAGACGGTCCTCGCGGAGCTCGCGGGTGGCGCCGACTTCGCGACGCTGGCCGATGAGCAGTCGGTCGCCACCGAGGATGGCCTCGGCGGCGAGATCGGCTGGACGGTAAGCGAGCTCCAACCGCCGGACGTCGTCGCGGCGACCGAAGGCCTCGAGGCCGGCGAGTGGTCGCAGGCGATCGAGACGGTCGGCCTCTTCTTCGAGATCTACCGGCTCGCCGAGGTCGCCGAGGATCGCGCGTATGAGCCCGCCGTTCAGGCTCAGTTGACGGCTCAGCGATTCGACGACTGGCTCGCCAATGCGATCGCCTCGCTTGAGGTCGATCGCGATCTCTCACAGGACGAGGAAACGTGGATCAACGAGCGAGTCGTCGCCGACGTAACCTCTCGACTAGGAGGCTAGGCGCATGACCCGCTCGGTCGGAGTTTCGATGCTCGGCGCGGGGAACGTGGGTGGCGGCGTCGTGACCGCATTGAACGCGGCCGCCGCCCGCTACCAGCGCACCGTCGGGCGCCCGCTGGAGCTGCGACGCGCGCTCGTGCGCGACACCGCGCGCCCGCGCGCCGGCCTCGAGGCGTCGCAGCTCACGACGAGCTTCGAGGACGTGCTCGCCGACGCCGAGACGCAGATCGTGATCGAGCTGATGGGCGGCGAGGATCCTGCGCGCGACTACATCGCGCGCTCGCTCGCCTCGGGCCGCCACGTCGTCACCGCGAACAAAGAGGTGATGGCGAAGCACGGCGCGGACCTGCTCGCGCTCGCCGCGGAGCACGAGGTGCGCCTGCTCTACGAGGCCTCCGTCGGCGGCGGCATCCCGATCATCAGCCCGCTCTCGCGTGATCTGCTCGCGAACGAGGTCATCGCCCTCACGGCGATCATCAACGGCACGACGAACTTCATGCTCACGGCGATGGCGAGCGAGGGGGCCGACTACGATGACGTGCTTGCCGAGGCGCAGCGGCTCGGCTATGCGGAACCCGATCCGACCGCCGACGTCGAGGGCTTCGACGCCGCCTACAAGCTGGTAATCCTGTGCGGCCTCGCGTTTGGTCTCGAGGTGTCGGCCGACGCCGTCGATCGCCAGGGGATCAGCACGTTGACCTCGCGCGACTTCGCCTACGCCGCCGAGCTGGGCTACACGATCAAGCTACTGGCGGGCGCGCGCCTCGACGGCCACGACCTGATCGCGAGCGTGCGACCGACGCTGATCGATCACAGCGAACCGCTCGCGAAGGTCGACGGCGTGCTGAACGCCGTCCAGATCGAGGGCGATCTGGTGGGCAGCGTGCTCTTCGAGGGCCCCGGCGCCGGTCCGGCGCCGACCGCCAGCGCCGTACTCGCCGACGTGCTCGAGCTCGGCCGCGACATCGTCGCCGGGCGCCCGCCCTCCGCCGCCGCGCCGCTTGCCCCCGCCGAGGTACTGGCGCCGGCCGCACACCGATCGCGCTACTACATGCGTCTGACCGTGCCCGACCGGGCGGGCGTGCTGGCGCAGATCGCCGGCGCGCTCGGCGAGCGCGACGTCAGTCTCGCCTCCGTCCTCCAGTTCGAGGCCGACGATCTGGCCGGCACAGCCGAACTCGTGCTGACCACGCACCTCGCCGCCGGCGGCGCGGTTCGCGATGCACTCCAGCAGATCGAGGAAGCGCAGGTCGTCCAGCGCGTCGGGAACGTGCTGCCGATCGCGGGCCTCGGAGGGGCGCGGTGAGCTCCGACCGGCCGATTCCGCTGCGCGGCGAGCTTGGCGTCGACGAGCTGATGCGCGAGCTGAACCAGGCTCGCGCCGCGATCGAGGCCCTCCGCGCGGACGTCGCCCGCCTCGAGGAACAGCTACAGACGGTCGACGGCCGCACGATCCGCCACGAATCCGGCCAGGACCTCGCGCGCGAGCTCAAGGGCGAGGTCGTCCAGCTCGAGGAGCGGCTCGAGTCAGAGGCGACGCTTCGACGTGACCTGGGGGCGATCGTCGAGCGCACCGGAACCCGCGACCGCGAGTTCGAATCGGAGCTGCGACGCGCCCTCGAGGTGATCGCGCAGCGCCTCGACGGCTTCGAGGGCCACCAGACCGCGATCGACGAGCGCCAGCGGTCGCTTTCCAGCGGGGCGACCGAACACGCTGGCGAGGAGCAGCGGAACGAGGAGCGCTTCGTCGCGCTGGAGCGACAGGTCGCGTCGCATCGCGATGCCGCGATTCAGAACGCCGAGGTACTGGCCGGGGCGTCCGCTCGCCTGCCGGACGTCGACCGCCGTCTCGACGAGCTGGCGACGGAGGTCGCGGCGGCGCGGGCGGCGCGGGGACACATGGAGGCGGAGCTCGCCTCGCTGCGTGCGATCCGCGATCGCGAGGCCGAGCTCCTCGATCTCCTCGAACAGCAGCGCGCGACGCGCACTCGCCACGAGAGTCGCCTCGCGGAGATCGAGGAACTCGTGAGCACCGCGCAGCAGGCGCTCGGCGAGGCCGCCGAGGAGCGAGCGCGACTGGCGCGCGAGCAGGCCGGAGGCGCCGAGCGCTTGCGCACGCAGAGCGAGCGCCTCGAGGCGTTGCGGATCTCGATCGTCGAGCACCTGCGACGGCAGGTCCGCGCCGACGAGCAGTCGGGCCGGCGACACGTCGAGGAGACCGAGCGTGAGCTGCGTGTCGCGCGCACGCTGCTGACCAGGATTGCGGAGCAGACGGAGGACGCCGTGCAGGAGCAGCCGCTGTGAGCGCGCCACCGGTCGCCGCGCATTCACTCAGCGGGGACGGGCGCTTCATCATGGAGCGCTACCGTGACCTGCTCCCGGTCACCGACGAGACCCCCCTGGTCACCCTCGGCGAGGGCGGCACCCCGCTGATCCGCTCGCGCGTCCTCGAGCGCGAGCTGGGCCTCGAGGCGCTCTACTTCAAGGCGGAGTTCACGAACCCGACCGGGTCGTTCAAGGACCGCGGGATGGTCGTCGCCGTCGCGAAGGCGGTCGAGGACGGCGCGGAGGCGGTGATCTGCGCATCCACCGGCAACACCTCCGCCTCGGCGGCGGCGTACGCGGCGCGGCACGGTCTCAGCGCCGTGGTCGTCGTGCCGGCCGGCAACATCGCGATGGGCAAGCTTGCCCAGGCGGTCGCGCACGGCGCGACGATCGTCGCGATCGACGGCTCGTTCGATGACGCGCTGAACGTGGTGCGCGAGATCGCCGCTCGTCACCCGGTCGCCCTCGTCAATTCCGTGAATCCGCACCGCATCGAAGGCCAGAAGACGGCCGCGTTCGAGATCGCCGACGAGCTGGATCGCGCGCCCGATCTGCTGTCGATCCCGGTCGGCAACGCCGGCAACATCACCGCCTACTGGCGCGGCTTCAGCGAGTACTACCGGCTGGAGCGGATCGCCTCGAAGCCGCGGATGTGGGGCTTCCAGGCGGAGGGTGCGGCGCCGCTCGTGTCGGGCCAGCCAGTCGCGCAGCCAGAGACCGTCGCGACCGCGATCCGGATCGGCAACCCCGCGTCCTGGTCCGGCGCGATCGAGGCGCGCGACGAGTCCGGCGGCTCGATCTCGGCGATCACCGACGATGAAATCCTCAGCGCCTACCGTCGCCTCGCGCGCGACGAGGGCATGTTCTGCGAGCCCGCCTCAGCAGCGTCCGTCGCCGGGCTGTTTCGCCGGCGCGCGGACGGCGAGGACCTGAGCGGCCTCACTGTCGTCTCGATCATCACTGGCGCCGGGCTGAAAGATCCCGATGTTGCCCTTGGCATCGAGGCGGATCACCTCGAAACCGCCGCGGAAGCGACGGCCGTCGAACGCGTGCTCGGCTGGGCGTAGCGTCGCCCGCTCAAACTGGCGGGATCTGCGATCGTGATACGCTTGCTGGCCGCGGCGCATGCATTTTTACTGTGCCCTTGGACGCCGTGAAGAACCCGGCCGTGGCCCCCCGCCAGTCGAGATCGCCGAGATTGAGTCTGCCCGTTGAGTGAGGATTCCCGCGGATGACCCTGGCTTCGCGCGTGGCCGTGCTCTCGATGCACACGTCGCCGCTGGCGCCGCTGGGCGGGGCCGCGACCGGCGGCATGAACGTCTACGTCCACGAGGTGTCCGAGCGCCTCGGTGCCCGCGGGCACGCGATCGACGTCTTCACGCGTCGCGAAGATCCGCTCGCGCCGGCGGTCATCGAGTTCGCGCCTGGCGCGCGTCTGGTGCAGATCGAAACGGGGCCCGCCGCGCCGCTGCCCACGGGCGATCTGATCCCGTTGACCGACGAGTTCGCCGCGGGCGTCGAGGCGTTCCGTGGCCGCGAGGCGCGACGCTACGAACTCGTGCACTCGCACTACTGGCTCTCCGCCGTCGCTGGCGAGCGGTTGGCCGCCGATTGGCGCGTGCCGCACCTCGGGATGTTCCACACGCTGGGTGAGGTGAAACTCCGCGCCCGCGCCTCCGAGCACGAGCCGTCCGAGCGGCTCGAGGCCGAGCGCCGGCTCGTTCACACGTTGGACCGCGTGGTCGCCGCGACCAGCTACGAGCAGCGCCTGCTGCGGCAGGTCTACGGCGTGCCCCGACCGTGCGTCGAGGTGATCCCGCTCGGCGTCGATCCGGAGCGCTTCAAGCCAGGATCGCGCACCGTGGCGCGCGCTGCCCTTGAATTTCCCGACGCTGACCAGATCGTGCTCGCGGTCGGCCGGATCGAGCCGTTGAAGGGTCTCGACATCCTGATCCGCGCGGCGGCGTTGGTGACCGATCGAAGCCGCCTGCGGCTGTTGATCGTCGGCGGCGACGAGCAGGCGCGTCCGGAGTTCGATCGCCTCACCGCGATCGCCGAGGAGGTGGGCGTCGCCGAGCTCATCACGTTCGTGGGCGCGATCCCGCACGAGCAGCTCCCCGATTACTACCGTGCGGCGGATGTCGTCGTGATGCCGTCGTTCGCCGAGTCGTTCGGCCTCGTGGCCGTCGAGGCGATGGCCTCGGGCGTGCCGGTCGTGGCGTCCCGCGTCGGCGGTCTCGCCTCGACCGTCGCCGACGGGCGCAGCGGCTATCTCGTGCCGTGGCGTTGCCCGGAGCCGTTCGCGGAGAAGATCGAGCTGCTGCTGCGCAACGAGCCGCTGCGCGCAGCCCTCGGCGCCGCCGGCGTCGAGCGGATGCGCGCGTTCTCCTGGGAGTCGGTCGCCGACCGGCTCGTCACGCTCTACGACGACGTCGCATGGTCGTCGTCGCCGCCGCTCGACGCGACCAGCGTCGCCGGCGGCTAGTCGATGACGACTGCGCAGCCCCGAGTTCAGGCCTCCGGCCAGGTCGAGGCTGAACCTCAGGTCGATCTGATCGAGGAGATGACCGAGGCGGGATCGACCCGCGCAATGGTCGTGATGGCCCACCCCGACGACAACGAGTTCGCTTGCGGCGGCACCGTCGCTCACCTCGCAAAGCTCGGCTGGGACGTCCACATCGTGGTGACGACGAGCGGCAACAAGGGCACCAAGGACATCGCGATCACCGCGCAGCACCTCGCCGCAACGCGCGAGGAGGAACAGCGGCGCGCGGCGGAGATCCTCGGAGCGGACGAGCCCACGTTCTTCGGCTTCCCCGACGGCTACATCGAGAACACGAACGAGCTGCGCGGGCTGATCGTCCGCCAGCTCCGGATTCACCGGCCGAACCTCGTGATCACCTGGGACGGCTTTCGTCCCGGCTTCAACCATCGCGATCACCGGCGGACCGGTCGCGCGACGTACGACGCGATCTACCCGGCCGCCGACGACCACCTCTACTACCCGGGCGACAAGGACGAGGGCCTCGAGCCGTATCGCCCGCGCGTCCTGCTGCTCACGGGCTCGCACGAGCCCGACTACGACGTCGACGTGAGCGGCGTACTGCGGACGAAGATCCGCGCCGTGATGGCACACGCGTCGCAGATCGGCGGCCGCGACGAGGAAGCGATGCTGGAGCGCTATCGCTCGCGCGCGCTCGAGGATGCGCGCCAGCGAGCGATCCGCGAATCGCGCGAATTCGACGCCGCGGTCGAGGCGGAAACGATGGTCTTCAAGGAGTCGTTCCGGCTCGTCCGATTCGGCTGATTCTCAGCGGTCCGATTGCCGTCCCGCCCCCAATTGACAGTGCCCTGACTGCGGGTAAACTCAGAGATCGCGCCTCATGGGGTGCGGATTCCCGACGCGGTCGACTGGGCATCGTGTGGTGAGGACCGGCGGCAACCGTGCGCAGCGCGCAGGCCGCGTCCCAGGCTCACCACCAGCCATTCGGCCGTTCGTTGTGTCCGGGGATCGAGGCCGGTTCGACACCGGCGACGTGGATAGCGCCAGCCCGACCCAGGTCGTACTGGACTGGAGCACCCCCGGCCGAGGCCGGTCGATGGGAAGTGGAGTCGACGTGCCGACGATCAGTCAGCTCGTCCGCAAGGGCCGCCAGCCGGTCCGCAAGAAGACCAAGGCTCCGGCCTTGCGCTTCCGCTTCAACACGCTCAACAACCGCATGCGCCGCTCGCCCAAAGGCTCACCTCAGAAGCGGGGCGTCTGCACGCAGGTCCGCACCGTCACGCCGAAGAAGCCGAACTCCGCGCTCCGCAAGGTCGCCCGGGTCCGCCTCTCGAACGGCATCGAGGTGACCGCCTACATCCCCGGCGAAGGTCACACGCTGCAGGAGCACTCGGTGGTGCTGATCCGCGGCGGTCGTGTGAAAGACCTCCCTGGTGTGCGCTATCACATCGTACGCGGCGCCCTCGACGCCACCGGTGTCGACGGGCGCAAGCAGGGCCGCAGCAAGTACGGCACCCGGAAGAGCTGACGATGCGGCGGAACCAGGCCCCTCAACGACCGGTGACGCCGGACCCCCGCTTCAATTCACGGTTGGTGGCGAAGTTCATCAACAACGTGATGATGAACGGCAAGAAGAGCACCGCCGAACGCATCGTCTACACCGCGTTCGAGCAGGTGGAAGAGCGCGGCGGGCGCATGGGCATCGACGTCTTCGAGCAGGCGATCCGCAACGTCACCCCGGTGATCGAGGTCAAGCCGCGCCGCGTTGGCGGCGCGACCTATCAGGTACCGATCGACATCCGCAGCGAGCGCCGGCAGGCGCTCGCGCTGCGCTGGCTGCTGCAGGCGGCACGCTCACGCGGCGGCCGCTCGATGGCCGAGAAGCTGGCGTCCGAGATGCTGGACGCCGCCAACAACGCAGGGAATGCCGTGCGGCGCAAGGAAGAGGTGCACCGCATGGCGGAGGCGAACCGCGCGTTCGTGCACTACCGCTGGTAGCGCACACCCGGTAGGCACGCCCCTGCTTGAGCGGGGACGGTCCGTCCCCGGGTCCACGAACGTACTGAGGAAGAGAGAACGCCGGCCACGCGCGGCCGGTGAAACTGAGGGATCGATGTCCAGCCAGCCACTCGAGCAAGTGCGCAACATTGGCATCATCGCGCATATCGACGCGGGTAAAACGACCGTGACTGAGCGCGTGCTCTTCTACACCGGGCGCACCCACAAGATCGGCGAGACCCACGAGGGCACCGCCGTCATGGACTGGATGGAGCAGGAGCGCGAGCGCGGCATCACGATCACCTCCGCCGCGACCACCTGCGAGTGGGATGACCACACGATCAACATCATCGACACCCCCGGCCACGTCGACTTCACGGTCGAGGTCGAGCGGTCGTTGCGCGTCCTCGATGGCGGCGTCGTCGTCTTCGATGGCGTCGCCGGCGTCGAGCCGCAGTCCGAAACGGTCTGGCGCCAGGCCGACAAGTACAGCGTTCCGCGCATCTGCTTCGTCAACAAGATGGACCGCATGGGCGCGAACTTCGCGCGCGTTGTCGAGATGATCGCCGATCGCCTGGCCGCCATCCCGGTCCCGCTCCAGATCCCGATCGGCGTCGAAGCCGGCTTCGAGGGCGTGATCGATCTGGTCGCGATGAAGGCCTACTACTTCGCCGGCGACCGCGGGCTCGAGGTTGAACAGCGCGACATCCCGGCCGAGATGCGGGATGAGGCCGCGGCGGCGCGTGCGACGATGTTGGAGCGCGCGGCCGAGAACGACGACCAGCTCATGATGTCCTACCTCGAAGGGCACGAGATCGACGAGGTCGAGCTCAAGAAGGGCATCCGCCGGGCGACGATCGCGAACGCGATCACCCCCGTCTTCGCAGGGTCGGCGCTGCGTGACAAGGGCGTGCAGCCCCTGCTCGACGCCGTGATCGACTACCTTCCCTCACCGCTCGACGTACCTCCGATCATCGCGCACGACGTGAAGGACCCCGAGATCTTGATCGAGCGCCCGCCCTCCGACGAGGAGCCGGTGACGGCGCTCGCGTTCAAGGTGGTATCGGACCCGTTTGTCGGCCGTCTGCTCTTCTTCCGGGTGTACTCCGGCGTGGTCGTGTCTGGCGCTCAGGTGATGAACACCACCCGCAACCGGCGCGAGCGCTGGGGCCGGATCATGAAGATGCACGCGAACTCCCGCGAGGAAGTCGCCGAGGTTCACGCCGGCGAGATCGCGGCCGCGATCGGCCTCAAGGACACCTTCACCGGCGACACGCTGAGCGATCCGACGAGCCAGGTGCTCCTCGAGTCGATCACGTTCCCCGAGCCGGTGATCGCGGTCGCCGTCGAGCCGAAAACTCGCGAGGATCAGACGAAGATGGGCGCCGCGCTCCAGAAGCTCGGCGAAGAAGATCCGACGTTCCGCATCCGCTTCGACGACGAGACCGGGCAGACGGTGATCTCCGGGATGGGTGAGCTCCACCTCGAGGTGATCGTCGATCGGATGCGCCGCGAATACGGCGTCGAGGCCAACACCGGTCGACCGCAGGTGTCCTACCGCGAGACGATCCGCAAGGCGACCCGTGCTGAGGGTCGCTTCGTTCGTCAGACCGGTGGTCGCGGGCAGTACGGCCATTGCGTGCTCGAGGTCGAGCCGCTCGCGGCCGGCTCGGGCTTCAAGTTCGATGACCGGACCGTCGGCGGGTCGATCCCACGCGAGTACATCTCGTCGGTCCGCCGCGGCGTTCAGGGTGCCCTCTTGAGCGGTGTCCGCGCCGGTTACCCGGTCGTCGATGTCGGGGTCGCCGTCGTCGACGGGTCGTACCACGACGTGGACTCCTCGGAGATGGCCTTCGAGACCGCTGGCTCGATGGGCATGCGCGCCGCGCTGGAGCAGGCGAGCTCGGTCATCCTCGAGCCGGTGATGAAGCTGGAGGCGGTCACGCCGGAGGAGTACTACGGCGACGTCCTGGGCGACATCAACGCGCGGCGCGGCCTCGTGCAGGGGACGGAAACGCGCGCGAACGCGCAGGTGGTGAGCGCGTTCATCCCCCTGGGAGAGACCTTCGGGTACGCAACGCAGCTGCGCTCACTGAGCCAGGGCCGCGCGACATACTCGATGGAGTTCGATCACTACGAGCAGGTGCCGTCCAACGTGGCGGAAGAGATCGCCAAGGGCGCGAGCAGCAAGGCCGCGTCCTAGGCGTGAGCAGGCGGGTACGCGACGATCGCGTCCTCACGGACGCGTGGGAAGCACGCCGGGGGACCGGCTGGAGACGACGAAGCGATGTCACAACAGCGAATCCGGATCAAGCTTCGTGCCTTCGATCACCGTGTCCTCGACGCGTCCGCGAGGCAGATCGTTGAGTCCGCCGAGCGCACCGGCGCGGTCGTCGCCGGCCCGGTGCCGCTGCCGACGCGGATCCGCAAGTACACGGTGATTCGCTCGCCGTTCATCGACAAGGACTCGCGGGATCAGTTCGAGACGCGCACCCACAAGCGCCTGATCGACATCCTCGAGCCGACCTCCCGCACCGTCGACACCCTGATGCGGCTCCAGTTGCCGTCCGGTGTCGACATCGAGATCAAGCTCTAGGGCCCCGGGCATGCCGAGCGTCACCGCGATCCCCGGGATGATCGGCCGCAAGGTCGGCATGATGACCCTCTACGACGGGTCCGGCCGTGCGCGCGGCGTCACCGTGATCGAGCTGACCGGCAACCGCGTCACCCAGATCCGCAACTCCGATCGCGATGGCTACGAGGCGATCCAGGTCGGTTCGCCGGGCCGCCGCAAGCAGCTGACGAAGCCGGAGCGCGGCCACCTCGGCACGGCTGGCCTCGAGCGCGAGCCGCTCAGCGAGCTCCAGGAGTTCCACGTCACCGACGTCGGCGCGTTCGAACTCGGCCAGGCGCTCAACGTCGATCAGTTCGAGCCGGGTGTCTACGTCAACGTCACCGGCACCTCGAAGGGCCGCGGATTCGCCGGCGTCGTCCGTCGCTGGAATTTCCGAGGCGGCCCGAAGACCCACGGTCAGTCCGACCGCCACCGTGCCCCCGGTTCGATCGGCGCTGGCACGACGCCCGGTCGCGTCTGGAAGGGCCAGAAAATGGGCGGACACATGGGCGCCCGTCAGCGGACCGGTCTGAACCGGCTCGTCGTGTACGTCGATGGCGGTCGCCAGTTGCTGTTCGTCGAGGGTTCGGTGGCGGGCCCGCGCAACGGCATCGTGACCGTCACGCTTGGCCGCAAGAACGCGCTGGCCGGCTACGAGCCGCCCGTCCTCGACGTCCCAGCACAGCCCGAGGCGGCCGTCGCCGCGCCCGAAGCGCCGTCGGAAGACGCGCCTGACGAGGAGCCCGAAGCCGCACCCGACGAGGCCCCCGTCGCGGAGGCGATCGACGACGCGCCGGAGGCCGAGGACGCGCCCGCCGAGGAGGAAGCTGACGACGCCGCCTCCGAGGAGAGCGACGACGAGCCGTCCGACGACGCGACCAGGAGCGAGGCGGACGCATGAAGTTGCAGGTCCTCGATGCCGCCGGGAAGGCCGTCGAAGAGATCGACGCCGATGATGCCGTGTTCGGCGTCGAGCCGAACGAGCCGGTCGTGCACCAGACGCTGCTCGCGCAGCTCGCCGCGCGCCGGAGCGGATCCGCGCACACGAAGTCGCGCAGCCAGGTCCGCGGCTCGACGCGCAAGCTGCGCCGCCAGAAGGGCCTCGGCATGGCCCGCGCCGGTTCGATGAACTCGCCAACCCGCCGCGGCGGTGGCGTTGCCTTCGGTCCGAAGCAGCGCTCCTACGTGCAGCGCCTGCCGAAGCGGATGCGACGCCTCGCGATCCGTTCTGTGCTCTCGTCCCGCGCCGCCGCCGAGCGGCTCAAGGTCGTGAGCGAACTCGGCCTCGAGCAGCCCTCGACGCGCGCGATCGCCGACGTGATCGCCGCGACCGAGGCGGGACGCTCCGTGCTGATCGTGACCGGCGCCGCGGACACCGCGGTCCAGCGCTCCGCGCGCAACCTGCCGGGCGCCGACGTGCTGCCCGCCGACACGCTGAACGTCGCCGACATGCTCGCCCACGGCTCGCTGCTGCTGACGGTCGACGCCGTGCACCGGATCGAGGCGCTCTGGGGCGGCGAGCGCGCCAACGGCCGGCCGCGCACGATGGCGGTGGAGGTCTAGATGGCGAAGACGCTCCACCCCTACGAAGTGCTGCGCCGTCCGGTCGTGACGGAGAAGAGCACGATGCTCGCCGCTCAGGGCAAGTACGTGTTCGAGGTCGCACCGGCCTCGAACAAACACCAGATCAAGAAAGCCGTCGAACGCGCCTTCGACGTCACGGTGACGTCCGTGAACACCTCGAACGAGCGTGGCCGCCGGCCGCGGACGCGCACCGGTCGGCGGGCCGGGACGCCGCCGACCTACAAGAAAGCCATCATCACCGTCGCCGAAGGCGATCAGATCGAATTCTTCGAGGGCGTGTAGAGATGCCGATTCGCAACTTCCGCCCCACCTCGCCCGGACGGCGCAACGCCTCCGGCTTCACCTTCGAGGAAATCACGAAAAAGAAGCCGGAGAAGCGGCTGCTCCTCCCGAAGAAGCGCAGCTCGGGCCGCAGCCGCGGCCGGATCAGCGTGCGCCGCCGCGGGGGCGGTCACAAGCGCCACATCCGCATCGTCGACTTCAAGCGCGACAAGATCGGCGTGCCCGGCCGCGTCGACGCGATCGAGTACGACCCGAACCGCAGCGCGCGCCTCGCGCTGATCGTCTACGCCGACGGCGACAAGCGGTACATCCTCGCCCCCGACGGCCTCGAGCTGGACGCGACCGTGGTTTCGGGCCCGGCGGCGCCCGTCGCGCCCGGGAACGCCCTGCCGCTCTCGATCATTCCCACCGGCACCCCGATCCATAACGTCGAGCTGCAGCCGGGACGTGGCGGCCAGCTTGGGCGCTCAGCGGGCGCGACGATCCGCCTGATGGCACGCGACCAGGGCTCCGCCCTGCTGCGCATGCCATCAGGCGAGATGCGGCAGGTGTCCGAGGCGTGTCTCGCGACGATTGGCAGCGTCGGCAACGCCGAGCACGGTCAGATCAAGCTCGGCAAGGCCGGGCGCAACCGCCACCGCGGGCGCCGGCCGAAGGTCCGCGGCTCCGCGATGAACCCGGTCGATCACCCGCACGGCGGTGGCGAGGGCAAGGCGCCGGTCGGCATGCCCGGCCCGAAGACGCCGTGGGGCAAGCCCGCCCTCGGATTCCGCACCCGCCGCAACAAGAGCACCGACAAGTACATCGTCCGTCGCCGCGGCCAGGGCCGGCGGTAGGGAGGCCTCTCGTGTCACGTTCCACGAAGAAGGGCCCGTTCGTTCACCCGAAGCTGATGCGGAAGGTGCTCGAGGCCCAGGCGGCCGGCCGCAAGGAAGTGATCCGCACCTGGTCGCGTGCCTCCACGATCCTCCCGGAGATGGTCGGGCTGACGATCGCCGTCCACGACGGCCGGCGTCACATCCCGGTGTTCTGCACGGAAAACATGGTCGGTCACAAGCTCGGCGAGTTCGCGTTCACGCGCACCTTCCGAGGTCACCGTGGCCGCTCGGAGACCATCTCCCGCCCGCGCTAGCGCGGCGAGAGACGGTAGCGAGAAGAAACGATGGAAGTCAGGGCGCTCGCCACCGATCAGCCCGTGTCGCCTCGCAAGGTGCGGCTCGTGCTCGATCGGATCGAGGGCATGCCGGTCGCCGAGGCGCTCGCGCTCCTCGAGTTCCTGCCCGCACCTTCGGCGCGGATGGTGCAGAAGGTCGTGCGCTCGGCGGCGGCGAACGCGGAGAACAACTTCGATCTCAACCCGGATGCGCTGATCGTGAAGCGAGCGATCGCCGGCGATGGTCGGATGCTGAAGCGCTTCAAGGCGCGCTCGCGCGGGCGTGTCGCGCCACGGCTGAAGCGCTACGCGCACATCGAGATCGTCGTCGAGGGGGATGAGTACTTCTAATGGGTCGCAAAGTTCATCCCTACGGCTTCCGCGTCGGCGTCTACAAGGACTGGCAGTCGAAGTGGTTCGCCGAGCGCGGCTACGCGGATCTCGTCGCGGAAGACATCAAGCTGCGCAACGTGATCCTCAACGCGCTGCCGGACGCCGGCGTCTCGCAGATCCTGATCGACCGCAACGCGAACCAGATCACGATGACCGTGAAGACCGCCAAGCCCGGGATCGTGATCGGCCGCGGCGGCCAGAACGCGGAGATGCTTCGCACACTGCTCCAGAACTCTACCGACAAGCGCGTGCGCCTCAACATCGAGGAGATTCGCGCCCCCGAGCTCGACGCCTTCCTCGTGGCGCGATCAGTCGCGGATCAGCTGGAGCGTCGCGTCGCCTTCCGGCGCGCGATGAAGCAAGGCGTGCAGCGCACGATGCAGCGAGGCGCGCTCGGTTGTCGCGTCAAGATCGGCGGCCGCCTCGGCGGGTCCGAGATGTCTCGGTCAGAGCAGGAGATGCAGGGCCGCGTCCCGCTGCACACGCTCCGCGCGGACATCGACTACGGCCAGGCCGAGGCGCGCACGACGTACGGCGTGATCGGCGTCAAGTGCTGGATCTACAAGGGCGATGTGTCCGTCGACGCCAACCCACTCGGCCTGATCACCGTCGAAGGCGCGGAATAGCCAGCCATGCTCATGCCTAGAAGGACGAAGTATCGGAAGCAGTTCCGTGGCAAGCGTCGCGGCGCTGCGCAGACCGGCAACAGCGTCGCCTTCGGCGAGTTTGGTCTGCAGGCGCAGACGACCGCGTGGGTCGACGCGCGCCAGATCGAGGCCGCTCGACGTGCGATCACCGGTTCGCTGAAACGTGGCGGCAAGGTTTGGATTCGGGTCTTCCCTGACAAGCCAGTGACCAAGAAGCCCGTCGAGGTGCGCATGGGCAAGGGCAAGGGCGCCACCGACCGCTGGGTCGCGGTCGTCAAGCGCGGCCGGGTGATCTTCGAGGTCGCTGGCGTGCCCGAGGATGCTGCCCGCGAGGCGTTCCGCCGCGCCCACCACAAGCTGCCCGTGAAGACGCGGATCATCACCCGCGAGGAGGCGTTCTAGTGGCGTCCGCGCAGGCCGCCGAGCTCCGCGCTCGGACCGACGAAGAACTCGCGGGGGAGCTCGAAGAGGCGCACCAGGCGCTCTTCAATCTCCGCTTCCAGGCGGCGACCCGCCAGCTGGCGGACGTGTCACAGGTGGGCGCCGCCCGCCGGCGCATCGCGCGGATCAAGACGCTCCTCAACGAGCGGGCGATCCTCGCCGCGGCCGACGCCGCGAGCAACGAAGGCTAGAGGGGACCGCGATGACCCAAGAGCAGGCGGTCAACCGCAAGGCCCGCGTCGGCACCGTGGTGTCGGACGTCAATGACCAGACCGTGGTCGTCGAAGTGGAGCGCGCCTCCCGCCACCGCATCTACCGCAAGGTGATCCGGCGGACGAAGCGCTACCACGTCCACGACGAGCAGAACGAGGCAACCCGAGGCGACCTCGTTCGCATCGAGGAATGTCGCCCGATCAGCAAACTGAAGCGCTGGCGCCTGATCGAGGTGCTGACCGAGCGCGTAGTCGCCGAGGTGTCGCCGGACACGATCGGCCAGGAGGTCGTGGACGAGGTGCAGCGCAGCGCCGCCCGCACCGAAGCCGACGCTGCCGAAGCGGCAGGCGACACTCCGACGGCGGAAGCTGCATCGGATGACGCGCCGGCAGCGCAGGCGGCGACTGAGCGTCCAGCGGCCGAAGCGGCCTCCGAGGACGCCGCCCCGGCGGACGCCACCTCGGCGGAAGCCGCTGCGGACGACGCAGCCTCGGAAGCAGCCGCAGCGGACGACGACGCTGCGACGGGAGCTGAGTCCGCCGAAGACTCGGCCGACGAGCCCGGTACCGACGACGAGCCCGCTACCGACGACGAGGCCGCTACCGACGACGAGCAGAAGGCCGAGTAGCGATGATCCAGCAGGAATCGCGCGTCACCGTCGCCGACAACACCGGCGCCCGCGAGGTGCTCTGCATCCGCGTGCTCGGCGGCACCCGCCGGCGCTACGCGCGCGTCGGCGACTCGATCGTCGCGACGGTCAAGGACGCGCAGCCGAACAGCGCCGTCCGCAAGGGCGAGGTCGTCCGCGCCGTGATCGTGCGTACCCGTCAGCCGGTCCAACGCCCCGACGGTTCGGTCATTCGCTTCGATGAGAACGCGGCGGTGCTGACCGAGCCGGACGGGAGCCCGCGTGGCACGCGCATCTTCGGGCCGGTCGCCCGCGAGCTGCGCGATCGCCAGTTCATGCGGATCATCTCGCTCGCTCCGGAGGTGCTCTAGTGGCTGCGAAGATCAAGCGCGACGACACCGTGCAGGTGCTGCAGGGCCGCGACCGCGGTCGACGCGGCGAGGTGCGCGGCGTCTCGCCGGCCCAGGGCCGCGTGATCGTGACCGGCGTCAACTTCGTGAAGCGGCACCGTCGCGGGACGTCGCCACAGGACCCGGGCGGGATCATCGAGATGGAGGCGCCGATCGACGCCTCGAACCTCGCGCTCGTGTGCACCAACTGCGACAAAGCGACGCGGGTCGGGTTCCGCGTCCTCGAGGACGGTCGCAAGGTGCGCTTCTGCAAGCGCTGCGACGAAGCGATCGACTAGGACGAGCGAGATGACGACCGATACCGCCGCCCCCAGCACCGCTCCGGAGATCGAGCCGCGTCTGCGCGCGAAACACCGCGACGAGCTGGCGCCGCAGCTGATGCGCGACTTCAACTACACGAACCTGATGCAGGTGCCGGCGCTGTCGAAGATCGCGGTCAACATCGGCCTCGGCGAGGCGCTCGACAACGCGAACGCCGTCGATTCCGCGACGCGCGATCTGATGGCGATCACCGGCCAGCGCCCGTATGTGCGGCGCGCGCGTCAGGCGATCTCGAACTTCAAGCTGCGCGAAGGCAACCCGATCGGCGTCGCCCTCACGTTGCGCGGCGTCCGCATGTGGGAGTTCTACGATCGCCTCGTCACCGCCGCGCTCCCGCGCGTGCGCGACTTCCGAGGCGTCTCTCCAGACGCCTTCGACGGCCACGGGAACTACTCCCTCGGCCTGACCGAGCAGTTGATCTTCCCGGAGGTCAACTTCGACAGCATTGATCGAGTACGCGGGCTCCAGGTCAACATCGTGACCACCGCGCCCAGCGATGAAGAGGGCAAGCGGCTGCTGGAGCTACTCGGGATGCCGTTCCGTCGCTAGGCGGAACCCCGGGAACGGAAGGCAGGAATAACCAGATGAGTATGTCGGACCCAATGGCAGACATGTTTACGCGCATCCGCAACGCGGCCTCCGCGCGCCACGAGACCGTGCGTGTCCCGGCGTCGAACGTCAAGCGCGCCGTGGCCAGCGTGCTCCGCGAAGAAGGCTTCATCCGTGAGGTCGAGGAAGTCGAGGACGGGCCGCGCAAGTTCCTCAAACTGGAGATCACCTACGGCGAGGATCGCAAGGCGCTGCTCTCCGGCATTCGCCGCGTGTCCCGCCCGGGGCTGCGCGTCTACGTGAACAAGCAAGAGATTCCACGAGTCTTCGGCGGCCTCGGGGTCGCCGTGATGAGCACGTCGCAGGGTGTGATGTCCGGTCGCGAGGCCTGGCGTCGCAAGATCGGCGGCGAAGTGCTCTGTTACATCTGGTAGGAGATCGAACGATGTCGCGTGTCGGCAAGGCACCCGTCCCCGTCCCCAGTGGCGTCAGCGTCAAGCTGGACGGCCAGCGCTGCTCGGTCACGGGCCCAAAGGGCGAACTGACCTTCGAGGTGCATCCTGCGATTCGCGTCAGCCAGGACGCGGACGAGCTCGTGGTCACGCGCCCCTCGGATGCGCCGCAGCACCGTGCGCTTCACGGCCTGACGCGCGCCCTGATCGCGAACATGGTGACCGGCGTGACGGACGGGTTTCGCAAATCCTTGGAACTTCGGGGCACCGGTTACCGCGCCCAGTTGCAGGGACAGCAGCTCGTGCTCAACGTCGGCTTCTCGCATCCGGTCGAGATCCAGCCGCTCGACGGCGCGCAGTTCGAGGTGGAGACACCGACGCTGGTGCACGTGAGCGGCATCGACAAGCAGATCGTCGGCCAGCAGGCCGCGCTCGTCCGCCGCGTTCGTCCGCCCGAGCCGTACCACGGCAAAGGCGTTCGTTACGTCGACGAGTACGTCCGGCAGAAGGCCGGGAAGGCGAGGGTCTAGCGCATGGCCGACACCAGGACCGCCCGCGCCGGTCGCCTCCGCCGGCATATGCGCGTGCGCAAGCAGCTGCGTGGCACGGCCGACCGGCCTCGGCTCGCGGTGTACCGTTCGAACCAGCACGTGTACGCGCAGGTGATCGACGACGACGCCGGCCAGACGCTCGCGCACGCCTCGGATCTCGAGGCGTCGCTGCGTGACGGCGCCGCCACCAAGCGCGAGCGCGCGAAGAGCGTCGGCCAGCTGATCGCCCAGCGCGCCAAGGCGGCCGGCATCGATACGATCGTGTTCGACCGCGGCGGATTCCGCTATGCCGGCCGCGTGCAGGCATTGGCCGACGCTGCTCGCGAAGAGGGCCTGGAGTTCTAGATGACGCAGGAACAGCAAACGCCCCCACCCAACGGGGCAGCGACCGAGGCCGCTCCCCCGAGTGACCCACCGGGGGCTGCTCCCCCCAGTGCCACGGCGAGGGCTGCTCCCCCCAGTGCCACGCCGGAGGTGGCAGCCGCGAGCCCCGCGCCGGAGGCTGCGCCTGCTCCGGCGGCGCCCACGCCTCCCGGTGGGCCGGCTGGCGGCGGCCAGGGTGGTGGCGGCCAGGGCGGCGGCGGCCAGGGCGGCGGCGGTGGCCGCGGATCTCGAGGCGGCGGCGGTGGTGGCCGAGGTGGCCAAGGCCGCGGCGGCCGTGGGCGTGGCGGAGGCGGCGGACGGGACCAGGGCCGCGGCCGGCGCGACCGCCGGCGTGGCGAGGAGGACGATGGACCCGAGTTCATCGAGAAGGTCGTGTACATCAACCGCGTCGCGAAGGTCGTCAAGGGCGGCCGGCGCTTCTCGTTCACCGCGATCGTCGTCGTCGGCGACGGCGCCGGGCGCGTCGGCGTCGGCATGGGCCGTGCCAACGAGGTGCCCGAGGCGATCCGCAAGGGCGGCGTGATCGCGCGCCGCTCGATGTTCTCCGTGGCGATGCGCGACACCACGATCGCGCACGACTACGTGGCGCGCTTCAAGGCCTCGCAGGTCGTGATGCGACCGGCCGCCGCCGGCACCGGTCTAATCGCCGGTGGCGCCGTGCGCGCCGTGATGGAAGCGGCTGGCATCTCCGACGTGCTCACCAAGTCGCTTGGTTCCAACAACCCTGTCAACGTGGCGCGCGCCACGGTCAAGGGTCTGCGTGCGCTGCGTCACCCGCAGGAAGCTCGCAAGCGGCGCCTCGCGCTGGCGCGGGCGTAGGATCGAACGAACGATGGCGAGCAAGCTGCGCGTGACCTGGACCAAGTCGTCGATCGGCTTCGCCGCGGATCAGAAGCGAACGATCAAGGCCCTCGGGCTGAAGCGCCTGCACCACTCCGTGGGACACGACGACACCCCGGCGATCCGAGGGATGACCACCAAGGTGAGGCACCTGGTGACCGTCGAGGAGCTCCAGTAGTGGACCAGCACACGCTCCGCCAGCCCGCGGGCGCGAAGAAGGCGCGCAAGCGCCTCGGCCGCGGCAACGCCACCGGGCAGGGCACGTACGCCGGCCGCGGGCTGAAAGGCCAGAAGGCCCGCAACAACATCAAGCCCGGCTTCGAGGGCGGCCAGAACCCGCTCGTGCGCCGCATCCCTCGATTGCGCGGCTTCCGCAACTTCCGTCGCGTCGAGTTCCAGGCCGTCAACCTCGAGGACCTCGCCGCTCGCTTCGAGGCGGGCGCGACGGTCGATGGCGCGGCGCTGGCCGCGGAGCGCTTGCTCGACGACGCCGACCAGCCGTTCAAGGTGCTGGCACGCGGCGAGCTGTCGCACGCGCTCGCGATCAAGGCGCCGCGGCTCTCGAAGGCAGCCAAGGAGGCGATCACCGCCGCCGGCGGCAGCTTCGAGGAGCTCGCGCCGGCCGTGAAGCGCGTCCGCAACCGGATTCACCGCCGCCGGGCGGCCCCTGATGACGTGAGCGGTGGGTCGGCCGAGGCCGAAGCTGCCCCCGCCGACACTCCCGAAGACGAGGACAACTAGCTCATGGCCCTCGGGAGCACCGGCCAGGCCTCGGGCGGACAGACCCGCCTGCTCACGGCGGCGGCGGAAGCGTTCCGCCAGCCGGACGTGCGCGCGAAGATCCTCTTCACGCTGGGTATGCTGCTGATCTTCCGCTTCGTAGCGCACATCCCGGTGCCGGGCGTCGATCGCGCCGCGCTGGCGCAGACGTTCAGCGACAACGCGATTCTCGGGTTCCTGAACCTCTTCTCCGGAGGCGCCCTCGAGAATCTGTCGGTCGCCGCGCTCGGCGTCTATCCGTACATCACGGCCACGATCGTGATGCAGCTCGCCAGCCCGCTGATTCCGCGCCTCCAGGCGCTGCAGCAGGAGGGCGAGGCCGGCCGCAACCGGCTTCAGATGTACACGCACTGGTTGACCGTGCCGCTCGCCGCGTTCCAGGGCTACGCGCAGCTGCTGCTGATCCAGCAGCTCGGCGGCGTCACCGACATCGGCTTTAGCGGCGGCAACGCTCTGCCTACCTTCGCCACGATCATCTCGATGGTCGCCGGCACGATGTTCCTCGTCTGGCTCGGCGAGCTGATCTCGGAGCACGGCGTCGGGAACGGCGTGTCGTTGATCATCCTCGGGGGGATCGTCGCCGGGTTGCCGGGCCTGTTCGGCCAGGTCTTCCTCACCGGAACGGGCCAGGCGGTCGGTTCGCTCTTCCTGCTCGCGATCCTCGCAATCGCCGTGGTGGCGTTCATCGTCCTGTTCCAGGAGGCGCAGCGGCGGGTACCGGTTCAGTACGCGCGCTCGACGTTCCGTGGCGGCCGGATGTACCGCCAGCAGGGGCAGTCGTTCATCCCGCTGCGCGTCAACACCGCTGGCATGATCCCGATCATCTTCGCCACCTCGATCATGATCTTCCCCCCGGTTGTCGCTCAGTTCGTCGCTGAGACGGCCGACGTCGGATGGATCCGCGACTTCGCCAACTTCGGCCAGACCGCGCTCTCACCGACCGGATTGCTCTACTGGATCGGCATCTTCTTGATGGTTGTGATCTTCGCGTTCTTCTACACGATGGTCGTCTTCCAACAGCAGAATCTCGCGGACAACTTGCAGCGGCAGGGCGGATTCATCCCCGGGATCAGACCCGGGCGGCCGACGCAGGAGTACATCACGCGCGTGCTGGTGCGGATCACCTGGGGTGGCGCGATCTTCCTCGGCCTCGTCGCGGTGATGCCGTTCCTCGCCACCCGGCTGACGAACGTGCAGGCGCTCACGATCAGCGCCGCCGGTCTGCTGATCGTCGTCGGCGTCGTCCTCGACACCATGCGCCAGATCGAGGCGCAGATGATGATGCGCAACTACGAGGGATTCATCCGCTGATGCAGCTGATTCTGCTCGGGCTTCCCGGCGCCGGTAAGGGCACCCAGGCGCACGTCCTCGCCGATCGGCTGGGCCTGCTCCACATCTCGACCGGCGACATGTTCCGCGAGGCGGCGGCCGCCGGCACCGAGCTCGGTATGCGCGCCCAGCAGTTCATGAACAAGGGTGAGCTCGTGCCGGACGAGGTGACGATCGGCATGCTGCTCGAGCGCATCGCCCAGCCCGACGCTGCGAAGGGCATCATGCTCGACGGCTTCCCGCGGACGATCCGGCAGGCCGAGGCGCTCGACGGCGCCCTGGGGGATCGCAACTCGCCGATCGACGCCGTGCTCTACATCGAGGTCCCCGAGGACCAGCTGATGAGCCGGCTCACCGGCCGCTGGACCTGCCCGACCTGTGGCGCGATCTACCACGAGCTGACCAGCCCACCTCGGACCGCCGGTCAGTGCGACGTCGAAGGCGACGCGCTCACCCAGCGCGCCGACGATCAGCCCGCCACCGTCAAGGCGCGCCTGGACGCGAACCGCGAGCGGACCGAGCAGCTCGCCGCTTACTACGAGTCGGCCTCGAAGCTGCACCACATCGACGGTGCCGGTGCCCCCGACGACATAACGGACCGCTTGATGGCGGCGAGCTGCTCGGTACCCGCCACGGCGCCGGGGGCGTAGACTGATATGCCGGTCGAGCTCAAGTCAACAGCGGAACTCGAGCAGATGCGCCGTGCCGGGCGCATCAATGCTGAGGTTCGCGCGCTGCTGATGGAGGCGATGAAGCCGGGTGTCACCGGGCTCGAGCTGGACGAACTGGCGTTCCGCGAGATTGAGAAGCGCGGCGCCGTCGCCACCTTCAAGGGCTACGCACCGGGCGGCCGGCCTCCGTATCCCGGGGCGATCTGCTTCTCCGTCAACGAGGAACTCGTGCACGGCATCCCGAGCGACCGGCTCCTCGAGGAGGGCGATATCGTCAGTATCGACCTCGGGGTGACGTACGAGGGTTGGGTGTCAGACGCGGCGTTCACGGCGCCCGTTGGCGACGTATCGCAGGAGGCGCTCGACCTGATTCAGACGACGCGCGAAGCGCTCTGGTGCGGCATCGAGAGCGCTCGGGTGGGCAACCGCCTGGGCGACGTATCGCACGCGATCGGCAACCGCGCGGGCTCCTACGGGATCATCGACGAGTACGGCGGCCACGGCGTCGGTCGGTCGATGCACGAGGAGCCGCACATCCTGAACAAGGGCCGTCCTGGCGTCGGTATGCCGCTGCGCCCGGGGATGGTGATCGCGCTGGAACCGATGTTCGCGATCGGTCACCCGGCGACGCAGGAACTCGACGACCGCTGGACCGTCGTGATGCGCGATGGCAGCCTCTCCGCCCACTGGGAGGAGACGATCGCGGTCACCGAGGACGGACCGGAGGTGCTCACCCGCATCTAGCGGGCGGGCCGATCATGCCAAGACGAGGACGAGGCCAGCGCGAACGCGCGCCGCGGGAGAAAAAAGACAAAGAAGTCATCGAGGTCGAAGGTGTCGTCAAGGAGGCGCTCCCGAACGCCATGTTCGACGTCGAGCTGCCGAACGGACACCACGTGCTGGCGGGGATCTCCGGGCGGATGCGGATGAACTACATCCGGATCCTGCTCGGTGACCGTGTGCTGGTTGAGCTGAGCCCGTACGACCTGAGTCGCGGGCGGATTACTTACCGGTTCCGCTAAGCGCGCGGTCCGTTTCGGATCCCGCCCGGGGCGGAGAGGGAGGCGAACGTGAAGGTCAAGGCATCGCTGCGCAGCGCGAAGCTGCGCGACAAGAACTGCCAGATCGTGCGCCGCAAGGGCAAGCTGTACGTGATCAACAAGCGCAACCCCCGCTACAAGGTGCGGCAGGGCTAGCGAGCGCTCGAGGAGTCAATCATGGCGCGTATCGCCGGCGTGGACATCCCACGCGACAAGCAGATCCAGTTTTCATTGCCGTACGTGTACGGCATTGGCCGCCCCACGGCGATGAAGGTCTGTGAGCAGACCAACGTTGCTCCGGATGCGATGGTTCGCGATCTGACGGACGACGAAGTACTGCGGATCCGCGCCGTCGTCGAGGGCGATCACATCGTCGAGGGTGACCTCCGCCGCGAGGTGCGCCAGAACGTGCAGCGCCTGATCGAGATCAACTGCTACCGCGGGCAGCGCCACCGCCGTGGCCTGCCGCTCCGCGGCCAGCGCACCAAGACGAACGCGCGGACGCGGCGCGGCTCGAAGCGCATCGTGTCCGGCAAGAAGAAAGCGGCCATGCGGAAGTAAGTACCGTCTGATCAGGGCCAGATCGAGGAGACAGGCATATGGGTCGTGCCCAGGGTCGAGGTCGTCGTCGCGTATCGAAGAACGTGCCGCGGGGGATGGCGTTCATCAAATCGACGTTCAACAACACCGTCGTGACGATCACCGATCCGAACGGCAACGCGATCGCGTGGGGCAGCGGCGGCACGGCCGGCTTCACCGGTTCGCGCAAGAGCACCCCCTACGCCGCGCAACTCGCCGCCGAGGGCGCCGCCGAGCGCGCCATGGAGCATGGCCTGCGCGAGCTGGCCGTCCAGGTGAAGGGCCCGGGACCCGGGCGCGAGGCGGCAATCCGAGCGTTGCAGGCCTCGGGCATCCGCATCTCGTCGATCCGCGACCGCACGCCGGTCCCCCACAACGGGGTTCGCGCGCGGCGCCGGCCACGTAGCTAGCTAGAGACGAAGGTAGGGAACTAGGGCGATGGCGCGTTACACCGGGCCGAAGTGGCGGAAGTCTCGCCGCTATGGGGCCGATCTGTGGGGCAATCCGAAGTCGATGCGTCGCGGCTACCCGCCGGGACCGCGGCCGCTGCGTCGCCGCAAGATCTCCGATCGCGGTCAGCAGCTGATGGAGAAGCAGAAGGTCCGCTACGCCTACGGGCTGATGGAGAAGCAGTTCCGGCGCGTCTACGAGCGCGCCGAGCAGCGCACCGGCGTGACCGGCGACAACCTGATGCAGATGCTCGAGGAGCGCCTCGACAACGTCGTCTACCGCCTCGGGTTCGCCAGCACGCGGCCGCAGGCACGGCAGCTCGTCACGCACGGCCTGATCGCGCTCAACGGCTCGAAGCTGGACATCCCCAGCGCACGCGTGCGGCTGGGTCAGGAGGTCGGGTTCTCGGCGCGCGGACAGCGCTCCGAGTACTTCAAGATCCTCCAGGAGGAGATCAAGGGGCGCGACGTGCCCGGCTGGCTCGAGATCGACCGTGAGGCGGTGAAGGGGCGGATGCTCCAGCAGCCCGGGCCGACCGATTGGGATCCGCACTTCCTGCCAAGTGCGGTCGTGGAGTTCTACTCCCGCTAACGAATGGAACACGCACGCACGTCCGGTCGTTCCCCATTCGGGAACGCGGACGCGGCGAGAGAGGTGTGCCTTGACCGACCTGTTGAAGCCCGAAATCCGGGTTGAGACCGACGAACCTGACTACGCATCGATCGTGGCGGAGCCCCTGGAGAAGGGCTTCGGGACGACGCTGGGCAACTCCCTGCGACGCGTACTGCTGTCCTCGCTGCCCGGCGCCGCGATCACCTCGGTGCGCGTCGAGGGCGTCGAGCACGAGTTCTCGACGATCGAGGGCATGAAGGAGGACGTCACCGAGTTCCTCCTCAACCTCAAGGAAGTGCGCCTCCGCGCCTTCTCGGATCGCCCCGCGCGCCTCTTCCTCGAGGTGGGCGGCCCCGGGGAGGTGACCGCCGGTCAAATTGAGGCGACCGCCGACTACGAGATCGTCAACCCGGAGCTGGTGCTCGCCACGCTCGACAGTAAGGAAGCCTCGCTCGTGGTCGACCTCAACGTCGAGACCGGTCGCGGCTACCTCCCGGCGACCGTCAGCGAGGGCCTGCCGATTGGCGTGATCCCCGTCGACGCGATCTTCACGCCGGTGCGCCGCGTCAACTTCCGCGTCTCGAACACCCGCGTCGGTCAGGACACCAACTTCGACCGCGTCGATCTCGAGATCTGGACCGACGGCACGATCGATGGGCAGCAAGCGCTGTCAACGGCCTCGGAGATCTTGCGCGAGCAGCTGATGGGCTTCCAGCTCCTTGGCGGCGAGGTCCAGGAGACCGCGGTCGTCCAGGAGGAGGCCGAGTTCTTCGAGGGCCACGATATGCCGATCGAGCAGCTCCAGCTCTCGGTGCGCGCCTACAATTGCCTCAAGCGCTCCGGCTTGATGACCGTCGGCGCCGTCCTCGAGAAGTCCGAGGAAGAGCTGCTGGCGCTGCGTAACTTCGGCGAGAAGTCCTACTTCGAGCTGAAGGAGAAGCTGGTCACCGCCGGCTTCCCGGCGCCGCGCACCGACGCGCGCGTCGATGACGCTCCCGCCGAGCCGCAGCCCGCCGCTGTCGCCACCGAGGCGCCACCAGCCGCCGCGCCCGCGGCGGCCGAAGCCGAGGCCGACGACGACGAGGTGGGCGCGCTGGGTGCCGCCCTGATGGAAGCGCTGAAGGAGGCCGGACGCGAGTCGAACTAGCTGACGCTGGTGCGATCCGACCGGGGAGGCAGCCATGCGACACCGACGAAACGGCCGGCGCTTCGATATGCCCACGTCACAGCGGCGGGCGATGTTCCGCAACCTGACGACGGACATCCTGCGCGAGGGCTACGCGCAAACCACCGAGGCTCGCGCGAAAGAGCTGCGCTCGTTTGTGGAGAAGATGATCACCCTCGGCAAGCGCGGCACGCTCCACGCCCGCCGCCAGGCGCTGGCCTTCATCTACGACGAGGCCGTGGTGCGCGACGTCTTCGATGAAATCGCGCCGCGCTACGCGGACCGCCCCGGCGGCTACACGCGGGTCGTGAAGCTGGGTCGCCGCCGCGGCGATGGCTCGCGCATCGCCCGCATCGAACTCGTCTGATCGGGTTCTGAGGCGAGCTGAGATGTCCTCGTCCCTGCGTCGACTCGCCCTCTGGTTGGAGTACGACGGCTCCGCGTTCGCCGGGTCGCAGCTGCAGTCCAACCGCCGCACCGTCCAGGCCGTGCTCGAAGACGCCTGGCTCGCCTTTGCCGGGACCGGCGCACGTGCCCGCTTCGCCGGCCGCACCGACGCCGGCGTTCACGCACGTGGCCAGGTGGCGACCTTCGATACCGCGGCCTCGCACGAGCCTACGACCGTCCGCTCCGCGCTCAATCACTTCTTGCCCGACGACCTCGCGGTGCGCGCGGTGACCGAGGTGGCCCCGCGCTTCGAGGCCCGCGGTCATGCCTCATCACGCGTCTACCGCTACGCGATCGAGGATGGCCGCACCCGCTCGCCGCTCACGCGCGACCACGCCTGGCAGCTGCGCCGCCCGCTCGACGCGGCGGCGATGGCGGACGCGGCGCGCCGGCTGCCGTTCGAGGAACGCGACTGGGCCGCGTTCGGCGGGCCGACCCCGCCCGACTACCCGACGCTGCGGCTGCTGCACCGCAGCGAGCTCCGCCGGACGGCGCCCCACCGCCTCGAATACACGGTCGCCGCCAGCGGGTTCCTCCCGCGCCAGGTGCGCCGCACGGTCGGTGCGCTGGTCAGCGTCGGCGACGGGACGTTGACCTCAGACGCGTTCGCTGATCTGATCGACGGTCCCGCGGGCAGCGTCGAACCGACCGCGCCGCCGCAGGGGCTGACGCTGTTGCAGGTGCACTATCCGCCGGCGGCCATCGATTGGTCCGCGGGCTGTGCCGGAGACGGGACCGAGGAGATCTGATGCCGACCAAGACGTTCCGCCTCAGCGGGAAGCAGATGCTGCGCAACTGGCACGTCCTCGACGCCGCCAATCGCCCGCTCGGGCGCGTCGCCAGCGACGCGGCGCGGTTGCTGCTCGGCAAGCACAAGCCGGATTACGAGCCCTTCTTGCCGATGGGCGACTTCGTGGTGATCGTTAACGCCGGCCAGGTCGCGGTCACCGGCGCGAAGACCAAGCGCAAGGTCTACTACCGACACACCGGCTACCCCGGCGGCCTCCGCGAGCGCACGCTCGAGGAGCAGCTGGACCGTGATCCGAGGAAGGTCGTCGAGCGCGCCGTCAAGGGCATGCTCCCGCACAACTCGCGCGGTCGTGAGCTGTTCCGCCACCTCAAGGTCTACCTCGGCCCGGATCACCCGCACGAGGCGCAGGTCAACGCCGGCACCGGCGCCCGCGCCGCGAAGCGCGAACGCCAGGCGGAAGCGGCCGCCGCCGTCGCCGAGACTCCGGTCGAAGCGCCCGTCGAGGCCGAGCCCGCCGCCGAGGTGGATGCCGGAGCGGCGATCGACGGCGAGCGCCTGACCGGCTCCCTGTCGCGACACAAGCGCGCCGAGCTCGACGAAGAGGCCGCCCGCCTCGGTATCGAGATCGACCCCGATTGGAACAAGCCCGACGTGGTGGCCGCGGTTCAGGCCCACTACGATGCGAACCCGCTTCTCGAGGATGAGGACGAGTAGATGACGACCGACCAACGCTATTTCTACGGCCTCGGCCGCCGCAAGGCCGCGATCGCACGTGTGCGCCTCTACCCGGGCAACGGCACGGTCGTGATCAACGGCCGCCCGTTCGAGGAGGCGTTGCCGCGCGAGTCGCTCCGCTACGAGGTGATGCAACCCCTCGAGGCGGTGGACGGGCAGAAGAGCTACAACATCCAGGTGAAGGTCCAGGGCGGCGGCGTTGCCGGCTGGGCGGGCGCGATCAAGCACGGCGTCGCACGCGCCCTCGTGGTCGCCGACGAAGCTAATCGACGGCCGTTGCGCTCGCAGGGGCTGCTGACGCGCGATCCGCGCGTCAAGGAGCGGAAGAAGCCGGGCCTCAAGCGCGCGCGCAAGGCGCCCCAATTCACGAAACGCTAGTTCACCAAGCGCTAACCGAACCGCTCGATCATCGACAACGCCCCGCGAGAGCGGGGCGTTTCTGATCGAGGCCAGTTCCGTGGATCGCCTTAGCCCATTCGTTCCTTGAACGTCTCGATCGGGGTCGTGTCGCTCGGGTCGACACCGTTCAGCATCGCCAGGTAGTAGGAGACCCAGTCGCCGAGGCAGCAGGCGCGCAGGATCGTTTCCAGCGGACTCGCGCCGCCCGTGACCTCGGAGCTGTGGGTGACGCCGGCTTCGTCGAGGGCGAGGCCGGTCAACTCGACGCGGCGACGGTTGCGTTCGTGCGCGCTGTCGGCATCGAGGAAGAGTACGTGGAACTGTTCGATGCCGGCGGCCGGCAGCCCGAAGCCGTTGATGAAAGTGTGATCCATCTCCGGCAGCGCGCTGAAGAACGCCCACTGCTTCGCGTTCTCCTGGAGCTGGCCTGCCCAGCGCCGCGCTGCGATCTCGAGGAACGACACGCCAACCACAACCGGCAGCCGTCCTTGCAGGCGGAGCGCGATCTGCTTCGCCAGGTTGACGTCCGCTGGCACTTCGATGCCGCATGCCACCGCGCTCGCGTCCAGGGCGGTGGCCGTCGCTTCGACCTCGTCGTCGCCAATCGACAGCACGCCGAGGCCGGTGAGCACGCCGGAGAGCGGCATCAGCCCCCAGCCGAGCGCGGCGCGCGGGTGTCCCTCCCAGCTGAACTGGAGGAGCGGGCCGTCGAACTGCGCGAGCTTGCCGCCGGTGGTGATCGCGAGCCGCATCCCCGGAGCGCCGCGCGCCGCCTCGAGGCCCGCCAGCGTCTCCTCGGTGTTGCCGGAGACGGAGGAGCCGACGATCAGCGTCCCGGGGCCGGCCGGCGGCGGCGCGTAGTCACGTACAACCTCGACGGGCACCTGAGAGCCGATGCGCGCGATCGTCGCCGCGATGTCGGCGCCGATCGCCGATCCGCCCATCCCGACCACGACCACCCGCTCGGGAGTCGTGAACGAAGCGGGCGCCTCCCACGCGCGTCCCGCGGCCCACGCCTCGCGCACCTGGTCGCCGAGCCCGGCGATCAGCGCGCCCATCCCGTGCGGATCGAGGCGTTCGTAGACCTCGAGGTCGTCGAGTGTGTGTGCGGACTCGGTACTCAGTCGCTCAGCGGTCATCTGACATCCCCTAGAGGGCGACGCCGGCGAGCTCCTGCCCGTCCTGCAACGCTTGCTGCACCTCGTTCATCGAGGGCATCTCGGCGTAGATGCGCAGCAGCGGCTCTGTGCCGCTGAAGCGGAGCAGCAGCCACCAACCGCCCTCCAGCGTGAAGCGGAATCCGTCGAGTTCGTCCTGCCCGATCACCGCCAGGCCGGCGATCGTCTCCGGCTTCGCCTCCGCCACCCGCGCGAGGATCTCCTCCTTCTCGTCGGAGCGGACGGTGACGTCGAGACGGTCGTACTCATGGCGACCGACCAGCTCGTACAACTCCTCGAGCAGCTGCGAAGGATTCTTGCCGGTGCGCGCGACGAAGTCGAGCATGAACAGCCCCGCGATCAGGCCGTCGCGTTCCGGAATATGCCCGCGCACGGCCGAACCGCCCGACTCCTCGCCCGCGATCAGCGCGTCGGTTTCGAGCATCCGCGGACCGAGGTACTTGAACCCGACCGGCGTCTCGTGAACGTCGCAGCCGAAGTGCTCGCCGAGCTTGTCGATCATCCGCGTCATCGTGATCGAGCGGACAATCGGGCCGCGCTGCTCGAGCACCGCGAGCTGGTAGTAGACGAGCAGCGCGAAGGTCTGGAGCTGTGTGACGAAGCGCCCCTGCTCGTCAATCAGCCCGAAGCGGTCACCGTCGCCGTCCGTCGCGAGCCCGAGGTCGAACCCGCCCGCCGCGATCATCTCCATCGACTCGGGCAGGTTGACGGCGATCGGCTCCGGCGCGCGCATTCCCGGGAACGCGGGGTTGCGGCGGCTGTGGATCTCGCGGATGTGGGTTGCCCCCTCGCCGAGCGCCGCGACGGTCCAACCGCACGCCGAGCCGTACATCGAGTCGATGAGCACATTGAGCCCGGCGTCGCGAATGCCGTCGATGTCGACGAACTCGCGGATCGCCTTCAGGTACGTGTTCTGCGCGTCGATCCGCTCGACCAGGCCCTTGGCTTCGGCTTCGCCGAGTGGCATGTGTTGCACGCGGTCGGCCGCGAGCACGCCCGGGATCGCCTGCTCGATCTCGCTGGTCACCTCCGGCGACGCGGTGCCGCCCAGCGCTGATTTCACCTTGAACCCGTTCCAGCGCGCCGGGTTGTGGCTTGCGGTGATCATGATCCCACCACCGGCCTCCCGCTCACGCACCGCGAACGACAGCGCCGGCGTCGGCACGAACGTCGACGTCAGCGCGACCGGGATCTCGTTCGCGACCATCACCTCGGCCACCGCGCCGGCGAACGACCCGGACAGGAACCGCGTGTCGTAGCCGATCACCACCTCCGAGGCGAGATCGTGTCGTCTGAGGTAATCGGCGGTCGCTTGCGCCACCGCGCGCACGTTGTCGAACGTGTAGTCGTCCGCGATTACGGCCCGCCAGCCGTCCGTTCCGAAGCGGATCTGTTGCATCGTTACGTCCCCGCCTCGACCACCGCGTCCGGCTCCACCTGACCCTCGCTGACGCGTGCGCCTGGGTCGATCCTCGCACCGTGCGCGACCACCGACCGCTCGATCATCGCGCCGTCATGGACCGCGACCTCGCTCGCGAGCACGCTATCGCGCACCGTCGCTCCGTCAGCGATCCGAACGCCGTCCCACAGCACGCTGCGCTCCACCCGCGCCCCGGCCCCGATCGTGCTGCCGGCGCCGATCACCCCCGGTCGCCTCAGCTCGGCGCCGTCGGCCACGCTCACGCCGTCTCCGAGCAACACGCCCTCGGTGCCGTCGGGCACCCGACCCGGGATCGCTCCGTCCGCGAGTTCGAGATTGACCAGTCGCAGCGATTCCGCGTTTCCGATGTCACGCCAATAGCTTGGCAGGCTGAAGCCGTAGATCGGACGCCCGGCTTCACACATCGTAGGAAAGAGGCTGTCCTCGACGCGGTTGAACTCCGTCGGATTCAGCTCGTCCAGCACCGAAGGCTCGAACAGCCAGTTGCCGGCGTTGATCAGTCGCGACGGCGCCGACTCTCGGGGCGGCTTCTCCACGAAGCGGGTGATCCGGCCATCGTCTCCCGTCACGGCGACGCCAAACGGGGACGGGTCTTCGACCTCGTGCAGATGCATCGTCAGCTCGGCGCCCCGTTCGCGGTGGAAGGCGGACATCGCGGAGAGATCGAGGTCGGTGATGATGTCGCCGTTTGCGACGAGGAACGGTTCGTCCCAGCCCTGCGCCACGCTGGCGATCGCGCCGCCCGAGCCGAGCGGCGTGTCCTCGTAGGCGTAGTCCAGCTCGAGGCCGAGCGCCGACCCATCGCCGAACGCGTCGCGAATCTCTGCATTTCGTTCCGTCATGGCCAGCGTGATGCGCGTGATCGCGTGCCGTTTCAGATGCAGCAGCAGGTGTTCGAGGAGTGGCCGGTTCAGCACCGGGACGAGCGCTTTCGGAGTGCGCCACGTCAGTGGTCGCAGCCGCGTACCCTGGCCGCCGACAAGGACGATTGCGCGCACGGACCTGATCCTAGGGGCTGCGCTGCGCGCCGTCCAAGCCCCGGCGGGCCGTGCCTAGTCCCCGTCGCCGCCGTCATCGGGCAGCCCGGCCTCGCGGCGCAGCGTGGCGGCGAGGTCGGTGCGCTCCCACGGGAGATCGATGTCGGCGCGCCCGAAGTGCCCATAGGCCGCTGTCTGCCGGTAGATCGGGCGTTTCAGGTCGAACCGGTCGATGATCGCCGCCGGGCGCAGGTCGAAGTGGGCATCGATAAGTCGCTCGATGACCTCGATGCCGACGTGTTCGGTGCCGAAGGTCTCGAACGCGACGGAGGTCGGCTGTGCGACCCCGATCGCGTACGACACCAGCACCTCGAAACGCTCCGCCAGGCCGGCCGCGACGACGTTCTTCGCGACGTGTCGGGCCGCGTACGCGGCCGAGCGGTCGACCTTCGACGGATCCTTGCCGCTGAAGGCGCCACCGCCGTGACGGGCGACGCCGCCGTAAGTGTCCACGATGATCTTGCGCCCGGTCAGCCCGGCGTCGCCCATCGGCCCGCCGGTGACGAAGCGTCCCGTTGGGTTGACGTAGATCCTCGTCTCATCGTCCAGCAGTTCCGGCGGGCAGATCGCCCGGATCACGTGCTGGTCGATATCGCGTCGCAGCACGTCTTCCGACACCTCGGCCGCGTGTTGCGAGGAGACCACAACCGCGGAGATCCGCTTCGGGACGCCGTGCGCATACTCGACCGTGACCTGTGACTTGCCGTCCGGCCCGAGGTAGGGCAACTCACCGCTGCGGCGTACCTCGCTCAGCCGCCGGGTGAGCCCGTGCGACAGCGAGACGGTCAGCGGCATCAGCTCGTCCGTCTCGGTGCAGGCGAAGCCGATCATCATCCCTTGATCGCCGGCGCCCGCGAGGTCGTAGTCGTCCACCTCGCCGGCTTGCTCGCGTGCCTCGATCGCGCGGTTCACGCCCTGCGCGATGTCGCCCGACTGCTCCTTGATCGAGGTCAGCACCCCGCAGGTGTTCGCGTCGAAGCCGATCTCCGATCCGGTGTAGCCGATGCTGCGCACGGTCTCGCGCACGACCTTCTCGATGTCGATGTACGCGTTCGTCGTGATCTCGCCGAAGACCCACACCGTGCCGGTCGTGATCGCGGTCTCGCACGCGACACGCGACTCCGGGTCCTCTGCCAGCAGCGCATCGAGGACCGCGTCGGACACCTGGTCACACATCTTGTCAGGGTGACCCTCGGTCACGGACTCGCTGGTGAACTGAAATGACGGCGAGGTCATGAAGGACGTGCTCATGTCCGGGTCCTCTCGGCGAACGAACGACTGCGGCTGTTCGGCTGGCTGACTAGGTCCCCAGGTCCCAGGAGTTGAGGTAGCGCTCTTGTTCCTCGGTCAGCGTGTCGATCGCGATCCCCATCGCCTCCAGCTTCAGCAGCGCGACGTTGTCGTCGATCTCGCGTGGCACGTCGTGGACGTCCGGCTCGAGCGCCTGGTGCTGCTGCGACACGTACTCCAGGCTCAGCGCCTGGTTGGCGAAGGACATGTCCATCACGGACGCCGGGTGGCCCTCGGCGGCGCCGAGGTTCACCAGCCGGCCCTCGGCCAAGACGACCAGGCGGCGCCCGTCGAGCAGGGTGTACTCCTCGACGAACTCGCGCAGCTCCTGCCTCGCCTCGGTCATGCCGTTTAGCGCCGGCAGGTTGATCTCGGAGTCGAAGTGACCGGAGTTGGCGAGGATCGCGCCGGACTTCATGCGCTCGAACGCGATCGTGTCCAGTACGTTCACGTCGCCGGTCACCGTCACGAAGATGTCGCCCTCGAGGGCGGCTTCGGCCATCGGCATCACCCGGTAGCCGTCCATCACCGCTTCCAGCGCGCGCAGCGGTTCGACCTCGGTGACGATCACCCGCGCCCCCATGCCGGATCCGCGCATCGCGAGCCCCTTGCCGCACCAGCCGTAACCGGCGATGACCAGCGTCTTCCCCGCGAGCAGCACGTTCGTCGCGCGGATGATCCCGTCCAGCGTGGACTGGCCGGTGCCGTAACGGTTGTCGAAGAAGTGCTTCGTGTCCGCGTCGTTGACGGCCACGATCGGGTAGCGCAGCTTGCCCTCGCCGGCGAGGGCGCGGAGGCGGATCACACCGGTCGTGGTCTCCTCGGTGCCGCCGACCACGTGCTCCAGTCGCGCGCTCTCCGTCGTGTGCAGCAGCGCGACGAGGTCGGCGCCGTCGTCCATCGTCAGCTGCGGGTTGAACTCCAGCACCTGGCGCAGGTGCTTGTGGTAGGTGTCGTTGTCCTCACCCTTGATCGCGTAGGTGGGGATGCCGTATTCGACGGTCAGCGCCGCCGCGACGTCGTCCTGCGTCGAGAGCGGGTTCGAGGCGGCCAGGCGCACGTCGCCGCCCGCGTCCTGGAGCGCGATCATCAGGTTCGCCGTCTCCGTGGTGACGTGGAGGCAGCCTGCCACACGGACGCCCTCGAGCGGACGCTCGCGCTTGAACCGCTCGCGGATCTGTCGAATCACTGGCATTTCTCGCGCGGCCCACTCGATCCGCTGCACGCCGTGCCGCGCGAGCCCGGCGTTGGCGATATCGCCGTCGACATCCGGTGGGGTACTGGTCGTCATCGCTGGTTCCTTGCCTTGATTGCGCTGCTGACTGCTACCGTCGACCGGTCAGTCGCGGCACGATTTCGATTCCCGGCGGCCCGAGGGCACGCCCTCGTCGCCGCGCTGCCCGGCGCCGCAGCGCCGGACCGATCCCCAGCAGGTCGCTGCGCTGCAGTCGCGCCTCGACCACCACGGAGCCAAACGTGTAGCCGAGCCCTCGATACGCGCGGACGGCGGGCGTATTGTCCGGATCGACCGTCAACACTACATCCGCGCACCCGCGCGACAGCAGCGCCTCGGTCACTGCGGACGTGGTCCGCGTGGCGAGCCCGCGCCCTCGATACTCGGCCGCCGTGAACACGTTGCCCACCACCGCGATCGACGCGTTCGGGGCCACGACGTGCGATCCGGCGACCGCGACCAGCCGCTGACGGTCAAACGCCCCGAAATAGACGGCGCGGTCGATCGCATCGGCACGGTAGAAGCTTGGCCCGCCTTCCGAGGCGTAAAGCGCGTTGAGGCGGCCCACGTCGCGCCCGCTCAGCCGGCGCACCTCGCCGTCGACCGGCTGGAACGCGGCGCGGCTGATTGCCATCCGGCGCATCGGCAGTTCGTCAGAGACCCGGAAGCGTCGCCGCAGTACGCGGATCTGTTGTGGCGTCGCCGTCGACAGGTATGAGCGTCGCGAACCAGGGTGGATCGACATGATGGCGTCCACCGCGTCCGGCGAACCCAGCACGACGGTCGTCTGCCCCATCCCGCGCGCGTGCATCACCACGCCGTCGCCCGCCGGCCCCTCCGCCAGGAAGAACTCCGACGTCTCGAGCAGCTCGCGCTCGAGGTGACCGAGGGCGTACGCGGCCAGCGGCCGGTCCTCGGAGAGCGTGGCTTCCAGGACCCGCACGTCGTGGACCGATCGGACGTGATACTCCTCGGGCGCGGCGCCTCCGCCCGTGCGTCGCCGTTCGAGCGTGTCGGTCATGCGGCACCGCAGGAATGCGTGTTCAAGCTGGACCCCAATAGCGCTCGGTCAGCAGCCCGAGGCGGCGTCGGGTCTCGACCGGCACCAGCTCCTTCGGCGTGATCAACGCACCGCCCAGCCCGTCGCGACACTCGCACTCGGGCAGCGACCGGTCGAGCGACGCGATCGCGTGGCTGACTGCCTGCTTCGCGTGCTCCGCGTTCGCGCGCAGGTTCTCGAGGATCAGCTCGGAGCTGACGTCCGCCTCGGTTTCGTGCCAGACGTCGTAGTCGGTGATCAGGCAGAGCGAGGCGTAGCAAAGCTCCGCCTCGCGAGCGAGCTTTGCCTCTGGCAACGCCGTCATGCCAATGATCGAGGCGCCCCAGGATCGATAGAGCGCTGATTCCGCGCGCGTGGAGAACGCGGGGCCCTCCATCACAACCAGCGTCCCGCCTCGATGGGCGGCGACGCCGGCCGCTTCGGCGCCAGCGGCGAGCGCCTCGCAGAGCGTTGGGTCGAACGGATCGGCGAACCCGATGTGAGCGACGATCCCCTCGCCGAAGAAGCTGGAGCGCCGGCCGCGGGTGCGGTCGATCAACTGATCCGGCACCACCGCGTGACGCGGCGCCAGCTCCTCGCGGAGCGATCCCACCGCGGACACGGTCATCACCTGCTGCGCGCCGAGCGCCTTGAGCGCGTGGATGTTCGCATGCGCCGGCAGCTCCGACGGCAGGATCCGGTGACCCTCGTCGTGCCTCGAGATGAACGCAACGCGACGGCCGTGCAGCGTCCCGATCGTGATCGCCGAGCTGGGCGCGCCGAACGGCGTCTCCATGCGAACGCGGGAGACATCGGAAAGCCCGCTCAGCGCGTAGAAGCCGGTCCCGCCGATCACCCCGATCTCGGCCTGGGCGAGGGTGCTCGGGGACGCGGCCGGCTGGTCGGCGGTGGCTACCAAACGATCTGCTCCACTGCGTGCGCGGCGCGACCCCGCGCAACCCACCGAGGATACCCGCAGAGCGTCCCCCGACCCGGATTCAGCGGCAATCGGGGCTCGTCAGACGGCGGCTGGTGCGCGCTGTCGATCTTCTGACGATTGCACCTCCCGCAGAGCATCTGCGGATGCTCGGTGGCATTCCGCTCTCGGACGAGGCTCGTCGTTACCATCGAGTATCGGTCGTCTCTCCTTCGCGGCGCGTCGTGTCGCTCAGCCCTCCTCGAGCTCGTCCGCCAAATGAGCACGGCGTTCGCGAAGCCCGAACACGAGGCCGGCTCCAAACGCTCCGTAGGCGGAGAGGAACACGAGCATCACCTGCCAGAGATGCGCGTAAGCATCGAACGTCAATACGAACAGCACAACGCTTGCTGAGCCCGCAAGCTGTATCCAAATCGACCAACCCGCCGGAGCTGCATACACACCGGCCACCGCAGCGATCGCCAGTCCGTACACGAGCCGAACCAGGAGCGGCGCGCTGAGGCCGGCGGCGCCGAAGACGAACGCCGGTCCGACTGACTAAGGCGAGCAAGATCGCCAGGCTCACGGCCCAGTATCGACGGTTCGTCTCGCCGATGACGAAGAAAATGACCAGGCTGCGCACGGTCCGCCACATCGGGACCCCGAGACGATTATCGACACGTTGCGACCATCTCTGGCGGTGATTCTCGGGACTGGCGGCGGGTATCATCACCCTCCAGCGGACGCACGCAACGAGATGGGAACGACGGTGACCCTCGAGCGCATCAGCCCGGATGGCGTGCACGAGGCGCGGGGGTACACCCACGTCGTGAAGTTCGGCTAGGGACGCCTCGCCTTCATCTCCGGCCAGGTCGGCGTCACCCCCGACGGCGAGGTGGTGGGCGACGATCTCGAGGCGCAGACGCGCCAGGCGTTCGCCAACCTCGGCGCGGCGCTCGATGCGCTCGGCGCGACGCCCTCGGACGTCGCGAAGATCACGACGTTCGTCGTCAACTGGTCGCCCGATCTCCGCCCGGCGCTCACCGCGGGTCGCGTCGAGTTCTTCGGCGACGAGCCACCCGCGAGCACGTTGGTCGGCGTCCAGGCGCTCGCCACCCCGGCACTGCTCGTCGAGGTGGAGGCGACGGTCGTCCTGCCGGATCCGCTAGTACTGCAGCAGCGCTTCGATCGGATGCGGCGCCAGCGGCCCGCGGCCGCCGAGTTCCGTCAACTCGATCACGAATGCGAGCCCGGCCACCGTCCCACCGAGCTCCTGAACGAGGCGCACCGTCGCGGCCGCGGTGCCGCCCGTCGCCAATAGATCGTCGATCACAACCACCCGGTGCCCGGCGACCGACGGATCGCGATGCAGCTCGAGCGAATCCTGGCCGTACTCCAGCTCGTAGAAGACCGAGGCGCGGTCCGCGGGCAGCTTGCCTGGCTTCCGCACGGGGACGAACGGGAGATCGAGGCGTTCCGCCACGGGAACACCGAACAGAAAGCCGCGCGCCTCGATCCCCGCGATCAGGGTCGCCTCCCAGCCGCGCGCGGTCTCGGCGAGTCGATCGTTCGCTTCTCGGAGCGCGGCAGGGTCGTGGAGCAGCGGGGTGATATCACGAAACATGATCCCCGGCTGCGGAAAGTCGGGGATCGTGCGAATGAACGCATCGAGGTCGGCTGCGCTGGTCATCCGACGGCATCGTTGTCGTCCCGCGCCCGACGGTCAACCCGATCGTGCCGCCGAATCGTTGACCACGCTCGGCACCGCCTCCTAGCATCGCTGAGTGAACCCCGTCAGATCCTTCCCGCACTCGACCGGCGATCCCTTCGCGGCGGTCGCGCCGTTTTACGATCTCGATCTCGAGGGCTACGACGAGGACGTTGCGTTCTACCGCCTGCTCGCGGAACAAGCGTCCGACGGGGGCGTGCTCGAACTCGGCTGCGGCACGGGCCGCGTCGCCCGGGCGCTCGCTGGCGACGGCTACGAGGTCGTCGGCGTCGACATCAGCGAGCCGATGCTGGAGATCGCGCGAGCGTCCGCCGGGGCGGCAGCGCCAACCTGGCTGCAGGCCGACCTCCGCACGCTTGACCTCGAGCGCGAGTTTCCGCTGGTGCTTGTCCCGCTCGGTGGCCTCCAGCACATGGCGGAGTTGAACGACCTCGTCGCCGCGCTCGCCTCGATCCGCCGCCATCTGGCGCCCGAGGGGCTCGCCGCGGTCGACGTCGAAGCCCCCCTGCCCGATGACTTCACGCCCGGGCCTCAGCCGCTGATCGAGCACTGGACGCGCGAGTGGCGACCGCGGGACGGCGCGTCTCCGCTAATCGTCTCCAAGCTCGTCAACGTCGAGGCGCATCCGGCGCTTGGGCGTCGCACGGTGACCTGGCATTTCGACGTCCAGGGCCTGGAGGCGCCGCTCCACCGCGTCACTACGCGGTTCGACCTCCGCACGATCACCTACGGCGAGCTGGAGCTCGCTGGCAGGCTCAGCGGCCTCGAGGTCTACGCAGCCTGGGGCGACTACGAGATGACCCCGTTCCGCGATGGCGCGGAGCGACTGGTGGTGGCGTTCACGCGTTCGGAGGACGGCCCGTGAGTATCATCGCGCCCGCCGATGGAGCAAGCATTGATCAGGTGATTGACACGATCGGGGTCACCCGGTGAGCGTCATCGCGCTCGATGGGATGGGGGGCGACCTCGGCGCCGAGGCGACCGTCGCCGCGGCGATCGCTGCCGCTTCGGACGGTCAGGAGGTGCTGCTCGTCGGCGACGAGGCGGTGCTCGGTCGCGAGATCGCTCGTCACGGCGCGGCGCCCTCGACGCTGAGCATCGTGCACGCAGCGGACTCGATCGGCATGGGCGAACAGGTCGCGCGCGAGGTACGGCGCCGCCGCGAATCGTCGATCTGGGTCGGCATGGAGCTGCTCAAGAGCGGCGAAGCCCAGGCGTTCGTGTCGATGGGCAACACCGGCGCGATGCTGGCCGGAGCGCTGCTGGCGCTCGGCCGCATTCGAGGCGTCGAGCGGCCGGGCCTCGCGATCCTGCTGCCCACGCCCGGCGGGCCGTCGTTGCTGATCGATGGCGGCGCGAACGCCGAGGCGCGCCCGAATCACCTGCGGCAGTTCGCGGAGATGGGCTCGGCCTACATGCGCGCCATGTACGGCTATGACCGCCCGCGCGTCGGTCTGCTCTCGATCGGCGAGGAGGCCTCGAAAGGATCGTCGCTGATCGTCGACGCACACGCGCTGCTCCGCGTCGAACCGCAGATCAATTTCATCGGGAACATCGAGGGTGGCGACGTCATCGCGGGTGAGTATCAGGTGGTCGTGACCGACGGTTTCACGGGCAACAACGCGCTGAAGCTGATCGAGGGCACGGTCCAGATGATGTTCGACGTGATGCGACGTCAGGCGACCGCCTCGATCCGCGGACGCCTCGGCGGAGCGTTGCTGCTGCCGGCCCTGCGCGAGGTGCGCGATCGGCTGGACTATCGCCGCTACGGCGCGGCGCCACTGCTGGGTGTCAACGGCAAGGTGTTCATCGGTCACGGCCGCAGCGATGCGGGGGCGATCGCGAACGCGATTCGGTCGGCCGAGGAGGCCGATCGCCACGGCGTGCTCGATCAGGTGCGCGCCGCGATCAGCGCCGAGGGGCATCCGGTCCCGTCCGACAGTGGTCTCGAGGGGCCGCCAGCCGAGATCGCGCCGGCTGCCGACTGAGCCTCGCTACTCGAAGCTCGGAACCGGTGACTGCGCGCCCGCCTCGGCCGGATCGGAGCCCATTGCGCCAGCCGCCGGCGCGAACCGCCACCAGAGGCGCATCGAGTCTCGCAGCGACTCCACCGGGTCGTCCGCCCCCTCGAGGCAGGTGCCGAGATGCTCGTCGAGCACGAGCGCGCCGACGGTATCGATGCTCGATCGGACGGCCATGAGTTGGGTGATCATATCCTCACAGGAGCGCTGATCCTCGAGCATCTTGCTGATGCCGCGAACCTGACCCTCGATTCGTCGCAATCGGGCGTGGATCTGCTCGCCGGTAGGCTGATCGCTCATCGAAGTCCCCTTCATCCGCGGGAGCGGGGCCGATCGGTCCCGCTGGGGCGGGTTCATTATCCCCTACCGGGTATGGGTTGACATACCCCATGGGGGTATATAGAATTTAGACCGGCGGTGCGGGAATGTCAACGAAACTGACCCCAACACAATAACCCGCCGTATGAATACCCGATGGGGAAGGATGGGCGATGGCACACCCGACTGACACGAGCGACAGCACCTTTGATTCGGACGTGATCCAGTCAGATATGCCAGTACTGGTGGACTTCTGGGCGCCGTGGTGTGGTCCGTGTCGCATGGTCGCGCCGGTCGTGGAGGAGCTCTCCGACGACTACGACGGCAAGGTGAAGTTCGTCAAACTGAATACCGATGAGAACCCGGTCGTGGCCGGCAAGTACGGGATCCGCTCGATCCCCACGCTGCTGATCTTCAAGGGCGGCGAAGCGGTCGGCCAGGTGATTGGCTTCCGCCCGAAGAGTGACCTGGCGAAGCACCTCGACGAGGTCGTCGCCTAACGTCATCGCCGCGTTCCAACCGACCGACCCAATCGAATAGAAAGGGGCTGCCCAGCGGGCAGCCCCTTTTGTTGGGTGCGCAGACCCGTGCGGGCGGGTCGATGACGCTGGCGGTGCGCCGTCGATGACGGGACGGCTACGCTGGCCGCGTCGATCGGCGGGCCGCCCGCGAAGTGGAGCGCAAGCCTGTGGTGTCTGAATCTGAGCTTCTACTGCTCGACGCCGCGCTATCTGCGCACAGGTTGCAGCGGGTGGGGGAGCCCGAGCGGATCAGCGTCGGGACGCTCAACCGCAACTACCGCGTTCCAACCGACGACGGAGTGCTCTTCGCTCGATGTCATCGCCCCGACCTCGAGGTCGACCGCATCCGACGGGAGCACGAGCTCGTGCGCTGGGTGGTCGATCACGATGTCCCGGCGACTCTGCCAGGTCACTTGCGAACGGCGAGACGGTGATCGAGGTAGGCGACAGTCGGTGGTCACTCTTTCCGTGGGTAGCGGGTCGCGTGCCCATTCGCGGTTCGATGACGCCTCGAGAGGCCGAGTCCATCGGCGCGGCGCATGGACTGACCCAACGGGCGCTGCTCGAGCATCCGGAATCGGCGGGGATCACCCTCCAGGGCTTGAGCGATCAACTCGCCTGGGATACTGGTCGCTCCTTGGAAATGATCAAGCGAATCGAGCGTCAGGCGGCCCGCGCCCCCGAGCATCGAGCGGTGGTCGAGGTGCTCTCGTTTCAGCGTCAGCTACTGGAGAGCGGCGCGGCACGGTCCTTTTCCGAGTTGAGCGATCTTCCGTGCCAGCTGCTACACGGCGACTTTCACGATCAGCAGGTGCTGCTCGACGATGACGCCTCCGTGGTGGCGGTGGTCGACTGGGAGCTCATCCGACCGGCCGCCCGCGTGTGGGAGCTGATCCGTTCGCTGAGCTTCTCTCACGTATTGGAAACCGATCTCCTGGAGCACTACGTCAGCGGCTTTCGGAGACACGTCGCGCTGACCGAGGACGAATGTCGCGGTGGGATCGAACTGTGGTGGCAGACGCGGCTGCACGGCACCTGGGTCTACGAGGCCTACTTCCTCGAGCAGAATGACCGGACCGGCCCGCTCTTCGAAGAGACGGTCGCCATCTCCGGCGCTTCGCGGATGAACGATGGCGAACCGAGATCGCGGATCGGCTCGCCGCCGCAAGCAAGCCGGCCACAACGTAGGTCGGCGCTCCAGCTCTGGATGGCAGCGGGTGGGCGAGCTCGCGCTAGATGATGTTGCGCGGCTCGTTCGTCGCGCCGCCCCCACGCCGAGCGTCTGAGGGGCTCTCAGCCGAACCGTCTTCGGCCCCGTCGGCGCGGTGGCCCTTCTCCACGCGCCGCCCCTGCTTCTCCTCGAGGCGCATCAGCGCGCGGCCCTTGTCCGGGTGCGGATCCGCACGCATCCCGTAGGCCTCGCGGCCTTCGTGGTCCTCTGGCAGGTGTTCGGTGACGGGAAGACCTTCCTCGTCGCAGAACAGCAGTCAGTGGCAGTATTTCCAGCGCTGCATCTCCTCGCAGGGGCAGATCCAGATCTTCTTTTCGATCTCCTCCTGCTTGTCCTCGAAGAACATGCACGGGCAGAGCGGCTTGCCAACCTCGTCGATGTTCTTGGCGAGGCCGATCACCAGGAAGTCGGTGATCTCTCGCTGCGGGTGGAGGTAGCTGCCGCTCTTGTTCGCGAAGTTCTCCACGAACTTCGTCATCTTCGCGATGTTCTCCGGCGAGGCCTGCGCGAGATCCTCCTCGGACGGGCGGTCGATGGTCATGAGCACTCCCAATCGACCCGGCAGCGAGGCCGGGCGTTCATCCTATCGGACCCTTCGCCCCTCGGGATGCGCGAGTGGCCTCGGACGCGCGCGCAGGGCGTCGGTAGAATCGCGCGGGGAGTGGATCGTGACCGGTGTTGCGCGCGGTCTTCAAAACCGTTGTGGGGCTACGTCGTAGTCCTGGGTGGGTTCGACCCCCACGCACTCCCGCCACGAAGACGCCCGGTGAGGCGATTCCGCGCGTCGGATGTGCGTCCGAGCCACCGCTGCCTGCGACACAGACATCGCGAGTAGATCATCCCTGCGCGGCGACTCCACTTCCGAGCCTCGAAGGAGGAACAGGTGAGCGAGACAGAGCGACTCTTCGAGGGCGTGCGGATCGTCGAGTTCGGGCAATACGTCGCCGTCCGTACGCGGCAGAGCTATTCGCTCACGGCGGAGCGGACGTCGCGGTCCTCGGCGAGTAGCGCGCGTCCCTCGAGCCGCGGGCGTGATCTAGAACGTAATCACACAACGACCACGGGTGCCGCCAGCCTCGAGGCGGGCATGCGCCTCGGCCGCCTGCTCTGGCGTGTAGGTCGCCGCGACGCGCAGGGTGACGAGGCCGTCCTCCGTCTGTTGCCGCAGGCGATCGAGGAGATCCACCCGACGGTCGTAGTCGCGCACCATCGTTCGGTGGAACGCGATCCCGCGCTCGCCGGTACCGCCCCAGCCACGCACCGAGGCGAACCCGCCGCCGTCGGCGACCGCTCCCACCGCGAACTCGTTCTGGACCGCGCCGTCAGCGAGGCCGTCCACGCCGTCGGGAGCGACCTTCCGGATCTGCTCGGCGATGTCGTCTCCCCGAGGTACGACGACGTCGGCGCCCAGATCTCGAACCAGCTGTTCGTCGACGCTGGACGCGTCCGCGATGACACGCAGGCCGTCGGCCTTTGCGAGCTGCACGACGTAGCCGCCGTAGCATCCCGCGGCGCCCGTGACGGCCAGCGTCTGCCCTGGCTGCAGCCCAAGCTGGTCGAGCGACTGGCGCGCTGTGAGCCCGTTCATCGGCAGCGTGGACGCCTCGACGTGCGTGGACCCCGCAGGTGCTCTCGCCACCGCGTCGGCCTGCAACACGATGCTCTCTCGGTAGGCGCCGTGGCTCCCGCTTGGGAGCACCATCGCCATCACCGCGTCGCCGACGGCGAGATCGGTCTCGGCGCCGTCCCCGATCTCGTCGATCACCCCCGCCGCGTCCATCCCCGGGACGTAGGGAGGCGGCCCCTTTCGCAGTGCCTCCGCCCGTGAGCCGTCGCGCACACCGGTGTCCGTCGGGTTGACCGCGACGCCGCGCACGCGCAGCCGTACCTCGCCCGGCCCGGCGTGGACCTCAGGGACGTCGACGACCTGCAGTACCTCCGGCGCTCCGAACTCGATCACTCCGACTGCTCGCATCGCTCCCCGCCTTCCTCGTGGTCCCGATCGCGCCTGCCGTCGTCGCTACGAAACAACGCCCGCGCCCCGCAACTGCTCGAGGCGCTCGGCGCTGAATCCGAGGTCCGACTCGAGAATCTCGTCGGAGTGTTCGCCCATCAGCGGCGCGCGCTGGATCGGCACGCGACTGCCGGACATCCGTGGTCCCCAGCCGAGCAGCCTGATCTCGCCGTGCTCGGGATGATCGAGCGTGTGCACGAACCCGCGCTCATTGAGGTGTTCGTCGCGGAACAGATCGCGCGTGTCGAAGTTCTTGCCGACGGGGACGCCGGCTTCACCGAGGATCCGCATCACCTCGTGCTTCGTGTGTCGCTGCGTCCACTCCGCCACGATCTCGTAGAGCGCATCGGCGTTGGTGATCCGCGCCTCGATCGTGTCGAAGCGCGGGTCCGAGGCGAGCTCCGGCTGCCCGATCGCCTGCGCCAGCGCCACCCACATGTGCGGCCGGGAGCACATCACGAACGCGTAGTCGTTCGGGCCGCGCGGCCCGAACGACTCCTGGGGCTCGGCGGGCCCGCACGGGTAGAGGTTGGTGGTCGCCGTACCGCCGTTGCCGTTGCGCTGTGCCACGGCGTTGCCCCAGTCAGCGCCAATCGCCACCTGCGTGCGCATGTAGTAGGTCATCGCCTCCTGCATCGAGATCTCGATGTGTTGGCCCTCGCCGGTGACCAACTTCTGGACGTAGGCGGCGGTGATCGCGAGCGCGAGCTGCACCCCCGTGCCGGCATCGCCGACCGTCGGGCCGGGGCGCATCGGTGGTCCGTCCGCATCGCCGGTGACCGAGAATGCGCCCGCCGTCGCCTGGGCGACCATGTCGAAGCACTTGTAGTCGGAGTACGGCCCCGAGGTGCCGAACCCCTTCAGTTGCGCGTAGATGATGCTGGGATTCGCCTGCTTCATCGCGTCGTAGCCGATCTCCAGCCTCTCGACGACGCCCGGCCCGTAGTTCTCCACGAAGACGTCGTAGTGCGGCGCCATGTCGAGGATGATCTGTCGCCCCTCGGGCTGCTTGAGGTCGAGCACGATGCTCCGCTTGTTGCTGTTCCAGTTGATGAAGTACGGCGCGTTGCCCTCACCGCGGGCTCCACCGCGCCCTGGATCCCCAAACCCCGGCGGTTCCACCTTCACCACGTCCGCGCCGAGCCAGGCGAGCGCCTGCGTGCACGACGTCCCCGCCTCGTACTGCGTCATGTCGAGGACGCGCAGACCCTGGAGGGCTGTGTCCTGAGTCGGTTGGCTGGTCATCGCGCGTCTCCTCGGAGCGTCATCGGTTGTCGAGGCGGCGTCGGTGTTCGAGGGGGGGTCAGCGGAGCCGCTGCGGCTCACCTGTCCGCGGTCGAGAAGATCGAGCGCTCGCCCAGCGGGAGCCTAGCAGCACTCGGCCATGAGCCCCCGAGGTTCGATCCCTGCGCAGCCCGGCCACCAGCCTCGAGCGGTGAAGCGTCTAACCGCGGCGATCGCTCGCGGGCGCTGCCAGGCGGCCGCCGCGATGCGAGCTAATCGTCCCCGTGGGCTTCCTTCACCTGCGCAAAAGCGATATCGGTCACCGCCAGCGTGCGCTCGATGTCTTCGTCGCTGTGCGCCGTCGAGATGAACCAGTTGTGGGTCGGGTGCAGGTAGACGCCACGCTTCGCTGCTTCGCCTGTGAACATCATCGCCCGCGGGATCTCCATGTTGGCGGGATCGTCGCCCACGAAACGCAGCGCCGGGACCTGGACCGGGCCGGCCTGCTGAATCGCGATCCCGTGCGCCTGGGCCTGCGCATCCAACCCCTCGCGCAGCAGCGTGCCGGCGCGCCTGATCTGCGCCGTGCCATCCGTCTCCTGCAGCGTCGTGATCGTCGCGATCGAGGCGGCCATCGCCACCCCGGAGAACCAGTACGAGCCGGTCGCGAAGAACTGTCCGGCCGCCTCCTCGAGCTCCCGCTTCGCGACGACCGCTGAGAGCGGGTAACCGTTGGCGATCGCCTTGCAATAGGCGGAGATGTCGGGCTCGATGCCATACGACGCCCAGCTACCGCCGAGGTCGAGGCGGAAGCCGGCGCGCACGTCGTCCAGCACGAGCACCGCACCGGTCGCGTCGCAGAGGTCGCGCACGCCTTGCACGAACTCCTGGTCGGGCGCCGTCCAGGTCCCCGTTGCGTCGTATTCCACCGCGGATACGACCACCGCCGCGAGGTCGTCGCCGGCCTCGTCCGCCGCGGCACGCACGCTCTGCAGATCGTTGTAGGTATAGGTGAGCTGGAAGTTGGCGTCGGAGGGCGTCATGCCGGCAGCGCCGCTCATCCAGGTCGATCCCCAACCGTGGTAGGCGCGCTCGCCTCGAAGCGTGGTGCTCTTGCCCGTCTTGGTGCGGGCGACCTGCAGCGCGAAACGCGTCGCGTCCGAGCCGTTCTTCGCGAACCATGCCCAGTCGCCATGGTCGATCAAGCCGGTCATCAACTCGGCTAGCTCGATGATTCGCTCCGTCGGTGCGTTGAAGCAGTCGCCCTCGGCCGATTGCGCGGCTACGGCCCGCTCCACGCTCGGATGACGGTGCCCGAGGACGATCGGGCCGTAGGAGCACATGTAGTCGATGTACTCGTTGCCGTCGGCGTCCCAGATGTGGCTGCCCTCGCCACGCGCGAAAAACTGCGGGAAGCCCTCGGGCAGCCTCGTCGCGGACTGGTGACCGTACATGCCGGCCGGCAGCACCGCCGCCGCGCGCTCCCGCAATGCCGCGTCCCGGTCGTAGCTGTTCAGCCGTTCATCCGTCGCGGTCATCGGGTGCCACGCCTTCCATTACGTCCCTGATCGCTGATTCGCTGATCCCCAGCGACGAGGGGTCTAGGGCAGCCGTGCACATCGGCGCGAAGAGGCGGGCCAGGCGCTGCAGCTCCGGCTCGTTGACCTCGGGGTCACCTCGCTCTGTGATCGACTCGACCCGCGCCCCGTCCGGGGGATGGCAGCCCGCGAGTCGGCTCAGGCCGCCGTGTCGCGGTGGCGAGCTGGGTGCACTCAGCGGAGTACGATCGTGCTGGTCCATAGTTGACATTCTGTCACCATCCGCGCAGAGACAGGCGTCGGCATCCGCAACGCCGCGATCGCGATGACGCTCGTCTGGTGGCCCGGCTGCGCGCGGCTGCTCCGGGGCCAGTTCCTCGCCGTGAAGACCTGCGATCACGTCGTCGCCGCCGAGTCGTTGGGCGCCAGCCGTCTGCGTCTCATGGCCAGACACATCCTGCCGATCGCCTTCACGCCGCTGCTGGTCGTTTCGACCATCGACCTCGGCGGCGTCGTGCTGCTGGCCGCCTCACTGAGCTTCATTGGCCTGGGCGCCGTCCACCGTTCCCCGAGCGGGCGCGACGGGACCTTCTCGCTCGGCGCGACGCGCGCGGCCATCTACCCTCCCGCGCGGCGAATCGCTGACCGGCAGCCGAGCCGATGCACGCCAGTCCGGACGGCAGATCGATTCAGCAGACGTGGGCTCCGGCCCTGACGCAGTTCGGTCCTCGCGTTCGCCTACCGTCGAGGTAGTCTGGCCGCCTCGGCCGTGTGAGCGCCGCCCGAGGCACGCGTCGAACGTCAGACCTGGAGGCAGCGATGGCATACGTCCTGTACGAGAAGCGCGGTCACATCGGCGTCATCACGCTGAACCGTCCTGAGCGCATGAACGCCCTCGGGCGCGAGTTGAGCGCCGATCTGCGCGAGGCGGAGGCGGAGTTCATCAACGACGACGACGCCTGGATCGGCATCTACACCGGCGCCGGCGACCGCGCCTTCTGCGCCGGACGCGACCTCAAGGAAGCGGCCGAACAGGACGCCTCGGGCGAGGGGGCGGCTGCCGCGTCGACGACTAGCGCCAGCCCGCCGATCAGCCGCTTCGAGCGGATCGCGCCCGATCACGGCAAGCCCACGATCGCCGCCATCAACGGCGCCGCGTACGGCGGCGGGCTCGAGAAGGCGCTCACCTGTGACATCCGCATCGCCGCCGAGGGGGCGCGGATGGCGCTCGCCGAGGTGAAGGTCGGGCTCTGCCCGCCCGGCGGTTCGTTCAACCTTCCGCGCCTGGTCGGCCTCTCGAACGCGATGTGGCTGCTGCTCAGCGGCGAGCCCGTGGACGCCGACGAGGCGCTGCGGATGGGCCTCGTCACCCGCGTAGTGCCTCAGGCCGAGCTCATGCCAACGGCGCTGGCGATGGCCGAGACGATCGCCGCGAACGCGCCACTCGCCGTCCGGGCGACGCGAAAGCTGGCGCACCTCGGCCTCGAGATGCCGATGGACTACGCACGGCGCATGGGCGCGTCGCTGATCGAGTCGGTCTGGACGTCCGAGGACTCGGTCGAGGGCGCGCGGGCGTTCGCCGAGAAGCGCGCGCCGGAGTGGCGGATGCGCTGATCGACAGCCCCGTCGATCCCGAGGCCGCCGCTCTGCCCGAGGTGAGAGCGCGGACAGGACGGCGCGGCAATCCCGGGATCACCGAGGCGCCTTCGGGTCAGTTCTTGGATGGGCGAAATGACAACTCGATCGCTGCCCGATGTGCTCGTGTCCATTCCCGAGGGCGTCCTCGATCTGAGCTGGGGACACCCATCGCCCCGGCTGCACGCCGTCGGAGCGATTCGGGACGCCGCGGCCCACGTCCTGGAGCTGAACGGCGTGGTTGCCCTGCAATACGGCGCGGAGCAGGGGTTCGGCAAGCTATTGGAGTCCCTCGCCGCGTTTCTGTCAGCGCAAGACGCCTACGCGATGCAGGTGGAGCCGGAGTCCCTGTTCATGACCGCGGGCGCCTCGCAGGCGCTCGACCTCGCGTGCACGGCGCTCGCGCAGCCCGGCGACACGATCTTTATCGAGGAGCCCACCTATTACCTCGTCTCGCCCTTTACGAGGTCGATCAACTCGAGGAGGCCATTGAGCACCTCTCCCGCGCGGTGGCGGCGTATCCGGGATTAGCTCCGTAGGCGCTTCGATTGGTGCGCAGCCCGGGTGCCGCCGAACGTGACCGTCGGGCACGAACCGCCGCGCTCTGGGGCAACCCCTGATCAGCTCGCAATGTGTTCGTGCGACAACGCGCTGCCCGCTGCGGCTATGCTCGCCCCACATCGAGGAGCCGACCATGACGACGACCGAACGATCTGGGACCCGCGCGGCGGCACGCACCCTTCCGCCGATCGCCGAGCGCGACCTGACCGAGGTGCTCTGGGAGCAGACCGACGAAGGCGTGCTGGCGATCACCCTCAACCGCCCTGAACGGCTGAACGCGCTCAGCTTCCGGCTGCTGCGCGAGGTGCAGCAGCTCATCGATCACGCGGCCGCGACGCCGGAGGTCCGCGTCGTAACGCTGCGCGGCGCCGGCGAGCGGGCGTTCTGCTCGGGCGACGACCTGAAGGGCATGAACCCCGAGCCGGGCTACGACAGCTCGGAGACGGTGCACCAGCCACTGCTGCTCTCGATCCGCGAGCTGCCGAATCCCGTCGTCGCGCTCGTCACCGGCTATGCCCTCGGGCACGGCTGGGAGCTCGCCTCGGCCTGCGACATGCGCCTCGTCGCCGACAACTGCGAGGTCGGCGACCACCGCGTGCAACGCTCGATCGCGATGAACGGCGGGACCTCCTGGTTCGTGCCGCGACTGGTTGGGCGCGGCCGAGCGCTGGAGCTGTTGATGACGGGCCGCCACCTCAACTCAGAGGAGGCGGTCGACTGGGGCTGGGCGAACCACGCCTGGCCGCTCGACGAATTCGACGAGCGCTCTGCGGAGTTCGTCTCGATGCTCGCGCAGTTGCCGACGATCGACGTCGGTGTCTTCAAGGCAGCGGTCGACTACTCCGCGGAACACAGCCTCCGTGACTCACTCGCACACGAGCTCGAGGTCAGCAAGCGCACTGCGGGCACCGATGACGCCGCCGAGGGCCGCGAGTCCTGGTGGCAGAAGCGGGTGCCGGAGTACCACGGGCGCTAGCGCCTGACGGAGACGTCGACACACTGGGCAACTCACGGTGGCGTGGATTGCGTATGTTATTGAGCAGCAACCGCGGACGGAGGGTCCGCAGGGAGGTGTTCCAGTGGTTGATTTCGCAGACACGCCAGAGATGGCCACGTTCCGCGACGAAGTCCGAACCTTCGTCAAGCAGCACCATCCGCGGCGGCTCGCCGCCGAGGCGATCTACGACACCGGCTGGGGCAACGACATCGGCACGCTCACTCGCGAGCAGCGCGAGGAGCTGATCGCGCCCTGGCGCGCCGCGATGTCGGAGCAGGGCTGGATCTCGCCGGCGCTGCCGAAGGAGTACGGCGGCGCCGACCTCTCGCCGATCGAGCAGTTCGTCCTCAACGAGGAGTTCGCGAGTCTCGACGCCACCACGGTCGGCATCCGCCAGGACCTCGTCTCCGTCCTGATGCTCTACGGCACGGACGAGCAGAAGGCCGAGCACCTGCCGGGCCTGCTCTCGGGCAAGGTGCGCTGGGCACAGGGCTACTCGGAGCCGGGCTCCGGCTCCGATCTCGCCTCGTTGCAGACGCGCGCCACGCGCGACGGCGACGAGTTCGTCGTCAACGGGCAGAAGATCTAGACCTCCGGCGCACACCGTGCGCACTGGCTGTTCGGGCTCTTCCGCACCGACCCGGAGGCGCCGAAGCATCGCGGGATCTCCTACCTGCTGATGAAGATGGACACCCCCGGCATCACGCCGCGGCCGATGGCCCAGATGACCGGTGCGGCGGAGTTCAACGAGGTCTTCTTCGAGGACGTGCGCGTCCCCGCCAACAACCTCATCGGCGAACTCAACCGCGGCTGGTACGTCGGCGCTACGCTGCTCGACTTCGAGCGCTCCAGCATCGGCAACGCGATCGGCACGCAGAGGACCCTGGACGGGCTGCGCACGCTGCTGGTGGACGAGCAGCGCGCGAACAGCGGCCGTTCGAGGCTCGGCGAGCCCTCGGTGCGCTCCGCCCTCGCCGACCGCTACGTCGACGCCGAGGTCGCCGCGCTCTTCTCGTACCGCGTGTTCACGATGCACAACCGCGGCCTCGTTCCCAACTACGAGGCGTCGGTCGGCAAGATCTTCAACACGGAGATGATGCAGCGGATCGGCAAGACCGCGATGACCGGCCTCGGGCTGTACGGGCAACTCGCCGGGACGGACGACGACTACACACCGATGCGATCGCGCTGGCAGCAGTACTACATGGGTGCGGTCGCCGCCACGATCGGCGGTGGCACCTCGGAGATCCAGCGCAACGTCATCGCCACCCGCGGCCTCGGATTGCCGAGGGGCTAACCGACGAGGGCTCACCTCGAGACGTGCGCGTGGCTGCGGTTGAATCCCGGGCTCCACTGCGCGGGGTCGACCGGGAATGGAAGCACCCCGATCCGCCGGGTCCAGTCGTCATACGACTGGATCATCCGGTCGGCCTGGGAGCGATTCCGCTCGGCGAGGTTGTTCAGCTCGGTCCGGTCCTCGTCCATGTCGTAGAGCTCCCACTCGCCCTCGATCTCGCTCACGAGCTTCCAGTTCTCCGCGCGCATGGCGCGGCTGCCCTCGTGCTCCCAGAAGATCGGCCGCTCGCGCGTCCACTCGCCCCGCTCGATCAGCGGTAGGAAGCTCTCACCCTCGATCGGCGTGATCTGGTGGCCGTTGAACTCCGAGGGGTAGCTCGCCCCGGCCGCGTCGATACAGGTCGCGCTGATGTCGATCAGGTGCGTCGGCTGGTGGACGATGCGGGCCTCATTGATCCGTCCCGACCACGACACGATCAGCGGCGTCGAGATGCCGCCCTCGTGCACCCACCGCTTGAACAGGCGGAAGGGCGTGTTGCTCGCGTTGGCCCAGGGCATGTCGTAGCTCATGAAGGTGTCTGCCGGGCCCGGACGCAGCTCCGGGTCGTTGCCGACTTTCATCTGCCGCCCATCGCGCAACGGCATCGCGTACCGCGACGGCGGGACCGCCGGCCCATCCTCCGCGAGGAACTCCGCGCAGCCACCGTTGTCCGCCAGGAACATGATCAGCGTGTTCTCGAGCATCTCGCGCTCGCGCAGCCTGGCGAGGATGCGTCCGATCCCCTGGTCCACCCGGTCGATCATGGCGGCGTACACCGCCATCCGCAGGTCCTCCCAGTCCCGGTTCGGTACGTCGCCCCAGTCGGGCGAGTCCTCGTGCCGAGGTGAGATCTCCCACTTGGAGTCGAGGATCTTCATCCCCTTCAGCTCCTCGTGGCGGTTCGTTCGTAGCGTGTCCCAGCCCTGGCGGTACTTGCCTTCGTACTTCGCGATCTCCTCCTCGGGCGCGTGGAGCGGCCAGTGCGGCGCCGTGTAGGTGACGTGCAGGAAGAAGGGCCGATTGTCCTCGGCCGCATCGTCGATCATCTGCGCGGCGTTGTCGCTGATCGCGTCCGTGAGGTAGAAGTCGTCGCCCAGCGTATCGAGGTCGATCAGCGTGTCGTCGCGCATCAGCGTCAGCGGGCTGAAGTAGTTCGCCGCGCCCGCCACAATGCCGAAGAACCTGTCGAAACCACGCTGCGTCGGCGTCGGATGCGTGGTGGCGCCCGGCGTCCACGAGGCGGGGTCCATCAGGTCGTACCCACCGCCGACGTGCCACTTGCCGGTCATGAGCGTCGTGTAGCCCTGCGAGCCCAGCACCTCGGCGATCGTCACGCAGCTCTCGTTCAGATACCCCTGGTACGCGGGCATTCCGAGGTCCGCAACCATGTGCCCGACGCCCGTCTGTTGAGGATTCAGCCCGGTCAGCAGCGCGGCGCGTGACGGGCAGCAACGCGCTGAGTTGTACATCTGCGAGAAGCGCAGCCCGCCCGCGGCGAGGCTGTCGAGGTTGGGCGTGGCGATCTCGGAGCCGTAACAGCCGAGGTCGGAGAACCCCATGTCGTCCGCCAGGATCACGATGATGTTCGGACGGGACTTTGGCTCCTGCGTCATCGCCGCCGCTCCTCAGTAGACCGCTATGCCCAGCTCAACTCCGCGCCGTTCGCTTGTGGCGCCCGCGAGATCTGGCGGCACGCGAACGCAGCCTGGGTGCACGAAGCGTGATGCCGCAGCCTTCATCTGACGCATGTTGAGCCGCCCCAATTCTCTGCGCTCGGTTCGGGCGGGTGCGGTGCGGCAGCTTGCAGAGGATTCGAGTGGGAGCCTCTGTGTCAAGCGGCGGGCGGTGCAGTAGCGCCAGAGTGTCCGTTGACACTGCGCAGCCGCCGCCGGCGCGAAGCGTCCTCCGAGCGGGGGCGCGAGGGAGCCCTTGCTTCAACCGCCTATGCTGACCGGGAACATCTCGGATAGGTGGAGGTATCGGGACCTCCCTCCCGAGTTCCCATCCCAACAGCGTGTGCCTATCGGTACCGGAAGCGGCTCGTTCAAGAGGCCGCGTACAGCCTCCAACCTCCTCCGAGACGGAACACCCCGCCCGCCGGCCACCGAAGCTGGTGGCGGGGCGCGCGGTCCCCTGGCTTTGAGGGGTCCCGGGGACACCGTCCCCGGGCGAGGGTGTCGGGGGCGAGTGCCCCCGACGAACGAATCGACCTCCAGCGCCCGCGCGCAGCACTGCGCCAGCCGCCCACCTCGCCGATCGTGCGGTCACCTCCGGCGCGCCCAGTCGCGCCAGCGACGCCAAAACCCTTCGTCGCTTCGGCGGCCACAACACCACAGCCGCCGCCGCTGCCGGGCGCAAAGCATCCTCCGAGCGGAGCGGTGAGACCAGATCCGCGCGCTCTCGCCGTTCGAATCTCGTTGCGTCTTGTTTACGTGCGGAAAGGCTAGTTCGGCGTCGGCGCCGCCATGCCGATCTCGGCCGGCGCGGCGCCGAACTCCTCGAGCACGTCCTCGGTGTAGCGAATGCCGCCCGTCACGGCGCTGGGGTCGCCCGTCACGAGGGCCAACGCGGCCTCGGCGATGCGTTCGACGGGCTCCGAGCTGTCCAGCATCTCCTGGCTGTACGTGCGACCGAACATCTGCCCCGGCGTCGCCACGACCTTGTCCGGCGACAGCGCGTTCGCCGAGATCTTGTGCTCGTACATCTCTGCCGCCAGCCCGGTCGTGAACCGCTCGATCGCCGCCTTCGTCATCCCGTACACCGCGCCGTCAGCCGAGCTCTGGCCCGCCTTCGGGTGCAGCGCGGCGCGAGACGAGATGTTGAGCACGGAGCCGCCGCCGCGCTCGATCATCCCCGGCAGCGCGAGCTGGCAGAGGTGGAACGGCGCCTTCACGAGGATCTCGAACATCCGGTCGTAGTAGCGCTCGGAGAACTCGATCGTGCCGCCCGGCACCAGGATCGCCGCGTTGTTCACCAGCACGTCCACCTGGCCGTAGGTGTCGAGCGCCGTCTGCACGAGCTGTTCGCGGTCCTCGGCCTTCTGGAGGTTCGCTGGGACGGCGGTTGCTTGGCCGCCGGCCGACTTGATCGCGTCGGCAACCGTGTTGACGGTGCCGGGGAGCCGTTCGTCGCGGACCTCGACGGTGCGCGCGGAGACGATCACCTTCGCGCCGTCGATCGCGAACCGCCGCGCGATCGCCTCGCCGATGCCTCGTGACGAGCCGGTCACGATCGCTACTTTGCCGTCCAGGGCACCCATGCTGCTCTCCCCTCAGAGTCGTTGTTCGGTCACGAACGGTAGCAGGCAGCGCCCGATCCCGATCCACGTCGACTGCCCCCCGCCTCATGGCGTGGTCTGGCGCCGGTTCGCGTCAACTCACCGGCTGCACCGTCCACAGCGGCGACTGGCCGCTCGCCACCCGCGCCGCGTTGGTGACGGCGTTCTCCGCCGCGTTGTGCTCCGATTCGAGCGCCCGCGTGGCGAGGTGAGGCGTCACCACGACGTTCGCCATGTTCGGCAGCGGATTGTCTTCGGCGATCGGCTCCACCTCGGTCACGTCCAGCCCGGCGCCGAAGATCTCGCCGCCCTCGAGCGCCCGGATCAGCGCCGTCTCGTCCACCACCGAGCCACGACAGGTGTTGACGAGGATCGCCGTCGGCTTCATTGACGCGAACTCGCGATCCGACACCAAGTGCCGCGTGCTGCTGTCCAGCGGCACGTGCAGCGTCACGATGTCCGAGCTCGAGAGCAGCTCCTCGAGCGGTACCCGCCTCGCCCCGGCGGCCTGCACGTACTCGTCGTCGAAGTCGACGACGTCGGCGTAGACCAGCTCGCACTCCCAGCCCGCGAGCCGCTTTGCGACGCGCGAGCCGATCCGCCCGAGGCCGACGATCCCGACGCGCTTCCCGACGAGCGTGTGGTATTCGCCCCGATTGCCGTCGACGCCCGCCATCCAGGTCCCGGCCTTCGCGCTGTCGATCTGCACGTCGAATTTGCGGTTGACCGCGAACATTAGCGCGATCGCGTGCTCGGCCACCGCCACGGCGTTCGCGCCACCGTTGTTCGACACGTCGACGCCCAGATCTGCGAGCGCCGCGATGTTGAGGTAATCGGTGCCCGCGGAGAAGGTCTGGATCAGCCGCAGGTTCGGCAGCTTCGCGACGACCTCGGGTGTCAACAGGCGCGAACCGGCGGGGAGGATCGCGATCGCATCCCCGCACGCCTCGATCACTTCGCGCTCCGGTAGCTCGCTGCTCACGAAGCGGAGGTCGAGGCCGCCCAGCCGGTCGGCGACCGCCTGACACTCGCCCATCCGGATCTTCGCGCCCGGGTTCTCGCGGCCGAGCATCACGACGACGCTGGACATGGAGAGGCTCCTTCTCGATCAGGCCGTCGTTCGCCGCGTCACGCGGTCACAGGCGAGCCGCTACGCGCCTCCGCAGTCCGGAACGCCGGCATCACCGCGCTCGCGAACAACTCGAGCTGCTCGATGATCACCCGCTCTGGCGTCCCCATGCTCGCCTGCACGTTCACCATCTCCATCCCTGGACAGGCATCCGCGAGCTCCTCGAGGTACTCGACGAAGCCCTCGGGCGGCCCGCAGTACCAGCTCCGGCTCTCGCACGCCTCCTCGAGGCCAGGAATGCCTGCCTCTGCCCAACCGCCTCGCTGGGCGACCGCATCCAGCTGTTCGTCGCTCAGACCTCGGAAGAAGCCGAGCGGCGCGAACATCTTGATGTGTTCCTCGTAGAAGGGCGTCGCCTCCTTGATCGCCTGCTCCTTCGTGTCGGCGATGTGGAAGTTGACGCCGATCGCCAGCCCCGTGCCCAGCTCCGCCTCGACCCCGGCGCGCGCGAGTGCGTCGCGGTACGCCGCGACCGGCCCCTCCGACATCAGCGCCGAGCCGCCGCCGACCACGCCCTTGATCCCGTGCTTGACCATGAAGTCGAGGCCGCGCTCGCTCGCACTCACGATCGGTTGCCAGCACTCCACCGGGTGCGTCGGCCGCGGCACCAACGACAGCTCCTCCAGCTCGTACCCGCGGTACGGCACCCGCGGCGGCAGGTCGTAGTGCTTGCCGTGGTGCGAGAATGACTCGTTCTTGAAGGCCTTGAAGATGATCTCGGTCTGCTCTTCGAAGTAGTCGCGGTTCTCGTCCTGGTCGAGCATCGGCCCGCCCAGGCTCTCGACCTCCCGCGTGTGATACCCGCGGCCCAGCCCGAACACGATCCGCCCGTCGGTCAGGATGTCCGCCGTCGCATAGTCCTCGGCGAGCCGCAGCGGGTGCCACATCGGCGCGATGTTGAACCCGCAGCCGATCTTCAACCGCTCGGTCAGGTGCGCCAGGTGCACGCCCAGCATCAGCAGGTTGGGAATGACCTCGTAGCCCTCGTGCTGGAAGTGATGCTCCGCTATCCACAGCGTGTCGTAGCCGTGCTCGTCCATGCAGCGCGCCATCGCTTCCGCCTTGTCGAACACCGTCGCGAGGTGCTCGTTGGAAAAGCGGCGGTCGTTGACCGGCGTCGCGTCCTGCCCCATGTCTGGCAGGTCGACGTGCCCGGCGTAGAGGGAAGAGAAGCGCGTGATCATGGGGACCTCCTGGGAGCGCGGCAGCGACTCGTCGCGCCGCGCGCACAGTAACAGGCGGGTGAGGGCGCGGTCAGTTGGTTTCGAGCAGCGAGCGGACGCACAGGTGTACGCGCGTCGTCCTCGAATCAGGAGGTCGTAGCGGAGGTTTCACCCATGTCGCTGAGCACAGGTTCTACGTTGAGCGGGCTGATCAGGTCCCGGAATGTGTAGCCAGGTCTGCGCAAGAGCCGCCTGGCGGCGAGCGCGTCAGCGTGGGACGTTCGCATTTCCAGGGTCTTGAAATACCAATAGACGGCGAACGACCACACGCCGGCTGTCTCGACCCAGAACACGACGGCTCCGAAGCCGCTCAACCAGGCGATCAGCCCGGCGAGCGTCGCGCTCCCGATCATCAGCCCGCCGACGATCAGATAGAGCCGCCGGAAGCGGTCTCGGAGTCCCTCATCTGGTACGAGGTCGAGCGTGTCACCAGAACGCACGAGAGCAACGTAGGCGAGGCAGATAAAGAACGTGATGGCGGATCCACCGTGCAGCCACGGCAGCGCGTCGGCGATGTCGGTCGAACGGTTGTCCGGCACCAGTGCAACGATCACCAACGCGACTCCACCGATGTTGAGCGCCCAGTTCTCGAAGCCGCTGAATCCCTTGTACACGATCAGCAAGGCTGCAATGGCGATGACCGAGCCCACGAACACGTCTCTCAACGCCCCGTCGCCCTTGTGGTAGTAAGCGCTGATGGACCCCTGCAGAGACAGATTATGGAACAGTTCGCCTCCCCACCAGAGAGCCAGCGGGAGAGCGAACGCCAGGACCATCAACCACATCCGGAGAGTGAAGTACGTCCCCCACCCGACGTTCCACAGATTATGTCGACCAAACGAGAATGGGTTCAAGTTCATGCTTGCCAGTCTCCCCGAGGGCAGCTCCTGCTCTCCAACCCGACGAGCGCTGAGCCGTAGCCCCCGGAACCGCTGAGTCTTACGCGAGGCGTCGTCGCCGGGATGATAACGAATGTAGTCAAGACGGAACGTTCCGATCGCGGGACTGATCCCGAGCGAAGCTCTCCTCGACGCCGTCGATCCGGGCCCAACGGCTGATCGCGGGATCGGTGTCGGTGATGTCGGCGGGGGTGTCGCCTTCGTGGGCGGTTGCGGCGTGGGGGAGTCGCTCATCGTGGGCCTGGATCGGCTCCAGGGGTGCGGGCGTGGCCGCCCGTCGATGGCGTTTCGTGAGCCCCCGGCCAACCCGGCCCGTGGCCGCCGATCCGAGGTGACGGCGCCCATGGGAGGATCTAGCCCGGCGGCAGGTCCCCCGTAACCCCTGCCTCTACGAGGTCGTCGTACTCCTCACGCGTCACGCCCAGCTCCTCGTGGAACACCTCGAAGCTGTGCTCGCCCATATACGGAGAGTGGCGCACCAGAGGGATCGCGCGGCCGGAGAACCGCCACGGCGCGACCGCCATCGTGTCGAGGCCCGCCTCCGGGTGCTCCACCTCCGCCATGAACCCGCGGGCGACGAGCTGCGGCAGCGGGTCCTCGAGGACCTCCGCCAGCCGCATCACCGGCGCCGCGCAGCATCCGAGGGCGTTCAGCGCCCCAGTTGCCTCGCCGGCGTCCTGCTCCGCGCACCAGGCCTCGAGGATCGCGTCCAGCTCGTCCTCATGCCGCTTGCGCGCCGCCGCGCTCGCGAAACGCTCGTCCGAAACCAGCTCCGGCATGCCGAGGTGACCCGCCAACGCGCGCCACGCCTCCTCGCTCTCGGCTGCCAGGGCGAGCCAGCGGCCGTCGCGCGCGGCGTAGATGCCGTGCGGCGCGACGGCCGGATGCCGGTTGCCCATCGGCCCGCGGGTGTTTCCGTTCGCCGACCACTCGAGCACCGCGTCCCCGAGTTGGGCAGTCATCGCCTCGATCATCGAGAGGTCGATGTATTGCCCCTCGCCGCTGCGCGCACGGTGGTGTACTGCCGCGAGGATCGTCGACGCCAGGTACATCCCCCCGACTGGGTCCGGGATCAGGCCGCCAGTGTTCGCCGCCGGCCCGCCCTCGTAGCCGTGCAGCGAGGAGAGACCGGACATCGGCTCGATCGAGCCCCCGTTCGCCGGGTACTGCGCGTAGGGCCCGGTCGCGCCGTACCCGGAGAGCGAGGCGAAGATCACATCCGGGCGCTGCTCGCGGAGCGTCTCGTAGGTCACGCCCCAGTGCGCCATCACGTGGGGGCTGAAGCTCTCGGCGAAGACGTCGAAGCGAGGCACCAGCCGCCAGAACAGTTCGGCCCCGCGCGGATCGCTCATGTCGAGGGTGATCCCGCGCTTGTTGAGGTTGGTCCCGTTGAACAGCCCCATCACGTTCCAGGCGCGCTGGGTCCGCGCCGGATCGAGCATGTGCTCCGGCAGCGCCGCGTCGTACCCGCCGGAGTACGTGCGCCACACGTCCGGCCGCCGCCGCGCCTCGATCTGGACGACGTCGGCACCGAGGAGGGCGAGCAGCTCGGTCCCCAGCGGTCCCGACCACGCCTGCGTGAACGTCAGCACCCGCATCCCCGCCAGCGGCGCCTCGGCGGGAGCGGGCTTCGCCCCCGTCACCAGCGGCGCGGCCGCCGCGCGCGCGGGCGCCGGCTCACCCTCGCCATCCCCAAGGCCGGGCGCCGGCTGGTGCAGCCGCCACGGTGTCGCGCTCAGCGTCGCCGGGGCGCCCGGCATCCGCGCCGAGCGCCCATCGACCACCGTCTCCGCGAAGTACCCGCGCGCCTGGAGGTGCGGGTTCTCGAGGAGGTCGGCCGTGTCCTGCAACACGCCGGACACGGAGCGGACCGTCGACAGCGCCTCGAACAGCTCCCAGCGCGGCATCTCCGCGACGCGTTCCGCGATCCGAGGCCGGATCGCGGTCAGGTGCTCGCGGCGTCGCACGGGATCGTCAAACCGGTCGTCGGCCAGCTCCGACAGGCCGAGCACGTGCATCGCGTCGGTCCAGAACAGACCCTGCCCGAACCCCGCCAGGATCGGGCCGTCGAGCGCCTCGAGGAACCCCGGGCCGTCGCGGTGGTGTACGTGTACCCGCGCCGTGTAGCCCTCGGGCCCCTCGTAGATCACCGCCAGCGACCACGGCACCGAGCTGACGATCGCCGCCTCGAGCTCGCTCGCGTCCACGAGCGCGCCCTCGCCCGAGGTCGTGCGACGCACGACCGCGCCGGCGGCGCCGACGAAGGCGGCCACCCCGGCGATGTAGTCGAACTGGCGCGCTGGAAGCTGGAGTGGCGGCTCGCCCTCGAAGCCGCAGATGTCGGCCCAGCCGCTCAGCGCCGAGTGGGTGAGGCTATTCGCTGGCGCGCCGGCCAGCGGGCCGTCGAGGCCGAACGGCGTCACCGAGACGTGCACCGCGTCCGCCCGTTTCGCCTCGAGCGCGTAGCGCAGCGAGGGCGGCCATGGGACGGCCGTCGTCACGATCACGTCGGCCTCGGCAACGTGGCGCTCCAGCTCCGACGCGTCTCCTGGTGCGATCAACGATCGCTTGTTCGCGTTGACGTACGCGTGCACCAGCGAGCGATCGGGCCCCGGCACGTCGTCGAGGAACGGCGGTTCCGAGCGCAACGGATGGCCCTCGGGCGGTTCGAGCAGCAGCACGTCGGCCCCGTAGTCGCCGAACAGCCGCGCGCAGTAGGCGCCCGACAGGCGGTCCGAGAGATCCAGGACGCGCAGGTCCTCGAAGGCGCCGGACATCACCAGATTCCCTACCAGGTCGGCACGCTGGGCCGGCGGCCACGCCGGATCGGCTCGGACTGTGCCGCCAGCAGGCCCTGGGTGATCCAGTGCCGCGTCTCCACCGGATCGATGACGGCGTCGATCTTGAACGTCGATGCGGCGTTGAGCGCGCCGCCTCGCTCGTAGGCCTGCTCGACCAGCCGTTCGTACTCCGCGGCGCGCTCGCCGATGTCCTCGATCGCCGCGAGCTGATCGCGGTTCGACAGGCGCACCGCCGCCTCGAGGTTCATCCCGCCAAACTCCGCCGTCGGCCAGGCGACGGTGAACGAGGGCGCCCGCTCGTTCCCGAACAGGATCGTGTTCGAGCCGAGGCCGTAGCACTTGCGCAACACCACACTGAACCGTGGCGTCTTCACGTTCCCCAGCGTCACGATCAGGTTGCTCGTGCGACGCACCAGCGCCGTCTTCTCCGCCTCAGGCCCGATCATCATCCCCGGCGTGTCCACGAGCGTGAGCAGCGGAATGTTCCAGGAATCGCAGATTTTGGCGAAACGCGCCGCTTTGTCGGATCCGAAACTTTCGATCGACCCACCCAGGTGCTCGTTGTTGTTCGCGATCACCCCGACCGGGCGGCCCTCGACGCGGACCAGCGCGGTCACCATGCCGTGCCCGTACTCCGGGCGCAGCTCCAGCACTGACCCGCTGTCCGCCATCAGCTCGATCACGCTCCGCACGTCGTACGCGCTGAGCCGGTTCTCCGGGATCGCGTGGCGCAACAACCGCTGGTCGGCGCATTCCCAACTTTTCACGGATCCCTGGAAGTACGACAGATACCGCTTCGCCACCCCAATCGCCTCAGCTTCGCTCTTGACGAGGATGTCGACCGTGCCCGCCGGCACCTGCTCCGACATCGGGCCGATCTCCTCGGGCAGGTAGACGCCCATCCCGCCGCCCTCGATCACCGCCGGCCCGCCCATGCCGATGTTGGCGTCCTCGGTCGCGATGATCACGTCGCAGATCCCGAGGATCGCGGCGTTGCCGGCGAAGCAGCGGCCGGCCGTCACGCCGATGATCGGCACCGTCCCGCTCAGGCGCGCCATCAGCTCCCAGGTGCGGAACACCATCCCCGGCATCCCGTCGGTGTCACCGGAGCGGCCGCCCGCGCCCTCGGCGATGAAGATCAGCGGCAGCGCGAACTCCCCGGCGACCTCCATCATCCGGTCGGTCTTCGCGTGGCCTCGGATGCCCTGCGTGCCGGCGAAGACAGTGTCGTCGTACGAGATCACCGCCGTCCGCGCCCGCTTCTCGTCGAACAGGGTGCCGTTCACCGCACCGATCCCGGAGACCAGCCCGTCGGCCGGCGTCTTGCGCACCAGCTCCTCCAGCGTGCTGCGCCGGCTCTGCCCGGCGATCACGAGGTCGCCGTACTCGATCCACGTCCCCTCATCCACGAGGTCGGCGAGGTTCTCTCGCACCGTCCGCCGGTTCTTCGCGTGGCGCCGTTCGACCGCCTCGGGCCGGTTCTCGTCGAGCAGGAACGGCCGCCGGTCGAGCACCGCCTGCAGATCGGGGCGGATGTAATCGATCGCCGCTGGGGCCTCGCCGGCCTCCGCGGGGCCGCCGACGTCCGCCTCCTCGACGAAGGCCAGCGGGTGATCCTCGTAGACCGTATCGCCGACCGCGACGGCGAGCCGGCGCACGATGCCGCCCAGCGGCGAGCGCACGAGGTGCTCCATCTTCAGCGCGTCCATGACGCAGACGACCTGCCCCTCGCGGACCGTGTCGCCCTCGGCGACGAGGATCTCGCGGATCGTGCCCTGGATCGGTGCCCGCAGCGGCGCGGTGTTCGGCGGTCCGATTGGCTCCGGCTTGTCGCCGCGGGCGCCCATCGTCACCACGTCGGCGGCGTCGCCGGAGCGGTAGAAGTCCAGCCCCGCCAGCGGGTCGAGCGGTCCTTCGGGAGCGCGCGCCGGCTCCGAGGCTGTCGCGGTCAGCAGCTCCGCCGCGTGCACGTCGATCCAGCGCGTGTCGATCCGCCCCGCCGCGAAGTCGTCGTGCGCGATCACCGCGCGTAGGAACTCTAGGTTAGTCTCGGCGCCGGCGATGCGGAACGCCCCGAGCGCCAACGCCAGGCGCCTGACGGCGCTCCCGGAGTCCGCCGACGTCGAATGCGCGATCACCTTCGCCAGCAGCGAGTCGAACGCGGGGCTCGAGGCGTAGCCGGCGTATCCGTTCGTGTCGACGCGCGTGCCCGGCCCCGAGGGCGGCAGAAACACCGTCAGCGTCCCACCGGCCGGGCGCACGCCGCCGTCTGCCTCCATCCGTTCGAGATTCACGCGCGCCTGGATCGCGTACCCATGCGGCGCCGGCGTCTCATCTAGCCCAAGCGCGCCCAGCGTCTCGCTTCCGGCGATGCGCAGCTGCGCCTGGACGAGGTCGACGCCGGTCACCTCCTCGGTGACCGTGTGTTCGACCTGCAGCCGCGCGTTCGCCTCGATGAAGACGCAGTCGCCGCCGTCGAGGTCAACGAGGAACTCGAACGTGCCGAGGCCCTCGTAGCCGGCCGCTTCGGCGAGCCGCACGGCATACGCGGTGATCGCCTCGCGCACCTCGGCGCTCAGCCACGGACTGGGCGCGATCTCGATCAGCTTCTGGTGACGCCGTTGCACGCTGCACTCGCGCTCGCCAAGGTGACGCACCGCCCTCGCGCCGTCGGCGATGATCTGTACCTCCACGTGCCGTGCCCGCTCGATCAGCCGCTCCGCGTAGACGCTGTCGTTACCGAACGCGTTCAGCGCCTCGGACTGGCAGCGCGCCAGCGCCTCCTCGATCGCCGCCGCGTCGGTCACCACGCGCATGCCGCGCCCGCCGCCACCGCCGACCGCCTTGAGGATCATCGCGGCGCCGTCGCCCAGCCCCGCGAAGAAGGTACGTGCCTCGTCGAGGCCGACCGCGCCATCGCTCCCCGGCAGCACCGGCACGCCGTGCTCCGCGGCGAACGCCCGCGCCCGCGCCTTGTCCCCGAACAGCGCGAGGGCCTCAACGGACGGCCCGACGAAGGCGATCCCGGTATCCGCGCACTGTTGGGCGAAGCCTGGATTCTCGGCCAGAAAGCCGTACCCGGGGTGGATCGCGTCGCAGCCGGTTTCGCGCGCCGCGAGCAGAATCTGCTCCGCATCGAGGTAGGCGCGCGGGCCCGAGCCCGCCAGCGGGCGTGCTTCTGGTGTGGCCTCGACATGGAGCGACGTCGCGTCGTCCTCGGAGAAGACGGCGACGGCGGGGATCTCCAGCTCAGCGGCGGCCCGTGCAATGCGGACCGCGATCTCGCCTCGATTCGCGATCAGCAGCTTACCCAGCGCCACGGAGCCCCCCGACATCGAGTCTGACTTCCCGGAAGCATAGCCTCCTCACGGACCAGTCCGTCATCGCCCAACGACCGTCCGCGGGACCGTTGAGCGGGCGAATGCGAGCCACGTAGCGGGTTGGGTGCGCGAGCCGAGCACGCGGTTCTGGAGGCAGTCCCACCGGAGGAACACTACCGTGATATAAGGACGGCACCCGATGGCGTTGCCCGGGCGACGACACGAGCGCCTGGAGACGCCGGAAAGCGGCGCAGCGATGGCGGACGACCAGATTGCATTGATGGCGCACCTGATGCGCCGCGTCGGGGTCGGCGCGACACGCGACGAGCTCGAACAGCTCGTGACGCGGCCCTACGAAGAGGTCGTCGAGGAGCTGCTCCACCCGGAGCAGCTCAGCGATCCGGACCAGGACGTGCTCGACCGCTACCTCCCCACCTCGGCCAGTCCCGAGGTGCCGACGGGCTGGGCCTCGCGCTGGATCTACAACCTGGCGAACGGTCCTCGCCCGCTGCGCGAGAAGATGGCGCTGTTCTGGCACCAGGTGTTCGCGACGGCGTACTTCAAGAGCTCGCACGCCCGCACCTCGGTGGCGCAGATCGACCTCTTCCGCGAGCAGGGGTTGGGCAACATGCGCCAGATCCTGCTCGAACTGTCGCGCGATCCGGCGATGATCCACTGGCTGGACAACGCGGAGAATCACGCGCACGCCGTGAACGAGAACTACGGGCGCGAGCTGCTCGAGCTGTTCTCGATGGGCGTCGGCAACTACAGCGAGGACGACATCAAGGCGGCGGCGCGCGCGTTCACCGGCTGGACGTTCACGCAGCCGATTCCGATCTATCCCTACAGCACCACCGACGCCGCCTTCAGGTACGACGAGGCCGATCACGACACCGAGGAGAAGACGTTCCTCGGCGAGACCGTGGTCGATGGGGAGGACGTGATCGACGTGATCGTCCGCCAGCAGGCGTGCGCGCGGTTCATCGCGCGGCACCTCTACAGCTTCTTCGTCGCCGACGAGCCAGGGGTGCCCTCCTGGCACGAGACGCCGCCGCGGGACCCGGCGGCGATCGACGCGCTCGCTGCGACGTTCACGGCCTCGAATGGCGACATCCGCGAGGTGATGCGGACGTTGCTGAACTCCGAGTTCTTCAAGGCGGCGCGGTTCCTGCGCGTCAAGAGCCCCGTGGAGTTCGTCGGTGGCGCGATCAAGCTGGCCGGCGCGCCGCGCTTCCCCGACCGCTCGGTCGCGAAGCTCTCGAACGTGGTGATCCTGATGGGCCAGGCGCTGATGAACCCAACCTCCGTCGAGGGCTGGCACACCGGCCAGGAGTGGCTCGATTCCGGCACGCTCACCGAGCGCGTCAACTTCGCGGTCCAGCAGGTGACGGACACCTCGAAGCCAGGCATCGCCTCGATCATCGCTCGCGTCGCTGCCGCCGGCGACGCGACGCCCGAGCAGCTGGTCGATCGCTGCCTCGACCTTGTCGGGCCGCTCGAGGTAAGCGCGCAGACGCACGCGACGCTGGTCGAGCGCGCCGAGGAGGGCGGTCCGCTCTCGTTCAGCAACGGCGCGAGCGAGGAGGCCGAGGGCCGGATCGGCCGCGTGGTGCAGCTGATCGTGTCCGCACCCGAGTACCAGTTCGCTTAGGAGGGCCGGCCATGACCACGAAGCTGTACCGAGACCCCGTGCTCGTGGTGGTCCAGCTCAGTGGCGGGCTGGACTTCATGAACACGCTGATCCCCTACCAGAGCGGCGTGATCCGCGACGCCCGCCCCAACATCAGCCTGCCCGTCGAGGACACACTGCCGATCGACGACCAGGTCGCGTGGCACCCGGCGGCGAGGGCCTTCAAAGAGCTCTACGACGCCGGCAACGTCGCAGTCGTGCAAGGCGTCGGCTGGGAGCTTTCGGACCGCTCCCACTTCCGCGCCATGGACATCTGGCACACCTGCGAGCCCGACACGATCGCGACCGAGGGCTGGCTGGCGAAGGTCACGCGCGAGTTCGACCCGCACTCCGAGAATCCGCTGACCGCCGTCAGCATCGGCCGCGGTCTGCCCCGGGCGCTGGCCGCCTCGGGCGTCACCGTCACCTCGGTCGGTGACCTCGACCAGTTCGGGCTGATGACCGAGGTCGAGGCCGAGCACGAGCGCGCCAAGGACCTCGACAGCTTCCGGCGCATGTACACGCCGGGGGTGGGCAACGGCCTCGTCAGCGACTACCTGGCGCAAACCGGGTCGAGCGTGCTGACGAGCGCCGACATGCTGGCCGACGTGCCGTCGCGGTACAGCTCCGAGGTCGAGTACGCGAGCAACCCGATCGCGCAGGCGCTGCGCGACGTCGCGCGCGTGCACACGGCCCGGCTCGGTACGCGGGTCTTCTACACGCAGCACACCGGCTACGACCACCACTCGAACGAGTCGGTCGAGCTCCCGCGGCTGCTCACCGAGCTGACCGAGGCGATCAGCGACTTCCTGCAGGACCTGCGCAACCACGACGCGTCCGAGGAGGTCACGGTCCTCGTCTTCTCCGAGTTCGGGCGACGGATCAAGGACAACGGGTCGGGGACCGACCACGGCTCTGGGGGCGGCGCCTACATCATTGGCGACGGCGTGGCGGGCGGGCTCTACGCCGAGTACCCGTCGCTCGACCGGAAGGACTGGCTCTACGGCGAGGACCTGCGGCACACGATCGACTTCCGAGGTGTGTACGGCACGCTGCTCGACCAGTGGCTGGGGCTCGACTCGACCGCGATCGTCGGCGGCACGTTTGAGCAGATCAACGCCTTCCAGGCGCGGGCCGGGAATGGAGCGGCGCGATGACGGTGGAGCCGAGCGCCGCCCCTGCCAGCGAGGCGGCCACGAACGGCGACTTCGAGGCGCTGCTGCGCGCCGGCTTCCCCTACGAGCGGACGATCGGGATGCGCCGCGTCTGCTGGTACCCGATCGACATCGCGCTCGGCCAGGAGGGCCGGCTGTACTCGCTCCGCCGCGGACCGTTCGAGGAGGGCGGCGTCGTCAACGTGCTCAGCCTGGACGACGAGAACCTCGGCACCATCGAGGGTGGCTGGACCTGGCCGGTCGGGATCGTCTGCGACCCGGACGAGCGACTGATCGTCTCCGACGAGGCGGACCACACGATCACGATCATCAACCGCGAGGGCGAACAGCTCTCGCAGTGGGGCGAGCAGGGCAGCGAGCCGGGTCAGCTCGACCGACCGGCGCAGATGGCGCTGGACGCCGAGGGCCAGCTGCTCGTCGTCGATGCGATGAACCACCGCGTGCAGCGCTTCACCGTCGAAGGCGACTACATCGACGGCTTCGGCACGCACGGCAGCGGCCCCGGCGAGCTCGACATGCCGTGGGGCATCGCGCTCGACGGCGAGGAGTGCATCTACATCGGCGATTGGCGCAACGACCGGGTGCAGAAGTTCAGCCCCGGCGGCGAGCCGCTGCTCTCCGTCGGCAGCAGCGGCGACGGAGAGGGCGAGCTGAACCGGCCGGCCGGCGTCGCGGTGGACGGGCACGGCGACATCTACGTCGCCGACCGCGGCAACAACCGCGTGCTGCTGTTCGATCGCGACGGCCGCTACGTCGAGCGCTTCATCGGCGACGCCACGCTCTCGAAGCTCGGCCGCGTCTACCTGATGGCGAACGCGAAGCCGCTGCGGCTACGCGAGATGACGCCGCTCGAGAGTCAGAAGCGCTTCCGGGCGCCCGCCTCGGTGCTCGTCGACGGCGATCGGCTGTTCGTGGCGGACTTCGGCTTCCACCGCGTGCAGATCTACCGCAAGGAGGCCTACCCGCTGAGCGCGGACCAGGTGATGCCCGATCCGGGGTCGCCCACGCTCTCGACCGTCTAGGCTCCTCTGCCGTTTCGCTGGCGAATCACACTCTCCCTGGGCTGCTGGCGTGATTGCTGATGAAGACTCGCGGCGCCGGAATTGCCGCCGGATCATCACACCCGCTATCGTTCGAGCCCTCGCCTCGCGCATAACGCACCGGCCGGCGAGCGACCACCACGCTGCGAGGTGAGCCCAGCATGGATCTGTTCAGCGGCGTGCGGGTGCTCGAGGTCTCCGAGACGCCGGCGGCTGCGTTCGTCGGCAAGCTGTTTTCGCGCTGGGGCGCCGAGGTCACAGCGCTGCGCGACCCGTCAACCAACCTCGCCGACTCCGGTTCGTGCGTCTCCGAGGAAGCGCTCTCGGCGTTCCTCGACGGTGGCAAGCGCCGATCCGAACTCCCCGAGGACAGCGGCGACCGCACCACGACTGTCGCGCGACTGGCGGCGGCCAGCGACATGGTCGTCACCGACGCAGCCCCCGACGTCTTCGAGGCGTGGAGGCCGGCGATCGAGGCGACCGATTCGCCTCCGCGGGTGCTGACGAGCATCACTCCGTTCGGGCTGAGCGGCCCTTACCGCGACTGGCAGGCGACTCCCACGACGCTCCTCGCGCTCGGCGGCTACTCCTACCTCATGGGCGAGGCCGACGGTCCTCCGCTCACACTGCCCGGGCTGTATCCCGACTACCAGGCGGCCCTGATCGCCTACAGCGCGACGACCGCGTCATTCCTCGAGGCGTCGGACGAGATGGAGGTCCTCGAGCTCAGCATCTTCGAGGCGCTCGTGTCGCTGCATCAGTACTCGACTGTGCAGTGGACCTACAGCCGGCAGGTGCGGCAGAGGAACGGCAACCGCTGGTCGGGGATCCACCCCAATTGTCTGTTGCCCGTGAAGGACGGCTGGCTCGAGCTCTGCATCGTCGGGAACTTCTGGGAGGCGTTCACGCTGATGATCGGTCGCCCCGAACTCCAGCAGGACGACCGCTTCTCGACGCCGATCGCGCGTGTCGAGCACGCCGACGAGCTGGACGAGATCGTCGTCCCGATCCTCGCTGAGCGCACGAAGCGTGAGTGGCTGGTCGCAGGCCAGGAGACCTTCCGCGTCCCGGTCGGGCACGCCGCCACCCTCGAGGAGGTGCTGGACGATCCTCAGCTCGGCGTGCGCGAGTACTGGTCCGGAGTCCACCAGCCGGACGGGCGCGCGGTGCGGATCGGCCGCTCCCCGTTCCGTATCGACGGCGCACTTCCCGAGGAGCAACCCGTCGTGTCCGAGGGCGCCTGGGCGCTCGAGGCGCCCTCGGACGCCCCGCGCGTCTCGCCGCCACCGCGCGGATCGAGGCAACCGCCACTCGCGACGCCTCCGCCGGGCGGCCCCCTGAACGGCATCCGCGTCCTCGATCTGACCCGCGTCTGGGCCGGCCCGCTCGCCGGCCGCATCCTCGCCGACCTCGGCGCCGAGGTGATCAAGGTCGAGGCACCGATGGGGCGCGGTCCTGCACGCATCCCGCCCGGCTCCGGTCGCCGCATGCTCGCGTCGGGCACGAACGAACGTCCGTGGAATCAGCAAAGCTCGTTCAACAAGCTGAACCGCAACCGCTACGGCCTCGCGATCGATCTGAAGAGCGAGCAGGGCCGCGATCTCTTCTTGCGGCTCGCAGCGGAGACCGACGTCGTCCTCGAAAACTTCAGCGCGCGGGCGATGGACCGCCTCAATCTCGGCTACGACCGCCTGCGCCAGGTCAGCCCATCCCTGATCTACGCCGCGATGCCCGGCTACGGCCGCAGCGGGCCCTACCGTGACTACGTCGCCTACGGCCCGAGCATCGAGCCGATGACCGGCCTCACGATGCTGATGGGCTACGGCGACGAGGTGCCCCGCGTGACCTCGAAGGCGATTCCGGACGCGATCGCCGGCACCCAGGGCGCCGCCGCGGTGTTGACCGCCCTCCAGCACCGATCGCGCACGGGCGAAGGCTGTTTCGTCGACCTCTCGCAGCACGAGGCGGCGGTCGAGCTGCTGGGCGAGTACTTCGCCGAGTTCGAGCTCAGCGGCGCCGTGCCTCCCGTGGTCGGGAACGGACACGTGCGCTGGGCGCCGCACGGCGTCTATCCGTGCAGCACCGAGGACGAGTGGATCGCCGTCACTGTCCGGGACGACCCGGAATGGCGGGCGCTCATCGATCTGGCGGATCGCGGCTGGGACGAGGACTCGCGGTTCGCCACGCTCGATGCTCGGCGCGAGCACCTCGAGGAGCTCGATCGCGAGATCGCCGGCTGGACGGCACGGCTCGATCGCGCGGAGCTGATGCGCCAGCTCCAATCGCGGGCGATCCCGGCCGGCGCGGTCCTCTCCGCGCCGCAGATGCTCGAGGACGGCCATCTCCAAGAGCGCGACTTCTTCGTCACGCTGGAGCAGCCGGACGTAGGCGCGATCGACTACCCGGGCACGCCGCTGCGCTCGCGCCGCCATCCTCGGGCGGGCTGGCGTCCAGCGCCGACGCTGGGTCAGGACAACGCCGCCGTCCTCGACTTGATTGGCGTTGCCGCCACGGAGCTGAACGAACTGATGGAGCGCGGCGTGATCGCCGACCGCCCACCGGCGTGAAGGCGAGCGCAGCAGCGCTAGACAGGAGATCCGCCATGCCGGAGCCACTCGAGGGCATCAAAGTCGTGGAGCTGGCGCGCGCGCTGCAGGGCCCCGTCGCCGGACAGTACCTCGCCGATATGGGCGCCGACGTCATCAAGGTCGAACCCGCGCTCGGCGACGCGAACCGCCGTGTGCGCAGCCCCTTCATCGATCCGACCGAAGGCGGATTCGGTACCCAGTTCGTCAGCGCCAATCGAGGCAAGCGCTCGCTCTGGCTCGACCTCCGCCGCGAGCAGTCGATCGATATCGTCCGCCAGCTCGTCGACGGTACCGACGTCTTCCTGAGCAACTATCTGGAGCCGTCCCTGCTCGCGATGAAGCTCGGCTACGACGACCTGCGCGAGCGCAACCCGGACCTCGTCTACGCGTTGGTCAACGGCTACGGCCCGGTCGGCCCGGACGCGGCGAAGCGCATGCTCGATGGCTCCGCCGCCGCTCGCGGAGGCCTCTACAACGTCACCGGCCCAAGCGACGGCGGCCCGATGATTCCTGGTTCCACGATCGCCGATACCGCCGGCGCGATGCAGCTCGCGCTCGGGATCACGACCGCCCTCACGGCGCGGGCGCTACACGGCGGCAGTCAACGCGTCGATACCTCCGGCCTCGGCGCGCAGCTCTGGCTGCAGAAGTGGGAGCTCGACACCGTCTCACTGACCGGCGATCGCCTCTCCCGCCAGGGCCCGCATAGCGCCAACATCCCGGGCACCTACGGCCTCTACGAGACCTCGGACGGTGCGATCATGATCGCTTACATCGCCAACGAGGCGGACTGGATCGAGTTCTGCCGATTCGCCGGCCTCGAGGAGCTGATCGCAGATGAGCGGTTCGACACCGGTCTGAAGCGGGCAGGCTGGGCGCCCGATGGCGGAAAGAGCGAGACTTCGTACGAGATCCGCCCCTACCTCGAGCGCGCCTTCAAGGCGAAGAGCACCGCAGAGTGGACCGAGTTCCTCGGTGGGCTGACGAAGGTCGTCTGGGACGTCGTCCAGGACTACGAGCAGGTGCTTGGCGATCCCCAGGCGATCGCCAACGGCTACTTCGTCGAGCAGGACATCCCCACCGTCGGCCAACGCCGCCTCGTCGGAAACACCGTGCACATCAATGGCGACACCGGACGGGCGAAGCCGCGGCCACCCGCCCTCGGTGAGCACAACGAGGAGATCCTCGCCTCGCTCGGCTACGACGCCGCCGCGATCGAGGAGATCACCGCCGCCGCCCGCGCAGCTATGAAGCAGCGGCTCGGCGCTTGAGCGGCGGCCGCTCTCGAGGCGCTAGAGCTTGCGCGGCATCCTGCCACGTCGCGTAGCGCCGTGAGCAATCGTGGCCGTTCCGTGACAGACGTCGATTTTGCCCGCCGTGTGGTTCGGAACTGGCTCTCACCGTCCGATCTCCTGCGGGTCGAACCGCTCACTGGTGGGTTTGTGAATCAGGTGTTCCGCGTGGACAGCTCCGCGGGGAGCTTCGTCCTTCGGGCGCTTCGAGTGGACGCCGAGCCGCGGGCCGTCGAATGGGAGCACCGACTGGTCGCCTCCTTGTCGGCACACCTCCCGTTCGTGAAGAATCCTCTCCCGGTGGCGCACGGCTCGCACACGATCGTGCGAGACAGCGGGCGGATCGTCTCGCTCTGGCCATACGTCGAGGGAGCGGCGGCTGATCCATCAGCATCGGACCAGCGGCACGCGGCTGCCAGGGCGCTCGGAAAGCTCGCGAGGGCGAGCGAAGGCGTGATCGCACCCGAGCCGAGACCAGGTTGGCCGGCCTGGAGCGACCTCGATTGGCTGGACAACCGCTGGTGGCGCTGGCCACCGGAGCCGGGTTTGTCGATCACCGCCGAGCAGGCCGAGCAGGTAGCCACCGCCCTCGACCGGACGCCCGTCGTCCTTGACACCCTCGCCGCCGCGAACCTGCGTCGGCGTCCCCTGCATGGTGACTACGCGCCGTCGAACCTCCTGGTTGGGGCCGCGGGAGATGTGGTCGCGCTGCTCGATCTTGATGAGTGCCGCCTCGATTGGGGGGCATGTGACCTCGCGGACGCCGTCTGGGCGTTCTGCCGTCGGCGTGACGGCTCAGGGCTTGATGGCGAGGCCGCCGCCGCGTTCGTTGACGAATACCGCGCCGCTGGCGGACCGCTGGACGCGGACGAGCGAGCAGCGCTGCCAGACTTGATTCGTGCTCGCCGGCTCTGGGAGGCACTGTTCGATCTTGGCGACTTCCAGCGCGGCTACTCCTCCGATCTCGCTTACTTCGCGGCGGGCCTGCGCGCGCTTCGATCAGTCGAGGAGCTCCGGAGCATTTGATCGGGATGATGACCGGCGGTCAGAGGGGCTAGGAGGCGGGCTCCGCGGTCGGCTCGGGAACGACTTCCGCCACCGGATCACGTGAGGGCAGGAGCAGCACCTGGCCAACCTCGATCACGTTCGGGTTCACGAGGTTGTTCAGCTCGACCAGCGCGGTCGCGGTGGTGCCGTGGCGCACCGCGATCTCGTGGAGGACGTCGCCCGAGACGACGGTGTAGGTCGTCGACGTGACATCGGGAGGCACGGACACGGGTGGCGGCACGGGCGGCTCGGTGTCGACCGGCGCTACGGCCGGGGCGGCCGTCGCGATCGCATCGATTTCGACGCTCGCAGCGACCCCGGCGGCGTCGCCGCGTGGCAGGTCGCTCATCACCTGGTCGTCCGAACCGCGGCGATCGAGGAAGAGTGCGATATTCGCCACCGAACCCGCCACGATCACCAGGAATCCGACCCCGAGGATCAGGTTCCGAGCGATCAGCGGCCACGCAGGCTGCGCGACGCGAGCGCGAGCCGCTGGTTGGGGCGCGGCGGCGGATTCTGACGTAGTCACCCCCGGATCATCGGGTCATGGCGAGCACGTGTGAAGGTCCGCACGTTTCCGCGTACGAACGGCCTCCCTGAGACGATCCGGCTGAATCCGCCTACAGAGCTCACGGTCGATAGCTCGGGCCGGCGTTTGGGCCGAGTTGGGTCTTGATCACGTTCTGCGCCATGTCCGCGAACTCGCAGATGATCGCGCGCGTGTCTCGAGGATCGATCAAGTCGAGGCCGCTCGCCTCGGCGGTCCGGAACGGTGAGGACAGCGCCTGGAACTCCGCCTCCAGCTCGAGCCGTTTCGCCTCCGGATCGGGCGCCGCCTCGATCACGCGGCGGAACGCCGCGGACGTTCCGCCCTCGATGTGCATTGAGCCCCAATGTCCCGAGAGCCACGCGTAGCGCCGGTACAGGTGTGGCCCCGGCCGGTACTGCAGGCTGCCCGCCAGTCCGTACGACTGGCGGCAGATCACCGAGATCCACGGCATCTTGCTCTGCGCGATCGCATACACGAGGCGCGCCCCGGCCCGCTCGATCCCCACCTTTTCCGACTCGAGCCCGACCATGAACCCCGGATCGTCCATCAGCACCACCATCGGCAAGTGGAACGTGTCGCAGAGCTGCACGAGGCGGCTCGACTTCTCCGCCGCCGCCACGTCCATCGAGCCGCCTCGGTGGTTCGGGTTGTTGAGCATCACCCCCACCGGGTACCCGCTCGCCCGCGCCAGTCCGATGATTCTCGACGTCCCGTACTCCGGCGACACCTCGAAGAACGACCCCTCGTCGAACACCCCCCCTCGAGGATCACGCGCGGGTTGTACGGCTGCCGCTTGTCCCGAGGGATCAGCGACAACAGCCGTTCGTCGCGACGCGCCGGATCGTCCGACTGATCGCCCTGCGGCGGCATCTCCCAGACGTTGTCCGGCATGTAGCTCAGGAACTGCTTCACCTGGGCGATTGCGTCCGCCTCGTCCTCGGCGGCGTTGTCGACACCCCGCTGATCTGAGCGTGGATCTGGGCACCCCCGAGGTCGTCCTTGTCGATGTCGTAGCCGAGCGCCGCCTTCACCACCGGCGGTCCGCCGGGGAACACCTGTCCGGCCCCCTTCGCGATCACGCTGAAATGGCTGAGCGGGGGAATCGGCGCCAGCCCGCCGGCGGCCGACCCCAGCACGGCCGTCGCTACCGGCGCGATGTTCAAGATCGCGCAGATCGACTCGAACTGGGCGCCGTCGGGGATGTAGGTGCGACCGATCTCCGCGAATTCAGTCACGCTGCCACCCGCGCCATCGAGCAGGTTCACCGTCGGCAGCCGCAGCTCCATGGGGCCGGGATGGCCGTGCCCCATATCGACGCCAGCGCTATGGGCGCCGGCCGAGCCGCCCCGGATCGTGAAGTCCTGCCCGGCCACGTAGATGCGGCGTCCGCCGACCTTCGCGATCCCTCGCACCCCCGCCGACGGCTTCACGTCGAGGAGCGCTCCGTCGTCGTCGTACGTGGCGCTGCCCCGCAGCTTGCCTATTTGCTCGAACGAACCGGCGTCGACCAGCAGTTCGATCCGCTCGCGGATGTTGAGCTTTCCTTGCCGCCGCTGACGTTCGAGGCCTTCCGGTCCCCCCATTTGCTCGGCGAACGCGTACCGGCGATTCAGCTCATCGACGTCGGGCTGCCAGGTCATTGCGGACTCCTCGGATCGTACGGACGCGCTGTGATCGGATCGTCACGGCAGTCTAGTCGGAGCACGGGCGTGCGGTAGATCGTTGTCCCGCGGCGCAGAAGGTACGCGACCGGACGCAGCCGTCGATTACGCGTGTGCCACGCTCCCGCCGTTGTCGCTCACCACACACGGGGAAAAACAATGAGTTCTGAACGACAGACGCGCCGACGAGCTTTCACCAGCTACCGAAGCGCACGGGTTTCGCGCCGCTCCGCACTCCGCGGTTTCACCGTTGGCGCCGCCGGCCTCGCGGGCGCAGTCTTGATCGGTTGCGGCGACTCCGACGACGCCACCAGCACGCCCGACGCGGGCGGCGGAGGCGGTGGAGGCGGCGGAGGCGGTGGTTCCGCCGCCTCCACCGAGGCGCCGGCCGCCGCTACGCGAGGCGGACGCCTGATTCACGGTCTGCCCGCTGGCGTGCTCAACAACCTCGATCCGAGTACCGGTCAGAGTGGCGGCGAGCACAAGCACTTCTGGACGATGTTCAACTCGCTGGTGGACTACAGCCGCAACGGCGAGCCGGACCCCGCCTACTCGCTCGCGGAAACCTGGGAGATCGAGTCGCCGACGAAGATCGCCTTCACGCTGCGGCAGGGCATCAAGTTCCACAACGGCGAGGAGTTCAACGCCGAGGTCGTGCGCTGGAACGTTGAGCACATCCAGGATCCCGCGACCAAGTCTGCTGCGGCTGGTCAGATGGCGCCGATCCACAACGTCGAGGTGGTTGACGACAACCACGTCAACTTCGAGCTGGAACGACCGAACGGCGCGTTGCTGACGCTGCTCGGCGACCGTGGCGGGCAGCAGCTGCCCCCGGTCGCCGCCGAGGCGGCCGGCGATCAGTTTCGGGCTCGCCCCGATCGGCACCGGCCCGTTCCGCTTCAAGGAGTGGGTGCAGGACTCGCACATCGAGATCGAGCGCAACGAGGAGTACTGGCGCACGGACATGGCCGGAAACAAGCTCCCCGCCATCGATTCGCTGCGCTGGCAGATCATCCCCGAGACCTCGGTGCTGCTCGCCAACTTCAAGGCGGGCGACGTGGACATCATCACGCCCGCCTCCTCGCAGCTCGACGAGCTCGAGGCGGACGAAAACGTGCAGCTGGCCAAGTTCGTCGGCAGCGGCTGGTCGGGCATGTACTTCAACACCGCGTTGCCCCCAACCGACGACGTCAACTTCCGGCGGGCGATCGCCTGGGCGATCGACCGCGAGGCAATCAACGAGGCGATCTTCTTCGGCCGGCGCGAACTCCGCGAGAGGATGGGGATCATCACCCCCGCCCTCCCCTGGGCCTTCCCTGGTCCGTTGAGGGTGCTCCCGAGTTCGACCTGGAGAAGGCCCAGGAGTTCCTCGCCGCGAGTGGCTACCCGGACGGCGCATCGTTCCGCGTCGTCGTCGGTACCTCTGCCACTTACGCGGCGCGTGCGGAGCTCTGGCAGTCGATGCTGAAGGAGCTCAACATCGACCTCCAGTTCGAGCAGGCTGCGGACTTCACGTCGCAGATGTGGGTCGAGTTCAACGCCAACGCGCTGCTCGCCGGATTCAGCCTCCGCGCCGACCCGGACGGCACGATCGGCGAGGTCGTCCACTCCGAAGGCTTCTACAACGCAGGTCACTCGGTGAACCCCGACCTCGACGAGGCGATTGAGCGCGCTCGATCGAGCTACGACCTCGAGGAGCGCGCCGAGGAGTATCGCACCGTCGAGGAGCTCCTCGCTCGGGACATCTACGGCGTATATGTGGGTTACGGGGTGGGGTTCCGGGCGGCCACTCAGCGGGTCGGCAACTTCGAGTCGATCTTCGGCGCCGAAGGCAAGGAACGGTACGACGAGTTGCTGGACAACGACTTCGCCTAACCCTCGGGAAAGCCTCCACTGCCTGTGAGCGGTGGAGGCTCGGGCGAACGTAGATTGGAAGCGGCTCGCGTCCTCGGCGGAGGTTGACGGCGCGACTGCTGCCCGACGGTTGCGGAAGGACCGCCGACGATGAGTTGGCGCTACTTGATGGCCCGCGTCGCGCAGACGCTGCTGGTGATCCTGATCGTCTCGATGATGACGTTCTTCATGCTGAGCGTCCTCCCCGGCGATCCGGTGACGGCACAGATCGGCCCCGAGGCGGGCGGCTTCTCCGACGAGCTGCTTGAACAGGCGCGGAAGGAGCTCGGCCTCGATAAACCGCTGCCGCTGCAGTACACCAGTTGGCTCGGCCGGATGTTGACCGGCGACTGGGGGCAGTCGATCCGCACCAAGGAGGACGTGCTGCCGGCGCTTGCCGATCGCGCACCTGTGACGTTGCAGTTGACGGTCCTCGCGATGCTGATCTCGCTGGCGATCAGCCTCCCGATCGGAATCATCGCCTCGCTTCGGCGCAACAGCTGGGTCGACCGACTGGCGACCACGGGCGCCGTGGCCGGCGTGGCGCTGCCGAATTTTTGGTTCGCCATCTTGCTGATCCTGCTGTTCTCGGTGCGCTTCGACGTGCTCCCGCCATCCGGCTACATCGACCCGCTCGATGATCCAGTGGACGCGTTGAAGCACCTCGTCCTGCCGGCCCTCGTCCTGGGCATGGCGCAGTCCGCGACGATCATGCGCCAGATGCGCTCGAGCATGCTCGAGGTGATGAACCAGGACTACGTGCGGACGGCCCGAGCGAAGGGGTTACGACCGTCTCGGGTCGTGCTGGGCCACGCGCTGCGCAACGCGTTGATCCCGGTGATCACGCTGCTGGGCCTGCGACTCGCGAACATCCTCGGCGGCACGATCATCATCGAGCAGGTGTTTGCCCTGCCCGGCATGGGCCGGCTCGCCGTGCAGGCCATCTTCTTCCAGGACTTCCCCGTGGTCATGGGCTTCGTGCTGCTGATCGCGCTGCTCGTGCAGATCGCGAACCTGGCGACAGACCTCTCGTACAGCATCATCGACCCGCGGATCCGCCTCGAGGGTGGCCGCGCGTGACCGCCGAAGTCCAGCGCTCGGATCCCGCACCGTTCTCCGAGCTGGGCGTTCGCTCGACCCCCGGGTTCGCCCGTCGATTCGTCCGCCAGAAGGGTGTGCCGCTGGCCGGGTCGGTGGTTGCCCTCGTGATCGTCTCGGCGATTATCGCTCCGCTGCTCGCCCCCTACGATCCGATCGCGACGGCGCCAAGGGAATCGCTCGATGGCCCGTCCAGCAGCCACTGGTTGGGCACTGATCAGCTCGGGCGCGACGTCCTGAGTCGGATCATCTTCGGGAGCCGCGTCTCGATCCTGGTCGGCGTCGTCGCCGTCGGCGTCGCGCTCACCGCCGGCGTGCCACTCGGACTGATCTCTGGGTACTTCGGCGGGATCGTCGATCACGCGATCATGCGCGCGATGGACGCGATCATCGCCTTCCCGGCCCTGGTACTCGCGCTGGCGATCGTCGGCGCCGTGGGGGCGGGCACGACCCAGATCATGGTCGCGATTGGTATTTCCTCGGTGCCGCTTTACGCACGGCTCACCCGCGGGCAAGTTCTCTCGATCCGCGAGCAAGACTACGTCGAGGCGGCCCGCTCGCTCGGTGGATCGGACCTGCGCGTGCTCGCGCGCCACATCTTGCCGAACTCGCTCTCGCCGCTGATTGTCCAGGCCTCGCTGGGAGTCGCCTTCGCGATCCTTGCCGAGGCCGGGCTCAGCTTCCTCGGCGTCGGTGTGCAGCCTCCGTCGCCGACGTGGGGCGGGATGCTGAGCACCGCGCTGCCGCTGATCGAACGCGCGGCCTACTTATCGATCTTCCCCGGGATCGCGATCTTTATCACGGTGCTGGCGATCAGCATGCTCGGCGACGCGCTCCGCGACGTCCTCGATCCGCGGTTGCGCGGTAGCTGAGCGCCGTTCCGCGTTCCGCGACTCCCAAAGGCGGATCGATGGCTGAGCCCGGTTCGGCGTCCACGACTCCGAAGGGCAGATCGATGGCTGAGCCCGCCGCGCCGACCGCTGCCGAGATCCGCGAGGCCTTCGCCGCTGGCTGTCCGGATTGTGTGGCAGCCGGAACCACCTGGGTGCACCTGCGCATCTGCCTCCAGTGTCGTCACGCCGGTTGCTGCGACGACTCCCCGGAGACGCACGCCAGGAAACACTGGCAGGAAACGGGGCACGAGGTGATCCAATCGCTCGGGCCGGGGAGATCTGGCGCTGGAACTTCGCGACCGACTAGGCGGTGCTCTAGGCGCCGGTCGCTATCCTTCGAGGCTCCCCTCGAACGGGCTGATGCAGCGGAAGCCGACATTGCTCGCGCTGCTGTCGGCGGTGAGCGCCATCCGTGCGGCGGGCCGGTAGCGCCGGCAGTAGCTGGCGTGGCAAAGGAACGACCCGCCCTTGAGCGTCTTCAGATCGCCGTCGCTGGGACCGACCGGATCGAGGACGTTCGGCAGTTGATGACTGCCGGTCTCGAACCAGTCGGCGCACCACTCCCAGACGTTGCCCGTCATGTTGTGCAGCCCGAACCCGTTGGCCGGGAAGGCGGTCGCCGGACAGGTGCCGTACCACCCATCGCCCTGCTCGTTGTCGGACGGGAACACGCCCTGCCAGACGTTCATCCGGTGTTCGCCGCCCGGAGTGAGTTCGTCACCCCACGGGAAGGCGGCGCCCTCGACCCCGCCGCGTGCGGCGCGTTCCCACTGCGCCTCGGACGGCAGCCGCTTGCCGGCCCACGACGCATACGCCGCGGCGTCTGTCCAGCTCACATGCACCACGGGGTGATCGCGACGATCGTCGATTTCGCTCTGCGGTCCCTCCGGGTGACGCCAGTTCGCTCCCGGTACCTCGCGCCACCATGGGGCGTCGACGGAGCCTCGGGTCGGCGGGAACTCGTCGGGAAGCAGGCCGCCGAAGACGAATGACCAGCCGAACTGTTCCGCCTCGGTGGCGTAACCGCTGGCGTCGGTGAACGTCGAGAACTCGTCGTTGGTGACGGTTTGCACGTCCATCATGAACGGCGAAAGCGTCACTCCGCGGACCGGACCCTCCCCGTCCGCCGGGTACGCGAGCTCGTCCTCCGACCCCATCAGGAAGCCGCCACCAGGGATCGCGACCATCGAGGTGTCGGGCGATTGGGCCGTCGGCGCCGGCTCGAAGGCGAGCGGCTGACCGGCCGGCCTCGAACCGTTCGGGGCGCAGCAGTTGCTCATCGTCGCGACATCGTAACGCCGGAGTGTGCCGGATCGGCCCGGCGACGCTGATTCGAGCCACCTGCCGATACGATGCGCCTGAGTTGCAGCGACCCAGCGGCATCCGCATCCGGCGGACCGCAGCCGAAAGGGCGTCATGGAGCCTGAGTTCGTCCTGTACGACCTTCGGTTTCGCGCGCGGGTGATCGATCTGCGACGCCGCGTGTTCGGTGGGAGCCGCTCGTTCAACGAGGCGTACTTCAATTGGAAGTACGAGCAGAATCCGTACTTGAAGGATCCGCTGTTTTCGATCGCGCTCGATGACGACCGCGTGGTCGGGATGCGTGGCTTCTACGGCGCACGGTGGGTCGCCGACGACGCGGCAACCTCGACGTTCATCCCCGTCGGCGCTGATACCGCCGTCGATCCGGACTACCGAGGCCGCTGGATCATGCAGCGGATGCTCCGTTCCGCCCGTGACGAGTTCGCTGGGCGTGGCTACGAATTCGCGTTCAACTTCAGCGCAAACCAGGCGATGCGCATGCTGTCGCTGCGCGCCGGATGGCGCCGCCTCGCACCGTACGATGATGCCCAGCTCACGCGCCAGACGCGCCGTGGCGCCCGCGCTTGGGTCGCACGGACCGGACAGCGCCTCCGACGACGGCTGAACCTGCGATCTCCCGAGTTCGCCTCGCTCGATCGGCTCGGATCACCGCTGGCGGGCGACGTGACCGTCGCGAGGGAAGTCCGTCCGGACGCGATGGCGGATCTCGTCGCGCACCGGCGGGGACCGCAGATCGGTCACGTGAGGGATGCTGACTTCTATGCATGGCGGTTCCACGACCCTCGGTTCGCGTACCGGTTTCTGTTCATCGGGAGCGAAACCGAGCTCGAGGGGTTCTTCGTGCTGCAGCAAGCGCGTGGAGGCGGCGTCGTCAGCGTCGTCGACTGGTGCGCGAAGAGCGCGGCCGTTCGTTCCCACCTGCTGCGGGCACTCGTCGCGACCACGATCGGCCGTATCCAGATCTGGGCGGCCACGCTGCCTCACGACTTCCTCGGGGAGCTGCACGCGGCGGGGTTTCGCGAAGGCGGGCACGTGGATTCGGCGAAACGTCCGCTGCCCGGCATGCTGATTGGGGCGACCGGAACGGCGGCTCCGGAGAGCTGGCAACTCGGAGGACAGGCGTTGGTCGAGACGGAGCACTGGGAGCTCCGAATGATCTACTCGGATGCGTACTAGAGCCTGGCTACCGCTCGCCGGTGACCGGGAAGAACACCTCGTAGCCGGCGTCGGCGTAAGGAAACACAAAGCTACCGACGGCCTCCATCTCGCCGGCGTACACGCCGAGCGCGGCCAGCTTTCGCTCGTGAAAGCCCTCGGTCCGCACCAGCAGCGCTGGGGCTCGTCGCCACTCGTGGATCGGGCCGGCCGCGAGCTGAGCGACGGCGCGGAACCGGCCGCGCGGTGTCACGAGCCACGGCACCCGCCCCCAGTAGCGGACGGGGTATTCGTAGAGCCTCGCGGTCAGGTCGCCGAGCAGCGATCGCGCCGCCTCGCTGAGCGCGCGGTGATCGGCGTGCGTGTCCGCCTGAGGGGCGTAGATCTCCTCCGGCTCGAGCTCGCCCACAAGCGAGCGTAGGGCGTCGTCCAGGCGACCTCGCTCCGCCTCGAGCGATCCATCCTCGAACTCGAGAAAGCGAATCCGGCTGGTTCGAGGCCCAGCACCCGCCCCGCCTCGACCGCCTCGACGCGCCGGATCCGTGCCAGCTCGTCGCCACCGTGTTGCAGCGAACGCAGGCCGCGACGTCCATCGGTCGCAATCACGACCGTGACCTCGGTGCCGGCCATCGCTTTGCGCGCGATCAGCACGCTGCAGCCGATCGCCTCGTCGTCCGCGTGCGGCGCGAGGATCAGCGCCCGGCCCGTGGCGATCGAGGCCGTGCGGTCGTTGCCGCGCGCGATCAGACGCCGTTGGAAGAACCGCGCGGCGCGCGGACGCAACGGGCGCAACAGGCGCCGGATCATCCTGTCCTCGCGATCTCACAACGCCGCGGTCGCATAGAGTACGGCGTTGACCCTCGTGCGCGCCTCGAGTGCGGCGGAGAGGACCGGTTGATGCGCATCGCGTTTGTCCTGACCGAGTTCCCGGTGATCTCTGAGCTGTTCATCGTCCGTCAGCTCACTGGCCTCCTCGAACGCGGTCACGATCTCACGATCTTCGCTGAGCAGGCCCCGACGCGACCCGACACGAGCGGATCGAGGAGTTTCGCCTCCTCGAGCGCATGCTCGCTCGTCCGGCCGTCGCCGCGCGAGGGGTCGCGCGGCGCGGGCGGCAGGCGCTCAACCTCCGGCTGATCCCGCTCGCGCGGGGCTGGGAGCGCTGCGGCCCGTTCGACGTCGTCCACGCGCACTTCGCGCCGAACGGCGTATCCGCGGTCGATCTCCGCGCCGCCGGCTGCTTCACGGCACCCGTCGTCACCAGCTTCCACGGCTACGACATCAACGTGCTCCCGGGGACCAGGGGCGGCGCGGGATACGCGCGGCTGTTCGCCGAGGGTGACGCGTTCACGGCCAACTCTAACTTCCTCGCCGCGCGCGCGGCGGCGCTCGGATGTCCGAGGGACCGGATGCACATCATGCCGATGGGCGTCGATCGGCCCCCGACTGCGATGCCGCCCCGCCCGAACGATGGCGTCACGCGGGTGCTCACCGTGGCTCGACTCACCGAGGAGAAAGGCCTGCGAGATGGGATCGCGGCCGTGGGCAGCCTCGCGAGGGCCGGCGCGCCCGTATGCTACCGGATCATTGGCGACGGTCCGCTCGAGGGCGAGCTCCGTGCGATGATTGCGGAAGAAGGCTTGGCACAGGTCGTCTCATTGACCGGTTCGGCTTCCGAGGCCGAGGTACACGAGGCGTTCCGCGACAGCGACCTTTTTCTCCTCCCCAGCGTGCGCGCCGCCGATGGTTCGGAGGAAGGCCAGGGGCTCGTGCTCCAGGAGGCGCAAGCGATGGGGCTTCCGGTGATCACCACGGCACTCGGGGGCATTCCGGAGGGCGTTGACGACGGCCAGAGCGGGTTCCTCGTGCCTCCCGGCGACGTGCCTGCGATGGCGGCGAAGCTGGACGAAGCTTGCCGCGATCCGGAGCTGCGCGACCGCATGGGCCGCAACGGACGCTGGCTGGTCGAGCGAGGGTTTGACATCGAGCCGCTCAACGACCGCCTGGTCGACCTCTACCGCGAGACGATCGGACGAGCGTCCTGATGCGGCTGTTCGTCTACCACGAAAACGCGGAGAGCGTTCCCGCCCTGCTTGACGCGCTCGCGCGCCAGGTCGACGTGCACGCCCTCCGCGTGGTCAGCCCGTCGTGGTACGTGCAAGCACGCCGCGGACAGACGACCGGCTTCTACTGGGATGGCGCTCCCGACTCCCCGCACCAGGGCCTGGCGCTCGTCCCCGGCGTGCGCCGGTTCTCCAGGTTGTCTGCCTTGATGCTCCGCCGCTCGTATCGCGCCGCGGTCCGCCGCGACGGCACGCCCGACTATCTGCTGATCGACTCGCCCTACCTCGAACCCTGGACCGCTTCGGTTGATGTGCCGCTGGTCTACCTCGCCGCCGATCCTTACCGCTTCTATGCGTGGCCACGGAGGCGAACCGAGCAGCTCGAAGCGAAGATCCTCGCGCGGGCGCACGCGACATTCGCGGTCTCCAATCTGCTCGCCGACGATTTCAGGGCCGCGGGCGCCGACCCGGTGTTTCGGTCTCCGACCGCTGTCGGCGCCGATTTCATCGCAGCGGCCCGCGGCGCTACCTCGATGCCAGCCGATCTGGCGGCCGTGCCGGCTCCGCGCGTCGGCATCGTGGGCAAGATGAACTCCACCTACGACTGGCGGCTAATCGAATCGCTTGCGGATGCGAGGCCGGGGGTCTCATTCGTCCTGATCGGGCCGAATCGCGAGCAGGACCCCTCGGAACGGCGGCGGATCGAACGGGCGATCGCCCGTCGCAACGTGTTCCCGTTGGGGCTGAAATCCCACGACGAGCTCCCGTCCTATCTCAACGGGATGGACGTGCTGTTGAATCCGCTCGAAGTCCGCGATCACAACGATCGGCGGTTTCCGCTGCGGCTGTGCGAATACCTGACCACCGATCGCCCGATCCTCACCACGACCATCAACGAGGCGCGCTCATTCGCGCCCCACGTCGTGCCGGTCGGCGACGTTGACGAGGCGTTCGCCGCCCTCGATGCCTCGCTCGCCGGAGAGGTAGCGGTCGACGTCGAGGGTCGTCGCGCCCGGCTGCGCGACAACACCTGGGACGTGCGCGCGACGGACGTGCTGGCGGCGCTGCGATCGGTCAGCGCAGCAGCGCGCGCGCGTCGTCGCGGTTGAATCAGCGCCAGCGTTGGCACTTCGGTACGCTGACGGCGCGGCGGGCAGATGCTGGGGGGCGGGCGTGAAGCTGTGCATCGTGATCGTGCCCGGATCCGATGGTGATCGATTGCTCGATCGCCTGAGCGAGGCCGAATTTGGCGCCACAAAGATCGGATCCAGCGGTGGGTTCCTGCGCCGCGGATCCGTGACCGCCTTCGTCGCGATCGACGACGAACGCGTCGGCGACCTGATCGCGCTGTTGCATGAGCACTTCCCGGAGGTGACCGAGACCGTGCCGATCAGCGCGCTCCCGCTGGCCGACGAGTGGGGTCAGCCGACCGACATGGTCGATGTGCGGGTTGGCGGCGCCGTCGTGTTCGTGCTCAAGCTCGAGCAGTTCGCGCGGATGTAACGCCCGAGGCCTACTCGACCACCTGCAGCTGAAGGGTCGTCTGGGCCGTTCCGCCGTGGCTGAAGAGCAGCGTCCAGGTGATCCAGTCGTCGCCGATGTAGCCGGCATCCGGCTGGTAGGTGACGGTCCCCGCGCCCGCGTTCATCGAGGTCGATCCGTGGCTACCGTCTGTCACGCTGTCGAGCTGGACGAAGGAGCTGGCGGTGACGACCTGAATCGTCACCTGACCGCCGGCCTGGACGATCACCGGGCCAACAGGCGCGACCGGCCCCGCCTCGACGGTGATGCTGACGGTGGCGGTGGCCTCGCCGCCGCGCCCGTCCGACGCGGTGTAGGTGAACGAGGTCTGCCCGGCGAAGCCGTCCGCCGTGTAGGTGACGGTGCCGTCGCCGTTGTCCACGACCGACCCGCCGGCTGGCTGAGTCAGTGAGCTGATCGACAGCTCGTCGCCATCGGGATCGGTGTCGTTGGCGAGCACGGCGATGATGATCGGGTCGTTCTCGAAGGTCGCGCCGCTGTCGTCGACGGCCTCGGGTGGCTGGTTCTCGCCGCTGCCCCCGCCGACGGCGTCGCCCATCGTCACGGTGACGGTGGCGCCCTGATCGACGCCCTCGGCGTCGGGCACGGTGTAGCCGAACGAGTCGACGCCCTCGCACTCGATCGGCGGCGTATAGGTCAGGGTGCCGTCGCCGTTGTCGGCCGCGGTGCCGAGCGAGGCGGGCGAGACGCTGGAGATGACCAGCGTGGTGACGCCATCGCCGGCGTCGTTGGCGAGCGGACTGATCACGATCGGCCCGTCGCAGGTCTCCAATTCGACGCTGTCATCGCTGACGAACGGGGGATCCTCCGTGCCGCCCTCTTCGCCGCCGCCAGCTTCGCCGCCACCGCCAGATCCGCCGCCTCCGCCCGATGGCGGTCCCGCGAGCGCGCCGCCGCCGACGGCGACGACCACCGTCGCGATCGCGTCTTCGTGGCCCGGATCGACGATGCCGTCGGTGATCTCGTAGCTAAAGGCATCGACGCCGGTGAACTCCGGCTCCGGCGTGTAGATCACCCTGCTCCCGAGGATTGCGACCACGCCGTGGGCGGGCTGCTTGGTGGAGCGGATCGTCAGCGGATCCCCGTCGGGGTCCTCGTCGTTCTCGAGGACATCGATGATTGTGGCTGAGCCGTCCTCGGCGACCGCGGCGTCGTCGTTGGCGATCGGCGGGTCGTTCTGCGGCTCGACGATGATCCGGAAGCTGCACAGCTCCGGGCCATCGGGCGTCATCACCGTGTATGTGAAGCTATCCGGACCGTGGTAATTCTCGTTGGGGATATAGGTCACGCTGCCGTCGCCGTTGTCGATCAACTCCCCGAACTGTGGCGCGTCGAAGCCGATGAGCGTCCCTCCGGCCCCAAACGGCACCAGGCGCGCGACCAGCGGGGTGTCTTCGAGCACGATCCCGCCGGTGGCGCCGCCGATCGCCTTGAGCCAGACGAAGTCGAAGACGTTCAGGTTCGCGGCGGTCAGCGTATTCACTCGCGCCGGCGCGCCGGGGATGAACGTGAGGTAGCGCTGCTGCGCCACCTTCCAGACGTTCATGGTCGCGGTGTTGAAGAGCTGAGAGGCGATCAGGGCCTCCGGAATCGTGGTCCCGCTGACGCCGAGCGTCAGGCCGTCGGCCGGCGGAATCTCGAAGCGTTGCGGTTGATCGGCGATCTCGATCGTCGGCGCGCCAGCGAGCAGGCCCGGCGTGCTCACGAGCGTCGTCGCGCTGGTGCGCCGCGCGAAAACGATGCTCTCGGGGCGAAGGTTCAGCGACGTGATCGTCTGGGCGAAGGCCGGCGCGCCCGGCACGTAGGTGCGCCAGCTCTGCGAGGCGACATGGAACATCGCGAGCGACGCAACCTCGAACGGCTGCGCGCCGGCGAGGAGCTGGGGGTCGTTGGTGCCCGCGAAGCCGACGGTGATGCCGTCGGCGTGGGGGACGGGAAAGGCGCCGGCGATCGTGCTCGCCGAGAGGCCGGGTTGGGCCGACGAACCGCCGGCGATCAGCACGGCCGCCGCGACCACGGTCAGCGCGAGTGCGAGTCGCGCAATCAGCTTCGAGAACGTTCGCCGAGCGTGCACATGTCCTCCGCGCGATCCCACCCGTTCAGTAGGGCGGGCGGAGCTGAGCGGCGTCATCGGAGTCCTCCCCGACAGGCGGAAGGAGGAGCCCGCGACCAGACCGAGTGCACGCGGAGGTCAGCGAGCTGACGAGGGTGTCGTGCAGCTCGCTACAGATGCCAGCGACGGCGAGCGCTGCGTTCGCGCTATCGGAGGAGGCGAAGGTGCCCTTCGCGTTACGTGCCAAGGAGGCGAAGGTGCCCTTCGCGGGGGGAGGTCGTGAGCTCGCCGCCCTCGAGCACCCGCAGGTTGCCGCGGGCGCCAGGATCGCGGACGGGCGAGATGAAGCCGGTTTCCATCGAGCCGTTGATCGCCGCGAGGAGCGCGGCCTCGTGCGGAGCGAACCGCTCGTCGACGCGCCAGCTTGCGGGGTTGGCGATGCGGATCGCCTCGAGATCGATGAGATCGTCGTCGACGAGCTCCGATCGTTCGGCGATGCCGCCGGCCGGTTCGAGTACGAGCTTCGAGTTGCCGCCTCGATGCGAGAACTTTGCTCGTCCCGCGGTGGCCTCGATCGTGATTCGGCAGTCGTCATCGGGGTGCGAGTGCAGGGTGAGCGCGCTGAGGGCGGTGTCTCCGTGGCGGATCTGGACCACGGCGGTGGCCGGCAGGTCGGTGCGTGCGCGGAGGCTGGAGACGACCAGCTGGGAGGCGGGTTCGGGCTGGAGGCGGGTAATCAGGGCAGCGCCGGCGTTCAATCCAACGTCGAGGCCGAGCGCGGCGCTGAGATCGATCTGGACGAGGTTCGGTTCCCAACCGGCGCCGCCGATCGTCAGGTTCGTCAGGAGATCGAAGCCGGCGTGGTTCAGTTCGGGGCGGATCGTGTTGAGGCCAGCGGCACCGAGGGAGACGGCGTCGACGGCGGCGCGGAGGGTGCGCGCATTGGCGATATCGCCGCGCAAGAGGATCGCCGCGCCCTGTTCGGCGGCGAGCTGGAGGAGCGCTTCGCGATCAGGAGCGTCGCCGATCAGGACCGTGTCGTACTCCACGGCGCGGAGCATCTCGCGGAGGTGCTGGTAGCAGGGGAGGCCGGTAGCGGTGCGGGCGCGGACGAGCGCGGCCGGGCGATCGTCGCCGATGGCGACGGGGCGGAGGTCGGTGCGGAGCGAGATGGCGCGGATCAGCCCGGCGGTTTGCTGATCCCATCCGCAGACGGCGAGGCGGTTCATACGAGGACCTTATGGAGCAGCCCTGAGTGGCGGCGTCGGGGAAACCCCGCAGCCCGCGGCTGACGGTCCCGTGCGCAGCGCCCGGCCGTCACCGATTCGTCAGTCTGACGATCGGGCGTGGCCCCTAAAGGATGGGTGGGCCGACGCCGATGATTTGGGCTGAGACACCCTGTCGGTGGCTGTGCCGATGGGATTCAGGGTAAGCCGGTACGGCTGCCGGCGGCCCAGGGGCACAGGAGGCCAAACCACCATGGGAATGTTCATCAACACGAATGTGTCGGCACTGAACGCTCAGCGAAACCTGAGCGCGACGGGCGCCAAGATGAGCAAGGCGCTGGAGCAGCTCTCCAGTGGTTTGCTCATCAACCGGGCGGCCGATGACGCCGCCGGTCTGGCGATCAGCGAGAAGATGCGGGCCCAGATCCGCGGTATGCAGATGGGTCTGCGCAACGCCCAGGACGGCGTTTCGATGATTCAGACCGCTGAGGGTGCGCTCAACGAGACGCACGCGATTCTCCAACGCATGCGCGAGCTGACGGTGCAGGCCGGTTCGACGATCCTGTCGACCTCGGACCGTACCTCGGTCGGCGAAGAGCTGCTGACGCTGCGGAACGAGCTGGACAACATCGCCACTCGCTCGCGATTCAACGGTCTGAACCTGCTGACCGGTGCCCTGTCGGTGACGTTGGCGACGGTCTTCGTGGACTCGGCCGGCGTTGTCGGTGCGGCGTCGATCGCCCTCGATGTCTCGGGGGGCGGATGCCGGGACGACGTACGCGATCGCCAACGGCGCTGGCGCCGACGTGACGATCACGAACAACACCACGAACGTGGCGCAGACGATCACGCTAGCGGCCCAGGGCGGCACCGTTGGCGACATTCAGGTGGCGAACTTCGACGCGCTGGGAATCAAGCTGACGCTGACGCAGAACATCGCTGGTGCGCTGACGGGCACCGAGATGGCGGTCGACATCGCGGCGCAGACGCCGATCACGACGGACGCCGGCAGCGGAGCGGCGACGTTCCGTGTTGGCTCTGAGATCACGGACAACGTGACGGTGTCGTTCAACGACCTGCAGTCGACCGCGCTCGGTGGTGCTGGTACGGAGCTGAACACGCTGGTGGCGGACAACACCGCGGTGTCGACGGTCGCGCTGGCGGACGCGTTGCTCGGTGCGCTGGACACGGCGATCAGCCAGGTCGGCACTCAGCGCGCGAAGCTGGGTGCGGCTCAGAACCAGATGGAGTCGGCGATCGCATCGGTCGCGGTCTCGGTCGAGAACCTGAGCGCGTCCGAGTCACGAATTCGTGACGCGGACATCGCGATGGTGTCCTCGGAGCTGGTGACGCGTCAGATCATGCAGCAGGCGGGCGTTTCGGTGTTGGCGCAGGCCAACCAGGCTCCGCAGAGCGTGCTCGCGCTGCTGCAGTAGATCCGAACCCAGAGATCAACCGGCCATGACGTCGGCCGGTAGAGAAGCGCCCCCGCGATTTCGCGGGGGCGCTTCTCTACCGCCCACGATCCAGCGCTGACCGCGACCAACGTTCGTCCTATCGCGTCGCCGGGCTCTGTGCGGTGCACGCACACCGTCCCGAGGTCTGTCGCGGCTTCCCGTTTCAGCGGAAGCCGTTTCAGCGGAAGCCAGACTGGCAGGACCGGACGGAAGAATCACCGGCCGCCCAGGTCAACCGTTGCGGTACGTGCGCCCTTTCCGGCTCGACCACCCCGCGTGAGGTAATGTCGACAACGACCTCGAGGATTACTGGCGTGCAGACGACGCCTGGCGTCGGGTCAAGCTGTACCTGCTCTCGCGCGGGCTTGCGGAGACGGAAGACCCCACGTAGGCGGCGCTCCCGCTGGCGTCTGACGTCCGCAGCGAACTCTGGGTGAGCTGCTTCGTGGCCGATGCACTCCCCGAGATTGCCGCACGCTTCCCCAATCAGTGGCTCGAGCCAACGGATATCGAGGGCGACCGCGAGATCTACCGCTTGCTGATGACCAGCGTCCTCGACCGGGCGGACGGCCTGGTCGCGGCCGCCGGCGCTGAGCTCGGTGCGCTCGGTGGCGACGAACCGACCGAGCCGCGTCCGGACCTCGCGGGGTTGCTCGACCCGTCGCGGCTGATGCTCCCGCTGCTGCCCGCCGCCTGACCCGCGCCCTCTTCGATTGTCGCCGACGCGGAACCTCAAGCGCCGGCTCAGTCACCGCCGGTGGCGCTGGTCGACGCGGCCGCCGAGCACGGCTGGCAGCTGGAGCGGGATCAAGCGATCGAGATCGTGCGCCGGTTGTCGCCGGCGAGGCCGCCGTTTTTCCGCTGCAAGTGCAGTCGCCTCCGATGCTTTGCGCACGGGGCTCTTATCCAGTCGAGACAGGGTCGCGGGAACGTCGGGGTCTTCACCGGACTCGATCGGGTGGGTCTGGTCAGGCGGCGCGCGGTTCGCGGCAGCGACCGTAGTGGGCTCCCCAAGCAATCGACCATCGGCCGGTCAACGGTCTGACGATGATTCATACGAATTGGCCGGTGCGGCCGGCAGGAGCTGGTTGCAGGACCAATGATCGCGCCGGCAGGGAAGCCGGCGAGACGGCGAAGGAGGCTGGGAGACCACCATGGGAATGTTCATCAACACGAACATTGCCGCGATCAACGCTCAGCGAAACCTGAACGTGACGGGCGGCAAAATGAGCAAGGCGCTGGAGCAGCTCTCGAGTGGTTTGCGCATCAACCGAGCGGCGGACGACGCGGCCGGCCTGGCGATCAGCGAGAAGATGCGCTCGCAGATACGCGGCATGAAGATGGGTCTGCGCAACGCCCAGGACGGCGTTTCGATGATCCAGACCGCCGAGGGTGCGCTCAACGAGACGCACGCGATCCTGCAGCGCATGCGCGAGCTGACGGTGCAGGCCGGGTCGACGATCCTCTCGACCTCGGACCGCACGTCGGTGGGTGAGGAGCTGCTGACGCTGCGCAACGAGCTGGACAACATCGCGATCCGCTCTCGCTTCAACGGTCTCAACCTGCTGACCGGCGCGCTTTCGGTGCAGACGGTGGCGGCGATCCCCGACATCGCCGGTGCCAGCACCGGTGTCGTCGCGGTCGGGATCGACGTCTCAGGCGGCGAAGCCGCCGTGACGTACAACGTGACCGACGGTGGCGCCGGCGCGGTGACGGTCACGAACGCGACCACGAGCGTGGCGCAGACGATCACCGCGGCGGCGATGGCCACGGCGAGCGGGGTGCAGACGCTGAACTTCGACGCGTTGGGCGTAAAGCTGACGCTGACGCACGACGCGACGACGAACGCCGTCACGGCGGCGGAGCTGAGCGCCGGCGTGGCTTCCGCGATCGCGACGACGGGCCAGGGGAACGCGACGTTCCGCGTCGGCTCCGAGGTGACGGACAACGTGACGGTCGGGTTCAACGATCTGCGTTCGTCAGCGCTCGGCGGTGCCGGTACCACGCTGGACACACTCGTCGCCGACAACCAGTCGGTCGCGACGACGACCCTGGCGGACGCGCTGCTGGGGGCGTTGGACACGGCGATCGGCCAGGTCAGCACCCAGCGTGCGAAGCTGGGTGCGGCGCAAAACCAGATGGAGTCGGCGATCGCATCGGTCGCGGTCTCGGTCGAGAACCTGAGCGCGTCCGAGTCACGAATTCGTGACGCGGACATCGCGATGGTGTCCTCGGAGCTGGTGACGCGGCAGATCATGCAGCAGGCGGGCGTTTCGGTGCTGGCGCGGGCGAACTCGTCGCCGCAGGCGGTGCTGGCGCTGCTCCAGTAGCCGCACGCCTTCGAGGCCTCCACAGACGTCGAGCAAGCCCCCGCGGCCACGCGGGGGCTTGCTGTTGCCGCGAGGGAGCGACACCCGAGGCGCTAGTCGATCCGTTCGATGAGGACCGCGGCCAGACCGAGGAACGCGAGGAAGCCGATCAGATCGGTGGTCGTGGTGACCCAGATCCCCGCTGGAGAGCGCCGGATCCTGCTTGAGCCGGTGCAGGGTCATGGGGATCACGACGCCGGCGACGACGCCAACGATCACATTCACGAGCAGGGCGAAGCCGACGATCGCGCCGAGCCAGAGGTTGCCCTGCCAGGACGGTGATCGCGGCGCCGCCGCCGCCGGTGACGACGCCGACGACGAAGCCCGCGGCGAGTTCACGGCCGACCACATGGAGCGTGTCGCGCACGGCGAGGCGGCCGAGGGCGAGCGAGCGAACGACGACGGTGACGGTCTGGATGCCGGCGTTGCCGCCGAGGCCGCCGACGACGGGTAGGAACGCAGCGAGGACGGCGACGCGGGCGAGCGTGTCCTCGAACTGCGAGACGACCCAGGCGGCGGCGAGCACGGTGAGCAGGTTGACAGCGAGCCAGGGGAGGCGGTGACCGATCGAGCGGCGGATGCTGCGGAGGTCTTCGTCCTCGTTCACGCCGACGAGGCGGAACATGTCCTCGGTGGCTTCCTCCTCGAGGACGTCCATCAGGTCGTCGGGGGTGAGCGAACCGATCAGGTGGCCGTGTTCGTCGACGACGGGGAGCGCGAGCAGCTTGTACTGCTTGAGGGTGCGCGCGGCGTCTTCCTGGTCGGTTTCGGCGGTGACGCTGATCGGGTCGGTGACCATCAGCTGATCGGCGAGCGTGTGCGGCTGCGCGGCGAGCAGCGTGCGCAGGTTGAGGACGCCGCTGAGGCGTCGGTCGTCGTCGCACACGTAGAGGTAGAACGGCTGGCTGACATCGAGCGGAGCCCCGCGGAGTTCAGCGAGGATCTGCTGGGTGATCGACGTTCCAAGACGGTGACGAGCTGCCCGGTCATGCGGCCGCCGGCGGTTTCGTGGTGTTGGACCAGCAGCGCATCGATCGCGTCCCGGCGCTCGCCCGGCAGGGCGTCGAGCACCGCGGCGGCGGTTTCGTCCGGGAGCGCCTGAATGACGTCCGTCGCGACGTCGTCATCCTCGAGGGCGAGCGTTTCGACGATCTGGTCGGGCGGGAGACCGGCCAGCAGGTTGCCTCGGAAGTGGGATTCGACGTAGTCGAGGGCTTCGGCGGCCGTCGCGGCGTCGGGCTGGAGCAGGACCCGGGCGCGTTCGTCGTCGTGGAGTCGCTCGAGCGCGTCGGCGAGCTCGGCTCCGTGCAGCGAGCGAGCGAAGTCGGCCGCGCCGCGGACGTCGGCCGCGGCGAGCATGGTCTCGAGGGTGAAGTCGGGACGTTCGTCCGCGGACGGGGAGCCCGGAGGCGGCTGGTCGCTGGTCACGGTTCGTCCTCGCGCGCGTCGCTAGCGTAGGAGACGGGTGCGCGAGCGAGGGAGCGAGGGGGCGGCGATTCGCGGCGGTGGTGGCCTTGGGGCGACCCGGGGCGCCGCGCTAGCGTCGTCGGCCGCTGAAGAAGCCGCGCACGCTGTCCCACATGCCGCCGCTGCCGACGCCCTCGAGGAAGCTGTCCCAGGCCTGCTCGGCCTTCACGGCGCGGTTCCGGCCGCGGATCCGGTCATCGATGATGTCGCGCACGCGACCCTCTTCGCCGGCATCGAGCCAGAAGCCATGCTCCTGCTCGCAGGTGTCCAGTTCGAGGTCGTAGGCGCGGTAGTTGAACGCGACCATCGGTTCGCCGCAGACCGGGCAGCTCAGCTGGGAGTCGCGGCGGGCGTAGTCGATCATCCCGCTGCGGTGGCCGTGATCTTCCGTCTTGGTGGCCTCGAGCTCGTCGAGCTGGTGGTGATCGAGCCAGCGGCCGTTGCAGTCGGGGCAGTGATCGACCTCGATGCCGTGCATGTGCTCCTCGATGAGTGGCGTCTGGTCGCGCGGACACTGCATAGCGGGTCGTCCCGTCGGGGGTTGGTGGGTGATCTCAATCGTATCAGGCGATCGCCCTCGGAAATGGCCGCGCGGGTTGGTGGATCGCACCCGGCTGCGCGACATCCGCGTCTCCGCGACCTGCGCGGTGTACTTCGGCGGGCGAATGACGTACCTGATCGACGGTCGACGACGGTCGACGACGGTCGACGACGGTCGGCGCGAGCGGCTCGAGGACGCGCGAGCGGCTAGGCGACCGCGCGTTTCCGACGGTAAGGTGCGCTCACCGCCGCGATCGCAGGGTGAGAGGGCCGATCGATGACCGAGCAGACCGCGGTCGATCAGCGATTGTTTCGCGATGTGATGGGAACGTTCGCGACCGGCGTCACGGTCGTGACGCTGAACGTCGATGACGAGCCGCGGGGGATGACCGCGAACGCCGTCGTCTCGCTTTCGCTGGATCCACCGCTGGTCGTGGTGTGCGTGCAGGATGGTGGATCGATGCACCCGCTGTTCGACCGCGCGGACGCCTTCGGCGTGAACATCCTGGCCGCCGACCAGCGCGCGATCTCCGATCTGTTCGCCAGCCACGGTGAGCCCGAGGAGCCGATGGACGGGTTCGAGTACACAATTGGCAGCGCCGGCGTGCCGTTGCTGACGGGGACGCTGGCCCACGCGCAGTGCCGAATCACGGATCGCATGCCCGGTGGCGATCACACGATCGTGATCGGCGAGGCGGTCGAGGTCGGCTTCGGCGCCGAGGACGCGGCGCCGCTGGTGTTCTATCGCGGCGGGTACCGGGATCTGGCTCCCAGTACATAACGACCGCGTTCCCGCGGTCCGGGGGTTCCCCCTCATACGAGCAGCCGGCGAGCGGCATAGTCTCCAATCGCATCATTAGCATTACAGAGGAACGCCCGGTCGCCGGCCGCCCGGGGGCTGGGAGGTGCGGTGGCGATCGAGTCGATCGGCGGCCCGAGCGAAGCCCTCGATGCCGAGGCGGCCGCCGCGCGTCCCAACCGCCGCGCCGACGTCGACCAGTTCGCAGCGGTGCTGACACGCCACCTCGACCGTCCGCGGAGCGAGATCGCGGCGGTGCGGGCGGAGATCGCGTCGTTCCGAGGTGGTGGCGCGCTGTTCGCGCCGGCCGAGCGTGAGATCCCGGTCTCGACCTCGGCGTCGGAAGCGGCGCCGCGAGACGCGGCGGCACTGGCGGCGCGCTATGCCACGGGCGACTTGGACGATCCGTACGGCTGGCGGGCGATGGCGCGGCAGACCGCGGACGAGGTGATCGGGCCTGGCTACGGCTCGTTGTTCGAGCGCCAGATCGCGCAGGAGTCCGGTTTCGCCCCGGACGTGGTGTTCGGGATTCGGCGCTCGAGCGCTGGCGCCGAGGGCATTGCGCAGCTGATGCCGCAGTACTACCCGACCGTCGACCGCGCCGATCCGGCTGCGGGTTTGCTGGCCGGCGCCCAGACGATGCGGCACTACCTGACGGCCTGGGACGGCGACGTGCGCAAGGCGCTCGCCTCGTACAACGCCGGGCTGGGACACGTCCGCTCGCTGGTCGAGGCGTACGGCGATCGCTGGGAAGATGCGTTGCCGGCCGAGACGAAGCAGTACCTGTCGGCGATCCTCGGGACCGACGCGCCACGATACGACCCGGCGCAGCCGTCCGAGGTGGCGGTGTTCGGCGGGCGCGGCCCGGGTGGGGTGCTGAGCGTCCCGGTCAGTGCCAGCTCGAGCCGCAACGGGCCGACCTGGATCGATTACTTCGCGGCGGGCGGCGGCGAGGTGGACGCGCCGTCGGCCGGACAGGTGGTCGCCGTCGACCAGATCGGCGGTTTTCACTCCGTGTTGATCGATCACGGCAACGGGTGGCGCAGCTCGCTGTTCGGCCTCGGCGCGGTCGCGCCACGGGTGGGCGACACGGTGCGGCGTGGCGAGGTGCTCGGATCGCTGCCCGGGGCGCCGGAGACGGCGGCGCAGTTGCGCCTCGCGATCAGTTACGAGGGCCGCGCACTCGATCCTCGACGGTACGTGCTACCGGTCTGATCCGCATGGTCGCGTCCCACGGCGAGTGCTACGATCTGCGGCGCGCTGGACGCCCCGCGTTCGCGTGCCATCGATGGTGGGTGTGGCCCAGTGGTTAGGGCGCCAGGTTGTGGCCCTGGAGATCGGGGGTTCAAGTCCCCTCACCCACCCCATCGACCGTCGAGGCGCGCCTCCGGCCGCTGATCGCCGGTGCTACGATCCCGCTCTGACCGTTCGAAAGGTGGGCTGGTGCGCCGCCGATCGCTTTCGCTGCTGACGCTGGTTCCGCTGCTGCTCGCCGTCGCCTGTGGCGCCTCGGAGGAGGCGCCGGCCGGCACCGAGGGCGTGAGCGTCGGTGATCGCTACCTGCGTCTGTTCGAGGTCCGTGACTTCGGTGCGAGCCTGTTCGTCTATCAGCAGGAACTCCCGCCGAACCTCGCGGAGCTGCTCAATCCGGGCCTGACGGAGGACACCCCCGAAGACGACATCATCGCGATCCCGGTCCCCGCGGAAGGTCTGCTGCTCGGCTCGTACCATATCCGCCGCCGTGACGGGACGAACGAGATCTGGCTCGCGTACGACGTGCCCGGCCCCGATCCGGCGGTCGAGCTCGAGCTCCGACAGCTGATGGACCAGACGCCGTGGCAGGTGACCGGGGGCCAGTCCAACGAGCTGTTCGCGGCGGTGAGCTTCCAGAGCACGGTCTCCGGCGATATCGAGGGCTTCGTCACGGTCCAGGCGCTGCCCTCGACGCCGACGTTCACGGTGACCGTCGAGCGCGATGGCCAGATTCTCGAGCTGAAGCTGGCTCGCGGCGCGTTCATCCCCGGGATCGACGCGCGGTTTCGGGAGCTGACCGACGCGCTCGAGGTGACGGACGTGCTGTCGGACGACCTCGTGCAGGTGGGCGACGTGATCGTCTCGGTGGGTGAGATCGCGGTGAAGACGCGGCGCGACCTGTTCGCGGCGCTCCGCGCGCTCGGTGACAGCGGTGAGCCTCGGACGTCCGTGCTCTACCGGCTGACGATCCTGTCGCCGAGGACGGCGATCGATCCCGTGTTCGTGATCCCGCTCGAGCGGCCGTTGCCGGAAGGCTTCCCGGCGGACTTCCTGGTGGTGGAGGATCTGTCGGTGGTGGAAGTGTCCTGGGACAGCCAGACCGGCGGCGACATCTACCAGGTGACGATGGTGACGGAGCGTTCGGCGTTCGACGTCGCCGAGGACTACCGCGAGGCGCTCGCTAGCGCCGGCTGGGAGCTGGTCAGCGACGAAGCGCAGGGCTTCGGCACGGTGCTCAACTTCTCGGATGATCCAAATGGCCTCGTTGGTGTTGCCAACATCGATCAATTTCCATCTGACGAAACCCTGAACAGCGTGATCCTGCAGATCCAGGTGGGGCGCGGGACCAACTAGCCCCTCGGTTCGCGACGGCGACCACAGGGGTTGTTCTGACGCCTCACGGCAGGGCTGTTCAGGTGCCCGACGGCGGGGTCGTTCTGACGCCTCACGGCAGGGTTGTCGATTCGCTGACTGAGCGTCTTCCCCGGTGCGGTGACCGCCGGTGCTTCCCGATGATGGACTCGGGAGTTCAGGCGTGGCCGATCTTCGCGTACAGAAGCCCGATCCGACCACCGATCGGCCGCAGGCGGTGTCCCGCGACGGCGGCTCGGGGCCGCGAGAGCGCGGCGAAGAGTCAGCGCATTCCGATGAGCCGCCCGCCGGCGCCGAGGAACTGGCGGTGGCGCTGGCCGAATCGGATCGCGGACAGGCGCTGACCGCCCGCTATGAGGTGGGCAGCGACGGCGAACCGTTGATCCGGATCGTCGATCAGGCGCGCGGCGAGACGGTCGCGTTGATCAGCCCGGAAGAGCTGAAGGCGCTGGCCGAGGAAACCGGGCTTCCGCCGGGGCTCCTGGTCCGCGTCAGGTCGTCGGGGCGGTCGATGGTTCAGAATCGCATCACCTTCGGCGGCCTCGCGTCCGGGTTGGATACCAACGCGATCATCGATGCGCTGATGGACATCCAGCGGCGCCCGATCACGACCCAGGAGATCCGTCGCGAAGACACGCTGGAGAAGCAGCAAGCGCTTCAGGCGGTCGGATCGAGCTTCAGCTCGCTGTTGGCCACGCTCGACGCGCTCAAGAAAGCCGGCACGTTCACCACCCAGGGCACCAGCGTGCTCGCGGCGGCGGATGACGCGAACAAGGTGCTGGCGTCGGCGAACGGCAACGCCGCGATCGGGTCGTTCGATCTCGACGTGGTGCAGGTGGCCACCTCGACACGGGCGAGGAGCGCCAGCGCCATCGGTCAGGAGATCGACTCGACGGTGCCGCTCGACCAGGCCGGGTTCGTCGACGGGTTCGCCGCCGGAACCTTCACGATCAACAGCACCGAGTTCACGATCGCCGCGGCGACTGCGACGACGATCGATAGCGCTAGCGCGATCGGCACGAGCGTCGATCCGACGGCGCTCCTGAACGCCGCGGGCTTCGACATCGCACCCGCGGCGGGCGATTTTCAGATCAACGGGGTGACGATCAGCTTCGACGAGACCGTCGACACGCTGAACGACGTGATCACGCGGATCAACCTGTCCGCAGTGGGAGCGAGCGCGTCGTTCGACGCGGCGACGGACATCTTCACCCTCACCGCGGACACGAACGGTCCCGGCCTGTTCACGCTCTCCGACACGACCGGCAATTTCCTCGAGTCGGTCGAGCTGATCGACGGCGTCGGGACGAAGATCGGCACCGAGACCGACGGGACCGATCTGATCTCATTGGACGACGTGGTCGCGATGATCAACGTCGCTGGCGCCGGCGTGATCGCGAGCATCGAGAACGACGCGGCGGCGCGTCCGAACATCCTGCGGATCGCGGACGATCCAGTGAATGGCGCCCAGAATGTGGCGCTGGGCGCCGGCAGCGACACGAGCAACTTCCTCGACGCGACCCATCTCCTCGAGTCGCCCGGGACGACGACGCGGGACGGCGTGCGCGGCATGGGAGGCGCGCTCGTCGGCGAGGCGCTGGTCGATGCGCGGCTGACGAACGCGTTGATCGCCACCGGCACGTTCCAGATCAACGGGATCGACTTCGACTACGACACCGCGACGGACTCACTATCGGGCCTGATCACCGACATCAATCAGTCGACGGCCGGGGTCACGGCGTTCTATGACCCGTTCGACGACAAGCTCGTGCTATCCGCCAACGACACGGGCTCAACGGCGATTCAGCTCGCCGACGTCGTCGGCGACTTCCTGTCGCAGACCGGGCTGCTCGCCGCGACGCAGGAGACGGGCGCCAACGCCGAGTACCAGATCGACGGCGGCACCACCCGCTATTCGAACTCGAACGTCGTGACCGATGCGGTCGCCGGGGTGACACTGACGTTCAACGACACGACGACGGCTTCGGTCACGGTCGACGTGTTCCACGACTCGGCGACCGCCGTCTCGGCGGTGCAGGAGTTCGTCGACGAGTTCAACGCCGTATCCGACCTGATCGATCAGCTCACAACTTTCGTCGAGGACGGTGAAAACGGTCTGCTGATCGGCGACGGCACCCTGCGCCGCGCGGAGCAGACGCTGCGATCGATCCTCACCGGGTCGGCGTTCGGCCTCAGCAGCGTGCCGAGCACGCTGAGCGAGGTCGGACTGACCTTCGGCGCCGTGGGCTCCGCGATCGGAACGACCGAGGACCTGCTGCTGGACAGCGGCAAGCTCGAGGCCGCGTTGGAGGACAATCCCGACGCGGTGGCCCAGCTCTTCGCGACGTTCGAGGCGTCGGCGAGCCTCGACGTGGGCGGGACGGGATCGATCGCGTCGATCAGCGGCGCGCCGACCCTGGTCACCAAGGCGGGGGTGTACTCGATTACCTCGACGACGAGCGGACAGCTGACCGTGACGTTCACCCCGGACGACGGCTCGACGACCGTGACTCAGACCGGGGCGATCGCGGCCAGCGGGACGAACACGACGTTGATTCCCGGCGTGACGCTGACGGCGGCCGCGGTGCTGGTGAACGGCGCCGATACGATTACGATCGCCGCGACGGAGCGCGGGATCGCCGAACTCGAGGCCGAGCAGCAGTCGGCCTAGTGGCTGCCACTTCCCACCCCGCGGTTCCGATCTGGCTCCCATTCGCGGTGCTCGCGTTGTTGATTGCGTGGCCGGCCGCCGGCCGAGCCGGCGGGGTGGATCGCGCCGGCGGCGAGCATGTTGAGCTGGTGGTGGCGGACCTTCGCGCGAATCAGCTGCTGCTGGTCGATCTGGCGGCGGGGTCGATCGCGGACGAGATCGCGCTCCCGGGCGGCGCCCATGAGCTGATCGAGCTGCCGGACGGACGAATCGTCGTTTCGATCGAGCAACGCGGCGAGCTTGCCGTCGTCGACCTCGACACCGGCGGCGTGGAGGTGGTGACGACCGGCGGCGTGCCGCACGGACTCGCCCTCGATGGCGGCGTGCTGCTGGTGACCGATCGTGCCGCCGGCGCGATCCGCCGGTTCGAGGTGGACGGGTGGCGCGAGCTGTCGCCGATCGAGGCGGGACGCTGGCCGCACGCGGTCGCCGTGATGGCCGGCGGCGAGCTTGCCGTCGCGTCGGCGCTCGACGGGATGCTGCGGATCGGCGACCGCGTGCGCGAGGTGACAGCGCTGCCGGAGACGGTGAGCGTCGCGAACGACGGCGCCGTGGCGACCGCGGGAGCGATCGGTCGCGATCTGCAGGTGTTCGACGCGGCGGGCAGCGAGGAGCTGCGCGTCGCGCTCGGTGGGCGGCCGGTGCGCGTGTTATTCGCGCCGGACGGGCGATCGATCGCGGTCGCGCTCTCGGCGAGCGGCGAGGTGGCGCTGGTCGATCGATCGGGCGCGGTGCGGCGCGTATCGGTGCCCGGTGTGCCGGATGGGCTCGCGTTCAACGGGGGCGCTACTCGTTCGCTGATCGGCCTCGATCCGGGCGATCGGTGGCCTCACGTACACGTTAAGGGCTGACTCGTGCCAAAATGGTCGAGTCATATCGCGCTGGAGACTGCCTCGATGATCCAGGTTGGACTCGCCTGCTCCTATAGCAAGGGTTTCTTGCGGGGTTCGTGCGGCCTGGAGGCGACCGGTCAGTGCGTCTACTGCGGCGGGCCGTTCTGCGACGGTCACGGGATACACGGCGAGGATTACCTCGAGGTCTGCAATCGCCCGAAGTGCCGCGCGAAGTTCGACGACGTCGAGTCACACCGCGCGTGGATTGAACGCGTGCGAGGCGCGAACAGCGTGTCGATCTGCGCGATCGAGGGCTGCCAGACGCGGATGCAGCACGAGTGCGGCCGCTGCCGGCTGCTGTTCTGCAACGATCACCTCAAGCCGATGCAGATCATCGAACGACGCCGCGTGCCAGCGCAGAAGGTGACGCTGGTGCTCTGCCTCCACTGCGCCGGCCGTCGCAAGCTCTGGGACGAATAAGGGGCCTTCGGCCCTCGATGACCCTTCGGGCCTGTTTGCCGGGTCGTTGCAGATCCGACCCGGAGCTACGCAGCATCAACGATCCCCCGCGAGCCGAGTCGCGTCTCGCGCCTCTGCGTGTTGCGAGGGACGGGCGTGACCGGTGTCGGTCGACAGGATCTCCCACGCTCCGGGTGGCGACTGGCTTGTCATCGGCCTCGAGGATTCGGAGGGGAAGCCCGATCAAACTCTTGGTCCGCCACTAGCGATCGTCCGTGGCTCGAGGAGCGCGCTGCTGGGCAGGCGAGCCTACTCGCTGCCCACCAGACGGAAGCTGAATTCACCTTTGGGCGCTTTGAACTGCCGGCTGAGATTGATCTCCTGGCGTTGGAAGTGCGACCCCAGATCCGAACTTCCGTACAGCCGATCGGGGGGCTCCGCCATTCGCTCATAGGCGAGGCGTGCGATCGGCTGACCGTCCTCAAGGAGGAACGGGATGTCATGCGCTCTCACCTCGAGTACGGCGCGAGTTCCCTCGACGTCGGTGCCGTATCCGAAACCCGGGTCGAAGAAACCAGCGTAGTGCGTGCGCAATTCTCCGTTGGAGGGATCGTAGGCAACCATCTCCGCCGCAACCGTGGGCGGAATCCGGACGTACTCCCTGGAGATGAGAAGGTGGAAATCGTTGGGATGCAGCACGAGTCTCCCTCCACGCTCAGCGAAGACTGGTTCCCAATACTGCAATGCTTCGTATTCGTCGACTGCCGCCAGGTCGAGTAGTGGCGTGTTTCGCTTAGCCTTCCATCCCACGAACTCAGTGGATGGGAGATTGACCGTGAGCAACAGGCCGCGGGCTCCGATCGTCGGACGCGGAATCCGGCGATACTGGCGCTGCTCGACCCGCTCGAAGGCGAGGCTCTCCTGCTCGTGCAGTAGAGTCGTCTCATCCACTGACAGCGGGCATTCGCCGCTCGACAATCGAAGCTGGGTGAGCGCAAGGCCCTTCCGAACGTTGACCGTGAAGGTGCTGGAGTAGAGTTCGAGCCAGAGCGGGCCTTCGTATCCCTCGTCCACCTCATCAAACTGACTGCCTCGGTCGGTGATCACTCGTGTGAAAATGTCGAGGCGGCCCGTTGAACTGCGGGGGTTGGCTCGCGCGCGAACGCCGTCGGGAAGGGCAACCTTCTCGAGCAACGGGATCAGGTAGGGCTGTCTCGGCTCCAGTACGACGCCCTCTGTCGCGCTGAGGTCTAGCGCAGGTCCTTGCTGCAACTCCGAGAGACGCGTCCGGACGCGTGCGCCCGCACCAGGTAAGAAGCTGCTCCTGAGTCGGTACGCCTTTGCGCCGAGCCGCAAATCGATGCTGGCGGGTTGGATCTGTCCGTCTGCGACCTTCGTCCGAGAGTTGATCACTCCGTTATGGATTGCAGCGCGCAACATCTGCGAGGGAAACACACCCTCACGGTGCTGTTCCCCACCGGGTCGATCGTGATGAACCCGTGGCAGCGTACTGGTTGCCATGAACAAGGACCGCCCTTACCGCACTGCCCACTCGACTCCGCTCCACATGTAGCTACCTCGGAGTCCTGTGTCTTAAATCGCGCTCCGAACGTGAACGTTGCTGCGGTTGACAACAGAATACGAACGGATCGTCGGAGCTGCTTGCGTTTACTCGACTCGTCTCAGAGAGGCGAGGCTAGCTGCCGGCGCGCTGGACGGTGCCGGCGTGGAGGGTGGCGCGGTCGTGGATCGGGTTGGTGCCGGGGGCCATGTCGTTCCAGCGGGCGAGCAGGCGGTTGATGTCCGCGGTCATGACCATCGGGCGATCGGGGAGGGTTTCGGTGAGGACCGCTCCCCCGGGCGCGACGACGTAGCCACCGCTGTCCTCGCTGGTGTCGCCGGCGGCGGTGACGTAGCAGTGGTGTTCGAGGGCGCGCGCGCGGGCGAACGTCCGGAGTGGGGTGCCAACGGCGCCGGCGGACCAGGCGATCAGCTCGCTGCCGCGGAGCTTGAGCGATTGCGCGAGCTCGGGGACGAGGCCCTCGACGCCGGCGAGGAGGCCGACCTGTCCGATGATCGTCTCGACGACCGGGGGCGGTTCGTTTCCGGCGCTGAATCCGGCCTGGCGCTCACGGTCGGAGAGGTGGGTCTGGCGGTGGGAGGCGATGACGCCGGAGGAGTCAATCAGGTACTGCGTCTTGTATGTCGCCGTCGCCGTTCGTTCGGCGAGGACGACGGCGATCATCGCCGAACGCTCGCGGGCAAGGGCCTCGAGGAGGGGCAGGGTCTCGCGTTCGGTGACGCCGCGCGCGTCGGCGCCGGCGAGGTCGGGCAGCACGACCAGCGCGGCGTCCTGCGTCGCCGCTGCGCGGACGAGCCGGCGGGCGCCCTCGACGAGGGCGACCGCGGAGGGCGAGGCGTCCATCGCCGCGGCGCCGACGCGCGCGGCGGCGTCCTCGGCGATCAGCGGCTCGCGGGCGAGCTTCGCGGCGGTCGATTGATCGGCGGGCGCGCCGAGGTCCGTGTACAGCTCGGGGTGGCGCATGATCGGGGGGCCCGTGGCTTCGTCGAGGTCGATCTCGTGGACGACGACGCCGGCGCCCGCGGACGGGGCGCGGACGATCCACTGACCATCGGGTGCGATCACGCCGGATTGGCCGGCGTAGACGAGCGACTGGCCCTCGGTGCCGGTCTTGTCGGCGCACAGGACCCAGCACCCGTTCTCGACGGCGCGGGCGGGCATGAGGAACTCGATCTGCGGGTTCGAGAGCTGGGTAGCGTCGCGGCCGGCGGAGACCCAGGCGGTGGGATCGACGATCAGGCGCGCGCCCTCGATGGCGTAGGCGCGGGGTATCTCCTCGAGGCGGCTGTCGGAGCAGATGAGGACGCCGGCGCTGGTCGGTCCCGCGCGCGGGAAGTTGAGCTCGAAGACGGGGTAGTGGCCGCCGGGCTGGAACCAGCGGCGGTCGAAGTGCCAGAGGAAGCTCTTGGCGTAACGACCGACCTCGTGGCCGTCGGGGTCGAAGAGAACGCAGGCGTTTTCGAGGCCGCCGGGGGTGCGGAGGACGAGGCCGGCAGCGAGGTGGGCGCCGTGTTCCGCGGCGCGGCGGCCGAGGGTCGCGAGGACCTGCTCGTCGGGATGGACGTCGGCCTCGTCGTAGGCCTCGCGGGACTGGAGGAAGTAGGCCGGGTAGCTGGCCTCGGGGAGCACGATCAGCTCGGGCTCCTGCTTCGCGGCCTCGTCGATCGCGCGCAGCAATTCGCCCCAGGCGCGGTCGTGGTCGCCGAGATCGCGAGCCTCGAGCTGGAGCAGCGCGACGCGGAGTGGACGGGGCACGCGAGACTCCCGGCGCGGTGACCGAAGGTGACGCGCCGGCACGGCACCGGCGCTGCGGGGCAGTCTACGCGACGGTCGTTTCAGCCGCCCTTGGAGCGGCGATCGGGGGCCTCGGACGCTTCGTCTCTCACGCCTTGAAGGCGCCATCTTTGGAGCCCGAGCGCAGGTAGCTGCGTGCTACGATTCCGGTCTGTTCGGGGCCGATCGTCGTGGGCGCGGCTGCCATTGGAGCCCCGGCGGACGAGGAGCGGATCCCTGGTACAACCCGCCCGCGACGACCTCGAGGCGCGTCCGCACGCCGGATTTCGGCTCTACAACTCGCTGACGCGGGAGCTGGAGCCATTCGCGTCGCTGGAGCCGGGCGTGGTGCGCGTGTACGTCTGCGGGGTCACGCCGTACGACGTGGGGCACCTGGGACACGCGCTGACCTACGTGGTGCAGGACACGCTGCGACGGTGGCTGGAGTTCAACGCCTACGAGGTGCGGCACGTCCAGAACATCACGGACATCGACGACGACATGGTGCGGAAGTCGCGCGAGTTGGGCGTGACGATCCAGGAGCTGACGGAGCGCAACCAGCGGGTCTACCTCGAGGAGATGGACGCGCTGAGCGTGCTGCGGCCGGAGGCGTTTCCTCGAGTGTCGAGGCACATGCCGGAGATCATCGAGATGGTATCGGAGCTCGTGGCGTCCGAGCACGCGTACGAGGTCGACGGCTACGTGTTCTTCGATCGATCGCAGTCGCCGGCGTTCGGCGCGCTGTCGGGGCGGACCCAGGAGGAGCTGCGGACCGGGCCACGCACGGACACGATGCCGGACGAGCCGGATCACCTGAAGCGGGACGTGCTGGACTTCCTGCTGTGGCAGCCCTCGAGCGACCCGGGCGCGACGTTCGAGTCGCCGTGGGGGCCGGGGCGGCCGGGCTGGCACATCGAGTGCTCGGCGATGGCGCGGTCGGCGCTGGGCGATCAGATCGACATCCACGGCGGCGGGCGGGACCTGGCATATCCGCACCACGACAGCGAGATCGTGCAGACGGAGTGCGTGACCGGGGACTGTCCGAGCGTCAGCTACTGGATGCACAACGGGACGCTCGGCCTCGACGGCGTAAAGATGTCGAAGTCCCTCGGCAACCTGGTGAAGGTGAGCGAGCTGCTGGGCGCCGGGCACACGCCGGACGCGATCCGGCTACTGCTGCTGAGCATCCACTACCGCGAGGACCGCGATTTCTCCGAGGAGGCGCTCGACGCGCAGGAGGAGAACGCGGCGCTACTGCGACGGGCGTCGGAGTTGACCTCGGGCGGCGCGGACGCACTACGGGCGCAGCCGTTCCGGAACGCGTTCATGGACGCGATGGACCATGACCTGAACACGCCCGAGGCGATTCGGGCGCTGCTCCAGCTCGCGCGAGAGATCGACGGCGGGCAGGTGTCGGGCGAGACGGCGGTGCCGGCGCTCGTCGAGCTGTCGGACGTCCTCGGACTGACGCTGGGCCGCGAGGGGTCTGCGACCCCTCACTGACGCTTCGCGTCTCGTGGCCGGGCCTGGTCGTCGCGCCTCGAGCCTCGTCGTGAGGACGACTGGCTTAGGCGTTCGAGGGCTGAGCCACGATCACCGAGGCGACCTCGATCGGCTCGGTCCACATTTGGTAGGCGAGCGGCCAGAACGCGATGATCGCGACGGCGTTGAAGAGCTGCTCGCCCCAGCTCGCCTCGATCAGAAGTGTGAACGTCGAGGCCAGATCGCGGCCGCGACGATCCGGCTGAGCGGGGGGCTCAGCACGTGGTTACGGTAGACGGACACCGCCAGCGCCGGGAGGCCGAGCCCGATCGCGACCAGGATCACGAGCGTGACCGGCGCATACCAGGTTTCGGTGGCGTCCATCACCGGCACGATTGGCGATCCGGCTTCGCTCATCGCGGCCCAGATCACGGACATCCCCAGCACTGCGGTGAAGAGGATCATGGCCGTGGCGATCAGCGGCACGGCGATGAAGCTCCACGTCCGTTCAACAGAGGCGCGTAGGTAGGCTCCGAGCGCAAGAATACCCAGCACGGCGAGCACGTTGGCGCCCATCTCGGCGACGTGCGACCAGCCCCAGCGCGTCGGGTCGGCGGCGATCACACGGGCGGTCGCCTCGTTGTCGGCGAGATCGCCGATGAACGGGTGGTAGGTGGCCGCGAGCAGCCCGACCACCGGGAACGCCGCGACCGCGATCGCGCCGAGCCTCGCTTGCGTCAGTTCTGTCATCTCAGACCCTCCGATTCGTAGTTGGCCGCTGCTGTTCGATCGTCCTCAACTGCCGCGGGCGAACCCGGCGCCACCGATCAGCAGCAGGCTCGTCACGAGCCTGCTGCTGAGCAGCGCGATCAGCGCGCCGGATGGCGGTTGGTGGCGCAAGCCAGACGGAGGGCGCTCAAGCAGGCGAGGGCGGCGCCGCGGTAACCACGGGTGCCTCGATCGTGTTTTGCCACATCCGGTAGGCGAGCGGCCAGAATGCGACCATCGCCGCCACGCTGAGGACTTGCTCGCCCCATGTCGAGGGTACGAGAGGAGCGTGAGGGCGACCACCCGACGCTGTCGTCGCCGACATCCGGATGCCCCCAACCACCAGACCGAGGGCATCGACGCGGCACGCGCGATCCGCGCCGCGCACCCGGACGTCGGGGTCGTGATCCTCTCGCAGTACGCCAACGCCCTCTACGCGTTCGAGCTCTTCCAGGACGGCACCGCCAGCCTAGCGTATCTGCTCAAGGAGTGCGTCGGCGACGTCGACGACCTCGTGCGGGCGATCGTCGCGGTCACCGAGGGCGGGTCGGTGATCGATCCTGAGGTGGTGGAGGGACTGCTGGCGCGCGGCGCGACGGTGTCGCAGTCGGGCATGAGCGATCTCACCGAGCGCGAGGGCGATGTCTTGCGAGAGATGGCGCAGGGCAAGTCCAACCACGCGATCGCGGAGGCGCTCTACGTCTCGGAGTCGGCCGTCGAGAAGCACATAAGCGCGATCCTCGCCAAGCTCGACCTCGATCCCAGCGATTCGACGGTCAACCGACGCGTGGCGGCGGTGCTGGCGTTCCTGCGCAGCTATCGCCCGGCTGCCGCCGACGGCTGAGTCGGCCTTACGTGCCGCGCTGCAGTCGTGAGGCTGGCGGACGTGCTCGGTCTGACGCTTGGCAGGGAAGAGAAGCGTCTCGTGCCGCGTCGCTAGCGGATCGTTGAGACTCGAACCTGCGGTTCAAGGTCGAGATCGGCCCAGCTCCGATCCGCCGTGAGGATCGTGTCGCCGGTCCGGATCCCAAGCGCCAAGCATGCGCGGTCCCCGAACGAGAGACCGCCGGCGCGTGTCGGGGGTCTCAGGAGGCCGGCCGAAAATGCCTCGTCCGCATCGAAGCTGGCGACGTTGAGCCCGAGCGGTAAGAGCGCTTCGCGAATCAGCTGATCCGTGCCGCCGGCATCGGCGAGCTTTGCCACGACCTCCGAGAGGTTCACGCTGCTGATCGTCGCACCTTCGGCGAGCGCTCCCGCGACACGCTGTTCCCCGGGCTCACGATGGAGCCACGCGAGCAACGCCGAGGCGTCGAGAATCGAATCACTCATTCGCTGCTTCTGCGCGACGTTCAGCCAGCAGCTCGTCGACGAGCGAGCGGCCCGTCCCAGCGGTCAGGCGCGTCACGAGATCCTGCGCCCGCCGCATCGCCTCAGCGCGCGTTGAGATTCGAAGGCTACCGTCCTCCAACTCGACTGTGACCTCGTCGCCCTCGTGGATTCCGAGTGCGCGGCGGAAGGCCGCCGGGATCACAATACGGCCATGGCGATCGAGTCGCGCGACGATCTGTTTCACCACTTGCTGCACGTCCCCTGATCTGACGCCGATCAACCCGTGTGGGTAGACAGAGAATTAATGTCACATCTCAGATTATATGGGATGGACGGACGAAAGTGGGATTGCTGATGGGTTCGCGCCGTCAGCCCGCGGCTCGGACGGGATTACCCGCCCGTCCGGCCTCGCTGAGCCCGTCGCCTCCTTGATGCCCCGCACGTCGCGGCGCCTCTTTTCAGGTCCTACGCGCGTTTTCTTCCTGATGCTCCTACGTCGCAGGCGCCGGCACTTCCGCGCTGACCTCGGCGACGATGTCCATGAAGCGACCGAGGGTGTCGAGGCGCTCGCCGAGGTTCGAGCCGCGCGGGCCGGCGCGGAAGGTGGTAATGCCGGCGTCGCGGTAGAGGCGGAGGCGGTCGCGGATCGTGTCCTCGTCGCCGATCAGGTTGCCGCCCAGCACCATCTCGTCGGGGACGCGCGCGCGGGCGGCGTCGCGTTCGCCGGAGAGCCAGAGGCGCTGGATTTCGAGCGCTTCGTCAGCCCAGCCCTGGCGGCGGTAGGCGTCGTTGTAGAAGTTGTGGGCCTTCGAGCCCATCGCGCCGAGGCTGAACGCGAGGTCCGGCTTGAGCGCCTGAGCGGCGGCCTCGCGGTCTTCGGTGAACCAGACGGTGCCGCCGACCTGGATGTCCATCTCATCGAACGAGCGGCCGGCGGCTTCGGCGCCCTCGCGGATCGGGTCGAGGAAGAGGCCGGCGTGTTCGGGGAGGAAGGACGTGCCGAGCCAGCCGTCCGCGACCTCGCCGGTCATCCGCAGGTTCTTCGGCCCGAGCGAGGCGACGTAGATCGGAACGTGCTTCGGCGGTGCGGCGCCGGGGATCAAGGCCTTGCCTTCACCGGAGCCGCCGTCGCGGAGTGGGAGCTGGTAGAACTCGCCGTCGTAGGTGAGCTTCTCGCCGTTGAAGATGCGCTGGACGATCTCGATCACCTCGCGGGTGCGTGCGATCGGCTTCGCGAACGGGATGCCGTGCCAGCCCTCGATCACCTGCGGACCGCTGCTGCCCACGCCGAGGCGGAAGCGCCCGTTGGACATCGAGTCGAGGGTCATCGCGGTCATCGCGACGAGCGCCGGGGTGCGGGTGCCGATCTGCATGATGCTGGTGCCGAGGTGGATCTTCTCGGTCTTCGCGGCGAGGTAGGCGAGCGGGGTCATCACGTCGTGGGCCCAGGCCTCGGCGGTCCAGAGGCAGTCGACGCCGAGCCGCTCGGCCTCGATCGCCCAGGTCGAGACGTCGTCCCAGTCGATGATCGCATCGCGCCCGAGGCCGACGGCCACTTTCATCTGACCCCCTGCTCGCGGTCAAGGGGCGGCCGGTTCGCGCCCCGTGGACTGGCGCACGATAGCAGAGCATGCGGCGCCCGCTCAGGGGCTCTGATTCGGCGGACCCGTCGTGGCGACGGCGCGGGCGTTAGCTCGTGCATCGAGCCGGGGCTAGGGTGATGCTCCCCTCGAGGATCGACCCGGTAGGTGGCCGAGCTGATGAGAGCGTTCGCGCAGCGAGCGCCCGTGCACTACGGATGGGTGATCGTCGCCTCCGGCATCCTCACGAACGCCGTCACGATCGGTGCGACGTTCTGGGTCGTCGCGCTCTACATCACCTCGATCCCGGAGGACTTCGGTGTCGGTCGCACGGCCGTGTTTGGCGCGTTCTCGGTCGGGCAGGTCGTCTTTGCGTTGATCGGGCCCTGGATCGGCGGTCTGATCGACCGCGACGGACCGCGACGGATGCTGATCGTCGGCACGATCGCGATGCCGGCGGCGCTGATCGCCACCTCGTTCGCCACGAATCTCTGGCAGTTCTACGTCGGGTGGACCGCCGTCAGCCTGGCGCGGCCGTTCCTCACGCCAATCCCCTACAACTGGCTGATCACCCGCTGGTTCGAAGGCCGCAGCCGCCAGGTATCGCTCGGTCTGGTGACCACCGGGTTCGCGATGGGCGGCGCGTTGGTGCTGCCGGTCCTCGCCTGGGTGGAGGGCGGATCCGGCTGGCAGCAATCGATGTTCGTCGGCGGGGTCGCGATCTTCGTCGTCCACGGCGTTGGCACGCTGCTCGTCGCCGATCGGCCGAGCGATCTGGGCCTCCGGCCAAACGGCGCCGCGGCCGATGTCGACCTCGACAAAATCGAAGGCGGGTTCGATACGCGCGAGGCGCTGCGGTCGGTCGTGTTCTGGCTCGTCTCGCTCGGCATGCTGTTGTTCTTCCTCGGGCAGGGGTCGGTCAACAACCTGATCGTGGACTTCTTCGAGAGCCGAGCGGTCGCCGGCGGCGCCGGCCTGCTCGCGTTGACCGCGCTGATTCGGATGCTGGCCCGGCCGCCGCTCAGCCTGGTGCTCTACCGGGTCGATCGCGTGTTCGCCCTCGGGATCGCGGTGGCGCTGACGCAGGCGATCGCGACCGGCGCACTCGTGGCAACGACCGCAACCAGCGGGATCGTCGTGTGGGTGCTGTTCTGGGGGCTGGGCGGGGCGTTCTCACCGATGATCGAGCCGCTCCTGATCACGCGCGCGTTCGGGGTGCGGCACTACGGCGCGATCAGCGGCCTGGTGGCGATGATTTCGTTCGGCGGTCAGTTGCTGGGACCGCTGGCGGGAACGTTCCTGTTCGATCGGACGGACTCGTACTCGATCCCCTACACGCTCTATTCCGTCGGCTTTCTCCTCGCGGCGCTGCTCTGGGCAGCGGCAGCGTTGCTGATGCGTCGCGCCGCCTTCCGCACTGCGGCCCGTCGCGCCGGCATGGGGTCTTCGACCGGGTCTTCGACCCCTCATGACGCTTCGCGCGTGGGGCGCTAGGGGGGGTCGGTAGGGTCAGGCGGATCGGCGGAGGTGGCGGTCTCGGCGTTGCCAGTCGCCGCCCCGCCCACGTGATCCGCGTCGCCATCGGCGTTGGCGGTCGCTTCTTCCGAGGGCTTGCGGAGCTCGTCCTTCATGGCGTCGACGGCGGGGCGGAGCGGGCCGGGGGTGACGGCGCGGGCGGCGCCGGAGGCGGCGACGCCGGCGCCGCGTTTCGAGGCGCGGACGATCTCGTCCTGGTGGTCGCGGACGTAGTCGGTGGCTTCGCGTGCCTTCTGTTCGAGGTGAGGGCGTGCCGCGTCGGCGGCGGCTTTCGCCTGCCTGGCGCGGCGCTCGACCTCGGGGCGGGCGATTTCGGCGAGCTTGCGGGCTTCCTCGGCGCCCGCCTCGGCGAAATCGCCCGCGGCGCGGCGGAGGCCTCGCAGCGCGTCACGGAATGTGCGTTCCGCACCTGGCGGTGGAGTGTCTGGTCGGTCGTCCGGGTCGTTCTGTTTGCTCATCGTGACCATCGTAGCCGTTTGCGGGTCGCTGTGGGGATCGCCAGCCCTTCACCACGAGGCGCAGCGACTGCAGGCGAAAGCCGCTGCCGGAACGGTCGAGCAAACTATGAAGCCGCGTCGGCCGCCTTGGCGCGTTCAAGGGCGCGGAGGATCATCCCCTTCTCCGGGACCGACTTCCAGCCGGCGGGGGTGTTGTAGTAGCGGACGCCGGCGGTGGTCTCGTCCGGCTCGCGGTCCTGGTACTCGACGTCCATGCCGTTGACGCGGATCGTCGGTGAGCCGATGCACCTGATCGCGATCGCCTCTTCGTCGGCGCGGATCGTCGTTTCCTCGACCTGGACGTTGCCGAGCCCGGACTCGTCGAGCGCCTCGCGCAGCAGCGCGCGGACCGCTTCGTGGTGGTCGGCGCCGCGTTCGGTGAGGGTTAGCGTGACTTCCATGGGGAGGCTCCTTCGATCGATCGGCTGGATTGACGACGCGCCTCGCGCTGAGCTGGTCACCGCGTGGGTGCTGATGAATCGGGGGAGAGCATAACCCGACGGTTGATCGCGATCAGGAGACAACCAGCCACGGGTCGCCGCGCGGCCTGTCAGACGAACGTCTGGCGCCAGCCGGCGACGATCTGGTCGTCGTGCGGGAACGCGAGCTCGGGCAGCGCGTCCGGCGCGAACCAGCCAACCTCGAACGCCTCATCGCCGGGGTTTGCCTCGCCGGCGACCAGGGTGCCGGCGTAGGCGATGAAGACCACGGCGTTGCCTGCCTCGGAGTAGACGCCGACCAGGCCGTCGATGCGAACTTCGACGCCGGTTTCCTCGAACACCTCGCGGGCGGCGGCTTGCTCGACGACCTCGCCGGCGTCGACGAAGCCGGACGGAAAGGCCCAACGTCCGAGGGCGGGCTCGTGGTTGCGGCGCACCAAGAGCAGCTCACGGGCAGCGGGGCCGGCGGTGTCCGCGGAGCTGCCGTTCTCGAGGTTGGCGCGTGGCCTCGAGACGAGGACGCCCGCGGCGACCTTGGGGTCGCCGTACCAGACGTAGTCGCCGCGTGGGCAGGTCGGGCGTTCACCCTCGGGAGGTGCGGGGATGGCCGCGCCGCAGCGGGGGCAGAAGCGAGGCGGCAGCGACTCCATGGACCCTTCGGGTCCTTTCTGACCTTCGGTCTCGCCGGGTGGATTCGACGGTGAGCTGGTGAACTGGACGCTAGCACGCCCGCCGGGTCTCGCGGAGTTGTCAACTCGACCGTTCTAGGTCGGTGGCAGCTCTGCCTGACGCGCAAAACGCGGTCGTGGACAAGGTTGTCCACTGGAGCCCCTCGCAAGCCGGATTGCGCCTCTCTGGCGGCTTGACGTACCCCCCCCCCGGACCTCCCGGAGCAACGTTCTCGGTCCGGAGGTGACTGTGAACGACTATCGAGCGTCCAACGCGCCGCTCGACGGCGAGTTCTCGAGCGCGCGACCGAAGGTCAACAGAGGGGTCGAAGACCCCCTTACGGAAAGAGAGGGATGCGGCGGAAGGTTTCGACGTAGCGGCCGTCGTCGTTCTTCCAGAACGAGCGCATCTGTTCGAGGAACTCGTCGTTGACGTCGAACTGGCTGTCGTGGGCGACGAGCGAGGCGATCTTCGTTTCGACGACGTCGGTGATGTCGACCTCGAAGTTGGGCTCGTTGGCGCCCCAGAGGTAGAGCTCGCGGACCTTGTGCGGTGCGAGGCCTTCGTCGACGTGGTGGGGGAAGTTGAGGCGATCGCGGGCCGCGGGGTAGACGGCGTCGACGGTGGCGAGGCCGGTGGCGCGATGATCGCTGTGGTTGACGAAGCCGTTGCGGATGATCACCGGCTCGGGATCGTGGGTGTAGACGGCGAAGGGCTGGAAGGCGCGGATCTCGCGGACCACGGCCTCGAGCAGGGCGAGGTCGCGGACGAGCTCGCCGTCGGTGAAGCCGAGGAAGCCGACGCTCTGGACGCCGAGCAGATCGGCGGCGGCGCGCTGCTCCTCGGCGCGCATGCTGACAAGCTGGTCGGGGGTGAGCGAAGCGTCGTCTGAGCCCTTCGAGCCGTCGGTCGCGACGAGGTAGCGGACCTCCCACCCGGCCTCGGCGAGGAGGTGGGCAGTGCCGGCGGCGCCGAAGTCGGCGTCGTCGGGGTGCGCGGCGACGACGAGTGCGCGGCGGAGTTCGCCCGCGGATTCATCGGGCTCGCCCCATCCGAAGGACGCCGATGACGGGGGGGCTTCCCGGCCGAAGAGATCCTCGAGACCGGCGGCCATCTACTGGTCCTCTCCGCCGCCGCCGGTGGTCGGCTGGCGGCTGGCGTTGCGGGATCGTAGCGCCGGATCGCGGCGGGGGCGCGGCGCGTGGTTCTTGACGTGTTTCGGAGGGGTCGGTACGGTCGGAGACGTTCGGAACAGAACATTTGTACCGAACACCACGGATCCTCGCTGAGAGAGCGAACTCTGTGGATGGCAGCCGGCATGGTGACCGCGTTCGCGGCGACCGCGTTGGCAGCATTGGGTGCGGTGGGGCGCACAGCTCCCGGCGTCGCGAAGATGCGGTCCGGGGCGGAGGAGATAGCCGTGGCTGATCAGCAGTTCGAGGAGCTCTCGCCGAAGCAGCAGGGGATCTTTCGGTTCCTCGAGCACTTCATCTCGGAGCATGACTATCCGCCATCGATCCGCGACATCCAGCACGGCTGCGACATCTCGTCGACCTCGGTCGTCGACTACAACCTGAAGCGCCTCGAGGAGAAGGGGTTGATCCGCCGCGACCGCGAGGTCTCGCGCGCGATCGAGCTGCTCAGCGGCAGCAGCGGAAGCCGGCGACGGACGGTGCCGGTACCGCTGCTCGGCAAGATCGCGGCGGGGATCCCGATCCCGACGCCGCCCGATACGGCGGAGGCGCTGAACGCGACGGAGTCGATCGAGCTGACAGAGGATCAGACGCGCGGACGCAGCAACGTGTTCGCGCTGCGCGTCGAGGGCAACTCGATGATCGATGCGCTGATCAACGACGGCGATATCGTGATCCTCGAGCCGATCCACAGCTGCGACGACGGTGAGATGGTCGCGGTCTGGCTGCGCGACGAGAACGAGACGACGCTCAAGAAGTTCTTCCACGAAGGCGATCGCGTCCGCCTCCAGCCGATGAACGCGACGATGGATCCGATCTACACCCCCGCCAACAACGTCGAGGTCCAGGGCCGCGTCCTCACGGCGATCCGCCCCTTCGGGGCCTAACGACCCTTCGGGCCCCCTTCGGGGGTTGATGACCCTTCGGGGCTGGTGGCGCGTGGCCGACTTCGGATCGCGCTGCTCGCGGTGGATTCAGGCTCCCGGTCCGCCGGGAGGCGACCGGCACGTCCGGCTTCAATTCTGGTATACGCGGGCGAGCTCATCACCCAACCCTGAACTTCGAGACCCTGAATCTCGAGCGCGGGCAGGCGCTGACGATCCGAAGCAAAGCCGGCCCATCGGAAGGGCGCGAAGCGTCGGTGGCCCCCGAAGGGGGGAGCGTCGATAGACCCCGAAGGGGGTTAGGGTGTGTGGATGGGTTTTGAGGATGTTGGCGGAGCGGTACGTGCAGAGGGGGTCTCGGCTGCCGGTGAGAGCGGCGAGCCGCTGATCGCGATCGACGGGCTGTCGGTTGACTATCGCGGTGACGACTCGAGCGTGGCGGCGGTGCGCGACGTGTCGCTGGAGGTGCGGTCGGGCGAGACGCTGGCGCTCGTCGGCGAATCCGCCGCGGGGAAGAGCACCGTCGGGCACGCGCTGCTGGGGTTGTTGCCGACGAACGCCGAGATGACGGCGCGCGGCATGCGCTACCGCGGTCGATCGCTGCTGGACATGTCGGGCGAGGAGCTGCGCCGGATCCGCGGCGAGCAAATCTCGATGATCTTCCAGGACGCGCTCGGCGCGCTGACGCCGACGCTGCGGGTGCGCGAGCAGCTGGTGGAGCTGTTCCAGGCGCACCGCGACATCTCGAAGGCCGAGGCCGAGGCGGAGGCGCTCGCGGCGCTCGAGCGGCTGCTGCCGGACGCGGAGCGAGTGTTCGATCTGTACCCGTTCCAGCTGTCGGGCGGGATGGCGCAGCGGGTGATGATCACGCTCGCGGTGGCGCTGGAGCCGCAAGTGATCATCGCCGACGAGCCGACGGCGAGCCTCGATCCCGGCGTGCGGATGGAGACGCTGCAGATCCTCGAGCAGCTGCGGGACCAGGCCGGTGTCGGTCTGCTGCTAATCACGCACGATTTCGGCGTGGTGGCGCGGATGGCCGATCGCGTACATGTGATGTACGCGGGCGAGATCGTCGAGCGCTCCGATGTGCGTACGATCTTCCGCGCGCCTCGGCACCCGTACAGCTTCGGGTTGTTGCAGAGTCTGCCCGGGCCGCACCAGGCGAGGTTGCAGCCGCTGCGCGGTCAGCCGCCGGATCTGACCGATCTGCCGCCGCAGTGCCCGTTTCTGCCGCGCTGTCACAAGGCGGTGTCGCAGTGCCGCATCGAGGCGGCGCCACGCCTGGAGCCGGTCGGCGACGAGCCGGGCCACCTCGCCGCCTGCTACAACCCGGTAGCCGTCCCCCTTCGCGACTAGGCCCCTTCGGGGCTTTTCTGACCCTTCGGGGTTGTTTGCGGGCCTGCTGATCTGCTTCTGGCCGGGTGGCTTGGCGGCGGCGACATGGCATCATCCGGAGCCTCGCAAGAACGCTCGGGGCGTCGCGAGGATGTCGTCGCCTGCGGGGGCGCTGTCGGCGTTGTTTGCCCAATGAGGTAGATCCCTCCCGCACACCCCGACATACGGGCTGCGCGCCCACGCCCCCGTCCGGAGGTCCAATCGCGCTCTTCCGCGCGTTCCTCCACCGGTCGGAGCTAAATGGCCTCACCTCCGTCGAGCGGTTGACGCGATCGTCGACGACGGCGAGCTCGATCCACGCTCGCGAGCGGACCTGCCGACGTCGGCAAGGGGAATCCAGCGAAGGCGCGAAGCGTCGATCACCCCCGAAGGGGGCGAAGCGTCAACGGCCCCCGAAGGGGGCGCGGGTGGAGAGCTGGCAGACGAGGAGCTCGAGGGCGAGATCGTCGCTCATACGGCCGCTCTTGACGGCGAAGTCGGCGGCCTCGAGGTCGTGGAGGGCGGCCTCGACGGCGGGGCGGATGGTCTGGCGGGCCTGGCGCATCAGCTTCGTGAGCGGGAAGCCGCGGAGACCGGTGGCGTCGGCGACCTCCTGTTGCGAGGCGTGGCGTTCGAGCAGCTCGGTGCCGCGGATCAGGTGGCGGAGCTGGCGCGCGATCATCACCTGCAGCAGCGCCGGCGCGATGCTGCCGTCGTCGAGCACGCGGCGGAGCAGGCGGAGCGCGAGCTCGGCGCGGCCTTCGACGATCGCGTCGACGAGGGCGAACATGTTCTCTTCGCGCGCCTGGGGGGTCAGCAAGCGGACGTTGGACGCGGTGATCGCCGGTGCGCCGGTGGTGGCGGTGGCGGCGGCGCTGTGGTCGCGCGCGGCGGCGGCGGCAGCGTGGGCGGCGAGCTTGTCCAGCTCTTGCGCGAGGGCGCGGAGGTTCGCGCCGATCAGGTCGACGAGCGCCTCGACCGCGTCGCCCTCGATCGCGATGTCGCGGGCGCGGGCGCGATCGAGGAGCCAGCGAGCGACCTCGCTGGGGCCGCCGCGCGCCCAGGTCTTGAGCTCGGCGAATTCGCGGATCTCGGCGTCGGGGACGTTCTTCAGCGCGCGCAGCAGGGGTGAGCGGGAGACGCCCTGGCGATCGTCGCGGCGGGGCGCCGGCTCGATCAGCGTCACGTGATTCGAGGGCGGCAATCCGGGCAGGGCCTCGATCAGCGGCTCCCATTCATCGGCGACGCCGCGACGGGAGCCGAGCGCGGTGAGCAGGCCCTCGACGACGACGAGGCGCGCCTCGGCGAGGAACGGGACGGCCATCGCGTGCTGGGTCAGCTCGGCAGGTTTGAGGCCGCGTCCGGCGAGTACGGAGGTGTTGTTGGCGAGCATGCCGTCGGCGTCGAGCGAGACGCGAAGCGCGGCGAGGGCTTCGCCGCTGCGGAAGTCGTCCGCGCCGTAGAAGACGTGCAACATAGGCTTCCTCGCCGCCGGCGCACGGCGTGCGCCGGCCGGGATTCAGTCGATGTCCAGTTGCCAGCCGAGCCAGGTGGCCAGCGTCGCTCCGAGGAAGATCGCCAGCCCCGGCCAGATCAGCGTCGGGACGAACGAGCCCTCGGCCGCGGCCGCAGCGTAGAGCGCCCAGCCGGCGGCGAGCGCGATTCCCGGGACCGGCAACCAGACCGGGAATCGCGGATCGTCGTCGTCGACGAGCGCATCGCGGATCAGTTCACTCGCGCCGGATCCGTCTCCAACATCGCTCACGTCGGGCGAGGGTTCTCCGCGATCTCGGTGCTCGCCGTCGGTGCTGGTGTGCTCGGTCATCTCGTTCCCGCCGCGAGGCAGCTCGGTCGTCGCCGCGCTTCGATGCTACGGGGCGTCTCGGGGGCTGACGAGGGGCAGCGGTCGATCGCCGTTGGCCTCGGCGCGTGGTTCGCCGTCGGTGACCGGGTCGCGCGCCGTGTCGCCGCTGGTCGACCAGGCGAGGTAGGCGATCAGCGCGAGCGCGGCGAGGCCGAGCGAGGCGACGATGAGCGCGCTGTCGAGGCCCTCGCGGTCGACGAGCAGCCCGAGCAGCGGTGTGACGGCGACGGAGGTCGCGCTGGAAGCCATCGAGGCGAGCGAGATCACGGTTGCGCGTTCACGCTCCGTGACGCGGCGGGCGAGGAAACCGGAGGTGTGGGTGAACACGAGGTGGAAGCCGGCGGCGGGGAAGATGAAGAACGCGTAGCTCCATGGCTGGTTCGAGACGCCGGCGAGCAGCGCGAACGCACTGGCGAGCGGCACCACGAGGAAGAGCGCGCGCAGTCCCAGCCGCTCGCCGACGGGGCCGGCGACCCACGAACCGGCGGCGCCCACCAGCATCTGCACGGCGATGAAGACGCCGAGCGACCAGATCGGCGCGCCGTGGCTGAGCAGCACCGGCTGCTGGAGCGTGGCCATCAGGATGATCGACATGACGACGACCGTCTGGAGGATCACGACGGACCACATCGAGCGGGTGGTTACGAGACGGCGTAGCGCCTGGCGGCCGATCGCCTGGATGCCGGCGTGCCCGCCGCGGGCGTTCGGTTCGGTGACGCGCCACATGATCAGCAGGCTCGGGGCGGTGAGCGCGACGCTGAGCAGAATCGGGAAGCGGAGCGAGGTCCAGCGGACCAGCAACGATCCGGCGATCGTCATCCCGGCGAACGCCGCCATGAGCAGACCGTTCAGGCGTCCGAGGCGACCTTCGAACTGATCGCTTCGCTCGAGCGACTCGAGCGTGTCGTAGAGCAGTGCGCTGTCGGCGCCGGAATAGGAGGCATCGGCGATGCCGAAGGCGGCGTACGCGGCGAGCAGCAGCAGCCCGGCGCCGAGCCCGAAGATGGTGAACCCGGCGAGGCTGACGACGCTGGCGGTAAGCAGGATCCGCTTGCGTCCGAAACGGTCGGCGAGGATGCCCGACGGGACCTCGACGAGGAGCACGACGGCGGCCCAGACCGCCTCGAAGAGCAGCACCTCGCCGAGGGTGAAGCCGTGCTCTTCGATCAGGTAGACGACCCAGATGCCCTCGCCGAGCCAGAACCAGCGGGACCACCACCACCAGTTCAGGAGGCGGAGGTTGCGCTCCATCGCTTGCCGCGCGGCGGGCCTGGTAGTGGGGGTGTCGCTGGTGGACATGAGACGGAGGCTAGGGCGTGCGATCGTCGAGGGCTACGCGCGTGCGACCGCGCCGATTCGGCGATGGCATTCGGGCGCGCCTGAGTGTCGCCTTCGGCGTTGCGTGCGGGAGCTTGGCGGATCCCGCCCGCCCGCCCAGAAACTTTTCGGGGGCAAGCCCCCGCGACCCCCCTGGCCTCGACGCGCTGCGCGGTCGCGTTGGGAGGTGTCGCTTGTGCGAGTGTGTCCTCGGCGACGTGGCGGCAGGCACCGTCCCGAACTCGCTTCGGCGCTCCCCCGAGCCCGGTCAGCGAGGGAGGGCGCCTGATGGGGTGTACGCAGCAGGCCGGAACGGTCGGACAAAACTAAGGAAACAAATCGAGCTCCGATTCGCGGACGATTTCGGCGGCGGAGCCGTTGCCTCTGGGGTAGTCGTAGCCCCGGATGATGGCGACGGGGATGCCGTCGCTCTTGCCCATGACCAGTTCCGCGGTGCCGGCGATCTGGTCGGCGACGCAGATCGTGGTGACGCGGAGTTCGCGGCCGTCCATGTCGTTCTCGCCGACGTAGTCGCGGAAGGGGAGCATGCCGGCGACGCCGATCGCGACGTTGGTCTGGCCGTGGCGCCAGGGGCGGCCGAAGGTGTCGGTGATGACGATCGCGACGTCGGCGCCGGTGCGTTCCGCGATGCCGGCGCGGATGCTTGCCGCGGAGGCGTCCGAGTCGACCGGGAGGAGCGAGACGAACTCCTCGCCGCCGACGTTGGAGCCGTCAACGCCGGCGTTGGCGCACTTGAAGCCATGCCGCGTCTCGGTGATGAGGATGCTGCCGATCTGGCGGATCACACGCGTCGATTCGCGGAGCACCGCCTCGACGAGACGGGGGTCCTTCTCAGTGCGATCGGCGTAATCGAGGGCGAAGAGGCTGGGCTCGAACTCGTCGAGGCGGCGGAGCTGGTGTTCCGCTCGGGAGACGATGCGCTGGGTGACGGCGATCGCGTCGCCGTCCTCGATGCCGGCGCCCTGCTGCGAGGCGGCGGCGACGATCAGCTCGGCGAGGTCGTCGTCGGGCTGAACGATCGGGATGCCGCGGAGGCCGATCACGCGGAGCTCGCCGTCGCCGGTTGGCGCGGTCACGAGGAGGCTCCGCTGTCGAGGCCGGCGATCGTGACGCCTGCGTGGGCGTGGTAGCGGCCGTTGATGCCGATCAGGAGGGTGGTGATGCCCTCGACGAAGCGGGAGAAGCGGAGCGGGCCGGCGTCGACGGCGCGGGCGCCCTCGATCTCGTTCGCGAGGGCCATCACCAGCGCTTTCGCTTCGTGGTCGCCGCCGGTGACGAGCACGTCGGCGTCGAGCGGGACGTCCGGTTCGAGCAGCACCTCGGCGGAGAGGTTGTGAAAGGCGCCGATGACGCGGGCGTCGGGCAGAATCTGCTTCGCTTCCTCGGTGGCGGATCCGGCTTCGACCTCGATCGGGCGCGGCCCCTGCTCGAAGCGGACGGGGACGGCGGCGTCGACGACGATCTTGCCGTCGAGCGCGGAGCCGAGGCCCTCGAGGGTCGGGCGGTGGGCGGTGTAGGGGACGACGACGATCACGACGTCGGCGCCGTCGACGGCGCCGGCGTTGTCGGTGCCGGTCACAGTGGTGGCGTTCGGGGCGTTGGTGGCGAGCGACGCGGCGAGCGCGGCGGCGATTTCGGCGCCACGGGCCGCATCGCGGCTGCCGATCACGACCTCGTGCCCGGCCTTAGCGAAGCGGGTGGCGAGGCCGCGCCCCTCGGGGCCGGTGCCGCCGACCAGCGCGATGCGGTGAGCCATCGGGAGTCCAATCGTGGGCAGTGATCCGCGTCTGGGGACCTGTCGGGACGGCCGGTACCGGCCGCATCGGACCATACAATGATCGTGCTGCACCTGCGCGCCTCGCTCGTGCGGCCACCCTGCTGAGCTGCCGGATGACCCATGGTGCGCCCGAACGGAACGCGATGACCTCGAACCCGACGGCGGATCGACTGCGCGCGCCGCCAGACGGCGCGGCGCCCGCGATCAGCGTTACCGGCGTCGCGCACGACTACGAGGCCGAAACCGGCACCGTACCTGCCCTGGACACGGTCGATCTGAGGGTCGGCGCGGGCGAGTTCGTTTCGATCGTCGGCCCCTCGGGATGTGGCAAGACGACGCTGCTGCGAGCGGTGGCGGGTCTGCTGGAGCCCACGGGCGGCACGATCGAGGTGTTCGGGGAGCCGCCCCGCGCCGCGCAGCGCGCGAGCGCGGTCGGGCTGGTGACGCAGGAGCCGGGGCTGCTGCCCTGGCGTTCCGTACGGTCCAACGTGCAGCTCGCGCTCGACCTGGTCGGTCGTCATCGGTCCGGTAAGGGCGACGGATCGGCGTCGGCGTGGCTCGAGCGCGTGGGCATCGATCGCTACGCGGCGCTCTATCCGAGCGAGCTGTCGGGCGGGATGAAGCAGCGGGTAGCGCTGGCGCGGGCGCTCGCGGTGGGGCCGCGGGTGCTGCTGATGGACGAACCGTTCGGCGCGCTGGACGAGCTGTCGCGGGAGGCGATGCGGCTGGAGCTGCTGGCGATCTGGGAGCGCGAGCGGGTCTCCGTGCTGTTCGTGACGCATTCGATCCGCGAGGCGCTGCTGCTCTCCGATCGGGTGGTCGTGATGAGCGGATCGCCGGGACGGATCCTGGAGCAGATCGAGGTGGCGCTGCCGCGGCCTCGGACCGACGCGCTGCTGACGGCGCCGGAGTTCGTGGCGAGCGAGCGGCAGGTGCGCGAGCGGTTGCGGGCGGGTGCCTGATGGCCGACGCGCGCCAGCTCGAGGGTGCCGCGGCCGCGACGCCGGACGAGCTCGAGGAGCCTTCGCCGGAGCGGGCGGGCGGCCGGTCCGACACGGGCCGGCGTGTTCGAGCTGTGCTCGCGGTGACCGCGCCGCCGGTGATCGCACTCGCGGTGCTCGTGGTCGCGTGGGAGGTCTGGGTTCGCGAACGGGAGGTGGCGGAGTACCTGGTGCCGCGGCCGTCCGCGGTCTTCGAGGCGCTCAGGGATGATCCGGGGCGCTACGTCACGGCGGCCCGAGAGTCGCTGACAGCGGCGCTGGGCGGTCTGATCATCGCCAGCCTGGGGGCGTTCGTGCTGGCGGTGGTGATGGCGCATTCGCGGTTGCTCGAGCGCGCGCTGTACCCGCCGGCGTTGATGGTCAAGCTGACTCCGATCGTGGCGGTGTACCCGCTGTTCGCGATCTGGTTCGGCTTTGGGCTGGGTCCGAAGGTCGCGATCGCGGCGTTGATCACGTTCTTCCCGATGCTCGTCAATGCGCTGATCGGACTGCGTGCCGTCGACCCCGCAGCGCTCGATTTCATGCGCGCCCTCGATGCGTCGCGCTGGCGGGTGCTGTGGTCGCTGCGGATGCCCTCGTCGCTGCCGTACGTCTTCGCGGCGCTGCGGATCTCGGTGCCGCTGTCGCTTATCGGCGCGGTGGTGGCGGAGTTCCTGTCGGGATCCTCGGGGATGGGCCAGTTGATCCTGATTGCGAACGGCGACTTCGATACGCCGGCGCTGTTCGGCGCGATCGTGGTGCTGGCGGCGCTGGGGGTGATCCTGACGGGGATCGTTGCGTACATTGAGGGCCGCGTGCTGTTCTGGCACGAATCGAGAACCGAGCCGTAGCGCCCGCGCGCAGACGCGCGGATGCGGTTCGGCGGAGATGGCCCTGCGTGTAGCGCCCGCGCCCAAGGCGCGGATGCACGCTCCGCAGACCTTTGGAGTCCCCGCTATGTCGCGCCTTCTTGCGCTCACGGCTGCCGCCGTGTTGCTGACGCTGTTCGTCGCCGCCTGTACCGATGGGTCTGACTCGACGCCGACTGCGTCGCCTCAGCCCGCCGCTACCGAAGCCTCTACCGAGGCGGCCACCGTAGCGCCCACCGCCGAGGCGACGCCCGAGCCCACCCCGGAGCCGCGCTCGATCACGTTCATGGCGGGGTTCCGGCCGCAGGCGAACCTGCCGTTCGTCGCTGTCTATGTCGCGGATGCGGAAGGATTCTTCGCGGACGAGGGCCTCGAGGTGGACATCCAGCACTCGTCGGGCCAGGACGAGCACCTGAAGCTGCTGCTGGACGGCCAGGTGGAGTTCATCACCGGTACCGCGGCGCAGGTGATCCGACGTCGCGTCGACGAGTTGCCGGTTCAGGCGGTTGCGCTGTTCGGGCAGCGCGGCGACCAGGGCTACATCGCCCGCGCGGACGCGGGGATCAACGGTCCGGAGGACTTCGCGGGGAAGAGCGTCGGCTTTAAGGCCGGGGTCGTCCCGGCGGAGCTCCACGCGCTCCTCGCGACGGTCGAGCTGACGGTTGACGACGTCGATCTGCGGTCGGTGGGCTTCGACCCGCGCGTGTTCATCGAGGGCCAGGTGGACGTCTACCCGGTGTTCTTGAACAACGAGCCGGATACGGTGAGCCGCACCGGCCTCGAGATCACGGTGATCGATCCGCACGAGTACGGCATCCCGACGCTGGGACTGACGTTCCTCGCGCACGAAGACACCGTCAGCAACGATCCAGAACTCGTCGAGCGGTTCCTGCGCGCGACGTTGCGGGCGATCGCGTTCATCGAGGACAACGTCGACGTCGCGGTCGAGGTGACGCTTACGCACGCGGAGGGCGCCGATCCCGATCACCAGCGATTCCTGCTGGAGACCGATCTCGCAGCGGCCGAGCGCGCGGACGGCATCGGGCGCGGCGATCCGGAGCAGTGGCAGTCGCTGCTCGAGCTGCTCATAGACTTCGAGGTGATCGAAGGCCCGATCGACGTGAACGAGGCGTTCGTCGGCTCGTTCGTCGATGAACTCTACGAGTCAGGCGAACTGCAGTGAGCGCGATCGAGTGAGGAACCGACGATGACGATGACGGCGGCAGCGCCGACGATCGATGACGTTCGACAGGCCGCGGCTGAGATCGCGACACGGCTGACGCTGCCGACGCCGCTCGTCGCCTCGCCGGGGCTGTCAGAGCTGCTCGACGCGGAGGTATCGCTGAAGCTCGAGTTCGCGACGCCGGTGAGCGCGTTCAAGGTGCGCGGCGGGCTGACGCTGCTCGCCCGCCTGAGCGAGGACGAGCGAGCAGCCGGGCTGGTGACGGCTTCGACGGGGAACCACGGTCAATCGGTCGCCTACGCCGGTCGCATGCACGGTGTGCGGACGGCGATCTTCGTGCCGGAAGGCGCGAATCCCGACAAGCTCGCCTCGATCCAGCGGCTCGGGGCCGAGATCCACGAGGCGGGCGAGCGGTTCGACGACGCGATGCGCGCGGCGGCGGCGTACGCCGACGCGACCGGGATGCGATTCGTGTCGTCGGGCGATGAGCCGGATCTGATCGCCGGGGTCGGCACGGCCGCGCTCGAAGTGCTCGAGGATCAGCAGCCCGAGACCGAGCTGGTGATCGTGCCGGTCGGGGGTGGCAGCGGCGTCTGCGGGTGGTTGACGGTTCGCGACGGCCTTGGTCATCGTGCACGGGTGTGGGGCGCCCAATCGGCGCAGGCGCCGGCGGCGTACGAGTCGTGGCGCGCCGGCGAGGTGGTGACGCGGCCCAATCTGACGACGGCGGAGGGGCTCTCGACCGGCGCCGGGTTCGCGCTGCCGATGGCGATCATGCGGGCCAGCCTCGATCAGTTCGTGCTCGTCGACGACAAGGCGATCGAGGAGGCGGTGGTGACGTTGCTGGATCAGCAGCACCTGCTGGTGGAGCCAGCGGGGGCAGCGGCGCTGGCGGCTGCGGTCGCGGAGCGAGAGCGGTTGCGGGGGAAGCGCGTCGTGTTGGTGTGTTCCGGTGCGAACGTCACGCGCCAGCAGCTGCGCGCGATCCTGGAGCGGGCGGACCGCTAAACGACGTCCCAGATGCCCTCGATGACGAGTTCGCCGTCGACGAGGATCTGGAAGCTCCAGCGGCCAGCGCCGACAGACTCCGCGTTCGAGTAGCCGACCCAGAAGCGGCCGACGCCGGCGCCGGGCCAGCGAATCTCAGGCGACTGATACATCAGCTCGCCGTCGCGGAGGACGACCCAGCGAACGCCGTTCGTGATCTCCATCCCGACGTAGTCGAAGAACATCAGGATCTGCTCGGCGGAGGCGGACGGCGCCGCGATCGACTGTCCCGAGGCCCCCGCGAGCGCGCCGAACGATGGGTTGAACATGAACGGCGGATCGAGATCGATGCCAACGATCGCGGTGGACGTCGCGCGGAAGGCGCCGCCGATCCAGACCTCGAGTCGCCAGCGGCCATTAGGGAGACCATCCGCCGCCGCGACGCCGATCTGGTCGGCGACGAGCGCGAAGCCGTTCCCCTCCCAGGAGTAGCTGGAGGAGAGGGAATCCTGCAGCACGTTGTTCAGGAACCAGCGTTCCTCCACCAGGGCGCCCGCCTCCGCGCCCTGGACAGCGAACTCGAAGAACAGCGTCTGCGTGCCGCTGACGAAGCCACGCTCGTAATCGAAGAGATCGAGGCTGCTGCCATTGACCGTGGCGTCCTCGGCGAAGAGCGGTCGGCTCACCCAGACGCCGTCTCCGACGTTCGGCGCATCGAAGCCCGCGGGCGGCTCCTCGGCGTGGAGCGGGGGCGCGAACTCGACGTTGGACGGCAGGCCGCGCGCGCCTTCGATCAGGTCGCTGGCGAGGCTGAACGGGCGGACCTGGGTGACCGGGGCGTCGACCGAGTAATGCTCCGGCACGAGCAGGCCGACGAGCGTTCCGACGCGGTCGAAGGCGGGGCCGCCGGTGTTGCCGTAGGGCAGTTGCGCGTCGAGCTTGAGCCGGGTGGTGCCGGGATGATCGGGTTCGCCTCGGCGGCCGGTGACGGTGCCGGCGGTGACCGTCAGCGCCTGCGAGTCGACGACGCTGAGCGCCAGCCCCGGGTGTCCGAACAGGCGCAGACCGTCGCCCGGCTCGACGATGCTGGCGTCGCCGGGCTCGGCCGCGGGGATCGGGAAGCCGTCGGCGGCGAGCAGCTCGCCCTGAAATTCGCGGGTGACGCGGAGGACGGCGAGGCCGAGCAGGTTGTCGGCGGCGATCAGATCCGCTTCGTATTCGAGGCGGGGCGAGGCTCCGCCGCCATCGTTCACGCCGATCCCGATCGTCGTGTAGGCGCGGGCGCCGGTCGAGAGGTAGGGGCGGACGAGCGCATAGCTGGTGAGGATCAGGCCGGCCTCGCGATCGACGACGACGCCGGTGCCGTCGCGGACGGTGCGGACGAAGCCGTTGGCGGTATCGATCGCCTGGATCTGGACGACGGAGCGTGCGAGCTCGTGATCGGGGATGGCCGGCGTCGGGGTGGCGGTGTCCGCGCCCGTGTCGAGGTCCGGCGTGATCACGATCGGCGTGGCGGGGGTGGTCGGTGCGGTGGCCTCGGGGGATTCGCCTTCGCCGGGGATCAGTTCGCCGGTCCGCTCACAGCCGGAAAGGACGATCGCGAACGCGAAGAGGGTGAGCAGGACAGTTCGGGCCATCGATGATCACCGTACCGGCTGAGGGCGAAGGCTGACTAGCTGACGTCCGTGATCGCCTCGGGAAGGCCTCTACCCGGCCTGATCCGGCGGGCGGGCGCGTGTGCCGTCAGGTGCACGTACACTCCGCTTCGGCCGTGACCCGACCGGACGATGGCTGGGCCGCCGCGGGCCGCCGCGGGCCGGCGGGGGGCCGGGACCGACCACGAGCCAGATCCGAGGCGAGCAACGATGGACTACGAGGCGATTCTGTTCGACGTCAGCGACGGCGTCGCGACGATCACCCTGAACCGGCCCGAGCGGATGAACTCGTTCAGCGAGGCGCTGCTGACCGAATGGGTGGATGCGATCGTGCGTTGTCAGGATGACGACGACGTGCGCGTCGTGCTGATCACGGGGGCGGGGCGCGCGTTCTGCGCCGGCGCCGATCTGAAGGCGCAGGGCGAAGAGGATTACGCGTTGCAGCAGCATCGCGGTCCGGCCGAGCGTCGGAACTCGCTGCGGTTCAGCGTGCACCGGGTGCCGCAGGCGCTGGAGTACCTCGACAAGCCCTACATCGCGGCGGTGAACGGCGCGGCGGTGGGCGCGGGGATGGACATGGTGTCGATGGCGGACATCCGGATCGCCTCGGACCAGGCGCGGTTCGGCATGTCGTACGTCAACGTGGCGCTGATCCCGGGCGATGGCGGATCGTGGCTGCTGCCTCGATTGGTCGGGAAGCAGAAGGCGTTCGATCTGATCTGGAACGGCACGATCTTCGGCGCCGAGGAAGCGTTGGAGATGGGCTACGTGTTGCGGGTGGTGCCGCACGATTCGCTGATGGACGAGGCCCGCGCCTACGCCGAGAAGCTGGCCGCCGGGCCACCGGTGGCGATCCAGCTCGCGAAGCAGCTGCTTCGCCGCAGCGAGACGCTGTCGTTCATGGAGGCGCTCAACGCCGCCCAGCACGCGATGACGATCGTGCAGTCGACGGAAGACGCGCGGGAGGGTCCGACGGCGTTCCGCGAGAAGCGGTCGCCGAACTTCAGCGGCCGCTAACCGCCCGCGCGACGCCTCGCGATCGCGCGTTCACGAGGCGTGCCGGACGGCGCCGATGTCTTAGCAGGTGGTTCACACTTTCAAGACGCCACGTTGGTCCGTGTGGTTGATGATTGAATCACGGATCAGGGCGGGTCGGAGGCGTGTGATGGCGGGACTGCGAGCGGGCGGACTGGCGTTGCTGGTGGTGGCATCGATGCTCGCCGGTGGCCTCGTTACGGCTCAGATCGTCGACGACGACGCGCCGGTGGCGGCGCCGGCCGCGGTCAACGAGGTCCCGGAATCGATCGCGACCTCGCAGCCAGTTGTTCAGACGCCGGCGGACGCGCCCTCTAACGGCAACGTTTCGCCGGCGCTCGAGGGGTTCGAGGATCTATCGGCGCTCGTCGAGTCCGTGCTCGATTCGGTCGTCGAGATCACCGTGGAGAACAACGGCGAGGGCTCCGGCGTCGTGCTGGACACCGACGGTCACATTCTGACGAACTTCCACGTGATTGAGAGCACGCTGACCAACGGGGCGCGCATCATCGCGCGGCTACCCGACGGCAGCGCAGCCGTCGCGACGGTGCTCGGCACTGACCCGAGCAGCGATCTGGCGATCATTCAAGCCGACTTCGACCCGGCGGTGCTGAGTCCGGCAACACTCGGTGACTCCGACGCGGTCGCGGTCGGCGACTCCGTGTTCGCGATCGGCAACCCGTTCTCGCAGGACTCGACGGTGACCTCGGGGATCGTGAGCGCGACGGGCCGCGTGACCCAGTCGGGCTTTACCAGCCGTCGCATTCTCAACGTGATTCAGACGGACGCCTCGCTCAACCCGGGCAACTCCGGTGGCCCGCTCTTCAACGCAGCGGGTGAGGTGATTGGGATCAACACCTCGATCACCGGCCCGGACAACTTCCGCGGCAGCGTGGGCCTCGGGTTTGCGGTGCCCTCGAACATCGCGCTGCGGTTCCTGCCGGCGCTGCTCGCGGGCGAGGACGTGCAGCACACGCAGCTCGGCGTCGGCGGCGACACGCTCGATGAAGTGATCGCCGCTGACCGCGGTCTGTCCGTGACGCGAGGGTTCCTCGTGGGCAACCAGGTCAACGGCGCCGCCGAGGCGGCCGGTGTGCAGCCCGGCGACGTGATCACCGACATCTCCGGCGTCGAGATCCTGTCGTTCGAGGACCTGGCCGTCGCGATCGACAGCTACGAGGTCGGCGACGAGGTCGTCTTGACCATCATCCGCGGCGGCTCCGAGCTGGGGCTAACCGCAACGTTACAGGCCTGGGTTGGCTAGCCCCCGCACGCCGGCTCAAGTACCTCCACAGCGCAGCCCCGGTGGTTTCGACCACCGGGGCTGTCGCGTTAAGCCTGGTCAACCGGCGACGCCGGCAGTTCGAGCGCGCGCCCCGCGACGAGGAGCCACGCGCGGTCGGCGGCCAGCGACACCCGCTGGTTCGCGCGGCCGAGCAGGTCGCGGTAGGCGCGACCGAGTGCCGAGGGCGGCACGACCCCTGAGCCGACCTCGTTGCTGACGATGATCGTCTCGGCGTCGCGTTCCGCAGCCGCCTCGACGATAGCGTCGGTCTCACGGTCGAGCTCGTCCTCGAGCGTCTGCACCTCGTCCTGGGTCGGCGCTTCGCTGAGAGCGAGCAGCCGGTTCGAGACCCAGAGTGAGAGGCAATCCAGCAGCACCGTGCGGTCTTCGGCGACGGCGTTCAGCGCCGACGCGAGGTGATGCGGTGCCTCGATCGTCGTCCACTCCGCGGGTCGCTGACCGCGGTGGCGGGCGATCCGCTCACGCATCTCGGCGTCGAGCGGCTCGAGGGTGGCGAGGTAGACGACGTCGCGTCCGGCTGATGCGGCGAGACGCTCCGCGTAAGAGCTCTTGCCGCTGCGCGCGCCGCCGGTGACGAAGGTGAGCTGTCCCATCTCGCAGCCTCCGATCGGAACTATCCGATGAGGCCCGGCTCAATCCAGCCGCGCTCGTGGGCGGCGAGGATGGTGAGCCAGGCGACGACCTGAGCGACCTCGATACTCGCGCCGAAGACGTCGCCGGTCACGCCTCGAAGCTGGCGCGCGGCGGCGGCGGCGGCGATCAGCGCCCCGCCGGCGGCGGCGAGCATGAGCAGCAGTCCGGCCGCGCCGAAGAGGAGGATCGTCGCGAACGCCGCGATCGCGGTCGCCAGCGGCGCGGCAACAGGCCAGACGCCGGCATAGATCGTCTGTCCGAGGCCGCTCGTTCGCGCGGGCGGGAACAGTGCGGCGACCGGAACCACCCCCCAGCGGCCGAGCGCGGGGCCGAGCACCAGCGCGCCGGCGCGGATCGGGTCCTCGAGGGAGGCGAGCGCCGACCAGCCGACGAGCAGCGCGATCACGAGCGCCATCACGCCCGCCGGGCCGACGTTACCGGCGCGCATCACTTCGAGGCGGCGCTGGCTGTCGCCCTGGACGGCGATTCCGTCCGCGGTGTCGGCGAGACCGTCGAGGTGCAGTCCGCCGGATGTGAGGGTCAGCGCGGCGACGAGGAGCGCGGCGGTCGGTCCGGGCGGCAGGATCTCGGAGAGGCCTCGATCGAGGGCGAAGAGGACGAGGCCGATCAGCAGGCCGACCGCCGGGTACCAGCCGAGCGCCTCGGCGAAGACGCGATCCTCGTGCCGGCGGACCGGGCGCAGGCGCAGCGGGGTGAGGAACTCGAGGGCGATCGGCAGGGCGGCGAGGGTGCGCCGCAAGGCCGTCATCGCTCGGGTTCGACGACGGTATCGGAGTCGGTGACGCCTGCCTCCTCGAACGTCGCCATTTCGTCGAGCAGCCGGCAGGCGGCGACGCAGAGCGTCATCCCGAGGGCGGCGCCGGTGCCCTCGCCGAGCCGGAGGTCGAGCTCGAGCAGCGGTTCCAGGCCCAGCGCCGCGAGCGTGACGGCGTGGCCGGGCTCAGGCGAGCGGTGTGAGGCGACGAGGTAGTCGCGGACGCGTGGCTCGACGGCGACGGCGATCAGCGCGGCGGCGCCCGAGATGAGGCCGTCGATCACGGCCGGGACGCGATGTGCGGCAGCACCGAGGTAGACGCCCGCAAGCACGCCGATCTCGAAGCCGCCGATCTTCGCGAGCAGCTCGACGCCGTCCGCGGTATCCGGCCGGTTCACCTCGAGCGCTGTCTCGACGGCGGCGATCTTGCGCGCGTGCGCGTCGTCGTCAATGCCGGTGCCGCGCCCGGTGACCGTGGTGGGCGGGCGGCCGGTGACCGCGGCGACGATCGCGGCGGCGGCCGTAGTGTTGCCGATGCCCATCTCGCCGCAGGCGACGAGATCGAGGCCCGGGTCCGCCAGCTCGTCCTCGACGATCGCGATGCCGGCGGCGATCGCCCGCGCGGCCAGTGTGCGGGTCATCGCCGGGCCGGCGGTGATGTCCCCGGTACCGGACGCGAGGCGGAGCGCGTCGAGGGCGGGGTGGTCGCCGGTATCCGAGGCGACGCCCGCGTCGACGACGCGGACGCGGGCGCCGGCATGGTCGGCGAGGACGTTGATCGCCGCGCCGCCAGCGAGGAAGTTCGCGACCATTTGCGCGGTGACGTCTGCCGGGTAGGCAGACACGCCCTGGCGGGTGACGCCGTGATCGGCGGCAGCGACGACGATCAGGCGTTGCGCGAGCCGCGGTCGCGGCTGATCGCGGATCCCCGCGATCCTCGACGCGAGCGCCTCGAGGCGGCCGAGTGAGCCGGGGGGCTTGGTGAGCCGCGCCTGCCTCGAGGCGGTGGCCGCGCCGGCGGCGCTGACATTGAGCGCATCGATCTTCGAGGCGGTCTGCTCGATCAGTAACTCGGGGTCGGGCGTTGCGGTCACTGCGAGGCCCTTCTCACGTCCGAGACCGGGCGGGCGTGGCTGATCCTACGCAGGCTGGATCGGCGTGCGTGATGAGATCGTGGGTAAGTTCAGCGTGACGAAACCTTGACAGCCCTATGGGCGCGAGTATGCTCTTGTTACCACAATCACTAACGGATACCGACTGTGATTGTGCTATAGCGCGTAAGCGCTCTGCTGAATCCCGTGGCCGTCGAGAGGACCTAAACGAGACCGGGGGAACCATCTTATTGGGGTGAACCCTCCTGCGGGAGGGCGGGTCAACCTGGACCGATCCGAACCCGTCAGCTAACCCCGGAAGCAGACGATTCAGGCCCAGCCGGCGGGACGCCGGACGCACGACAGATCGAGGAGTGCGGGGTCATGATCACGAGCATCCCCCCAAAGAACTGTCCGCGCTGCCGCGGCCTCATGTTGATTGAGGACGACTGGTACGGGAAGTTCGGCACCTGCATCGCCTGTGGATTCGTTCACGATAGCGAGCGGTGCGATCCGAAGGACATCGAGGAAGAGGAGCGGCTGATGGCCGGCAAACAACGCCGCCGCCAGCCCTCGCACGGCAAGCTCCGCCTCTAACAGTCTTCGACTGTCTCACGACCCGTCAGGCCTTCGACGCGACGGTCGACGGCTCGAAGCGCTCTTTCGCTCGCGTTTCCGTGACGCTGTCGTCAGGCGGCTGGTGAGCGGAACGCGGGCTTCGCCGCTTCCAGCGGGGGGTGCAGTGGCGTCAGTACGCCCTCATCGGGCAGCTCGAGTGATCCGAGCATGGCGATGAAGTCGCGCAAGAGGTCCGGGCGGTAGCGGCCGCGCATCGTTTCCCTGAGCGTGTAGAGCGCCCGGTATGTCCCGGTATCGGTCCGTCCGGGCCGGCTCGTCAAGGTGTCGAAGGCGTCCGCCAGCTGCACGATCTGCAGGTGAAGCGGCAGATCCGGCGCTGAGACGTGATGGTCACTGACGATTTCCAAGATCATTGGGTTCGTGATGCTTGTGTCGAGCAGCAGTCCCGCGCCGCGCTGCGGGTGCTGGGCGAGAAATGCGCGCTCCCCGTCCGTCAGCGCCGATTCCTCGCGCCCCAGCAGATCCGGGTCGGCGTTCGCCAGCCCGACGTCGTGCGCGAGCGCCCCGATGCCGATCATGCGCAGCTGCTCCTCGTCGAGCTCGTCGCGCCTCGAGGCGAGCGCGACGGCGTAGGCGGCGGTGTTGATCGAGTGCGAGTAGAGCCGCCCGTCGCCGACGGCGAAGCGGATCAGGTGCGGCACGAGCTGGTTGTCGTTCGCGATCCGCTTCACGGTGGCGTCTGAAGCGTCCCGGACGCGCTGAATCGTGGCGCTATCGTCGAGCGCCTGGAACGCGTTCTGGAGCGAGGTCTGCACGGTGTCGCGCAGCATCTCGCCGACGGCTTCGTTCGTCGGCGCCGCGTCCAGGCGACGGTCAAGCATCTCAGCGAGGTAGGCGTCGAGCGCGGGGCGCGCGTCGACGTCGATGTAGAGCGTCTCGACGGCGCGGCGGCGGAGTTTGGCGAGCGATCGGGCGTCCACGCGCTCGCGACCTGACCGGTACAGCAGGTAGCGCGGGCCGACCCTGACGTAGAGATCCACGCCGGTGGCGGTATCCGCGGCGATCACGTCGCGCGGGATCGCGATGAAGGTGCGTTCGACCTCGTCCGTCACGGCAGGCGTACCTCCCACGGCCGGGTGGCCGCGTCCTGCTTGAGATCATCGGAATCTCGCAGCGAATCGACAGCGCGCAGCGGGGGCGCGGATGCGGAGCCCGAATCGGCGTCGCCGAGGGAATCCGCGCCTCGATCTAGGGGTTTCACCTATGCAGGATGACCGGGACCGACCCCTAGGATGCAGCGACACAGACCGAACAGCAGTCATCCGCTGGATGAGCAAGGCAGCTGCCCATGACCTCGACGGAACCAACGCTCAGCGTGGCGACCAGCGAGTCGCGCGGTTGTGTCCATCACTGGGTGTTGGGAGACCCGCTGGACGGCGACATTCCCGCCAGCTGCAAGCGCTGTGGCGCCGACAAGCACTTCTCGACGAACCCGGAAGGCACCGATCGGTTCGATGACTACCGTGAGTTGACCCAGTCCAGCACGTACTACGGAGGCCGGCAGGCAGCGTAGGGCGACGGACGAGCTTGTTGATAACTCGTTGAGATCACTCGGTTGAGCACGTACGCTCAACTGCGCAGGGAGGCCTGATGACTACTCCAGACCGCAATCGCGCCGCAGCGCCCGTGACCCGAGCCCGCCCGATGCGGAGCGCCCACCGTGTGCGGATCCTGGTCGCCGACGATCACGCGCTGCTTCGGCAGGCGCTGCGGATGATGCTCGAGGCCCAGGAGGGGCTGGAGGTCGTCGGGGAGGCGACCAATGGTCGCGACGCCGTCGAGAACGCCGAACTGATGATGCCGGACGTGGTGCTGATGGACATGGTGATGCCAGGTCTGAACGGCATCGACGCGACGCGGCAGATTCTCAAGCGCTCGCCGAACACGAAGGTGCTGATCCTGACGGCGTACCTCGAGGACGAGCGGCTGCTGCAGGCGCTGCGCGCCGGCGCGTCCGGCTATGTGGTGAAGAACTCCGACATCGAGGAGCTGCTGCTGGCGATCCAGTCCGTGCGGCGCGGCAACACGTACTTCTCCACCTCGGTCTCCGACGAGATCGCGGTGAACGAAGTGTTGCTCCAGGCGAAGCAGCCGGAAGGCCGGACGGGCTACGACCTGTTGACCAACCGGGAGCGGGAGGTGCTGCAGCTGATCGCGGAGGGTCTGTCCAACCAGGCGATCGCCGAACAGCTGGTGATCAGCGTGAAGACGGTGGAGGCGCACCGCGCGCACATCATGACGAAGCTCCACGCGAAGAACCGGACCGACCTGATCCGCTACGCGATCAAGCGCGGGCTGGTGGGCCTGGAGAGCGCTAGCCAAGACGAGTCGAAGCTGCAAGCCGGCTAGTCGCGAGCCTGGGAACCGAGATGATCGAAGCGGGGCGGCGGACGGAAGTTCGCCGCTCGGTTTGCGTTCAGGGCCGATGACGGCTGCCGCCGCTCCCCCGCTCGTGCTCGTCGCGGAGGACGAGGACAGCGTGCGCCAGATGCTGGCCCTCGCGCTGAAGGCGATCGGCTTCTAGGCGCTGCTGTTCGCGGACGGCGCCGACGCGGCGGAGGCGATCGACGGCCTGACCAGGCCGGACGCGGTGCTGCTGGACGTGCGGATGCCGCGGATGAACGGCATCGACCTGGTCCGTCACGTCCGGGCGCGCACGGAGACCGCCGAGACGCCGGTGATCGCGATGTCGGCCTACAGCGATGAGCTGCAGGCACGCGAGATGATCGACGCCGGCGCCAATGCGTTCCTCGCGAAGCCATTCACGATCGAGGAGCTGCGCGCGGCGCTGCAGTTCGTGACGAGCGCCGCCTGAGCCTCGTTTGCGCTCCCGTGCTCAAGCAGCGGCCCCGGGCCAGCTGATCACCGAGACGTAGCTGATCCGGGCGGGCAGCGCGATGCGCCCGTCCTCCGTCGCGAAGTGCTTCTGGAGCAACGCCCGCGCGCGCTGGTGGCGCTCCGAGTCCTGCTCCAGCCAGTACAGCGTTCGTGCCCACTGCGAGGCGTCCTCGAGGTTCACGGGATCAGGCGCGGGACGCGGGAGCGTGCGCACCTCGAACGGGCGATCGAGCGCGCCGAGCGTCGCGAGCAATTCGCGGCGGGCAGGGAGCAGGCGCGGCGGCTCGCCGTAGAGATCGCTCCACAGCGGCTCGAACGCGCCGCTGGGCGCGCGATCGCCGATCACGACGATGCAGGTGCGGCGCGTATGCGCCTCCATCGCCCCCAGGAAGCCGCGGAGGTCGTCCTGGTCGTAGAGCACGTGCGAGGCGACGCTGACGTCGGCGACAGGCACGTCAGCGCCTGCCGTCGCCGGCGGCCAGCGGAGGTCGTGGACCTGGAGGTTGTCCAGGTCTGCCGCTTGCGCGGCCTCGGTCATCACCTCGCGCATCGCCTCCGAGGGCTCGACGGCGTGCACCGCGTCGACTCGCGAGGCGACGGGGATCGCGATCCGACCGCCGCCGGCGCCGATGTCGAGCCAGGTGTCGCCGGGCCGCGCGTGCTCGAGGACCCAGTCCAGGTCGGCGGCCTCGACGCGGCCGGGGCGGAACCGACGGACGCGCGGGCGGTAGAAGTCCGCGTCGGGCTTCGACTCGCGGAGCCGCTCGATCTGTTCACGGTTCGCGGCGACGAGCGCGGTCCAGGCGTCGAACGCGGCTTCGGCGGGCGGGCGGAGCGTCAGCTCGGCGAGGTTGTACTGGTCCATCCGCGCACCTCTCGGCTGACTGGGGCGCGACCGCCATCGCGCACCGTAGCGCACCGGATGGTCGTGGTCCTGATGCCTCGTGGCGCGGGCGTTCCCCGATACGGAGGCGCGGTCCTCGGCCGAACAATGGGCCTCGGTGCCGCAGTGCGCCCGCGGAGGTCGACGCGTGATCCGAATGACCCGTCTGGATGGCACGCACTTCTACGTGAACGCGGAATTCATTCAGAGCGTGGAGAGCACCCCGGACACCCACGTTGTCCTCCTGAACGGCCACTCCTACGTGGTGCGCGAGCGAGACGAGGAGATCGTCGAGCTGATCGTCGACTACCGCCGGAACACGCAGGGAAGCGGCCGGGCGCCGCTGCACCTGATCGTCAACGACGAGACCTAGGCAGGACCGCCCGTGGGCGTCGCGACCATCATCGGCATCGTCGTTGCGGCGATCGGGACCCTCGGTGGCTACATGGTCGAGGGCGGCTCGATCATGTCGCTGTTCAACATCCCCGGATTCATGATCGTGGTCGTCGGGACGCTCGGCGCGACGATCACGGCGTTCCCGCTCAGCCAGACCCTCGGTATCCCGGGCGCCGCGATCCGGGCGATGACCGGCGGCAACGGGGCCGAGCCGCGCGAGATGGCGGAGCACCTGGTCGAGATGGCCGACAAGGCGCGGCGCGAAGGCTTGCTCTCGCTGGAGGAAGAGGCCCAGGAGCTCGAAGAGCCGTTCGCCCGCAAGGGCTTGATGCTGATGATCGACGGCACCGATCCGGAGGCGCTGCAGTCGATCATGGAGATCGATCTGGACCAGGAAGCGGGCCGCCTCAAAGAGCCGTCGGAGATCTGGAAGGTCGGATCGGGGTTCTCGCCGACGCTCGGCGTGCTCGGGGCCGTGATGGGCCTGATCACCGTGCTGAGCGGGCTGGGCGGCGACGTCGCCGCGCTGGGGCACGGGATCGCGGTGGCGTTCGTGGCGACGTTCTACGGCGTCGGTCTGGCCAACACGCTGCTGCTGCCGATCCACATGAAACTGAACGCGATTGCCGGCGAAGAGCGGCAGGTCCGCGAGATGATCCTCGAGGGCGTGCTGTCGATCCAGGCCGGCGACAACCCGCGGATCGTTCGCGAGAAGCTGCAGGGCTTCCTCGCGCCAGGGAACAAGCTGCCCGATGACGACGACGACGCCGAGGCGGACGCCGCGTGAGCCGGCGGAAGCAGCAACACGAGGAGGCGGAGGCCGACGAACGGTGGGTGATCTCGTACGCGGACCTGGTCACGTTGCTCTTCGGCTTCTTCATCTTGCTGTACGCCACGGCCGACCAGAACATCGCGAAGTTCGAATCGCTGGCGCGCGGCCTATCGGATGCGTTCAACGTGCCGGTCAATGAGGGGCTGGATGACGGCACACCGCTCTTCGATGGCGGGACCGGCATCGTCCCTGGCGGGCAGGACAACCGCGAGGCGCTGATCGAAGACGATCTCCTGTTCGTTCGCAACTTCATCGAGCAGCGTTCAATCGCCGAGGGGCTGGTTGGGAAGATCGTCGTGTCGCAGGAGACGGACGGCATCAGCATCCGCCTCGCCGACAACCTGATCTTCCCGACAGCGAGCGCCGACTTGCGCCCGGAGGCGCTGCCGCTCCTGGACATCGCCGCGGCCGTGGTCAATGAGCTGGGCCGCGAAGTCCGCGTCGAGGGCCACACGGACAACGTGCCGGTGACGACTGACCGCTACCCGTCGAACTGGGAGCTGTCCTCGGCGCGGGCCACGGCGGTGTTGCGCTACGTCGTCGACGAGGGCGCCGCCGACCCGGCGATGATCTTCGCGGCCGGCTACGGGGAGCACCGGCCGGTTGCCAGCAACCTGACGCCCGAGGGGCGAGCGCTCAACCGCCGCGCGGACCTGGTCATCCTCTACCCGCCGGTCCGTTTCGATCTGACGACCGGCGATGCCGAGTTCGACCTCGTGCCTGCCCCGGGTGGCGAGTAGGCCCCAGTGGTGAAGAGGAAGGCCCACCGATGGGACTGTTGAAGAAGCCTGCCGTGTTGGCCGTTGGCGGCGTGGTCGCCGGCGTCGTGGTGATGGCGGTCGTTTACATGTTCTTCCTGAGCGGTGGATCGGCGGCGGAGGAGGAGGACCTGCCCGTGGCCGAACCAACCGTGATCCACGCGGAAGGCAAGCTCGGTCCCCGTCTGACGCTGGCGGACCGGGTCTTCAACCTCGTCAGTCCCGCGTCGTCGCCCGTCTACGCCAAGATCCAGACGGTGATCGAGTTCGAGACGACGGATCTCCGCTGGGCCGAGGTCTTCGACAGCTGTGGCGGACACGGCAGCCGGCGCGACGTCGCGCCGGTGCGCGCGGTCTCGGCTCGCCCCGCGGACCTCCAGGCCGCCGTCGCGCCGGCCACCTCAAGCGGCGGCGAGGCCGTCGGTCCGTGCGCGGCGCTGGAGGCGGAGCTGCTGCACGAATTCGAGGCCGAGATCGGGACCGGCGTCCAGCTGATCGAGGATGCGGTGACTACGATCGTCAGTGCGAAGACCCCGGACGAGATGGCAACGACCGAAGGCAAGGAAGCCCTGAAGAAGGAGATCGAGCAGGCCGTCGAAGCGCTGATCCACGAGCCGCACGTCGCGCGCGTGCTGCTCCTCAACTTCATCACGCAGTAGCGACGGCGGACGCGACCCTCATGGCCGAGAACCGAGCACTTTCCCAGGGCGAGATCGATGCCCTGCTCAACCAGATCCCCGAGGGCGGGGAGGCTGAGCCGGACGGCACGGTGCCGCCGCCCACCCCGCTGGACACGGGCTTCTCGAGGCTGGTCAAGGCCTACGACTTCCGCCGCCCCGACAAGTTCTCGAAGGAGCAGTGGGGAACGCTGCAGTCGATGTACGAAGCGTTTTCGCGCTTCGCCGGCGCGGCGTTCTCCTCGCGCTTGCGCACGCTGTCGAACATCCGGCTCTCCAGCATCGATCAGGGCCTCTACGAGGAGTGGCAGGCACAGGTGCCGAGTCAGACCGCGTGCTACGTGCTCTCGATGCAGTCGATGACTGGGAACATCGTGGTCGAGTTCAACCTCGACGTGGCGAGCGAGGTTGTCGACCGGATGCTCGGCGGCAACGGCGTGCTGATCGACCGGACGCGCGAGATGTCCGACGTCGAGGTGGGGTTGCTGCGTTCGTTCAGCACGGTGATCGGGCAGTCGCTGCAAGAGATGTGGTCGGCGGTCGTGCCGGTGCGCTCGCAGCTCCAGGACTTCGGCCTCGACGCCGGCCTGATCCAGGTCGCGAGCCCGACCGACGTGGTGCTGACCGCCTTCTTCGAGGTCAGCATCGGCAGTCACCTGGGCGCGATGTCAATCTGTGTGCCCTACACGGTACTGGAGCCGATTACCTCGCAGCTGTCGGCGCAGGTGTGGTTCTCGTCCGGCCGCCCGCAGGCGTCGACCGACGAGGAGCGCCTGCTGATGCAGGCGCTCCTCGCACGCACCGAGCTCGAGGTGCAGGTGGAGCTCGGCGCGGTCGAGCTGCCGACGAGCTCGATGATCGATCTCGAGGTCGGCGACACGATCGTCCTCGATCAGCGGGTCGGACAGCCGCTGGACGTGCTGGTCGACGGGCGGCCGCGGTTCCGCGGTCTGCCCGGCACCAGCGGCCGCTACCTGGGGCTCCGCGTCACCGAGGCGGTCGAGCAGGAGTACGGGCTCGACGCGCCGGCGGCGACCGGCCTCCGCCTGCCCCCCGAAGAGCTCGCAAGCCTGGGCGCCGGCGCTGCAGAGGCCGCGCCTGACGAGCCGATCCAGCTGTACCCGGACCGAGACGAATCCGAGAGCGGCGACGCGTCGCCGGCGACGAAGGATGCCGCTTGATGATGGAGGACCGCCGTGGCCGATGACGAGATGCAGACGCCCGAGGATGACGCCGGAACCGAGGACGGTACGCAGACGCCCGACGGTGACGCGTCGCTGAGCGAAGAGGCGATGGCCGAGGACGCCACGACAACCGACGACGCCCCTGAAGATGAAGGGGCCTCAGACGACTCAGCCGCCTCGGATGAAGCGGCCGCAGATGACGCGGTCGCCTCTGAGGACGCAGCCGCCTCGGATGACGCGGTCGCCTCGGATGGTGCGGTCGCCTCGGATGACGCCGCGGCAACACGGGCGGCGGCGCCTGCCGGACGCGCGCCACGCAGCTCGGCCGCCGCCGCGAGCGCGGCGGCGGCCGAGCTGCCCGCCTCCCGTGCGGCGCGGGCGCGCAGCGGCTATCGCCAGAACCAGATCGCCGAGGCACAGCGCGCGATCGCCTCGGTGCGTGCCGAGACGCCTCGCTAATGCTCGGCTCGACGCGTCGGATGAGGAGATTCGCGATGGTCGCGCTGCCGCTGCTGGCGCTGGTCGCCGCCGGCTGCGTCGCCGAGGACGGGACGGCGACCGTCCCGAACGTCGACATCGGGCCAGACGCGACGGACGATCCGAGCGGGGCCGCGACGGGCGTCCAGTTGCTCGTGCTGCTGACGGTGCTGTCGTTAGCGCCGGCGCTGCTCGTGATGGTGACCAGCTTCACGCGGATCATCATCATCAGCGAGCTGAAGACGGCCTTTCGGATGGGCTTCATCATCTTCGTGCCGTTCCTGATCATCGACATCGTCGTGTCTTCGGCGCTGCTGTCGATGGGGATGATGATGCTGCCCCCGGTCGTCGGCTCGCTGCCTTTCAAGATTTTGCTGTTCGTGCTGGTCGACGGGTGGAGCCTGATCATCGGCTCGCTGGTGACCAGCTTCGTCGTCTGAACGCGTGGGTCAGGAGGACTCGATGTCTGACGGTGTGGTCGTATCGCTGGCGCAAGATGCGCTGATGACAGCGGTGCTCGTGTCGGCGCCGATCCTGATCGTCAGCCTCGCGATCGGGCTGGTGATCTCAATCTTCCAGGCGATGACCCAGATCAACGAGGTGACGCTGACGTTCGTGCCGAAGATCCTCGGGGTGTTCGCGATCGCCGCGATCATGGGCCCGTGGATGGTGGCGACGATGGTGTCCTACACCAACCGCCTCTACTCCACACTGCCGCTGATCGCGGGCTGATCGGCGCGCGATGCTCGCCCAGCTGTTCGCCGTGTCGCCGGAGTGGTCGGCCGTGTTCCTGCTGACCTTCGCGCGGGTCACGGCGGCGATCGTGCCGATGCCGGTGTTCGGCGCCGCTGGCGTGCCCTCGCAGACGAAGATTGCGCTGGCGCTGCTGCTCTCGCTGATCGTGCTGCCGCTGACCGCGGAGCCGGCGGGCGGCGTCTCGACGAACCTGTTCGTTTTCGCCTCGCTGATCGGATCCGAGATCCTCGTCGGTCTGACGATCGGGATCGCAGTGATGCTGGTGTTCTCCGGGCTGGAGATGGGCGCGACGGTGATCGGGGTCCAGATGAGCTTCTCGATCGGCGAGGTGTTCGATCCACTCACCGGCGGCCGCGTCGCGACAGTCGACCAGTTTTACCGGATCGTCGCGACGCTCGTGTTCTTCGCGGTCAACGGTCACTACCTCGTGATCCAGTCGATGCTCCAGACGTTCGAGGTGGTGCCCGCGGGGAGCGCGGATCTGTCGCTGATCGCGGGTGATCGGGTGCTGCCGTTCTTCACGGCGCTGTTCATCGTCGCGCTGCGAATCTCGCTACCGGTCGTCGGGGCGCTGGTGTTGACCGATCTGGCGCTGGCCCTGGTGGGTCGGACGATCCCCCAGATGAACATCCTGGTCGTGGGGTTCCCGGTGAAGATCGGCGTTGGGCTGCTGGTGATGGCGGCGTCAATGCCGCTGATGACCAGCTTCATGGGCTCGGTGTTCGGGCAGGCGTTGCTCGACGTCAACGGATTCCTGGTGACCTAGATGGCCGGCGAGAAGACCGAGCAGCCGACTCAGCGGCGACTCGACGACGCCCGCAAGGAGGGGCAGGTCGCGCGCAGCCGCGAGGTGGACAGCGCGATCGTGCTGCTCGCCGCGTTCACGGTGTTCCGGTTCGGCGGCGGCTACATGTGGAACTCGGCGGAGTCGCTGATCGTCGACACGTTCGCCGAACTCGACCGCGATCCGCTGACGACGGAGCTGACCGGCGTGCTCGGGCCCGAGCTGGTCGGACGCGGCGTGTTGGTGCTCGCGCCGCTGCTGCTCGCGATCGTCGGGCTGGCGTTGCTCGGCGGCGTGGCGCAGACGGGCGGCCCGCTGTTCTCGCCGCAGGCGCTGAAGCCGCAGGGCTCGAGGCTGAACCCGCTGCAGGGCGCGAAGCGCCTGTTCGCGAGCAAGCAGGCGCTCGCGAACCTCGCGAAGAGCCTGGGCAAGTCCGCGCTCCTCGGCGGCGTCTCGTTCCTCGTGATCTGGCTGCGGCGCGAGGAGCTGTTCGCGATCGGGCTGAACGACGGGCTGCTGCCGTCGCTCGGCGTTGCTCGTGGACCTGTCGTTCCAGCTCGTGCTGACGGTGACGGTCGTGATGCTGGCGATCGCCGTCGCCGACTACATGTTCCAGCGCTACGACTTCTCGACGCAGATGAGGATGTCGCGCCAGGACGTGAAGGACGAGCTGCGCCAGAGCGAGGGCGATCCGCACGTGAAGGCGCAGCTCGCTCGGCTGCGGCGTTCGCTGTTGAACCGCGTGATGCAGTCGGTGCCTGAGGCGGACGTCGTCCTCGTGAACCCCACGCATTACGCCGTGGCGCTCCGCTACGACCCGGCCAGCTCGAACGCGCCGGTGCTGCTCGCGAAGGGCGCGCGGCTGATCGCGCAGCGGATCCGCGAGGTGGCCGAGGAGAACGGGATCCCGGTCATCCGGAACGCGCCGCTGACTCGCGCGCTGTACTCCGCGGCCGAGGTTGGCCGCGAGATCCCGGCGGAGCTGTACGAAGCGGTTGCCGAGGTGCTGGCGTTCGTCTACCGGCTGCGCGCCGGCCAGGTCAACCTGGGCGGACGCACCGGTCGATCTGACCGGTGCTGACCTGGAGGCAGCGGCCACCTAGGCGGTCGCTGAAGAGTCGGGAGCGACGATGCTGACGATGCTCGCGCGCCAGGCGGACATCGCGGTCGCCGCGCTGGTGATCCTGATCGTCGGGATGATGGTGATCCCGCTGCCTCCGTCGCTGATCTCGCTGCTGATCGTGACGAATGTCGCGATTGCGATCACGATCCTGCTGTTCGCGATGTACACGCAACAAGTGCTGGAATTCAGCATCTTCCCATCGCTGTTGCTGCTGGTGACGCTGTTCCGGCTGGCGATCAACGTGGCCTCGACGCGGCTGATCCTGCTCGGAGCGGACGCCGGCGCGGTGATCGACGCGTTCGGCAGCTTCGTAGTCGGCGGATCGATCGTGGTCGGGATCGTGGTGTTCCTGATCCTGCTCGTCGTGCAGTTCGTGGTGATCACGAACGGCGCCGGGCGCGTTGCCGAGGTGGCCGCGCGGTTCACGCTCGATGCGATGCCGGGCAAGCAGATGTCGATCGACGCGGACCTGAACGCGGGACTGATCACGGAGGCGGAGGCGCGCGGACGGCGCGATCAGATCTCCGCCGAGGCGGATTTCTACGGCGCGATGGACGGCGCCTCCAAGTTTGTGAAAGGCGACGCGATCGCGGGCTTGATCATCGTCTCGATCAACCTGATCGGTGGGATCGCGATCGGGATGATGCAGAACGGGATGAGCGCCGGCGACGCGATGTCCACGTACTCGCTGCTGACCGTCGGTGACGGGCTCGTATCGCAAATCCCGGCGCTGCTGATCTCCACGGCGACGGGGATCATCGTCACCCGCGCCTCCTCGGACGTCACGCTCGGAGGCGATATCGGCCGTCAGCTCTTCTCGAACCCGCGGGCGCTGTTCATCGTCGCGGCGGTGCTGGGCGGATTCGGTTTGGTGCCGGGCCTTCCCCTATCCCCGTTCCTGACGCTCGCCGCGATCATGGGTGGAGTCGGCTATCTGGTCCGCAGCCGCCAGCGTGCGAGCGCGGCCGCGGACGCCGGCGTGATGGAAGAGGAGCGCGCGCAGGACGAACAGAGCGTGGATTCGGTGATGTCCGTGCTCCATGTCGATCCGCTCGAGGTCGAGGTCGGCTACGGCCTGATCCCACTGGTGGACGAGGCGCACGGGGGACACCTGTTGCACCGGATCACGATCATGCGCCGCCAGATCGCGACGGAGTTCGGAATCGTGGTTCCGATGATTCGCATTCGCGACAACCTGCAACACCCGGCGCAGTCGTACGTCGTCAAGCTGCGCGGCATCGAAATTGGGAGCGGCGAGCTGATGGCGAACCGCTTCCTGGCGATGAACTCCGGCCTCGCGACCGAGGAGATCGAGGGCGAGCCGACGACCGAGCCGGCCTTCGGGCTGCCGGCGCGCTGGATCACCGAGCGCGAGAAGCAACGCGCCGAGCTGCTGGGATACACGGTCGTCGATCCGCCCTCGGTGCTGATTACGCACCTGAGCGAGCTGACGCGGCGTCACGCGCCGGAACTGCTGTCGCGGCAGGACGTGCAGACGTTGCTCAACCACCTGAAGGAAGACTACCCGACCGTGGTCGAGGAGCTGATCCCCGGCGTGCTGACGATTGGCGAGGTGCAGGCGGTGTTGCAGCAGCTGCTGGCCGAGGGCGTCTCGATCCGCGACCTCGTCACGATCGCGGAGACGCTGGCGGACCGGGGGCGGCAGGCTAAGGAGCCGGAGCTGCTGACCGAAGCGGTGCGTGCAGCGCTGGCGCGGCAGATCACCGTGCAACATCGCGCGCCGGACGGGAAGATCCACGCGATCACGCTGCACCCGGTGCTCGAACGACACCTGGCCGGCAGCCTCAAGCAGGCCGACAACGGTGGTGCGCTGGTGATCGAGCCGGCGCTGATGCAGAGCCTGCTCGCCGAGGTCGCGAGCCAGATGGAGCGGGCCGCCGCAACGGGCGATCAGCCGGTGTTGCTGACGTCGTCCCGAATCCGGCGGCCGCTTCGCCGCTTGACCGAGCGTTCGCTCCCAGCGCTGCCGGTGCTGGCGTTCAACGAGATCGCATCCGAGGCCGAGGTGCGCGCGATCGGCACGGTGGAGGTCGAGACATATGCCGCAGCAGCATAGGCGCTTCCAGGCCGACAGCCTGGACGAGGCGTACGACCAGGTACGCGACTCGCTGGGCGAGGACGCGGTGATCCTGGCGACGCGCCGGGCGACCGCGCCCGGCCTTTACGGCCGGCCGCCACGAACGTTCGTGGAGGTGCTCGCGCACGCCCCGGAGCCGGCTCCCGCGCTGAGCATCGGCGCCGCGATCCTGCAGGGCGCCGATCACCCGCTGGCTCCACCCTTCGAGCACCCGCTTGCCGGCAACGGCGGCGTCGACGCCGAACTGCTGGCTCGCGCCAGCAGTGATCGCTCGGCCGCGGCTGGGCCGGCGCTCGATCCCGACCCCGCCGAGGCCGTGGCGCAAGAACTTGCAGCCGCCTCGGGCGTCGTGGGCGGGCAGGAGACGGAGTTCGAGCAGCTACTGGGCGAGATCGGCGAGATGCGCGGGATCGTCGAGCAGCTCGCCGTGGAGCGGGTCAACGACCGCATCGACCAGAGCGCGGCGCCGTTGCGCTGGCTGCGCAACCGGCTGCGCGATTAGGGGGTGCGCGCCTCGCTGGCGGCGAGCGTCCTCGATCAGGCCGCGGATGCGCAGGTCACAACCACGAACCCGGAGGCCCTGCGCCGGACCGTCGAGCGCCAGCTGGCGACGATGCTGCCGCCAACGGTGCACCTCGATCTGGCGCGCCGTCCGGCGTTCGTGGCGCTGGTGGGACCGGCCGGCGCCGGCAAGACGACGTTCGCGATGAAGCTCGCGCTCGAGATCGAGCGCGCCTACTCGCTTCGCGTGGTGGTCGCGGGGACCGACGTGGAGCGCGCCGGGGCGCCACAGCAGTTCACGGCCGGAGGGGCGGCAGCGGGCGTGCAGACGCGCCTCTGCTACACGCCCGGCGAGCTGCAAGCGCTGATCGCTGAGGGTGCCGCCGACGTGGTGATCGTCGACACGCCGGGTCACGACGGTTCGCGCCGCGATCGGATGAGCGAGCTGCAGACGTTCATCCACGCGTCGCGCTCGCGCGAGGCGCTGCTGGTGCTCGCGGCGACCATGAAGACCGTGGATCTGGAGCGGCTGGGGCGCGCCTACGCCGCGGTGGAGCCACTTGGCGTGGTGCTGACGCGCTGCGACGACACGGCGAGCCTGGGCGAGCCCTTCTCGGCACTGGTGGCGAGCGGCCTGGGACTGACCTTCACCACGCACGTGGACAGCGTCTCCGATCCGCCGCGTGCCGGGGACAACCTGGGACTGGCGCGGGCGATCCTGACCGGCGATTGGGGCGGCGAGCTGCGGCCCGCGCTGGGTCGAGCGGCCTGAGACGCCTCGTGGCTGACTTCGTCGAGCTGGAGCCGGGGATGCGCGTGCTGGTGCCTTCGCCCGAGGGCGTGATGCGGGCTACTTCAGCAGCACCGTGAGGCGGATCGATGATCGTGGACTGGTGATCGACATTCCTCGGCAAGTCGGGGAGGATCTGCCGCTCCAGACGGGGCAGCGGATCAAGATGTTCGTGCAGATCCACAGCCGGATGTACGAGTTCGACAGCCGCGTCCGGCAGATCGAGTTCCAGCTGCTCCTCGACGAGCCCGGTGAGGCGAAGCATACCGAACGGCGCGCGTTCTTCCGCCTGCTGGTGACGATCCCCGGTCGCGTCTGGGTGATCACCGATGACCTGGAAGACGAACCGGAGCTCGAGGACGTGGCCGTCATCGACCTGTCTGGGGGCGGCGCCCGCATCCGCAGCGAAGGCGCGTTTCCGGTCGGCGCTGAGCTTGAGTTGCAGCTCTCGATCGACGGCTCGCCGTTGTGGCTGCGCGCGAGCGTCATTCGATCGTCCGAGAACGAGCATGCCCGCGGCGCGGCGCGTCACGAAGCTCACTGTATGTTCACCGAGATCCGGCCCGCCGAGCAGGAGCGGATCGTGAAGTTCGTGTTCCAGAAGCAGCGCGAGTTCAGCCAGCGTGGGGTCGCCTGATGGCGGTGCTGCGACTGGGACTGACGATCGCGGCGCTGGGCTTCCTGATCGCGACGATCGGCTCGGTCAGGGCAGGGTATCCCCTCGAAATCGCGCTGGTGCGCGGGCTGTTGTCGTTCATGGCGCTGTCGTTCGTTGCCTACCTCGGCGAGTTCGTCGTAGTGACTGTCCCACCCGTAAATGCGGAAGCACCCCGGCGCGATCGTGGGGAAGGCACCGACGGCGGTGAGATCGTGTCAGCCGATGATAAGGACGAAGGCCCAACGCACCGGCCTGACGAGCCCGCGCGGCTGCCGGAACCGACTGATGAGCGGGAGGCGGCCTGAGATGAGGGATCGCGATCGTGGTCGATTCGACAGCTCGTGGCGGCAAGGCGCGAGGCGGCGGCGGCAAGGCGCGTGCCAAGGCGCCGTCGAAGTCGACCGCGGCGAAGTCGGCCCAGCCGAAGTCCGCCTCGTCAAAGACGAGCTCGAAAGCCGGTTCATCGGCTCGCTCGAAGGCCGCGGCGACGGCGAAGGCATCGAAGCAATCAGCGGCGAAGAAGAAGGCTCCGGCGGCCGCGAAGCGTAGCGCCGCCTCCAAGAAACAGAACACGACGCCAGCGGCGAAGGCGAAGACCTCGTCCGGGCGCAAGACATCGAAGCGGGCGGTGGGAGCGAAGCCGGTCGCGAGCGGGTCGGATGCGACGGCGACGAAGGGAACTCCAGAGCCAGTGACGCCGAACATCAGCGCGGAGAAACGGGCCCAGCAGGAGGCGAACCGCAAGCTCTGGGAGGCGTATGGCGCTTCCCGCAGCGAGGAGCTGCGTGAGGAGATCATCCTCCAGTACGCGCCGCTCGTGAAATACGTGATGGGACGGCTGGCGATCAGCCTGCCGGCGGTCCTGGATTACGAGGACATCCTCTCGTTCGGCACGATCGGCTTGATCGAGGCCGTCGAGCGCTTCGACTATCAAAAAGGCGTGAAGTTCGAGACGTACGCGATCGCCCGCATCCGAGGCGCGATCATCGCTGCGCTGCGCTCGCTCGACCGCCTCCCGCGCTCGGTTCGTCAGAAAGCGAAAGACGCCGGGCGGGCGCTGGTCGACCTGGCCGAGGGCCTGGGCCGCGACCCTACGGACGAGGAGGTCGCGGAAGCGATGGGTCTGACGATCCAGGCGTACCGCAAGCACCTGATCGACGCGTCGTGGGTCACGGTCAGCCTCGACACGATGGGAACCAGCAACGACGGCGAAGAGGACGCCGGTGGGGCGGCACTCGGGATCGCCGATCCGGACGACGAGGACTTCAGCGTCGGCCTCGAGCAGCAGGAGCTGGTCGGGGAGCTAGCGGGGGCGATCCGGGAATTACCCGAGCGCGAACAGCTCATCCTTTCTCTTTACTACAAGGAGGAGCTGACGATGCGCGAGGTGAGCCAGGTGCTCAGCATCTCTGAATCACGCGTCTGCCAGCTTCACGCGCGGGCGCTCACGCGGCTGCGCGGCAGTATCGCTTGGATCCAGGAGGGCCGTGCCGCGTGACCGTTTCGCCTTCGGTGCTGCTCGTCAGCATCGCGATCGGCGTCCCACTGATGTTGCTGGCGCTCGGAGTGCTGTACCACGCGTACCTCCTCGGCCGGCAGCCGGTGGACCTCGACACCCACGTGCAGCAGCTGGCGATCGATCCCAGCGAGGTCATGCGCGGGCTACAACGCTCGATGAACGACATCCGCGGCGAACTGACCCGACAGCGCGCGTCGCTGCGCGACATGCTCAGCGACCCGCAGCCGGCCACGGCCGCGACCGCGGCGTCCGCTCCGGCCGCGATGCCCGAGCCCACGGCGCCGATTCCGCTCCCGCCGATCCTCCCGATCGACCGGACCGCCGGTGAGCTGCGGGGCGCGGTGCACGATCTGGCGGCGGAGGGGCTCTCCGACCGCTCGATCGCGCGGCGCCTGCGAATCGGCCTCGAAGAGGTGCGACTGGCCCGCGCCAGCGGCGGCGGACCGAGGCGCGCCGGTTCTGGATGCTGATCGTCGTGATCGCGACCGCGACGCTGCTCGCGGTGCTCGGACCGTTCGCGGGCACGGCCCGCAGCAACGGGGTGCCGACGCTCGTCGACCTGACCTACATCGACCTGTCGAACAGCGGTCCGGAGACCGCTACGGGGGTCGCGGAGCTGATCTTCGCGGAGGGGATCGTGCGCGTCGACGCGGAAGGGCTGCCGACGCTCAGCGGCGAACTGTACCAGGGCTGGCTCGTGAATTCGGAAGCCGGCGACGCGATCGCCGCCGGGCGGTTCAACGCCGACGCTGACGGGATGGTCAGCTACCAGGGCACGCTCCCGCCGATCGCGGAGTTCGGCTTCGACCTCTTCATCCTGACCATCGAGCCGCAGCCGGACGACGCGCCACAGCCGACGGAGCAGCGTTCGATCGGCGGCTATTTCACGTTGATCGGCGTGCCCGGTCCCGATGGGTCGGACGCCGAGACGGCGCTGAACCAGCCAGGCGAGCTGCCCGCGACCGGAGACTTCACGCTGAGGACCGACGTGATCCGCGTCGGGACGCTGACCATCCTGATGGGCCTGTCCGTGTTCGTGGCGGTCCGGCTGGGTCGGAGGAACGCATGATTCGAGGCCTCTACACGGCGGCGTCCGGGATGGTGAACGGGCTGCGGATGCAGGAGACCGTCGCCGAGAACATCGCGAACCTCGGGACGCCCGGCTACAAGGGCGAGCGCTCCGGAATCAACGAGTTCAGCGGCGTGCTCGCGCGCACGATTGGACCCTCGAGCTCGCCGCTGCCGCTGGCCGTCCAGCGCGTCCTCGGGCGGGTCGGCACCGGCGCCTACGTCGACGAGCGGGAGACGGTGCTCACCGAGGGCGTGGAGCGGAAGACCGACCTGCCGCTGGACGTGATGATCCGCGGCGACGGCTTCTTCCAGATCGCGACTGATGATGGGCTCCGGTTCACGCGCGACGGCCACTTCGGCCGCGACGCGAACAACACGCTGGTCACCGCCGACGGGCAGACGATCCTCGGTGATGACGGGAACCCGATCACGATCAACACCGACGACGTGCGGATCCTGCCAAACGGCGAGCTGCTGGTGACGACCGAGGTCGACGTGACGCAGCCCGACGGCACCGTGGCGAAGGAGGTCACCGAGGTGGTGATCGGGAAGCTGGCGGTGGTGCGGATCGACGCCGAGGACCTGGTCCGGTCCGGTGGCTCGCGGTTCACCCTGGTACCGGGGGCCGGGACGACCGCGGTGGCGCTGGGTGACGACGCGCTGATCGTGCAGGGGGCGCTGGAACAGACCAACGTCGACCTGGCGAGCACATCCACCGATCTGATGTCGCTGGCCCGCCTCTACAGCTCGAATCAGCAGGTGTTCTCGGCGCTCAACGAGTCGCTGCAGCTGGCCGTCCGCGATATCGGCCGGGTGGGGTAGGGCGCGATGACGACCTGGTCACTGGACGCGGCGCGGAGCGGCATCGTCGCCCAGCAGCGCAACCTCGAGTTGATCGCGAACAACCTCGCGAACGTGAATACGACCGGTTACAAGTCCGCGCAGATGCACTTCCAGGACGTGTTCGACGCCTCGGAAATCCTGGCGGTGCTGAACGGCGAGGTGGTACCGGACGGCGAGCTCAGCGCCTCGTCGGGGGTCGATGTCGCCGGCGTGACGCGCGATCTCGCCCAGGGCACGATCCGGCCGACCGATCGCCAGCTCGACTTCGCGGTGATCGGCACCGGCTACTTCCGAATCAGCATCGACGCCGACACGATCGGCTACACGCGCGACGGCGTGTTCGTGCTCGACGACGGCGACAACAACCTCCTCACCCAGTCCGGCTACTCCGTGGAGCCGGGCCTCGATCTGCCAATCGACTTCAGCGAGATGCGGATCTCCGCGGATGGCAGCGTCACGGTGATCCGTCCGCAGACCCAGGCGGAGCTCGATGCGCTGCCGCCGGACGCGCCGCGCGATGGGATTCGCGTGACGGTCGGCCGGATCGGCCTGACCCGCTTCGTGAACCCCGGGCCTCGAGTCGATCGGCGAGAGCTTGTTCCAGGCGACGGCCGAGTCGCAGGACCCGATCGACGGCTTCCCCGGCGAGGACGGTATGGGCGAGGTGCTCAGCGGCTGGCTGGAGTCATCGAACGTGGACATCGCCACGGAGATGACCTCGTTGGTCCTCGCGTCGCGTGCGTACCAGCTCAACATCGTGGCCTACCAGACGCTGGAGCAGATGCTCTCGGACGCCAACCAGCTGGTCTAAGCCCGCCAGGGCGGGACCAGATGGGTGCGTCCGCCCGAACTCGTTCACACACGCAAGGAAGCGAACGTGATTCAGCCGATTCGTCCCCAGGATGCCTCCGGCGTCTATCAGCGCCAGGTCGAACAGGCGTCCGAAGCCGCCTCGGGGCGGCGCGGCGCCAAAGGCGTTGGGCGCGCGTCGGGTCCGCGCCACGACCAGGTGCAGGTATCGCCTCGGGCACGGCAGCTGCGGCGCGTGATGGAGGTGATGCCGGAGGTCAGCGACGTGCGTTCGGCGCGTGTGGCGGAGCTTCAGGCCCAGATCGAGTCCGGCCACTACGAGGTGGACGCGACGCAGGTCGCGCGGCGCCTGCTCGAGGACGGTCTCGCGCTGTGAACGCCGGCGACGAGCAGCAGGTGGCCGGAGACGAACGCGCTCGCGAGCTGACGGCGGCGGAGATGCACGACTTCCAGATCTGCGCCGAGGCGCTCGATGACGTGCTCTGCGCCGAGCGAGACATTTACGTCTCGATGCTCGAGCTGACGACGCGGGAAGAGGTCGCGATCGTCGGCGACGACGTCGAGGAGCTGACGGAGATCGTCGACGAGAAGCAGTTGCTGATCGATCACCTGAACGCGCTGGAGACGGAGCGTATGACGGCGCTGGTGGCGATCGGGCTGGCGACCGATCTCGACACGCAGACCGTGGCGCTGAGCCAGATCGCCGCCCGCCTGCCGATCGCCGACGGGCGGCGGCTGCTGGAGAACGGGGTCACGCTACGCACGCAGGCGCGGGCGCTGGAGCAGGCGAACCTGCGGAACGAGCGGTTGCTGCACGGCAGTCGCGAGCTGATCGATCGCTGGCTGCAGTACCTGTACCAGGTGCTGAGCACCCACATCTACACGGCCGATGGGCGGTTCGATTCCCAGAACGGTCCGCGCTCACTCGACCGGTCGGCGTGGGAGCCCGGGATGGCACTGTCGGTCGGCCTCAACACGGCGATGCGCGCGCTGATCACCCAGGCGCAGGCGATGGATGTGACCTCGCACAACATCGCGAACCTGAACAACGATTGGGTACACGCGTCAGCGTCCGCACCTGGAGGCGGTCGCGCCGGTCGGCTTTCCGCCGACGGGCGGGGGCGTCGAGATGCAAAGCGTCGAGCGGGTCCGCGACCTGTTCCTGGACCTGCAGCTGCGGATGGAGAGCAGTTCAGAGGGCAGCTACCGCGTGCAGGCGGATTCGCTGGCGCTTGCGGAGCTGGCGCTCGGAGAGCCGGGCGAGGGTGGCATCCGTCAGCTGCTCGCCTCGTTCTTCAACGCCTGGCGCGATCTCGCCAACGCGCCCGAGCAGTCGGCGGCCCGGCAGGCGGTGGTGCAGACGGGGACGTCGCTGGCGCTCGCTTCGCAGCGGGTCGCCCGCACCTTCAACACGCTGCGCAACGACGCTGACGACCGGGTGGCGCTGCTGGTTGACGAGATGAACGTTCTGGGCGCGGAGATCGCGGGCCTGAACGAACAGATCATGACCCTGCGCGCGTCGGGCGACGCCGCCTCGGACCTCTCGGACCGCCGCGACCTCGCGCTCGACCGTCTGGCACAGATCGCCGACATCCACTACGCCGAGGACCAGAACGGCCGCGTCGACGTGTACATCGCGGGGCGTGCGCTGGTGAGCGGCACGAACTCGGGCCAGATGTACGTGGATCCGAACATCGCCAACAACAACTACTTCGACGTGCGCTGGCAGACCGACAACGCGCTGGCTCAGTTCGGCTCGGGCGAGATGCAGGGACTGCTGATCCAGCGCGACACCGATCTCCCGGCCCGCCTGGCGGACTTCAACACGCTGATCGCGCAGCTGGTGACCGACATCAACGCGGTGCACGCGGCCGGCTTCGCGGCCGACGGCGTCACCACCGCCACGCCGTTCTTCGCGGGCACCGACGCGCGAGATACGCGCGGGGTCGCCGAGTCGCAACAGCTCCTGCTGGGTCGGATCGAGAACGTCCGTCAGAGCATCTCCGGCGTCAACCTCGATGAGGAGCTGGTGCAGATGGTGCAGTTCCAGCGGGCGTACGAGGCGGCGGCGCAGATCATCCGGATGATCGACGAGATGCTCGATCACCTGATTAACCGGACGATCTGATGCGGATCAGCCACCAGGCCGTCGCCCAGCGCCTCCTGCGCGAGATCGCGACCGGACAAGAGGCGTTGTTCGAGACACAGGAACGGCTGGCGTCCGGGCGGAAGATCTCGAAGCCCTCGGACGATCCGTTTGGCCTGAGCCGCACGCTGGCGGCGCGGACCGACCTCGATCTGGGCGCGCAGTGGCAGCGAAACGTCACCGTGGCCAACGACGACCTGGGGTTGAGCGAAGCGCTGCTGACGAACCTCGGGGATCTGTTGCAGCGTGCGCAGGAACTGGCGACCCAGGGCGCGAACGGCGCGCTGACCGCTGATGCGCGGAACCAGATTGGCTTCGAGATCTCGCGCTTGCTGACCGAAGCGATCGCGATCGGGAACAGCTCGTTCGGGGGGCGCCACATCTTCGCCGGACATCAGACCGGTGTGCCGCCCTTCGTCGAGGACGTGCCCGGGAACCCGACGTTGGTGACCTACGTGGGCGACGCGGGGGTGATTGAGCGCGAGATCGGACCGGGCGAGCTGATCCAGGTCAACATCCCCGGGAACGCGCTCTTCAGCGGGATCTACACGACGCTGATGCAGCTGCGCGACGATCTGTTCGCGGACGACCAGGCAGCGGTGAATCTGGGTTCGGGCAACGTCTCGGCTGACCTCGATCGCGTGATTCAGTTCCGCGGCGACATCGGCGCCAAGATGCGGCAAGCCGGCGTGGCCCGAACGCGGATGGAGGACGGCGAACTCCGGCTGCGGTCGTTGATCGCCAGTTTCGAGGAAGCCGATCTGGCGGAGAGCCTGGTCGAGCTGCAGATGCGCGATACGGCCTTGAACGCGGCGCTTGGCGCCGTTGGCCGGACGTTGAACACGAGCCTGTTGGACTTCTTGCGTTAGCAACCGGCCGGCGAGCCCGACCGGGCGAATCCGGTCGGAGAAGGATCGAATCATGAAGTTGACGACCCACCTGCTGGGGACGGAGGAGACGGTGGACGTCTCCCCGCAGCAGATTTTCTCGTTCGATCCACCGCTCGGCGGTCTCGAGGAACTGCGGCGCTACGCGCTGCTGGTCGAGGGCGACGACGCGCCGGTCGAGTGGATGCAGTCCGTCGACGACGAGAACGTGGCGCTGCCGCTGTTGGAGCCCTTCCTCTTCGAGCCCGACTACGGGTTCGAGCTTCCCGATCGCGACGCCGAGGAGCTCGGGATGGAAACGCCGGAGGACGCCTTCGTCCGCTGCGTCCTGACGCTGCGTGCGGAGCCCGAGGAGATCACGGCGAACATGCTGGCGCTGATCGTGTTCTGCCGGCGCACCCACCTGGCGCGCCAGATCGTGCTGCAAGAATCCGACTACTCACTGCGACGTCCCGTGTTCTCGACGTTGGGTCTGGCGGCGAGCGCTTAGGCACTCACCGCGCGGCGCGTACGCGCCGTCCCCCCAGCGCTCGAGTGGCAGGAGGCCCAACGTGCTGATTCTGACCCGCAAGGTCGAACAGGGCATCGTGATCAACAAGGACGTGGTGGTCCGCGTGCTGTCGATCGACGGAGAGCGCGTGAAGATCGGCATCGACGCCCCACGCTCGATTTCGGTGCTCCGCGAGGAGCTGCTGGACGAGGTGGCCGGCGAGAATCGCGAGGCGGCGTCGCGTCCCAGCGAGGGTGCGGATCAGCTGAAACGGCTGCGTCGGTCGTCGAAGCGGCCGCCGAAGTAGCGCCGGGAGCCCGAGTTTGCGGGCCTGAGACGGATCATAGTTCGTCTACACTTGGATCGCGGCGCGCCAATGGTCATCCGGCATCCTAGGGAGCGTAGGGGCCGGGCCAACCCGGCGACGTTCGTCGAAAAGAGCAAGTGGTGGGAGCGGTTGCGAACGACGACGGGGTCACCCTTGTGGTGACTTGGCTCGGCCCCGACCTCCACCCCCCCATTCCCGGCGTACCCATGACCGCGAAGATCCTCGTCGCCGACGACGAACAAAACATCACGAAGCTGCTGCGGCTATATCTCCGCCAGGAGGGCTACGACGTGGTCGTTGCTCGCGACGGGCGCGAGGCGCTCGATCGATTCGCTGTCGAGCGGCCTGACCTCGTGTTGCTGGACCTGATGATGCCCGAGATCGGCGGCTTCGAGGTCTGTACCGAGATCCGCAAGCAGTCCGATGTGCCCGTGATCATGCTGACCGCTCGTTCCGACGACGTGGACAAGATCGTGGGCCTCGAGATGGGCGCCGACGATTACATCACCAAGCTGTTCAACCCGCGTGAACTGGTCGCGCGCGTCAAGGCAGTGCTGCGGCGCCGCGAGTGGGACAAGACCGGGGACGCCGACGGCCCCGGGCCGGTGACGGTCGACGACGTGAAGCTCGATCCCGCGGGCCGCGACGTCGACGTCGCCGGCGAACGGGTGAAGCTCCGCCAGCGCGAGTTCGATCTCCTCGAGGCGTTCATGCGCCATCCGAACGTGGCGCTGGATCGCGAGCGGCTGCTGGCGATGGTCTGGGGCGAGGACTTCTACGGCGACGCGCGGACGATCGACGTTCACGTCGCGTGGCTGCGCGACAAGCTCAAGGGCGGCAAGCCGGCGATTGAGACGGTCTGGGGCGTCGGCTACAAGTTCGTGCCCGCCGGAGATGCTGGGTAGTTTCCGAGCCCGGTTGCTGGCCGGGTTCGGCATCGTGATCGTCCTGACCCTGTTCCTCTCGGCTTCAGCGTTCATCCTGCTGCTGCGCCAGCAACAGACCGAGGCCGCACAGCAGCGGATCGGCATCCTCGTGGAGCCGATCACAACCGAAGCGCAGCGGATGGAGTTGATCGGCTGGTCGCGGCCGGCGATCGGCGCCAGCCTGTCCGAGATCGCCCGCTACTACGACATTCGGATCCTGATGCTCGATCAGCGCGACAAGGTGGTGATCGACACCGAGCCGCGGCAGCGGGCGATCGGACTCACGCTGGAGATCCCGAACAGCGCGCCGACCGAGATCGGTGGGCGGATGGAGCCGTTCCAGTCCGTGCGGATGACGATCCACGGAGACGACCTCTACTTCTTCACGCTCTCAGTCAACCCGGAGGGGCCGCCGTGGCCGCAGGTGCCGGGTGAGTCGCAGCTGGTGCTCGCGGTGCCGGCCGGCGACGTGAACTCGGCGTGGGCAGCGCTGCTCCCCCGGCTGTCGGTGGCCGGCGCCGGGGCCGGATCGGTTGCCGTGCTCTTCGCGTTCCTCTTCGCGGGCCGGATCACGACGCCGGTGCGCGAGATGACGCGCGCGTCCCAGGCGATGGCGCGCGGCGATCTGGATCAGCGGATTCGAGGCGAAGGTGACGACGAGATCGGACGCCTGGCCGCCGCGTTCAACCAGATGTCGACACAGGTCGCGCGCAGCAACCGGGTGATGCGCGAGTTGATCGCGAACGTCTCCCACGAGCTGAAGACGCCGCTGACTTCGATCCAGGGGTTCGGGCAAGCAATGGTCGACGGCCTGGCGACGAAACCCGAGGACTATTCGGAGATGTCCGGCGTGATCGTCGGCGAGACGGAGCGCATTCGCGTCCTCGTCGACGACCTGTTGTACCTGTCGCAGCTCGAATCCGGGACGCTCCAGCTCAGTCTCGAGCAGGTCGAGCTCGACGCGATCGTGGCGGACGCCGCGGCGCGCTTCCGCTTCCAGGCGGACGAGGCCGAGGTGGAGCTGCGGCTGGCGCTCGCGGGGACCACGTTGCGCGCCGACGGGCGACGGTTGGAGCAGGTGCTGGCCAACCTCGTGGACAACGCGATCCGCTTCGCCCCGAGCGGCAGCGAGGTGCTGATCCGCACGTACCTGCTCGCCGATCAAGCGGCGATCGAGGTCAATAACGGCGGCAACCCGATTCCCGAGGAGGGGCTGTCCTCCGTCTTCGACCGCTTCTATCAGGTTGATCCGGCACGCGCCGAGGCGCGACACAGCGGCCTGGGTCTCTCGATCGTGCAGGAGCTCGTGCAGGCGCACGGCGGCTCGGTGGCCGTGCAGTCCTCGCGTGACTCCGGGACGACGTTCAGCGTGCGGCTCCCGATCGACGGGCCTCCGGCCGGAGAGTCGCCCGCTCGGTCGTAGTCGAGCGATGAGTCGGAGGAGGATCCTCAAATGAGCGCGTCACCACCAGGCTGGCAGGGCTTCGTGCGGCGAAACCTACCGCCGCTGATCGTCGGCGTCGCCGCGCTGGTGGCGATCGTGGGTGGACTGATCGTGATCGTCGATCGGGTCCGCGACGACGACGATGAACCTCGCGTCGTGCGCGTCGACCAGGACTCCGCGGCGAGCCCGTCGGATGCGTTCGGCGGGGACCTCGATCGGTTGCTGGAAGGGCTCCTCGAGGGCCGGCCGGCGCTCGGCGTGAGCGTGACGGAGGAGGACGGCCGCGTGATCGTCGAAGAGGTGCTGTCGGGCAGCCCCGCCGCCGCCGCGGGCATCGAGGTGGGCGACGAGATCCGCGATGTGAACGGCGAGCGGGTTCGCAGCATCGAGGATCTGCGCGAGGCGGTGGCCAGCGCGCAGGCCGGCGACGAGTACGAGGTCGAGTTGCGCCGCGACGGCGACGATCTGACGCTCACGGTTCAGCGGGAAGGTGTGACCTCGGACGCCCTCGCGGCGCTGCTGCAGGCGTTCCTGTCGCGCGGGCTGGACCTCGATGATTTCCGGTTCGAGGGCTTCGAGTTCGACCGCGACGGACAAGGGCGCCAGTTCACGCCGAACCCCGATCCGTTCTCGCAGTTCCGGTTGCAGCCCACGCTCGGCGTCTCCGTGGTGCAGACGAGCGAAGGCTTGCTGGTGCTTGCCGTCGAGCCCGGCTCCGTCGCCGACGAGGCGGGCCTGCGCGCGGACGACATCATCCTGGCGGCGAACGGCGTGCGGACCTTCACGATCGACGATCTACGATCCGCGATTCCGGCGCTCGGGACGGACGGACGCGCGCCTTCGGCCGGCGTTGAGACCGTCGAGCTGCTGATCCTTCGCGACGGGCGTGAACACCGATTGCGTTCGCAGTTCCGAGTCGAAGCGCTCCCTCAATTCGCGCCCGGACAGGCGCCGCGCGACGCGCCGGCACCGCCGGATCCTCGTGTAGAGCAACTGCTGGAGGAGCTCGCGGAACTCCGGGCGTTCATCGAATCTGGCGCGTTCGTTGGGGAGCTCGAGGAACGGCTGAGCCACCGCCTCGAGGCGTTCATCGAAGGGGCACTCGAGGCCGCGCGCGACGACCTTGCTCGTGAGACGGACGCGCGGGACGATCCACCGCCCGCGATCGCAGCCGAGGATCTGGATGTCTTCCGAGGCACCGTGCAGCTGCTCACGGACGCACAGATCGTGCTCGGCGGGTCGCTCGGGCCGATCGCGTTCGAGCTGCGGGACGACACCGCGGTGATCGGAGCCGCGCCTCGTGTCGGCGGCGTATCGACGGTGGTCTCGAACCGCGAGCGTGAGGCGATCCTGGTGCTGACGCCGAACTAAGCGCGCTCGCTCGGCGTGTTGCCCCAGTGGAGCAGCCAGTACTCGTAGGCGTCCTGCAGCGCCAGCCACGAGGCCTCGACGACGTCGGTCGAGGCGCCGACGGTGCGCCAGAGGTGGAAGCGGTCGCTGGACTCGATCAGCACGCGCACGGCGGCGTCGGCACCGGCGCCGGAGTCGATGATGCGCACCTTGTAGTCGACCAGGTGGACCTGTGAGATCTCCGGGTGGACCTCGGACAGCGCCTTGCGCACCGCGGCGTCGAGCGCTGAGACGGGGCCGTTCCCGTCGGCGGCGACCTGGCTGAGGTGGTCGCCGATCCGCACCTTCACCATCGCCTCGGACATCACCTCGACGCGATCGCTGCCGTTCGCCACGTGGCGGCGGCGCTGCACGATCAGGAAGTCCTCGAGGTCGAACGGCTGCACGTAGCCGTCCTCGAGGCGGCGGACGAGCAGCTCGAACGACGCTTCTGCCGATTCGAACTGGTAACCCTGCGCTTCTTCGGCCTTGACCTTTTCGAGCGCCCTCGACGCTTCGGCGTCGCTCAGCTCGAGTTCGACCCCCTGCTCGCGGAGCTTCTCGACGACGTTGCGCCGGCCGGAGAGCTCGGAGACGAGCACGCGCTCCTGGTTGCCAACGGCGTTTGGGTCGACGTGGGTGTAGGAACCGGGGCTCTTCGTGATCGCGGCGACGTGCAGGCCCGCCTTGTGCGCGAACGCCCCGGAGCCGACGTAGGGCTGCTGCGGGTCGAGGTTGAGGTTCGCCAGTTCGGTGGCGAAGAGCGCCGTCTCGGTCAGCCGTTCGAGCTGCTCGTCGGTGACCACGTCGAGGCCGAGCTTCAGCTTCAGGTTCGGGATCACCGACATCATGCTGGCGTTGCCGGTGCGCTCGCCCCAGCCGTTCACGCAGGCCTGCACCTGCGTGGCGCCGGCCTGCACGCCGATCAGCGTGTTCGCGACGGCCATCTCCGTGTCGTTGTGGCAATGGATGCCGATCGCGCAATCCAGCGCCTCGCGGGCGGCCTCGACACCGGCGCGGATCTGATCGGGCGTGGCGCCGCCGTTGGTGTCGCAGAGCGTCACCGTCGAGGCGCCGGCGCGAGCGGCGGCGCGCAGCGTGGAAAGCGAATAGGCCGGGTCGTCTTGGAAGCCGTCAAAGAAGTGCTCCGCGTCGAAGACCACCTCGCGGCCCTGCGCGCGGAGGTACTCGACGGAGTCCGCGATCATCGAGAGGTTCTCCTCCTCGGTGGTCTGGAGGACGTCGATCACCTGCCGCTGCGAAGACTTGCCGACGAGCGTGATCACCTCGGTCTGCGCGTCCAGGACGGCGCGGAGCGCACCGTCGGTGGCGGCGTCGCCGCCGGCGCGGCGAGTGGAGCCGAAGGCGACGAGCTGCGCGTGCTTCAGCTCGACGTTGCGGGCGCGCTCGAAGAACTCGGCGTCCTTGGGGTTCGAGCCGGGGTAGCCGCCCTCGATGTAGTGCACGCCGAGGGCGTCGATCTTCTCGAGGAGGATCAGCTTGTCCTGGAGGGAGAGGCTCAGTCCCTCCATGCCAAGGCCATCGCGCAGCGTGGTGTCATACAGACGGAGCGCCGAAGCGTCGGGGAGAGTCATGGTCGGGTCGTTTCGTACGGTGAGGGCGCCCTGGGGAGGCCTCGGTGACGGGGGCTGGAAGGTGGGGTTAGCGCAGAATGAGCGAGACCGTCGGTCCGGAGGACCGAGCGGTGCGCACCACCTTTCCCGTCGTTCGCGTCTTCGTCACAGTGCACCCAGTCTAGACTGGCGCTTCGCGCAGCAGCAATGAAGGAACGCCCGAGGGGGCGCCGTGGCCGACGCCCCGCCGCTCGTCGAACGTCCCACGGCCCGCCTCGTCGTCCTCGACAGCGCCGACCGCATCCTCCTCTTCCGCGCCACCAACGAGGAGGAGCCGAGCCCCTTCTGGTTCACGCCGGGAGGGGGCGTCGAGGACGGCGAGACGTACGAGGAAGCGGCACACCGGGAACTCTGAGAGGAGACTGGCCTCGCCGGCGTCGAGCTGGGGCCGTGCGTCTGGCGGCGCGAAGGCCAGTACCTGAACCTCCATTTCCGCGAGCGCTTCTTCGTCGTGCGTACCGGACCATTCGAGCCGCAACCCGCCCGAATCGATCCAGACTTCGAGCAGTACATGCATGAAGACGGCTGGTTCCGCTGGTGGACGCACGCGGAACTGGTCGCGCACCCCGGGCCCGAGAGATTCGAGCCGGCGACGCTCGCGCAACTCCTCCCGCCAATCATCGAAGGTCGGTTCCCGCAACAGCCGATCGAGCTGACGGCGTGACGCACGCCGGCACTCGCGCGGATCCCGTCCCGAGGCTGGGCGCGCGAGTTCTGCTCCTCGACACTGACGATCGGCTGCTGCTCTTCCGGACGGCGCCCGATCCGAGCAAGCGCGACGAGGACATCATCTGGATGACGCCGGGCGGCGCCTCGGACCCGGGCGAGTCGCCTGGGCAGACCGCGCAGCGCGAACTCCTCGAGGAGACCGGTTTCGCGCCTGAGCTGGGCCCGCGCGTCTGGGAGCGGCGCTGGACGTGGTACTACGGCGCCCACGACATCTGGTTCGACACGCTGGAGTACTTCTACCCGGCACGCCTCGATACTTCGGCGCCAGCGCTGCACCCGCAGGTAGACGACGAGATGATCTCGCTCCTCGAGCACCGGTGGCTGAGCCTCGAGGAGATCGCGTCGTGCGAGGAGATGGTGTCTCCGCTGCGGCTCGTGGAGCTGCTGCCGCCGATCCTTGCGGGCGAATATCCGGACCCGCCGATTCAGACCGGGCAATAGCGGCCCGTCGGCGTGGCGTAGGTGTCAGATGCGAATCGCCAGTTACAACCTCTGGAACTCCTCGCAGGACTGGCAGCGACGCCTCGCGGCGATCGCCGACGAGCTTGTCGCGCTCGACGCCGATGTCGTGGCGATGCAGGAAGCGGTGACGTGGGCTTCCGACGCACTGCTGCTTGTCGATTTCTTCCTCGAGCGGACACACTACGCACATGGCCTCCACCGCGAGGACCCGGACACTCCGGTGGAGGGGGGAGCGCCCGGAGGGCCTCGCCGTCCTGAGCAAAGACCCGCTCGAGCTCCTCGCGGTCGCGTGGACGATCAACAGCTCGGCGATGAAAGTCGCCTTCGAGGGGCTGGGTACCTCGATTGGGCTGACGGACCTGCACCTGGACTGGCAACACCCGGAAGGGCATGAGCAGGCGATCGGCCAGATTCTACGAGAGGTGGTCGAACAGCGACCCTGCGACCATGAACTCCTGCTCGGGGACTTCAACGAGGCCGCGGACGGACCAGCCGCGAGCGCTCTGGCCGCATATGCGTCGATCGGTGACCTTACCGGTTGGCGAGATCTCGCTCGCGAGGCCGGCGGCGAGGGCGCCTCGGTCACGATCGGGTTCGCGGGTAGCCCCCGCGAGCACGAGCCTGGTACGCCTTCCGAGCGATTCGATCGCATCTATCTCGCCAGTCGGGGTGCGGCTGTGCCGCCCCGGCTCGTCGGAGCGGGCGTCTTCGGGCAGCAGCCGACCGGTACGAGCAGCGTCACGGCGTCGGATCACCTCGGCGTGTTCGTCGATATCGACGAGACCGCCCGCTAGCGGGTCAGGCGCCGAGCCGTTCGAGGACCGCGTCCGCCATCGCCTTCGTGTCGAGGGTTGGGTCGCCCTCGTTGGCGATGTCGGCGGTGCGGAGGCCGGCCTCGACGACCGCCTGGACGGCGGCCTCGACGGCTTGCGCCTCTTCCTCGAGGCCGCACGAGTGCCGCAGCAGCATCGCGGTGCAGAGGATCATCGCCAGCGGGTTGGCGATGCCCTGGCCGGCGATGTCCGGCGCCGAGCCATGGATCGGCTCGTACATGCCGAGCGCGGTGCCGCCGTCCTCCATCGTGCCCAGCGAGGCCGAGGCGAGCATCCCCATCGAGCCGATCAGCATCGAGGCCTCGTCGGTGACGATATCGCCGAACATGTTGCTGGCGATCACGACGTCGTAGTCCTTCGGGTGGCGGATCAGGTGCATCGTCATCGCGTCGACGAGGATGTCCTCGTACTCGACGTCCGGGAAGTCGGCGTGCACCTCGTGCACCACCTCGCGCCAGAGGCGCGACGACTCGAGGACGTTCGCCTTGTCGACGCTGGTCAGCTTGTTGCGCCGCTCGCGCGAGAGCTGGAAGCCGAGGCGAGCGACCCGTTCCACTTCGTCTTCGCGGTAGTAGATCGTGTCGACGGCAACGCGCAGCCCGTTCTCGGTGCGTCGTTCCTTCGGCTCGCCGAAGTAGGCGCCGCTCGTTAGCTCGCGGATCACGAGCAGGTCGACGCCCTCGAGTACCTCGCGCTTGATCGTCGAGGCGTCCAGCAGCGCCGGGTTCGCCACAACCGGCCGCAGGTTCGCCCAGAGTTGCAGCTCGGAACGCAGCGCGAGCAGGCCCTGCTCGGGCCGCACCGGCGCCGTCGGGTCATCCCACTTCGGCCCCCCGACCGCACCGAACAGCACTGCATCCGAATCCCTGGCCGCCTGGATCGTCTCCGGTCGAATCGCGATCCCGTGCGCGTCGATGCACGCGCCGCCGACCACGTCGTCGCTCATCCGGAAGACGTGCTCGAACCGCTCGCCGACCGCCTCGAGCGTCCGCACGCCCTCGGCGGTGACTTCGGGCCCGATCCCGTCGCCGGGAAGCACGAGGATGTCGAAGGTGGCCATCGGGGAGGTCCTTTCGGGAGGCCTCGGAGGGTGGTGGGGACGTGAGTTTAGCGTGGGTGGGGGTTGGGCTCAGCTGGCGCGCGGGCGGTGACGCCTTACTCGGCGACAAGGTCGCTCCCGAGCGCGGAGGGTGGGGTCAATCTCGTCGCGCTGGCACCAAGATGATCGAGCCCCGCCCCTTGAGCGAGCTGATCAAGCCACAGCCACTCGGCAGATCGGCGTAGTGTTCTCCTCGCGGCAAAAGCGAGACTGGTCCCGTGCGGACCGCCGTCGGGGGTGCTGCGATGCCAACCGAAATCGCTAACCAGATGGCCCCCCCTGAAGTCCAGTACACACGCACCGCCGACGGGGTGACGATCGCATACTGGTCAATCGGTGCTGGACCATACCTACTTCATCTGCCTCCGCGCGTCTCCAACATTCAGAAAGAGCTCAACATTGAGCCGATCCGCTCAAGGTACCAGCTCCTGCCGAGGATCACACGCTCGTCAGGTTCGACCGACGCGGCGAAGGACTGTCGCAACGAGACGACTTCGAGATGCCATCGAACTCGGAAACCCTGGACGCCTTGGCCGTCATCGACGCCCTTGACTGCTCCAGTGTCAGCGTCCTTGGTGTGCGCTCATCCGGTGTCGCCGCGCTTGAACTAGCGGCGCGCCACGGCCACCGCGTCGACGCGCTGATCATGCTCAACACCGTGAGTGAAGCGGCGCAGACGATCGGACAGCGCCTAGTAGCCGGCGCAACGAGCGAGAACTGGCAGGGGGTCGCGGAGTTGATGGCATTCCGGTACGTCGGTTGGGCCGAGCCGCATGTTGGCGAAGAGTACGCGCAGCTGTTCGCGAGTTCGACTGCCGCGGATATCATCCGGAAACGCTCCGAGCACGCCTCGAGTGTCGATGTCTCCGCTCTTCGGGCTTCGGTCAGCGTCCCAACCCTGGTCATCGCAGGCGAGGCTCACGACAGGCCGTACGAGGATCGCTTGCGACTTGACGCAGCCAGGCAGGAAGCCGCTGAGATCCCGGGTGCGAGGCTGTCGCTCATTAGCGGACTCCCGATCGCACCGTGGCATCGCGACGCGAATCACGATGAGATCGTCGCGAGGATCGACCGGTTCGTCGACTCAGCGATCGAACCGTTGGACGGCTCCGATGGCTGGGCACCGGATCAGGCTCTACAGATCATCCTGTTCACGGACATCGAATCGCCGACTGCGCTCACCCAGCGCGTGGGCGATGAGCGCGCGCAGGAGGCGCTTCATGGGCACAACGCTGTCGTGCGACGGGCTCTCGACGGGTACGGCGGGCGAGAGGTGAAGCACACAGGGGACGGGATCATGGGGACGTTCCGCTCGGCAGTGAACGCTGTCGACGCGGCTCTGCAGATCCAGCGGGACCTCAAAGATGCTCCAGTTCGCGTGCGGGTTGGCCTCAACGCAGGCGAACCGATCGCGGAGGACGAAGACCTGTTCGGGCTTTCCGTGATCAAAGCATCACGGATCGCCGATCGAGCAGAACCTGGCCAGGTGCTCGTCTCGCGCGTCGTCACGGACCTCTGCGAAGGAAAGCGATTCACCTTCGAATCGCTTGGTGAAGTTGTGCTGAAGGGGCTCGCGGAGCCAGTGGAGATCTTCGCGGCACGGCAGTGAATCCGCGACGCCGTGACGTCCGACAACTAGTTGGCTATCCCGGCGCTTCGAGCTCGCGCGGCAATCCGTCTGAGGCCAGCGCGCCGCTCCGCGCCATCGCGGATGTGCGCGCCGTACTCCACCTGGAAGACCGGCACCACGTCGATGTAGAACCGCGCCCGCTCGCGGAGTCCGAGGTCGACGTCGCCGTAGTGCGCGAGCACCCGTTCGAGGAAGGCCCACGAGAACTCGTTGAGGATCCCCGCGAAATCGAGCGCCGGGTCGGCGATCATCGCGTCGCCGAAGTCGATCACGCCCGTGAGGTTCGAGTCGCCATCGAGGAGCAGGTGCGGGCCGGCGATGTCGCCGTGCACGAGGATGCGCGGGGCGTTCGAGGTGTCGCCGGCGGCCTCGAAGCTCGCGGCCTGTGCCTCCAACCAGGCGCGTCCGGCAGGTCCGAGGTGGGGCAGCGTGCTGGCGGTTAGCGCCTCGTAACGGTCGGGCCAGAGGTCCATCTCGGGCACCTCACGACTGCGCGCCTCGTCGGGCGGGAACGCGTGCAGCTCGCGGAGGAAGGCGGCGATCTGCGACGCCAGGCGTTCGCGCTTCGAGCCTCGGATGGGGCGCGTTGAGGGTGGCTCACCGCGGACGAAGCGGTGGACTGCCGCGACGAGGGCTCCCGCTTCGTCGCGGACGACGGCGGCGTCGCGCGGGGTTTCGACGGTGGTGATGCGGGCCTCGAGAGCAGGGAGCAGCTTCACCTCCCGTTCGAGGTCTGGGATCGCCCATTCGGCCTCGGGACGGGGGATACGGACGGACCAGTCGCCGGTTGGGTCGGGGATGTGGAAGGCGGCGCTGCCGTAGCCCTCGCCGACGCTGGTCGCCTCGGACCAGTGCGCGCCGGGAATCGCGCCGCTGAGGGCGGGGAGCGCGGTGCGAGGGATGGCGCGCATGGTTCGCCTCGCCAACCCCGGCGCCCGATCGACCCCCGGGCGCGCCGGTCAGTCGGCCGCGGTCACCGGCTTCGGCTCCTCGCCGCGGTGCTCCTCGAACGTGGCGATATCGGGCTCGTACTCGAGGGTCATCGAGATGTCGTCGAGGCCGCGCTCGAGGCGGTACTTGCGGAACGGGTCGATCTCGAAGTGGCGCTCCCACTGGCCGTCCGCGGTGCGGACGGTCTGCGAGGGGAGGTCGACAATCACCTCGGCGTCGGGGAGCTCCTCCGCGCGTGCCATCAGGTAGTCGATGTCGTCCTCGGGAAGCTCGATCGTGAGTAGGCCGCTCTGGAACGAGTTGTTGCGGAAGATGTCGGCGAAGCTGACCCCGATCAGCGCCTCGATCCCGAGGCCCTCGAGCGCCCAGACAGCGTGCTCGCGGCTGGAGCCGGAACCGAAGTTCCGGCGCGTGATCATGATCTTCGCGCCGCTGTAGCGCTCATCGTTGATCACGAAGTCGGGATCGGATCGCCAGGCCTCGAACGCGAACGGGCCGTAGCCGGTCCGTTCGATCCGCTTGAGGTGCTTCGCGGGGATGATCTGGTCGGTGTCGACGTTGACGCGGTCGAGCGGGATTGCCTTGCCGCGCACGCTGCTCACCTGCTTCATGCCATCACCTCCCGAACGTCGACGAAGTGACCGGCGATCGCCGCCGCGGCGGCCATCGCGGGGCTCACGAGGTGCGTGCGGCCACCCGGGCCCTGCCGGCCCTCGAAGTTGCGGTTGCTGGTCGAGGCGCAGCGCTCGCCGGGGATCAGGATGTCGGGGTTCATCGCGAGGCACATCGAGCAGCCGGCGTCGCGCCACTCGAACCCGGCCTCCTTGAAGATGATGTCCAGGCCCTCTTCCTCCGCTTGCTGCTTCACGAGGCCCGACCCCGGCACGACCATCGCGCCGACGCTGTCGGCGACCTGGTTGCCGGCGGCGACCGCTGCCGCGGCGCGCAGATCCTCGATCCGGCCGTTGGTGCACGAGCCGATGAACACGCGATCGATCGCGATCTCGCGGATCGGCGTGTTCGCCTCGAGGTCCATGTACGCCAGCGCGCGCTCAATCGACTCGCGCTGCTCGGGTGGCGCGGCCTCGGGGTCCGGCACCTGGCCGTCCACGGTGACGCTCTGCGCGGGGTTCGTGCCCCACGTGACGAAGGGCTGAATCGCGCTCCCGTCGATCACGGCCTCGTGGTCGAAGACGGCGCCCTCGTCGGTCGGCAGCGAGGACCAGTACTCGACAGCGCGATCCCACTCCTCGCCCTGCGGCGCGTGGGGCCGGTCCTCGAGATAGGCAAAGGTCGTCTCGTCCGGCGCCACGAGGCCGGCGCGCGCGCCGCCCTCGATCGTCATGTTGCAGAGCGTCATCCGCCCCTCCATCGAGAGGTTGCGGATCACCTCGCCGCGGTACTCGATCACGTGACCGATCCCGCCGTGCACGCCGATCTCGTTGATGATCGCGAGGATCACGTCCTTCGCGGTCACACCGGGGCCAAGCTCACCCGTGACCTCGACCGACATCGTTGCCGGGCGTGACTGGCGGAGCGTCTGGGTTGCCAGCACGTGTTCGACCTCGGAGGTGCCGATGCCGAACGCGAGCGCGCCGAAGGCGCCGTGGGTCGAGGTGTGGCTGTCGCCGCAAACGATCGTCATCCCCGGCTGCGTGTAGCCCTGCTCGGGGCCGATGATGTGCACGATTCCCTGGCGCAGGTCAAAGATGTCGAACAGCGGCACGTCGAAGTCGGCGGCGTTGCGCTGCATCACCTCGATCTGCTGAGCGGAAAGCGGATCCGGGTTCGGCTGATCGCGGCCGATCGTAGGCACGTTGTGATCGACCGTCGCCAGCGTCAGGTCGGGGCGCCGGACCTCGCGCCCCGCCAACCGCAGCCCCTCGAACGCCTGGGGCGAAGTCACCTCGTGCACGAGGTGCAGGTCGATGTAGAGCAGGTCCTGGCGCTCGGTGAGCAGCTCCTCGTGATCGGCCTGCCCACCCTCGGCGAGGGCGGCGCGGCGAGCGGCATCCTGGAGCGGGCTGTCGACGACGTGGTCGGCCCAGATCTTCTCGATGATGGTTTTCGGTTCGGTCATCGGGCTCGCCCTCTTGTCGGCGTAGAGCTTGTCGGCGCAGTGCGGTTGTCATTATGCCCGGTGACGCGCTGAAGGCATCGTTCGGCAGTAAGAGAACCCTCGACCGGATGAGCCACGGCGGCCGTCATCCGTGCGTTCGTTCGAGCCTTGCTGAAAGGTCCCGGTGTGCGCTCGAGAGAATGGCGGCTGCTGGCGCCGCCCTCCGAGGCCGCAGTGGCGCGCGGCAGCCAGTTACGCGCTGAGACTCGCGACGGCCCGCGTGATCTTCTCTGGCGTGAGCGGCTTGGGCACGAAGTCGCTGGCGCCGTCTCGGAGCGCTTCCATGACGGTCCGTTGATCGGCGACCGCCGTCACCATCACGACAGTCGCATTGGCGTCATGTTTGCGGATCAGCCGCAGCGCCTCCATGCCGCCCATGATCGGCATCGTGATGTCGAGCAGGACGAGATCCGGGCTCCACTCGTCGAACTTGGCGACGGCCTTCTCGCCGTCCTCCGCCTCCTCGACCTCGTGGCCGAGCCCGAGCACGTACTTAGCGACTCTCGAGCGAACGGACGCCGAGTCGTCGACTACCAGGACCTTCGCCATGTGTCCCCTCCAATGGTTGAACACCGGCTTCGAACGCTGCCGCGCCTTGATCGTCGGCTCAGCATGCTGTCAGCGCAGCGTCGAATCAGGGTTTTTCCCGAGGCGGTCTCAATGTCACTGGTGATCTGCGGGCCAGCGTCCGCAGGTCCGGGACCACGCGCTCCCGCAGCCCGCGGGCGCTTCGTATCCAACTGGCAGCCGCGCCTCGAGGCCCGACGGCAGGCCCCGAGGCGATTCGTTCTGCTAGACGGTCGCTGGCTCCGGCTGAGCCGTCGCCCGCTCCATCGCCGCGATCGAGCGGTTGAGGGCGTGGAGGTAGGCGCGGGCGCTCGCCACGAGGATGTCCGTGTCGGCGGCGCGGCCCTGGTATGCGGTGCCGTCGGCCTCGATCCGGATCGTCACCTCACCCTGCGCGTCGATCCCCTCGGTGACCGACTTCACGGAGAACTCCGTTAGTTCGTTCTGCGTGCCGGTGACGCGGTTGATCGCGCGGTAGATGGCGTCGACGGGGCCGGTGCCGATCGCCGCGTCCTCGCGGGATTCGCCGTCGGGGCCGATCAGGCGGATGGTCGCGGTCGGGGTGCCGTGGTCGCTGCTCGAGACCTGCACGAGGTCGAGCGTCCAGGCGTCCTCGATCTTGATCTGCGTCTGCTCAGCGACGATCGCCATCAGGTCGCGGTCGTCGACCTCGTCCTTCGCGTCGGCCACCTCGAGGAAGGCTTCCCAGACGCGCTGGAAATCGTCCTCGGAGGGCTCGACGTTGAGCGCGGAGAGGCGGGACTGCAGGCCATGGCGACCGGAGGTCTTCGTGAGGATGATCGCGGAGCCGCCAGGGATGCCGATCTCCAGCGGGTCCATGATCTCGTAGGTCTCGCGCATCTTCAGGACGCCGTCCTGGTGGATCCCCGAGGAGTGGCGGAAGGCGTTCTTGCCCACGATCGCCTTGTGCGGCTGCACCGCCATCCCCGAGCTGCGCTCGACGAGGCGGCTGATGCTGTAGATCTCGTGCGGGTTGGCGTCGACGTGCACGTCCATGAAGTCCGGGCGCGTGCGGATCGCCATGATGATCTCTTCGAGCGAGGCGTTCCCGGCGCGCTCGCCGATGCCGTTGATCGTGCCCTCGACCTGCCGCGCTCCGCCGAGGATGCCCGCCAGCGAGTTCGCGGTCGCCATCCCGAGGTCGTTCTGGCAGTGCACGGAGATGCGCGCCTTGTGCATGTCCGGCACGTGCTCCGGGAGCGAGCGGATCAGCGCCTCGAACTCCTCGGGGATCGCGTAGCCGACCGTGTCCGGGATGTTGATCGTGGTGGCGCCCTCTTCGATCGCTGCCTGCACGATCTGGTAGACGAACTCCGGGTCGGAGCGCGTCGCGTCCATCGGCGAGAACTCGACGTCCGAGGTGTAGCCGGCGGCGCGGTTGACCGCGGCGCGTGCCATCTCCATCACGTCCTCGCGGTTCTTGTGGAGCTGCTGCGCCATGTGGATCTCGCTGGACGAGAGGAAGACGTGGATGCGCGGCGTTTCCGCGTGCTGGACGGCCTCCCAGACGGCGTCGACGTCTCCGGCGGCGGCGCGCGCGAGGCCGGCGATCACCGGGCCCTTGACCTGCTTCGCCACCTCGGCGACGGCGGCGAGGTCTCCAGGGGAGGAGATCGGGAAGCCGGCCTCGATGATGTCGACGTTGAGTCGGGCGAGCGCGCGGGCGATCTCCACTTTCTCGTCGACCGTGAAGCCGATCCCGGCGGACTGCTCGCCGTCGCGCAAGGTGGTGTCGAAGATGTAGATCTTGTCGCTGTCGGTCATGTCGTTGCTCCGTCGCTGATGGTGGTCGATGTTCCTCGTTCCGAGGCCCTCCCGTCCACCGTTCAGGCGGCGGAGGGCCGGCGAAGCGCGAGGCGAGGTAGCAGCAGCGCGCGCGGCGGAGACGCAACGCGCGGCCCTCGATCGAAGGCCGCTCGGGCGGCGGACAGCAGCGACCGGGCGCGTACGACGCCCATCGGCACAGCCACGCGCCCGTCGGTTTGCGCGCTCATCCTCTGGCTTCCGCTATTTCGACACGCCGGCAGCGTAGCGGCTACTTCGAGACAAACGGCAGCTCGCCCTCCGGGCGGCGGCCGGACTCCTGGTGGAAGCGGGCGGCCGCGGCCGGCTCCGCCTCGTGCACCGACGTCGTCTTCGCGCCCCGGGCGATCGCGATCTGGCCGGTGCGCACCATCTCGCGGATGCCATACGGGCGCAGGTTGTCCAGCAGGCCGTCAACCGTCTCCGGCTGAGCGACGAGCTGCACGACCATGCCGTTCTGCGTCACGTCCACCGCCTGCGCGCGGAAGATCTCCACGAGGTCCAACACCTCGCGTCGCTGCTCGGGGCGGCAGCGGACCTTGATGAGCGCCAGCTCGCGCGTCACCGCGTCTTCCTTCGTCAGATCAGAGACCTTGACGACGTCGATCAGCTTGTAGAGCTGCTTCTCGACCTGCTCGACGATCCCGTCGCCGCCTTCGATCACGAAGGTCATGCGAGAGATGCCGGACTCCTCGGTGGAGCCGACCGCCAGCGATTCGATATTGAATCCGCGCCGTCGGAACAGCGAGGCAACGCGGTTGAGCACGCCTGGCTTGTCCTCAACGAGTGCAGCCACCGTGTGGCGCATCGTTGCTTCCGAGGTGGTCATGTCTCTTACTCCTCTCAAGCCTGAACGCGGACGCTCAGGCGGGGGCCTCGATCTCGCTCGGTGATTCGACGGTCTCGTTCAGCGCGGCACCGGCGGGCACCATCGGCCAGACGTTATCCTCGGCCTGCACCTGGAAGTCGATCAGCACCGGGCCGTCGTGCGCGTGGGCCTCGGCGATGGCGTCATCGACCTCGGACTGCTCGCTCACCCGGATCGCCTTGATGCCGTAGGCCTCGGCGAGTTTCACGAAGTCGGGCTGCGAGATCGCCACCGAGACGTAATTGTCGTCGTAGAACAGCTCCTGCCACTGGCGCACCATGCCCAGGAAGCCGTTATTCATGATCGCCATCTTCACCGGAAGGTGTTCGTCGACCATCGTCGACAGCTCCTGCAGCGTCATCTGAAAGCCGCCGTCGCCGCAGATCGCCCAGACGGTGCGATCCGGCTGCGCCACCGCGGCGCCGACCGCCGCCGGCACCTCAAAACCCATCGTCCCGAGGCCACCCGAGGTGATCAGCTGGCGCGGCCGCGAGATGTCCATGTGCTGCGCAGCCCACATCTGGTGCTGACCGACGCCGGTCACCACCACGGCGTCGCGTCCGGCGGCCGCCGCGATGCGCGACTCCACGTACTGCGTCGACAGTTCGGGGCCGGCGGGGACGGAGAACGACTCGGCGTGCTCGCTCTGCAGGTCGTCGATCCAGCGAATCCACTCGACGTGGGTCGTCGGCTCGAACTCCTCGACCAGCTGCGACAGCACCTCGCGTACGTCGCCGACGACCGGGACGGTCGCGAGGATGTTCTTGTTGTGCTCCGCCGGGTCGATGTCGACGTGGATCACTTTCGCGGTCGGGTTGAGGTCCGCGAAACGGCCGAGCGCGCGGTCGTCCATCCGCATCCCGAGGCCAATGATCAGATCGGCGTTCGAGGCGGCGTGGTTCGCCCAGTAGGAGCCGTGCATGCCGAGCATCCCGTAGGACAACGCGTGCTCCTGCGGCATCCCCCCGAGGCCCAGCAGGGTATTCAGCACCGGCGTGCCGGACTTCTCGGCGAACTCGATCAACTCCTCGGTGGCGTTCGCCTGGATGATCCCGTGGCCGGCGATGATGATCGGTCGCTCCGCGCGGCGGATCAGCTCCGCGGCGCGCTTGACCTGCGCCGGATTGCCGCGCGACGAGGGGCGATAGCCGCGCAGCGAGACTTCGTCACTCCACTCGAACTCCGCCTCCTCGAGGAAGACGTCCTTCGGGATGTCGATGTGCACGGGGCCCTGGCGGCCGGTGGTCGCGATGTAGGCGGCCTCGGCGAAGGCGGGGGCGATGTCCTCGGCGCGCATCACGAGGTAGTTGTGCTTGGTGATCGGCATCGTGATGCCCGTGATGTCGGCTTCCTGGAAGCCGTCCTTCCCGAGCAGGTTCCTCGCGACGTTGCCGGTCAGGAACAGCACGGGAATGCCGTCCATCATCGCGTCCGTGATCGCGGTGACCAGGTTCGTCGCCCCCGGCCCGGACGTGGCGAGCGCACATCCGAGGCGCCCCGAGGCCTTCGCGTAGCCCTCGGCGGCGTGGCCGGCGCCTTGCTCATGGCGGACAAGGATATGTCGCACCTCGGGGTGGGCGGGCCAGCGGTCGTAGAGCGGCAGGACCACGCCGCCGGGATAGCCGAAGACGGTGTCGATGCCGACCCGCTTCAAACACTCGAGGACGATGTCGGCGCCGATCATCTTGGTCATTGGGGTGTTCCGTCGCGCTACGCACATGCTGGGGTCTGGGGGCATGCGAATCGGCCCGTCACGCGGGCCGGCGGCGACACTGTGCGTCGTCAGACGCTCAGCGTCGCCTAGCTAAGTACGAGTACGAGGAGAACAGGCAGCACGAGCGGGCCGCCGGGGGCGGCCTCAGGACAAGCGGGATCGGTGCTCGTGACCGTTCGCATGGTGTGACCAGTATTGTCGTGCTCCCGAGAACCAGTCAACCTGAGGGTTCGCCCTGACCGCTCGCTTCGCTTGTTAGAATGGAGCGACACTCGACCGCTGAGAGGCAGCCGTCATGGCTTCGCAGGAACGTTCTGACCTCGCCGACGTTGAATGGATCAGCCACGGCGATCTGATCAAGCTCTATGCATCAGCGGCTGCGCGTGCTCTCGAGTTCACGACTTCGGACTTTCTGACCAGGTGGGAATCCGGCGAGCTTGACGAGGAGATCGAGTCGTCCGATCACCCCGACGTGGTCAGGTGGTCGATGTTGACCTCGCTTGGCCGAGTCGCCCGCTGAGGCCGTCGCGGCGTTCATCGAACCGCTGCGACGGGCCCTGAGCTGTGTCACCGATCGAGTCCTGGTTGCCACGCACTATCACGAGATCGAACTCGACCAGCCGCGAGCACTCACCTTTGGCCGGGACGAGGAGACCCGGGTCAGGCTCCGAGACAATCTGATCCTCGATGTGGCGCACTTCTTTGAGGTGACCGAGGAGCCCGACGAGGCGGGGCCGTATCGTTGCCACACGCTCGCGTACAGCTACGACTTTCGGCATATTGACGGGCCGAGCGTGCTTGCGTTTCACTACCATCCTCGAAGCCGGGTCGTAGCACCCCACGCTCATGTGCACCAGTACACCGAGCCGGTCGACCTCTCAAAGCTCCACGTACCTACTGGGCGAGCTTCGCTTGAGAGCATCGTTCGCCTGACGATCGAGGAGTTCGGAGCGCCGCCGCAGCGAGACGACCGGGACGCCGTGCTCAGCGCCGCCGAGGCCGGCTTTCACGCCAGGCGCACCTGGTAGGGCGTCAGCTATTGCTCACCGACCCCGCTCACCCCTCCCACAGCGTCGTGTCGGGATAGGCGTCCGCCCAGGCGAACCAGTACGCGAGGCGGACCGGGACAGCGCGGCGCAGCCGGCTGTCGATCACGTTGACGAGCACCTCCTCGTCGAGGAACCAGCGGGCGCCCTCGCTGTCGACGGCTTCGAGGGCGTCCGGGGGGCCCTGGAGGAAGGCGATCGTGATCTCGTGCTCGCGGTAGACGGAGACACCGAGGCCGGGGCCGCGCGAGACGAGTGCGATGTCCTGTCCGGCGAGCGTGTCGTGGACGATTCCGGCGGCCTCGATCGCGGCGAGGGGGTAGGCGCGGGTGACGCCGCCGATCTCGAGGCCGAGCACCCGTTCTTTTGCCTCGATGCTCGTGTCGGCGGGGACGGGTGCGGGGAAGACCGGGGTTTCGAGGGCGAGCTCCTCGGCGATGGCGGCGCCCGCCTCGTAATTGCGGGCCGCGCCGGTGTCGAGCGAGAGCACGGTGCTGTTGGGGTGGCGGGCGGCCCACTCGCCCCAGGTGGTGCGCAGCACCGGGATCGGCGTCAGCGAAGCGCCGGAAATCAGCGCGTCGCCGGCGATCGCGTTGCCGGTGAGCTGGTCCCAGAGGCTGTTCGTCTCGGCGTCATAGAAGAGGCGGCGCGAGTGGTAGACGAGCCCGGCGTTGCCGAAGTCATGGCGGACACCGTCGCTCGTGATCGCCTCGTAGACAGCGGTGCCGCCGCAGGGGACGCAGTTCGTGACGATGAGCGGGCGGCCGCCGACTTCGTCGGCGACCAGCTCGTGCCAGCCGAGGATGCGTTGCGGATACGCGCGCGCCTCGCCGTTGACGAAGACGCCGAACACGACGTCGCTCGGTGAGAGATAGCGCTCCTCGAGGCGGTGCACGGTTTCGGGGTTGATCAGCGGCACCTGTTCGTCGATCGCGACGCGCGACCAGACGAACTCGTCGGGCCGGACGGCGAGCAGCAGGTCGTCGTTGAGCAGGTCGAGATAGCGCGCGTCAACGAGCGAGAGCAGCCGGCCCTTCCACTCGACGTAGCCGTCGGGCAACGGTGGGCGTTCGGCGGCGATCCACCCCGACCAGCCGTAGCCGTCGGCGAACTCGCGGCCGGTGATCGCCGTCAGCGCCTCCTGGACCCAGCGTTCCCAGCCCAGTTCGAGCCAGAGCATGTCGACGAGTGGCGCGATGAAGCGGCGGTCCCCGACTTTGGCGACGCCCGCGAGCAGCTCGGCTTCCTCGGCGCCGACCGGGAGGCAGCTCGCGGCGATTGCCGGGTCATCGAACCAGCAGACCAGCTCGCGCAGCAGCGCGGAGACCTCGGCGTTCGTCATGCGCGGGAGCGGCGTCGGCTCCGGCGTGGCGGTCGTCGCGGTGGCGAAGACCGGCAGGCGCGTCGACAGGGGCGCCGGCGCGTTCGGCGGCGGATCCTCGAAACAGGCGGCCGCGACGAGGCCGAGCGCGGTCGCGAGGGCGAGCGCGGTCAGGCGTCGCGACACGAGGGCGGTGGCTCAGCGACCCGGCGTGGAAGCGACGGCACGACGCCCGGTGTGCCAGCGCGCGAGCTTCGCGGCCGGCCCCAGCGCCGCGGCGACGAGCGGACCGAAGCGGTGGACGATCGAGCGGTACTCCAGGTCGCCGCGAACGAGCTCGCCGGCCGGCGACCAGAAGCGATCGGAATGCTGGAGCAGCCAGACGAACGGCGCGGGCAGCGCGTGGAAGATCTCCATCAGCGCGCGCGAGGCCTCGATGTTCGGGACGAGCTCGCGCGCCATCAGGTGGTGGTAGCCGCGTAGCGAGTCGACGCGGCCGGCCAGGTAGTCCTCGACGGCCGGTGCGACGCCGATGCCCGAGGCGACGGCGCCGTGGATGCCCTCGCCCGATAGCGGATCGACGAGGCCGGCGGCGTCACCGATCACGGCCGAACCGCCGGCGGCGACGAGCGCGCCGGGGCGGGTCAGGGGCAGGTGATGGCCTCGGAGCCGAGTGACGCTGGCGGCGTCGAAGTCGTAGAGGCGGCAGAAGTCGTCGAGCCGCTCGCGGAGTGTCGTGCCGACCTGGTCTTTCCAGCCGCCAACGCCGAGGTTGACGTGATCGTCCTTCGGGAAGACCCAGCCGTAGCCGCCGGGAGCGAAGCTGAGGTTGAGCACGATGCTCGTCCGGTAGCGCGCCGGGACTCCGTCAGGGAAGTAGATGTTGCCCTCGAGCGCGACCGCGCTTTCGATCGGCGACTCGTAGCCGAGGTTGAGCCGGACGACGCCGTTCGCCCCGTCCGCGCCGATGATCACGCGCGCGCGATGTGCCGTTCCGTCGCGGTGGCGGACCTCGTAGTTGCCGTCCGGTCGCCGGACGACCTGCTTGATCGGGTAGCCGTCACGGAACTCGACGCCAGCTTCCTGCGCGCGCTCAACGAGGAAGTGGTCGAGCCTCGATCGCTGCGTCATGTAGGTCATCGGTCGGGTGTCGTGGCGCGTGATCTCCCTGCCGGCGCGGAAGCGGAGGTGGGCGGTGTCGACGGTCGCCTCGATCACCGGGTCGAGCGAGAACGGCAGCAGCTCGGCGGTCCGGATCGTGACGCCGCCGCCGCACGGCTTGTCCCTCGGGAACCGCGCACGATCGAGGAGCAACACGTCCGCGCCGCGCGTCGCGATCTCGCGGGCGGCGGTGCTGCCGGCCGGTCCGGCGCCCACGACGATCACATCGGCGTCCATGCTTCGATGCTACGACGAGGTCGGATGAGGGTCAGGGGGGGCGAGGCACACCCGGGCGGGGACTTCCGGCAGACGGAGAGCCTCGAACAGCGGGAGCGTCATGCACGCGCGTTCGTCGACTCTGACTCGCCGGAGATCAGGATCATCCCCGACGACCTGGAGGGCACGCTGCACGGCGTGATGGGCGGCTTCCCGAACTCGGTCTACCTGATCGATGGCCGGGGCCGCGTGGTGTACCGGGCGAACTGGACCGACACCCGCGAGATCGCGCGGGTGCTCGCGCGGCTGCGCACGATCGCCGCACGTCGGGCGGCTGGCGAACCCCACGGCATGGGGCGCTGGAGCGAGGAGTCGCTGCTGGCACTCCAGGACGATCCGCAGCAGGCAGCGATCGATGCGATCACCGTGTGGGAAGGAGCAAGGAACTACGCGGAGCGAGAGGCGTTCATGGGCGAGGAGAACGCCGCTCGCCTCCGCGAGACCTACGAACGCGTGACCGGCAAGCCGAGCATTCGGCCGTCGAGCTAGCGGGGACGTCTCCGAGCCGGCCGCGTCGCGCTGGTCGGTCGGAGGACGGCGCGCCGCGATCCGAGGGAGATCCCCGATCTTCCGTGAGCATCCGCCGCCGATGATTCGCAGATGAACCGAGAATTCGGACTGGCGCCCAGTGAGTCGCCGATCCTGCCGCCGCTTCGCGCGCGCGGGCTGGCGGTGCTGTTGAATCCGGACGCCGACGTCCGCGACTTTCTCACGGTGATCGAGGGCGATCCGGGGCTGACGGCGAGCGTGCTGCGCGCCAGCAACTCCGCGTTCTCCGCGCCGAGAGAGCCGATCGCCAGCGCACGCGACGCGATCGTGCGGATCGGCCTCGATGCGTCGCGCCAGATCACGTCCGCGGCGATCATGCGTGCCCAGTTCGAACACGTCGAAGACTCCGGGCTCAACGTCGACGCCTTCTGGCGCCGGCAGTTGGCGGTCGGGCTCTTGACCGAGGCTTCCGCGCTCCAGGATCGACTCCCACCGGAGGGGGCACGATCGGCGTTTACGGCGGGGTTGCTCCACCGAATCGGCCGCCTCGCCCTGGCGGCGCGTTCGTCGGATCGATACCACCTCGTGGTTGAGTCGGTGCGAGGCGGCGCCGCTCCGCTGGAAGCCGAGCAGGAGTTCTGCGGCGCCGACGCCGTGCTGATCACCAGGCACGTGGCCATACGCTGGTCGCTTCCTGACACGATCGCCAATGCGTTGACCCGCCAGGACGATCCGGAGGCGGTCGGTCCCCCACGGCTGATGCACGAGGCGATCGAGGTCGCCGAGGCGCTTGGCTTTGACGAGGGCTTCTCCGAAGAAGTCGTGGCACCGGCGTCGCTCTCGGACGACCATCCGCGAGCGGAACAACTCGATGCCATCGGCGGTGGCGATGAATTGCGTCAGCGGGTGGACTGGTTCCGGCACGCCTCGGACGCCCATGAGGCGATGACGCCCGAGGTGGGTGACGAACCGCGGGCTAAGAAGACATGGCCACCCGTCGCCCCCGCTGACCGCCGGGCTGCGTGAGCAGGCTCGATCCCGCCTCGGCCACCGCCCTCAGTACAACCGCTTCGCCTCGGCCTCCAGTTCCGCGCGTTCCGCCTCGGTCATTGGCGGCGCACCGGTCGCGGTCGCGACGTTCTCGAGGATGCGCGAGGGGAATCGTGCGCCGGGGATGGCGACCGAGACGCCGGGATTCGCGAGGACGTAGCGCAGCAGGTTCCTCGGGGTCAGCGGGCCGTCGTAGCCCTCGGCGATTGCGGTGCGCATCGCGCTGGTGCGGCCAGAGCCGCCGACCGGGCGCATCACGATCACGCCGATGTCGTGCTCGACGGCGAGGTCGATCAGCGGCGCCGTCTCCGGGAAGAACGCGGAGTATTCGAGCATCACCGTGTCGAATTCACCGCAGCGGATCAGTTCTTCGAGCAGCGCGGTGTTGTGGCAGGAAACCCCGATGTGGTCGATCAGGCCTCGGAATTGGGCGATCTTGAGGCCGGCGAGCGCGCCCTCGTCCTCGTCGCGCGCCTCCGCCCAGGCGTCGGGCGTCGAGACGTCGTGGAGCTGGTAGAGCGGGATCCGCTCGACGCCGAGGATGGCGATCGAGCGGTCGACGTCGCGCTGGCTGCCGTTGACGTTGTGGCTGAAGGTCTTCGAAGCGAGCAGGAAGTTCGTGCCGTCTCGTGCGCGGATGTGCTGGCCGATCAGGAACTCACTGCCCGCGTAGTCGCGGGCGGTGTCGACGAACGTGATGCCGGCGTCCTCGGCCGCGGTGAGCGTCGCGGCGCCCTCGGGCGAGGTCGGCGTGTCCATCGCGCCGAGGCCGACCTCGGCGACCATGAGGTTGGTCCTGCCGAGGCGGCGCCGGCGCAGTTCGGCCATCGCTGATGGCCTCGATGCTTCGCTACGCGTCGGAGACGGTGGCGCCGGCCGGGCGATCGCCGCTCGGCGCTTCGAGGCCGGCGAACAACGTCTGTGGCGCCCGTTCGAACAGCCGGTCGATGTCCCACGGGCCATCCGAGAAGATCTGCCGCTCTACGTGCATGTCGCTGTACAGCTGGATCTGATAGCCGGAAGCACCGACCACGCGACCCGAGATGTTCGCGCCGGCCTCGGAGCAGAGGTACACGACCACCGGCGCCACGTTCTCGGGGACGCGCTCGGACCCCTCGGAAGACTCGCTCTCCGCGTTGCCCTCGCGCATCTCGGCGGCGTTGGCCAGCCCTCGGTCCGTCATGCGCGCGCCGCGCCGGGCGCCATCGCGTTGGCGGTGACGTTGTAGCGGGCGAGGGCGTTCGCGCACGACTTCGTGAAGCCGATCAGCCCGGCCTTCGCTGCGGCGTAGTTGGGCTGACCGGCGGAGCCGTTGATGCCCGCGGTGGAGCTGAAGTTGATCAGGCGCCCGTACTCGCGGCGCTGCCGCCAGTGGATGGAGGCGAAGTGGGTGGTGTTGTAGGACCCCTTCAGGTGGACGCGGATCACGTCGTCCCACTCCTGCTCAGTCATGTTGAAGATCATTCGCTCGCGGAGGATGCCGGCGACGTTGACGAGGATGTCGAGCTTGCCGAAGGAGTCGAGCGCCTGGCGGACGAGGTCTTCGGCCTCGCGGTGCTCGGAGACGTCGGCGCCGTTCGCTTCGGCGGTGCCGCCGGCGGCGCGGATCTCGTCGACGACACGTTCGGAGACGGTCGTATCGCGGCCTTCGCCCTGTACCGATCCACCGAAGTCGTTGACGATCACCGAGGCGCCCTGCCCGGCGAGCGCGAGGGCGATGCCGCGTCCGATGCCGCGACCGGAATCCGTGACGATGGCGGTTTTGCCGGCGAGATGGTCTGGCATGGGGAGGTCCTTCTCGAGCATCGAAGCGGCGTGCGCTGCGAGCGGGATGGTACTGCGCCCGAGTGCTGGTCGGCGGATCCGGGACTGCGGCGCGAGGTCAAACGCCCTGGATGGCGATCGCGATCGCTGCGGCGAAGCCGAGCTGGACAGCGGCGGCGGCGATGAACAGCACGTAGCCGGCGACGCGTTCCCAGGCGTGCAGGGCGAACCCGAGCAGCAAGTTCACGACGAGCAGCGCCGTGGCGATCCGCGGCAGCTCGAGGATCGCCTCCTTCGTCTGGACGTTCACCAGCGGGCTGTCCTCGTAGGCGGGAAAGCGCAGCTCGAAGACGGCGGGCAGATCCGGGTAGCGGAGGCTGACGAGCGTCCACATCACGAAGGCGGCGAGCAGCGCGACGCCGACGAGCGCGCGACCGAGCGGGTCGTACCAGAACGCCTGGGCGGCGCTGCCCAGCCGCTCCGCGTGGTGTGTCACTCGCGCGGTGGGGCCCAGATCCTGGCGGATCTGGACCTGCCTCGCGAAGCTGGCCGGGTCGGCGACCGTGATCGCGTAGTTGCGCTCCGAGGTCATCACGTAGAGCACCTGCTCAGGCGCCTGATGGGTGGAGTAGAACAGCACCTCGCCAATCCGATCGATGGACGCGCTGCCGACGTGGTAGCCGAGCCAGGTGACGCCTCGGACCGCCGGGACGCCGACGGAGGTGCCGGGGACGAGGCGCTCGATCGCGCCGAGCGGGACGACCTGCCGGGTGGCGCCCCAGTGGATGACGAGGCCGTTGCGGTCGAGTGCGTAGCTCAACGTCCCGAGGGCGTAGGTCCAGTAGCCAAAGATCGAGGCCAGCGCGCCGGCCCCGATCGCTCCGGTGATCGTGATGACGACAGTGAACCCGAAGTCCGCGGTCACGGCGTGGTTGATGAGCAGCACCGCAATCGCGACGCCCCAGAGCGTGAGCGCAGAGCCGACGAGCATCCCGAGCGCGCGGGGCGGCTGGTAGGTCATCGCCCGTCTCCCGATCCCTGCCCGCGGGCAGATCGTCCGTGGGGAGGTGTCGCTGGGGAGGCGCCAGGCTTCTTTCTCAGTCGCTCAACCTGCGGCTCGGTGCCCCTAGCTCGATGCCGGCACCGCCGCAGGCTCGTAGACCGCGTCCAGCCATTCGCTGAAGCGCGGCAGGAGCTGCCCCGTGATCATATCGAGGTAGGTCTTCTGTAGCTGCGCCGAGATCGGGCCGGCTGTGCCGTCGCCGATCGGAATCCGATCGACCCCGGTCACGGGCGTCAGGTGCGCCGCCGTGCCGGTCATGAAGATCTCATCGGCGATGTACAGCTCCGAGCGGTCGATCGAGCGGCGCTCCACCTCCAGGCCCATGTTCTCCTGCGCGAAGATCAGCGCGGCGTCTAGCGTGAGGCCTTCGAGAATGTTGTCCGACTCGGGCGGCGTGATCAGCTTCCCGTCGCGGATGATCACGATGTTCTCGCCGGAGCCCTCGGAGACGTGCCCGTCCGCGTTCAGCATGATCGCCTCGTCGAAGCCGCTGAGTTGCGCCTCGGTCTTGGCCATGGCGTTGTTGACGTAGAGGCCGTTCACCTTCGCGCGGGCGGGGATCATCGTGTCGTCGATCCGTCGCCATGAGGAGGTCATGCAGCGCACGCCCGCGTCCAGATCGAGGTAGGCGCCGAACGGAGTCACGAACAGGAGGAACGCGTCCTCCAGGTCGTGCATGCGCACGCCGACTTCCTCGGACGACTTGTAGACGATCGGGCGAACGTAGACGTCCTCGTGGTAGCCGTTGCGGCGGACCAGGTCGTTCGTGATCTCGACCAACTCGTCGTCGCTGTACTTCAGCTCCATGCGCATGATCTTGGCGCTCTTGCGGAGCCGCTCGAAGTGGCCGCGCACCTTGAACAGGTAGAGTTGCTCGTGGTCGCCGTTCCAGTTGCCGCGAATGCCCTCGAATACCGCCGTGCCGTAGTTGAAGGCGTGCGTCATCACGCTGATCTTCGCGTCTTCGAGGGGGACGAACTCGCCCCGCAGGAATGCGGTCGGTGTCGGCATCTGCGGTCCCTTTCGCGCGCGGGTGCGCGTGTGGTCCGCGTGCGTCCGTGCGACGTGAGTGGTCGCGATCATAGGGTCTGCCTCGATCGAGCGGCAAGCGAGCGGCGGTCGAGCGGTAACGAAGGTCGGGCGCTAGACTCACCGCGCCTGATTCCTTGCGGCTCCGTCGCGGAGACGCGGATTCGCTGGAGGCCGTCCGATGGCGCTGTCCGAGGCCGAAGTCGACGAATTGCTGTCCGGCGCCCACGTTGCTGTCCTCGGGACCGTCGATCGCGCTGGACGGCCGCACCAGGTGCCGATCTGGTACGGCTGGAAGGACGGCGCGGCGCTGATGCTTACCGACCGCGCCAGCCAGAAGTGGCGCAACCTCCTCGCCAGCCCCCACGCCTCGCTCTGCGTGGACACCAAGGACCCACCGTACCGAGGCGCGATCCTGCGTGGCGAGGTGGAAGAGGCGGACGGCGAGGACTACCGCACGTTGCTCCCCCAGTTCGCGATCCACTACCTCGGCAAGGCCGGCGGCAATCGTTACGCGGATAGCAGCACGACCGGCGATCCGGAGACCTCAGTGGTGTTCCGGCTCAAGCCCGCGCGCACGATCAGCTGGGGCGAGTGAGGTGGTTCCCAGCGGCGGAGCCGCATCGTGATTCCCAGCGGCGGAGCCGCATCGTGATTCCCAGTGGCGCTCGCTTCGCGATCGGCAGCGTCCACTTCGCCGTCGTCAACGACGGCTCGCACTTCTACGACGCCGGCGCCATCTTCGGCGTGGTGCCGCGGGTGATGTGGGAGCGGCAGGTCCGAGAGCTGGACGATAGCTACCGGATGGAGACCGGCCTCAACTGCCTGCTGCTCCGTTCAGAAGGCAAGACGGTGCTGATCGAGTCCGGGGTCGGCGGCAAGCCCGGCGACCGCGAAGCCGCGGGTTCGCCCGCCGAGAACGGCACGCTGATGACCTCGCTTGCGGCGCTCGGCGTCGCGCCCGAGGAGATCGACATCGTCGTCAACACGCACCTCCACTCCGACCACTGCGGCTGGAACACGAGCGTGGCGCCGGGCGGCGATCCCGAGGACCCCGATGCGCTCGTCCCGACCTTCCCGAACGCCCGCTATTTCATCGGCGCACGCGAGTGGGAGGACGCGACGCATCCTAACGAGCGCACCCGCGCCACGTACCTCGCGCGCAACCTCGATCCCGTCGCCGACCGCCTCGAGCTGCTGGACGGCGAGACCGCGATCACCGAGGAGATTCGGTTCCTGCCGACGCCCGGGCACACGCACGGCCACGGCGCCGTGGTTTTGCGCTCCGGCCAGGAGTGGGGCGTCTACGTGGGCGACATGGTGCAGCACCGCTCTCAGCTCGAACGTACGGCCTGGGTCTCCGGCCTCGACGTGCTGCCGCTCGTCTCGATGGAGACGAAGAGGGAGCTGATCGAGCGCTGCATCGAGGCAGAGGCGCTGATCATGTTCTGCCACGGGCCGTATCCGGGCATCGGTCGCATGACCCGCAACGAGCAGGGCTTCCGCAACTGGGTCGACGTCGAGCCCGATGGGGAGGGCTTGCCTCATTTGCAGTGATACGCCGGAGCGAGAGGTTCGGACGCGAGCTCTGCATGCGGCTCCTCTTCTCGAACCCGCCCGCCCGCCCTTTGGATTCTCGGCGGCGCTGCTCCCGCAGCCCCCCGGCCGCGACACGCTTCGCGGTCGCGCGCTGACTGATCGCTCGTCCCCCACGGCGCCTCTGTTCAGGACGGACGGTGCCACGTGAGCGACGGAGGTCCGCTCGAGGACTTCATCCCGCTGATCCCGAAGCGGGATCCGGCTGAAGCCCTGCCAGACCTCGGCCAGCAGACGAATACGCTGGCGCTGGCCCATCTCTACATGAAGCAGGGCTGGCACCCCGCCCCCGTGCACAGCTTCACGCTGCCGCTCTGGTTCGGTGGGCTCTACGACGAACAGCGCGCCGCGCGGCAAGACGCCGCGATCTTCGATCGCTCGCACCTCGGGCGCTTCTACGTCACCGGCGAACGGGCGATCGAGGCGCTGGGCCGCGTCTTCGCCTCGAACATCGCCGCGATTCCGCTGCTGGGGATGCGGCGCGTGCTCGCGCTCCGCGAGGACGGCACGATCCTCGACATCCCCACGGTCTGGCGCCTCGATGAGGGTCGCTGGCTCGTCGTCACCGGCCCGCAGACGCAGATCCACCTGCCAGACATCGTCGAGGCGGTCGTCGCCGACCACGGCCTCGCGAACGACGTGCTGGTCCGCGACCGGCTGACGGAGAGCGTGATGTTCTCCGTCCAGGGCCCCCGTGCGGCCGAACGCCTCGAGGCCGTCGTTGGCACGACCATCCCTGGCGCGGTCCCCGAGGGCGAAGCGCACGAGCTGTTGCTCGGCGGCTACCGCGCGCTCGTCGCGCACACCTCGCAGGTCGCCGAGGACGGGTACTGGTTCGTCGTCTCGCCCGAGGTGGGCGAGCACTTCTGGGAGAACAGCGTCGCCGCCGGCATCGTCCCGGCCGGTCTCGCCGCCCACGACGCGCTCCGCATCGAGGCCGGCGTGCTCGAGGCGCCCTACGAGACGCCCGTCCCGGCGACGCCAGCCGCCGCCGGCCTCGATGCCCTCTTGGAAGGCGCCGATCCCGAGGCGGCCGGCGCGGCTGCCCTGGCGGACAACGCCCCATCGGAGCGGGTCATTCGGGCGATCAAGCTGACCGGCCGCGGCCTCGCGACGCGGGGCGACCGCGTCCACGCCGGCGGCGAGAACGTCGGCGCGTGCGTGAACGCCGCGTACTCGGCCTACCTCGAGGCGAGCATTGCCCTCGCCTATCTGCCGCCCGCGCTCGCCCGCGTCGAGGTCGAGGTGGACGGGGCGATGGTGCCAGCGGAAGTCGCGACGCTTCCGCTGCTGTGCCCACCCTCGGAGCGACCGAAGCTCGAGGGCGGTTAGGCCAGCGGCGGCCGGATCGGCGCGACGGGCGCGTGGTTATCGTCGCCGCGACGCGTCGCGGGCGGCGGGTGATGGAGCGGGCGCGGGCGCGACGGGTCAGACGGCTGGCTCGACAGCTGCGCGAGTTGCCCCGGGCGGGGCTCGAGCTATTGCAGCGCGCGGCCGACGCGCTCGAGCGTGTCGAGGCAACCGATCCAGACGCGCGGCATGAGGACGACCCGGACTGCCCGGGAAGCTTAATCGCGGCAACAGCCGCCCAGCGTGTGCCCGCTAAGGCGCCGCGAGTGCAAGGACGGGTGCGAGTAAGCGCTCGACTGCTCGACGTTCCGTTGCGCTCGGCTCGCCGTCCCATCCAACGAGTAGTGGTTCTCCCGCGCGCCACCATCCGCCGACCGGCGCGAGCGCAGTTGCAGCGGCAGTGGCGTGCTGGTCAGCGTCCGCGCTCTCGATCACCGCCAGCAACGCTGCGAGGAACGTCGGATCCGATTCGCGGAGCGAAATCACCGCCCGTTCGACACCCGGAAACATACGGTGTCGAGCCATGAAGTAGGTGTGCTGGAGCCAATAGCTCTCGGCGCTCGCCAGCAGTTGGGCCGCTTCCGGGTCTGTCTCGCTCAGCTTTCGCAGCTTCAGGTTCGCGTGCCGGAGCCCGAACCGGGCGCCGCCGCTCCACCACGAGACGTCCGCGTCGCTTCGGCTCCCGGAGAACAGACCCTCCGGGTCCCAGAGCACCCGCAGCTCCTCCGGGGGCACGAACTCGATCCCGCTCGCCACGGCGCGCAGGCTCAGGTCAACCGGAATCCCGCGGGCGAAGAAGTGAACCGTATCCATCGGTGGTGACTCGACAATCCCGACCAGGTCGATGTCAGAGTGCTTGCCCCACGCTTCGAGGGCAGTCGAGCCGTAGGTCGCGATCGCTCGCACGCCGTCGCAGGCTTGAAGCGCCTCGACGAGGTCGCGATGTAGCTTGGCGAAATCGGAGACCACTGGTGACCTCGTCTCCTAGCGCCGCGTGGCGAGTCCGCCGCCGTCGATCGGGTAGATGCCGCCGTTGATGAACGAGGCGTCGTCGCTGCAGAGATAGGTGACCAGCCCGGCGATCTCCTCCGGTGTCCCGTAACGCCCCATCAGGTTCGCTGCCTTCATCGCGTCGCGCGCCAGTTCTGGCGCGTCCGGGCTCGAACCCCGCTCCAGCTCCGCGCCCATCGGCGTGTCGATCACTCCCGGACAGATTGCGTTCACGCGGATGCCTTGCGCGACGAGCGTGATCGCCGCCGACCTGGTCATCCCGACCACGGCGTGTTTGCTCGCGCCGTACGCGAACAGCGTCGGCGTGCCCTGCAGCCCGGCGATCGAGGCGGTGTTGACGATCGCGCCGCCGCCGTGCTCCGCCATCAGCGGCGCGACCTCGCGCATCCCCAGCCACACGCCTTTCACGTTCACCGCCAGCACGCGGTCGAACTGCTCCTCGAGGTAGTCGAACAGGCCAGCGACCGGACCGAGGATGCCGGCGTTGTTGAAGAAGTAGTCGAGGCGTCCGAATCGCTCGCGCGTGCTCGCCACGTAGCCGCGCACCTCGTGCGCCTTCGTCACGTCGGCCGTGACCACGTGCGCCTCACGGCCCGCTCGCTCCACGGCCGCGACGGTTTCCTCGAGGTCGGTGTCCTCGAGGTCGATCAACACGAGGTCCGCGCCGTCCTCGGCGAAGCGCTGGGCCGCTGCGCGGCCGATGCCGCCGGCGGCGCCGGTGACGGCGGCCACTTTGCCCTCGAATCGATCGGCCATCGGGAACCCCCCGCTGTTCGGACGCGAGAGCGGAATATCGCATATCGCCCGAACGGGGTCAGTCGGCGGCGAAACGATCGGTCGCTTGGACGATCGCCGAGGCGAGGTCCGGCTGGTTCGCCGCGTGCCCGGCGTCCTCGACGATGAGGAGGTCCGCCTTCGGCCACGAGGCCGCTAGCCGTTCCGCGGTGCCGATCGTCTGCATGTCATGGCGACCGTTGATCAAGACGGCAGGGCGCTCAGCGACGGCTTCGAGCCCTCCCAGAAGCTCCCCATCCTCGAGCCAGGCGTAGTGACGCGCGTAGTGCGAGACGATCCGTGCGAAGGCGAGGGCGTACGAGGGGTCACGGAAACGCGGCAACAGCTCGGTGGTTGGCGGCCACGCCGGGCTGGCGGACTCCCACAGGCACCACTCGTGCGCCGCCTCCTTGCGAACAGCCGGGTCGGGGTCGAACAGCCGCTCGTGGTACGCCTCGACGATGTCGCGGTCGCGGTCGGCCTCCGGAAGCGCCGACCGCAGGCGTTCCCACTGCGCCGGGAAGTGCTCCGCGAGTCCGCCTCGAAAGACCCAGTCGAACTCTTCGTGGAGGCCGGCGGTGACGCCGTGCAGCACCAGTTCCGTCACACGCTCCGCGTGCGCCTCGGCGTACGCGAGGGCAAGCGTGCTGCCCCACGACCCGCCGAGGACGAGCCAGCGCTCGATCCCGAGCTGCTCGCGGACGCGCTCGATGTCCGCCAGCAGCTGCGGCGTGGTGTTCGCTTCGAGGTCCACGTCCGGCTGACTCGCGTGCGGCCGGCTGCGGCCACAGTTGCGCTGGTCGATCAGCACGACCCGGTAGCGCTCAGGGTCGAACAACCGGCGATGCCACGGCGTACAGCCCGATCCGGGGCCGCCGTGCAGCACCAGCGCCGGCTTGCCCTCGGGCGCTCCGCACGTCTCCCAGTACACGGCGTGGCCATCGCCCACCTCGAGGCGGCCATGGTCGTACGGCTCGATCTCCGGGTAGGGCTCCGCCATCACGCGCACCGTCGATTCATCGGAACTGCCATCAGTACGCGACATCCACCGGGTTGCCCCACTGGAACGGTCGCGTCAGCACGTGGCCCAGCTCCCGCTCGCCGGCGAAGTGGCGGAGCGCGGCGATCAGCGGCTCCGTCAGCTCCAGCCGGTAGCCGACGTCCTGCGCGTAGAACCGCAGATTGAGGTAGGTGTCGACGTAGAGCAGCCGGCCCGCCGCCGCCGGCAGCTCGTGGTCTGCGTCGTTCGCGAACTGTGCGACGCTGCCGAGTACGCTTTCCAGGCTTTCCTGCGGATGCACCCGTCGCGCGGCGACGACCGTGTCGTGCTCCGCCACCGAGATGCACATCGCCCCGCCCTGTTCTTCGACGAACTTCGGGGCTCCGAGGTGCTCCGCCGCCCAGGCGAAGGCACACGCCTCGCTGAACACATCCTCCATCCGCTGCTCCGACTCCCAGGTCGCCAGGTGCGGGTCTACGAGGGCGGCGCGGGCGCGGGCCTCGAAGCGCTCGTACGCGCCGCAATCCTCGACGGCGTCGAGCGCGCGGCCGAGCCAGTAAAGCGGCGGGTTGTGCTCCGGGGTGCGCGTTTTGATCCGCGCCACCCACGACGGGTTGCCCGGACGAGGGTCGGGCTCGACCTCGGGAAAGATGCGATCGAGCCATGGTCCGATGTCCACGGCGTCATGCTAGCGCGCGTCCCCGCGCCCACGGCGCGGCGCGGCCCAGCGGCCGAGGATCCCGATACCCCCCTCCCGAGGCCACCCGTAGAGTCGAGGCGTGGGCGATGTCGACGACCTGCTGCGCGCTGTCTTCCTCGGTCTGGTCCAGGCGGTGACGGAGTTCTTGCCCATCTCATCGTCGGGGCACCTCGTGTTGGCGCCGGAGCTGGTCGGCGACGAGGTCAGCGGCCTCACCTTCGACGTGGGGCTTCACCTCGGCACGATGGTCGCGGTGATCGCCTACTTCTGGCGCGACTGGCTGCGGATCATTGGCAGCGGGCTGCGCGATCTCGCGCGGCACGGGCTGCGGCTGAGTGCGTGGTCGCAGTACTCGCTGCTGGGCGTCTGGATCGTGCTAGGCACGATCCCGGCGGTCGTGATCGGACTGCTGTTCGCTGACTCGATCGACCGCGAGCTGCGCGAGCCCTGGGTCGTCGGGGTGACGCTGATCGCATTCGGCCTCGTGATCGGCGTGCTCGACCGCTGGGGCGGCACCGTCGCGCGGCTGCTCGACATGACGCCCGGCCGTTCCTTCACGATCGGCGTCGCGCAGGCGGTCGCGCTGATCCCGGGGGTCTCGAGGTCTGGTGTGACGATCGCTGCCGGACGCGGCCTCGGCTTCGACCGGCCCTCGGCGGCGCGCTTCTCGTTCCTGCTGTCAGCGCCGGTCGTGTTTGGCGCCGGGGTTCTGCAGTTCAGCGACGCGCTGACGAGCGACGAGACGATCCTGTGGGGGCCGCTGATCCTCGGTGCGACCGTGGCGGCGCTGGTCGGGGCGCTGGTGATCCGCTGGTTGCTCGGGTATCTCGTGGCGGGAACGTTGCTGCCGTTCGTCTGGTATAGGATCGGCCTCGGCGCGCTGGTGCTCGTGCTGAGCGCGACCGGCGTGATCTGATCCACCGCTCCCCACCCGCCGGCGAAACCGCTCGAGGTGTCCTCGCGCAGCCCGGGGAGGAGGGAACCCATGGACGTCGATCTCTCCGGGCGTAGCGCGATGGTGGTCGGCGCCGAGTTCGAGGCGGGAGGCGCGATCGCGCTGGCCCTGGCCGAGGCCGGCGCGGACGTCGCCGTCTGTGCGCTGCAGCCCGACGAGAGCGTGCTGCGATCGCGCAAGGCGAAGCGCGCGATCGAAGCGATGGGCCGCCGCTCCGCGGAGTACGTGATGGATGTCATGCTCGGCCGGAACGTCCAGGTCACGACGCGCCAGGTGGCGAAGGAGATGGATGGCCTCGATATCGTCGTCAGCGCGGGTGAGCTCGCGCTGGAGGCCCCGCTCGACAAGATCAGCGAGACCGACCTCGCGAAGGTCGTCGCCCTCAACTTCAGCTCGCACCTGTTCGTGATCCGCTCCGCGGCCGGCGAGTTCGCTCGCCACGAGGTCGTCGACGGGCAGCGCGGCAGCATCCTCGTCGTGACCCCCGATCGAGGCGGGCAGCCGGGCCTGGCGGCCGTCGCCGGCGCCCAGGCCGGCGCACGCCAGCTCGTCCGCGAGGCGGGACGCGAGTTCACGGACGCGGGCATCCGCGTCAACGGCCTGACCGTCGCGGACGGCGCATCCGTCGAGGCGATCGCTCGCGCGGCGCTCGGCATCGTGGGTGGTACCGCAACCGGCGACGTCGTCGATATCGCGTAGGCTCGGACGGGAGGTCTGGCATGCCGATCCTCGACCGATTCGACCTGAGCGGTCGAACCGCGATCGTCACCGGCGCGGGCAGCAACCTCGGCCGCGAGATGGCGATCGCCCTCGCCGAGGCCGGCGCGGACATCGTTGGCGCCGGCCGCCGCCCCGAGCCGCTCGAGGAGACCGGCGCGCTGGTCCGCAAGCATGGCCGGCGCTACCTCGCGCGGCCGACCGACGTCACCGACTCGTCCGCGGTGAACGCGCTGGTCGCCGAGGCGATCGCGGAGTTCGGGACGGTCGAGATCCTCGTGAACAACGCCGGAGGCGGCAGTGCCGGCGCGGGTAAGATGCTGTCGGAGCTGACGGACGAGGACTGGCAGCTCGGGATCGACACCAACCTCACCTCCGCGTTCTTCTGCTCGCGCGCCGTCATCGAGCACTTCGTGGAGCAAGGATTCGGACGGATCATCAACATCACCTCCGGCCTCGGCTACCGGTCCGCGCGCCAGCGGTTCATGTACCCGATCGCGAAGGCCGGCGTGATCTCGCTGACGAAGGCGCTGGCGGTCAGCTACGCGCGCGAGAACATCCGCGCTACCTGCATCGCGCCCGGCATGTTCCCCCACGAACTGACGCTCGAGGTCGAAAACCGTGCGGGCCTGCAGGCGGCCGGGCGCCACGGTCGCCTCGAGGAGATCGGGCCGCTCACGGTGTTCCTGGCGTCCCAGGCGGCGGACTACCTTTCGGGCGAGACGATCCTGATCGACGGCGGCGCGATCGCCGCCGGCGTCACGCCCGCGGGGATGATCCCGGCGATCGAGGGGGCCTCGTAAGTGCCGATGTTCGATCTCTCCGCCAAGCACGCCCTCGTCACCGGCGCGACCGGTCCGCTGCAGCGCGCGCTCGCGGTCGCCCTCGCCGAGGCCGGAGCCGACGTGTCGCTGACGACGGCGACGGTGGAGCTCGCCGAGGAGGTGCAGGCAAACTCGATCCTCAACGAGTGCTGGTCGATCGGGCGGCGCGGCGAAGCGCTGGCCGTCCAGCTCGCCGACGAAGGCGCCCTCGTCGAGGCGATCGCCGGCCTCGAGCAGCGGATCGCACCGATCGACATCCTCGTGAACGCAGTCCACGCCGCGCCAATCGCCCCGTTCCTCGCGACCTCGGCCGCGGATGACGCGGCCGCATTCACGGCCAGCGTCGCTTCGGTGCTCAATCCGACGCGCGTCGTCGGTCGGGGGATGGTCGAGCGCGGTTCGGGACGGATCATCAATCTCGCCTCGATCCTCTCTGACCGAGGCGTGCCGAACTGCGCGCTGTACTCGGCGACGCAGGGCGCGATCGCCGGCTTCACCAGGTCGCTCGGCATCGAGTGGATTCGCAGCGGCGTGACGGTGAACGCGCTCGCGATCGGGTTCTACGAGGACCTCGCCGGTCCGCACCACGACGTAGAGCTGCACGCCGCGCTCGAGCGCTACATCCCGCTGCGCCGCCTCGGTGAGGGGCCGGATCTACAGGGCGCGCTCGTCTACCTGGCGTCGGACGAGGCGGGGTTCGTCGCCTCGGAGCTGCTCGTGGTCGACGGAGCGATCAGCGCTCATGGATAGCAGATGACTGCCGACGCGGACGCCCTCGAAGCGGCGGACGCCCCCGAGGCGCCCTCGCCGCTGGGCGGCCCCGGTGTGAGCTGGGCCGGCGACGGCGCGCTCGCCCCGGGGCGCCCGCGCGAGCGGTCGGCGCTGGACTCCGAGGTCGAAGAATTCCCGCCGATCCTCGAGGAGGGCGACAGCGGGTATCCGCTCGCGACCTTCAACCGGCGCTGGGTCGGGTTTCTGATCGATCGCGTGGTGATCGTGGCCTGCGCGACGGTCGTGGCGCTCCTCGCCGGGGTGCTGGAATCGGGCAATGCGGCGGCGACCGCGGGGTTCGCGCTGATCGTGACCCTCGTCGAGCTGGGCTACGGCGGCATCTTCAATCCCCGCGGCTGGTCGCCAGGCAAGCTCCTGGTCGGGGTACGGATCGTCAACGTGGACGGCGAACCGCCGGGCCTGCGCTGGGGCACCATGCGCACTGCCGCCACCGTGATCAGTCAGTTCCTGTTCTGGGTCGGGTACTTCTGGGCCTTCTTCGACAAGCAGACACAGACCTGGCACGACAAGCTGGCCAAGACCTACGTCGTCCGGGTCGACGATTCGGGCCCGAGCGCGTCGAATTGGCGCCGCTCGTAGCGAGCGCTCAGAGCGACTTGCGGAACAGCAGGTCGTTGCCGGCGCCGTCGCTGTCGAACCCCTCGAGGCGGACGGCGTCGCGCGCCTCGGCCATCGCGGCAGGGATCACCGTCTCGACGCCGGCGTAACCGCGCCCCTCCGCAAAGGCGACCGCCGCGGCCGTGAGTTCGGGCAACGCCGCGCCAGCCAGGCGGCGCAGGATCGCGAACCCGCCGTCTCCGCGATCGATCGCGGCACACCCGACCACGCGCTGCTCGTCCTCGACGGCAACCCAGAGGCCACGGCCGGGCTCCCGGTAGTAGCCCAGGTCGATCAGGTCGGGATCGCGCTCGTCGCTCGGTGCGTCGAAGCCGGCCAACAGCAGCGCCTCGGTCACGAGGCGGCGGATCGCGAGCGCGTCGTGGTCGTTCGTCTGCCGGACGACGGCGCTCATGCGGGGGTCCGTTCCTGCGCCCAGGGGAGCGATCGAGGTTGCAAGACCTGGCGCACCGAGCCGTCGGCGACGAGCACGATCAGGTCGAGCGCACCATACTTCACCGGGTTCATGCCCTTCAGCGCCGGCGTCACCAGCTCGTCCTCCATGTGGGCGAGCGCGCCGACGAGCACGAGCGCCGCGAGGTCGCTGTCCCCCGCCTGCCGCTGCTCCACCGCGCGATCGATCGCGCGGCGGAAGGTGCGCCGGATCGGGACGCCGTCCTTCGGATCGAGCTCGGCCGGACCACCGATGATCGTCACCCCGTGCGGGCGGTCCGAGGGCAGGCGCGAGACCAGCCAGTAGTCGTGGACGTGGACCTCGGTGACCTCCTCGATGTTGAGCAGCGCGGCGCGGTCGCGCACGCGGGAGACGATGATGTCGAGTTCGGCCGGTTCCTCGGGCAGCCGGTGCAGCGGGCGCGAATCGAGGTGGTAGGCACCCTCGATCCCCTCGGAGATCGTCGTCCAGGCGCTCGAGAGCCCGCCGGCGACGGAGACGTAGGCGCCGTCCGCCTGGATCTTCGCGAGCTGGAGCGTGACCGGGATCCTGACCTCGCGGCGCGCTTCGGGATCGAGGCCCTTCAAGCCGTTCGCCAACAGGATGCGCAGCTCGGAGCGCGCCGGTTCGTCGTCTGGAATCCCAGCGCCGGGGGGCAGCCACACCGCATACCCGCCCTCCTCCTCCTCGAGGTCGGCGGTCAGCAGATCCTCGAACTCGTGATGCTCGGGTGCGCCCTCGGGGTCCCAGAGCGTCGCGATCGTGACGCCGATCCGCCGCTCACGTTGCGTGATCAGCGCGTCGAAATCGCCACTGGCGTCCTCGGCGAGGCGGAAGGTGCGGTAGTAGCGAGCGCCCATCCAGGAGGCCGCCATCGCGAGCGCGGCGCGCTCCGCCGAGAGTCGGGCGGGGTCAGACATCGCCGGATCGGACATTACGAGGCCGCTACGACTCTGACTCGGCCGCGCGCCGCTCGTCCCTGCGGTTGAGCATGGGGATCAGGCCGTTATTGATGTACTGCAGCGGAATCACGATGTTCAGCGCCAGAAACGCGATCACGCCGATCCATTTCGCCATGAGCGCGAAGTTCGTGCCGTCCTCGCCGGCCTGTTGCAGTCCGATCACCACCCCCACCGACAGCGCGAGCACGACCAGCAGTCCGAGGATCAGATCCCAGCTGCGGATGAAGCGGGCAAACGTTGCGAGCAGGCCCCCGCCAACCGCGATGTTGCCGGCCATCGCTCCCAGCAGCGGGGTTCCGTGGTGGTCCCATACGTCGAAGGACGCCAGGAAGAGCAGCATCAGGCCGACCGGCCCGCCGACCGCGATCAGCAGTCCGGGAACGTCACCACGCTGGAATTTCATCGCCGTCCCCCTTTCGCCCTCATTATCCTCGGAGACCCGACCCGCGTCGAAGCGCCGCCGGCCGCGCCGTTCGAGGTCGCGCCGACATGGCGCGGCGTCCGAGCATCGCGCATCCTCGCAACCGGCGGGCGCGCCGTCCAACCCGGCGCGTTGACCTGCGGATTGCCCGCTCGTACGTTCGCCGTCCCCGCTGAGGAGGAGCGCGATGTCGCCTGCCGTGACGCTCGAGGTTCACGATCACGTCGCGACGCTGCGCCTCGAGCTGGTCGAGGGGCGCTTCGATCGCGCCGCTCTCGAGGCCCTGAGCAGCGCGGCCGTCGAGCTGCGCGGCCGGACCGAGGATGTCTACGCGGCGATCGTGGTGTCGGGGCCCGACTTTAGCGCCGGCTGGTCAGGGGACGCCCTGGCGGAGGACACGATCCAGGGACTGGCGCCGTTGGGCGCCGCGTTCGACGTCGTCGCCGCGATCCCGCAGCCGGTGGTCGCCGCGATCCGGGGCGAGGCGCATTCGGCGGGCCTCGAGCTGGCGCTCGCCTGCGACATTCGGGTCGCAAGCACCGGCGCGAGCTTCGCGATGCCCGAGACGGGCCTCGGCACGGTGCCGCGTGGCGGCGGGACGCAGCGTCTGCCACGCGCCGTCGGACGCGCTCACGCGCTGCGGATGCTGCTCACGGGCGAAGCGATCGACGCCGCCGAGGCGTTGCGCATCGGCCTCGTCTCCGAGGTCGTCGGTGACCACGCTGTCGAGGCCGCCGCGCGGGCGATCGCGACGACCATCGCCTCGCGTGGTCCGATCGCGACGCGTCTCGCGAAGGAGGCCGTTCACCGCGGCGCGGACCTGCCGCTGGCCGGCGCGTTGCTCGCCGAACTCGACCTGACGGTGATCCTCCAGACAACCGCCGACCGGGCCGAGGGCGTACAAGCATTTGTGGAGAAGCGTGAGCCGCGCTTCGAGAATCGCTGAGCACGCTTGCCGAGCAGCCGATCGCGCGCGAGCATGTCGTACGGGAGTAGTGAATGAACATTGTCTTGAACGCGGATGAGTCACTCGTCGCGCTGACCCTCGTCAGCGCACTGCTGCTGGACAACGTCGAGCTCTCGGAAGAGAGTCGCAAGCGGATTCGCGACTGGCGTCGCGATCGCAATCCGGGATCGTCGGAGCTTGAGGAGTTCACGATCTTCCTCAACGAGCGCCTCGGGAATCACATCGATGAGCGCACCACGCGGATGATGCGAGTTCGCGGGAAGCGCAAGGTGTCGCAGGCGGAGCGCTGGCAATGAAGGTCGAATTTTCAGCCGAAGAAGTGAACGCGATGTTCGACGCGGTGATCGACCAGGTCGTCGACCTGAAGCTGGGACGCGCGGACACGGCAGCGATCCGCCGCTGGCGCACCGACACGTCGCCCAGCACGGCCGCGATGCAGCTGCTCAGAGAGAAGGTGAACGCTGAGCTGCAACGGGAGCACGGCCGCAGCGAGGTGAGCCCGATCAAGAAACCGGACTGGGCGACGTAGCCGGGTCCGGCCACCAACGATCCGGTCACGGGAACGCGACGGCCGGCCGTGAGCTACGTCGAGGCGACGCGCGCAGGCGACGTCCTTCAGATCACCCTCAACCGCCCCGAGCGGCTCAACGCCGTGCATCTGCCGATGCGCGACGAGCTCTGGGTGATGCTCAACCTGATCCGCGACGATCCGACCGTGCGCGTCGCGGTGCTGACGGGCGCCGGCGACCGCGCCTTCTCGGCGGGCGCGGACATCACCGACTTCGGCACCACGCCAACCGTCGTCGAAGCGCGCGATGCGCGCATCGATCGCGATCTCTGGGGGCTGATGTCCAGCCTCGAGATCCCGCTGATCGCCGCGATCCGCGGCTTCGCGTACGGCGCGGGCTTCGAGCTGTCGATGTACTGCGACATCCGCGTCGCGGACGACACGGCGCGCTTTGCGCTGCCGGAGGTGACGCTGGGGTACATCCCCTCCGCCGGCGGATCGCAGATGACGCCGAGGCACCTCCCGCGCAGCGAGGCGCTGCGGCTCGTCACGACCGGCGACGCGATCGATGCACGGCGCGCCTACGACCTGGGCCTCGTCGACTCCGTGGTGGCGCCGGAGGCGCTGCTCCCCGAGGCGAACCGCCTGGCCACGCAGCTCGCCGGCTACGAGCCGAGCGCCGTGCGCGCGGTGAAGCGAGCCGTCGTCGGGGGTCTGGAGATCAACCTCGACGCCGGGCTGGCCCTCGAGCGGCGGCTGGCCGCGCGGCTCGCGGCGGTCGTTTGAGCGCGCAGGCTCCCGCGCCAGAACCTCGCCAGTTCGGGCCGATCACGCTTCCTCGGAACATCGGTCCGCTGATGCTGCTCCTCGTCAGTGCGATCGGCATCCTCGCCGTGTTCTGGGGCCGCTTCGTCTCCGATCCGGGGATCGAGATCGAGCTGTTCGACGCGGGACCGACCGAGGCGCTGCTCGAGCGGGCGGTGATCGCGGCGCCCGAACGGGATCTCTATCTCGTTGGGCTCGAAGACGGGCGCGTCCGTGCCGTGGACGGCCGTGTCGAGTTCAGTGGCTGCGCGGTCGAATACCGGCCGGACGATCCGCGCGGGCGTGCGCACAACCCGCACGGCCTACCGGGTGTGCTCGAGGATCCGTGCTCCGGCGCCGTGTGGTCGGTCGCGGGTGACGCGATCGCGCTGGTGGACGAACCGCTGCGCACCCCAAACGTCACCTTCGAGCGCGACGAGGACGGCGTGCAGCATGTGATCGTCGAGCTAATCACCGTCGGTGACGACTAGCGCGGAAGCCGGCTCGACGGGTGCAGCGGATCCGGGCTCGCGATCACCTCGGATTCTCGCCATCATGAGCCGTCAGGCGGTGTCCGGCGGTTCGCTGCCAGTTTTGCCGCTTGCTTCGGAACGCGGTATGACTGCTCCGTTCCGGACAGCCCGAACGGGCGCTGCCGACCATGGGGAACCCCGCGATGCGCTCGGGCGCGGGGGAGGATCACAGATGAATACCGCCGAGTTTTTGACGATTTCCGCCGCGATCGTCCCTGACCGGACGGCCGTCGTCGGAGCCGATCGGCGTTCCACGTACGGCGAATTGCAGTCGATCGTGAATCGTCTCGCGAACGGCCTGCAGGGCCTCGGCGTGTCGAAGGGGCAGAACGTCGGTGTGATGGCCGTCAACAGCCCCGAGTTCCTCGATATCTACTACGCGACGGCCGGCGTCGGCGCGACGTTGGTGCCGCTGAACTTCCGCGCCAAGACCGAAGAGCTCGCCCACATGATCAACGAGGCCGACGTGGGCGTCCTCTTCGTCGGAGAGCGCTACTGGCCGATCTACGAGCAGATCAAAGCGTCGATCCCCGACGTCGAGCACGTGATCGGCCTCGACTTCACGCCCGACGGGGGGCTCTCCTACGATCAGATGATCGAGTCGAACGAGGACATTCCGGTCTTCACCGAGATCGACGACTCAGATCCGACGCTGCTGATCTACACCTCCGGGACCACCTCGCTTCCGAAGGGTGTGGTGTTGTCCTACCAGGCGCTGACAGCGCTGGTCGTGAATACGCAGGCGCCGGCCGACCCGATCTCCGATCAGGAGGTCGTGCTCGTCTGCGCGCCGTTCTTCCACATCGCCGGCGCGACGACGATCATGAGCTCCGTCTTCTCCGGACGCCGCCTCGTCGTGCTCCCGCAGTTCAGCCCGGAGGCCTGGCTCGACGCCGTCGACGCCGAGGGTGTGACCCACGCCTTCGTCGTGCCGACGATGCTCAAGCGGATGATGGAATACGAGCACTTCGACGACTACAGCCTCGATACGCTGCAGGTGATCACCTACGGCGCCGCGCCGATGCCGTACGACGTCGTCCGCGCCGCGGTCGACATCTTCCCGCCACGCGGGATCGGCCTGCTCAACGCCTACGGTCAGACCGAGGCCACCGGGTCGCTCACCTACCTCGGTCCCGACGACCACCACCTCGACGGCACGCCCGAGGAGAACGAGCGGAAGATTCAGCGCCTCCGCTCCGTCGGCAAGACCATGCCGGACGTCGACGTGGCGATCCTCGCCCCGGACGGTCGCCGCCTCGAGGGCGAGGATGAGGGTGAGATCTGCATCCGCGGCGACCGCGTGATGAAGGGCTACAACAAGCGCCAGGACGACACCGCCTCGGCGATCCAGGATGGCTGGTTGCACACCGGCGACCTCGGGAAGATCGACGAGGACGGGTACCTGTTCATCACCGGCCGGATCAAGGACATGATCATCCGCGGCGGCGAGAACATCTCGACCGCCGAGATCGAACACGTGCTCGAGGATCACCCGGGCATCGCCGAGGCCGCCGTGATCGGCGTCAAGGACAACGACTGGGGCGAGGTGGTGAAGGCGATCGTCGTCGCCGGTCCGAAGGAAGAGGTGCCTTCCGAGGACGATCTGACCACCTACGTGAAGTCGCGTCTGGCGTCCTACAAGGCGCCGGCGATCTACCAGTGGATCGACGAGCTGCCGAAGAACCACCTGGGCAAGATCCTCAAAACCGATCTACGTGATCGCTACGGTCAACCCACCGAGGGCACGACTGTCTAGCACCGGAACGGTGTCGTAGCATCGCGCACTGACGCGAAACCCTCGAAACCCTCGAACCCCTCGAATCCGGGGCGAGGACGCGGACGAGCGGAGCTTGCATGGCGGGACAGGCGGCCACGGGCGAGAGGCCCGCACGTGTCGTTGGCGCCTGGTGGGTGCCCGCACTCGCCGTTTCCGCACTGGGTGTCTACCTCGCGCTTCAGATCAGCTCCACCGAGGGCGCTGGGCGCGAATCATCCTTCAATGTCGCCCACCCGTGGGCCGTGTACGTCTTCTTGTCGGCGCTGGTCGGGCTGCTCGTCTACGGGCTGATCCGGCACGCGACTCTCTGGCGCCTCGGTCAGCCGACGCAGGACAGCCTGCTCGCGCAGGTGCCCACGCGTCTGATGAACTTCGGACGGCTCGGCCTTGCCCAGGACAAGCTGCGGCGAGACCGCTACGCCGGGATCATGCACTGGTGCATCTTCTCCTCGATCGTGGTGCTGACGATCGTCACGGCGCAGGTCGCGCTCGAGGACGACACGGCGCTCAACTTCCTCGAGGGGCGCTACTACCTCTTCTTCAGCTTCTACGGCGATCTGTTCGGCCTGATCGGGTTGGTCGGCGTCGGCATGGCGTTGAACCGCCGCTACTTCTCTGACTTCCACCGCATCCGCTGGGACGAGCGGATCGAGGATCACCTGATCATCGCCGGCCTCGGTCTGGTGCTGATCAGCGGCTTCCTCGTCGAGGCCTTCCGCATCGAAGCGACCGAGATTCGCGAGAACCCGGACTGGGCGGCGTGGTCGTTCGTCTCGTTCGGAATCGCGAAGTTCGTCGAGCTGTTCGAGTTCACCGAGGGTCAGATCCTCTCTGGACACACGTGGACCTGGTGGCTGCACATCAGCCTCGCCTTCTCGTGGCTCGGGCTGATCGTCTTCACGCGCCTCGATCACCTCTTCTTCGCGCCGGTCAACGCGTTCTTCCTCCGCACCGACTCGCCCGGGCGCCTCTCGACGATCCCGAACCTCGAGGAGCGCGAGGTGTTCGGCGTCGGCTACATCCAGGACTTCACCTGGAAGCAGCTCTTCGAGCTCGACGCCTGCGTCCGCTGCGGACGCTGCACCGAGGTCTGTCCCGCCAACCTGGCCGGCCAGCCGCTCTCGCCGATGCACCTGATCCAGGATCTCAAGGGCCACCTCGCTCAGGTCGGGCCGGACGTCCAGCACGCCGGCAACGTCGGCGAGGATCAGCGCGCGGTCTCGCCGGTGGCGATGGTCGGCGACGTGATCAAGGACGAGACGCTCTGGGCCTGCCGCACATGCGGCGCCTGCGTGCAGGAGTGCCCGGTGATGATCGAGCACGTGCCGACGATCGTCGACATGCGGCGCTACCTCGTGATGGACGAGGCGCGGTTGCCGCAGACGGCGCAGGCGGCGTTGCAGAACATGGAGATGCGCGGCCACCCCTGGAGCGGCACGGCGCTGGAGCGCACCACATGGATGGACGGCCTCGGCGACGTGCCGGTCTTCGACGGCAGCCAGGAGTACCTCTACTGGGTCGGCTGCTCCGGTTCGCTGGTCGAGCGGAACCTGCCGATCACGCAGGCCGTGTTCAGGCTACTGCGAGAGGCCGGCACCTCGTTCGGCGTGCTCGGCCAGGAGGAGACCTGTAACGGGGATCCCGCGCGCCGCCTCGGGAACGAGTACCTCTACCAGATCCTCGCGGAGCAGCTGGTCGAGACCTTCAAGGAGAAGAACGTCCAGCGTGTGATCACCAACTGCCCGCACTGCTTCAACACGTTCAAGAACGAGTACCCGCAGTTCGACGGCCACTTCGAGGTGCTCCACCACACGGAGTTCTTGAACCAGCAGCTCGCCGACGGCTCACTCGAGGCGACGCATCCCGTCGACGCCGAACTCACCTACCACGACTCGTGCTACCTCGGACGGATCAACGGCGTCTACGACGCGCCGAGGCAGATACTCGAGTTCGTGCCCGGCGCCTCCGTGACCGAGATGCGACGTAGCCAGAGCAACGGGCTCTGCTGCGGCGCCGGCGGCGGCAACATGTGGCAGGAAGAGGTCGGCGAACGACGCGTCAACCACGTCCGCAGCGAGGAAGCGATCGGCACCGGCGCCGATCAGGTGATCTCGAACTGCCCGTTCTGCATTCAGATGTTCGAAGACGGGGTGCCCGCGATGCAGCCCGAGGAAGAAGGCCGGATCCGCCCCTTCGACGTGGCAGAACTGCTCGAGCAGGCGGTCTTTGGGCCCCAGGGGGCCCCCGCGGCGGCGGAGCCCGCGGCGGCGGCGGTCGCGGACGAAGCGTAGGCCTCGAGGATCACGCCTGTCAGCGGAACCCGCGTCGCAGTCGCGGTCGGACCTTGCTCGGATCACGGGATGGGGATACAGACTAGTGCGGCGGCGTCCCAGCGCCGCCTGAGAACGAGGGTGCGGCCCTCGGACCGTCCCGCGCCGTCAGCGCATCGAGAAATGAGGAACCCATGCATTTCGTCGTCTGCGCGAAGCAGATTCCGGATCCTGAAACCCCGCCTTCGGCGTTCAAGATCGACGCCGCGTCGAACGTGGTGATCCCCGCGCAGGGCTTCCAGCCGGTGTTGAGCCAGTTCGACGGCATCGCGGCCGAGGCCGCGCTCCGGATCAAGGAGGTGGCCGGAGACGATTCAACGATCACCGTGCTGTCGGTCGGCGCCGAGAGTGCCCAGGCGGCGATCAAGCAGGTGCTGGCGATGGGCGCCGACGAGGGCGTGTTGCTCCAGGACGACGCGTTCGACGGCGGCGATTCGCACACGACCGCGAAGACGCTGGCCGCGGCGATCAGGAACCTGGGCGACGTGGACGCCGTGTTCTGCGGCCGCCAGGCCGCCGACTGGGACATGGGCCAGGTTGGGCTGCTGATCGCAGAGGAGCTCGATTGGCCGGTCGCGATCCTCGCGAAGGACGTCCAGATCGAGGACGGCGCGATGTCGACGGCGCGGGTGCTGCCGGACGGCTACGAGACGGTTTCGCAGCAGCTCCCGGCGGTGGTGACGGTGTCGAACGAGTTCGGCGAGCCTCGTTACCCGAAGCTGCAGCAGATCATGCAGGCGGCGAAGAAGACGGTCACCACCCAGACGCACGCCGACCTCGGACTCGACCCTGGAGAGGTCGGCGCCGCCGGCGCGCGGCTCAAGCTCGAACGCCTCTTCATCCCTGAGGCAGGCGGTCAGGTCGAGCTGATGGAGGGCGACACGCCCGCCGAGCAGGCGAGCAACCTCGTCGCGAAGCTGCTCGAAGACAAGGTCCTCTAGCCCCCCGATATCCCTGAGGAGGGACCACGCCATGGCACGCAACATTCTCGTGGTCGGTGAACTGGACGAGGGCGCACTCAGCTCGACGAGCACCGAACTGATTGGTCAGGCCAGCCGTCTGGCGGACGGCGGGCAGGTCTCGGTGACGTTGTTGGGCGGTGGCGCCGCCGGCGCCGCGTCCGCCGCGTTCGAGGCCGGCGCGGATCGAGCGTTCACCGGCGATGACGGCGGGTACGACCAGTACAACTCGGACGCCTGGGTTGCCGCGGTCGAGAACGCGCTCGGCCAGGCCAGCGCGGACGCGATCTTCGTCGCGCAGAGCATCGTCGGCCGCGACATGGGCCCGCGCCTCGCGGCGCGTCAGGGCAGCGCGGTGGCGATGGACTGCGTCAACGTCGAGGACGACGGCGGCGAGCTAAAGGCGACGCGCCCGTGCTACGGCGGCAACGCGCAGGCAACCTACAGCTTCGCGACGAGCCCGGCGATCGCGACGATCCGCGCGAAGGCGTTCGACCCGATCGAGCCTCGCGCCGGGGCCTCCGGCGAAACCGTGGACCTCGGCGCGGCGGGCGATTCGCGGACGACGATCGTCGGGCGCGAGCTCGCGGAGGCGGAGGGCCTGCAGATCACCGATGCGCCGATCGTCGTCTCGGGCGGGCGCGGCCTCGGCGGTGAAGAGGGCTTTGAGGTGGTCGAGGCGCTTGCGGCGGCGTTCGGAACGAACCGCGCCGCCGTCGGTGCGTCGCGCGCCGCCTGCGACCTGGGCTGGTATCCGGTCAGCCAGCAGGTGGGACTGACCGGCAAGGTGGTGACGCCCGACCTCTACGTCGCGATCGCGATCTCCGGCGCCAGCCAGCACATGGCTGGCTGCTCCGGTTCGAAGATGATCATCGCGGTGAACCGTGACCCGGAGGCGAACATCTTCTCGGCCTCGAAGTACGGCATCGTCGGCGACTACAAGCAGGTGGTCCCGGCGCTGATCGAGGCGCTGAATTCGGCCGGGTAGTCGCCGCGACGGCGTCGCGGCCGGCTCCGATCGAGGTGGCGCGGATCAGCGACGATCGAGTTTGCGCCTCCATGTGCCCGCAAATACAATCGCTGTTCGCCTTGTTTCGACCGCGTGCTGACTGGACATTGACATAATGACGACGATTATCGGCCTCACCGGCGGCATCGCCTCGGGCAAATCGACCGTCGCCGAGCACCTCGGCGAGCTGGGCGCCGTCATCGTCGAGGGTGATCAGCTCGGGCATCGGGTCTACGAGCCGGGAACGTCGGGCTTCGAGAAGGTGGTGAACGCCTTCGGCCACGATATCGTGGCCGAAGACGGCACGATTAACCGCCGCGTCCTCGGCGGGAAGGTATTCGGCGCCCCCGAAGAGATGGAGCGCCTGAACAGTGTGATGTGGCCGGCGATCCGCGAGCTGGCGGAACAGGACTTCGCGGAGATCGGACAGCGGGATCCGAACGCCGTGATCGTCTTCGAGGCTGCCGTGATGCTCGAAGCCGGCTGGCAAGACCTGGTCTCCGAGATCTGGGTTGTGACGACCAAGCAGGACGCCGCAATCGATCGCCTCAAGACCCGTAACGGGTACAGTCGAGAACAGGCACTCGCTCGGATCGAGTCGCAGATGTCGAATCGTCAGCGTCAAGAGTATGCAGACGTGAAGTTCAACAACTCGGAGACTGAAGAGAAGCTGAAAAGCCGTGTCGAGTACCACTGGAAGCGGCTGCTCAAGCGCATCGCCGAGCCGGCCAAGTCGTGACCAGCGTCCGGGCGGGCAGTACCAACGACCCCGGCGGCGGAGAGAGTGCGGGGGCATCCTTGACGACGCTAGAACGAGCGAACTTCCAGCAGTTGGCAGTCGAAGACTTTCGGATCACCGAAGAGCCCTACTACCTGCCGATCGCCGATGAAGTCGAGCTCTTCCTCTCTGCCTACGAGCAGAAGATCCCGGTACTGCTGAAGGGCCCGACCGGTGTCGGCAAGACGCGGTTCATCGAGTACATGTCGTGGCGACTGCACCAGCACCTCGGCGAGCCGTCGCAAGAGGGCGTGCCGTTGATCACCGTCGCCTGCCACGAGGACCTGACCGCCTCAGACCTCGTAGGCCGCTACCTGCTCGAGGGCGATGACACGCGCTGGATCGACGGGCCCTTGTCGCGCGCGATCAAGGTCGGCGCGATCTGCTACCTCGACGAGGTGGTCGAGGCGCGCAAGGACACCACGGTCCTCATCCACCCGCTGACCGACTATCGCCGGCTGCTCCCCGTGGAGAAGCGCGGCGAGTTGCTCGAGGCGGCCGACGGCTTCTTGCTGGTGATGTCTTACAACCCGGGCTACCAGTCTGCGTTGAAGGACCTGAAGCACTCCACGCGCCAACGCTTCATCGCGATCGAATTCGGCTACCCGGATCGCGATCAGGAGGCGGCGATCATCGAGCGCGAGTCAGGGGTCGATCACTCGATCGCGATGGAGCTGGCGAAGCTCGCCGAAAAGGTCCGCAACCTGAAGGAGCACGGCCTCGGCGAGGGCGTCTCCACCCGCCTGCTGGTCTACGCCGGCAAGCTGATGCACAACGGCATCAGCCCGCGCCGCGCCTGCCAGGTCGCCGTCGTCTGGGCGCTCACCGACGACTTCGAGGTCCAGCGTTCGGTCGAGGAAGTGGTCACCTCGATCTTCGAGGAGTAGCGATTCGTGACGACCACCCAGCTGCAGGAGCGCTACGCCGGCGAGCTGAAGGGCTTCGGCGCATCGCTGCCGGATGACCTCGCGCTCGGCCTCGCCGGCCTCGAATCACGCCTGGACGACGCGCAGCTCGACCGCTGGGCGCGGGCCGGCGTCGACCTCGCGAACCACTCGCTGCGCTCCTGGGAGGCCTCCGCGGAGTACTTCCGCGCCAGCCCGCGGGTCGCGGAGCGGCTCAGTTTCGAGGAGCTCGAACACTGGGTGAGCCTCGCAACCGGGCTCGCCACCGAATCCTCGCTGATGGCAGCCGCCTTCCTCAGGGCCACGCCGGCCGCGCTCGATCACCTCGAAACGTCGGAGCTCAACGCCTGGTCGCAGCAGGGCGGCCGGCTCTGCCGGGGCAACTGGAAATCGATCGCCCTCGCCGGACTGTACTTCCAGCACAGTCCACGGCTGCTCGGATCGCTCTCGCTGGCCTCGGTCGGGCGGCTGGTCGAGATCATCGACCAGCTCACCGAGCGCTCCTACGAGCTCGCGAACAGCGTGCTCGAGGGTGCCGGCGACATCTTCGAGCACCTCGCCGAGGCCGATCGCGGGCCCTTCCTGTCGTTCGCGCGGGCGGTCACGCGCGCCTCGTGGGCGGATACGCGCCTCTACTTCGAGCGCGGGCCGAAGCTGCTCGAGGGCGTCGCCGCGGACCAGCGCGCCACCTTCCTCGACCTGGCTTCGCGGGTGACGATGGACGTTGGACGGCAGGGCTTCCCGCTGTTCGCGGATGCTGCACAGTCGCTGACCCAGGTGGAACACGAAGACCACGGCGAACTGCTCGCGTTCGCCACCGCAATCGCTCCCGGTAGCTCGACTGCCTCGATGGAGTACCTGAAGTCCGCGCCCTTCGTGCGCTCGCGCCTGACCGCGGAGCAGATGAGCCGCTGGGCGGACGCAGGCGTCGAGGTGCTCCAGCAGGGCAACGCCGAGGGCGCCGAGGCATACTTCCGCCTCGAGTCCACCCGCTCCGAGGAGATGCTGCGCGCGCTCTCCGCGCGTGTCGAGCTGCCGGCCGTTAGCAGCACGCTGCGCCTCTACGCCAAGGCGCTCTCCGGCGAGCAGGTCGCCGTGCTGTCCTCGGAGGAGCTCGTCGACCGCAACATCGGCTGGATGTCGGAGTCGGCGGCGACCACCGAGGGCACGACGATCTACCTCCCGCCGTTCGTCAGCTCGTTCCCTGAACAGCAGTCGAATTTCCAGGTCTACAAGGTCTTCACCACCCACCAGACCGGCCGCCTCGAGTTCGACTCGTTCTCCTATCGCTGGGACACCGATGGGCCATTCACCTCGACCACCGTCGTGGATCGCGAGGAACGCCGCGCCGCGGCGATCCACGAGCGCGGTTCCGAGGACACCGACCAGTCCGAGGCGCCCAACGAGGATGGCGTGGCTACCACGGAGATGCAGCGCTACTTCAACCTCTTCGCCGATCGGCTGCTGATCTCCGGTCTGTTCACCATCGTCGAGGACACCCGCGTCGACGCCTTTGTCTCGCGCGAGTACAGCGGCATCCGCGCCTGGCTCGCCCGCCTCCAGAGCCTCGAGGCCGAGCGCCGCCCCGAGGTGCGCGCGATGGGTCTCCGCCAGGCCTTCGTCGAGAACCTGCTCCGCGCGTCGCTCGGCCGCCCGGACACCATCCGCTGGCCGGACACGCTGCAGGACACGCTCGGCAAGGCGCTTGCCGCGCTGAAGGTCGTCGAACAGGCCGGCTCGAACGTCCAGGACTCGGCGGAGGTCGCGGCCTCGCTCTACGACATCGCGAGCCGGATCCCGAACATTCCGCAGGACGCCGTCGACGCCGACTGGCTGCCCCCAGACGAGGAGATGATCTCGATCGCGCCCGACATGCCCGGCGGCGGCGAGGGCGGCGACGCGCCCATGCCCTCCGGCGACGAGCTGGCGTTCGAGAACCCGGAGCAGCCCGAGTTCCGAGGCGACTTCAAGCCGGAGCTCGTCCAGCTCCTGATGAAGCTGAAGGACCAGCAGGCCGGACAGCAGGACGGCACCGCCTCGCCGCTGACCAAGGAGCAGCTCATGGAGCTGCTCGAGAACTCGGTCGAGATCACGATCAGCGAGTGGGCCGAGGGCGACCTCGCGTCGAGCCTCGGCATGTTCCTCGACAACCTCGAGAAGGACGCCGCGACCCCGGCTGGCGAGCCAAAGGACCAGGACGGCGAGACCGGCGACGATCCCGGCGGCGGCGAGGGCGCCGACGACGAAGAGCTCAAGGTCGAGGTCGACTGGCACTACTACGACGAGTGGGACTTTCGCGCCTCGGACTACCGCCCCCGGTGGTGCCGCGTCGGCGAGCGCCCCGCCGACGAGGGCGACACCGAGTATTACGAAGAGACGCTGCGCAAGCACCACGGCCTCGTCATGGAGACTCGGCGCCAGTTCGAGCTGATGCGGCCCGAGAGCTTCCGCAAGCTGAAGCGCCTCGAGGACGGCCACGACATCGACCTCGACGAGGCGATCTCCTTCCACATCGACAAGAAGGCCGGCGTCGGTCCGCTCGCGCGCGTCTACACGCGGCGCAACAAGATCGAGCGCGACGTCGCCGTCGCGTTCCTCCTCGACATGTCCGCATCCACCGACGAGGAGATCGAGAAGCAGCGGCAGAAGTACGAGGAAGAGGAAGAGGACTTCCAGGGCGATCCCTCGAAGTACTTCCAGTGGCTCGCGCAGCGTCGCGCCAGGCAGGCGATCGAGCCGCCGAAGCGAATCATCGACCTCGAGAAGGAGTCGACGGTGCTCGTCGTCGAGGCGCTCGAGGCGATCGGCGACGCTTACGGCATCTACGGGTTCTCTGGCTACGGCCGCGACAACGTCGAGTTCCACGTGGTCAAAGACCTCGACGAGGAATTCAACGACCGCGTGCGGAAGCGCATCGGCAAGATCGACCCCGTGCGCTCAACGCGCATGGGCCCGGCGATCCGGCACACGATCCACAAGCTCGAGGAGTACGACGCGAAGGTGAAGATCCTGATCATGGTGTCCGACGGACGCCCGCAGGATCACGGCTACGGCCGCGATCGCACCGAGAAGGAGTACGCCGTCCACGACACGAAGCAGGCCCTCAACGAGGCTAAGCGCGTGGGCGTCACCCCCTTCCTCATCACCGTCGACAAGGAAGGCCACGACTACCTCAAACAGATGTGCGACGACATCGGCTACGAGGTCGTCGACAACATCGAGTCCCTCCCTCGCCGCCTGCCGACGCTCTACCGGCACCTGGCCGCGGACTAGCGGCGAGACAGCTCTTGGCTCCGGCGTAGTGCCCCGGGCGGCGCGTCAACTCCGCGTCGGCAGCTCGACGACCGCGGTGCCTTGCAGCGGACGTTCGCCGCGCTCGTTCTCGAGCGAAAGATCGAGGTGAACGCGGGGCGACGTCTCGGCGTCGGTGACGAGCGCCACCGAACGCACCTTGTCGCCGTGGAGGACTGGTCTGCGGTAGCTGACGTCGAGCTCCACGATGTGGCCGAGCGGTCCCATCCAGTCGGTCACCAGCCGGGTGATCATCGCCATCGACATGTTGCCGGGAACGATCGGACGCTCGAGGCCCTGGCTGCGGGCCGAGGCGGTATCGGTGAAGCGCCCGGAACCGCGGTCACTGCTCCCGCCGCTCCCCCGCGCGCCCTGGCCGAGAAACTGCTGGACGTGCTCGGAAGTCGGCTGCTGGATCTCCTCGAACTCGTCGCCCAGATGCACGTCATCGAAGTATCGCTGTCCCATCGGGTCGGACATCGGCGTCTCCTCGTCGCGGGAGCTAGCCGTCGAGCGCTTTCACCTGGCGCTGGACGAGCGAGTTCTCGGTGGCGGCGACATCCAGGCCATCCTGGTTCGCGTACCTCGTACGGCGCACGATGAACACCATGCGGCCGCTCCGTCCAGTCTTCTCGTAGACGTCCTTGACCTGGGTGAAGGCGTCAATCGTGTCGCCCGGCCGGATCGGCGCGAACGTCTCCAGGCGAGAGCCGGCGAGGAACCCCTGGTCGCCAAACCGCACCTGCGGGTCCGGGCCCGGGCGCAGCCGCGCCGTATTGAGAATGCCCGGTGGCGCGACGATGCCGCCGTACGGTCCCTGGCTCTCGGCCCACGCGGGGTCGGTGTAGAGCGGGTTCGTCTCCTCCAGCGCCCCGCAGTAGCTGGCAATCGATTGGTACGTGATCTCGAGCGAGCCGACATGCACCTCTTCGCCGATCACGGTTCTGTCCATCTCGACCGCGCCGCCGCCGAGCTCGCCCTGTCCGCTCGTCGCGGGGATGTGCGCCGCGGAGGGCAGCTCCTGGCGCGCGGCGCCCTCGCGCGTCTCCTCGACGCGAACGGGGCGGAACTCACCGCTGCGCAGGGCCGCGACCAGCTCGTCGTTCGATGTCACCGGGACGTCGAACTCCGTGAGGCAGCGTCCGAGCGCCGAGACGAAGTGGGCATCCGAGCCACCGACCGTCAGCAGCCCGTGCTCGTCGGCGAGGTCGAAGGAGCGACCGTTCTCATAGTCGCTGCTGCCGCCGTTCAGCGCCTCGATGATCCCGACGGTTTCGAGCGACACGCCCCGCTCGCCGACGTGCTCGACGAGGCCGATGCGCGGACGGCCCGCGTGCGCGCCAACCGCGATGCCGCCGGTCTCCTCGGCGGCGCGGAACACATCGGCGTACGGCAGAGCGATGTCGCCGAGGTCGAAGCGCTCGAGGAAGTCGCCGTTCAGCCCGTAGACGAGCACGTGACCGACGTCCGTCTCCACCTCGATGCCGCGCAGGATCGTGACGTCGTACTGCTCGGTCAGCGCAGAGTAGTCGGCATCCTCGAGGTAGCGCCGGTGCTCGGTGAGCACGAAACCGTCGACGTGGTAGCCGTTGTTGCGACGGGCCTCGACCCACTTGCAGTAGCCCTCGACGGTGCCCCCGGCGTCGTCGGAGCCATCGGTCGAGTGGACATGGAGGTCGAAGTAGGAGTGTTCTGCCAGGAGATCCTCCCGCCGTGCCCGCGCGCGTGCGCCCTGCCACCGGAGGCGAACGAACGGGATCCTGTCAGCCGCGCGGTGCCAATGTCAACGCGCCGCCGATCCGCTCCACTGTGACGTGAGGTCGCGAACTCGCGCCGCTGAGCGGGCGCGCGTGCGGCGGGAGTCAGAACCCCTGCGCGATCCGATTAGGCTTGACGGACGTGACGAAGCTTGTTCCGACCCTGTCAACCAGGCGACTGCGGCTTCGCGGCTGGGCCGTCGCCGACCGCGCCGCACTGGCTGCGATCAAGGCCGACGCGGCGAACTGGCGGTTCATTGCGTCGGGCCCGCTCGACGCCGGGGAGGCTTCGGCGCAGCTGGACGTGCTCCTCGACGAATGGGAGAGATGGGGCGTCGGAAGCTGGGCCATCGTGGAAGCTGAAACCCGAGAGCTGATCGGCGACTGTGGCGTGAAGCTCACCGATCGCGGCCCGCAGCTTGCCTACATGATCGCGCGCAAGCGGTGGGGAAAGGGATTCGCCACCGAGGCGAGCCGCGCGGTGCTTCACTATGCGTTCGCGAACTGCGGATGGCCGGCGATCTACGCTTCGACCGACATCGCGAACCTGGCGTCGCAGCGCGTACTTGAGAAGGTCGGCATGCGACTGCAACGAACGATCGATGGTCCACACGGGCGCGAACGTTGGTACGAGATTCGCCGCGACGAATTGCACTCGACTTGCGAACCGCCTACCGCAGCTCCGCCTCGAGGCTCGCGCCGTCGTCGACCCACTCTACCGCCCCGTCCTGCGCCAACAGATCGAGGTGCCCCAGCACCTCCGTGATCGCCTGCCCGAGGCGCCTTGGCGGAATCCGAGGAAACATCCGCCGCGCGATCCCGTATGCGCTGATCGGCCCGTCCGCGAGGACGGCGCGGATCCGCGCAGCGCGGCGCGCGTGGTGCTGCTCGAAGCGGTTGAAGAGCCGCACCGGCTCCTCGACGACGTCCCCATGGCCAGGGAGAATGCGCCGCACCTCGCGCTCGCGGATGCGAGCGACCGAGTCAATGAACGACGGTAGCGAGGGCCAACGTTCGGTTCCCTCGGAGCCATCGACAGCGCCGGGGTAGTGCATCCCCGGCGTCGGCACCGTCGTCGGCAGCAGCGTGTCCCCGCTGAACAGCTCCCCCGTCTCCGCGATCAGCGCCACGAGGTTGCCCGGCGTGTGCCCGGGCGCCTCGATCACCTCCAGCCGGCGGTCGCCTGCCAATTCGTAGCTGGCGCCGGCCTCCTCGAGGGCGTTCGCCGGGCACGGCTCCCAGCGCAAAGTGGTGCCCGAGCGGGGCGAGCGCATCTGCTGGACCAGCTCCTCCGAGCAGCCGTGCCGTACGAGGTCGGCGAGCTGAGCGGCGCGCTGCGCCTCGCGAGACCGTTGCCCCGCCGCGATCGCGGCGATGTCGGCCGAGCCCGCGAGGATCGTCGCGCCCTCGGCGGCCCAGCGGTACGCGAGCCCGGCGTGGTCCAGGTGTGCGTGGGTCACGAGGACGTGCGTGATCTCGCCAGCCTCGATGCCGTGCGCGGCGAGCTGCGTTCCGATGGACGTCCAGGGCTCCTCGGCACCCTCGGTCACTGGGCTGTCGGGGCCGGCGTCGACGAGCAGCGTGCCGCCCGCGCGTAGAGGGAGCGGGTAGAGGACGTTGCCGCCGAGGACGATGCTGGGTGGATCGACGAAGGGCACGCTGCGGTGCCCGCGCCTAGACGCGCACGTCGGCGGTCATCAGGTAGCGGCGGAGCAGCGTGAGCGCGATCAGCGCCGCCCGGCCCTTCGCTGCCTCGCGGCCCTGGTAGTACTGCGAGTGCGAGTACTCGATGTGCTCGCCATCCGTCAGCGCGATATGCATCGTGCCCGGGCGCTGATCCTCGATCTCCTCGTTGCCGACGATGCCCGTGATGCCGATCGCCAGGTCGGTCTCGAGCCGTTCGCGGGCCGCCGTCGCCATCGCCTCCGCGACCTCGCGCGAGACCACGCCGTGCATCGCCACGATCTCCGCCGGCACGCCCATCGCGATCTTCGCCTGCGTCGCGTAGGCGACCAGGCTGCCCTTGAAGTACTCCGATGAGCTCGGGACGTTCGTGATCGTGTCGGCGATCGCGCCGCCGGTCGCGGACTCCATCACCCCGAGGGTGAGCCCGCGCTCGATCAGCATCCGGCCGATCGCCGCCTCCAGCGTTTCGTCGTCGACCCCCCAGAGCGACGGTCCGAGGATCAGGCGCGCCTCTTTCTCGATCGGACGGATCAGCTGCCAGGCCTCCTCGCGCGTCGCGGCTTTCGCGGAGATCCGCGCGTGCACGCCGTCCCGCCGCGCGTAGATGCCAACCGACGGGTTCGTGCCAGCGAGCAGCGGCGACAGCATCTCGTCGACCGTGCCCTCGCCGATCCCGGTGGTCTTCAGCGTGCGCGAGACGAGGATGCCCTCCGCCCGTTTCTCCAGCTCGGGCGCGACCTCGTGCTCCCACATCCGCGTCATCTCGGACGGCGGACCCGGCATCACGACGAAGGTCTTCTCGTCGCGCTCGACCCACCAACCCGGAGCCGTGCCGCGCGCATTCGAGATCGGACGCGACGAAGGAATCAGCATCGCCTGTTTGAGGTTGTTGTCCGGCATCGTGCGCCCGCGGGACTCCATCATCCCCCGCAGGTGCGCCTCCTGCTCGGCGTCGAGGTACATCTCCTCGCCGAGGGCGCCCGCCACCATCTCGCGCGTCAGGTCGTCCTGCGTCGGGCCGAGGCCGCCGGTGGTGAAGATGATGTCGGAACGCTCCCAGGCGCGGTTGAACGTCTCGCGGAGCCGGTCCGGGTTGTCGCCAAGCTGCGACACCCAGAGCAGGTCGATGCCGTACTCAGGGAGCTGCGAGGCGATGAAGGCCGCGTTGGTATCGGTGATTTCGCCGAGCATGATCTCGGTCCCGATCGAGATGATTTCCGCGCGCATGCAGGCTCCCTCGACGCTGCGGTCTCGTCGGTCGAGACGATAGCAGAGCCGTGGTCGAGCTCGGCAGGCCAGAGGCATCTCGCTGGAGGTATAGGGTGGGGCCGCGCGGCGGAAGTCCGCCCCTGGCCAAGAGGTGAATGATGGCACGAGCACTGACGGCGCAGCGACCAGCGGTCCGCGGGGTCACTCATATGGTGTCCGCGGGCCATTACCTGGCAACTGCGGCGGGATATCAGATCCTCGAAGATGGCGGAAACGCCATCGATGCCGGCGTGGCGGCCGGGATCGTTCTCGGGGTGACGCTGCCGCAGTGGGTCGGCTTCGGCGGCGTGGCGCCGGTGATGGTCTATGACGCCGGCGCCGACGAGGTCACGACGGTCAGCGGCCTCGGGCGCTGGCCGCAGGCGGCGACGCTCGCAGCTGTTCTCGAGCGCGCCAACGGCTCGCTACCGGCGCCCATCCTCCGCTGCGTGACGCCCTCGGCACCCGATGCATGGCTCACGACGCTGGAGCGCTTCGGCACGATGTCGTTCGAGCAGGTGGTCGCCCCCGCGCGCGAGATCTGCCTCGACGGGTTCGTGATCCAGGGGACCCTGGCGCACTTCCTGCCGAACATGAGCCCGATGATCGACGCCTCGCCTGGGCTCAGGACGCTGCTCGAGCCCGACGGGCCGCGCCTGGGCGAGGGCGATCGCCTCGAACAGCCGCGGCTCGCCGAGACGTTCGATCGGCTGATCGATGCGGAACGGGCCGCCGCCGGCTCCGGGCGCGAGGCGGCGATCCGCGCCGCTCGCGACGCGTTCTACCGAGGCGACATCGCCCACGAGATCGCCGCGTTCGTGCAGGAACAGGGCGGCTTCCTCACGTACGAGGACCTCGCGGGCTTCAGCGTGGGCGTCGAGCCGCCCGTGACCGGGCGCTTCGGCGATCTCACCGTGAACGCCTGCGGAGCCTGGTGCCAGGGTCCCGCGCTCGTCGAAACGCTGCAGATCCTGGATGGGTTCGACCTGGCCGCGCTCGGACACAACAGCGCCGACTACGTCCACGTCGTTGCGGAGGCGCTGAAGTTGGCGATGGCGGATCGCCACTACTTCGTCGGCGACCCAGAGTTCATCGTGGTGCCGATCGAGGGGCTTCTCTCACCCTCGTATGCCGCCGAACGCCGAGGCGAGATCGATTTGGCGCGCGCGGCGCCGGAGATGCCGGCCCCGGGCGACCCGTTCGCCCACCAGGCCGAGCCGCGGGGCGATTGGGAGCTGGCGCGAGTACCGGAGTCCTCGATGGCGCCGATGCCGCAGGACACGAGCTACGTCTGCGTCGTCGACCGCTGGGGGAACGCCTTCTCGGCCACCCCCAGCGACGCGTACCAGAACTACATCCCGGAACTTGGCTTCGGCGTCTCGCCTCGGGGGTCACAGTCCTGGCTGGAGCCGGACCACCCGGCGGTGCTGGCGCCGGGCAAGCGCCCTCGGCTGACGCCAAACCCGGCCATGGCGTTCCGGGACGGGCGGTTGTTCCTCGCGTTCGGGACGCCCGGCGCCGACGTGCAGGTGCAGGCGATGACGCAGCTGCTGGCGAACATCACGGCGTTCGGCCTCGACCCACAGCAGGCCGTCGAGGCCCCTCGGTTCGCGACCTACAGCTTCCCGCTCACGAGCATGAACGCTCGTTACGAGCCGGGCGTGCTGCGTTGTGAGAGCGGGATCGGCGTCGAAACCTTCGACGCGCTCTCGGTGCGTGGTCACCAGGTCGAGGATTGGGGCGACCGCAACTACCTCGCGGGTGGGCTCTGCGTGATCCAGGTCGACGCCGAACGGGGGACGCTCACCGCCGGCGCCGACTTCCGCCGGGACTGCTACGCGATGGGGCGCTGACGGTCGGGCTCTACCTCGACAAGGTGATCACGATGAAGGAGATCCTGACAGCCTAGGCGGTCGTCTCCGTTTGGGCCGGGCTCGCGAGGTCGGCTCGCGCCTGGAGATAGAGGTAGAGCGGCAGCGCGCACGAGAGGCCGATCAGCAGGTTCACGAGGACGATCGGCCAGGGGTTCGGGCCGGTGCGCCGCGTGAACATGTAACCCCAGAACACCGCCGAGGTGATCAACAGATCGGCGGTGAACCCGCCGGCCGCGCCGTTCGCGAACAGCGCGTCGATGAAGGCGGGCAGGTCGATCCCCTCGTCAACGAAGAAGTCGAGGAAGAAGGCGTATGGCACGATCGCGCCGGCAATCGCCGCGCCGAGGTAGAAGTGCTTCATCCGCCGTCCCCCCGTTGCGCACCAGATGTGCGAGCTGCGCGTCTGCACAGTGACGTCAGTTAGTCATCGAGCCAATTACCCCGGAGGTAACGACCGGCGGCAGCGGCGCCTATGCGTCGACGGTCGCTCGCAGCAACTCGATCGCGCCCTTGGTGTGCCGCTGGTGCTCGGCGATCGCCCGGCGGATCGCGGGTTCCTCGAGGCGATCGGCGTGGGCCTCGAGGCTGGCGGCAACGCTGGCGCCGGAAGCGGCCAGGTGCTCGCGCAGGGCGGCGAGGCGCAGCTCCTGGGCGGCGAACATCGCCTCACCGCGGACGCGGCGCCAATGCGGCTCCTCGTGGTCGGTGCCGGCGGGCGGTTCGAGGCGCTGCCGCAACTCCTCGTCGGCCGCAGCGAGCCAGCTCAGCTCGTGGCGCAGGGTCCAGCCGTGCCGTTGGGTGGGCTTCGAGAGCCGTGTCTCGGGCAGCTCCTCGATGAGCGCGACGAGTTCGGAGCGGAGCGAGCTGAGACGCGCCCGCGCGGCGCCGTCCGTGATCGCGTTCGCCTCGTCCGTGCTCATCGGCGCCTCGTTCGTCTCGATCGATGCGTGATTAGTGCTTGAGCGGGTCCGGCGCAGTGTATGCGTGAGGCGTCCCGACCGCAGGGTGTCTGCGCCGCGGCCAAACGCCCGCTTCCGATGCCGCTCCGCGCCGGTGTGCTCTGATACGCTCTCAACCACTTTGTGACGAAACGAACCAGGGGGACGCCGTGGTGGACACGGCCACCGAGGGTCAGGCCGCGCCTGCACGGAACGCTCCAGGCGACGCGGCCGTGGGCGGTAGCGCCGAGAGCGCCGCTGCCACCCGGGCGATCCAGGCCGCGGCCCGGCGCGTTCGCGAGAACGTCCAGCGCGTCGTCGTCGGCGCCGACCAGGCGGTCGACCTGCTCTTGGTCGCGCTGCTGAACCACGGACACGTGCTGTTGGAGGACGTCCCCGGCACCGGCAAAACCACAACCGCCCGCGCGCTCGCGAAGTCGATCGGGGCCACCTTCCACCGCATCCAGTTCACCCCCGACCTGATGCCGTCGGACGTGGTTGGCATCAACTTCTACTCGCAGAAAAGCGGCGAGTTCGAGTACCGGCCGGGGCCGCTGGTCGCGAACATCGTGCTGGCGGACGAGATCAACCGCGCGACACCGCGCACCCAGTCGGCGCTGCTGGAGGCGATGGAGGAGCGCACGATCACGGTCGACGGGGTGACGAAGCCGCTTCCGGATCCGTTTATCGTGCTCGCGACGCAGAACCCCGTGGAGCTGGAAGGGACGTTCCCGCTGCCCGAGGCGCAGCTCGATCGCTTCCTGGTGCGGATGAACCTCGGGTACCCGAGCGAGCAGGACGAGCTGGCGATCGTGCGCCGGTTCGAGAACACGTCGCCGCTGGATGAGCTCGAGACGGTGATCGACGCGGCCGAGTTGGGCGAGTTGGGGGCGCAGCTTCCGGCGATCCACGTCGATGACGCGATCGCGCGCTACGCGGTGCAGCTCTGCCGCGCGACGCGACGTCACGAGGCGTTCGATCTGGGGGCGAGCCCGCGCGCGTCGCTGGCGCTGTTCCGTGCCGCGCGGGCGTGGGCGGCGATCCAGGGTCGAGACTACGTCCGGCCCGACGACGTCAAGGATCTCGCGCATCCGGTGATCGGGCACCGGCTCGTGCTGAACTCGAACACGCGGCTTCGCGGGCGCGCGACTGATGAGGTGCTGGACGAGGTGATCGCGCAGGTCACGGTGCCGATCGCGGATACACGCTGACGCGGATCGCCGATGCGCACGCTCGTTGACGACAGCTGGCTGCTCGGTTCCTCGATTCTGATTGGGGTCGGTCTGATCGCCAGCTCGCCCGTGGTGATCATCCTCGGGATGCTCGTGCTCGGCAGCAGCACGGCGGGGCGCCTCTGGGCCAGGATCTCGCTCGAGGACGTGTACTACAGCCGCGAGATCTCGGAGCACCGACTGTTCGTCGGCGAGCAGACGGTGCTGACGCTCAAGCTCGCGAACCGCAAGGGGTTCCCGGTGCCCTGGATCGAGGTCCGCGAACAGCTCCCTCGGGACCTGCCGGTGGTCTCGGGGCGAACGTCGGTCGGCGGCACGCCCGGGATCAGCATCTTGCAGCGCAACACGGCGCTCGGCCGCCACGACCGGCTGGAGTGGCCGGTCGAGCTGCAGGCAACGCGCCGCGGCTACTACCGGATCGGGCCGGCGCGACTGCGATCGGGCGACATCTTCGGCTTCTTCGAACGCGAGCTGGTTCCGGAGATTCCGCCCACCGCGCTCGTCGTCTACCCGCATACCTACGCGCTCCCCGAGCTGGGCCTGGACAGCGCGCGCCCGTTCGGAGAGCTGCGGGGCGGCAATCGGATCTATGAGGACCCGTCGCGCGTGGTCGGGGTGCGCGACTATCAGCTCGGCGATCCGATGAAGCGGATCGATTGGAACGCGACGGCGCGCCTGCAGCGTCTGCAATCGCGGCTCTACGAGCCATCGCGCGCGCAGTCGATCGTGATCGCGCTGAACGTCGGTACGTTCGCGCGCAACTGGCAGGGCAGCGACCCGGTCCTCCTCGAGCGGGGCATCTCCGTCGCTGCCTCCGTGGCGCGCTGGGCGTACGACGCCGATCTGGCTGTCGGCGTGATCGCCAATGGGGCGTTCCCAGGCCAGGGGCGCCCGATTCGGATCGGCTCCGGCCGTCATCCGGATCGCCTGAATCGTGTGCTCGAGGCGCTTGCCGCGATCAGCGCGTTCACGATCTCGAGCCTGGCGCGGGAGCTGGAGGGCGCATCGACGCGCGCGTTGCCCACCGGATCGACGGTGGTCGTGGTGGCGGCCGTGATGCCCGAGGAACTGGTCGCGACGCTGCACCGGCTGCGGCGTGAAGGGCACCACATCCATGTGGTCAAGACCTCGCCCCGGCCCTGGGACGCGCAGCTCGGGTCGATCCCGGTGTCGGAGGTAGCGGCGCAGATGGAGCCGCTGGAGGCGCAGCTCGCCGCGGAGCTGGGCGACCTCGGCGCGCCCGCGCTGACCGGCGACGCACCCGCTGCGGACGGGGCCGACATCGAGGCGGCGACGGCGGCGCTGTGACCAACTGGCAGCGGAATCTGCTGGACGTGCTGTACATCGCGATGGAGTCGATCCCCTGGTTCACGGCGATCACCGTGATCGCGACGATCGGCGAGCGCGGTTTCCTCGGCGTCCTCGCGCGCCAGCTCCGTTCCCAGATCGCGGCTGACTTCTTCCAGGACCCCAACGAGGCCACGGCCGTCGCTGACGCACTCGCCGCGCAGGCACTCGTGGCGACGGCGGGCCCGGGGCTTTGGGTGGTGGCGCTGGCGGCATTCGGCGGATTCTGGTTGATGCGCTCGCTGATCCAGCTGCGGCTGAGCGGGCCCGCCGGCGCCGCGGCGCTGGTGCTCGCGACCGTCTTCGGTCTGAACGTGCTGCTGCACCTGGTCTTCGCGGAGAACCTGCTGATCTGGCAGAACGAGGGCGTCGCGACCTTCATCGACAATCCGCAAGCCTTCGTCGCGAGCGGGGCGGACTTCGACGCCGTCGTCGAGCGCGGCGGCGTGGTGATCGGCAGTGCGACGGCGATCACGATCACGTTCGTCGGGATGGTCGGTGTGTGGCTGCGGTTCCTCTACGCGGGGCGGCGGCCGGTGAAGTTCAACCACGTGCTCCGTTCGTTCGGGATCGGTTTCGCGATCATCCTCGTCTCGCTGGTGATCGCTCGTGTCAACGACGTCGGCCAGCTGGCGGTCTACGCGGTGCCCTTCTTCATGCTGGGGTTGATGTCGCTGGCGGTGGCCAACGGCGAGCGGGCCGCCCTGCCCGCGGAGGGGCGCGATCGCGCGGCCTCGTGGGTCGTCGCGGTAGCCGCGACGCTGACGCTGCTGGTGGCGGTCGCCTCGGTGTTCGGACTGCTTGCCGCGCTGGACGTCGCTAGCGTGCTGAGTTCGCTCGGCGGGCTGTTCGGCACGGTCATCGAGTGGGTGCTGATTATCATCCTCACGCCGATCTTCTGGATTCTGGTCCCGTTGCTCGAGTTCCTGCTTCCCGACGCCCTCGCCGAGCGGCTGAACAACCTCCAGGTTCCCGAGAACCTCGTCGAGCCCGAGGTGCTGGAGGAGGGCCAGACCGAGGACGACTTCGTCTTCCCACGCTGGCCGTTCGACGTGCTGAAGCTGTTGATCTTCGTGGCGCTGGTCTGGTTGTCCTATCGCGTGGGTCGGGCCTTGCTCGCCCGCCGCGACTCCGGCCTCGAGGATGAGTTCGACGAGTTCCGCACGGAGATGGCCGGCGGCGGCGGGTTGGGGGGTCTGCTGCGCGGCCTGATGCGGCGCGGAGTGCGGCCGTCCGGCAGCAGTTGGTTCCACCTGAATCCCGTGTACGGGATATACGGGCGGAGCGTGATCGACGCCGAGGATCGCGGGTTCGAGCGGCGGCGCTCGGAGACGCCGCTCGAGTACTCCAGCGCCTCCGGATCGGTGCTCGGGGCGCCGGTGTTTGGCGAGATCGCCGAGGCGTTCGATGCTGCTCGTTACGGCGGGCACGACGCCGATCCCGATCAGCTCCGGCGCTGGGCGGCGGAGCTGGAGGCATGGGAAGCGGCGCATCCCGCCACCGAGGAGCTGCGCGATCAACTCGAGCAGGTCCGCCCGCCTCGCGATCCACGCCCCGTCGATCCGGCGAAGGAGTTCGCGGAGCGTGTGAAGCGCGGCCGCGCGGCGTTCAAGCAGATGCGCGACGGCGAGCTGGCCGATCGCGTAGGCGGCGGCGAGGGCAAGAACCCGCCGTAGCGCCTCCGCGCCCGGATCTGCGCTACGCCTCGACGAGCGGCTCGAGCACCGGGCGGCCGCCGAGCGCGGTGAGCGCCGCGACCGTGTGGTACCGATCGGGTGTCGCGCAGAGCACGACGTCGTCGTCGAATCCGAGGCCCACTGTCGTCGCGCCATGTTCGGTCGCGCGGAACGCCGCGGCGAGATCCCCACGCGCAGCCTCGAACCGGCGCAGAGCGTCGCGCGCGCCGGCTTCGAGCACCGCCCCGCCCCGCACGAGGCGATCGGCGAGTAGGCCGGCCGCGAGGACGTCGTCCTCGCCGAATCCGCCGCGCAGCCCGGCGCAGACGATCAGCACGTCGCGCTCCGCGCGCAGCGCCGCGTCCGTTGCCGCGCCGGCGTTGAGCACGGCCGCGGGCATGACGAGCGGCGCGCCCGCACACGCGAGCAGCGCCGGCGTCCCGTTCGAGGTCGCCTGGACCGCGACCTCGACGTCGAGCGCGGCGGTTGCGAGGGCGGCTGGCGAGTTCCCGCCATCGAAGCCGTCCGGCGGCAGCCCGCCGCGTTCGCCGAGCAAGAAGACCTCGCTGCCGGCGGCGACCAGCTCGTCGCGCAGCGCGAGCCCCCCCTCGATCGTGGCGGTCGGATAGATCCGCCGCACGCCGCGATCGAGCAGCACCGCGAGCACCGAGGTCGCCCTCAGCACATCGACGACGAGGCAGGTCTGTCCGAGCGGCGGCTCCGCGGGGGGTGTGATTGCGACGTCGACGCGCATCTGCGGGCAATGGTAGTGGCGGCGGCGCGGAGCGGCTCTGCTACGGTGATTGACAGGGTCGACAGCCGCGAGAGGACGCGCGAATCGTGCTCGCCCACGCCGGCATCTTCGATTCAGGTCTCGGCGGTTTGACCGTCGCCCGCGCGCTCCACGCGCGCGCCCCAACGATTCCGTTGCTCTACGTCGCTGACACGGCGCGCTTCCCGTACGGCGAGCGCGCGGAGGACGACGTCGAGTCGCGGGTCGTCGCGGTCGGTCAGGCGCTGGTCGATCGCGGGTGCACGCTCGTCGTCGTGGCTTGCAACACCGCGTCCTCGGCCGCGTTGGAGCGGCTGCGGGCGGAGCTGCCAGTGCCGGTGGTGGGGATGGAGCCGCCACTGAAGCCCGCGGCGGCGCAGTCGAAGAGCCGGCGGATCGTCGTGCTCGCGACCGCCCGGACGGCCGCCGGCGAGCGGCTGGCGCAACTGGAGGCGGACCACGCCGCGGACGTCACCGTGCACACGGTACCGATGCCCGGCCTGGCCGACCTCGTCGAGACGGGCAGCGTCCGCGATCCGGAGGTCGTGGCGATGCTCGAGGAGGCGACGCGCGGGCCGATCGAACTCGGCGCGGACGCGATCGCCCTCGGCTGCACGCATTACGGGTTCGTGGAGGCGACGCTGCGCTCAATCCTGCCTGACGGGATCGCGATCATCGACGCGGCGGACGCAGTCGCACGGCGGACGCTGGCGGTGATCGAGGAGAGTGGCCAAGAGGTCGTGCCGGGCGCGCCACGCCCGATTGATTACGATGTAACTGGCAACCGCGACGCCTTCGCGGCGGCGCTAGTTCGTCTGCGCGAGGCAGGCGAGGCGCTACCACAGCTGGTCGATTTCCGCCGGCGGCCGGTTGCCGCGGCCGGATCACGGGGGAGCGAACGATGACGACTGTCGAAGCCGAACCGACCACCAGGACCGCCGGGCGCTTCCGCGAGCGTCTGGACGCGGCGGTGGAGACGAACCACTCATTGCTCTGCGTCGGGCTCGACCCCGATCCGAAGCGAATGCCCATCGGCGTCAACGTCCGCGACTTCCTGATCGGCATCATCGAGGCGACCGCCGACCTGGTCTGCGCGTACAAGCCGAACGCCGCGTTCTTCGAGCAGTACGGCGACGAGGGCTGGCGCACCCTGCGCGACGTGGTGAGCGAGGTGCCGGACGGGATCCCCGTGCTGCTGGACGCGAAGCGAGGTGACGTCGGGCACACGGCGGCCGCCTACGCCTCCGCGGTGTACGACTGGGTGGGCGCGGACGCCGTGACGCTCAACCCGTACCTCGGGATCGACGCGCTGGAGCCGTTCCTCGCTTACGAGGACCGGCACGTGTTCGTCGTCTGCCGGACCTCGAATCCGAGCGCGGGCGAGCTGCAGGACCTGACGGCTGGCGACGTGCGCCTTTACGAACGCGTGGCGGAGCTGTCGCTCGGTTGGAATGCGAAGGGCAACGTCGGCCTCGTGGTCGGCGCGACCTACCCGGAGGAGGCGGCGCGGGTACGGGCGATCTGCCCTGACCAGCTGATCTTGCTGCCCGGAGTCGGCGCCCAGCAGGGCGACATCGATGCCGCCGTGGGTGCGGCGGTCGACGGCGCCGGACGCGGCCTCCTCGTGAACGCGTCCCGCGGCGTGCTGTACGCGCAGCCGTTCGAAGACGGATGCGCCGTCGGCGGCTGGGCGGAGGCCTCGCGCGACGCGGCGCGCGCGCTGCGCGACGCGATCAACGCCGCGCGCTGAACCTCGATGCCGCTCGACGTCCGGATGGGCGATGTGATCGAGATGCGGAAGCCGCATCCGTGCGGCGGCCGCGCGTGGACCGTGGTGCGAGTAGGCGCGGACATCGGGCTGCGCTGCGGATCCTGCGAGCGGCGGATCATGATGGACCGGCCGACGCTGCACCGTCGGGCGAAGCAACTGCTCGAGCGCGGTGACCCGGTCGACCCGGCGATCGAGGCGGCGCTGTTCGGCACGGACACGCCGTCCGGCGAGCCGGCGGATCGGTGAGCGCGGTCGCGGCCGCGAGCGTTCATTGACCGCCCGAACAGGCGACTCCTACACTCAAAACGCCGGTCCGCGGGGTCGGCCATCAAGGAGCGACGCTTGATCGAGCTGGTGATCGACAGCATCCGTGTCGGCCTCCGACACTACCGGCGGGTCGTCGTCCTCAAAGAGAAGGATGCGGATCGCTACTTGCCGATCTGGATCGGCGCGGACGTCGCGGACGCGATCGCGTTCCGGCTGCAGGACCTCAACGTGCCTCGGCCTCAGACCCACGACCTGATGACGAAGCTGATCTCGGAACTCGGTGGCGCGATCGTTTCGATCGTGATCAACGATCTGAAGGACGACACCTTCTTCGCCCAGATTCGAATCGAGCATGACGGTCAGACGCTCGAGATCGACTCCCGTCCGTCCGACGCGATCGCGCTCGCGGTCCGCGCGGAGATCCCGATCTTCGCCTCCGACGAGGTGATCGAACACGCCGCTGTGGTGCTCGACGAAGATGGACAGCCGATCGAGGGCGCGGGCGCCAAGGTCGAGCCGGCGACCGCCGAGGAGCTGGAGAAGCTCTCCGCGTTCCGGGATTTCGTCTCCGGCCTCGATCTGGACGACCTCGGGAATCGGGCGGAGTAGCCTCCCGCGGGAGCGATCTCGCGGTGCGGCGAGGCCATAATTCGTCCGCTCGTGCATCGTCTCACAATCGGTTGATCCACCGATCCGCGCGTGCTACCGTCCTGCTGGCCTCGCTCCCGGATGGAGACGGGCCATGTGGAATTCACCGGTTTTAGGGCTGATCGGCATTGGGAGTTATCTCGCCGCGGCGATCGTGGTGCCGACGGTGATCGGGCACGCCCTCGATGGCCGCTTCGACACGGAACCCGTGCTGACGCTGGTCTTCCTCGTAGTCGGATTGATGGCGGGGTTCCTTGGCGCCTATCGACAGCTCCAGGATTTCCTGCGCAGCCAGCAGCAGGGCCGCGGGTAGCGCGCGGAGGTCCGTCTGATGCGCGTCTGGCTGATCGTGGTTGGCGTGCTGGTGCTGATCGGGGTTGGCGTCGTTTTCGTCGGCGGTCCCTCGCCCGCGATCGTCGTCGCGCCCGAGACGATCTTCCACTGGGGTCCGCTCGACGTAACGAACACGATGTTCACCTCGTGGTTCGTCGTCCTCTTCCTCATCCTGCTCGCCTTCTTCGTCGGCCGCAGCTTGTCACTGGTACCAAGCGGGTTCAGCGGTGCCGTCGAGGCGGCTGTCGAGGCGTTCTACGGCATCGTCGTCCAGGTCGCGGGGGAGGAGAACGGTCGCCGATTCTTCCCGCTCGTCGCGACGATCTTTTTCTTCGTTCTCATCTCGAACTACGCCGGTCTGCTGCCGATCAACAACGTGATCGGCCTGGCCGAGCCCGGATTCGGCCAGAAGCAGACTGTGCTCGAACAGCGCAGCTTCGCCGGTATTGACTTCGCGATGATTCCGCTGAAGCCCGAACTGGTCGACACCGGCGGCGGCGATCACGCGTTCATCGAGTACAGCGACGGCACGGTCGTGGAGGACGTCGGTGACGAGGAGCACAGTCGTGCGGTCGGGCCGCTCGCGCAGGTGTCCGGCAACCCGACCGGTGCCGCGACAAGTGCTCGGATCGGCACCGAGGAAGAGCACGAGGCGGGCGCAACGGTCACGCGCTTCTCCGGTCTGATCGCGCCCTACTTCCGCTCGGTCATGACCGACGTGACGGCGCCCGCGGCGATCGCGATCTTCTCCTTCATCTTCGTCGAGTTCTGGGGCCTCCAGTCGCTGGGGCTCTCCTACCTGACCAAGTTCTTCAACTTCGGGAAGCTGCTGCGGGGTGAGATCTTCGGCGGCATCATCGACTTCCTAGTCGGCATCCTCGAGCTCGTCTCCGAACTCTCGCGCCTCGTCTCGTTCACCTTCCGTCTCTTCGGCAACATCTTCGCTGGCGAGGTGCTCCTGCTGATGATGACGTTCCTGGTGCCGTTCGTGCTCGTGGACGTGTTCTACGGGCTGGAGCTCTTCGTTGGCCTCGTGCAGGCGTTTGTGTTCGCCATGCTCACGCTAGTGTTCGCCGTGACAGCGGTTTCCCACCACGGAGCCGACCACGAGAGCGTGGGCGCGCACTGAGCGTCGATCACTGCGAGTACGTGACCATCCCGCGCCGGCAGCGGTCGGACGGGTCAGGGAGGAATTGGACATGACTGCAGGAGCAATCGCACGGCGCGCGGCCGTCGTTCTGGCGTTCGGTGCCGCGGCCTTCCTGGCCTCGACCGGCGTTGCGGGCGCGCAAGAGTCCGCAGACAACGTCTTCACCGCGGATAGCTCGAAGTTTATCGCCGCCGGGCTCGCGATGGGCCTCGGCGCGCTCGGCCCGGGGGTTGGCATCGGCCTCCTCGGCGGCAAGGCGATGGAGGCGCTCGGGCGCAATCCGGAGGCCGCCCCCCAGATCCAGACGAACATGATCCTCGCGATCGCGTTCGCTGAGGCGATCGGCATTTACGCCCTCGTCGTCGCAATCCTCATCGGCTTCGTCTTCTAGCGCCTCGCGCCGTACGTGGACGGTCGCCGCTTCTGCCCGCGCACGTCCGGCACCGAGGAGAGAGACGACATGAGGCAACGCAGAACACCGCGCGCCTCCGCCTGGCTCAACTCGCCGCGCGTCCTCGCGCTGTGCCTCGCCGCACTCGTGGCGTTGATTCCGGCTGTCGCCGGCGCGACGGAGGAGAAGGAAGGGATCGCAGCGCTCGGCATCAACCTACCGGGCCTGATCTCGAATTTGGTCAACTTCGCGATCCTGCTGTTCCTACTGCGGCTGTTGCTCTGGAAGCCTATTCTGCGGATGCTCGACGAGCGGAAGCAGAAGATCGAAGAAGGCCTCCAGCGCTCCGAAGAGGCGGCTTCGCAGGCCGAGGCGAGCGAGGAAGAGGCGCGCCGCGTCATCGACGAGGCACGCGCCGAGGCGCGCGAAGCGACGGCGCGCGCCCAGGAAGCGGTCGCTCGACTGCGCGAGGAGCTCGAGGAGCAAGCCCGCCGCGAGGCCGATCAGATCGTCACCCGTGCCCGCGAGGAGATCGGCCTCGAGCGCGAGCAGGCGGTCCAGCAACTCCGCTCGGAGTTCGCCGATCTGACGATTCAGGCCGCCGAGCGCGTGGTTGGGCAGGCGATCGACCGGAACGCACACCAGCGACTGATCGATGAGGCGCTGGTCGAAGGCCGCTTCGGCCAGGACGGCAACAACTGATGCCCGCGGTCGGGGAGTAGACGTTGGCCGGAGCACGCGAGATCGCTGGCCGCCGCTACGCGCTGGCCGCGATCGATATCGCACGCCAGGACGGCGACCTCGACGATTGGCTGGCTGCCGTCGAGACGCTCGAGGCGCTGACCGAGCGTCGCGAGTTCGTCAACGCGCTGCAGGCTGACGGCGTGACCGACGCGCAATTCACCGCGATCGTCCGGCAGGCACAGGCGGGAATCGGGGCGAAGCAGCTCAACCTGTTCCGGCTGCTGCGCCGCAAGTCGCGGCTTGCACTTGGACCCTCGATCGCGGCCTTCTACCGCGAGCTGCTCGATCAGGAACGGAACATCGCCCGCGCGACGGTCCGCACGGCGGTGGCGCTCGACGATGAGCGGCGCGCCTCGATCGAGCGACAGATCGCCGCGCAGACTGGCAAGCAGGTCGCCCTCGAGACCGTCGTTGACTCCGAGATCCTCGGTGGTATGACCGTGCGGATCGACGATCGGCTCTACGACGCGTCGACGCGGACGCGACTGCGCAGTCTGAAACGAGAACTGGAGCGGGCGGCCCGCTAACGGGCACCCGCGGCATCAAGGAAGCGCCCCAGGGGGACTCCGATGGTCGTTCGAGCGGAAGAGATTGCCGCGATCCTGAAGCAGCAGATCGAGGGCTTCGACGCGGAGGCGGTCGAGGCGAGCGTCGGCACCGTGATCGTCGCCGGCGACGGCATCGCCGAGATTCACGGACTCGGCGAATGCATGTCCTCGGAGCTGCTCGAGTTCAGCTCAACCGACGAGGAAGGTCGTCAGGTCAGAGGGCTCGCGCTCAACCTCGAAGAGGAGACGGTCGGCGCGATCATCCTCGGTGACTACGCCGCGGTGAAGGAGGGCGACGAGGTCCGCACGACCGGCACGGTCGCCTCGGTGCCGGTTGGCGACGCGCTGATCGGGCGTGTCGTGAACGCACTCGGCGATCCGATCGACGAGCGCGGTCCGATCAGTACCACCGAGTCGTACCCGGTGGAGCGCATCGCTCCGGACGTGGTGAGCCGCGTCCACGTCGATCAGCCGTTGCAGACCGGGGTGAAGTCAATCGACGCGATGATTCCGTTGGGGCGCGGCCAGCGCGAGCTGATCATCGGCGATCGCTCGATTGGTAAGAGCGCGATCGCCGTCGATGCGGTGATCAACCAGAAGGGCGGCGACGTCACTTGCGTCTACGTCGCTGTCGGCCAGAAGGACGCGAAGGTCGCGCAAACGGTGGCGATCTTCGACGACTACGGTGCGATGGATCACACCGTCGTCGTTTCCGCCTCGGCCGCCGAGTCCGCGGCACTCCAATACCTGGCGCCGTACGCGGGCGCCGCCATCGCCGAATTCTTCATGGCCCAGGGCAAGGACGTCCTGATCATCTACGACGACCTCTCGAAGCACGCCTGGGCATATCGCGAGGTCTCGTTGCTCCTCAAGCGCCCTCCCGGCCGCGAGGCCTACCCGGGCGATGTCTTCTACCTCCACTCGCGCCTGCTCGAACGAGCGGCGCGTGTGGACGAGGAGCACGGCGGTGGCTCGATCACCGCGCTGCCGATCATCGAGACGCAGGCCGGCGACGTCTCGGCCTACATCCCGACCAACGTCATCTCAATTACCGACGGCCAGATCTTCCTTGAGTTGGACCTCTTCAACTCCGGTCAGCGGCCGGCGACCAACCCGGGGATCTCGGTCTCCCGCGTCGGTGGCGACGCGCAGACGAAGGCGATGAAGCAGGTCGCGGGCACGCTCCGTCTCGACCTCTCGCAGTACCGCGAACTGCAGGCCTTCGCGCAGTTCGGCACGGATGACCTGGACGCAGCGACGCGGCTCCAGCTGACGCGAGGCGATCGCCTGACCGAGCTCCTGAAGCAGCCGCAGTACCAGCCGCAAACGCTGGCGCAGCAGGTGTCGGTGCTCTACATGGGCGTCAACGGTCACCTGGACGACGTGCCGGTCGACAAGATCCAGGACCTGGGGAAGGCCTTCCACGAGTTCATGGCGGCGAACCATGCGGGCATCCTCGAGACGATCATGAACACCGGCGAGCTGGACGACGACACCGAGGCGTCGCTGAAGGGCGCAATCGAAGAGTTCCTGGGCAGCGTCGCCTACTAGGCGCGGCCAGTACCTCGACGAGCGCAGGGAGCGGAGCGGGCATGCCGGGTGGCGGAACCGTCCGAGCGATCAAGCAACGGATCAGCTCGGTCGAGAACACCTCCAAGGTCACGCGCGCGATGGAGCTGGTCGCGGCTTCGAAGATGCGCCGTGCGCAGGACCGCGCGCTCAGCGCCCGCCCCTACGCGACCCGGATGCGCGCCGTGCTCTCCCAGCTCTCCGGCTACGCGGGCCAGGCTGGTGAGGACGCCATGCACCCGCTGCTCGCGCAGCGCGAGATCAGAAACTTCGCGTTGATCCACATCACCTCGGACCGCGGCCTCGCCGGCGGACTGAACGCCAACATGAACCGCGCCAGCGCCTCGGTCACGCTCGAGCGCCAGCCCGAGGTCGACCAGGTCTCGGTCCTCTCGGTCGGCCGCAAGGGTCGCGACTTCTTCCGTCGCGCCGGCTTTCCGATGCTGGCGGAGTTCACCGAGCTAGGTGACTTCCCGAGCTCCTCGGACGTGCTGCCGATCGCGCGGATCGTGATCGACGACTACTCGGCGGGGAACCTCGACCAGGTGTACATCGGGTTCCAGACCTTCGTGAACCCCGCCGTGCAACGCCCAACGATCCGCCAGATCCTCCCGGTGCAGCCACCCGAAAGCGAAGACGGCGAGTCCGCGGCCCCGATCGACTTCATCTTCGAGCCATCACCCGAGGCGCTGCTGGAGACCTTGCTCCCTCGTTACGTGGAAATGCAGGTGTTCGAGGCGATCCTCGAGGCGCAGGCCTCGGAACAGTCGGCGCGAATGGTCGCGATGCGCCAGGCGACCGACGCGGCACAGGACATGGTCGCGGACCTCACGCTGACCTACAACAAGGCACGTCAGGAACTGATCACCGCCGAATTGCTCGACATCGTGGGCGGCAAGGCCGCCCTGGAACAGGGCTAACCGGCTCGGTTGGAGGCAGAGATGGCATCAGGCACCGTACGTCGCGTGATCGGCACCGTCGTCGACGTTGAGTTTCCTTCGGGCGATCTGCCCGCGTTGTTCAACGCCGTCAACATCGACATGAACGGCGAAACCCTGGTCACCGAGGTGCAGCAGCACCTCGGCAACAACTGGGTCCGCTGCCTCGCGCTCGACGCGACAGAAGGCCTCCGCCGCGGCTCGCCCGCCGAAGACACCGGCAGCGCGATTACCGTACCGGTCGGGCCGAACACCCTCGGCCGCATCTTCAATGTGATCGGCGATCCGCTGGACCCCGGCGAGGCGATTCCCGAAGACCAGCTTCGCTGGCCGATCCACCGCTCGCCCCCCGCCTACGCCGAGCAGGAGACGCAGACCGCGATCCTCGAGACCGGCGTCAAGGTGATCGACTTGATCACTCCGCTGCCGCGAGGAGGCAAGGTCGGCCTCTTCGGCGGCGCCGGCACCGGCAAGACGGTGACCAACACCGAGCTGATCCGGAACCTCGCCGCCGAGCACGGCGGCCTCTCCGTCTTCGCCGGCGTCGGCGAGCGCTCGCGCGAGGGCAATGACCTCTGGCACGAGATGCAGCAGTACGGCGTACTCGACAAGACCGCGCTCGTCTACGGCCAGATGAACGAGCCGCCCGGCGTGCGCCTCCGCATCGCTCTCACCGGCCTCACGATGGCCGAGTACTTCCGCGACGAGGAAGGCCGCGACGTCCTGCTCTTCGTCGACAACATCTACCGCTACACGCTCGCCGGCATGGAGGTGTCAGCCCTCCTCGGCCGGATGCCCTCCGCCGTCGGCTACCAGCCCACGCTGGCGACCGAGGTCGGCGAGCTGGAAGAGCGCATCACCTCCACCAAGAAGGGCGCGATCACTTCGTTCCAGGCGATCTACGTCCCGGCGGACGACTACACCGACCCCGGTGTGGCCACGACCTTCGGCCACCTCGACGCCACCGTCACGCTCGACCGCGCGCTCGTCGAGCAGGGCCTGTTCCCGGCGATCAATCCGCTCACCTCCAACAGCCGGATCCTTGATCCGGCGGTCGTCGGCCAGGAGCACTACGACGTCGCCCAGGGCGTCCTCGGAACACTCCAGAGATACAAGGATCTACAGGACATCATCGCCATCCTCGGCATCGAGGAGCTGTCCGATGAGGACCGCCAGACCGTCGCCCGCGCGCGCCGGATCCAGCGTTTCCTCTCACAACCCATGTTCGTCGCCGAGCAGTTCACCGGCCGCGCCGGCGAGTACGTATCGATTCCCGACACGGTCCGCGGCTTCAAGGCGATCCTCGAGGGCGAGCACGACGATCTGCCGGAGCAGGCGTTCTACATGATCGGCGCCGTCGAGCAGGCCGTTGAGAAGGCGTCCGAGATGGCCGGAGTCGGGGAATAGGTCGAGCTGAGAGAGATAGCACCGTGCCGCTCAAGCTTTCCATCGTCACCGCCGATCGCACCGTCCTCGAGCGCGACGACGTCTCGCGCCTCGTGGTCCCGGGCGCCGAGGGGCAGCTGACGTTGCTGCCGAGTCACGCGGCGCTGATGACGAGCCTGGCGATCGGCGAGATGCTCGCGTACACCCCGGACGGCATGGAGCCAATCGCGGTCCACGGCGGCTTCCTCCAGATCGCCAGCGACGAGGTAAGCGTGCTAGCCGACGCCGCCGAGCACGCCGACGACATCAACGAGGAACGCGCCGGCGCTGCTCGCGAACGCGCCGAGGAACGCATGGCCGGTCGCACCGAGGGCATCGGCGAAGGCCAGTTCGACCTGCTGCGTGCGCAACTGGCGACCCAACGCTCGCTGCTCCGCATCCGGGTCCGCCGTCGCACGCACGGAGCCGGCGTCCCCTCAGCACGCGCCTAACGCGCGAGCACAGCCTTGAGGCCGATCCCGCTCCTTCGGTCGAGCTGGCTGATCGCGCACTCCTTGGGATCCTTGTCGGGTCGCCAGCGGAGGAACCGGCTCGCGTGTCGGAAGCGTTGCCCGCTGACCTGGTCGTGGCTCACCTCCATCACCACGACTGGCTGCACGGGCACCCAGTTGGTCGTCCGCTGCGCCGACCAGCGGTGTTCCTGCTCCGGCTTGCGGGCCTCTTCGCCGAAGCTCGCGTCGGTCTCCAGGGCGCTGAACCGCCCCAGCATCGCGGTGCGGTCAGCTTCGCTGAACGAGGAGCAGTGGCCGATGAAGTGCAGCTGCGCGGCGTCGTCGTACATCCCGAGCAGCAGCGCGCCGACCTTGTCGCCGCCCTTGTGCAGCCGGTAGCCGCCGACCACGACGTCGACCGTGTGGCGTTGTTTGATCTTCAGCATCCGCCGCTCGCCCGGCTCGTAACGGTCGTCCAGTCGCTTCGCGACGATGCCGTCGCAGCCAGCGGCCTCGAACTCCTCGAACCAGCGCCGGGCCAGCTCCAGATCGGGGGTCGCGGGGGTGAGGTGCCAGGCTGGCGAGGAGGCGGAGAGCTCGTCCAGCAACGGCAGCAACGCCTCGCGGCGCGCCGCGTAGGGTGTCGCCATCAGGTCTTCGCCACGCAGCGCGAGGACGTCGAACGCGATCAGCTCCGCGGGGGTCTCCCGGGAGAGCTTCGTGATCCTCGAGTCTGCCGGGTGGATTCGCTGCGACAGGGCCTCGAAGTCCAGCGTGCCGTCCGTGACGACGACGACTTCACAGTCGACGACCGTGCCAGCGGGGAGCGCGAGCAGCGCCGGCGTCAGCTCCGGGAAGTAGCGCAGTAGCGGTCGCGCGTTCCGCGAATCGAGGCGCGGCTCGCCGCTCCACACGAGGGCGCGGAACCCGTCCCACTTCGGCTCGAATGCCCAGCCATCGTCGCGCGGGAACGCCTCGCGAACCCGCGCTTCCATCGGCTTGATCGGCGGTCGGATCGGCCACTCACTCATGGGGCCAACCCTAATCGAGGTTGCGAGCCCGGCGCGCCTTCGGCGCTCAACGACCCTTTCGGGGCTGGGCGCGCACCGCCTCGAGGGGTGGATATCGCGTGGGACTACGACCGCGCGTATCGTTGGGACTGATGAGCGAGCGCCTCGTGATCCGCGGCGGGCGGCCCCTGCAGGGCGATGTCGCCGTCTCCGGATCGAAGAACGCGGCGCTCTACACGCTGGCGGCAGGGCTGCTGTCCGCCGAGCCCGTCACCATTCGCCACGTCCCCGAGATCGCCGACGTCGGCGAGATGGCCGACGTGTGCCGCTCGCTGGGGGCGCAGGTCGAGCTCGATGGCACGACCGTGCAGATGCAGGCGCGCGAGTTCAGCGCGACGTCTCCGCCCGTCGAGCAGGTGATGGCGTTGCGCGCGTCGTTCCTGGTGATGGGGCCGGTGCTCGCGCGGGTGGGCGAGGCCGGCTGTGCGTCGCCGGGGGGCGACGTGATCGGCGTGCGCCCGCTGGACGTGCACCTGGCCGGGTTCCGCGCGCTGGGCGCCGAGGTGGAGCGCGACGGGGCCGAGTGGGTGGCGCGCGCCGCGCGGCTGACTGGTACGCGGATCTTCCTCGATTACCCGTCGGTCCTGGGGACGGTGAACGTGATGTTCGCGGCGGCGCTGGCGGACGGGACGACGACGATCGTGAACGCGGCGGCGGAGCCCGAGGTGGCGATGGCGGCCTCGATGCTGAACGCGATGGGCGCCCGAGTCAGTGGCCACGGCACGGCGATCATGACCATCGAGGGCGTCGAGGACATGCACGGCGCGGACTTCGATGTGATTCCCGATCGGATCGAAGCGGGGACGTACCTGCTGGCCGGGGTCGCGACCGGCGGCGACCTGACGGTCACGAACGCGGCGCCGGCGGACATGGACTCGCTGCTGACGAAGTTCCGTGAGCTGGATGCGGAGATCGAGATTGGCGAAGGCGCCGGCGTGCGGGTGTCCTGCCCGCGTCCGCTGAGGCCGATCCAGGTTCAGGCCGTGCCCTACCCGGGGTTTCCGACTGATCTGCACGCTCCGATGGCGGCCGCGCTGACCCAGGTGCCGGGTGTTTCGACGATTCACGAGCGCGTGTTCGACAACCGCACGCTCTATGTCGGCGAGCTGCGGAATCTCGGCGCGCGGATCATCACCGGTGGCCAGACGGTGATCGTCGAGGGTGGCAGCCGGCTCAGTGGCGCGGTCGTGCGCGCGCTCGACATCCGTGCCGGCGCGGCGGTGGTGATCGCCGGGCTCGCCGCCGACGGAGAGACGCAGGTGAGCGGGATCGACCACCTCGATCGCGGGTACGCGCACCTCGCGGAGCGGCTGTGCGCGGTGGGTGCGGACGTGGAGCGCGCCTGATCGAGCGCCCGTGCTGACGAGGCGCTACGCTGGCGCTACCCCAGCCTGAGTGAGCCTGCAGCAGCGAGGGACCACGGCGTGTGACGCCGGCGGTGAACGATGTTCGCGAAGCGAATTGGGATCGACCTCGGGACGGCGAACGTGCTCGTGCACGAGCAGGGTCGCGGCGTGGTGCTGGACGAGCCGGCGGTCGTGGCGATCACGGAGCGGGACAATACCGTGGTCGCCGTCGGCAACGAGGCGCGCGCGATGATCGGTCGCCACCCGGGCACGATCCAGGTGATCCGTCCGATGCGCGACGGGGTGATCGCCGACTACCTGATCACCGAGGCGATGCTTCGCTACTTCATCAGCCGCGTGGTCGGGCGGTTCAACCCGATCCGGCCGGAGGTGATGATCTGCGTCCCGGTCGGCGTGACCGGGGTGGAGCGACGCGCCGTCCGCGACGCCGCCGAGGCGGCTGGCGCGCGGCGGCCGGCGCATCTGATCCCAGAGCCGCTCGCGGCAGCGATCGGGGCGGAGATTCCGGTCGGATCTGCACGCGGCCACATGATCGTCGATATCGGCGGTGGCCGCACCGAGGCGGCCGTGATCTCGATGTTCGGGATCGTCGCGAGCGAGTCGGTGCGAGTGGCCGGTGACCGCTTCGACGATGAGATCGCGCAGCACGTCAAACGGCGGCACAACCTGCTGATCGGCGAGCGCACGGCCGAGGAGCTGAAGACGGCGATCGGCGCGGCGCTGCCCGACGAGCACGATGATCCGGCGGCGCAGGTCCGTGGCCGGGACCAGATCACGGGGCTGCCGCGGACGATCGCGGTCAGCGCGAGCGAGGTGACGCACGCGATCCAGGATCAGCTCGGGGTGATCGTTCAGACGGTGCGCCGGGTGCTGGAGCGGACGCCGCCCGAGCTGGCCTCGGACGTGATCGATCGCGGGATCGTGCTGACCGGTGGCGGGGCGCTGCTGCGCCGGCTGGACGCGCTGATTCGGTACGAGACGGGCGTGCCGGTGCACCTGGCGGACGAGCCGCTGACCTGCATCGCGCAGGGGGCGGGGGCGGCGCTCGACTACATCGAGGTAATCGAGCGGGCGTTGCCGACCGAGGAGGAGTCGCTGATCGGGGAGGGGCGGTAGGGGTCGCTCGCGCCTCCGCGGCGATCCGACCGATCGCGACATGGCCGGGCGCGACCACCGCCCAGTGGCGGGCACGCTGATGCTTCCTGGATCTGGCGGCGCGGTGTTCGTCAACCGCCGCAAGTGTGCGCGAGCAGGTTCACCGCGTGTCGAGGCTCGACCGGTCAGCGCAGGCTCGAGGATGTTAGATCTAGACCTGCACAGCGGGCGGACACGACATGAGGGGGACGCTCGGAGCGGGCAAATGCGATCCGCCGAGCGCACCGCGTATGGACTACACAACGCTGGGAAACACCGGGCTGCGCGTCAGTGTGGCGGGTCTGGGTTGTGGGGGATTCAGCCGGATCGGGCAGGGCACCGGGAAGAGCGAAGCGGAGTCGATTGCGATCGTGCGGCAGGCGCTCGATCTGGGTGTGAACTTCATCGATACGGCGGCCGCATACGGAACCGAGTCGATCGTCGGCAAGGCGATCGAAGGAGTTGATCGAGACTCGGTCGTGATCTCGACGAAGGCCTCGGTCGGTCGGTCGGGCAACGTTCGATCGCCGGAGGATGTGGTCGCCAGTCTCGACAACTCGCTGCGCGAGCTGAGACTCGACTGTATCGATGTGTTTCACCTGCATCGCGTGTTGCCGGAGACCTACACCTACGTTCGCGAAGCGCTCGTGCCAGCACTTGCTGTGGAGCAAGAAAAGGGGAAGTTCAAGTTCCTTGGCGTCACGGAGGCGCCAGAGGACGAGGAGCACCAGTCGCTCACCCAGGCGGTGGAGGAGGACTGCTATCGCGTGATCATGGTCGCCTACCACATGCTGAACCAGTCGGCCCGAACGCAGATCCTCCCGACCGCGCTCGAGAACGGGATCGGCGTTCTGATCATGTTCGCGGTGCGTCTGTTGTTCAGCGAGCCGGGCCGGCTAACCCGGGTGGTTCGTGAACTCGCGGAGCAGGGGCGGTTACCAGCCGAGCTGAGTGACGAACCAGAGCCGCTGGGATTTCTGATTCACGAGGCCGGGGCTCAGAGCGTGATCGATGCGGCCTATCGCTATTGCCGGCATACGGCCGGATCGGATGTGGTGCTGTTCGGGACCGGGAACCCTGACCACGTGGAGGCGAATGTTGACTCGATCCTGCGGCCGCCGCTACCGGCGGCCGGCGTCGAACAACTGGAGGCCGTGTTCGGGGCGCTGACGGGCGTCGGATTGGATCGACCAGGTTAGGCGACGCGCGCAACCACGCCGCGGCAGGCCTCACCAGCCGCTCGCCGCGCGGAAGGTGATCAGGCGCTGCGCATGTCCTCGCGCTCGGCGGCGCGACGTTTCAGGTGGTAGGTCATGCTCTGCAGGAAGAGCACCGGGTTGATGTTCTTCAGCTCCACGTCCTCGGGGTGCTGAACGCGCGTCGGCGTGTAGTTGAGGATCGCGCGCACGCCACCGCGGGTGAGGACGTCGACGACCTCCTGCGCGTGCTCGGCGGTCACCGTGACGATGCCGATGTCCACCGGCGAACGCCGCAGATCTTCCTCGAGCTGCGCGACGTCGCGCACGACGTCGCCGTCGACGTCGCTGCCGATGATGTTCGGATCGGCGTCGTAGCGGCCGGTGATGTCGAAGCCCTGGCCTTCAAACCCGGGGTAGGCGGCGACGGCGCGCCCGAGGCGGCCGATGCCGACGACGACGATCGTCCAGCGGCGGTCGAGACCAAGGATGAGGCGCAGCTCCTCGAGCAGCCGTTGGACGGAGTACCCCCGGCCCTGCTTGCCGAAGCGGCCGAAGTAGGAGAGGTCCTTGCGGATCTGCGCCGGGGTGACGTTGAGCTCGTCGCCGAGTTCCTGCGACGAGATCACGGTACGGCCTTCGTCAGCGATCCGCGTGAGCAGCCGGAAGTACACCGGCAAGCGGTCGATTACGACCTCGGGGATCTCGAGTGGCACGGTTGCCCTCCGTGCACGCCGGCTCCTGTGCTCGCAGGCGTGTGTTCAGGCTGATCTGACGGACTGTCGTCTCGCCAGCATAGTCGTGGTGAGGGTTCGTGCAAATTTGCGCAAGCCAGAATGACACGGGTGTTGTTGCTACGATCTCGCGCGATGACGCCGCAACTACAGCTGGACCCAAGAATCGCCCGGTTATTCGCCGAGGGGCCAATCGCGACCCCGCTCGCGGAGCTGGACGGCGGGACGTTCCTGATGGGATCCGAGCTGCGCTCCAACGAGCGCCCGGTGCGGCAGGTGAGCATCGGTCCGTTTGCAGTCGCCCTCGTGCCGGTGTCCAACGGCGAGTTCACGGCATTCATCGAGGCGACCGGCTACGAGCGTCTGCCGTTCCTGGACGACGAGCGGTTCAACGCGCCCGATCACCCGGCGGTCGGTGTGAGCTGGCACGACGCCGTCGCGTACTGCCACTGGCTGAGCGAGTTGACCGGGCGCGGATGTCGTCTGCCGACCGAGGCCGAGCGAGAGTTCGCCGCTCGCGGTGCGCTGGAGGGCGCGCTGTATCCGTGGGGCGACGAGCCGTGGTCGGAGGGGGCGTACGCCCTCGGCGCGGCGGGGATGGACCGACCGCCGCCGATCGGGTCGTCGCCGCCGAATGGGTTCGGCCTGTTCCACATGGGCGACAGCGTCCACGAGTGGTGCAGCGACTGGTATTCACGGGGCGGCTACGATGGGCTACCCGCCTCGAATCCGACGGGCGTGCCAGAGGGTGACCGGCGTGCGTCGCGCGGGGGTTCGTGGCGGCACCGCGTGAAGGTGTCGCGGATCGCGGCGCGGTCGTCGCTGGAGCCGGAGCGCCGCTACAACGACTACGGGATGCGGGTGTACGCCTCGATCTAACCGGGGTCGCGCGTGATCCAGTCGATCGCCGATGGGCTCAACCTCACCGCGACCGCGAGGCCAAGGCTCGTGCCGACGAGATCGGCGGTCCAGTCACCGACCGAGGCGCTTCGACCATCGACCTGGACCTGAGCGAGCTCGCCGGTGGTCGCGAATGCGGAGATCAGCAGCGCAGCGATCAGCAGCCATCCCGAGGTCAGCAGTGAGGGGTGAGGCGTGGCGAGCCGGAACCCAGCCGTCATGCCCAGCACCGCGAACAGCGCGGCGTGAACGAGCCACGATTGCTGTGCCGAGATGGAGCGGATGAGCCCGTCAGGGTCGCCGAGGCTGGTGGCCGGCGCGAGCACGACCACGAGTGTGACGACGACGACGGCGATCAGCGCGACGTTCGCCGTCAGCTCGAGCTGGTGTCTGGACACCGAACCAGCGTAGGCCCTGCGCGGATGGCGGCCCAGAATCGGACGAACCCTGGCGCGACCCCCAGCGCGCCCGCGGCGAGGCGTGCATGGGCATCGCTCGACCGTCCGTCAAGAGCTGGCACCGCGGCGCGCTGGAAGCCGCGTCGCTGCCGCGCGGGCGCCGTGGGCCGCCGTGGCTCGATGCAGCCGCACCGGTGCGGTGCTCATGCGTCGGATGGCGTGGTTGACGTAGGGGTGGGCGCACACCGTTCCGGCGCGGCCGGTCGCTCACCACATCGTCAGCAATTTGGGTATGAAGTGAAACAACTGGGAGTGAGGGCATGGGTAAGGTCTCGACACCACTCCGGGGCTTCGATTCGCGCGCGCTCACCGGCGGCGAAGGGGGTTCGCAGCCGCGATGGTTACCCAGCATCCCGATATACCGGCGGCGACGGAGCCGGCGGACACCGGCCCCGTGCCTGAATTCGACTCGACCGAGGTCAGCTTGCTGATCGTCGATCCTCGTCCCGGAACAAGCGCGCTGCTCGCCTCGGAGTTGCGTCCGCTGCGTCACGTCGTTTCGGCCGTGTCCACTGTCGATGCGGCGAGCGCGTGGCTTGGCGTGCACGATGCGGACGTGATCGCGTTGTTCTCCGTATCTCGAGCGGAGGCCCTCGACGGCGCGCGGCGGCTTCGTGCAACCACGGAGCTTCCGTTGATCGTGGCCGGACCGGATGCGACGGCTGAGAGTCGCGTGGGCGCGTTCGATCGCGGCGCGCAGGATTACATCGCGCTGCCTGTGTACCCGGAGGAGCTGGACCGACGAGTCCGCGCGCTGGTGCGACGCGAGCAGTTCAGGGACCGCGGTGAAGCGCTGCAGGGCCCCGAGGGGCTGGTGATGTACCCGCGTGCGTACGAGGCGCACCTGGGCGCTGAGCGGCTGGCGCTGACGCCGAAGGAGTTTGCCGTCCTGCAGGTGTTGCTCGAGCGGCGCGGCGAGGTGGTGGTCCCCGATCAGCTCTCGATGTCGATCTGGGGCTACGAGACCTTCGGCTCCAAGAACTTCGTCGAGGCGCACGTCTCGCGTCTGCGTCGCAAGTTGCGGCGGGCAGGCGCGACGGCGGTGGTGAAGACGGTGCGCGGGGTGGGGTACGTGATCCGCTGACGCGACCGAGTTCGTGTTCCGCTAGGGCACGAGCTCCGGGGGCCGGAACTCGATGGTTTCCTCGGCGACCACGACCGGCTCGATCTTCGTCACGCCGCGTGCCCGCAGGTCCTCGATGATCGGGTCGAGCAGCGAGTCCGGCACGGACGCGCCGGCGGTGAGGCCGACGATCTCGACATGCTCGTACCAGGTCGGATCGATCTCGGACAGGCCGTCGACGCGGTAGGCGGTCGTGCCGCTGCCGGCGGCGACCTCCTGAAGGCGAACGCTGTTGCTGGAGTTCGCGGAGCCGACCACGATCACGAGGCCGGCGCGCTCGGCGATCTCGCGGACGGCGGCCTGGCGGTTCGTCGTCGCGTAGCAGATGTCATTCCGCACCTCGGCGCCCGGGAAGCGGCTGCGGATCGCCTCGATGGTCGCGGCGGTGTCGTCGACGGAGAGCGTGGTCTGCGTGACGACGAACTTCTCGCGTCCCGTTTCGTCGACCGCGGCGACGTCGGCCGGCGTGTCGACGACCGTCGTCCGTTCGGGGGCCTCGCCCTTTGTTCCGAGCACCTCGTCGTGTCCCTCGTGACCGACCAGGAGCACGTCGAAGCCGTCTTTCGCCGCCTTGCGGGCCTCCAGGTGGACCTTGGTGACCAGCGGGCAGGTGGCGTCGATCACGCGCAGGCGCCGCTGGCGGGCCTCCTCGACGACCTGCGGCGAGATGCCGTGGGCGGAGAAGACGATCCGAGCGCCCTCGGGAACCTCGCCGATGGTGTCGACGAAGACGGCACCGCGGGCGCGGAAGCCGTCGACGACGTGGCGGTTGTGGACGATCTCGTGGAAGGCGTAGATCGGGGGATCCTCGCGGTCGAGGACGTCGTCGAGCACGTCGATCGCGCGCACGACGCCGGCGCAAAAGCCTCGAGGCTCGGCAAGCAGCAGCGTGTGTGGCATGACGTCTCCGAGGAGTCGGTTCGTCTGACCATTCTACCGCCGGCGGCGGCTGGACCAATCGATCACACGCCGCAATCTGGTGCGGTGCTACGGTCGAATTGAGCTAGCGAATCGCCGGAGGTGTGGATGCAGCCGGACCCGAGAGACGAGCCGGGGCGCGAGGCGTGGCGGATGTTCCGGATCATGTCGGAGTTCACGATGGGCTTCGACGTGCTCGCGCAGCTGAGGCCGGCGGTGACCGTCTTCGGCTCGGCGCGCGTCGGCGAGGACGATCCGGCGTATCAACTCGCCCGCGACGTGAGCCGCCAGCTTGGTGAGGCCGGGTTCTCGATCGTGACCGGCGGCGGCCCGGGGGCGATGGAGGCCGCGAACCGCGGCGCGATGGAAGCCGGCGCTCGGTCAGCCGGTCTCAATATCAGCCTCCCGGAAGAGCAGGAGTCGAACCCGTACCAGACGCTGTCACTGAACTTCCGGTACTTCTTCGTGCGCAAGGTCATGCTCGTGAAGTACGCCACCGCCTTCGTCCTCTTCCCCGGGGGCTTCGGCACGCTCGACGAGTTCTTCGAGACGATCACGCTGATCCAGACCGGCAAGATCCGCCGGTTCCCGATGCTGCTCGTCGGCGACGACTACTGGCCGGGGCTGATCGAGTGGATGGACGGCCGGCTGCTGGAACGCGGCCTGGTATCGGACGGCGATCACCAGCTGTTTCAGATCGTCGACACACCCGACGAGGTCGTGCGCATCGTGCAGGAGGCGCACCAGGAGCACGGCCCGCGAATCGACAACGTCCGCCTCGCCTGAGCAGATGTCCTCCGCCGCGCCGACCGAGCGCCCCACGCCCGTCGAGATCGCCGCTCTCTTCCGGTCTCCGGTGGCTCCGGAGCTGCTGACACGCCTCGAGCTGGCGCCCGCGTACCTGGCTCACGTCTGGCCCGTGCTCGCGGCGTCGGTCGACACGGCGGGCTTCCTCGGGAGCGCGCTGTACCTGGCCGACACGGCGCTCGACGCGGTCAAGGAGGTGTACGAGCCGGAGCTTTCTCGCGACACGCTGCTCGAGACTATGCCGGCGGACGAGCTGGACGCCGTTCAGGCGGTGCTCGACGTGTTCCAGTACCTGCAGCCGCAGGCACTGCTTGCCGGTGCGGCATTGGCCGAAGCCTTCGAGCGCCCGGCGGTCGGGGGGAGCGGGCGGGTGGAGCCGCGCGAGCCGCGCGATCGCGATCCGGTCCACCTCGCGACCGAGGTCCCGGACGCCGTGACCGGCGGCGCGCTGTTGAGCGAGCTGGCGGAGACATTGCAACTGCCCGAGGCGCCGCAGCTCTATGGCGTGCTCGCGCGGTGGCCTCGATACCTCGAGGCGTCGTGGGAGGAGCTGCAGCACCTGGCGGCGTACCCGGACTTTCGACGACGCGGGCGAGCGCTGTACTACTACGCGCGGTCGGGCGCGCGCTTCCTCGCGGAGGAGCTACGCGCGGACGCGGACGCGCTGCGGGCGGCGGGGATCGGCGATGAGGAGATCGAGGCCGCGCGAGTGGTGGTCGACGCCTCGGTACCGGCGCTCGCGACGATGGTGATGCACTGCACGGCGATGCGGCTCGCGCTCGGGCATCCCGAGCGCGAGGTGGTGGGGGCGTAGCCCGCTGCGAGGGGTCGAACGCTCGTGGTCGGAACTCGTTCGTACAATCGACTGAAGGACCGGGATGACGACAGATACTCCGACCGACGCTGGGTCGCTGAGGAATCGGTGGGAAGCCTCGGACCCGCGCGTGCCGGGCGCGTTGCGTGAGGCGGAGATCACGCAACTGCGCCTGGTCTATGACTCCTCGAATTACGTGTACATCGTCGACCTCGATGACGCCGAGCTCGGGCCCGGGCTTGGCGTGTACAAGCCGGAGCGCGGCGAGCAGCCGCTGCACGATTTCCCGTACGGGACGCTCTACGCGCGCGAGATCGCGGCCTACGAGGCGTCGCGCCTGCTCGGCTGGGATCTGATCCCGCCGACGGTCGAGCGCGACGGGGAGCGCGGCGTTGGCTCGATGCAGCTATTCATCGAGCACGATCCGGCGCAGCACTACTTCGCGCTGCGCGAGCAGGACGAGCTCGACGAGCAGCTGGCGCGGATCGCGGCGTTCGATCTGATCGCGAACAACGCGGATCGCAAGGGTGGTCACGTCCTCCTCGATGCCGGCGATCGGCTCTGGGGGATCGACAACGGGCTGTGCTTCAACGCCGTGCAGAAGCTGCGCACGGTGATCTGGGACTACGCCGGCCTCGAACTCCCGGAGGACTGGTGCGAGGACATCCGACGATTCCGCGACTGCGTCGCGGGAGCGGACGAGATGAGCGCGCCGTTTCGTGAACGGCTCGCTGATCGTGAGCTGGAGGCGTTCGCCGAGCGCTGTGATGCGCTGGTTGCGCACCCGGTGCTGCCTGAGATGTACCCGTACCGCTGTGTGCCCTGGCCGTTGATCTAGTCGTGCCGGGCGCTACAGCTCCGGCGCCGTGCTTCGCAGGCTCGTACGTCGCGTGCGACGCCGTTACCAGCGGCGGCGCGGGCCGAGGCCGAAGGCGCTCCGCAGACGGGTGAACCAGGGACGGCGGCGCGGTAGGCGCTGCTGGAGGTCGGCGACGGCTTCCTCGGTGCCGACGATGATCAGGCCTCGCCAGTCGCGGAGTGAGGGGGCGCGGTCGTCCTCGACATGGGTGGGGGCCTCGAAGCGGGTGAAGGGTTCGAAGCGGTCGTCGCGGCGGTGGAGGACGTGGCCGCCGGCCTCCTGGATCAGGAGCACGCCGGCGGCGAGGTCCCAGATCTTGAGGCCGCCGAACCAGGCGCTCTGGAAGATGCCGGCGGCGACGTAGGCGAGTTCGATCGCGGCGGAGCCGGTGACGCGGTTGTCCCAGGCGCGGGCGCGGCCCGGGCTGCCGCCCGGCGCGGCGCTGAGCCGTCGACGGACGTCGGTGGCCGGCACCTGATGGAAGCGCTCTTCCTCGAAGTAGAGGCCAGCGCCGAGGTGGGTATGGTAGACGCCGGGACGCAGCGCGTGCGTCGACGCGCACCAGATCGCGCCGACGACCGGCTCGCCGCGGTGGAGCACGCCAATCGAGACGCAGAAGAGAGGGTAGCCGTTGACGTAGTTGGTGGTGCCGTCGACCGGGTCGACGACCCAGACGAAGTGCTCAGCCTCGTCCGGGTGCTCTTCCACTTCCTCGCCGATGACGTCGTGGCCGGGAAAGCGCTGGCTGACGCGTTCGCGGACCAGCGCTTCGACGGCGCGGTCGATCTCCGACACCGGGTCACGAGGGGCGTGCCCGTCGAGCTTCGACTCGGTCTTGTAGTCGACCTCGATCTCGCGCGCGAGGCCGTCCGAGGCGAGGCGCCCGCCCTCGCGCGCGAGTTCGACGGCGAGCGATTCGATCGCGCGCAGCGTGGCCTCGTCAGGTGGCGCGGCGGGCGGGCTGGTCATTCGACCTTCTTCTCTGGATCGTCCTTACGCGACAGGTGTTCCCCAGTCAGTGGCGACGCGGAGCAGGCGGCCGTGCTGGCTGCCGATCAGGCGCTGGCGTTCGTTCCAGGCCTCGGTGGCTTCGGGTGGCGGATGCAGCTCGGTGGTCGGGCGCGAGAGGCGGTACCAGTCCTCGAGGGTGCGGAAGGCGAACAGCGTGACGACCTCCTGCGCGGGCCCGAGTGGGTCGCGGCCGAAGCCGACGAGCCTTGCACCCTGGGTCTGGAGCCATGACCAGATGCGCTCGTGCGACAGACGCTCGAACTCCTGGCGGTGGCTGGCGTCCGTGAGTTCGTAGGTGAGCTCCGAGACGACAGAGCCGCGGCCGAAGGTTTTCGGTGCGACGGCGAGCGGCTCGTCCGCCGTGCGCGGCTTGGGCTCGAGATCGCTCACGTGGTCGTCGAGATCGAGCATGCGAGCGCGCGAGTGGGCGACCAGCGGCGGCCGCGCCGCTTTCGGATCGGCGAACTCTACGGTTTGCTCGCGAATGCGGGCGTCGGCCTCGAGGTTGCCGCCCTGCCGGGTGCCGAGCCAATGCTCCATGTCGCGGTAGACGCTATGCGTTACGACGACGTCGCCGGGACCGCCGAAGGCCCAGAAGCCGTAGCCGACCATTAGCGAGCCGTAACGGAGCATCGAGGGCCAGACGCCGGTGCGGCTGAGTTCTTCGAAGCGCGCTCGATCCATCTGCGCCACCGTGAATTCGCGCTGCACCAGGATCGCCATCGAAGCTGCCTTCCCGCTCGCCGTGGCCGAGGATAGCCCCTGCGCCGTTCGGCGCATCTGTGACATGTCTGCTGCGGGGAGCGTCTGTGCGCTAGCCTGCGGCCTGCATCGCGAGGTCGACCGGGGAGGACTCGTGGCCGACGATCGCTGGCGACCTAACGAGGATCAAGCGATCTCGAGCGACGGCCGGGCACTAGACCGGCTGTTCGGGATCGTCGGAAGTCGCGCCTCGAAGGGACGCGCCGAGTGCGACGTGGAGGCCGGCGACGGCGAGGCCGCGCCCACGACCTTCGCGCTCACGACGGCGGTCGACATCCTGCTCGTGCGCGCGGCAGCGACGACCGTCGGTCCGCCCCAGGAGATGAATGGCACGGCTGAGTTGAACGTGACCTACCTCCGGTCGCCGACCGGCATCGCGCACGTCGACTGCGAAGTGACCGGGCGGTCCCCGACCATGCGACTGGTCGATTTCACCGTCCGCGACGCCGAAGGCGAACTGGCCCGAGGGCGCAGCACGTACGCCATCAGCACCCGGCGATCGCGGTGACCATAGCCGCTCCGTTCGACGCCCTCGCGCGCGGGTGGGAGCGGCATCCGCTGCTCGTCGGCCTCGAGGTGACCGTAAGCGACCTCGAGCGTGGTCGCGCCTGCCTGGAGATGCAGCGCAACGCGACGAATGTGTCTGGTGTCCGTCACTCGATCAACGGCGGCGTGCAGGCGACGGTCGCGGAGATCGCGGCGCACCTCGCGGCCTCGACGTTGCTCGGCGAGGGCGAGTGGATAGAGGGGACGCAGGATCTCAGCGTGTCGTATCTATACTCGGCGCGTGCGCGGCGGACGCTGATCGAAGCGCAGGTGCTTCGCCACGGCCGGCTGACGGTCGTCGACGTAGAGCTCCGCGTCGGCGACGAGGGCGAGGACAGGCGACGCCTGAACGCGAAGGTGCGGGTGACGTGCGCGTCGGGACGCGCCCGGAGATGAGCGCCCGAATGTGAGAGACCGGCGATGACCGACTGGGACGAATCCACCGAAGGCGACCTCGATCCCGATCTGACCGAGGAGGCCGGCTATGGCCCCTGGGAACCGCCCGCACGTGGCTGGTGGCCGGTGGTCTCGCAGGCGCTGACGATCCTCGCGATCGTCTCGATCCTCGGAACGGTCGTGCTCGTCGCGATTCGCTAGTTGACCGCCGAGCCTGGGCAACGCGATGACGCACTATGCCGGCCCATTGCTGAGTCACGAGTCTGTCGCGATTGGGCCTCCCCCTGCCGCGACTGAACTGCTCGCCGTCGAGCGAGGCGATGAGTTCGGTAACTATCCGGCGCCCGGCCTATGGTTTCGCCAGACGGCCACTGACGACAACAGCATGTATTTCGCGTTGCTCGATGGTGCGCGTGTTGTCGGGCAGGTGATGTTGCATGACGTCGTTCGCGAGGACCGGTCGAGCCTCGTCGGCTACCACGTGTTCCGGCGGTCGGATCGCGGTCGCGGGCGGGCCGCGGTCGCGCTGAGGCTGCTGCTGCGGTACGTGGTCGCGCAGACAGACCTCACGACCCTCGCTGCGCTGACCGACCGCCGCAATATCGCTTCCCAGCGGGTAGCGGCGCGAGCGGGCTTCCAGCTTGCCGGTACCGCCCGTGACGGACCGGACCTGCTCGTCTTTCGATGGGCGCGGGGGAGCGACGAGAGCAGCGTGGGACATGTGACGCGATCGGTTTGATCCTCGGGACGGTCGTGCTCGTCGCCATTCGCTCAGGGCTAGGACGGCGCCCGAAGACGGACGATGAGGACCGGCGGAACGTCTGGGTACGCAGCCCAGCTCCCCGCCGGCGCCTCGGGATCAGGCGGGAACGTCGGCTCGACGATCGCGTCCATCACGAGGCCGGCGGCGAACGCCTCGCCGAGGAGCTGGTACAGCGGGCGCATGAAGTACGGCTGTAGCACGGGCTGGCCGGCGATCGCTTCGCCGAGCGTGGGTTCCGGCTCCAGGTAGCCGCGCACTTTCAGCCAGCGAGTGCGCTCGCCTTCCTCGTGGTCTTCAGTCATCACGACGTACTTGCCGTTGAACGTGGGGTGCATGACCGACCAGACGAACCGGCCGCCGGGTTTCAGCAGGCGAGCGACCGCGCGGTAGAGCGGAGTGATCGCCGATATGTCCATCAGCGCCATGTTCGCGATCACGGCGTCGAACGAGCCCGCTCCGAGAGCGACCAGCGCGTCCTCGTCCGTCGCGTCCACCCGCCGATAGTCGATCGACCCCGGCGCCGGCGCCTCGTACCGGCGGGCGCGATCGAGCACCGCCTCGGAGAAGTCGATGCCGACGGCGGCGGCGGCGAGGCGGCGGCAGGTGAGGCCGTTGCCGCAGCCGACGTCGAGGATGCGCTGGCCCGGCGCCGCCTCGAGCAGGCGCTCGCTGTGCGGCCAGACGAGTTCGAGGTGGAAGCGGTTGCCGTCGCCCATCCGCTCGTCCCAGAACGCGGCGTTCTCGTCCCACGCGGCCTCGGCGCCAGCGTGCGCGTCTGCGTCGTCGAGCGGCTCCGGTCGGGGCATCGCGCGGTCCCTCGGATCACCTCGGTTCTTGGGCGGCGCGATGCTAGTATGCGCGCGGCCTAGAGGTCGATCGCTCAAGCACCACGGGACCGGAGGTGACATGGCGTACGAGAAGGCGCTCCCCCAGGCGACGCCGGAAACCCAGGAATTCTGGGATGGATTGAAACGGCACGAGCTGCGCATTCAGAAGTGCCAGGACTGCAACCAGTTCTACTTCTTCCCCCGACCGTTCTGCCCGCACGAGGGCTGCCGCTCCACCAACGTTGAATGGGAAACAGTGTCCGGCAAGGGCAAGCTGCACACCTACGTGATCTCCCACCGCGGCTTCGGGCCGTGGGCCGAGGACGCCCCGTACGTGATCGCCGTCGTCGAGCTCGACGAGGGCCCGCGGATGATGACCAACCTGGTTGGCGTTGAGCCGGACCCGGAGCAGCTCCCCGCGGATCTACCGCTCGAGATCGTCTACGACGACGTCACCGACGAGGTGACGCTGGCCAAGTTCCAGCCGGCTGGCTAGGCGGAGGACCGATCGTGACTCGTAACCCCCAGGACTACAGCCACAAAGTCGCCATCGTTGGCGCCTCCGAGACCGAGACCGTCGGCAACCTGCCCGACCGCTCGATGCTCCAGCTGCATGCGGAGTCGGCGATGCTCGCGCTCGCTGACGCCGGCCTCACCGTCGATGACGTCGACGGCGTCGCCACCGCCGGTCCGACCCCGGCCCAGCTCACCGAGTACCTCAACATCATCCCCCATTGGATCGACGGCACGGCCGTCGGCGGCGGCTCGTTCCTCATGCACGTCGGCCACGCCGTCGCCGCCATCCAGGCCGGTTACTGCGACGTCGTGCTCGTGACCCACGGCGAGTCCGGACGCTCCGGCGTTGGTGTGGGCGGCCGCGGGGCCGGTCCGTCGACGATCGCCGGTCAGTTCGAGGCGCCCTTCGGTTCGTGGGGCCCACCCAGCATGTTCTCCGTCCCGATCGTCCGCCACATGCACGAGTACGGCACTACCGAGGAGCAGATGGCAGAGATCGCCGTCGCCACTCGCAAGTGGGCCGAGCTGAACCCGCGCGCGATGATGCGCGACCCGATCACCGTCGACGACGTGCTCAACTCGCGGCTGATCGCCTGGCCGCTACACCTGCTGAACTGCTGCCTCGTGACCGACGGCGGCGGCGCGCTGGTGCTCGTCAGCGAGGAGCGGGCAAACGACTTCCCGAAGGATCCGGTCTGGGTGCTCGGTCGTGGCGAGGCCGCGGCGCACACGCTGATCAGCCAGATGCGCGACATGACGGAGTGGACCTCGGCGGTCCAGACCGGCGAGGACGCGTTCGCGATGGCGGGGATGACGCAGAAGGACATCCAGCACGCGATGTTCTACGACGCCTTCACGCACGTCCCGATGTACGCGCTGGAGGCGCTGGGCTTCGTGAAGCCCGGCGAGGGCGGTCCCTACTTCGCCGAGGGCCACACCGCCCCCGGCGGCGACTTCCCGATGAACACGAACGGCGGCGGCCTCTCGTACACGCACACCGGCATGTACGGCATGTTCGCGATCATGGAGTCGGTCACCCAGCTCCGCGGCGAGGCCGGCGAGCGCCAGATCGACGACTTGCACACGAGCATGGTGCACGCGCCGGCCGGCATGTTCTCCGGTACCTCGACGCTGATCCTCGGAAACGAGTAACGCCCAGGGACAGTGCGCGGGGCCTTCGGCCCCCGGTTCGCGCCCTGGTTCCTGGCTGGTTTTGGAGACTCGCCGATGCCCGACCGCGAATCGCTGGACGTCCTCGAGGCGATCCACTCGACCCCTGCCCGCCGCTACCTCAAGCCCGATCCGATCCCCGAGGATGTGCTCTGGACGCTGCTGGACGCGGCGATCCGCGGGCCGACCGGTGGGAATACGCAGGGTTGGGGCTGGATCGTGGTGACCGACCCCGAGGTGAAGCAGCAGATCCAGGCCTGGTATCTGGAAGGCTGGGAGGGCGCGTATGGCACGCGACGTGACGAGATCCTCGCCGATCCGGACGGGGCCGGCCTCGGGCGTCGGAACTTCCTGTCGGCCGAGCACCTGGCGAACCACCTCCACGAGGCGCCGGTGTGGATCATGCCCGTGCAACGCAACGCGCGTGAAAGCCGGATGGGCGGGTCCTCGGTCTACGGGGCGGTGCAGAACCTGATGCTGGCGGCGCGTGCGCACGGCATTGGGGCGACATTGACCTCGCTCTACGCGGGACACGAGGACGACGTGAACGCGCTCCTTGGGCTGCCCGACGATGCGAAGACGATGGGGCTGATCCCGCTCGGCTACCCGGCGCGCGGGCGCTGGGCGGAGCCGAAGCGACGTCCCGTCGAGGAGGTCACGCACTGGGGGCGCTGGGGCGAGCAGCGCGCTCGCTCGGATGGCTAGCTGGTGTCTTCCGCGTGGCCGGCGCCGGGCGTGAGCCGTGCGTGACCAGGAGCCGGGAGCGAGCATGCGAAGTTGAAGAGCCTATCTGCCTTCGCAGCCTGGCCGGCGCACGGATGCCTGATGATGACAAGAGCAGCCCGCGTTCGAGCGGAGCGATGGCGACTCAACGCGCCAGTTCCGCGGTGACGCGGTGACCGTCGACCCGGCGGCGAGGGGCGAGGCCTACACCGAGCGCCACGGCACGCGAGGCGAGATCGTCCTCAATCGCCCTGAGCGTCGAAACGCGCTCTCGGCGGCGCTCGTCGAGGGCGCACGTTCCGGTCTGGCGGAGTTCATCGCCGATGACGGGATCGAGGTGATCCTGATCCGCGGCGCCGACGACACGTTCTGCGCCGGGATGGACATGAAGGCGCAGCGCGAGCGGCCGCAGCCGGCATGGCTTCGTGGATGCGGCGACCAGTGGGCGGCGCTGCACGGCGAGATCTATGATTGCCCGAAGCCGATCGTCGGTGCGCTGCAAGGTTTCGCCGTCGGCGGCGGCGCGGCGCTCGCGTTCGCTTGCGACGTGCTGATCGCGGGCGAGAGCGCCCAACTCCAGCTGATCGAAGTGTCGATCGGGATGCCCGCACCGGTGAACCTCGCCTGGCTCGATCTGAAGTTCGGACGTGCGGTCACGCTCGAGCTCGCGCTGAGCTCAGACCGCTACGGTGCGCGCGAACTCCTCGCACGCGGGCTAGTCGCGCGCGTAGAGCCCGACGATCGTGTCCTCGAGGAGGCGCGCGCATACGCAGATCACCTGGCGGCGCATCCGCAAGCCGGGCTGCGCGCAGTCAAGACGACCCTCTGGCGGCTCGACGCGATCGAGGACTTTGGTGAGCGCGTCCGGACGGCGCAGGCGGCGTGGACGGAAGGCGAGGGGCGGACCCCCATCGCCTGAGGGACCTGCTGCCTGATTCCGCTTTCGCTACCCGATCTGGCGACGTTCCCACACTCGCGCGAGATGGCTGGGTGAGCAGCGCGCGCTCGGACCGCTAGATAGGCGTTCGTTCGGCGGCTCGATTCGGCGCCATCAGGCCGCTAGCTCTCGTCGTCGTCGGCCCATTCGAACTCGACGGAATCCTCGCCCCCGAGGACGCCGAGCATGTGCAGCGCGCGGTAGACGGCGAAGCTGACGACCGCCAGGGCGACCAGCTTCGTCACGATTCGGCCCATCGCCGTCCTCCTCGGATCGCGCGCGGTTCTTTATCTATGCTGGCGCTGTTCCTGACGAAGCTCTGCGCCGCTGCGCGACCCCGAGGATACGGCAGCATCGAGGAGGCACAACGTGACTGATTCGGTCGGCTTCATCGGCCTGGGGATCATGGGCGCGCCGATGGTGCGCAACCTGCTGAACGCCGGGTTCGAGGTCACCGTCTGGAACCGAACCGTCGCGCGATCGGACGAAGCCGCCGAGCACGGCGCCTCCGTCGGTGAGTCGCCGGCGGCGGTCGCGGGCGGTAGCGACGTGGTCATCTCCTGCGTCACGGCGAGCGCGGACGTCGAGGCGGTGCTGCTCGGCGAAGAGGGCGTCCCAGGCGCGATCGACGGCGTTCGGGCCGGCAGGGTGGTGATCGACATGTCGACGATCTCGCCGGCGGTGACGCGGGAGATCGGCGACCGTCTCGCCGCGAAGGACGTGCAGCTCCTCGATGCACCGATCTCGGGCGGCGAGCAAGGGGCGATCGACGGGACGCTGTCGATCATGGTCGGCGGCGAGGCGGCGGCGCTAGAACGCGTGCGGCCGATCCTCGAGGCGATGGGCGCGCGGATCACCCACTGCGGGCCGAGCGGCGCCGGGCAGACGGTAAAGCTCTGCAACCAGATCGCGGTCTGCATCAACAACTGCGCGATGGCCGAGGCGCTCGTGTTCTGCCAGGCGAGCGGCGTCGATCCGTCGACGATGCTGGAGGCGATCAGCGCCGGCGCGGCGGGGTCGTGGCAGATCTCGAACCTCGGATCGCGCGTGGTAGCGCGTGACTTCGCGCCCGGGTTCAAGGTCGGGCTGCAGCAGAAGGACCTGCGGCTCGCGCTCGAGGCGGCGGACCAGCTCCACCTGCCGCTGCCGGGCACCTCGATGGTCCACCAGCTCTTTGCAGCGGTCGAGCGGGAGTCGGGGCCGGACGTCGGGACGCAGGCGCTCGTGAACGCGCTGGAGGCCCTGACCGGCGTCGTCGTTGGCTCTGACCGAGTGACGGCCGCCGGCTGACGAGCTGAACCCAACGACTGGCTCGAGGCGGTCAGACTACCCACACTGCCAGGACAGGCTGTGGACAGTATGGGGATAACTGATGATTTGCTTAGGCCGGTGATGCTTTGTATCTTGACCTCACTGGCGTGGTCCTGGGGTGGTCGGTGCAGGTGGATGCTCGTGCGACCTCTGGTCCGTCACGCCTCGTTATTGCTCGTGCTCGCGTCGACCCTGCTGGCTAGCGCTTCAACCGGTGCTCAAGCGGCGCGACAGCCGCTCCCGCCCCTGCCACCCCCCGAGCTACGCCCCAATCCGGTGGCGATCGATCCGGCGACCGATGAGCCGCTCTCGCCCGTCCTGCTCGCATCCACCAACCCGCTGCCGCCGGTTGATTCCGAGCCTGCGGCGCCGCCCGTCAGCGCGTTCGAAGCGCATCAGGTTGTTTCGTTCTACGGCCACCCCACGGTGGGCGTGATGGGCGAGCTCGGCCTGCACGAGGCCGTCGACGCTGCCGTCCGCGTCAAGCAGCTCGCGGCCGAGTACGACGCGCTCAACGGCGATCGCGACGCGCTCGGCGCTCTGCACCTGATCGTGGACGTCGCTCAAGCGAAGCAGACCGACGACGGGCTCTACCTCGAGCGGATGGGCAAGCAGCGGATCGCCGAGTACGTCGAGGTGGCCCGCGAGTTCGGCATCCTGCTGTTCGTCGATCTACAGATCGGGTGGTCGGATCCGCTCGAGGACACCAGGCGCCTCGAGTGGTTCCTGCGCGAGCCGTTCGTGCATCTCGCGCTCGATCCGGAGTTCGCGACGAAGCGCTCCGGCTACGCGCCGGGCCGAATCATCGGCGCGCTCGACGCGGACCAGGTGAACGCGGTTCAGCGCTACCTCGCCGCGCTCGTGCGGGACGCCGGCATCCCGCCCAAGATCCTGGTGCTGCACCAGTTCAAGGCGGCGATGCTGATCGAGCCGGAGCGCTTTGAGGACGTGCCCGAGGTTGAGATCACGATCGACATGGACGGCTTCGGCGGGACCGACGCGAAGGTGAGCGGCTTCCGTCACTACGCGCAGGCCGACTATGCCGAGCGATCGGCGTTCAAGCTGTTCTATCACTGGGACCTGCCGGTGATGAGCATCCAGCAGGTCGTGGACCTCAACGCGGACTACGTGATCTACCAGTAGCTCGCGGATCGCCGCGACGCTCGCGCACCGCGACGTCAACCCGAGTCACGACTGTTGTCAGTGAGGCTGCGCCGACGGCGTTGGTGCGGTCGATCACCCGCTGATCGCTTCAGATCGGTTTGATCTCTCGCGTCACCGCCTCGGTGCCGCCGCCCCAGGTCGGTATGAACGTCGCCTTGATGCCCACCCCACCGGTGACCACGATCAGGATGTCCCCCGCGGAGCGCGCGACCGCGACGTCATCCTGCTCAGCCGCCCCGTCGACGAGCCACTGCGAGGGGAGCCGCGCCTCGGCGAGCAATGCTTGCTGGAGCGTCGCGCGTCCCCATCCGTGGTCGCTCAGCATGCGAGCGCTCTCCGGCGGGAGCAGCACGAGCGCCTGACCGCTGCCCAGCGTTCCGCGCGCCCCGCGGTTGCCCGCGAGCGTCATCGAGTGGGCAAGCGTCGTCACGAGCTCCTCGGGGTTGCTGACCGACAGCACGACCTCGGCGCTGCCGACCGCGCCGATCGCGGTCACGGTGCTCGTCGCAGCGTCGAAGCCCCGCTCGACGTGGAGCGGCGGCCACGGACTGTCCGCCTCGTTCTCCGCGATGCACCAGCCGTACTTCCCCGGCTGGCCGTGCGTCGCCATGTCGCCGCTGCCGGGGATCGCCAGTCCGACGTTCTGCAGCACCAGTCGGATCGCGCGCCCGATCGTCGCGTTCGCCCGCGCGCCCTGCCCGAGGACGTTCGCGCCGGCGTTGATCGCGAGCTCCTCGACGATCCGCCCGTTCACGATGATCAGCGGCGCGGCCGCGCCGGTTGTCGTCTGCACACCCAGCAGGTTGAACGAGGGATCCGCGACCGCCTGCAGCGCGGCCGCGACGACCGGCAGGTAGCGCGCCTCGCAGCCGGCCATCACCGCGCAGGTCGCGACGTCCCACAGCGTCGGCGCTACGAACGAGGGCATGAGCGTCTCGAACGCGCTGTCGGGCGGCAACGTGCACGGCGCGAGCATCGCTGCGACGCGCCTCGAGGTGGGTGGGACCAGCGGCAGGCCGTCGCCGAGGCCGGAGCCGTAGAGCGCCTCGTTCGCACCCTCGAGGCTCTCGAAGCTGTCCAGAGCGAAGTCGCCGATCCGCTCGCGGAAGGGGCGGATGTCCGGGAGCGCGGGCTCGGAGCTAGGCCTGGCCACGGTCGTAGACCGAGCGCACCGGCGTGCCGTCCGCGCGCTCGATGCGCCGCGTCACGGTGTCGGTCATGCCACTGCGGCCGAAGGTCGGGATCCAGCAGGAATGCTTACCGGCGCCGCCGGCGACGATCACGTTGATGCGCGACCAGTGCTCGGCCATCTGGAGGAACGGTCGCAGCTCGGTGCGCTCCGTCGCCGCGGCCGATCGCGCCTCGATCCAGTCCGCCGCCACGTCCTCGAGGGCGAGCTGCGAGTACTCCCAGAGCTGGCGCTTCGCGTCGTCCTTCGAGATGCCGTCCCTGGCGATCGCCTCGGCGTGCTCCGGTCCGAACACGACGAGGGGCTGACCGCCGTTGCTGCTCATGTTGTTGCTGCCGGGCTGGCGCATCGCCCGCCCGACGGTGGTGAGCAGCCCGCGGCCGGTCACGCTCGCGTGGTCGTTCACGTTGTGCGGCGCCTCGCAGGCCATGACCGTCACGGTGCTGTCCTCGAGGTCGAATCCCTGCTCGACGTGCAGCGGCTCCCAGGGGTTCGCCGCCTCGTTCTCGGCCGCGCAGAAGCTGAGCTTCGCCGGCGATCCGTGAGTGGAGCGGTCCCCGTCGCCGGGCACGCCGCCGCCGATGTTAAGGAGGATCAGCCGCATCGCGCGGCCGATCGTCGCGTTGGCGCGCCAGCCCTGTCCGAAGCAGTTGTACCCGCTGTTGACGTTCAGCTCGCGCCCGACCGGACCGTTCAGCAGCACCAACACCCCGCAGGGATGCGTCGTCGACTGGATGCCGTTGAGGTTGAACGGCTCCTCGGCGACCGCTTGCACCGCGGTGATCAGCACCAGCAAGTACTCCGGTCGGCAGCCGGCCATCACCGCGTTGATCGCGATGCGCTCCACCGTCGCCTCGCCGTTCCGAGGCGCCAGCGTCGCGATCACTTCGTCCGGCTGGCGGTCCACGTACGAGTACATCTCCTCGACGCGGGCTCGCGTAGGGGGCAGGAACGGGAGGCCGTCGGTCCAGCCCTGCGTCTCGAAGAAATCGATCACTGCGTCGAGCGAGTCCTCGATCTCGACGATCGGCGGGAGATCGAGGTTGGCTGACATCGCGGGCCCTCGCCTTGCTGCTTCGTGGTCGTGCTCGCGCGAGCCGACGTGTACGCGCCGGCTCGGATCGACCTCGCCGTTCGCGGCGGTTCAGTTGCCGAGGATCGCTAACCCAGGATCAGGGCGCTGACGGCGCCGGCGGCGCGATCCGCCTTCTCGAGCGCCTGCTCCGCTGGCACCCCGCCGAGCGGGTGCTCGATCGTGATCACGCGCAGGTCCGAGAAGCCCATCGACCGGGCCTGCAGCCGCGAGAGTTGCTCGAATTCACCGGTCGCCAGGGTGACCGTGGGGACGCCGCGCTTCTCGAGGGCCACCGCTGCGTGGATACTCCACGCGGTGCAGGATCCTCAGTCGGCACTCCCGAGGAGTACCCAATCGCACCCCTCGACGAGCTCGTCCTCCACCTCGGACGGTGTCGGACCGTTGGTCACCTTCTGCGCGACGACGGTCTTGATCACGCCGTAGTCGACCGCAAGCCGATCGGCGATCGCGCCGAGGATCAGATCGGCGTGCTGCTTCTGATTGGCCAGAATCCCGACGCGTGACTCGCGGAGGTTCTGCATTTCGCTGTTGAGCGCTTGTTGTTCCGGCCCCGTGGCGGTGGGGTTGTAGACCTGCATCGTTGCCATTGCGCGCCCCCGATCAGCCCTCGATGGTCGCTGAGCATCATACCGCCTGCCAGGCGGGGATTGCCGTGGCCCGGGCCACCGCAACAAGTTGGCGGGGGGCGCCCGCTTCCGGCGTGGCAGCGCGGCTTAGACGTCGATGTCGGTCTGGCCCTCCTCGGTGGCGTTGACCAGGATCGACATGTTTCCGGGCGGGTGCGCGTTCTCGTGCATCAGCTGGTGCGCGTCGCCGACCTCCGAGAGGGGGAAGGCGCGGGAGAGCGCGGGGTCGATCTCGCCGTCGATCACCATCTGGTTTAGCGACTGGCACTGCTCCACGTTCGCGAAGTGCGAGCCTTGGAGGCGCTTCTGGCGCATCCACAGGTAGCGCAGGTCCACGTCGGCGTTGTAGCCGCTGGTGCCGGCGCAGATCACCACCATGCCGTCATTGTCGGCCATGAAGATCGAGGTCGGGATCGTCGCCTCGCCCGGGTGCTCGAAGACGATCTTGGGGCTCTTGCGCTCGCCCAGCTCCTCCCAGAACTTCGCACCGAAGGCCCGCGCGCCCTGCATCCACTCCCCGAACGCCTCGGCGTCGTCGATGTCGGGGAGCCGGCCCCAGTGGTCGAAGTCCTTGCGGTTGATCACGCCCTTGGCGCCCAGCTGGTAGCAGAACTCGTACTTGTCCTGGCTCGAGACGACCGCGATCGGGATGCCGCCGCGCGCCTTCACGATCTGGATCGCCATCGAGCCGAGGCCGCCGCTGCCACCCCAGATCAGGACCGGGTCGCCCTCGTTGACGACGTGTGGCGGCCAGCCCACGAGCTGGCGGTAGGCGGTGGCGCCGACGAGCATGTAGGCGGACGCTGCCTCCCAGCTGAGCTGCGCGGGCTTCTCGTGCACCTGGTAGCGGTCGACGAGCGCGAACTGGGCGAAAGAGCCCCAGTTCTCCTCGTAGCCCCAAATCTTCGCCGTGCTGCTGGTCATCGGGTCGGCGCCAGCCGCGATGTCATCGGCGTCCTCGTCCCACATGCCGCAGGAGAGGACGACCCGGTCGCCGACTTTCACGCTGCCGACCTCGTCGCCGGTCGCCCAGACGATGCCCGACGCATCCGAGCCGCCGATGTGGAAGTCCTCCTCGGCGCCCTTGCGCTGCCGCGCGCCGATCACGTTGACCGGCGCGCCGAGGGCGGCCCACACGTTGTTGTAGTTGACGCCGGCGGCCATCACCCAGACCAGCACCTGGCGCGGGCCGACCTCGGGGACGTCGACCTCCTCGATCGCGAAGGCCTGCTTCGGGTCGCCAAACCGCTCGGCGCGAATCAGCGAGGCGTGCATCTTGGTCGGGACGTAGCCCAGCGGCGGCGTCTCGCCGAGCGCGTAGATCTCTTGCTCGGTGGTCGTGGTCATGGGGAGTCCTCTGCTTGACCGAGGGTGGGCGTCGGCCCGGACCTCGGGGACGGCGTGCGGTGCGCGTATCCTAGCCGACTGCCATCGATATGTTCGATGCCCGCTCTTGCGGGAAGGTCAGCGATGTCAGGACCCTTCGTCCGCGCGACCGCGATCGCCGTGCTGCTGTGGCGAGAGCATCTGCTGGCAGCTCGCTACCCTCACGCGGATGGCGCGTTCTATCGCCCACTCGGCGGCGGCATCGAGTTCGGCGAACGCGCGGTGGACGCGGTTCGTCGTGAGTTCCTCGAGGAGCTCTGGCGCGAGATCGAGGTAGTCGAGCAGCTTGGCGTCGCCGAGAACATTTTCGAGCTGGACGGTGAGCCCGGGCATCAGGTGATGTTCGAGTTCATCACCGGTTGGCCAGACGGCCACGAGCCCGCGGACCTCGAGCCGCTCCTCGGTCGAGAGGAGAACGGCGAGCTGATCGACGCACGCTGGCTCCCGCTGAGCGAGGTCCTAGCGGGCTCGTACACGCTCTACCCGGATGGGCTGGCCGAACGTCTCGAGGCCTGGCTCGCGACCAGCTAGTTCACCCTGGGTTCGAGTGCGGCGATCGCGTCGAGCACGCGCCCTTCGAGGCGCTCGATCTCGTCGGGCCCTTCGATCCGACGGCCGTTCTCGCGCTGGATGTAGAAGGCGTCGAAGACCTCGGGGCCGAGCGTGTCGACTTTGGCGAGGTGAATGTCGATCCCCAGCTCGTGGAGCACGCGCGTGATCGCGTGGAGGAGACCGGGCCGGTCCTGCGCGGTCACTTCGAGCACGGAGTACGCGTCCGACGCCGCGTTCTCGACGTGCACCGTGGGTTCGATCGTTCGAGGCGGGGCGGGGTAAGTGCGGCGCATCTGAACGATCCGCTCGTCGAGCGGGAACGAACCATCGAGGACCTGCGGGATCGCCTCGAGGATGCGAGTCCAGCGACGTTCGTCGATCTCGTGGCCGAGCGCGTCGCCGACGTGCCAGACCTCGATCGCGATCCCGTCGTCGCGGGTGTAGGCGACGCCGCCGAGGACGCTTGCCTGGTGCGCGGCCAGCGCGCCGGCCAGTGACTGCAACAACCCGGGGCGGTCCTCGCTGACGATCGTCAGCCGGTCGATGCCCTCGAGCTGGTCGCGGCGGATGCCGACGCCCTGCGAGCGTGCCTCACTCACGAGCGTCATGTGATCGCCGATCGTTTCCGCCGGTGTGCTGAGCAGGTAGCCGGGTTCGATCTGGCTCGCGTGCGCGGCAACCTCGGCCGGGGAGAAGCGGTCCGCGAGCGCCGCCTGCGCCCGCTCGAGGCTGCGCCCGGTGTCGAGGGGTCGCGCTCCGACCTCGACGAGCACGGCCAGCACGCGCTCGTAGAGCGAGCGCATGAGCTGTGCCTTCCACGCGCTCCAGACCTCGGGGCCAGTGGCGCGCGAGTCCGCGATCGCCACGAGGTAGAGCAGGTGCAGGATGCGCGGCGTGCCGACCGCCTCGGCGACCTCGCTGATCACGCGCGGGTCGGCGATGTCGCGGCGGGTGGCGACCGAGGGGAGGAGGAGGTGCTGCTCGACGACGGTGACGAGGCGCTGTGTGCGGGCGGCGTCGAGGCCGGCTCTGGCGCAGAACCGCTCGGCGATCACGGCGCCCGCGGTGGAGTGCTCCTCTTCGCGGCCCTTGCCCACGTCGTGGAGGAACGCGGCGAGTAGCAGTTCGTCGCGGTCGCCGATCGCCCTCGCGACCTCCACGGTGCCCGTGCCGTCGCCGTCGTGGTCGGCGAGGTAGGCGGCCTCGGCGACGGTGCGCAGCAGGTGTGTGTCGATCGGGTGGGTGTGAAACGGAGCGACGTGGCGGCGAGCGCGCAGCGTCTCCCACTCAGGGATCAGGCGTTCCAGCCAGTCCGCACGGGGCAGCGGATCGAGCTCGACGGTCATCGTTTCGTCGGCGACACGCCGGAGCGCGTCGCGGAGGGCGTCGAGGTCCGGCGGATCCTCCGCCGGTCCGGAGGCGGCCGCGCCGGTCGAGCGGTGCCAGAGCTGCCACCAGCGGCGGCCGCCGGGCCTCGCGTCCAGCGCGACGCTCGCGGCACTGTCGACCTCCCGCATCGCGAGGTAGAGCGCGCGCGCGCTGTCGAGCGGCGCCTCGCCGAGCCACGCGGCGACGCGCGGCGCGAGGTCGTCGCGGAGGGTGTCACCCGGCCGCTCGGCGAGCGCGTGGATCGCCTGTCGGGTGGCGAGCAGGCGCTCGCGGATGACCTCGAGATCGGGCGTAAGGGTGGGGCCGACGTCGGCCTCGGTCCGCTGCTCGGCTCGGGCGAGCCAGTGAATGAACTGGAGCTGGCGGAGTCCGCCGCGGGAGGTCTTGACGTTGGTCGCCTGGACCTGCCATGGCTCGGCGCGCTGGAGCGCCTGGTGTCGCTCACGCAACCCGGCGAGCAGTCGCCGGCGCCGCGAGCTCGCGAGGCGGGAGAGGGCGACCTCGAGCTCCCCGAACAAGGCTGCGTCGCCGGCCACGAACCGAGCGTCCAGCAGCGCCGTGAAGGTCTCGATGTGCTCCGCGGCGAGAGGGATTTCGCCGACGGTGCGTACGGAGTGGCCGACCTTGAGACCGGCGTCCCACAGCGGGTAGAGGAGCCGCGTCGCGTTCGCCTCGTTCCCTCCGCGCGGGACGAGCAGCATCAGGTCGACGTCGGAATGGCGGCTCTGCTCACGACGGCCGTAGCCGCCGACGGCGACGACCGCGAAATCTGTTGTGGTTTCGGCCGCTAGCTCGGTGAGCGCCCGATCGAGCGCGTCCGAGGTGAGCCGGCAACGCGCGAGCCCCGCCTCGCCGACGGGGCCGGGGTCAGTGAGCGCGACGCGCTCGAGAAACGGCGCGAGCGCCGGATGGGATGTTGCCATCGACGCTCGCGCCCCATTTCTCTTGATTGGCGGATGCTAGAGGGCGTCCGTCCCGCGCTCGCCGGTGCGGATGCGAACCACATCCTCGATCGGCAGCACGGCAATCTTGCCGTCGCCGGTCTCTCCGGTGCGAGCAGTCTCCTCGATCGTGGAGACCACACCGGCGACGTCGCCGTCGTCGACGATTACCTCGACGCGGATCTTCGGCACGAACTGCACCTCGTACTCCGCGCCGCGGTAGGTCTCGGTGTGACCCCCCTGGCGGCCGAAGCCCTGGATGTTGCTGGCGGAGATTCCGCCGACCGAGTCCTTCAGCGCGTCCCGCACCTCGTCCAGCTTGAACGGATTGATGTAGGCAATGACCAGTTTCATGGAAGTTCCTCTCCGTTCCCGCTAGTCCGCGAGGACGTAGCCCTGCTCCTCGTGGAGCGCGAGGTCGAGGCCCTGTCGTTCCTCTTCCTCGGTGACGCGCAGCCCGATGGTCGCATCGATCGCCCTCGCGAGGAGGTACGACACCACGCCCGAGTAGGCGATGGCGATGATCACCGACGCGAACTGGTTCCAGAGCTGCCGGGCGTTGCCGAAGAACAGCCCGTCCACGCCGCCGATACGATCCTCCGCGAGGAACCCGAGCAGTAGCGCTCCGATGATGCCACCGACGAGGTGGACGGCCACCACGTCGAGCGAGTCGTCGAAGTTGAACTGGAACTTGAGCTGGAGCGCGTAGAAGCAGATCGCGCCCGCCGCGATGCCGATCACCACCGCTGAGAGCGGTGAGACGAAACCGGCCGCTGGCGTGATCGCCACGAGGCCCGCGACGGCGCCCGAGGCGAAGCCGAGCGCGGTCGGCTTGCCGTGGCGCATGCCTTCCACGATCACCCACGTCGTTGCTGCCACCGCGGCGGCAATCTGCGTGGTGAGGAAGGCATTGCCGGCTGCCCCGTCAGCAGCGAACGCCGACCCGGCGTTGAAGCCGAACCAGCCGAACCAGAGGATGCCGGCGCCGAGTAAGGTCAGCGGGAGCGAGTGTGGTCGGATCGCGTCGCGTCGGAACCCGATCCGCGGTCCAAGCACCAACACCAGCGCCAGCGCTGCGATTCCCGCGTTGATGTGGACGACGAGTCCGCCGGCGAAGTCGACTGCCCCGATCTCGCTGGAGATGAAGCCGCCGCCCCAGACCCAGTGGGCCATCGGCGCGTACACCACGATCGACCAGATCGCGACGAAGGCGACCCACGCCGTGAACTTCATGCGCTCTGCGACGGCACCGGCGATCAGCGCGGGGGTGATGATCGCGAACATCATCTGGAAGGAAACGTACGTCAGGTCCGGGAACTCGAGCCCGTAAATCTCGTTGCCAAGACCGACGTCTCTGACCCCCCAGAGGTCGAGATTGCCGATGAAACTCCAGTCGCCGATCTCGACGTTCCCGCTGAAGGCGAGCGAGAAGCCGACGGCGATCCAGGTGATGGTGACGACGCCCATCGCGATGTAGTTCTTCATCAGCATCGCGAGCACGTTCTTGCCCCGGACCATGCCGCCGTAGAACAGCGCCAGTCCGGGGACCATGAACATTACGAGTGCCGAGCTGGTGAGCAACCAGGCGGTTGAACCCGAATCCATTTGTCTCCCTCCCATCGCGGCACGTCTTGTTCGGCGGGAGCCGTGGGTGGCGCGATCTGCCCGAGGTCTACTCGGGTTAGGTGGACTCAATCACGTCGGTGTTGCTGCCACGTGTCGTGAATGTTGCAGGCATGTGTCGTGGAGGAGACCGGTTATGCGGGTTACGCCACGTTGCTCGTGCTGACCCGTGGGCTGGTTCCCTACCCGGGTGCAGTCGGAGGTTCTAGCGCGGCGAGCGTGACATACTAGTGGGGCACCGCTGGTCCGTCCGTTGGCCGGATGGGAGGTGCGGTGGAGCTGGACGGAATCGAACCGTCGCCCCCGGACTTGACGGCCCTGGGCGCACCAAGCCAGCCCCAGTGATTGGTGGGCGGCTGAGCTAACACGTGGTTGCGTGTCATCCAGCTCAGCCGCCCCCACCCTGTCACGGCCTACTCGCTGACCTCCTTGCCGAACCACTCGTCTCGGAACATTCCCGGCTCGCCTCGGCTAAACCGCGGACTTTGGCGAAGGACTGCGTGCGCGGTGGAGTAGGCTTTCTTCTTGTCGGTGTACCGCCCAACCTCTACGAGCTCCTCGCTCAGGTCCGTCACCTTCACAAGCCCGCCATTTGCTGTGGCGAGTCGCACTGCGATCGCTGTAGGCCCTTCGCGGTCAGCGGCCGCGCGACCCGCGCCAGCTGAGGCTTGCTTGGCGTCCGGGTCTTCTGGGCGAAGGCGACCGAGGACCGTCCGGATCGCGTCGATCTGTTCTCGTAGGGCGCCTGCGCGTGCTTCCTTCTCCTCGATCGTGGTCTCGATTCCCTCCAACTCGCGTCTCACGTGATTGAGTTCCCGACGAAGCTCAGTCTCGAGGTTGATTTGGTGCTGCGTGCTCATGTAAGGAGGATAGCACGTTCACAGATCTTGTCAAGATCTTGCTTATGGTGGATATCCACACCGGAATCGAGAGGCTGGATGTCGGGGCGAGAGCGGTCACGTTGCGCTGGCAACAGAGGCGGGGCCTGTACACCAGTGGTCCGCTGGGCTAGAGTCCGGCATCCGGATATGCGCGTTAGCAGATGGGTCAGATGGCAATACGCCCCTTCGTGAAATGGGCTGGTGGAAAGCGACAGCTCGTAGACCAGTTGCGCTGCCGGATTCCGGCAAGGTACGGGACCTACTTCGAGCCCTTTCTGGGTGGGGGAGCGCTCTTCTTCGCGTTGGCGTCCGAACCAGAGTTCGCTCCGCGACGGGCTGTCCTCAATGACGTCAACGAAGATCTGATGATGGCCTACGCGGTCGTACGAGACAGCGTCGAAGCGCTGATCGAGGATCTCGAGCTACGCCAGGCCACCTACCTCAGCGCCGGGCCCGAGCAACGCGCGGAGATTTACTACTCCACCCGAGACGACGAAGCGGTCAAGAGCGAGGTCGCCGCCGCCTCACGGCTGATCTTTCTGAACAAGACGTGCTTCAACGGCCTCTACCGGGTGAACAGTCGCGGCCGGTTCAATGTCCCGCATGGCAGTTACTCGAAGCCAGCGATCCTTGACGAGGCTGTCTTAAGAGCCGCGTCTTGCGCCCTCGAGACGACTGAACTGCTGCAGATGGACTACCGACGAGCTTGCGATAGCGCTCGCGAAGGCGACTTCGTCTACTTAGACCCGCCATTCTACCCGCTATCGGATACGGCGAACTTCACTTCGTATACGGTCGATCCCTTTGGGGATCGCGAGCAACTGGAACTCAAGTGGTTCGTCGACGACCTCCGCGATCAGAACGTTTCGGTGATGCAGTCAAACTCGGCTCATCCGTGGGTCGTGGGGGCGTATCGGGCGTCTAAGTATGTCGTTGAGGCCCTCCCAGCGAGGCGTTCGATAAGTGCCCGTGGCGATCGTCGCATCGAAGTCGACGAGCTCGTCGTGACGAACGAGTACCCGCGCCGCGGGCGGATCGAGTCGCTCGACTAGACCGCCAGCGGCTCGACGCCAACCATCGAGGCGCCCTCGATGACCTGGCGCCAGGTTTCGTCGTCCACCTCGATGCCGTCGGCGAGTCGCTGGGCCATGCGGCGCCGTTCCGGTTCGCCGGCCGTGAGCACCTCTTCGTCTTCGCGGTGCGGCGGCTGCTTGACGTGCTGCACGAGGCCATCGAACAGCTCGTCGTACTCGCCGCGCTCGGTGAACGAGGGGATGTCGATCGCGAGCAGGAAGACGCCGTTGCCGCTCTTGCGGTCGCCGCCGGCCATGCCGGAGCCTGAGAGCGCCCCGGAGAGCGCCTCGACCGCCATCGCCAGGCCGTACGCCTTGTAGCCGACCGGTCCGCCGAAGGGGAGGATCGCGCCCCGCTCGCCGGCCTCGTTCAGGTACAGGTCCGCGGGGTTGCGGGTCGGGTTGCCGGCGCTGTCGATCAGGTAGTCGGGCGGCATCTCGGCGCCCTTGTTCAGCGCGACGCGCACCTTGCCCTCGGCCGCCACCGACGTGGCGAAGTCGAGCACGAACGGCTGCTCGGGGTCGCTGGTCGGCGTCGCGATCGTGAACGGGTTCGTTCCCAGCCGGCCCCTCGCGCCGCCGAACGGGGCGACGATGCCGTCGCTGCCGGGGTTGTTCACGCAGCCGAGGCCGATCATGCCGGCGGCGGCGGCGATCTGGCCGTAGGCGCCGATCCGGCCGATGTGCCCGCAGTTGCGACAGACGGCGGCGCCGATGCCGTGCTCCCGGGCGCGTTCGATCGCGATCTCCATCGCCCGCGTGGCGCCGACCTGCCCGAAGTTCCGGTTGACATCGACGACCGCGGCGGCGCCGTGCCCGCCGATCACCTCGATCGGGGCGGCGGGGACGATCCCGCCGTTCCGGGTCTGGTTGACGTAGCCTTGCGTGCGCACGATCCCGTGCGAGTCGTGGCCCATCAGGTTGGCGTCGACGAGATGGTTGCCGACGATCGCCGCTTCCTCGCGAGGAGCGCCGGTGGCCTCGAAGATGTCGGTGATGAAGCCGCGCAGGGCGTCGGCCTGGACGATCGGCATGCTGTGCCTCCTAGGACGCGTGTCCGCGGGCGTCGGCGAGCTGCGCCGAGGCCGCTTGACGCATGAAGCCGGCATCGGAACCGAGCATCACGAGCTGGAACCCGTGGTCGAGCCAGCGCTTCGTGAACTCCAGACTGCCGGTGTGTACGCCGGGTGCGACGCCGTGCTTCTTGCAGGCGTCGTAGATCTTGTGGACGGTCTCCACGTGCTTCGGGTCGTCGTTGTCGCCCCTGGGCGTCAGCCCGATCCCGTACGCGAGGTCCGATGGACCGATATAAGCGGCGTCGACGCCCTCGACGGACAGGATGTCGTCGAGGTTCTCGAGTGCCTCGGCGGTCTCGATCATCACCACCAGCGCGATCTGGTCGTTGGACTCGGCGGCGTAGTTCGCGCCGCCGTACATCGCGGCGCGGTAGGGCCCGGACGAGCGGCCGCCGGCCGGCGGGTAGCGGGTCGCCCACACGGCACGCTCGGCCTCCTCGCGGTTGTTCACCAGCGGGACGATCACGCCGTAAGCGCCGGCATCGAGCACCCGCATGATCGTCGCCGGGTCATTCCAGGGCACGCGTACGAACGGCACGGTGTCGGTGTTCGACAGGCCTTGCAGCATCGGCAGCACGTCCGAGCTCTCCGCGGCGCCGTGCTGCATGTCGATGCAGATCCAGTCGAACCCGACGTGGCCCAGCGCCTCCGCCCCGTAGGACGAGTCCATCGATAGCCAGCCGCCGATGGTCTGGCCGCCGCTGCGCCACGTTTCCAGCACCCGATTCGCTCGCACCCGAGGTCCTTCCGCTGCGCTCGATGACCCCGTCCGCGGGCAGGGTCACGAGCCGGAGCATGGTCATCCCCTCAGTCGGTGTCAACGTGCGCTCGATGACGTTCGGCCGCGGCGTACACTCGGCGCTCACCTCCCCCGACGGAGCCCTGTTCATGGCGTATTTCGAAGTCCTTGATAGCCCGCTCGGTCGGCTGCTCGTGGGCGGCTCCGACGAAGGCGCTCACCTGATCAAGTTCGTCGACCAGCGCGAGTCCGAGGACGCGCTGGTGGCCGAGGTGGAAGCGGCCGCCGGCGAGCCGGCGACCCGCGGCGGACAGGCCGCGGACCAGACGGCGCGCCAGCTCGAGCAGTACTTCGCCGGCAGCCGCGCGGAGTTCGAGCTGCCGCTCGCTCCTCGAGGCACGGCGTTTCAGCTCGCCGTATGGCAGGCGCTGCGCTCGATCCCACCTGGCGAGACGACGAGCTACGGCGCGATCGCCGAGGCGATCGGGAAGCCCTCGGCGTCTCGCGCGGTCGGCGCGGCGAACGGGCGCAACCCGCTCTCAATTGTGGTGCCCTGCCACCGCGTGATCGGCGCGAACGGGACGCTCACCGGCTACGGCGGCGGCCTCGAGCGCAAGGCGTGGCTGCTGAACCACGAGACCTCGACGGCCTCGTTGCTGGTGGGGGCCTCTGCCGGAGGAGCGTGACCCAGTGGTGCTATTGCCATTGACAGCGCAGCGGCAATAGTGCCATTATGAGTCCTGACCTGGAGCGGACGCGGCGCAATCCGGGGACTGTGAAGCGTCGCGACCTCGTTGGAGCGCTACGCGAGCGGGGATGGGTGGTGGTCCGCGAGAGCAAGCACCAGATCTGGGCGAGGGGTTCGGTGGAGGTGCAGGTTCCGCACTCGCTGAAGTCGAAGTGGACGGTGCAGGGCATCGTCAAGCGAATGATTGAGGCCGAGGAGGGGGAGGACTAATGGCTACCGACACCGATCGTCGAGCACGCGCTGCGGAGTTCGCCGCGCAGCCGTACGCGTTCGTCCTCGTCCACGACGACGAAGCCGATGCGTGGACGGTGACCGTGCTCGAACTGCCGGGCGTGATCTCCGAGGGTGATTCGCCCGACGAGGCGATCGCGTCCGGTCGCGAGGCACTGGAGGAGATGCTCGACTACCACCTCGAACAGGGGCGGGCGATCCCGGAGCCGTTTCAGACGCGCCAGTTCTCCGGCCGCACCGAGCTCCGGCTCAACCCGGAGACGCACCGCCGCGCGGTGATGCTCGCGGCAAACGAAGGGGTCAGCCTGAACCGCTGGCTCTCGGCCGCGGTCGCGACCTACGTCGGCTCCGGCGGCCCCCCAAGTGCCCAGCCTCGATCGGCACCGCGCCTCGTCGCCGAGGATAGAGGCGAGTACCGCGAGCCCGGAGACCGCTAGTCGCCTTCCCGCCACCGATCGACGGCCCGGAGCAGCTCCGGCAGGTGCTGGGCTCAACGGTCTGCTTCGAGAGCGTCGCCGAGCCGCACGGTTGCCCCTGGAGTTGCTTCTCCGTACCAAGAATAGCTAATGTGCTAACCCCTTGACACGAATAGTTACCCTCGGCTCAAGAGCCTGAGGTGACGGTCGAGGAAGGCCCGGGATTCTCGACTTTCATCGAGAGCCAGTGCCGGAAACGTGCGATGTCTGTCGAGGGGCGATTCGCTTCGATTGGCACCTCGAGAACGAGCATGCCTCAACCAACCTGGCAACCCATATCCTGTTCGAGGCGCTCGACACCGTGGATGGCAGCCCCGCTGGGCTGCCCGGACTGGTCACCGAATCGTTTCCCCCACACGACGAGGGACCACAGCACACCCTCCGGCCGCGCCACTATTACTGGGCGATCTTTCATGAGCCAGCGTTGCTGCTGTCGAAGCGCGAGGAGTGACAACAAGTGGGCACAACCCCGCGGCCGATGACCGAGCTATACGAGCGCTACCGAGCCGGCAGGGTCACCTTCGAGGAACTCAAGCGCCAGGTCGAGCGAGCGACCGACGACTACACACGGTCACAAGCCGAAGGCGAGCCCGCCAAGAAGACGGACTGAGTCAGCGCTCGCGACCCGTCCGGTGGCTGATCCGCCATGTAGGTTCGTTGATCGACGATCGGCTCCCGCTATGAATCTCCGTCGAGCCACCCCTCGACGAGCGGCAGCAGCTCCGGCAGTCGGCTGATCGTGCCGTCCGGCGTTACGTCGTACTGCTCGACGAGATCGTTGGGCCGCAGCACCGCCCGCATCCCGACCTGCTGCGCGCCGTGGATGTCGTCGAGCGGGCGGTCACCGACGAAGACCGCCCGCCCGCCATCCTCGAGGCCGACCGCGGCGAGTGCCTGTCGGAACGCGGCGGCGTGCGGCTTCATGTACGGCATCTCGCTGGTGTAGAGGCGGGCGTCGATCAGCTTGGCGAGCCCGTCGCGTTCGAGGAAGCGCTCGTGGAAGGCGCGCGGCCAGTGCGTGTTCGAGAGCAGCCCGATCTTGAGGCCGCGCTCGCGGAGCGCGGCGAGCGTGGCGGCCGCCTCGACGTCGTGCACGATGTGCGGCGTCCAGGCGTCGAGGTAGCGCACCGCCGCCTCCTCGAGCACCGCCTCGGCGACGTCGACGCCGAGTTCCGAGGTGGCCGCGGCGAGCAGGTCGGCGAGCGTGCCGGAGCGCTGGTCGGTCGTGACGCGACCCCAGAAGTCGGTCTCAATCCGGCCGAAACGCCGCATCAGCGCGTTTTTGTCCTCCGGCATGTGCAGCGCGAGGTGCTCCGCGGCGAGGTGCCACATGTCGGCCAGCTCGACCGCCGCGTAGTGGCTGAGCGTGCCGCCCCAGTCGAAGATCACGGCCTCTGGCTTCATGGCGTCGCTAGGCGCGGCGTCATCGCGTCAGCACGCGCCGGAGCCCGACGCGCTCGATCGCGACGCGCGCGATCCGGCGTTTGTCCATCTCGAGCACCGTGAACCGCAGCCCCGCGTGGTCGACCTGCTCGCCTGCCTCGGGAAAGCGGCGCGTGTGCGCGAGGACGAGCCCGGCGACCGTGTTCGCCTCGACGTCGGTGAGGTCGACGCCGATCTGGCTCGAGACGTCGACGAGTAAGGTGTTGCCCTCGAGCTCGATGCGCCCGGTCCGCCCGAGGGGTTCGAGCGGGGCCTGGGGCTCGGCGCCGCTTTCGCTCTGCAGGCGGCCGACGACCTCCTCCATGATGTCCTCGAGCGTGACGAGGCCGGAGGTCGCGCCGTGCTCGTCGACGAGCATCACGATGTAGCGGCCGCGGTCTCGCATCAGCTCGAGGACACGCGCGATCGGCGCGTGCTCCGACTCGAAGGTCGCTGGTCGCATCGCGTCCTCCGCCGTGCGACTGCCAATGCCGTCGAGGTGGGCCGAGTTGACGTCGGTGACGTGCACGTAGCCGACGATCTCGTCCGGGCTGTCGGCGTACACCGGTAGGCGCTGGAAGCCGAAGTTGCTGAGCTGCCGCGCGACCTCGATCAGGGGCGCGGTGGTGGGCACGGCGACCATGTCGACGCGGGAGACCATGATCTCCTGGACCTGCCGCTGCTGGAGGTTGAGCACGCCGAGCATGCGCTGGGAGACCTCCACGGCGAGCGCGCCGCTCTCGGCGCCGAGGCGGATCGCCGTGCCCAACTCGGCTGTGTTCAGCGTCGTCGAGCCTTCGGGTGACTCGCCCCCGAAGGCGCGGATCAGCCCTCGGGTCAGCGCGTCGAGCAGCCAGACGAGCGGACCGGTGAGCCGCGCCCACGCGCCGAGCGGCCAGGCGTAGAGCCGGCTGACCGCGAAGGCGTGGCTGAGCGCGAGCGTCTTCGGCGTGACCTCGCCGACGAGGATCAGCAGCACAGTGACGGCGACGGTCGCGAGCAGCAGCCCGCCGCCCCCGGCGATCAGCTCCGTGGCGATCGCGGCGCCGACGGCCGCGGCGCCGGTGTTGACGAGGTTGTTTCCGAGCAGGATCGCGCTGAGCAGGCGATGCGGGCGGGCGAGCAACGTCTGGACGCGCCTCGCGCCCGGCTCGCCCTCGCCGACGCGGTGCGCGAGGCGCACCCGGTCCAGCGACAGGAACGCCGTCTCCGAGCCCGAGAAGAAGGCGGAGAGCAACAGCAGGAAGAGCAACAGGATGAGGTAGGTGGCCACGGGCTTCCTCCGGCGTCCAGCGTACCGAGGACACCGCTGAAGGCTGTGACCGCAGGCGGCTGATCCGGGTACGTCTTCGGGTGGCGACCTAGTCGAGCACCGCGCGAATCGGGCCGTCGTCGTCACGGAGCGCGGCCACGATCACGCGCGGCGCGCCAGCGTCGCGAATCGCCCTGGCGAGGACGCGCGCGCGCTCCGGATCGAGGTCGGCCTGGTTCACGAGCACGCTGAAGTCGCGGTCCTCGACGCCCTTGCGGCCACCTCGGACGTCCGTGAGCACGCGGGCGATCACCTCGACCGAGGCTGTGGCCTCGTCACCGACGATCGCGCGGATCTGCTCCACGCGGTGGACGTGGCGGTCGTCGAGCGGCGTATCGAGCGCGCGCGTGCCGACGATCGCGACGACGTGGGTGGCAGAGGGCGGGATGATCGGTTCGTGCTCAGCGGGCGCTTTGAAGGGCAGCATCTTGCTGCCGTCCGCCTCGAGGGCAAGCAGTCCGAGTCCAGGCAGCGCCGCGATCGCGTCGGCTGTGCTCACGTCAATCGGAGCGCGGCGCGACTTCGGTTCGTCGCCGGCGTGGACGATGAGCGTGATGTTCGCGGCGATCGATCGAGCGAGCTGCGGCGCCTGATCGGCGGAGGCGATCGCCACAAGCTGCAGCTCGCCTCTGAGCGCCGCTGGCGTCGTAAAGCGCGTGGTGCCGGTGAGCACCGCCGGGAGGCCGCGATCGCGCGCCTCCCGGCCAAGGCGGAACAGCGCCGTGGTCTTCCCGCCGCCCCCGACCAACGCGACGACGGGTGGCCTTGCAGCGTCTAGTTCGAGGGCGTCCCAGAGGGTCGTTGGTGTGGTCACCCATCTATGATCGAGGCGGACCCGAGCGCGAGGCAATGGGGCCGTCCGAAGGAGAGCGATGAGCGGAGTGAGCGGCATCATCCTCGCGGGTGGCCGATCGAGCCGGATGGGCGTCGACAAGGCGTCGTTGGAGCTGGCGGGCGTGACGATGCTCCAGCGCAGCGTCGATCGCCTCGCACCGGCTGTGGACATGCTCGTGCTCGTCGCCGCGCCCGGTCGTCCGCTCCCCCCGGTGACGACGGGCTTACCGGTCGAGGTCGTCGAGGACCCGGTCGAGGGAGAGGGGCCGCTGGTCGGCATCGCGGCCGGCCTCGAGGCCTGTCGCAGCACCGCCGCGGTCGTCGTAGCGGTCGACATGCCGTTCGTCGACGCGCGACTGGTGCGAGCGCTCGTCGAACGGCTCGATGCGACGCACCGCTGGGTCGTGCCGATCGCCCACGGCCGGCCCCAGCCGCTGTGCTCGGCGTTCGCCGTCGACGCGTTGCCGGTGATTCAGGCCCACCTCGAAGCCGGCGATCGCGCGCCGATGGCCGTGGCCGCGGACCTCGTGGCCTACCCGATGCAGCCTGAGGAGTGGCGCGAACTCGACCCCGAGGGCCGTTCGTTCGTCAACGTGAACACGCCTGAGGAGTTCGCGGAGGTGCTCGACAGCGGCGCTCGCTAGAGGGCGCGGTAGGCGCCGGAGAGCGTGTTCTGGTCGAACTCGAGCGGCTTCTCACCGAGCGCGTACTCGTAGAGCGCGGCCTTGAAGATGCCCTCCATCGCCTGCACGGTGCCTATCGCGAGCGGGATCGTGATCGCGCCGACGACGATGCCGATCAGCGGCGACACTGCGAACAGCGCTGCTGCCGGGAGGACCGCGATCAGCACCGCGACGATGTAGACGAGCCCGAAGCCGAACGACGACACGGCCTGCCGGCCCCAGGTCTGCCGGAATAGGCCGGCGGAACGCTTGATCGCCGCGATCGGGCCGATCCCCTCCGCGACGAGCACTGGGAGGACGAAGAAGGTCATGTACGCCCACACCCCGCCGACCAGGCTGATCGCGATCTGGCCCAGAAAGCCCTCGGTCCGGCTGCGGAGCGCCTGAAGAATCAGCCCGACGGTGGCCGCGATCAATGCCCACCCGATGATCGCGGGCAGGTGCGCGAGCGCCACCTTCAGCCCCGAGCTGATGTTCGGATCACCGCCCCGCAGCCGCTGCAGCGCCGCCGCGACCAGCGCCGTGTTGAAGAAGATCACGACGAACGTCACCGAGGCGTAGAGCGCGATCCCGATGACGATATCGATCGGCCGGCTGTCTTCGGTCGTGCCGGCCTGCGTCGCGGAGTCGAGTCGATCCAGCGTCCCCGTGCTGGCGGCGACGCCGAAGAACACCCCGATCACGATCACGACGCCGACGGCGGCCATGATCGGAAACAGGATCAGCTCGCGGTCCTTCATCAGGACCGACCAGCTCATTTTCATCAGTTCGAAGGTGTGACCAATAGTTCGAAACATGGGCCCAGTATACTAAAGCGAGCCACCGCGAGGCGGTCCAACTGATCATCCGCTAGGATCAGTGCCGCGGTGGGGCGAGCCGTGCAGGGTCGCCCATGTTCGATCTCAGTCGCGATGATCTAACCGAAACTGGTATTGCCGTCGGAATCGCCGTCGGTGGGCTGGTGCTCGCCTGGCTCGTCGCGAAGCTGGCGCGCCGGGTCATCCACGCCTTCACGAAGTCCACCGAGACCGAGATCGACGATCTGATCGTGGACGCGATCCGCGGTTCGGTGATCGCGTTCATCGCGATCCAGGGCGTCTACATCGGGCTGCTGACGCTCTCCTACCTCGATGATCACCGGGTCTCGATCCGGCGCGTCTGGGTCGCGCTGATGCTCCTGCTGGTGATCATGGCGATCCGGCGCCTGGTCCTCGATCTGCTCGATTGGTTCGCACGGCGACCGGGTACCGAGGCCCTGCCCGGCCTCGACCCGCGGTCGATGCCGTTCGTGCGACGGATTCTGAACGTGCTGATCATCGCGATCGGGCTGCTGCTCGTCCTCGATGCAATCGGGTTCTCGGTCAGTCCGCTGCTCGCGGGCCTCGGCATCGGCGGCCTCGCCGTGGCACTCGCGCTGCAGCCGCTGCTCAGCAATGTCTTCGCTAGCTCGTACATCATCACCGACGCCTCGGTTGCGGTCGGCGACTACATCGAGGTCGACGGCGGTCCGGTCGGGATCATCGAGGACATCGGCTGGCGAGCAACGCGGATTCGCACCTTCGACAACAACATCGTGCTCGTCCCGAACTCCGCGCTCGCTGACTCGACGCTCACCAACTACGACTCCGCCGACGCCCGCGCCGACGCGCGCGTCGACAGCGGCGTCGCTTACGAGGAAGACTTGGATCGCGTCGAAGCGGTCGTGCTCGAGGAGCTGTATGCGCTGGCGGAGAGCCTCGATGTGGTCGATCGCGATCGGACGCCGCTGTTCCGTTTCTCCGAGTTCGGGGACTCGAACGTGGGCTTCTTCGTGAAGATGCGGGCGAAGACCTGGTCGGATTCGTTCTTGCTGAAGCACGAGATGATGAAGCGGATTCACGCGCGGCTGAACGCCGAGGGCATCGTCGTCAACTACCCGGCGCGGCGCCTCATGATGGCCAGCGAAGACGTCGACGGCTTCGACCGGCTGATTGCCAGGCGGAACGGCTCGGACGAGAGCTAGCGGGCGTCGCGCGTCGCCCCGTCGCTGCCTGAAGCTCCCGTCGCCGTCGCCGTCGCCGTCGCCGTCGCCGTCGCCAGGGCGTCGGTCTGCGGTTCCGCGGTAGGCGCCGCAGCCCCGTCGGTCGTCGTACTCGTCGGTTCCGAGGTGGCGTCGGGCGGTCGCAAGCCGAGCTGGTCGCGCACGAAGGCGATGAACAGCGGCGCCTCGAGCTCGGGGAGCGCGTCGATGAACGTGCGGCGCAGGCCGGCGTCGACCTCGAGGAGGCGGCGCACGGTCGCCCAGGCAGTTTCGTTTCGTCCCAGCGATTCGAGCAGGCGGCGCAGCTCGATTGGTCGCTCCGGCGGGTGCAGCGCGAGCACGTGCTGGAGCCGCTCGCGCGGGGTCGGCGCATCCGACGGCGGGGACGTTGAGCTGACCTCGGGATCGGCGGTGGCGGCGCCACCGGGGCGTGTAGCGGCGCGCTGGTCGGAGACGGCGACGGCGTCCGAGGTGCGGGGCGTGTCTACGATCTGCTCTGCCGCGTCGACCGGATCGTGTGGAACGGGCTCGGCGTCGACGAGGACGAGCGAGACGATACCGCCATCGATACCGATGTCGATACGAACACGCATCACCGCGAGTTCCGGCGGCAACTCGGCCGTCTCGACGCGCCCCTTTGCTTCGAACGTGGCGCGGCCCGGGAATGGCCGGCCGTCGATCCGTCTGATCACGAGCACGTAGCGGCCGGGCGCGATGTCGAAGAAGCGCAGGATCTGCGGTCCGTCGCCGGGGTTCGTAGTGCTCACACCAGGGATCTGGTGGTAGATCGCGCCGTTCGGCAACGCGCCCGTTGACGCACCGCTCTCGGAGCGCAGCGAGGCGACGAACGGGCCCTCGATGCGGAGCACCGCCGGCGCGTCGGAGCTGGCGTGCGGGGTGGCGTCAGTCACGATCCGTTGTGCGATCGCGCGCAGCACCTGGCCCGGCTCGAGGGTGACGCGCTGGTCGCCGGCGGCGACCTCGACGATGCCGGAGGCGGCGACGACGTCGGTGACGCCGCCGCCGACGGTGGTCTCGAAGGTCGTGCCGTGCGCCTCGACGACGGCGTCCACGGTGCGGACGACGTAGGTGCTCGCGTCGTCGGAGGGGGCGACGTCGTTCCAGATGCGGCCGTGGAGCTGCTGGAGGGTGATGTGACCTTCGCCGCTCATCGCCGCGCGCTCGATGACGAGCTCCGTGCTCGGATCGAGCGCCGCCGTCGAGCCGTCCTGGAACGTGAGCAGCGCCTGGCCGTCCGCGAGTGTGCGGATGCGATCGCCCTCGCCGAGGGTCGCGCCATCAGTCAGTGGCACCCACCGGCCCTCCTCCTGGCGTTCGACCGCGCCCTCGAAAACGGTCAGCGTCGAGGCGGACGCGCGGTTGCCGCCGGTGCCGAGCACGAAGAACACCGCGAGCAGGGCGATCGCGGCCGCCGGGGTGGCGATCGCGGCGATTCGAGGCGCGCCTGCGGCTACGGCCGCGATCCGAGACGCTCCGCTCGTCAGACCGGCGAACCAGCTCCCGACCGCCTCAGCGACCCCGCGACGCGGCTGGTGCTGCGGCGTGCTGGCGATGCTCGTCATGAACGCGGAGCGGCGGTCGGGGTTCGGCGCGCGCTCCGGGACCGGCGGCAGATCGCGCATCGCGATCGCCACGTCGAGCAGCGGCGCGAGGTCGTCGCGCTGCTCGGGCCAGCGCGCGAGCGCCGCTTCGACGGTCAGCCGCCCGGCGGCGATCTCATCGAGGCAGCGATCGACGATCTCTTCGAGCGCCAGATCGGCTCCCAGATCGGCTGGGAGCTCAGTGGGTCGGTCGCGCGTCATGGCAGGCCGCCCGTCAGCTCGATCTCACGGCGCAGCGCCTGTAGGGCGCGCATCTGGAGGCCGCGCACCGTGACCTCTTTGCGTTCCATGATCTCGCCGACCTCGCGCGCCGACTTCTCGAGCAGGAAGCGGAGCACCAGTACCTGTCGGTGATCCTCGGAGAGGCGTTCGAGGGCGGCGCGCAGGTGCGCGTGCACCTCCTGGACGAGCACGCGCTGCTCCGCCTCGGGTTCCTCGGGGATCTCGATGCCCGCGAGATCGGTGGTCACGGGGCGGGTGCGGTGGTGATCGACCATCTGGTTGTGCGCCATGCGATAGAGCCATGCTTTGAACGGCACGCCGCGGTCCTCGTAGCGAGGGATCGCCTGCCAGGCCTTGAGGAAGACCTGTTGGGCCAGGTCTTCCGCGGTGTCCGGGTTCCCGACGCGATAGGTCAGGTAGCGGACGATCTCCGGCTGGGACCGGTCGTAGAGCTGTCCAAACGCCTGGGCATCACCTTCCTGTGCGCGACCAACCAGCGCCCGGACCTCGAGGTCCAGGTTGGCGATCTCCGGATCGGCCGCTTCGTTGGCTCGATCCGCCGGCGTCGTGCCCCGTTCGGCGCTCACTCGTTGCAACGAATCCGCCTGCTGTCCGTTCGTCTTACCTCGATCGACCTCGATCCACCTTCAGCGGTGGGCGGATCCGCGGCAATCGGGTGGTCACCGACGCCACTACTTACAACGACGCTCACGCGAATTCGTTCGCTTCGTCGTTTCGGCCCTGCAGGCGGGGTCGGGATGGTGCCGATGTCAGCGTGCTGAGCGTTCTCGTAGAGTGGAACGCAGCGATGGCACTGCCGCCGGAATTCGACCAACCCGCCGGGTCGGGGCTGCGCAAAGTCGATGAAGCGATCGACCGCGGGCAGTCGCGCGTGTTCCGCGTGCTCTGGTTCATGGTTCCGTCCGGCTCGATCGCGCGAAATCCGAGCTTCCAGGCGCTGCTGGCGTCTCGATTTCTGTCCGATCTGGCGCTCCAGGCGCTGCTCTTCGGCGTCCTGATCGCCTCGGTCCGCGGCGGCGGCGACGCCCTCGAGGCGGCGATCATCGGCGTCGCGTATCTGCTCCCCGGGGTGGTGCTCGGGCTGGTCGGCGGCGCGGTCGCGGACGCGCTGCCGAAGCGCTTCGCGCTGGTCGGCGCCTACCTCGTGATGGGCATCCTCTGCTTCTCGTTGCCGTTCGTACTCGACTTCGAGCTACGCGGGATGATCGCGGTGCTGTTCGCTGTGCGCGTGCTGCATCAGGTGTCGCAGCCGTCCGAGGCGTCCGCCGTCCCACTGGTGGCCACCGACGACGAGCTGGCCTCGGCGAACTCGTTCCTCTCGTTGGCCTCGTCGGCCGGCGAGGTGGTCGGCAAGGCGCTGCTGGCGCCGCTGATCGTGGCTTGGATCGGCATCGAGCCGGTGGTGATCCTCGCCGGGGCGCTGTTCATCCTGTCCGCGTCGCGTGCGTTCCGGTTCCGGGTCGAGCCTGGGGCGGTGCCCCAGCCCGAGGGCGAAGAGCCGATCGAGGAGGGACCGGCCGCGCCGGTGCGCAAGATCTCGACGCGACAGGCGCTGCGCTGGCTGGTCGATGAGCCGGCGGCGTTCTGGATGCTGATGCTCGCGGCGATGGCGAGCACGACCGGCGTCGTGCTGGGCGTGCTGGGCCCCCGCTACGTTTTTGCGGTGCTGGATGTGCCTCCGGAGCGGACGTTCTACGTCTTCGCGCCGGCGTCGCTGGGGCTGATCGTGACGCTGGTGCTGGCGCCGATCCTAATCAAGATCTTCAAGGAGCGCCTGGTTGCCGCGCTCGGATTCGTGTTCGTCGCGGCCGGCATCGCCGCGCTCGGGATGATCGAGACCACCACCGACACGCTCGGCGATCGCGTGCTGCTGATCGACATTCCGAACGTCGGCGAGCAGGTGGAGATGGCGGCCGCGATCTCGTTGCTACTCGGCACCGGCATGACGCTCGCTGCCGCCGCCACGATGACCTACATTGGCAAGTACGTCCCGAGCGAGGTGCACGGCCGGATGTTCGCGCTGCTGGGCGCGATGAAGGACGGGCTCTCGATCCCGGTGCTGCTGATGATGGGCGCGGTCGCCGGATTGATCGGCGTCGAGAACGTCCTGCTCGTGTCGCCGATCGTGCTGATCGCCATCGCGCTCGGCATCAACGCCTACATCGGACGCTGGCGCACGCCGCCGCACGTGGATGGACCGGTGATCGACCGCATCTGATCGCTCGAGGAGCGAGCCGGGCCTACGGGTAGAGCGGCGTGCGGTCGAGGCCGGCGGTCTGAGCGCTCCCGAACATGAGGTTCAGGTTCTGCGTCGCCGAGCCGCTCTGGCCCTTCATCAGGTTGTCGATCGACGCGATCACGACGGCGCGATCGCCCTCGACGAACAGCGAGATGTCGCAGTAGTTCGAGCCGAGCGTGCCCTTCAGCGTGGGCGGGGTATCGAGGATGCGCACGAACGGCGCCTCCTCGAAGTACTCGCGGTAGCGCTCGAGCAGCGCGTCGCGCGACGCGGACCGCGTCAGCCTGACATGCATCGTGCTGAGGATGCCGCGCGTGGTCCCGAGGAGATGCGGGATGAAGTCGATCCGCGCGCCGTTCGCCTGCCCGAGGCGGCCGAGTGTGAGCTCGGACTCGACGGCGTGCTGGTGCGACAGCACCCGGTAGGGAATGACGTTGTCGTTGAGATGCGAGAGGTGCTGTAGCGGCGCGGGCTTCTTGCCAGCGCCCGAGGAGCCGGTCAAGCCATCGACGGCGACGATGCCCTCGTCGCCGACGAGCCCGTCGTGGAACAGCGGGGCCAGCCCGAGGATGATCCCCACCGCGAAGCAGCCGGGGTTTCCGACGATCGGCGCGGCCGCGATGCCCTCAGGGTCCAGCTCGGACACCCCGTAGGCGGCGCGTCCGAGCAGCGCCTCGGCGTCGTGCTCGCTGTCGCCGATCGAGGGGTGACGTGCGGCGTATTTCGCGTAGTCGTCGGTCGAGGCGAAGCGGAAGTCGCCGGAGTAGTCGATGAACCTCATGCCGGCGTCCGCAAGCGCAGAAGCGTACCCCTGGGCGACGCGGTCGGGCGTCGAGAAGACGACCACGTCGCAGTTCGTGCCCACGGGGGTCGTCTCGACGGAATCCACGCTCAGCTCCGTGCGGCCGTGCAGGTGCGGGTAGACCGCGTCGATGCGGCGGCCCGCCTCGTCACGGGCGATCAGGCTCGTGACCTCGAAATCGGGGTGGGTGAGCAGGAGTTCGAGGATGCCGAGCCCGCCGTAGCCGGTGGCGCCCACGATCTGCACTCGGTGAGCCATCTGTCTCTCCTCGAACGCGCCTCGTGAGTGTTCGGTACCCGAAGGCGAGCGATCCCACGGGACTTTGGCGGATCAGGATAGGCGCGCCTTCACGGCCACGAAAGGCAGCAGACCGTGTCTCCGCTGCCGAACGGCGGTACTGTCGCCGGCGTGAGCGACGCCGAGCCGGTGGCCGACTGGACACAGTTTCTCCGCCTCGAGGATCGGGCGCTGATCGCCCAGTGCGACGTGGATCGGTTCCGCGCGAGCGGCCCCGGCGGCCAGAAGCGCAACAAGACGGACTCCGCCGTCCGCCTGCGCCACCGGCCGACCGGCTCGAGCGCCGAGGCGGTCGAGTCCCGCTCCCAGCACGAGAACCGGGCACGCGCCCTGCGTCGCCTCCGCCTCGAGATTGCGCTCACGGCGCGCGCGCCGCTGGACGCCGGCGGCGACCATCCCGAGGCGCTCGCGGAAGCGCTGCGGATCGGCCGCGGCCGCGCGATCGAGATGGGGCGGCGGGACGCGCGCTACACGGCGACCGTGGCGGCGGTGTTCGACGTGCTCGAGGCGAGCGGGTGGCAGGTGGCCGAGGCGGCGGGAGATCTCGGCGTATCGACCTCGGCGCTCGGGCGCTTCCTCGAGGCTGAGCCGGTCGTCTGGCGAGCGGCGCAGGGTCGGCGGCAGGCGGTCGGGCTGGCACCGCTGCGGGCTCGGGGCTAAGTGACCAAAGTCGCGTCTCGATTGTGGATACCGCCCCTATCATGGCGCCGACTGCGCCATCGTTATCCGAAGGGACCTGATGGCCTCGGCCGAGACACGTCCGGTTCGATCGCCGGAGTCCGAGGCGCCCGCGCCGGCAAGCGCAGGTTCGCGCGCCATCTACTTCGGCTACTACATCGTTGGCGCCGCGCTGATCGCGCAGTTCATCTCCGTCGGCGCGCAGGCCTCGGTGTCTGGGGTGTTCTTCGATCCGATGAAAGACGCGCTGGGCTGGACGCGTACGGAGTTCACATACGCGCAGACGATCAACCGGTTCCTGATGGCGTTCGCCGGGGTCTGGATCGGCGTGTACGTCGACCGGCTCGGGGGCCGGCCGGTGATGATCGTCGGGACGCTCGTCCTCACGGCGGCGTTGTTCTCGGTGAGCATGATCGACGAGCTCTGGCAGTGGTTACTGCTGCGTGGCGTCGTCTTCGCGTTCGGCGCGGCGATGGTCGGGAACCTCGTTGTGAACGTGACGCTGTCGAAGTGGTTCGTGGAGCGCCGCGGGCGCGCGATCGCCGTCGCCGCGATGGGGGTGTCGCTCGCCGGGGTCGTCTGGCCGCCGCTGATGACCTGGATCATCTCGGAAGTCGGCTGGCGTGGCGGCTGGCAGGCGCTGGCGGCGATCTCGCTGCTGGGCCTGCTCCCCGCGTCGTTGTTCATGCGCCGCACCCCCGAGGACTACGGGCTCCATCCCGATGGCCGCAGCGATGCCGATCTGCGCCGTGGCGCCGGCGCCGCCGCCGCGGCGGACTTCCGCAACTCGTTCACCCGCCACGAGGCGCTGCGCACGTCGGCGTTCTACATCGTGGTGTTCGCGTTCGGTCTCGGAGGCGTCGGGATCGGCGTGATCCTGCTGCACACGATCCCGTTCCTCGGGAGCGTCGGCTTTTCGGCCAGCACGGCGGCGGCGATGTCGTCGCTGATGTCGATCCCCGCGCTCGTGGGGAAGCCGTTCTGGGGTTGGCTTACCGACAGGATGGAACCGAAGTACCTCTCGGCGGCCTCGTTCTACCTCGCGGGAACCGGGATGACGGTGATCCTGGCCGGCGCGAACGCCGGATCGCTGCCCGTGATCGCCGCTGGGTACATCCTCCTCGGCTGGGGCTTCGGTGGGTTCATCCCGCTGCAAGAGACGATCTGGGGCTCGTACTTCGGACGGCGCTACCTCGGTGCCGTGCGTTCCGTGGCGATGCCGTTCGCGCTGTTCCTGGGGGCCGGCGGGCCGCTGGCCGCGTCATTCTACGTCGACCAGGTCGGGAACTACGACGGGGTGTTCATCACCGTCGCCGCGATGTGGGCGCTCGGCGGGGCAATGATGCTGCTGATCACGCGCCCGACGAAGCCGACGCTGCTCGAGGGTGCTCGAGGGTGCTGATGCGGCGGCCCACCGTCCCGTCTGACCGCTGAACCGTCCCTGAACCGTCGAGGCGCAACCGGCGGCGATCAGTCCTTCGAATGCAGCTCCCCGCTCGCGGCGCCCCAGGACCAGCCGTCGATCTGCGCGTCCAGGTCGGTCGGGCCGGCGCCGAGGCTCGTGAGCATCGTCAAGATCTGCGTTCGATGCTCCGCGCTGTGGGTCAAGGCCTGGACGAGGAACACGGTCTGCGTGGTCTCCGTGAACTCGTCGCCGGATCCCCCGGGGACCGTCAGATCCGCGGACGATTCGGCTGCCGCCCCGGCGAGCAGTTCGCCGTTCTCCCTCGCGACCCGCTTCAACGCTTCGAAGCCGGGGAACGTGGCGTCGAGGGTGAACTCCGGCGTCACCGCCTGGTCGAGGCGGCTGAGGTAGTACTGCTCGGCCGCGAGGGCGTGGAGGAAGGTGCGGCGGATCGAGCTGTACGTCCCCTCGACGCTCGTGTCGAGCTGCTCGTCGGAGAGCCGTTCGCAGACCTCAAGCAGGCGTTCGGTCGCCCAGGCGCTCTGCTTGAAGAAGGCTTCGACTGGTGTTGGCACGACGATCGCTTCGCGGATGCTGTAGCGCGGGAGGATGAGAGTAGCTGAAGCCGGCGGAATCAGAACAATAGTCCGAGTGGGCGGCGGCCCGTGCGCAGCGCCGGGTCAGGCAGCGCGGTGCGGGGGGAGCAGCCCGCTGTCCTGGAGCAGGCGGAGGCGCGACCACTTGGCGTCGTCGTGCGCGATCGTGGCCCAGGCGCGCAGGCGGTTCGTGAACTCCTCGCGCGAAGTGGTGGCGAGCAGCCGATCCGAGAATTCGGCGAGCATGTCCGTGCGGTGCTCATCGGTGAGCTGCCCGTACCAGGGCAGCCGTCCAAGCACCTCGGTCAAAGGCGGCAGCTTCGCATCCATGCCGAGATCGTCGGTGCGCGGCAGCGGTGCTGAAGCGGAGCGGATCAGGGTTCCGCCGGGGTTCGTCGACCGCTACCCCTTGCGGATCGTCGCGGTCAGTCCGTGCGATTCGAGGCGGCCGCGGTAGAGCTCGGCGCGTTCGAGCGGGCAGCTGATCACGTCCGCCTGCCCGTGGTTGTGTGCTAACAGCATGATCTCGGCCGCGCGCTCGACGTCGACTTCGGGCACGCTCACGAGGAGTGCGTGGACGACGTGGTCCATCGCGTTCACCTCGTCGTTGTGTAGCACGACCGTTACCGGCGGGAGCAGCTGCTCGAGGCTCTTCGTGCGCTCCTCGGTGACCGGCGGCGGCGATGTCGCTGCCGGGGGCGCCGGTGTCGAGGTGATCGCCGGCGCGCGGTCGATCATCCGAGCTTGCGGTGGTCCCAGGAGCGGACGCGTTCGGGGCGGATGCGGACGGTGACGCGCTTGTAGGCGACGGGCGGCGGCTCGGCGTCGGGGTCCGGGTCGGGCCGCGGCCGGTGGTTCGTGTGGGCGCCGACGAGTTGCAGCGTGCGCATGGTGACGTGCGGATCGCGGATCACCTCGGCGGTGCCGTCGATCGAGAGGCCGCGCACCTGGTCGTACTCGGTGCCGGTCTCGGCGAGCGCGGTGATCCGAGGATCGCGCTCGAGGTTGAGGATCTTCTGCGAGCTCCCGTAGGTCGAGAAGATTAGCAGGCCGTCGTCGTCGCGCGCGAACCACATCGGGACGAGGTGAGGACGGCCATCGGGCAGGATGCTGGCGATCTGGAGCGTCTGGGCGCCGTCGAGCAGTTCGTCTTGCTCGGCCTCGGTGAGGCGGATTCGGTCGCGCGCGTTGGGCATCGGTGGGCCTCCGTCTTGCTGTTGCCGCTGATCCTCGGCGTCGCCGAGCATACGTCGATGCGGATCGGCGGGGTGATGGGAGCGCGGTCACAGTCGCTCACAACGCCGACCACGGCACAATGGGACGGCATCGCGGCGACACGGCGTGTCGTGTCGCGTTTCGGCTTCAGGATGGGGTGAGGATGGCAGTCGCGGTCGATTCCGCGCCACCGCCCGGCGTGCGACGGATCCGGTTGGTGCGACCGGTCCAGCGATTCATTCGAACCGAGGCCGCCGGCGGCATTGTGCTGCTGGCCGGCGCGCTGATCGCGCTCGTCTGGGCGAATTCACCCTGGTCGCAGAGCTACCACGATCTGTTCGATCAGCACCTGGCGTTCGACCTGGGGTTCTACGCCGTCGACGAGCCGCTCCACTTCTGGATCAACGACGCGGCGATGGTGGTCTTCTTTTTCGTCGTGGGGATGGAGATCAAGCGCGAAATCGTGCTGGGCGAGCTGGCCAGCGTGCGGCGCATGGTGGTGCCGGCGGCGGCCGCGCTGGGCGGGATGGTCGCGCCAGTCCTCATCTTCTTCGCGCTGGTCAACGGCGCCGAGGCGCGCGTCGGCTGGGCGATCCCGATGGCGACGGACATTGCGTTCGCGGTCGGGGTGCTGGTGCTGGTGGGACCGAGGATCCCGACCGGGCTCAAGGTGCTGTTGCTGGCGATGGCGATCGTCGACGACCTGGGCGCGATCGCGGTGATCGCCGTCTTCTACACCGACGCGATCGACATGGAGGCGCTAGGCATCGTGGCCGGGCTGCTGGCGCTGGTCTACGCGCTGAACCGCTTCGGGATGTGGTACATCCCGGTCTATTTCATCATTGGCGGGTTCGCCTGGATGGCGACGCTGCAGTCCGGCGTCCACCCGACGATCGTCGGTGTGCTGCTGGGGTTGATGACGCCATGGCGGAGCTGGCACCGGCCCGAGGACTTCCCGGCGATCGCGGAGCCGGTCCTCGATCGGCTGCAACCGCACGCCGATGAGAACGAGGCGCACCTGGACCGTGAGGAGCGCGTCCAGGCGTTGTTGGAGATCGCGCAGGTCGGCCAGCAGGCGGTGTCACCGCTGGACCGGCTGGAGCACGCGCTGCAGCGTCCGGTGGCGTTCGTGATCGTTCCGATCTTCGCGCTCGCGAACGCGGGTGTGGAGCTGTCGCCGGACACGCTGGGTGACGTATTCAGCTCCAGCCTGACGTGGGGTGTGGCACTGGGGCTGCTGCTCGGCAAGCCGATCGGCGTGACGCTGGCCGTCTGGCTCGCGGTGCGCGGCGGCGCGCACCTGCCGCTCGGCGTCACCTGGGCCCAGGTGCTGGGCATGTCGTTACTCGGCGGGATCGGCTTCACGGTCTCGCTGTTCGTCACCGAACTGTCCTTCGAGGCCGAGGCGCTGCTGACCGACGCGAAGGTCGGGATCCTGCTGGCCTCGGCGCTCGCGGGGGTCCTCGGCTACGGCTTGCTGCGAGTCGTCACGCGGCCGTCGCGGAGCTGACCGGGGCCCGTGCTCCTCGACCTACTGCTCGTCGCCGCGGGCCTGACGCTCCTGCTGACCGGCGCCTGGATCGTCGTGCGTTCCGCCGTTGTGATCGCGCTCTCGTTCGGCCTGAGCCGGGTGGTCGTCGGCGCGACCGTCGTCGCGTTCGGCACGTCGGCCCCCGAGCTGGTGATCAGCCTCACGGCGTCCGTGGGGGATTCGGCGGGGCTCGCCGTCGGCAACGTGATCGGCTCGAACGTCGCGAACGTCGCGCTGGTCCTCGGATCGGCCGCGGCGTTCAGTCCGATGGTGGTCAGCCCGCGGCTGCTCCGCTGGGAGATCCCCGTGCTGCTCGCCGCGACGGCGGCGGTGCTGCTCGTCGGCGCCGACGGGGAGCTCGCGCGCTGGGAAGGCGTGGTGCTCTTCGGCATCGGGCTGATCGGCTTCATCGTCGCCTCGATCCTCATCGTCCCCGAGTCCTCGGTCCTTGCCGCTGAGGTGGAGCAAGAGCCCGAGCACGTGCCCGAGCGGAGCTGGAGCAACCTCGGGACGACGGGAGTGCTGCTGGCGGTCGGGCTCGCCGGACTCGCGATCGGCGCCGCGGTCGCCGTCGAGGGCGCAACCGCGATCGCCGAACGCGCCGGCCTGAGCGACGTTGTGATCGGCGTGACGATCGTCGCGGTCGGCACCAGCCTGCCCGAGATCGCGACGACCCTGGTCGCGGCGGCACGCGGCGAGCACGACATCGCCGTCGCAAACGCCGTCGGCTCGAACATCTTCAACCTGCTGGGCGTGCTCGGCGGGACCGCGCTCGTCGCGCCACTCGCCCTCGATCAGTCGCTCTACCAGTTCGAAATGATCGCGCTCGCGCTGAGCAGCCTGGTGCTGGTCCCGATCGTGATGGCCCACACCCACTCGCTCGTCGATCGCCGCGAGGGTGCCGCGCTGGTGGCGGCGTACGTGGTGTTCCTGGCGCTGATCTTCGCGCGGGCGTGACGGGGTCGAACAGCGTCGTTCGTTCGGACCGCAAGCGCTCGTCGCCCGGTAGCGCCGCCGCCGCTAGAGGGCGGCGCGCAGCTCCTCGAGGAGCACGCTGCGCTGGACCTTGCCGTTGCGCGTGCGGGGCAGGGCTTCGACGACGCGGTACTGGTGAGGGCGTTTGTACTCGGCAAGGTGCTCCGACGCGTGCGCCTCGAGCTCCTCCGTGGCGATCGAGCTGCCTTCGGCGGGGACGACGCAGGCGGTGACCAGCGTCTTCTGGTCGTCGATCGCGAGGCCGACGACGGCGGCCTCGGCGACGGCGGGGTGGGATCCGAGGGCGGCTTCGATCTCGACGGGCGAGAGGCGGTAGCCGAACGACTTGATCACGTCGTCGGCGCGTCCGTTGAAGTGGACGTAGCCGTCGGTGTCGATCGAAGCGCGGTCGCCGCCGATGAACCAGTCGCCGCGGCAGACGGCGGCATCCTCGTCGGGCCGGCTCCAGTAGCGCAGCATCAGGCCCGGGTCGGAGCGGTGAACAGCGAGCAGGCCGACCTCGCCGGCGGGCAGTGGCTCGATGGAGTCGGACTCCTCCTCGAGGATCGTGACGCGGCGGCCGGGCTGGGGGCGGCCCGGCGACCCGGGCCGGACGGGGGTGACGGGGCCAGAGGAGATATAGGTGGAGACCTCGGTCATGCCGAGCGACTCGTACATCTCGGTGCCGGCGCGCTCGCGCCACTCCTCATAGAGCGCGGGTGCCAGCGGCTCGCCGGCGCAGAGCACGTGACGCAGCGAGGAGAGGTCGTGATCCTCAGGGCGGCCGTACTTGAGGAGCTGGCGGTACACGGTCGGGACTGCGACGAACACGGTCACGCCGAGGCGTTCGATCAGCGCGGGCCAGCCCGCCGGATCGTTCGGGCCGCCTCGGAGCACCGCTTGGGCGCCAACGGCCCAGGGGTCCATCAGCCCCACGCCGAGCGTGTACGACCAGTTCAACGTGCCCGCGTGCAACGTCACGTCGCTGGCCTCGAAACCCTGCCAGCCCTCGCGCATGAGCGCGCGGCCGCGGACGGTGCGGTGGGCGTGCAGCACGCCCTTCGGCTTCGCAGTCGTGCCCGACGTGTAGATCAAGAACGCCGGATCCTCGGCGTCGGTCTCGGGCAGCCGGCTGGGCCCGTCGAGCGTGGCGAGATCCTCGGGAGTAACGGTGACGCTCTCGAAACCAGCGGGGTGCAGCTCCACCGGGGCGACGATCGCGCTCGCCGAGGAGTCCACGAGCAGAAACTCGGCTTCCTCGTCGGTCAGCATCGGCGACGCGGGAATCGGCACGAGGCCGGCCAGGCTCGCGCCGAAGAACGCGAACGCGTACTCCGCCGAGTGCGGGAGCCGCACGAGCACCCGCTCGCCGGGTTCGAGGCCGATCGCGAGCAGGCCGCGTGCGATCGCCTCGACACGTTGCCACACCTCAGCGTAGGTCCAAACACGGTCCTCGGACTCCGGGTTTACGAACGTGAAGGCGGGGCTGCCGGCTCCGCTCGGATCGAGCGCGCGCGCCTCGAGGCAGTAGCGAGCCAGGTTGAGCGGATCGCGCGGCGGGTCGGTCATCGAGGGAGTGTAGGTGCTCACCGCCCGGGGAGCCTGTGCTATCCGGCCTCGCCCGGCGTTCCAGCCTCCTCGAGGATCGCGCTCATCGAGCCGAGTGAGGTGGGCATCCGCGGGTCCGCGCCGTAGGCGTGGATCTGGCCCTGGTGGCGCTCGCAACGCTCGCGGGAGGCGGTCTCGAGGATCACGCGCCCCTGCGTGTCGACCATCCGGGCCAGTGTCCACGCCTTCTCCGGGCTGTAGCCGAAGATCGAGCCGAGCATCTCGATCACGTAGTCGTAGGTGTGGTGGTCGTCGTCGAGCAGCACGAGGTGGTAGAGCGATTCGAGCTCGGGTTCCTCGATCTCAACGGGCGCGGGGATCGGGGTCGTCGGGTTCGTGACCATCGGCCGTAGTGTGCGCGGTCCGTCGAGGTCGCGTCGAGATGGGTAGCCGGGAGGGCTGCGCAGGACGAAGATCGGACCGACGGGTGCCCTCGGAAGGGGCGATGTGACTGACCGACCGATCGCGGTGATCCTGACCGGCGGCAAGGCGACGCGGCTGCGCCCACTGAGCTACGAGCTGCCGAAGGCGCTCGTGCCCGTCCTGAACCGACCGCTGATCGCGTACGCCCTCGAGCGCCTCGCGGAGACCGCGGTGCGGGAGGTTCATGTCGTCGTGATGCCGGACGATGACCGCACCGAGCTGACCGCGCGCGAATCCGCGCCCGCGGGGATGTCGATCGAGGTGGCCATTCAGTTGACCCCGAACGGCCCCGGCGACGCCCTCGCGCAGGTGCCTCACGCCTCGCTTCGCGGGCGCCACGTCGCCGTGATCGCGGCCGACGCACTGCTCCACGGCGGCGATCTGCGCGGTCAGTTCGACTCGTGGGTGAACGAGCCGGTCGACGCCTGGCTGCCGCTCGCTCCAACCGACACGCCGAAGTCGATGGGCATCGCCCAGCTCGATGGCGAGCGGATCACCGAGTTCATCGAGAAGCCCGAGCACCCGAAGGGCAATCTCGCGTCGCCGGCGTGGTGGTTGCTCGGCCCGACGGCCGTCGACCGCATCCTCGACGACCCGGTGATCAACCAGAAGGGGGAGCTGGGGATCTCCGGCACGCTGGCCGCGATGATCGACGAGGGGCAGCCAGTCGGCGGCCGGCGCTTCGATGGCGAATGGCTGGACACCGGCACGCTTGCCGCCGTGCTGAACACCCAGGCGCGCCTGCTCGAGGAGCGAGACTCCTCGGTCCTGATCGCCGAAGACGCCGACATCGAGGATTGTCAGCTCGGCCCCAACGTCGTGGTGGGGGCTGGCTGCCGCCTCCGCAACGTGACGCTCTCGAATGCCCTCGTCGCTTCCGGCGCGCAGCTCGAAGATCTCGAGGACAGTGGAATCGTCGTGACGCCGTCCGGAGCGATCGGCCGGCCGTAGCGACCGCGCATTCGTCAGCTTCGGCGAGGGCGAACCCCGATTAGCCTCCTGATCGGCGGCGCGACGATCCCGTATGTCGCAACGGTCGTTGCTGATCTGGGTGTGCGGCGCAGCCGCTCTGCTGGCTGCCTGCGGAAGCACTTCGGTGCGGTCCGCGACGCCGAGCCCCGCGACGACCGACGGCGGCGGCTCGGCGCCACGGGGAACGCCCCCCGCTGGGGTCCCCGGCGGGACTGGAGCCGAGCCGTCGCCCGCGATTTCCGCCACCGAACCGCCGAGCGTCGCCACGGCTCTGCCATCCGGCGAGGCCTGCACCTCGAACCCCGCGCCGGTCTTTACTCACCACTACACCGACCTCGACCAGATCGATTTCATCAATCCGACGATCGTGACCAGCGGCAATTGGTTGAAGAACCGCCAGTACCACAAGGTGGTGACGGACGCGCAGAACAACGCGCCCGAGGTGCCCGTGTACGCACCCGTGGACGCGGTCGCCACGGGCGTGACGTACTACCTCGGACGGATGGTGGCGTGGGACGGAACGTCGTTCGATCTGGCGCAGCACGACCTCCGATTCCGCGTCTCGTGCGAGCTGACGTACGGCTTCGACCACGTTTCACGACTCGCCGAGCCGTTCGCCTCGATCGCCCCGCTCGAGCCGTCCCGGGACACGCGGGATGCCGAGCTGCCGCTGAGCGTCGAGGTCGAGGCCGGCCAGCTGATCGGTTGGACCAGCGGTGCCGAGCCGGCGCACACGTGGATTTCATCGTCGCGAACACCGCGAAGATCAACGAGTTCGCGAACCAGGCGCGGTACGAGCGTTCAAAAGACCTCGTCCCGCTGCTCCACGCTGCCTGCCCGGCCGACTACTTCGAGCCCGATCTTGCCGAGACGTACCGCGCCAAGTATGGAAACTGGCAGGGACGAGCGGCGGGCGCAGGCTGCGGACTCTCGGCTGATGTGCCCGGCGCGCTTGCCGGCGGGTGGTTCCTCACCCCCTTCGACGCCAGCGATCCCTTCGCGCTCACCGACTGGGGTCTCGTTGCCACACTGGCGGCAGATGGCTACCTCGATCTGAACGGACCCGGCGTCGCGCTGAGGATCTCCGACGCGGACGCATCATTCCTCGATCCTGCCGCGATGACCGGGGAGCATTGCTACCTCCACTACCAGGGCGGCCAGTGGGCCTAAGTCGCCTTGCTGTCCGACACCGAGCTGGCCGCGGCGTTCGGGCGAGGCCCGTGTCCCGCCTCGCTGCCCGCCGGCCACCAGGTGTTCCACCGCTAGCGGTCTGAGGCGCCTCGAAGGGCGCTACCACCTCGGGCGGGCCGGTCGTACGGTGACGGCATGCTCGAGGACCCGGGACGGTTCTACTGGAAATGGCTCGCCGTCGGCGGCGGACTGCTGGTGCTGTATGCCATCGAGCGAACGATTCGCACCGGTGGGTTGTTCTAGCGGACGCCGTTCTTTCGGGCAGTTCTGAACATCGGTTGGCCTCGAACAATCGGTTCGCCTCGAGACCGCCCGTGTGCTCATGACGTTCGTGCCTCGCGGCGGGCGTAATCGCGCGCTAGAATCCGGCGCGCCAGCCACGTACACACACGCACTGATAGGAGCAGGGATGGCGGTCGAGCGATTCCCCGTCGAAGCGGGACACATCATGTTGTTCGCACGCGCGGTCGGGGACACCAACGAGATCTACTACGACGAGGACTACGCGAAAGGCACCGAGCCGGGCGGCATCGTCGCTCCGCCGACCTTCGTCCAGGCCAGTTCGCAGTTCGACCCGGACAACTCGCTTCGCCCGACGATCGGGCAGCCGTGGTTCGGTTCGAGCAAGGAGCCGACCGGGGTCAAGCGCGAATCCAGCGGTGGTGGGGGCGGTGGGCTCCACGCGGAGCAGCACTTCGAGTACCACCGGCACCTGCGGCCCGGCGACGTGTTGCGCTCGGTGAACAAACCCGGCGAGAGCTGGGAGCGCGAGAGCAAGCGCGCCGGCAAGCTGAAGTTCTCCGAATCGATCACGGAGTACTACGACCAGGACGACGAGCTGGTGATCACCGCCCGCTCGGTGGGCGTCCAGACCGAGCGCCCCGTGGACCAGGGCTAGGGGACCCCGATGGCACTCAAGGCAAGCGAAATCAAGGTCGGCGACGAGCACACCGAGGTCGTCGCCGAGAACCTGACGCGCACGCAGATCGTGCAGTACGCGGGCGCTTCCGGCGACTACAACCCGGTGCACACCGACGAGCTCTTCACCAGGGAGATCGCGGGCTACCCGTCCGTCTTCGCCCACGGCATGCTCTCCATGGGTGCGACCGGGATGGCCGTGACGAACTACGTCGGCGACGGTCGCCTCACCAAGTACGGCGTCCGCTTCGTCAACCAGGTGTGGCCGGGCGACACCCTGACCGCGACCGTCGCCGTCGAGGAGATCCGCGAGGAAGACGGCGAGCAGCTTGTGGACTTGACGGTCAGCACCTCGAACCAGGATGGCCGCGAGGTGGTCCGCGGTTCGGCGACGGCGCGCATCGATCCGTAGCGGAACGTCGCTGCGAGACTGATCGGAAGGGTGCCGCGAGGCGCCCTTCCTCGCGCGAGGAGCGGGGATCTGGCCTCGATCGAGCTGGCTGCAATGGAGCGGGCCTGGGCCGAACTGGCACCGCCATGCTGGGTCGATTCCGCGCGCGCGATCTACGAGCTGCTGCCGTTCCAGCGCTACCGCCAGCTCCCGTTCGTCGACGTCCCCTACGACCCGCGCCGCGAGGAGCACTGGGCCGACGCCGCGCGGATCGCCGACTTCGCATCGTGGCTCCCGCCTTCCGAGACAGGCCGGCGCCCGACCGTGCTCGACCTCGGGCCGGGCGACGGCTGGCCCTCGATCCCGCTCGCCGCTACGCGAACGGACGCGCTCGTCATCGGCCTCGAACCGTCGCCGCGCCGCACGCGCGTCTGCGACCAGAACGCGCACCGCCGCGAGGTGGGCAACGCACGCTTCGCTACCGCAGACGCGACGTCTGTGCCGTTGCCCGACGCCTCGGTGGACCTGGTAACCGCGTCTTACTCGCTCGAGGAGACTGCCGATCCGCCGGCCGCGATGAGCGAAGCACATCGCGTGCTCCGGCTGGGCGGCGCATTCCGTATCGCGTACCAGCGCTGGGACCTGCCCGAACCGGAGCTGGAGAGCGTCGCACTGTTCGAGGGCGCCTCGGCGCTGCTTTTCCAGTATGCGCGGCGCATACGGGAGCCGAGCATCGAGCGGCGCTACACGCTGCTCGTTCCTGCCGACGGCCCGGCGGCCGACCTCCACCGGGACGCGCTAATCGCGTCCGCCGACGCGCCGCGCGTCCTCGGCGAGACTCGCCTCGAGCCGGGCTCGCCGCTCGGCGCGGACCTGCTCGCGCAGCTCGCCCCCCACGCCCTCGCTTCGCTCGCGGTCGAGCTCCGCCGCTGGACGACGGACCAGCTGATCGCGGAACTCGAGGCGGTCGGGTTCACCGAGGTGTGGGGGACGTTGCACAGCGGGGAGCGCGGCCGCGCCTACGGCCGCGAGCGAAGCGCCTCGGGGGGGTCGCTTGGCCTCGAGGAGTTCGACGCGCTGTCCCGGCAGATCGGGGAGCGAGCTGCGGCAACGGACGGCGCGGGGATGGTCACGGCGCGGCGGTAGGACAGGATGCGCCTAGATGAGCACCAGCTCGCGCTCGCTGCCGTCGGCTTCGCGAATGATCAGGGCCACATCCGGCCGCTCCCGGAGCTCCTCCACGAGCAGGCCCAGACGCACGAAGCGTCGGAGAACTTCGAGCAAGGTCGTGTCTTCCTGCGTCGCCACCCACTGCACGCTCTCAAACAGGTGGGCCGGCAGGGTCAGTTGGTACCGCCGCAACCAGGGCTCCCGAGACGAATCGTTCTTCAACAGTCTGACCGCGGCCTCCTGAAGCTCGTCGGGCGCGACGTCGGTCTTGGAGAGGATCATCGTCGCCGCGCCGGTTCGCTCGCGGATCAGCCCGATCAGCATGTGCCCAGTGCCAACGTCGTAGTGATTCAGCCGTCGGGCCTCATCCACCGCGAGGTCCAGGGCTCGGGTCAACCGCGGCGCGAATGGCGGCGGCGGTTCGGACTCGGGCCACGGGTGTTGACCTCGCCCGATTGTCGCTTCGAACGCCGACCGAACCTGTTCGGCGCTCAGTCCAGCTTCAGCCAGTACGCGGGTGGCCGTGTTCGTCTCGTCGCCCACGAGGCCGAGCAGAAGATGCTCTTGCCCGATGTAGTTGTGGTCGAGCCGTCGGGCCTGGTGTTGCGCCACGTAGAGCGCCTTGGTTCCCGCCTGCGAAATGCGTTCCATCGGGAATCGACTGTCATTCTTTTCAGACATGTGATGAACATACAGCAGATGTATGGTGAATGTGCACAGCTTTTGCGAAGTGCCCTGCGAACGGAGATCGGGTCGAGTCTTGGCGCACGCGGCGTAACGCCGATCGCTCGCCTCGGGCGGCGGCGACGATAGGCTCTCGGGATGGTTCAGACCTCGGAACGAGCGGTCGACCTCGACCCGCGCGTGCGGCGGCGCGTGCTCTGGCTCGTCGCGCTGGCGACGCTCGGCGGGCTGTCTGTGTGGTTCTCGACGAACGCGGTGGCGGACGCGCTTGCCGAGGAGCTCGGGTTCGGCGACAGCGACGTCGCCTGGCTGACGATCGCGGTGCAGTTCGGCTTCGTCGGCGGCACCCTCACGTCCGCCCTCGGCAACCTCGCCGAGCGCGTCCACGAGCGCCGGTTGTTCGCTCTGGCGGGGCTGCTGGCGGCGGCGGCAAACCTGGCGCCGATCGGGTCGGATTCGCTGGCGTTCTGGCTCCTCGCGAGGTTCGCGACGGGGTTCTTCCTCGGCGGTGTGTACCCGCCGGCGATGCACGTGATCTCGGGATGGTATCGAGCCGGTCGAGGGCTCGCGCTCGGCGTGGTGATCGGCGCGCTCACGCTCGGCTCCGGTTCGCCGCATCTGCTCCGCGCCGGACTGGCGCAGGACTGGCAGCTCGCGATGGCCGGCGCTAGCGTCTTCACGCTGTTCGGCGCGGCCGTGATGTGGTGGGCGGTGCGCGACGGCCCCTTCCGCTCGCCACCCGCCGAGGTCCGCCCAACCGAGTTCTGGGCTGGCGTCAGCGGCCGCGCGCCGTTGCTCACACTCGGCGGCTACCTCGGACATATGTGGGAGCTGTACGCGATGTGGGCCTGGCTGCCTGTCTTCCTCGCCGTCGTCTACGAGGACGTGGGCAACGTGTTCGGGCTGGGCGCGGGCAGTCTCGCCTCGTTCGGGGTGTTCGGCCTGGGAGCGGTGAGCTGCGTGGTAGCCGGGTCACTGGCCGAACGCTACGGGCGCACGGTGATCACTAGCGCGGCGATGGTGGCCAGCGGCAGCATGGCGCTGGTGATCGGCTTCACGCCAGAGACCGCGATCGTCCTCGTGACGGTGCTAGCCGCGATCTGGGCGGCGAGCGTCGTCGCCGACTCGGCGCAGTTCTCGGCCGCGATGACCGAACTCGCCGACGAGCGCTACCGAGGCTCCGCGCTCGCCTTCCAGACCGGCGTTGGCTTCCTGCTCACCGCCGTCACGATCCGCGCCGTGCCGATCCTCGAGGACCAGTGGGGCTGGGGCATCGCCTTCGCCCTGCTCGCGCTCGGCCCCGTGTTCGGCGTCGCCTCGATGCTGACGCTCCGCCGCTCCCCCGAGGCCGCCCTCCTCGCCGGCGGCCGCGGCTGACCCGTTCCGGGTCTCTACCGACGCTTCGCGGCAGCTAGCATTCATCCGACGGCGGTTCGGTGATCCTTACGGATTGCGATCGGAGTGCGCGAAGCGTCGTCACGCGCCGAAGGCGCCGCGAAGCGTCGTCAAGCGCCGAAGGCGCATAGAATCTCGGCCTACGTCGAACGAGGGGCGGGAGGCGACGTGCGGCGAGCGGTCAGTACCGAGGACCCGACGCGGTTCGAGATCGAGGAGTACGAGGCGGAGCCGCCGGGGCCCGGCGAGGTGCTGCTCCGCGTGCGCGCCTCGGGGATATGCGGCTCGGATCTGCACTCCTACCGCGACGAGTCTCGGTGGCTCTCGCCGGAGGGTGGCTGGCAGGCCGGCCGCACGCCCGGCCACGAGGTCGCCGGCGAGGTAGCCGAGCTGGGCGAGGGCGTGCAGGGGCTGGCCGAGGGGCAGCGGGTGGCGCTGCAGCCTCGGCCCTTCTGTGGGGTTTGCGATGCGTGTCGAGGCGGGCGGACCGAGCTGTGCCGGTACAGCCCCGGGCTGTTCGGCGAGCAGATGCCTGGCGGGTGCAGCGAATACCTGACTGTCCCCGCGCCTAACCTGTTCCCGGTGGCCGATGACCTCGATTTCGCGGTCGCCGCGCTCGCCGAGCCGCTGGCCGTCGGAGTGCACGGACATCGGGTCGCCGCGCAGCTCGATCCGACTCGGCCGACGAAGGGCGAGCGCGTGGCCGTGCTTGGCGCGGGTCCGATCGGGCTGATGTCAGTGTTCTACGCCTCGCAGGCCGGCGCCGAGGTCGCGGTGACCTACCGTTACCCACAGCAGGCGGAAGCCGCGCGACGCCTCGGTGCAGCGCAGCTGTTCGAGGCGGACGGCAACTCCGAGGCGGAGCTCCTCGCCTGGGCGAAGGACCACCCGGTCGACCTTGTGATGGAGACCGTTGGCGGCCCGGCCGAGACGCCCGGGGTGGCGGTGCGCGTCGCGCGCCGGGGCGGGCGAGTGCTGCTGCTTGGCGTGCCCTCGCGCCAGGTGACGCTGCCCGCACAGGCGATCCTGACGAAGCAGCTGCGGATCGCGGCGACGGTGTTCTATGGCTACATCGGCATGCGGCACGATTACGAGATCGCGACCGCGCTGCTGAACGAGCACCGCGAGCTGCTCGACACCCTGATCACCCACCGCGTGCCGCTGGATGAGGTCGCGCGCGGTTACGCGCTCGCCGCTGACAAGACCAGCGGCGCGATCAAGGTCTCCATCCAGCCGTAGAGTTCGGAACCAGATTCCGCGAGGGAGCGCAACGATGGTCGCACCGCTCGAGGGCCTTCGCGTCCTCGACCTCTCCGAAGGCATCGCCGCGCCGTTCTGCGCAAAGCTGCTCGGTGACCTCGGCGCCGACGTGGTGAAGGTCGAGCGACCCGACGGCGGCGACAGCTCGAGGACGCTCGGGCCCTTCCCAGACGGGACGCCGGACCCCGAGCAGAGCGCGGCGTTCTTCTACTTCAACACCAGCAAGCGCGGAATCATGCTCGACGCGTCGACCGAGGACGGGCGCGAGCTGCTCGCCCGGCTCGTGCGCCGCTACGACGTGGTGATCTCCAGCGAGACCGAGGGCGAGCTCGCCGGGCGCGGGATCGGCTTCGACCAGCTCCGCGCGTGGAATGACCGCGTCATCCTCACGACGGTGACCGGCTTCGGTTCGGACGGTCCGCACGCCGGCTACGAGTGGTCGCACCTGATCGCCTGTGCCACGGGCGGCTGGGCACGCACCTGTGGCCTCGAGGATCGCGAGCCGCTGCAGGCCGGCGGCGCGATTACGGAGACGCTGACCGGAGCGTTCGCCGCCGACGCGACGCTGCTGGCGGTGCTCGGCCGCAACTCGCATGGGCACGGCGAGCACGTCGACGTGAGCGCGCAGCAGGCGACGCTCGCCAGCGCGCTCTTCCCCTCGCTCCGCTACGAGTACAACGGCGACATTCCCGCCCGGAACTCCCAGTTCGGGCCGGGCCCCTCCTACATCCTGCCCACCAGCGACGGCTATATCGGCGTCAACGTGCTGACGCCGCCCCAGTGGGAGCTGCTCTGCACGTTCCTCGGACATCCCGAGGTGCTGACCGACCCGCACTACGCGGGGATCAAGCGGCGCGACCACGCCGCCGAGATCGGCGAGCTCTTCCAGAGCGCGCTCCTCGATCGCTCGGCCGAGGAGATCTTCCACGAGGGCGAGTCGTGGCGCGTGCCGTTCGGCCTCGTGCCGAGCATGACCGAGCTCGTCGAACTCCTGCCGCACAAAGAGCGCGGCTTCATCGTCGACCTCGAGCATCCGGTCGCGGGCACGGTCCGCGTCCCCGGTATCCCCTACAAATCGACCGTCACCGAGGCGAAGCCGTACCGCCCGCCGCTCCTCGGCGAGCACCGGGACGAGGTGCTCGCGGAGCTCGACGCCCCGGGCGAGACCGGCTCGGACGACCCGGTACCACCGCCGGACGGGGACGTACCGCCGGCACTGGACGGTCTAAAGGTCCTCGATCTTTCGATGTTCTTCTCGGGCCCGCTCGCGACGCAGATCGCTGGCGACGCCGGGGCGGAGGTCGTGAAGGTCGAGTCGGTGCAGCGCATCGACGGCTGGCGTGGCACCGCGCCCGCGCCGGGTGTCGAGCGCCCGTGGGAGCGGTCGCCGAACTTCAACTGGGTCGCCCGCAGCAAGCGCGGGATCACGCTCAACCTGACCGACGAGCGCGGCGCCGAGATGGTCAAGCGCCTCGTCGCCGACGCGGACATCCTCATCGAGAACTACACGCCCCGGGTGATGGGCAACTTCGGGCTCGAGTACGAGACGCTGTGCGAGATCAACCCGCGCCTGGTCATGATGTCGATGCCCGGCTTCGGCGCTGACGTCTCCTGGCGTGACTACGTCGCCTTCGGGATGTCCACCGAGCAGATGTCCGGCATCAGCCACCTGACCGGCTACGAGGGCGGCCCGCCGATCTTCACCGGCATGAACGGCGGCGATCCATTCGTCGGCGTGATCGCCGCCAGCGCCCTGTTCGCCGCGCTCTATCATCTCGATCGGACCGGCGAGGGCCAGCACATCGACCTCAGCCAGATCGAGGCGTGCACGCTCTTCGTCGGAGACGCCGTCACCGGTGCGACGCTCGCCGGCCACGACCCGGGGCGCGTCGGCAACACCCACCTCACGCACGCGCCGTACGGCATCTACCCCTGCCTCGATGACGGCTGGATCGCGATTGAGTGCCAGACCGACGAGCAGTGGGCCACCCTCGCGCCGCTGATCGGCCACCCCGAGTGGGCCGAGGCGGGATCGCGCTGCGCCATCGCCGCGGGACGCCTCGAGGAGCGCGCCTCCCTCGATGCCGCAATCGCGGAGTGGACCCGGTCGCGTGAGCACATCCCGCTGATGGACGAGCTGCAGGCGCTGGGCGTACCGGCAGGCGCCGTCCTCTCCGGCCCCGGACTCCTCGAGGACCCGCAGCTCGCCGCATGTGGCGGCTTCCTCGCCCAGGACCGGCCGGGCGTCGGCGTGAAGCACTACCCGAACCAGCCGTACCGCTTCCGCTTCGCGGCCTCTCCGCCCGATCGCCGCGCGCCTCTCCTCGGGGAGCACACCGCCGAGGTGCTGCGCGAGAAGCTCGGCATCAGCGACGCGGAGCTCGCGGAGCTGGAGCGAGACGACGTGATCGGGACGGTGCCAATCGCGGCACGCTAGCGCCGTGCTACCTAAGGCAGGGACTCCTGCAACCGCTCCTCAATCTCGAATGTGAGGTTTCCGGGTCCCTGCAAGAAAGCAATCCTGACGCCCCATGGTTTGTCCTGTGGTTCTCGAACTGAAACCGCTCCCCGGGCGATCACATCTTCGTAATCTCGGTCGCAATCATCGCTCGCGAAGGCAATCGTTGATTCAACGTCTTCTTCGACGTCATTGATGATGAGTTGAGTCGAGCCGAACGTGAACATCGACATCTCATGATCTTCGGCGTCCGGTGTTGCGTCCCAGACGGTGTCTAGCCATTCGACCGCCTTTGGCCGGTCATTTACGTAGACATGAACGTGGGCGATCTGCGCGGTTTCCAAGATTCTCGCCTCCCGACGAACTATAGGACTCCCACGGCCACCGGGAGCACCGGCCGGGTTCTGCTCACGGCGCTTGGCCTCGCGGCCCTGCTCGCCTGGATGCGGACCGGCGACACGACCGCGGAACCGCCGGTGCCGCCGGAGCCTGTGTGCTGCCCTTATGATGAGTCCATGCCCGAGCATTGAGTCCCAACTCCCATCGTCCGAAGACGCCCCGATGCGCCGCAACCTGCGGCTGCTGCCCTGGTGGTGGGTGCTCCGATGGCCCGCCTTCGGCGAAGCCCTCTGGGTGATCTACCTGATCGAGGAACGCGGCTTCTCGCTCGGCCAGGTCTTCGTCCTCCACGCCGCCTTCGTCACCATCGCGCTCCTCGCCGAGGTCCCGACCGGGGCATTCGCCGACCGTTACGGGCGCCGGCCCGCGCTGCTCCTCTCGACGGCGCTGATTAGCGTCGGCTTCCTCGCGTTCGGCATCGGCGAGACGTTCGCTCTGCTGACTCTGGCGTGGACGGCGCTCGCCGTCGCCGACGCCTTCATGTCCGGCGCAGACAACGCGCTGCTCTACGACACGATGGACGCCCTCGGGCGCCGCGACGACTTCCCGAGGGCGCTCGGCCGCCTCGGCGCGATCCAGAACGCCGCGCTCGCGGTGATCGTGATTGTCGGAGCGGGGGTCGCTGCCGCGACGACGCTCTCGGTTCCGTTCTTGCTCGCCGGGTTGGCGACGCTGCCGGCCGTCGCGTTGACGTGGATGCTCACCGAACCCCCGCGTGCGGCGCCGATCGAGGCGCGGCGCTCGTTCCTCGACACCGCGCTGGTGGCGGTGCGGCACGCCGTCCGAGTGCGATCGATCGCGACGATCATCCTCGTCCTCGCCGTGCTCACGATCGCCTTCGAACTGATGGGCTCACGCTCCAACCGGTCGCCCGTGCCTACGAGCTCCCACTCTGGACGCTCGGCTGGTTCGGCAGCGTCGCGATGCTGACGAACGCCGCCGGCGCCTGGGCCAGCGGCGCACTGGGCGCGAGCCTCGGACTCGCGAGGCTCACCGCGGGCGCGGTGCTCCTCGGCGCGCTCGCGTTGCTGGCCGGCGCAAGCGGCGTGATCGCGCTGTTCCCAATCTTCGCCATGACCGCGTTCGCGTGGAGCGCGCTGCAGCCGCACGTCGCCGGCTACCTCTCGAGGCGAACCGAAGCGTCGCAGCGAGCGACCGTGCTCTCGCTCATGAGCTTCGTCCCCGGCCTCTTCGGGATTGGCGCCGCGCTGGCAGTCGCCCCGCTGATCGACGAGGCCGGCCTGGCAGCGACGCTGAGCGGCGGCGCGATCTTGCTCGCCGCGCTCGGCCTCGTTGCCCTGCTTGCCTGGACGCGGACTGGCGACACGACCTCGGAACCGCCCGTGAAGAGCGGGGCCTGACGCGAGCGGCACCCTCACCACGGCCGCTGCTACGCTCCGACGATGTTCCCCAAGACCGAGTCCCAGGCCCGCCTCCTCGAGGTCGCCGAGCGCCTCGCGGCCCAGTTCGCGACGACCGCGGCGCAGCACGATCGCGACGCCACATTCCCAGCCGAGAACTTCGAGGCGATGCACGAGGCCGGCTACCTCGCGGCCGCGATCCCCGAGGAATATGGCGGCCCCGGCCACGGCCTGACCGACATCGTCCTCGCACAGCTCGCCCTTGCGAAGGGCGACGGCAGCACCACGCTCGGCGTCGGCATGCACCTGATGACGACCGGTACCGAGGCCAGCTCGCGCTCGTGGCCGGACGAGATCCGCGAGCGCATCTTTCGTGATGTCGTCGCCAACGGCGCGCTCGTCAACAACATCGCCGCGGAGCCGGAGATGGGGTCGCCTCGGAGTGGCGGGCGGCCGGCGACGGTGCTCGAACCGGATGGGCCGGGGCGCTGGCGGCTGAGCGGCCGCAAGACCTTCTCCACGCTGAGCCCGATGCTCATCCACTTGATCACCTACTGCGCGATCGAGGACGGCAGCGGCGACGTCGGCCGCGTCGCGGTCCACCGCGACATGCCCGGCATCGCGATCGACGAGACCTGGGACGCCCTCGGGATGCGCGCCACCGGCTCGCACGACGTGGTCTACGAGCATGTGCCGATCGAGGACGCCGACATCCTCGGTCGCCGCTCGCTCGAGGTGAATCGCGACGCGATGTCCGGCGGCGGCGCCTGGTTTCCGCTGCTGGTCGGCGCGGCGAACCTCGGCGTCTCCGAGGCGGCACGGGACTACGCGGTGCGGTTCGCCCGTGATCGCGACCCCGGCGGACGCGGACGCCTCGCCACGATCCCGTACGTCCGCGAGCAGATCGGCCGCGCCGACGCAAAGCTGATCGCCGCCCGCAACTTGCTGCTCACGACCGCCGAGGACTGGGAGCAGCGGCCCGCCGCGCGCCCCCAGCTCGAGCCGCAGGTCGCGACGGCGAAGCTCCTCGCGACGAACACCGCGATCGAGGTCGTCGAAGCGGCGATGCGCCTCGTCGGCGGTGTCGCGCTGCAGCGCGATCAGCCGCTCGAGCGCTACTTCCGCGACGTCCGAGGTGGCCTCGTCAACCCGCCGATCGACGCGCGCGCCCTCGAGCAGATCGCTCGCGCGGCGCTGGACGGCGACGAGCCGGGCTCGATCGCACCCCGACTCGATTAGCGGCGTGCGATGCCGTTGCCACTCGTAACCGAACGCCTCGTGCTCCGTCGCTTCGCGCCGGGTGACGTCGCGGCGATCCTCCGCCTGTCGGCCGACCCGGCGGTCCACGAGGTAGCGGACGAGCTCGGTTCGAACGAGACGGAAGCCGGCAGCTACCTGGCCGCACAGTTGGTCCTCGAGGAGTTCGAGCGCGATGCGCTGTTCGATCTCGCGATCGCGCTCCGCGCGGGCGGCGAGGTAGTCGGGATGGCGACGGTCGTGCGAGGCGACGCGCGCGCCGAAATCGGCTACGCGCTCCACACCGACTTCCGAGGCCGGGGCTACGCCACGGAGACGGCCGCGGCGCTCCTCGACCTGGCCTTTGTCGAGTTGTGCGCCGCCGAGGTACAGGCGCAGGTCGCGCCCTCGAACGCGGCGTCGTGTGCCGTCCTTGAGCGGGTCGGAATGACCGAGGACACGACTAGGCGCATCGCGGTGCGCGAGGCGGGCGACCTCGGCTACACGGTCAGTCGGGAGGCGTGGGAGCGGCAGCGAGGCTAGTGCACGACAGGCGGCCGCTCTCGCGACCGCTCGCGCCTACAATGTCGCGGCCCACCCAGCCGGCGCATCCCCAGGGAAAGAGCGACCTCCATGAACGGCAACGAGCTGATCGCGAAGATCCTCAAGAGCGAGGGCGTGGAGTGGATGGCGTGTTTCCCCTCGAACCCGCTGATCGAGGCGGTGGCGAAGGAAGGCATCCGGCCGATCGCGTTCCGCCACGAGCGTGGCGCCGTGATGGCTGCGGACGGGTTCAGCCGCGTGAGCGACCGCCAGCGGTTCGGGGTCGTCGCGGTGCAGTCGCAGGCCGGGGCCGAGAACGCGCTGGGCGGGATCGCCCAGGCGAGCGCGGACAACATCCCGATCCTGGTGCTGCCGGGCGGGAACCCGTTGCACTGGCTCGCGGTGCGGCCGAACTACAACGTGAGCGACAACTACCGAGGCCTCGTGAAACACGTGGAGGCGACCTACCGCTCCGATCAGCTCGGCGCCGTAATGCGCCGCGCCTTCTCCGGGCTGCGCAACGGCGCGCCGGGACCAATGGTGGTCGAGCTGACCTCGGACGTGTGCGCGGCGGAGTCGCCGCTGACGCTCGAGGATTACCACTCGCCGAGCGTCTCGACGCACGTGCCATCGGCGGGCGACATCAAGGACGCCGCGAAGCAGCTCGTCGAGGCAGAGCGGCCGTTGCTCTGGGCCGGCGGCGGCGTGCTCCTCTCGCAGGCGACCGAGGAGCTGCGCGAGCTAGCCGAGCTGGTCGTGGCGCCGGTGTTCACGACGATGCAGGGCAAGTCGGCGATCGACGAGCGGCACCCGTTGGCCCTCGGAGCGGGTAGCGGCGCGACGACCGGACCGGCGCACGAGTGGCTCGGCAGCTGCGATCTGATGCTGGCGCTTGGCTCGAGCCTGACGCGAACCGGCTACGCGCAGGCCGTGCCGCAGGACGCGTTCCTGATCCACAACACGAACAACGCCGATGAGATCGGCAAGGACGAGGTGGTCGACATCGGCCTCGTCGGCGATACGAAACTGACGCTGCAGGCGCTGCTCGACGAGGTTAAGGCACTGATCGGCGACACGCCGCGCGACGCGACCGCCGTCACTGAGGAGCTGGCGAAGATCCGTTCAGAGTGGATGGCGCAGTGGACGCCGCTGCTGACCTCGGACGAGCAGCCGCTCAACACGTACCGCGTGATCCACGAGATCAACGAGAACATCGACCTCGAGAACAGCATCGTGACGCACGACGCCGGCGCGCCGCGCGACTCGATCATCCCGTTCTTCACCGCGACGACGCCGCACAGCTACGTCGGCTGGGGCAAGACCACCCACCTCGGATTCGGCATCCCGCTGATGATCGGCGCGAAGCTGGCGAATCCTGACAAGTTCTGCCTCAACCTGATGGGCGACGCCGCGTTCGGCATGTCCGGCACCGACATCGAGACGGCCTCACGCTCGGGCGCGGCGATCACCACCGTGCTCCTCAACAATGGCGGCATGGCCACCTACCCGGGCGGCTTCCCGACCGCCCGCGAGCAGTACGGCGTCTCCCACATGCAGGGTGACTACGCGATGATCGCCAACGGCATGGGCGCCACCGGCATCACCGTCAAGACCGGCGCCGAGCTGAAGGACGCCCTCAAGGCCGCCCAGAAGCACAACGCCGCCGGCGACACCGTCCTCATCGACGTCCACTCCGACATGGAAGGCCGCCGCTCGCGCTGGGACCGTTAGCGGTACTTGCGAAACCGCTGGTCGCTACTGACTGTGTAAATGAACGGCCGCGGCGTCGAGTCGAAGAGCCGTTCCATCTCGTCGAGCGTTGCCGTCAGCAGCTTGAGGATCCCCCACGGATCGAGCGGACGCCGATAGGCAAGGATGAAGCACCCAACGCCGTGGTCTTCGATCGCTGCTCGTTCGGCGGGGCGGGTGCGGATGCGTTGATCTCTGGTGACGACGAGCCAGTCAGATTGACCGGCTTCCTCCAGCCAAACGGCGTCGGCGGTGTCGTGCCGGAACCTGGGCTCGAGCCATTCGACATCGTCACGCACCTCCGTGAGCGCCGTGGCGACGCTCCTGGGAATCGACCGATCGATGAAGATCATCGCTCGCTGCGGGTGGCCTCAAACGCGAGTGCGTAGTCAACGTCGTCCCGACTCACGGCAAAGCCCTCGGCGACCCGGGCGGGTGTCACACCCGCCTCGATCTGCTCGAGGATGATCTCCGTCCTCACACCTGACTCAGCGATCACCGGCAGGCCGAAGCCGAAGTCGGGATCGACCACTACGCCCTTGTCGCGCCCGAGCGGCCACCATCTCCTGACGTACTCACCCTCGTACTCGACGGCTTCGAGGAATGGGCTCAGAACCTCGTCCCATGCGAGCCGCCCCTTCCGAGCGCCAATGCCAAGCTCGACCAGGACCGCGCCCTGCTGCACGAACACATCCCGCCCATCAGATCGGAATCGCTCGGTGAGCAGGGGTCGCGGCAGTTCGAAGAGGTCCTGGCACGTCTCGACGGCCTGCCGAATGCGAGGCAAGGAGAGGCCGAGCTCCTTCAGCCTCGTGATCGCGGCAACTTCAATCAGATCGAAGAACGAGACGCCTGGATCGTCCGGATGCTCGACGCCACGGGTCACCGGCGGCAGGCTGACGTGGCCGCTGTCGCCAACGTAGAGGTATCCGCGCGTCCACCGCTTCGATGTGCCCCGCGTCGCGCCGGCGATCCGATCAGCCTCGGCGTAGCTATACGCTGGCTGTTCAAACCGTTGCAGACCGCGCTCGATCACGTGTGACAGCATGGAGTCTCCAACCGCCAGTTTAGCCACCGCGCTCCACGATTCCGAGAACGAGCGGACACCACCAACGACTGCCCGCAGAGACGCCTCAGCTGTCGGCGCGAGCCGTGCACAGCCAGTTCGCAGCCTTGCCCCGAAGGGTCGGTAGCAGCCGAAGGCTGCGAAGGCTCAATGGGCGCCGTTCGAGGGCCACTCGGGGGCGAGCATCGAGTAGACCTCGAGGTCCAGGAACGTGTCGTTCAAGATCTCCGCGTGGCGCTGGGTGCCCTCGTGCGTGAACCCGAGGCGCTCCGCGACGGCGCGGCTGCGCGCGTTATCCGTCGCCGCGCGGATCACCACGCGGTGCAGCTCGAGGTCGGTGACGAGGAACGTCGTCAGCGCGCGGGCGGCATGCGTGACCAGGCCACGGCCCTCGAACGACTCGGCGATCCAGTAGCCGATCTCCGCTGAGCGGTTCGCCGGCTTCACACGAGCGCCGATCGTGCCGACGACCGCACGCTCGACGACGATCGCGCAGGACAGGCCGGTGCCAGCCTCGAGGCCTTCGTGCGCGCCGCGGATGAACGCCGCCTCGTCGGCCGCGGATGCCATTCCGGCGACCCAGGGTAGCCACTCACCCAGGCGCTGGCGATTCGCGTCCACGAGGTAGTAGAGCGGCTCGGCGTCCTCGAGGCGGAGCGGCCGCAGCTCGACGCCGTCGTCGACGGCGATGCGGATGCCGAGGTGCAGCTCAGCGGGCACGGCGGTTGCTCCTCAGGCGGCGGTCAGCAGCTCGCGGAGGTGCTGCCTCCGACCGTGAACACATGATAGACACCGACCGCGTCGTCGCCCTCAAGACCGACGAAATCGCCGACGAAGAGCTCGTACGTTCCGGACGCCAGCGCCCTGATCGTGAACTCATACGCGCCCCACGCCTCGAGCCAACCATTCGTCATCACCGCGTACGAGGAGCCGCACGGCGCGGCGAACGAGCTGCCGGACCATTCGGCGGTCACCGGGGTGCCAGTACCGGGAGGTGCGCCTGATGCGGGCGCGGTCCGTAAGCGGATCGACGCGGTCGCCTCGAAAGGCCGCCCGAAGCCCGACACCGTGATCGGCGGCACCGGATCGGCGCCGGTCGTATCCCAGTTGACTGAGCGCGAGATCATCGTGAATGGGAACTCCTCGTCGCCGAAGAGTGGGCCGAGCGCGAGGCCGGGGCCGGTCGGCGCGTCGATCGTCTCGATCACGAACCGGCCGGGGTTTCTCGAGGTAGAAGTAGCGCACGCCCCGGTTCCGGTCCCAGAGCGCCCGGATGCCGAACGTCGAGCGGACCGCCGGGCGCACGAACAGCACGTCCACGGAGCCGTTGTCCGACCGGTACAGCTCCGTGGCGGTCGAGGCGCCCGCGATCACCGATTCGGGCAGGCGCACACGGATCACCGCGAGATCGATCGCGAGTGCGATGTCCGGGGGGACGCCAGCCGACGGGTCGAGCACCTCATTGAAGTTGTCGTCGTAGCCGAAGTCGCGGCCGAAGGTGATGATCGTGCGCTCGCAGTCGGGGCCCACGATGTGGTGCATCGCGAAGACGTGGTCGGCGTCCGGATCGACGGGCGCCGGCACCGGCGGCACCGCCCCCGGCGATAACGAATAGTCGCTGGTGGGGTCGCCGCAGGAGATCTCTTCGAACGAGGGCAGCGGCGTCACGAACGTCGAGTTGACCCAGCCGCTCGAACTGCCGACCGACAGTTCAATCCAGGTCGCGTCGTCCACGATCACGGGGTCGCTGCCGGTCGCGACCAACCCGGTCCGGTTCGGCGGAATCACCAGCACCACCTCGGCATTCGCCGACGGCTCGGCTCGCATGTTGAGGCCGCCGTCCGGATCGCCCTTGCGCACCCTTGCGACTCCGTACTCACCCACGCCGGGCGGCATGGGCTCCGCGGTCGGAACCGCCGTGGCGGTCGGCGCTGGCGTCGTGGTCGAGGGCTCCGCGGTCGCGGATGCGGTCGCGGCCGGCGAGGGCGCGTCGGTGGTGGGCGTGGCCGTCGGCGTTGCGGTGGCGTCTGAGCCACCGAAGCAGGCCCCCATCAGCAGCATGGCCGCGCTCAGCACACACAGCTGTACCCGGTGACGGTTGAGCAGGTTCGCCTCGGCGCGGCTCGTGTTCATCTAGCCGCGCGGGAGGCCGAGGCCGCGCGTGGCGATGATGTTCCGCTGAATCTCGCTGGTGCCCGCGGCGATCGTCCTCGAGACCGTCGCCATGTAGGCGTAGCAGAGCTCGCCGCCCATCGGCGCCCACGCCGACTCGGGGCGGAGCTGCCCGCCGAGGCCCAGCATGTTGATACCGAGGCGTGCGTTGCGCTGCTGCAGCCCCGTGCCGAAGAGCTTCGAGATCGACGACTCGTGGTTCGGCACCAGGTCGTGCGACTGCATCCAGGACACTCGGTAGCCGAGGAGCCGCGCGACGTTGATCTCGATCGCGGTGCCGGCCAGGTGCTGGCGGTTGACGGCGTTGTCGATCACCCGCCGGCCGGCGCCCGCGCTGTCGGGCTGCGTCGCGTGCTCCAGCAGCCGCTCGTAGATCGGCACGGCTTCGGCCATCCGGTTGATGCCGGACCGCTCGAAGTCGAGGGTGGTCGCGCTGACGTACCAGCCGCGATTCTCCTCGCCGATCATGTTCGCGGCGGGGACGCGCACGTCCTCGAAGAAGGTTTCGTTGAAGCCGGCCTCGTCGGTCATCTGCACGATCGGGCGGAGCGAAATCCCGGGCGTGTCCATACGCAGCATGAAGTAGCTGATGCCGCGGTGCTTCGGCGCGTCCGGATCGGTGCGCGTCAGGACGTGGATCCAGTCCGCGTGCTGCGCGCCCGAGGTCCAGATCTTCTGTCCGTTGATCACGAAGTCGTCGCCGTCGCGCACCGCGCGTGTCTGCAGCGAGGCGAGGTCGGAACCCGATCCCGGCTCCGAGCAGCCTTGGCACCAGGACGTCTCGGCGCGGGCGATCTTCGGCAGGTGCTCCTGGCGCTGCTCCTCGCTGCCGAACAGGATCAGCGCCGGACCGAGGCGATCAGCGCCCTGTCCACCGGTGGGCGCCTGGGCGAACGTGGATTCCTCGGCGAAGATCATCTGCTCGATATAGGACGCGCTGCCGCCGCCGTATTCCTCGGGCCAGGCCATCGTCAGCCAGCCGGCGTCGGCAAGCTGACGATGGTACTCGCGCACCCGCTCGTTCCGCTCCAGGTCCTCGCGTAGCCGCGCGCCCTCGCTCCACTGCTCGCGGATAAACGAGCGGACCTGCTCTCGGAACAGCGTCTGCTCCTCGTTCCACGAAAAGTCCATCGGCCGCCGCCTCCCGCGTGCGCGCGTGTCGCCCTGGGCCCATCCTACGTCGCGCCCCCGGCCGCGCGGGGCGGCTTGGATCGGACGCCAGGCCGTACCATGGGCCAATGGCCGCGCCTGTATCAGATCCGGTCATCCACTACGCCCGCACCGCCGACGGCGTCGACATTGCGTACTCGACCCTCGGCGATGGGCGGCCATTCGTCTGCCTTCCGCCGATCCCGTTCAGCAATCTCCAGACCGAGTGGGCGATCCCTGAGGCGCGCGCCTGGTACTCGCGGATCGCGACCGAGCTGAAGGTAGTCCGCTACGACGGTCGCGGCACCGGGCTCTCCGACCGCTCGTCGACCGACTTCTCCGAGGGCACGCTCGTCGCCGACCTCGAGGCGGTGCTTGATCGCCTCGACGCCTCGCCCGTCGCGCTCTGGGACAGCTTCGCCGCGGGACCGACCGCCGATCGAGTACGCCGCGCGTCACCCGGAGCGCGTCTCGCATCTGGTGCTCTGGGCCGCCTCGGCGCGGACCGCCGAAATGAAGCAGCACCCCAGAACGGCCGGCCTGCTCACTCTCGTCAGCCGCGACTGGGAGCTGTTCACGAACTCGGCCGCACACCAGTGGATGGGCTGGGACAGTGGCGAGTCCGCGCGACTCGGCGCGGAGCACTTCCGTTCCTGTTGCTCGCAAGAGGTCGCTGAGGCCTACCTAGCGCTCGCGGACGAGGCTGACGTTTCCGCCCTGCTCGCGAACGTGGCAGTCCCGACGCTCGTCCTGCATCGGCGCGACGTGCTGGAGGTGCAGATCGAGCATTCGCGCGCCCTGGCCGCCGCGATCCCGGGCGCGCAGCTCCGGCTCGTCTCCGGCACCTCACCGTCTGCCTTCATGCCAGACGCCGAGGCGATTGTCGACGCCGTCGTCGAGTTCATCGGCCCGCCGGCAACGGGCTCCCCGCCCGCGCCACGCTCCGTCGAGGTCGATCGCTCCTCTGAGTTCGCGCTCACCGATCGCGAGCGCGAGGTGCTCGCCCTGATCGTCGAGGGTCACTCGAACCGTCAGATCGCCGATCTGCTCGTGATCGAGGTGAGCACCGTCAAGACCCACGTCAGCAACGTGCTCGCCAAGCTCGGTGCCCGCAGCCGTGGCCAGGCGATCTCGATCGCTCACGCCCGAGGCCTCACCGCCGCCAGCTGACCGCCGCCTGCCATTCCGCGCCTCCGCCGATCGGTGGAGAAGCGCCGCGCCGATCTCCATCCCCGATTCCTCCCTTCGGCCGAGGCGGTGACCCCGCCGCGCGGCGACCTTCGTTGCAGCACCGGAACCGGCGATGGCGACCACGCCTCGCGAGCCGGTCCTGCGACGAAGGGAGTGCACCTTGACCAGCGCCACCGCCACACCTGCGACCACGATGCAACCACCGGCCACCGGCGGACCTCCGCCCGCCGTCCGCGTCAGCGGGCTCCACAAGACCTACCCCGGCGACGTCCACGCCGTCCGAGGCATCTCGTTCGAGGTCGCTCGAGGCGAGATCTTCGGGCTACTGGGTCCGAACGGCGCAGGGAAATCCACGACCATTGGTGTCCTCACCGGCCTCGTCAGACCCACCGAGGGGTCAGCCTTGATCGCCGGCTTCGACGCGGCTCGCGACTCGCTCGCCGTCCGCCGCGCCTCCGCCGTCGTGTTCCAGGACTCAGCGCTCGACCTCGAGCTGTCCGGTGTAGAGAACCTGGCGCTGCATGCCCGCCTCTGGCAGGTGCCCGCCGACGAGGCCCGCTCAATGATCAGCCGCCTCGTCGAGGAGCTCGCGCTCGTCGAATTCATCGAGCGCCACATCAAGACCTACTCAGGTGGGCAGCGGCGCCGCCTCGAGATCGCGCGCGCGATGGTCTCCTCGCCGGAGGTGCTGATTCTCGACGAGCCGACGGTCGGCCTCGACGCCCGCATCCGCTACTAGTTGCTCGATCTGATCAGCCGCCTCCGCTACGAGCGTGGGCTGACGGTGCTGCTGACGACGCACTACCTCGAGGAGGCGGAGCGCCTCTCCGACCGCGTCGCCGTGATGTCCGCGGGGCGGATCGTCGCGCTAGACACGCCGGCGCGGCTGCTTGGCTCGCTCGGCGAGCGCATGCTCGATCTCCAGGTGGAGCGCGCGCCTGACGAGGCGCTCCGCCTCCTTCGCGACGCCTCGATCGTCGGCGCCGACGCGATCAGCATCGGCAACACGATCACCGCGCCGGCGGCGGCGGACGCGGCGAGCGAACTGCTCGCGGCGTTACACGCGCTGCCGATCGCCATCCGCGCCGCCAGCATCCGGCCGCCGGCGCTTGACGACGTGTACCTGCGCCTCACCGGCGAGGCCTTTGCGAGCAACTGACCACCAGGTTCAGACCTTCACGATCGGAGACCATGAAATGACCATCTCCACTGACCTCGGCATGCACGGACTGGGAACGCTCTACCAGCGACGCCTCAGGCTGCTCGCCCGCACCCGCGAAGGAATCCTCATCCCGCTGACGACGCCGATCCTGTTCGCGCTCCTCATCGCGCCCGCGCTCGACGAGGCACTCGGGACCTTCAACCCGGCGATCGACTACATGACCTTCGTCGCGATCGCGACGGCGATGCTGATGGTGCCCCTGAGCTCGATGTTCAACGGCACTGCGGTGATCGTCGATCGCGAGCAGGGGATCACCCCCGAGCTCCTCGGCGCCCCGATTCGCCGCTGGGTGATCCCGTTCGGCAACGCCCTCGCCGTGCTCACGATCGCCGGCGTCCAGGTCGGGATTCTGATCGCGCTCTCCGCCTGGCGGGGCGCCGACTTCGCGTTCTCGATCGAAGGCGCGCTCTGGTTCGCCGCGGCGATCGTCCTGATTTCCCTCGCGACCTACTCGATCGCCGAGGCGCTCGCCCACCTGATCGGCAAGCAACAGCAGTACATCGACGCGATCCCGCTCGTCGCCATCGTCCCTTGGTTCTTCGCCGGGTCGCTGTTCCAGATCAACGTGCTCCCCGCCCCGTTCGAGGTGGTGGCGAGGGTCCTCCCGCAAACCCATGCGCTGGCGCTCCTCCGTCACGGGCTGATCGAGGATGGCCCGACCGGGCTGCGCGACATCTGGGGAGCCGAGTTCGCGGGGATCTCCTCGGATGCCGGCCTCGCCGCATTGAGCCTTGCCGTGGTCGCCGTGGCCACCGTGGGGGCGGCCGCGCTGATGCTCGCGGTCTTCCGAGCGAAGACCACCAGCTGACGTACGCGTCAGCCCTCGAGGCCTCGGGGCGCCGCCCGAACGGGTGGCGCCCCGTATAGTCGCCCGATGCAGGTCACCCATTCTGTGTGGAACCCCGGCGCTTCCGAGGATGGCGGCGCGTTGCTGCCGACCGTGATCGCCATCCACGGCCACGGCGCGCACAGCCAGGATCTGCTCGGGCTCGCGCCGTACCTCGCCAACGGCCGGCTCCTGATGATCTGCCCCGAAGCCGAGTTCATGCTCCAGCCGGGGATGCCGAGCTACACCTGGTTCCAGCCGACCGGACCCGACATGAAACGAACGCCCGAGGAGTTTGAGCGGGTCACCACCCGCGTCTCCAGCTTCATCTCCGAGGCGCTCACCCAGTACCGGGGTGACCCCGACCGGACGGTCGTCCTCGGCTTCAGCCAGGGCGGCTCGCTGGCGTACCGCCTCGGCCTCGGCGACCCCGCGCGCTTTGCGGGTGTCGCGGCGCTCAGCACATGGCTCCCCGAGGAAGCCGAGCAGGCCGCAGCCGCAGGCGACGCCCTCGCGGCGTTGCCGGTGATCGTGCAGCACGGAACGAGCGATCCCGCGATCAACATCGAGCGCGGGCAGGACTCCCGCGACCGCCTCGAGGCGCTGGGCGTCCAGCTCGAGTACCAGGAATACGAGATGCAGCATCAGATCGGCGCCGAGAGCCTGAGCGACCTCTCCGTCTGGTGCGAGCGCGTCCTCGGCCTGCCGCCGCTCGCTCCTCCTGACTAGCTCGCCCGCTCCCGAGGAGGCACCGATGACCACCACCGCGACCGACTACCTCGATGAGATGCGCGCCTGCGCCGAGGCGATCGAGCTCAACCCGCCCGCATACGTGCTCCCCGAGGATCGCTGGGTCGAGCTGAACGGCGTCAACTTCCACTACCTCGACTGGGGCCACGACCAGTTGCCGCCGCTGGTGCTGCTGCACGGCGGCAGCCTCACCGCCCACACGTGGGACATGGCCTCGCTGCTGCTCCGCGACCGCTACCACGTGATCGCCCTCGACCAGCGCGGCCACGGCGACACCGGCTGGACCCCCGACGACCAGCTCGACCGCGACAACGGCGATCTGATGCTCGAGGACACCCGCGCCTTCCTCGAGCACCTCGGCGACGGCCACCTCACGCTCTGCGGCATGTCGATGGGCGGCATGAACGCGATCCGCTACGCCGCCGGCCACCGCGAGCTCCTCGATGCCCTCGTCGTCGTCGACATCGCGCCGGTCACCATGCGCGACGGCCTGATCGAGATGGAGCAGTTCCGGCAGGACACGGAGACGATGTCGCGCTTCGAGGACTTCCTCAACCGCGCAATCCACTTCAACCCGCAGCGCAAGCCAGACCACCTCCGCTACTCGCTGCTCCACTCGCTGAAACAGGTCGACGACGGCTGGACCTGGAAGCAAGACCACCGCCGCCGCATCGTCCCCGAGGGCATGACCGAGGACGATCAGAAGCAGGCGCGCGAACTCCGCTCCGAGGCGCTCTGGGCCGACGTCAAGGCGATCGCCGCCCCAACGCTCCTCCTGCGCGGCTCAATCAGCAAGATCCTTTCGGAGGAAGCCACCAACGCAATGACCGAGGCGATGCCAGACTGCACCCACGTCGTCATCGAGGGCGCCGGCCACAGCGTCCAGGGCGACCAGCCCGCTTCGATGGCCACGGCCGTGGACGCTTTCCTGGCCGAGCGCGTCACGCGCTAGCGCTCGCCGCCGATCCCTACGCCTCCACCGCCTCCGCGACCTCCGCGTCCACGACGCCGTCCGCGTGTAGCTGGGCGATCGCGTCTGCCTCGTAGCCGAGCTCCCCGAGGATCGCGTCCGTTTGTTCTCCCATCAGCGGTGCCGGGCCGAGGCTCAACCCGGAGCGCGCGGTCTTCCACAGTGGGCCGTGGCGCAGCATGTCGCCCCACTTACTGTGGAACACCGGCGTCACGAGGCCGTTCTGTGCCGCGTGCTCGTCCGTCGCCCAGAACTCTGCGGCGGCCGGGCCGTCGGCGCGCACGCAGCCGAGGCCGACGACGGAGAGCAGATCCTCCCAGTGCGCGGCCGGTTCCGAGGCGAAGAGTTCGGCCAGCAGCTCGGTGAGCAGCGCCGCGTTGGCGGAGCGTCCCTCGCGGCTGGCGAATCGCTGATCGATGGCGAGGTCGGGGCTTTCGATGCGCTCGCAGAACATCCGCCACTCACGGTCGAGCACCAGCTCCAGGAAGATCCAGCCATCCTGACACTCGTAGAGGCGGGAGAGCGGTCCGGTGCCGTAGAGCTTGCCGTCCGGGACGGCGCGATCGGGCTTGCCACGGTAGCGGATGAAGTCGTCGGCGTTCGCGTAGGCGTTGGCGCCGAGCATGTCGACCCAGATGCGCTGGCCGCCGAGGCCGGTCTTCTGGGCGTAGAGGCCGAGCATCGCGGCGCTCATGATCACCATCGAGGTGTTCGGGTCCGGGTTCACCTCGTTCGAGCGGGAGAGGCGCCGCGAGATCTCGCGGATCTGCTCGAGGCTCAGCTCGCCGTCCTCTGCCTCGGGCGGGAAGCCGGCGCCGGCCTGGAACAGAGCGCCCCCCACGCCGGCGCCTGGGACCGGGTGCGCAGAGGGTCGGTGCGCCCCGGGACCGGCGCGCCCGTAGCCGTTCATCGCGAGGTACACGATCTCCGGGCTGATCGCCCGCACCTGCTCATAGCCGAAGCCCAGCCGCTCGGGCACCCCCGGCCGGAAGTTCGAGATGATCAGATCGGTCTGTTCGAGGAGCTTGTTGAGGATCTCCTTGCCGGCCTCGCTCTTGAGGTCGATGCAGATGCTCTCCTTGCTGGCGTTCACCCGCATCGCCCCGACGCCCCCGCCGAGCTGGCGGTACGGATCGCCGCCGATCGGCTCGACCTTGATCACGCGCGCGCCGAGGTCGGCGAGCTGGGAGGCACCCAGCGGCGCCGCGATGATCGAGGCGAACTCGAGCACGGTCACGCCCTCGAGCGGCGGGTCGTAGTCGTCCTGGCGCAGCTCCTCGCCGCGCCAGCGCTGGCGCTCCTCGTTCAGCACTTCGAAGGTGTGCTGGCCGGTCACGGGCGCGGCGCCGCCGACCTCGCCGGGGGTGTGCTCCAGCTGGGCGAGCAGGCCGATCTGGTCTGACCGCCCCTGCTCCTCGTCGGCCTCTACCTGCACCTGGCCGAGCATCGCCTCGGTGATCGTGATGTCGTCCTTGAGCTTGATGCCGAGCCGCGGGTCCAGCACCTCGACGAGGTGACCGTTCGCCGTGATGTCCCGGTCGTCCAACGCCTGCTGAGTGGTCTGGAATTGGTGGGCGGCGATGTTGCCCAGCTCCGTGAACAGCGCGACCCACTCGTCGGCCGTCTTCTCCTGCATGCGCGTCAGCACCCGGTCGCGCACCTCCTCGAGCACCTCCGGGTCCCAGAGGGCGGGCGAGCCCTGGGTCCGCTCGTCGACGATCACCTCGGTGAGATCGGCCGCGGCGAGGAAGCTGTCGAACTGCTGGCGCAGCAGGTTGCCGAGCTGTAGCCACTGGCCGCCTTTGGTCAGCACCGGCTGGTACTGGATCGAGGGCATCCGCTGCGCGGCGAGTGGGTCGCCGGCGAACTGCGCCGGATCGGCATCCGCGAGCTGGAGGCGGATCAGGCCGCCCTGCTCGTACGGGATCATGCCGCGCAGCATGCTCGTCTCGATGTACTGTCCGATGCCGATCCGCTCGCGAGCGATCAGCCCGGCGAGCACCCCGGTGATTGCTGCCTGCGCGGCGGCGTGGGACGCCACCTGCACCGAGGCGAACTGAGGGCCCTCGCGATCGGCGATACCGGCGAGGTTCTGCATTCGCCCCGACTTGGCCGCCACGACGCCCTCGTAGCCGGGGAAGCCGACGTACGGGCCGTACGAGCCGAACCCGGAGATCTGGACGTAAACGATCCCGCTGTTGCGCGCCGCCAGCACGTCATGATCGCAGCCGAGGTCGACCGCGGCGTGCGCGCGGAAGCTGCTCACGACCACGTCGGCCGTCGCCGCTAGCTGGTAGAGCCGTTCCTGCTCGACCTTGCGGTTCAGATCGAGTTCGACCGAACGCTTCCCGCGCAGCCACATCGGTGCGGTGCCCATGAAGCGGAACGGGTCGCCGCCGGGCCGCTCGATCTTCACGACGTCCGCGCCGAAATCGGACAGCACCATCGTCGCCATGCCGCCGACGGGGCCGCTCGACAGATCGATCACCCTGAGGCCGTCTAGAGGTACAGCCACGACGACTCCCCTTCGATGCGTCTCCGCATCGTAAGGCGCGGTCGCCCGCCGTTACAGGGCGGAGACCGGTCGGACCGCGGGCGGGCCGATCGCCGCCGATATGCTCGCTCGCATGGGCCATCGCGTTCGCCTCGATGCCGGCGAGCTGGCAGCTGCGCTCGATCTCCTCGAGGTCCAGCGCGAGGCCCCGTCGCGCGCCTATCTCGGCCGGCTCCAGCACGCGTACAAGGCCCACGTCCCGTGGGAGACCGCCTCCCGTGTCGTCCGCGCCGCGGACGTCGAGGCCGTTGAGGACCGCCCCCGGCGCCCGCCGGAGTTCTGGTCCCTCGCGACCGATGGGGGCGGCGGTGGCACCTGCTTCGAGAGCGACTACGCCTTCTGGGCGCTCCTCGACGCGCTCGGGTTCGAGGCACAGCTTCACGTGAACGACATGCCCCAGCACCGCGGCGTCCAGCACCACGCCGCGCTCAGCGTCGCAATCGAGGGCCAGCGCTACCTCGCGGACGTCGGGCTCGGCCTCGAGCTCGCCGCGCCGATCCCGCTGCTCGCATCCGGCCGCGCCAACGTCGGAGCCCCGGACTTTCGTAACGAGTTGCGCCGCACCGCCTCGAACCGTTGGCGGCTCGAGCTTCACGGCAGCCCCGACCGCCTGCGCCTCGACGCTGGTCTGCTGTACGAGTTCGTCGACCGGCCGTGGGAGCTCGAGGCCTACGACGCGCACGTCATCCGCGACTACGGACCGCAAGGGCTCTTCCTCGACGCGCTGCGGGTCACGAGGACGAACGCGGACGGCACGATCGTGCGCTTCTCGCCGCCGTCGACCCTGCGCCGCTTCGACGGCGCGCGCTGGTCCGAGGAGGCGTTGCCGCAGGGCGACAGCGCCTCGCAGATCGCGGGCCCGGTGCGGATGCCGGAGTCGCTGTTGCGCCGGGCGTTCGAGTTGATCGAAGAGATGCAGGTCGCCATCCAGGCCAGTTGACACTCCATTGGTAAGTTGACGCTTATATACATTACGAGCTAGCGTCGTCGTTATGGATGCAGCACTCCAGGCGCTGGCTGAGCCGCGTCGCCGCGAGATCCTCGGGCTCGTGAAGGACCGCGAACTGACGGTTGGCGAGATCGCCGCCCAGTTCGAGGTCACGCGGCCGGCGATCTCGCAGCATCTGAAGGTGTTGCGGGAGGCGGGCCTGGTGACCGACCGGCGCGAAGGCACTCGCCGCTACTACCGAGTGCTCCCCGAGGGCCTCAACGAGCTGCGCGCGTTCCTCGAGGGATTCTGGGACGTGCGCCTGGAGGCGCTGAAGGTGGCCGCCGAGGACGATGCCGAAGCGAAGCAGCGGGGGTAACAGCGGATGACAAGCGAAACAGGGGCAGCCGCGGGCACGCTTCACTCGGTCGTGCGAGAGGTCCGGATCGCGGCGTCGCCGGAGATTATCTGGTCCTTCCTCGTGGAGGAGGAGAAGGTCACGAAGTGGGAAGCGGTGGCCGCCACCCTCGATGCGCGCCCGGGCGGCGAGATGCGCCTCGACATGCACGGCGATCGCGACATCGCGCTCGGCGAGTACCGCGTGGTCGAGCCATTCGAGCGGCTGTCCTTCACATGGGGCTGGGAGGGCAACGAGGGGCTGCCTCCTGGTACCACGCTCGTCGAGATCACGCTGACGCCCGATGGCGAGGAAACCGTCGTTCGCCTGGAACACAGCGAGCTGCCGACCGAAGAGGCGGCCACGCAGCATGGCGAGGGCTGGGACTACTACGTTGCCCGACTGGCCGTGGCGGCGGTCGGGGGCGATCCGGGGCCCGACCAGTGGGCCGACGCGCCGGCGGAGGAGTAACGCGATGACCACCACGTCGGCCAACGTTGAGCACGCCGTCCTTGGACGCGACGCCTGGATCGAGGCGCAGCGCACCCACCTCGTACGCGAAAAAGAGCTGACGCGCCTCCGCGACGAGCTGAGCGCGGAGCGGCGGGCGCTGCCCTGGCTCGAGATCACCGAGCCCTACGAGTTCGACGGCCCTGCCGGTTCAGACGAGGGCACCACGCCGTCCCTGCTCGACCTCTTCGAGGGCCGTCGCCAGCTCCTGATCTACCACTTCATGTACGGCTCCGACTGGGGGCGCCGAGGGTTGCCCGAGCTGCTCGTTCTGGGCCGACAACTTCAACGACGTGATCGTCCACCTCGAGCACCGTGACACGACGATGAAGGTTGTTTCGCGCGCGACGTTGGCCCAGATCGACGCGTACCAACGGCGCATGGGCTGGGATTTCGACTGGTACTCGTCGGGGCGCAACAGCTTCAACATCGACCTCGGCGTTTCGCATCGCCCGGCTGACATCGAGGCGGGCGTCGCGCGCTACAACTTTGGGACACAGGAAGCGCACGGCGACGAGTCGCCCGGGATCAGCGCCTTTACGCGCACCGACGACGGCCGCATCTTCCTGACCTACCAGACCTTCTCGCGCGGACTCGACCTCGTGAACGGCGCGTACCACCTGCTCGACCTGACGGCGCAGGGTCGCGACGAAGACGGGCTGCCGTGGTCGATGGCCTGGCTGCGCCGCCACGACGCGTACGGGGAGTAGCAGCCAGCGATCCCTGGCTGTGAAGCCGATCACACGCCGAGCGGGCGGTTCGGTTAGCGTGACGGCGCCAGCTCGGATTGGCGCAGCGGCGAGGGAGACCCTGGATGCCAAACCCGGTCGTGCACTTCGGATTGATCGGCAAAGACGGCGAAGCACTCCAGAAGTTTTATAGCGACGCGTTCGACTGGAAGATCGACGCCAACAACCCGATGAACTACGGGATGGTAGACACCGGCGCGGGTGAGGCCGCCATCGGCGGCGGGATCGCTGCCGGCGAGGAAGCCCAGGCTGTCTTCTACGTCCAGGTCGACGACCCGGCGGCCGCCCTCGAGAAGATCAAGGGCCTCGGCGGTAGCGTCGTTCAGGACGTCACCGATATCCCGGGCATGGTCACGATCGCGATGTTCGGCGACCCCGAGGGCAACCTCGTCGGGATCGTCGGCGCTGAGACGCCACCCGCCGAGTAGGCGTGAAGCGGTGTCGCCTGTACCGCTTCACCTCGACCTCGATCGCATGCACCGGCCCGATCAGCGCGAGTGCGCTGTGGCTCTCGCCGGCTGACCAGGTCGCCTCACCGGGCCGGCGATCGATGATCGTGATCGTGCCGTCAGCGTCCACCGAGCGCATCCGGTAGGCGCCGATCGCGATCACCGCGCGTGGTGGGTGAGAGTGCATCGGCAGCTCGCGGCCCTCGGAACGCGCCTTCGAGGATGCGCACGTGCTCGTTCTCGAGGGCGACGTGGTGACCGTCCGGATATCGACCTCGGTGGAGTCGGGAATCTCGCTCATCTCGTTCCTCCGGATCGCTCGCCCACGGTCGTGACCTCCGGTTCCGCGCTCGAAAACAGCTGCTGGAACGTGAACGCCTCCGCGGTCGGCCCGTCCACCTCGAGGCATTCCAGCTTCCGCTTCGCTTCCTCGAGGGTCGGCGTGTGCCCCGCCGGCACCCACCACAACACTTGGTACGGGCCGGTCGCGCCCTCGAACCACTCGGCTCGGTCGCGCAGCAGCTCCAGGTGGCGCCCGGCGTAGGCGAAGTTGCGCAGCGCCTCCACCGAGGTCCAGACGGACATGTTCAGCAGCAATCGCTCGTCCTCGAAGGCGTGGATGCTCGTCGCGTTGCCCTCCTCGGTCTGGAGCCGCCACACAAACCCGGGCGCGCCGTCCGCGAGCGCGTTCACGTCGTCGAGCTGCGCGACGAACCCCGCCATCAACGGGTCCCCGATCGGCGCCCGCACGCGACCGATGTTGAACTGCGCGAGGTGGTGTTGCGGTGCGTTCTCGCTCACGAAACCGCCGGCTCCGAGGCGCCCACCTCGACGCCATGCCCGTTCGCAGCGGTGCCGTTCGTCGCCGCGGCGCGCAGCGGCTCCGGCGAGTCGTGGCGGACGAGGCGCTGCAGGGGCGCACTGTTGACGTGGAGCTGCAGCACGTCAGGCCGCGAGTAGTGCCCGCCCACGTCGCACATCGAGCGCAGCGACAGCACGTCCTCGAGGCTGCCGGTCGCGGTCACGATCGTCTCGCCGTCCACCTCGGCCTGGGCGAGCACGCGGCCGCCGGGCGCGATGATCTGGGAGCCGCCTCCGACCACGGGCGTCGAGAGGTCGAAGATCTCCTCGAAGCCTTCGGGCACGTCCTCGGCTCGCAGCACGCCGCCAACCGAAACCACGTACGAGGCGCCCTGCGTCGCGAACGCGCGCGCGAGCAGGTCGTCGGAGCCGGTCGGCCACGTCGCGACGTGCACCTGCGTCCCCTGCGCCATCAGCGCGTAGCCGGGTAGCACCATCCGGTGCTCCCAGCAGTTGAGGCCGCTCCACCGCCCGAATCCGCGCTCGTAGGTGACGAGGCTCTGCCCGTCGCCCTCGCCCCAGACGCGCCGCTCGGTGTCCGTCGGCTTCAGCTTGCGGTGGCGGCCGAGGACGCGCCCCTCGCGGCCGATGAAGACCAACGTGCAATAGACCGAGGTCTGCGTGTTCGGGTCGCGCTCCACCACGCCGATCGCGACGTCGATCCCGGCGTCGCTCGCGGCTGCGCAGAGCCGGTCCGTCTCCGGCCCCGGCACGTCGATCGCGTTCGCGATGTACAGCGCCCGCGCACGACGGACGAGGCTCGAGTTCTTCTCCTTCGCCCAGAACGGATAGCCCGACAGCCACGTCTCGCCGAACGCGGCCATCGTCGCGCCGGCTGCCGCGGCGTCGTGGATCAGGCCGACCGCCTTGTCGGTCGACGCCTCCGCGTCGAAATAGACCGGCGCCGCCTGGATCGCCGCGAGCGTGAACTCCTCGAACTGTGGTCGTGACATCCGAACCTCCGCCGTTACGAGAGCAGGGTACGCCGCCCGCAAACGCCGAGGGCGCGAGGTGGCGAACGTGAGCTGTTTGCGCCGTTGGGCACCCCATTGGAAGGGTGACGACCCTCATTCAGTGCCTTCGGGCCGTTCCGGATGATGTTTGTCCGCACGCGATTTGATATTTCACAGATATCTGCGTATAACGTGTGGCATGCGCAGAAAGCCAGGAACCCTGATCCCGATCGAACGGTCGCTGCTGGCTGCGGCGATCGAGCTCGCCGCCATCGGGCAGCCGGAGTTTCACGGGTATGCGATCGCGAGGCTGATGCGGGATCGCGAGGGCGCTCGTCGCCTGACCGCTCACGGAACGCTGTATCGAGCGCTCGACCGGCTCGACGAGGCCGGCCTGGTCGAAGGGCGTTGGGAAGATCCGCTGGTCGCCGCCGATGAAGGTCGGCCGCGGCGGCGCCTGTACCGCGTCACTGCCCTCGGCGAGCAAGCGGCCGCCGATTCAGTCGTCGAGGACGTCGCCGTCACCCCGCGGCTTGAGACCGGGATGACCGAGCCATGAGCGCGGTCGCCGTGCGACTGTCCCTCAGCGCCGCCCGCGCTTGGACGCAGGTCTACTCGGCGGGTGCTCGGACGTCAGCGCGAGACGCGCGGCGAGATCAGATCGCCTCGGATCTGTGGGAGCACGAGGCCGACGCGACCGCGATCGGCCAGGCTCCGGCCACCTTCGCTGGCGAGCTCGCCGGGCGCGTGGTGCGGGGCATTCCTGCTGACATCGCGTGGCGGCTGAACACGGGAGGCATCGAGATGAGATCGACGTTCGTCATCGAGCGCGGGAGCGGATTGGTCATGCTGCTCATCATCCTGCTGATCGCGGGGACGCTGAGCCGGCCGGGGATCAGTGGCGAGGAAGCGTACTTCGCGTGGAACTTCCCGTCGTTCGCCCGCAACCTCGATAGCTTCTACCGCGCCACGCTCTTCCAGTTCGCGGTCGGCGCGGTGACGTTCATCGCGGCTGGCCTGCTCTACCTGACCTTCCGTCCCTACTCGCGGGCCGGCGCGGCTCTCGGTGGCGTCGCCCTGGCCCTCGCTGGCGTGCTCTTCATCGCCGGCGCCGTCGCCGGGCTGCAGCTGCATTCGATCGCCGGAGAGTGGCGTGATGCTGGCCACGTGCCGGGCGACGCGAAATGGCTCGAGGCGCGAGACGCCGCCGGCCTCGTATCCGGCTTCGGCTCGTTGGCGCTTGGGATCATGGCGCTGAGGTTCCTCAGCTTCGGCGCCGTCATTGCTCGCCGGGCTGCCCTCCCCCGCGCGCTCGGGTTCCCCGCGATCATCGGGGCGCTCCTCGTCGTCGCCGCCTTCGGCTTCGGGGCGATCGGCTTCGGGGTCGCGGCTCCGGTCGGCGAGGCGGGTTGGTTGGTGTTCATGCTCGGGCTGCTCGCGGTCGCCACGTCCTTCGTGCTCACGGCGGGCTGGCTTACCGTCCGCGGGACCCGCGACCGGGGCCCGTCGGGCTCAGCCGCCGTCTGACCCTCGGGGCTGGTCGCGAGACTCCGCCGATGTACGACCCGCGCGAGTTCCGCCACGAATGGCCGGCCGCGTGACGTGGCAAGCGCTGTGGCTGCCGGGCGCGTTCCTCGACGGCGGTCGCCGTCCGCCGGTGTGGGCGGCGGTGCTGGGTGGGGCCGCCATCGGGCTCTTCTGGGGGGCCGTCGCGCGGGTCTTCATGCGGCTGATCTCCGAGCGCCCCCATGCGTTGGACTCGCTTGACGGGGTCACGGTCGGGGGCACCGCGTTCATCCTCCTAACCTTCGCGCTCACCGGTGCGGCCGCGGGGCTGGCCTTCGCCGCGCTACGCCGGGAATGGCCGCGGTGGATTCAGTACTCGCTGCGAGCGCTAGTCGCAGTGCCCGCAGTGCCCATCGTCGGCCAGGGTGATACGAACGCCGCTTCGCTCCCGCTCGGGGCGTTGGTGTGGCCCGTACCGCTGCTGGTGATGCTCGCCGTCACGCGCGTGGGGTGGCCGCGGATCATCCGCGGTGGGCTGCTCATCGTGGCGCTCGCGGCGCTGTTGGTGGTTTCGCGGGAATTCATGAGCGAGTCACCTCTCTCTGCGTCGCGCAGCGCCACCATCGTGCCGTTCCTCGCCTGGCTCGCCTACGGACAGTATCTGGTACTGCGCGTGTGCCTGGAGCCGGTCGTTCGGCCCCAGCGCGTGACCGGCGTCAGCCTCTCCGCCGCGCCCACCATAAGCTGAGCGTGCGGCCGAGCAGCCACTGTTCGGTAGCATCGTCAGCGTGCTCACGGCGGGCTGGCTCACCATCCGCGTACGCGCCAGCGAGGCCCTTCTGGCCCCTGCTGCCGTCTCACGCGTCGAGGACCCGCAGAGCGACCATGGCCGCTACCGATGCGCGGCCCGCCAGCATTGCGGTTCATCGTCACCTGGTCAGCACCGGGACGAAGAGCCCGCGTCGCTAGACTCCCGGGATGTACGAGCTGCGCGACGCGACCGCCGCTGACCGCGAGTGGTTGTACCAGCTCAACCGCGCCACGATGCGCGACTACGTCGTTCAGACCTGGGGCGCGTGGGACGAGGCGTTCCAGCGCCAGTACTTCGATGACCGCTACACCCCCGAGGGGCGCCAGATCATCGTCGTGGAAGGCGCCGACGCCGGCGGCCTGATCGTCCATCGCGAGGCGTCGCGCATCTTCCTCGGCGACATCTCGCTGCTCCCGGCCTTCCAGTCGCAGGGCATCGGCAGCGAGGTAGTTCACGATCTCCTCGAGGAGGCCGCGGGCCTCGATGTCCCCGTCGAGCTGCAGGTGCTGAAGGTCAACCCTGCCCGGGCGCTCTACGAGCGCCTCGGCTTCGTCGCGTTCGACGAGACCGAGACCCACGTCCTGATGCGCGCTTCCCAGTAGGATTCGGCGGGCGCCCCGTCCCAACGAGGCGTGCGCATCCCCCAGCGGAAGGACGTCACGATGCAGGAACTCGAGCTGGTCCCCTACCTGCTGTACGAGAAGGAAGACAACGGCATCCTCTGGATCAAGTTCAATCGCCCCGAAAAGCTCAACGCCGCAGTCGGCGGGTCCGAGCGCAGCGGCACCCTCTCCAAGGTCGGCGAATACATGCGAGCCGGCGACGACGATCCCGAGGTCAACGTGATCGTCCTGACCGGCGTCGGTCGCGGCTTCTGCGCCGGCGTCGACGTCAGCGGTTCCGACACTGGCGCCTTCGAGGCCGGCGACAACTTCCTCGGCAACGCCCCACCGCCCGAGGGCACCGACGCCTCACGCGAGCGCTTCTACTACGGCATCACAAGGCTGATGAAGGACATCTCCTTCATCCGGAAGCCCACCATCGCCATGATGAACGGCGTTGCCGCCGGCTTCGGCATGGGCATGTCGCTCCAGTGCGACATCCGCTACGGCTGCGAAAACACCCGCTTCATCTCCTACCAGCAGGTCGGCCAGATCATCGAGAACGGCGGCGCCTACTACCTCCCGAGGCTCGCCGGCCTCGGCCGCGCCCTCGAATTCTCGTTCACCGGTCACCTCGATGCCGAGACGGCCGCCGAGTGGGGCGTGCTCAACAAGCTCGTCCCCGCCGATCAGCTCGAGGAGGAGGTGCGCGCCCTCTGCGCCCGCATCATGCGCAACCCGCCGCTGGTGAGCTGGGTCAACAAGCGCGTCATCCGCGCGGCGATGGACAGCACCCTCGAAACGACCGCCGTCCTCACCTCGAACGCCTCCGGCATCCTCGCCAACTCCGAGGACGCCAACGAGGCTCGCTCCGCCCTCCGCGAGCGCCGCGAACCAAACTTCGACGCCCGCTAAGCCCCTTCGGGGGCTGCCGACGCTTCGCAGGGTCTTCGACCCTCGATGACGCTTCGCGCCGGCTGCGTCACGATCGAGGTGAGGCCCGAAGGGTCAGCAAGCCCCGAAGGGGCTGCGATCCAGTGCCTGCGTGAGCCACTCGATCTCCGCCTCGATCATCGCGAGGGCGTGCTCGGCGGCGAGCAGGCCCGGTGCGTTTTCCTGCGCCAGGGTCTCGACGCCGTCGCGGTCCTCGAGCATCGCGTCGCGGCGCTCGCTGAGCAGCGCGGCGGCTTCCTCGGCGGGTAGGACGCCCAGGAACAGCAGGCCGAGCTCACCCGGGCCGGCGACGCGCTCACCCGACCGCAGGTTCTCGCGGAGCAGCTCGTGGAAGCGCTCGGTGCCCGCCTCGGTGAGGGCGTAGACCTTGCGTTCCGGCCGCCGGCCAACCCGCTCGCTGTGACTCTCGACGAGCCCCGTCCGCTCGAGGCGCTCCAGCCGCCCGTACACGCTCGACGGCTTCACGTGCCATCCGAACGGCCGCAGCCGCTCGGCCATCTCGTTGAGCCCGTAACCGTGCATCGACGAGCCGAACAGCAGGCCCAGCAGCAGCAGATCGTCGGTCATCACGTCCCTCTTGACCGATCCGAGTCGACCACATCTACTAGTCCCCGGAGAATAGTCCTGAACGACTATTCTCCCCGGATCGAACTACCAGTCGAGGCGGTAACGGATATGCCAGATCACCGAGGACACGCGCCGGCCGCGCCGAGCACGAGCGGACGCACGATCAGCTGGGCCTGGCTGTACGACCCGCTCGTGTGGGTGCTCTCAAGAGGCCGCGGTGGAGCGATTGCCGAACAAACGGTCGAAGTTGCGAGCATCGAACCCGGTCAACGCGTGCTAGACGTTGGCTGCGGGACCGGCGCCGTCGCGCTGGCGGCGGCGAAGTCCGAGGGATCGACGCCTCCCCGCAGATGATCGCGAAGGCGCAACGCAAGGCGGCAAAGCGCGCGTCCTCGGCGCCGTTCGATATCGCGGCGATCGAGGACCTCCCGTTCGAGGACGCCTCGTTTGACCGCGTGGTCAGCCAGTTCGTGATCCACCATCTCCCGGGCGGCCTGGCGCTCGACGGCTTGCGCGAGGCGGCCCGCGTGCTTCGCCCCGGCGGTGTCATCGCTGTCACAGACTTCGCCCAGCCGAAAGAGGCGATGCGCCCCCGCGCGCTCCTCGCTCGCTGGGGCGGCGAGCAGCGTCCCGCGCCAGGGCTCATCGCGCTCCTCGAGGAAGCCGGCTTCGCCGACGTCGAGCAGGTCGAGACCGAGTTCGGCCACATCGCCTATGTCCGAGGGGTCGTCGCCCCTCTCTGAGAATCTTCAACCCCTGCGGACCCTTCGGGGCCCGTCACGCGGGCTCAGTACCCAGAACGGTCCGAGGCCCTCATCGTCCGTGCTACGTCGGGACGGGCGGGAGATGTCGCGTGTGCACGCGCCTGTTCGCGCGGCGTCGCGCGCTACCTCAAGGTACGTTGGCCTACCGGTACCAGAACGCACTCGTTCAAGACGCCCTCGCTCAGCCTCGAAGGGCAGCCGAGACACAATCGCTTACTCGCCGCCTGCGAGGCTCGCGACGGTCGATCTGCGCTCGGCTGAGGAGGGGTCCGGGGACGCCCAGTCCCCGGCGGGGGTGTCGGGGGCGAGTGCCCCCGACGAACGAAACGTCACCCGAGGCGCGCTCGCAGCGAGCCAGTCGGCCGCCCACCTTGCGAAGACGCGAATTCGATCCGACTCCTAGTCGCCTGCCGTCGCCAGCGCCGCCTCACCTAGCCCCACCACCTGTGCAGCAGCCGTCGCCGGGATCACCCCGTCCACGAGGTCAGACGACCGCCCGGACTGCTTCGGCACCCGCGGCCCCGGCAACACCACCCCGGTCAGGTTCGCCGGATCGACCGCCGAGATCGTCACCCGCACTCCCGAGGTCGGTTCGCGCCGGATCTTGCCCAGCAGCGTCAGCGCTTCCCGGAGCGTGTGTCGGCAGGGACCACAGCGTGCCAAGCGGCCAGGCGCATCTCGGTCGCGGCTCGGGTAGAGAAGGGAAACCTCTACGCCGAGTTCGCGAAGAGACGGCTTAGCCTGACGGAGTACACATAGCCATCCCATTCGGCCTCGATGAGTCTCCGCAGCGTCTTGCTAATCTGCGGCGCGAGGTGCGATAGGTCTTTCGCTTGACCCGCTAACACCGCCTCGCCTCGACCCATGATCTTGCCACTGATCGTCAGCGCGATGGTTGGGTCGCGACGGAGGTTGCCTAGCAAGGCAGACTTCGGCGACGCAGAGAAGTAGAAGATGCCGTCGGCGCAACCCGCGACGACGATGGCCGCATGTGGTTTGCCATCACGCCCTACCGTCGCGATGGTCATGCCCCCGTCCTCGTTTGAGTAGTCCTGCACCTCTTTGGCATCCCATCGGTGGGTTTCGAAGAGACTGCGCGTGAACTCGCTTGCCTCTGCAATGGAATCATCGATGGTTTGTTGCAGATCTTCGCGTGACATCCGCTCGCCTTTGCTAGTCGCGGCAGGTTGTCCGAGAGCGGTCGAGCACCTCGATCTAGAACCGCCACATCCCCGCGCGGGCCCTTCGGGCCAGTTTGCGTCAGTTCGAGGTGGCCGCCAGCGCCGCCTCACCTAGCCCCACCACCTGTGCAGCAGCCGTCGCCGGCAACACCCCATCCACGAGGTCAAACGACCGCCCCGACTGCTTCGGCACCCGCGGCCCCGGCAACACCACGCCCGTCAGGTTCGCCGGGTCGACCGCCGAGATCGTCACCCGGTCTCCCGAGGTCGGTTCGCGCCGGATCTTCCGCAGCAACGTCAGCGCCTCGGGCAGTGCGTATTGTTCGCCGGCGAAGCCGGTGACGAAGCGGCCGCCGCGGATCACGCCGCGCGCCTCGAGGCGGCGCATCGCGCGCAACACCTCGCGCCACGGCACCGTGAACGGCTCCAGCGGGTAGAGGTCGCGGAACACCACGCCGTAGCGCTGCAGCATCACGTCGGCCACCTGCTCCGCGAGGTCCTCGATGTCGGCACGGTCGAGGGGTTCGCCATCTTCCGAGGTGGGTGCTTCCACCGGTGACCAGCGCCCGGGCGGGCCGCCGCCGGCGAACAGACCGCCTCGGAGGTAGCTCGACGAGCGCCGTCCGTGCCGTCGGCCGCTCCGCTTCCGCCCACATGCGATCTCGCGCAGGCCCTGGAAACCGTCCGAGGTCACCAGACCGGCGCCGATCAGCTCGCGCAGCCCGCGCTCCACGTCCGTCGTGAGGCGGCGCGTGCCGCCCACCAGCTCGTCGAAGAACAGCGCGCCGCGCTGCTGCAGCAGCGCAAGGATCTCGGCGCCGGCGCCGGCCTCGGGGATGGCGGGCTCGGGCGCGTTCGGGGTCGACCGCACAGCCGCCACGAGGCCGAACAGCGCCGTCCTCGGTGCGAGCGTGACCGGCGTCGCGCGTGTCGCGGCGGCCGTACCGGTCCGCGGGGCAGGGGACTCTCCCTCCTCGGCGGGCGGTGCGGCACGGCGGGTGGTGAGGCGCGTCCACGCCACCTCGCCCGCCAGGCACAGTTCGTCGAGCCAGCCTGGCTCGTAGTACTTCATCCGCGCCTTCAGCAAATCCTCTTCCCACGCCGATGCAGGCGCCTCGAAGCCCTGGAGGCGCGCGATCAACTGCCGTAGACCGCCGCGGCCTTCGACCTGCGTGGCGGGCACGAGGTGCTGCCAGCCGAGCAGCGCGCGCATGTAGTCCTGCCGCGACACCGGATCGATCTCGCTGCGCAGCCGATCGAGGGTGTAGCGATGGATCCGCGCCAGCAGCCGCCGGTCGCACCACTCCTCGGCCGCCACCTGCGGAGTAAACCGTCCCCGCAGCACGTATCCGCTCGCCTCCGCCATCGCGAGCCCGTGCTCGACGTCGCGCTCCTCGAGGCCACTCCGCGCCGCCAGCTCCGCCACCGTTGTCGGCGGCAGCAGCTCCGCATGCCCGCGCAGCAGCCGCACACGCGCCGCCTCGCGATGCTCCACCGGCAACCGCGCGTTCTCCGGCACGTCGATCGTGCCGAGGTCGGCGTCCGGAAACAGCAGCCGCACCGCCTCGATCTGTTCGACAGCGAACCAGACCGTCGCTCCGTCTTCCGAGGATGTCTCGAGCGAAGCGGCGCGCCCACCTGCGGCCAGCTCGCTCAGCCACTGATCCCACTCCGCCGAGTACGGTTCCGCGATCGCCACGAGGCCGAGCAGCGCGTCGTGCACCTCCTCGGCGTCGCGCGGCGCCGGCCACGCCTCGTCCGCCACGCGGGCGATCGCGTCGATGTCGAGCGCGCCGAGGTCCTGCGCGCTCTCAGGCAGGCCGCGCCGCAGCGTCACGGCGCGCGTCCGCCGCTCCTCGATCGGCGCGTCGTCGAGGTAGGTGTACGGCCGCCCGCTGACGATCTCGTGCGCCATCGGCGACGGCTCGGTCGTGTCGCGCGCGTGGAGGCGGATCTCGCCCGCCTCGACGCGCGTCAGGACCGCCTCGAGGCCCTCGACGTCCATCGCCTCCTGCAGACAGTCGTGCATCGTCTGGCGCAGCAGCGGGTGGTCTGGCATCTCGAGCGCGCCGGTGACGTTCTCCTGGCAGCCGACCTGCTCCGGGAAGACGCTCGCCATCAGGTCGTCGGCGCGCATCCGCTGGATGAAGGGCGGCACGCGCTTACCCCCTCGCTGCCTCGTCACGGCGAGCGCGCGGCTCGTGTTCCAGCGCCAGCGGGTGGGAAAGAGCGGCACGTAGAACACGGAGTCACGCACCGCTTCGCGGGCGTTGCGCGTCGTCACCCAGTCGTAGGTCTCCTCGAGCGGCCACGAGTGCTGCGGCCCCGCCGAGAGCAGGATCGAGTCGTCGTTCGCCGCCGCTTGCAGCTCGAAGTCGAAGCTCACGCAGAAGCGCTTCCGCAACGCGAGCCCCCACGCCCGGTTGATGCGTTGCCCGAACGGCGCGTGTACGACGAGCTGCATCCCCCCGCCGTCGTCGAAGAAGCGCTCGAAGACGACGTCCTCGTCCGAGGGCACCACCCCGAGGCCGTCGCGCGTCGCGCGCAGATAGTCGAGGATCTGCTGCGCGCCGATCTCCGGTAGCGCGCAGTCTTCGGCCAGCCACTGCCGCCGCTCCTCGCCACTCATCGAGGCGTCCGCGAGCGATGCGGCGACGTCGCGCCGCAGCCGGCCGACCTCCTCGGAGAGTTCGATCGTGCGCCCGGGCGCCTCGCCGAGCCAGAACGGGATCGTTGGCGGCGCGCCCTGCGCGTTGACGACCCGGACCGTCGTCGGATCGACGCGGGTGATCCGCCAGCTCGTCGTTCCGAGGAGGAAGATGTCGCCGGCCGCGGACTCCATCGCGAAGTCCTCGTTGACCGAGCCGACCGTGATGTCCTCGGGCTCCGCGATCACGCGGTAGTCGCCCATCTCTGGGATCGTGCCGCCATTCGTGAGCGCCGTCAGCCGCGCCGCCCGTCGAGGGCGTAGCACGCCGTTGATCCGGTCGCGGTGGATCAGCGCCGGCGACCGCCCCGCGCCCTCGCCGACACCGGTGGCGAGCATCTCGAGGATCTCCTCGTAAGCGTCGCGCTCGAGGTCCGCGTAGGGCGCGGCACGCCGGATCAGGGCGAGTAGTCCGTCCTCGCTCCACTCCTCGGCGGCGGCGACCTCGGCGACGATCTGCTGCGCCAACACGTCCAGCGGCGCTACCGGCTGGTGGATGCGGTCGAGGTGCCCGGCACGAACGCCTCGGACGAGCGCCGCGCACTCCACGAGCTGATCGCGCGTCGTCGGATAGAGCTGCCCATGCGGCCGCAGACCGAGCGCGTGGCCCGACCGCCCGACCCGCTGCAAGAACGTCGCGATGCTCCCCGGCGACCCGATCTGGCAGACCAGGTCGATGCTCCCGATGTCGATCCCCAGCTCGAGCGAAGCGGTTGCCACGAGCGCCTGCAAATCGCCGGCCTTCAGCCGCTGTTCGACGCGCAGCCGCCGCTCCTTGGACAGGCTGCCGTGGTGGCTCGCCACCGCGTCCTCACCGAGGCGTTTGCTCAGCTCGTGCGCCGCGCGCTCGGACAGCGAGCGCGTATTCACGAAGATCAGCGTCGTGTGGTGCTGCCGAATCTGCTCGGCGAGCTGGTCGTAGATGTCCGACATCTGCTCGCGCGGCGGCACCGCCTCCAGGTCGCTCGGCGGCACGCTCACGTGGATCTCGATGTCCCGCTGGTGCCCCAGGTTCGCGATCTCACACTCGCGATCGGTCCCCACGAGGAAGCGCGCGATCTCCTCGATCGGCCGCTGCGTCGCCGACAGCCCGATCCGCGCCGGCCGCGCCCCCGCGGCCTCACCGACCCGCGCCTCGGCAATCAGGTGATCGAGGCGGGCGAGCGTGAGCGCCAGGTGCGTCCCCCGCCGATCCCGCGCCAGCGAGTGGATCTCGTCGACGATCACCGTCCGCACTCCGGTCAGCGTCGCCCGCGCCCTCATCGCCGTCACCATCAGGTACAGCGACTCGGGCGTCGTGATCAGGATGTGCGGCGGCCGCCGCACCATCTTCTGGCGTTCCGACTGCGGTGTATCGCCGGTCCGGACGCCAGTCGTGATCGGCGGCAGCTCGTAGCCGAGCTCCTCCGCGATCTCGCGGATCTCCGCCAGCGGCTCCTCGAGGTTGCGCTCGATGTCGTTCCCCAGCGCCTTCAGCGGCGAGATGTAGACAATCTCGGTGCCCTCGGGAAGCTCTCCAGCCTCGGCCTGCCGGATCAGCCGGTCGATCCCGACGAGGAACGCCGCCAGCGTCTTCCCCGACCCGGTCGGCGCCGCCAGCAGCGTGTCCCGCCCCTCGAGGATCGTCGGCCACCCCGCGAACTGAGCGTCCGTCGGTGCCTCGAACCGCCGCTCGAACCACGTCCGAACCGCCGGATGAAACGCCTCGAGGATGGGCGTCGCCTCGGAAGGTGGTGTCGCCTCGGGAGTTGCGGTCGTCATCGGGCCCTCCCTGGCACGACGTCAGAACATGCGTGCGAAGCAGGATAGCGCAGGGGACTAGGCGAGGCTCCGGGCGGGGTCCTGTCACGGGGACAAGCGACCTCGGTCGACCGCTTTTAGCTCTGCATTAGCGGTCTTGAGACTGTTCTGCGCCGTCGCCCAGTCGGCAGGGTAGTCGTCTTCCGTGTACACGCGGAGCGCGGACTCGAAGGCCGCGATCGCCAAACCGAGGTTCTGCGCGCGGTCTCCGGTGGGGAGGTCTGCGTAGACGCTTCCGAGGTTGTTCTGCGCCATCGCCCAATCGACGGGGTAGTCGTCTTCCGTGTGCACGCGGAGCGCGGACTCGAAGGCCGTGATCGCCAAACCGAGGTTCTGCGCGCGGTCTCCGGTGGGGAGTTCTGCGTAGACGCTTCCGAAGTTGTTCTGCGCCGTCGCCCAAACGGCGGGGTAGTCGTCTTCCGTGAGCACGCGGAGCGTGGCTTGGTAGGAATCGGTCGCCAAACCGAGGTTCTGTGCGCGGTCACCCGTGGGGAGGCTTGCGTAGGCGTTTCCGAGGTTGTTCTGAGCCATCGCCCAGTCAGCGGGGTAGTCGTCTTCTGTGTGCACGCGGAGCGCGGACTCGAAGGCCGTGATCGCCAAACCGAGGTTCTGCGCGCGGTCTCCGGTGGGGAGTTCTGCGTAGACGTTTCCGAGGTTGTTCTGCGCTGTCGCCCAAGCGGCGGGGTAGTCGTCTTCCGTGAGCACGCGGAGCGCGGCTTGGTACGAGTCGACCGCCAGCCCGAGGTTCTGCGCGCGGTCACGCGCGGGGAGGCTTGCGTAGGCGAGTCCGAGGTTGTTCTGCGCCATCGCCCAGCTCATTGGGTCTTCGTTCCGCTCGGCTCTAGAAGCCGAAGCGGACGCCAGTTCCAGTCGCAGTGTGGCGAAGCCACGTCTTGTCAAGAACTCGGTGACGTTCTCTGCCTCGGTCAGACCAAACCGAGGTTGCATCGAGAGACCGACCGCATCCTGCCAACGTCCGGACTCGAGGAAATGGTGGTGAGCCTCGATCCACGGCAATACGTCCTCGACGGTGCGGGCTTCGTTTCCGCTCGGGACGTTGAAGCTCAGCCAGGCCCTGGCAGCTTGGCTGTGAGCGTCGGTACGGTCCGCGCCGTCGCCGAGCAAGTAACGCTGAAGCTGAGGATGCAGGGTATAGCGTGGCTCGCCGCGACCATCGTTTCGCGGTTCAACGAGCGAGCGCGCCCGCAGCGCGGCGAGCGCTTGGCGAGTCCCGCGCTCGTCTGCCGGATCGCCGTCTACACCGAGCGAGAACCGCAACGCCTGGAGCGGGACCGGCAGCCGGAAGACAGCCATCGCCGACAGCAGACGCCCCGCATCGGAGTTGGAAACGTGCGCTAGCTGATTCGAAAGCAGCTGATCGCCTTCCGGCGTCAAGAGCTGAGCCTGGTCGAGCAGATGCGCCGCGTCCCGATGTTCGTCACTCGCGATTGCCGCGGCGTGAACGAGCCAGAGTGGTGTGCCGTCCACGCGCCGGGCGATCTCGTCGAGCTGGTCGTCCGTGCCATCCACGCCGTTGTCGCGTAGGAGCCGTCGGGCGTCGGCTCCGCGCAGGCCGGTGAGTTCCGGCTGGTGGCAGGAGGCGGCCCCAGCGTCCGCAAGCCCAGATGGGCGCTCGCGGCTGGTCAGAATTACGACGCTGCGGTGCGTCTTGCGATCGAGTGCACGGATCAGCTGCTCGTATCGGACATCCACGAACGTTCCCGGGGGCATGTCTCCCTCGGGGACGTAGAGTTCCTCGACGTTGTCCAGGACGATGAGTAGCCGCCGGTTCGTCAGCGCATTGATCAGTAGATCGATGCGCTCGTGAGGTGTGAGCGCTGCGAATTTGGCGTCCGCGAACCCAGGGTTGGCAAACCGGATAAGTTGGCTGATGGCGAGGTCGAATGGCAGCGGAGGATCGCGGCGGCAGTTCAGCCAGTACCAATCGTCGAACGGTCGGCGGAACGGTGGTGGCCACGATCGCGCGCCGGCGCCCTCCACGAGCCGAGCGGCCAGCAGCGACTTTCCGACGCCCGCCGGACCGATCAGTCCGACGATCCGAGATTCCCTCTTCCGGACGTGTCTCGTCAGTTCGCGCACCTGGTCGTGCCGGCCGACAAAACGGCTGGCGTCCGGCATCGCCGACGGGATCGGCGGCAGAGCTTCCCTCTCACGTTCGTCCTTGCTGATTGCGCGGCGCCACGCGCCGCGGAGCCCCGCCCAGATCGCTCGGCGAAGAACCCCGGCGGTTGCGGAAACCACGGAGAGGACCAGCCCCCCGATGACCGTGACGAGAATGAGTCCCTGAACGGTGGTCGGATCGATCTCCGTGATAGCGTCCATAGCGGCATCATGGCATAGCGCTAGCCTCTTTCGGCTCGGCCGAGTGCCGCCCTCAAGCCTTCCCGGACTGCCGCTGCAGTCTAGCGGCGTTGACCGCCCATGCCCCCAGTCCCTACCGTCCGCGATAGCTAGCTCCGAGGAAGGCAACCCAATGACCCTGCACCCACAGTCCCAGGCGTACCTCGAACAGATGGAGGCACTGGCGCTGGCACCGACGTGGGAGATCGGCGCACAGGCCGCGCGCGAGCGCATCCGAGCCGCGCTCGACGCCGTACCGCGGGGCCCCGACCTCCCGAGGATCGAAGACCGCACCGTCCCCGGTCCCGCCGGCGACATCCCCGTGCGCGTCTACTGGCCATCCGAGGAAACCGGACTCCCGATCCTCGTCTGGTTCCATGGCGGCGGCTGGGTGCTCGGTTCACTCGACCAGTCCGATCCGACCTGCCGCAGGCTGGCGGAGCGCTCGGGCGCGATCGTGATCTCGGTCGATTACCGCATGGCGCCCGAGGACGTCGCGCCCGCCTCTTTCGACGACTGCTCCGCTGCCACCGCTTGGGCCGCGGAGCATGTCTCCGAGCTCGGTGGCGACGCTTCGAGGATCGCGGTTGGCGGGGATAGCGCCGGCGGGAACCTGGCGGCGGCGGTGGCGCTGCACGCGCGCGACCACGGCGGACCGGCGATCGCCTACCAGCTCCTCGTCTACCCGGTCACCGACTCTCGGATGGACACCGCGTCGTTCGAGTCGCGCGCCGAGGGGTTCGGCCTGGGGCGCGAGGCGATGGAGTGGTTCTGGGGGCAGTACGTTCCCGAGGGCGGCGCGGTCAGTCGCGAGGACCCGCGAGTCTCGCCCGCGCATGCCTCGGATCTGGGGGGGTTGCCGCGCGCGCACGTGATCACAGCCGAGTACGACCCGCTGTGCGACGAGGGCGAAGCGTACGCGGCGCGGCTCGCGGCCGCCGGCGTGCCGACACGCCTCGACCGCATCGACGGCCACTTGCACGGGTTCTTCGGCAACCCGCACATCTTCGACGCCGGTGACGCCTCGATCAGTGAGGCGGCTGCCGAACTACGCGCGGCGCTGGCGGGCGCACCCGCTCCGGCGTAATCCGATCCGCCTTGCGCGCTCGGCCTGAGCGTGAGCGGCCTTCGGCGGAGGCGGGTTGAGCGTTAGGTCGCAGCCGACACAGACTGAGCCGCGGAGGGTCGCGATGGTCGTTGAGCTGATCGCGTTCGCGTTCGCCGCGCTGGTGATGACCGGGGCGTTCCGCTCGGCGGCGTTCGCCTTCAGCGGCACCGATCGATCCGGACTCCACGCCCTGGCCCAGGACGCGGATGGGATCACGATGCTCTCCGCCGAAGAGCTCGATTCGCGGTATCAGCGCCGCCATCGAATGCAACAGGCGGCGCTGTACCTCGCGGCGCTCGGCGTCACGGCGGCGCTGACGGCGATGATCGTTGGGGCGCTGCTCGCCTGACGCACACGCGCCGTGGCCAACCCTGATCGCCGAAACCGTCGACCAACTGAACGCTACGCGACGGATCGTCGCGGCCGGATCGGCGTGCTAGCGTCGCGCCTGCCTGCACCTACCGATCAAGCAACCACCGATAGCGACCGAACGAACGGAGCCTGCCATGGGCGACACCGTCCTCTACGAACGCGAAGGCCGCATCGCGACCATCACCTACAACCGCCCCGAGGCGCTGAACGCGATCAACGGCCAGCTCCGCGCCGACCTCAACGCCGCCTGGGAGCAGTTCCGGAGTGATGAGGACGCCTGGGTCGGCATCGTGACCGGCGCTGGCCGCGCGTTCAGCGCCGGCGCCGACCTCCGCGACGCGAACCCCGCCACGCCCGGCACCTTCTGGGAGGTGCCCTCGATGAGCTCGCTCGAGAGCGGCATGGAGGTCTGGAAGCCGGTCATCGCCGCCGTCAACGGCTACTGCCTCGGCTTTGCGCTCACGCTCGTCTCGGCCTGCGACTTCGTGATCGCCAGCGATCAGGCGCAGTTCGGGTTTCCCGAAGTGCGCATCGGGGTGCCGACGATCCAGGGCGCGGTCCGCATGCCGTCTCGCATCGGCTGGCAGAACGCCATGGAGCTGCTCCTCATCGGCGAGCGCGTCGACGCCCAGCGCGCGAAGGAGATGGGCCTCGCCTGGAAAGTCGTCCCCCACGACGACCTGATAGACGAAGCAAAGGCCCTCGCCGAGCGCCTCCTGCTCTCCGCCCCACTCGCCGTCCGCGCCACGAAGGAAGTCGCCCGCCGCGGCCAGCAACTCCCCTTCGTCGACGCGATCCGCTTCGGCGAGACCATGCGCCGCGTCGCCCGCGACACCGCCGACGCCAAAGTTGGCCCCGCCTCCTTCCGCGACAAAACCACCCCCGCCTGGACCGGCGCCCCTTCGGGGCCCGTCTGACGCTTCGCGGCGCCTTCGGCGCTCTGTTGACGCTTCGCGCCTGCTCATCCCTCAGGAGGCCGGCTCGCGACGCGAAGCCTCAAATGGGCCGAAGGCCCCTCGCAGTGTCGATCCAGAGCCGACCGACGAAGCACGCCTGGCGGTACCAGAACTCACTCCTTCAAGACGCCTCGCGCAGACTCAAAACTCCAACGAGACGCAACCGACCGCTCGCCGCCACCGAACTCCGGGAGATTGAGATGCTCTCGGCTTGCGAGGGAGTCCGAGGGGCAAGCTGCCCCTCGGCGGGGGTGTCGGGGGCCACGCCCGTAGGGCGATCCCGGACTCGCTGTGCCCCCGACGAACGAAGCGTCACCCGAGGCGCGCTCACAGCGAGCCAGTCAGCCGCCCACCTCGCGAAGACGCAGATTCCATCCGTCCATAGTCCGCTGCCACGCAAAGCGTCACGCACGAGGCGACCGGCCGCGACGATTCTCGCGCCGCCAAACAACCCGCAGCCCCGACCACGTTTCATCGATCGCACAAACCTTGTTGTCCACCAACCCCAACGGCAGCGCAACCTCCCGCACGACGTCCTCCGTCATATCGGTCGGCACCTTCGAGGCGCGTTTCGGCCAGGCGATCCAGAGGCCGCCGTCAGGGAAGATCGCCCGCGCCAGCGCTGGCAGCCGCTTCCGGAACGCCGCCCGGCTCTTCGTGAAGTAGACGACCACATCCGCGCCGCCTCGCGCCGAGCGCCTCACCTCGACCGCCTCGGGCAACGCTCCGAGGACCGCGTCGAACCCCTCCGGCGCGTCGACGAGCGCGAGCCGATGCTCCGGCTTGATTCCGAGCTTCTACGGAAGCGGTGTCCCTGAGTAGCCTGCGGTCATCTCCAATACCGTACGACCAACCAGTGCTCTGAACGTCGCAAACGGGCGCGAAGCGCCGACAAGCCCCGAGGGCCGAGATGGACTACCTGCAACGGAACCGGGCGAGCTGGGGTGAGTTCGCGCCCGACTACGTGGAGGCGGCTGAGCGGAACTGGAGCAGCGCGCCCCACTGGGGGATCTGGGGCATCCCGGAGAGCGAGGTCGGGCTGCTGCCCTCGGGACTGACGGGCAAGGTCACGGTCGAGCTGGGCTGCGGCACCGGCTACGTCTCGGCGTGGCTCGCGCGTCGCGGCGCGTCGCCGATCGCGACCGACCTCACCCCCGAGCAGCTCCGCACCGCGCGTCGGATGCAGCGCGAGCACGGGCTCGACTTCCCGCTGATCCGCGCCGTCGGCGAGCAGACTCCGCTGCCCGACCAGTGCGCCGACCTCGTGATCTCGGAGTACGGCTCCGCGATCTGGAGCGACCCCTACGAGTGGATTCCCGAGGCCGCCCGCCTCCTCCGCCCCGGCGGCGAGCTCGTCTTCCTCGGCAACTCCGTGCTGCTCAACCTTGTGATCCCCGAGGTCGACGGCGAGGCCGCCGGTGAGACGCTGATCCGCCCGCAGCGAGGCATGCGCTGCTTCGAGTGGCTCGAAGACCCGGACGACGACTCGGTCGAGTTCGCGCTGAGCCACGGCGACTGGATCCGGCTCTTCCGCCGCAACGACCTCGAGGTGGAGGAACTGATCGAACTCTACCCGCCGGAGAACGCGACCACCCGCTACCCGTTCGTCACGCTCGACTGGTCACGACAGTGGCCGTGCGAGGAGGCGTGGAGGCTCCGAAAGCGCTGACGCGCTGGTCGCCCCCGGACTGCCAAGGCCTCCAACCTCGATCCAGAGCCGTCAAACGAAGCACGCCTCGCGGTACCAGAACTCACTTGTTCAAGACGCCTCCCGCAGACTCAACACCCCATCGAGACGAACTCCCCCCGCTCGCCGCCAATCAAGCCGACGACGATTGAGATGCTCTCGGCTTGCGAGGGGGCCCGGGGGACAGCCTTGTCCCCCGGCGGGGGTATGGGGGCAAGTGCCCCCATGACGATCCCGACCCAAGAATCCTGCTAGGAGCTCACCAGTTAAGCCGCCGCGTGGCGAGCCACGTAGCGATCCGAGCCCCCGGGACGGAACAAAGCTCTCGCAAGTCGGCGCTCCTCACCTACAGCTTGATACGCGGCTGCCACGCCGCAGCAAACGCCTCGTCATCAAGCCGAAACGAATCCCCATCAACATCCTCGAGCGCCGCAAGATGCCCCGCCAACAGCTGCGCGGGAATCACCTCGACCAGCGGCGCGAGCGACTCGCCGACATCGGCGACCTGAAGCCATGCCACCCCCTCGGGCCCGGCGACCGGCGCCACCCACGCCACCGCGCACCCAAAGTCAAGGAGGAACGCCGCGGCCTGCTCAGCGCGCTCGAGGGCGGGTCCGTCGCCGGTGAAGAGCATGAAGGCGTCGCTCGGGCCGACCTGCACCTGCGGGCCGTGCAGGTACTGCTCGAGCGCGTAGCCACGACTGGCCACGCGAGCCGCCTCCGGCACCTTGATCGCTAGCTCGTGCGCCGTCGGTTCGTGCGGCCCCGCCCCGAGGCCAATGACGGTCCGCTTGCCCTGCCACTGCTTCGCCAGCACCTCGACCGACGGCTCGAGGGCCAGCGCCTCCTCGACCGCGCCCGGCACCGCCGCGAGGTCGCCGACCGCGCCCGGTCGCACCGCGCGTCGGCGAGGCGCGCGCTCAGCATCATCGCCGCCGTGTGCGAGAACGTGAACATCGCGGTCGGCTCGCGCGTCGTTGTCCGAAGAATGGTCAGCGGCGCGCTCAGCTCGTCGAGGTCGATCTGCGACTCCGTCGAGGTGAGCAGGACCGTCGGCGCCCCGCGGTCGCCCAACAGCTCCAGCGAGCGCAGCGAGAACTGCTTCGCCCCGCTGTGGGTGTAGACGATCGCCGCGTCCGCTTCGGAAATCGCGGGCGGGTACGCCGCGAAGTCATGCGACGACCACGCCCGCGCGTCCACCCCCGCGTCGCGCAGCATCGAGGCGCCGATTGCCGCCGCGTTCGACGACGTCCCGATCCCGATCGTGAACACCCGCGCCGCATCAGCGACGACGCGCGCCGCTTCCTCGATCGGCTCGTCGGCCTCGAGCAGACGCGCCAGCTCCGAGGGCTGCGACTGGATCGCGGGGTAGAGGCGGTAATCGACGATCGTCCTTGGCATCGGGTAGTTGTACTACGTCGTCGGCACGGGGGCAGCGTCACGCATCTTCCGGCGGCAGTTCTTCGCGCAGATACCACGAGTACTCGAGCTCAACTGAGTCGCCACCCTGCTTGCCGACTTCCCACATGATCTGGGCGCGGTGCTCAACGCCGTGGACGATTAGCTGCTGAAGGGCATCGCGGACAACGTTGCGAAACGCGCGCCCTGATCGGTACCGGTACTCAATGGTCTCATCGAGGCGCTCAGGCTGGAGGCCGGTGAGGAATGCCTCGACCTTCTCCGCGACCCGTGAGCGATACGCGTCAAGTTCTGACAGGGAGGGCGACTGTCCCCGTTCGTTCGACTCGAAGGGCTCCGATCCGTCGATGCGCGAGATCCAGTTGTCCGCGACGGTGCCGACGTGCCAACAGAGGTCACGCAGTTCGATCGAGGCTTCGTCAAGTCTCCGGAGCGCCTCGAGTGTCTGGCGGTTCGCCCAACGGTCGGAGGCGAAGAGCTGTTTCAGCTCCCGTCGCTCCATCGTCTGTGCGCCCCCGACGTATCGAGGCTATGCCGGCGTGTTCTTCTTCGCCGAGACAGGCTGACGTGACGTTCTGAGGGGAGCTAGCTTGATGACGTGACAATCCTCGTTTCTGCCAGGCTACCTCGGAACAAGGACCTCGATCCGCGTCGGCGCGGATACCCCTTCGAGCGGGGGCTTGTGTTCGTCTCGGACTCCAGATTGAGTTTCTCCGATCCACGGACAGGGCGAGTCCTCGAGCACGCAGACAATGGCACGAAACTCTTCCACTGGGGCCGGGTCGTGGTTGGATACGCCTCGAGTTCAGCGCCCATCGCTGGGGACGCGATTCTCGCGCTGCGGATGCTGGGCGAAGTCGCGAACCCTCAGCGTGAGCTCAAGCGCCAGCTAATCCGCGCCTTCGAGAGCGCGGGTGTTAACCCACGTAGCACACCCACGAAGGTGCACCTCGGTGTACGCGCCCCCCGGGGCGCCTACGAGCTGTGGCGGCTGTCGAACGCAAATGGCTTCGAGCCGCGACAGCACGGTGGTGTGGCTTATGTAGGTAGTGGAGCGCCGCACTTTTTCGAGGCGCTCCAACAAGAGCTTGAGGCCGTCGATTCAAGATGGTCTGCCAACGCGACGCAGTCGAAGCGCGCCGCTGCCAACCGGATCGCGAATGCACAGGAGGCGCGACGAACGAGACGCGAATGGGACGTACCGGTCTGGGATGTGGCTGGTGTCCTGGGGATGGCTGTGCGAAGACTGATCGCTTCAGGGAAGGTCGCGAGTGTCGGAGGGCGGCTTCAGATCGTCGCCTTCACAGACGAGTACGGGCCGAAGCGGCTCACAATGGAGCTGGTCAGCACCAAGGATCGGAGTCGGGAACGACTCACCTCGGATTCAGCAAAGCTCGAAGTTCCAGTGAGTCTGCAGATGGAGAGGTACCTTCGAGCAAGCCGCCCCCGATGGATCGAGCCCGCATGAGCCAGCGCTGGTGTCGACCTATCTGTTGACCGTGCCTGCGCGCCAGACGATCTCGAGACGGGGATAGGCACCACGTCGAGTCTTCGCAACGCCGCGAACGTCCCGATTCGCCCAGCGGTCGAGGGCGAAGAGCTGCTCGAGTTCCCGCGTTCCATCGTGCGTGCCTCTCCCCCATCCGAGGTTAGGCCGGTCGCACTTGCCCTCGACCGCCTTCCGCGGCGATAACGTGTGCGGACGAACGCAGTCGAACACAAGCACGGGGAGCGCGATGGGAATCCTCGAGGACACCGATCGATCCGAGGATCCGCGACCGCTCCCGCTCGCCGGCATCCGCGTCTGCGACTTCACGTGGATCGTCGCGGGACCGCAGGCGACGCGCATTCTCGCCGACCTCGGTGCGGACGTCGTCAAAGTCGAGAACGAGTCCTACATCGACTCGATGCGGCTCGGGCTGCAGATCCCCGGCGGCACCTCGTCTCTCAACTCCAGCGGCTTCCACGGCAACTTCAACCGCAACAAGCGCAGCATCACCGCGAACCTCCACCACCCGAGCGGTCGCGAGGCGGTCGAGCGCCTGATCGCCGAATCCGACATCGTGATCGAGAACTACAGCGCCGGCGCCTTCGAGCGGATGGGCTTCGGCTGGGACCGCCTCCAGGAGCTGAACCCGAAGGCGATCTACATCTCACTCTCCGGCTTCGGCCAGGTCGGGCGCGACAGCTCGTACATCACCTGGGGCCCGACGGCGGCGGCGGTCAGTGGCTGCACCCAGATGTCCGGCCTGCCCGACCAGGACCCGGCTGGCTGGGGCTACTCCTACCTCGATCACACCGCCGGCTACTACGGCGCGATCGGCGCGCTGATGGCGCTCGCCCATCGTCGCCGCACCGGCGAGGCGCAGCACGTCGACATCGCTCAGATCGAGACCGGCATGGTGCTGACCGGCGTCCCCGTGCTCGACTACCAGGTCAACGGCCGCGAATATCGCCGCATCGGCAACCGCTCCGAGTACCCGGCGATCGCCCCGCACAACACCTACCGCTGCGCGGGCGACGACTTCGAGGACGATCGCTGGATCGCCATCGTCGCCGAGCGCGAGGAGCAGTGGGCGGCGCTCTGCGAGGTCCTCGGAGCGCCCCAGCTCGCCTCCGACGAGCGCTTCGCCTCGAACGAGGCCCGCAAGCGCAACGAGGACGAGCTCGACGCCGCGCTCGCCACGCTCACCCGCCCGCGCGACCCGCGCGAGCTGATGTACGCGCTCCAGGCCCGAGGCGTCCCCGCCGGCCTCTGCCAGCGCACCGACGACAAGATGGAGCACGACGCGCAGCTCGCCGCACGCGGCTTCTACCCCACCGCTCCGCACGACGAGATCGGCGAGCACCACTACGAGGGCTACCCGGCGCATTTCTCCGACGCCCGCTGGCGAATGGTCCGCGGCGCTCCGCTGCTCGGCGGCGACACGATGGACGTGCTCACCGACCTGCTCGGCTACTCCGCGGACGAGGTCGGCCAGATGATGGCCGAGCTGGCCGTCTGATGGCCACCCCAGAAGCACTCGGCGCGGCCGGACCGCTCGAGGGCCTCCGTGTGATCGAGGTCGGCGACCTCGCCGAGCTCGCCGGCAAGTTGCTCGCGGACGCCGGCGCCGAGGTGATCCGCGTTGAGCCGCGCGACGGCGCCCGCAGCCGGCACGCCGGTCCCTACGTCGGCGATCGGCCCGACACCAACCACAGCCTCCGCTTCGCAGCCGCCAACACCTCCAAGCGCAGCGTCACGCTCGACCTCGGCAGCGACGAGGGCGCCTCGATCTGGGCGGCGCTCGTCGCCCGCGCCGAGGTCGTCCTCGATGGCGCCGGCCCGGACACGCTCGAGGGCGCCGGCCTCGGCGCCACGCGCTTCCGACGCGAGCACCCCGAGCTGATCTGGTGCTCGATCACGCCGTTCGGCCTCGACGGCCCCTGGCGCGACTGGGCCTCGAGCGACCTCGTCCAGCTCGCGCTCGGCGGGCCGATGATGAGCACCGGCTACGATGATCATTCGCTGCCGCCGATCCGTTCCGACGGCGAGCACTCGATCGCGATGTCGAACGAGTACGCGGTCACTGCCGTCCTTGCCGCACTCTGGCTACGCGACGAACAGGATGGCGCGACCGGTCAGCTCGTCGACGTCTCGATCCACGAGGCGGTCAGCGCCACCACCGAGGGCTCCTTCCCCAACTGGGAGTTCCTCGGCCAGCGCGTGCTCCGCCAGACGGGCCGCCACGCTGCCGCGCAGCGCAACGCCCCCTGGCAGTACAAGTGCACCGACGGGGACTACATCCTGCTGATGGGCGGCGGCGTCCCCCGCGACCGCCGAGTCTTCGAGGCCCTGCTCGAGTGGATGGACGAGCACGACGCCGCCGGCGATCTGCACGACCCGAAGTACGTCGAAGTGCTCTACACCGACCCCACCCGCAACCTCGAGGTGCGCAACCACGTCGCCGAGACGATCGGCGCCTTCGTGCAGCAACTCTCCGCCGAGGAGGTCTACCGCCGCGGCCAGAGCATGCATCTGCCGTGGGGCCGCGTCCGTCGCCCCGAGCAAAACCTCGAGGACCCTCACTGGGAGGAGCGAGGCTTCTTCTGGGAAGGCGAGCTGCCGGGCCACCCCGACCCCGTTCGCTACCCCGGCGCGCCCTACCGCTTCACCGCCTCGCCGGTGCGCATGCGGCGCAGGCCCCCGCTCCTCGGCGAGCACAACCACGAGGTCTACGTCGGCGAGCTCGGCCGCAGCGCCGACGAGCTACAGCAGCTCGCCGAAGCGGGCGTGATCTAGCGATGTCGCCGACGGTGGGCTCGGAATCGCACGACGCCGCGATCGAACGGTCCCCGCGCCGTAGGCGCGATTGAGAGCGACGCGGTGACGTCGGACTCGCGCGCAGAAGCGATCCGGTGGCCCCCGCGCCGTAGGCGCGATTCGCCGTCAGCCTTTCGACCGGTGGCGCATCCGCGCGATCGGTGATCGCTTCTCAAGCGACGTTGTAATTTGACCAACTCGCGATAGCCGAGACTGACGTTCGCCTGGCGGTACCGGAACCCTCTCCTTCAAGACGCCCACGAACAGTCTCAAACGCCGGCCGAGACATCGAAGATCGCTCGCCGCCACCGAGGCTCACGACGGCTGATCTGCACTCGGCTGAGGAGGGGTCCGGGGACGCCCAGTCCCCGGCGGGGGTGTCGGGGGCGAGTGCCCCCGACGAACGACGCGTAGGCCAGAAGTCTCAAGCAACACATGGCCAGCCGCCCACCTCGAACTAACGCAAGCTCGATCCGGACCGCACGGCCTTGCGCCGGCAGGCACCCCCACTCTCGCCCCGGCGCGGCACTTTCCGAGGCTCCTCGACTGGGGCGACGAACTCGGGAACAGCTCAGCCACACTGCGCGACCTTGGCCTCGACGTCTCGGTCCGCGAGCATGGGCAGCGAGTGGCCTACCCCTCGCTCGGCGAGTTCGTGTACATGTTGTCGGTCGCCAGCTGGACGATCCCCGACTTCGACGTCGAACGAGACATCGACGCCCTGCTCGCGCTGGAGCGAGATGGCCTCACCGACGAGGGCTTCGTGGTGACCGAGGACCGTTACCTGCTGACCGCGCGCAAACCCGCGTACTGACGAACTGATCTGACTGGCGCACTGACGGAGGAGACAACGATGGCCGACCGACTCGAGGGACGCGTGGCACTGGTGACCGGCGCCGGCTCGGGCCTCGGCCGCGCGATGGCGCGGCGGTTCGCCGCCGACGGCGCGGCCGTGATGTGCGCCGACATCAACGAGGAGGGCGCGCAGGACACCGCCGCCCAGATCGCCGAGCGCGGCGGCCGCTCCGCGGCGATGCACCTCGACGTCACCGGCGGCGATGCGGTCAAGGGCTCGCTCGAGCGCACGGACAGCGAGCTGGGTGGCCTCGGGATCGTCGTCAACAACGCTGGCATCGGCGGCGCCTTCGGCTGGGACGCGACCGTCGGCGTCAACCTCAGCGGCGTCTACTACGGCCTCGCGCACGGCGCCCAGATGCTGGCGGACCGCGGCGGCGGCGCGATCGTCAACATTGCCTCGGTCGCCGGCCTCGGCGCGCTCGTCGGCGCCGGCGGCAACCTCGCCGAGGGCGAGCAGCCCGCGCCCGACCGCGCCGCCGCCTACGTCGCTTCGAAGCACGGCGTCGTCGGGCTGACCCGCCAGTTCGCGATCAACTTCGGCCAGCAGGGCGTCCGCGTGAACGCGATCTGCCCCGGCTACATCATCACCCCGATGACCGCCGGCATCCGCGAGGCGCCGGGCGCAGAGGCCTTCCTCGAGTCGCTGCATCCGATGGGCCGCCTCGGCCAGGACGAGGAAATCGCCTCGGCGGCGGCCTTCCTGGTCAGCGACGACGCTTCGTTCATCACGGGCGTGGCGTTACCCGTCGACGGAGGCTACTCGGCGCGCTGATCCGAGGAACTTTGGCAGGGCGGCCTTCGTCTGATTTACGGAGGACCATCAGATGACGAGACCACTTGCCGCCGCGCTCACGATCCTCGTGATCGTCGTGGGCGTCGTGATCCTGATCGTCGGGCTCACAGGCGATTCCGACGATGACAGCGGTGGCTCGGCCCCGCCGGCCGACGGCGAGCGCCGCGAGGTGGAAGCGCCGATCGAGTCGTTCGAGCTGCTGATCCTCGAGTCGTTCCCCCAGCAGTACAACGTCGAGATCATCTCCGGCCTGCCGAACGGCTGCCACGAGTTCGAGCGCTACGAGGTCGTGCGCGACGGCACCGACATCGAGATCACGGTCTGGAACACGATCCCCGCGGCGCTCGACGTCGCCTGCACCGAGATCTACGGGACGCACCGAGGCACCGCGACGCTCGGCAGCGAGTTCGACTCTGGCACCCAGTACATCCTCACCGTCGGCACTCAGTCGATGACGTTCGTCGCTCAATAACTCGTCGCTAGCTCACTCCATCGGCAGCGCTAGAATCGGCGCCACCCCCCGAGACCACGGTCGCGGCAGTCGCACCGCGCGCGTTTCCGAGAGGACTCACCGCATGACCGAGGACCAGCCCAAACGCTTCACGCCGGACGGCGAGGAAGTACCGCAGCCGTCCGACAACGACGTCCTCTACGAGCCCGACGACGGCTTCGCCTGGATCACCCTCAACCGTCCGCTCGTCCTCAACGCCGTCGACTGGTCGCTCCGCCGCGGCATGGGCCGCGCGCTCGACCAGGCCGAGGCCGACGACGACGCGCACGCGATCATCCTCCGCGGCGCCGGCCGCGCCTTCTGCGCCGGCGGCGACCTCCAGGGTTCCGAGGAGCCCGACGACGGCGTCGCCACCCCCTCGGCGATGGACCTGATGATGCGCATCTGGCTCTCACCGAAGCCGGTGATCGCCGCCGTCCGAGGCCATGCCGTCGGTCAGGGCTGCGAATGGGCCGGCGTCTGCGACATGACCATCGCCGCCGACGACGCGCAGCTCGGCGAGATCCAGATCCGCCACGGCTTCGGCCCGCCGATCCTCATCACCCCGTTCCTCACCAACCTCAAGAACGCGAAGGAACTGCTCATGCTCGGCTCCGTCGTCGGCGCCGAGGAGGCGCTCCGCGTCGGCCTCGTCAACCGCGTCGTCCCCGCCGCGCACCTCTTCGACGAGGCCGCGAAAGTAGCGAAGCAGTTCGCCGCTCTCCCCCCTCGAGGCGTGCGCCTCAACAAGTTCCTCGTCAACCGCGTCTACGAGCTCCAGGCCTTCCGCGAAGCCCTCGACTACCGCGACGACCCGCTGATCCAGGCGCTATCGAGTGACGCCTCCGGCGACACCGTCGGCACCGACCGCCTCAAGACCCTCCGCGAGCAGGGCTGGACCGAGTTCCTCAAACAGCGCGACGCCGCGTTCGGGGAATAGGCGGCTCGCCGCTCTCGGGATCTGGTCTCAGATCTCTGCGGTGGATAAACAGCCGACACGCTTCTCGACATCGTCCGGCGGACCTCCATGTGTCCAACCATCCGCGCCGCCACAAGGCCAGCGGCCCCGCAATCCCATACACGCCAGCTGTCGGCGAACTGAACCGCGCGGCGCGCGCTGCTCCGGAGGCGGTGCTGAGATCCGATCGTGGTCGCGCAGCGTGCCGCGGCCGGGGGGTCGGCGGTGCCAGAGCCCCCGAAAAGAAACTCCGGGGGCGGGCGGGTGGGAAGAGGAGAACAGCCGCGCGCGATCAGCTCGCGCCCAATTACAGCGAAGTCAACAACCCTAAGAGGACGCGACAACATCGAGGAGACTTCGACCTCGAGGCCCGAAGGGTCAGCGAGGGCGGAACGCCCGTCACGCGCTCCAGCGGGGGAGCTTCGGCAGCTCCTTCTTCAGCGTCAGCTTGATCTTCCCCACCGAGCCGCCTCGGAACTTGGCGATGTCTGGCGCCGCCTTCGTCAGGAACTCCGCGACGTCCACGGTGTCATGGACGAAAGCCCCATTCTGGTAGCAGACCGAGCAGAAAATCCCCGAGGGCGATCCGTCAGCCTCGGTGCCGTGATCCGGGGGGCGGCGGAGCGGGTAGCCGCAAGACTCGCAGTCCTCGTCCTGGCGGCCGCTCGCGAAGTCCTGCATGTAATCGCGGTCGCCGCTCGCGCGGAACTTTTTCGAGGCCTCGCGCTCTTTGGTGTTTGCCACGGATCGTCTCCCCCGTCACCCCCCGCATTGGCATACAGGCTGTATGTAGATGCGTTCCTCCATCATATCGAATGACGCCTGTCCGCCGGGCGAGGGCGGCCTCCCCCGCGCACCGAGGTAGAACCAGTATGTCCGAGGCCGCCGTCACCGACCTCCACGCCCGCATCGCCGCCTGCACGCACTGCGCCGAACACCTCCCGCTCGGTCCCCGCCCCGTGGTCCAGTTCAGCGCCACCTCGAGGATCGTCATCGTCAGCCAGGCCCCCGGTCGCCGCGTCCACCAATCCGGCGTCCCCTTCGACGACCCGAGCGGCGACCGCCTCCGCGGCTGGCTCGGCCTCGACCGTGACGCCTTCTACGACGCCTCGAGGATCGCGATCGTCCCGGTCGGTTTCTGCTTCCCCGGCAGCAGCAAGTCCGGCGACCTCCCGCCACGCCCGGAGTGCGCCCCGAAGTGGCACGACGAGGTCTTCGCGCAACTCCCTCGAGAGCGGCTCACGCTCCTCGTCGGGGCGCACGCGCAGCGCCAGATCCTCGGCAACCGCTATCGCGGCAACCGCTATCGCGGCACCCGCTATCGCGGCACCCGCTATCGCGGCACCCGCTATCGCGGCACCCGCTATCGCGGCACCCGCTATCGCGGCACCCGCTATCGCGGCACCCGCTATCGCGGCACCCGCTATCGCGGCACCCGCTATCGCGGCACCCGCTATCGCGGCACCCGCTATCGCGGCACCCTCACCGCCACCGTCGAGGCCTGGCGTGACCTCGTGCCCCACTTCCTGCCGATGCCGCACCCATCACCTCGGAACCAGGCGTGGTTCAAACGCCACCCCTGGTTCGAGTCAGAGCTGGTCCCACGGCTTCGGCGCTCGGTCGTCGCGGGGCGGTGGGTCGAGGATTGAGGGGCGCCGCCCCGCGAACCCCACCGCAGCCACCCGTTTGCCGGAGGGGGTTACTCAGAGCCCTCGGAGGCGCCCACGTCACTATGAGAAAGGTCCACCGAGCCCGACGACCGCACCTTTGTCGCCAAGGGAGACTCACCGAGACCGACGAGGAGCCCCGGCTTGGGAGGGGGCCCGGGGGACACCTTTGTCCCCCGACGAACGACTCGTCGTACGAACGTTTCTCGCAGAGCCACGCGCAGCCGCCCACTCAAAACGAGGCAGCCTAGATCCCCTCCCCCGGCGCCGACGGGCGCCGAAAACGCTCAGCGCAGCGCCGACACCTTCGTCGGCTCAATCCGCTGCACGTTTATCCCGTCGCGGTCCATCAGCTCCGGGATCCGCGGCCCGATCTCGTTCTTCCAGTGATCGCTGTCGTACACCTTCTCGTACAGCGTCTCGCGCTCGTCTTCGGAATCGAAACGGCGAATCCAGACGTACGTCGACTCGTCCTCCTCGCCGGTGAAGCTCCCGACGATCACCATCCCCTGCGACTGCTGGAAGGGGATAATCTCGTCCTCCATCAGCCGCACCCACTCGTCTTTCTTGCCGGGCCTGATCAGATACTGCCGCAGCTCGAAGAGCATCGCTTCCTCGTTTCCGTCATGCCGGTTCGCACTTGCTTAACGCGGCGGTGTCGGGCGTTACACAGCCCGCCAGCGCGCGCCCGTTAGCCTACCTGTACAGGCCTGGAGTGTGTATGTCGGATTCGCTGCGAGCCTTGCGCGCAGTCTTGCCATTGCTGCTGGTGCTCGCGATCGCCCTTACGTTCCTGGCGTTCTTCCTGCGCCGGGCGGGGCTGTTCAGCGAGTCCGTGACGCTGAGCGCGGAGACGCTGGGCATCGCGCCCACGACGTCCGCTGACGCCCCCGCCGATCCCGAGGCGACGCCCGTGCCCGACATCACTCTCGATATCATCACCCTGCTGCCGAAGGACGCGATCCCCGCGATCTTCGACCCGCAGTTCGTCAGCGCCGCCGAGGCGCACAGCTTCCTCAGCCCCACCGATCAGGTGATGGGCGTCGTGATCGACGGCGACGCGCGTGCCTACGGCACCGCGTTCCTGAGCAGTCGCGAAGTGGTCAACGACACCGTTGGAGGGCGGCCGATCACCGTTACCTGGTGACCGCTCTGCTTCACGGGCATCGTGTATGCCCGAGACTTCGACAGCCAGCCGGAACCGCTGACGTTCGGCGTCTCCGGCAAGCTGATCCGCAACGCGCTGGTGATGTACGACCGCCAAACGGACACGCTCTGGAGTCAGTTCCTCGGCGTCGCGGTCGCAGGTGAGCTGCAGGGCACCCCGCTCGAGCCGCTCGCCTCGACGCTGACCGACTGGGAGACCTGGGAGCGGCTGCACCCCGAGACGATCGTCCTCGATCAGGGCGGCCAGCGCTTCGATCCGTACAGCGGGTACTACGTGGACTCCTCGGCCGGCGTCCTCGGTGAGCGCAACCCCGACGACCGGCTGGGGCGTAAGGAGTTCGTGCTCGGCATCCAGCTCCCCGGGTACCAGAAGGCCTACGCGTCCGCGATCTGAACGACACGCCGGTCGTCAACGACCGGCTCGGCGACCAGGACCTCCTCGTCGTCTTCGACGCGAACGCGGCCACCGGCGTCGCCTTCGACCGCGTCGTCAATGGCCGCGAACTGACCTTCGACCTCGTCACCGACGTGCCCGGCGACCTCCTCGGCCTCCGCGATCTCGAGACCGGCACGCTCTGGTCCGGCCTCACCGGCGAGGCGATCGAGGGTGAACTGGCCGGCACCCAGCTCCGACAGCTCACCTTCACGCAGGTCTTCTGGTTCGCCTGGACGGACTTCTTCCCCGACGCGCCCCTCTGGTCACGCTCCTCGTAGCGTCGGGCGCCCGCGCTACCCCTCGCCGGAGGTGAATCCGAACCTCGCGAGGATCGCCGTCAGCCCGAGGTAGACCACCCCCATCACCACCAGCGTCACCGCCGAGTCGTAGAGCAGGCTGAGCGGCGACAGCACCTGGCCGGTCCACCCGAGCGCGCGCATTGTCAGCTCGAACTGGTGCGTCGCGGGCGCACGGGTCGCCGCCCAGAAGCCGGCGAGGATCGCGGCGGTGAGGCTGATGTAGTGCGGGGCGCGTGCTGGCACGGTGCCGGTCCTCCTTCCTCGATTCTCCGCCGTCGCCGACCCGCAGTCCGGTAACCGCCGTCACCGCCTCGATCCGGTGCCCGCGATGCTAGGCTCGCCGCGACCGAGCGACGACCGCAGAGGAGCTCCCCGATGGCGATCGACACTGCGCTTCGACCGTTCTCCCTCGCCGATGGCGACGGCCTCAAGCGCAGCTTCCCGACCGGGCGCCCGGCACTGCTTTGCTTCGTGCACGAGGAGTGCCAGACCTGCGCTCTCTCGATGCCGCTGATCGAGGCCACGCACCGCGCCTTCGGCGACGCGATCGACGTCTGGGCGATCGGGCAGGACACGCCCGGCAACGCCGTGCTGATCGAGCGTCATCGGCTGACGCTCCCGATGCTCGACGACGACGCGCTCGTCGTCTCCTTCGCATACGGCCTGGACACCGTGCCGTCGATCTTCCTCGCGGACGGGGAGGGGCGCGAGCTGCGCAGCTTCATCGGCTTCGGGCGCGACGACTGGCGCGCGCTGCACGCGGAGCTCGCCTCGCTCAGCTCGCTCACGGAGCCCGCGATTGCCTGGGACGAGCTGCCCGACTCGCGGCCCGGCTGCGGCTCCCGATCGGTCGAGCCCGGCATCGCCGAGCGGCTGATCGCGGAGTCCGATGGCAGCCCGCTTCGCGCCCGCCGCGTCGAGATCGGCGAGCACGACGACATCCACGAGTTCCTCTTCGACCAGGGCCTGACCGACGGTCTCCCGGTCGTCCCCCCCACCCCCGAGCGCGTGCTGCGCATGCTCGCCGGCACGAAGCGCGATGCGCAGGAAGAGGTGGCGATCGTCCCGCCCAACCTCGCTCCCGCGACCATCGAGAAGGTCGCCATCAACGCTGTGATGGCCGGCTGCAAACCGGAACACCTGCCCGTCGTGCTCGCCGCCGTCGAGGCCATGTGCACCGACGAGTTCAACATCCACGGCGTCAGCGCCACCACCATGGGCGCCACTCCGCTGATGCTGATCAACGGCCCGATCCGCGACCGCATCGGCATGAACTCGAAGCTCGGCGCGCTCGGCACCGGCAACCGCGCCAACGCGGCGATCGGGCGCGCGGTCCGTCTCGTCCTGCGCAACGTCGGTGGCGGCAAGCCGGGCGGCACCGAGCGCTCCACGCTCGGCAGTCCCTCCAAGTTCACCCTCTGCTTCGCCGAGTGGGAGGAGCGCGCCCGCTGGGAGCCGTACCACGTCGAGCACGGCTTCCAGCCTGAGGATTCCGTCGTCACGTTATTCGCCGCGAGCGGCGGCCCCTCGCTGGTGATCGACCAGACCTCGAGGACGGCGCGTCAGATCGGCGGCACGATCGGCATGGTGCTCGAGGGCATCGCCCATCCGAAGGCGCACGGCGCATCCGACACGTTCCTCGTGCTCTGCCCTGAGCACCTCGACACGTTACAAACGGGCGGCTGGACGAAAGACGAGCTGCGGGCACGCATCCAGGAGGCCTCGTCGCGGCCGCTGCGTGAGCTGCTGGCGGACGAGGACTCGGGCGCCGGAATCCCGCTCGCCCGCTTCGGCGGGAGCGGCCCAACCGAGGATCAACTGAACGAGATGATCCCTAAATTCGCCGACCCGGCTAATATTCATATCGTGGTCGCCGGCTCGGACGCGGGGAAGTTCTCCTCGATCTTTCAGGGCTGGGCGAGCGGACCGCGCGGCTCACAGCTGGTCAGCCGCAAGATCGAGGAGGCGTGAGATGGTGCAGATCCTGGACCCGACCGACGAACGGGTACCGATCAAACGTGAGCTGACCCCGCGACCCGAGCACATCAGCGGCACCGTCGGCTTCCTCGACATCTCGAAGCCGCGCGGCAACGTGCTGCTCGACCGCCTCGAGGCGCTCTTCCACGAGCGCCTCCCCGAGGTCGAGGTGAAGCGCTACGCCAAGCCAACCTTCACCAAGCCGGCGCCCGAGGATCTGCGGCGCAAGATTGCAGAGGAGTGTGGCTTCGTCATCGAAGCCCTCGCCGACTGAGGCTCCTGCACGACGTGCAGTGTGCACGACACCGTTTGGTTCGAAATCCAGAACATCCCGTCGGTCTTCCTCGCGTCGACCGAGTTCGTCGAGGCCGCGACCGCACAGGCCGAGGCGCTCGGACTGCCCGAGGTGGAGCGCCTCTTCGTGGAGCATCCGATCCAGGACGCGACCGACGAGGAGATGCAGCAGAGGGCCGAGGCCGTCTTCGAGTCCGTACTCGGATCGCTGATCGACTGATCTGAATCCGTTCGCTGTTCGCGGAATGGGAGTCCGACTCCTGGATGGCGCCGCGCGCGCTCGTTGTTCGAGTTAAGCAGGACGATCCCTCGGGGACCAGCGACCCTCTGCCCGCTAACGGCGGATGTCCGGCGGGCTAACGCCACTGATTGTGGACGAGATCCTGCCGATCGTGCGAAGCAGCACAGACCAGCCACACGGCGTGCGCCCGACTCTGAGCGCGACCGCGAAGCGGGTCGCGGCCGGGGGGCTGCGGGGCCTCGCCCGGAGGGCGATCGTCGATTCGTAGCACCCCCGAAAAGATGTGGGCGAGCCTCTGTGTCAAACGGCTCCTGTGCAGCCGTCGCGCCAGCGCCCCCCGAGTTCCCCCCCAACGGCGTCCGCCTACCAGTACCGGAAGTAGCTCGTTCAAGACGCCCCGCACAGCCTCCAACCCCCACCGAGACGGAACACCCCGCCCGCCGGCCACGAAGCCCACGATGGCGGAGCGGGTCCCCCGGCTTTGAGGGGTCCCTGGGACCTTCGCGCGTAGCGCGATCCCCAAAACTCCGTCCCCGGGCGGGGGCGTAGGGGGCGTCGCCCGTAGGGCGATCCCCAGTTCGCCGTGCCCTCGACGAACGAATCGACCTCCAGCGCACGCGCAGCACCGCGCCAGCCGCCCACCTCGCCGATCGTGCGGCGAGCGCCGATGCACCGATCGCGCCGGCGCCCCCGAATTCCCACCCCAACAGCGTGCGCCTACCGGTACCGGAAGCAGCGAGTTCAAGACGCCCTGCACAGCCTCCAACCCCCACCGAGACGGGACACCCCGCCCGCCGGCCACCGAAGCTCACGACGGACGCGCGGTCCCCCGGCTTTGAGGGGTCCCGGGGACACCGTCCCCGGGCGGGGGTGTCGGGGGCGAGTGCCCCCACGAACGAATCGACCCTCAGCGCCCGCGCGCAGCATCGCGTCAGCCGCCCACCTCGCAGATCGTGCGGTCACCTCCGGCGCGGTCCGCGCGCCAGAGGCCGATCGCTTGAAATCGAAGCCTCAGCAGAGGATTCGGGTGGATGCTCTGAAAGCTCCACAAGTCGGGCGGGCGGGATCTACGGAGCCACGCAGACGTAGCCGAAGGCGCTCCGCACCATCCGCCTACTCCCCGCCGATCACCCCCGCCTCGCGGTAGGCCGCGATCTCCTCGGCGCTGAGCCCCGACTCCTCGAGGATCTCCGTCGTGTGCCGCCCCAGCGGCGGCGAGGCGCGCTGCGCCTCGAGCGGTGTCTTCGACATCGAAACGATCGGCCCGACGACGCGCTGAGGGCCGGTGATCTCGTGCTCGAGGTTGGCCATCACCCCCAGCGCCTCGACCTGCGGATCGTCCGCCAGCTCCTCCGGGAACTGCACCGGTGCACACGGCACCCCCGCTTCGCGGAACACCTGTAGCCAGTGCGCGACAGGCTCGCTGCGGACCAGCGCCTCCACCTCGGTCACCCAGCGGGCGGTCTCCTCGCGGCTCGCCGGATCCCGCGCGTCGAAGTCGGGGTCGTCGCTGCGGTCGTGCTCCATGCCGAGGATGCGGCGCGCGCTGTCCCGGGTCGCCTTCGTCAGGCAGCCGAGCACGATCGCGCCGTCCTGCGCCACGTACGAGCGGTAGTAGAGGCGGGGTGGTCCGGCGCCGGAGAAGCGGTATTGCCAGCGCCGGGCGATCTGCTCCGCGTAGCTGGCGCCTTCGGCGCGGAGCTGGCGAACGTCCTCCATCATCGGGTCGCGCATCGTCGCGTCGGTGACCGGGTGGCGCATCACGTAGACGTCCTGGATTGCGAGCGCGGATTGAAGCAGCGACCCCTCGATCAGCTGGCCTTCGCCGCTGTGGTCGCGATGCCGGAGCGCGGCGACGACGGCCATCCCGATCGCCAGGCCGGTCGTGTAGTCGGCGATCGCGGGGCTGAGGCCCTGCGGCTCGCCGCCGGGGCCGAGCTTGTTGTCGCCAACGACGAGGCCGCCATAGGCCGTGGCAGCGAGATCGGTCGCGCCGGCGCCTGCCATCGGGCCGCGCGGGCCGAAGCCGGTCAGGTTGCCGTAGACCAGCGGCGGGTGGATCTGGCTGAGCGTGTCGTAGTCGATCCCGAGGCGTTCCGCGACACCGGGCCGGTAGTTGATCGTGACGACATCGAAGTCCGGCAGGATCCGGTAGAGGAGCTGACGACCCTCTTCGGTCGCGAGGTCGATCGCCAGGCTGCGCTTGCCGCGGTTCAAGGACTGGAAGCGCTTGCCCTCGCCGGGGACGACCGCCCCCGACGAGCGATACGGATCCCCCGTCAGCGGCTCCACCTTGATCACGTCGGCGCCGAAGTCGGACATCAGGATGCCGTTGAACGGCATCGCGACGATCAGCGAAAACTCGAGCACGCGAATGTCGCTCAGCGGGCCGTCGGGCACGGGCGGGTCTCCTCGCGATCGGGTGGCGAGAGACTAGCGGAGCCGTCGCGGAGGCGGAACGGCGAATCGCCGTGTGGCAGCGTCCAGGCCGTCGCGTTTAGGCGGCGGTGCGCTCGCGGAGCAAGCCAAAGGCGAAGGCGTGGAGCAGGTCGCTCTTGGTGATCACTCCGACTACGTTGCCGTGGTAGCCGCGGACGGGCAGGCAGGAGATCTCCCGTTCGAGCATCAACATCGCCGCCTCCTCGAGGGGCGTGTCGAGCTCGACGGTCTGCAGGTCGTACGTCGCGATCGAGTAGACCGGGCGCCTGAGCGTAGCGTCGTCGCGGCTCTGCGCGGAGATCCCGTCGGCGTACGGGCTGAGGTTTCGCAGCACATCGCGATCGGAGACGATCCCGACGATGCGGCCTCGGTTCTCGACGAGCAGGTGGTGAACGCCGAGCGTCTCGAGCGCCGTTCGGGCGGCAGCGAGGGTTTCGTCGGCGCGAATCGTGAACGCCGACTGCGACATCACGTCGCCGACGCTCTCGGTCGCGGCCGCCTGTCGAGTCCTCATCGGCCCTCCGATCCGGGGAGCTTCTTCGCTATTACGATCATCGACGGGCCGGATCTGAGCGTGAAGAGCCGGTCGCCGGAGCCTCGGACGCTGGTGAGGCGGCGGTCAGACCGTTGGCGAATCGCCGCGTTCGTCAAGCGGCGCCGGTACGAACAGCTGCTCGCGGTACCAGCGCAGTTCCTCGATGCTTTCGCGAATGTCGTCCAGCGCCTGGTGTGCACCCTCCTTCGGCGGCGCCTGCATGCGCCGGGGGTACCAGCGCGTCACCAGCTCTTTGATCGTGCTGACGTCGATGCTGCGATAGTGGAAGTGCGCCTCCAGCTCGGCCATCTCCACGCGCAAGAAGCGACGGTCGTGCGGGATCGTGTTGCCGCAGAGCGGCGACTTTCTCGGCGGGGTCCATTCGCGCACGAACTCGAGCGTCTCGCGCTCCGCGGCGGCGATGTCGTGCGACGACGATCGGATCCGATCGATCAGCCCCGAGCCGGTATGGGTGTTCACGTTCCACTCGTCCATCAGCGCGAGCTCTTCCTCGCTGCGTTTGATCGCGACCGCCGGACCCTCGGCGATGATCTCGAGGTCCGGGTTCGTGACGAGCGTGGCGATCTCGATAATCACGTCGCGGCTCGGCACGAGCCCGGTCATCTCGAGGTCCATCCAGATCAGATTGCGCGCATCCGGCACCGGCATCTTGCGAGCCTACCGGTGCCGATTGCGAGCGTCATGCACGCGATCGCCAGCCGACCGAGGCCAGCATCCGGTCGTGATACGGTCGATCGATGCCCGTCCTGACGCGGTCGACACCTCGCCTCCTGGCGGTCGCGCTCGGCGCGGCCGGCATGCTGCTGGTCGCCTGCAGTAGCAGCGCGTCCGAGCCGGCGCCGTCGGAAACGGCGGCCGTTGAGACTCCGACGCCAGCCGTCGAGGCCACCGCGACGCCAGGAAACGACGGAGCTGCGCGGGTGGCTGCGGACGGCGATTCGGTGACCGTCCACTACCACGGCACCCTCGACGACGGAGAGGTGTTCGACTCCTCGCGAGAGCGATCTCCGCTTCCGTTCGTGGTCGGGCGCGGCGATGTCATCTCGGGTTTCGACGACGCGGTGCGCGGTCTATCGGTTGGCGAGAGCGTCACCGTGAGGATTCCGCGCGCGGAAGCGTACGGCCCGGTCGATCCGGCGCGGGTCCTCGAATTCCCGATCGAGCAGGTCCCGGAGGGCCTCGAGGTGGGCGATCAGGTGTCGGTGTCCGGCGCGCCGGCGACGGTCACCGCGATCACCGAGGACACGGTGACCGTGGACGCCAATCACCCGCTCGCCGGTCTGGCGCTCACGTTCGAGATCGAGCTGGTTTCAATCGAGTAACCCGCCCGCCGAGGACGCCCAGCGCTGACGGTCAGAGTGGCAGGTCGTCGTCGCCAACACCTTTGCTGCGATAGACCGCGCGGACCGCTTCCTTCACGTCGTCCACGGTCTGGTAACGACGGTCCGGCAGGTCCTGGAGCACGCGCGCCACTTCGCGGTCGATCCCACCCTTGTCGCGACCCATGTTGAGGATCGCGGCCTTCGAGATTGGGTAGTGGAAGCCTTTGAAGGCGAGGTCGTAGTCTTGCTTCGTGGCGTGCGGCGTGACGGGCATGTGGTGTCCTCCGGCAGCCGAATTCTAGCGCGCGACCGCGCTCGCTCAAGCCTGTGGTGATCGGCTCAGGCGCTCCGCACGGTTCGCCGCTGGCGTGGCTCCTCGGCCTGTTCGGCGGCCGCATCGGCGGATTCCGCCTGAACGATCAGGTAGCGAACGAAGGCCTCGTCGATGTGCCGCATCGAGGAAGCGCGCCAGGCCTCGACCGCTTCGTCGTGTGCCGCGAACGGGCCGTCGGCGGGCGCCGCCTCGAGCAGCTGCGTGAAGGAGGTGTCGGCGTACCGTCCGCCGACCACGAAGTAGGGCAGATCGGCGCCAGAAGCGAGTCGAACGTCGCCGTGCCCCGGGCTGACCGTCATGCTGGCCTCCGTCAACCGCGATGATCGGGCGATCACGGCAGTCTCGACAGTGGGGATCCCGGCACTGCACCGTGACGTATCATGGGTGGGTTACCCGCAAGGCGCGTGTACGTCCGGGCTGGGCCGCGGAGGGGTTGTGTCTCATGCCAATGTACGAGTACCAGTGCTCTGAGTGCGACAGTCGGTTCGAGCTGTTGCGACCGGCGCGCGAGGCGTCTCTCGACCAGCCATGCACGAACTGTGACGCCGACTCCAGGCGGGTGATGTCGAAGCAGTGGTCGGCGTTCACCTTCCGCGACGGCCGTGCTCGGCAGCTCCCGGACGACGGCGGGTACTGGCACCTCGGGCAGAAGGTGTCGCAGCCAATCACCGGCGCGGTCCGGGGCACTGAGCATCCAGAGATCACCAAGCGCCCGCCGCCGAAGCCGATGAGCGTCGAGGAACTCGAGCGCTACGAGTACCAGAAGGAGCAGCACGTCGAGAACGTGCTGCAAACCGGCATGGATCCGGTGGATCAGCGCTCCGGTCAGGAGCAGCAAGAGATCAACCGCCGCATGCGGGTTCGCGGTACGATGCGTCAACAGACCGTAAAACGCCGCGTCGCGCAGAGCGCCCGCCAGCTCGACTACAAGAAGCGGAGCGGCAAGAAGCGGTAACCGTCGCGCCTGCTACCTTCCGCGAGCACCGGGCGGCGTCAGCCGCCCGTTTCGCGTCCCTGTCTCGCCGCGATCAGCTCAGATCGAGAGTCCGCCGAGGCCCTGAATAACCGCGCGCAAACTCGATCTCTCCGACATGGCGATACCCGTGCGACAGGCACATCCCCCACAGGCCCTGCCACAGCGACATCTCGCCCACCGGCTTGATCGTCACCTGGACGCTCTCCATCGAGTCAGGATCGAGTGTCTCGAGGTAGGTGTCGGTCGCGGTCCAGACCTGCTGCTGGTACTCGAGCCAGCCGGCGACGTCTTCGATCCGGATCGCGCGCGCCTCCTCGTCGCTCATGCCGGTCCCCTGCGCGGTCCGCGGGAGGCCGAAGCGCTCGTCGTAGCTGCCCTCCAGCCAGACCGTGTTCTGGTGCTGGATCACGAAGTTGACGATGTTGTCCTCCGTGCGCACGTAGTGCTAGAGCGAGAAGAAGGCCGTGATCCCGCCCTCGCTGGCACGGAAGTTGAACTGGTCGGCGGTCATCCGTTCGACGGCTGAGTCGAGCATGCCGTGCATGCCCCGCAGCCCGCTCTTCATCACGTCGATCGCTTCCACCGTCGGCTCCCGTCTGTCGCCGCACCAAACTAGCCGAGGCTGGCCGTCTGGTCGTCCTGCTCGAAGCCTTCGTCGAGGGGGTCGAGCGCGAGATCGGCGCCGTGCCGGAGCGTGCGGACCGCCACGACCTTCGGCAGCGCGAAGCGGCGCAGGAACCCTGCCTCACCCGGCTGCGCCCCGTCGAGCGGCGACAGCAGCGCTTTCAGCGCCCGCTGACCTTCCGCCGTCGGTCCGAGGTCAGCCCGCAATGCGTCGGTCAGCGGGCCGGCCGCGTCCGAGGCCAGGCACGCCGTCCGAGGATCGCGCGCTAGCGTGCGCAGCAGCGGCGCGCCGCCGTCGACGTAGCGGACCACGTCGGGCGCCACGCCGGCCTCGATGCAGGCGTGGACCGCGTCCGTCAGCGCCGCTGAGTCGATGACGAGGCAAGCGTTGCCGGCGAGCAGCGTGGCGGCGAGCCACGCCGTGGCCTCGGGGCCGGTTGCGCGCAGTAGCGCGAGCCCGCGCGGCATCGAGTAGCGCAGCTCCGTCCGCTGTCCGGCGACGGCCACCGTCGGCGCCGGCGCGCCGAGCTCCCGCTCCGCCGCCTCCACCGCCGCGAGCATCGAGTCGGCGCGATCGCCCTCCAGCGTGGCGGCGGCGAGTCGAAGGATGTCGATCCGCTCGCCGAGCGGTGCTGTCCACACATCGAGGAAGCCTGTTGGGATCGCGCCCGCCGGCACTGGCTGAGGCGCCTCGGCGACCTCGACGCGAGGCGCGCGACGGCGCACGAACGCCTGTACATAGTCGGGGCCGCCGGCCTTCGGGCCGGTGCCCGACATCTTCATGCCGCCGAAGGGCTCGACGCCGGCGCGAGCGCCGGTGGTCGTGCGGTTGACGTAGATGTTGCCGGCCTCCAGGGCGTCCGCGACCCGATCGATGGTCGCCGGGCTGCGCGAGAAAATCCCGGCGGTCAGTCCATAGGCCGTCCCGTTCGCGATCCGGATCGCCTCCGTTTCGTCCTCGAACGGCGTGAGAACGAGGATCGGGCCAAACAGCTCGTCCGTCGCGGTGTGGGCCGAAAGTGCACGCGCGGGCGGAAGCTCGACGATCAGCGGCCCATGCTCAAGCCCGTCACCCGCCCGATCGAAGAGATCGAGGAGCACGTCGCATTCCTCGCGTGCGGTCGCCGCGGCTCCGCGTAGGCGTTGATCCGCCTCGGCGTCGATCACCGGGTTCACCTGCGTGGCGGCGTTAAGCGCGGATCCCACCGCGAGGCTGCTCGCGGCGGCAACGAGCCGGTCGCGGAGGCGCGCGAAGATCGGTGCCTCGATCAGCACGCGCGAGGCGGCGGAGCACTTCTGGTTCGCGTGGCCGAACGCGGAACGCAGGATCCCCTCGACCGCCTCATCGAGGTCGGCGTCGGCGAACACGAGCACGGGGTTCTTGCCCCCCATCTCCGCGACGAGCGCCTTCTGGCCGCCATCCTCGAGGCGCACGTTTGCGGTCACCTCGTGGAGCAGCGCGCCGACGGCGCGCGAGCCAGTGAACGCGATCATCGCCACGTCGGGCGACTCTGCCAGCGCGGCGCCGGCGACCTCGCCCCGGCCGGGCAGGTAGACCAGCGCGCCGGCCGGGACGCCGGCCTCGTGGAGCAGCGCCACGAGGCGGCCGGCGATCAGCGGCGTCTGCTCGGCGGGCTTCAGGATCGCCGCGTTGCCGCAGGCCAGCGCCGCCGCCGTCATCCCGCAGGGGATCGCGAGCGGGAAGTTCCAGGGCGGGATCACGCCAACCACGCCCCGAGGCACGATCGACTCGCCGTGCTCCTCGAACAGCCGCTCCGCCTCGGACGCGTAGTACCGAAGGTAGTCGATCGCCTCCTCGACCTCGGCGAAGGCGTCGACGCGGTCACGGCCGCCCTCGTGGACGATCCAAGCGGCGAACTCGTGGTCGCGTTCGTGCAGCAGATCGGCCGCATGCCGGAGCACGCCCGCGCGCTCGGCCACCGCGGTCGCCGCCCACGCGGCCTGTCCCGCCTGCGCCACGACGATCGCCTGGCGCGTCGCCTCGACGCCGGCGAAGTCGACGCTGCCCACGGCCGGTCCCGCGGGGTCGGACGGGTTCCGGATCGCCAGCGTCGCTTCCGGCGGCAGCGGCCGCCCCGCGGCCTCGATCCCGAGATGCTCGCCGAACCGCTCCTCCGTCCCCGCGAGCGCGCTCTCGAAGGCGTCGCGGAACTCCGCATCGAACCACCGCGCCGCGGGTGCGCGTTCGAAACTGGCGGCCGCCTCCACCGTCGCCCCAGCCGGCGCCCCGCCGCTCGCCGCCGGCTCGGGCGCTTCGAGGAGCTCGTCGGCGTCGGTCCCGCTACGGCTCTGCAGCAGGAACCCAGCCTGCGACGAGTTCTCTAGGACGCGCCGCACGAGGTAGGCCATGCCGGAGATCAGCTCACCGACGGGGACGTAGTCACGGGCGGTCCAACCGAGCTCCACGAGCCCGCGACTCATCCCCTCGTAGGTGCGGAACAGCGTCTGATGCTCGATCGCGTTCGTCGGCAACCCCGCCTCCTCGGCGAGCGCCTCGGCGATCGCGTGACTGCGCGCGTTGTGGCTACCGATCGCGAGGCGGATCCGCGGGTGGGCCTCGATGAACCGCGCGGCGGCTGCCTCGAACGTCGCGTCCGTCGCCGCCTTGTCCAGGTGGACCGGCGGCGTCCACCGGTTCGCCGAGGCGACGATCGTTTCGTAGTCCCAGTACGCGCCCTTCACGAGGCGCACCAGGAACGCCGTGCCTCGGTCCCGCGCGAACCCGGTCACCGCCTCGACGTGATCGAGGGCGTCCGCGAGGTAGGCCTGCACGACGATCCCCGCATGCGGCCACGCCTGCAGGCGCTCGCCGGGGCCGAGCACCGATCGAAAGACATCACACGTCAGGTCGCGGTACTCGTACTGCTCCATGTCCACGGTGATGCCGATCCCTGCGTGTTCGGCGGCCTCACAGATCGCCTCGAACGCGGGGCGGACGCGGCGGATCGTGCCGTCCGGATCGACCGGCGTGAAGTGCGCGGTGAGCGAGCTGAGCTTCACCGACACCTGCAGCATCGCCGCGCCACCGATCGTCTCCGCGCCAGCCGCCGGATCGGCGCCGAGCTGGCCGATCAGCGCCAGGTAGCGGTTCGCGTACGCCTCGGCCTCGCCGTCGCTGAGCACCGCCTCGCCCAGCAGATCGAACGCCGGATAGCGCCCGTGCCTCCCGAGGTAGCCGAGCGTGCGGTTGATCGTCTCCGCCCCCGGCGGCGTGATGAACCGCCGCGCGAACTGGCCGGCCGCCCGCTCCGCCGTCTCGCCAACGACCGAGGCCGGCAGCCGCTCGTCGCGCGCCACGCGCAGCAGCCAGCGCAGCGGCCGCGGCAGATCGGGGAAGTCGTCGCCGAAGTACTCGCGGGCCAGCCGCTTCGCCTCGGAACCGCTCGTGTCGTAGTCGAGCGAGGCAAGCACGTCCATGTAGCGGAGCAGGCGGCCGCGGAACGCCTCGTCGGCGACCGCATGGGTGAGCAGCCAGTCCTCGATTCGCTCGGCGACGCCCGGCCGATACTCGCCGGCCGCGTCGAGGAGGGCACGCCCCAGCTCCTGCGTGCGCGCCTCGACTCGATCCGAGTGGGCCATCGCGGCTCCGTCCGCTGCGCCGTGAGGAGCGACACGGCAATCATATCGGGGCCGTGATGGGCGGCAGCGCCCGGCGGGCTATACTCCGCCCTGCCGGAGGCTCCGAATTGCTTGCGGTCTGAGGCACTGGAAGAAATACAGCGCCCCGCGCCCCGCCTTCGATCGGCGCGCCGGGGCCACCCACGAGGGGGTACACGTGGACTATCGACGACTCGGCCGCTCCGGCCTCGAGGTTTCCGTCGTCGGCATCGGCTGCAACAACTTCGGCCGCCGCCTCGACCTCGACGGGACCGCGGCGGTGCTCAACCAGGCGATCGACGAGGGCATCAACCTGCTCGACACCGCTGACATCTACGGCGGCGCCGGCGCCTCCGAGGAGTTGATGGGCAAGGCGCTCGAGGGCAAGCGCCACCAGGTCGTGATCGCCACCAAGTTCGCCGGCCCAATGGGCGAGGGCCCCATGTCCGGGGGCACCTCACGCAACCACGTGATCGACGCGGTCGACGCCAGCTTGCGTCGCCTCAACACCGACTACATCGACCTCTACCAGGTCCACTTCCCCGACCCGCAGACGCCGATGGAGGAGACGATGCGCGCCCTCGACGACCTCGTGCGCGCCGGGAAGGTCCGCTACCTGGGCAACTCGAACTACAAAGGCTGGCAGATCGCCAACGCGCACTGGATCGCGGAGCACTACGGCATGACCCCGTTCATCTCCGCGCAGAACGAGTGGAGCCTCCTCAAGCGCGCCGTCGAGACCGAGATCGTGCCCGCCGCGCAGGAGTTCGGCCTCGGCATGCTGCCGTTCTTCCCGCTCGCAAGCGGCCTGCTCACCGGCAAGTACAAGCGCGGCGAAGCCGCCCCCGAGGGCACTCGCCTCGCCGCCGGCCCGATGGCCGAGCGCGCCCTCACCGACGCCAACTTCGACATCGTCGAGCAGCTGGAGCCCTACGCCCTCGAGCGCGGCCACACGTTCCTCGAGCTGGCGATGAGCTGGCTCGCTTCGCACCCCGCCGTCGGCAGCGTGATCGCCGGCGCTACGAAGCCCGAGCAGGTCACCTCGAACGCGGCGTCGGCGAGCTGGGTGCTGAGCGACGAAGAGCGCGCCGAGGTCGATCAGATCGCGAAAACCTAGCGCGTGCCTCGCGCCAGCAGGGCCCGGTCGCCAGCCTTCTTCGCGTTCGAGAACGATTCCGGCGCGTTCTAGCGCGTCCCGTCTCCGAGATCTGGAGACAGATCGAGCACCCGCTGGTCGCGAAGCGCAGTGTCGCGGCCTTCGCACGCCACGCGCTGGCTGTCACATCTCGGTTGAGCATGATCTGGGCGGGGTGCGGGGCGGCAGCCCCGCAGAGGATTTGGGCGGGTGGGTGGGATCGAGATAGCTTCGCAAGCATTGCCGAAGGCAACGTCCGCCTCGCAGCAGGCGACAGGCATCCCCGAGACGCGTGACTGGGTTCTCGGCGACTCCACCACAGCCACTCTGCGGCTACCCGTGTTTCCCGATCTCCCACTCATGCGCGGCCAGGTGCTCGCTCGCGAAGGCGATCGGCTCGTCCTCGAGCGCCGTCGCCATCGCGTCGTTCCAGCGATTGAGGAACCCAAAGGTCGCCACCACCGCCGTCAGCTCGACGATCTGCGATTCGGTGAAGTGCTCCCGCAGCGCCGCGAAGTGTTCCGGCGTGGTGGCGTTCGGTTGAAGCGCCGCGTCCCGCGCGAACCGCAGCGCCGCGCGCTCCGCCTCGTCGAACAGCGGGCTCGACTCAAACTCGTACAGCGCCTCGATCTTCTCCGAGGGCACGCCCGATCGGTGTGCCGACCCGGCGGCGTGCGCCTGGCAGTAGCGGCAGCCGGCGGCGACGCTCGCGACCTGCGCCACGATGTGCTTGAGACTGGCGTCCACCTCGCCTCCGCCGAAGACCGCGCCGAAGAGGCGGCTGAACGCGTCGCGGATCTCGGGTCGGCGCGCCATCGTCTTCGTGCTGTTGACGACGAAGCCCATCCGCTCGATCGCGCGGGCGGCGAACTCCTCGTAGTTCTCGATCTCCTCGGGCGGGAGCGGTGCGACGCCGGGCATGGGCTGCCTCCTCGTGACCCGCGGGTCGCAAGGAGTCTAGCGGGCTCCTACCGCAGCACGTCCGCGTACTGCTCGTCCGCCGTCAGCACGGATCGTGCGAACGGACACACCGGCACGATCTGGATCTGATTCGCCCGCGCCCCCTCGACCGCGGCCTTGACGAGCTGCCGCCCGACGCCCTGTCCGCCGAGCGCCTCGGAGACGGCGGTGTGGTCGATCACGGCGATCTCCTCGCCCGCCTTCGAATAGGTCATCTCTGCCTGGATGTTGTCGCCGTCCCGCACGAAGAACGCGCCCCGCGATCCGAACTCCTGGTGCTCGATCTCCACGTTGCCTCCCGCCGCACTTGCTTCGTTCCGAGCCTATCGAAGCTGTCGAGGCGCTACTCGGCGCGGCCGATCACGCCCTCGGCGCGCAGCGCCGCCAGCTCCTCCTCGCTGAACCCCGCGGCTCCGAGGATCGCGTCCGTGTCGCGGTCGAGCGGCGGCGAGGAGCCGTGTGTGCGCAGCGGGCTTCCGTCCATCTGCACGATCGGACCGAAGCTCTTGTGCGGGCCGATCAGATCGTGCTCGAGCTCGGCATAGAACCGGTTCTCGACGATCTGCGGCTCCTCGAGGCTCTCCGGCGCCCAGTTCACGGGACCGCTGGGGATGCGCTCCGCGTGGAACGTGGCGATCCACTCTTCGCTCGTGCGCTCGGTGAGACGCGCCTCGCAGGCCTGCGCGAACGCCTCTAGGCGGTCACGATCGCCCGCATCGGTGATGTCGAAGTCCGGCTCGGTGCGCGGGTCCTCGAGGTCGAGCACGCGGCGAATGCGGGCGTTGATCGTCGGGCTCGTGCTGCCGACGGAGATCATCCCGTCGCTGGTGCGGTAGTAGCGGAAGTAGGTGTTCGCGCCGAGCGTGGCGCCCGGATAGAAGCTGTCGAGGTAGAGCGTGCGCTGCTCCTCGAAGTCCGCGCCGCGTGCTCGCGCTGCCTCGATGTCGCGCGCAAAGTCCTCGAACCGATCGGGATCGGTCGCGCCGAACCAGCTGCTGCGATTGCCGGCGAGCAGGATCGAGCTCATCAGCAGGCTCGATCGCACGCGCTGGCCCTCGCCGGTGCGGTCGCGGTGCCGCAGCGCGGCGACGACCGCGAGCGCCGAGGCGACGCCGGTGGTCATGTCGGCGATCGCCGGCACGACCGTTGCCGGCACCGACCCCGCGGAGCGCGCCATCATCGTCGCGGTGCCGCTCATCCCCTGCACCACCACGTCGTAGCCGCCCTCGCCGCCGTACGGGCCCATCTCGCCGAACGGCTGATGCTCGAGGTAGATCAGCTGCGGGTTCGCCTCGCGCAGCTCCTCGTACGTCAGGCCGAAGCGCGGCAGGTCCGAGGGCTTCAGCGAAACCAGCACCACATCCACCTCGCGCACGAGGCGCTGGATCACGTCGCGCGCCTCTGGCCTGGTCAGATCGATGCAGACGCCGCGCTTGCCGCGGTTCATCGAGACGAAGCCCTTGCCTTCGCCTCGGACGATCGGCTGCGCGCCGCGGTGCGGGTCGCCACCCGGCGGTTCCACCTTGACCACCTCGGCGCCCATGTCGGAGAGGTGCACGCCGCAGGACGGGACAGCGAGGATCGTCGCGAACTCGAGCGCGCTGACGCCCTCGAGCGGGCCGGGCGGCAGGTCCGCCGCTTGGTCCTCGGGCAGGTGCCACGGTTGCGGGCTCATGCGTGCTCCTCTAGTCCGGCGCGACGATCGCGCCGGCCTCGATCAGTCGGTCGATTCAGGTAATCGCGCGGTTGATCGCTAACCCGATTCCCCTTGCTTGCTCCTCTCGCGTGCGCGTGTTCTGCGATCGCGCGCGGTTCTGCGTAATGAGTTCGAACGGGATCGACGGCCATCGCTTTCTGATTTCGTCGCTCACCGCGACGCCGCCGGCCAAGACTATCGTTGGGTCGAGCAGCTCGAGTTGTTGGCGGGTCCACGGCCAGTCAACGTCAAGGAGGCGCACGGTTGGTTTTTGGTCGTTCGCGGTCGGAACCTTCACTAGGTTGAGGTACGCGATCTCGTCGGCGGAGACGCCTGCGACGCTCAGTACCGGCGCGATCCATTGGTTCCACACTCGCCATCGCTCGATGTCGCTTTTCCAATAGCCGAGCGCTTCCTCGTAGCCAGACCACCCAGAATCTCGCCATCGCATGTAGGCGTCGTTCCAACGCCGAAGTCGAGCGGCCGCGTCTCCAGTCCCTCGCCCCGGATTGAGTCCCACAATCGTCAGGCCGCGATAGTCGATCCCGCAGAATCCTGGCTGAGCCAGCGTTATCGGGTCAAGGGCCACGTGATCGACCCCCCGATAGGCAGCGATCGGCGCGCGAGCGAGGAGTTCGGCGCCCAACGCGGCGAACCTCTGAGCAGCATCGATTGTCATGCGTGCTCCTCTAGTCCGGCGCGACGACCGCGCCGGCCTCGATCAAGCGCTCGATCGCCGGCGCGTCGAGACCCGCCTCGGCGAGCACCTCGCGGCTATGCCTGCCGAGGATCGGCGACGCGTCTTCGGCTTCCAGCGGCGTCTCGCTGAAATCGACGGGCGGCGCCACGACGGTGATCCCGCCGAGCAGCTCGTGATCGAGGCGTACCAGGTAGTCGTTCGCCCACGCCTGCTCGGAGTCGAGCGCCTGCTCGCGGGTGTGGTACGCGGCCGCCGGTACGCCGACGCTGGCGAGCAGCTCGAGCCAGTGCGCCGTCGGGTGCTGCAGGAACGTCGCCGTGACCTCCTCGGCGACCTGCCGCAGATGCGCCTTCAGGTCCGTGCCCTCCCAGTCCATGTTGAACGGGAACGGGTCGTCCACCTCGAGCGCCGTGACGAGCCGTTGGGCGAGCGGGGGCGCGGCCGCGGCGATCGCGATCGTCCCGTCGGCGGTCTGGAAGAAGCCGTAGTAGGCGCGCGGCGTCGCCCACGGGCTCAGCTCCTCGCGGTGCTCGAGCACGTCCTCCCAGCTCTTCCCTTCGGAGAACGCGGTCTGCAGGTAGTCCACGTACTCGTGGCGCCACTCGTCGGCCGCGTCGATGTGGTTCATCAGATTGTTCTGCAACACCAGCGATGCTTGGAGCAGCGAGACGTCGAGCTTCTGCCCCCGGCCCGTGCGTTCCCGGTGGTAGAGCGACGTGGCGATCCCCCCACGCGATCAGCAGCGCCGCCGCGTAGTCGATCGCGGGGAACGGCAGCGGGCTCGGACCCCGCTCGTCCAGCGGGGCGAAGCCCGAGTACGCCTGAATCGCGATGTCCATCCCCGGCGCCCCGGCCAGCGGCCCCCGCGGACCAAAGGCGGTGTTTTCGGCGTAGATCACGCGCGGGTTGTCGCCGCTCACGCTGGCGTAATCGAGGTCCAGTCGCTCTGCGATCCCGGGCCGGAAGTTCGCGATCACGACGTCTACCCCGCCGACGAGCGAACGCACCGCCTCGAGGATCTCCGGGTTGGACAGGTCGACCGCAAGCGAGCGCTTCCCACGGTTCTTGTTCAGGTACTGGCGTTCCTCCCCTGGAATCACCGGCTGCGCCTGCCGGGTATTGTCGCCCAGCAGCGGCTCCACCTTGATCCACCTCGGCACCGCCGTCCGCGAGCAACTGGGCGGCGTACGGCGCGGCGATGAAGCGGCCGAACTCGATCACGCGCAGGCCGTCGTACGGTCCGGGCATCGTCTCTCCACCAGCTTCGGCGCTGACTCCAGCCGCTGCGACCACCGCGGTCGCTTACTCCAGCGCGCCCGCGGCCGCTGCAAGCGCGATCTCGTCCTCGCCGACCCCAACCACGTCGGACAGCACGTGGTAGGTGTCCTCACCGAGGGCGGGCGCGGCCTTGCTCAGCACGCCCGGTGTCGCCGAGAACTTCGTGACCAGCCCGTCGTAAGGCGTCGGTCCCATCACCGTGTGGTTCAGCGTCACGAAGAAATCACGGTGCGCGAGCTGCGGGTCCTGGTAGAGATCGGACGGGCGCTCGACGGCCGAGGCCGGCACGCCGGCGGTTGCCAGCTGTTCGACGAGCTGCCACTGACCCCGTGGCAGACACCGGGCCCGCAGGTCGTCCTCGATCGCCTGCTTGTTCGCGATCCGCTCCTCGAGCGCGTCGAAGCGAGGATCCGCCCAGCGGGTGAGCTGGGCCGCCTCGCGGAGCGCGCGCCACTGCTCCCCCGTCTCGGTCGCGATCGCCACGTAGCGCTCGCTCCCGGCGACCTGGAACGTGCCGTGCGGACAGGCGGTGTGCGAGTCGTGCCCGGTGGGAGGCGCGACCTTGCCGTTCACGAGGTAGTCCAACAGCAGCGGCGCCACGAAGTGGATGCCCGCCTCGGACTGTGCGAGGTCGACGTGCTGACCGTCGCCGGTGCGGGCTTTGTGGAGCAGCGCCGTCGTCAGCGCGGCCACCCCGAATCGAGGCGCGATGAAGTCGGTGTATGCGCCCCAGCAGCCCGCGGGGCCTCGATCAGGCCAGCCGGTGATCCGATCGAGGCCGGCCAGGCAGGCGCCGTGCAGGCCGAACCCGGCAAAGGTTCGCTCCGGGCCGGTCTGGCCTCGGAGGCAGGTGCTCAGCATCACGAGGTCTGGGCGTTCCTTGCTGATCGTCTCGTAGTCGAGACCGAACTTCGCCAGCGTGCCTGGCGTGAACGACTCGACGACAACGTCCGCCCAATCGATCATCTTGCGCGCCAGATCGAGGCCCTCCGGGGTCGCGAAGTTGAGCGCCACGCCGAGCTTCGATGAGTTGAAGTTGGCGACGAACTGCGATCGGTCGAGGCCGGGCTCGCCGTCCTTGAACGGCTGGCCGCCGCGCAGCACGTCCGGCCGCTTCGCGGTCTCGATGTGCGCGACGGTCGCGCCGTGATCGGCGAGCGCCTTGCTGATGATCGGTCCGACGCCGACCCAGGCGAAGTCAGCGACCTTGAGCCCTTCGAACGCGCGGCCACGCGCGCCGGGCGCCGAGGGCCTCACCACGACCGGTGCACGAGGCTCCTCAAGCAGGTGCTGGTCGGCTCCGAGCGCCGGGGCGGCGCGCTCCATCCGAATTGGCGTTTCGCTGAACTTGGCGAACGGCCCGGGGTAGCGCTGGCCGTCGATCTCCACCCAGAACTCGCGCACGGCGAGCTGCGGGTCGGCGGCGACCTCGTCCATCGTGTAGAGCGGGGCCAGCATGTAGTCGCGCACCACCGCCTGTGCGAACAGCTCCGCCTTCGTGTGCCGCGCGATGTGGGTGCTGACGCGTTCGACCGCCGGCGCCATCGCGTCGGTGGCCGCGGGGACGTCCTCGGCGGCGATCGTCGCGATCCCGGCCGCCCACTTCTCGAGGTCAGGCTCGGGCCAGTCGTCGAGCTCGCCTTCGTCCTGCATCCATTCGAGGTAGCGCATGGTGCCGCGCAGCGCGATCCCGACAGGCGCCATCCCGAACACCACATAACCGTCGATGCAGGGCATCCGCCGGCCGGCCCTCGGCAGCACCGCCGTCGCCCGGTCGTCGCCGTAGCCGGGCGGATCCTCGCCGGTGTTGGGCGGGAAGCCCGTCGCGTTCATCAGCGTCCACACCATCGCCGCCTGCTGCGACACGTCCAGGTGCTGGCCGAATCCGGAGCGCTCGCGCTCGAACAGCGCGATCAGCGTGTCCGCCGCCGCCTGGACGCCTGCGTGGAAGGCCGCCTGCGGCAGCCCTACCGGGATCGGTGGCCGGTCCTGATCGCCCTGCATGCTGACCAGCCCGCCGGCGGCCTCCGCCGTCAGCTCGGTCGCCACGCGATGCGCCCACGGGCCGTCCTGCCCGTACGGCGTCACCGAGGTGTAGACGAGCTGCGGGAGTGCCTCCGCGAGTTCGGCGTGGCCGAGGCCGACCCCCTCCATCACGCCCGGGTCGAACGACTCGATCAGTACGTCCGCGCCGGCGAGCAGCCGGCGCAAGGTCGCGCGGTCGTCCTCGTCGTTGAGCAGATCCAGCACGACGCTTCGCTTGCCGAGGCCGAGCGCGGCCCAGTAGAGCGAGCGTTCCGGATCGCCGCTGTCGAATGGCGGGAGGCGACGGGCGGCCGCGCCTTCAGGCGGTTCGACCTTGATCACCTCGGCGCCGAGGTCGGCGAGGATGCGGCCCGTGAACTCGGCGCGCGCGGTGGCGAGGTCGAGGACGCGGATGCCCTCGAGTGCGTTGGTGGTTGGTTCGGCTGCCGGCATGGGCGTGATTCTGCCACGTTCGCGGTCGCGGTGGGCGTGCTGGGCGCTGAGAACCTTCGCCCGCTAGGCTCGCCCGGGCGAAAGGAGCTGCGGATGTCCCAGCGGCGAATCCTCGAAGGTACCCGGGTGATCGATTTCACGCGCGTCGTCGCCGGTCCGTACGCGACCAGGATGCTCGCGGACATGGGGGCCGAGGTGATCAAGATCGACGCGCCGCTGGGGCAGGCGGCGCCCGGCGCGGACGGCACACCCGCCGGCGACGGTCCGCGGCGGGCGGCTGGCTCCGTGGAGAACAACCTCGGCAAGCGCTCGATCGTCCTCGACCTGAAGGACCCCGCCGGCCTCGAGGTCGCGCGCGATCTCATCGCCCGCGCCGACGTCCTCGTCGAGAACTTCCGCCCGGAGGCGATGGGCCGCCTCGGCCTCGGCTACGAGGCGATCCACGAGCTGAACCCGCGCCTCGTCTTCGCCTCGATCTCCGGCTTCGGGCACGGCAACAGCTTCTCCCACCGCCGCGCCTTCGGCGCCACAGCCCACGCCGAGGCGGGCTGGATCTGGACGCAGCAGCAGGCCGCCCGCACCGATGGTCCGTTCGCCCCCGGTGTCACCGTCGCCGACGTCATGACCGGCGCGCTCTCCTTCGCCGGCATCGCCTCAGCGCTGCTCGACCGTGAGCGCACCGGCCTCGGCCAGCACGTCGACACCACGCTCATGGACGGCCAGCTCGCGCTGCTCAACGACGTCGCCAGCCGCGCCCTGAACGGTGGCACCGAGGAGAACTGGCAGCCGTTCCGCCACCCGATCCACGCGGCAAAGGACGGGCACCTGACGATCAACATCGGCACCAGCCGCCACTTCGGCCGGATCGCCGAAGGCCTCGGACACGCCGGCGCGGAGATGCCGGCAATTGGCCCCGAGGCGAACGCGCTCGTCTCCTCCTGGGTCGCCGAGCACACCGTCGCCGAGGCGTCGCGCGGCCTCGATGCGGCGGGCGCCGCCTACGGTGACGTGCAGACGATGCCGCAGGCAGTCCGCCACCCCTACTTCGCCGAGCGCGGGATGCTCGCCGACGTCGACGACGTCGTGAGCGGAACCCACCACGCGGTCAGCTCGGCATTGTTCCTCTCGGAGACCGAGAGCTCGCCGATCGGGCGCGCGCCGCTCGCCGGCGAGCACTCGCGCGAACTCCTCGAATCCCTCGGCTATGACGGCGCGAAGGTCGAGGCGCTGCTCGCCGGGCCGGTCTCGCAGCACCCGCCGATCGAGTAAGGACGCTGAACCTCGAGCCCGCGCGCGGCTACTGGTAGATGATCAGGCCGGGCGCGGTGCTCAGGTTCTGGATCGTCGTTGGGGACATCAGCGGCACGTCCCAGCGGAAGAAGAGCTTGATTGCAGGGACCTCGGAATAGTCGCTCAGCGCGAACAGGTCGTAGTGCCGGGTCTTGATCTCTGGGCCACCGAACCCGTCCATGTCGATCACGATCTCCACCTCGGCGACATCGTCATAGCCGGTCGGGTCGAGCAGCATGATGCCGTTGAACTGGTGCAGCACCAGCGCCTTCGGCGGGATCCCCTCCTCGCGGACGAGGCTCGCGAGGTAGTCCTGGACGGCGTTGACATCGTCCGCGCCAAGGCTGCCGATCACCGTCCCGGGGGCCTCCGCGTAGATCGCCGTCGCGAACTCCGGGTCGAGCGCGACGTGGACGAAGGGCTCGCGCAGGAACGGCTCCAGCCGCCGCACCTCCGCGAGCGGATCGGCCCAGCCGATCTGGATATCGAGGAAGACCATCGCGCCTGCGTCGCGCGCGGCCTCGACGTAACTGGCGATCGTCTCGTGTGACATGCGACCGAGGAAGCTGCCGTCGATCTGTGGGAAGGGCTGGGCGACAGCGACGATCGGGTGAACGGCCGCGATCACCTCCAGGTCGCCGTTGATGGCGTCGTACTGAGCGGCGACCTCGCCAACTGCAGCGATCGCGCCGGCGGGCGTGTAGAAGCCGAGTTCGCGCATCGAGGGGATACCGGGGAAGCCGTAGAACGAGACGACCTGAGCGTTGTCGAAGATCGACGGGTTCGCCGGCAGCGTCCACGAGGCGATGGTCGGGGCGTCGATGAAGTAGATGCCGTCCGATTCGACGGTCGTGAGGGCTGTCACCCCCGGCGGCACCGCGGGGCCCCAGCCGGTCCAGACCTTGCGCTTCGTATCGAGATGCCAGACCGAGAGCTCGCCCTGGCTCGCGCCGAAGTCCATCCCGCCGAACGCCGCGTCCGCGGTCATCGCCGCTCGCTCCCAGCGTAAGACGTTCGCGCCGGGCGATAGGGCGATCTGACAGAGGTTGCTCTGGACGCGGATCGCGGGGCCGTACGCGGTGAACGCGATCCGCGGCGCTGCGCAGCCGGTCGCGGCATGAGTCGTCGGCGTACCGACGATCGCGAGGCTCACGAGGCGACCACGGCGATCGCGAACGTGGCGAGCAGTCGGTGTGAGGTCGCGTCGCTCCTCGCAATGGCGGCGGGGCCTGGGCTGACAGCCTAAGCGCCTCGGGGTCTTGCGAGCGAGGGGTGTGCTCCGATAAACCGGTGCGCGACGCCCGCCCGAAAGCGAAGCGAGGGAGTCGCACCCAAAGCATGCTTGCGATAACGGGGATCGATCAGGGGTCGACCCCATGCGCGATCGATTGCACGGTGGATACCGTCCCACAACCACCACCTGCCTGAATTCGCTGTTGATCGCCCGATCGGGTGGTGTGGTGGCGTGCGCCGTGAGGCGGTGTCCATCGGCTGTGGATCGGCGCCCGAACAGCCCTCGGACGACCTCGTCGGCGAGGGGTCAAGTTCGAGGTACCGACCTGCCGATGATCTGATGACCCGGGCGTTCCGTCCCGGTCGACACCACCGCACGGATGCGGGCGGCGTGTGCTCGCCGAGAGCGCAAACCCGCCGAAAGGCGGCGACGCAACGGCACGGGCCTACCTCCACTTCCGGGTGGACACGGCAGCCGGCCTGCCGAAGAGGAGACACGATATCCGAGTACGGCTGATCCCGTTCGCGGTGCTGTTCTTCACTCTCATGGCGCTCCCCACGCTCCATCAGGACCGTGCGTCCGCGGTCGCGATTCCGATGCCCGCCAGCGGTCAGGATCACGCCGCGATCGCCGGGTCGTCGACGATCGCCGACGAGGCGCTCAAGGACCTCCACACCTGGCAGGGCCAGTGCTTCACCTGGGTGAAGAAGGTGGTCGACCGCGCCACCCCGTACACGATGGGCTACGGCTATCGCGATGGATACCTGGGTGCCGGTGCCGTGGGGGTGCCGCTGAACGAGGCCGTGCGCGGCGACATCATCCAGCTCGCGAACGACGCGTACAGCGGCCCGGGCGCGTTCTACCTCGGCTTGCACACGGCGATTGTGCTCCAGCCGCTGGGCGCCGGGCGCTTCGACGTGATCGACTCGAACCAGAACTGGGACGAAATCGTGCGGCTGCGGCCGGGCTACGATCCGCTGGCCTCCGCGGGGCGCTACGTCGGGATCTCGGTGCACGTCTACCGCTTCCCCGGCGGTTCCGCCACCGACGCTCCGCCGCCTCCGACGGTCGAGCTTGCCGAGGGTGATCCGGCGGTCGTCAGCGCCGACGGCGACTGCCTCCGGCTGCGCAGCGAGCCGAGCCTGTCCGGCATCCGCCTCGACTGCCTGCCTGACGGCAGCGCGGTCTCGATCACCGGCGCGGCTCGGATCGGCGACGGCCTGGTCTGGGTGCCGGTCGATACCTATCGCGGCGCCGGCTGGATGGCGGCGATCTACCTCACGCTCGTGGCCGACAGCGGCGGCGATCCGATCTCCGAGGCGCCGGTCCCCGGCGACACGAGCGGTGACGGCGGGGACGCGGCGCCGGTGCCCGGCGACACGAGCGGTGACGGCGGGGACACGCCCACGGTCGCCCTCGAGGCGGACGGCTACACGCTGGCGGTGCCGCCGCAGGGCGGACTGACGAGCGGTCCCGCGGGGACCACCGATCCGGCCGCGTTCGCGGAGGCGCAGGCGTTTCCCGTGCAGACGTTGTCGGTGTTCGACATCCCCACGCAACACCTCCTGACGTTCATTCCCGGCGCGCCGATCTACGTGAACTCGCTGACCTCCGCCAACCTCAAGACGGACTCGATCGTGACCGTGACGCGCGCGCCGAGCGGTGCCGCGACGGGCGAGACGCCCTCGGTGCTGCCGGTGACGGGCGCGACGGCCTTCCCGCTGCCGCCCGAGGGCGGACTGACGCAGGGGCCTGGCCGGCACGTCCGACGTCGAGACCCTGCTGGCGGCGCAGCCGTTCGCGGCGCAGACCGTGCTCGCGTGGGACGTGCCGGCGCAGCACTTCCTGACCTTTATCCCCGGCGCGCCGATCTACGTGAACACGCTCTCCTCCGCGAACCTGCGCGCCGACATGATGGTGATGATCCGTCGCGCGGACGGGTCGCAGATCGCGACCGCGCCGCCGTCCTCGTCGACCCGGCTCGTCTCCTCGATCACCTACTACTACTGCTCGCAGGGGAGCATCCCGGCGAGCATCGGTGACGGCGGCGGCTGGTGCGGCGCCATGGCCAACGGGCAGGTGGTCTACGAAGGCGCGGCGGCCTGCTCACCGCAGAACATGGGTCAGCAGTTCAAGATCATCGGTGACCCGAACGCGCGGACGTACACCTGCGCGGACACCGGGAGCGCCGTCACCGGCGAGCACCGCGACATCTTCTTCCACAACTCGGACGACGGCTACGAGTGGTGGTTACAGGTCGGTACGACCGCGACGATCGAGATCGTCGGCTAGCGTCCTCCCAGCGACCAGGCGCCTCGTTCTAAGTCCCGCCAGGGCGAGGAGCACGGAGGGGACCGCCCGCAAGGGCGGTCCCCTTTTCTGTGTCTGCCGGCCCGCGGACCGCCGATCGGGTGCGTCAGCCCTCGAGGGCCCGGTATCGCAGGTACACCTCGCCTGTGGCGGGGTTCGGCACCGCCGACACCAGCGCCAGCTGCTGCACCAGCGCCGCTGTCGAGGCGCGATCGGAGCGCACCGGGGTTAGCGTTTCCTCGCCCCCCACGATCCGAGGCCCGACGGTCAGGAAGTACTCGTCCATCAGGCCCCGATCGAGCAGCATCCCGTTGAGCGTCGGGCCGCCCTCGACGAGGACGCGCCGGGCCCCGAGGTCGTCCCGCATATGGCTGAGCATCGCGGGCGTCGGGTCGGCGGCGGGGACTTCGACCACCTCGCGGCCCGTGGCCCGGATCGCCTCGGCACGATCGGGCGACGCCTCGCTCCCGAGGTAGACGATCGCGCGGAACTCGTCGGTCGTGAAGAACAGCCGATCGAGCGGGAGATTGCCCGAGCCGGAGAGCACGGCGGCGATCGGGTTCGGCGACAGTCCTCGCGCTTCGCGAATCGCCGTCAGCTCGGCGTGGTTCAGGCGCGACGAGCTGCCGCTGGCCCGCAGCGTGCCGGCCCCGTTCAGCACGACGTCGGCGCTGACGCGCAGCTCCCGCATCAGGCGCTGATCGACGGCGCTGCCGAGGCCGCGCTCCGTGTCCTCGATGACGATCTTGCCGTCCGCGGACATCACCATGTTCGTGTAGACGTACGGCCGGTCGGGCGGCGGATCGGGGAATTCGAGCGAGACGTAGTCCGGCTTCGTGTGATCGACCATCTGCCTGCCTCGCGTCACGCGTCCGAGGCACAGGCTAGGGGAGGATGAGCGTATCGCCGATCCGGATCAGACCAATGTTGGTGATCCCGTTCGCGGCCGCAAGCGCGTCGACGGTCGTGTCGAATGCAATCGCGATCGACCACAGCGAGTCCCCGGGCTGGACGGTGTAGCGGCTGGTCGCCGGGGCGGCCGCGATCGTCCCGCCTCGAGGTACGCGCAGCTCCTGGCCGATGAACAGGAAGTTGACGTCGGCGATCCCGTTCGTCGTCGCGATCGCGTCGACCGTGGTGCCCCACTCCTCCGCGAGCGCGGAGAGCGTGTCGCCGGACTGCACGACGTAGCTCAGCGGACGCGGCGGGCTGTCGCGCAGCAGCTCCCAGACGGTCGTGTCGGCAACGCCGAAGCGCCAGACCGACATCGCCTCCGCCTGGCTGGCGAACGCTTCTTCGATGAACTCGCTCCACTGCGTGCCGTCGTCGACCGTGCCGTCGCCGATCGGATGGACGGGCAGGCCGAACTCGCTCACGGCACGGACGGCGGATTGCAACGCGAAGCGAGGCGTGACCCCCTCCTCGGGCGGTTCGTCGCCGGCGAGCCGGTACTTCCGGATGTTGTTCGAGTTGTCGAACGCGCTCCAGTAGACCTGAGGTGCGACCGCGTCGGTGAACTGCGCGAACTCCGCCATCGGAATCCGCGGCACCTCCCACGGCCGCGCGTCGATCGACGTTCCGATGAAGGCGTTAGGCTGCAGCCGTCGCACCGCCTCGCCGTAGCGCTCCGCGTCGTCGGTGGTGCCGCGCCAGAAGCCCGAGTGCGCCTCGAGGTCGACGATCAGGCTGCGCGCGCCGGCGTTCAGGATCTGCGAGGCGACCTTCGCTTCGCCAACGGGGTCTTCGCCGTGCACGACGCCCCACGCGTGGAACGGCACGCCGGCGTCCTCGAAGAACGCGGCCAGCGAGGCGGTCGTGTCGGGTCCGTCGATCGCCTCGGCGGTCCGGTCGTACTTCGACATCCAGTCGGTGCCGTCGTGCACCTTGATCGCGATCCCCAGGCCGTGCGCGGCCAGCACGTCGCGGATCTCCTCGCGCGCCCCGTCGTGCTGGAACTGCCACACCCACGCGAGGTGGCTCGCCGCCCCGGCGCCGATCGCCGCGCGCGGCGCCGGCGGGAGCGCCGGTGTGAGACCTCGCGACGACGCGTCGCCGCGGGCGAGCACGGTCTTCGGGCCGAGCGCGATCGCGAGCGGGACCGCGGCAGCGGTCGCGAGGAACGCTCTTCGGGAAACGAAGCGTTGAGAGACGGGGCGTACGGATCCGGGGGGTCTCGGGGAGCGGCGTGGCCGGCGCACGGCGGAACCACCTGACTCGTGCGCGATCGATGACCATCGCGCGTGCGGTCCCCGCCTCTCTCAGTATCGCACGCTTCCCGTCGCAGCCGCAGTGTCCATGACGAATGTGTCGCGCCGCCCTTGGAGGCATTGAATATCATTGAGACCAACGGGCGAGGCAGCGAGCCTCGCCCGACGTGCGATCAGAGAGCGATCGCTCCGTCGATGGGGGTACGAATGGCTGAGAACGCCATCGGCAGTGTCGGCGTCCCGCGCGAGACGAAGATTGGCGAGGACCGCGTCGGGCTGACGCCGCAGGTCGCGGCCGACCTCGCGGCGCTCGGCATCGAGGTGCGCGTCGAGCGCGGCGCGGGCGCCGGAGCTCGCTTCCCCGACGAGGCCTACGCCGCGGCCGGAGCGCGAGTCGTTGATGTCGACGGAGCGTTCAGCGCCGAGCTGATCATGAAGGTGAAGGAGCCGAACTCGGAGGAGATCGCGCACCTCGGACCCGGTCAGACGCTCTTCACGTTCGTGCACCTGGCCGGGAGCCCGCACATGCAGGCGCCACTCGACGCCAGCGGTGCCACTGTGCTCGCGTACGAGCTGCTCGAGGACGATCAGGGGCGCAACCCGATCCTCGCGCCGATGAGCTTCATCGCCGGACGGCTCGCGCCGCAGATCGGCTCGCACTATCTCGAGGGCATGCACGGAGGACGTGGGGTACTCCTCGGAGCGGTGCTGGGCACGGAGCCGGCGCTGGCCGTGGTGGTCGGCGCCGGCGTCGTCGGCCGCCAGGCCGCCGAGGTCGCGCACGGCATGGGCGCCCGGGTGGCGCTCGTCGACAACCGCGAGGCGCACGCGCGCGAGGTGGCCTCGCAGATCGGCCCGCTCGCCGAGGCGGTGTCGCCCGATCGCCTGGCCTCCGTGCTGGGTGACGCCAGCCTGCTCGTCGGCGCCGTCCACAGTGCGGGCGAGGCGGCGCCGCACGTGGTGAGCGCCGCGATGATCGAGGCGATGCCGCCGGGCTCCGTCGCGGTGGACGTGGCGATCGACGAGGGTGGCTGCTTCGAGACGTCGCGACCGACCTCGCACGACGAGCCGACCTACGTCACGCACGAGGTCATCCACTACTGCGTCCCGAACATGCCGAGCATGGTCGCCCACGACGCGACCGTCGCCCTCGTCGCCGCGACGCGGCCGCACATCCTTACGCTGGTGCGGCACGGCCTCGAAACGTTCCGCGCCGACCCCGGTCACGCGAAGGCGATCGTCGTCGAGCCGGCGGCCTGATGGCTGTCGAGTTCCGCAATGCACGGAAGGACGAGTTCGACGACTATCGGCGCGTCGTCAACTACGTCGTCCCGGGCGTTCCGAGCGACGAGCCGAGACCGGAAGCGCCGACCTGGCGGCTCAACCCGGAACACACGATCTGCGCGTTCGTCGATGGTCAGCTGGTGTCCACCTACGGCGCCTACGACTTCACGGTGAGGCTGAACGGCGCACCCGTCTCGATGGCGGGCGTGACCAACGTCGGGACGCTGCCCGGGTACCGGCGACGCGGCTTCATCCGCGAGCTCGTCACGCGAGGCCTCTCCGACGCCCGCGATCGCGGACAGAGCTGCGCGATCCTCTGGGCCTCGTACGCCGCGATCTACCAGCGCTTCGGCTACGGGTTCGCCTCGTTGCGGACCGGCTACACCTGGGACCCTCGCTACGGCGCGCTCACCGGCCCCCCGGCGACCGGTCAGGCGGATGTCGTCACCTTCGAGGAGGGCCGGCCGATCGCACAACGCCTCCTCGCGCAGCACGTCGCCCCTCGCAACCTCATGATCGAGCGCAGCGACGAGGCCTGGAACCGGATCTTCGAGCCGGATGAGCCGAGCTGGAAGCCGCATCAGATGGTCATCTACCGCGACGCTCCCGGAGAGCCGCGCGGCTACCTCTACTTCCGCAATCGCGAGGACGAGGACCTGTTCGACCCCGGTCCCGACCAGTGCATGAAGGTCGGCGCGTTCGTCGCCCTCGATACCGACGCCTATCGAGGCCTCTGGAACTCCCTCGCCGCCCACGATCTGGTCCGCGAAATCGAGATGGAGGGCGTTCCCGAGGACGACCCGGCGCCGCTGCTGCTCGAGGAGCCTCGAACGCTGCGGCGCCGCACCGGCGACGGCATCTGGATGCGCATCGCCGATGTGGAACTGGCGCTGGGCCAGCGGCTCTACGGCGCGCCGGGAGCGCTAACGATCGCCGTCGAGGACGAACTCTGCGATTGGAACGCCGGAACCTACCGCCTCGAAACGGACGGTGCGACCTCGCGCGTGGCGCGAACTTCCGCCGAGGCCGATCTGACCCTCCCCGTGGCGCGGCTCGCCTCGCTGCTCAGCGGGTTCGCCAGCGCGACTCAGCTCGCCCGCCTCGGGCTGATCGAGGCGCGCGACTCCAGCGTCCTCGAACTCGCCGATCGGATCGTTGCGACCGCCTACCGGCCATACTGCCAGGACGAGTTCTAGCCGCGAACTCGTTGACGTCGAGGTGCGCGGTCGCGCCACCACCTCGCGAAGGATCGCGATGCAGAGCGACGGACTGATCGGTGAACTGGCGATTGTCGTCGTGCTGGCGGTGTTCGCCGCCCTGCTGCTGCATCGCGTTCGGCTGCCACCGGTGATCGGCTTCCTCGTCGCCGGTGCGATCGCGGGCCCCGACGGGATCGGCCTCGTCACTGATACCGAGGACATCGAGCTGATCGCCGAGGTGGGCGTGATCCTGCTGCTGTTCTCGGTCGGCCTCGAGTTCTCGTTGTCAAGGCTGCGGTTCATCTGGCGGGCGGTCGCGATCGGCGGGTCGCTGCAGGTCGGGATCACCGTGCTGGCGACCTACCTGCTGCTCACGGCGCTCGGTGAGACCCCGCAGCGAGCCGTCTTCTTCGGGCTCGTGGTAGCGCTGTCGAGCACCGCGATCGTGCTCGGCGCCCTCGATGCCCGCGGCGAGCTCGATTCGCCTCACGGACGGTTCATCGTCGGCGCGCTCATCTTCCAGGACCTGCTCGTCGTGCCGCTGACCCTATTCGTACCGCTGTTGGCGGGTGAGGGCGATGACGTCGTCAGCGAGCTCTTCATCGCCTTCGCGAAAGCGTTAGGCGTCCTGGCCGCCGCGGCCGTCGCGGCGCGGTTCGTGATCCCTCGCTTCTTCCGGCTGGTTGACCAGACCCGCAGTCGCGAGGTGTTCCTGCTTGCCGTGCTGAGCGTCGGCGTGGGGCTGGCGTGGGGCATGTCCGAGGTCGGCCTGTCGTTCGCGCTCGGCGCGTTTCTGGCCGGCCTGCTCCTCGCCGACACGGACTACGCGCACCGCGCGGTGACCGATGTGATCCCGCTGCGCGACACGTTCACCAGCATCTTCTTCATCTCGCTCGGGATGTTGTTCGACCCATCGGTGCTGGTCGACGAACCAGTGCGCATGCCGCTGATCGTGATCGGGCTGCTTCTCGGCAAAGGGGTGATCGCCTCGCTGTCGGCGATCGCGATGCGCTATCCGGCGCGCGCGTCGTGGGAGGTCGGGGTCAACCTCGCCCAGTTCGGCGAGTTCGGGTTCATCGTCCTCACCCTCGGCCTCAGCGCCGGCCTGGCAACCGACCGTGAGCTGGCGATGATCGTCAGCGCTGGGGTGCTGAGCATGGTGCTGTCGAGGCTCGCGATGGAGTTCGCGCCCAGGCTGCGCGCCGGAGAGGCAATCCTCCGACCGCTCGAGCGGCTGCTCCGAGCGCCGGGGATCGATGAGCGGGAACCGCGGCATCGAGGCCTCACCGACCACGTTGTGGTGGTCGGCTACGGCGTCGCCGGACGGCTGCTGGTGCGCTCGCTCGCCGACGCCGGTGTACCGCACCTGGTGCTGGAGCTGAACGCCGAAACGGTGCGGGCGGCGCGCGCGGCTGGGGCCCCGGCCTACTACGGCGACATCACAAGCCCCGAGGCGCTCACCTATGCGCAGGTGCCGTACGCGCGCGCGCTGGTGCTGTTGATCAACGATCCGAATGCGGCCCGCCGAGCGATCGCCGCCGTGCGGGCGGTCTGCCCCGTGACGCCGATCATGGTCCGCACCCGCTACGTCCGAGACAGCGGGGAGCTGCGCGCGCTCGGCGCCGACATCGTGGTCGCCGAGGAGCTCGAAGGCGGTACCGAGATGGCCGCTCATGTGCTGCACCAGACCGGCCGCTCGGAGATGGACGTCCGCCTCATCGTCGGACGCGCCCTCGACGAGGTTGCGGGCGATGGCGCGACCGGTGAGAACCAGCACTGGCTGACGGCGGTCGACGATCCCGACCCTTCGGAGCCGCGCCCCGATGCGCCCTCGTCGTGATCCGCGTCGCGATGCTGATCGGCCTCGGACTGTTCGTCGCGGCGTGCTCCGATCCCGAGCGGCCGGTGACCTCGCCGCTCGCGGACGCGGATCAGCCGCTGGCGCCGACGTTCGCCGATGTGAGCGCCGTCGAGCTGTCGGGTGAGGCGGGCGCGTACACGTTCTCGGTCACCGTCAGCAGCCCCGACGCCGGCTGTGAGCAGTACGCCGATTGGTGGGAGGTGGCGACCGAAACGGGCGACCTCGTCTACCGCCGCGTGCTGCTACACAGCCACGTCGCGGAGCAGCCGTTCGTCCGGAGCGGCGGTCCCGTCGCCATCACGTCGGACCAGACGGTGATCGTGCGGGCGCACATGAACACCGGCGGATACGGCGGCGCGGCTCTCCGCGGCTCCGCGGACGGCGGGTTCGAGGCGTTCCAGCCGGAGCCTGGCTTCGCCGCGCCGCTCGCATCGCGCGAGCCGTTGCCGGATCGCTGCGACTTCTGAGCTGCGCTACTCCACGCTCGTGATGCTCACCCGTTGCTCGCAAGAGCGAAGCGGGGGGAGGATCGGATCGCACGAGCGCCTGACGGGCGCCGAGCTCGCCAACGGCGCTCCTGCGAAGGAGGCGAGCTATGAAGATCGCAATCACCGGCAGCTCGGGAATGGTCGGCTCGGTCCTGCGGGCCCGGCTCGAGGCCGGTGGCCACGAGGTCGTGCGGCTCCGCCACGGCGATGCTTCCAGCCCGGACGCCGAGTGGAGCCCAACCGATCAATGGATTCGCGACGGCGTGCTCGACGGCGTCGACGCCGTGGCCCACCTCGCGGGCGCCTCGATCGGCGATCGCCGCTGGAGCGCGTCCTACAAGGATGAGCTGCGCACCAGCCGGATCGATGGCGCCCGGCTGCTCGTCGAGACGATTCGCGGGATGACCGATCGCCCGAAGGCGTTCGTGACGTCGTCGGCCGTCGGCGTCTACGGCGACCGCGGCGAAGAGCGCCTGACCGAGCAGTCTTCGCGCGGCGACGGATTCCTCGCGGACCTCGTCGTCGACTGGGAAGCGGAGGCCAACCGGGCCGAGGAGCTCGGGCTCCGCGTCGCAATCGTGCGCAGCGGCATCGTGCCTCGGAGCTTGCTCCCGGCGCTGATCACCCCGTTCAAGCTTGGGCTCGGGGGCAAGATCGGCAGCGGACGGCAGTACTTCCCGTGGGTCGGCCTCGAGGATCTGGTGCGCATCTACGAGCACGCGGTGACGGGCGACCTCTCGGGCGCGGTGAACGCGGTGGGACCCGAGGAGGTCACCAACGCCGAGTTCACGAAGGATCTCGGCCGCGCGATCAGCCGCCCCACCTTCCTGCCGCTGCCCGCCTTCGCGCTCAAGCTGATCATGGGCGGCGAGAAGGCGCGAGAGACCGGCCTCGTCAGTCAGCGCGTCGTGCCGCAGCGCCTGATCGATGGCGGCTGGCAGTTCGGCCACCCGACGCTGGCAGACGCGCTCCCCGAGGAGCTCGCCGCGCTCTAACGCGATCGATCGGAGTCGCGCGTGTCGCTGCACCGCTTCGAGACCGAGCAAACGCTGCCGATCGGACGCGACGAGGCCTGGGCCTTCTTCTCCGATCCCCGGAACCTCGCCGTGATCACCCCGCCGGACGTGCGCTTCGAGGTGACCTCGCCGCTGCCGGAACAAGTGTACGCCGGGCTGATCATCACGTACCGCGTACGACCGTTGTTCCGCATCCCCGTGCAGTGGGTGACGAGATCTCGCATCTGGACGAGGGGAACTACTTCGTCGACGAGCAACGCCTGGGGCCGTACCGCGTCTGGCACCACCAACACCGCTTCACCGAGGTGCCCGGCGGCATCCATGTCGGCGACGTGGTGCACTACGCGGTGCCGTTCGGTCCGCTCGGCGACATCGCGGATCGACTGGTGATCGCGAGGCGTGTTGAGCGGATCTTCGCGTTTCGGCGACGCGTCCTCGCGCAGCGGTTCGCCGAGCCGGTCGCTCGCTAGGCCGGCGCGGCGGCGCGCCCGGTCCCGCTACAGGCGTTGCAGCTGGTGATCTCGCCGCCACCGCCGACGTCGACGCCGGCGATCGCGCCGGTGCCGCGGCAGACCCGACAGAGCGCGGCGTCGATCCCCGACGGGCGTCCGGCGCGCTCGTACGCCTCGAGGCCGAGGCGCGCGTCGGTCCAGAGCTCGCTGGCGACCTGGCGCGCGACGTCGTTCATCTGGAACTGGGCGGTGGTCAGAGTGCCGGCCGGTTCAGGGTCGAAGTCGGCGAACCCGGGCTGGCCCTCGACGAGGAGGGCGACGGTGTTCCCGGCGTCGATCCAGAAGTAGCGGGCGTCGGTGACCTTCGCGTTGTAGGAGCGCTGGGAGCGCCGAGACGCCACCGCGCGCGACGATCTGTGCCGCGCGGTGGCGTCTCGGCGCTCCCAGCGGCTGTAGGACATCTGCATCGCGGTACCCCCTCGGTGCCTCCCGAGGGCATCGTGGACCTCGCGCCGCGATCTCACAACGCCGGGCCGTCCGGCTCGTTCGTCGCAACCCGGCTCGCCGCCGCCTGGGGCCGGACCCTCCTCGCTAGATCGCGTGCTGACGCGCGGCGTCGCCGTCCCACTCGATGCCGAGGCCGGGCGCCGTGGGGAGCGGGATCTGTCCGTCCTCCACGATCTCGGTCCCGGCGACCAGATCGGCGCGCCAGGGGACGCCCGAGTAGCCGTACTCCAGCGTCAAGAAGTTGCCCAGCACCGCCCCCAGCTGCACGCACGCCGCCGTCGCCACAGGTCCCGACATGTTGTGCGGCGAGACTTCGACGTCGAACGCGCCAGCAAGCGTCGCGATCTCGAGGAACGCGGAGATGCCGCCGATCCACTTCACGTCCGGCATCACGACATCGAGCGCGCGCGCCTCGAAGAGCTGACGGAACGGCAGCATCGTTGAGAGCTGCTCACCGCCCGCCATCCGCGGCCGGATCTGGCGGCGGAGCGCGGCGAACTCCTGAGGATCGTCGGTCCTGAACGGCTCCTCGATCCAGAACAGGTCGTACGGACGCAGTCGCTCCGCGACCGAGGCGGCGTCGCCTGGGCTCACCGCCCAGGCCCAGTCCGTGTGGAGGTGAACGTCCGGCCCGATCGCCTCGCGCACCGCGCGCACGCGCGCCTCGGCCAGGTCGATCTCGCCTCGCGTCAGGCCGGCGCCGCGGTTCGGGGTCACCTCGCCGGCCTGCGGGAACGGATAGATCTTCACCGCCGTGAACCCCTCCCCGACCGCCCGCGCCGCGGTCGCCGCGAGGTCCTCGGGACTCCGCGAGGGCGTCGCCTGGCTCAGGTTCCCGTACAGCGCGAGTCGCTCCCGGATCGACCCTCCGAGCAGCACGTGGACCGGCTGCCCGAGCGCCTTCCCGGCGAGATCCCACAGCGCCATTTCGATCCCGCTGGCGGCGGCGAAGCGCACCCGCCCGGCGAACGGATTGTCGATCCATTGCCGCCGTTGCGGCCGCACGAGGCCAACCGGGTCCTTCCTCACGTAGTACGGCTTCATCTCCTCGACGGCGGCGACCACGCCGGCATCGAGGCGGCTCTGGCTCGCCTCGCCGACGCCCAGCACGCCCTCGTCGGTGTGGATCTCGACGAACAGCCAGGTGCGGCGCCCCCGCGCGAAGCGCGGATCGAGAGAGTTAGCGCCACTGACGGCGCCCTTCGCGGCGTCGACGACGACCGTGGTGATGTCGGTGATCTGCATCGCGTCTCCCCTGAGCGCGGCCGCTCGTTCCGCGCGGGATCGTAGCGCCGACGGGACCGGCTAGATGCTCTCGCGATTCTGTCGATACTGCAGAACTGGAGGCGGCATGTCAGTTCGTTCACTCGCGTCCGCGTTGCTGTCGGTCATCGCGCTGTCGGCGATCTCATGCATCAGCACTGGTGCCCCACCCGAATTCGAGGCGCGGGAGCACCGGGTCGTTGGCAACGAAGCGAACACGCAAGGTGACTGGGACCTCGCGATCTCGGAGTACACGCGCGCGATCGAACTCGATCCGACCGCCCACGACTACTCAGAGCGCGCCTACGCACACGCTGGTCTCGGCAACGTCGAGGCAGCGATCACCGACTACACCGACGCCATCGCGCTCGACGACCAGTCAGGGCTGGCGTACAGCCAGCGAGCCCTGCTCTACAACGAGCTTGGGCGCTGGGAGGAGGCGGTCGCCGACCTCGATCGGGCGATCGAGCTGCGCCCGGAACGAGCCGATCAGTACAACGGGCGCGGGTTCGCCAACCTGAACCTCGGCAACTGGCAGCAGGTCGTCGAGGACATGGACGCGGCGCTGGAGCTGGCGCCGAGCGACGATCCGCTGGTCCCGATCTACCTCGGCAACCGCTCGTCGGCCTACGCGGAGCTCGGCGAGCTCGCGCTCGCCCTCGTCGATCTGGACCGCTCCCTGGCGTTGGACCCGAACAACGTCACGTCACAGCAGAACCGGTTGGTGCTGCTGGTAAAGATCGGGCAGGTGGACCGAGCGCGTGCCGACGCCGAAGTCTTCCTGGGCGACCCGGGGGCGGCTGCGGTTCACCTCTTCATGTCCGACCTGTTCAGGTCCGCCGGACTACTGGAGGAGGCCGTCCTCGAGATCGAGCTGGCGATCGAACTCGACCCCGAAAGCCCCGTGCTGCATATCGCGCTGGGCTTCACGCACGCCCAGCGCGGGGACCTGGAGCAGGCGACCGCCGCCTACGAGGCCGCTCGCGACCTCACCTCCGACCCGGAGCTCCTCGCCGAGATCGAGTCGGCGCTCGACGAGCTTGACGGAGACTGAGCGACGGATCGCGTGGTGCGTCCCCCAGTCGGCCGCGAGCCGCCTCGCTAGGGAATGATCGTCTCGCAGTCGCCGCCCGGGAACAGGTCGCCATCGCCGCCGCCGGTGCAGACGTCGACGACGCCGGGGCCACCGTAGAGTGTGTCGACCTCCGTGCCGCCGGTGACGCCGTCGTCGCCCCCGCCGCCGTCGAGCACGTCGGCGCCGGCCTCGCCGTCGATCGTGTCGTCGCCGCCGCCTCCGAGGATGCAGTCGTCGCCGCCGCCCCCGGAGATCGTGTCGGCGACCGCGCTCCCCACGATCAGCTCGTTCGCCCCGGTCCCGCTGAAGATTCCGGTACCGGAGACGACCGCCGTCAGCGTGATCCCGGCGCAGATCGCGGGCTTCAGGTCATCGGCGCTGATCGGCGTGGTGGCGGAACCGGATGAGCTGCCGGGAACGGCAATCGCTGCGGCGGACCCGTTGAACGTGGTCGTACCGGCGAAGACCAACAGCGCGGCAACGAGCAGGATCGCGATCGCTCGCATCACGACTCCGTGGCCTCCGTTTCGCCTCGGCTCCCCTGGAGGTTGCTACGCGGCCGCATCGTCGTAGTCGTCCGGGCTACGTTCGAACCGCGATCCGGGGAGGAATTCGTCCGCCACGTAGCGGTACGTCAGATCGCCGTCGATCACGAAGTACTGACCGCTGAGATCGAGCACGTTGTCGACGATCTCGGCCGGCTCGAGGTTCGACTGTGCGCCTTCGACGATCGCCAGCGCTTCGCCGTCGCCCCCGAGGAAGGCGTCGATCAGCGCGCGCGGATCGCGGCGCAGGCGGCTGTCCGGGTACGGCGTCCCCGGTTCGGCCTCGGGGCGTCGTGCCGCGCCGCCACGCGGCGCGGCGGCGAGGATCGGCAGCCCCTCGCGCTCGGCGACACGTACGAGGTCACCGAAGCGGGCGACCCGGAGCACGCGCTCGGTGGCCGGGATCCGATCGGAGGCGACCTCGACGAGCAGGTGATCGTAGCGGGTCCGGATCCGGGCGCGCTCGCCGGCGCGGAAGGTCTGATAGGTGATCAGGCCGAGCACCGCGAGGCCGAAACCGCTGAAGATCAGCACCGTGACCGCGATCCGCGGGAAGTCCGTGTAGGGGATCTCGGTGCCCAGCACCGGCAAGCTAACCGTGCGGGTGGTGGCGGTGAGGACGCTGACGGTGCCGCCGTCGAGCAGCTCGAGGTCGCCGATGCGATCGTCGAACTGAAGCTGCAGCTCGGTCAGCCGGAATCCCATCGGGTGGATCACGCGCCGGCTAAAGGGTTGTCCCGCCAGTTCGCCCTCGATCGCGACGGTGGCGACGAGGCCGAGCTCGTAGATGTCCGAGCTGACGCCCGTGGCCGCCTCGAAGTCGGCGATCACCCGGTCGATCGCCGTCAAATCGAGGGTGCCGTTGAGGGCCACGTTGTCGCCGGCGAAGAGCGTGGTTGGCTGGATCACCAGTGGTTGACGCCAGCCGTTGGCGTGACGCACCTCGGCGACCAGCTCGTACGCGCCGGTCACATTCTGCGGGGCAAACGCGCCCTCGGACGCCGTCGCGAACTCGTAGACGACGGGCAATTGCGAGGTGAGCGCGCGGAACACGGGCTGAGGCGGGGAATCCGGCGCCCCCTCGAAGAGGCGTCCGTTCGCCTCGGGGCCATAGCGGAAGCTGCCCTGAACGCCGTAGGCGATGGCGCTGGAGGTCAGCTCCGTCGTCCCCTGGGCGCTGATCACGAGTGGCAACGTGATCGCGATCAACATCACCGCGATCAGCCCGGCCAGGAGCTGACCACCCCAGGGGCCGTAGAAGCTGAAGCGACCGAGATCGAGCCCGCCCGGCCCTCGCGGCCGGCCGCCGCCGCCCGTGGTCGGCTCGATCGTGCGGAGGAACGGCTCGGCGCGGGGTGCGCGTCGAGCGGATGGGCGCGTGCCGGTACGACCGGGCTCGGACGCGCGTGACTGCGCCGGACGCTCCGTGGAGGGCGGCGGAACCCGCTCCCGCTGGCGCTGCGGTTCGGGCCTGGCCGCTCGCGCTGGCCGGCGGCGCCTCGGTCCACGCGGACCGCCGTCCTCGGGGCGGCGACGCCCAGGCCAATCGCGCCGGTGAGGAGGAGGGCAAGGTTGCGGGGCGACTGAAGTTCGCGGGCGGCGAGGCCAACACGCGGCAGAGTGCGGATGCCCGCGCCGATGATGTCGTCGGCAGTGGGTTGGTACGCGTCGGCGGACCGGCGGTTGTCGCCTTGGACGACGAAGCGACCGCCGCGATCGACGGTGATGCGATGGAAGACGACGCCGAGATCGGGATGGTGGTAGGCCACGATCTCGCCGGGATCGTAGTCGTCGCGCTGCCGCAGCAGCACGACGTCGCCGTGGTCGACGGCGGGGGCCATCGAGTCGCCCTGGACCAACACGTAGCTGAAGTCTCCGCCGACCGAGGAGGGGGCAAAGCCGAGCCAGAGGAGGACTGCTGCCGCGAGCATCGTGCCAGCGACGACGGCGCTGAAGATGGGGCGCCGGCTGACGGCGTCGACAGCAACGGAGCGACGTCGGCGCTGCACGGCACGCTCCTACTGCTCCGCGATCACGGCGGTGAAGTTGTCGGCCGTCACGGCCGTGAGCTGGACGTTGGTGTTGGCGTTCGCGGGCGTCGTGTCGCAGCTGATGTCGTGGGCCGGCGCGACCCCGCCGGCGCGTGTGCACGCGTACCAGTCGCCGCTGGCGTTGACGAACTCCACGAAAATCAGCAGCGAGGTGTTCACTGCGTCACCGTTCGCGGCGGTCGCGGTAAAGGTCACCGTCGTCACGTTCGGCGGGTTCGTGGCGTCGAGGTTGTACGCGATGTTCGTCACGTTGAACCCGGAGATCGCTGCGGCGCCCTCCCCGGCGGAGCTCGGATCGACCGTGTTCACCGCCGTGAAGGCGGCGCCGCCGACGGCGAAGATCGCGAGCGCCGTGATCAACTGCAGCGGCCCGCGACGCAGCGCTCGACGCATGCACACTCCTCCAACCCGCGCCGGGCCGTTCCCCTCCCGCGCTGGGGTGTGGTCAGTCCCGACCATGCTGAGGCCGTCACCGATCGCCGGGCGTCGGGGAAACCCCGCCGTCGCACGCCGCCGGGCGTTTCCGGCGCACCGGCTACCATCGCGACCGGTGCGAGGCGATCGAGGAGCGCATGCTCGAACTGCGGAATCCGCACAGCGTGATCGCGGCGCTCCGCGCCCGCCCGGGCGACGTCGCTCGCCTCGAACTGCCGCCTCGTGGCGGGGCAGCGCCGTGGCAGCAGGCGCGCGAGCTGGCCGCGCCGCTCGGGATCGCGGTCGGAGCGCTCGAGGAGCGTGGCCGCTCCGGCGGCCGCGAGCGCGGACCGATCGGCCGCGTCCGCGAGCGATCGCCGGTGAGCCTCGACGACCTGGTCGCGGGTGCGGGCGACGGCGGGCTGTGGCTCGCCCTCGATTCCGTGCAGGACCCGCAGAACGTGGGTGCGATCTTCCGCACCGCTGCGTTCTTCGGCGTGCGCGGCGTGCTGATGGCGCGCGATCGCGCGGCGTCGATGAGCGGGACGGTCTACGACGTCGCGAGCGGCGGTGTCGAGGTGGTCCCGTTCTCCGTCGAGACGAACCTGCACCGAGCGCTGCGGCAGGCGCGCGACGCCGGCGTCTGGCTCCTCGGCAGCTCCGAGCACGCCGACCGCGACATCTACTCGCTGCCGCGCGACCGCCCGTGGATGCTCGTCGTCGGCAACGAGCAGCGCGGGCTGCGCCCTCGCATTCTCGAGGCCTGCGACGAGGTCGCCTGCGTGGCGGCCCCGTCGGGTGCCGGCGTCACGTCACTGAACGTCGCGACCGCGACCGGCGTGCTCCTCGGCGCGTTGTCCCGCCCGGCCGAGGTCTAGAGGAGGTCGAGGCTCAGCTGTCTCAAGAGCCAGCCGACAGGTCTCGATCGGCACGCGGCGTCTCCGCGACGAGCGCGCGTGTCCAGCCGATCGAGCGTCCGTAAATCAGGAACACGAACCCGGCGGCGGCGATCGCGGCGGAGGCCCAGAAGACGGCGCTGACCGGTGCGATCCAGGTGAGCGCACCGAGCAGCAGCCCGCTGCCCAGCCCGCCAAGGTCCCACGCGTACTGGAAGACCGCCGTCGCGCCGCCTCGCTGATGGTCGGCCACCCGATCGAGCGCAAGCGCGTACGCCCCCGTGTGTGTACCGGCGAGGCCGATCCCCCCGAGCGCGCCGGCCACGAGCAGCAGTGCCATTGACCCCGCGACGGCCAGCGTCGCCATCCCCAGCGCGGCACAGACGAGCGCCGGCGCCATGATCACCGTGCGGCCGTAGCGGTCGGCCACCCGCCCCGCGACCGGCCGGCCGATTACCGACGTGACCCCGAGCATCAGGAAGTAGAGGCCGACGTTCCCGAAGTCACGATCGTCGTTCAGCAGCGGGAGGAAGGTCGAGGCGGCGCCGATCGCGAACGTCACCGTCATGAACACCGCCATCGGGAAGATCGCGGGCCTTGGGAAGAGCGAAGTTCCCTGCTCGGCCGGCGCCGCGCTGGCGGTGGTCGGTTCGTCGAAGGTCGACACGATTAGCAGCGTGAAGGCGGCGGTCGCGGCGGCCGTGATGAAGACGGCGTCGAAGCCCCAGCGATCGAAGATGAGCACACCCAGCGCTGGGAACGCCGCCTGCGCGGCGCTGGACGCCATGCCAAAGTAGCCGACGCCTTCTCCGCGTCGGGCGAGCGGCACCAGCTCCGCGATCATCGATCCGGCCGCGGTTGGGAACATCGCGAGCCCGATCCCCTGCGCCAGCCGCAGGGCGAACAGCGACCAGACGTCCTCGGCAATCACCATCAGCGCCAGCGACAGCACCAGCGTGGCCAGGCCAATCTGCATCATCCGCACTCGCTGACCGCGGTCCGCGAAGCGACCGACCAGCGGGCGCGTCAGCAGCGGGACCACGGTGAAGCCGGCGACCACGATCCCGACCTGCCAGGGTGCGCCGCCGATCTCGTCGATGTAGTCGGGCAGCACCGAGATCAGGTAGAAGAAGCTCCCGAAGAAGGAGAGGGTGGCCAGCAGGGTGAGGGCGTAGGGTCCGGTCCAGAGTCTCGGCTGCGCCGTGGGGTCGTTCACCGGTCGCCCTTCCGCGGGCATCAGTCTAGGGCTCGCTGACGCTGTGCTCTCGTTCGCTGGGCGGGCGGCGTCACGCCCGGATCGGCACTCGCCCCGCCCCGTGGCGCTACGCTCGGCGCGATGCGATCGTTCGTGCTATTTGCGCTCCTCCTGCTCGTCGTTGGCCTCGAGCTGGCCGCGTGGCTACTCGGACGGCGGCCGACGCAGGCCCGCCTCGCGCCGGGGCGGCATGTGCTCGTCTACGACGGCGACTGCGGGCTGTGTACTGGGGCGGCGTGGCTCGTCGCCCGGCGTACGACGGCACAGCTCGATCCCGTCCCGTTCGCGGAGTTGCCTCGGGACGGGCTGCTCGAGGCCCTTGACGGTGACGAGGTGCGGGCGAGCGCGCACTACGTCACGCCCGAGGGCCTGGAGTACCACGGCGGCGAGGCCGTCACGCGGGTGTCGCGGTTGCTACCGGGCCTCGCGCTGCTACGGGTGCTCGACTGGCCGCTGCTACGCGGCTTCCGCGAGATCGGCTATCGGTTAGTGGCCACGCAGCGGGCGCGAGTTTCGAGGCTGCTCGGCGCGGGTTGAGCGTTCGCCTCGTCGCTCGATCAGGCCGTCTCGTCCAGCACTGGTTCGATCAGTCGCGCGTGCCTCGACCGGACCCTGCCTCGCGCCTACCTGCTGAACTCGGCCTGGACGCGCGTGTCCTTCTCCGTCACGAGCTGGCGGAGCGACTCCTGGAACTCGTCGATGCGGCCGCGCAGCGCGTCGTCGCCGGCAGCGAGGATGCGGACGGCCAGCAGGCCGGCGTTGCGAGCGTTGCCCACGCCGACGGTCGCGACCGGGATACCCGCCGGCATCTGCACGATCGAGAGCAGCGAGTCCATGCCCTCGAGGTGTTTGAGCGGGACTGGGACGCCGATCACCGGCAGCGAGGTAGCTGAAGCAACCATGCCCGGCAGCGCGGCGGCGCCGCCGGCGCCAGCAATGATCACCCGCAGACCCCGCTCGGCGGCCCGCTCGCCGTACACGAGCATCGCCTGCGGCGTGCGGTGCGCGGAGATCACGCGCACCTCGTGCGTGACGCCGAACTCCGCGAGGGCGTCCGCGGCTTCGCGCATGATCGGCAGGTCCGAGTCGCTGCCCATGATGATGCCGACCTGTGGCGCGTCGTCCGTCATGCGGGGGCTCCCGTCGTCCTGGCCGTGGCGGCCATCAGTGTCTCAGCGGCGTTCAGCGCGCGCGCTCGGGTTTCCTCGGGGTGTTCGCCCAGCGCCGTGACATGGCCGATCTTGCGCCCGTCGCGCGCGGTCTTGCCGTAGAGGTGTGGGTGGACGCCCGGCGCGGACGCCTCGAGCGCGGCGGCGACCCCGGCGTCGAGGTCCTCGGACCCCCGTCCGAGCAGGTTCGCCATCACTGCGGCCGGCGTGCGCAGCGCCGTGGAGCCGAGCGGCCAGTCCAGGATCGCGCGCAGGTGATTCTCGAATTGCGAGGCGGCGCAGCCCTCGATGCTGAAGTGACCCGAGTTATGCGGCCGGGTGGCGATCTCGTTGATCAACAGCTCGCCGTCGACGAGGAACAGCTCGAGCGCCATTGTTCCCACCACCCCGGCCTGCTCCGCCACGGCCACCGTCAGCTCCTCCGCCCGCGCGCGGATCGGGTGCGGGATCGCTGCCGGCGCCATCACCTCATGGCAAATCCCGTCGCGCTGGACCGTCTCCACGATCGGATACAGCGCCCACTCGCCGCCCGGGCGGCGCGCAATCAGGCCGGCCAGCTCGCGCTCGATCGGCACGAAGCTCTCCACTAGCAGTGCAACGCCGTTGGCTGCCGCTTCCGCAACCACCGTCTCCGCCTCGGCGCGGCTCTCGAGGATCCACACGCCGCGCCCGTCATACCCGTCGCGCTGCGCCTTAGCGACCACGGGCCAGCCGTGCGTCTCGGCGAAACTGACGATCTCCTCGACGCTGCCGGCCGCACGGAAATCGGGGATCGGGAGGCCGGCCGCGGCGAACGCCGTCCGCTGGTGAAGCTTGTCTTGCGCATGCAGCAGCGCGTTCGCCGAGGGATAGACGCCCTTCCCGTCTGCCTCGAGCTCACGGATGGCGTCGAGGTTGACGAGTTCGTGGTCGAAGGTGAGCACGTCGCAGCGCCGGGCGAAGGCAATCAAATCGTCAGCAGACTTCGGCGAGCCGATCTCCACGTGCGGCCAGATCCTCGCGGCGCCATCCTCGGGACTCGCCGCCAGCAGCCGGATCGGAACATCGAGCGGCGTAGCCGCCTCGATCATCATCCGCGCGAGCTGCCCGGCGCCCACGATCCCAACCGTCGGAGTGGTCATGCAGCCAGTCTCGCCGCGCCGCCCGGGTCGGACAAGCAGCCCGGCGCATCCCGCTCCCGGTGATAGCTTCGAGGCATGACGACCGATCCGCTGCAGCGCGATCCCGAGGAACTCGCGGACGCCCCCGGCGCAAGCGGTTCCGATGCTGAGGCCTACCGCCGCGAGGTGCGCGCGAAGAAGCTCCGCAAAGGCCTCGTCATCGTCAACACCGGCGAGGGCAAAGGAAAGACCACCGCTGCCTTCGGTCTCGCGTTCCGCGCCCGCGGGCGTGGCATGCCCGTCGCCATCATCCAGTTCCTCAAGCGCGACGGAGCCAACTACGGAGAGCTCCGCGCCGCCCGCGAGCTCGGCATCGAGGTGGAGGGCGCCGGCGACGGCTGGACCTGGACCAGCAAAGACCTCGACCAGTCCGCGGAGCTCGCCCGCGCCGGCTGGGCCCGTGCTCAGGAGCTGATCGCCGCCGACGACCACGCGGTCGTGATCCTCGATGAGTTCACGTACCTCATGAACTACGGCTGGGTCGACACGGACGAAGTCGTGTCGTGGCTGCGGGCGAACAAGCCAGAGATGCTGCACCTCGTGATTACGGGGCGTGACGCCCCGGGCCCCCTCGTCGAGTTCGCCGATCTCGTGACGGAGATGCGGCCGGTGAAACACCCGTTCGAGGAGCAGGGGATCAAGGCGCAGCCGGGGGTTGAGTTCTAAGCGGCGAGCGGAGCCGCAGCACGCCGGACTGGCGGCGCACTATCCGAGGCGGCGGAGGATCGTCCGCAGCGCGCCACGCAGCCGTTCGTTGGGCACGCCGCGGGTAAACGAGGCGTAGCGCTGCACCCGGCGGCTCTCGAGCCACGGCCGCACGGCCTCGATCCCGGCCAGCTGCGTGGAGATCGAATACGACGGGTAGGCGTGGGGCAGCTCCGCCAGATCGCGCAGTCCCAGGCCCTCGCTCATCGCGAGGCCGAACTCATGGATCAGCTCCCCTGCCGCGGGTGCGATCACCTGCGCGCCCTCGATTCGCTCCTTGCCGCCCCGCGTGATCACCTTCACGAAGCCCTCTGGGGCTTGCTCGACGGTGGCGCGGTCAGAGTCAAGCAGGGGCGAGCGGTAGACGTGCGTGTCGTCCCCAAAGCGCACGCGCGCCTCGCCTTCGGTGAGGCCGATCGAGGCGCTCTCCGGGCTCGTGTAAGTCACCGTCGGTACCAGCCGGTGGTCGACCGGCCGAGGCATCAGCAGCACCGCTGACATCATCGCGGCCACGCCCTCGAGCGCGGCGAGGTGAGTGAATCGCGGTCCCCGGATCACGTCGCCGGCGGCGTACACGCGCGGGTTCGAGGTGCGCAGGCTGTCGTCGACCATGATCCCGGCCGCGCGATCGAACGCCACCCCCGCCGCCTCTAGCCCGAGCTGGCCGACGTTCGGCCGGCGCCCCGTCGCCACGAGCAGTTGGTCAAACCCGATCGCCGTTGAGCCGGTGTCCGAATGCTCGACGATCGCGCAAGGCTCGCCGGCGCGGACCTCGATCGCGCGCACGTTCGAGGCGGTGTGGACCGTCACTCCCTCCGCCTCGAGCGCGCCGCGCAGCGTCGCCCCGAGCTCTCTGTCGCCCGCCGGCAGCACCTCGGGCGCGGCCTCGAGGATCGTAACCGCCGATCCCAGGCGGCCGAACGCCTGCCCCAACTCGAGGCCGGCCGCCCCCGCGCCGATCACCAGCAGCCGCGCCGGAAGCTCGCGCAGCGACCAGATCGACTCGTTTGTGAGGTAGTCGACCGCGTCCAGCCCGGCGATCGGCGGGATCGCCGCCGAGGTGCCCGTCGCCACGACGAAGTAACGAGCGACCACCGGCTCACCGTTGACCTCCACCCGATCGGGAGCGGTGAACCGGGCGCGGCCCTCGATCACGTCCACGCCGCGCTCACGGAGCAGCTCCGGCGAGTCGGCGCGCTTGAAGATCTCCTGCTGGTGATCGTGGAGGCGGTCCATCACGGCGCCGAGGTCGACGGGCGCTATCGCCTCGAAACGAGGCAGCCCGAAGTGGTCCGTGCGTTGGGCTCGGTAATGGGCGCTCCCGGCGGCGAGCAGCGCCTTGCTCGGGACGCAACCGGCCCAGGTGCAGTCGCCGCCCAGCTTCGCCGCCTCGATCACCGCGACGCGAACGCCCAGCCGCGGCCCCACCTCGGCAATCGCAAGGCCGGCGGGGCCGCCGCCGATGACAGCGAGGTCGTAGCGAGTTGGCAGAAGGCGCTCCTGGTGTTCTTCGGGATCTACGCGCGTGCGACCAGTATCGGAGGATCACGCCGCGCGGTGTGTGACCGCGGTCGCGGTGCGGGGCCGGCGAACGGCGAGATCAGCCACCCGACGATGGTCACTCGCGAGCCATCAGCAGCGAGAAGGTGTGCGGCAAGCGTCGCAGCACGTCATCAGGCATCTTCGCGAAATGCCGCCAGAACTGCTCGCTGTACTCTTCGAGGCGGATCAGTCGAAATCCCGCGCTGACTAACTCCGTCACGATCTCTCCAAGCGTCCACTGGCGCTCGAACGCCTGCAACGGATCTTCGCCTTCGGGCGCGGTCCGCTCGAGGAACATCGCGGGGAAGTCGGCATTCGCCCTCGGCTCGCGCGAGAAGTAGTCGGCTCCTGCGCGCAGCCGGACCTCACTGGCGTCGCTCTCCCACATCCCGTTCAACGGGTGCGCCTCGAAGATGAACAAATGGCCGCCGGGAACGACGATCTCCGCCACCCCGCGCGCCCACGCGCCCACGCGCCCACGCGCCCACGCGCCCACGCGCCGAGATCCTGCACCCACGGGAGCGATCCTTTCCCGGTGAACACCAGGTCTCCGCTGCCGTTCAACTCCCCGGGCAGGTTGAGTACGTCCGCGTGATACCACAATGCAGGGGCGTCGAGCGCCGCGGCCTTGCGGCGCGCGAGCGCAAGCATCTCCTCGCTCAGGTCGACACCAACCACCTCCCGCGCTCCCAGCTTCCACAGCGCGAGCGTGTCCAGTCCGTGCGAGCACTGCAGATGGATCGCTCGCTGGCAGTCCCGCAGGAGCGGCGTCAGCGCTCGCGCCCCTCGTCGTCGAGCCCCTCGGTCTTGATCAGCGAGAACGCCACGTCGCGGTCGAGCAGCGCGTCGTGCGCGAGGAACACCCGCTTCTTGCCGCCCTCGCCGAGGAAGTGCAGCACCTTGTAGCGGCCGCCCGCGAAGGACTCAGGCTCGGCCTCGGGCCTGGTCTCGAGACCAGCGTCGGCAGCTTCTGCCGCCTCCACGATCGCCGCGGCTTCGATCACCGATCGCGCTGGTCCCGTAGAGCCAGCCGGGGCGGCGCTGGGCGCTGGGGGCGTCGCCTCCTCCGAAACCCCGTTGGCGACGGCCATCTGCACGAAGGCGGCGGCGTCTTCATTGTCGTGGTCGATGGCGAGCACCGCCCGGGCCTTCTCGGCGACCTGCTGCCACTCGCCGGCGCTCGCGGCCTCGTCGGCCTCGTCGAGGAAGACGTCGATCCGATGCTGAATTCGTTCGCTGAGCATCACGAACGCGATAATAGCGGAAGCTCGGCGTCAGACGCTGGCTAGCCGGTCAGCCCCGCGTTCGAGGTGGCCGCGGCCGTTTCACCGACCGTCGACTGCAGCAGCGCCTCGAATTCCGTGACGAAGCGGTCCCAGCCGAAGCGCTCGCGAGCGAGCGTGCGTCCGCGCCGCCCGAGGTCGGCCGTGGCGCCCGGGTCTGACAGCAGGCGGCGGGCCGCGCCGGCGATCGCCGCCGGTTCCTCGGGCACGACGAGCACGCCGCTGCCGTCTGGCTCGATGATCTCGGGCAGCCCGCCGACGGCTGTGGCGATCACCGGGCGGAGCAGCTGGCCGGCGAGGATCGCGATCGCGCACGATGAAAGCGGCGCGCGAGCGGGCACGACGACGACTGGCCTGGTTCACTAGCCCGGGAAGGCGGGAACCGGCGACCCGTTCGCGGAACGAGACCGCGGAGCCGATCCCGAGATCCGTTGCCTGACCCTCGAGCGCCGCGCGCTCGGGTCCCTCGCCTACGATCACCAGTTCCGCCGTCTTGATCCGCTCGCGAATGCTCGCGAGCGCCTCGATCGCGATGTCGAAGCCTGAGTCTCGGGTCAACCGGCCCGCGCAAAGCAGCCGCGGACGCTTGACGAGTCGCGGGCCGGGCGCCAGCTCCGTCAGCGGCAGACCAGCGCGGATCACCCTCGTTCGGTCGGCCTGCTCGGGGACGAACGCTCGCAGCTGACCGGCGATCGCCTCGCCGTCGCGGCGCGCAGCAGCGCGCCGACGGGGCTGCCCTCCTGGTGCGTTGTGTCTGGCAGCGGACAGTGGATCGAGGTGACGAGCGCGCCGTCGGCGTGATCGGTGGTGGCGGCGGTCAGCGCGTCGAGCGGGCTGCACACCTCCGCGAGATCGACGTCCGGCGCCTCGCGTGCCGGCGCTGGGAGCAGGTCGTTCGAGTCGATCCTTCCGTCCACGTCGATGCGGTGGATCGAGAGCCGTTCGCTGACGATGGCGTCTGCGGGTCGCTCGCTGACGGGCGCGATCAGGGCCACCTCGTGACCTCGGGCGGCGAGAGCGGGCGCGAGGCGCGCCGCGCAGTCCTCGATGTCATCGAGGTCGAAGCGACCAGACCAGTAGCGGATGCGCACGAGCAGTTCCTCTGTGGGCCAGGTGTCCGTACCTCAGTGAGCCTCCTGTGTGGAGCGTTTAGAATACATAAAACGCAAACCGATGCCACCGCCGTCCGGCACTTGACTATCTTCGAGCCCTCGCCCCACCAGACCGAATGGCCGGAGGTCCTGTGAGCACACCATTGGTGATCTCGCATCGCACGCAGATGGGCACGATGCCGGAGAACACACTGGCCGGCATCGAAGCCGCCTTCGCCGGCGGTGCCGATGGCGTCGAGATCGACGTCCGTGCGACCGCCGACGGCGAGCTCGTACTGCTGCACGACGTCACGCTCGAGCGCACCGCCGGCGACGAGCGTTCGCTCGCGGGCGTCACCCTCGAGGAGCTGCGCGGCGTCGAATTGGTGGATTCGTTCGGCCAAACTGACGATCGACGGATCCCGTCATTTAACGACACGCTGACGTGCGTGGATGGGCGCGGATTGCTGGTGATCGAGCTCAAGGAGGCCGGCCTGGACGAACGCGTCGCGGCCGCCGTGCGCGCGCACCGCACCGCCGACTGGTCGTGGATCTGGAGCTTTCAGCCGGCGGTCGTGCAAGCGGCGCGCGCCGCCCTGCCCGAGGTGCCGGCCTGGCTGACGTTCTCCGCCCGCAGCCCGGCATACCTGGGCGACGTCGATCCATTCGAATTCGCACCGCGCATCGGCGCCGCCGGGGTCAGCGTGCAGCACCTCCAGGCGACGCCCGAGCTGGTCGACCGCGCGCGCCGGCGCGGATTGCTCGTCGCCACCTGGACCGTGAACGAGCCGGCGGACCTCGCGCGCGTGCGCGACGCCGGGGTCGACGCGATCTGTGGCGATTTCCCCGACCGAACCTTTGCGGCGCTTGGTGCCTGACTCGTCGATGACGACCCCTCCCGAAGCCCCTGTGGAGGGCGCGATGCCACGCGGCAGCGTGATCGAGGTCTTCCTCGTCGCGCTGCGCCTCGGACTGACCTCCTTTGGCGGTCCGGTCGCGCACCTCGGCTACTTCCGCGACGAGTACGTCCGCAGGCGGCGCTGGTTGAACGACGCCGCCTACGCCGACCTCGTCGCGCTCTGCCAGTTTCTGCCCGGGCCGGCCAGCTCTCAGGTCGGGATTGCGGTCGGCGCGTTGCGCGCCGGCTGGCTCGGCGGCATCGCCGCCTGGATCGCCTTCACCGCCCCGTCCGCCATCGCCCTCGTGATCTTCGGGCTCGCCGTCGACGAGTTCGATCTGTCCGACGCTGGCTGGTTGGCCGGTCTCAAGGTCGCCGCGGTCGCAGTGGTCGCGAACGCGGTCTGGGGTATGGCGCGCAATCTCACCCCGGACCGTGAGCGAATCACGCTCGCCGTTGTCGCCGCCGTAATTGTCCTGATCGAGCGGACGGCGCTGACGCAGGTGCTCGTCATCGCCGCCGGCGCGGCGATCGGCTGGCGCCTCTTCCCGACCGCCGCGGAGGTCTCCATCGAGGCGACCCGCCGTCGCCTCGGGATCGGCACCCGCGTTGCCCTGGTCGCCTGGATCGCCTTTTTCGGCCTGCTGGTCGCCCTGCCGATCGCCCGTCAGTTCACCGACGTGCAGGCGCTGGCGATCTTCGACAGCTTCTACCGCGCGGGCTCGCTCGTCTTCGGCGGCGGCCACGTCGTGCTTCCCCTGATCGAGTCCGAGGTCGTCGCCCCCGGCTGGGTGTCGGAGGACGAGTTCATCGCCGGCTACGGAGCGGCGCAGGCGATCCCCGGCCCGCTCTTCGCGTTCTCGGCCTATCTCGGAGCGATCGCCGGTCCTCAGCCGAACGGCTGGCCGGGCGCGGGCATCGCCCTGGTCGCGATCTACGTGCCGTCCTTCTTGCTCCTGGCGGGCACGCTGCCGTTCTGGGAGCGGTTGCGGTCGCGCCCGGACGTCCAGGCGGCCCTCAAGGGCGTCGGCGCCGTCGTCGTCGGTTTGCTCGTCGCCGCCCTCTACGATCCGGTCTGGACCAGCGCGATCCTCGAGCCCGAGGATTTCGCCCTCGGACTCGTCGCCTTCGGCCTCCTGGTCGCCTGGCGACTGCCCGCCTGGGCGATCGTCCTCGTCGCCGCGGCGGGCGGCGAGCTCATCACCGCGCTCGCCTGATCCCGGCATCGAGGCGCGCAGCGTCGACGGCGGCTGTCGGCCACCGAAGGCCGTAGCATGCCTGGATGCTCGCCCGCTGGTACACGCAAACGTTCGAGGCGCTCGGGATTCGGGATTACCGGATCCTGTGGTGGGGCAGCACCCTCGCCACCCTCGCCTTCATGATGACGCGAACGGTGCAGAGTGTCGTCGCGTTCGACCTCGGAGGGGACAGCACGACGGTTGGGATCGTTGCCCTCGGCAGCGGCATCTCGATGATCCTGATCGGCCCGATCGGCGGCGTGCTCGCTGACCGCCTGTCGAAGCGTATGGTGCTGTTGTTCGGTCAAACGCTGGTCGGCATCTGTTTCGCCGCGATCGGCGTGCTGATCTTCGCGGACCTGATCACGATCTGGATCCTGGTCGTGCTGTCGTTCGTCATGGGTCTGTCATTCGCCTTCATCGGCCCGACGCGTCAGGCGTACGTTGGTGACGTGGTGTCCCGCGACTTGCTGCCGAACGCGGTGGCGCTGAGCCAGCTCTCGATGGGCTTCTCGCGGGTCGTCTCACCGATGCTGGCGGGCGGGCTGATCGCGCTCTCGTTCTCCGGGACCGGCGGCACCTACGTGGTGATGGGCGCGATTCTGTTCGCGGTCGTGGCGACGCTCTCGATGATGCCGCCGTCGCAGCCTGTGCCCAGCGGTCGATCGATTTCGGGCGACTTCGTCGCCGGCGTGGATCACGTCCGCGAACGCCCCCGCCTGTTGCTCTTGGTGCTGTCGTTCGTGCTGATCGTGATCATCGGCATGCCGTACGTCACGGTGCTGCCGGCACTGCTGGAGAACGAGCTGGGGCAGTCCACAGAGGCGATCGGGCTCCTCTTCACCGTCGAGGCGATCGGGGGCCTGCTCACCGGCCTGCTCGTCGCCGGGTCGGTGCGCGGCGAGCATGCCCGCCAGGTGATGCTTGTCCTTGGGATCCTGTTCGGTTTCGCGCTGATCGGTCTCGCCCTCGTGCCGACCTTCGCCCTCGCCCTCGTCGCGATCTTCTTCATGGGTGTCGGCCTCACCGGGTTCCAGCTCACGAACAACGCGCTGCTGATGATGGAGGCCGATCGGGAGTATTTCGGCCGCGTGATGTCGTTGGTGATGCTCGCCTGGGGCGGCCAGGGGCTGACGGCGCTGCCGATCGGCATCCTCGCCGACTCGATCGGCGAGCGGTGGGTGCTCGCGATTCAGGGCGCCGTGGTGATCGCCGTGATCGTGGCGCTCGGGTTCGCGTTCGCCACGGTCGGGCCGGACGCGCCGATGGGCGCCTCAACGCCGGCAGAAGAGCGGGAAGCTGAAGGCGCGGTCGCCGGCGGGAGCTAACGCGTGTACCGGCCCCGCGCGTCAGCGTTGATCGAGGCCCCGCGCGTCAGCGCTGATCGAGGCCCAGCCACTCAGGTTCGTCGACTCCGGCACGGGCGTTGACGGCGCGCGCCATCGCGAACAGCAGGTCCGACAGCCGGTTCAGGTAACGAACGATCGGCCCGGCGAGCTCCGCATCCCGTCCGAGCGTGACGACGCGGCGCTCGGCGCGGCGGCAGACGGTGCGGGCGTGGTGCAGCTGCGCGGCGGCCGGGTGGCCGCCCGGGAGAATGAACCGCTGAAGCGGCTCCAGCTCCTCGTCGAGGCGATCGATCCACGCCTCGAGGCCGGCGACGTCCTCGTCGCTGACGCGCGGACCGACTGGCTGGTCCTTCGCGATCCGCTGCTCGATCTCCGGCGTCGCGAGCTCGCCCCCGACGTCGAAGAGCGCCGACTGGATGGTCGTCAGCCAGTCGCGCAGGTCGTCGTGCTCGAGGCCGGCGGCGGCGACGCCGAGCACCGAGTTCAGCTCGTCGACGGTGCCGTAGGCCTCGAGGCGGTCGTCGTCCTTCGCGACGCGCGGACCACCGAAGAGCCCGGTTTCGCCGGCGTCGCCGGTGCGCGTGTAGATCTTCGGGTCACTCAGACGAGAACCCCCTCGCGAGGTCGCACCCCGGCGAGGTCGGCCATGAGCGTGAGTACCTCGGGATCGCGGGTGCCGATCGTGAGGCCGGTGAGGCCGGCGTCGGCCCACGCGAGGTACCGCTCGCGGATCCGCGCGGGCGGGCCGACCAGCGCGCCCTCGTCGAGGAATTCGTCGGGGACCTCTTCGAGCGCCTCGGCCTTCCGTCCGGCGAGATAAAGCTCCTGGATCCGCTCGGCGGCGTCGCCGTAGCCGCGCTTGATCATCTGGTTCTTGTGGAAGTTGGTGTCCTTGTGGCCCATGCCGCCGACGTAGAGGGCGACGCCCGGCTTGAGCTTGCGGAGCGCGCCGCGAACGTCGTCGGTGATCTCGACGGAGACGCCGGTCTGCATTTCGAAGCTGTCCCAGCCGTTGGTCTTACCGGCCCTGGCGAAGCCCTCCTCGATTGACTGGCGGTATTCGGGGGCACGATTCGGGACGAAGCCGAGTGGGAGCAGGCCGTCGCAGAGTTCGCCGGCCATACGGAGGTTGGCTGGGCCGCCGCTGCCGAGCCAGATCGGGAGCTCCGGGTTGGGGTGGAGGATCGACTTGAGCGGCTTGCCGACGCCGAGCGCGCCGGGGCCGGTGTAGGGGAGCGAGATCTCGCGCCCCTCGTGGCTGACCGGCTCTTCACGGGCGAAGATCTTTTTCATGATCGAGACATAATCGCGGATACGCCAGTACGGCTTCCCCCACGGCTCGCCGTACCAGCCCTCCACGATCTGGGGGCCGGAGACGCCGAGCCCGAGGATGAAGCGGTTGCCCCCGGCGAGGGCGTCGACGGTCTGGGCCGCCATCGCGGTGGCCGCCGCCGTGCGCGCGGCGAGCTGGATGATGCCGGTGCCGAGGCGGATGTGTTTCGTGTGCGCGGCGATGTAGGCAAGCGAGGTGATCGCGTCAGAACCGTATGCCTCGGCGGTCCAGACGGAATCGTAGCCGAGCGCTTCCGCATCCTTGATGAAGTCGATCGGCATGCCCATTTCGGGGATGCTGACGCCGAGTTTCATGGATTTCCCCTCGTTCGCGAGACCGATGGTAGCGCCGAGCGGCAGGACGCGGGCTGATCGCCTGAGCACGCCGGGATTCCGCTATTGAGCCGAGCCGTTCGGCCAAACCCAGATGCGGTGGTGCATAATCCGGGCACCGGGAGGGGTGCGATATGGCGATGGCGCTCGAGGGCGTGCGGGTTCTTGACGCGAGCGGGCCGATTGGGCACTACGCCGGGCGGATGCTGGCGGACCTCGGTGCGGACGTGATCAAGGTGGAGTCGCCCGGTGGCGACGTCGCGCGGCGCTGGCCGCCGCTGCTGCCCGAGGTGGACGAGCCCGAGTCCGGCTTGCAGTTCCTGCTCCTGAACGCGAACAAGCGCGGGGTGACGCTCGACGTGACCCAGGATCGAGGGCGCGAGCTGTACCTGGAGCTCGTGAAGACCGCCCATGTGGTGATCGACTCGCTGCAGGCGGACGAGGCGGCGGAGCTGGCGTTGACGACAGACGACCTAGTCGCCGCGAAGCCCGACCTGATTCACACCTCGATCACCGGCTGGGGGCTGAGCGGGCCGCGCGCGAACTGGGCGTACGCAGACATCGTGGGCTGCGCCGTCTCGGGGACGATGCAACTGGCCGGGGTGGCCGAAGGGCCGCCGGAGCAACTCCCAGACATGCAGGGCTACCACTCGGCCTCGATCCAGGCGGCGGCGGGAACGATGGGCGCGCTGATCTACCAACAGAGCACGGGCGAGGGGCAGCGCGTCGAAGTCTCGATGCAAGAGGCGATGTCGATGTCGCAGGAGACGGCGATGATGCAGGCCGACATTCTGGGCACGAACCGCGAGCGCGGCGTGCCGATGCGCGGTCTCGAAATCCCGGGCTGGGGGATGCACGAGGCGGCCGACGGATACGTGATGCTCGTCGCGTCCGGTCTCGCGGGATCGGGCTTCCCGGGCCTGGTTGAGCTGATGGCGGAGACCGGGGACGCGCAAGATCTGACCGAGGAGCCCTACCCCACGTTCATCGGCGAGAAGATGAACACGAACTTCATCATGGCGGCGCTCGCCGACCCGGAGCAGCAGGCCCCCGTGAAGGGCTTCCTCGCTCACATGGACGAGGTGGTGCGCGCGTTCTGCCGTAAGCACCCGAAGCTCTACCTCTACGAGGAGGGCCAGAAACGGCGCATCCTCGTGGGGATGGTGAGCACCCCGGAGGACATCCTCGACAGTCCGCAGCTCGCAGGGCGCAACTGGTGGGTTGACCTCGACGATCCCGGGCGAGGGGTGACGCTGCACTACCCCGGACCGCAGTGGCAGCTGCGTGGCACGCCGTCCACGCTACGGCGTCCTGCGCCGCTGCTGGGCGAGCACAATGACGAGGTATTCGCGGAGATCGGCGTGGACGGCCGTGCGCTCGCGGCGTTGGCGTCGGAGGGAGTGGTGACGGGATGACGACGAACTGGCACAGCTCCAATGGATCGACGCCGCGACTGTTGGAGGGCGTGAAGTTCCTCGACCTGACATGGTTCGGCGCGGGGCCGATCGGCACCCGCACGATCGCTGGGATGGGCGCGGACGTGGTCCGCGTCGAGACCGAGAAGCGGCCGGACGGCCTCCGCGTCGCGCCGCCGCGGCCGGTCGATGCGCAGGGCTACAACCTCTCCGGCTACTACAACAACTTCAACACCGACAAGAAGAGCGTCACGATCGACCTCACCACCGAGCGCGGCCACGAGCTGGGCATGGACCTGGTGCAGTGGGCCGACATGATGATGACGAACTTCACGCCGCGCGCGATCCGCCAGATCGGGATGGACTGGGAGACGGTCAGCCAGGCGAATCCCGGGATCATCGCGATGTATCAGCCGATGCAAGGGATGACCGGGCCGCACACCGAGTTTGGCGGGTTCGGCGCCGTCCTCGGGACGATCTGCGGGATCAACAGTCTCGCGGGGTCTGAGGGCAATGAGCCTGTGGGTGTGGGCACCAACTACACCGACTATGTAGTGAATCCGATCCACGCGGTGACCGGGCTGCTGGCGGCGCTCTACCACAAGCGGCGTTCTGGCGAGGGCCAGATGATCGACATGTCCCAGCTCGAGTCCTCGGTGGCGGCGCTCGCCGGACCGCTGTTCGCTCAGGCGAACGGGGGCGGCACCTACGTGCGCGAGGGCAACCGCGTAAAGTTCGCGGCGCCACACGGGGCGTACCAGGTCCGCGACGCCGTCGACCGTCCGGATCGCTGGCTGGCGATCGCCTGCCTCGATGATGGCGAGTGGCGGCGCTTCGCCGGCGCGGCCGGCCACGCTGAGTGGGCCGACGACGCGCGCTTCGCGACGCTCGCCGATCGCAAGGCGAACGAGGACGCGCTCGACGCCCTCGTCGCCGACTGGGCGCGCGACCAGGACGGTGACGCCGCCCTCGCGAGGTTGCAGGCGGCGGACGTGCCGTCCGGGCTGGTGCTGAACGCGACCGAGGTGCTGAACGACGAGCAGATGGTGGCGCGCGAATACTTCCGCTACCTGGAGCACCCGGAGGCGGGGCTGCGGGCGCAGGACGGCTCCGGCTTCAAGCTGTCGAAGACCCCGTGCGAGCCGATGCGCGCCTCGCCAATGCTCGGCGAGCACACGTACGAGGTGGCGACGGAGATCCTCGGGCTGACGCCCGAGGAGATCGGCGACCTGGTGGCCGAGCAGGTGTTGTTCTAGCGGCGGGCCTGCAACGCGCAGGGTTGCCCTCGACGCGGGATGGGTGTCAGCCGAAGTCGAAGTCACCGAGCGTGATGTGGAAGCGACTGGCCGGGTTGCGGAGGGTAGGCACGATCGCTGGCGGGCCCTCGAACGGTGGGTTAGCGAAGTCGTACCAGCTCGTCGCGGCGGCGATGAAGCCTGACCTGCGGAGCGCATCCTCGTAAGCGTGTCCTGGCGGAAGCCAACAGGTGACTTCCGTGCAGCCACGCTCACGCATGCGGTCGCTACCGGCGACGAGCAGCCGGCCGGCGACGCCCGGCTCGGCGGGGTCGACGAGCAGATCGGGCATGGTGGCGCGATCGCCCGATTGTCGGAAGACGGCGTAGCCGAGGCAGCGATCTCGGTCGATCGCCGCTAGGACGATCGTAGGTCCGCCTCGCGCATCTCGGTAGCGCCAGTTCAAGTAGCCTGCGGTGCGGACGGTGCTGGCCTCGAACGTCGCGCTCGCAAGCTGCCAGAGCTGATCGGTGCGGGCGTCGAAGCGGTCGAGGACGCTGACCGTGCCCGGCCCGGCATCCGGCCGAGGGCGCTTCGCTCCTCGTCGCGCGATCACGCTCCCCGACGCACGAAGCAGCTGCCTGATTCCGCCGGCGCTGTGGTGGGCGCGGGCGAATCGCCGAGCAGAGTGATGGCCGGTCCACACGGTGAGCGGGCGGAGAACCTCGGGTGTCACGTTGATGTGCAGCACCTGGGCGCTGTTGCTCGGCGTCCCGAATCCGATGTGTTGGTTGCGCTTGAACTGCTCGTTCCGGTAGGCGGCGAGCAGCCGAGAGATGCCGCGACCCCTGTATTCCGGGTCCACGGCCAGGTCGGCGCCATTCTCGGTGACGTACTCGGTGTCACCGACCTTGACGCGCCCGAACCAGCGGAGCCGAGACGCGACGATCCGTCCGTCGATCTCGACGACGGTGTGGTCGCCGACGTCGGCGGCGCCATCGCGGCCGAGCTTCCAGGTCAGATGATCGATTGGCGGCACTTCGATCTCAGCTCGTGGCCAGCTCGGGAACGAGAGTTGGATGATTCGGAGCATCTCCGGCAGGTCACCGATCGTGGCCTGCCGGATCGTCGGTTGGCCCACCAGCGCCGTCCCTCCCGGCGAACCCGCGACCACGCAACTCGGCTGCCAATGCTAGGGTGCGGAGCCGGTGAATGTCTCTGTGTCCTACTCTCTACGCTGGCGAGTTTCACAGGGCTGTTAAGCTCTGGCGAGACGCTCCAGTGCGTATCATCGAAACAGCGAATTCTTCGCCGGCGCGCGCAGGCGAGTCAGTCTGAACGGGCACCTCATGACTCTCGAGACTCCCACGCGGTCGGCGACCGCGGGCGGCGATGGCGACGGCGATGGGGCGCTGCAGGCCCCCAGGATCGCCGAACTCCGCGCGGCATTCGACGCCGAGCCCCGCAACCGGTTGGCGCAGAACGCGGTGACGCGGACGGCGATCGACGAGGTCGCGGTGAACCGCGAGATCGTGGCCAGTACCGACCACACGTTCTCGCATCTGCTCGATAAGTGGACAGTCACCGATCAGAAGCAGTCGGGTCGCTGCTGGCTGTTCGCGGGTATGAACCTCTTTCGCGTTGGCGCGATGGAGCAGATGGATCTGAAGGGGTTCGAGTTCTCGCAGACCTACCTGTTCTTCTGGGACAAGTTCGAGCGGGCGAACTACTTCCTCGAAGCGATGATCGAGACCTCGGACCGGCCGGTCGACGACCGGGTGGTGGCCTGGCTGCTCGCCCACCCGGCGGACGACGGCGGGCAATGGAACATGTTCGCCAGCCTGGTGGGGAAGTACGGCCTGGCGCCGAAGGCGGCGATGCCGGAGACGGTGAGCTCCGAGCGCACGATGCCGATGAACCGCCACCTGGTGCAGCGCCTCCGCGAGGGCGCGCGCGACATCCGCGAGCTGCGCGAGCGGGGCGCGTCGATTGGCGCGCTGCGCGAGGCGAAGGACGCGACCCTCGAGGGCGTGTTCCGCATCCTGTCGATCCACCTCGGCACCCCACCCGAGCGCTTCGACTGGCAGTGGAACGACAAGGACGATGCCTTCCATCGCGACGGCGAGCTGACGCCTCAAGCGTTCGCCAGGAAGTACGTCGACATTCCGTTCGACGAGTACGTCTGTCTGGTCAACGACCCCCGGCCGGGCAGTCCGTTCGGGCGCACGTTCACGGTCGAGTACCTCGGCAATGTGGTCGGCGGCGATCCGGTGCGCTACCTCAACGTCGAGATTCGCGTGATGAAAGAATTGACGATGCGCTCGATCGTCGGGCGCGGCGAGCCGGTCTGGATGGGCTGCGACGTCGGCAAGATGATGCTGCGCGACCAGGGGATCTGGGACGCCAAGATGTTCGACTACGGCTCGCTCTACGGGGCCAGCTTCGACCTCGATAAGGCACAGCGGCTGCGCTACCACCAGACGTTCATGACCCACGCGATGCTGTTCACGGGCGTGGATGTCGTGGACGAGACGCCTAGACGCTGGCGGGTGGAGAACTCCTGGGGCGACAAGAACGGTCGCAAGGGGTTCTACGTGATGAACGATTCGTGGTTCGACGAGTACATGTTCGAGGTGGCAGTGCGGCGCGAGGATTTGCCTGCGGAGCTGCAGGACGCGCTGGCGCTGGAGCCGATCGTCCTCCCGCCGTGGGACCCGATGGGAGCGCTCGCCTCGGGTTGACGCGACGTCATTCATCGCGCGGACGGATCGAGGTCTGACTGATACCTCGAGGTAACCTTCCACGCGATCGCGTCGAGCGGTTCCTGCGGACGCGCCCGACCGACCAGACGCTGCGCTGGGTGGCCGCCACTTGCGGCACCCGCCATCGCGTCGTCGGCGCGCACCGCCTTCCGGGCGGGATCGCTGTCGCCACCCACCTCGTCACCGTCGAATCCCCTCGAGGAATGCGCGACCGCGTCGTGCTCCGCCGCTTCGTCCGCGCCGACTGGCTCGCGCAGGAGCCCGACGCCCCCGCCAACGAGGCCCTCGCCCTCGGGATCGCCGCCCGCGCCGACATCACCACTCCCGAGCTGATCGCCGCTGACCTCACCGGCGTCACCACCGACGCCCCCGCGCTGCTCCTCTCGAGGCTCCCCGGCCGCGCCGACCTCCAACCGCGCGACCTCGATAGCTGGCTGCGGCAGCAGGCCGAGGCGCTGCCCGCAATCCACGCCGTGACCGGCAACGACCTGGGCGCGGTCCCCCGCTACGAACCGTGGATCGACCTCGACGCCCTCGAGGTGCCGCGGTGGACGCGCGAGCCCGAGGCGTGGGCGGCGGTGATCGCGCTCGCGCGCGGCAGGCGGCCGCGCGTGCGCGGGCGGTTCATTCACCGCGACTACCACCCGATGAACGTGCTCTGGTCGCGCGGCCGCCTGACCGGCGTCGTCGATTGGACCAACGCCCGCATCGGGCCGCCCGGGATCGACGTCGCCTGGGCACGCCAGAACCTCGTCGTCTCCCACGGGGTCGCGGTGGCGGAGCGGTTCCGGCAGCTCGCGAAGGCGGCGCTCGGGCACGAGCAGGACCCCGTGTGGGACGCCCTCGGCGTCGTCGAGACGCTGAACCGGCCGGACATCGGCTCGCTGTCGCAGTGGCACGACCTGGGGCTGACGTCGCTCACGAAGGCGATGGTGCGACGCCGACTCGATGCGTACGCGGTGTCGATTGCGCGGCGCGCGTAGCGAGCGGTCGCCGCTGCGCATTGACGCCACCTGCGCCGGAGTGCTACCGAAGGCGGGCACTACAAGAGGAGGCGCCCGTGGCCCAGCAACGCGAGGCGGCGATCGTCGGCGTACACGAGTACCCGAGTCGCTATGACCCGGATGTGTCGGCGATGCAGATCAAGGCGCGATCGATAAAAGCGGCGCTCGACGATGCCGGACTGCAGTGGGGCGACATCGACGCGCTCTACGACGCGCAGGACGGCGAGGGCGGCGGCGGCCTGGGGGTGTCCGCGTACCTCGGGATCAAGCCCACGGTGATGGACACGACCCAGGTGGGCGGCTCGTCGTACGAGTTCCAGGCGGCGCACGCGATGCGCGACATCGCCGACGGCAAGGCGAGCGTGGCGGTGCTGTCATACGGCTCGAAGGCGGCGACACTGCGCACGCCGATCGGCACCGGCGGCGCGACCAGCGGCGGCGCGTGGCAGCCGAACATGGAGGCGCCCTATGGCCAGACGCTGATCGCGAACTACGCGATGGTCGCCCAGCGCCACATGCACGAGTACGGGACGACGAGCAAGCAGCTCGCCGAAATTTCCGTCGCGACGCGCTACCACGCGATGCGCAATCCGCAGGCTGTGCAGGCGATGACCGATCTGCAGTTCGTCGGTGTGAACGAGATCAGCGTCCAGGACGTGATGGAGTCGCGGATGATCGCGGACCCCTTGCACCTCCTCGAGTGCTGCATGGTCAGCGACGGCGGTGGCGCGCTGGTGATCGCCTCAAAGGACGTCGTGAAGGACACGAAGAAGAAGCCGGTCTGGCTCATCGGCAGCGGCGAGGCGACGAAGTACCGCGAGAACGGCGCCGACATCACCACCAGCGCCGGCGCGCAGGGCGCGCCGATCGCCTTCGCCGAGGCGGGCGTGACCCCCGATCAGGTCGACATCGCGATGATCTACGACTCGTTCTCGATCACGGTCGCGGTGTGTCTCGAGGATCTCGGCTTCTGCAAGAAGGGCGAGGTCGGCGACTTCGTCAGCGGTGGCCGCATGAAGTTCGATCAGGACGGTGCGCCGGCGCTGAACACCGACGGCGGCGGGCTCTCCTCGAACCACCCGGGGATGCGCGGAATCTTCCTGCTGTTCGAGAGCGCGCGGCAGCTCCGAGGCGAGTCGAACTCGCAGGTGCCGGACGCCAGGCTGGCGGTCGCGCACGGCAACGGCGGCCTGCTCGGTGGCAGCCACACCGGCGGCACCGTGATCCTCGCGGCGGACTAGCGGGACTCAAGGAGCAAGAACGATGTCGAAACGACCAATGCCGAAGTTCTTCGAGCCCGACACCCAGGCCTTCTGGGACGCGACGAAGGACCAGCAGCTCGTCTACCAGCAGTGCAACGTGTGCAACGAGGTGGTCTTCACCCCGAGGGCGCACTGCACCAACTGCGGAAGCGATGACCTGGCGCAGAAGGAGTCGAAGGGCGAGGGAACGGTGTACACGTACTCCGTCGTCCGTCAGAACCGGAACCCCGCCTTCGCGGACCTCGGCGCCTACGCGCTCGCCTACATCGACCTCGACGAGGGCTTCCGCATGCTCTCGAACGTGGTCGGCGTCGAGAACCCGCTGACCGACGTCAGCGTCGGGCAGCGCGTAAAGGTGAAGTTCGAACAGCAGGACGAGGGGGAGTACCTGATCCCATTGTTCGAGCCGATCTAAACTCGAAGCCCCCGGCTTCACGTCGAACCGGCGCCCCATCGGGCGCCGGCTGCCGGTGTGATCGAGGGAGGGGGACTGCTCGTGCTGTACGAATACCGCCACGTCGGCCGCCGGCGGCGCGGCTGCCCCAGGACCTTCGAGCTGATCCGGAACGTGTCACAGCGCGACGACGCTGCGCCGTGTCCGGAGTGTGGGAGCGCCGAGACCGAGCGGATCAAGTTCCAGGCCTTCGCCGTCGCCGGCGGACGCGACTCCGACGCGACGGAAGGCGCTGGCGATCCTCGGCCCCCCGGCAGCGGCCCCTACGACGACTTCACCCCGGCCAACATGCCGGATGACGACGACAGCGATCTCTAGAAGACGTCCGGGACGCTGGTGCCGCTCCGCGCCTAGCGCCCGGTGAACTTCGGCGCGCGCTTCTCGACGAACGCACTGTGGCCCTCGAGGACGTCGGCGCTGCCGCCGACGGCGCGCTGCCCGAACCACTCGTACTCGATCTGGTCGGGGAGTGTGGCGCTCCAGGAATTCTTCACGTCCCGCTTCGCGCGCATGTAGGCCAGCGGCGGGCCGGCGGCGAGCTCGCGGGCGAGCTCCATCGCACGGACGTACGGATCTTCGGCCATGTCGTTCGCGAGGCCGATGCGCACGGCTTCCTCGGCATGCACTTCGCGGCTGCTGTAGAGCAGCTCCAGGGCGCGGCCGTCGCCGACGATGCGCGGGAGGAAGTACGTCAGGCCGCAGTCGGGTGCGAGCGCTCGCCTCGAGAAGACAGTCACGAAGCGCGCCTCGGGCCCGACGAAGCGGATGTCGAAGGAGAGTGCGAGGGCCATCCCCCCGCCCGCGGCGACGCCGTTGATCGCCGCGATGGTGGGTTTGTCGATGCCAGGCATCGTCATGCCGATGCCTGAGACGCCAACCGGGTCGTTGGCCTCGATCCAGGTCGGCTCCGTCTTACCACCGTCGGTCAGGTCGGCGCCGGCGGAGAAGCCGCGCCCCTCGTGCGTGCCGACCACGACGCGGACGTCCGGGTCGGCCTGGAGCCGGCGGCCGGCGTCCATGATTTCCCAGAAGGTGGGGCCGCGCATGGCGTTCAGTTTTTCAGGGCGGTTGATCTGGAACGTGGCGATGCCGTCGTCATCGACCTCGATGATCAGGTCCTGGAAGTCGCTGTAGTCGGATGGCATGGGGCCTCCTCGTCCTCGAAGCTTACCTCAGCGTCCGCTCGAACCATTCGAGGACGTGCTCGTGGTAGGAGCGGGCCATCGCCGGGTGCCCGCTGCGGGTGAAGCCGTGGTACCCGCCGGGGAAGCGGACGAATTCGACCTGTTTGCCGAGCCGTTTGAGCGCGACGTAATACTCCTCGGATTGGGAGATCGGGCAGCGGATATCCGCCTCACCGTGGAGCAGGAGCACGGGCGTCTTTACGTTCGGGGCATAGGTGATCGGGGAGCGCTCGACGTAGGTCTCGAAGCTGTCGAAGGGGGTGCCGCCCCACTGCTGCTCGCCGAATTGGACCGCGATATCGGTCTGGCCGTACATCGATACCAGGTTGGTCACCGGCGCGGCGACGATCGCGGACTTGAAGCGGTCGGTGTGACCGACCGTCCACGAGGTCATGAAACCGCCGTAGGAGTAGCCGTGAATCCCGAGGCGGTCCGCATCGACGTAGCTGCGGCGGAGGATGCGGTCGACCGCCGCCATCTGGTCCGCGTAGTCCTCGCCGCCCCAGTCCTCGAAGACGCGAGAGACGAAGTCCTGGCCGTAGGTCGATGAGCCGCGAGGGTTGATGTAGAGCACGAGGTAGCCCGCGCTCGCGAGCATCTGGTGCCCGGACATCCAGCCGTTTCCGAAGAACCCGTTCGGCCCGCCATGGACCTCGAGGACGAGCGGATATTTCTTCTTCCGGTCGAAGCCCGGCGGGAAGGTCAGCCAGCTCTCGATCTCGAGGCCACCACGCTTGAAGGTGAAGCGCTCGGTCTTGCCGACGCCATGGTCCGCGAGGTAACCGGCGCTCACGTCGGTCGCGGCGTGTTCCGTGCCTGCCTCGAGATCCACCGTGGTGACCTCGTTCGGCCGGGCCAGCGTCGAGCTGAGCATCGCGGCGCGGGAGGCGTCGGCGGAGAGCGAGAGGCCGGCGCTCAGTTCCGCGGGCGTGCGGAGCGGGTCGATGCGGGATCCGCTCGGGGTGGTGCTATAGAGACCGCTCGAACCGTGGCGTTCGCCCTGGAAGGTGATGCGCCGCCGGCCCCAGTGGATCGCTGCGGGCTCGGTCAGCGGGACGCCGGCCCCGGTCGGCTGCAGCGAGTCGTCGGTGACCCGCGCCGGCTCGCCGCCACGGTCGAGGCCGACGGTCCAGAGGTAGGACTGCGCGTAGGCGTACTCCCGGCCGCCGGAGACGAAGGCGAGCCGCGCGCCGTCGCGCGCCCACGCGATCGGCCCGAGGCCGGAGAGGCTGCGCACCACCCGCTTCACGCCGCCCCCGTTCGAGGGCATGACGCACAGCTCGAGCTTGCCCGGCGTACGACGCTCACGCTGCGGCGATCGGTCGCTCGAGGCGAACGCGATTGACGAGCCATCGGGCGAGGGAACCGGAGAGTAGCAGTCGTAGTCGCCTCGCGTGAGCTGCTTCACCTCGGCGCTGCGGGCGTCGACGCGGAAGAGCTGTCGATGGGCGTCGCCGCGCCAGCCGAGGCCGTCGGCGCGATAGTAGATGCGATTGACCCGTTTCGGTCTGGGGATCGAGTCATCGGCCTCGGGATCGGGCGCGTCGGGGTCGACGTCGGCGGCGACGATCAGGGCGCTGGCGTCGGGGAGCCAGGCAATCGAACGGACGGGAGCGTGGAAGTCCGTGAGCTGGCGCGCCCCGCCGCCTCCGCCCGGGATCACCCAGACCTGGGCGAGAGTCGCGGAGCCATCCTCCTCGCGGTGCCCGCGCAAGAACGCGAGCTGCGCGCCGTCCGGCGACCAGGTCGGGTGCGAGTCGACCGGACCGGTGGTCACACGGCGCGTGCTGCCGCCCTCGAAGGCGACGGTTTCGAGGTGAGAGGAGCGGCGCAGCGTGTCCGCGTCGACCGAACCGCGGACGTACGCGACGCGGCCTCCGTCGGGGCTGATCGCCGGCTCGGCGACGGTGTCGAGGTCGATCACAATGCCGGGGTCGATCGGCAGGGTGGCCATGTTGTCTCCTTTGAGACTGGTCGACTACCCGGGCTGCTCCCAGCCGTCAGTGCCGCGGATGAGGGTACGCTGCGGGTTGATCTCGCCGGAGTGGTAAAGGTCGTGATTGATGACGATCGAGATGATTCGAGCGGTTGGCAGGAGCTGGCCCCAGTGAGAGACCCGATCGACCCTGAGTTCACCGTCATCCGCGAGCGCTTCGACGGACGCGACGAAGCCGCGTTGCGCCTGATCGAGCCAGGCGAGCACGATCGCGCGGTCGTGCGATTCCGGCCGCACGCTCTCCCAGCTGAGCGAACGGTCGCCGAACGCGTGGTTGTGCCACATCAGCTTGGCCGTACCGACGTGCTGGACCAGGTCCACGATCGAGAGCTGCGGGGAGGTCCCAAACACCTCGGCGCTATGGTCGGCGGGCAGCGCTTCCCATTCCTCGTCGTTGACGTCCTCGAGGTTGCTCAGGGGCGCGTGAAATCGGTCGCTGCGGTAGGCGGCGTCGAGGGCGCGCGTCAGCGATTCCAGCTCTGTGCGGGCCATCGACGCACCATAACCGCTCTCGCGGTGCGCGGCTGGCAGAGGCAAGCCATACTCCGACCTCGCGAATGTGGAGCCAGATGAGCGGACGACTCGACGGACAGGTCGCGATCGTGACCGGCGGGGCCTAGGGCATCGGCGGCGCGACCGTACGCCGGCTCGCCGCCGACGGGGCGCGCGTGCTGTTCGCCGACCTCGACGAGGAGGGCTTCGCCTCGAACGTCTCGAGGATCGCCGAAGCGGGCGGCGTCGCACAGGCGATGACGGTCGACGTCGGCGACGGCGAACAGATCGAGGCAGCGGTAGAGCAGGCCGTGAACGACTGGGGACGCCCGGACATCCTCGTGCAGAACGCCTACCGAGGCGGACCGTCGCACGCCGGCAGCGCGGTCGAGTTGTCGGAGGAGGGTTGGGACGACGCGATGGACGTCCTCGTGCGGGCGCTGTACCTCGGCGCGAAGCACGCGGTGCCTCGGATGCGGGAAGCGGGGGGCGGCAACATCGTCAACATGGCGTCGGTGCACGGGGTGCTGATGGCGCCCGGGCGGCTAGCCTATGAGACGGGCAAGTCGGCCGTGATCGGCATGACGAAGCAGATGGCGACCGACTTCGGCCCGGACGGTATCCGCGTGAACTGCATCATGCCCGGCCACATCGCGACGGAGCACCAGCAGGCGCGCTGGACGCGGAACCCCGGGCTCCTCCAGTTCTTCGAGCAGCACTACCCATTGCGCCGCGTCGGCACGCCGGACGACATCGCAAACGCCGTGTCGTTCCTGGTCTCGGAGCAGGCCTCGTTCATCACCGGCCACGCGCTGGCCGTCGACGGCGGGCTGACCGTGCAGCTGGCGGAGGACCTGACGCTCGCGACCGCCCGCTACGCCCGCGAGCACGAGTTTGAGTTTGAGTAGCCGATGCGGATCGCGTTCCTCTCGGACATCCACGGCAACTCGATCGCCCTCGATGCGTTCCTCGCGGACATCGAGACGCTCGGCGATGTGGACGCGACCTGGGCGACCTCGTAGCGATCGGATCGGACCCTATTGGAGCGCTCGAACGTCTCGAGGCGCTCCCGAACACGACGTTCGTCCGAGGGAACACGGATCGCTACACCACGGACGGCAGCCGGCCACGGCCCTGGGAGGCAGACGTACGAGCCGACCCCAGTCTCCTCGCTCGGTTCGGCGAGGTGCAGCGCAGCTTCGCGTGGACGCAAGGAATGGTGACGGCCGCCGGATGGTTCGACTGGTTGTCCGCGCTGCCGCTCGACGCCCGGATGGTGCTACCGGACGGGACGCGGCTCCTCGGTGTGCACGCATCGCCGGGAACCGACGACGGCCACGGCGTCCACCCGGGCCAGAGCGACGACGAGCGGTCTCGGCAATCGCCGGCTGCGAGGCTGATCTCGTCTTCGTCGGGCACACGCACTGGCCGGCCCGCTGGGATGTCGCCGGCGTCGAGGTGGTTTCGGTCGGCAGCGTCAGCAATCCGCTCGCGCCGGACCTGAGGGCGAGCTACGTGATCCTCGAGGCGAACGAGAGCGGGTACGCGGTCGAGCATTCGTGCGTGTCATACGACCTCGAGGCGGCGATCGCAGCGACGGAACGGGTGCGCCACCCAGCGGCGGCGTTCATCACTCGTCACTTCCGAGGCAAGATCGTCCCACACTGGCGACGGTAGCCGCCGGAACGCGCGGGTGTCGCGCAGCCGTCCTTATGACTTTCCAACGTGGAAAGAACCCAGTACACTGATTTCCGTAGTGGAAAGTGAATAATGATGTCGAACGATACGAACCGCCCAGAGCCCGAGGAAGCGCGAGAGGCACTCGCTTCCGTCGACGAGGCGAAGCGTGCCGGCCTCCGTCGAGGTATCCCGCCCCGTTGGTTCGGTGCGGCGATCGCGCTGATCGCCGGCGCGCTTGTCGCCACCCCTGCTCTCGAGAATTGGCAAGGCGGACCGAATCGCAGTCTGGTCACCGTGTTGCTGATTGTTGCGATGGCGCTCGTCATCAGCCGCTACCAAGAGCAGGCGCGGGCCTGGCCGACGGAGTTTCCGGGCGGTCGCTGGAAGACGCTCGCGATGCTGGTGTCCGCCGTTGCTGCCTTCTTCTTCCTGCTCATCGGTGGAATCGTCCTGAGGGACGCGAGCGACCTTTGGTGGGGTCCCGTCTTCACCGGAGCGATCGGTGCGGTGATCGTCTTCTTCCTCTTCGAGAGCGAGCGCCGCGACTATCTCGCGCGATCGACGGCGGAGGACGCGTGACTGTTCCCCACTTCGATCCGGTGGTTCACGCGCCGAACCGGCTCCAGATCTGCGCGTTGCTCACGCCCCTCGAGGAAGCTGAGTTTCAGGTCATCCGCGACGAGCTCGGCGTGAGCGATTCGGTGCTTTCCAAGCACGTGAAGCAGCTGGTTGAAGCGGGCTACGTGAAGCTGCGCAAGAGCAAGCTGAACGGCCGCCAGCGCACCTGGGCGAGGCTGACCGGCGACGGACGCAACGCGTTCTCCGCCCACATCGAGGAGCTGCAACGCCTCGCCGCCGTCGGCAGCTAGCGAGAGTCGGGATCGCGGTAATGGCTGACGTCACAGACCGGCCCGTAGCCGATCTGCTGATAGATGTGGTTTGAGGTCGGGTTCGCCAGGTCCGTGAAGAGGAAGCAGAACCGGCGCCCCTCGTTGAGCAGGTGCTGGCTCAACGCGGCGACGCAGGCCGACGCGTAGCCACGCCCGCGAAGGCTGGGCGGCGTATAGACGGCGCTGACGCGCATGCCGCGCGGTGTTGGTCCGCTGTATCCCGCCATCGAGACCGGCTCGTCATCGACCTCCCACAGCATCAACGCCCCGGTACCCGGTCGTGCCGGGATGAAGCGGCCGACAGTCCTCGCGGCATCGCCGCGGCCGGCCTCGCCGGTGTCCCTGGCGAAGGCCTCTAGCCATGACTCCGCCAGGCCAGAGTCGTCCTCGGTCGCGGTCCGCATCCCGCCCGCCACCTGAGCGGGTGCGCGAACCGCCTCCAGGCGATAGATGCGCTCCGAGCGGGCCAGCTCGAATCGCGGACCACCGAGGCCTCTCCATGCTTTGGCAAACGCGGCCGCCGTGGCGACGTCCGCCATGACACCGGGGAGATCCTCTCCTCGCTCCCGGAGCGCCGCGGCGATCGCGGCGACTGCCTCAGCGGAGACGTCGAACGACACGATCAGGTCGTGCGGCGGCGTCCGGAGGGCGACCGCCATGGGTTGACCACCGTCTTCGACGGTCATGAGCAGTGGAGGGTGCTCGGAGTATTGTCCCGACCGTATCGCGGTGACGATCCCGATCGGAAGATTGTTCTCCGCCTCGCGCGCCTCGAGATGCGGGACCGCGACAGCCGCGAACGCGTCGATATCGTCGAAGAATCTGACTTCCATCACGCCTCTCTCAGGGCGGTGGGCTATCGATCCTCGGTGGTCGGACGCCAACGTCCGAGCGGCTATCCCAACCACCCCCGCCGACGCCCCGTATCGAGGTAGCTCCACGCCCCGAGGAGCCACGCCGGCGCAAACGTGAATGCTGCCCACTCCTGCCAGAAGAATGCGACGCCGAGGGCTGACCCGATCACGAGCAGCATCGCGCCGCTGGCCTCGCGTCGAGACAGCAACGCCGCACCGAGCGCCGCCGGTACCCACGCGGCGGGGATCGCGGGCCAGGTCCAGCGGGCGTAGTCGATCCCGTCGGCGATCGACCCGTGCAGCATCATCACGAGCGGGATCGCGGCGCCGATGGTGACGAGGGCGAAGGCGACCGACGGGAGCAGACGGCGCAGCCTGGTGGTGGCGTGCGGCCTCGATGTGGTTGGCGTAGCGGTCAACATCTTGCTCCCAGTGTAGGTACCGCGATGCGTGGCTACGCGGGTGCCGTCTCGGTCCCGGCGACCTCCTCGCAGTGCTCAACAGTGGGGAATGGGTCCTAGAAGTGGTGCAGTAGCTCGCGCCAGCGCTCGTACTCCTCGGATCCGCGGAAGCCCTCGATGTGAGCTTCACGCCGCGCAGCGCGATCGCGGTGTTGACCGCGCTCGAGCCCCCGGTGACGCGGCCCCTCGGAAACGGCGTCAGCGGGAACTCCGCGGTCGGGCGGTATTGGTGCTGCCAATCGTGGTCCTCAACCGAGTTGTGGTAGGCGTTCACGAGGTCGTACGGCGTCTCCTCGAGACGGGGGTAGTCGGGACCGGCGTCGAGCAGCAGGACGCTGCGGTTGGGGTTTTCGGAGACGCGGCTCGCGATCACGGCGCCGGCTGACCCGGCCCCCACGATCACCACGTCATACCGAGGTTCAGCCTCATTCACCGGGCAGCGTCCCTCACGACGCGGCCTCGATCACGTCGTAGCGATAGGCGCCGCCGTCGCGCCGGATCAGGCCCGCCGCGGGCGTGTGGAAGTGCGTGCCCAGGACGACGACGTCGGTGTCGGCGTAGCGCTCGAGGAAGGCGAGCCGGGCGGCGCGCGCCTCCTCGACAAAGGCGTCGAGCGGCGGGCGTTGCTCGGGCGCGGCGCACTGGATCGGGGCGTGCATCACGTCCCCGAGCACGACGGCGTCCTGACCGGCGGAGCTGATCCGCACGCAGACGTGCCCGGGCGTATGCCCGTGGCTCGGCTCCAGCCACACGGAGTCGCTGACGCGGTGATCGGCCGCGACGAGGTCGACGGCCCCGGCCTCGACGACGGGGCGCACGCTGTCTTCGATGATGTCGGGCGTCTCCGGTAGCTCGCCCCAGTAGCGCCACTCCTGCTCGACGAGCTGGTAGCGCGCGTTCGCGAAGGTGGGCACCCATCCGCCGTCCACCCACTTCGTGTTCCAGCCGGCGTGATCGCCGTGCAGATGCGTGTTCAGCACCACATCGACGCTGTCGGCGGGAGCCCCCGCCTCGGCGAGATCATCGAGGTAGGGCCCGCTGCGCATGTGCCAGCCCTCGAAACCGCCGCTCTCGCGATCCTTGTCGTTGCCGATCCCGGTGTCGACGACGATCCGCATCCCGTCGACCTCGATCACCCAGCTGTGCATCGACTGCAGGATGTGGCCGCGCTCGTTCAGGAAGTGCGGCTCCAGCCAGGCCCGGCAGGCGTCGAGCAGCTCAAACGGCGCCTCGTGATCGGGCAGCATCCACCGCGCCGAGGTAGGCATCACCAGCTCCTCGACGAGCGTGACGCGCGCGTCGCCGATCTGGACGGTGTTGCGGACGGGCATGGGCGCGCTCCTCGAGGGTGGTGCGTGGGCACCGTACGAGGTGCGGGGAGGCAGGGCCAGCGTAGGCGTCGCCGGGCGAGGCAACAGCGCATTGGGTAGGTCAATCGACGATAAGCTCTCGGTAATCTGTCTGGGCGGCGGCGTCCGACCGACTCTTAGGCATGCGGGAACGAAGATCCGCCCGTGCGATGGCGGCCATCGCGGTTGCCGTGCTGGTGGCGGCCGCTGCATTGGCCGCGGCCTGCGACGATTTCCCGACTCTCGCGCTCGAGAACGATCTGGATGGGCCGGTGACTGTCGTCTGGGAGAGCACGTACACTCCGGCCGAACATGTGATCGAGCCCGGCGGCCGGACGTCGATCGTCATGGCTGAGGGCGAGACTCTCCGCGTGTCGGTGAGCTACCAGGGCGAGACGCACCTGCTCGAGCTCCTATGGAGTCGTTACTCGTTAGAGCCGGACGAGACGGGCAGGGAAGACTTCCGGCTGCTCCTTTCTTCGCTCATCCCTCGACCCTGAAGGCGAAGCATCGCCGACGGACGGTACGCGGCGCGGGACGGGGAGGGCCAGCCGTCACCTCGCCCCCGCAGCCACCTAGCGCATACCGTGGCGCATCGAGGGAGGCGCGCGATGCCAACCGACCTACAACACCATCAGCTCGAGGCCGTGAACGGCCTCTCGATGCACCTCGCGGAGCAGGGTGACGGGCCCGCGATCGTGCTGTCGCACGGGTTCCCCGAGCTCTGGTACTCGTGGCGGCACCAAATCCCGGTGCTCGCGGAGGCGGGGTTCCGGGTACTGGCACCCGATCAGCGCGGCTACGGCGACACCACCGCGCCCGAGGCGATCGAGGCGTACACGCAGCGGGACTTCTGCGAGGACCTGGTCGCGCTCCTCGATGCGCGTGGGATCGAGCAGGCGGTGTTCATCGGCCACGACTGGGGTGGCGCTGTGGTGTGGAACATGGCGCTGCACTTCCCCGAGCGCGTGCGCGCCGTCGCGGGCGTCAACACGCCGTTCCGAGGCCAGCCGCCGCTGCCGATGCTGGATGCGTTGGCGGCCAGCCCGGGGATGTTCGACTACCAGTTCTACTTCCAGGAGCCGGGGGTAGTGGAGGCGGAGCTGGAGGCGGACGTGGAGCGTTCGTTCCGGCTGACCTTCCGGAGCAGCGATCCGGCGGACGAGTTCGATGTGCTCGCCGGCTTCGACACGGTGCGGGAGCGCGGTGGCGTGCTGGCCGGATACCCGCCGGACGCACCTCGGAGCGCGATGCTGTCGCAGGAGGAGCTGGACGTCTTCGTCGAGACCTTCAAGCGCACGGGCTTCAGAGGCGGCCTCAACTGGTACCGCAACAGCCGCGCGTCCTGGGAGTGGGGCGAGCAAACGAAGGGCCAGAAGATCGACTGCCCGGCGCTGATGGTGACCGCCGAGAACGATCCGGTGCTGACGCCGGGGATGGCGGCAGGGATGGAGTCGGTGGTGCCGAACCTGACCCGAGGCCACATCGAAAACTGCGCACACTGGACGCAACAGGAGCGCCCCGAGGAGCTCAACCGCATCCTCCGCGACTGGCTGGCGACGCTGCCGAACTGAGCCTGATCGATTGGCTGGCGGCCTCGCCGCTACGCCGAGTCGAGCACCTCGCGCGCCTCACGCATCGCCTCGAGGTGCGCTGCCGCATCGAGGCCGCCGCCAAGCGTGCGGAGACAGAGGTGAGTCGCGCCCTCGGCTTCCCAGGCACGCACGTCGCCGAGCCACTCCTCCGCGTCGCGGTCAACGACAGCGACGGCGCCCTCGGTGCCGATCTCGGAGGGGTCACGGCCGGCGGCTTCCGCGAGGCGATTGATCTCGCCGCGGGCGTCGGGGAGTTGTTCGCGCGGGAGCACGGCGAACCAACCGTCGCTGCGGGCGATGCGGCGCAGCACCGGCGGCGCGACGCCGCCCTCGGGCAGGGTGGCGTGACCGATCCAGATCGGGATCTCGTGCTCGGGCAGCGGGTTGATGCCGAGGCCGTTGACCTGGTCGAAGCGACCGGCGAACTCGACGGTCTCGTGCTGCCAGAGCAGCTTCAGCAGCTCGATCTGTTCGTCGCAGCGGCGGCCGCGCGTGCTGAAGTCCTGGCCGAGCGCTTCGAACTCCTCGGGGCTGCGTCCGACGCCGACGCCGAGTCGTAGTCGCCCGCCGCTGAGGATGTCGATCTCGGCGGCCTGCTTGGCGACGAGCACCGTTTCGCGGGCGGGCAGGATGATCACCGACGGCACTAACTCGATCTTCGAGGTGAACCCGGCGATCCACGTAAGCAGCGTGAGCGGCTCGTGCAGCTGGCCGGCCCCGGGGCGCGCCACCTGGTCGGGGACGCGCAGGTGGGTGAAGCCGAGTTCCTCGGCGGTCTGCGCGAACTCGCGGATCGCGGCGAGGTCGTTCTTCATCTCGCGGACGGGCAGCGAGATGCCGATCTGCATCGTGGCCTCCTTCGCCGATCGTTCGATGCGCCTAGCCTGCGCCAGCTCGCGCCGCGGCGAGCGCCGCGTCAACGATGCCGGAGCGAAGCTGCATCCCCCAGTGGCCGTCCTGCTCGGTGACGATGTACAGCACGCGGCCGGAGCCGTAGAGCGTTCCATCCGCGGTGAAGCGTTTGAAGGTCGTCTCGAAGTGGACCTTGGTCGCCGAGGCGGCGAGCGGCGTGAAGTCCTCGAATGAACTGGACGCCCAGCCCTCGAGCTCACGCATGCGGGCGAAATCGGTCAGGAAGTCGTCGCGAGTCTCCGCGACGACGACCTGACCGCCGGCCCCGCCGACGCTGATGTGTGGCTAGTGGAGTTCGTCGCGGACGCGCTCCAGGTCTGCGCTGTTCCACGCCCCGAGGAAGCGCGCTAGCCACGCCTCCGCTGCCGCGATCGCCTCGTCGCTCATCACGTGCTCTCCCCCTCGGTCGCTGCTACGCCCGCGGCGACGCGTCGGTCTGATGCCGGTCTTGAAGCATTCGTGGACGACCGCGGTGTCCTCGCGATCGGAACGGTACGGCTTCGGGCGCCAGGCCGGAAGGCGAGACGAACCTGCGCACCCGTCGGCGCGACGATCGCCTAGTCTTCCGGCGTGGAAGTGCACCTCATCGACGGTACCTACGAGCTGTTCCGCCACTACTTCGCGGTGCCGAGCCGTCGAGGCCCAAGCGGCGCCGAGGTGGCCGCGGCCGGCGGGGTGCTCGATTCGATGCTCGGGCTGCTCGAGGGCGGCGCGACGCACGTGGGGGTGGCAACGGATCGCGTGATTCGGTCGTTCCGCAACGCGTTGTACGAGGGCTACAAGGCCGGCGAGGGTGTCGCCCCCGAGCTGCTCGCGCAGTTCCCGATCCTCGAGACGGTGCTCGAGGCGGCGGGCTTCGCCGTGTTCGCGATGGTCGAGCACGAGGCTGACGACGCGATGGCGACGGCGGCGGCGATCGCCGAGCGCGACGATCGGGTGGAGAAGATCTGGATCTGCACGCCGGACAAGGACCTGGCGCAGTGCGTCTCGGATCCGCGGGTGGTGCAATTCGATCGGCGACAGGAGCTGGAGTACGACGAGGCGGGCGTGGTCGAGAAGTTCGGCGTACGCCCCGAGTCGATCCCGGACTATCTGGGGCTGACCGGCGACAGCGCCGACGGCTTTCCGGGGCTGCCGGGCTGGGGCGCGAAGTCCTCGGCGACGGTGCTCGCTCGGTATGGCCATATCGAGGCGATCCCCGACGATGTCGAGGAGTGGGACGTGACGGTCCGCGGCGCGGCGCGGCTGGCCGAGACGCTGGCAGCGGAACGCGACACGGCGATGTTGTTCCGCCGTATCGCCACCCTGGTGCGAGACGTGCCGGGGTTCGGCACGGTCGACGACTGGGAGTGGCGCGGGCCCACCGATGACCTCGAGAAGGTGTGCGTCGCGCTCGGCCGGCCGCTGACGGCGGAGCGTGTGCGCCGGCTCGCCTCGGCGCGCTCGAGCTAGCCGGTCGCTACGGCGCGAGCGTGATCTGGGCGCCGACCAGTCCCCCGCCGACGCGCGTCAGCGAGGCGTCGCCGACGCTCACCTCGTACAGCCCGTTGCCGGCCATGAAGGTGATCGTCTGCTCGTCGGGGGACCAGGCCGGGTACGGGTCGTCGGCGCCGATCGCGGTGAGCCGGGTGATCTCGCCCGTCGCGGCGTCCGCGAGCCAGACGTCCATCGGAATGCCATGCGCCTCGGCGCGACGCGGGAGCAGCGGATCGAGGAGCGCGCTGAGCCATCCGCCGAGCAAGGGCGCCGCCGCTGCGAGCAGGCGCTCGGCGGCGGCGAAGACGACGGTCGCGCCGGACGGGGAGATACGCCGCGTGGCCAGGACCTCGAACCGGTCGTTGCCTGCGAGCGGGCGTGGGTCCGATCCGTCGCCAGCGGCGACCATGATCGTCGAGTCGCCGATCACCCCGGTGAAGCTGAGGTAGGTCAGGCGGCCGCCGTCGGCGGACAGCGACGGGTCGAGCGCGCCGTCTACGATCGCTCGTTCCACGCCACTCGCGATCGTCAATTCGACGATCGTCGCGCCTTCGACCGAGGTCGGAAGGTTGTTGTCGTTCAGGCCGATCTCGACGCGGCCGAAGAGCAGCGCGTCGCCGTCCGGACGCCACGCGAGGCCGGAGATCTGCTGGCCGAGCGTCGGGTGACCACGGACCGGCGCCGGCTCCCCGCCGTCCGATGGCACGAGCAGGATGTCGTCGCCCCAGTCGGCATTGCCGGTTCCGGAGAACGAGACGCGACGCAGGAACGCGATCGTTGCACCGTCCGGCGACAGCACCGGGAACGCGGCGAGGCTGCCGTCGTCTCCGAGGTCGACGATTTCCCGTTCCGAGCCGTCGGCCTGTCGGAGGACGATCGTCGGCCCGTCGGCGATCAGCACCGGGTGCGACTGTGTGCCCTCGGCCACGTTGGGGACGGCTGCGCGACTGCCGGTCGCCGCGATCGTCGTGCCGCCGGGCGCCTCGGGACTGCCTCCATCCGAGGAACACGACACGACGGAGAGCGCGGCGACTGCCACGACGAGGACAAGCGCTCGCACAAGGCCCTGCATCGATCAATGATGCGGCCGCTCATCGGGAGGGTCAGCAGCCGATTGCGTTACCCGCGACCGCTCAGGGCGCGGCCGCGAGCGTAACGAGACTGACCGGCCTCACCCCTGGTACTCCGCGGCCCGCCGAACGGTTCCCGTTGGTGGCGCAGTAGGAGCGGACGCCGGTGTTAGAGGTGCACGATCTCCACACCCGGCCACGCCCCGGCGAGGTGCTCCGCCGCCAGCCGTCGATGGCACGGTCGACGGTTCGTGCTCGCTGCAGAGCAGACAGGCGCCCTCAAACGCAGCCGGATCGAGGGTGGACTCAACTTTCCGCTGCTCGAGCAGCGCCGCGTACGCGGGGGCGAGCGTGTCCCAGTCTTTCGTCTTCTGATAGCGCTTGAACATCTCCTCGCTGGGCGCGAGCTCGGGCTGGTGTTCGTAACCAATGCCGCTGATCGCTCGCAGGAAGTACTCGATGTCCGCTTTCTTCGCGAATCCGGCGAGCTGCGAGGTGTTGCTGATCCGGACGTCGACCACCCGATCGACACCCGCGACCGCGAGCCGCTCGAAGAACGACTCCGCCGTCGTCTTCGTGAACCCGATCGTGAACAGCTTCATGAGGCGTCTCCTTGGTCGCGGGCTAGTAGTGGATGGCGTTGCCGGCCCCGCCCCCGGCAGCGATCGCGTCGCCGTTGATCGCGATCGAGCGCGGCGAGGCGAGGAACGCGATGACGTCCGCGACCTCCTCCGCCGTCACGAGGTGGCGGATCGAATTGGCCTCGGCGAACTGGCGCTCCGCATCCTCGGTAGAGATGCCCTGAGCCCGGGCGCGCGCCTCGAACATGCCGGGCGTGCGCTCGGTGTAGGTCATGCCGGGGTGGACGACGGTGACGTTGATGCCGTGCGGGCCCAGCTCGTTGGCGAGGTTCTTGGTCATCGCGGCGACGGAGACGTTGCGGATGCTGCCGATCGTGGACCCCGCGCTGCGGGCCGCGAGGCCGGAGATGTTGACGATGCGGCCCCAACCACCGGCGCGCATGTGCGGCGCCGCCGCCTGTGCCGCGCGCAGGTAACCGAGCACCTTCACGTTCACGTCGGACCAGAACGCCTCGGCGGTGATCTCCTCGAGCGCCGGCGGCGGGCCGCCGCCGCCGGGCACGGCGGCGCTGTTGACGAGGATATCGAGGCGGCCCAGCTCGCGGTGTACGTGATCGACCATCGAGCGGACGGACTCGTCGTCGCCGGTGTCGGCGACCACGGGAAGGATGCGCTGGCCGGTCCCCTCGGCGAGTTCCGTCGCGGTGGCGCGCAGCACGTCCTCGGTGCGCGCGGCGATCGCGACAGTCGCGCCCTCGGCCGCGAGCCGGCGCGCGACCGCCTTGCCGATCCCTTTGCTGCCGCCCGTGACGAGCGCGACCTTGCCGTTGAGTTCGAGGTCCATGGGCTGCTCCGAGGTCGATGGCGCCGGTTCGCGGGCGATCGCTAGTTGCTGATTGGTGGTCGCGGCTGGAAGGGCCCGCCGCCAGGCAAGACCGGCGGGGCGGCCTCGGTCGGTGCCGATCGCCTCGACCGCGGCTCTTCGCGCTGAAGCAGGCCAACGGGGACCGCGGGCAGCGTGGTGATGTGCGCGCCGGCACGGACGCCGAGTTCGAGCGAGAAGCTCGCCGCGGCCTGATTGTCAGGCGCCTCGAGGATGGTGACGAAGTCGTAGTCGCCGAGCACGGCGTAAAGGCCGAGGCATTGGACGGCAGGCACCTCGGTCTCGTTCTCCGCGCGGCGGAGGCTGTCCGGATCCTCGAGCATCCGTTCGCGGCCCTCGGTGTTGAGTGTGAGCAGCAGAACGTAGGTAGCCACGAGGCGCCTCCGGGCGGTCGAGCGATTCGATGCGCTGATGATCGCACGTCTGCCGATGCGTCGGGGGCCTCGGTAGGATGCGGCGAGGAGGAGCGCGCATGTCGGAGATCTTCGAGAGCCGCGAGCAACTGATCGATTGGGCGACCGGGGCCGGGCTGCGGATCCTGATCGCGGTCGTCGCTGGGATCATCGCGTCGCTGCTGGTGCAGCGACTGATCCGGGCGGCGGTGCGACCGCGGATGCTGGCGCCCTCGCTCAGCGATGAGCGTGACGATGAGCGGCTGCGGCGTCGCGAGCAGACCGTGGAGTCGTTCCTCATCCGGACGTCAAACACGTTCATCACGTTCGCGACGGGGATGGTGGCGCTCGCCGAACTCGGGGTGAACGTCGCGCCCCTGATCGCCAGCGCTGGCATCGTCGGGCTGGCGATCGGCTTCGGCGCGCAGACGCTGGTGAAAGACGCGATCGCGGGGGTGTTCCTGCTGCTCGAGAGCCACTACGACACCGGCGATCGCGTGAAGCTGGGCTCCGCCAAGGGCGAGGTGATCGGCGTGTCGCTGCGGCGCACCACGCTGCGCGACGATGCCGGCGGTGTGCACACGATCCCGAACGGGTCGATCACCGTCACCTCGAACCTGACCGAGGTCGCGAGGGACGGTTAACGTCGCCTCTCGCGCACGCAACCGGCAATTCGAGGCCGCGCTACATGTGGCGGAGCTGTGACCTCGAGGCGATGAACACGGCGCCGATCGCCATGAACACGCCCATCACGACGAGCGTGTCGCCCGGGCCGAACTGGCTGCGCATCAGGCCGACGTAGACCGCGGAAATCGGTAGCAGCCCGTTGAACGTGAGCGCGAAGAGCGCCATCACGCGGCCCATCATGTGCTGCTCGGTGAACTCCTGGAGCAGCGTCCGTTGCGAGGTCATCAGCACGCCGCCGCAGGCGCCCCAGATGATCATGATCACCACCGTCAGCATGTAGTCGTTCGAGAGCCCGATCGCCATCAGGCCGGGCCCGAAACAGTTGAACGCGCCGAGGAACATCAGGCCACGGCGGGTGATTCGCTGACTCGAGGCGAGGAACAACGAGGTGGTCACCATGCCGACGCTGAGCATGCCGATCAGCAGCGACGTGGCCAGCGCGCCCTGCCCCAGCTCGTTCTTCGCGATATCCGGCATCAGGATCCCGTATGCACCAATGCCGGAACCCATGAACAGCCCGACGATGATCAGCGAGCGCAGCGGATCGCGGCCGAACGCGTATCCAAGTCCGCTGCTGATGTCTTTGAGGATCGACGCGAAGGTGCCGCCGGCCGCCCGTGCGGCGCGCTCATATGGCGGGAGGTCGACCAACCACATCAGGACGACGGAGCCGACCATCACCGCGGTGAAGATGCCGAACGCCGGGGCCAGGCCGAACAACGTGATCGATCCGCCGCTGACCACGGCGCCAGCGATCTGCGCGACGGCCTGGCCCATGTTTTGCAGGCCGACGGCGCTCATCAGTCGCTCCTGCGGCACGAGCTGCGGGACCATCGCCTGCAGCGCCGGCGTGACGATCGCGACCGCCGCGCCGACGCCGAACGCGAGCACCATCGCGATCGGAAGATTGATCAGGTCGGCCTGGACGATCGCGGCAGTCGCGGCGAGCGCGACGGCCCCCGCCAACGAGACCCAGATCACCAGCACGCGGCGGTCGACGCGATCGGAAATCGCTCCCGCGGGAAGCGAGACAACCAGCCCCGGGATACCCACGGCAAATCCGAGGAGGGCCGGGGCGGTGCTGCTATCGCTGATCTCGAGCGCCATCCAGACGAAGGCGAAACGCGAGATGCCGCCGATCAGCGCGGCCAGGAACTGCGCGCCCCAGTAGACCCTGAAGTCGCGAAGTGCGAGCACTTGCCCGGATCGGGTTCGGGGCGCGCTCCGGAGCGACGGCCGCGCTGGGCGCCTCAGACGTGGCGATGGGCTGGTTCCGATCCGTCGCTCGTCGCGGTTGGCGTGCGATTCTACCCGACGCTACGCAAGATTGAAGTCACCTCGGAGCTAGAAGCCGCCGCCGTTGACGTAGATCCGCTGGTTCGTCACGTAGCTGCCCTCGGGGCCGACGAGGTAGAGCACGGCGTTGGCGATGTCCTCCGGCTGGCAGACGCGGCCGAAGGGGCTGGATGCGTCTAGCTCCCGGATGTCCTCGACGCCCTGCGTGGCGCGCACGAGGCGCCTGCCCATCTCCGTCTCGACCAGGCCGGGCGCGACGATGTTGACGCGGATGCCGTTCGTACGCTCCTCTTTCGCCAGCGTGAAGGCGAGCGCCTCCATCGCGGTCTTGCCCATGTTGTACGGCGAGCCACGGCCGCTGAGGCCCGCCGTCGCGCCCGAGGAGATCATCACGACGTCCCCGCGATCGAGGTCGCGCATCTTGGGGATCAGCAGCTGGCTCATGTAGAACGAACCGAAGGCGTGCGTCTCGACGACGCGCCGCATCTCCGCCGGATCGGTGTCCACCACCGAGTTGCCACCCGAGGCGATCCCGGCGTTGTTCACGAGGATGCCGATCGCTCCGAGGTCGCTCAGCGCCGATTCGGCCATCGCCTCGCACTGCTCGTAGTCGCCGATGTTGGCCTGGTAAGTCTCGGCGCGGCGTCCGAGGGCACGTACTTCCTCGGCGAGGGCGTTCGCTGCGTCGGCGTCGCGGGTGTAGTTGATCGCGACGTCGGCGCCGGCCTGCGCGAAGGCGCGAACGATCGCCGCGCCGATGCCGCGGCCGCCGCCGGTGACGAGCGCTGTCCTGCCGCTGAGATCGGTCATCGCATCCTCCGTGTCGCGTGCTGCGCGTCGCGCCCGGGAGGGCGACCTGAGCTCCTCCGCGAGGAGGGCGCACAGAGTCTATCGGAGGGCCAGCGGTCAGGAACGAGGCGGGACCGCTGCTCGCCCGGTGAGGCGGCCGGCTACTCGTCGGCTCGCGCGAGGCGCCGGGCGAGCGTGAGCGCGCCCGCCCGATCGGTGATCTCGCCCGCCGCGGCGGCTTCCGCGATCGCCTCGAGGATGGCGCCGATCGCGGGACCGGACGGAAGCCCCGTGGCCTCGATCACGGCGTGGCCATCGACGATGCGGGCGAGCGCGCGCGCCGAGGGCGGTTCCTGCCAGCAGACGATGCGTTGCACGTGTGCGACGTAGGCCGGCCAGCGAGGAACGAGCTCCTCGGGACGGGCGGTCGCGAGCGAGTCTGCGAGGAAGAGCAGGCAGACGTCGGGGGTGGCGTCGCCGAGGCGGCGATGGAAACGGTGGAGCGCCCTCGGCGAAGGAAGCTCCCCGGGCGCCGCGACCTGACCGGGGCGAAGGTGCTGTTCGAGGAGCAACCCGACGCGCTCGATCGTGCGTGTTGGGAATCGCCAGGCGCGCAGTCGTTCGGCGGCGATCTCCGCGCCACGCGGGCCGTGATCGAAGAACCGCGTCCGGCCGTCCGCCTCGACCGTACGTGTCGAGGGTTTGCCGATGTCGTGCAGCAGCGTCGCGAGGCGAAGCACGGGCGCGTACGCGTCCAGATGGTCACGCGCCGGGCCCCACGGGGTTTCGGGCCAATCCTTGTCCCACGTGAGGCGCCAGATCGTGGCTGCCGGTTCGTCCTCGGGAGGTCCGGCTGCGAGTAGCACGTCGATCCACTCCAGGGCGACCAACTGGTGCTCCAGCACATCCCACATGTGATGCGGCCGCTGGGTGACGCCGCGGCCATCGATTAGCTCGGGGAAACAGACTTCGAGGAGCGACATCCGCTCCATCAGGCGGATTCCCGTGGCGGAGCGCTCACTGTCGAGGAGGAGCGAGAGCTCCTGGCCGACCCGCTCGGCCGCGACGCTGGTCAGGGTGTGCGCTGAACCGTGGATCGCGGCCTCGGTGCTCAGCTCGATCGTGAAGCCGAGCGTCGCGGCCGAGGCGGATCGCGCGCAACACACGAAGCGGATCATCGATGATTGCCGAGACCGAGACTTGGCGGATCAGCCGCGCGTCGAGATCGGCGAGACCGCCGTGTTCGTCGATCACTGCGCCGCAGGGCATCGACTCGAGGCGGTCGGGCAGCGCGGAGAGCGGCAGGGCGAGTGCGTTGATCGTGAAGTCGCGGCGCTCGAGGTCGCTCGAGAGGTCGCCAGCCAGCGGGGTGACGTCGATCCAGCCACCGTCGAGCGGTACGCGGCGGAGGTCGTAGCGCCCGCCGATCGGGATCACCTCCGAGCCCAGTGCGGCGGCGAGCGCGGCCGCGGTCGCCTCAGGCGTCGCGCTCGCGACGTCGAGCTCGGCCACCGGCCGTCCGACGAGCGCGTCGCGGATCGCCCCGCCGACGAGATAGGCCTCACCGAGGGCGCGGTCACCTCCGACGTGGGCGAGCTGTTCGATCGCGGTGCTGGCTGGCGGCTGCATGCGAGGAGGGTCGCGGCGCGCGCGCGGCGCGGTCAATCGCCCTCGACAGGCGCGCGAGTCTCACGATTCGGGCCACCGTCCGTCGCGGCGTTGTCTCGACCAGTCAGCTCTCGGGCGTCGCCCACCATTCCGTAGCGCGCTGCACGCGGAGGCTGAGCAGCGGCGCCTCGTCGAGGTCCATCTCGCGGTACTGGTGATAGCGCTCGCGGAGCTGTGCGATTGCCGCCGCGTGCTCGGCGCCGGGACCAAGGACGGCGGCCTCGGCGCGGAGCATCACCCAACCGAGTTGGCCCCAGTCGTCGTCGTAGCGATCGACGATCAGCGTCGCGCGCCCGCTCTCCTCGATATTGCGGATACGACGGAGCCGCTGCGTGCGTTTCGGCTTTTCGTCGATCACGGAGTACACGACGTCGCCCGCGACGGCGAAGCAGATCGGGATCGCGTGAGGCGCGCCGTCGGCGCCGGCGGTCGCGAGGCGGCCGACGGGGCTGTCGTCAAGCAGCCGATCGGCGCGGTCGCTGAGGTCGAGCAAGCGGTCACCTCGAGGCGCGTGGGCTAGTCCCAGCTGTGGTTGTCGAATACCCAGTCTAGGAGGTCGGCGGCCTGCCCGAAGCGGTCCGTGGAATCGAGGAGGACGACGTAGACGCGGTGTCCGTCGTGGGTAGCGGATCCGACGAAGGTGCGCCCGGCGTCATTGGTGTATCCGGTCTTGACGCCGTCGGCGTCATCGTAGGTGTTCAGGAAACTGTTGATGTTGAACATCGTCAGCGTGCGGCTCCCCGTCGCGGTCCAGACCGACAGTCCGACGGTGTCGCGGAACTCCGCGAGTTGCATCCCGTAGCGAGCGAGCATCGCCAGGTCGTAGGCGGAGGTCAGGTGGTCGAGCTGGTCGAGGCCGTGCGGGTTCTCGAAGTTGCTATCGGTCAGGCCGAGCCGCAGCAGCAGCGTGTTCATCTGATGGACGAACGCGCTGTCGGACCCGGCCTGGTAGCGCCCGATCGCCAGCGCCGCGTCGTTGCCGGAGCGGAGCATCATGCCGCGCACCAGGTCGCGCATCAGGAAGCAGTCGCCGGGTCTGAGCCCCATCAGGCTGCTACCGGCCATCGTTCTGCTGTCGACGTCGGAGCCAACCCAGGCCTCGAGGTCGGTACCTTCAATCGCGAGGATCGCGGTGGCGATCTTGGTCAGACTGGCGGGCGCCAGCGCTTCGTGCTCGTTTCGGGCGTAGAGCACCTCGCCGGATGCCTCGTCGATCACGATCGCGGCGGACGAGTCGACTTCCTCGGGCTGGACCCCGGTCGTGAGGATCGGCGCGGAGCCGGTGGCCAGCGACACCGGGGCGACCGGGAAGCGCGAGATCGCGGCCGTCGTCTGGTTGGGCGCGCCGCCGCAGAGCACCATCAGGATCGTGCCCGCCGGCACCTGCTCGCCACCGAAGTGGCTGAACCACTCCTGGTTGACGAACGCCGGCGCGTTCGGGCGAAAGCTAACGAATGCGCCGTTGACGACGGCGAAGATCGAGCTCGGATCGCAGCCACCCGCGAGCGACGTGTTGATGATCCCGCTCAGCGTGCCGCCACCCCAGACCTGCAGGCTGATGCCGCTGGCCGGGAGCGGCGCCGAGAAGCCGGCGCGGACCGTGCTCGTGCCACAGCTCGGCGCTCCGGCGTACGGCTCGAGGAATTCGTCGGCCATCCAGCCCGTGCGGCCGCTGATTGAGACGTGCTGCCAGCGGTAGTCGCCCTTGACCTCGGCGCCGTCGAGTACGTCGACGAGCGAGCCGTCGGCGAAGCAGTCCAGGCGGTTGCCCTCGGGGGCGTCGCGGAGCCGGAGGCAGCTCCCGTCGGCGCGGATGATCGCGGTCGTGCCGGGTACGAGCGGGATCGCGCGCAGGGCCTCGGTATGGCGCGGGGCCACGGCCGCGTCGGTTACGCCGGACGCCGAGGCGTTCGCGGGCAGGAGCGGCAGCAGGACCGCGACCAGCACCAAGAGGAGGAGGGGGTGGGGAGTACGCGTCACTGGGGAATCGCCTCGCGAAACACCCGCCATAAAGGATCATACGGTAGAACCGTTTTGGTTGCGCAGCCCTGGCAGGCGCTCGGGTGCTGTCGCCGCTCGACCACTCCGCACCCCCGGCTGTTCAGGCCGACGTGATGTCGACTTCGCATGGGCGAGGCACGTGGCATTTTGGTCGTGTAGCTTCAAGCCTCGCGGTGGGGACGAAGCTCAAGGATGAGGCTGGCCGTGGACGTCGAAACTTTGCCGGGACTGTTGGCACGCAGCGTGGCGCGCTACCCCGATCGGATGGCGTTCCGTGCGCCCTGGGGCGGCGGCGACCTCGAGTCCGTCACGTTCGGCGAGCTCGGCCGGCGGGCCGCCGGAGCCGCCGCCGAACTGGCCACCGATGTTGACGCGGGTGACTTCGTGCTGATTGGCGGGCGGAACTCGGTGCCGTGGGTGATCGGCCTCTTCGGCGTGCTCGTCCACGGCGCGATCCCCGTGCCCGTCGATACCGAGATGCCCGAGGAGGCGCTGACCTCGATTGTCGGCGAGCTGCACCCGGCGGCGGTGATCGGCGACGAGGAGTTCCTGGAGCGAGTTGCGGAGCTGCGCACGCGCCGGATCTCGCTCGACGACGTGCACGGCTGGCCGGAATCGGACGGCCCGCTCGAGCGTGAGCCCGCGCCGGACAGCGACTCGCTGGCGTTGCTGCTGTACACGGGCGGGACGACCGGCGTGCCGAAGGGCGTGATGCTGAGCCATCGCAACCTGATTGCGGGCGCCGAGGCGAGCATCGATGCGGCGGGGCTCCGTGACGACGACGTGCTGTTCGTGATCCTCCCGCTGTTCCACGTGTTTCCGCTGACCACCGGTTGCCTGGCGCCGGTTGCCGCCGGCGTGCCGGCCGAGCTGGAGTACCGGTTGCTGCGCGTGGCGGCGCGCGCGGCCGAGACCCCGCCGACGATCTTTCTCGGTGTGCCCGCACTGTTCGAGGCGTTGCTGCGCCAGGTCCAGCGCAACGCGGAGGGCGGCCTGCGGGGGGCGTACTTCTCGGGCGCACGTTTGCTGAACGCCTTCCTGATTCGGACGGTTGGGGTCAATGCCGGGCGGTTGCTGTTCCGGCCGGTGCTGCAGGCGCTCGGCGGGCGGCTGCGGTTCCTGGTCAGCGGAGGAGCGCGCCTCGATCCGGCGGTGCACCGCGGAATGATGTCGATCGGCTTGCCGGTGATCCAGGGCTATGGCCTCAGCGAGGCGGCCCCGGCGGTGTCGGCGCAACGGTTCAATCATGGCGAGTACTGGTGGCGGGCGCGGGGCTACTGGCGGCGGATCGGATCGGTCGGCACGAGCGTGCTGGGCGTCGAGTCGTCGATCGTGCCGCACGAGGGCGCCAAGGCGGGCGAGGGCGAGCTCGTGGTGTGCGGGCCGAACGTGATGATGGGGTACTACGAACGGCCGGCCGAGACCGCCGCGGCGGTGCGCGACGGGCGGCTCCACACCGGCGACCTGGCGCGCATCGACGCGCGCGGCGACATCTGGATCACCGGACGCGCCAGCCTGGTGATCAGCATGCCGAACGGCAAGCAGGTGAACCTGGAGACGATGGAAGCCGAGCTCGTCGAGGCGACGGAGATCGAGCAGGTGCGGCTGACGGTCGAGCAGGAACCGGAGTGGCGGCTCATCGCGCATGTGTTCGCGAGCGCGGAGACGTTGGTGGCCGGGACCGTGGAGGACAGCGACGCGCTCCAGCGCGCGATCCGCGACGCCGTGAGGCGACAGTCCCTGCCGCTGCCCTCGTGGCTGCGGGTCGACGAGATCCGGCTCGTCGACGAGCCGCTGCCGGTCACCCGCCTCGGGAAGCTGCGCCGGGTCGAGCTCTCAGATCGCTCGTTCGACTTCGCTCACTGGGCGAACGAAGCGCGCGAGGTGGCCGCCGCCGGCGCCTGAGATCCGAACCGGCACGATCACCCTGAGCGGAGTGACCCAACCGCCCGCGACTTCTGAGCCATGAGTCGGCCCGGCCGAGGCGATCGTGCTGCCGGGGCGAGAGGCGGACGGTTCTGTGAGCATCGACGTCGGAGCTCGGCTGCCGAAGCGTGTGCGGGTGCTCTACGCGTCCGGGAGCCTCGCCGGGAACTCGATCTCGCAGGCGTGGGCGCTGTGGCTGATCTACTTCTACGCGCCGCCGGGAGACGCCGAAGGCGTGATCCGCATTCCGGAGATCGGGGATCTCGATGGCCGCGTCACGCTCGGCCTCGTCCTGACGATCGCGCGGCTGATCGAGGCGGTCGACGACCCACTGATCGCCTACTGGACGGATCGAACGCGGTCGCGATGGGGGCGACGTATTCCGTTCATCGTGCTCGGGACGCCTTGGTGGGCGCTGACCTTCGTCCTGCTGTTCACGCCGCCGGTGGACGGCTCGGCGGTGGCGAACCTCATCTACCTGTTCTTCGTCGCGGAGCTCTTCTTCCTGCTGTCGAACCTGGCGGGCGCACCGATCGAGGCGTTGCTGCCGCATCTGGCACGACGCGACGACGACCGAGTGTCGGTGGCGACGTGGCAGATGGTCTTCGGGGTGACGGGAGCAGCGATCGGGCTGTCGCTGAGTTCGCTGTTGCAGGCGTTCTTCGGGTTCCAGGTGATGGCGGTGACGCTGGGCGTGATCGCGCTTGGCGTGCGCTACCTGGCGCTGGCCGGCGTCTGGGAGTACGCGAAGAGCGACGCGACACCCTCGACGCCGGGTTTCAAGGACTCGGTCAGGCAGACGCTGACCAACCGGCAGTTCCTGGCCTTCCTGCCGAGCTTCGTGCTGTTCCAGGTAGGCGCCCAGATGCTGACGGCGCTGCTGCCGTTCTTCGTGGACGCGGTGCTCGGCGATTCGACGTTCCTCAACTGGACGGGAGATGAGAACGCCGGGGTGTTCACGTTCCTGCTGACGGTGCTGGTGATCGCCGGGATGCTCGCCGCGCTGCCATGGTTCGCCCACCGCGCGCGAACCCACGGGAAGGCCGCGGCCTACCGGCTGGCGATGCTCGGGGCGACCGCCGCGTTCCCGTTGCTGTTCGTTGCGGGATTCATCCCCTTCATACCCCCGCTCCTACAAGCGCTGATGCTCATCTTCGCGGTCGGCCTGCCGATCTCCGGCGTGTTCCTGTTCCCGAACATCATCACCGCGGACATCGTCGACTACGACCAGACGAGGACGAACACGCGTCGCGAGGCGATGTTCTACGGAACACAGAACCTGCTGGAAAAGATGGCGACCGCGGTCTCACCGCTGCTGTTCGCGCTCGTGCTGCTGGCCGGAGACACCGCCGACGACCCCCTGGGCGTACGGCTGGTGGGACCGGTGGCGGGGGTGCTGGTGTTCCTCGGCTACCTCTCGTTCCGCCGCTACTCCCTGGTGGACGGGGGCGTTGCATCCGGCGAGGTCGACCGCCAGGGCTAGGTGCGCGCCGCACCCGCCTCGAGAGTGCCGGTCAGCACGAGGCCCCGGACCGGCGCCGGGGTCAGGTGCGTGCCGACGATCCGCGCTGCTCCGAATCCTCGTCATTCGTCGGTTCGTCCGCGCGAGGCGCAGCGTCGGCGGTGACCTTCCGCTCCTGACGCTCGGCGGCGCTCCGCTCAGCGCGTCGTTTCAGGTTCCGCAGATGCGCCAGCATCATCACCACACCGCCCGCACCGCCCAGCAACTTCGTGAGTTCGACGATCGGATTCGACGAGGCGTGGCCCCGGATGCGCTCGACGAGGCGCGTGCGGTGATCGTCGATCGGCTCGAGCCAGAACAGCCAGCTCGCGGCGCCGGCCTTGCCGTCGTAGGTGAGCACGAGGAAGCGCTCCGGCTCGATGTCATGTACACGGAACGCGGAACCGGGACCTGACGGCAGCTCGTCGCCGGCCTCGAGCTGCTGGTGCTCGGGCAGGATGCGGTTCGCGCTGGAGCGGCCGCGATTGTCGATCAGATTGATCGAGTACCAGCCGCCGCGACCGTAGCCCATCTGGACGATCCAGGGCCAGATCTCGGAGGCGCGGGCCTCGATCGTGATCGCGCGCGTGACGACGTCGGCGTGGCCGTAGAGGTCGTCACCGGGGTAGGTGCGGCGCAGCTCGGCCTGGTTCGCGCCCAACCTCCGCAGCCACGGTCGCAGCAGCAGCCAGCCAGTCGCGAGGTAGGCGATCGCATCGAGCGCGCGCAGCAGCGGATGCCGCCGCGGGGCGGGCGCCTCGTACCAGGGCGCCCAACGCCAGTTCGGCAGGCTGATCGCGAACCAGCCCCGGAGAAGGACCCACGGACGACGGCGCCGACGAACCGCCGCGGACCTCGAGCGGCGGCGACGAGGGAACGGCGGACGGAGCGTGCGCCAGCCTCGGCTGCGTCGGATCACGGTCGTTCCCCGTGCAGGTTTCAGCCGCCGCCGAATGTGGACGAGCGTATCACTCACCGGCACGAACGAATGATCGTCTGAGTTGTCCACAACTCGCAACGCTGTGGATAACGCTCAGCGCTGTTGGCGGGCCAGCCAGTCGCGGACGAACGGATTCGAGGCGCGTTCCGCCTCGATCGTCGTCTCCTGCATGTGGCCGGGCAGCACGGTCGTCTCGTCGGGCAGCGCGAGCAGCTTGTCGCAGATGCTGCTCATCTCCTGCTCGAAGTCGCCGCCGGGGAAGTCGGTGCGGCCGATCGAGCCTCGGAACAGCGTGTCGCCGCTAAACAGCAGCCCCTCGTCGGCGTAGTAGCTCACCGAGCCCGGCGTGTGCCCCGGCGTCTCGATCACCCGCAGCCGCAGCCCCGCCACCTCCACGATGTCCCCGTCGCTGACGAACGAGGCGGGGTCCGGCGGCGGTGCCTCGACATCGAACCCGAAGCGCTCCGCCGAGCCCTGCCACCCACTGTGCAGCAGCTCGAGGTCCGACTCGTGCAGCAGGAACTTCGCGCCCGTCTCGTTGTGCACCCCCGCCACGCCGAGGATGTGATCCACGTGCGCGTGCGAGTTCGCGATGTACTTGATCGTCACACCCATGTCCTTCGCCAGCGCCAGGATCTCCTCCGGCTGATCGCCGGGATCGATGCAGATCGCCTCGCCCGTCTGCCGGCTGCCGATCACCCAGCAGTTCTCCTGGAACACCCCGACGACGATCCCTCGCACCATCAGCTCATTCGCGACTTCCATAACCCGACCGTCGCCCGCCCTCGGGCGCGCGTCAAGCCTCCCGTGCCGCCCGTGCCGCCCGCGGCGCCCGAACAGCATGGACGAAGAGGTGCGGCGACACCGATAGTGTCCGCCTCGACAGCAGCGGAGCCAGGAGGAGCCCATGATCGTCGACGTCCGGACCTACAACATCGTGCCTCGGAAGATGACCGCCTACCTCGAGCTCTTCGAGCAGTACGCGCTCCCGGTCCAGCGCCGCCACATCGGCGAGCCGCTCGGCTACTTCGTCACGCTGCACGGCGCCCTCAACCAGGTCGTCCACCTCTGGGGCTTCGAAAGCCTCGCCGACATGGAAACCCGCCGCGCCGCCCGCGACGCCGACCCGGCCTGGGCCGACTACCTCGGTAGGACCGAAGGCCTCGTTGTCAGCCAGCAGAACAACCTGGCCCGGCCAATGGAGTGGTCCGGAATTAGGTGAGTCGCGAGCCTCGGAGGGGCGACGCGCGCTTCGCAGGCGAGCACACTGCGCCGACGGTTCAGTGGATCGAGTCTCAGACCACGGATGCGGCCGGCTCCGTCGCCTTGCGCTTCTGCCACTTCAGCCACGCCGGCCGCTTCCAGCGCTGGCTGCTAGTCGTGGCCGGAGGTCGAGTCGCCGCGCGCAGCGGTGCTTGCCACCCTCGGGTGCGCGACCTGCTGCTGCGGATTGCCTCGGGAGTGGCTGCGGAGGCGGGATAGCGGACGGCGGTTGCGGTCGGGCGGAGTGGTCTGGGTGAGGTGAAGTGCTTCGTCGATCGCCGCGTGTGAGCATGAAGTGAGAGGTCGGATGAGGGGGGCTCGGGGTTCGGTGGCTGGGCGCTGCGAAACAGAGATCGGTAGAGAGTTGACGGGCCTCGTCTCGAATTACATGTACTCGTTTACGTAAGGCGCGTATCGACACAGGTGAGAGAGAGGTCGGAGCCGGTGGATGTGTTTGTCAGCCACCGAGGAGCCGACATGATCGAAGCTGAGCGCCTGGCATCGGCGCTGAGAGATGCTGGGCACGAAGTCTGGCTAGACGAGTGGGAGATAGCTGTCGGAGACTCGATCGTCGAACGGATCGATGCAGGTTTATCGAGCGCTGCCTATGTTGTGGTCTGTTACTCGACGGCCGGAATCGACTCGCCTTGGATGAAGAGAGAATGGCTGAGTGCTCTCGCGAATCAACTCAATGGGCGTGACGTGAAGTTGTTACCGGTGCTGCTTGGTGGTGAGCCACCCGCGATCCTTGCCGACGTGAAGTATGCCGATCTGTCGGGAGACTGGACAAACGGCATTGCTGATCTCCTACTGGCCATCCGTTAGGTCGAATCGATGGACACGATCCTAATAGCTCACGCTGAAGGAGAGGCGGCGGTCGCCGAGCAGCTCGCCGTGCCTCTCCGCGAGGCCGGCTACGATGTGGCTTACGAAGGTACCGTGCTGGTCGGCGAGAGCGTTGTCGAGAACGCGTCCAATATTCTCGCCCAGGGCGGCCCCGTTGTGCTCTGTGGCACCGTTCGGGCGATTGGCACGCCGTGGGCGAAGCGCGTTGTGAATGCCGCTCGTCGGCACGAGGGCGTCAAGATATTCGTAGTTCAGATCGAGGAAGACGCTGACGTCGACGCCGTTACATTTGGCGAGAAGGTCGCTCAGTATTGGAAAGACCCTGCGGTCGCAATGAGCGAGCTGCTCGCTGCGGTTCAGACCTCCTATCCAACGGCGGGTAGCTCGTCACCCCTATCGCTCGACCTTGACGTCGCAGGACGCCGGTATCGCGAGACTGTAAAGCGGGAGCATCAGTGGGTTCGCCTCAACGTGATAGCCGGGCCGCGGCAAGATCGGGTCACTCAGATTCCGTTGATGGAAGTGTTTGTCCCTCAGCTCGCCGAGGCACGGCTTCCCACGTACGACGTCCCAGACGAGGTCTTGGCTTCTCGGCGCCAGGCCTTTGATCCCTCAGGCATCGAATTGGGGCTCGACGATGCTGAGTTGGATTCCGAAGACTCGGGCGGCACGGAATTTTTCCTGGACGACACGGACGGCACCAGTAACGCGCTACTGCTTCCCGAAAGCGTTTTCGGGCTCGTTGGCCGAGAGCGCGCGCAGGTGATCCTTGGGGGGCCCGGAACTGGCAAGAAGCATCAAGATTTTCCGGAAAGGCGGTGGGAATTATACGAACGAGCTACGAGTGTTCTTCTTGACGATTGGGATGTCAAGAGGAAGCGGATTCTCCAAGAAATTGTGCTGCCGTTGCCGCCTGAGATCAGGATGGGGAAAGAGCAGAAGATAAAACTTCTGCAATTGGTTTCGATGTACATGCTGAGAAACGGGCAGCCAGGGAGAGAACTGAACGCGATTGCGTATCCCCAACTGATGCTTGTTGTTACCGAGTTCCTCGTTTCGGAATACAATCAAAGTCATGGGACAGCTCAAGATCTGGCTTCGGAAATATTAAATTATATGAGAGAGCGAACGGCTATCGCCGCCGAGATTGGCGAGCGATTATACGGGTTCGTACACCGTACGGTCATGGAATACTTCGCGGCCAGTTCTATCCGTTCTGAAGTTAACGCTCGTGGATCTGATTATGACTGGATAAATGACGAGATCGTTACTCCGAATTGGAACCAAGATGAATGGCGAGAGGTACTGCTATTGTTGATTGGAATGATCTCTGATCAGGCTTCACCTGTTGGAGAGATGATCGAGCGACTGTCGAACCTCGATGGCGATCCGCCGTTACACAAGGCATTCGCGGCGAGGTGCCTGGCTGAAGCAGATGCTGCGGGACAGCAGCAACTCGCGGATACCTTATTCATCGATCTCGCCGGCGCCATTCCTCGCTACACCGGCTCACGTGCGCAGCGATCGGTGGAGTTCGTCGAGGAGGCTCTGCAAGCGATCGCGGTGCTGGCGAGGGTCTCGGAGGTTCCTGACGAAATGTCTGGTGTTATCCGCTCGCTCGACGAGCAGTCATCGTTGCAGGCGCGGATGGCGGCGTGGCAACTTGGGTTCGCGCAGGAGACGGGCGAGGGTCGGCGGGCCTTCGCCCTTAGAGAGCTTGAGGGCGAGCAGGAAGCCGTTAGGCGAGCGTCGATCCGCGTTCTAGAACAGGAGTGGCCGGGCAGGGACGACGTTCGAGCTGCGCTGATCGACGTGATCCGCGAGGACTCGCATACTCGGGTCAAGCAAGCTGCTCTTGAAGCGCTTGAGCGAGGCTGGGCGAAAGACGGGCGGGTGCTCGACGCCATCCGTTCGCAGCTCGATGGTGAGTCGCCCTATACCTACGCAGAAGCCCTGGTCAATTACTTGGCGACGAGCTGGGAGGGGCATTTCGAAGCGCTGGAGCTCGTTCTTGACTTGGCTGCAGTCCGGTTCCGCAAAGTCCGCGGCTGGGAGCCGGATATCAACAGGGCGGCTGCGGATGCGATAACTAGAAGCTGGGCGAATCAGGACGCATTGCTGCGCCTTCTGGACGTGTTGGAGGGCGGCGAAGCTGAATCTCCAAGGTGGACCGCGGCGGCGACGGCTGCTGCGGAAGTCAGCGCTTTCGTCGAGCTCCCTGAGCGAGAACGTCTCCGCCTTCGAGATTCTCAAGGAGCTGGTGGCGTCGTCGAATCCGGCCCTTCGGCGCGCGGCGACGCTTGCATGGGGCAAGGCGCTCGACGACACGGAGGCCGGAGTCCTGCTCTCTGAGGATTTGGATGGGTTCGCTCCAGGTCTGGACTCCCGGAAGCCGATCCCGGAGAGCAGAGTTATTTCGGCCGCCGAAGCCCTCGAGGTTGAGCCCGCGGAGATTCTTAAACGCTACGAAGGTTTCGTCGAGCGCGACGGCGTGCCCCTCATACTAGCCTGGCGCCCGGAGGAGGCTGAGCGGGTCAGGAGCCTCGTCGATGACGAGGACAGAGAAATAGCGGTCTCGGCGCTAGTCGCGGCCGTGGAGTCCTTCGGTGACCGAGATGCAGCGTTCGATCTCGCGCGCAGCTACGCGCTCGGAGAGTCGACTGCCCAGAGCGACATTCGCTCCGGCTCCGGCTGGAACTTCCGGCCATCGGTGCGTGAAGGGGCCGTTGAACTGATCGCTGACCAGCTTTCGTTCCACGCGGATTCCCGGCGCCTGCTGGGCGTCCTAGCATCCGATCCGGACTCTGGCATTCGTCAGACGGCGATAGCGGGGCTCTCGCATGCTTTCGCCGATCACCCCGAAACGCTGCCGCTTCTTCTGTCGAAGGTCAGGGACGACGATGGAGCTTGGGAATCCGCCCTGTCCGTGCTCCTCGAAGGCTTTGCGGAGAGAGAGGAGGCCTGGGCGGCTGTAAACGAACGGGCGCGCGACGAAGATTCTGCGGAAGACCTGGCACTCATTCTTGAAGAAAATTTCTTCTGGCGCACAATTTTCCCAGGCGGGTTTTCGGCCCCTCGCGAGCTGTATGGCGTGATGCGCACACTGACTCAGAGCGAAAGCAAGGATGTGCGGCAAACCGCGATGCTCCTGTGGGGTAATGTCCTACCTGATGGTGATGATCGCATGTTATTAACACACGACGCGGACGGCTGGGAGCCGGGAATCGATCCGGTTGACGTCATCGGCGCTGATCGCGTGAGGCTCGTAGCTCGTCACGTAGGGAAACCCGAGGCCGACATCCGCGCTTCGTACGAGCGACTTGCCGACGAGGATCGCGTCCCGATCCGCCTGGCCTGGCGCCCATAGCCGCTTCCGTCGCTTTCCGCTGACCTGATCCTCGTTCTGCCGACGGTGTGGACCGGTACGTGAGTCCGGCCGCCTCGAGGTCTCGGCGCCCCGCTAGAACGCCGCCGCAATCGCGTTCGCCGGCGGCAGATCCGAGGCGAGCGGCATCCAGTTGCGCCCCGTGTCGTGCGAGGCCCACACCTTGTCCCCCGCCGACGCAAACGCCGTGTCCTCGCTGTCCCACAGCCGCGTGACGCAGGGGATCCGAGGCCACTCGTCGCCCGTGCCCGCTCCGCGGTCACTCTCCGAGGGCGCGCCGGCCGGCGCGCCCTCGAGCATGATCCGGGACCAGGTGACGCCGCCGTTGGGGGAGCGGAAGAGGGCGCCTTCGGTGCCGGGGGCGTGGCGGGCCGCGCCGAGGAGCAGGACGTCGGGGGTGCCGGGGAGCACCGCGATTGAGCCGCCCCAGGAGCGGTCGAGGCCGCCGAGCGACTGGACCCAGCTGAAGCCGCCGTCGTCGGAGCGGTAGATGCCGCTGCCGGCGGTGGCGAAGAGGCGGTCGGCCTGCTCCGGGTGCTCCTGGAGCCGGTGCAGCATCGGATCGAGGCCGTCCGAGCGCTCGAGCCAGGTGCCGCCGCCATCGCGGGTAAACCAGGTGGCGCCGCCGGCGATGCCGACGAGCATGCCCTCCTTCGGGAAGAGGACGCCCGCGATATAGGGCTCCTTGTAGCCGGGCGGGGCGGCGATCCGGCGGTGCTTGACGACGTTCTGCAGGCCTTCGATCTCCTGCCAGCTGGCGCCTCGATCCTCGGAGCGGTGGAGCCGCGCGCCGTGGGTACCGACCCAGAGTGCTCCGTCGGGGCCGACGCGGCCGAAGCTGGCGTCGCCGCTCCACGCCTGTGTCCACGTCTCGTCGTCGTAGACCCAGGCGCCCTCACCCGGGGCGACGGCGATCGCGAGGTCGCCTCGGTAGTCGGCGCGGGTCATGCGCGGGCCCTCGATCGCGCGAACCGGCTCCTGGCCGGGGATCACCTGCAGCGCGCCGTCGTCGACGGCGAGCAGGATGCCCAACATCGTCAAACGATCCTTCGGTTGCGCATCGGCTAGCTGGCCCTTCCGCCACCGAGGCGGTCGCGGAGGCGGTCGACGATCGAGGGCAGCACCTCGCCGGACGGTCCGGGGATCGCGACGGTCGACACCTCGGTCAGCGGCGTCGGCTCCGGATTCATCTCGATCAGCGGCACGCCTCGGCGCAGCGCGTCCACGGGGTACTGGGCGGCGGGGTAGACGACGGCGGAGGTGCCGATCGTCAGGAAGCAGTCGGCGAGGGCGGTCTCCTCGGTGCAGCGGCGCAGCGCGGTCGGCGGGATCGGCTCGCCGAACATCACGGTGTCGCTCTTCACCACGCCGCTGCACTCGGAGCAGGTCGGCGGCAGCGCGTCCTCGTCGATCACGAACTCGTCGCGGGACCAGCGCGCCTCGCAGGTAAGGCAGCGCAGCCAGTGTCGGTTGCCATGGATCTCGGTGATCGAGGTCTGTCCGGCGAGGCGGTGCAGGTCGTCGATGTTCTGCGTAATCACGTGGCTGACGATGCCGAGCTGCTCGAGCTCTGCGAGGGCGACGTGGCCGGGGTTCGGCTGCGCCCGATCGAGGGACCGCGCGAATTGGTCGTTGCGACCATCCTCGGGCCGGCGTTCCCACCAGCGCCGCGGGTCCGAGGCGAAGGTGTCGAATTGGTTGAGCGGCGGCTCGCCGTGCTCGGTCCAGAGGCCGCCTTCGCCTCGGAAGGTGCGGATGCCGGATTCCTTCGACATACCGGCGCCGGCGAGCGCGACGGCGCGGGTGGAGCGCGCCAGCAGGTCAACCGCAACGTCAATCGCGTCGGCGCGGGCTTCGAGGTCGAACGGCTCTGGCACGGCGCGATGCTACCGGTGGCCCCCAATCAACGGTAGGGCCCGACGGGCCCCCTGGTGAACGTTGGGGTGAGCGGTGGGCCGAAGCGGCGCGCCGGTCATCGGTACGGCGGCGCGGTGGCCCGCCGTGGCTGGTCACGCGGCGGAGCCGCTAGTCGAGGTGAGACGTACGATCGCGGAACGGTCTCGCTTCGTGGAGCCCGCGGTGGGGAGATGGCGGCGGTGCCTCGATCCTGGGTAAGCCTGCGGTCGCTCGCGGCGGTCGCGCTGGTACTGGCGATCGGCGGACTGTTCGCGTGGCGCGAGCTCGGCGCCGAGAGCGGCCCATCCTCGATCCTCGCGGCCGGCGAGGAGGCGCTGCAGGTCGAGATCGGCGAGCCGGTCCCGGACTTCCGGCTGGACACCCCCGACGGCAGTGAATTGCGGCTCTCCGATTTCCGAGGCCAGGCGGTCGTGCTGAACTTCTGGGCCACCTGGTGTGGACCGTGTCGCGCCGAGATGCCCGAGTTGCAGGCGATCCACGACCAGTACTCCGGGCCCGGGACGCTGACCGTCCTCGGAATCGACGAGCTCGAGCCGGCTGACTCGGTCACCGGCTTCGCCGAGGAGCTGGCGCTCACCTTCCCGATCGCGCTCGACCGCGACGGGGAGGTCGCCGAGCGGTACGGGTTGCTCGGCTTGCCGGGGACCTTCTTCATCGATGCCGCCGGCGTGCTTCGTGCGCGTGTGCTCGGCCAGCTTCACGGTGAATTGCTCGCGGATGGCCTCGCGTCGATCGTGTCGGACGCCGTCGCCGCGCCCTGACTCGCAAGGCCCGACTAGCAAGGCTCTGACTCGTCGCCCCGCCGCCCCGCGTAGACTCGCGCGAGCGCCTGGGTCGGGCGTCCTCAATCAGATCGGATCCGCCCGGTGGAGATCGAGCTGGCGTTTCTGTGCGACGCGGCGACCTAGTCGGCGGGGAAGCTGAACGCCCTCGGGATCGGGATCGATCGGCTGATCCTCACCGAGCTGCCCCAGCAGCATCGACGGCTGACGCTGGTCACGCGGCTCGTGTTCGCGCCCGAGGACCAGGGCGATCGGGAGTTCGCGATCGAGCTGATCGGGCCCGACGGCAGCGCGGTGGCGCCTCGCGTCCAGGGCCAGCTGCACGTGAATGTCGGCGACACGCCGACGATGCGGGCGAACGTGATCATCGAGGTCGCGAACCCGCGCTTCACGGTCGCCGGCCCGCACGAGGCGAAGCTCAGCCTCGACGGCGCGGAGCTGGTGGCGCTGCCGCTGGAGGTCTCGGTGCGCGAGCCGGGCTAGAGCGCGGCCTGTGGTTGCGGCGCGTGTGCGGGTTAACCCGCTGCGTGCGGGGTGACGCGGCCCCTTCTACTGGCAGAACGTGCTGGCAGGAACAGCAGAGCAGCCCCGCAGGTGTCCCGATGTCGAAACTAACCCCGGACGACATCGTCGACCTGGGCCGGTGGCATTTCATCCAGTTCAAGGATGAACCCACGGCGCAGGCGGCGATGGAGAAATACCGCCACTTCGTGGAGCAACAGCGCGATCGCGCGGATGCGGTGACAGAGGCTGACCTGGCCGACGCCCCACCGATCGGCCCCGACTTCCCTGGCGCCGACATCACAGACGCAGACGCAGACCAGCCCGACGAAGGCGCCGATGATCGGGAACGACCGGCCGCGTAGGCGCGTTCTTCGATCGCACCCCGATATCGCCCATGACACCTCGCGTCGATCCGCTCGACGGCGCGAGTGTCGCCACGTGCTGGCCGATTCGCGGATCCGTCTGTGTCCGCTGCCGGGTTGACGCTGGATCGCGGGGGTTGCAGATTGCTGAGCATCGCGGGATCGGCCCGCGTCTTGGCACGTAGGCAGTCGCGGGGTTCCCCGCGTTCCCGCGGGGAGGCAATAGCCGTGGCGGATGTGACAGCAGAATGGCCGGGGCGCGTGGCAGAAGTCCACGTCGCCGTCGGTGACAGGGTCGAGGCCGAGCAAGAGCTCTTCACGCTCGAGTCGATGAAGATGCTCACCCCGATCCCCGCGCCCAGCGCCGGGCAGGTCTCCGAGATCCTCGTGGCGGTCGACGACTTCGTCGACGAAGGCGCCGTCCTGGCCCGCCTCGGCGACTGAGCCTTGGCGCCCGCCAGGCGCAGCCACAGAGCCGCGCGGCCTGTAAATGACCGCGTCGCCTGGCCTTCGGGAGACCGGGGTTCGCTGCCGATTCAGGGCGGCGTGCGGTGACCTGGCGGCGCGACATCGAGGTCGCCGACGACCTCGACGCCTATCGCGGAGCTCGATGAGAAGCTGAGCGACATCCGCTCCCCGTCCGCACGGCCGAGGCGTTCAACATCGAGGACATCATCGATCCTCGGGAGACGCACCCGCCGCTAGTCTCCGAGTGGGTCGCGCCGGTGTACCAATCGCTGGACACGATCGCGGGATCGAGTCGCGGCGAACGCGACCGTAGGGCTAGCTGAGCCAGCGCTCCCACGAATCGCCTGCGGGCGGTTCCGACAACAGCCGATCGAGCGCCCTCACCAGGCGCCCGATCGTCCTCGGATGACGTCGCGAGAACGAGCGATCAGTGGTGAGGACGAGACCAGAGTGCGGATTGCCCGACTCCAGACTCAGAGCTGCGATTCGGCGGAAGTCGACTGCGTTTTCCGTGACGATCGCACGTCCTTCGCGATGAGCCGCACTCAGAAGCTCGTCGTCGCCCAAGCCGCGGAGATTAGCTCGCTCAGTCACCGCGACCACATCGTGACCGCGGGCTCGCAGCTGCTCGGCAACAGCGTGCGTGAACATTTCATCGATCAGGAGCCTCACCGCTTCAGTAACGCCTGTTCTCGCAGCCAGGCGTCCTCAGCGACCCTCGCTTCCTCGTCGACCATCTCGATCCAGTCGTCGATCTCATCGCGATAGTCCGCGTAGTAGCGCACCACTGTACGCACCTGATGGGCAGTGAGGTCCATCAGTTTCGCGGTACGCGCGACCAACTTGTCGCCGCTGAGCAACGGCTCTTGTAGGAGGCGAGCGACTTCCCACACGTCGGGGCCGCCCGCTAGGCCCGGCCGGCGCCCCACAGGCCCGGGGCGGAACACGATGCCCGGGTGCTGCTCCATCCGAAGGCCCTCGTCGATCAACGTCTTCGCGAGGTCCGAGCGGGTCCGACCGCTGCGTCGGCTCTCCTCGTCGAGACGGGCGAGGGTGTCTTCGGGGATGCGGATCGAGAGGTGGCGGCTGGCCATGTATGACTCCGTATGCTACTGTCACACAGTGTAATACATCGGGCGTTGACTGCCGTCGTACCTGGCCGGTCGAGCGCTTGATCTGTCCCGCCTACGAGCCCGTATAGCAGGGCGGACACGTCGCGATCGCGCGCTGAACGTCGATGTAGAGCATGCCCTCGCCGTCGGCAGCGACATCGAGTTGCGTGCCTTTTGGAGCGAAGGCGCTCGTCTCCCATGACGGGTGCGACGAGAGCAGCTCGCCCACGGTCACGTCGCGAGGGAAGCCACGCTTGCAGGGAGGAACCGCCATCGCGTTCGGTGGCGCACCCGCGAAGCGGAGGGTCCACGCTGCTGTCGTCAGCTCGATGATCAGCGAGTCCTCGGCGGCCTCGCACGTTGCAGGGCCATCGGTGATGGCGGCGAGACCACCCCCGGTGTGCAGGTGCAGGATCGCAACGCATGAGCTGCCCTCGCACCACGTGAGGTTCGGCCAGTTGCCGACACCCGGCGGCAGTGGGCCAAAGGTGGTGGTCGCGTCGCGCAGGCGCTCGCCGGTGTCGTCTGCAGTCGGTCCCGGCGGAAGCGGCTCGAGGCGCACCCAGAGGTGACCTCTGACATCGACGATCGCGGGGATCTGCTCGCGTGCGAAGGTTGTCACGTCCAGGATCAGGTGAGGCTTACCGCCGTCGACCGCGTAGAACGTCAGTCCTTCGGTCCCGACTGGTACCAGCCCGGTTGTGCCCTGCGACAGGCTCCATCTCGAGGAGACGACCGCATATAGCTGGACTCCGTCCACTCGCGCGATGAATCCCGCCGCGAGCGTGCTGGAGAACCCGCCGTCCGGAGGATGCCCCGGGTGCCAACCGTCGGGGTTGAGGTCGACGTAGCCCGCCGCCGTCATTTCGAGCGCGGTGAAGCCTGCGCGATACGTGGCGCGAACCGCGGGCGACGGGTTGTAGGGCACCTTGATGAAGCTGCCGCTGTCCACGAACCCGGCGGCCGTCAGCTCGGCCGAGGTGTATTCCCGGTAGTCGTCATGTTGTTCGATGGGCAACGGTAACGGACTGCGCTCGACCGCCGGCGACGCGCCGATCTGCGTCGCGGCGACGGTTGGCGCGGCGACCACGGTTGTCGTCGCCTCGGTTTCGAGGTCATCCGTCGGCGCCGAAGCTCTTGGGGCTTCGTCGTCTCCGCCTCCCGCGATCAGCGCGAAGACCACCATCGTCACCCCTACGCCGGTGCCGAACGACACGAGCAGCCGCCACCGCGTGGCGATCATCGAGGGGCCGCGGCGAGGCTGACCAGCCGGAGCGTGGTCTCGAACGTGCGCGTGGCCGCCACCGCCCTGTCCACGAGATCGACGACGGTCAACAGCGTGCAGGCCTCGGAACATTCGTATGGCGCCCTGAGGTCGACACCCGGTCCGTCGGACAGCAAGTAGGCGAACCGGCTGTCCGGCGAGACGGCCAGGTCGCCGAAGGCGACGCTGGGCGCGATGTGAGCGGTGACATCGAATGACGCCGTGTCAATGATCCGCACCCCGAATCCCACGCGCGTTCCCTCGCCGTCCTCGTTCCCGCGCCGGTCGTACTCCCAACCGATGCCGACGAGGCGAGCGCCGTCAGGCGTCGCCGCAATCCGCTCGATGCCCGGGATCTCGGCGCCCAACCGCATCGTCTCGAGCTCCACCACCTGCAAGCCCAGCGGGCGCCCGTCGACGCACGGGAAGTACGGTGTCCTTTCGCAGGCGACCTCGGACACGCCCGTGACGTAGACCTGCGTTCCGTCCGGAGACAACTGCGCCTCCTTCCTCCGGTATATGCCCCCTTTTGCCTCCGCACGCGTCACGAACTGCGACGCAACCCGGGCGCCGAGCCGCGCGAACGCCGAGCTCGGTCGGATGATCTCCTCCGTGTGGACGCTGCCCGAGGCCAGATCGACAACCGATATCCGATCCTCGTCGGCGTGGACGACATACACGGAGGCGCCGTCGGCGGAGATCACCATCGCCGGCGTGCGCAGGATGTTGTACTCATCGTCGTGATCGAAGACCGTTTCGAATCGTTGACCAATCACCACCGCTGGGAGCGCGACGCGCGCCACCTCGGTGCCGGCCTCGAGGTCGAACGTCGCGAGGAACGGATCACCCTGCACGTCGATCCCGCAGCACTCGGCCGACCGATGGCCGAGCACATACAGCCGACTTCCGTCGGGCGACAGTTCGATGGCATTCCACTGATCGAGGTCGCCCACTTCCGCCTCGACCAACGGCAGCACGCCGAGTTCCCCTGCGTCGAGACCCCACGGGAATCCCGCGCTGACCGCCCCTCGATAGCGCAGCCCGGCCAGGCGTTGCGAGTCCAGAGACCAGGCGAACGCCCCGAGGGATTGCGGCCCCGGGGTATGGAGCTGGTCAAGCCCGCTCCGTCGCCAGCGCCCGAGATCGATCAGCGCGAGCTCACTCCCGCCGTCTCTGCTGGTGTTCGTCGAAGCCGCAAGCCATCGACCGTCTGGCGAGACGAGCAGCGTGGGTGTTCGGAAGAACTCGAACGGTTCGTAGCCGGGGAGCGTCGCGCCAGAGCCGGCAGCAAGAGGGTAGAGCGCCCCGCTCGACCGGCCCGCGCTCCTTCCTTCGATCGGCCCATAGTCCAGAACCAGCACACCAGGCGCCTCGACGTTGCGCGGGAGCGCCCATGACGGCATCGGGTAGCCGCGGTCGCAGCGGCAGCGGTCGCTCGGACTACGGTGCTCGTCGACGCGGCGCCTGAGTCGGCTCCGACGGCCGAGGGGCTGGACTGCGAGTCCTCGCCGTTACACGCAGCAACGACGGCGAATGCGACCAGCAGGATGATCGCGACGCCTCGGTCTTGCCTCGCGCGCACAGCACGATCTCCTCGCGGGCGAAGTACCGCCCACCCCTAATACTCCGCCGGCGACGGTCTGGTTCCCGCGTTTCGAGGTCAGTCGGTGATGCGATGGTGCGTGAGCGCGGCCTTCATCTGCTTCACCGGATCGCCTGCGTAGTCGATGTGCCGGGCGGACCACCCGTACCGACGCGCCGCGTCCACGTTCGGCTTCGTATCGTCGAAGAAGAGGACCCGCGCGCTCCCGAGGTCGGCGGCCTCGGTGAAGGCGTCGTAGATGGCGAAGTCCGGCTTCACATGGCCGAGGATGTGGCTGGCGTGGAGCTGCTGCAGCGCGCCGAGGTTGGGGTAGTCGGCGAAGCTCTCGTCGTCGGCGCCGAGCAGCTGCCAGTGGCGAGCGTTGGTGTTGGAGAGCGCGGCGGTGGCGATGCCGGCGTCGTGGATCGTGTCGATGACGCCTCGGATGCCGGCGTATTCCTCGATCGTCCAGGCGTCCATGATTCGCATCGCGTCGGCGGCGGAGTAGTGGCCCTCCGAGGCCTCCTCGACGCCGCCGGCCCACTCGTCCGGACCGATCTTGCCGCTCATATGCTCGGTGGCGAGGCGGGGACCGTGCTCGCGGAAGCCCTCGTGCGTCAGGCCGGGGTGGTCGTCGTCGAACCCCGCGAGGCGGTGAGCGTCGTCCCAGCCACGGGCGATGCGGACGAGCACGCCGTCGAGGTCGAACACGACGGCGTCGATCTTGGTCCTCGCCATACGATCTCCTGGTCGTCTCGTCGCTACGCGGTGCGGGTGGCGCCGCTGTCCTTCAGCGCCTCGATCTCGTCCCAGCTCAGACCGGCCGAGAGCAGGATCTCCTCGGTGTGCATGCCAAGCGGCGGGCCCGATCCCTGGACGCGCGGGGGGGTCGCGGACATGTGGATCGGAAGCCCGGGGATGCGCATCGGTCCGAGGTAAGGCGAGTCGATCTCCTGCAGGTAGCCGTTCGCCCAGTACTGCGGATGCTCGGACATCCCGGCGTAGTCGAGCACGGGCGCGTGCGGGACGTCGGCCAGTTCGAGCGGTTCCAGCCAGTCGGGCATCGGCCGCTGGCGAAAGACGCGGTCGAGCTCGCTAACGAGCTGATCCTTGTGCTCGGCGCGACCCCACGGGTCCTTGAACCGCTCATCCTCGGCCAGCGCCTCGTCGCCCACGGCGCCCACCATCCGCTCCCACATCTCCTGTGAGTTCGCGGCGATCGCGATGTGCTCGCCATCGGCGCACTCGTAGTTCGTGTAGGTAGCGGCACGGCGACGCTGGAAGCCGCTCTGTTGTCCGCTTTGCAGGTACTCGTAGATCTGCTTCGACTGCACCGAAACCATGCCGCCGATCAGCGAGCCGTCGACGTGCTGGCCGACGCCGTCCCGCTCGCGGACCAGCAGCGCCGTCGCGATCCCGAAGGCGAGGAGCATCGCGCCGATCTGGTCCGCGAAGCCGCCGATCAGGGCGTGTGGTTCGCCGCCGGGGCCCTCCCCCTGCTCGTACATCACGCCGCTCAACGCCTGCGCCACGTGGTCGTAGCCACCGCGCCCCGCCCACGGACCATCGCGGCCCCACGCCGACGCCGAGGCCATGATGATGTCCGGCCGTATCTTCTTCAGATCCTCGTAGCCGAGGCCGAGCCGCTCCATCACGCCCGGGCGGAAATTCTCCACGACGACGTCGCAGGTGGGGACGATGCGCTTCACAGCCTCGATCGCGCCCGGCGCTTTGAGGTCGAAGGTGATGCTCTTCTTCCCTCGGTTGTGGCCTTCGAAGTACGACGAGAAGCCGTCCGGTCCGAGGCCGCTCGCGCGGCCGCTCTCGCCGCCGGGGGGTTCGACCTTCAGCACCTCCGCGCCCATGTCCGCCAGCAGCAGCGTGGCGAACGGGCCCTGTTGGGCACGTGTGAAGTCCAACACGCGGACGCCGTGCATCGCCGGCCACTGGCCGTCCGTGCCCGGCTCGACGTCCGCCGCCAGCCAGCCTGCCGGTCGTTCGCTGATCGTCATCTTGCACCTCGGCTCCGAGGCGCCCGGTCCTCCCGGTCCCTCGCTACCATGCGCGCGTAAGCGTACCGAAATGCGCGGCCTCCCAGCCGCCGCCAGCGAACCGAGGCACACGATGGCGATCGTTGAGACAGAGCATGGCGACGGGATCATGGTGATCCGCATGAACCGGCCCGAGCGCCTGAACGCCCTGGGGACCGATCTCCGGAACGCTCTCGCCGACGCGTTCTGCGAGTTCCGAGACAGCGACGACCTCGAAGTTGTGATCTACACCGGCACGGGCCGCGCCTTCTGCGCCGGGGAGGATATGAAGGAAGCGCTTGAGCGCGGGAAGCCGGGGGCGGCCGCGACGCCTCGTGAGAACCCGTTCAGCGACGGCAGCCTCGACAAGGTCGTGATCGGCGCGATCAACGGCTACGCGATGGGCGGCGGGTTCGCGCTCGTCGAGCAGTGCGACCTCCGCGTCGCCGTCCGCGGCGCAGTCTTCGAGATGTCCGAGGCGAAGCGCTGGCTGCTCGGCGGCTACGCGCACGGGCACGTCAACAACGTGCCGCACGCGATCGCGACCGAGATGGCGTTCGCGTTCCGCTTCGATGCCGAGCGCCTCCATCAGGTGGGCTTCCTCAACCGCCTGGTTGAGCCGGATGACCTCATCCCCGAGGCGAAGCGCATGGCCGAGCACCTCCTAACGCTCCCGCCGGCCAGCCGCGTGAACACGCTGACGATGATGCGCGCCATGCGCCCCGAACCGTCCGAGGAGCAGTTGCTCCTCGCCGAGCGCCTCGGCCAGCACGGCGACCTCAACGATCGGATGGAGTCCCGCGCCGCCTTCGCCGAGAAACGCAAGCCGAACTTCAAGGGCTGGCTCGACCCCGGCGATCGGGCGAAGACGCCGACGTTGGAGTCGATCCGCGAGGAGGTAGCCGGCGACTGAGCTACTCGCTCCCCGCCGCATAGATGTACTGCCACTCCGGCCGCCAGTAGTCCCCAACCGTCGAGGCGAGGGCCTCGGCCAGCGGCACGCCTCGGACGATGTGTTCGAGGGCCACGTACGGCGCGTGGTGACCGATCAGCAGCACGCTCCCCCGCGGATGCTGGCGTGCGAGGTCGTCGAGGAGCGCACGGATCCGGCCGGCGACCTCCTCGTAGCTCTCGCCGCCGGGGAACGGCTCGCTGAGCCGCGACGAGCGGATCGCGTCCACCTCGGAGCTAGGCGCGCCGTTGAGGTCGCCGTAGTCGCGCTCACGGAGGCGCGGGTCGATGCGAAGCGGCACGTCGCGGTCCCCGATCACCAGCTGGGCCGTCCGGCGCGAGCGCAGCAGATCCGAGGCGACGACGAGGTCGAATTCGCGGTCCGCCCAGCGGGCGCGCCGCTCGGCGCATTCCTCGATGCCGCGCGGAGCGAGGTCCGGGTCCGCGTGGCCGGAGGCGATACCGGCGACATTGTCAGTACTGGCGGCGCGGGTGACGTAGACGATCTGCATTGGGGCGCTTCCGTGGGTGACCCGCCGCACGTTGTAGCGCGGCATGCGCTCCCACTATCGTCGCGATCTCGTAGCCTGCCGACCTCCCCGATCGGCGGCCGCGACTCCTGGGAGCGAAGCATGACAGAACCATTGGCCGAACTCACCACGCCTGAAGATCGATTCACGCTTGCCGTCTGGCGCGCGCTGCGCGATCGCGGCGAGGCGTTGCGCGAGGACGAGGTTGCGCGGCTCGGAGCCGCGAGCGGCCTCGACGCCGACCGGATCGCCCGGCGCCTGACCGGAGCCGGGGAGCGGGATGAGCGAGGGCGCCTCGCCGGCCTCGGCGGCTTGTCGGTGGCGGATCATCCGCACCGGCTGGTCTTCGAGGCGCAGACGCTTTCGACCTGGTGCGCGTGGGACCCGTTCTTCCTCGTGCCGGCGCTCGGTGGCAGCGCACGCCTCGAGACGGTCGATCCGGTGTCGGGAACGGCGTTCACCGTCGAGTTCGTCGACGGGCGCCCGCTGCGCCAGTCCGGCGCCGAACCGGTGCTCTCAATGGTCGATCGCAACGCGCTGCGCCCGCTCGACGTCGAGGGCGCCCCGGGCGACGCGCCGCTGACGGCGGCGACCGTCGAGGACGTGTGGTCCTCGTTCTGAAGCCAGGTGCACCTGTTCGGGTCCGAACAGACGGCGCGCGAGTTCTTCGAAGGGCAGGACACTGCGTTTGAGCTACTGTCGATGGAGCAGGCCTCGGAATACGCGGGGCGGACGCATGGACGGTTGATCCGCGCCGCGGGAGGTGGCGTGGCCTGAGGAAGCGGGTCGGAGGAGCACGGTGATGGAGCAACCAGCCCGCCTCGCTCGCGCAAGGGCGATTGGTCCGATCGGCACGATCGCGCGGATCTGTGTCGGCGTCCTCATGATCGGCGTCGCGGTCTCTGGCGAAGCCGGCGACGGCGTCGGGATGGCGGATGCGCTGCTCGTGCTTGGTGGTGCGGGCGTGCTGCTCGCGTGGCAGTTCGTGCGGCTCCGCTCGACGAGCGACTCGCTCAACGCGACCGGTCCGATCGCCTTCACCGTCAACGCAATGATCGCAGCCGCGCTGTTCAGCGTCGAGGCGACCCGCGAGGCCGCGCTGATCTTCTACGGCGCTTCGATGTGGCTAGCGGCGGTGCGCGGGTACGCCGGCTGCGAGGTGCTCGCGATCTCGAATTGGCTGCTCCGTCGCGACGACCAGGTCGGCTGCGTCGTCTTCTCGCCACTCGACGCCGCCGAGCGTGCGATGTCCGAGGAGGATCGCTAACGCCGTCGTGCTTAGCCTGCCGCGAGCGCCCGCTCCACAGCCTCTTCGATCCAGCGGCGCTCTGGCTCGCCGGTCAGTCCGCGGGGAGTCGCGTACACACGACACCGCGGCGCGTACTCGCCGTCATCCGCGAACCCCGGTTCGATGTCGTTGCCGTCGATCCGGATCGTCGGCGATCCGGGGAACTTTGTCCGCTCGCCGGTTTCGAGGTCGGGGACCTCGATGAACTCGATCTCGTCATGCACGCCGCGCTGGCGGAGTACGTCGCGGAGCAGCCACCGCGCGGCCTCGTGGTGGGGGCATCCGTCGAACCAGAGCAGCTCGATCTTCATTGGCGTCGGCCTCCTTGTTTTCGCGTACATTGAAGCTAGACCCTGGAGTTTGACTAAGGTCAATGCGCGCGCGCACCCAGAGACGGAGCCCATCACAATGAGGATTTCCGAGGCCGCCCGGAGCAGCGGGCTGACCACCGACGCGATTCGATTCTACGAGCGGAAAGGGGTGCTCCCGTTACCGCCGCGCGCCCCGAACGGGTACCGTCGATACACGGATCAGCACGTCGCCGCGTTGCGCCTCGCCCGCCGCCTCCGCGATCTCGACGTGGGCCTCGAGGACGTCGCGACGGTGATCGAGGTGGCGCACAGCGCGAGCTGCGGCGACCTGCGGGGCGAGCTGGCGTCGTCGCTCACGCACTCGCTGGATCGGACGGAGGTCTGCATCCGCGAGCTCCACGAGACGCGGGCGGAGCTGCGGCAGCTGATGGGCGCGCTCGAGCAGATGAGCCCGGCCGACGAGACGCTGCCCGGCCTGGTCGCCTGCGAGTGCGTCCAGCTCGCGACGGGTGGGTAGCCCTCGGTCGTTCGGACAGCGTGTCGACTGCGACCGCCTCTCGCGAAGCGCCAAACAACGGAACGTGTACTATCGCGGGCGCGTGGCTCGTACCGGAGGCGGCGGCAGCCTTCGTCCACTCGCACTGGAGACCGAGACACCACAACGACACAGATCGCCGACCGTTCGAGGAAGAAGCGGGGATAACCGTGGGCATGATCAGCGGACATCAGATCATCGCGAAGGCGCTCAAGACGCAGGGCGTCGAAAACATGTACGGCGTCGTCGGAATCCCCGTGGCGATCATCGCCGGCTCCGCACAGCGCGAGGGCATCAACTACGTCGGGATGCGGCACGAGATGCCGGCCACCTACGCCGCCCAGGCGAGTTCCTACCTCAGCGGCCGGATCAGTGCCTCACTGGTCGTCTCCGGTCCGGGCGCGCTGAACGCCGTCGGCGCGTTCGCGAACGCCTGGTCGAACCGTTGGCCGATGCTGATGCTCGGTGGTGCGGGCGAGGCGAGCGGCGTCGACATGGGCTTCTTCCAGGACGCTGAACAGGTCGCCGCGATGGCGCCATACGCGAAATACGCGAAACGCGCCGAGTCAGTTGAACGGCTGCCGATCTACATCGCGGAAGCGGTGAAGAAGTCGATCATGGGCACACCAGGGCCGTCCTACATCGATTTGCCAGGTGACATCATCACGGGCCAGGTGGACGAGGACAAAGTCCAGTGGGCGCCGCGCGTCCCCGACCCGCCGCGACTGCAGTCGAACCAGCAGGACGTGCAGGCCGCGATCGAGGCGCTGAAGACCGCCGAGCAGCCGTTGATCATCTTCGGTAAGGGCATCGCCGCCTCGCGCGCCGAGGCCGAGATGCGCCGCTTTGTCGAGGCGACCGGCATACCCTACCTCGCGATGCCGATGGCGAAGGGCATCATCCCTGACGACCACGAGCAGGCCGCCGCGGCGGCACGTTCGTTCGTGCTGTCCAACGCCGACCTGATCTTCCTCGCGGGGGCGCGTCTGAACTGGATGCTCCACTTCGGCCTGCCGCCGCGCTTCCGCGACGACGTGCGCGTCGTGCAGCTCGACTTCAACCCCGAGGAGATCGGCGTCAACGTCCCCTCCGAGGTGGCGATGATCGGCGACGCCAGGGAGACGCTCGGCCAGCTCCTCGACGTGCTCGACGCCGATCCATGGGAGTTCCCGCAGGACTCTGAGTGGCTCCAGTCCGTCAAGGCCGAGGCGCGCGCGAACGCCGAGGCGATCCAGGCGATGTACGAGGACCACTCGTCGCCGTTGCAGTACTACCCCGCGCTGAAATCGATCGACACCGCGCTCCCGAACGACGCGATTATCGTCGCCGAAGGCGCCTCGACGATGGACATCAGCCGCACCGTGCTGAACAACTACGAGGCGCGCACGCGCCTCGACGCTGGCTCGTTCGGCTCCATGGGCCTCGGTCACGGCTTCGCCGTGGCGGCGGCGGTCGAGCACCCGGATCGCAAGGTGCTCTGCCTCCAGGGCGATGCCGCGTTCGGGTTCGCCGGGACTGAGTGCGAGGTGGCGGTGCGCTACAAGCTGCCGATCACCTGGGTCGTCTTCAACAACGGCGGCATCGGCGGTCACACGCAAGAACAGATCGACGGCGAATTTACGCCGCCCGGCGCGATGAGTCCCGGCGCCCGCTACGACGTCATGATGGAGGGCCTCGGCGGCAAGGGTTACCACGCCGAGACGATCGAGGACCTCGATACGGCGTTGGCCGAGGCGCTGACGCTCGACAGGCCGTCGCTGATCAACGTGACGATCGCACCGGACGCGAAGCGTAAGCCTCAGAAGTTCGGCTGGCTCACCAGCACGACTGAGTAGCAAGCACCGCACGAGCGGACACGATCGATCGATAACGAACGCGGTGGGTCCCCCTACCGCGTTCGCTGTACGATCCGACCGGACACATGACCGTTCGAGAGGCAGTGACCGATGGACCTGACCGACGCGCCTGCCGAGGCCGATTTCCGCCAGATCGTGAAGGACTTCATCGCCGAGCACGGCGACAAGGGCCGAGGCCGCGGCGCGCGCGGCGGGGATGACGACGAGAGCGGTTGGTCGAAAGAAGCACGTGCGAAGGGCCAGAGTTGGCGCGACGCGCTGGTCGAGCGCGGCTGGATCGCCCCGGCCTGGCCAACGGAGTACGGCGGCGCCGGGCTCTCGGTGAAAGAGCAGTTCATCCTCAACGAGGAGCTGGCCGAGGCCGGGCTGGGCAACGTCGGTGGCTTCGGCGTGATGATGCTCGGACCGACGCTGATGGTGCACGGCAACGATGAGCAGAAGGCCGAGATCCTCCCGAAGATCCTCGCCGGCGAAGTGGTGTGGTGTCAGGGCTGGTCGGAGCCGGGTGCCGGGTCGGATCTCGCCTCCCTCCAGACGCGCGCGGCGCGCGACGGCGACGAGTACGTGCTCAACGGTCAGAAGATCTGGACCACCGGCGCCCAGCACGCCGATCGCATGTACATGCTGGCGCGCACCGACCCGGATGCACCGAAGCACCGCGGCATCTCGATGCTGATGCTCGGCATGAAGGACCCCGGCGTCAGCGTGCGCCCGCTGACGACGATGGCAAACACTCAGACGTTCAACGAGGTCTTCTTCGAGGACGTCCACGTCCCGGTATCGAACCGGATCGGCGAGGAGAACCGCGGCTGGTACGCGGGCATGACCCTCACGGACTTCGAGCGCTCGGGCATCGGCAACTCGGTGGGGACCCAGCGCGCGTTGCGGGGCACGCTCGCCTACGCGAAGAACGCACCCGAGGACGAGACGGTCCTCAGCCGAAGCGGCACATGGCGTCGCGACTTCGTCGATCGCTGGGTCGAGGCGGAAATCGCGCGCCTGTTCTCGCACCTCAACAACAGCATCCAGGATCGCGGGATGGTGCCGAACCACGAGGCCTCGATGTCGAAGCTGTTCACCACCGAGCTGGGACAGAACATCGCCCGCACGAACCTGAAGCTGTTCGGCCTCTACGGCAACCTCTGGGACCGCAACCGCACCGAGGCGATGAAGGGCCGCGCCGCCGGCGGCTTCGTCTCCGCCGTCGCCTCGACGATCGCGGGCGGCACCTCGGAAATCCAGCGCAACATCATCGCCACCCGCGGCCTCGGCCTCCCCCGCGGCTGAGGACCCTTGGCCTCGACGACCCTTCGGGGCCGACGCCGCACCGCACCATCCCCGGGCACCAGACCGAACCCCCCGATGACCGCGGAAGGCCGTCCGCACGGGCGGCCTTCCTTCTTGTTCACACCTGGCGACCCCTCGCCGGCGCGGGACGAGCGGCGCCCTCATCGCGTGCATGATGCGCTGAAGCGCGGGCTGCCCGCGCGATGAGGAGGACGAACGATGTTGACCGAGCAGACGGTGGGGAACGCCCGGGCCTGGCGGATGTTCGAGGCGATCGGACTCGGCGCCGTGGGAGTCACGCTGTTCGCGGTGATCGTGATCAACCTCGCGCTGATCCCGCCCGTGCTGATCTTCGGCGTGCTGTATCTCCTCCTGGGTGTCGCGGTATGGCGGTGGATCGACCAGCCGCGCGTCGCGCTCGGGGCGGCAGTGCTCGGGCTCGTTGGGCTGATCGGGAATCTACCATTCATCGTCGAGGACTTGGCGCACATCGATTCATGGGGGTCGTTCGCGCCGAGCGCCGTCGCCGTGGTGCTCGGCATCACATCGCCGCCGACGGTTTCAAACACGGCGTCGCAGACAGCCCCGACCTCGGTGAAATCCTGCACGTGATAGTCGATCACTTCATCGGCTCCGAGGCCGCGCAGGTGCTCGTGGTTGGCAGCACTGGCCGTGGTAATCACGCGGGCGCCGAGGTGTTTCGCCAACTCGATCGCCACGCCAGCGACGCCGCCCGCGCCGCCCTGGATCAGGATCGTTTCGCCCGATCTGAGGTGGAGCGTGTCCTCCACTGAGATCAACGCGGTGAGACCGGTGAGGGCCAGAGCGCAGGCGTCGACGTGAGAGGTGTCATCCGGTTTCTTCGCGATGATCGACGACTTGATGGCAATCTTCTCGGCGTATGCGCCTTCCTGCCCCGCATCACAGACCCCGAACACCGCCTCGCCGACCTTCACGTCCTCGACACCCTCGCCGACGGCGCTCACGAAACCCGAGAAGTCCCGGCCGAGAATGTAGGGAAAGACGGTGATCGGGTTAGCTGCGCCGGCACGAACCTTCCAGTCGGCCCCGTTGACGCTGGCTGCATGGATATCGACCACGACCTCACCCGACGCGGCCTCAGGGTCAGGCAGATCGCCGTACTTGAGCACCTCCGGCCCGCCGAGTTCTTCGATGTATGACGCTTTCATCTTGTCCCTGCCTTGTCCGTTCTCGGATTCCGCCGAGATCATATGTCCCGGCGCCAGGGTCACGATCGGTTGAGACCACCGTTCATCGTGTCAGCGTGCCGACGTCTTATGCCTGGTACGTCTCGGCCGGGAACAAGCCGAGCGCGGGCGAGTTCGGTTCGTCGAGAACGCGAGAAGGGTTGCGCCCAGCTCGGCGAGCCTCGCGCCGCTGCCAGCCGAGCTTCCGCGCCTTCACCTCTGAAAGTCGATCGTCCCGGTCGGGAGGCTGCGCGAGGCACTCCAGTTGGAGCGGCGCGCATCGGCGCGTCGTGTACGAGCGAAGGTATTGCGCAGAGCCGGAGCCTGTAGGCTCACCGCACGCGCTGCGTGGGGGGTGGACCTTGGATTTCAAGCACTCGCAGGACGGTGAAGGACGCCCCTGGTGAGCACCGGCGCCGCACTCGAGGGTCTCCGCGTCGTCGATCTCTCCGGATCGCTCGCCGGCGCCTGGTGCAGCCGCATGCTGGCCGACTTCGGCGCCGACGTCGCCATCGTTGAGGCGCCGCACGGACACCCCGCGAGGGCACTCGAGCCGATGCACGACGGGCGCAGCGTCACCGCTGCCTACGTCTTGGCGAACAAACGATCGATCGCTCTCGACGCCGGGCGCGCCGAAGACCGCGACCATCTCGACGCCCTGCTCCAAGCTGCGGACGTGATCGTCGAGGGCAGCGGCGAGGGTTCGCTCGTCGCGTGGGGTGCGGACCGCGAAGCCCTGCTGGACCGACGAGCAGGCCTCGTGGTTACGTCGATTACGCCGTTCGGGCTGACGGGACCACTGGCCGGCTTGCCGGGGAACGACCTCACTGCCTACGCGCGTTCGGGCTGGGCCTCGGTCAACGGCCTCGCATCCCGCGAGCCCCTCAAAGGCAGCGGGATCACCGCCTCCCTGGTTTCCGGCATCTCCGCCTACGGAGCCACGGTCAGCGCGCTGGTTGAGCGCGAGCACAGCGGACGGGGGCAGCACCTGGACGTCGCCGAGACGGAGGTGATGCTGTCGCTCGGCTCGCCGGGTCTCACGCGGAGCCAATACCAGGGCGTCGCCTGGCCACGGCGCGAACGTGTTGACGCGGCGGGCTCATTCCCCGTCGCCACCCGAGACGGGTACCTCTCGGTCATGCTGGGCATCGGAGGACGGATGCGCGACGCGCTGCTCGCCCTCGATCTGGAATCACTCGCCGACGACGAGCGGTTCGTCACCCGCGCAGGACGGGAGCTCCACCGGGAGGAGCTGTTCGGGGCGATCGAGGCCGTCCTCCGCGAGCAGGACCGCGATGAGCTGTTCGGGCGACTCGCGATGTTCCGCATCATCGCCGGGCCGGTGCTGACGATGGATGAACTGGCGACGAACGAGCAGCTTCGCGACCGCGGCTTCTTCGTCCATCCCGAGGATCAAGTCCGCGACGACGGTCCTGACGACGGCCTCGAATACCTAGGCGCGCCGTTCAAGATGGCCTTGACGCCCTGGCGGCTGCGCAACGCGGAACCGGCGATCGGCGCCGACGGCGAAGCGCTCATCACCGAGACTCACGACGCGAGGGTTTCGGATCCGCCCGCGAGGCCGCCGGCGGTCGCTGCTTCGTCCGATCGATTCGGTCCCCTGGCAGGCACGCGCGCCGTCGTGCTGACGCATGCCTGGATCGGCACCTACTGCACCGAGCTGCTCGGCCTCCTCGGCTGCGACGTGATCCAGGTCGAAACCCGCAAGCGGCTCGACTCGTGGCGGGCCGGATACGACGCAGTGATGCCGGCGGAGCTACGCGACGTGCCGAGCGCGGAGCACGCCTGGAACTGCAGCCCGATGTTCAACTCCGTGAATCTCAACAAGCGAGGAATCACGCTCGACCTCGCGTATGACGAGGGACGCGAGTTGTTCGAGCGGCTCGTGGCGGACGCGGACATCGTCGTCGAGAACTTTTCGCCCCGTGTGGTCGGTCAGCTCGGCGTCGACTACGAGTCGTTACGCCGGATCCAGCCCGATCTGATCATGCTCAGCATGTCTGGATACGGTGGCTCCGGCCCGTGGCGCGACACGCTCGGCATCGGCGGGACCGTCGAACCGACTTCGGGCATGTCGTCACTGCTGGGCTACCGCGACTCGCAGCCGTTCAACTCTGGCCAGATGTTCCCCGATCCGGTCGGCGGCCTTCATGGCTTCGCCGCGCTCATGACCGCGCTCTACCACCGCGAGCGCACCGGCCAGGGGCAATACATCGACCTTTCGATGCAGGAGTCGTGCGCCACGGTGATCGGCGACGCACTCCTCGACTACCTCTGGACCCACCACATCCGTCCGCGACTCGGCAACCGCCACGCTACCTTCGCCCCCGCGGGCATCTTCGCCGCGACTGGTGACCAGCGCTGGGTCGCCCTTGCCGCCGAGTCTGACGAGCAGTGGCGCGCCCTCGCCAACGTCGCGGGCCACCCCGAGTGGCTCCAGGATCAGCGATTCGCCTCCAACGAGGTGCGAAAACTGCACGAAGATGAGCTCGACGCGGTGATCGCGGCCTGGGTCGGCACCGAGGATCGCGACGACGTGGTAGGCCGACTGCTCTCGTCCCGGGTCCCGGCCGCGCCCGTCCTGGACGGCCTCGAGGTTGGATCTGACTTGGGCTACCGCGAGCGTGGCGTGGTCGTGGATCTTGATCACATGGAAGCCGGACGGTGGGCGCAGGTTGGGGTGCCGTACCACTTCTCGCGCACGACGGCGAAAGTAACGCGCGCGTCGCCCGTCCTCGGAGAGCACTCACGGGAGGTGCTCTGTGAGGAGCTGGGATTGTCGCCGGCCGCTTACGCTGGCCTCGAGGAACGAGGGATCACGGGTCAAGGACCGCCGCCTTAGGGCACCGAGCATGTCCGACGTCGCCGTCGAACGGTCTTGGGTTTGGCACTGCCACGCCACGAACCAGAGCCGTACGATTACGCTCGCGCAAGAGGTGGCGTCATCTACCAGACTTGGCGCTCACGGGCGTGCTTCCCAAGCAGAGGGGCGAGGGTTCGAATCCTTTCTCCCGCTGCAATCGCCACCGTTGGCTTCGGTGCAGCAAGCTTCACTGCGCCAGCCCCGCGGACAGCCTACAGACCGAACGCGAGATGCTGGTGCTCGACGCGAACGCCGGCCTCGCTGAGGTCGACGACGGCGGCGTCGCCGACACCGATGACCGGCGAAGCCGATCCGCTGTACGCGACCAGGGTGCGCTCGAGCTGCAGTTGCTCTGGCGCATGACGGTGGCCGAGCGCGAGGTAGTCGACGCTCGAGAGTGCCTCGGCGTGACGTTCGAGCAGGATCGGCGAGCTGCGGTGGCCGTGCGCCGCAGACAGCTCCCCGTGCGCCATGGCGATGTGCCATGCCGCACCCTCGGAAGCCGCCGAGAGTCCTCGCAGCGGGTCGTTCGATCGGGTGTGCTCCGGCATGCCCCGACCCCACACACGGACGCGCCCGTCGAGGAGTTCGATCGATTCCGGTTCGCCGGTGATCCAGCGATGCGGCCCTCGGCTGAGCGATGCGAGCAGGCCCAGCGCGTCTCCGTCCGCCTCGACGTACCGAATGTCATGGTTTCCGGGGATCGCGATCAGGGGCCGGGGGAGCGCCGAGATCGCGGCGGCTGCGTCTTTGACGAAGTCGTCTGGCTGATTCGTCGAGTCGAAGACATCACCGGCGACGAGGATCGCGGTCGCACCCGCGTCGCTCGCCGCCACGCCGATTGCGCGGATCGTGGCTATGGCCTCACGGCGGTGCGTGTGGTGCAGGTGGAGGTCTGAGACGTGCAGCAGGCGTAAGGCCGGGCGCATGGCGCGCGATTATACAGGCCGTCCTGTCAGCGACAGCGGGTGGCCCGGACCGCGCGTGCCCGGGGGGGAGGGCGCCTGCCTCTGCGGTTCCGAGTGGACAGGCGAATTGTCGCGCTGTATCAATCGCTCGGTGCCGGGCGCGGATTCGCGGAGACAGCAACGTGGAGGCAGCAGGCGCGCTCGCTGACGTTCGGGTGATCGATCTTGCGGGGGAGGCGGGGGTCTTCGCGACGCGCATCCTCGCCGACCTCGGGGCCGACGTCATCCGGGTCGAGCCGCCAGACGGCGGCGGCGTCCGCACGATGCGCCCGTTCCTGGACGACGAGCCGGGCCCCGAGCGTAGCCTCTACCACCTCTATCACAACGCCAATAAGCGTTCGGTCACGCTCGATCTGACGGATCCTCGTGGGGCGGAGGTGTTCCGCCGACTGGCCGCCAGTGCCGATGTCCTCGTCGAAACCGGGAAGCCCGGCGAACTGGCGGAACTTGGTCTCGCTTACGAGCAGCTGCACGAGGCGAACGCGGGGCTGATCTACGTATCGATCACCCCATTCGGTCAGCGCGGCCCCTGGATCGAGTGGAGCAGCAACGACCTGGTCGCCGGCGCGGCGGGTGGCCTGCTGTACATAAGCGGCACGACGGACGACCCCCCGGCGCAGGGGGGAGGGGACCCGGCATACAAGATGGCGAGCCTGGCGGCCGCCACCGGTGTGCTCTTCGCGCTGGTCGGGCGCGACGCCGACGGAGTGGGGGCGCAGCTCGATATCTCGATCCAGGAGGCGGTCGTGATGTCGACGCTTCAGACCTCGAACCCGAACATCTACGCGCTCGACGGGCGGATCCCCGCTCGGCGGGGCTTGGGCATGGTCTACGAATGCGCGGACGGCGGCTGGGTGGGCCTGAATCCGCGCCCCGACCGCTTCGGGCGCCTCCTCGACTGGTTCCGTGACGAGGAGATCGAAACCGATCTCAGCGAGAGCGACTGGGACCTGGCGAGAGGCGTGGGTTACGGGTCGGAGCTGGGTATCAGGGATCTGATCGCCGAGGTTGCCGCCGCGCATCCTCGGGACGAGGTAGTGAGACGAGCGCACACGTTCGGCCAGCTCTGCCTGCCTGTGCTGCGCATCGAGGAGATGGGCGAGCAAGAGCACTTCCAGGTGAACCACCAATTCCTCGAGGTGGAGCACGACCTGCTCGACCGATCGCTCGGCTTCGTGCGCAGCCCGGTCGACGCGATGGATGGCGAGATCGCGATCCGGCGAGCGCCGCTGCTCGGCGAGCACAACACCGAGATCTATGCCGAACTCGGGCTGGCCGAGCGCGAGCTCTCCGAGCTGCATGCCGAAGGCGTGATCTAGATGGACGCGCTGAGACCGCTTGCCGGGGTGCGGATCGTCGACTTCTGCTGGATCCTCGCCGGTCCCCTCGGGACGAGGTTGCTCGCCAACTTCGGCGCGGAGGTGATCCGCATCGAGTCCAGGACCCGCATGGATTCGCTCCGCGGCCCGATGGAATCGACGCCCGCTGGCGAGCTCACCGGGGTGCACTACCTGCATCACGACGTCGATGCGGGCGGCAAACGCTCGATCACCGTCGACACCACCACCGAACGCGGCCGCGAGTTGATCCGAGAGCTGATCGATACCGCGGACGTTGTGGCGAACAACTTCCGGCCGGGGGCGCTCGAGCGCATGGGCTTCGGATACGAAGAGCTGAGGCGCACCAACCCGAAGATCATCCTCCTCAACATGCCCGGGAACGGCCATCGGGGCCCCTGGGCCGACGTCGGAACGCTGGGGAACCTCGTGATGGCCGCGTCGGGGATGAACTCGCTCACCGGGTTCCCGGGGCGCCCGCCGCACGGTGTGGGCGTCGCCTATCCGGACTTCACCTCGCCATATCTGCTGGCGCTGACGATCGCGGCCGCGCTGCGCGAGCGTTCGCGCACCGGCCGCGGTCAACAGCTGCATCTGTCGCAGCTCTCGGCGACGATTTCGCTGCTCGGCGTCGAGTGGATGCAGTTCGCGACCAGCGGGATCGCGCCGACACACCGGGCCAATCGTGACCTCAACTACTGCCCACACGGGGTCTATCCAACACGAGGCGACGACGAGTGGTGTGCGATCACGGTGCAAGGAGCTGCGCAGTGGCGCGCCTTCTGCGCTGCGGTCGAGGACTCCAACCTGGCCACCGATCGGCGTTTCGCCACTCACGAGGCCCGTAAGCAGCACGAAGACGAGCTGGACGCGATCATCGCAGCGTGGACCGCCGCGCGGGACCGCTGGGAGCTCGCCGAGTCGCTCCAGGCGCGCGGGATCGCCGCGGCCGCGGTCGAGAACCTCCGCGACGTGCTCGAGGTCGATCCTCAGCTGGAGGATCACTTCCACCACGTGACCGACCCCTCGAAGCCCGACGCCGACATGCTGATCGACGGCGAAGCGATTCGCTTCGTCGGCGTCGACCGGCAGCTCGCGCAGGCTCCCGTCCTCGGCGAGCACAACGAGGACGTGCTGCGCGGGATCGTGGGGCTCTCGCGAGAGGAGTTCGACGCGCTCGTCGTCGAGGGCGTGATCAATTAGCGGCGCACACCGGCGAGCGTTGATTCCCCCTGAGCCGAGCGCGGCCCAGGGGGTTCGCTTTTCCGCGCGAGGCGTGAAGGGTGACCGCAAGCGCGCCGGAGTGTCGGCCGAGGACTAGCGCCTGGTGTCGTGATGGTGATCGACTCGCCCTGGCCGAACAGATCAGCGAAGTCACGATCGATCGCGACGACAGTGAACGGGGCGCTGGCGTCGTCGCAACGAGATTGCATAGATCGGGCAGCTAGTCATTCGAGCAGGCAAGGCGGCGGCCTGCTGTTCAACCAGCCCACCGCAGGCGGGTAGACCCTCTCCATAGATTGGCTCGCCGGGGCTGATTGCGCACTCTTGGCCAACAATGGGCCCGCGGGAGATTCGGAGGAAGGCAGCCCTGTGCCGGCGACGGCCTGCCGTTCGCTCCACGCACCGACGCCGGCCTCAACCACGTCGCAACGGCGGATGGCTAAGCGAGCGCGCTTCGTCGAGGAGTACTTGACCGATCTGAACGCGACGCAGGCCGCGATCCGTGCTGGTTACAGCGAGCACACCGCGGAGCAGCAGGCTTCACGTGAGGAGTGTTTAGATCGCCGTCGCCGTCGAGGCGCCGGCCGAACGGTCCTTGCGCACCGAGATCACCGCCGACCGGGTGATCACGAAGACCCAGGAAACCGTCGAGCGCTGCCTTCAGGCTCTACCAGTGCTCGACCGGAACGGCAACGAAACGGGGCAGTGGACGTTTGATAGCGCGGGCGCAATGCGTGGATTGAAGCTGTTGGGCGATCACGTGGGCGCCTGGGAGAACCGAGCGCTGGACCGCTTCGGCGACACCCACAATCACCTGCACCTCGAGAGCCTGACCCTGGACGAGGTACGGCGTCTGGCGCAGCTACCGGAGCCCGAGGCCGACTGAGCGTCAGCGCACCACGCTGGCGGTTGCGATCAGCACGATCGTGCCGTCGTCCTTCTCGATCCAGGCGAAGGCGCCCTCGCGGTTCGGATCGTCCTCCAGCGGCCCGGTGGCGACGCCCTTCATCGTGACGTGATCGTCGGGCCACGTCGGGTTCGTGAACTTGACGTCCAGGTGCCCGCTCGACCGGAACGGCGCGCCGAAGTGACGCTCGACGAGGTGCCCGATGTACGACATTGTCATGTGACCGCCGACCACCACCTCGTGGAAGCCGAGCGCCTGCGAGGCCTCGAGGTCGGTGTGGTAGCTCTTGCTGCCGTGAAAGTACTGCCCGCACATCTCGAGGGTGATCGTGGCGTCGAACGGCTCGATCGGCGTGCCCTCGGGGACGATGAACTTGCGCGCGCCCTCCTTGCGAGCGGGGTCGCGGAACTCGACCTGCTCGACCGGGGCGTCGAGCAGGTACGACTGGTGGTGTCGGGACATCGCTACGGTCTGGCCGTCGCCGTCATCGAGAGTCGTCTCGGTGTTGACGACCGTGCGGTCGCGGCGGCGGTAGATGTCGATGATGCGTCCGTGCGCAACGTAGTGTGTGCCCACCTCGAGCGGCGCTCGGAGGTCCCACTCCTGCCGCATCCAGAGGTGGCCGCGGTTCTGGCTGAACGCGTACCAGCGCTGGAACCCGTTCTCCGCGGAGCCGACCACCATCGCCGGCACCTGTGGTCCCGCGGACGGACGGTCGAGGGCCAGTCCATCGAAGTAGTCCGCGATCATGGCCTCGGTCACCTCGAAGTCGAGGTCCGGCATGACCTTGCCGACGGTCGGCTCTTCGTGCGTCGTCTGTGCTGTCACTGCGTCGCTCCTCTTGCTCCCCCGGCGGGGTTCGGTGGGCCGATTCTCGCACCTCCGCCCGACGTTGTGGGGCGGGGCCACCTCCATCTCAGGATCGTAGGGAGGTGAGGCACCAGGTCGAGCCGCATCGGAAGACCATCGCTGAGCAGCGTCGGACCATCGCGGAGTTCAGACGACAGATCGCCGCGCTGACACGCAACCAGGCGTTTCTCCAGCGGCAGGAACAGCGCCGTCTCGCAGAGGCCCGCCAACGCGCGGGCGGCTAGCTCCGCGGCCGCCCGATCCAGCGGAGCTTCTGGCGCGCGATGGCGACGCGGGATCCCTCTGAGTCGGTGACCGTGAACTCGTTGGCGCGGTACGCGGTTCGCGCGGAGAACCCCTTCTCAGCCAGCCGGCCCTGAATGGTGTACCGCCGGCCGATCAGCATCGGGCCCGACTGGAGCAGCTGGAAAGTGCCGTTCATCGGCGCTCGGAACGGCGGATCCGCCTGGAACCCGCTCTCCGGCTCTCCACCGGCCCCGAGCAACATGACCTTGAAGCTGGGCGCGATCGGGCCGCCCCATGGTGAGTCAGCGGCGTACCAGTCGAGATCGTCGTCCGCCATCGCACGCCAGGGCTCGGTCTCGCCGACGGTGATCGTCCGCTCGTACGGTTGCAGCTCGGCGCCGATTGGCGTTCCCGGGAGGGGATCTCCGCGCGGGTCGTCGGGGGCGGGTGTGCCCTCGCGCTGCCACGGCGGCACTTCGGCGCCCGGACGGGCGAGGCCGGCATAGCCAGCCGTGATGCGCGTGCCCGCGCGTGTCTCGAGGGCGACCTCAACCAGTTGCTCGTCGTGCGCACTGGGCGTCAGCGGCTCGACCAGCACCTGGAACTCGTCGGGGTCGTAGAGCGGGTGGATGAACGCCTGCTTCAGGAAGCCGCGCTCGTACCACGCCTCGCCGAAGCGCTCGACCATGCGCTGGGTGACGAAGGCGCAGATGTAGCTGCCGCCGATCAAGGCGTGCTCGAAGCCGAGTGCCCGCGCTTGCTGTGGGTCGTGAATCGACCCAGTGGAGTCGCCGTGCAGGTTTCGTGCGCGTCGCCACTGTTCGGTTGCCGATGTCATCGGGGTCCTCCCCTCAGGCGTTGGCTGGGCGAGGGACCGTCACCCCGATCAGGGGCGAAGTCCCTTCGTGCGCTCGAGGTTCTCGTGGGCGCGGTCGATCGGTGCGATGCGGCGCTGCCCGGACGGCAGCTGCGCCCCCTGCGAGCTGCTAGTCCCGGAGCCGGGACTGAGGCTGTGCGCCGCCAGGATGTGGTTCGTGTAACCCTGCTCGTCCTGCGCCTGGTTGATCGCGAGCTTCGTGAAGCGCAACTGCCACGGGTCGCTCTCGGCGACCCGCGCGGCGTACGCCATTGTCTGCTCGTCGAGCTCGTCCTTGTCGAAGACGCGGTTCACGAAGCCGGCCTCGCGCGCCTCCGGGGCCGTGATGAAGCGCGGCTCGAAGAGGATCTCCTTCGCCTTCCGGATGCCTACATCCCACGGGACCGAGAAGTACTGGAACTTGGCGCCGAGGAACAGCGCGTCGTCCGAGGCGAAGACGATGTCCATGGTCGTCGCCACCATCCAGCCACCGAAGATGCAGTAGCCCTGGACGGCCGCGATCGTCGGGATCGGGAGGTTGCGCCAGCGCAGCCCGGGCTCGATGTAGAGCTCCCAGCTGCGATAGAAGGTGCCTTGACCGCCCGGCGGGTAGGGCCGTTCCTCGTCGTCTTTCATCTTCTCGGGCGTGCCCAGGTCGTGGCCCGCCGAGAAGTGATCGCCCTCGCCGCGCAGCACGATCGCGCGCACCTCCGGGTCTTCTACGGCGGCGTTGAACGCGTGATCGAGCTCTTCGACGCAGATGCGGCCCACGGGGTTGCGGTAGTGCGGACGGTTCAGGCTGACGCGCGCGACGCGCCCGACCCGCTCGTAGCTGATCTGTGTGTAATCCATACTGTCCTCCAGTGGGCGCGCCGAAGTTAGTCGGGCGGGCCCATTCCGCTAATTGCTCGCGCTTCGAGGTCGGCGTATTCCTCGTCGGTCACGTTCAGCAGCCGTTGCAATACCTCGCGCGAATGCTCGCCGTGCCGCGGCGACGGTCCGGTGATCCGCTCGGGGGTGAGCGAGAACTGGTACGGGATCGACATCTGCTTCCAGCGCCCCGCCTCCGGGTGATCGACTTCCTTGATCAGGCCGCGCTTGTTGAAGTGCGGATCGACCGACGCCTCGATCGCGTCCTGTACGGGCGCGGCGATCACGCCGGCCGCGAGGAGACGATCGGCAAGCTCGTCGCGATCGTGCCGCCGCGTCCACTCGGCGATCGCCTCGTCAAGCGCGGTTTCATGCTCGCGGCGGGCCACGTTCGAGGCGAAGCGCGCCTCCTGTTCCCAGCCGAGGCCCGCCTGATCGCATAGCGTCGCCCACTGGTGCTCATCCTCGGCGGCGATCGCGATCCAGCGCTCCTCGCCGCGGGCGGGGTAGACGCCGTGCGGAGCGTAAGTGGAGTGGCGGTTGCCCTGGCGAGGACGCACGTGGCCGGTCAGCGCGTACTCGAGCGTGGCGTCGCCGATGATCGTGTGGTTCGCCTCCATCATCGAGCCGTCGAGGAACTGGCCTTCGCCCGTGTGTAAGCGGTGGTAAAGCGCGGTGATCATCGCCGCGAAGCCGCAGTACCCGGCGACCGGGTCCGGGTACATCGCTCCGGAGTTCAGCGGCTGACCATCGGCATACCCGAGGAGCGACGACATACCGGAGGAGGGCTCGAGCGTCCCGCCGTTTCCGACGAAGGGCTCGTACGGCCCACTCGCGCCGAAGGCGGACATGCTGCACATGATGATGTCGGGCCGCAGCTCGCAAAGGTCCTCGTAGCCGAGGCCAAGCCGGTCCATCACGCCCGGTGAGAAGTTGTCCGCGACGATGTCGGCCATCGGTACCAGGCGCTTGAAGAGGTCGAGCCCCTCCGCGGATTTCAGATCGAGCGTGATGCCGAGCTTGTTGAGGTTGACCGAGTTGTAGAAGCCGCTGCAGTTCCACGCGTGCTCGGCCGTGGCCACTGACTGCAGCGCGTCTGGCATGCGGGCGTCGAAGCCCATCCGCCAGCCGTCGGGCCGTTGGCGTGCTTCGACCTGGATCACCTCGGCGCCGGCCATCGCCAGCAGCTCGGTGGCGAAGGTGCCGGCCCAAGCGTGGGTCAGGACAAGCGCGCGGATGCCAGTGAGCGCTGTCATACCGCTGATCTCTCGGCAATCACGCCCGCGCGCTCGAGCTCCTCGATCCGCGCGTCCTCGTAGCCGGCGAGGTCGCGCAGCACCGTGACTGTGTGCGCGCCGACCTTGGGCATCGAGGTGCGCAGCCTAGCAGGCGTGCGAGCCATGCCGAACGGAGGACCGGGGAATTCCGCCTCGTCCGGCTCCTCTGTGGGGGGCAGGAAGAACTCGCGCGCCCGCAGGTGCCGGTTCTGCATGAGCTCGCCGACGTCCCAGACGGGACCGATCGAGAAGTGCTGGGGTGACAGCCGGTCGAAGATCTCCTCGCGGTCGAGCTCCGCGAGCTTTGCGCGCATGCCCGTCTCGACCTCGGGGGGCGCGAGCGCGCGCCGGCCTGGCCCCGGGCGCTCCGGCACGAGGTTCGCCAGATCGTCGAGCTCCAGCGCGCGGAGCGCGTCGGCGAGGCGTGGTCCGCCACGCGCGGCGGAGGTGAGGTAGCCATCCGCGACGCGGCCTGGGTAGGTGGAGGACATCTCGGTCTCGGCATTGCGGCGAGGGATGGCGTCTTCATACTGGGCGCGGAGCATGCTGCGGCCGAAGATCATCGCCATACCCTCGGTCTCCGCCATGTCGATGTGCTGTCCGCGGCCGGTCAGCTCGCGATGACAGAGCGCGATCATCACCGCGCCGTAGGCCGAGGTGCCGGCGGTGAGCGAGGCGGAGACGCCGCTGCCCTTGATCGGCTCACGGTCGGCGCGGCCGTTGACCGAGCCCCAGCCCGACCAGGCGTATGTCGTGAGGTCGTTGCCGGGCAGCCCGGCGCGCGGCCCGACCTCGCCTTGTGGCGTGATTGCGATCGACACGAACTCCGGCCTCGCCTCACGCACCGCCTCGAGGTCGATCGCGGCCGCCTTGAGCCACTCGCGATGCGAGTGGACGACGACGTCGGCCGCGGCGACCAGATCGCGCAGCACGGCCGGGGCGTCCGGCTGCGCGCGATCGAGGGCGATCGATCGTTTGTTCGCGAGCACATACATCGCCGGGATGCCGCGGTTGTGTTCGTCGCGAGGATGAAGTTCGCGGATACGGAGCCCGTGCGGCGGCTCGAGGACCGTGACCGACGCACCGAAGTCGGCCATCAGCCGCGTGCACCACCCGGCCGCGATCGAATCGGACAGGTCGAGCACCCGCAGGTCGCCGAGGGCTGAGGCCATGTTGGCGCCCTATTACGAATGTGTTTCAATCCGGAAGCTACACCCTGATTACCGGCGAGTCAACACGCTACTCAACGACACCTCGCGCGAACCGCGCGAGCGACGGTCGAGACAGCAGCACGGGCGTGGCTCGATCACCCCGCGGATGCCAGCCCCTCGACTATTCTCGCGGCGACGCGAGCTGAACAGGCGCTCCGCAGTGATGACACTCATCATCCTCGACTGCGGGCGCGTGGAGGACGTGTGGCCTCGAAGCAGCGCGGGCGCCCGGATCCGCCGCGGCGGCTCTCCGACCGAGACCGCCAGGTCGCTCGGCTAGTGGCAGAGGGCCGCGGCAACGCCCGGATCGCCGACGAGCTGAGGATCACGCTCGACGACGCCAAGCTCCAAGTCTCTCGTCTCCGATCCCGCCCCGGGTTCGACCGCCGGGAGGCGATCGGCGAGTGGTACATCGAGGAGGCTCACCACGCGCGGCGCATGCGGCTGGGCGCGCTGCTCGCCGTGGCCGCCGTGGTCGCGGTATTGGCCGGCGTCACTGCGCTGGTCAACGACATACGCGGCAGGCTTCAGCCCGACGCTCCGGCTGTGACGCAGGCGCTCCCAGCGGCGCCGACCTCCGCCGCTCCGATCGCATCCTCGAGCCGCGGCGAGGCGACCGGCGTCGAGGACTTCGGCCCGCCTGATCGGTATCCGATCGCCGCAGCCGACCTCGCAGCGATGCAGGTCGATCGCGCGATCGTCGACCAGGTCTTCGGCGAGGCGGCGGCCGGTCTGGTCGTCTACAACGGCGACGGGCCGGTGCATGGCTCGCCGGTGGGTAGCTCGCGCCTTCGCGAGGTCGATGGCGCGGTCGGTCAGCTCCGGGCCTTCACGGTCGACCCCGGCGTGCTCGGCCGGCCGCCGGGGTTCGACGGTCTCTACCTCATCTCGACGACGGTGCTGGTCTATCAGAACGAAGCGGCGGCGAAGGCCGAGCTGCGGGAGCTGCGACGGCTCTACATCGCCGGCGTCCTCGAGTACGAGCACGAGTTCGAGCCGCTCGTCGCCCGACGCGTCGGACCTGTGATCACGATCGTCGAGGTCGGTCACAGCGGGTTCGTGCGAGTCCACTACGAGTCCGCGATCCTCGTCGAGATCCTCGCCGAGCGAATCCGCGCCGTGCTCGATTCGTTGGGCGCCTTCGCTCCCACGGCGGTGCCGGCCGGCAGCTAACCCGCAGCCGTTCCGACCTCGAGGCCGCCGGACGCGTTGATCGCCCTGGCGCGCCCGCCCGCGCGCCCAGGTTCACGCTCTCGATCGCCTGGTAAATCTGATTGACATACGTGATACGTAGGGTCTACAACCCTCGTGTTCTTACCAACATCTCCTGACTACTGGCATCCGGGCGTCGGGAGAGTCGTGGCGAGCCGGTTCCAGCCGAGTAGCCGGGCGGTTCGCCCAGAGGGTTAGCAGCTGGAGGCTATCGTGAATCAGTCAAACTACTGGAGCCGGCGGCGACTGAGCCGCCGAGCGATACTGCGCGGCACGAGTGTCGGTGTTGCGGGACTTGTCGGTGCAGCACTCATTGGCTGCAGTAGCGGCGACGAGGACGAGGGGGCGGGTGACCCGCCCACCGCTGCCGGAGGCGGGGGCGGAGCAGCTCAGGCGACCACCGCCCCACCGCAACTCTCGGTCAAGAAGGGCGGCACCATCCGTTTCGGTGGATGGGGCCAGGCGAGGTCGTTGTCGCCCCGTTCGCCGGGCGGCGGAAACCACCTGGACTACCTCAACCTGATCGGGGACTCGTACCTCTTCATCAAGGCCGACGGGACGTTCGATCCGTCGCTCGGCCTCTGGGAGGAGTGGGAGCAGCCAGACGGCTCGACGATCGTCGCCAAATTGCAAAAGGGCGTGAACTTCCACGACGGGACGCCGTTCGACGCGGAGGCGGTCAAGGCGCATCTCGAGTTTATCTCGGTCGAGGAGAACGTACCCAATAACTTCTTCTTCTCGTGGATGAAGAACTTCGACAGGGCCGAGGCGATCGACGAGCACACAGTGCGAATCAGCGCAAAGCAGCCGGACGCGTCCTTCCTGGCACGCTTCGCGCTGCAGCCCGGACTCCCGTTCTCGCTGAAGCAGGTCGAGCTGCTCGGTGACGATGAGCTGCGGCAGCCAGCGTTGACCGGCGCCTATACGGTGGATTCGTACACCGAGGACGACGGCTGGGTGATGAAGGCGAACCCGGATTACTGGGGCCCGGAGGACGGCGCGCCGACCTTCGACGTCATCGACTACAAGGGAATCGGTGATCCGAAGGTGAAGGCGGCGGCGATGCAGGCGGGTGACCTCGACGCCGGCTGGTTCGGTGCCAGCGAGGAGAGCACACTGCTCCTCGGCGCTGACGAACGCTTCACCGGGCGCAGCGTCAGCGTTGCGCCGACGGCGCTCGGCTTCAACTGGTCGAAGCCGCCGCTGGACGACCTTCGTGTGCGTCAGGCGGTCGCGTCGGGGGTCGATAAGCAGAAGATCGTTGACATCGTTTACGCCGGTCAGAGCCGGCCGTCCGAGTCGGGGCTGATGGCGCCGGACATCTATGGGTCGTTGGACTACGCCCCATACAGTTTCGACCTCGCCGAAGCGAAGAAGTATCTGGACGCTTCTGGGGTCGAGACCCCGGTCAAGATGACGTATGTCTACTCCGGCTCGGGCACGGCGGAAACGCTGCTGGCGGCGCAGATCTACCAGGAGACGTTGCGGACGATCGGGATCGAGATCGAGATCGAGAACGCGCCCTCGCGCGGTGTCGAGACCAGCGCATGGTACGCGGGCGAGTACCACTTCGCGCGGTTCAGTCCCGGCGTCCGGCCCGACCCGACCATGCAGTACGACCTCTACGCATCGAGGAACGGTCCGCAGCCGGGCAGCAAGTTCAGCGCCGATCCGATCCAGGATCGGGTGGAGGAGCTGATCAACGATTCGATCTCCGAGTTCGACGCCGAAGCGCGCGAAGAGGTGTTCTTCGAGTTGCATCGGGTCGTCAGTGACAACATCGTGAACAGCTACGCAGTGGCCGATCGCCGTCGGTGGCTGTTCGCCACCGACGACATCGGAGGCATGGATCACCCGGAGATCGTGACCGCGCCAGGCGGTGCCGGGTACCGGATGCGGTTCCTCTGGAACGATACCGTCTAGCAGCGGCACACCACGCGCGACCCGAGGGCTGAGTCCTCGGGTCGCGGGTCAGAACGTTCGGTAGCCTGCGAAGCGGGGTCGTCGGGTGTGGCGTTACGTCGTCAGGCGTTTGTTTGAGATCGTCCCCGCGGTCCTGATCCTGACGCTCTTCATGTTCCTGCTCATGCGGGTGCTGCCGGGCGATCCGCTGCTCGCTACGCTCGCGGCGGCCGAGGGTGAGGGCGGGCTCAGCGAGGGTCAAATGGACGAGCTGCGACGGCAGTTCGGCCTCGACAAGTCGCTTCCCGAGCAGTACGTCCGCTGGCTAGGCGACGTGGTCAGCGGTGACTGGGGACGGCGGATCATCGGGCGAGCGCAGATCACCAACGTGATCGCGGAGCGAGCCCCCGTGACGTTGCAGCTCGCGCTGCTGACGTGGCTGACGACGATGGTGTTCGCGATCCCGATCGGGGTCGTCTCCGCGCTCAGGCGCAACAGCTGGCTTGACGTCTCGATCACCTCGGGGGCGCTCGCAGGACTCGCCACGCCGAACTTCGTCGTGGCGCTCTTCATGATCATCATCTTCGCGGTGGAGCTGAACTGGCTTCCCAGCCGCGGGTACGTCCCAATTACGGAGGACCCGATCGACTCGCTCCGGCACTTCGCGATACCGGTGTTCACGCTCAGCACCGCCGGGATGGCGTCGATCGTCCGCCAGACGCGCTCCGGCATGCTGGAGGTGATGCGCGAGGACTACGTTCGTACCGCCCAGGCGAAGGGGCTGCCGTACACAAGGGTGATCACCCGGCACGTACTCAAGAACGCGCTGCTGCCGATCGTGACGATTGCCGGGCTGCAGATCGGCGGGCTGATCTCCGGTTCGATCATCATCGAAACGATCTTTGGCATTCCGGGGATGGGGAACCTCACGATCGATGCCGTGCTCAGCACGGACTACAACATGATTCAGATCCTCGTCATGCTATTCGCCGTGGCGACGATCCTGGGCAATCTCGCGGCAGACATCATGTACACGTACATGGATCCGCGCATCCGGTTAAGCTAGAAAGGCCTCCGGGAGAGGGACGATGGCGCAGGCCGAGGCGATAGTCACCTTCCGGCGGGATCGCAGGCTGGCGGGGCTGAGGTCCTCGGCGCTCGGCCGCCTGCTGCGGATCAAACTCTCGGTCTTTGGGATCGTCGTGGTCCTGTTCGCCGGGTTCGCGGCGGTGTTCGCCCCACTGCTCGCCCCGTACAACCCGATCGAGTTCGCGGGCGCCTCGGCGGAGCCTCCCTTCACTACATCGCGGATTCTTGGCACCGACATCCTCGGGCGCGATCAACTGAGCCGGCTGCTCTTCGGCGCCCGAGCATCAATGCAAGTCGGGATTGTGGCCGTCCTGATCGGTGTGTCCATCGGGAGCACGGTTGGGCTGGCAGCGGCACACTTCAAAGGCGTAGTCGACAGCCTGCTGATGCGCATCATCGACGCGATGTTGTCGCTGCCCGGGCTCGTGCTGCCGCTCACATTGCTCGCCGTATTGGGCGGTGGCATCGGCACGGTGAGTGTTGCGCTCGGCATCGCGTTCATCCCGGGCAACGCGCGGCTGATGCGAGGCCAGGCGCTCGCCCAGCTGGAACGCGACTACGTGCTAGCCGCCACTTCGGCGGGAGTGGGCACGTGGCGTATTCTCTTCCGCCACGTCGCGCCGAACTGCGCGGCGCCGCTCATCGTCGCCGGCTCGCTCGAGTTAAGCGTCGCAATCATCGCTGAGGCGGGACTGAGCTTCCTTGGCGTGGGCGTGACGCCGCCGACTCCCACCTGGGGCGTCATGCTCTCGATGGGCTTCGACAACATCCGCTCCCAGCCGGGCCTGGTGTTCGCGCCGGCGACCGCGATCTTCCTGCTCGTACTCTCAATCAACTTCATCGGCGATGGGCTACGAGACGTGCTTGACCCGCGGCTCCGTGGCGCCTTCTAGGAGGCCACCGTGGTGAGCGCGCTCGACGGCATCCGGGTGCTCGACTTCTCTACCTCCCTGGCCGGCGCCTGGTGCTCTCGGCTGCTGGCCGATTTCGGCGCCGACGTCGCCCTGGTGGAGCCGCCCGGCGGGCATCCGCTGCGCAAGCTTGCCCCGTTCGACGAGGACGGCGCGAGCATCGCGGCGAACTATGTCCAGGCGAACAAGCGCTCAGTCGCGATCGACATCGAGCGCGACGACGGTCGCGAGGTGCTCGCTGATCTCGCGGCGGCCGCTGACGTGGTCGTCGAGAGCACCGTCCCCGGCACGCTCGCGGAGTGGGGGCTGGCGTTCGACGCGCTCGAGGCCAGGCGACCTCGGATCGTCCTCGTATCGATCACCCCCCATGGCCAGGATGGCCGGCGGGCGCGCTTCCCCGGCAACGACCTCACGGCGTACGCGCTCTCTGGCTGGGCCTCCGTCAACGGGCTGGCCGACCGGGAACCGCTGAAGGGGAGCGGCTTCAACGCCTCGTACGTGGCGGGCACGGCGGCGTACGGCGCCACGCTGACCGCGCTCTGTCATCGCGAGCTGCACGGTGTCGGTCAGCAGATCGACCTCGCAGAGGTGGAGGCACTGGGCGAGATCTTCGGGCGAAGCATGCTGCGGGCCCAGTATGAAGACGCGATTCCGCGGCGAAACGCCGAGATGACGCTGGTCGGGTCGTTCCCCGTGCCGGTGAAGGATGGGCACATCTCGCTGGGGTTGGGCGGGGGGTACCGTTTCCGTGACGCCCTGAACGTGCTGGGCCTCGCTGAACTCGCCGATGACGAGCAGATGCAGAACCCTAGCTACCGGGCCGGTCACCAGGAACGATTCGTGCCGCAGATCATGGAGGCCCTGACGGAGCGGGAGAAGCTGGACCTGTTCGACGGATTCTCGGCCGTCCGCGTCGGCTCCGGGCCAGTGCTCACAATGGAGGAGCTCGCCAGCGACCGGCACCTCCGCGACCGCGGGTTCTACGTTCAGCCCGAGGACAATACGGATGGCCCCCAGTTCCCGGGCGCGCCATTCAAGCTCTCGGAGACGCCGTGGGCGCTCCATCACTCCGCGCCCGCCGTCGGTGAGCACACGGCCGCGGTGCTGGCCGACTTCGCGGCGTATGGGTCAGAGCAGCTGGCCGCGCTCGCGACGCGCGAGGTGATCGCGGGGGTGCGCTCATGACGGGCGGGACGCCGCTCGAAGGGGTGTGCGCGATCGTGCTGACGCACGCCTGGGCCGGCACGTTTGCGACCGAGCTGCTCGCCCTCTCCGGCGCCGAGGTGATCCAGATCGAGGCGCGGCGACGCCCCGACGGATGGCGGATGGGCTACCAGGCGACGATGCCGGACGCACTGCGCTCCGTCGCGACCGCAAAGCACGCGTGGAACTGTAGCGGGTTCTACAACTCGGTGAACCTGAACAAGCAGGCAATCACCCTTGATCTGCAAATGCCGGAGGGGCTGGAGATCTTTAAGCGCCTGATCCCGTTTGCAGACGTCGTGGCGGAGAACTTCTCGCCTCGAGTGATGGGCAACCTCGGCATCGGCTACGACGCGCTGCGGGAGATCAAGCCGGACCTGATCATGTGCAGTCTTTCGGCGTACGGTGCGACCGGGCCGTACCGCGACGTCGTCGGCTTCGGCGGCACGCTCGAGCCCACCTCCGGCATGTCGTCGTTGCTCGGATACGAGGGGGGCGGGCCGTTGAACTCGGGGGCGATGTATCCCGATCCGGTCGCGGGGTACAACGGCTTCGCGGCGATTGTCACCGCACTGTTCCATCGCCTCCGCACGGGCCAGGGCCAGCACATTGACCTTTCGATGCAGGAGTCGAATCTCACCTTTGTCGGTGACGCGGCACTCGAGTACGCAACGACCGGCCGCGTTCGCGCGCGCCTCGGCAACCGGCATACGACCTTCGCGCCGCACGGGATTTTCCGCGCGAACAGCAAGGAGCGTTGGGTGGCGCTCGCCGCCGAGAACGAGAAGCAATGGCGGGCGCTTTGCGAGGTTGCACAGCACCCCGAGTGGGCCGAGGACCCGCGGTTCGCCGACCGCGAGCAGCGACGGGTGAACGAGGACTCGCTCAACTCGGCCATTGCGGGCTGGATGCAGGACCAGGATCGTGACGCCATCGCCGACCTGCTCGCTGAGGCGGGGGTTCCCGCGGCGCCGGTGCTCGATGCGGGCGAGGTCGCGGCGGACCCCGACTTCGATGCGCGCGGCCTCGTGCAGGATGTCGAGCACCCCGAGGCGGGCACATGGCGCCAGATGGCGGTGCCGTATCGGTTCGCGCGCACGCCGATCCAGATTACCCGCCCCTCGCCGCTCCTCGGTCAGCACTCGGCCGACGTCTTCGAGCGCTACCTCGGGATCTCACCCGAAGAGTACGCGGAGCTTGTCGAACGCGGCGTCAGCGGTGAGGGACCGCCCGACTCCGTCGAATGAGCCGCACGCGCTGGAGCGGGCGTGCCGCCCCGACGAGCAAGCGGGGACGCCGATCCCTGGTGCTGTTTGCGGCCCTCCTCATGCTCGCGGGCTGGTTGGGGTACCAACGTTTCTTCACCGGGCCGTCGCCGCTGCCTGTTCCGGCCTCGACTGCGATCACGATGCGGTCGCGCGCGGACCTCTGGCCGACGGCGCATGGCGACCTGGGAGCGCGGCGTGTCACGGCGGCGGCCACTCAACTGTCCGGGCCTGTCGCCTGGCGCACCGACCTCGGCGCTACGGTCGCGACGGCCGTCGTGGCAGACGCCTCGGCGCTCTACGTCGCGCTCGAGGACGGAACGCTGCTCGCCGTATCAGTCGAGGACGGTCGGACGCTCTGGCGCCTCGAACTGGCGTTTCCCCTCCGCGCCGCGCCCACCCTCGCAGGGGATCGGCTCTTCGTCCCGGTCCGAGGGGGAGCCGAGCCGTTGCTTGCCCTGGACGCTCCGAGCGGCGAGCTGCTGTGGTCGGTCGAGACTGGCAGCACGTTCGCCACGTCCCCGGTCGTCGTCGACGGCACCGTCTTCGGCTTCTTCAACACGCGTGTCGGCGAGAGCGCCGGTCGCGCGGAGCTGGTGGGGCTGGCCGCCGAGGATGGCGAGCTGCTCTGGCGACTCTCGGCGGACGCGCTGTGGCCAATCGTGCCGCCCGTCTTCGAGGAAGAATTCCTAACGCTGGCGGCCGGAAGGCGGCTGCTGGTCCTCGATCGAGTCACGGGCGCGCAGCGGTTCTGGTACACGTGGGGCTCCAGCCGTCCCACGTACGTCGCGGCGGACGACAGCGTGATCTACGGGCTGACGCCGCGGATGCTGGTCGCGATCGATGTGGACGCGAGGCGGCCGTGGTGGGAGGGCCTGCGCGGAGCGTGGACGTGGATGCGCGTCTACGGCATGGCTCCCGGCGTTCCCGAGCAGCCTCGGGACTGGCTCGCTCAGCCACCCGCCAGGCCGTTTCCGGCGGTGATCGCCCCTCACGCCCTGATCGTCGCGGGCGCGAGCGGGGACGTGCGCGCCTACAGCCGCCAAACGGGCGAGGAGCTCTGGCGCGAATCCCTCGGGAGCCTCGCAGGTCCGCCCGTGCTCACGGCCAACGGCCTGCTGCTCGTGCAGGATGACGCGCTGGTGCTGCTCGATGCCGGCGACGGCCGAGAACTCGATCGCCGCGAGTTCCGGAGCGGCCGACTGCGTGAGGCGGTCGTGACGTCGCACGGCACCTATGTCGTCTTCGCGGGCGGCTCTCTGATCGGGCTGCGGTGATGCGGAACTCTGCTTCAAGAACTCGCGTGCGTTCGGGACGGCCTCGGCGGGCGCTTCGAAGTGACTCGCTGGTTGTGGTCTTCGGCGGATGTGTCGTGCTCTCGATGTTCCGACTGTCCGTAGCGAGCGGCACCTGATCTCTACCCACGAACTGTCGGGAGAAGCGGTCAAGCTCAGACCAACATTCGCTGCTGGACCTCGCCCTCGACTGGAACGACCTGGACGAGCCGCGATTGCTAAACGGCCTCCGCGTCATTGAGGAAACGTTCGCTGTCGCGCCCGGCACCCGAGGCCTCCTTGCCGCCTTCTGCGGACCAGGCGAGGTCGTAACCAGTGGTGGCTACTTCGTTGAAGGAGACGCGCAGCAGTGGGCCACGACGGGGAGCTACCCGCATTTCGTGCCGGCGTCGAACACCTGGCGAAGGCTGGAACCACGGGAGAGCAGCGTCGTCGAACTCACGGCGAGCGCATTGTGCCAGCGCTAAACCTGAGGACAGCTCGGACCGGAGCGTAGACCGACAGCTGGCAGACTTGCTATCCACGTCAGTATCGCGCGCAGCCCGTGAGGCTGTGGCGGGGCCTGATCACGATCGCAGGATCGTGTCGCCTACGCCTTATGAGTTGCTTCCATCGAGAAGCAGCCCGCCGTGGGGTGGCAGAAACTCCGCCCGGGCCCGTTGCGCTCGCGTTCGCGTCACACTCAGGGTCGCTCCGACCAGACCAGACATGACCGTCAGCACTGGTTGGATGGACTACCCCACGCGCCCAGCCCGAGTCGCGCTCGCGGCGATCGACGTGGACTGTCCCGCCCTTGATCACCAGCGCGATGCGCTGGTGATCCTCAAGCACGGCGATGTCTTCGAGCGGATTGCCGCCGACGGTGATCATGTCGGCCAGCTCGCCCGGCTCGACTGTGCCGATCTCCGACCCGAGCCCGAGGCATTCCGCGGCCCAGCCGGTGGCTGCCTGGATCGCCTGCATCGGCGTCAGGCCGGCCTGCTCGAGCAGCACGATCTCCCGCTCGTTGATGCCGTGCTCATGTCCGCCCACGTCCGTGCCGGCAACCATACGCACGCCTGCGGCGAGCGCTCGCTGAACGCTCTCCGTGTGCGGCCGCTGGAGGGCCAGGGCGCGCTCCCGCACGTGCGGCGACTGTGACTCCCGGTGGAACTCGTAGACCGTAAGTGTCGGCGCGAAGAACGAGCCGCGATCCGCCATCCTGGCGATCAACTCCGGTTCGTCCGCGAGGTAGCACCCATGCTCGATTGAGTCGGAGCCGGCCTCCACCGCGACCCGCAGGCCCTCGCCTCCCAGCGCGTGGCACACCACCGGTCGATCGACGGCCTGTGCCTCGGCGACCAGCGCCTCCATCTCGTCGCGACCAAACGCGGAGTCGAAAGGACCGTGGCCTGGTCGCGAGCTGGCTCCGCCCGTCGTGGCGCACTTGATCACGTCCGCGCCGGCGCGGGCCAGCGTGCGCACGACCGAGCGCACCGCCTCGACGCCGCTCGGCAGCGCCGGGTCCGGGGGCAACAGTCGGCCGTGGCCGGAGCCGCTGACGGCGTCACCGATGCCGCCGGTAGACGACATGATGCTCAGGGGCGCGACGAAGACGAACCTCTTCAATTCATTTCGTCTAGCAGGAGGTCTGCATCCGTGCGCGCCAGACGCCCCCGCTTGAGGTCCCGAGCCGGTAGACGGTTGCACGGTTGCATCCGTTTTCAACAGGGCTAAGACGGCAGGTACACCCGCCATAGCTAGAGCTTCTCAATAAGAGTCCCCGCGCTGCCTAACGAAAATTCATCGTCCTGAGGTGGGTGTCACACATGTGACCGGTTGAACGGTTGCACGAGATTTCGGCAGATGGTCAGTGAGCGGTGGGAGGGTTCATCCGAATCCGAGTGCCCGGCGGGTCACGATGAGCACGAGCGCGCTGAGGAATGAGCAGAGGCCCCGATTACCGGAGCCCCTACGGCGTTATCCGCCCTCTTAGTTAGTTGTTCCTGCGCCGGACGGTCTGGCGGTCCGGTCGCCCCGACGGCGGACCAGAATTTACTCGGGGGGGTCGGGCGCTGCGTCTGGGTTAGTACAGCTTTCTACACCGGCCCCACTGAACGAACTGAGTGAGTTACCGCTCGTCGCCTCCGCGGCGTTTACGACGGCGAAAATCGGTGTCGCGAAGAAGCCGAAGCCCGGCTCTTCGAACCCGACCTCACCAGGGTTGGGGGTGAGAACAGGCGGGTCCTCGATATTGGTGGCAAGCCCCGGCGTTCTATTCTCGTCCAGCTCGGCCTGCGCCGTTTCGCTTGAACACTCAGATTGCGCAATCTCGTGAATCGTTGCGCTGGCGGTTTCAGGCGAGCCCAGAATGACTAGAGTAACGCCAACAAGCAGCGACCCTACAGCGGACGCAAGTAACCTGTAAGCCAAGGCAAAGTCCTTTCGCGGGGGTGGAAACTTGGTCGCGTCCCTGCGCTCGGCAGACCCCTGGCGCGCTTACCCCCCAAGCGTCGCGCGCCGTCGCATTGCGGGGGTGCCACGGGGAAGCTAATCGGGCTTAGCAGCTTTTCGCAAATCGGAGAAGGCGAAGCCAACACGCCAGGCGAACCAATCTTTGATGTTCCTCGACCGGTGGGCTAATACGTCCCGCTGACACGACGTCAGCAGTCACCGGCGGCCATCTACCCACACGCGCAGGGCAACGAGGATGCTCGCGCTGCTCGGGCGCTCGACTCACTGCTCGGTGGGTAGCGGTTGCACGGTTGCATCGGAATCAGGGAGTGGGGGTCGCCTCGCACGTTCGCTAGTCCGCATCAGGGCGTCCATTGGCTGTCGCCCCGTGCCGATTCGTCCCGTCACGTTTGCCCGTTGACTGTAGAAAGGCGTCCGCTCATCGAGGCTGATGTCGCCAGCCTTGAGCTGCAGCACTTCAGCGCGACGGCGCCCCGTGAGCGCCAGCGTGAGGACGATCGCGCGATCGCTGCGGCCGGGCCGCGTGTCCGGGATGACCGCCAGCAGCTGCTTCACCTGGTCGGCGCTCAGGCCTTTGGGCGGTGTCGGGTGGATCTTCGGGCGCTCCAAAGCGTCGCACGGGTTCACCTCGAGCATCCCCATCCGGATCGCGAACAGAAAGAAGGAGGATGCACAGCCGATGCGCGCGTTGATCGTTACGGCCGATGGCTCACGACCGGAGAGACCCACACCATGCGCCCACGTGAACACGTCCGGCGATGTGATCTGGTCGGGCGCCTTGCCGGCGCACTCGAAGAAGTCGCGCAGCATCCGTGAGTAGCTCTGCACGGTGCGCTGCGATCCGGACCGGCGCTCCTTCTCGGCGAGGAAGGCGTAGAGAGCGCGATCCCACGCGGAAACGGAGTCATCGGAGCGAGTCGGTAGGGCGTGGGCGGTAGTCATGCGGGGCCTCCTCCAGGCTCCACACGACGATGGCATAGTGTGCCGCACAATAGTCGGTGCACTTCGGCAGAGCAGGCGAACCACCATCGATGTGCTGACGACGTCGGCGGGACAGGCAACTCCGAGGCGTCGACCGATGGGTCCCTGTCCCGGGTCGCGCTACCAGTTCGACGCCACAGCTGTCCGCCCGAGGCTCAGCGTCACGAGACGAGGATTACGTGAAACGGTGCGCTTCCTACCCGTTCGTTATCCAGCATCACCACGAATTCGTATGGGCCCGGAGTCGGGAACGTGACTCTGAAATTTGCGATTGGGTACCGAGCGCCGTCAATGCCATCGGATAAATAGTCGCCAAGAAAGCGGTGCTCGTCCCGAAACAGCAGGGCAGTCCGCCCGTCCGGTCCTTGGACGTGGACGGCGATGTCAAAGTCCTGCCCACTGTCGCCCGGTTCTGCGTCGAACACACACAGCAGGCCGAAAGAACAAGCCACGGGCAACCTGTCTGTACTCACGTGATGAACGACTTCTGACAGGCTGGCGCGTCCGCCTTCGGAGCGGGATGCGGTTTCACCGAGGATCGCTGCCCGGAGCTGCATCTGGGGATCCTGGCAAACGACCCAGACTACGCCGTGTCGATGATGGCGTTGAGGGTTGCGCTGGGACGCATCGCTTGCTCGGCCATCTCGGGATCGGGCATGTAGTAGCCACCGACATCGACCGGGTCGCCCTGGGCTGAGAGCAGCTCGCCGGTGATGGCGGCCTCACGTTCCTCGAGCCGCTTCGCTACCGAGGCGAAGCGCTGCTCGAGGGCGGGGTCCTTCTCCTGGGCGGCGAGGGCCTGCGCCCAGTAGAGAGCGAGGTAGAAGGTGCTCCCTCGGTTGTCGATCTCGTTGACCTTGCGGGAGGGGGCGCGTGCGTGCTCGAGGTAGCCGGTGATCGCTTCGTCGAGGGTTTCGGCGAGGATGGCGGCGGTGGGGTTGCCTGAGCTCTCGGCAATGGCTTCGAGCGAGGGGACGATGGCGCAGTATTCGCCAAGGGAGTCCCAGCGGAGGTGGCCTTCTTCGATGAACTGCTGGACGTGCTTGGGGGCAGAGCCGCCCGCGCCGGTCTCGAAGAGGCCGCCACCGTTGAGCAGCGGGACGATGGAGAGCATGCGGGCACTCGTGCCGAGTTCGAGGATGGGGAAGAGGTCCGTGAGGTAGTCGCGGAGGACGTTGCCGGTGACGGCGATGGTGTCCTCACCTCGGCGGATGCGCTCGAGCGAGAACGCCATCGCTTCGACTGCGTCCATGATGCGGATGTCGAGGCCGGAAGTGTCCTGGTCCTTGAGGTATTGGTTGACTTTGGCGATGAGCTGGGCGTCGTGGCCGCGGTTGTCATCGAGCCAGAAGACGGCGGGGGCACCGGTGGCGCGGGCGCGGGAGACGCCGAGACGGACCCAGTCGCGGATGGGCGCGTCCCTGGTCTGGCACATGCGGAAGATATCGCCGGGCTCGGCAGGTTGTTCGAGGAGGGTGTTGTCGGCGGCATCGACGACGCGGAAGGCGCCGGCGGTGGGGGCTTCAAAGGTCTTGTCGTGGGAGCCGTATTCTTCGGCCTTCTGGGCCATGAGGCCGACGTTGGAGACGTTGCCCATGGTGGAGGGGTCGAACTGTCCGTTGGCTTTGGCATCCTCGAGGATTTCGCCGTACATGGTGGCGTAAGAGCGGTCCGGGACCATGGCGACGACGTCCTGAAGTTCGTCGTTGGCGTTCCACATCCTGCCGCCGTCGCGGATGACGTTGGGCATGGAGGCGTCGATGATGACGTCGTTGGGAAAGTGGAGGTTGGTGATGCCTCGGCGCGAGTCGACCATGGCAAGTGCGGGACGGTGAGCGTAGACGGCGTTGATGTCGGCTTCGATCGCGGCCTTCTTGTCCGCGGGGAGGCGGTCGAGCTTGTCGAGAATGTCGCCAATGCCATTGTTGGGGTTGGCGCCAACTTCGGCGAGCGCAGCGCCGTGCTCCTCGAGGGCTTCGCCGTAGTACACCGAGATGCAGTGCCCAAAGATGATGGGGTCCGAGACCTTCATCATGGTGGCCTTGAGGTGCAGTGAAAGCAGCACATCGTCCTGCTTCGCGGCTTCGATCTGCCCGGCGAAGAATGCACGGAGGGCGGCGACGTTCATGGTCGAGGCGTCGATGACGTCGCCGTCTTGCAGGACGAGGTCGTTCTTGAGTACTTCGGTTGAGCCCTCCGCCGCCACGAATTCAATGCGGGCGTCTGTAGGGGCGGAGATGGTGGTGGAGCGCTCGCTGCCGTAGAAATCGCCGTTCGTCATGTGCGCGACGCGAGCCTTCGAGCCTGACTCGGGCCACGGCTGCATCATGCGGTGGGGGTGCAGCTTGGCGAAGCGTTTGACGGATTGGGGCGGCCGGCGGTCCGAGTTGCCCTCGCGGAGGACGGGGTTGACGGCGGAGCCGAGCACGGCCGCGTAGCGGGCCTGGATCGAGCGCTCGTCGTCGTTGGCCGGGTCCTCTGGGTAGTCGGGGACATCGTAGCCCTTGGCCTGGAGCTCGTTGATGGCGGCCCGGAGCTGGGGGACGGTGGCACTGATGTTCGGGAGCTTGAGGATGTTGGCGTCAGGTTGAAGGGTGAGTTTGCCGAGCTGCGCGAGGTGGTCGGGTATGCGCTGTTCCTCGGTGAGCTTGTGCGGGAAGTTGGCGATGATGCGGCCGGCGAGCGAAATGTCTCTGGTTTCGATGTCGACGCCGGTGCCTCGGAGGTATGCCTCGACGACGGGAAGCAGGCTGTAGGTGGCGAGCGCGGGCGCTTCGTCCGTGATGGTCCAGATGATCTTGGCGGTCATGGCCGCTCCCTCGGTGACTGGCCTCCCTTAGGTTGTCCGTGCTGCACGCAAGTCCGTCCCTGGGCGACCCACGCCTGCGGCGGACGCCGGCCTCGTAAACGCGTCACAGCCTGAAAGTCTAGTCTAAGTGCCTCTTGGGCCACTGCGCGTCGCTGCTCGATCCCTGCTCGGATCCTGCTTCTCAAGCTTCGTCCGGAGAATGGCGTGCTTGAGCGCAGTTCGGCACGAACATGCCATAGTGTCCCGCGAACAGGTCACGTTGCTGACGCTAGTAAGCGCCTAGCTCCCGCAACCTCCGATCGCTGATGCCGAAGTAGTGCGCGACCTCGTGCTGCACAGTGTGCGCGACGAGTTCAGCCAGGTGGTCGGCGTCACGCGCGAGCCGCTCATGCGGCTGCTGAAAGATCACGATCCGATCAGGCATCGCGAGGTTGTAGCCTGCGGTCCGGCGCGTCAACGGGACCCCGCGGTAGACCCCGAGCAAGGTGCCGCCGCCTCGGGTGCCGGTGAGGCGGAGGTCTTCTGAGCCGGCATAGTCCTCGACGGAGAGCGACAGGTTGTCGATTCGCTCGCGGAATCCCGAAGGCAGCGCAGCTACCGCGTCGGTCACGAGCCCCTCGAAGGATTGACGCTCGGTCGAGTACATGCCTCGAGCCTACGGTCTGCCTGTGCCTGACACGACGTTGCCATAGCGTGAACGGCCGAGGAACCGCTGCACGAGAGGCGCCCCGCTGGGGCCCGCTCGTCACTGCCAGGTGGTTCCGGAGCGACGTGCCGCAGTGTGTGGTACCACCTGTCGTTCATCGATCGACCACCAAGTCGTAGCGAGCCGCAGCGTTGTCGACGCAGAGGTCGACGTCCTGCGCCAGCAGATAGCGCTCGCGAGCAAGCCGCTTGCCGACCTCACGCACCGCCGCGAGGTATGCGTCGCGCGATGCGTAGCGTTCATGGATGCGCGCGCCGTCGAAGGGTGCGGTCGAGCCAAGATAGTCGAGGAGCTGACCCGATCCTCCGGTTTCCGGGTGGCGCGGATTGAAGCCTGTGTGCGTGCCGACCGGGACTTCGATGTCGGGCAGGCGGATTCCGCCGGTCTCGTTGCCCGCATCGTCGACGTCCGAGACGAACGACGGATAGGCATCGCCCGCGACGGAGGCGGGGAACGTCCCGATTCCGCTCGCCGCCTCGGGGCCCAGGTCGAGCGGGACCATGCGGGGATAGGCGCCTACATCCGGGAGCGCGAGTGGCGTGATGCGTTCGAGCTTGGCCACGATGTCCTCGCGCGTCGCCGCCGTGCCATCACGCCACCGCGGGAACACGCTCTCGGGCGGCGTCGTGCCGCGGACCCAGTCAAGTAGGTTGACCAACGCTGCACGCATCAACGGGCGATAGTCGACGATGCTGAAGTGATTCGCGCCGCGTGTCCCGAACGCGCTCGTGTCCTCGAGCACGGGGGCACCCGCACCGTGCTGCGTCGATGCGAAGAGATAGCGGCGTACCTCCTCAGGCGGCTCGACGTCCTCTCCCGTCGCGAGGTCGACGTGGGTGAGGCTCGCATCGGACCGCCAGTACTCCGAGGATGTGTCGGTCTGAAAGATGCGCGGGACCCCGCCGCGGGCCCGTTGGCGTTCCAGCAGTCCGGCCGGCACGTCCGTCGCCGGATCGGTCTGCACGTCGTCGGCGAACGGGAACAGATGGCCGAAGCTCGGTGTCGGTTGGACCGATGGTTGCGCGTAGCGGTGGTTGAACTCGCCGCGGCGACCGCCAGCGACGTGGATGAGCACGCCGTCTAGGGCCTGCTGCCCTCCCTCGTCCACGTCCAAGCCGAGGTTCAGGTAGGTGCGCAGGAAGCGGCCGCATTGGCTAACGCCCTGGCCGACAACATCATCGATCGCGCCGGTCAACGGGTTCGTCGAGTCGTCGCGCTTGAGGAAGGTCGCGAAGTCGCGCACGGCGAGGAGCCCCGCGCCGACCACCGGGCACTTTCCTGGCAGAAATACGATGTCGTAGATGCGCCCGGGCTCGAAGCCGCTCTCGAGACGCAGCGATGCACCGTCGCGGGAAAACTCCCATTCCTCGCGCGGGACGACGCGCGCCTCTTCGTAGATGCCGTCGCGAACGTAGAGCGTGGCGCCTGGGTCATCGACGTCGGCCGGAGCGATGCGGGCGTGGTTTCCGACGCTCCCGACGTGCTGATCGGTCAGGGGCATCTCGTCGCAGCCTGCGCTCGGTTGGAAGCGAAGCTGCATCTGCCCCGGTTGGCTGCCGAGCGCCTGCGGCGGCACGGTGGGCGCCTCGAGGCCCATCCGGCCTTGCTCGCGCGGCACGTCCCACTGCCAGCCGCACCAGGCGATGGACCAGCCGCGCCGGAGGAACAGCCCGTCCCCGGCCGGTACGTCGCGAAACGAGGCCGGCGGATCGCCAAGGAGGATGGATCGCGCGGCGGTTCGGCACCTCGAGCAGCGCCGCACGGTTCCCGCGAGCGGCGTCGGCAGGCTGCAGGATCGTGACGTCGCCGCTGAACCGCACTCGGCCGCGCGAGTCACGCGGCGCCCTGTCGAGGTCCACGATGTCCGCGTTGGCGGCATCGAGCGGGTCGACGGCGTAGTGCGCCATCGCATCCACCCGTTCATACGCACCCGTGTCGCCGAAGGACTGGCCATCGGCGAATGGCGCGCGCGTCACGATCTCGAGGTCGATCAGCGCCATGTTGGTCTCCGATTCTTCGGATTTCGCAGGTCGCATGGGCGGCCCGGCGACATGGTAAGCGCCGCGCCCCTGACCCCCCCCCCCGATCGCGGGTTCGTGGGCGTCAGCGGCAGCTGCACGGTCGAGCCGCTATGCCTCCCGATGCGAAATCGATGGCCAGTCGCGCTGCCTGGCCCTTTGACGGCCTCGTCCGTGACCACCTGGCACAGCGCGCGGACCTCACCGATCACCCCGAGCATGTCGTCGCCGCGAGGGTTGTCGTCGCCGTACCCGTAGGCGAGCGAGACGCCGGACTTCGCCTCGATCAGGGTCGGAATCCCGACGATCGCCTCCCCGTCGATCTCCATCAGCAGCTGCGCCCACGCATCCGACCGATCGAGCTGCTCTCGCAGCCGCGCGTCGAGCGCCCCGAGGGCCGCGAGCAGCAGCCGCCCGTCGATCACCTCCTCGGTGCGCGCGATCGCTTCCGGGTCGAACAACGCTCGGACGCTCGCGACTCACTCGTCCCAGCCGACCGCCGTCGCCCCGGTTGCAGCCGGATCCAGATCCAGCAGCCCGACTGCCCGCCCGCGTACTCCGGGTGGATCCCGCGCAACGCCTCGGCAATGTCGACAGCCGTGACCGTCTCACGATCCGCGACGGCGTTCGCCACCGATCGGACGGAGGCGGAGAGGCCGATCTCGTGCGGTGGTTTCGGCGGCACGTGCCGCTGTGCGGCGGAGTCGGGAGCGGTCTGCTGTCGGACCTCAATTTCGTCGAGGGTCTCGAGATCGAATGCCTCGGCCGCTTCCATGATCGACTTTTCGTCGGCGAGGGCCCGCATCAGGGTCGCGGCTGTCTCCCGGAGCTCGGGACGCTGCTCTCCGGTCTCCGTCTTGACGGAGGTCGACTTACTCCAGCCCGCTATGTCGCCGGAGCTTCGCACGAGGAGGTGCTCGGCGGTCAGCATCGTCTCGGCGTCTTCCACGACCGCCTCGAGCCAAGCGCTCCAGACGGGTTCCTCACCCGTGATGAGAATGTCCAGTGCGACCCAGGCGCGCTCGTTTCTGTCGCTCGCAGCGCTCGGCCCCACCGGATCGCTCGCAATGACCGCAGTGAGTTTCCTCGCGGTCAGTTCGTCAAGGATGGTGCCCGCGAGTTCATCACTGAACTCGGCGAAGACGTCTTCGAGCGGCTGATTGAGTGGAGAGCCCGTTGCCTCAGCCATTTCGACCTCCGGGCCGATCGGCGCCAGTCTTGCACATCCTCGGTCGGCCCCACCTGACGACTTGGTATCGTCCCCTCCGAGGAGCCCCGCCATGCCCTACCGCACGATCCCCGAGCACCAGACCGAAGCCATCGAACTCGGCAAAAGCCTGTGCGCGAGCTCGGCCGCCGAGAGAGCGAGTGCCTCGTGACCGCCGACGCCACGATGACGATCGGGCTGCTGCACCCGGGCGAGATGGGATCCTCCGTCGGAGCGGCGGCGCAGGCGTCCGGAGCGCGCGTGATCTGGGTCTCCGATGAGCGCAGCGACGCCACCCACGTCCGCGCCGAGAGCGACGGTTTCGAGGACGTGGCCTGGCTGAACGCAATCGTGAACCAGAGTCGGATCATCGTGTGCGTGTGTCCGCCGGAGTTCGCTACCGAGGTCGCGGCCGAGGTACACGCGCTCGGGTTCCGTGGCACCTACGTCGACGCAAACGCGATCGCGCCGGCGACGAGCCGGCGCGTCGCCGAGATCGTCGGGCAGAACGGCGGCAGCTACGTCGACGGCGGGATCATCGGGCCGCCCGCGCGGCAGTCCGGCACGACGCGGCTCTACCTCTCCGGCGAACAGGCCGGGTTCGTGGCGCAGTTCCTCGACAAAGGAGATCTCGAGGTGATCTGCATCGAGGGCGATGCCGGCGCGGCGTCCGCGGTGAAGATGGCCTACGCCGCGTGGACGAAGGGCACGAGCGCGCTGCTCGCCGACATCCACGCGCTGGCCCTCGCCGAGGGCGTGCACGAGCCGCTGATGGCGGAATGGCAGCGCTCACAGCCGGAGCTACTGGCCCGCTCGGACCGAGGGCTCTCGAGCGCGGCGGCCAAGGCGTGGCGCTTCGCCGGCGAAATGGACGAGATCGCCTCGACGTTCGAGGCGGACGGGCTGCCGGACGGATTCCACCGCGCGGCCGCGGATGTCTACCGCCGGCTCGCCGAGTTCAAGGACGACCCGGACGCGCCCGGCGGCGCGGAGCTCGCGAAGCACCTGCTGCCGCCTCGGTAGGCGCGCCACCTACCCGGTTGGGTGGGTGAGCTTTACGTAAGCAGGGCTACCCTTCGGGCACTGGAGGTCGCGCGATGCTCGCGACCAGGGTTCCTCGCACGTTGCGCCGACGCCCGCCGCGCGTCTCCCCCTCGTGATTCCCAGAGCTGGCCCGCAAAACGACCCGAACTGCTCAGTTCCGATCAACGGCTGCAGCGCGCTGACGTCAGCCGTGACGCCGTGAGCCGCGCGAGCCGCTTCCGAGCCGTCGCACTCCTCGGAGCCTTCCTCGTGCTCGCGGCCATCCTGGCGATGAGCACGTGGTCGTTCGTCAAACCTGCGAACGTCCGCGCCGAGGTGCGCCTCGCGCCAGTCGGGGACTTCCAGCTCGGTTCGGTCACGCCGTATCGGATCGACGAGGACCGGCTGCTCGCGATGGGCCAGCTCGCGACGTACTTCGGTTCGAGCTCACACGGAGCAGCCTCCTCGGTGCTGGGTGACACGCTGCTGTACGTCGTGCGGCTGCCCGACGGGGACTTCCGCGTGCTCTCCGGACGCAGCACGCACCTCGGGCAGGTGATCGAGTGGAAGCCGGACTTCGTCCCCGAGGTCGGCAAGATTCGAGGCGCGTTCTTCGGCTGGGGGAGCTGTCCGCTCTGGGCGGTCGACGGCACGCGGATCTTCGGGCCGGCGCCGCGCGACATGGACCGCTACTCGTGGCACCTCGACGACGGCGTGCTCGTCGTCGACATCAGCGAGCGCCACGAAGGGGCGTCGCGTACCGGCCGCGAAACGTCCCGCGTGACGCCTCCTCCGTACGACGTCCTCGATGAGGGATGGGCCACCTCAGGCTGGCCGTCGGCTGAGAACTGATGGCCGAGGCGACCACTTCGAGGCGGCACCCGGGCGTGAGCGTCGGGCGGCGGTGGCTCCTCGCGATAGCCGTTGTCGCGCTGTTCGGTTCGTTCGTCGCCGCTGCCGTGGCGTTCGTCTGGCCGAGCCCCGCCGCGCGCGGCGAGTACGCGATTGGGCCAGTAGACGGGTTCGCGCTGGGGGCGGTGACCACCTACCAGCTCAGGGATGGCGAACTGCTCCAGCTTCAGCCCGGTGCTGAATACGGTCGAAGGCCGCCGGGCTACCCCATCGAGGGGAGCAACCTCGTTCACGTCGTGCGCCTTCCGGACGGTGAATTCCGGGTCTTCTCCGGGGCTGGGCCCTTCCGAGAATCAACGATCGTCTGGTACCAGCTCGACCGCTTGCAGAGTGATCGAGGTGAGTGGGTGGGGCTCTTCGCCGAGCCACGACGTGGTACACGGTGGGCGATCGATGGGACGCGCGTTTTCGGCCCCGCCCCCCGAGGCCTCGATCACTACGCGTTTCACGTCCGCGCTGATGACGTGCTGGTGGTTGACCTCCGCGACCTGACGAAGGGCCGCGGAGGCGATGATCGGCCGCCGTCATACGACGTCAGGTCGAACGACTGGCCGACCTCGGGCTGGCCGTCGCGGTAGCCTGCTCCCTCGACGCGCGCACTGACGAGGAGGCGACGATGGTGGCGGAGCTGACGCACGAGGAGGCACACGCGTTCCTCGATAGCCGGCCGGGCTGGATGATGCTGACGACGTTCGACCGCAACGGGTACCCGCACACGGTGCCGATTGGCTACTTCCGCCTCGGCGACGAGGTGTTCATGGGCTGCCGCGACGCGACGCAGAAGACACGGAATATCGAACGCAATCCAAAAGTGAGCGTGCTGATCGAGAGCGGCTCGACCATGGCCGATCTGAAGGGGCTGCTGATCCAGGGCGACGCGGACGTCGTACGCGACGACGAGGAGCGTCTGCGCCTCGGACGTGAGGGCGCGAAGCAGCGCGGGATGCCCGAGGCGGAATGGCCGACCGAGGCGCGCCAGGGGAGCGCGTATATCCGCGTGCGGCCGGTGCGGATGGTGAGCTGGGACAACGCGAAGGCTGCCGCCGGGGACTGACCCGCATGGCCTCGTCCGAAGCCGGCCCCGTGCCTAAGCCGCTCGGGCGGGCTCCTCCAGCTCGTCGGTCACGGGAAGCGGGAGTGCCTCGGGCGACTCGCTGTCGTCGGTGCGCTCGGTCGGGCGGGCCGCGTAGAGGTGCCAGGCCGCTGCGCCGGCGATCACGAGGATGGCGAGGGCTGCGACCACCGCAGCGTTCGTGGCGAGCGCGCCGGCCTGGGCGTTGACGGCGACCTCGAGCTGGTCGAGGGCGCGCAGGCCAAGCGGCGTGTAGGGGGAGTCGTCGGCGACGAGGTCGGCGCGAACGCCGGCGAGCGCGGTTTCGAGGGCGGGCGCGGCGGTCGCGCCGAAGATCGGGCCGGCCGCGATCGCGATCGTGGCGGCGGCGCCCGCGATCGGAGCCGCGGCCCAGATAGCGCGCGACCACCACGCGCGGCCACCGAGGAAGCCGATGGCGGCAGCGAGCAACGGCACGAGGACGGCGCCGGCCGGGACACCCCAGCTGGTCGCGAGGCCGGCAATCGATCGCACGACGTCGGTGCTGAGGCCGTCCGAGCCGGCCGCGTCGCCCTGGAAGTCGGCGATCTCGTACGTGCGCCCGCCCGGGGTGAAGATGGCGCGCATCTCCTCGAGGCTCGCGAACGGCGGCTCCTCGGCCACGTCGAGCTCCGCCTGGAGCGAAGCGTCGCTGAGCGGGTAGCCGTCGCGCACGAGGTCGTTCGGGTTGGCGTTGAGCGGGACGGCGGCGACCGAGGCGAGTTCCGGGAACTGGCTGAAGTCGATCCGCACGTTCAGCGTCTCCTGTTCGCCGCTCATGTAGCCGGCGAACTCGCGGACGGCGGCGAACAGTTCGACCTCGAACCACTCGATGGCGGCGTCGCGCTCGTCGCCGAGCAGGATCGTGAGCATCACGCTCTCCGCCGGCGGGGCGCCGCTGCCGGCAAGCAGCGCGACGAAGTTCTGCGCCTCGACCGGCTCGACGCCTTCCGCGACCAGCGCGCCTTCGAGGGCCGCGAGACGTCCTGCCGTCGCCGATCCAGACAGCGCGATGCTGGCGAGTTCGGGGATCTGGCTTCCGGGCGGCGCATTCTCGAAGAGGCGGGCGCTGAAATCGGTGGCGGCGGCCTTCTCGACTCCGTCGCCGTGCAGGATCGCGAGCACCTCCCGCGCCTGCTCGTCCTGCACCGCGTCGAGTTCGGGCGTCTCCATCACGGTCGCGAGGCTCTGGAAGGCCTGGGTCGCGAGATCGAGGTCCGTCCACGCGGCCTCGAAGCGGGTCGGCCCCGCGCCGTCCGCGACGAAGACCGCCTGCACCGGGTCGTGGAGGCTGATCGACCAGTCGAGGTCGTCACGCGCGCCGCTGAGGTAGCCGACGAACGCCTCGATCCCATCGTTCGTCAGCGCCTCCAGGTACTCGGGCGGAAAGGCGGCGCGGGCGAGATCGAGGACCACGGCCTGCGACGCAGCGTCGGTCGGGAATTCGATCGCCGCGAGGTTGTCGGGGAGCTTCTCTTCCTGCTCCGTGAGGAAGTCGTCGAGGGCAGCCGGCAGCACCTCGTCATGGACGGCGTCGAAGACCCCGATCGCGGCGATCTGCTCGGCGTAGAAGTCGGCAGAGAGCACGCTCTGGTTCGCGCGGTAGGCGAACAACGTGCCGACGAGCGCCAGCGTCAGCAGGCCGGCAAGCGGCACGGTCAAGGCGCGACGCACGATGATCACGTGTACCCCTCGACGTTGCCGCGCCGGCCTCGAATTGGCCGCTCTCGCGATCATCGGTCGCCGCTGCGCGGTCGGCCACCGAGCCGCAAGCTGGCGTCAGATTGGCGGCTGAGGCACTGAACATCGCCTCGCGGTGACGGCGATCACGACTCGTGACGGGCGAGCCATCGACACTCTAGGGGCGTGGTCGATCGGACCGCGAGGTGCGACCGACCACGCCAACTCGGATGGGGACGCGGCCGTCCTCCCTCGTCTCCATCCGCCACCACCACCCTCCAACCACGCGGTTTCGGAGTCCCTGATGACCGCTCCGCTGACCCCCACTGCGACCGGTGTCCCCGGAGACGTCGCGACGCTGACGGTCTACGTCGAGCGCGGCTGCACCTCGTGCGGCGCAGCTCGCGAGGTCGCCGAGCAGGTGCGCGAGAAGTACCCCGAGGTGGACGTCCGTGTGTTCGACCTCGGCGATGTATCCTCTGAGGACGTTCCCACCGAGGTATTCGCGGCGCCGACGTTCCTGCTCGACGACGAGGTCGTGTCGCTCGGGACCCCGGCGCGGGAAACACTGCCGGCACTCCTCGAGCGCGCCCCCATCGAGGACGACGCCGAGGGTGAGGGCGGATCCGTGGCCACGACCCGGTCTCGATCGATCCCCGCACCAGAGCCGACGCCCTGTCTGATGGAGTCGGAGCTGTTCCGCGATCTCGGCGAGCGCGAGATGTCCGAGATCGAACGCACGACCACGATGAGCTCCTGCAAGCGCGGCACCGTGTTCTTCGCCCCCGAAGAGACTGGCGAGGTGCTGTTCATCCTCAAGGCCGGGCGCGTGAACCTCTACCGCGTTACTGAGGAAGGCAAGAAGCTCGTCACCGCGACCCTCGAGCCCGGCTCGGTGTTCGGCGAGATGGCGCTCGCCGGACAGGGCATGAACGGCAGCTTCGCCGAGGCGTCCGAGGACTGCACGCTCTGCTTGATGTCGCGCGAGGACGTGCAGCGCGTGATCCACCAGTACCCGCGGTCGCGCTGCGGCTGCTCGAGGGCATGGCCCGCCGCCTCGACGACGCCGAGGAGCGCCTCGCCGACGTCGCCTACAAGTCGGTGCCGGCGCGAATCGCGGCGACGCTGCTGCGGTTGTCGGGACCGGACAACCGGCCGGTCAACCTCTCGCACCAGGACATTGGGGACATGGTTGGCACCTACCGCGAAACCGCGACGCGCATCCTGAACGAGATGCGTGGTGACGATCTGGTCGACCTCAAGCGGATGCGGATCAGCGTCACCGATCGGCGGCGCCTGGCGCTGCTCGCATCCGAGGTCGTCTAGCGGCAGCAGGCGTTCGCTCGACGCCGGCGCCGTGAGCGAAAGTCACGGATGTCGGATGCGCCGTAATACTTCGTTCATCCTCTCGGTGCGTTCGTTCGATAGTTTCGATGTGATGATGCGAGTCTTCCAGTTGCTGCGACGACCGTCCGCCCTACCGGTGATCCTCGCCGTGATCGCGGTGCTGGCCGCCGCATGTGGCGGCGGCCCCGCCGTCGAGTCCGCGCGGGATCTGCCGGCAGACGATTCACCGCCGGCTGCGACGGTAGCCACCGCGGCGCCGACCACTGACACGAGATCCTCGGATCCGGTCACGTATGACTTCCCGACGGGCGAGCCGGTCCTTGTGGCCGCCGGCTACACGCACCCGACCGACCGCGTGGACAACACCGGCGCGTACCTCCCGACCAACGGGAAGCCGACGCTGGTCTTCGTCGATGCGATCTGGTGACCGGTCTGCGCGTTGACGCGGCCCGTCGTGCACGGGCTTCGACCGGAATACCAGGACGAAGTGAACTTCGTGATCCTCGATTACGACATCAACGAGCAGCGGGCGTTCGCGGCGGAGATGGCGGCGGCGCGGCACCCGGCGTTCACGGTAATCCCGCCCAACGGCCGCCCCGAGGATGCGACGGACCGGCGGTTCGGTCCGTTGAACGACGAGCACATGCGCGAGCTGCTCGACGGCCTCGTCGCGACGTACGGTAATTAGGGCTTCCCGAAACTTGTCGCAATGGTCGCTGGGCGGCTGGCGGACCCGCGAAAGCTGAAGTACGGGCCTCCTACTCCTCAGCTTCGCGCTCGCCGCGGTCGGTGCCCGCTACAAGCTGCGGGAGCGTCAGAACGAGCCCGAGTACTCCGGGGAAGATCAGCAGCAAAGGTTCGTAGACCTGGTGCAAGCCGATCGAGACTGCGCCGGCGCTCATGAACGCGACAATGAGGCGCGCGTTGAGCGCCCGGTCAAGAACGGTCCACACGACCCTGAGGATTGGCTCGTGATCACGGTGGAGCTCGAGCCAAAGCGAGGCGACGGCAAGTGCGGCAGTAAAGATCGTGGCGAGTGCTGCGGTGAGGTGGATGTCTACGCTCAAGTGAGCACTCCCTCCCCCCTTCGGCCACGCGTGTAACGCGTCGGCCGGGGTTCAGAAGCACTCGAGAGCTCCTCGGTAAGCTAACGGGTGCAAGTTCTAGGCTTGGAAAGTACCGAGGCCGTCCTCCTACCAAAGCAGTTATAGCGGCTGCGGCTGTAGTCGGTCGGCACCGATGACTCGCGCCATCGTTGCGAGCAGCCTTACCCGCAGATCCCCCGGATCGTCTCATGGAGGATCTGGATCCCCATGCGCAGGTTTTCGACCGAGAGACACTCGTCGTTGCCGTGAGCGCGACCGACTTCCAGCGGGCCGAGCAGCACTGGGATGAAGCCGTAGGCGGTGATCCCGTGGCGGCGGAAGACGCGCGAGTCGGTGAAGCCGGTCGAGACGCTCGGAACGACGACCGCGTCCTCGACGTGGGACTTCGCCGTCGCCGACATCACGCCGTAGAGCTCGCTGTCGAGGCGTGACGGTGGCGTCGAGGACTCGAACTCGCGCGTGATCTCGACCTCGTCGTCGTCGATCACCTCGCGGAGTTCGCGCATGAACTGCTCCCCGTCATAGTCCGGGACGAGGCGGCAGTCGAGGGTGGCGGTCGCCTCGGCCGGGATCACGTTCATCTTGACCCCGGCGTTGAGGGTGGTGAGCGAGATCGAGTTCGTCTGGAGCGAGTGCAGCCGCGGGTGCTGCTCGGCGAGGTCCGCGAGCATCGATTCTGTCGGCGGTTCGGCGACGATGCCGGCGTCGTGGAGCTGCTGGAAATATTCCATCACCTCCGGCGTGGCCATCAGCGGGCGATCCCAGGCCGCGATCCGTTCGAGCGCGCGGACGAGGCGGATCGCGGCGTTGTCGGCGGTCGGGACAGAGCCGTGGCCGGGTGTGCCGGTGGTGCGCAGCGTGAGCCAGAACGGGCCCTTCTCGGAGACGCCGATGTTGAACGTGGGCCGCTCGACGCCGAGCACCTCGACCGTGCCGGAGCCGCCCTCGTTGATCACGTACTCGCAGTCGAGCAGCTCGGGGTGCTCCTTCGCGAGGTACTCCGCGCCGTAGGCGGAGCCGGCTTCCTCGTCGGCGACGGCCATGAAGACGAGATCGCGCTTGAGCGGGAGACCTTGCCGCTTGTGAACGAGGAACGAGATCAACTCCATGATCCCCATCCCCTTCATGTCGGTCGCGCCGCGGCCCCAGATCAGACCGTCGCGGATCTCGCCGGCCATCGGTTCGACCGTCCAGTGCTCGCGCTCGAACGGAACGACGTCGGTGTGGTTGAGCAGGATCAGCGCCTTCCCGCGAGACCCGTCGCCCTCGAGGCGCGCGACGAGATTGAGGCGGTCCGGCGTCGCGCCGTAGGTCTCGTATGCGATCCCCTCCTGCTCGAGGATCGCGCCGAGCCACTCGACGGCACGGGTCTCGTTGCCGGGCGGATTCACCGTGTCGACGCGGATGTAGTCGGAGAGCCACTCGGTGGCCTGCTCGTTGAGCGCGTCCCAGTCGATCCGAGGCTCGGCCGTGGTCGTCACCGGGGGAGTCTCCTTCTGTGGGGGCCGCTCGCCGCTAGCCGCCGAACGCGGTGCGGAACTGCTCGATCGCCTCGATGTGCTGACCGACGGCGGTGAACCCCGCGTTCATCGTGTTCACCGACATGTGCGTCGCCCCGGCCTCGATCCACTCGTTCGCGAACGCCGCCGCCTCGCTCGGATCGCCGCCGAGCTGGACACGCGCCTCGATGCCGACGTCCGACGGCGAACGACCGGCCGCCTCGGCGGCGGCGTGGACGCGCTCGAGGCCCGCCGGGAGTTCCGAGGGCTTGCGGTACTGCGGGAACCACCCGTCGGAGAGGCGCCCGACGCGCTCGATCACGGGATCCGACATGCCGCCGATCCAGATCGGGATCGAGCCGTTCGGCGGCAGCGGTTTGATCCCGGCGCGCACGATGGAGTGATAGTTGCCCTCGAAGCTGACCGTCGGCTCGGACCAGAGCGCGCGGAGCAGCGCGATCTGTTCCTCGACGCGGCGGCCGCGGTTGCGGAAGTTCTCGCCCAGCGCCTCGTACTCGACGTCGTTCCAGCCGACCCCGATCCCGAGGCGCAAACGGCCGCTCGAGAGCACGTCGACCTCCGCCGTCTGTTTCGCGACGAGCGCGGTCTGACGTTGCGGCAGGATCAGGATCCCGGTCACCAGCTCGAGGCGTTCGGTGATGCCGGCGAGATAGCCGAACAGGACGAGCGGCTCGTGGAAGAGCGTGTCGTGGTTATAGGGGCCGCTGAACCCGCCCGGGCGATCGGGGTCGGCCCCCAATACGTGATCGTAGACCAGCAGGTGCTCGTAGCCCGCGGCCTCCGCCGCTTGCGCGTACTCGCGGATCGGGCCCGGATCGGCGCCGATTTCGGTCTGCGGGAAGACAACGCCGAGTTGCATGCTGATCCGATCGTTGAGCGCGCGCGAGATCGCGCGGGTGTCGCCACATTGACGGGGCGTCGATCGCCTGTCAACGCACGATCGTGACGGGTGCGCGCCGCGTTCGCCTCGGGTTGGGCGGGCCGTTAGCCTCACGAACGGCGAGCGATTGCTCGCCGCGCGGGTGGGGGCGCCAGTGACAACATGGCGCTGGCTGATCCTCGGAGCGGGGATCGTCGGGATCTCGTGGTCGGCGCCGCTGATCCGGCTCGCCGATCCCGCGCCGGTGCTGGCGATCGCCGCGTTGCGACTGGTCTTCGCCTCGCCCGCGATGGTGGCGTACGCCTCGGTTCGAGGCGTGGGCGATCTGACAGCGGCGAGCCGGCGCGACTGGATCGCGCTCACGTTGGCCGGTCTCGCGCTGGCGGCCCACTTCGCGCTCTGGATCGCGGCGCTGCAGCGGACCTCGGTCGTGACCGGGGTGGTCCTGGTGACGATGCAGCCGATCTTCGTCGGCATCGGCGCGTGGATCTTCCTGCGCGAGCGGCCGGCGCGGCCGGTCGTGATCGGATCGGCGGTGGCGCTGGTCGGCGCGGCGCTGCTGGCCGGGGACGACCTCGGAGATCAAGGATCGCTGGGCGGCGATCTGCTCGCCGTGCTCGGCGGCGTGATGGCGAGCGCGTATCTGGTGATTGGGCGCGGCGCGCGGCGGCGGATCTCGACGGCGAGCTACGGCGCAAGCGTCTACACGATCACGGCGCTGTTCCTGCTGATCGCCGTGGTCGTGAGCGGGACGCCGCTAACCGGGCACCCGGCGGACTCGTACCTCGCGATCCTCGCCGTGGCGGTCGTGTCGCAGCTGATCGGGCACAACGCGATGAACTGGGCGCTGGGGTTCCTGCCGGCGGCGGTCGTGGCGATCGCGATCCTCGGGGAACCTGTGGGAGCGACACTGATCGCGGCCGCGATCCTCGACGAGGTGCCGGCGCTGCTCGAACTCGCGGGCGCCGGGGTGGTACTGATCGGCGTCTACGTGGCGCTGCGCCACGCCGAGCCGGTCGTCGCGCCGGAACCGATCGCGCGCGAAGCTGCGACGCTCACCGGACCGGTCAGGCCTCGAGGCGGCTGACTCGCCGCTCGGAGCCCCGCGGCGACGGCGCTTGAGAGAGGAGAGACCGCGATGCCCGTACTGCCGACGACCGGTCCGCTGGCCGGCCTGCGCATCCTCGATCTGACGTGGGTGCTCTCCGGGCCGTTCGCGACGATGACGCTGAGCGACCTCGGCGCGGACGTGATCAAGCTCGAGCGGCCGCCGTTCGGCGACGTCTCCCGTACGACCGGGCCAATGGTCGAGGGTGAGTCGGGCTACTTCTTCTCGGTGAACCGAGGCAAGCGGTCGATCTCGATCGACCTGAAGGAGGAGGACGGCAAGCGCCTCTTCCGCGAGCTGGTCGGCGAGGTCGACGTCCTCGTCGAGAACTTCACGCCCGGTTCGATGGATCGCCTCGGGCTGGGGTACGAGGCGCTGTCCGAGCCGAATCCGCGGCTGATCTATGCGGCGATCTCGGGCTATGGCCAGACTGGGCCGATGCGCGACCTCCCGGCCCTCGACGTGATCGTGCAGGGCGCCGGCGGGGTCATGTCGATCACCGGCGAGCCGGGGGGCGCGCCGACGCGACCCGGGTTCTCGCTGGGCGACATCGCGGCGGGGCTCTACTGCGCGGTCGGCATCCTCGCCGCGATCCGGGAGCGCGAGCAGTCGGGGCGCGGGCAGATGATCGACGTCTCGATGCTCGACTGCCAGATCGCGGTCCTCGAGAACGCGTACATGCGCTACCACGTGACCGGCGACACGCCGAAGCCGCTCGGTACCCGACACCCGACGGCGGTGCCGTTCCAGGCCTTCCCGACGAAGGACGGCTATCTGGTGCTCGCCCTGGCCTGGGGCGTACCGAACCAGTGGGGCCTGCTCTGCGCCGAGCTGGATGTCCCCGAGCTGATCGACGACGAGCGGTTCGCCACCGCGCAGGTACGGTCGGTGAACCACGCGCAGTTGGAACCGCTGCTGATCGAGGCGTTCGCGAAGCGGACGACCGAGCAGTGGATCACGGCGCTCCAGCCTTACGGGATGCCCGTCGGCCCGCTGAACGACATCCCGACGGCGGCGGCGCTGCCGCAAATCGCGGAACGCAACGCGCTCGTGCCGGTGGAGCACCATACGATTGGCACGATTCCCTTGCCGAACACCCCCGTGAAACTGTCGCGGACCCCGGGTGGCATCAAAGGCGGCTCGCCCGACATGGGCCAGCACACGCGCGAGGTCCTCGACGAGCTGCTAGGCCTCGAGGCTGACGCGATTGACGACTTGCTGACGCGCGAAGTGGTTCGAGATGTCCGCGCGCCGGTCGAATTGGGCTAGTTGTACGCAGAAATGCTGAGGTTTGAGTAACGGGAGTCGGGGTTTGCCCGGTGAATCGGCGCGCGGGACGGCCTGTTATAGTCGCCTTGCGACTTTGTGACGGATCGCGCAAAATACGCACGATCCCGCCCGACCCCGGTCGGCTAAGATGATCGACTCCCGTGGGCCCGCCGGTCTCTGCCCCACGGATGGAAGAGTGGCCTCAGCGTGACAGTAGGCACGCGCCCGTCTCGGACGGGCCGTCTTCGCAACCCAAACCCGGAAGCGGGCGGCGTGATGGCGCCCGCCTGGCCCGGTCGCGACGCCTGCGGCACCGGCTTCATCGCCAGCATCGACGACACGAGGAGCCACGATCTCGTCGAACTCGCCGTCGAGGCGGTGATCTCGCTGACCCACCGTGGCGCCGTGAACGCCGATCCCCTGACCGGCGACGGTACCGGCCTGACGATCGAGGTGCCGTTCGAGTTGCTGCGCGAGGACTGCGAGCGGCTCGGCACCTCGATCGACGATCGCGATGACCTCGCCGTGGCGATGGTGTTCCTACCCAACCACGAGCCGGATCGAGCGCCCTCGCGGGTCGCCCTCGAGACCGAGCTGGAGCGCCTCGGGATCGACGTGATCGGCTGGCGCGAGGTGCCCCACGATCCGGCGCAGCTCGGGCCGCAGGGCCTCGAGACGCTGCCGGGCATCGAGCAGCTGTTGATGCGACGCCCGGCCGAGTTGCACGGACCGGAGTTCGAGCGGGCGCTCTACCTCGCGCGCCGGCGCGCCGAGCGGACCTTCCGCGAGCGCGATCTGGACTGTTACGTGGTGTCGATGTCCTCGCGGACCGTGGTCTACAAGGGGCTGATGATCGCTCCGCGGCTGCAGGAGTTCTTTCCAGACCTGGCCGACGAGCGGGTGCAGTCGCGAACCGCGTTGCTCCACCAGCGCTACGCGACGAACACGCTGCCCGAGTGGAACATCGCGCAGCCGTTCCGGATGGTCGCGCACAACGGCGAGTTCAACACGTTGCTGGGCAACCGCAACTGGATGAGGGCGCGCGAGCCCGATCTGAAGTCGGCGATCTGGGGCGACGACGTCGCCGATCTCGTGCCGGTGATTCGGCCGATGGGCTCGGACACCGCCTCGTTCGACGAGGCGCTCGAGCTGCTGGTGATGTCCGGCCGCGATCTGCTGCACGCGATGCGGATGTTGATCCCCGAGGCGTGGGAGAACATGCCGAACATCCATCCGCACCTTCGCTCGTTCTACGAGTATCACGCGGCGCTGATGGAGCCGTGGGACGGCCCGGCGGCCGTGGCGTTCACCAACGGCAGCACCACCGGCGCCGTGATGGACCGCAACGGCCTCCGCCCGGCGCGCTACCAGGTGACGTCGGACGGCCTCGTGATCATGGGCTCCGAGGTGGGCCTGATCGATACGCCGTTCGCGAAGATCGTGGAGTCGGGACGGCTCGGTCCCGGGCAGATGATCGCGGTCGACACCGCGCGCAAGACGTTCCTCCACGACGAGGACATCGCGCGCGAGCTGGTGCAGCGCCGGCCATACGTGGAGTGGGTCGAACGCCACCTCGTCCACCTGCAGACGAACGGCGTGGACCATCAGGAGCTCGAGCCACCGCAGGACGTGCTGGCGACGCAGCACCTCCACGGCTACACCCGCGAAGAGATCGAGTACATCATCAAGCCGATGGCGCAAGACGGCAAAGAGCCGGTCGGCTCGATGGGCGATGACACGCCGCTCTCGGCGCTGCAGAACGAGAGCCGCCTGCTCTACACCTACTTCAAGCAGCGGTTCGCTCAGGTGACGAACCCCGCGATCGATTCGATCCGCGAAGAGATCGTGATGTCGCTGGACACCTACCTGGGCCGGCGCCAGTCGGTCTTGGAGTCGACGCCCGAGGCGGCGCGGTTGGTCCATCTGACCAGCCCGCTGATGCTCGATGAGGAGCTGGCCGCGCTGCGCCACCTCGACATCGACCACTTCCGCGTCGCCAACCTGCACGCCCGCTTCCGCGTCGACGACGGTCCGGGCGCACTCGAACAGGCGATCGACGACCTCTGCGCGGCGGCCTCGATGGCCGTCGACGAGGGCGACTCGATCCTCGTGATCAGCGATCGGCTGGTCGACGAGGAGTGGGCGCCGGTGCCGATGCTGCTGGCCGTCAGTGCGGTGCACCACCACCTGATGCGAACCGGCCGCCGGATGCGCGCGAGCATCATCGCCGAGACCGGCGACGCACGCGACGTGCACCACTTCGCCACACTGATCGGCTTCGGCGCGAGCGCGATCATCCCGTATGTCGCATTCGACGTGCTGCGCTCGTTGACCCAGGACGGCGCGTTCGGCGACGACACGCTGGACGAGGTGTTCCGGCGGTACGGGCAGGCGGTCGATACCGGCATCTTGAAGATCATGTCGAAGATGGGCATCTCCGCCGTCGCCTCGTACCACGGCGGGCAGATCTTCGAGGCGCTCGGCGTCGGCGACGAGGTGATCGAGAAGTGCTTCCCCGGCACGACCAGCCGCATTGGCGGCGTCGGGTTCGAGGATCTGGCTGCCGACGTGATCGAGCGGCACGTGCGCGCCTTCCCAGAGGCCGGCGCGCTGCTGCCGGGTGGCTGGTACAAGTTCCGCCGCAACGCCGATTACCACGGCCACGCGCCGACGATGTGGCGTTCGTTGCACAAGGCCGTGGGAGATGAAGGTGGCGCGGAGGAGTATCGCGCCTACCTCGACATCCTGGAGGCAGCGCCACCGACGACGCCGCGGGACCTGCTGGGGATCAAGTCCGATCGCGAGCCGATCCCGCTCGAGAACGTCGAGACCCTCGCCGAGATCACGAAGCGATTCCAGACCGGCGCGATGTCGCTGGGCGCGCTCAGCCCCGAGGCGCACGAGGACATCGCGCGAGCGATGAACCGCCTCGGTGCGCGCTCGAACACGGGCGAGGGCGGCGAGGACCCGCGTCGCTATTCGCTGGACGGCGACCGGCGCGACGCGAACTCCGCCGTGAAGCAGGTCGCCTCGGGACGGTTCGGCGTGACACCGGCCTACCTGGCCGCCGCGGCCGAGCTTGAGATCAAGATCTCGCAGGGGTCGAAGCCCGGCGAGGGCGGGCAGCTTCCAGGCTTCAAGGTGAACTCATACATCGCGAGCCTGCGGCACGTGATGCCCGGTACGCCGCTGATCTCGCCGCCGCCACACCACGACATCTACTCGATCGAGGACATCTCGCAGCTCATCTACGACCTGAAGATGGTCAACCCCGAGGCGCGCGTCTGCGTGAAGCTCGTCGGCTGCGAGGGCGTCGGCACCATCGCAGCTGGCGTCGCCAAGGCGTATGCCGACGTGATCCAGATCAGCGGCGCCGAGGGCGGCACGGGCGCCAGCCCCCTCTCCTCGATCAAGTACGCCGGCGTCCCCTGGGAGCTCGGCTTGGCCGAGACGCAGGAAGTACTCGTAACGAACGGACTGCGCGGGCGCGTCACGATCCGCACCGACGGCGGCTTCAAGCGCGGCCGCGACGTGCTCGTCGCGGCGATGCTCGGCGCCGAGCAGTACGGGTTCGGCACCACGGCGATGATCGCGGTTGGTTGCAAGATGGCGCGTCAATGTCACCTCAACACCTGCCCGGTCGGCGTCGCGACGCAACGCGAGGATCTGCGCGAGAAGTACTTCGGCACCCCGGAGATGCTCGTCACCTACATGACGTATGTCGCCGAGGAGGTGCGCGGTCAGCTCGCGGACCTCGGCTACCGCTCGATCGAGGAGCTGATCGGCCGCGCCGATCTGCTGTATCAGCTCGAGCCGGTCGGCGGCCAGCGCGCCGACAAGATCGACCTGAGCCGTGTGATCACGCCCGTCGATCCCGACTGCACGCAGGCCCACACCGCCCAGATGACCCGCAACGATCGCACGGACGACGTGATCCTCGACGACCAGATCATCGAGGACGTGCGCGAGGCGATCGAGCAGCAGACTCCGGTCCGCCGCCAGTACCCGATCAAGAACACGAACCGTACGGTCGGTGCGCGGCTCTCCGGACGGATCGCGCGTCGCTACGGCGACGGTGGTCTGCCCTACGGGACGATCGACCTCCACTTCACCGGCAGCGCCGGCCAGTCGTTCGGCGCGTTCCTCGCCCGCGGCGTCCGGTTGCACCTGACCGGCGAGGCGAACGACTACGTCGCGAAGGGGATGAGCGGTGGCGACATCACGGTGCGCCCGCACCCCGACACCCCGGCCGTCTCGCACGAATCGGTGCTCGTGGGGAACACCGTGCTCTACGGCGCCACCGGCGGCAGCCTCTTCATCGCCGGCCGCGCCGGCGAGCGCTTCGGCGTCCGCAACTCCGGGTCGCGCGCGGTCGTCGAGGGCATCGGCGATCACGGCTGCGAGTACATGACGGACGGCGTCGTCGTGATCCTCGGGGAGACCGGCCGCAACTTCGGCGCCGGGATGTCGAACGGCGTCGCGTTCGTCATGGACGAACGCGGCGACTTCCGGTCGCGCGTGAACCAGGAGCTGGTCGGCCTCGAGCAGGTGACCGGTCCCGAGGACATTGAGCTGCTCGAGGCGCTGATCCGCCGCCACGAGGAGCTGACCGACTCCAGCCGGGCGCGGGAGATCCTCGCCGAGTGGCGCCGCTACCTCCCGCTGTTCTGGAAAGTCGCCCCCAAGTTCGCGATCACCGAGGAGGGCGCGATGACCGTGGTCCAGCGCCACCTCCGCGCGGTCCGGCGGCTGCGGGCGCGCGCGGCAGCAGCGCGCTAGATCACCGGCAGCGTCGAACGCGGAACGGCCGCGCCATCGGCGCGGCCGTTGTCCTTGCCTCGAACTGCGCGGCTACTCGTAACGTAGCGCTTCGGCGACGGAGACGCGCGACGCGCTGCGCGCCGGCCAGAGCGTCATCAGCGCACTCGCGACGTACGCGATGCTGACGATGATCGCGAGCCGACGCCAGGGCACCTGGAAGTCGAGCTCCGCCCCGTCGGTAAGATCGGGGCTCGTCAGTAGGTTGTACGAGAGCGCCGAACCGAGCAGCACACCCATCGCGATCCCGGTCAGGGCGATGAATGACGACTCGAAGAAGAACGAGGTCGCCACCAACCGCCGCGAGTAGCCGATCGCGCGAAGCATGCCGATCTGCTGGCGCCGTTCGACGACGGTGCGGAATGCGATCACACCGAGGGCGGCGATCCCGACCACCAGGCCAAGGCCCATGAAGCCCTCGAAGAGGAGCTGGAAGCCTTGCGACTGGGCGGCCGCGGAGTCGATCTGATCCTCGACCGAGCTCGCCTGGACGCCGCGCTCGAGCAGCGTGGACTCGATCCCCTTGGCCGTGTCGTCCTCGAATGACTTCGATCGATCCACAGTGGTGAGGAAGAAGCTGTCCACGGCGCCGCCGTCGGTGAGCTCCTCGACCATCCCGACCTGACCGATCACCCCGACCAGATCGAACAGCACGCCAGTCACCTGAGGCTCGAGGATGCCGATCAGGTGCAGGTTCTGCGTGGCGCCGGTTTCGGCATCACGCGCGGTCAGCGAGATCGGCGACCACGGAGTCTCCTCAAGCTCGCTGCCGCTGCGATTGATAGTGAACGATTCTTCCGGGTCGCCGAAGCCCCCGCCGGCGAGGTCGAGAATGTCGGCGCTGGCGATCACGAGCGTCGGGTCGCTCCGGATCGCCTCCAGCACGTCTGCGTCGCTGTCGTAGCCGATCGCTCGGCTTTGCAGCGGCAGCGCCGCGAGGTCAAAGAAGGCCTCGTCACCCCCGCGGAACGGGAAGCCCTGGAAGTCGGACACACCGTCCTGACGGAACTGCGGAACGTCGGTCACGACCCTGCCGATACCGCTCACGCTCGCGTCGATGTCGTAGCCCTCCTCGGTCAGGACGGCGTCGAGATCGTCGATCCGGTTCGAGGGGTTGCCTTGGACCACGACGTCGAACCCCGCGCTGGCCTCATCGCCGAGGAAGAGCTGGCTGAAGTTGAAGTTCAGGAACGCCATCACGACGAGGCTGAACACGACCAGCCCGAACATCGCGAGCGTGATGCCGGTCCGGAACTGAGCGGCGAGCGGGTAGGCAACGGCGGTACGGATCGCCGGCATCAGCCCGCCGAGGATGCCGCCCAGCCTCGTGATGAAGCCCAGGAAGAAGCTCGCGTTGAAGACGATCGCGATCGTCGCGCTCGCCGTGATGCAAATCCCCGAGACGAAGAACATCTCGATGTTGCCGCTGATCTCCTTCGGGCCGATGCCAATCCTCGAGAGAACGCCCCCGATCGGGTCGGTCCAGCCATCGCCGCCGTCCCAGATCAGGGAGAACGGAAGCGGGAGCAGCCAGTACCAGACGAGGCCGAGGCTCGCGACGGTGAATGCGACGCGGGACGGGGCCCCCCAGTAGGTCGCAAGCATCGCGATCGCGAGCACGGCGAGCGTGGTGCCCGAGGCGTACGCGAAGGATTGCCCCCACTCCCAGCCGCCGAAGTAGATGAAGACGGCGCCAACGAGCAGCATTACGACGGCCCACCCACCGGAGTTCCGGTGGCGATCCGCCCAGCTCTTCGTCTTCAGAAGCCCGAGTGTGGGCATCGCCAGTGGGAACAGCAGTAGGCCCCAGAGCGACAGCGGTAGCCAGCGCTTCCACCCGGTCATCGTTGTCAGGCTCCCGCTGGCCAGCCGCATCGAGTAGCCGTACAGAACGCCCAGCGGTACCAGCGCCAGGAACGGAGCGCCATAGATCCTGAGCGAGAGGATGAAGCTCTGGAAGACGATCGCGGCAATCGCTCCGAAGAACGCGATCCAGAGCAAGGACCAGAGCGCCCCCAGGCTGCCCTGCCCGAGGTCCGACCACGATGGATTGCGACCGCCCAGTAGCTGCGGTTCGGGCAGATCGCGGATCGCCCGCACGATGTTCAGGTTCGCCGCCCGCCAGGCCGAGAACGCAACTGTCGCGAAGGTGACCGTCACTCCCGCCGCGTACGCGATGACAAAGCCCTGCGGGTTGACGTTGAAGGTGATCGTGAAGCCCGACTCCTCGGCGTTCAGGGCTCGGCCGAGAACGAAGATCAGCAGCCAGGCGACGCCCAATCCGAGGATCGCGCCGACCAGCGCCGATCCCACGTTGTAGGCCATGCCCTCGGCGATGTAGCTCTGCGTGAGGTGCAGGCGGCTCATGCCGATCGCACGCGCCATGCCCATCTCCGAGCGGCGCTCGGCCGCGAGCATGATGAAGATCAGGAAGATCAGCATGATCCCGGCAGCGATCGAGAAGAGCCCGAAAATCAGGAAGATCGTCACGAAGATCGAGCCGATCAGCTCGCCGAGCTCGATGAACTCTTTCTTCGTGAACGCGATCTCCGCGCCCGACTCAGGGTGGCTGTCGAGGAAGGCCTGGAGCTTGTCCTCTACTTGATCGCTGATCTCAAGGGTGTCCCGAACCCCGCCGAGCGACGAGACGCCGATTAGATCGAGGCTGTCCGGCTCGTCGAACAGCGTGCGCGCCACATCGATGTTGATCGCCATGCCGCCGGACTCGATGTTTCCCTGGTTCGTGATCGAGCTGTCGCGGATCACCTCCAAGACGTTGAAATCGGCGGGGGCGTTCTCAAAGAACACGGTGACGGTGTCGCCTGCGCGGGCATCGATCTCCTCGGCGAGCCGTTCGGTGATGAAGGCGTCGTTTTCCGAAAGCGCTGAGGCGGAGATCAGCTCGCCGTTGAGTCGGCGAAGGCCGTTAAACGTGTCGACCGTCTCCGGGTCGACGCCGACGACCAGTGACGAGGGCTCGGAGAGTCGCGCTTCCACGTTCAGGACTGGGAGCTGTCGAGCGAGCAGGCCAGTGATGCCGTCGATCTCCGGGTCGGACGCGAACTCGCCGCGTAGCTCATCGAAGAAGCCGACCTCCGTGAAGTCGTCGCTGCGGCCGATCGCCTCGTTCTCGTCAAAGACGATCAGGAAGTCGACCTCCTCGAGCTGTTTGTAGAGCTGGTTGGTGGCCGAGAAGCCGACGGTGTCGCCGGTCGCGAACGCGGCGCTCACGATCAGCGTCGAGAGCATCAGGCCGACCACGATCAGGACCGTTTGCGAGACGCGGCGGCGGATGTTGCGGAATCCCATCCGCACGAGCAGCGGCTGCTTCCAGGCGATCCAGCCGAGCACCCCGAAGGTGGCCCCCATCAGCAACAGCAGCCCGACCATGATCGAAACGAGCGAGACCCCGAAGAGGCTATCCACCGACGGCCGTCATTTCCGCGTTCACTTCCTCGCGCTCGATCACGCCGTCGACCATGTGGATCGTGCGGTGACAGCGGGCGGCGATTGCGGGGTCGTGCGTCACGATCACGAACGTTTGATGCTGCTCGCGGTTGAGCTCTTGCATCAGCTCCATGATGTCGTTCGCGGTCTTCCGATCGAGGTCGCCGGTCGGTTCGTCCGCCCAGACGATGGCCGGGTCATTGACGAGCGCGCGTGCGATCGTGACGCGCTGGCGCTGGCCGCCCGAGAGCTCAGAGGGTTTGTGTGCCGCCCACTCCTCGAGGTCGACACGGCGGAGCGAGGCGAGCGCGCGCTCGCGTGCCTCGCGCGGCGGGGTGCCGGAGACGAGCAACGGCAGCTCGACGTTCTCGATCGCGCTGAGGACCGGGAGCAGATTGTAGAACTGGAAGATGAAGCCCATCCGGTGCGCGCGGTAGCTGGTCTTCGAGTTGTCGTCGAGTGACGCCAGATCGGCGCCGTCGATCAGGACGCGGCCCTCGGTCGGGTCGTCGATACCGGACATGCAGTTCAGAAGCGTGGTTTTGCCGCACCCGGAGGGGCCCATGATCGCGACCATCGAACCCGTTTCGACGGTGAGGTCAACGCCGCGGAGCGCGTGTACCAGGATCGCGCCGGTGTCGTAGGTCTTCACGAGGCCGGTGACCTCGATGATCGGCTGGTTCATTGGTGTCCTCTTTCAGGCGACTGACCGGGCACCGGCTCGACCAGGTGGGATGTGCTTTGGGGGCGGGTGCGCCTGAGAGGGTAGGTCGCGCCCGACCTTGGCACAATTAACTCTGGCCGTTCGTTCGCGGGACTCATGTCGGACATCCCAAGCGAGGTTCACGGTCGGATCGTAGAGTCGCGGCAGGCCTCGCCGAGGTCATCCCCCAAAGGGGGGATTCGCTCCCGACACGCGCGACCGAGCGAGCTTGGTTCAGGTAGGGGACGGCATGGCGTTTGGCATCTTGCTCGTGCTGGTTGGCTCGCTGCTGCTGATCGACTCGCTCGACATCATCGAGGGTGTCGGCTTCGCGGAGCTGTGGCCGTTGCTGCTGATCGCCGTCGGGGTGGCGATCGTCTACGAGCGGGTACGCCGTAGCTGGCGCCGGCGTCGCTAACGGGCTCATCGAAATGACATCTCGACTACGCGACGTGCTTCCAGTCACCGTCGGCCTCTACCTCGTCGCGGTCGGCGTCGTCTTTGCGATCGACAGCTTTGGCGTGGTCGAGATCGGCGTCGCCGGGATCATCGAGGCGGCCGTCGGCCTCGCGCTGATCGCGCTTGGCGTGCTCGCCGTGCTCGCGTGGCTGCGGGTGCGGCGGTTCTCCAGGCGGCTCCAACGCGCCTTCGGCCACGTCCGCTCGGGCGACGACTGGAGCGTCGAGGACGGCGTGATCCGGACCGCCCTCGGTGACATCCACCTCGATCTCGCGGACGCCTCGTTGCCACCGGGCGACACGGAGCTGACGCTGCTGTGCTGGCTGGGGACGGTGCAGGTCAGGGTGCCGGAGGGCGTCGAGCTCGATGTGACGGCGCAGACGCTCGTCGGGACGGTGGACATCCTCGGGGTGCGCGAGGAGGGGTTCATCCGCGACATCCGTGTGCGGTCGAGCGGACCGCCCTTGGAGCGGCGGTTGCGGCTGCGGCTCTCGACAGTGATCGGCGAGCTGCTCGTGGTGCAGGCGGGCGAGGGCATGGGGGAACGGGTGTAGGGCCGCTCGCGCCGCCGGTCGCGCGCCGCTTCCCTCTTGACAAGATGTATCAGGTACCTAGATATTATCCGGGACCGATACATCGGTATCTGAGGGGTATGCCCATGAGCCTCGAGCAAGCGGACCACTGGGACTTGGCGGTACGACGCGGGGTATCGAAGCTGTTCTTGCTGTCGGCGCTCTCCGAGCGGCCGATGCACGGCTACGAGCTGGCGCAAGAGATCGCCGTCCGGTCCGGTGAGTGTTGCGCGCCCAGCGACGCGGCGATCTACCCGACGCTGCGCGAGCTGTCCGAGGGTGGTTACATCACTTGCGAGGCGACCTCGACCGGGAAGCGACAGCGCAACGTCTGCACGCTGACCGCGAGCGGTCGCGACGTGCTGGCAACGGCGGCGGCCTCATGGGGCCGCGTGCTGCCGCACCTCGCGAAGGTGATCGAGGAAGCCCCGACGCCCCGACAACCAATCACGTTCGTCGAACCGAAGGAGAAGGTGCGATGACTGCCTCCGATCAGACCGAGACCCGGCGAAACCACGAGATCCAGCAGACCGTGAGTGAACGCTACGGCGCGATCGCCGACCGCGTCCTCGCGTCCCAGGGTGCGCCGGCCAGCGGCGCGACGATCGAGTTCCTCGAGACGTCGAGCGCCGCCGCCTGTTGCGCCCCGTCGGAGGGCGCCGCCGGCGACGCCTGCTGCGGCCCGGCTGCGGTTGAGCTCGTCGGCGCGGACGGCGCCGCCGACGAGGGCATCGAGTACGGCTCGCGGCTCTACTCCGAGGGCGAGACGGCGACGCTGCCGGCCGCCGCCGTCGACGCATCGCTTGGCTGCGGTAACCCGGTGGCGATCGCGGAGCTGAACGCTGGCGAGCGCGTGCTTGACCTCGGGTCGGGTGGCGGCATCGACTGCTTCCTCTCGGCGCGACAGGTCGGGCCGGAGGGCGAGGTCTGGGGGCTCGACATGACGCCTTCGATGATCCGGCTCGCGCGGCGGAACGCGGAGAAGGTCGAGGCGACCAACGTCCACTTCCGCCTCGGTGAGATCGAGCACATGCCATTCGAGTCGGATCACTTCGATGCGATCATCTCGAACTGTGTGATCAACCTGTCGACCGACAAGCCGCAGGTGTTTCGAGAGGCGTTCCGCGTACTGAAGCCGGGCGCGCGGCTGCGCGTCTCCGACATGGTCTGGACGCGCGACGTCCCGCTCGAGGAGCGCGGCGACGCCGAGGCCTGGGCAGGCTGCGTCGCCGGGGCGCTGCCACTGGCCGAGTACCTCGGGGCGATCGAAGCCGCCGGGTTCGTCGATGCCAGCGCGGACTACGAGGAGAACGAGCGCGGCATCGCGTCGGCCTACGTGTGGGCGCGGAAGCCGGCGTAGCGCCGGGTCGACCTCGGGACGTGCGGCCGGTGGCGGAGACGTCGCCGGCCGCTTTTTGCGTCGGGCTCCCCGCGGTACGCGGGCGGGCGGTGTCAGCGTCGCATCGTCTGGAGCTCGGCTCGTGATCGCTGCGTCACGTAGAGCGCCAGTAGCAGTAGCAGAAAAGCCGTGGGGATGTGCACCATCGTCAGCTCGCGGCCGATCTGCTGGATGCCGTAGCCGAGCAAGTGAGCCTGGACGAACCAGATCACAGCGAGCGCCACGGTCCACCAGGCGATCCGGCGCGACGGATAACGAGCGACGAACGCCAGCGGAACGACGGCGACGACGAGCAGGTAGGAGGTGAGCTCACCCGCGATCCCGTGCGCGGTTAGGAACGCCGCGTCGCCGCGGCCGTAGAACCCGGAGAACAGGAAGCCCTGGAGCACCACCTCGGCGGTGGCCGCGGCGACCAGCACCGTGTGCGCGAGTGCCGCCCAGTATCGAGGGGCTCGCGCCGCCGACGACACCGCGCCGGCCGCTGACAAGATCGGACTGTCCGCGCTCGCCATCGACCTCTCGTCCGTCCACGCAACCGCGATGCACGCTGAATTGAGTATTACTCTAATAAATATAGTGACACTCCACAAGCATGGATGGATGGCAGCCGCTCGCGCGGTCAACGGGCCTCTCGACTGCGCGTGCGGTACCTATACCCCCCTAGGGTATGTGCGCTAGTATTCTTCCCGGTTCGTTTTCGGAGTGGGCCTGAAAAGTCTCGCCGTCGCCCAGGACCTGGCGAACTCCGCCGCGACGAGCCGGACTCACCCGACGGCACCGGGCACAGCCCGACGGCTGACAACGAAAGGAGGAAACAGCCATGACGACGTTGGCAACATCCGTCGTTCGTTCCAGGCTGCGCGTCTCCGACATGGTCTGGACGCGCGACGTCCCGCTCGAGGAGCGCGGCGACGCCGAGGCCTGGGCCGGCTGCGTCGCCGGCGCCCTCCCGCTGAGGGAGTACCTCGGAGCGATCGAAGCCGCCGGGTTCGTCGACGCGAGCGCCGACTACGAGGACAACGAGCGCGGGATCGCTTCGGCGTACGTCTGGGCGCGGAAGCCCGCGTAGCGCCGGACGCGGGCCTCGGATTCAACGGCCGGTGGCGGAGACGTCGCCGGCCGTTTCGCGTTTCGCATCACGGGTAGTGAGGTCGCGCCGGAATACCCCCGCGGGGGGACGCCGGAGCGTGTCCGGATGCCAGGACTCGGATTCGGCGGCTGGTGGCGGAGACGTCGCCGGCCGTTTCGTGTTTCGCATCACGGGGGTAGTGAGGCCGCGCCGGAATACCCCCGCGGGGGGACGCCGGAGCGTGTCCGGACGCCTTGAATGGGTCACGGTAGCGGCGGCGTGGATGTGACGCCAAGGCCGGTATACCCATACCCCTATAGGGTATGATAGGCTCAACCGGGAGCGAGCGAGAGCCCGACGATCAACGTCCAACGGGGGCGGTCATGACCACAGCGGCGACCACAATCCACCACTCCGCGCGGCGCTTCCCGTTCCTCCGTGAGATCGCCGGCGTACTGGCCGCCTACTTCGCTTACTTCGCCGTGCGGGGAGCGACCGAGGGCGACGTGGCGCTGGCGATGGAGCACGCCAGGCTCGTCGAACGCTTCGAGCGCGCGCTCGGCCTCTTCATCGAACCGCAGCTCCAGGCCGCGATCCTCAGCGAACGCTGGCTCGTCGACCTCGCGAATTGGGTCTACGTCTGGGGCCACTGGCCCGTAATCGCCGCTGTCGCGCTCTGGCTCTATCGCTCCAGCCCGGAGCGTTACCGACTCACGAGGAACGCGTTCCTGATCTCCGGAGCGATCGGCCTCGTGATCTTCACGACCTTCCCGGTGGCGCCGCCGCGGCTCGCGGACATGGGCCTCGTGGACACAGTCGTTCAGCGCTCGAACTTCTATCACGTGCTCCAGCCGCCGTCCCTGACGAACCAGTTCGCGGCGGTCCCCAGCCTCCACTCCGGCTGGAACCTGCTGATTGGTATCGCGCTCTTCCGCGAGTCGCGGCACCCGGTCGGCCGCGTGATTGGTGTGCTGCTGCCCGTGGCGATGCTCGCCGCGGTCGTCCTGACGGCGAATCACTATCTCGTCGACACCGTCGCCGGCGGCACGATCGCCCTGATCGCGCTCCGCGGTGCGTACCTCATTCAGACCGGAAGGCTCACCCTGCGGCACCCGCTCAGCGCGGCCGCCCGCTCGCTCGGCGCCTCGCTCGCTGCGCTCCGCTCGTCCGGCGCACGCTGGCTCGCCGGCGCCCCCGCCGCCCGTCCGCTGACCGCTCTCGTGCCTGCGACCGCGGAGTTCGAGGCGCAGCGCGCGTCGGCACCGAGGTTCGCCGATTCGACGAGGCCCGCCGGTGCCCGAACCGCGCCGGGCCGCACCCACGACGAGCGCGGCTGCGGCCCCGCAACGCGGTCGCCCGATCGCACTGCCGGGGGCGTCTACGTCCCGGCGCGGACCGCCGCCGGGTCCCCCGGCAGTCGAGGCTGGACCGAGGACTCGAGGCTCGGCGCCGCGCGGCTGTCGCCAGCCAGGCCGGCGTCAGTCCTCAGTCGGAGTTCGGTCGAGGACAGTGACGCATTCGATGTGCTGCGTGTGCGGGAACATATCGATTGGCTGCACGTCGATCAGCTCAAACCCGCCGTCGACGAAGATCCGCAAGTCGCGTGAGAGCGTCGCCAGGTCACAGCTGACGTAGACGACGCGTCGCGCGCGCGAAGCGATCATCGCCTCGATCACACTCGATTCGAGGCCCGAACGCGGCGGATCGATGACCACCACGTCGGGTGATGGCTGGATGCCCGGCAGCAGCGCCTCAACGCTGCCGGCAAGCCGCTCGACGTTGTCGAGGCCTTCGAGATTGACGGCCGCGTTGCCGTCGGCGGCCGCCGACGACTCGATCGTGATCACCTGGCCGACCTCGGGCGCGAGCTGCGCCGCGAAGGTGCCGACGCCGGAATACGCATCGACGACGACCTTCGGCTGGGCCTCGAGCACGCGCTCGATCACCAGGCGGACCAGCTGCTCGGCCTGGCGCGTGTTGACCTGGAAGAAGGCGGCCGAGGAGATCCGGTAGTCCCGCTCGGCAAGGCGCTCGTGGTAGGAGCGCTGTCCGCTCGACGGCCTCGAGGCGCGCGTGCGCGGACGCCATTGCAGGTGCGGCTGGATCAGGAAGTCGTCGGCTTGCTCGGCCACCCGGATCGAGACCTGCCGCGTCTGCATCGTGCGGTCCTGGATCTCCGTCAACAGCTCGTTCGCGCGATCCGTGGCGATTTCGCACTGATCGATGCGCAAGAAGCGGTGCGTGCCGCGCTCCATGAAGCCGACCTGGCCGTCGCGGCGCACGGTGAAGCGCATGTGGTTGCGGTAGTGCCACGGGTCGTCCATGCCGAGCATCTCGAGCGTCTTCGCCTCGGCCTCGGCGGCCCCGAACTGGCCGACGCGGGCGAGCTGGTCGCGCACGACCCCGGTCTTGAGCCGGAGCTGCTCGGCGTAGTCGATGTGCTGGAGTTGGCAGCCGCCGCAACGGCCGAAGTAGCCGCACGGCGCCTCGACGCGCTGCTCCGAGGCCCGCAGCACCAGCACCGCGGTGGCCTCGATGTAGCCGGGCGTATCGTTCGTGATCTCGGCGATCACCCGCTCACCGGGGATCCCGTACTCGACGAACACGACGCGCCCATCCTCGGCGCGCCCGATCGCGCGGCCGCCGTGTGCGAAGCCGCTGAGCTCCAGCTCGATCGGCACGAGCGGCCGGTTGTGCGCGCGGTTGTCCTTGCGCCGCCGCGCCTTCGGCACGGGCTCCGGGACGACGGACGCGGGCAGGCGCGGCGTTTCGAGGGTGGTCATCGCCCGATCGTACGGGTCGAGGGTGGACTTGCACCAACCGCCATCCGGCACGGACGCCGCGCCGGATAGCATGACCGCGCGCAGTTCGAGGAGTCCCGATGCCCCCAACGCCCCGAGGCGAGACGCGCCGGCCGGCGCCGCTGAAGCGGCTGCTGCGCGAGGTGCTCCCGATTCCGACGACGTCGTACCGCGAGCACGCCGTGCTCGCCTACCTCGAGACGTTCGCGGCGGCGCGCGGCCTCGACTTCCGCCGGGATCCCTTTGGCAACGCCTACGTCACCTACCGGCGCGGGCGCGCCCGACGCCCGCTCGTCCTCGAGGCCCACACTGATCACCCCGGCTTCGTCGTCAGCGCCGTCCGCGGACGCCGCCTGCAGCTCGAGTTCCGAGGTGGCCTCGCGGCGACCTGCGGCAACGGCGAAGCCGTCCGCGTCTACGGCGACGCGCTGCCGTCGCGAGGCGTGCGCGCCGAGCTGACGAGCGTGTCCGCCTCGAAGCCGGCGCGGCGCGGAGCGCCGAGGCGGATCGTCAGCGCGAAGGCCGCGCTCGAGGCGCCGGCCGAGGTCGCGGTTGGCGACCTCGCCCTCTGGGACGTGCCCCTCTGCCAATTCCGAGGCAAGACCGTGCACGCGAGGCAGTGCGACGACCTGGCGGGTGTGGTCACGGTGCTCGCGACCTTGGATCGAGTCGCCGCGGAGCGGCGGCCCGGCCACCTGATCGGCCTGTTCACGCGCGCCGAGGAAGTCGGCCTCGAGGGTGCGGCAGCGGCAGCCGCCGCGAAAGAGCTGCCTGAGGACGCCTTGGTGGTCGCCCTCGAAACGTCGTCGTCCGCCGGCGGCCGCGCGGAGCAGGGCGCGGGCCCGATCATTCGCGTCGGCGACCGCGCGCACATCTTCTCGCCGGCGATGACGATGTGGATGGTGGCGCTGGCGGAGCGAATCGCCTCGCAGCGCCCGCGGTTCCGCTACCAGCGCAAGCTGATGGACGCCGGCGGGACCGAGGCAACGGCGTTCGACCTGCTCGGCTACGAGACGGGCGCCGCCTGCCTCGCGCTTGGCAACTGGCACAACGCAGGCCCTCGAGGCCGCGTGCGCGCGGAGACGGTCCACCTCGATGACCTCGAGGGCCTGATCCAGCTCTGCGAGGCGATGGTCGCCGGCACGAGCGGCTTCGAGCGGACGGTCGCCGTGGCGCGGAAGCGGTGGCGCACGATTGGCCTCGAGGCCGGGAAGCGCCTCAGAGCCACGCGCTAGGCGCTCCGCTCTTTACGACGACACGGCCTCGCCGACGGCGTGATCCTGACCGGAACGTCAGACAAGCACCAGTTCCTTAGGCGATGATGCGGACCGGTCGTCTCGATCGAGTGGGCCGGAGGCATATATGTCGTTTTCAGTGAGCGCATGGAACGTCGAATTCTTCGGTTCCAAGCGGAAGGGAGACAGCAGCCAGGAGGTCACTGATCGCGTCGAGCGAGTCTTCAAATACCTGGCCGAAGAGATCAAGACGGACATCTACGTGATCTTCGAGGCCAACGGCGCGCAGGTCGTGGAGCAGGCGAGGACCCGCCTTCCTGCTTACACGTGGACGATCACGGAGGGGAGTGGATCGCAGGACATCTGGTGGGCAGCAAACTGCCGGTGTTCATCACCGAGCGCACCGAGTTTGCGCATGGCTTCAAGGGGCCGCTGCGCCCCGGGACGCTCGTCTTGCTAGAAGACGCCGGAATCAACTACTCGATGCTCTTCCTCCATCTGAAGGCCGCTGACGCAGCGATCGATTTCGGGGTCCGCGTTCACCAGCACGAGAAGGCACGCAGCCTCCGAAAGGCGCTCGACAAGGCGGCCCCGGCGAACCAACGAGCGAACTTCATCGTCGCCGGCGACCTGAACAGCGTCGGGCTTAACCTCACGTTCTCAGATGCCGACGTTGAGCTCGACGATGAGGTTGCGCGGCTGAAGAAGATGTACGGGTCGTCTCGCGACAAGATGCCGGTTCGCGACAAGACGCATCTGGCTACGTTCTGGAACGGGCCCGGCTCCTCAGACGATCCTTCAGACATCGACCATGTCGCGGCAGCCGAACAGATCCAGTTCAAAGCCGTTGGAAACAACGCTGCCATCGAGGTGAAAGGCTGGCCAGAGAAGCTTACGCCGCAGGAGCAAGGCGAGTGGATCAGCGACTTTTCGGACCACGCGCTGCTGCGGTTCGAGGTGACCGGCGTCCAGTAGGCCCGTTGCGCCCGAGGAGTCTCGGCTCGCTACGAGGCGGTGGCTTCACCGACCGTGGGAATCGTCTTGAGGTCGGCGATGATCTCTTTGATCTGCGCCGCTTCGTCCGGGTTCTGAGGATCCACCTCGAAGCTGATCTGCGTATTGATGCCCGCGTACTTCTCGCGCATCTTCCCGGCGATCACGTCCCACGTCCCGACCACTGCGAACTCCTCGACCATCTCGTCGGTGATCACCTCGACCATGTCGTCCCACTTGCCCTCGATCGACATCCGGTGGAGGAGGGCGGCTTCGTCGTCCCAACCGTGGAGTTGCATCACCTTCGAGTAGGAGCGGGTCGAGCCGTAGAACGAGATGCGCCGCCTCACCACCTGGCGCGCGGCGTCGACCTCCGCCTCGCTGCGGCCGGTGGCGAGCATGCCGCCGCCGCGGATCTGCAGATCGGCGGGGTTCTTGCCGGCGCGCTGCGCGCCGTCGTGGACGGCCGCGATCAGCACCTCGCGGATGTACTTGAAGGTGCTGAAACCGTGGATCGCGATCCCGTCGCAGACCTCGCCGGCGAGCCGGGCGTTGAACGGGTTGACGGCCGAGACGATCACCGTGATCTCGGGGTGCTCGATCGGGCCGGGGTTGAAGAACGGGCTCGTCAGCTTGTACTGGTAGTACTCGCTCTCGTAGTCGGGCTTCGTGCCGTTCTGCCACGAGTCCCAGATCGCGCGCATGCAGTTGACGTAATCGCGCAACCTCGGGCCGGGCGGCGCCCACGGCACGGAGAAGCGCCGCTCGTTGTGCCCCTTCACCTGCGTGCCGATCCCGAGCACGAACCGGCCGCCCGAGTAGTTCGACAGGTCCCACGCCAGGTTCGCCGTGATGTGCGGCACCCGAGGAAACGCGATCGCCACAGAGGTGGCGAACTGCATCTCCTGCGTGTGCTCCGCGACCAGCATCAGCGGCAAGAACGGGTTGTGCTGCGTCTCGCCGACGGAGATCGAGTTGATCCCGAGCGCCTCGAGTTCGCGCACGCGATCGGGGATTGTGTGCATGTCGGCGCTGTTGACCCCGGTGTTGACCAGCATCGTCATCTCGACGTTCCTCTCTGATACTCCGGTCGCGCCCGTTCGGCTCAGTCGCTTCGTTCGAGGACCGACCAGACGGCGTCTTCGGTCTCGCGCTCGACGTGGCCCTCACGGAGCAGGCGCACGATCAGGCGGCTGTCGAAGCCGTGCTCGCGTAGGTAGCCGCGCAGTTGCTCGACGCGATCGCCGGCTTCCAGCACCACCGCGAGCAGGAACTCCCACTCCGCCGGCGTACAGAGCACCTGCACGCTGCCGCAGCTGGTACGCACGCGCGCGTCCCAGAGCGATGGAATCTCCATCGGCTTGAGACTGTCATAGCGGCCGTGGAAGACGGGATCGGCGAACACGAACACGGGTATGCCGTGGCGCAGGAAGTGAAGGCGCGTGGCGGCGAGGTGGTGGCCTCGTTCCCAACGTGAGGCGAGTTGGAGCATCGCCGAGAGCGCCTCGACCGTCCCGGCCGGGGCCATGAACTCGAGGTTGGGTGATTCGACCGGCGCCTCTTGCAGACGCAGCCCGCTGCCGCCGATCAGCGCCCAGGGCGCGTCGTCGGCCGCCTCCTCCATCACGCGCACGAGCGGCCCGAGGACCTCGTCCTGTGCGTCGGTATCGCAATCGAAGGTCATCCGATGGGGCCTCGATCAGGGGCAGTTCTCGGAGCGGATCGGCGGCGGGCCGATGCTAGGATGAGCAGCAACGAGGACCGCGCGAAGCTCGATTCGCGCGACCGTATGCGGTGCATCATAACCCCGTACGGCCTGTGATCAGCGGTTCCGATGCGCCGCCCGGGCGCGACCACTGTCGAGGAGCGCGGACGTGCCGAAACAGGTCACAAACGTCGCGGCGGACGACGCGTTGACGACCATTTATCGGCTCTCGCATGACGAGGGCGAGGAGGCGATCGCGGCGCGTGTCGCTGAGCGCCTCGGCACGAAGCCTGCCTCCGTGGCAGGGATGCTGTCGCGACTGCGGCGCGACTCGCTGGTACGCATGGACGCGAAGAAGCGCATTCATCTCACCAAAGCCGGGTTCGTCCGCGCCGAGCGCATGGTGCGCCGCCACCGCCTCGCCGAGTGCCTGCTGGTCGACGTGATGGGCCTGGACTGGTGGCGCGCCTACGAGGAGGCGCACCTGATGGAACACGCGATCTCCGACGTCACCGAGCCGCTGATCGTGAAGTTGCTCGGCGAACGGCAGGTCTCCCCGTTCGGCTACCCGATCCCCGACGACGACGGCTCTGGACCGATGTCGACGCTGCGCCTGAGCGACCTCGAGGCAGGCCAGGACGGCGTCGTCGAACGCGTGTTCGAGGAGGACGAAGACCTGCTGCGCTTCTTTGATGAAGAGGGCATCCGGCCAAGCGCGACGGTCGCTGTCCGCGAGGTCGCGCCGTACCTCGGGACGGTCACGCTGAGCGTCCAGGGTGGCGGGAGCGGCAAGCACGACTTGGTGATCGGCTCGGACGCCGCGCGCCTGATCTGGATCGACGAGCGCGCTCCGAAGCGCCGTGCGAGCCGCAACGGGAAGAATGGGGCTGGTTGACCAGCGTCAGGATCGCCCGCCAACGGGCGCCAGATTCAGGATCTCCGCCGGCGGGGCGAGAGGGCCTCGTGACGGACGCTACTGACCTCGCAGTGGCTGCGCGATAGGGTCCGGCGATGGAGATCCAGTTCTCACCTCAGGCCCTCGAGCTGGTGCGATCGCGAGGCGGCCGCGCGGCACTCGACTTCATCCCGCCGATCGGCTGAAGCGGCCACATCGAGGTGTCGGTCGACACCTACCTCAAGGGCAAGAACCTGGCGAAGTACCACCCGACGCAGGTCGAGGGCGTCGAACTACTCGTGACCCCTGTGCTCGCGCAGTGGGCGAGCCGCGTGGAGGTCGAGGTGAACCGGTTCCTGTTCTGGAAGCGCTTCGACGTCCTGGCGGATCACCGCCATCGCCCGACCTGAGCCCACTGATCACCGGTCCGCCGTTGGCGGCCTTCAAACGCTCAGGGCTGGGACCGCTCCCCGAGTATCTGCCTCCTAGAACGGCGGTGGGCCGAAGCCGATCACGTCCAGCTCCTCGCGGGCGTGGGGGCCGGCGAAGAGGTGGACGCGAGGCGCGCCGAGCGGGGTGACGCGGCCCTCGCCGCCGCTGGCCAGGCGCAGGGTGTAGGTGTACTCGGCGGTCGGCAAATGCGGGGGCTTGGCGTGCGCCGGGGCCTCGAGCCGGCCGCCCCACTGCGTGCCGCGGCCGGCTTGCGCGTGTTGCCAGAGCTCGGCGGCACCGCTGGCGATGATGTGGCTGTTCGCGTCGAGCAGGTCAGCGCTTCCGGTCCATGAGCGCTCGGTCACTTCCTCGGAATGGTCGGCATGCGCGAGTTGCGGCATGGTGGACTCCCTTCCGCGCGCGAGTGCGTTGGGAAGTACGCGGTGCCCGAAGCGTAGCACTGCGCGTATGTCCGCCTTGTTACGGCGAGAACGAGAGGCTCACGAGACGGTCACCCGCGCGCCTGGGCGTTTGACGGTGGGTGGTGGCGTCGGCCCGAACAGAACGGGCGCGCCAAATGCCACGCCCGTTCGAGTGAATCGACCCCCCGACGGCTTAGCTACAGCCGGTCGTCGTCCCGCAGGCCATGCACTTCAAGCAGGTTCCGCTGCGGACCATCATCAGCTGGCCGCACTCGGGACAGGGGTCGCCCTCGAAGCCGGACTGGCGCGCCTGCTCGAGCCGGATCGTCTCGCGCTCCCGCTCGGCGACGACGGTGGTCGTCACCTCGACGACGCTCGACGCCGCGAGGCCTGCCGTCAGCTGAGGTGCCGCGCCGTTGCTCGACACCGGCGCCGGCGTCGCCTGCGCTCCGACGTCGACCGGGATGTCGTCGTCCGCGCTCGGGTCGGTGGTGAGGTCGACCGGCCCGACATGCGTGAGGTCCTCGCGGCCGAGGTAGGTGACGGCCAGCTCGCGGAAGATGTAGTCGACGATCGAGGTCGAGAACTGGATGCGGTCGTGGCCGGTCACCATCCCGTTCGGCTCGAACTTGGTGAAGACGAAGGTGTCCACGAACTTCTGGAGCGGGACGCCGTACTGGAGCCCCATCGACACGGCGATCGCGAAGCAGTTCATCAGGCTGCGGAAGGCGGCGCCATCCTTGGCCGTGTCGATGAAGACCTCACCGAGGCGCGGGGCGTCGCCGTTCTCCGAGTCGAAGTCGCCGGCGTGGATGTAGATCGTGTGTCCACCGACCTTGGCCTTCTGTGAGTAGCCGGCGCGGCGCGACGGCAGCCGCTCGCGCTCACCGCGGCGCAGCTCTTGCAGCATCTGCTGGGCCGCCAGGATCGCCGGGTGCTCGAGGGCGGCGCTCTCTTCTTCCTCGTCACCGTCATACGCGTCGAAGTCGTCGAACGCGGATGTGGCCAGCGGCTGCGAAAGCTTGGAACCGTCGCGGTACAGCGCGAGCGCCTTGACCATCGAGGTCGCCGCGGCGGCGTAGACGTCCTTCACGTCGTCGACCGTTGCGTCTGCCGGCATGTTGATCGTCTTGCTGATCGCGCCCGAGAGGAACGGCTGGGCCGCTGCCATCGTGCGCACGTGTGCCATCGGCTCGATGTAGCGCGTGCCGTACTTCCCGCATTTGTTGGCGCAGTCGAAGACCGCGTAGTGCGCCTCCCGGAGCTGCGGCGCGCCCTCGAGCGTCATCCGCCCGAGGATGTAGTCGTTCGCCGCCTCGATCTGCGCGGCGCTGAAGCCGAGCGCGGCGAGCATGTCGAAGCCGGGGCTGTCGAGCTGCTCCTCAGTGAGGCCGAGCACGTCGCTGCAGAACTCGTCGCCGAGCTGGTGCCGGTTGAACACGAAGCTGACGTGGAAGGCAGTCCCAAGCGCCTCGTCGAGCGCATCGAGCACGGGCTGCGTGAAGCCGCGCTCGGCGAGCGAGACGCGGTTGATCAGCGGAGCGCTCTCGAGGTGCTGCGTGCCGACCGCGTAGGCGACGATCTTGTCGGCCTGGCTGCGCGAGTAGCCGAGGCGCCGCAGCGCGGTCGGCACCGACTCGTTGATGATCCGGAAGTAGCCGCCGCCGGCCAGCTTCTTGAACTTCACAAGCGCGAAGTCCGGCTCGACGCCGGTCGTGTCGCAGTCCATCAGCAGGCCGATCGTGCCGGTCGGGGCGATCAGCGTCGTCTGCGCGTTGCGGTAGCCGTGCTGCTCGCCGAGCGCCAGCGCCTGGTCCCAGCTCGCGCGCGCGCGTTCCAGCAGATCGGCCGGACAGAACGCCTCGTTGATGCCGTGCGGTAGGACGGTCAGGTCCTCGAAGTCCGCGGCGGGCGCGTCGTATGCGGCGTGGCGGTGGTTGCGGATCACGCGCAGCATCGCCTCGCGATTCTCGTCGTAGCGCGGGAATGCGCCCAGCGCGCCGGCCATCTCGGCCGACGTCGCGTAGGAGGCGCCTGTCAGGATCGAGGTCAGCGCGCCGGTCCAGGCGAGCGCTTCCGGCGAGTCGTACGGGATGCCCTCGAGCATCAGCAGCGCGCCGAGGTTGGCGTAGCCCAGCCCGAGCGTGCGGTAGTCGTACGACAGCTCGGCGATGATCTCGCTCGGGTACTGCGCCATCAGCACCGAGATCTCGAGCACGATCGTCCACAGCCGGATCGCGTGCTGGTAGCCCTCGAGGTCGAACTCGCCGCTCTCGAGGTCGGTGAAGGCCAGCAGGTTGATCGACGCGAGGTTGCACGCGGTGTCGTCCAGGAACATGTACTCGCTGCACGGGTTCGAGCCATTGATGCGGCCGCCGGCGGGCGCGGTGTGCCACTCGTTGATCGTGGTGTCGAACTGGAGCCCGGGGTCGGCGGACTGCCAGGCGGCGCGGCCGATCCGGTCCCAGAGGTCGCGGGCGCGGACGGTCTTGTGGATCTCGCCATCGGTGCGGCGGACGAGATCCCAATCGTTGTCCCCCCCAACCGCCTGCATGAAGTCCGCGGTGAGGCGGACCGAGTTGTTGGAGTTCTGGCCGGAGACGGTGATGTACGCCTCGCCCTGCCAGTCGGTGTCGAACTCGCGAAAGTCGATCTCCTCTTCGCCCTGAGCGACGAGCTGGAGCACGCGCTGGACGAATGCTTCCGGCACGCCGTCGCGGCGCGCGCGGTTCACGGCCTTCCGCAGCGCGCGGTTCGCGCGCGGGTCGACGCCGTCGGCGGAGGCCTCGAGCACGTGCGTCAGGTGGCGGCGGATCATCCGCGAGCCGGCCACCATCGCCGCGACCTTCTGCTCCTCGTTCACCTTCCAGTCGATGAAGTCCTCGACGTCCGGGTGGTCAGCGTTGACGATCACCATCTTCGCCGCGCGCCGGGTGGTGCCACCGGATTTGATCGCGCCGGCGGCGCGGTCGCCGATCTTGAGGAACGACATCAGCCCCGAGGACTTGCCCCCGCCCGAGAGGTTCTCGTTCTCGCCTCGGATCGAGGAGAAATTGGAGCCGGTCCCGGAGCCGTACTTGAAGATCCGCGCTTCGCGGGTCCAGAGGTCCATGATCCCGCCCTCGTTGACGAGGTCGTCCTGCACGGACTGGATGAAGCAGGCGTGCGGCTGCGGACGCGCGTAGGCGCTGCTTGAGCGCGTCATCTGGCCGCTGTCCGGGTCGACGTAGGAGTGACCCTGGGCGGGGCCTTCGATGCCGTAAGCCCAGTGCAGCCCGGTGTTGAACCACTGCGGCGAGTTCGGCGCGGTGCGCTGCGTCGCCATCATGTGCGCGAGCTCGTCGTAGAACGCGTGCGCGTCTTCGTCGCCGTCGAAGTAGCCGTAGCGCTGGCCCCAGTACGTCCATGTGCCGGCGAGGCGGTGGAACGCCTGGCGCGCGTCGCGCTCACCGCTCATCTCCGTGCCCTCGACCGGGACCGAGGCCTGCAGCCACTCCGGCACGCCGTCTTCCTCGACGCGGCGCGACTCGGCCGGCACGCCCGCCTTGCGGAAGTACTTCTGCGCCATGATGTCGGTCGCGACCTGTGAGAACTGGGCCGGCATCTGAATGTCTTCCGCCTCGGAGACGACGGAGCCGTCCGGGTTGACGATGCGGGAGCTGCGCGCCTCGAAGGGAACGCCTTCGAACGGGTCGCGTCCGGCGGTGGTGAAGCGGCGAGCGATACGCATGGTGGGGTCCATTTCGCGCCGCGAGCGTGGGAGCGGGCGGCGACTACGAGGCCGTGCGGGCGGGGGTGCTGGGGAGTGCCCGGCGAAGCCCGAATCAAGCCTGAGAACTGCTTACCAGCGCTAGCACCTAAGCTGTGCGGGGAGAGGATGATGCGCGCACCGAGAGGGCGTTGTCAAGGCTTCCGAGTAGACGTGTACTTACGTTAGCAGTACTGGTGTTCTACGTTCTGTCGCGAGCCCTATTCGACCTCGACAAACCCGAGGACCACGGGCATCTCGGCCCGACCGATCAGCTCGCCTTCCAGCAAGATGTTCGCTGGCCAGTGGGTGCACTCATCGGTCCGGATCAGACCGTCGGCCCGCCTGCGGGCGCCTGCGTGTGCGACGTTCGAGCACGAAAAGCTGATCGCGCGCTCGCCGTACCAGGCGTCGCGCAGCTCGACGCCCGACGCCGCCTCCCGCACAGACCCGTCCACCCCGAGGACGAACCAGCGCGGCTGGTCGATCGTCCAATCGCAGGATTCGTTGCCCGTCCCGATCGTCCGCACCTGGAACGCGAACTCCGACCCATGGGGCGCCCACTCCCACGGCGACAGCGCCAGCGCGCCATCCTCGAAACTCGCGAGGGGGGCGCCATCGTCGACGGAGAACAGCTCGATCCGGCTCCCGCTGACGAAGTCGCACCCCTGCGCCGTCGGCCCATGTGCCAGCAGACGGCCATCGAACGAGGCCGTGACGAACCCGCTGACCGCTAGCTCGCGGACGCCGCCGTCAGCCTCGAGGATGGCCTAACCGCCGGGACGCTCGGTCGCAGTGACGCCGCGCAGCAGCGCCGGCTCGTCCGGTGCACCGACGACCCTCGGCTCGGGGTCGCCGAAGCCGCCGTAATCGACCGCATCCACCTCGCGCAGGACGGCACCGCTCGCCACCTCGATCCAGCGCAGCGCGACCGGCTCGCCGACGTCGCGCTGCATCGAGGCGACGACGATCTTGCCGGTCGCGTCGACGGCAAGACCGGTGATGAGGTGATCCGGCGGCGCGGCAAGCAGTTGCTCGCGGCCGCCACCGAAGTCGTAGCGCCAGAGCAGATCGCCGAAGTTCACCAGCACGTAGCGGCCGGCGAGCAAGCTTTCCTGCGGCTGGCGGGTCGGCTCCCCGATCGAGATCCGCCCGATCTCGGTATTCGTGCCGGCATCCCAGATCGTGACCTCCGTGCTCGGGCGGCTGACGTCGAACGGGTTCTCGTCCTCTGCGACAGACCGATACAGCAGCAACGGCCCGATCGCTCCGACCGGCAGCCCGCCGCCATCGAGGTCGATGCGCGGCAGCGGGGTCGAGGTGGCGGTGGGTGTCGCGCCGACGGGCGTCGCGGCCACGCCTCGAGGCGTGGTGGTCGGGCGCTCTGCGGGCGTGGCTGCCGCCTTGCGATCGGCGCTTGCGGGACCGCACGCGGCGAGGAGCAGCAGCACTCCGAGGACGATCGACCGCGTCTTCACGCCGGCACTGTAGCCCGCCGCGCCGCACCCCCGGGCGTAGTATCGCGCCCGAAGGGGGCGATCCCATGCGCTTTGGCCTGTTCTTTCTCCTCGAAAAGCCCGAGGGCGGCGACGACGCCTCGGTATACGATCACACGCTGGAGCAGATCCGCGTCGCCGACGAGCTGGGATACGACTACGTCTGGCTCGCCGAGCACCGCTTCACCCGCTACGGCATCGCGCCGGACACGCTGGTGCTTGCGGCCGCCGCGGCGGCGGTGACGAAGCGTGTCCGCATTGGTACCGCGGTGATCGTCCTCCCCTTCCACGATCCCGTGCTGCTGGCGGAGCAGGTCGCCATGGTCGACGTGATCAGCGGCGGCCGCTTCGACTTCGGCACCGGGCGCGGCTACCAGGCCGGCGAGTTCCGAGGCCTGGGCGTACCGATGGACGAGAGCCGCACCCGCTACGAGGAGGTGATGGACATCTGCGTCGGCCTCTGGACGCAGGACCACTTCAGCTACCAGGGCCAGCACTACCAGGTCGACGACGTCACGATCGAGCCGAAGCCTGTGCAGAAACCGCACCCGCCGATCTGGGTGACGGCGATGCGCACGCCGGCCACCTTCGAGTACGCCGCCGACCGCGGCTACGGGATCATCAGCGGCAACCCCTACCGCTTCGATCCGCAATTCCGCGAGGCTTACCTGGTCTACCGCGACACGCTCACGGCGATCGGCAAGCCCGAGCTGATCAAGCAGTTCTGGGCGCTCGCGCCCACGTTCGTCCACGAGGATCGCGAGCAGGCGCGAGAGCTCCCCCGCGCCAGCGCGGACTCCTATCGCGAGGCGTTCGCGCAATACGGCACCCCGCGCCAGACGGACGGCGCGCTGCCCGGCGGCTACGAGCGGTACGGCGAAGGCTGGGACGGTGCGCGCAACTCCGAGTACGACCAGGCGCTCGACACGCTCAGCTACCTCAACGGCGACGTCGCCGAGGTGACCGACAAACTCCGCCAGAGCGCCGAGCTGGGGATGGAAGACTTCATCCTCTGGATGAACCGCGGCGGCGCCATCCCCCAGCACGAGGTGCTCAAGTCAATGGAGCTCTTCGCCTCGAAGGTGATGCCCCAGTTCCAGAGCACGCCCGCCACCGCCTGACCGCGGCGCGCTCGCACCTTCCGAGGGCGAGCGTGTCCTTCGCCGAGGTCCGGCGGCGCCGGGCGAGTCGAAGGGCAACATCGCACCGTTCACCCGGCCAGTGCGCCGGGCGCCGAGACTGCTGGCGCCTCCCCGGACGAAGTGTCCGGTAGCCGCTGCGTCAGATCGGGCGGCGTGAACACCTCGTTGCGGGCGCCAGCCGCCCACGGCGCAGATCGCGGTGAGCCCCGGTGCGCCCGACGGACCCAGCGCCCCGAGGTTGCGTCCCAGCGGCGTGTGCCTAGCGGTACCGGAAGCCGCTTGTTCAAGACGCCCCACACAGTCTCCGACCCCCACCGAGACGAAACACCCCGCCCGCCGGCCAACGAAGCTGACGACGGGCGCGCGGCCCCCCGGCTTTGAGGGGTCCCGGGGACCCTCGCCCGTAGGGCGATCACACTCGGAGACCGTCCCCGGGCGGGGGTGTCGGGGGCGAGCGCCCCCGACGAACGAAGCGACCTCCGGCGCCCGCGGGTAGCACAACACCAGCCGCCCACCTCGGAGGCCGTGCGGTCACCTCCGGTGCGCCCGTCGCGTAGGCGACCAGAGCACCACAGCTCAGCGGCGGACACCCCGACGCTGGGGTTCCAGGCCTCCGTCCAGTCACACCGCCGTTGGACGCCGACATGCAAACAAAGCCGAAGGCACGGCTCGCCCGACACCTGATCCACGTGCGCAGGTGACGCCGCGTGTCCGACCTGTCGCGTCTACTCGCGGATAGAACAGGCTCGTCGCGTGCTACTCGGTGGCCGCCCCCACGATCGCCTCGATCTCGTCCGGGTCGCTCGGGATGTGGCCGCTGAGGTTCTGATGCCCGTCGGCTGTGATCAGGATGTCGTCCTCGATGCGGATGCCAATCCCGCGGTACGGCTCCGGGATCTCCTGGTTGTCCGGCGCGAGGTAGAGCCCCGGTTCGACGGTGAAGCACATGCCGGGGCGCAGCTCGACCGACTCCTCGCCGTCCCGGTAGCGCCCGACGTCGTGCACGTCCATCCCCAGCCAGTGCGACGTCGAGTGCATGTAGAACGGCCGGTACGCGTCGTCCTCGATCAGCTGCCCGACGTCGCCCTCGAGGATGCCGAGCTCCACGAGGCCTTCCACCAGCACCCGCAGTGTCGCCTCGTGGACGCCGTCGAAGCGCGCGCCGGGCTGGGCGGCGGCGATTCCGGCGCGTTGCGCGCGCAGCACCACGTCGTAGACGGCGCGCTGCTCCGGCGTGAACTTGCCGTTCACGGGCCACGTTCGGGTCACGTCGGCCGTGTAGTAGTCCCACTCGGCGCCCGCGTCGATCAGCAGCAGGTCGCCGTCGCGTAGCTCCTTGCGGTTCGTCGTGTAGTGGAGAATGCACGAGTCGTGGGCGCCGGCGACGATCGAGGGGTAGCCGTTGCGCCGCGATCCAAGGCGGCGGAACTCCGCCTCCATCATCGCCTGCACCTCGTACTCGTGCATGCCGGGGCGCGTCGTGCGCATCGCCAGCTCGAAGCCGTTCGCGGTGAGGCTGACGGCGCGACTCAGCGCCGCCGCCTCGGGCTCTGACTTGTGCAGACGCATCTCGTCGACGAGCGGGCTGGGATCGCTGAGGCTGACCAGCGCCCTCGCCCCCCGCTGAGCGCCCTGACGCCGGCGGGCCACATGCGTCGAGACGAGCGCGTCGACCTCGTCGTCGACCCCCAGCGGGTAATAGAGCGTCTCGATCTCCGCGAGGAGTTCTGGGAGGCGCTGCTTCAGCTCCTCGATCGGGTAGGCCTCGTCGGCGCCGTAGTCCGCGATCACACCATCGATGCCGGTGCGGGCGCCGACCCAGATCGCCATGTCCGGATCGTGCGGCCGGACGAACATGACGAAGGGCGCCTCGGCGCCGGGCCGCAGCAGCGCGATCGTGTCGGGCTCATCGAAGCCGGTCAGGTAGTAGAACGTCGAGTCCTGGCGGAAGTCGTACATGACGTTGGAGTTCCTCGTCACCTCGCGGGCGGAGACGAAGATCGCGGCCGTGTGGTCGGCTGCGGCGCGCATCGTTTCCATCAGTTCGGCTTGGCGCTCAGCGAACATCGTCTTCGTCTCCGTTCCTGGCGATCACTCTACGTGCGCTGAGCGCGGGGTGACTGGCGTTCGCTCCTGCTCCGATGGACCAAACGCGTTGCTCTGCCTACTCAAACGCCCCGAACGCGGTGCGGACGGCGACGATGAACAACCCGAAGGCGAGCGCCTGCATCACGAACGTCGCGAACGCAAACGCCTCGAACCTGGTTTACGTAGCCACGAGGAGCTGGGTTCAATCCCGCTGCGGGAGTCTTCGACAGCCAGGGTCACTCGCTGCTCACGGCTGGCATCGCCAGCGCCTCGTTGAGGCGCGCCACCCCTGCACGAGTGCTCTCGCCAGCCTCGAGCCACTCCCGGTGTTCCACCGACAGCTGTTCGTGCAAAGCCGCGACGAACTCCGTCAGTGCACCAACATTCCCGCCCGCCACAGCCGTTCGCACCTCGTCGAGGCGCGCCGACAGCTCGCTCAGCGCGTCGTACGTTCTTCCGTACCGTTCCGCATTACGTCCGTCCTGCGTGATCGCCTCTCGCGTCGCTCCGTAGCCGGCTACGGCCGCTGCGGCCACTCCTAGTACGCCCAGCCCGGCCCACTCTGACGTCCCCGCCCACGTTCCCGCGCCCGCTCCGCCGGTGGCGATCGCTGCGAGGATCACCGCCGCTCCTTCCGCGATCGTCCCTCGGTCGGCCGACCGCTGGTGCTCGTGTCGTCGAACCCGGTAGTACGCCACCTGCACCTCGAGCTCGTACCGGCGGAAATACTCGAATGCCAGCAGTCGCAACGGCACCCCGCGGCTCTTCTCCTCCGGCACCTTCGAGGTGATCAGCTCGAAATACCGGTGCCGATACGTCTCGGCCAGCGCTCGCGCGCTCATTCACCGCCGTAGCAGACCGCGCCGCTTCACTTGAAAAAGCAGGAATGCGGCGACCGATCCCGTCGCCACCCCCGCTAGGCCGACTGTCACCTGCAACCATTGCGCCGACTCCCCGATCAACGCCACCGCCATCACCGACCCACCGAGGATCGTTGTGACAGCAACCATCAGATTCGCCAGCTGCGCCGTACGCCGAAACGCCTGCTGGCCCTGCACGGCCTGCTCGTCGTACTCCTCGTACTGGCGCGCGGCCGTGCTTACCGCTGCGCCCTCCAACAGTCGCGCCAGCGGCGGCGCCTGCTTCCGCAACCGCGCCGCCTGGATTGTGGGCTCGAGCACGAAGTCGTTCGGTTCCCCCGTGCCCACGATGGCTCGTGCTTGATCGATAGCCTCGGGCTTGTTCACGGGCTCACTCCCTGATTCCAGCGTCACCGTAGTTCCGTTTCGGTTCGCTCGGTGTCGTTCGCAGCCCGAGCAACAGCGCAGCACGGGACTCGCTCCAGCGCGGTTGATCACGCCGCAAGTGCGCCTTACACACCGCTTCGGTCGACCGAGCTATCGCAACTCACATCGAGGCCGGCGGAACTACTCGAGACTCAATGCATACGCGAGCGCTGCGTTGATGAGTTTCTCGCCGTCCTGCGTGTAGATGTCCTCGTCCGGCACCCGATTCGCTCTGTCGCCGTCGATCGTCGTCGCCTGTCCAACGAACATCGCGATCCTGGCCGCTGGCGCCGCACTGTGATCGACGAGTGCATCCCCCGCCTCGTAGACGAAGTGCGATGGCCACTTACCCTCGGGGTCCGCCGTGGCGATCCACGTCGCGTCCGGGGAAGGTGTGCCGAAGTTCACGCTGTAGCTGAACTCATGAACGGTGAGGGCACCTGCCGCGAAGCCCGCACCCATCGGGTGCTCGGTTCCCTCATCGGTGATGTACACGTCAGTCTGTGCCCCGTTCGAGTGCATCGGCGAGCTCCTCAATCCGTTGTCGGTCTTCGCCGGCGTAGCTGATGAAGATGTCGGCCATCTTCCGATCCCCTCATCACCTCAGGGTCCCGAGCGGCGGGATCCCCCCCTGCCAACTTCACTGAGGAAGCGCCCGCAACCCGAGCTTACGCCGGCGGTGGCCCCTGACCGACCGGCTTTGGCGCGTGACTTCTCAGGGATTCCAGCCCCGGAGTCGCGCGCGCCCACTGCGCTGCCTTCGAGACGCCGAAAGCGGTCCTCTTTTACTGAGATGCACCGAACGCGCTGCTCTGCCTACTCAAACGCTCCGAACGCCGTGCGGGCGGCGACGATGAACAACCCGAAGGCGAGCGCCCGCATCAGCGGGCCCTCACCCAGCCGACGCCGCAGCCGCTGCCCGAACGGGTTGGCGATGATCACGCCCAGCCCGAGGAACGGCACGTCCGCCATCGGGTCGCCGGCGTCGCCGAGCGCGAGGTGGAAGAGCACGACCGCCGCCGAGTAGATCGCGGTCTTCACCTGGATCGTCGGCACGGCGATCGCGTGCGGGATGCGCATGATGCGGGTCATGACCGGGACGCCGATCGGGCCGCCGCCGATGCCGGCCAGCGCCGAGAGGAACGCCATCGCGGCGTTCGGGGCGATGCTGCGCCGGACCGGGATGCGGTAGTCGAAGCGGTGCCCGTCGCGGTCCTCGAGGTGACGATCGACGCCCCTCGCGTCCGCGGGCGGCTCCGGCGTGGTCGGCTCGAGGATGATGTAAAGCGCGAGCGCGACGAGCAGCAGCGCGAAGCCGAGCGCGAAGGCGACGCGCGGCAGCGCCACCGTGCCAAGCGCTCCGAGGATCCCCGCCGGCACCGCGATCGCGGCGATCCACAGCGCGACCGGTATGTCCACGCGACGCTCCGGGATCACGATCGCGGAAGAGGCGAGGCTGGTGATCACCACCGCCGTCAACGAGGCAGTCGTGACCGCCTCGGGCTCCGCGTCGGGATAGCGGAGCAGCAACAGCGGCGCGATCAGGAACCCACCGCCCGCGCCGATCGAGATCGAGTAGGCACCGATGATGACGCCTGCGACGACCAGCAGCAGCGCTTCCTCGATCGGTGGCATCGGGCGAGGCTAGGCCAGCCGCCGGTTGTGCGCCTCGATCGCCGCGTTCGGCTGTTCGGTGACCGAGGTGGGTGGTACCCCCGCCAGGATTCGAACCTGGGCACACGGCTTAGGAGGCCGATGCTCTATCCACTGAGCTACGGGGGCATTGTCCAGTGGTGACGGGCTGTTTCGCGATCTATCTACGGTTCCTCGGCCGTCTTGCCGCCCATCTTGCCACCATCCGGATCGGAAACCGTCTCGAGGTAGGCGTCCAGGCGGCTCATCGCGTCGCGCTGGAGCTCCTCGGAGATCTGAGCGTAGCCGAGCGTCATCTGGATCGTCGAATGGCCCATGATCTCGCGGATCTGCTCAACCGGGACGCCGATGCTGAGCAGCCACGTCGCGCCGGTCAGGCGCGCGCTTCCCAGTGGCACCAGTACCACTCATCCCACTCGGCCGTACCGAACGGCGGCTCCGGGCCACCTTCAGCGCCGAGAGGCGGGCACTCGTGGGCTCCGCCGCACAAAAGGACGAGCGAGTCTTTCGAGTATGGCCCCATTATATCACAACACACTAACCGCCTACCTGGCTAGCCTCGTCGCCACCGCACCGTCACCACTCCTTCGGCGGTACCTGCTCGAACGGCTGGAACTTGATTCGGCCTGCGGGCACGAGGTCTTCAGCAACGTAGTACGTATCGAAGTCGACGTTCCGCACAAAGCGGTAGCCGTTGCGAAATAGGATTTCGTTCACAAGCTGCGTCGGTCGTTCGATCGTCAGGCACCTGAACCGTCGTTCGTTGAAGTCGAGGCTCCGAATCACTCGCTCCTCGCTGCCTTCGACGTCCAACGAGAGATAATCAATGATCTCGGGAGCGTTGTGGCGGTCGAGGATCTCGCCGAGGGTCACCGTGTTGCGCGTGATCGTCGTCGCCGAGGCCAGCTCGTCTGCGCGGACACGGGGGCTGTTGTCTGTATCGTCAGCGACGATCCCACCGAGGTGGCCGTTGTCGATCCGGAAGGCGACGCGCTCATGCCGGTCGCTGACCACCGACTCGTCGACAATGCAGGTTCGCTTCGCCCGAAGCTTGGTCAGGTAACCGGGGTTCGGCTCGACGCAGATGCCGCTCCAGCCAAAGAGTTTCTCGAGGGCGTACGTGTTGCTGCCGATCACACCGTCAGCCGCCGCAAGATCGACGAAGTAGCCCCGTCGCTTGAGGCGCAAGACCGACAGGATCACCCAGCGGTCCTGCCCCTTTTGGCCCTTGAATGGACTCAGGCTGCGGGCGGTCCGCCGCCCGCGCAGCCATGCACGTTTCGCGATGTGAGGCCTTGGACGTGACACCATGAGCGCACCTTACCGATTCTCAGCAAGCAGTCGACCGTCGCAGTCAAGCGACTCACGAGCCTGAACAGTTGCCGCCATTTTGCCGCCCAGCGGGTCCCGGTTGCTCTCGGTTGGTCAGGGGTGGTGGTCAGTCGTGGCGGGCTCATTGGGAGTAGTCAGGGCGGTGTGATCTGCTTAGGAGGCCGCTGCTCTATCCCCTGAGCTACGGAGGCACGACCTCCATGATAGGTAGTGGCTGTGCCGGTCGGGATCGCGATGTTGCGTCAAGGGCGCGGTCGGTGGAGGCCGGCCGAGTCAGGGCGAAACCGTCAAGGAAATCGTGTACCGAGACGCTTCGGCGCCGTCCGCCTCTTTAGCGATGTTCACGTGCGCGAACACGACCCTGTTGGCGTCAGACGGCTCGCGGTAAACGAGAGTGATCCTCGCACCGAGTTCGCCGAGGTCTGTCGTTTCAAGGCCAAGTATCTCGTCCAGGCTCTCGATGAGAGCGGCCTCGAGATCCCTCGCAAGGTCGATCGGAGGGCGGCGCCGGTCGGAGAACGTCGCCACGAGCGCATACGTCGTGCCCCCATCGCTCGAACGCGCGTCGATGCGAATCGAACCTGGCGGTACGAAGTTCCGGAGGCGCTCGGCTGCCGCTGGCGGTGGACTCTCGGGCACGTCTGGAACTGCCTCCGGCGTCGAGCCCAGCAGCGCTGACAGCCCCAGACCGCCAGCAAGTCCAAGAGTGGCCGAGACGACGATCGATCCCAGCAGGTGGCGAGTCACGTCGGTATCCGATCGGGGGAGGGCGAACAGAGATCCGCCGCCCGCCCTCCCGCCGGCTAAGCGATCGCGGTCGCCTCGATCTCCACGAGCGAATCGGGGCGCCAAACGCATCGAGGTCCGTCGTGGTAGTAGTTGAGGCGCACGAGGTCGCGGTGGAACAGCCGGCTGACCTCGAGCAGCACCCGCGCGGCCCCGCGTACCTCGTTGGCGTGGACGAAACCGAATGCCCCACCCGGCCACGGCCATGGGTTGAATGCGCGCCGTTCCATCTCGGCACCACCTTCGCGCGCCGTCATCTTAGGTCGGCGAACGCAAGTATCCGACCAACGCCCGCCCGCGTGGCGAGAGCTGATACCCGGTTTCGAGGCTGATCGTCAGGCCGAGGCCTTTCAACTTGCGGACGTTGACCTTGAACGGCGCCGTCTCGATGCCGATCGCCGACGCCAGCGTATGAGACACAGTGCCGGGGTGGGCCTCGATCTGGTCGAGCGTCTGACGGGTCCACGCCCGACGGCTCCGTGCGTCCATCTTCGCGAGGCGCTCGGCGATCGCAGCGAGCTCGCCGGGTTCGAGTTCACCGTCTGCGGCCAGCGCCACTCGTGGGTCCGCGATCTGGCCGAGGTAGCGGAAATCGACGCGGTAGAGCGTGGTGCCCTCGCGCGGCGGGATCGCCTCGAGCAGTGCGCCGACCGAGTTGAAGCCTGACCGCCGGGCGTCATCGAGGGTGAGGACGTCCGCGGTCGTCGGCGCGATCCTGTCGACCTCGATGCTGCCGGCCGTCCCGAGGCGGTAGCGGCCCCCCGCACGCGCCTGCGGGCGGAGCCAGCGGCGAACGGTGCGCGTCACCTCTCCGCTGGCGATCGGAGCGTGGAACTGGCGGCGGAACTGCATGCGGCGAGTCTAGATCGCCGTCGTCTCCACCCGCGCCGACGCCCCGCCGTCGCGCTAGCATCGAGGCCGAAACAGCAGGCTCAGGACTCGAGGCCGCCATGTTCGTCGCCATGAACAACTTCTCCGTGAATCCCGAACGCGCCGAGGACTTCGAGCGCACGTGGCGCGAGCGCGAGACATACCTAGAAGACGTGCCCGGTTTCGTTCACTTCGTGCTGCTCCGCAGCGACGACGCCGGGCACTACGTCAGCCACAGCACCTGGCAGTCGCGCGCCCACTTCGACGCCTGGACGGAGAGCGAGGCCTTCACGAAGGGCCATCGCGGCGGTGGGTCGATGGAGGGCATCCTCCTCGATCACCCGCGGGTCGAGCTCTTCGAGTCGGTGACCGAGTCGTCGCCCCGCACCCCGTCCGGCGTCGGCGACTGACCGCCGAAGCGCTCCGCTTCGAGGCCGTGTTCACCTGCATGCCGCCTCACCGCGGCTGAAACCGGCCGGTCGCGCGAACGGCGGGCCGCGTGTGTTGATGTCCCGATATCGATCATAAGAGTAATCAGATATTCCGAATCCGCATGACAAAGTCGGTTACACATCGGCAACATGCGCGGAACACGCTCGTCATCCGTCCTCAGCAGGATGGTGGAGCAGTGGAGGACACCCGTGACGCGCAGCCAGCCTCACGCTCCCACCAGGAGCGATCAGACCGTTATCTCGCGGCAGACCCTCGCTCCCACGCGGAGCGACCAGGCCGTCGCGTCACAGCAGATGCGAGCAGCCGGCGTTTTCTCGCAGCAGATGCGCGCAGGCGGGGTCCGAACGCAGCAAGCCCAGTAGACGCGCCTCTCGCCCCGGGCACCGAGGCCGGACGGCCCGACCGGGACAACCCGCCCCCCCCCCCAACGAGGCCAAACGGCACCGCCGCGTGTCCGTGGCGACCGTATGCTGTCCGGGTGGTCACGCCATCGTCTGAGTTGCTCGTCGACTACAAGGTCCCCTAGGGCCCGGACGAGATGTTCGCGGCCGAAGGGGCGGTTCGCCCCGCGTACGCTCGTTTCGCCGAACGCCTCGCGGCGTGGAACGCCGAGACGCTCGAGGATCGCCAGCGCCGTGCCGATCTCGATCTGCTGAACTCCGGCATCACCTTCACCGTCTACCGCGACGACGAGGGCACGGAGCGCATCTTCCCGTTCTCGCTGATCCCTCGGATCGTCGCGGCCGCGGAATGGCAAACAGTCGAGCAGGGCCTCGCCCAGCGGGTGCGGGCGCTCAACGCCTTCCTGGCGGACATCTACCACGAGCAGCGCTGCGTCACGGACGAGGTGATTCCCGCTGACATCCTGTTCGACGCGCCGGGCTTCGTGCTGCGCATGGTCGGCTTCACGCCACCGCTCGGCGTCTATATCCACATCTCCGGCAGCGACTTGATCCGCGATCAGCAGGGACAGTTCCGCGTGCTGGAGGACAACGTCCGCACCCCCTCGGGCGTGTTGTACGTCCTGGAGAACCGGCGCGTGATGCTCAACGCCGTGCCCGATCTGTTCGAGGCCGCCGTTGCGCCGGTCAGCGACTACCCCGAGCGGTTGCTCGACATGCTGATCGACGTGCGGCCGGACAACGTTGCGCATGACGAAGCGCGCGCCGTCGTGCTGACCCCGGGCGCCTACAACGCCGCGTACTTCGAGCACTCGTTCCTCGCCCAGCAGATGGGCATCCCACTGGTCGAGGGGCGCGATCTGATCGTGCACGACAATCTCGTCTACCTCCGCGAGACGACCGGGCTCGAACGCATCCACGTGATCTACCGCCGCGTCGATGACGAGTTCCTCGACCCGCTGGCGTTCAGGCCGGATTCCGTGCTCGGGGTGGCAGGGCTCGCGGACGCCTATCGGGCGGGGAACGTGACGCTCGCGAATGCGCTCGGCACCGCGGTCGCCGACGACAAGGTCGTCTACCGGTTCGTCCCGGACTTCATCCGCTACTACCTCGCTGAGGAGCCGGTGCTCCCAAACGTCGAGACGTACATCGGCGCGCTGGACGACGACCTCGAGTTCATCTGCGCCAACCTCGGCGACCTCGTCGTGAAGCCGGCCAGCGCCTCCGGCGGCTACGGGATCGTGATCGGTCCGCAGGCCTCTAACGTCCAGCTCCGCGAGCTGGAGGCCAAGGTGCGCGACGATCCTCGAGGCTGGATCGCGCAGCCGTTGCAGGAATTCAGCACGATCCCGACCTTCCAGCAGGGGCGGTTGCAACCGCGTCGCGCCGATCTGCGGCCGTTCGCGCTGACCGCGAACGGCACGTGGGTGCTCCCGGGCGGGCTCACCCGCGTCGCCCTCGTCGAGGGCTCATACATCGTCAACTCCTCGCAAGGCGGCGGTAGTAAGGACACCTGGATCCTCCGCGACGACGAGCCGTCTGAGACTGCGAGCGCGGACGGCGCATCCAACGATCGCGACCCCTAACCATGCTCAGCCGCGTGGCGGAGAACCTCTACTGGCTCGGCCGTTACCTCGAGCGCGCTGAGAACGTCGCGAGGCTCGCGGACGTCTCGCATCACGTCTCGATCGAGGCGGGCAGCGAGCCGTCGACGGACGCGCAGACCTGGTCCGCCGTGATCGTCACCACCGGCGCCGCCGAACGCTTCGAGGCCGCGCAGGCCGTCGATCCGTCGATCACCGCCGCCGACTTTCTGATCCTCTCGCCCGACAACCCGAACTCGCTCAGTCAGACCGTCGGCCAGGCGCGCCAGACCGCGCGCGAGCTCCGGGAGCACATCTCGCGCGAAGTGTGGGAGGAGATCAACCAGCTCCATCTCGCGGTCCAGGGCGTCCGGTCGGTCTCCACCGCGGGTATGCACGAGTTCTACGAGACCGTGAAACGCTCCGTCGCCAGCACCTACGGTCTCTTCGACAACACCGTGCTGATGGATGAGGGGCGCCACTGGTTCCGCTGTGGCTTGTTCATCGAGCGCGCCGACATGTCGAGCCGGATCATCGATGCGAAGTACTTCATCCTCCTCCCCGAGGTCGCCGAGGTGGGCGGCACGATCGACCGTGTGCAGTGGATGTCCGTCCTCCGATCCGCCTCCGCCTGGCAGGCCTTCCGTCTCACCTACCGCGGCCCGATCACTGGGCCTCGGATTGCGGCCATGCTCGTCCTCAACGAGCGGTTCCCGCGCAGCCTGCTCTTCTGCATCCGCGCGATGCAGCGACATTATGTGGCGGCGACCGTCTCCACGCCGCGCGCACAGGCGCTTCACAGTTCCCGCGAGCTCGCGTTGCTCGAACTCGATCTTGCCGCCAGCGATGAGGAGTCGCTCATCCGCGACGGTCTGCACGAATTCCTCGACGGCTTCCAGGGCCGCCTGACCGTGGTCGATCAGCTGCTCGCTGAACACATCTTTCGCGTCCTCCCGTCAGCGGTTCGCTAGCCGTGCGGATCTCGCTCGATTGGGAGTCCACCTACTACTACTCGCAGCCGGTGCGTCTCCTCCACACCGAGCTCCGCGTCCTGCCAGCCGATCGCGCTGGGCAGCGGCTGCGATCCGGTTCGGTCGCGCTCGCCCCGACCGCGACGGCACACGAGCTCCGCGACATGTTCGGCAACGCCTATCACCACGTTGACTTCCTCGAGGAGGTTGACCAGATCACCGTCGCCGTGCAGGCGGAGGTCGAGACCGAGCTCGCGGGAAGCGACGACGAGGCCGGGAGCCCGCTGCTCGGACACCTCTACCTGGCCTCGACTGAGCGGGCGCCGATCGACCACGCGATCGCCATGCTGACCGACGGCGTCCCCACCGACCTCGATCCCGTCGCCACCGGCCGCGCATTCTGCCGCTTGTTTGGCGAGCAGTTTGTCTTCGAAGTCGGCAGCACGGACGTCGCCGCCACCGCCCTCGACCTGCTCGATCTCAGGCGCGGTGTGTGCCAGGACTTCAGCCACCTGATGCGCCGCGCTGCGCCAGCGAGGTATCCCCGCCCGCTACGTGAGCGGCTACCTCGCGCCGGAGCAGGGCGAGCATTCGGCGGAGGCCTCGCACGCCTGGGTGCAGCTGTTCGCCGGGGACCGCTGGCACGGATTCGATCCGGCCAATGACGCCCTCCAGGACGGCCGCTACGTGGTCACCGCGGTCGGCCGCGACTATGACGATGTGCCGCCGATTCGCGGTACCTTCGACGGCGTCGCGTCCGAGGACTGGCATACCTCGCTACGCGTTCGCTCCGATGGCGCTCAGCAGTAACACCGACCAGACCAGCAGGCGATCACGCCGAGGATCACCGATGACGTTCTGCCTCGGGATGAAGTGCGATGAGGGTCTGCTCGCGATCGCCGACACGCGGATCACCAGCGGCACGGAGACCTCGCTAGCGAAGAAGATCACCGTCCACCAGGGCGAGCGCCACGCGATGTTCATCCTCACCAGCGGCTTGCGCTCGATCCGTGACAAGGCGATCACCTACTTCGAGGAGCGCCTCGAGCACGATCAGTCCGGCCTCGTCAAGATGTACGAGGCCGCCAACGCGCTCGCCGACGAGCTACGGCGCGTGCGCGAGGAGGACAGCCGCTGGCTCCTCGACGGCGGCCTATCGTTCGACCTGCACTGCATCATCGGCGGTCAGCTCGAGGCGGACGGCGAGCCTCACTTGTACTTGCTCTACCCGGAGGGCAACTGGATCGAGGTGCGGAGCGGCACGCCGTACGTGATCATCGGCGAGTCGCGCTACGGCAAACCGATCCTCGATCGGGTCTGGAGCCACGAACAGCCACTGCGCAACGCGCTCCGCGACGGACTGCTCGCGTTCGACGCGACGGTCACCAGCGCCTCGGACGTTGACCCGCCGGTCGACGCCGTCCTCTACCTCAACGACAGCCACCAGATGAACGAGCGACGCTTCGAGGCCGACCAGCTCGAGCCACTCCGCGCGTTCTGGAACGACCGCATGCGCGAGGCGGTCGACGCCAGTTCCCACCTCGTTGATCCGCTGATCGAGCAGATCGAGGACTCCCCGCCGGCGCCAGATCACGTGACGCCGTTCCGCCCCCGCTAGCACCACCTCGTTCCGCACCGATCACTGTCGCATCGACGGATCCCGCGAAAACCCTCGAAGCATGCCTCCACGGCGACATCGGCGGCGGTGATGAGATCGCGACCACCGTTCGAGCTGATCGCGTGCGGCTCGCCGGTCGCGGTCGGCTCCAGCGGCGCGTCCCGCCTCGACCGCCGCGAGCGTTTCGCGCCTGAAGGTAGGCGATGGGCCGAGTCTTGGCTGCGTTGCTGGCTCATCGCGGGCGAGATCGGTGCCGCATTGCGAGCTCCGTGACAGTCGCGGCGATCAGCGACCGGCAGGTAACGAATTCCGCCCGAGCGGTCGATGATTACTCGACCAATGAGGCAGATATTACGGAAGCTGACATTCATCAGCGGCCTGCTGCTCGTGACCGCGGTCGCGTGCGCCGAGCCGGCGGATCCACCTGCCCTGAGCGCGACCCCGATCGCCGACCTCCCACCCCCCCGTGGTGACGACGGTCGTCGTCTCGGATCCGCTCACCTACACGGTCGTCCCTGGCGACTTCCTCTCCGAGATCGCCGCGCGCTTCGACGTCACCGTCGACGAGCTCAGCGAAGCGAACGGCATTCTGGATCCAGCACTGATCGAGGTTGGCCAGATCCTGACCATTCCGGGCCAGGAGGTGGAAGTGGAGGTGGTCGTCGTTGGCGACCTGTTCGCGGCCGTCGCACCTGGCGGAGCGTTGGGAAGACCTGTACCCGCTGCCGAGCCTGCCTCCGCCCCGGAGCCCAGCCCGGTAGAACAACTGATCGACGGCGTCGCCTCGTGGCCGTGGCCGGTGCGTCAGGACATGGTCACGGGGTTCACGATCGGCGCCTTCGCGCTGGCCGCGTTGGTCGGCGGCTTCGTGCTGACGAAGGTCCAGGTCGGCACGCGCCGCTGGGCGGTCCATGCCGTGCCGGCCGGCGCGCGTGGCGCGTTCCGCGGCTGGGGAGCAGCGGCACGCCTACCGCGCCGGAGCTACTTCGGGACCTCTCGCCGAACGACCGAGACCTGGCGCGCCACGGCCGCGAGCCGGAAAGCGGCCGGCCACCGCTATCGGTGGGTGAGCGCGGCCACGAGTGCCGGATGGAAGCGGACGGCCGCTCCCCGCCGGCGCGCCGTGCTCGGTGCACGGTCGGCAACCACGCAGGCGGTCGCACGTGTCCGAGCGTTGATCGGTTCGGCACTCGACCGGGCGCCCGATGCCGCCGATGGCCTGAACACGCTGGGCGAGCGTGCGTCCACCTCCGTGCGCCGTGGGGTGACGTCGGGCGCGAAACGCGCCCGTCGCGAGGTGCTCGAGAAGTCGGCGCCGCCCGAACGCTGGACCACACCGCTGGCGGGCGATCTGGCGAAGGCCTTCGAACGGCGGCAGCTCCAGGCGCGGTACGTCCCGGTGATCGACCTCGATAT